>CAWGGJ010000007.1:0-456688 GCA_963822175.1 uncultured Chloroflexia bacterium | reverse complement strand
CATGCGAAATATTTCCAGACAAATTTACCTATATGATCAATTATGAAGAGTACATTGCTTCAAGTGTCTGGGCTTCTAAACGTGAAGCCCGGCTAGCGCTTGACGGGCATCGCTGCCGATTGTGTGACGAAGATGGAACACGCTACCAATTGGAGGTACACCGTCGGCCATCCAGTTATCCGAAAATCCCTAATAAATCTGTTGAGGACGATCTTATAACGGTTTGCGCCCGCTGCCATATCGCTATAACCGATGCTGTTCGGGAGGACCGGTATGGCAGGCGGGATGCCGCCGCCGGATATGATAGAAAACACCGTTTCTGAGAGGTTTGAAGTTCCTCCAAGGGAACTTCCGCAACCAAATGTGATCCAAAAAATGTCGCCGAAAAGAGGAAATAAATCATGGCATGGAAAAAGATAAAGTACAAGTTGACTGGATCGGCCCCACTAATAATGCACAACGGGCAGATGGCAGATCCAACAAACAAGTGGTCAAAATTGATCAAACAGATTTCGTCCAAGAGCGCAAAAGCCAGACGCTGACTTTGAGGAAATGGCTCGTCTGGAATTCATGGCAGGTCTATATTTGGGCGAAAAGGTCCCATCCTGCCAGCATTCGTGATCAATTAATTAGTCGTTGATGGCGAAAGAAAAGCAAAGGAGGACAAATTGCTAAGTCAGGCTGCTTCTATCTCAACATGCAAGGCTAGAATACGATGGACCACGCGAGGCCGATGAATTATGGGCCGATGAACAGTTCCGGTTCTCTGCTATTGTAAGGGTAGGACAGGCGCGCATAGCCAGGATGCGACCGAATTTGAGGAATGGGGTACAGTGATCGCGCTCGATGCCGAAGACACCATGGTCAATCCAGCCCGAGTGGACGATTGGTTGGATGCTGCTGGGACACAGGTAGGCGTTGGTGATTGGCGACCGCAAAATGGAAGGTTTACCGTTGAAAGGATAGACGGAAAGAAGTAAACAAGGCGAGGCGGGGTAAGGCGTGGTTGGGTGAGGCGCGGTCCGGTATGGAGAGGCTCGATGAGGTATGGCCCGGTGTGGTGGGGAGTGGTGTGGCTAGGCGAGGCAGGGCGAGGATTATCTCGTCCTTATTAAGACGGAGCTTGGGCGGTCGGGTTAAGCCTGGTGGGGTGTGGTAAGGTGTGGTGGGGTTCGGTTTGGTAAGGTCAGGTTGGGTATGGTAAGGTGGGGCAAGGCGAGGATTATCTCACACTCATTCAGCATGGCGAGGTATGGTGAGGTTTGGAGAGGTACGGTGAGGCTAGGTGGAGTTAGGTCAGGTAAGGTCCGGCTGAGTCGGGGCGAGGTTTGGTTGGGCATGGCGAGGCAAGGATCAACTTTCATTTTACTAACACTTTGAGGTACGGTGTTGTACGATTAGCTAAGGTGAAGATTGGTCAAATGAGGTATGGCACAATCAAGTATGGTTATGTGGGGCAGGACAAGGATTATCCAGCTAGAGCTGAAGTCCAGATGCTTCAACAGAATGATTCTTTTATCATTGCACAGAAAGTGCGGAGATTTGAAGGGTCCCAGGATCAACTCGATATTTTGAATTGATGCTCGAGGCATTATATCAAGTAATTAAATCTGGTATATACTGTTGTCATACCTAAGGTTAACAATAAATATATTGGGGAGAAGTGCAATGAACTGTAAACTGATTTCAATTCTATCAGGAGCTATCGGCTTACTTTTCTTTAGTAATTCTCAATGTATCCAGGCTGTCGATTCATCCAATGCGATAACTGATAATAATCCTACAATCGATATCCAGGCGATTAATTGTTCTAATTCATTAACATCATCTGGATATTGGGTGAAAGAGTTTAGCGTTGGATCACAATTTTCTTTATCAACAAGTGATGGTGGATTAATTACTGGCGGAAATAGAAATTCATATGTTACAACAATTTATAAATTTAATGAGCACGGGGTAATTCTTTGGAGTTGGGATATTAATACAAATGAGGATATTACTCACAATCTAAATTACATTATCGAAACAAATGATGGGGGATATGTTTTTACTGGCGGGACCCATTCTCCTATTACCGAAACTGATATATTTATAATAAAGTTAAATTCCTCAGGAATTATCGAATGGCAAAAATCAATTAGCAGTTATTCCCAAACTGCTACAAGGGAGCTCATCAATAATTCAAACCTAGATGGAGGGTATCTACTAAGTGGTAATACAAATTACTATGGTGATGGCGATTATTATGCAGTTTTGCAGAGCTCCACCAAAATGGAGAAGTTATCTGGCAAAAAATGTATCCATCTGGCGAATTTATAAAAATGATAAACTTGCCGAATGGGAGCATCCTTATTTCTGGAGAATATCTCTACGAGAGTCCTATAAACCAAGATGTCTGGGTAATTAATCTTGATATGGATGGTGCAATTATTTGGCAAAAGACATTCGGAGGGCTCGGTCCTGAGTATTTATTTGATATGAAGCTCTTGAACGATAATAATATTGTTATTTTGGCTGATACTCAATCATTTGGAGCGCCAGACCATGAAACTTGGGTACTAAAAATCACGCAAAGCGGATCTATTCTTTGGCAAAAAATGATAGGTTACTGGTTTGGTGCAAATATTGGGTTTACAATTTTAGAAGTACCGGAATTAGGTTTTTATATTTCGGGTTATACAACTTCATATAGTCATGTACGATCAGATGCATGGTTAGTATTCCTAAATAGTAATGGTGAACTAATTTGGAATGTCACCTACGGAACTGAAGGAGATTATGTCCCCGAAATAAATTTTCAGGGACGGTGGGCTTTTTATTACAGGCTACATAGGTGGTCAATTTGGATGGATTATTAAACAACAATTTGAATGAAACTTGTATTCAATTTGAAAATGCATCAAATTCGTCAGAAAATACTGATGCTATTGTTTCTAATACTTCCTCAAGTAGCGAAGTTATTTCTTTTTTTAATAATGGAACAGCAATATCACAAGCTGGCCAAGTTCAATCCAAGAATATTTGCGCAATTCCCACCTATTTACCTTTGGTTTAAAACTTCTGTTAATGCTTCGAGTTTTATTTCCCAAACGGAGATTTTAAATTCGGTCCAATGATTTGGGATGAATATTGGGGCATCGGTTATGAGTTAATTACTGAAGAATTTCCCAATGGAATTTATCCTTATGATGGTACTTGGGCAGCATGGTTAGGTGGAGAGCTGTATGACCAATCACATCTAGCCAACGGGTATTAGTTCCTAGTAATATGCCTTATTTATCTTATCGGCATTGGGTCGATTCTGAAGACACTTGTGGTTATGATTTCGTTTGGCTTGTAATAAATAATGCAGAGTACACAAGATATTTTCTCTGTAGTGACAATAACACAAATGGATGGGTAAAGAAGGTTTATGATTTGCGATCATATGCTGGACAAACTATATATTTCTCTATTGGATCGTATAATGACAATTCGTTAATAAGTAATGTGTACCTAGATTATTTTGCATTTCAATCTAGCCCATAAAAGTAAATACACAACCAATGTAAAAAGTTTTGCACTTCATTTGTACGGTTATTTGTGAAAAACGTTGGGATGCCTGCAGTATTTGATCCTTCTCTATACCCCCTCTTTCCCTTAAACCACTTGTGGATTAGAACATCAGTGATCTCCTGTATCGATTGATGATTTACCAATCGATATGTGCGCCTAGATTAGAAATCTTAAAATATTATCGATTTTTGCTAAACCCCTTGTGAAATAGAACATATGTGCTACAATAAGGGTGCGATCTTTGAAACACCCAAAACAGCGAATGTTTTTTATGAGCGGTGAAGTGCGGTCTATGCACCCCTGTCGCGAATTGAGGGTTCTTCCCGAAATCTCGAGAGCTCTTTTTGATAGACGCTCTTTGTGAGCAAGAACCCGTGACCGTTTTTGGGAGCAAGACAAGGTACATGGTTTGCCCGCAGTCGCCAGGGCTTTATACGAGCAATTCAGAAACCAATGCCAAAATCTCATTTCTCCACCCTCTCGTTTTTGGATTATCCTCCAGCTGTTCACAAGCAACCCGCAAAGCGGGTTTCCTGGCTTCCCACAGCCGGTGGATTCATCCACCGGCGAAGGATTTCTTTCATCTACCTGCATGGTTTGTTCCTCATTATTTTTAGCTTTTTTTATTAATTATTCCATCTTCACACCTCGCCCAGTGCCATCCCCCTATGTTCCTCTCCGATGACCAATGGTCACTTCTCGAGCCCCTGCTCGCAACGCTTTCCACTCGCGGGCGCTCTTCCCTCGATAAACGCCTCATTCTGGAAAATATATTCTGGAAGCTCACCTCCCTTCAACCCTGGTATGCCATCCCCTCAACCTCCCCTTCCTGGCAAACCTGCTACCAAAACTTCCAGCGTTGGCAGCATAATGGCACCTGGGAAAATATTCTCCGCCTCCTCTATTCTGATCTTCTTCAGCGTGGCGGGCTTGATTTGGACCAGGCTCTTCAACGCAAGGAGATCACCGTTAAAAAAGAACACCTTGATCATCTCGCCATTACTTATCCGCAAGAATTGGAAAGCACCTGGCAGTTAACCACCGCCTTTCTTTTAATTCATCTGTTTTTACATGAACGTAAACGTTTGTGAGCGCTTTTCACGACGCCCTGATGCAATCTCTCGCCCTCTTTACCATTCCATTTGTTTAGAAAATTGTGTCCTTTGTACCCGCAGTGTTTGTATGTTTTCGCTGGTTGAACTTTTTAAATTACTTCAAGATAAAAACCTTTGTGTCGGAGGGCGCGTTCTTTGCGCACCATGTGTACTTGGTGCCTGCAGTGTCCCCATGATTTCACTGGTTAATTATTTAAATTTCTTCTCCGCGCTCTCTGTGGTCTCTGTGGTTAAATTCTTTCAGGTTTCCATAAAAAAAAGACGCCCCAGGGTAGGGGCGTCTCTACAATCATGCTTATTCCTATCGCTCGCAAGAACTGCTCGCGATTTAATAATCCATTCCACCACCACCAGGTGGCATCATGGGGGCTTTATCCTTCTCAGGCACGTCGGTGATGAGCGCTTCGGTGGTCAGGATCATCGCTGCGATGGATGCAGCATTCTCAAGGGCACCACGGGTGACCTTGGCGGGATCGATCACACCGTCTTTGATCATATCGACATAAACTTCGCTGATCACGTTGAAGCCGATGTTCTTGTTCTTCTTTTCCTTCTGGGCGCGGCGGACGTTCTCCAAAATGACGGAGCCATCCTTGCCAGCGTTCTCGGCAATCTTGCGCAGCGGGATTTCAAGGGCTTTGCGGACGATGTTGACACCGATCTGGGCGTCATCGTTGTCCATCTTCAGGCCTTCCAGGGCCTTCATGGCGTTGATCAGGGCAACTCCACCACCCGGCACAATACCGTCTTCGACGGCAGCACGGGTTGCGGAGAGGGCATCTTCCACGCGGTGCTTCTTCTCTTTAAGCTCAGTTTCGGTAGCGGCACCCACACGGATGATGGCCACACCACCGGAAAGCTTGGCCAGGCGTTCCTGCAGTTTTTCCTTGTCATAATCGCTGGTGCTCTTGTCGATCTCAACACGGATCTGGTCGATACGGCCTTTGATCATGGCGGTATCACCCTTGCCACCAACCACGGTGGTATCATCCTTGGTGATGACGACTTTCTCAGCACGACCCAGGTCTGCAATGGTGGTGCTTTCGAGCTTGCGACCGGTTTCCTCGGAGATGACCTGACCGTTGGTCAGGACAGCGATATCCTGCATCATGGCCTTGCGGCGATCACCAAAGCCAGGGGCTTTGACGGCGACCACGTTCAGCATGCCGCGGATCTTGTTAAGTACCAGGGTGGCGAGGGCTTCGCCATCGATGTCTTCAGCAATGATGACCAGCTCGCGCTTGCCGATCTGAACCAGTTTCTCCAGCAGCGGGACAATATCAGCCGCAGCGGAGATCTTCTTGTCATAGATCAAAACGTATGCATCAGAAATGGAGGCTTCCATGTGCTCGGGGTCGGTGATGAAATAGGGCGAGATGTAGCCACGATCGAACTGCATACCCTCGACGTACTCGGTCTCAAATTCCAGGCCTTTGGATTCTTCCACGGTGATGACGCCGTCTTTACCGACCTTGTCCATCACATCGGCGATCAGCTCACCGATGACACGGTCCTGGGCGGAAATGGAGGCCACGTTGCCGATCTCGGCCTTGGTGGTAACTTCGATGGCATCCTCGCCGATCTGCTTGACGACGGCCTTGGTGGCGGCTTCGATGCCATGCTTGAGCAGCATGGGGTTGAAACCAGCGGCCAGGTTCTTCATACCTTCGGTGACGATGGCATGGGCCAGCACGGTGGAGGTGGTGGTGCCATCACCAGCAATATCATTGGTCTTGGTGGCGGCTTCTTTGAGCAGCTGGGCACCCATATTTTCAAACGGGTCTTCCAGCTCGATTTCCTTGGCAACGGTCACGCCATCATGGGTGATGGTGGGGGAACCGAACTTGCGGTCCAAAGCCACATTGCGGCCTTTGGGTCCAAGTGTGGTTGTGACGGCGGTTGCAAGGACGTCCATGCCCTTGCTCAGCTTGCGGCGGGCTTCTTCAGAAAATTGCAGTTGTTTTGCTGCCATAGTTCATTACTCCTTTATTTTTTTTCTTCTACAATTGCTAACAGATCGCTTTCGCGCAGGATGAGCAGTTTCTTGCCATCCACCTTGATTTCGGTGCCGGAATACTTGGCGAACAGGACTACATCACCTTTTTTGACGTCCATGGCGATGCGATCGCCATCTTCATCACGGTCACCAGGACCAACAGCCAAGACGGTGCCTTTTTGGGGCTTTTCTTTGGCGGTCTCGGGGAGAACGATGCCACTGGGGGTGATCTCATCTTGTTCGATGGGTTCAACCACCACACGGCTGCCTAAGGGTTTGAAATTGATGGACATAGCCACCTCCTATTGTGGAATGTTTTGATGTGGTTAACAATTTGTGGTTTAGCACTCACGCGCGGAGAGTGCTAAACCTTCCTGTATAATACCCAATTTTTTTACCCACGTCAAGGGAGAATCAGGGATTCTTACAAAATTCTGATAATTGCTAACCGTAGATTAAGGGGAAGGTGTACCCATCAGAGAGCGGCAGGTGGCCTCATTATCTTCCACGTTTTGCATCAGCACGGGGTCATCGGGGAAGGTCAGGCGTAACTGGGTCATCAACTCAAGTGAATGTGAACAGTAGCCGTTTTCCTGAGAGTGAAGGTATGCCAGCACCGAGCCATAGCGTACGTAATAGTAAGCCACGGTCAGGTTGGTCAATGGCAGCGGTTGAACTGCAGTGCTTTCCTTCAGCGTGCCATTTTCTACGAAGAGATTTGCCGTTTCGTTCTCCTCGGCGGTGCAGCCGTCTACGGCGCAGCGTAGGGTTGGCAGGGCAGTCTCATAATTACGGGCTTGAACGTAGATCATACCCAGCTGCCCATAGGTATCGGAATTGGTGGCGTCAAAGGACAGGGCTTTCTCGGCATTGCGGGAAGCGATGAAAAACTCACCCTGTTGGGCATAGGTCTTGGCGATGGCGATGTAGGGTAGGGGATCCTTGATACCGAGTGTTTGGTTGACGGTGGCAGCTTTCTCGAAGTACTCCAGGGCTGTGTTATAGATCTGCAGCTGCCGATAAACCAACCCAATACGCAAGTAAAGGAAGGTGAGATTCGGGGTGATCTGGGAAGCCTTGATGTACTCGTCGATGGCATCGCGATAATACGCCCATGACTCAAGCACAATGCCAAGAACCCGGTGGGCGTCCATCGAATCGGGAGCCAGCTCCACTGCCTGGCTGGCATATTGCTTGGCCTGGTCCCATTTTTGCTGGTCTAGCAGGACCTCTGCATAATACGCCAAGGCTAGTGCATTTTGAGGGTCAAGCAAATAGGCACGGTTGGCAGCCGTTTCAGCTTTTGCCAGGTACGCTTCGCTTTCATCTTTACTGACCAAATTTGATGAGGCGTTCCAATCCAGCACAAAGGCGTGGATGGCCGACACGGTGCTATCATCGGGAGCTAGCTCGACCGCTTTTTCAACAGATGCGAGCGCTTCCTGTAGCCGGTCCAGGCGTTGCTGGTCGGTACTGAGTGTGCTGGAGGAATAGGTCTGGATGCGAGCCAATTCTGCCCACACCTGGGCATTGCTCGGATCAACTTGCAACGCCTGCTGGTATGCACCGATGGCGTCCTGGTCTGTAGCCGGGTCATCCAGCTTACCGGCAGCGAAATATGCCTGCGCTGCCAGGATGTGAGAATGAGGGCTGCGGGTTGGGGTGGGCGTTGGATTGAAAGGAGACTCCACCTGCCCGCGGTTAAGCAGTAATAGCATCCATACAGCACCCAGGATCAGCATAGACCAAAGCAGGATGCGATATGGGTTGGACCTGGACTTGACCGGGTGGAGGTTGAACGTTTTACCGGACTGGATTTGGCTCATATCACGGTGTGGGTGTAACCTCCGCAGGGGGAGTTCCAGCCGCAGTGCGGCAATAATCCATCCCCTGGGCGGCATTGTAATAAGCCACCTGGTCTTCAGCAATGTTGGTCAGGATGGATTGCAAAATGGGGACGGCTTCGGCGCAGCGGTCAAGCTGGGTTAGCGAGAGGGCAAAGATGGAGTAGTAATCATCGGCGATCCTGCCCGGTGCCAGGGGCAGCCCCTCAACCACCACTCCGTCAGCACTGGTTCCGCCGTGCACCACCAGCGTGAGCTCGTCTATCGCCTTGTTGTATTCATCATTCTGGTAAAACATGACCCCCAGGTTTCCATGCAGGCGCGGGTTGGTGGGATCAAGGCTGAGAGCCTGTTGAGCATATTGGATGGCTTTGCCGTATTGTCCTTCAGTGGCATAGGTGCGCGATATTTCTGTAAGGATATCCGGGTTGGTAGGGTTGAGGGCTACGCCGGTCAGCATTTCCTGCACTGCCAGGTCATATTCGCCCTGCATCTTGTAGACTACTCCCAGCGAGTAATGCAGATCCCACAGCTTGTCATTAATCGCAATAGCTGCCCGATACGCCTGGATGGCTTCGTCAAAATTACCGGTGTTGAAGAGCACATAGCCTCGTGCCCGAAGCGTCTCAAGCGCATTTGGGTCCAGGGTTTGCGCTTTCTGCGACATATCGATCGCCGTCTGGATATCTTCATAATTCCCTTCATCCAGCAATATTTCAGTATAGATGGCATAAGCAATGGCATTATTCGGGTCTAGCTCAATGGCTTTATTCACCGCTACCTCGGCATCGGTGTAATTCCCCAGATAATCCAACGCTGAAGCCTTCATGGCATATGCCATGGAATTGGTCGGATTGAGCAATAGGGCATTCTCAGCATTAGTGACAGCTTCCTGGTACAACCCGGCAAATATCTGGGTCCGTGCCAGATCAATATAAATTGAGGGGTTGCGTGGATCGGCCAGGATACCTTGTTGGAAGGCTTCAATTGCCGCTGTTAGCTTGCCCTCAGTAAGATATGCTGCTGCTTCATTGATTAAAGATTCCTGGCTGCGCGTGGGTGTGGGAGTGGGGATGAAGGGTGAAGGCATCTCCGGCACCACCACCTGGTTGAAGTAGATCAAAGCACCAATGACCGCCACCAGAAAGCCGATCCATAAGGGATTCGAAGGGCGACGAGTGTGCTTCTTCATATTAAGTTTTCCACCGCGCAGGTACATAGTTTCATATTACCACTGCCTTGAGCGAGAATCAAGACATACACAAGGCAGATTAATAGATTCTCGTCTATTGTGTACCCACTAAAATAGATTATCTAAAGGATTTTCAAGAATATGTGTGTGGAATTATGCCTGATTCCCAGGGATGAGCTTGATCATTATTCGTAAACCAATATTTTTCTTGTTTAGCTAATGTCCTTTTTATTTCACTACCACGACCATACTGAACGAATCCGAAGACAACGAAGGTACTCCACTGGATGATGAGTTAACATATAAGAATTTAAGAATTGTTTCTCCAGGACCAACGGCGGTAAATTTAAAGGTTACCAACCCCCCAGCCGAATTGGGGCTGGTATCCGCAGTGTACACCGCCTCGCCTTCCTGGGCAAGGATCGTTGTGTCTAGATCTTGAGTCTGCCATTCAAATCCTTCGGTAGGGATGGTTGGTAATTGAATTTCTAATGTGTCCCCAACATTCAAACTCGTTGGGTTTCCCTTGATGGCAGGGGTGACTACCACGGTTTTCCCGTCTGAATTTGGAATGTTCCCCCCACAGGCAGATAACAGGACGCAAAGGGTGGTCAAAATCGTCAGAATTCTGGTGTATGGTTGCATATGCTTACCTCCTAAAGAGTATTGGTCTACCATTAAGACGCATGACACTATTAAAAGGTCCCCGGAAAAATTAGAAAAAAAATAATCCATATTATAATCGTGGTATATTAGTGATGCTGATTATCTGATTGTAAATACCAGGTCCAGTGAAGCGCAAGTTTAAGGGGTTGCCATCTTCAAGAGAATTTCTAGTCAGGATAAGGAGAAAAATGAACACAAGCAGAGCTAAAAAGTATGTGGTTTTGTTGCCATTAATTTTGATGGCAGCATTGCTATTTGCGATTGCAGGCAATTTACGAAATAATGCCTATGCCCAGGTTCTCTCCAAGGATACACCTGGACCACAACTGGTTGGGACTGAGACACCACTCATTAAAGTGGTTAGTCCGTATTTTTCGATTGAATACAGGACCCTCCCGGATGGAACGTCTATCTCCGGATATATCATCAATGGACCACCTGCTCCCCCTCCCGGGTACGAAGCCGAACGTGCAGCTTCTATGGTTCCAATACCCGATGGTGTAATTTTGCCAAATTTCCCATCTTTCAGCTGGGTCTTTGGCTGTTCAGCAGTTTCCGGGGCGATGATTGCTACTTACTATGACCGCGGAACGTATCCGAATATGTATGCCGGTCCCACGGATGGCGGAGTCATGCCTCTCAGCGACACTTCCTGGCCGACCTGGTCGGATGGGTACGAAACCTATCCCAATAATCCTTTGATTGCTTCCCATATCAATATAGACGGTCGCGGGGCAATAAAAGGCTCGATCGATGATTACTGGGTTCAGTACAACAGTGTTGCGAACGATCCATACATTACCGGCGGCTGGCCTCAGCATACCTGGGGCACTGCCATCGGAGACTTTATGAAGACCAGCCAATCTGCAGACCCATACAACAATACAGATGGCAGCACGAAATTTTATAACTTTACCAGTAGCAACGAAAAATTGACCTGTAGCATCATGGTAGATTACGGCATTGACGATGAAGACGGAACCTATGGCAGGAAACTATATTATGAAGCCAGAGGCTATGCCATAACCGATTGCTATAACCAAAACACGGATAATAATTTCGCCGGGGGATTTTCTTTGGCTAATTTCCAGGCGGAGATCAATGCCGGGCATCCCGTGATGCTGAATCTTGACGGTCATACCATCGTGGGTTATGGCTATGATGGTTCAACGATCTACATTCGGGATACCTGGGACAATGATCCGAGCCATACCTACACTATGCCCTGGGGTGGAAGCTATGAAGGAATGGAGCTCTTGTCAGTCAGCGTGGTGCATCTCGTTCCATCAATTCCAGGGACCAGTGTAAGCTTATATCTGCCCATTATCGGACGGCCGATGACCCCAACACCGACCCGAACACCGGCTTCAACGCTCACACGAACTCCGACAGGCACGCCGCCCGGATTAGCAACCGCCACCCCCACACGAACGCCAACGGTCACTCCAACCAGGACTGTCACCAGAACTCCAACGCAGACGGCTACTCCTTCGAGTGGGCTATTCCCCAATGGGGATTTTGAGCAAGGCCCTGTGATCTGGGAAGAATATTCGACCCATGGATGGGAACTCATCGTGCAAGAATTTGCTCCGGGAATTACCCCATATGATGGCACCTGGGCAGCGTGGTTAGGTGGTGATTTTGATGAAATCTCCTATGTACAGCAGCAGATCACTGTTCCTGCCGGCCTCCCCTACCTGTCTTATTACCATTGGATCGCCTCTGAGGATTATTGCGGCTATGATTTTGGAGGGGTTTTAGTTAATGACGTTGTGGTTGAAGCATATGATCTTTGTACCGATACCAATACCGGCGGCTGGGTCAAGAAAGTGGTCGATTTAAGCGCCTATGCCGGGCAGTCGGTAGAAATTCAAATCAGGGCAGAATGCGATAGCTCATTCAACAGCAATCTATTCATTGATCATGTTGCCTTCCAGGCGAGTAATTTTGGCGCTAATCAACCGCCATTAACGATTCTGGACATCGATGCGAGCATCCTCAAGCAGGATGTAATTGGTAAATAAACGAAGAATCTGACCTACCGGAATACTCTCAGGATATTTCTCCATCCTGAGAGTATTTATTTACACCCATTGAACATGGCAATGAAATATAGGTTTACCTGGCAACAGAATTATTTGCCCACCAGCGGATAGGGTCACCAGGTCTAAAGCCTGATCACCACCTCGATTCCACGCAGGTACAGAGCATTTCCAGGGTTGTGTTGTTTGATGTGCACCTTGAATAACTACAAGTTTTCCTTATTTATCTACTGGCTTCTTATTTCACTACAACGGCCACACTGAAAGAATCCGAGGACAACGATGGAATTCCATTTGATGCCGAGTTAATGTATAAGAGTTTAATAACTGTCTCACCGGCACCAACTGCATTAAATCTGAGGGTTACCATCCCCCCGGCTGAATTAGGGCTGGTATCTGCCGTGTACACCGCCTCACCTTCCTGGGTAAGGATCGTTGTGTCAAGATCTTGAGTCTGCCATTCAAATCCTTCGGTTGGGATGGTTGGCATTTGAATTTCCAATACATCTCCAACATTCAGACTGGCTGAATTTCCCTTGATGGCAGGCGTGACTACAACGGTTTTCCCGTCTGAATTTGGAACGTTCCCCCCACAGGCCGATAACAGGACGCAAAGGGTGGTCATGATCGTCAGAAATCGAGTGTATGTGTGCATATGTTTATCTCCTTAAGAATATTGTTCTACCATTAAGACGCATGACACTATTGAAAGGTCCCCGGAAAAATTAGAAATAGATTAATAAAGCATATTATAATCGTGTATATACGATATTTGATTTGCTGTTCGTAAAAACCCTGTGTGGAAATATTAAAGTAGAGAAGGGTTGCTTTCTTACATCTCAATTAATTGTCAGATAAGGAGAAAAAATGAACTCGCTTATGGTTAAAAAATATGTAATTTTGTTGCCCTTATTGATTTTGGCAGTATTACTCTCCACGATTACCGGGAGTTTGCCGAATCGTGCCTACGCCCAGGATCTCTCCGAGGAGACACCTGGACCACAACCGGCTGAGACCGAGACACCGTTAATCGAAGTGGTCAGCCCGTATTTTTCGATCGAACACAGGACCCTCCCGGATGGAACGTCTATCTCCGGATATATCATCAATGGACCACCTGCTCCCCTTCCCGGGTACGAAGCTGAGCGTGCTGCTTCCATGGTGCCAATACCGGACGGCGTAATTTTGCCTAATTTTCCCTCCTACGACTGGGTCTTCGGCTGTTCAGCAGTTTCCGGGGCGATGATCTCTGGTTATTATGACCGCGGGGCGTATCCGAATATGTATGCCGGTCCCACCAATGGTGGTGTTATGCCTCTCACCGACACTTCCTGGCCGACCTGGTCGGACGGATACGAAACCTATCCCAATAATCCTTTGATCGCTTCCCACATCAATATAGACGGCCGTGGGGCAGTAAAAGGCTCGATCGATGATTACTGGGTAAAGTATAACAGTACCGCAAACGATCCGTACATTACCGGGGGATGGCCTCAGCATACCTGGGGGACTGCCATCGGAGACTTTATGAAGACCAGCCAATCTGCAGCCCCATACAGCAATACAGATGGCAGCACCAAATTCTATAATTTTAATAGCAACCAGAAATTAACCTGCAGCGTCATGGTAGATTATGGTATTGACGATGAAGATGGAACCTATGGGCGAAAACTATTTTATCAAGCCAGGGGCTATACAGTGAGTGATTGTTATAACCAAAACACAGATAATAATTATTCTGGGGGATTTTCTTTGGCTAATTTCCAGGCGGAGATCAATGCCGGGCACCCTGTGATGCTGAATCTTGATGGTCATACCATCGTGGGTTATGGTTACAATTCATCAACGATCTATATCCGTGACACCTGGGATAATGATCCAAACCATACCTATACCATGCCTTGGGGTGGAAGCTATGAAGGAATGGAGCTCTTATCTGTTAGTGTGGTGCATTTTAGCTCCTCAGCAAACCCCGAAATGGACGTCAAAGGCAATGGCGTCTCGATCGTGGATGGGGACACCACCCCTTCTCTTGCCGACTACACTGATTTTGGCTCCACGCCAGTATCGGGTGGGACGGTATATCATGCTTTTAGGATCTACAATACAGGGAATGCCAACCTGACTCTGAGCGGTTCGCCGATGGTGAGCCTGAGTGGACCCAATGCAGCCGATTTTGTGGTAACGCTTCAACCAACCAGTCCGGTGGCTCCGGGTGGCTCGGTGGCATTTGCAGTGGTGTTCAACCCAAGCGCTGCTGGCTTGCGCACGGCCACGGTCTCAATTGCCAACAATGATACAAATGAGAACCCCTATAACTTTGCCATCCAGGGCACTGGAACAGCATCGGGTCCTGAAATGGACGTCAAAGGCAACAGTGTCTCGATCGTGGATGGGGACACCACCCCTTCGCTTGCCGATTTTACTGACTATGGCTCCACGCCAGTCGTGGGTGGGACGGTGTATCATGCCTTCAGGATCTACAATACAGGGACTGCCAACCTTAATTTGACTGGTTCGCCATTGGTGAGCCTGAGTGGACCCAATGCAGCTGATTTTGTGGTAACACTTCAGCCAACCAGTCCGGTGGCTCCGGGTGGCTCGGTGGCTTTCGCGGTGGTGTTCAACCCAAGTTCTGGTGGCTTGCGCACCGCCACGGTCTCAATTGCCAATAATGATGCCGACGAGAACCCATACAACTACGCCATTCAAGGGGTTGGGACATCAGCAGGTCCTGAAATGGACGTCAAAGGCAACAGTGTCTCGATCGTGGATGGCGACACCACCCCTTCGCTTGCCGATTTTACTGACTATGGCTCCACGCCAGTCGTGGGTGGGACGGTGTATCATGCCTTCAGGATCTACAATACAGGGACTGCCAACCTTAATTTGACTGGTTCGCCGATGGTGAGCCTGAGTGGACCCAATGCAGCCGATTTTGTGGTAACGCTTCAGCCAACCAGTCCTGTGGCTCCGGGTGGCTCGGTGGCTTTTGCGGTGGTGTTCAACCCAAGTGCTGCTGGCTTGCGCACGGCCACGGTCTCAATTGCCAATAATGATGCCGACGAGAACCCATACAACTACGCCATTCAAGGGGTTGGGACATCAGCAGGTCCTGAAATGGACGTCAAAGGCAACAGTGTCTCGATCGTGGATGGGGACACCACACCTTCGCTTGCCGATTTTACTGACTATGGCTCCACGCCAGTCGTAGGTGGGACGGTGTATCATGCCTTCAGGATCTACAATACCGGGACTGCCAACCTTAATTTGACTGGTTCGCCGATGGTGAGCCTCAGTGGACCCAATGCAGCCGATTTTGTGGTAACGCTTCAGCCAACCAGTCCTGTAGCTCCAGGTGGCTCGGTGGCTTTTGCGGTGGTGTTCAACCCAAATGCTGCTGGCTTGCGCACCGCCACGGTCTCAATTGCCAATAATGATGCAGATGAGAACCCCTATAACTTTGCCATCCAGGGCACTGGAACTTCAGCGGACGGATCAATACCAAACGGAGATTTTGAGCAAGGCCCTGTGATCTGGCAGGAATTTTCAACCCATGGACGGAATTTGATTGTTCAAACCTTTCCTGGGGGTGTTACCCCATATAATGGCACATGGGCAGCATGGCTAGGGGGTGAGGACGATGATATCTCCTATATACAGCAACAGATCACTGTTCCTGCTGGCCTCCCCTACCTGTCCTATTACCATTGGATAACATCAGCGGATTATTGTGGTTATGATTTTGGAATGGTTTTAGTAAATGGAACGGAGGTAGAAGTATATGACCTGTGTAATGATACTGGCGGGTGGGTCAAGAGAGTGGTTAATTTAAGCTCTTACGCCGGGCAATCAGTAACCCTACAAATCATGGCAGAAACCGATGGCTCATTGATTAGTAATCTATTCATCGATCAAGTTGCCTTCCAGGCGGGGACTGCTGGTGAAAACGAGCTCCCCGAAACGCTTGTCGATATAGATCCCACCATCCTCAAGCAGGATGTAATTGATAAATAAACGAAATACCTGACCTACCACAATACTCTCGGGATATTTCTCTGTCCCGAGAGTATTTATTTATACCAGTTGTGCATGGCAATGAAATATAGATTTAACTGGCAACAGAATTATTTGCCCTCCAGCGGATAGGGTCACCAGGTCTAAAGCCTGATCACCACTTAAGTCCACACCAATACAGGGCATTTCCAAGGCGGTGTTGTTTGATACGCGCCTTGATTAAATAAAAGTTGGTGGTAAAATCATTCCCGCGAACGTCCCTGTAGCTCAGCGGATCAGAGCATTTGCTTGCGGAGCAAAGGGTCGGGCGTTCGAATCGCCCCAGGGACGCCTCCTTGCCTCGCTCGAATAGCAGTGAAAGCATGCAGACACTGTGTAAACGTTGGCGAGGCTTTTATTTTTCACGAAGAGTGTATTACGATGGAAAAACAAATCCAAATCCTGCTGACCAATGATGATGGTATTCAATCCCCAGGGCTCTGGGCAGCCGCGGGGGCTTTATCTGAGCTCGGTTACGTCCACGTGGTGGCACCCCGCGACCAGTTCTCCGGTGCCGGGCGCAGCTTGCCTTCCACGTCGGATGGCATCATCACCCCGCACCAGATGCAGGTGAACGGAAAGCTGTGGACGGTTTACAGCGTCGGTGGAACACCAGCCCAGGCCATCCTGCATGCCATCTGTGAAATCCTGCCAGAACGGCCTGACCTGGTTGTCTCGGGGATCAATTATGGTGAGAACCTGGGCGTGGGCATCACTGTCTCGGGGACGGTGGGTGCCGCCATGGAGGGGGCGGGAAATGGCATTCCATCGCTGGCGGTATCTCTTGAGACGGACGAATCGGACCATCTTTCCTATTCCACAGATATCGATTTTTCTGCAGCAGCATACTTCACCAGTTTTTTTGGGCGGCTGATGCTCGAGCGCCATCTGCCTGACGACGTGGACCTGCTCAAGGTGGATGTCCCCTGCGATGCAACCGTAAAGACACCCTGGGTGGTGAACCGGCTGTCCCGCCAGGCGTACTTTGTGCCGATCACACCTGCACGGGTGTCGTGGGATCAACCAGAGCGGGTGGGCTACCGGCGGATCGTGGAGCTGGATGGCACGCAAGCAGACACGGATGTGTACGCCTTGCGGGTGAAGCGGCTGGTGTCGGTCACACCGGTCAGCCTGGACATGACCTCGCGGGTTGACTTGATGGAGTTTGACCATTTCTTACGCGGCGGGTAGGTATGATTTATCGCTTGATCCGGGCAAACCAGGGGTGGGTATAAGGTTGTCTATCAGTAAGGATTGTGTTTGCTAGTAAAGCTTCCATATGATTTGCCACCATCCTAATGGCTGATACTCAGGATGAAAAAACTGAACCCATTTAGGTTCATGCTGCATCTAATAGACAGGATTGGACCATTGAGACATGTATCGTTTGCAGAACCCAGAAAGGAATAACGAATGCCAGCACAAACACCTGCTTCATTACGAAAGTTGGGGAAAACTGATATAAAGATCACCCCTGTTGGACTGGGGATGATGGAATTCTCCAGAGGTGGGGGATATTTTGGCTTTGCCTTCCCCAAACTCAGCGTAGAGGAAAAGAACGCCACGGTGCGAGCCGCGCTGGACGGAGGCGTAAACTGGTTTGATACCGCCGAGTTATATGGTAATGGTGTCTCGGAAGCCTCGCTGGCCGCAGCTTTGAAAGCCGCCGGTAAGAGTGACCAGGACGTGGTGATAGCGACCAAATGGTGGCCTCTCCTGCGCACCGCCGGCAACATTCCGCATACCATCCAGAACCGTCTGCGTTTTTTGGATGGCTACAGTATCAGTTTATACATGGTGCATCAGCCCTACAGCTTTTCGTCACCTGAGGCCGAGATGGATGCCATGGCTGACCTGGTCGAAGCAGGAAAGATCCGCTCGGTGGGAGTGAGTAATTTCAATGCGCAGCGTATGCGGCGGGCGCACCAACAGCTTAAGAAACATGGTCTGCCACTGGCAGCCAACCAGGTGCTTTTCAGCCTGTTGGACCGCTCGATCGAGACCAATGGCATCCTCGATACAGCCAAAGAATTGGGCGTCACCATCATTGCTTACACCCCGTTGGCTTCAGGATTGCTGACCGGCAAGTATCACAAGAATCCGGAGCTGTTGCAAAAGAAAAGTTTCTACTGGCGTGGCATGTTGAAGCGAGGGCTTGAGAAGAGCCGGCCGTTGGTGCAGGCAATGGAGGAAATTGGTGCGAAATACAATGCCACGCCTGCCCAGGTAGCCTTGAACTGGGTGATCCACTTTCACGGTGAGAGCATCGTCACCATCCCGGGGGTAACCAGCGTGCGCCAGGCTGAGGAAAGTGCTGGTGCGCTCAATTTCAAGCTGGATGAGGACGAATTAACCCGCTTGGATGAGCTATCCGGCAGGATAAAATAACCTGCTCCGGCAGGTTGTAAGTCAATAAAATTCTGTACACCCCAAATCCGGGTAAAGCTTAACGGTTCAGCCCGTTAAGCAACAGGGGGTGGAGATGGTGGTTGGCTGCCAGGATGGATTGGGGTGGTGCGATGAAATCTGCTTCCCCTCGAATGTTGGTGACCAACGCCCCGGCCTCCTGGGCGATCAGCCCACCCGCAGCAACATCCCAGGCCTTGACCCACAATTCCCAATAGCCATCAAAGCGCCCACAAGCGACATAACACAGGTCCAGGGCTGCAGAGCCCAGGCGGCGCACGGCTTGCGAATGGGTGGCAAAATGGACATAGTGGTCCAGGTTGTTATCCGGGTTGGTGCGGATGTCATAGGGGAAGCCTGTGACCAGCAATGCATGGTCCAGGTCAGGCGTGGAAGTTGGGTGAATAGTCTTCCTGTTCAACCAGGCACCCGCGCCAAGCTCAGCACTGAAGCATTCATCGCGCGATGGATCGTAAACCACCCCCAGGCGCATCACACCCCCCTCAGCATAGGCAATCGATACCGAATAGATCGGCAAGCCATGGACGTAGTTGACCGTGCCATCCAACGGGTCTATATACCACGCATGCTCGCTGGTACCGGTTACAGTATCACTCTCCTCTGCGATGATGGTATCTCCTGGAAAGTGCTGGCGGATATAGCTGATTATGAACTGCTCCGAGGCTCGGTCGGCATCGCTGACCAGGTCGATCACGCCTTTATGGTCGACCTGCAGAAGCCGGCCGAAGCTGGAGCGCAGGATTTCGCCTGCCTGGTAGGCGAGGGTGGTTAAATCAGTGAGGGTGGGGGGCATGGGGACATCTCCTAGTCTCGTTTCACAACATCACGCTCAACAACGGCACGATCATCTCCTCTGCCGAAAGACCGCCGTGCTGACCGATAAGCATGTTCTCCTTCTCCGCCCACCACAAATACGCATCGTCCCGGGCGATGGCGATCAGGTCCCCCATGCGGTCTGCCAGGCGTGGGTGGGGTTTGCCTGGACCAAACAGTCCCTTTGCTACCGCCTCGGCCGGGTCAAGCAAGGCGAACTGCCCAGGCCACGTCTGCTCGAAATATCCCCGCACCTGATCAACCCGTCCAGGTTTAACGAACAGGTACATCAAGCGGTGCTCCCCGGTGGGCAGGATGTGTAGGCAGTTGGATAGCCCGGGATGGTTGCGCAAATCATACCTGGCTGATTGGCGTGTGGCGATCATGCCATGGTCAGCAGTCAGTACGAAAAGAGTGCCACGGCGAGTGGCGGGGGAAAGCTGATCAAGAAAATGCTGTTCAAAAGTATGTGAAAATTCAGAGAATTCAGCTGCGGTGCGCTCGTCATCAGGGTGGTAGAAATGCGAGAAATGGTCGACCTGACCGGTGTAGATCCAGAAAAACTGGCGCTGCTGCGGGTTGGATTCGATCAGATGGCGCAGGTTGACCCACAGCTCGGCGGAAGTGAAAAATCCGTGCAGGCTCACGTCCCTGAAGAACATCTGCGAAAGCCCCGAGCGGATGATGCTGCGGTGCTGCAGGGCATAACTCTTGACGCCGAAAGAAGCCAGATGCGTGCCCAGGGTGGGCAGGTTGAGGAACTGCTCTGGTTTGAAGCCGGCTTTGCCCAGGCTGCCGGAGTCATTCTCAAAGGTGATGGGAGTATGCAGGATCATGTTACTGACGACACCATACTCCTTCAACCACATTTCATAGCCAATAATGCCATGATTAACCGGACTTTTTCCGGTCCACAGAGAGGTAAGGGCAGCAGACGTGGTGGAGGGGACGATGGAAGTCAGGGCAGCCAGCTGGCCTTGCTCTGCCAACCGGGACCAGACCGAGGCAGTGCCGTCTGACATCCAGCGTTGCAGGCGGTGCAATGAAAGCGCATCCACAAGCACCAGGATCACTCTTCGCACGTCTGATGAATTTGGAACGGGCAGCTTCGTGTGCACTGTATTCTCACCTAGCTGCGGCACACCCAACCACTGGCAAATGCTGGGAGGCAGGTTCAGGATTGAACCACCCTGGTATTCCGGGTGGACAAAGCTGCCCTCGAGCTCCAGACCGGGTAAGCGGAAGGTTTTAATTTCAGGGAGTATTTTTGAGGTGATATCGGTCATGACGGCGGGCAGAAAAGTGACGAGAGGTTCTTTTTGATATAATGACGGGATTGGAGAGGTTGGTGCATACTTTTATTCGATTCCCTAAAAGTACCCGGTCGTTATCTTACCCTATTTTACGGCATAACTCTAGGGTTGGCGTGTATCCTCGCATTGCTCGCCATTTACCTTCAAGGGGAGGGTAAAACCAGCGCAGGAAACCCTGATACCACCCAGGCGGTTTTGCTCCAGACTGCGGCACCCCCACCGCAAAGCACCCCGTTACAAATCCACAATACCCCCACATCCCTTCCAGCGATCCCATCCACGCCCGATGCGAAGCCGTTTTCAGCCCTGGGAGTGACACCCGCCGAGTTGAGGGGTGTGCAGGTGGATTTATGGCATCCATGGACCGGTGATAACGAGGCAACGTTGCAGGTCATCCTGGATGAATTCAATCAGACCAACCAGTGGGGAATCACTGTGGAAACAAGCGGGTATGAGGGGTTTGGCAGGCTGGATGAAGCGGTTGAATTGGCACAGCTCACCGACACCTTACCGGAAGCGATCGTGGATTATGGCTACCAGGCGCGCCATTGGGATGGAATGGATGCCTTGGTGGACCTGAACCCATATATCAATGATCCGGTTTGGGGGCTAAGCAGCGACGAGCAAGCTGACTTTTACGCCGGTTTCTGGGCGGAAGACGTAATTGTTGATGGAAACTCAGGAATATCCAGGCGATTGGGTATTCCATATTATCGGTCAGCTTATGTGTTGTTTTACAACCAGAGTTGGGCGCATAATCTGGGCTACCCGAAGCCACCAATCACCGCAGAGGATTTCCGCGTCCGTGCTTGTGCAGCTAAAGAATATGTTGCCAGGCGAGGCGACGAATCAGGCCTGGGCAAGGGGGGCTGGCTGATAACTGCTCAACCCGGCGTATTGGTTGGGTGGCTTTATGCCTTTGGTTCACCCATCACTGACCCGAGTGGATATGGTTACAGGCTCGACACCCCTGAAACACAATTGGCACTGGAATACCTCAAGGGGTTACAAGCCAGTGGCTGTGCCTGGTCTGGTACGGAGGTGGATGCCTGGGGTGAGTTTGCAAACCGGCAGGCTTTGTTTGTGGTGGGCAGCATGTTCGATATCCCCGCCCAACAGCAGGCATTTGCCCAGGCTGGTAACAACGATGAATGGCTGGTCATACCGTTCCCTTCCAAAGATGAGCCTGTCGTGGATTCCTACGGGCCATCTTTGTTGATCACCCGCTCCGATCCAGCCAGGCAGCTGGCAGCCTGGCTGGTAGCTGAATGGTTGGTCTATCCACCCAACCAGGCCAGGTGGGCTGAAGCACTTGGAACATACCCAACACGCCAAAGTTCCTTGAGTTATCTACCTGAGTATACAAGGGCCGACCCACAACAAGCCCAGGCCCTGGAGTTACTATCCGCGGCGCGCAGCGAGCCTTCACTGGCATCATGGAGTGTGATGCGCTGGGCGTTCGAAGACGTGATGGAACAGCTTTTTTCACCGCAGTTTGATGCTGATCAAATCCCTGCTTTGCTGGAAAACCTGCAAAGTGTAGCCACGGAAATTTCCGTCCTGGTGCGCTGATGTCCGACTTACCACGGGTCACGATCTATACGGATGGGGCTTGTGAACCCAATCCCGGCCCAGGTGGATGGGCGGCTCTGCTGATATTCAACAGGCACAGGAAAGAGCTTCGTGGAGCTGATGCTCAAACTACCAACAATCGCATGGAGCTAACCGCAGCCGTGGAGGCATTGAATGCTCTCAGCCAACCATGCCGGGTGGAATTCTTTACCGATTCCGAATACCTGCGTAGAGGCATTACGGAATGGCTGCCGGATTGGCGCAGGCGTGGGTGGAAGCGCAAGAGTGGAAAACTGGCAAATATTGACCTGTGGCAGGTTCTAGAGGCAGCCATCGGGGAGCATGACATCAGCTGGCATTGGGTGCGGGGGCATGCTGGTGACAGGAACAATCAATACGTGGATGATCTTGCCCGTAAAGCAATGCGTAATCATCCTTGACCTTGGCGAGGGTATAAAGTATACTCTCCCGCGCCGGGGCGTAGCGCAGTCCGGTAGCGCACCGCGTTTGGGACGCGGGGGTCGGCGGTTCGAGTCCGCCCGCCCCGACTTATGGCAAAGATCAAATATGATGGCGTGCTTGAAGCTGCCCATTTTAAATCAGATGGGCAGGTCGATTGGGTACGGGTATATATCCGCCGTGGTCCGATCTTTTCTGACCGTATCCTGCTTAGCAGGGCGGAATTTATCGAGCAGCTCAAGTCTGGCAAGCGCTATATGGTCGGTGAGCGCATCTATAACATGGGTGGAAAATTCAATGTGACCAGGCCGGTGCATGTGCATCAAAAAAATGGTAATCCGGTGATTGTAGTAGGTGATGCACAAGCCTCGCAGGATGAGCTTGCAGGTGTGCCCATAATATAAGCGGATTCCTCGATTCAACTTAAGAATTCTCCAGGCGGCTTATTGAGCCGCTTTTTTGTTGGTTTCGGTATTATCTCCCAGGCTGGTATAATTTTCCTGTGCCAACCCCCTTTTATCACCTGAACCTGGCAGAAAACTTGTTGAACCGTCACGAACTACCAGGAGAGGTACATCAGTTTCTGCATACTTCCGCTTGTGCATTCTTGTTTGGCAACACAGCTCCGGATGTCCAGGTCGTTTCAGGTCAGCCGCGCCAGCGGACTCATTTTTTAACCTCCCCATCCGGGTTGAGGATCCACCCGCATGGGAATTGATGCTCTCTGATTATCCTTGCCTGGCAAAGCCTCAAGGATTACCTGCAACCCAGGTGGCATTCCTGGCAGGTTATTTGTGCCATTTACAGGCAGATTGGTATTGGGTGAAGGAAATATTTGCCCCGGTTTTTGGTCCAACCTGTTCATGGGGTACCTTTAGAGAGCGCCTGTACCTGCATAATGTATTGCGTGCCTACCTTGACATGCATATCCTTCCCGAGTTACATTCCGGTATGGATGCCTGCCTGGGTGCGGTACAACCAGATGGTTGGTTGCCGTTTGTTAATGACCACTACCTGGTCCAGTGGAGAGACTTGCTATTTCCCCAGCTCCAACCTGGGGCTGCAACCCAGACAGTGGAGGTTTTCTCCACCCGACAGGGAATCTCTGCTCTCGAATTCCATGACCTGCTGGAATTTGAAGAGCGCATGCAAGAAGAAGTATTCGTGCATCTCCCCCTGGAGAAGGTTGAGAGGGTTCACCAGACAATCCTGGTAGAGAATTCACGCCTGATATCGGATTACCTGGCATCTACCTTGCATCATAAAATTATTCCGATTGATGCAAGCACGGCTCAGGGAGTTCACCCATGAAACTGATCGAACCTACCCAAAAACCTGTTAAAAAAGATTTCCTCCAAAAGGCTCTTGATCAATTAAATCGCTGGTTGCCCTTTGGCAAGGCTGACGAGCAATTCGAAGAGAATGTTATTGCGAGATTTGAGCGAGGATTGGATAGCCGTTTTGTTATGTTACGCAATCTTCAGCTTGAACCATTAAACCCACCTTTTCCACCCATTTTGGTGGGTCCAGCCGGATTGGCGGTACTCAACATAAGCCATGAGAAGGGATTCTTCAAGGTTAAGGACAGCTCCTGGTGGAAGATGGATAAAACCACCCATCGATTTAACCCTTCAAATCCTAATTTGATCAAGCGGAGCCAGGAATATGCCCAAAAACTGGCCACAATCCTGGATGTGCATGGAAAGTCTCACCCGGAGATCATACCCATTCTGATCTTTGCAGATCCCGGAGTACATATAGAGTCAACCACACCGGCAATCCGAATTGTTCTGATGGATGGTGTTGACAACCTTATAAATGGCTTGCTTAATACCGAAGAGGTGCTTCAGCCAAACGAGATACGGTTTCTCTCAGATTCACTTGAAGTAATGGCAAATCCTGAAAAAGCCATTCCCATGGGTGAAGGGGAGGACTTTTTTGGTCAGGATCTTTATGTGCCAGAGAAGAAAGCACCACCTAAAATACCTTCCATATCTTTGCCAACCCAGATGCCTCTACCCCCCGTCGAAGAGAAGTTACAATTCAGCAGGAAGCAGTGGATTATACTGGCAGTGTTGGTTGTTTTTACCATTGTGATCTTGCTGGGTGCCATTATTTTTGCGCTGAGCATTGTTTGATCTTGAAAAGTTTCAAGAGGTGTAATTGCCCACACCATTTCTCTCACTTATCATCCCCGCTCACAACGAAGAGGACCGCCTGCCTGATACCCTCAAGCAGGTTCTTGAATTTGCCGGGAAGCAAACTTATTCAATGGAAGTCCTGGTGATTGAGAACGGGAGTATGGACCGCACATTCCAAATCGCACAGGATTTTGCCATGCAACATCCGATTATTAAAGTATTGCAGAATGCCCAAAGCGGAAAAGGCAGGGCAGTCAGGCAGGGAATGTTGGCAGCGCAGGGTGAATATCGATTCATGTGCGACGTGGATTTATCCATGCCTTTATCCGAAATAAACCGCTTCCTTCCGCCCGTCCTGGAAGGGTATGATATTGTCATTGCCTCGCGGGAAGCCCCGGGTGCTGTCCGCCATGAAGAGCCATATTACCGTCATTTCGTCGGGCGCATCTATAACGGGTTGATTCGTTTCCTGGCTTTGCCGGGCTTGCATGATACCCAATGTGGGTTCAAGTGCTTTCGAGCCGCGGCAGCGGAAGATCTTTTTCCACGGCAGACGCTTTTCGGATGGTCATTCGATGTGGAGATTCTTTTCATCGCCCGCATTTTGGGTTACAAGATCGAAGAGCTACCCATTCACTGGTATTACAATCCTAATAGTAAGATAAAAGTATTGCGTGATTCATTCAAGATGGGGACAGATTTAATCACCATACGCCTGAATGCCCTGCGTGGGGTTTACACGCGCCCTAATGCCCACATTTGATCGTTCCCTGCTGCCACCTGAGCCTGATCTTGCCTTTGAGATGAACTTATGGCGGGCAGGTATTTTGGCAGTAGCAGGCATTGATGAGGCCGGGCGGGGTGCATTGGCAGGACCTGTGGCAGCAGCGGCGGTCATCCTGCCGCAAAATATACCCATACAGGAGCTCCTATACGGTGTGCGCGATTCCAAGCAGATGACGCCCCTTGAGAGAGAGAACGCCAGGAAACGCATCCTGGAATATGCCACGTCATGGGGAGTGGGCTATGCCACGCCTGGTGAGATCGACCAGATTGGAATCGTGCCCGCTACACGCCTGGCAGCATCCCGGGCATTGGAAAAGTTGGCTCAATTTCCAGATCACCTGTTATTGGATTATCTGTTTTTACCGGAAGTCGCTTTACCTCAGACTGCATTGATCAAGGGCGATTGCCGCTCCTTGAGCATTGCAGCCGCATCTGTGTTGGCGAAGACATCGCGGGATGCCTTCCTGGTTAATCTTGACCAAACATACCCTGGCTATGGTTTTGCAGCCCATAAGGGCTACGGTACCCTGGCACATCGGGACGCCTTGAAGCGCCTCGGCCCGTGCCCGGTTCACAGGTTAAGCTTTACCCTCCTACCCTGAGCCTGCTGTCTTATCGATTGGATATAAGATTTTACAACCCCATCCCCTGGCGTAATCATGGACAAGTTATTTATTGTAAATACACTCTGATCGGTGTATCGTGTGTATAATAAATACATCCTTGCGATGTAACACTTGCTTCTGATGAACCGTATAAGAGATCCTGAAGGGGTTGAAGCGAAAACTCTCATCCGGGCTGGTCAATTCAGCGGACTGAGCGTGCTTGAAATTGGCTGTGGGTTTGGGTGGCTGACATGGCAATTTGCCGGAAGCGCACATCGAGTTTACGGGTTTGATCCCTGTCTACCGGATTTACACGAAGCCAAAATCAACCAACCCAAAGAGACAACGACTGTTTACCTGGCGCAAGCGGCTGGCGAAAAGTTGCCCTATCCAACCGGCAGGTTTGATAGCGCGGTATTTTCATCCTCACTTTGATGAATTGCTCATGAGGGCATGGTTCATGCCCTAAGGGAAGCCTGGAGAGTCCTGAAGACAGGTGGTACATTGATCGATCTACGCCCGATCAGCGTGGATGTTCCTCTGTTGATCCTGACTGATGCCGGGTGGAAAGCTGCGGGGTGTCCCTCTCAAAGTCCAGACAGGGTGCATGATCTGGCTGCAGATCAAGCGATAAGAAATGTTATCCGTGAGGGCAGATTCTCGAAGGTGAAACAGGTGTATTTTGTGACGAATTATTATTGGAACAGCATGGAAGAGCTACAGGCTGATGTTGATGAGTCATGGAAGGACGATATCATTGTCACTGAAGAGATATGGCGGGAGGCACACCGATTGTTCAAGTTAGGAAGAAGCCAGAGAAGAATCCTGTTTCCAATGCGCAGAAAATTAACCACTTACCGGAAAGAAGAGTTATAAATCCTGGGTGGTCAAAAACAGATTTGACTAAAATCCCCAGGTATTTTCTTTCCAACCATATTGCCCGCGTAGTGGCACAAAGGCCACCGGGGTAATGTGCTCCTGCTTAAAATCAGAACCAACCTTGCGCCAGCGATCAAGCATTTGCCCGCCTGCTCCACCCTCAGGCAACACCAGCCGTCCACCCTCGGTCAGCTGGTCGAGCAATGGCTGTGGGATGCGTGGTGCCGCCGCGGTGATCATAATTACTTCAAAGGGAGCATATTTTGGTAAACCCAGGGTGCCATCGCCTACATGTACAACCACGTTAGTCAAGCCCAGTCTCTTCAGCACCTTTTCGGCATTTTCTGCCAGGGATGCATGCCTTTCAATGGTATGGACCTGTTTTGCTAGCAATGCCAGCAGTGCTGCCTGGTAGCCTGACCCTGTACCCACCTCCAGCACGTTTTCCTCTCCCTCCAGCTCAAGGAGCTCGGTCATTAAGGCAACAATATAGGGTTGTGAAATAGTCTGACCCTGTCCTATGGGTAACGGTCCATCCGTATATGCGATGTGTGCATATTCCTCAGGGACAAACCAGTGACGTGGAACCCTGCGCAATGCGTCCAGTAAACGCTCATCATGAACGCCACGCGAGACGATTTGCTCGTTGACCATATGTTTACGTAAATCAGCAT
Source organism: uncultured Chloroflexia bacterium (assembly GCA_963822175.1). Taxonomy (GTDB): domain Bacteria; phylum Chloroflexota; class Anaerolineae; order Anaerolineales; family UBA4823; genus FEB-25. The sequence continues at coordinate 428,553 of CAWGGJ010000007.1, read as the reverse complement.
AATTTGCGTCGTCTTCCATCAGGTTCCAATTCAAACACTACCGAGTAAATGCCTCCAAAACTCATCACGCTCACCTGGTACATATGGTATGTACAACCCCAGGCGGTCCACCACGCCTTGATAGCGCTCCAGGAGGGCAGCGGGTAAATCGGACGGGGAGGCAATGACCGCACACTCACGCAGGATGTCATCATTGATCAGCCCTGCCATATCCATCCATGCACCTCGAGCAGCCAGGGTGGATAGCTCTCGGGCAATATCCTCCCAGCCATGCAGCTCCAACACTGACCGGTAGGAGGGTGTGGAGGCATAGAAGGCGATTTGGGCGCGCACAAAGGTTTCTTCTTCTGGCGATGTGACCACAAATGCGGAGGTTGATATCTTGAGGTCTACCCGGGAGCGACCAGCCTTTAGAGCTCCCTGCTCAATGGCAGGCAGAATTACCTCGCGCAGATAGCGAATGGTATGAAATGGATGGACATGAAAACCTTGTGCAGTTTCCCCAGCCAACCTGGCCAGTCCGGCGTTAACCCCGGCAATGTAGATTGGAATTTCCGGATTCTTGATCGGACCAGGATTAAAGAAAGGCGACATCAAAGTCAACTTGTAGTGTTCACTGCGGAAGTTGAGTGGCTGGTTGGTCTGCCAGGTGGTCCAGAAGGCGCGCACCGCGTTGATCTGGTCGCGCAGCTTTCCCACCACTGATTCAGGCCATTGCATACCGAAACGTCGCTCGATGTGGGCTTTGACCTGGGTACCCAGCCCAAGGATGAAACGACCGCCGGACGCCTGGGCCAGATCCCAGGCAGTATAAGCCAGGTTTGCCGGGCTACGCGCAAAGGCGATGGCAACAGCGGTCCCGAAATGCAGCCTTTGGGTGTGTTCTGCGATCAAGGCTCCCGGTAAAAAGGGATCATGCATGGTTTCGGTTGACCAAAGGGCACTAAATCCCATATTTTCGGCTGAACGTGCCAGGGCAGGGACGGCAGTAAGGTCTACTGGTGGGAGAGTGGCGTCAATCAGCATGGTCAGCTCAAGAGGTACGCCACCACCCACTGCGTTGTTGCCAGCAGGGCATCAAGGTGAGTACGTTCGTAATTGTGGGATGCATCCACGCCCGGGCCAATGAGAGCCACAGCCACATCCCCACCAGCCCGCCAAAAGGCCTCTCCATCCGAGCCATAGTAGGGATAGATATCTACTTTATAAGGGATGCCATGCTCTTCTGCCAGCTGGCGCAGCTTTTGGCTTAATCCGTGGTGATAAGGTCCACCAGAATCCTTTACACATAGTGTTGTGTGGAATTCATCGGAGGTTTGCCCCTCACCAACCGCAGCCATATCCACGCTGATCAGCTCGGTGACTTCAGCGGGGATGCCCGCTGCAGCACCATGTCCCACCTCTTCATAGTTGCTGATGTGAAGAAATGCTGTTTGGGCTGGTTTTAAACCAGCATCATGCAGTGTCTTGACTGCAGCCACCAGGCAAGCCACACAGGCTTTATCATCCAGGTGACGGGAGCGGACAAACCCGTTGGTAAGTTCTACACGCGGGTCGATGGCAATGAAATCACCCACCCGTATGCCTAACGCCTCAGTTTCTTCCTGAGAGTTGGTGCGGGCATCCAGGCGCACCTCCATATTATCGTCCTCGCGCTTGGTTTCGTTTACTTTAGCGCCATGGACATGGCTGGAAGCCATCTCTAGCAGGATGGAACCGCGCACCGGTGCCCCATGGCCGGCAATAACCTTGCAGCCCTCCCCTTCGACCGTATTCCAGGCATAACCACCAATTTTGGTCATCTTAAGACGGCCGTTTGACTTGATCTCCTTGACCATAGCTCCCAGTGTATCAGCATGGGCGGTTAGTGCTCGTGGCAAGTCAGTCTTTTCTCCCTGCCAGGAAGCTACCAGGGCACCTTTACGGGTGCGTGTGAGACCAAGCTCAGGGAAAGCCAAAAACGCTTGCTCGGTAAAAGCAATTGCGGGTTCGGCAAGTCCGGTTGGGCTGGGAGTATTCAGCAAGCCAGTGAGAAAGTTTAGTAGGTATTCAGGATCAATTGGGGGAAGTGCCATGCGACTGCTCCATGAGCCGGGATATCATGCCAGACAAGGCAACAGGATTCAATTTGCCCACCTGGATTTATCATCGGAAGTTAATTGAGCTTGTCCCTATTCTTTCAGTCCTTCGAGCTGCAGGATAGCTTTACGCCATTCCTCAGGAATGGGGACAGAGCGATTATTATGGTAATCATAGGCCACCAAAACACTTGTACCAGTGGCAAATTCGCTCGCATCACGGCCATCCTCAATGCAATATTCCGATGTCATGCTCTTATTCCCTATGCGGGTGATACGGACACCGACCCGGACCGGGTCTCCAAACTGGATCGCCTTGCGGAAAGTCAGATGGACATCTGCCAGGATGATGCCGATATCCAGAAAGGAACCACCTTCCCACAGCTTAAGATGTTTGAGGTAAAAAACCCTCGCCTGTTCCAGGTAGGTCAGGATTTTTGCATTATTGACATGCCCCTGGGGGTCGAGGTCACCATAGCGAACCTCTATAAGGTGGTAGAAGTGGAAGTCTGTCATCCATCGGATTATACCCTTATCTGCGCTGATATTCTCGTAAAATACTCTGTCTGACCCGGCAAAAAGCTATCTCACCGTATCGCATAGAAAACAGGGTGCGATTTCCATCCAGAAGTTATAATTATCCCGATGACCAGCCTGAATCCATTCCGAAGATTAAGGGCATCACGCGGTTTGAAATACCTGCTTGCCATCCTGGTGACCGGGTTATTTACCCTGATTTTCCTTCCCTTCCGTTCTGCAGGCGGTCAGGACCATACAGTTCTCTCACTGCTCTACCTCTTACCGGTCGTATTTTGCTCGGTATTGTGGGGACTCGGTCCCGGGGCACTTTCAGCGGTAATTTCCTTTCTGGCGTTGAATTATTACTTCATTCCGCCGTACTACACATTGATTGTACATCGCACACAAGATTTACTGGTACTGATCGTCTTTTTAGGTGTATCGATCACCATCGGTCAATTGGTGGGAAGGGTCAGCAAAAGCCTTGCCGAATCCCAGGCGCGTGAACATGAAGCCATCCACCTGTACGAGCTGACCATGCACCTGGCGGGTTTACAGGATGAGCAGGAAATCGTATCTGCTTTAGCAGAACAGACACTGATCACCTTCCATGCAGGGCGAGTGGATATCCTGGTGGAACCGCAAGGGAAAAGCCCTGCCCATCATGTCAGGTCGGAAAATCGCTCGCAGATGGAACGGCAAATGGAAGCAAACTCATCTATCATCACGCCATTACAGTCTGCCCGAGGCTTTCTCGGTGAGATCAAGGTATGGCGAGATCCCCCTGAGTTTACCCAGGCCGAAGAACGCATGCTGAACACATTCGCCAGCCAGGGAGTCTCAGCACTGGAGCGCGTCCGGTTGTCACAAACTGCCTCACGGGCTCGCCTGTTGGAGGAAAGTGACCGTTTTAAATCATCCCTGTTATCGTCCGTTTCGCATGAGCTACGCACCCCCCTGGCAACCATCAAGGCTGCGGTTACCAGTCTGCGGAGTGAGACTGTAGAATGGGATACCGAAGCGCGGGTTGACTTGCTGGCGGCTGTGGAAGAGGAAACCGATCACCTTAATCAATTGGTGGAAAATTTGCTCAATATGACACGCATTGAAGCAGGAGCCATGCAGCCACAACGAAGTTGGAATTCGCTGGCTGATATCGTTTCCAGCGCCATTGAGCGGTTGCGTCAGCAAACCGATAATCACCAGCTGATCGTGGATGTTTCAGCTGACCTCCCACTTGTACCAGTCGATTATTTCCAAATCGAGCAGGTGTTTATTAACCTGATCAGCAACAGTATCAAATACTCACCTGAAGGAACCATAATAGCGATTCACGCTCATCCTGTGAAAGGGAACCTGCTTCAGGTAACCGTGAGTAACCAGGGTCCGCATGTTTCACCTGAGAATCTTGAGCGCATCTTTGACAAGTTTCACAGGGTTACCGCCGCAGATCGTATTACTGGCTCCGGTCTTGGGTTGAGCATCTGCAAAGGGATAGTCGAGGCACACGGTGGGCATATATGGGCGGAGAACCTGGCAGATGGTTTTGCCTTCAATTTTAGGTTGCCGCTGAGTGTGGAAGGTTTTTCCCTTCAGGTTGAGCAGGAGGTGGTTGAAGAATGAGTACCCAGCCTCACATCCTGGTCATCGATGATGAAGTACAGATATTACGAGCTTTACGCACCATTCTGACTGCCAAACAGTTCAAAGTGAGCGTTGCCAGCCGAGGCGAAGAAGGTCTGGCACTGGCGGCTGCACAGCCTCCAGATCTGATCATCCTGGACCTCAGCCTGCCGGATATGGATGGCGTGGAGGTTTGTGCCCGCTTGCGCGAATGGACCCAGGTACCCATCATCATCCTCTCGGTACGTGAAAGTGAGCGTGACAAAGTCATTGCCTTAGATAAGGGGGCAGATGACTACCTGACCAAGCCATTCGGTATTGAAGAATTATTGGCTCGTATTCGGGTGGCATTACGCCATTCAGCGCAGACCCTTGGGAGCCAGAATAGCCAGGTCATCACTGCTGGGCAGGTGGTCATCGACCTGGCACTGCACCAGGTCACACGTAGCGGGGAAGAGGTGAGGTTGACCGCCACTGAATTCAAGCTGTTAGCGTACCTGGCAGCCAATGCCGGCCGGGTTCTGACCAACCGATCCATCCTGTCACAAGTGTGGGACCCTGCGGATGCAGACCGGGTGGAATATCTGAGGGTATATATTCGCCAATTACGCAAGAAACTGGAGGATGACCCTGACCATCCGCGTATGATACGCAATGAACCAGGCATCGGGTATCGCTTTATGGTGGATGAGTAGAACAGTTATGATTGGAAGATATACATCAGATATGGAGTAGTGTACAATTATCAGGTTTGGGAGTAGGTATGGCAAATAAATCTAAATCCAAGAAACCCATTGACCCTTATCCAGGTCTAGCAGATAGTGCTGTTAGCCAGCTACGGCAGGAATATATCGGCTACCAGGAGCTACTACAGGTGCAGCCACCTCTGGTGCAACGCTTCCTGGAGGCACAGGCATCATCCATAGCCGAAGCTCTCATCCAGGATCTGCAGCAAGTGAGATTCACCCTGCCTGACCGGGTGGTACTGCAAGTACAGGAGGGTGAAGCAAAAACCGCGAATGTACCGAGCGATTCCCGTGAGCAGATGACAGGTGGTTTAATGGACCGCCTGACACGCACTGACCTGCGCACTGCATTGAGATTACGCCTGGGCGAGCTGGAACAATCCTCAAATCGGGCTGTTTCCGTAAGTGCGGCGCTCTTACGGTACGCAGTGGTCAGGCATATGGTGCATAACATGCTGCCATCAGGAAGAACGGTACAATACGCCGTTGCTGATGGCGAAGAGATCCCCAGCATCCCCGTGCATGGTGACCTGGAACCAGAGTCAGCGATCACGGCATCCACGGATGCAATTGCTCTAGAAGATGAGCGGGGTGAGGCAGGACGTGGGGAACTATTGGTGCCTTATGTGGAGGCAGCGCGACGGTTCTACCTGCCGCAATGGGTGGCATTTGATGATGCAGGGCATTTGGTGGTGGGGAGTGTCGGTGAAGCTGAAGCGGATATTGCCTCGATGCAGCGGTATTTGTCGATCTTGCATGCTGCGGTAGGGATGGCTCCTTATATGGTGGCGGATGAGGAATACCAGCGCAAGCGTTATGGAATTCTGGGTCAGCTGGTGAACCAGGGACGGGCCCTGGCACGCTACCAGGTGGAGGAGATCATCCGCACGATCCAACGGCGGGCCAGCTCCGCATGATCTGAACCGTGGATTGAGTTTGAGCCTGCCCTATTTCAACGACCAGACCCTGGCGATGGAGAATTACAGTTTCGAAGTCATCCCCGCTGGTCGCATCATGTTTGTGCCTGCCTTTGTGGTGCGGGCAGCCCGAGAGCAAGAGGCAAAGATAGCACAAGATACGCGGCTGAGCCAATCCACACGCAAGCACTTGCTGGCAGAGTTACTTGCTCTTGATCAAGCTTTTTCTTCATCAAAATGATAAAGTGTAATTGGAAATTGGAATGATATTTTCTATTGGTCTTCTGATAGTTATAGCTTATCTTGCCTACAGGGCGTCACCACGTGAACGGCAAGAAGACGCGCATGTTCATGGCGCTGGGCAGATTGGTCTATTAGCCGCGATCGCACTGTTCGGTGTAGATTATTACACGTCGTTCTTTTATGCAACGGGTGAGATGATGAGCTCACTACACCCTTATGGATTAGAGAAATATGGTTATATCGCGGTTGCCTTCATCGCCATTGCAAACGTTGTCTTTGGATTCTTATATATGTATTCATTGGGTATCTTCAACGAGGGTGGTGGATCGTATACTGCGTCCATGCGTTACCTGACGCCTGCCCTGAGTTTGATCGTTGCAGTTGTGCTTATTCAGGATTACATATTCACCATTGTCGTATCTACTTTGTCTGGCGTTGATCAGGCATTATCCCTGCGTAATGCTACCGGTATACCATGGATTTGGCACTTTTTAATCGCTGCTGTGCTGGTTTCGATTAATTATTACCTGACAATCCGCGGGCGAGGCGAATCAGCGCGAGTGGTTTTTATGATGTTGTTCATCTTTATTATCCTTACCCTTACGATGGCTTTTGGATTATTCAAAGCCAATGCAGCGGGAGTTCCCGCCTTACCCATGGTTGAACAACCGCAAACTGTTTCATTAAAACAAGCCCTATATCATATGTTGACTGCTTCGATGAAAGGGCTGGTCGCCCTGAGCGGTCTGGAGGCTATGTCGAATGGCATTCAATTTGTTAAGAACGAGGATGCTGGAATTGTCAAATGGGGGAAGCGGCGCTTGTCGCGCTTAAAAGGGTTGTGGGCATTCTACAGCGGAAAGTCCGGTATTGGGCGACTTGTCCAGACATCGTTCCTGTTCTATGGCGGCATTTCTACTCTCCTGCTGGCTTCTTTTGCCATTCGATTCGATGCCTATGATGGTACGATGGGGCGAACTCTGGTTGGAAACCTGGCTTTTATAGGATTTGGCCAACTTCCGGGTGGATTGATCCTGTTCTGGGCTTACCAGATTCTGGCTGTTGCGCTATTAACTGCTGCTTCGATGACAGCATTCCAAGACCTGCAAGCAACCGCCTGGAGAGATGTCGCCATTGGTGAAATTCCTGAGGTCGTTGTTTATCGCAATCCAGCTGGAACTTTTACCCGTTCAGTTACTGCGGGATATATCATATCCTTGCTGATTATGTTTATTTTGCGCGCTAAACAATCGGCTGCCGTTCCCTATTACGGTATTGGTGTGTTCATGCCTATCATGGTCATGGGATTGGCGATTCGTAAGCATATCTTAGAAAAATATACTGGCAAGGTGCGTTTATGGGGCAGCCTGGGAGCTCTGTTTGCAGCTATCCTGGCAGGGCTTGTTTTCATCGGGCAGATTGTCGGTAAATGGACAGAGGGCGGCTGGGTTGTTCTCATCACATTCAGTATCCTGATACTGGCCGCAAATACATTGTTGATTTCCCCCATTGGCTATCGTGACGCAAAGCAAATACACCGTATCGTGCGTGATAAAGCACGTGTGCAAGGGTCAATGGGATCAATCGTTGAATGGCAGTCCTTGAAGATGCAGGAGTACCGTTATTCCGTACTGGTCTTTATTACCCACGTTTTTGAAGTATTAGGTGTAAGGAGGCCTGTACGTTACGAACCGCCAATTCCAGCTGGGGACTATGATGAGGCTGTTCATTCTGATCATCCTGAAGCACCGTCATTGCTGGCACAATACCTCGAGAAAGAAGAAGAACCCAAGGTGGGCGGAAAGCCGAAAGAAACCGCCCCCGGGGATGATCCCTCAAAATTACCCTAAAGACCTGATTATAGTAAACCAAAGACCTCCCATGCAATGGGAGGTCTTTATTATTTATTAACGCCTTTGCTCAAATCTTTTGTCTCAGTTTTATTTCAGGTCATTAGAATATCGCCATACATCAGGATCATCGGATACACCAACCAGGAGAATCATATGTTAGAGCAATCAGTATTGATGAATTTCTCTTCTCCAGGAATTGCCGAGAATACCACTAGCCAGTTGCGACGAGAATACCTGGCATACCAAAATCTATTCCAGGCACAACCTGCATTGGTACAACAATTCCTCGGAGCTCAAGCTGCCTCAATGGCTGAGGCGGTTGTTGAACGTTTATCAAGGGCACGGTTCACCCTGCCCGACCAGATTGTATTGCCTGAACAAGATGTCCATGATAATACAATTCCAGTCCCTGCCAGGTACCGTGAACAGGTACTGGGTGGCTTACTTAATCGCTTGATGCACGCCGACCTGCTCGTAGAGTTGCGTACGCGTTTATTGGAGCTGGAACATTCTACTGAACCTGGCTGTATCCTATTCTGCCATTCTATTGCGCCATGCGGTTGCGATGCATATGGTTCACCACATTCTGCCAGCGGGGAATAGTGTTCAATATGTTGCGGAAAAGAAGGATGATATTCCAAGCATTCCGTTGGTCAATGAAAGTAAGTCCGACTCAGCATATGGAGCAGGAACGGATGCAGCGGTGCTCAAAGCGGATCGGGGAATGGCAAGACTGGAGGAATTGAATGTGCCATACGTGGTGACCGACCGTGGTTTCTATATGCCACAATGGGTGGCATTTGATGATCAACATCATCTGCTGGTGAAGGACTTGAATGAAGCTAAAGCCCACATCATCGCAATGACGCGTTATTTATTAGTGCTGCACAGAGTGGTAGAGTTGGCACCTTACATGGTGACGGATGAGGCATATCAGCAAAAGCGTTATGGCATCCTTGGGCAATTGGTAAATCAAGGGAGAGCCTTAGCAAACTATCAAGTGGAAGAGATCATTCAAACTATAAAACGTCGTGCGTCATTGCACGAGATGGACAGGGGATTTAGTTTGCGATTGCCATATTTCAATGACCAGACACTCGTGTTAGAGAACTATGACTTCGATGTTATCCCGAGAGGTCGGGTAATGTTTGTACCAGCATTTGTTGTTTTAGCTGTCCGAGCACAGGGAGCGAAGGTAGCTCAAGACACGCACTTTACTAAATCCACACGTAGGCACCTATTAATGGAATTAAGTGCAATTGAAGAGACATTTTTGAGGTAGGAATATGCTATTTTCTATTGGTTTATTAATCATGATTGCTTATTTAGCGTATCGGATAGCGCCACGCGAGCGAGCAGAGGACGCGCATGTGCATGGAGCTGGGCAGGTTGGTCTTTTAGCAGCAATAGCATTATTTGGGGTGGATTACTTCACTTCGTTCTATTATGCAACCGGGGAGATGATGAGCGCTTTGCATCCTTATGGGTTGCAAAAATGGGGCTATGTAGCTGTGGCTGTTATTGCCCTGGCAAACGCAGTATTTGGTTTTCTTTATATGTACTCGCTTGGAGTTTTTAATGAAGGGGGTGGGTCCTATACCGCTTCGATGCGTTACCTTTCAGCCGGAATTAGCCTTGTCGTCGCAGTTGTGCTTATTCAGGATTATATATTCACCATTGTTGTTTCCACGCTATCAGGGGTTGATCAAGCGCTATCCCTGAGAAATGCCACAGGAATTCCTTGGTTTTGGCATTTCTTAATTGGTGCTGTGTTGGTAACAGTCAACTGGTTTATAACCATCCGTGGGCGGGGAGAATCCGGCAGAATAGTATTCACCTTATTAGGTATCTTTGTTTCTCTCACCATAATCATGGCGTTTGGATTGTTTGTCGCTCATTTCAATGGCACACCCGCTGTACCAGCCACAGATACGCCGAAAGTTGCAAGCATGGGTCAAGCCCTTTATCATTTGCTCACTGCATCAATGAAGGGTTTAGTAGCGCTCTCTGGTTTGGAAGCCATGTCAAATGGCATTCAGTTTGTTAAAAACGAGGATGCTGGGATTATTGCCTGGGGTAAGCGGCGATTGCCTCGTTGGAAGAAGTTGTGGGGATTTTATAGTGGCAAGTCAGGTATCGGTCGCATTGTCCAGACTTCGTTCCTTTTCTATGGTGGCATTACCACCTTGATGCTGGCGGCATTTTCCATTCGCTTTGATGTTTTTGATGGCACACTTGGTCGCACTTTAGTTGGCAATCTAGCTTTTATAGGTTTTTCACAATTGCCAGGTGGGACGGTCCTTTTCTGGGCGTATCAACTTCTGGCGGTTTTATTGTTGACGGCAGCTTCAATGACTGCCTTCCAGGATTTGCAAGCAACAGAATGGCGCGATGTTGCCATTGGTGAAATTCCGGAGATCATTGTTTATCGCGATCCACGCGGCACTTTTACCCGCTCGGTGACCATTAGCTATATCATAACCATGATCATCATGTTTGTTGTCAAGGGGAACACTTCAGCAGCCATCCCTTATTATGGTGTGGGTGTGTTCATGCCCATTATGGTGATGGGTTTCTCGATCCGTAAGCACATCCTTCAGAATTTCACCGGGCGTGTTCGCAAATGGGGGAGTCTGGGAGCTGGATTTGCAGGCGTCCTTGCAGCCGTGGTGTTTATTGGCCAAATCGTTGGCAAATGGCAGGATGGTGGATGGGTGGTATTGATCTCCTTCAGCATTCTAATCCTGGCAGCCAATATTCTGTTAATATCTCCGATCGGGGTGCGCACACCAATCCAAATCCATCGCATTGTGCGCGAAAAAGCCCGTGTACAGGGCTCGATGGCTTCCATAGTGGAATGGCAATCCTTAAAGATGCAGGAGTATCGTTATGCTGTACTGGTAACAATAACCCGTTGGTTTGAGCTGCTTGGAGTTCACAGACCTTTGCGCTATGAACAACCTGCTCCGGCTGGAGATTATGATCACGCTTTGCATAGCGACCATCCAGAAGCTCCATCCTTCCTTTCCAAATATCTAGAGAAGAAAGAAGAACCCCGCCTGGGCGGAAAACCAAAAGAAACTGCGCCAGCTAATGAAGGGAATTTACCCTAGGATAGAAGCGTCTGCTAAATAAGCAAAATCACTCGGTATGATACAATCGCTATGCGCTTGAAACGCATAGCGATTTTTTATGGTATCTGATCCGATTTACGCTCTACCCGTAGCTGATGTATTCACATCTTTGGAGACCTCACCCACAGGCCTGATTGAAAGTGATGTTGAGGCGCGCCGTTCCCTATATGGCAGCAACCAGCTATCCGAGCCCCCACATGAACCAGCATGGAGAAAATTCCTGGGCTTTATCACCCACCCCATGGCACTATTGTTATGGGCAGCCGGTGTAATTGCTATTTGGCTGCATGAGCCCACCCTGGGTGTCATCATCTGGATCGTGGTGGTGGTAAACGGCGCATTCTCCTACTGGCGTGAGTTCCGTGCCGAGCAAGCTACGGCTGCACTTCAGCATCTACTGCCAAGCTATGCCCGGGTAATCCGGAATGGCATGGAGGTTAAAGTAGCCTCCAGTGATTTGGTAGCCGGAGATCTCCTTGTTCTTGCAGAGGGAGACAACATTCCTGCCGATGCCCGCGTCATCGAAGAGTACGGATTACGAGTGAACAATGCCATTCTAACTGGCGAAGCGGTGCCAGCGCGTAAAACAGCTGATGCCTCGCTGTACGAAGGCATCAGCGAGGTTGAGCGACCCAACCTTGTCTTTACTGGCACATCAGTTGTCTCAGGCACAGGGAGGGCGATCGTGTATGCCACGGGCATGCTAACCCAGTTTGGTCGGATTGTGCGTCTCACCCAGGCTGTGCGCGAGGAACCCAGCCGGCTTCAACAGGAAATGTCCCGCCTTACCCGTATCATCTCATTGATTGCCTTGGGGTTGGGAGCAATTGTTTTCGCAGTGGGCGTTGCCGATGTACAACTGGGCATCAATGAAGCCTTTATTTTAGCCTTAGGGATCATTGTGGCAGCAATACCAGAGGGTTTGCCAGCTACGGTCACGTTATCGCTATCGGCCTCAGTGCAGCGCCTGGCCCAGAAGGGTGTACTGGTTAAAAAACTTTCCATCCTGGAGACACTAGAACATGTTTCGGTGATATGCACCGATAAGAGCGGCACCCTTACCCAGAACCAGATGACTGTCCGCCAGGTCTGGGTGGGTGGGAAACCACTGGTCGTAACTGGTTCAGGTTATGAGCCGGAAGGTGAATTTGTGCCCAGCCCAGTCACTGAAACAGCCAAAAGCGATTTAAGCGCTTTGCTCACCGCAGGTATGCTGTGTAATAATTCGCGTCTCAACTCCCCAACCCCAGACCAACCTAATTGGACAGTTTTAGGCGACCAAACGGAGGCTGCACTGCGCGTGGTGGCATTAAAAAATGGTTTAGTGGAAGAAAAACTTATCCATTCAATGCCCAGGCTGCATGAACTCCCCTTTGATGCCCGGCGCAAGAGGATGAGCACCATCCACCAAGTGACCCGGCAGGAGGTTTCGTTCTCTGAAGTACCTATTGGAGAGCAAATAGCGTTTATTAAAGGTGCGCCGCGGGAAGTTCTGCAATTATGCACCCACATTCGCATGCATGGCGAAGTAATCCCATTGGATGACAGCTGGCGGGGGAGAATCTTGTCAGCCAATGATGATTATGCCCGGAATGCCTTGCGCGTATTGGCACTGGCATATCATACATTGCCCCCACGCGTTGGCAGCTATACCACTGAAAGAGTGGAAGTGAACATGGTTTTCCTGGGCTTATCTGCCATGATGGACCCGCCACGCCCAGAGGTGATGGAGGCAGTAAAGACCTGTCAACGGGCGGGTGTACGTATGATCATGATCACAGGTGATTACGGGCTGACAGCAGAATCATTGGCACGCCGCATTGGGCTGCTAAGGGATGCTAACCCATTGATCCTGACCGGTGCTGAATTGGAGGAGCTTAATGATATAGAGCTGCAAGGCATGCTGGATAAAGAAGTGATTTTTGCTCGCATGGCACCTGAGCATAAACTACGACTGGTTGCAGCATACCAGGCCCGTGGAGATGTGGTTGCTGTGACTGGGGATGGAGTCAATGATGCCCCAGCACTACGCAAGGCAGATGTGGGAGTCGCCATGGGATTGGTGGGGACCGATGTAGCCAAGGAAGCTGCCGATATCATCCTCACGAATGACAACTTCTCCACCATTGCGCGTGCGATCGAAGAAGGGCGCACAGTTTATGATAATTTGCGTAAATTCAGCACGTATATCTTCTCTAGCAATGTACCTGAAATAATGCCGTTCATACTGACCGCATTACTCACTCCGCAGGTGATGCCACTTGCCTTGGGCGTCAAACAGATCCTGGCAATTGACCTAGGGACGGACTTATTCCCTGCACTGGCACTGGGAAGTGAGAACCCTGAACCGGATGTAATGCTGCGACCACCACGCAAGAAAACACAATCCATGGTGGATGGCAGATTGCTAAGGCGCGCTTTTCTCTGGTTAGGTCCGATTGAAGCCATACTATGCTTTATTGCATTCTTCTTTATCTACAGCTGGATAGATTTGCCTGCCTTTCAATCCTTGCATACGATGATATTTTCTAAACTTTCTCATGAGGATCAGAATGCACTGGCAACCACGGTCTATTATGCCGGGGTGGTGATGGCACAGATAGGGAATGCCTTTGCCTGCCGTACCGAGCGCAACCGGGGGCGTACACTCGGCTGGCTTAGCAATCCTGCCCTGTTACGTGGAATAGTCATCGACCTTGCCATCCTGTTGGCATTAGTTTATATTCCACCATTAGCAAACCTATTCGGTCAGGTAGCCATACCACCAGAATTATGGATTGGACTAGTATGCTTTCCGATCATCGTCTATAGCCTGGATTGGATTCGTAAAATGTTTATTCGTTGGCGTGAGCGTTTTATGCAACAAGTGATCAACAGTTCTGTGAGCAAGGAGGAAATATGAAGGTAATCATTATGGGATGCGGCCGGGTTGGAGTACAACTTGCCCGGCTGCTGGTAGATGAAGGCCATCAGGTCGTAGTGATCGATTGTGATACCAGTGCCCTGGCCAGGCTGGAGCCGAATATCAAGGTGCAAAAAATTATGGGGATCGGTTTTGATCGCGATGTATTGCTCAAAGCCGGCATCGAGAGTGCCGATGCATTCGCAGCTGCCAGCTCGTCGGATAATGCCAACATCCTGGCAGCGCGTATTGCGCGTAATATTTTCCACGTACCGCGTGTGGTGGCCCGGTTATACGATCCACAACGGGCAGAGATCTATCGCCGGCTGGGGATGCTGACCATTTCTTCGACAACCTGGGGCGCAGAGCGCATTCGTGAGCTGATCACTTCGGCAGAAATCGACCCTGTCCACAGTTTTGGAAGTGGGGAAGTGAGCCTGGTTAATATCGAGGTTCCACCACAACTGGTTGGACGAATGGTGAAAGACCTGACGGTTTCCAGTGAGATCTCGGTAGTTGCCATCAGCCGACAGGGGGCGGCATTCATCCCCACCTTTGGGAGTCAATTCAAGGATGGCGATATCATCCATGTGGCAATTCTGGCGTCGTCGCTGGATCGTTTTAAAACTCTATTGGGGCTGTCGGAAGGAGGTTGAGATGTTTGTCATCATAGTAGGCGGTGGTAAGACCGGTTCACAGCTTGCCTCCCAGCTGCTCAACGGAGGACATAAAGTCAGGCTGATCGAAGATCGTCCAGACGTATTAAAACGCTTACGCGAGGAATTGCCTGATGAGGTCATTATAGATGGTGATGGCAGCTCGCCCAGTGTGCTTGAGCGAGCAGGGATTGAGGCTGCCCAGGTGTTGGCAGCTGTGACTGGTGAAGATGAAGATAACCTGGTGGTTACTACCCTGGCGCGTTTTGAATTTGGTGTAAGAAGGATCATTGCTCGAGTGAACAACCCTAAGAATACCTGGTTGTTTACCCCTGATATGGGGGTGGATGTTGCCCTTTGCCAGTCTGACATCCTGGCGAAATTGATCGCCGAAGAAATGTCCATAGGGGATATGATGACCCTGCTTAAGTTGCGCAAAGGCGAATACTCGATTGTTGAAGAGAAGGTGGATCCACGGGCGGTTGTGGTCGGTAAAATTTTGCGCGATATCAATCTGCCCTCACAATGCGTTTTTGTCGCGGTCATTCGTAAAGGTCAACTGATCGTACCCAACGGGAACACGGAGCTAGCCCCGGTGGATGAGGTCATCGCCCTGGTACATGCTTCCCAGGTTTCCACGTTAGCCGAGTTATTAGGTCCCCGTATGAATAATGAATAGAAGTATCAAGGGGTCGGGAACCAATGCAGAACGAAGGACGTTAAATTCCCTGAGGTATAATTGGCAGAATGGAATCTCCTAATTTAGACGAAACTCGTCCGCCTTCTAGTAGCGGCGACGAACAATCTAGCTCCACAAATGGTGAAAGTTCATCTGAAACTTCATCTCCTTATGAGCAGGAAGCAGAGTTGGATATCACCCAACCTGTGAATGTCCCTTCTGATGAGCGCTCTGGAGGAACGGAAGCTGATATTTCCTCTGAGAGCTCGGAGATCAATCCGACATCAGAACAGCAAACCCTTGGTGTTACGCAGCCATCCCAGCTCAGTGATGACGACTTAATCTTGCCCCCAGATATCCCTGATGAACCAGAGAAAGCACCCAGGGGCAGGCGTAGGTGGATATTGTGGGCGATCCTGGGAGTGCTCCTGCTTGCCTTGATTGCAGGTGGAAGCGTTTATGCGGGATATAACTCAGCCATTGATCAGCGAACCCACTATCAATCAACTTTGGTTGCTAATGAGGCAACCAATCAGTATGTATTGGCTCAACAAGATATTGCCGCTGGCAATTTTGATCGAGCCAGGCAGAGGCTCGAATACATCATCAAGCTCGATCCAAATTACCCCAATGTGTCTGACCAGCTTGCCTACGTTTTAACCCAGCAACGTATCACTGCCACCCCTACCATGGTTCCAACACCAACCCTAACCCCTACGCCAGATTATCGGGGCAGGGATGAGCTGTTTGCCCAGGCGCAGAGTCTACTCATTGGGCGTGATTGGACCGGCACCATCGAAACATTGTTGCTTTTACGCAAGAACTATGCTGACTTCTCTGCAGTGCAGGTGGACGATATGCTGTTTGTAGCCCTTCGCAACCGGGGTATCGATAAGATCGCCCAGTTATATGACCTGGAAGGTGGTAATTACGACCTGACCCTGGCCGAGCGATTCGGTCCATTGGATGCGGAAGCGCGCAATTGGCGCGATTGGGCTGAATTGTATATCCGCGGGGCCAGCTACTGGGGTGTAGACTGGGCACAGTCAGTGAGTTATTTTTCCCAGTTAGCTGCAGCAGCTCCAAACTTGAGCGATATCTCGGGATGGACAGCGTCAAACCGTTACTTGGATGCTTTGCTGGGTTACGGAGACTGGCTTGCCGCCCGAAGCCAGTGGTGCGATGCCCAGGCACAATATGATACGTATATGACCTTAATCGCAAGCTCGCTGGTTGAACCAACTGCGGTTTACGCAGCTGACCAGTGTGCTCAGGGAGTAAGTGCCACAGCTACCCCTGGTGGAGAGACAACCCCCACACCGGGTCAGGTCATTCCAATAGAGACACCCGTACCAACCATAACCCAACCGCCAGCCACAACCCCCTACCCATAATTAGTCAGGGTATATCCAGAGGTTCCCGGTATAGCTGGAACGGCTGATCGGGATAATAGTGGTATACAGTGCGGTTTGTGAAATCTCCAGCTAGCGAGGCATCTGTGGAAGGGCTGATACTCCAGGCAAAGATGAAGGGTGTGGTGAGCATTGGATCTTCAAGCTCTAGCAGGGCACCATATTCCATCCATCGATCGGTATGTACAATGACCAGGGCAGGGGCGAGGGCTTGCACGGCGAGGGTTTGGAACGGTTGCTGATCAGCCCGTTCTATATTATATAACCCCACCATTCCCCCAAGCCGGTTCGGCAGGTAAAGGATCAGGTTGATTCCCACTAACACCCCCACAACCAAGGTGACCAATAGGGGTCGCAACTTACGCCAACCTGTATAACGAACGCCTGGTTGATCCGGTCTGTAAGGCCATCCTGCCAACCAGGCAATACCGGCAGCACTAATTAATGTCAGGCTGAACAGGCATTCATAATAATACCTGGGACCATAAAGAGTGGCACCGATCCAATAAGTCGTGTAAACCATCACCATGCTGACGACTATGCCGAAAAGCAGCAATCCTTTCAGGTTGCGTCGGGAAGCCCAGAGCCCAAATGGCAAAAAGATCCAGGAGTATCCTCCCCAACCGAACAGGTCATAACTGCCTGCGTCCAGGCTATGGCGGGTATTGGTCCATGCCAGGTGTAATGTATGCCCCTCAGCTCCGCGGCCATGCCCAGGCCCGAAACCCACTCGATCATATGGCCACCACAAGGTGTATGGATTAAGCAATGCATCACCGGTGAGTAAATATTGCCATAGGAAATACAATCCTGTAAAAACAGCGATGACCAGGCAGAAGACAAGTAACCTTAAACGGGTGGAGCGGTCACTTCTTATCAACAAATACAAGCCATGAATGGCAAATGGCAGAGCTAAAGCCAGGGCAGTCATCGGGCGGGTAAGGATCAAACCACCAAGGGAAAAAGCTGCGATCATGGTGAATAGCCATTGCCTTTTGGATCTTGTGGCAGGTTTAATCGTCTCCTCACCCTTGTTTTCCCAAAATGCATCCAGCCAGGTAAGGGCAAATGATGCACTCAGGACCAATCCTAGTGGGTGGGAAAGCAAGGACCCCGAGTTCATTAAAAAGAACGGTGAGGTGACTGTAAGACCGGCAGCCAGAAGCCCAACCAATGCGCTGAAACAGCGTTTTCCAAGCTGATAGGTCAGCCAGACACCCAAGCCCGCTAAAAGGGGATTGATCCAGGCACGTATCCCCAGTTGGATGGCAATGGATAGCAAACCAGGCCAGCCTGGAGGATATTTACCAAAACGCTCTCCTTCGTGATCAACGATGAAGGGAACTAAAAGGCTGCGGGTATGTGTGGGCGAGGGAATTGTAAGATGCCCCTCTGCCAGGGCTTTAGCTTGCCAGACATATGCAATTTCATCTTCAATATGTGGGATGGCTTCAAAGATGCGCTCGGTTACCAGTGCAGACGCCAGGAAACCAGCAATGGCAAGTAGGACAGCAACTATGTCAGCTCGATATTTCATAGATCGTTGTGATTAGATAAGACTTTTGCGATTATACCGCTTATCGAATACCGCTGATTAGCCTGGAATGCCCTGAAACCATAGCATCAGAAAGCATTAACTGATCGGGGCTCCACGGCATGTCAGATCAAAATTTAAATTCTTCTCTGTCTGTGTTCGGTTGCCTTGCTTTTGGAGAGTAAGTTTTGATGGTTAAAATTATCAATCCAGGGTGATTTTAAGGCATAGCAGCATAATAAACGTTATTACCAATGGCGAGGAAGGCGGTTCGATTTGGGCTGATGGCAAAAGCAGTTGCATCTCCCTCAACAAGTGGTTCTTTGGGCTGATATTGGGATTGTAAATTCAATAGAACGCTAAAGTAGAAGATCGATTGGTTCTGGGGATCCAGGAGATAGATAGATCGTTCGGGGAAAGACAAGAAATAGATCTGGCTAAATAGCGTGTCCTCAATGGTTGGTCCGTGGATCTTTCCAGGGCGGTTGTCCGAATAGGGGTAGGGATCATCACAATGGGTGGGTGATTCAGGTAGGCCACTATAGGTGCACTTGGTCATGTGGCCGTCTGCGTGCAGGAGGAACAGTTCGTCATTATATACTGCGAGATCGATCACATCCTCCATTGGTGGAATGGTATCTCCAAAAAACAGGCGAGGCGGTTCTGTCACCTCCAAATTGCGGTATATCCATACCGCATTTACTTTTGGATCCAGCACGTAGAGATCACTCCGGTCAAGGGTCATGCCAATCGGCCCGCCAAACCCGGTATTGGGAGGAGCCATGGCTGCGCTATAAGGTTGGGAACCGACTACGCAGTATAGCAGATTGCCATTGTTGTCCATGGCTAGCAGGCTGGCGTTTTCAAATGATCCTGGGGGTAACTCATCGATATCTACCAGGGGGCCAACATTGACTGGTCCGTATGTTGGTCCGCATTGGAAACTGGGATCAATTTCATACCCTCGTCCAGTCATGATCGCCCGCAGCACATTGCCTTCCGCCTGGTTAAGCAGGTACAAATCGGTGGCGGTGGCAACCATGCGGCTCACATTTACACCGCTATCCAATCCGCCTACAATAGCTTGTTGATAATCCAGGCGTTTAATCGCATCCAGGTTATCCAGGTTGGTGATTATTTGGGTACGTAATTCTTGAGACTGACTGGTAACGGTATAGCCTTCTGCTTTGTCCAGGTCGCCAAGAGCAGTCTGCCAGGCCATGCGCTGCTCCACTGGATTGGTGAGTGAGACTGCATAAGCTGCTTCCTCAACTGCCTGCTCATAATAAATCTGGTGCTGTTGGGCTCGACCGCGTTGGAGAAAGACCACTCCACCAATTGTGGCTAGCACCAAGGGTATTGCTATGGCAATGAATACCATCATCGATGGTGGTAAGCGGAGCACGTCTGCATCTGGCAGAAGATTCTTCAGTAAACGAAGGAGCGCTGCACTGATTGTAGCCAGTGCGCTGCGCAAGGCGCGCAGGATGGATGCACCGATTGCTGCCAGGGTGATCCGGAATGATGTAAGATATTTCGCGCCACGACCTGGCTGCGAATCTTTTTTGGTCTGCTCCGGCTTTGACGATGGAATTGTGGATTTTGGTGTGGAAGCGATGGGTTGGCCTGTTTGTGCAGGTGCCATGCTGATGTTCGAAGCCATCCCATCCTTAATCGGCGGCTGGCCATTTGGTTGTGTTGAAATTGGAGTTGACCCTGCCTGCCGGGCTGAAGTTGTGTTTCCCGTTGCTGCGCCTATGCTCACAGGTCCTGTAGAGCTTGTGGGAATCCCCAGCTTCCTATCTTCAGTCGGTTGTCCCGAAGAAACTATCGGCGGAATTGCGCTTGATGGAAGCCCCAACCTCTTATCCTCGGTTGGCATACCATAGGTATCTAACGCTATTGCTGGTGTTATGGCCGACTCTGCTGCGCTGGGCTGTGTCAGCGTAGTAGGATGCGCCATGTCCGGCATTTCTGTCTTCCGTTTGAGAAGCTTGAGCTTGCCCGTGCCTGCCAGTGCCTGGACGATCACTGAATTAAATTCCTGCCCACCACTTTCCAGCAGTTGTCGGCGCACCGCTTCGATCCCCTGGTGCTGAGGATGCCTGATGGTACTGTCGGTCCAACCAGGGGCGGCTAGCGTTGAGAGTACCACGTAGTCATCCGGATTCATTTTCATACGCAGGAAACGCATAGGCGTTGTGCTGCTGAGGCCCAATCCACGTCCCGAGCTTTGGGGGTCATGCATGTGTTGGGTTTCCTGTGGGGTCACTAAAAACGCGTGTACCGAACCGCATTGGGTAATATATAAAGTGTCAGCCCGGAGTGCCACCAAGATCAGCTGTCCAATCCCCTGCTGGCCTACACTGGTGCTGCGAAGATTGCGGTCAAGCAAATACATATTAAGGTTCTCTACAACAGAACGGAGTGCCGAGGTTAAACTCCCCGTGGTCTTGTAGAATTTTGTAGTCAACTGCTCCAGTAGTTGGGCATGCGCCTGGGTTGAAAGAGAGGAATTACCAACCATGCTCAGATAGATGATCAAACTATCTTCTTCGCGTCCATGTGCCGCTCTGCGAGGCGGGGCAACTGCAAATAAATCCGGCAGCTCGTTTATTTCATTCCCGCTCTGTCGAGCCAGGGGAAGTAGATTCAGATCGAGGAAAGAAGCCATATCGAGTGATTATACTGGTAAAATCTAACTTGTAATATACCATCAGGAGTAAATATGCACATTGCAACCATCCGCTCCTTACCAGAATTGACCAGCTTAGAAAAAGAATGGAACGATTTACTGGCGATTAGTGCAAGTCATGTGCCGTTTTTACGCCACGAATATATTACTGCATGGTGGCAGGGATTGGGTGGCGGTGAATGGTCTGATGCGGAATTAGCTATCTACATCGCACGCCAGGAGCATGGTGGGCTTAGTGGGATTGCCCCAATGTTTCTGACAAAAAACCGCGATGGTGACCCAGCTCTGATGCTCCTTGGAAGCATTGAAATATCCGATTACCTGGATGTGATTGCCAGGACGGAGGATCTCCCCGACTTCTTGGGAGCGCTTTTGGACCATCTAGCAAGCGAACAACCCTTTAATTTCCAGGTGTTGGATTGGTATAACCTCTTGGAAAACTCTCCCACATTAACCGCACTTCAAGCAGAAGCAGAAAAACGTGGTTGGATATATACCCAGCAGCCGCTTCAGCATTGCCCATATATTCCCCTCCCTGGAGATTGGGAAAAATACATTTGCGGTATTGATAAAAAACAGCGACATGAGATTCGGCGTAAGATGCGTCGTGCTGAAGAATATTACCTGCCAGTGAGATGGTATATCGTTGAAGATGGAACCAGGCTGGACCAGGAGATCAACAGTTTTTTTGGCTTAATGGATTGCGACCCGGATAAAGCAAAATTTCTGACTGCCTCCATGCGTGACCAGATGCATTCGATCGTACATGCTGCCCAACAGGCTGGCTGGCTTCAACTGGCATTCATCGAAGTGAACGGAGAAAAAGCAGCTGGTTACCTGAACTTCGATTATATGAACCACATCTGGGTATATAACTCCGGTATGGATTTTCGCTTCAAAGAGCTTTCTCTTGGGTGGGTCTTGCTTGGTCACCTGCTGGAATGGGCTAACGAGAACCATCGGGAGTGTTTCGACTTTATGCGTGGGGATGAGCAGTATAAATATCGTTTTGGTGCCATAGACCGACGTGTGATGCGCGTTATCGTGCGAAAACCACCCCCACAATAGATCCAGCGAAAGTGCCACATGGAATCACCTGAATACCCTTGGCATTCCCCATCCCGCCAGCCTCACTGATTTCGGATCGTCTGTCCAAATACCGGGGATTTTTGTGCCACATTTTTGGCAGGTTCCAGCTTCGGTGATCTGATACTTGTAAATGACATAACCTGTGCGTTCAATCAGCAAAGTCTGGCACTTGGGGCAGTGGGTATTCTCATATTCCCGCAGGCTTCCGGGCAGATTCCCGGCGTAGACATATTTCAACCCTGCTTCCTGCCCGATCTCAGCCGCCCGTTGCAGGGTCTTCACCGGGGTTGGATGCGTCTCGGTCATCTTATAATCGGGGTGAAAAGCAGTTACATGCCAGGGAATGTCGGGTGAGACGGATGTAATGAAGCGGCCTGCATCCATGAGTTCATCAGTGCTCTCATTAAACCCTGGGATGACCAACGTTACCACCTCCACCCACAGCCCCAGCTGGTATGCCATCCGTATGGTATCCAACACGTTATTCAACACACCACCCAGCTGGCGGTATTGTTTATCGTTCATTGTCTTAAGATCGACCTTGTAACCGCTCAGGTAGGGGCGCAAATATTCCAACACCTGTGGGGTGGCGTTGCCATTGGAGACGTACACACACTTTATCCCCTGCCGTACTGCCAGCTTGAAGATGCTCACTGCCCACTCCGATGTGATCAGCGGCTCGTTGTAGGAGGATGCGATCACACTCGCCCCTGCCCTTTCAGCCGCTAATATCATTTGTTCGGGCGTGATGTGGTGAATATAACTGACTGACTCGTCCGCTGCTGGATCCCGCAGCATCTGTGAGCTGACCCAATTCTGGCAATTGGCGCAGTGGAAATCACAACCCAGCATACCAAAGGTGAGGGCATCACTACCAGGCAGAATATGGAAAAAAGGTTTTTTCTCAATAGGGTCAGCCTGCAAGCCGGCTACATAACCCCAGGGTACGTGCAATTTGCCGTCTTTATTGAAGCGCACCTGGCAGATACCGCGCCGGCCTTCACGGATCAGGCAGCGATGTGCGCAGGCATAACAACGCACGGTATTATCTACCCGTGCTTCTGCTAATTCCATATTTTCAACGGTTAATTGATCCAGAATGTCTGCTACAGTTTTCATCGCATTCGTATCCTTATTGATAATCCCATTATAATCATGTTTGGCAAGGTTTATTCCATGATGAACATTGGGCTGATATTTATCGGAGTAGAAGCATGTTATCCCTGGTGATCCAGGCGGGAGGCGAGTCGCGACGCATGGGCACGGATAAAGCCCTGTTGCCGTTCCTTGGCAAACCGCTCATCCTGCGCCCGCTCAGTCGATTGGCCGGACTGGCAAACGAAGTGCTGGTCACCTCCAACCACCCCGAAAGCTACCGTTTCCTGGGGCTCACACCCGTCCCAGATATCTTTCCTGGATTGGGTGCCCTGGGAGGGTTGTTTACTGCCCTGAGTGTTGCTCGGTATCCTTATGTGGCTGTGGTAGCCTGTGATATGCCCTTTGCAAGCCAGGAAATTTTCGCCTTAGCGTTGGTTCTGCTCCACGAAACCGGTGCGGATGCAGTCATTCCACGCTCAAAGGGTGGAACTGAGCCGTTCCACGCTGTTTACCGGCGGGAGAGCTGCCTGCCGTTTGTCCATTCCGCACTGGAAGCCAGCAAGCGCCGTGTGGATGCCTGGTTTTCACAGGCAAATATCCGCTTCCTGGAAGCTGAGGAAATGTTACCCTATGACCCAGACCAGCTGGCTTTCTTGAACATCAACACTCCCGAGGAGCTGCTGCAGGCGGAAAGGATTGCCAGGCAGATGATGCCCAAGGATATCTCGGGAGAAAATGAATGTGTCTGTTTTCATAACAATGCCACTTCATCCTGAAGTGTTTTTTCCAATCGCATTATAATTAGTTGTCCCTGGCAACAAAATACCTCTCACCGGAGTCTTCCCATGCCTCTTGACCTGTCCGCCATTCGATCCCAATTCCCAGCCCTTAAGCGGGATGCCATTTTCCTGGACAACCCCGCTGGTACCCAGGTAGCACGCACGGTGCTTGACCGGATGAATAATTACCTGGTGGAGCATAATGCCAATCATGAAGGTGCCTTTGCCACCAGCCGCGAGTCGGACGCATTGGTGGAAGATGCACGCCTCACCGCTGCGGATTTCCTCAACGCCCGCGACCCCCAGGAGATCGTATTTGGGCCAAACATGACCAGCCTGACCTTCAACATCAGCCGGGCGCTGATGCGCACGTTCAACCCGGGTGATGAAATCGTCGTCACACGCCTGGACCACGATGCCAACGTCACACCCTGGGTGATGGCTGCACAGGACAGGGGTTGTGTCGTGAATTGGGTGGACTTTCACCCCGAGGATGGCACGCTGAATATGGATGAGATGCAGGCTGCCCTTGAACGCAAGCCGCGCTTGTTGGCGCTCGGATATGCCTCCAATGCGTTGGGAACGATCAACCCGGTGGCCAGGATCACCCAGATGGCTCATCAGGTGGGAACCCTGGTGTATATCGATGCGGTGCAATATGCGCCTCATGGTCCCATCGATGTTCAGCATCTGGGATGTGACTTTTTGGTTTGCTCATCCTACAAGTTCTTTGGACCGCACATGGGCGTGCTGTACGGGCGCTATGACCTGCTTGACCAGCTTACCGCCTATAAGGTGCGCCCTGCTCCCCCAAACCCGCCGGGGAAGTTTGAGACCGGCACGGGGAATTTCGAGGGCATGTGTGGGGTGTTGGGGGCGCTGGAGTACATCGAATGGGTGGGGGATACCTTTGGTGGTGAATATGCTGAGCGCTACGCAGCTGATTACACCGGCCGGCGCTTGAGCTTTAAAAAAGGGATGGCAGCCATACGCAGTTATGAATTTGAGTTAAGTCAGGTATTGCTGGATATCCTGGCGGAAACCCCTGGTGTGACCGTCTATGGCATCACGGATACGAAACGGTTGGAGGAACGCGTCCCAACCGCTGCGTTTACACTGACAGGCAAGCCTCCCCGCCAGGTGGCGGAAGAGCTGGATGAGGCCAATATTTACGTGTGGGATGGGAATTATTACGCCCTGGAGGTCACCACGCGCCTGGGGTTGGAGGGGAGCGGTGGCATGGTGCGCGTAGGCCCGGTGCATTACAACACGCTGGAGGAGATAGAGAGATTTGGGGACGCGTTGGGGAGGATTGCAGAGGCTGAAGGATGAACAGTCAGCTCAGTTCTATCGAATGTCTGCCAGCATTCTCCGCAATAACGGATCTATTTTCGGAAGGTCTTCAGAAACTGCTTTCCATACCACGGCCAGATTTACCCCAAAGTAATCGTGGATGAGCTTATCCCTCATTCCCGCAATTTCCCGCCATGGCATCTCTTCATAGTGCTCTTTTACTTCTTGGGGTATTTTCTTGGTAGCTTCTCCAACAATTTCTAATGCCCGGATGACTGCATAAACCGTTTTATCATCCTGGCTGAATTATTAGTAATCCAAGCTCTCAACGAACACGATCGCTTATTCAATTGCTTCCAGTGTGTCTTTCACATAATCGATGTAGGTATGTTGCCCCTTCATACTTGCATGACTTCCTTGAGTATTTGCTTGCCGATTGTCGGCTTGAGCGCATCTTTCATTACCAGGTCTACCTTAATTCCGAAAACATCGCTCAGATAATTTTCCAGCTCGATAAATTTCAATAAGCCTGGTGTTCCAGAAAACGTGACCAGGATATCTAAATCACTATCATGGCTTTGTTCCTGGCGTAGATATGAGCCAAAAACGCCCAGTTCTTCCACATTGTATCGCTCGGAAAGTACTGGCAATAACTGCCTGAGTCGGCTCAAGATGTGGGTTAATTCTGCATCCATACATTGATTTGACCTGTTTGTCTGCCTACGCCAATGCTAATAACCTCGCTGTTATATCTGAGGAACAGTTGGTGTATTGGAGATTAATACGAGTTTTGAGTTGGAGAGAAGAAACGGCATGTTGCGCGTGGGACCGGTGCATTACTACACGGTGGATGAGATCAGAAGGTTTGGGGAAGTGTGGGGGAGGATAGCCGAACGCTGCTTATAAGCAGGTATCTGTTTTTTACCTGCCAGAGGGCTGGAAAACGACCCTGAATCCTGTCACATCAACCTACCCTCCCGCCATGGCACCCACAACAAGCAGCGGTTGCATACCGTTTGCCACCTCGTCTGGAAGTGGATTGGATTGCGGATCTTGAGATATATCCTCCCCACAGGCAAAAAAGCGAATGAAGGGACGCCGCTGTAGGGTTAGCTGGTCGCGGATGGTCCCCCGGAGCATCGGGTAACGTGCTTCCAGCGCATCCAGGACCGCATTGAGCGTCACTCTGCCCTGCAACTGCAGCTCGGTTTCACGTTCGACATCCGCCAGCGTGCACAATTGAGCCGGCAGCACAACCCGGATCATGGCAATACCTGTGCCTCGACAGATAGCACAGGTGGCAAATCTCTGACGATGGTTATCCAGCTGTCGCCTGAATCACTTGATGCATATACCTGCCCGCCGGTGGTTCCAAAATACACTCCACATGGGTCAAAGCTGTCCACCGACATGGCACTGCGCAAAACATTGACAAAGCAATTGCTCTGCGGCAAGCCCTTGGTCAATGCCTCCCATTCATTTCCACCGGTCCGGCTGCGATACACTCGCAGCTGTCCATCGAGTGGAAAGTGTTCTGAGTCTGACTTTATCGGAACAACATAGATTGTCTTGGGCTCATGGGCATGCACTGTGATGGTAAATCCAAAATCGGTGGGCAGATTGCCACTCACTTCATACCAGGATTCCCCGGCATTATCGCTGCGCATGATATCCCAGTGTTTTTGCATGAATAACACCTCCGGCTGTGCCCGGTGCATGGCTATGGAATGCACACAGTGGCCGACATCAGCATCAGGGTCAGCCAGCTCAAAATTGGACGTTAGACCGTGGTTGATCGCTTTCCATTTTTGTCCACCATCATCGCTGCGGAATGCACCGGCTGCTGATATGGCAATATACAGGCGCAATGGATTGCCAGGATCCTCAATGATGGTATGCAGGCACATTCCGCCTGCCCCCGGTGCCCACAGATTACCTTTTACCTCCCGCAACCCGTCCAGTTCCTGCCAGTTCTGTCCGCCATCCGTCGAGCGAAACAGTGCGGCATCTTCCACCCCGGCATAGACCGTATCCAGTTCGGTCAGGGAAGGTTGAAGCTTCCAGACGCGTTTGAATTCCCAGGGACGCTGTGAACCATCGAACCATTGGTGCGTGGCAGGAGCACCAGCATAGGCAAACTTATTTCCAACTGTATTCCAGGTGATACCTCCGTCGTTGGATCGCTGGATCACCTGTCCAAACCAGCCATTGGATTGGGAGGCATACAAACGGTCTGGGTTAATGGGTGATCCATTTATATGATAAATTTCCCAACCGGCAAAGTGTGGTCCACTGATCTCCCAACGTTCACGCATTTCATCGGAAGTCAAAACAAACGCTCCCTTGCGTGTGCCAACCAGAACTCTGATTTTGCTCATATTAAATCTCCCTGTGTACCCAGAAGCTTGTATTTTTACCACCAATAATTGTGAACCTAAGCTGGATAAGATACTATTGTTTCTACCCATGCGTCGGATGATCGTGAATTACTGGCATTCTTTTGATAACGACCTGGATATCTATAAAAATAGGTCACACTCAGGTTATCCAGGAGGTTTGATCAGCGGTTGAACAAGATTGATTAAATTTCCGCAGGTATCCTCAAATAATACGGATTTTATCGGACCCATCTCCTGTGGTTCTCCCCTGAATATCACCCCTTTGGCTTTGAGCTGCTTGAACTCGGCTTCAATATCGTCGGTAAGAAAAGCTGTGTATGGTATACCTGCCATGAAAAGAGCTTTTTGAAAGTCCACCGCTGGTGGGAATCCCATCGGCTCCAGCACAAGCTCGACCCCCACAGGACCTTCAGGCGAAACAACCGTTATCCAGCGATAATCTCCCATGGGTATATCCGCCATTTTCGTAAACCCAAGCTTTTCCGTATAGAACTTTAATGCTTTCTCCTGGTCATCAATCAGTACACTACTTAAGTTGATGCGCATTTTTACCTCCATTGTGGAAGGATGTAGTTAATCATTCCTGCAATACCGATGAGCAAATAATACCACAAAAACTACCTTAATTCCTTGAATTACTCCCAGATGGAGAATTATGGCAACTCATTGATCTGAGTTGTGCCAGATCATACCGAAGTGATCCCTACTCTCCCGAGGATGCGCCATGCCATCAGGGTCAGCCACCTGGATGGCTGCTTCTTCTGCCCAAATTCCCAGTCCTTCCAGGCAGTCCAGACCGATTCCAGGCTGAAGCGTCCTCCCTCATCGGCCTTGCTCTTCAATATCGAGAGCATTTCGATCAGGCGTGGGTCATTCCTGAGCCAGGGAAACCGCGATAGCACGTCCAGCACATGCATCAGGTCATACCAGACAAATGGCACCTTGAGTTTGCGGAAGTCAGTACCCATGTAAAAGATATAAGGATGCTTTGTAAGGCTATCACTCCATAAAGTCAGCAGGGCTTCAGCACCGGTATGGCATTCAGGGCTGTCGCGCAATTCATCCATGGTTGATAACGCTTTCAACATGGCCAATGTAGCAA
Source organism: uncultured Chloroflexia bacterium (assembly GCA_963822175.1). Classification (GTDB taxonomy): domain Bacteria; phylum Chloroflexota; class Anaerolineae; order Anaerolineales; family UBA4823; genus FEB-25. The sequence goes on along the minus strand of CAWGGJ010000007.1, from coordinate 399,802 downwards.
ATGGGCAAGGGTCTTCCTTACGGCCAGGGCCACGAAATTTACCCAGCTCTTTTGAGACGGCACAAGGCCAGCCGTTAGCTCGTGCCAGGCCCAATAGATATTGAGTGGCTGTCGTTACTTTCGGATCATCCTGTAAACCGAATTTTGCCAGGGCGTACACGAGGAGTGGAGCATCACACAATGCCCAGGCCCATGTATCCTCACCTGTTCCTCCGTAGTGAACCGGGATATTGCTAGACAGCTGGAAGGGGCCTTCAGCAGACTGGTGCTCGAGAATGCGAGTGATGATGGTGTCCATCCCTGGATCACTTGTGGTGAGACCCAAGTCGGCGATGAAGGTGAGTTTATGGAATGGCTGACCGGCGCTCTTATGGCTCGATATGACCGTCCAAGGCCAGCCGGAAAGCTCAATAACAAGGGAAAACACCTGGGAATTTGCCAGCATCGCCTGGCGTGCCACCCTCACCTGAGGATCATCTTCAGATTGCCCAAGCAAATCACGCCGGGTTCGATATTCAATCCATGGTTCACCTTCCAATAACCACTCAAAGGGAGCATACATAATCTTATTCCTTATCTGCCTGAAAATCTTCTCACATCGAGATGAAAGCCACCGTATGATGAAATACTCATTGGTTAATCTTTAAGACATATCCAATTTACAAAATCTTGCTTACCAGCCATTTCAACCAACTGATGAATACTCACCTTGCTCGCAAAGTGGCGGAACACGGTCGCATATTTACGGTAGTCGCCCCTTTCTTTTTCGTTCACAACTTTCCAAATCTCATCCTCGGAAAGGTCAGGCATGCTTCGTGCAAATTGATCAGCTGCGTAGAGCGCAAACCCCTCGTAAAACCAAACCGGCCCCATCGCCTCTTCGTCTCCATCCAGAATTCGGATATGCAGCCTATGCGCCATCTCATGGGTAATCAGTTTTTGAAATGAATCTTCCTCATCGCCTTCCGGATACACTTCCCGGTATAGTTCAGGGGAAACACACATAAGGATATTATTTTCGAGGGCTGCACAATATGTTTTGGGGAGCTCGATGGTGGTGTCCATTCCGCTAATTTCTAGCAGGTCATGGTCAAAATTAACTTTGGAGTTGTAAATGTGAGCCTGGTGAGCGAAAGGTTTCTGGACGTGAGCATACCAGTCGTACTTTATGGCGAAATCTCTCAACCGCTTCTGTGCCGCCACCAGCGTTTTCTTCAGGTTGTTCCTTTGTGGTTCCAAAGGGGCGTCCAATACAAGGGGCAGATCATATATTGCATCTTCAATACGTCTTGGCTGCCCATTCACTGTTTTCATCTCGTTTTTCAATCTACTCGATTTTACCATTTTCGTTAAGCATGAGTGATCAACCTGATGAATGCTTCGGTTATAAATTCAGCTCATTTTTGCTTGACGTTAGTTGCCGGGATTATAATTACTCACTGGAATGCTCTCCACCGGGTCCATTCGCCTCTTGCTGATGGTAAAAATATCAAATTAGTCCCAGGAGTACAAAATGACAAATACAACCGCCCTTCCTTCTCGCAGCGAGGTTCCCATTGAGCAGACCTGGGACCTTGGCTCCATCTTCCCCACTCCTGCTGATTGGGAATCAGCCTGCAGTCAGCTGGCTGGAATGTTGCCTGGACTGATGGCATACCAGGGGCACCTGGGTGAAAGCCCGAAAAAATTACTGGAATTCATCCAGCTCTATCAGGATGCAGGCACGCTGATCGGTAAGATCAACGTGTATGCCAGCAACGCTTACGCAGTGGACACAATTGACCAGGCAGCGGCAGCCCGTAATGGCCAGGGGCGCAGCCTGATGGCAAAATTTGGCGCAGCGGTCGCCTTCTTTGACCCGGAGCTGATGCAAATTGGTTTCCCCAGATTACGCCAGTGGATGCAAGACGAGCCCAGGCTGGCTTTCTTTGCACACTACATGGAGAGGCTGGAGAAACGACAGGCACATGTACGTTCCGGGGATGTGGAAGAGGTGCTGGCGATGGTTAATGATCCATTTTTCGCTGCCACCAGCATCTATAACGCCCTGAATAATGCTGAGCTGACCTTTGATCCTGCCATTGCTTCTGATGGTAGCCAGCTGGAGGTAGGCCAGGCTAGCATCGGCGCCCTGATCACCCATCCCGACCGGGAAGTACGCCGGACTGCCTGGGAAAACTATTCGGATGGATATCTCAAGTTCAAGAGTACCATGGCGGCCACGCTCACTGCCACCATCCGGCAGGATGTATTCAATGCCCGGGCGCGAGGTTACCCTTCTGCCCTGCATGCTTCACTGGCACCCAATAACATTCCGGTCGAGGTGTTCCACAACCTGATCGAGGTCTTTAAGAAAAACCTGCCTACATGGCACCGCTACTGGCGCCTGCGCAAAAAGCTGCTTGGTTATGAAACATTCCACATTTTCGACATTAAAGCGCCTCTCACATCTGAGAAACCGGTCGTTCCATTCCGCCAGGCGGTGGATTGGATCGTTGATGGCATGGCACCCCTGGGCGAGGAGTATGTCAACATCCTGCGCCACGGTTGTCTGGAGGCGCGCTGGGTGGACTATGCTCGCAACAAGGGCAAGCGCGAAGGAGCCTTTTCCAGTGGATCGATGGGCACACGCCCCTTCATTATGATGAGCTATGCTGATGATGTGTTCAGCCTAAGCACCCTGGCGCATGAGCTGGGTCACTCGCTGCACTCCAATTACAGCCGCATGTACCAGCCATTCATTTACAGCCGCTACTCGCTCTTCGTGGCTGAAGTAGCCTCCAACTTCAACCAGGCAATGGTTCGCCGCCACCTGTTTGAGATGCAATCTGCTCCTGAATTTCAGATCAGCCTGATCGAAGAAGCCATGTCGAACTACCACCGCTACTTCTTTATCATGCCCACCCTGGCACGCTTCGAGCTGGACCTGCACACCAGAGCAGAGAAGGGACAAGCGATTAATGCGGATATTCTCATTGGTCTGACCGCTGACCTGTTCAAGGAAGGATATGGCGATGAGGTGGAATTCGATCATGACCGTATTGGTATTACCTGGGCGCAATTCGGTCATATGTATATGAATTATTATGTCTACCAGTACGCCACGGGTATATCGGGGGCGAATGCCCTGGTGGATGGTATCCTGTCCGGGAAACCTGGATCCACCCAGAAATACCTGGACTTCCTGAAGCTGGGCGGCTCAATGTACCCGCTGGACGCTCTGCAGATGGCAGGCGTCGACCTGACCTCCACTGAGCCGGTTGATAAAGCATTTGTGGTTCTCAAAGGGTTGGTGGACCGCCTGGAAAAGCTTCAGGCATAGGATTTGATTGATTCTTGATCCACAGGCTGGTGGCAGATTATTACCAGGTGCAGGTAAGCTGTGTGCAGCGCACTGAGCAGCACCTGCGCTCTGTGGCGCAACGCCTCAAGCGATTGGCAGAATCGGACCGGGATAGGGTAAATAATTAACGTATTTGCGCCAGGCTTAGCACAGCTGTAATGATTGCTCCAGGCATTGATTTGAAATGCCTGGTCAAGCATATCCATTGCTATCTATCGGCATGTAAAAAGTACCCGCTTGTGAGGAACTATTATCAGGTTGGAACGTCAATTAATGTATGAAAGTATTATTTTCACGGCAAAAGTCATTAACAAGATCGTCTCAGAAACCTCACCGCCGCTTGATTGTTTGGTCCAGCTTCATGGCACTGATCCTGATCCCTGCCCTGGCATGTAACCTGCCAGCACGCCAATCGACCAATTTGAATTTTCCTACTGAGCAGTCTAAGCCAACTACGCCAGAACCGCCATTTCCCACTGACGATCAGAATCCCCTAACCACCTCACCCGCTCTACCAATTCCCGGTGATGCAACACTTGAGCCTGCAATACCAAACTCAACATTTGAAGGATTACACACTGCCACACCTGGGCTGTCTGTTCCAGAAGCCTGGATCACTACCGAGCCGGGAACAGTCCTTCCCCCTTTTATTTATACGATTCAGTCGGGAGATACCCTTACAGCCCTGGCTGCCCGGTTTGGCGTCAGCGCTGACCAGATCAGCCCACCCCAGCCTTCTATGGGCCTGTTACCCACCGGGCAGCAGCTCACCATCGCAAACCTGCTTGGTGAGCCAGCTTACTCAAGCGCCTTGATACCAGACAGTGCCATCATCTATTCTCCGCTATCGGCAGGCTTCAATATTGATTCCTACATTACCGGAGCCGGAGGCTATTTAAGCACTTATCGTGAAAAGTTGAGCGATGGGGAATGGTTGAGCGGTGCGGAGATCGTGCAAAGGGTGGCGGTGGAATCATCAGTCAACCCGCAATTGCTCCTGGCCTTCCTGGAATTTCGTTCTGGTTGGGTGTACGACCAGCCAGCTGATCCCGTACATGTGGATTATCCCATCGGTTTTTATGTCCCCAATTACCACGGTCTATACCTGGAGCTTTCGCTGGTGGCCAAGCAGCTCAATTTGGGTTATTACGGCTGGCGGCAAGGGACCCTGACGGATTTAACCTTCCCCAATTCCACCCGCGTACGTATATGCCCCACTTTGAACGCTGGCTCGGTGGCCTTGCAGACGCTTAGCTCAAAGTTTTACCTTAAACAGCAGGATTGGCTGAATTCTCTTTATGCACCGCACGGGATCCTGGCGATTTATAGCCAGATGTTTGGGGATCCCTGGTCGGCTGCAGCCAGCGTTGAGCCGTTATTCCCGTCTGGCTTGCAACAGCCTGCTCTCGAGCTGCCTTTTGCGCCAGGCGAAAACTGGGCATTGACTTCTGGTCCGCACATCACCTGGGGGATTGGCACGCCAAGAGGTGCCCTGGACTTCGCCCCCATCACCGGTGAACCAGCCTGTGCAGTCTCACGCGCCTGGGTGACTGCCTCCGCCGCAGGACTTGTGGTGCGCTCCGGGCGGGGTGTGGTTGCCATCGACCTTGATGGAGATGGCCTGGAGCAGACCGGCTGGGTGATCTTGTATATGCATATTGCAGACGAAAATAGGGTCGCTGCAGGCACCTGGGTGGAGACCGATTCGCCGCTAGGGCATCCCTCCTGCCAGGGCGGAACGGCTACCGGCACGCATGTGCACCTGGCGCGTAAATATAACGGTGAATGGTTGGCAGCTGAGAATCCCTTACCCCTGGTGCTGAGCGCCTGGATTGCACATGCGGGAGAATTACCGTACCAGGGCACCCTGGAAAAGGATGGCCAGGTTGTTTCTTCCCGATCGGATGGTTCCGCAGGCTCGACGATTGTGCGTTAAAATTTACAGGATTAAAATGATCGTGACGTGGGATGAGAATTGGAGGAAATTATGAGCGAAAAGACACGCAAATCCGAATTGTTGGCCGAATTGGATCGGGAATGGGCAAATATCGAGCGTGTTTGCGCCGGGCTTAGTGAAGAAGAAAAGGTCGCTCCAGGTATGGAAGGTGACTGGTCGGTCAAGGATATCCTTTGTCACCTTTCGGCATGGGAAAAGTACCTGTTGGACCGGCTGGGAATGGTACTCACCGGGCAGCCTCCCCTTTACCCGGCCATGTCCTCATGGGATGATGTGCATCGCTTCAATGCTCAGGTTTATTCCGAAAACAAGGACCGGTCATTAACTTCAGCGGTCATCGAGTTCCGTAATTTGTACCACGGGGTGATGACCGTCCTTCAGGCGATCAGTGATGACCAGCTCACTGCACCTTATTCGTATGACTTTCCCGATGATAACATCACCCTGGTGCAGCTGATCCGTGCAAATACCTGTGAGCATTACCGTGAGCACTGCATAGCCATTCAAAAGGAGAGATAACCATGCTCGAGATGCCTGAAGCCGTCACGATTTCCCAACAGATGCAGGCTACACTAACCGGAAAAACAATCCAACGGTTCAGTCGCGGTGTGCTCATGCACAAGTTCCTCTGGCTGAGCAAACCCGCAGAGGAGTATGATGCCATCCTCTCTGGTATGCAAGTCACCGGGGCAAGCAGCTATGGACGCTCGATATTTCTTTTTGTGGGCGAAGAACACTTATTATGGTTTGGCGAGTTGGGTGGGCGCATCCTATACCATGCGCAAGAACAACCTCCGCCAGTTAAGGTTCACCTGCGTTGGGATTTCACTGATGACTCAAAAATGACCTACACCCTGCAGATGTGGGGTTTTGTAAAATTGGTAGAAAAGGATGAATTATCTCAGGAACCCTATGCCATGTCCGGCATTCCTCCGCTTTCAGAAGAATTCACCCTGGATCGTTTCGATCAGCTGCTCGAGGGATATCCCGAGAAAACTAAAAAAGGGATAAAAGGCTTCATGGTTACGAGCCAGCATATCAATGGCATCGGCAATGGCTACCTCCAAGATATCCTGTTCAGGGCAAAGATTCACCCTGCGCGTAAGATTCCCACCCTGACTGCGGATGAGCGGCAAAAGCTGTTTACTGCCATCCAAAGCACCCTGGCTGAGGCGATCAAGCTAGGTGGGCGAGAGGATGAACGCAACCTGTTTGACCATCCAGGCGGTTACCGTCGTTTGATGAGTAACCAGTCTGTTGGGAAGCCGTGCCCTGACTGCGGCACACTCATCCAGAAGCTCTCCTATCTCGGCGGAGCTTGCTACCTTTGCCCTTCCTGTCAGGTGCAACCATGAATATCCCTAAAAATATGCGAGCCATGCTGCTTGAAGCCCAACGCCAACCGTTGAAACTGGCAGAAGTCCCTGTGCCACAACCAGGGAGGCACCAGGTAATATTAAAGGTGCATACCTGTGGCGTGTGCCGCACAGATCTGCACGTGATGGATGGCGACCTGACCGAACCCAGGTTGCCGCTCATTCTGGGACATCAAATCGTTGGCACGGTGGTCCAGCTGGGAGAGGGTGTGGATCGATTTGCACCTGGGCAGCGTATTGGGGTACCCTGGCTGGGTTATACCGACGGCACCTGCCGCTATTGCCTGCGCGGGCAGGAGAACCTGTGCGATCACCCGGCGTTCACTGGTTATACCCTTGATGGGGGTTACGCGGAGTATGCCGTGGCCGACCAGCGCTACTGTTTTTCTCTACCTGGGTCTTACAATGATATCGACGCAGCCCCGCTGCTGTGCGCCGGGTTGATCGGTTATCGCACCTACCGGCTGGCTGGAGATCATGTGGAGCGATTAGGTATCTATGGCTTTGGGGCGGCCGGGCACATCATTGCCCAGGTGGCTGCGTACCAGGGAAAGAAGGTATTCGCCTTCACCAAGCCAGGCGATGTAACCACGCAGGATTTTGCCCGCCGGTTGGGTGTGTATTGGGCAGGCGGCTCAGATGAAACACCACCCGAGGAGCTGGATGCAGCCCTGGTGCTGGCACCCGTGGGTGCATTGATGGTGACCGCCCTCAAGGCGGTTGCCAAGGGAGGTGTGGTGGTGAGCGGTGGGATCCATATGACGGATATCCCCTCCTTTCCCTACCAACTGCTGTGGGAGGAACGTACAATAAAGAGTGTTGCCAATCTCACCCGCCAGGATGGAGATGAATTCCTGGAAATTGCCCCCAAGGTGCCAGTGAAAACTACGGTCACTCCATATAAACTGGAGGATGCCAACCGGGCATTGGATGACCTGCGCAGCGGCAAGTTGGACGGAGCCGCTGTATTGAAAATTTAAAAAGGAATAAAGACCACTTAGAGCACAAAGAGCAGAAGGAAATATATGGCTTGAAATATCGAGGTGCATACCCCGATAATTATTTTGTTTAAGTCGTGTTATTATTTCCTAACTTATGGGAAAGACAAAGGCGAAGCCATTTACTTCGCCTTATTTTTCTATCTACTAAGATCAAAAGGTAATTTTCTACCCTTTGTGTCCGTTGGGTCCGTCTGTAGCCTTTTATTTCACCCAGTGAACCAGCTGGTCCAGCGGGCGGCGGGGGTGCTGTTCTGGGAATTCACCCGGGTAACCGATGGCTAAAATGACCACTGGTACCTGGGTTTCTGGTGCCCCGATGATCATGCGCACCACTTTCTCGTCAAAAGTCCCCACCCACACACTGCCCAACCCCAGGTTGGTGGCAGCAAGCATGGCAAAGGTACACGCGATCGTGGCATCCTGCACCGTGTACAGGCGGGTTCCACGTTCAGTATATTTCCCCTCGGTCAGCTCAGGATGAGTGCAAAAAACCAGCGCCACTGATGCTTTGGCAATATATTCCTGGGCTAACGCAGCGCATGAAAGCCCATCTCGCTTTTTTAAAGTCAGTGACAGCATAGATTTCGTAAGCCTGCAGGTTCCCGGCTGAAGGTGCCAGGTTGGCAGTCTCCAGGATTTTTTGCAGCTTGTCTTCCTCTAGCGGTTGTTCAGTGAAGGTACGGATTGAATGCCGGTTACTGATCACCTCAAAGAATTCCATTGCTTGTCGCTCCTCACCACAAGTATTCAGCAAGTATATCTATATTGTAATGCAACAACAGCAGATTACCGATTAGCTACATGGTTACCTGGTTTAATACCAAACGTGTGAGCACGGCGCGATGGTCTGAGTGTGGTCCATCGCTTCCATCGAGATGGCGTGTTTCCAATACATTCCATTCAGCATTGCCTGGCCGTAAGAAAATATAATCCAGCCGCGAGCGCTTGATCAGCCTACCCCAGGGATGCTTTTCCAGGTCTCACCTGGTGAGCTTTTATCAAACACCAGTTGCTGTATGCGAAATTACTGCCCTGACAGCCTATCTCCTCAGTACTGGCAGATAGGTCCTATACCCGGTACCTTCGAATACGGTGAAGTTATACCTTGTCCCACACCCACCCACCGTTGGGTTCCAGTGGCGGATGAGTGCATAATAGGTTCCATCTGTAGGTGCCTGCCAGACGATCTGTGAAGCCAGGGTGCCATTGTAATCGTCATTCGATGCCAAAAGTGTCACGCCGTCGGTATCGTAGAGGTATAAGTAAGTATCTGCAGAATCACCCAGCCCGTAAGTTCGCAGTGTGGTTGTGATACCCTCCTGGGCATCGAACCTGATCCAATCCTGATCCCCAATTCTGCCAAAATTATGCAGTTGCGATTGACCTAAAGACAAGGCTGAAGCATTGGTGGGATCATCATCGCTTTCATATTGGTCGGGGCTTGCAGTGCAGATATACAACCCATCAGCAAAGATATTATTGACATTATTGGCCTCACTGACCGAACCTGATAAGTCAACCTGCCCGTACAACATTCCCGAGGCTTCACTGGCAGACTCAGGTTGTAAGTTCAAAAAATTGGGTAATTCGTTGATCACCGTTGTGAGAGTCACCACTGCCCCCACAGTTAATGGATCTTGAACCCAGAAGGAAATGCTTCCAGTGTAATCACCCGGGCCTACTGGTAGATGATATACATAAATGTCGGTGTAGAAACCGTTTTGTGAATCGCGATCACCCTGATTTTGGAGTATTGCTTGTACAAGAACACCACCATCAGGATTGGGATATGTTGTAAGATCGAGAAATGCCAGATCAGCCATCCCACCGATAGGCGGTGTTATTGGAATACCTGCGGCAGATGAAGGTTCGTTGAGTATCTGCCCAAACGTGCCATACGGAAAAGATGATCTTGCCACATTTGAAATTCTTAATCCCTGTAATTGTCCATTCATGTAATCGCTATTGGCTGAGTTTCGCCCCAATATTACCGGACCCATGCTGGGAGGTGTACCATCTGTAAATGTCTGGGATGCTTCTAATTGCCCGTTGATATAGACTCTTGCAGTTTGCCCATCATAGGTGAACGCCAGATGATACCAACGACCTTGAACTAGCTGTGTTTGTGAGGTTACATTTATTGCTCCGCGAATGTTACCAACAAGCTTCCAATCCCTGATTTCCATACGATAAGCTTCATCTCCATCCGTTGCCATCCTTCTGCGAAGAAGAAGCTGGGTACCGTTATTGTAAAGCTTGAACCATCCTTCGATGGTGAAATTGGATAAATCGAACAAATTAGAAGCTGGGATCTCAGCGTACGTACTGCTCCCGTTGAATATGGCTGCGGTGCCGAATTTGCCTCCCAGATCCCACCCGCCATTATATATAACCCCGTTGTTGCCGTTTCCTGAAGTATCGATGAATGTGCTGCCGATGCCATCCTGGAAATGCCATAATCCGACTGTGTTTGCTTCGTTAGAAGGAGGAAGAACATTGTTTACGTCATCCGGTGGATCGCTGGCTGATGGATTCCCATAATACAGCTGGTAGCTTGTTCCATCTGAACCGGGGTTTGGGGCAATCGACGTTTGCAAATCGAACCAGATATCGATCCGCCCACTTTCAAATACCTGTACGAAGCGACTCAATTCTGTAGTGTTATCGTAGATGATCCTGAAATCATCTCCTTTAATTGCTGATTGCGATGCTGCATACAAATCTGTAGAAGAAGGCGTAGTTCCCGTATCAAAATGCAGGTGGATGGGGTAACCAGCTGCTAAGGTATAGCTGTCATTATTAAGGATCAGTAGATTGCGTTTGTAGCTGTACGCTGCATCCCACCATGGTGATGGAGGTTGGGCAGATGGGTCAATCATGACATAGGTATCTCCATCTCCTTCCAGCCAATCTTCCAGGTTTCCAGCAATATCCAGGGCTCGAGAACGGAAGTAGTAAGTGTGTCCTTCCTGGCCGATGAAGATTGAGGATATGGAGCTGACATAAGTCATCCAATCTACCCAAATGCTGTCCGGTCAATTCCCCTCACGGTACTGAATATCATACCAACGTAATCCTGAACGGTCGTCGGTGCCTTCCCAGGTGACTGGAAAAGCTAATTCGTAGCTCACATTCGAAGGGAAAGGTGTCACGGCCGACGTGGGAGCTATCTGGTCAATGCCAAAATGCCAGGTCGAGTCTGATGAGCCAAGTTCGTTAATAGCATAAACACGCCAATATAGGTCTTGGTAGGCAAAATCGAATTCAACCGCATACGAAGTAGTACCCGCATCCAAAGTCTGATCGACCAATGGATCTATGGTTGGATCGGGATTCACCCCAACAACGAAACGATAATTGTTAACTCGCCATGAAGGATTCCAATCGAAATATATAGTGCGGTAATTAAGCCAAATGTCGTTTGTAGGATTTACCAATGGAGGTCCATTCGGTCTTCTGCGGTCGAGGTGAAAAACGGCATACTGCTCGAGTGTCTGGTGATCCGGACCAAAAGCGATGGCTTTGATCAGATGATCACCGTCGTCAAATGGCAGCGTCTCCCAATTTGGCCAGGTATTAGGATCGTCATGATTGTAGCAGAAGGTGCCGATCGTATGGATCCACATCCAATCGCCATTGGTAGAGCCATCCGAAGCCGTGTTGGCATATAACTCCAGACCCAAACCAATGCCACCGTAACCATGAACACAGGTGTAAACTCGAATAAATTCGTTGGCAGAAGGGGACCCGGGATTGAACTCCAGCGGGTCCATGGTCAATTCAAGCGGATATAAAGTGAAGTGCCAGGTTTCGCTCCATTCACTTTCCAGGTTAGTGGCAGTGTCACGTACTTTTAACATGCCATTGATATGTATATGGTCCAAGACCTGGAGGTGTCCAGCAGTTTTCGCTGATCCATCCACTTTCAGGGATGTCATGGCTTTCATACACTTGGAAATAATATTGTACATTCGGCATCGGATCGACACATAAAGCTGGTGTGTTGCCATTCGGAAATTGCGACCAGTTCCCAGGGCTAACCAGGGTTGGCGGGTTCGGTCGCGTTCCGCCCCCTACCCTTACATCAAAATGAATGTTGATCACTGGCCCAGCCCAGTTGCCATCGCGCCAGATCTGCCAGCGTAAGTCGTATGAACCTTCCCCATCAGGGGCAGTCAGAGGGTTATCCGCATAAAAAGTAAAATCATAGCTCTGACCAGCACTCACAGTCCCAACAACAGCTACATGAGGCCATGCGCCATAGAGATTGCCATCCGTATTGCGCAGCAAATCGCCGCGTGATTCCAGCAATTGTCCACTCAGGACGGTTGCGCGTATTGTCGGGCGATAGGTCTGACCCGGCGTTAACACTGAAGGGCAATCGATGCAGGTCAGGATTAATCCATCATCAGGTGGTGGGTTGCCTGACGCAACCGTGATCCACACCCAGATTTGTTCTCCAAAGTATGTGCCCTGTGGATTACGAAATTGCCAGTAGCCCACATGGTCTCCGTTTATGGACGGAGCAACCAGGTCTATACTCATATTTACTTCCTGGTTCGGTTCGGTCACTGGTACATCCACCTCAGACGGTGACCCCATTTGCTCGCCGCTCACAAAGACCAGTTTATATCCATCGCCCCATGTACTGCTGCCGCTGTTGCGCATCCGCCATATTTTTGTTAGGGCTTGGCCTGGGGAAACAACTGTGCCATCGGGGAGGGTGATGTCGGCAACGAAGGTACTATCATCATTGGATGTGAATTCCTCATAAGTAATCCCTGGTCCTCCCAGGTATTCTGAATGAAATGCACTCCAAATCATCCATATTCCGTCGCGTGTGGGCGGATATCCTAAAGAACGGGGATTAAGACCATACCAGAGATTCTCGCTCAACTCACTATTATATTGTTGTAACGGATCTGGAGGTGGGTTAATGCAGTAATAGCACCACCCGAATGGATCTACAACTTTTTTCGCTCGAAGCTGGTAATTCGTACTATCCCCAACAATCACATTTGTTCCACCATGCATAACTCTAAAATGCAAGTGAACTCCATAATAACCACCGGAGTTTCCTTGGAAACCTATAGTTTCTCCAATTTCGACACATGCACCAAGAGTAGGGGTATCGCGATTCGGTTGTAAATGAGAATATCGAGTTTGATAACCATTGCCATGGTCAAGCTCAACCGTCCAACCATAAGCACCATCATTACTTATATAACTGACTTTTCCACTCGCAGCAGCAAGGATTGGCTCGTCCGTGCCCCCCGATAGACCCCAATCATAGCCATCATGACCATCGTAATAAATAGTGGACTCACCTGTAGCACCTATATATCCCGATAACCAGCCACAATATTTATGGTCAAGCAAAGGAATGCTACCTGGTGCATAACACAGATCATCGTCTAAATTTGTATCCCCATCTCCACCGTTTACTGGATAAGCCACCTCGCCTTCCCAGATTATAATTTTCCGACCGATATCTGGAATACCATCACCATCCTTGTCCTGATTACACCGATTGAAATCTCCAAGAGAACATGAATAATCCGGAAAATGGTGATCAAAAGCACTTGTCATTAAACCCAACCAATCATTAGGGTTGTCATGGAAACCGAAGGGTAAATAAAGAAAAGCATTTGGTGGATTCGGGGTGCAATTGTATTTCTCGGGAGTTGAGGTTGGGACAAAATCTGTAGTTTGGTCATTACCGGTGGCGTTAACTATATCCAAACTTTGTTTCAAACACAGCATGCCCGTCAATATACCTATAAAAAAGAAAATTTTGATAGCAGATTTTTTGTTAATAATAATGTTAAAAAAAATATTCATCTTATATCTACCTTTGTTAAGGAATGTAAATTACTGATATTTAGATGCTTGAAAAATATAGATGGAAATGATGATAAACCCTTGAATTTACCCACATTATGTCTCAGATCGACCTTTTCTCATCTATATTTAATATATCATACAATTGTCAGAATTGTACTGTCGTCACATGTCATCTCTTCACAAATCCGCAAGGTCTCATCACAATTCGGGTAAATTTATTTCCGTATAGGTAAAGTATTAATCTCTCCGTAACGGACCTGCCATAGATACTATATTATTAGGAATCTTCACGAATTCACCGGATCAATACAATTTATCGATAATGTCCGTACATCCTTTATGTTAATCTTGGGTTATGTGTGACATTCTGCTGCTCCAGCCCCTTTCTTTTGTTAATGACTAATGGCTTCGATTTTATTAGAAATCTTAAAATATTCCGAATATTTCCTAAACCACTTGTTGATTAGAACAAACGTGCTATAATATCCATGGTAACTACTCACCAACATTCAAACTCAAATTTTCTACATCGATACGTGCTTGTATATGTATCACCGTAAATGGAATTCCTTATCTCACCTGCATTCGCGGCTAATCTTTCCTTCAAGGGTCGGAGTAGGCCGACCTGGTGTTTTTACAAGGCGCGGTTATTCAGTATCCTCACCTGTAGTATCTGCATGATTTCCCTATGTTTTCACTGTTTTGCGACCTGGCCTCGCGAGGGTTCTGTTCGAGCGAGGAAATGAGCGGTTTTAACCGCCACTTATATATCCGTGAGTAATTACATATGATCATGACTTCTTTCTTATCTCTGCTCCCCACATCCCCTCCCTGAAGATTAATTGAATGCTTACTGTTTTATTTCTTGAATAATTCTAACCACAACCTTTTAGAGAAGGTATTCGTTCTGTTTCGTTTTTTTCGAGGGTCGAATATAGAGTGTTCGAATAACGAATGACAAAGTTGTAAACATATTTCAAGACTTAACAATTGACACTAATAACTAATTTCCTCCCCCACCAATTGAATGCAATTGTTTTATTTACGATTTAAAGGTAAATTGCCTTCCACCCATTCCAACCCGTCTTCCGATCCTCATTTCTGTTACAATCAGATGCAATTTACCCCTTATTTCCAGGATTGATCATGCTCTCTTCTGCAGATTCGCTCGATTTAGAAACCGTTACCCTAAAAGATGGCACCCAGGTAATTATTCGCCCCATTCATCCCGATGATGCCGAAGATCTCCAGGCCACTTTCCAGCGCCTTTCCATGGAGAGTATTTACCTGCGCTTTCTTTCATTCAAAAAGGAATTGCCAGATGAGGAAGCCCGCTACCTCGCCACAGTGGATTACACCACCCGCATGGCATTTGTGGCAATTGCCACCGAAAATAACCGCGAAATTGTCGTGGGTGTGTCGCGTTATGCCATGGATGATCCGGCTAACCCGGAGTTTGCTGAATCAGCGGTGGTGGTGGAGGACGGCTACCAGGGGCGCGGTCTTGGGAAGTTACTACTTTGGCGGCTGGTCAATTATGCCCGTGCCAGGGGTATTCATATCTTGCGCGGCAACCTGCAGGTGGGCAATAACCGCATGTTGGACCTGGTGCGCCGCAGTGGCTTGCCTCACCACACAGGTTATGTGGACGGTATTTGGGAGGTGGACATTGACATCACCGAACCTCCCAGGAGCGCATGAACCCTTTGGAATTACCAGCCTCTTCTGACCTGGCCTCAGCCTTTCATGCTGAGCATATTGCCCTTTCCGTCCATAAAACCGAAACCGAACGGGCTATCTGCCGGAAATATTCAAAATTGCTGCGTGAGGCAGGCTCCTGAATATGTGCTGGATTTTGCCCGTGTGTTGCTCTTCAGTCATGCTCACCGCTGGCAGGCTTATGAGATTATTGCCGCACATGCAGGTGCATTCCTCACCCTGAGAGCTGAAACATTGGAAGAGCTCGGTCAGGGCATCAACAGCTGGTGGTCCGTGGATTCGTTCGCCCGAACCCTGTCCGGTCCCGCCTGGCGTGATGGGTTGGTTTCTGACGAGCTGATTATCCGGTGGGCTCACTCACCTGACCTGTGGTGGCGGCGGGCAGCCCTGGTGAGTACCGTGGCGTTCAACGTCCGCTCACAGGGCGGTAAGGGGGATGTACCCCGCACACTGGCGATCTGCCAGGTGTTAGTCGCCGACCATGAAGATATGGTGGTTAAAGCCCTCTCTTGGGCATTACGGGAATTGGTGTATTTTGACCCCAATGCGGTGGAGAGGTTCGTGCAGGAGCATGAGCATGTCCTGGCAGGCAGGGTGAAACGCGAGGTGGGTAGCAAGCTGCGAACAGGGTTGAAGAACCCTAGGCAAAAAGCTGTGAATTAACAACTCCAATGGCAGTGTTAGTCAGCCTTGTGAATAAACCATCCCCCAGATCTATGAATATGGCCTTACAGCCCCCTGCCGGTTTCCATCTCCTCTTTCACCGCTTTATAAAGTGTCTCAGCCTTGAGCTCACTCAGCGTGTAGCAGGGAGCCTCAAGGTGATCTGCCAGGGCTTGCGCCAGATCCCTGGTCAAAGGCGGTGTGTTCCATGTTAACCACCACACAATGAATGTCATCCGTGGCGATCTGGTCCGCCAGCCGGTGAGCTTCCTCCTGAGGGGGCATGGAAGTCATGGAAACATTACCAGCACCATCGGTCAGCAGGATGACCAGCGGTTGTACATCCGGGTGGAGAATATGCTCACGCTGTAAAATTTGGTGAGCCATGTATAGACCGGCTGAAAGGGGCGTTTTACCCCCTACTGGAATATCCGCTAATGCACGCTGTGCCAGCATGACCGAATTGGTCGGTGGCAATACCATGGTCGCCCGATCCTTTTGGAATACGATCAAACCTACCCGATCCCGCCGCTGGTAAGCGTCAGTTAGTAACGATAAGATTGCTCCCTTGGTAGCAGACATGCGCTCAGCGACTGCCATGGACCAGGATGCGTCCACCACGAATAAGACAAGATTGGCTGTCTTTTTCACCCGCACTTTCCGCTGGAAGTCACTGGGGTGAATGGCAAAGGCCACCCGTTTTCGTTGTTCTGCACGTTCCTTTTGGAATGGAGCTGCCGCTCGAATTGTGGCGTCAAATGCCAGGTCATCAGCTTTGCCATTTGCCGGCCGGGCCTGAATATAACGCCCGCGTTTACGATCGGTATGGGTGCGTGAACGGCGACCCGAACGTTTTCGGTAGAGCTGGTCTAACTGGGTATTCAACTTGCGCGGCTGAAAGGCTTCACCGACCTTGACTTTTTCGCCCCCATCCCACCAATACGCATTCCCTACATCAAAGACGCTCTGGCGGGCTGGCTCACTCTGGTTCGGATTCTGTTGGTCTTGCTCCGAGGTGAGGTTTAGGTCTTTTTTTTTATCAAAGCGTGGAGTATGATCTTCGTCCTCCGCCACTGGTTCTGGTTCTCCTGCGCTTGCTGTCGAGCCGTGCAGCTGTTCAATGCGCTCCTGGAGCTCGTCCTCCGAGACCACCGATTGTTGGAAGGGTCCCTGCCTGATCCGGTGAGGAAGGGCCAGCTCGGCAGCCAGGGCGATGTCGTGCTCGGTGATGGATTTCCGCCCTTCAAAAGCAGCCTGGGCACGCGCAGTCTTGAGAATCACCAGGTCTGCACGGTGACCTTCCACGTTTAAGGAAGCAGTCAGGGCAGCGATTGAAAGCAAATCACGACTGGTGTAGGTAACCTTATCCACCAGGAGACGCGCCAGCTCGATCTGGTGTGAAAGCTCTTTTTCCTTATCCAGCCACTGCTTGCGGAATCTTTCAGGGTCTTCCTCGAAAGCCAGGTTGCGCTCCATGATCAGAACCCGCTCACGTGCTTCGCGGATGCCGTAGATTTCAGCTGAGTGGGCAAAGCGATCCAAAAGCTGTGGGCGAAGGTCACCCTCCTCGGGGTTCATCGTCCCCACCAGGATGAAGCGCGCTGGGTGAGCAAACGAGATACCTTCGCGCTCAAC
The DNA here is from genome assembly GCA_963822175.1 of uncultured Chloroflexia bacterium. Lineage (GTDB taxonomy): Bacteria > Chloroflexota > Anaerolineae > Anaerolineales > UBA4823 > FEB-25. The sequence goes on along the minus strand of CAWGGJ010000007.1, from coordinate 382,264 downwards.
CACATTCACGCCCATGGCCGCTGAGTCCAATAACAGGTCAACCACATGGTCGTCCAGCAGGTTGACCTCATCAATGTATAGCAGACCGCGGTTTGCGGCTGCCAGCACGCCCGGTTCGAATATACGCTCACCCCTCTGAATGGCAATTTCAATATCCAGGGTGCCAACAACGCGATCTTCTGTTGCGCTGATGGGCAGGTCAATGAAGGCAATGCGGCGTTTGACGACTTTTAGCTCAACACCTTGAGACTTACGCTCCTTCACCCAGTCAGACCAGGTGATGGGTGCTTCCGGGTCATCGTTGAAGGGAGAATCGGCATAGACTTCGATCTCAGGCAGGAGAGCAGCCATACCACGCGCAGCAGTGGATTTTCCAGTGCCACGCTCGCCACGGATAAGCACGCCACCAATGCGTTGGTCAACCGCATTCAAGACCAGCGAGCGCTTCATGCGTTCCTGGCCAACAATAGCTGTAAATGGGTAAACAGGTCTCATTTATTTCCTTGGGGGTCAAACTCCCAGCAAGCGACTATTATACTACCACGACGGATGATTACCCTTAGAAAAATTTTCAAGGATAATAAATTACTCTCCTATTTATCAGTAATTTTCTGAATGGATAATTCCCTGATCTCCAACCAGGCAGCCTCAGCATTGGGTAGGGTTCCATATCTTAACCTGCCCCTTGGAGGCAGGGCAGCGTACTGATTATCCACCCAGATCACCAGGCTAAGCGGTCCGTTGGGGGCGATATTTGTCCGCATGATCTCTACCCCATCCAGGGTGAACCTGGCCTGCCTATCAACCCATTCCATGCTGTAGGAATGCCATTCAGTCACATTTGTCTGGATCTGGACGGCATCCTGCCTGACTGGGTGACGAAGCAGATTGCGCACCAGCTGGGCAGTTCCTGGTAGCAGGGTCAACGCAAGAATTGGCGAAAGCAATACCAACCCAAGTGTGGGCACCCTTCTTGAGCTAAAAGTGGCTGCCAGGAAACCACTTGCGGGAAGGTCATCCCTGATCGACAGATAATTATTTGTTGAGGCATGGAAGAACCAGGCGGCGTTCGGCAAGGTTGGAAGGCGGGGCACCACTTTATTGTTTGATAGCAGAAAGCTGAATGGGTCATTCCATAGACCAAACCCCCATGTACCGGGGATGTCCTTAGCTGAAACACGCGCCCTCAAACTCAGCTTCAGCGGGGAGCGCCAGGGGAAATCTTGACGGCGAAGCGAATTATGGTCGTCAAGCTGTGCCAGGCGATAACCGCGCCGAGCGCTTGCCGGGATCTCCAGGTGCCAGCTGCCCTGTGCTAGCCTGGCCACCCTGGCGGTGGGTGATTGACTGATATGGAGGCCGAGTCCATTGGAATCCATCACAAGTTATCATACCACCTCCGCATGACTGGCAATTGACCAGTCTAGCCTTCTCTATCTGTGCCAATGATATAATTTAACATTATTGGAGGTTGCATGGAAATTACCTGGTATGGTCTGTCATGTTTTCGTTTGACCGAGCGCAATCTGGCGACAGTTGTCACTGATCCCTATGATAGCCAGGTTGCTGGCTATGAGCCACTTAAGCTGAAGGCGGATATTGTTACCGTGAGTCACGAAGCCCCGGGGCATAGCTACACTTCTGCCGTTAAAGGAAATTCGCACCTGATTAATACCCCTGGTGAGTTTGAGATTGGTGGTGTATTCATCACCGGCATCCAGACCAATGGATATGGGAAGAATTCCTCAGATGAACCGCGCAACACTCTTTATGTTTTTGATTACGAAGGAGTCACCGTGGCACACCTGGGGGACTTGCGCCGCGTACCCAGTCAAACAGAGATTGAGGCATTGGGCACGGTCCATATAGTCCTGGTGCCTGTTGGGGGTGGTGGTGGGCTTAACTCAGCCAGGGCAGCAGAAGTGGTAAGCTTACTGGAGCCCGGGTTTGTCATCCCCATGCATTACGGCACCTCAGCCAGTAACATTAAACTGGAACCACTCAGTAAATTTCTTAAAGAAATGGGCCTGGGCAACATCGAGCCTCAGCCATCCTTAAAAGTAACTAAAAGCATGATTCCCGAGGAGACGCGTGTGGTCGTGCTCGGGTACCAGCATTGATTGAATTGGAGTAGAAAGTGACAGTGAAATTAATCATGACCTGGGATATCACCCCAGGTCGAGAGCAGGAATACTTTGAATACGTGGTTCGAGAGTTCATTCCACAAGTTCAGCAACTCGGGATGGAGCTTAAAGATGCCTGGCTCACCATGTATGGCGATCAGCCGCAGATTATGGCCTCAGCTCAGATGTCAGATCTGGCCTCCATGCAGGAAACCCTGGACTCATCGGAGTGGCGGGGGTTGATCGATCACCTGTTGGACTACGTCGAAAACTATCAATTTAAAATAGTTCCGGCAAAATCTGGTTTCCAGATATGATGGAATACCTCCCTCGGGCGTATTCCACTGGATTTAACCGGGCACATCCCTGAACTTATATTCCAGTGTAGAGGGTTATGACCAACATGATATTACTCTGGCAAATATTTGTTCTTTTCACCCGCGTCGCAATGTTTTCGTGGGGTGGTGGCCCTGCTTCACTGGCTTTAATGCAACGTGAGACCACTGCTGCCACATGGACTCCACCGGGTCAGGTCGAGAGAGTCCCATGGATCACCTCTGATGAATTTGCGGATGCGGTTGCGATTGGTAATGCCATCCCGGGGCCGATTGCCCCACAGGTTTCTGCTTATGTAGGTTACAAGCTGGCAGGTTTACCTGGTGCGATATCTGCGGCAGCCGGGACAGTCCTACCGACCACCATATTGATGCTCATCCTGATCGTGTTCTTTTTTGGAATCAAGAATAGCCCTACGGTTAAAGCCATGCTCCAGGCTGTGCGTCCGGTGGTAGTGGGATTGCTGTTGTGGACGGCGTATGATATGGCGAGCACTGTTTTCGGTGCCAAGAAACTGGGTTGGGGTCCGGCATTAGCCCAGGGGTGGGATAAACTGCTTTTTGTGATCGCGGCATTTATCCTGTTAACTTTCACCAAGGTCAATCCAGCCCTCATCATTCTGGGCTCCGCCATCCTTGGTTTTATTTTTTATCGCAAGTAAGTCCCGGCGATCTAAAGATCGAACTCACTGGATATATCGCCCTGGATAACAGTCAATTTTCCATCCTTTTACTGAGCTGGTACGCAAAGCACGCCCGCACACTTCCCTGGCGGGGTCATCCCGACCCTTATGCCATCTGGGTCTCCGAGGTGATGCTCCAGCAGACGCGGGTTGAGACTGTCATCCCCTACTTTAACCGCTGGATGCAACATTTTCACACCATCAGCGAGTTGGCATCAAGCTCGTTGCAGGAAGTACTGGGGGTGTGGGAAGGGCTGGGTTATTATGGTCGGGCGCGTAATCTTCATAAAGCTTCCCAGATCGTGATGCTGGAGTATGGCGGTCAGCTCCCGGGAGATGTGAAATCACTGCGCAAGCTCCCCGGTATCGGGCGTTACACCGCAGCTGCCATTGCATCCATTGCTTTTAATTGCGATGAACCCACCTTGGATGGAAACATTCGCCGGGTTCTTGCTCGCTTCTTCAATGTCTCAGAAGACGCCCGGTCAAGGATGGGTGAGCAAAGGTTATGGCAGTTGGCGGGGCAGCACCTCCCCGCAGGCCATGCTGGGGAATATAACCAGGCATTGATGGACCTGGGCGCCAGCATTTGTTCGCCAAAATCGCCTGATTGCAAGCAATGTCCACTTGAAGCTTCCTGCCTGGCAAGATCACTGGCCATTCAGGAGCAACGGCCGGTATTGCTTCCTAAACCAGCCATCCCCCATTTTATTGTCACCGCCGCGGTTATCTGTCGTGATCAGCGAGTATTGATCACCTGCCGACCTCCCAAAGGGTTGCTTGGTGGGATGTGGGAATTCCCGGGTGGAAAGCAACAACATGATGAAGATCTGCCCACCTGCCTGCGACGTGAGATCGGCGAAGAGCTTGGCGTTGAGGTTGAAGTTGGATCTCAGTTGGGGGTATATCGGCATGCCTACACCCATTTTCGGGTAACCCTGCACGCCTTCTGGTGCATTCTGCTCAGGGGGGAACCTCATCCTATCCAGGCGGCAGATATGCGCTGGGTTAGATTGGATGAGTTATCTCAATATCCCATGGGAAAAATTGATCGCCAGATTTCACAAACTCTGGTATCATCTTCTTCCTTATGACTGACTTTTTAATCGTAGATGCGCATCAAGATCTGGCGTGGAATATGCTCACTTTCAAGCGGGATTACACCAGGCCAGCTTCTGAGACCCGCCAGCGCGAACACGGAACACTTGCCCCTCAAGTCAACGGGGATACTGTGCTTGGTTGGCCGGAATATCAAAACGGGAAGGTTGCGGTAGTATTTTCGACTTTATTTGCTACCCCAACTCTCCATAAGATGGGTGATTGGGACCAACTTTGTTATGCCAACCCTGATGAAGCCCACCAGCTTTACAGCCAGCAATTGGATGCATATGATCGCCTGGTTGATGAGCATCCGGCGATGTTTCGAAAACTCGAAAAGCTTTCCGATTTGCAATCCATCCTGGATCATTGGAAAAGCGACTCATCCAGTGAGCATCCAGTCGGTTTGGTCGCATTGATGGAAGGGGCTGAAGGAGTGCGTGAACCAGGTGAGTTAGAGGACTGGTACCGGCGCGGAGTGCGCATCATTGGACCCGCATGGGCAGGAACCCGCTTCTGCGGTGGAACAGGTGATCCTGGACCACTAACCCAGGAAGGGTACGCCCTTTTAGAGCGCATGGCAGAATTTCATTTCACCCTTGATCTCAGCCACATGGACGAGAAAGCTGCTTTACAGGCATTGGATACCTATCCCGACAAGATCATTGTCTCACATGGCAATGCCCTGAGCTTATTGAAAGGTTCCAGTAGTAATCGCCACCTGACCGACCGGTTGATACAGGGAGTATTAGAGAGGGATGGAACCATTGGCATCGTGCCCGCCAACAGCTTCCTGCGCCCCGATTGGAAGGATGTTGGCGGCCGTTCCAGTGTCAGCCTGGAGTACTTTGTCGCTCAAATTGATTATATATGCCAGATGGCAGGCAATGCCTTCCATGTGGGCATCGGCAGCGACTTCGATGGCGGGTTTGGGTTACAGTCCATGCCCGGCGAACTTGACACCATTGCTGATCTACGCAAGGTTATTCCAATTCTTTCTCAAAAGGGGTATACTGAGGATGATGTTTCTGCCATCCTGGGCGGGAATTGGCTGATCCATCTTCAGAATACCTTACCGGAGGACTTATGACCGATGCTCCGACCGTTCGAAAGACGAATGGGAGATTCCGCATCCGTATAGGTTTTGGGGTAACCATCTTAGGATTCATCATCTATCTGCTGGGTGCAGAGCCCGGTATATTTTTACTGGACCGCAGTCCTGTAGTCGGTTTTGTGCAGATCGCAACTTTCCTGGTGGGGTTGGGCTTTATCTGTCTGGGGGGGTATATCAGCCTGGCAGCGCTATGGAATGGCGGGCAGAAATCGATCGCATCGGATATAGGTTTACGCCTGGTCGGTACAGGTTATGTAATTGCGGTGGCATGCGGAATGGCAGATGTGTTTGGCTTTGGCAGCAACAATTATCCCCAAATACCTATCTTTGGCATATATCAGATATTAGGTGTGATCATAGGTGAGGTTGTTATTGCTGCTGGCTTGGTCATGTTGGTGCCGTTTAAAAAGCCCAAGCCCCAAATCGGCGAGCTTCAATAAAACTGTAAACGAAGATTGCTTTATCCGGAGATGGTTTGCTTCAATCCCATCGCTGCCAGCATTTCATCATTGGTTGCATACTTAAAAGCTGGCAAGCCGGATTTTTCTGCTTCTACGGCTGCTGCTTCCGATAGCTTCTGTAGGTCAGCCTTTTGTATGACTGGCTTATGTAACCCCTCTAATCTAACCTTAAATTCATCCATAATGCTGCTCGGGTTTATCAGCATGGGTGCTGATTGCAGATATTCCAGCACAGCTTTGGCACCATTCTCACCATCCTTGCGTGCCACGCCTACCAGGCCACTGCTGGCTTCGCGAGACCAACCTGCGACAAATACGCGGTCTATTGGCCTGTTTAAATCAGGATCGTAGGCTTCAAATGACAGTTCCTCTATTGAGAAACGTGGATCGGGATTTTTAACGAAGGCGTTTTTACGCACGGGCAAACCAAAGGCTTCATCGACCCTGTCACCAATGCAGAAAACCACTGTATCCACATCCAGGACGCGCTTTGTACCCATCTTCTGTGCCTGTACTTCTCCTTCTGAACACACCAGGGTGGTATCTTCGACCTCGAGCCCCTCAACAAATCCCTGGTCGTTTCCCAAAATGCGGGTTGGTGATGCCAGGAACTCAAAATAGAAGCGGGTATTTGAGACTGGCTCCAGCCCTTTCGGTAGGGCTGATAATATGTACTCTTTGGCTTCGTTTACGCTCTGTCCAACCCCATCTGCGATTGGCCTGGCACGTTCGATCTCAGACTCCAGTTTATCCATGTCCAGGTTTCGTACAACGATTTTCATTTCCTCCTTGGAAAATTTTACCTCGTTAGGACCTCTACGTACGACCGAAATAACTTCATCTACTTTTTGATCACGTATCAGCCAGTGGGCAATATCCAGCATCACATTCCCTGCACCAATCAAAGCCACGCGCTTACCGATGTGCACTTTCATCGTGCTGAATGGCGGAAGCAAATTGTAGTGAAATACCAGGTCCTTAGCATGGTAAACCCCCACCAGATTCTCACCCGGCAAGCCCAACCACTTGGTACCTTGTGCGCCAACTGTCACCAGCAAAGCCTGGAAGCCAAGGGCGCGTAAATTTGATATGCTAAAATCCGCATTCTCACCTACTTTGATATTGCCAAAATAGTCGATCATGGGAAGCTCAAGGATTTGTTGGAATTGCCTGCGTAGCCCTTCCTTCATCTTGTACTTATCATAATAAATGCCATATTCCGCCAACCCCCCCGGGATGATATCCCGATTCAACAGCACAACATGCACATCATTACTGGCAAGTAACCGGGATGCAAAGAGACCCGCAGGACCAGCGCCAATGACTGCTACCAGGTATCTCCCAAATGTATCCTCACCCAAGTGATTATCTCCTCAAAAAGACGGCTTTCGCCGTCTCTATGAATTTAACTTCCCGCCTGACTCCTTTATAAACAGGAAAATTTAATATCCCGAGGGGGCAAGCTCTGCACCGATATTTTAGCCTGAGGAGGTTAATTCCACAAGAGATAAGTTATTAACAGATATTCCCGCATATCCAGGGTGGTCACCCGGATTAATTGGCTTTCCTAATCAGCCTGTTTGTGCTATATTCAGCTTATATACTCTCAGGAGGTTATTCATGGATAATCCCAACCCGGATCTTCCAAAACCAGAAAATGAACCCAATCCCGGAGCATCTGAGAATGCTCAACCCGAATCTCAAGACACCTCAAAGGTAGAGCCAGATACCTACGTGAACGAGAAGATTGGGCACGCATATAAGCGGGCGAAAATATGGTTTGGAGATGCAGGAGAGTTTTATCGCCGTCATCCTCGCCTTCAAAAGGTCATTTATCAGGGGAAATTTCTGCCCGCTTTCTGGACTGTCGCGGGTATTTTTTCACTGGTGGTCAATATAATCTTGATCGCTGTGTTGGTCTCATTTGGGCGATATTTCTTTGAATTTAAAGCCCTTGTTTCTGAAGGGCTGGTAGGTGGAATCTCAGATAGCCTGGCGCTGATGGACGAGGCTCATATTGTCATGACGGTGCCGGTTGAGACGACAGTGCAGCTGCAGGATGACCTGCCGGTTGTTTTTGACCTATCGATTAATGAAAATACGCAGGTGACCCTGGCACAAGATACCCGCATCCCCGGCGCTTATATCTACTTGAACAATACCGCCGTGTTGACTGACCTGGACCTGCCTGCGGGTACGCCGCTCAATTTCAATCTGAGCACGACCATCCCTGTCAGCCAGTCCATTCCGGTTGATGTGACCGTTCCTGTATCGCTTTTGGTACCCCTGGATGTGGCAATTGGCCAGACCGATCTACACCAATCCATTGTTGGAATGCAAAGCGCGATTGAGCCCTATAAGGGTTTGATAGGCACATCTTATAATTCTCCTGAGGAAATTGTTTTGTGCAAACAATGGTGGGCAAGCTGGTTATGCACGATCTTTTTCGGGAATCCGTGATCTTCATAAAATCACGATAACATCTTTGAATTAACATAGAATTTAAACTAAAACTGGCTTTAACCATGAATAATTCCTTTACCAAACTCACACTTCGAAACGGTTTATCCGTGCTGTTGAAGGAGATACACACCTCACCCATCATCAGCCAATGGATCTGGTATCGTGTTGGCTCAAGGGATGAAGTTCCCGGTATGACCGGCGCTTCCCATTGGGTGGAACATATGATGTTCAAAGGCACGCCTCAATTTCCACAGGGAGAGTTGGACCGGGCAATTTCACGCGATGGTGGAATTTTAAATGCCTTCACCTTCCTGGATTGGACATCTTTTTTCGAAACCATGCCAGCGGACAAAATTGATCTTGCCTTACGCCTTGAGGCAGACCGGATGTTCAACAGCTTGTTTGACCCCAATGAGGTCAGCTCTGAACGGACAGTGGTCATCTCGGAGCGCCAGGGAAGTGAAAACGAGCCCCTTTTCCGTTTGAGTGAGGAGGTGCAGTCGGCCGCTTTCCGGGTCCATCCCTACCATCACGAGATCATAGGAGATTTAACCGATCTTTATACGATCCAGAGAGAGGATTTATACCGTCACTACCGGACATACTATGTTCCCAACAATGCTGTATTGTCCATTGCGGGAGATTTTGAAACCCAGTCTATGCTTGACCGGATTCGAGAGCTATATGAACCCCTGCCATCTGGCCCACAACCCGGACGCTTGATGCGTAAAGAACCGCCCCAATCCGGTGAACGGCGCGTGTCTGTGGAAGGTCCGGGAGAGACGGTATACCTCCAGGTCTCGTATCGTGCCCCAGCAGCAGACGACTTTGATTTCTTTGCGTTGAATGTATTGGACAGCCTGCTTACAGGACCAACGAATTTAAATATGTTTGGTGGGGGCATCACCAATAAAACCAGCCGTTTGTATAAAACCCTGGTTGAGAAGGAGCTGGCAGTCAGTGTAAATGGTGGAGTGCAGGCTACCATCGATCCGTACCTATATACGACAGTGATCACCGTTCATCCCCGCCATACTGCCAGTGAGTGCATCGCAGCCATGGAAGCAGAGATTAAGCAGCTTCAAGACGCCCCTCCGCCTATCGAGGAGCTTGAGCGGGCGATGAAACAGGCGCGGGCGATCTTCGCCTATGGAAGTGAATCAATTTCCAACCAGGCATTCTGGTTGGGTTTCTCTGAGATGTTTGCCACTGTCGATTGGTTCAACACCTATCTCGAGCGATTGGCCAAGGTTACGCCGGCGGATGTCCAACGGCTTGCCCAAACATGCCTGCGATCGCAAAATTGCACCCTTGGTGTATATTTGCCAAATGAAAAACCTCAATAATGGATTCGTAATTTACCCTTCCAGGATGCACAGACAGGAGTAATTTACCTTGTACAGACATTCTCTTCCAGGTCCCGACGATATTACCCGCCGTGTATTGTCCAACGGGATAATCGTTCTAGTTCGCCCTAACCTTAACAGTCTATCGGTCGTCATCAGCGGGCACCTCAATGCTGGTGCCATTTTTGAGCCGGATGATAAGCTCGGCCTGGCTGGTTTCACTGCGCTTTCTTTAATGCGCGGTACCACCCAGCGAGATTTCCTCCAAATCTATGAGGGGCTGGAATCCAATGGTGCCAGTCAGGGAATCGATGGAGGGACCCATTCCACCGGGTTTTATGGTCATGCTTTGGCAGAGGACCTGGACTTGCTTACTGGAACCCTTGCAGAGACATTGCGCCATCCGGTTTTTCCTCCAGACCAGGTTGAACGACTGCGGGATCAATTGCTAACCGGCCTGGCGATACGCGCCCAGGACACATCAGAGCTGGCTTCACTTGCTTTTGATGAGCTGGTCTATGCCGGGCATCCCTACCGCCGGCCTGAAGATGGATACCCGGAGACGATCCGTGCCATTACCAGGGAAGACCTGGTCGCTTTTCATCATAAATACCTTGGCCCGCACGAGATGGTCATATCCATCGTAGGTGGGATAGACGTTGAGCAGGCCATTGATTCTGTTAACCGCTTCCTGGGTGATTGGGAAAACCCTGATCAACCGAAGCCCCCTGACCTGCCACCTTTGAACTCTTTAAGCGAGACTGTTTCCAGGCAGATAAATATCCCTGGAAAATCAGAAGCGGATATTGTCATGGGGGTGGCTGGCCCTCCTCGCAGGTCCCCAGATTTTCTGGCAGCCTCACTTGGCAACAATATCCTTGGGCAATTTGGTATGTTTGGGCGCATCGGGGAATCGGTACGGGAGCGTTCTGGTTTAGCGTACTATGCCTCATCCAGCCTGAGTGGTGGAATTGGTCCAGGTCCCTGGCTCTTTCTTGCAGGCGTGGATCCCGAAAACATCGATAAAACCATTGCTCTCATCCGTGAAGAAATTAACCGCTTCATCAGCGAGCCCGTTACCAGTGATGAGCTTGCGGATAGCCAGGCGAATTATATTGGCCGATTACCTCTTTCGCTAGAATCAAATGCAGGTGTTGCAGCGGCTTTGTTAAACCTGGAACGCTATAGCCTGGGGCTTGACTATTACCAGCGTTATCCAGAGCTGATCAGTGCAGTGACACCAGATCAAATCCTTGAGACTGCTCAACGCTACCTGCATCCAGATCGTCTGGCAATCGCAACTGCCGGGACATTCGCTTCATCCAGTTGATTAAACGAGTTGAGTATGCCAGGACTTCGAACGGGAATTGATTTAATTGAAATAGACCGTTTCACATCTGCATACGAACAACACGGCCACCGATTGCTTCAGCGTCTATTCACTCCGACCGAGCTGGCTGAGAATGGCGAGAATATGGCTTCCCTGGCAGCTCGTTTTGCTGCCAAAGAAGCCGTGGTAAAAGCTTTTGGCACTGGTATCGGCTTGATCACCTGGCAGGAAATTGAGATCCGCCGGGGAAGTTCCGGGGAACCGATCTTGCAGCTTTTTGGTGCTGCGCAGAAAATGGCACAAGAGCAAAAAATATCCAGCTGGTCCCTGAGCTTGAGTCACACCCATAGCCATGCCATTGCCATGGTTGTGGCTGTGACTGAATAAGACTGGAATTTTCCAAAGTAATCCCTAAGAGTTTATTAGGGTCTGTGTTCAAAAATCCATTATTATTGTTTATATAAAGATCGACAAGAAAGGATCTAGGAAATGGAACCAATCATCACGCCGTTTGAAAAGTTCATGGAGCTGCTTCCGTTTATTATCCCGCTGGTATTGCTCCAGTTGACTTTAATGATCGTTGCTCTGGTGGACCTGATTCGCCGGGAAAAAACACGCGGGCTCCCCAAATGGGCTTGGGGGCTGGTAATTGTGCTGGGCGAGCTCATTGGTCCCATTGTCTATTTTATCTTTGGGCGCGAGGAATAAACCCATGACCGCTGTCCGTATTGAAGAGCTTCGCAAAGTCTTTGGAACCTTCCGGGCATTGGATGGCTTGAACCTCGAGGTGGAACCTGGCACAGTGTTTGGTTTTCTCGGTCCCAATGGTGCGGGTAAGACCACCACCATACGCATCCTCACCGGCTTGGCGCATGCCACCAGTGGGCATGCCTGGGTTCTGGGAAACAAAGTAAGCGCTGATGGACGGGATATTGCCCGGCAGATCGGTTATCTGCCTGAAGAGCCGGCATTTTATCCGTGGATGACCCCACGTGAATTCCTGGATTATGTTGGCCGGGTGTTTGGACTGTCTGCAGGCGAGCGCTCCAGCAGGACTAAGGAGCTTATCGCTCTGGCTGGGTTGGAAGAAGCAGCTAAAAGGCGGATAGGAGGCTTCTCACGCGGCATGCGCCAGCGGCTGGCTTTGGCACAGGCACTGATAAATCATCCCCAGGTGCTATTCATGGATGAGCCAGCCAGTGCCCTCGACCCTTTGGGGCGAAAAGAGGTGCTTGATTTCATCGAGGGCTTGCGCGGGCAATGCACCGTGTTCATGTCAACGCATATCCTGGCAGATGTGGAACGTGTCTGTGACACGATTGGGATCATCAACCGTGGAAAGCTGGTGACCGCAGCACCGCGTGACGCATTGTTGACGCAATATGCGGTTCCAGCATTTGAGTTGGAGGTGGAAACCCAGTCTGAATCTGGTCTTACCCAATGGAGCGATGCTCTTAAACGAGAACAGTGGGTAAAATCAGTCATAATCCAGGGTTTTGTGGCAAGAGTTGTGGTCAGTGACGTTGAGATGGCAAAAAAAGTACTGCTCCCTTCTATTACCCAGGCAGGTCTGATCCTTGCGCGTTATGAGATCGTACGTCCATCATTGGAAGACGTCTTCCTGCAGCTGGTGAATCAGGAGGAGGTGCAATCATGAGCGTGCTTGTCGCCTTCCGCAAAGAATGGATGGAATTGATCCGCACCTACCGGTTGTTGATCGTTGCTGTCGTGCTGGTCTTTTTTGGATTGACCTCACCATTACTCGCCAAATACACCCCGGAAATCATCATGCTCGTCCCGGGAGGAGAAGAAATCTCGAAGATCATCCCGCCACCAACAGTGTGGGATGCTGTTACCCAGTATGTGAAGAACATGACCCAATTCGGCATTGTCCTGGCGTTGCTGCTTACCATGGGTGTTGTTGCACAGGAAAAAGATAAGGGCACGGCGGCGATGATTTTAGTGAAACCCATGCCGAGGAGTGCCTTTTTAATTGCCAAATTCCTTGGGCTGGCAGTGATGTTTGCCATCTGCCTGATTGCAGCTGGATTGGCTTGTTATTATTACACCCTGTTGTTGTTTGAAGCCATGGATATCCTGCATTGGCTGGTGTTGAACGCCTTGTTATTTCTCTGTGTGATGGTTTATGTGGCATTGACCTTATTCTGCAGCACCCTGGTGAAATCTCCACCTGCAGCAGGTGGGATTGCCCTTGGTGTATTGGTTGTCCTTGGGCTGCTTGGCGCCATCCCAGGCTTGGGTAAATACCTCCCTAGTGAGTTGATCACATGGGGTGCCAGGTTGGTGCAAGGGGATTCCACCTCATCCTGGACTGCCCTATGGGTCAGCCTGGGATTGATCGTGGTTTCTCTGCTGGCAGCCTGGCTGATATTTAAAAAGCAGGAATTATGATTTGATAATCGTACCCTGAAGCAAACATAGAATTATCGATGTAGGCTGGTTTCGTAAACCAAACCATCAGGCTATATATCTTGCCTCTTGCATAATCCACATAATTAGCAGATAATACTCATCCAAACGGGTTATTTCTATTTTCTCATATCCATAAAATTAAATACAGAACCTGGTAATACTACTTCCCTTGCCAAAGGAGGATGTATGTCCCCAAAACTTCGTCGCTTGTTGTACTCAGTATTAAGCGTCATTGTCGTCTTGGCGCTGGTTATGCTGGCGGTCGGGTTATACCTGCCGCGAGCTTCCTTTCCCAAAGTGTCCGGTGAGATAACGCTGGACAAGTTGGATTCAGCTGTCGATATTTACCGCGATTCTTATGGCATTCCGCAGATCTATGCCCAGACGCCTCATGACCTGTTCTTTTCCCAGGGCTATGTGCATGCCCAGGACCGTTTCTGGCAGATGGACTTCTGGCGCCATATTGGCTCCGGCAGGCTCTCTGAGATGTTCGGTGAGTCACAGTTGGAAACCGATACCTTTCTACGCACACTGGGTTGGGCACGTGTTGCCCAGCAGGAGCTGGATGCCATGAACCCGGATGAGCTGGCACTGATGCAGGCATATGCTGATGGGGTGAATGCCTACCTGGCGGACCACAAGGGTAAGGCGTTGAGCCTGGAATATGCCGTTCTCAAGCTGCTGACTCCAGATTACACACCTGAACCGTGGGAAACACTTAATACCCTCACTTGGGGGAAAGCCATGGCATGGGATTTGGGCTCCAGTCGCATGGATTCAGAAGTAGGGTATGCAATACTTATGAAGACACTCACCCCGGGACAAATTGGCGATCTATTTCCCCCTTATCCATCTGACCATCCGGTCATTGTACCCAATTATTCCAACAGCACAGCTCCAAGCAGCTCAACGGTTCAGTCTCTCGGAATTCAGATGTTGGCTGATTTGTCACCAGCATTTGCGGACATCCTTGCAAGTATGTCGGATATGGAAGCAGTGCTGGGGCCATCCGGTAGTGGAATCGGTTCCAACAACTGGGTGATCGCAGGCAGCCGGACTTCCACCGGGAAACCTTTCCTTGCCAACGACATGCACCTGGGTGAGCAAATGCCTTCCATCTGGTACGAAAACGGATTGCACTGCGCAGTCATTTCGAACGATTGCCCATACGATGTTACTGGATATTCGTTTGCAGGTGTGCCCGGGGTCATTGTCGGGCACAACAACCGTATTGCCTGGGGCTTTACCAATGTGGGCCCGGATGTGCTGGACCTGTACATTGAAAAAATCAACCCTGATAATCCAAACCAGTACGAAGTTAATGGGCAATGGGTGGATATGACCCTGGTGAAGGAAACCTTGCAAGTAGCAGGCTCAGATCCGGTCGAGCTTACCGTGCGTTACACCCGGCATGGGCCTATCATCTGGGATAATCCAGAAGATCAGAAAATTGCACAGGAAAAATGGGGGGTTGATTTACCCGCAAACTTTGCTATCTCTATGCGCTGGACTGCCCTGGAACCGGTCAATATCTTTAGAGCCGTATTTAACTATGATATCGCCCAGAATTGGGACGAATTTCGCCAGGCAGCATCGAATTTTTCTGTTCCATCCCAAAATATGGTGTTCGCTGATGTGGATGGCAACATCGGCTACCAGACTCCTGGCAATATCCCCATCCGCCTGCCTGGACACACCGGCGAGTATCCCGTGCCAGGATGGACCGATGACTATGAATGGCAGGGCTATATCCCCTTTGACCAGCTGCCCACTGCTTATAACCCTCCCGAAGGTTATATAGCCACCGCAAATAATGCCGTGGTCGACTCGAGTTATCCCTATAATCTTACCCCTGATTGGGACTATGGCTTCCGTGCTGCCCGTATCGTTGAGCTGATCCAGAATGCTCCTGGACTCATCGATGCAGCCTACATTCAGAAGATGCACGGCGACGACTATAATGCTTCTGCAGCCTATCTGGTGCCATTGCTCATGCAGCTCAACCTGCAGGACGAGCACCTGGTCGAGGTGCGCGACCTTCTCACAGGCTGGGATTACCAGAATCAAATGGATCTCACCCCACCCGCTATCTATAATGTATTCTGGCGGGCTGTGTTGGCCCGTACCTACCACGACGACCTGCCTGAAGATTATTGGCCGGATGGCGGCGATTCCTGGTTTGAGATCGTGCGCCGCCTTGCCCAGACTCCTGGCGATGCCTGGTGGGATGATAAGAACACGACCGCAGTAGAGACACGCGACGACGTCCTGGCATTAGCATTCTCAGATGCTGTTGCAGAATTGGAGCAAATCCTGGGCAAGGAATCATCACGCTGGACCTGGGGCGATTTGCATACCGTCACCTTCCATAACCAGTCATTGGGCACCTCTGGGGTCGGACCGATTGAAGCCATTTTTAACCGCGGACCCTATCGCACATCCGGTGGTGGTTCCATTGTCAATGCTACTTCCTGGAACGCAGCTGAAACTGACCCGGTGAAAGCCTACCAGGTGGCCTGGTTACCATCTGAGCGCATGATTGTAGACTTGAGTAACCTCCCGGTCTCCGTTTCATTGAACACGACGGGCGAGTCGGGTCATGCCTTTCATCCGAATTATGATGACCAGATCGACCTGTGGCGCACCATTCAGTATCACCCCATGCTTTGGGGTCGTGAGCAGGTAGAGAATGCAGCCAGGGATCATCTTGTCCTGACGCCTTAACCTTCGGCCTGGAAATAGTGGATGTCCTATCCGGTCACCACCCGGATGGTAAATTGATTTCTGTCCACTATTTTCTAGACGAATCAGTAAAATTTATGGTATACTCCACTCCGCTCCCGCCTCAGGCGGGAGCGGTTTGCCTGTTTGAAACAGGCGATATCTTATCCCACACGCTTTCTGACCAACCGGTGCGTGCCGCAGATATAGTGAGATGACGTCTCACTGGCGGTCCCGGCTGGAATGAGGAAAGCGGAGGAAAAACGCAGAAGGAGAAAAAAGAATATGTCAGTCGTACCTATGAAGGCTTTATTGGAATCAGGCGTCCACTTCGGTCATCGCACGCACAAGTGGCATCCGGCAATGAAGCCGTATATTTTTACCGAGCGCAACGGCATCCATATCATCGATCTTCAAAAAACATCGAAGGCCATGGACACGGCGTTTAATGTTGTCCGTGATACCGTGGCTGAAGGTGGAGTGATTTTGTTTGTCGGCACAAAGCGCCAGGCTCAGGAAACCATTCAATTGGAGGCCACCCGCTCCAGCATGCCATATGTGACTGCACGCTGGTTGGGAGGCACGTTGACAAACTGGCGGACCATCCGCCAGAGAATTAATGAGCTGGAGCGCTTGGAGCGCATGCGCGATAGCGGTGATTTTGGGCGCATAACCAAGAAAGAAGGCCTGATCATCATGCGTGAGATCGAGCGCCTCGAAGGCCTGCTGAGCGGTTTGCGCAAGCTGGCCCGCCCCCCCGACATGCTGTTTGTGGTTGACGTTTCACGCGAGGTCAATGCGATTC
Organism: uncultured Chloroflexia bacterium; assembly: GCA_963822175.1. Lineage (GTDB taxonomy): Bacteria > Chloroflexota > Anaerolineae > Anaerolineales > UBA4823 > FEB-25. The sequence goes on along the minus strand of CAWGGJ010000007.1, from coordinate 365,352 downwards.
ACGAAGCGAATCTGCTAAAGATCCCTGTCGTGGCCATGGTGGATACCAACTGTGACCCATCAAATGTCGATTATGTCATCCCATCCAATGATGATGCCATTCGCGCCATCAAGCTCGTTGTTGGTAAGATTGCCGATGCCGCCCTGGAAGGATTGGGAGCGCGCAAGGAAGAGATTATTGAGGAAGAAGTTCGCACAATCGCACGCGCTGGCGTGGATGAAGCCGAGTTATCTGATGAAGAGCTGCTCGGAGAAGCTACCCTTGCGAAACTGGTTACCCACCCCAAGGGTATTCCTGAGATTGAAATTGAAGCGTTAGAAGAAGAAAAAGGCGAAGAATTCGACCTTGCTGAAGAAGAAGTTGCTGAGCTGATCGGAGAAGAGGACGAAGCGTCGATTGAGGAAGATGAGGAATCGGAAGAAGAAGTATCGACTGAAGTAGACGAAGTGTCGGACGAGGAAGACGATGGGTCGACTGAAGAAGAGGAGTCGGAAGAGAAGGAAGAAGTGTCGACCGAGGAAGACGTAGTATCGGAAGAGAAAGACGAAGCTACCGATGTGGTTGATGAAATTGAGGACGAAAAGTAGAGGTTTTGAAGAATAATCATGGCAATAAGCATTGAACAAATTAAACAGTTGAGAGAAGAGACTGGCGCAGGTGTCCTTGATTGTCGGAAGGCACTTGAAACCTATGAAGGTGATGTCGAGAAGGCTATTGAATACTTACGCGAAAAAGGGCTGGCAAAAGTGGCCAAGCGAGCTGACCGTGAAGTCCGCGAAGGGATGTTGGAGCTGTATTCCCATGGTAATGGACGAGTGGGTGTTATGGTCGAAGTGAATTGTGAAACGGATTTCGTTGCTCGTTCGGCGTCATTCCGAAAATTTGCCCATGAAGTGGCATTACAGATTGCAGCCGGTGCCCCGAAATACGTTCGCGTAGAAGATATCCCCGCTGAAATCCTGGACGAGGAGCGCCAGAAAGCGCGCACTTTAGCACTGGCAGAAGGGAAACCCGAAAAGGTGATCGAACGGATACTGGAAGGCAAACTGGAGAAGTATTATAATGATAACTGTCTCTTGCGCCAAGCATACGTCCGCGATGATAGCATTACCCTTGAGGATCTGCGTAATCAACATGTTGCCGCTCTCGGTGAGAATATTGTCATTCGGAGATTTGTCCGTTGGGAAGTGGGCGAAGAGACTCAGCCATAATAAAATCAGCCAACCTTCGGGTTGGCTTTTTTGTTAAAATAGTACTATGGATATGATGAGCTAGGCTGGTGGTTTTAACTGGGAGGTCTTAATGGAAGGAACATTAAAATACAAGCGCATCCTGCTCAAGCTAAGTGGTGAGTCATTGGGGGGCGCAGATGGATTAGGGATCCATCCGGAACATGCCGAACAGGTGGCGAAGATCATTGCCGAAGTACGCCAACAAAATGTGGATGTTGCCATTGTCATTGGTGCCGGGAACCTCTGGCGGGGGCGTACGGGGATTCAACGGGGGATGGATCGCGCCACGGCGGATTACATGGGGATGTTGGCTACCGTTATAAATGCCCTGGCGCTGATGGATGCCATGGAACGGATGGGTATGTACATTCGTGTCCAATCCGCTGTTGAGATGCGTGCTGTTGCGGAGCCTTATATACGGCGCAGGGCAATCCGTCACCTTGAAAAAGGACGGGTGGTAATTTTTGGTGGAGGTACTGGCAATCCATATTTCTCCACGGATACAGCCGCAGCCTTGCGCGCCATGGAAATCGGCGCGGATGTGCTCATTAAAGCCACAAAAGTCGATGGTGTTTATGATTCAGACCCAGCCCGAAACCCCACTGCCGTGCGTTTCGACCACTTAACTCATATGGAGACGATCAATCGGCGGTTGGAAGTGATGGATAGCACTGCTCTCTCACTTTGTATGGATAACAATCTCCCCATCCTGGTGCTTAATATGTGGCAACCTGGTGCCCTGCTGAAGGCAATATATGGTGAACCGGTTGGCACTCTGGTGAGCTCAGGATAAATATTAACATATTGGGTTGCACAAGCGTTATCACGGCTACTTGATTTATTGTTACTCGTTACGCCATAATATGGCTGGATGAAGTTCATAAAACTGTCCGGTGTATAATCAGAAATTGTGAAGGACCCAACTTTGAGGCTTCCCAGGGCAGTCTACCAACCGTATTTCCCAGTTTTCCTCATTCTGATAGCCAACCTTATCATTGGCTTATTCACCTTCCAGGATTATGGCCTCAGCTGGGATGAGCCCCTTTTTTACCAGTACGCTGAGGCAGTTCCCTATGCCTATTCCATCTCCGCTAGAATGAGCGGGGATTTTGATATTGAAAAAGCCTATGGTCCAAGCGCAGACGACCACAAGATATACGGTCCCATCTACCTGCTACTGGCCAGGCCTGCAGTGGATATTTTGGATCGGATGCTTACGATCCCAAGAGCTGACCTGTGGCACTTGGTTAATTTCATCTTCTTTCAGGTGGGCGTGGTCTTGTTCTTTGCATTATGCCGGCGATGGATGAGCTCCTGGGCTGCATTTGGTGCTACGCTTCTATTCAGCACCCAGCCGCTCATCTGGGGACACAGCTGGATCAACCCCAAGGACATCCCATTTACAGTATTTTTCCTGGCGGCGGTTTATTGTGGTTTTAAAATGGTCGATGAACTATCCGATTCCACAAGCGTTGTTCCACTTTCCATCCCTGCTGACATGACAATTTCCTCCCAGCGCTGGCGCAGGTGGAGAATAATCCTGCAGAGCTTGGCGATCTTTTTTGTTGTCATTTCACTGGTTAGTTTTATTTTCTATCCCCAGATCCAGGGAGCAGTGCGGGATCTGATCCACAGTGCATACATCTCAACCCCTGAAAGCTTGCTTGGAAAATTATTCAACAGCCTGGCCGCCAATGCAGGATCGATTGCCGAGAATGCCTATGTCAACAAGGGACTGATCTTGCTTTCACGCCTGAAAATCACTCTGGTGATCCTGGCGGTTATAGTATTGATTCCTGCATTTTTGCTCACTTTTTGGACGCCAACCATTCAACGGAAGGTTCACCAATTATTGAAAGTTTTATCTCCACTTCCGATAAAACCTGATTGGTGGTGGAGCAGGATGCGCTCCTGGAAGGTGTTGCTGATTGTCCTGCTGGCAGGTATTCTTCTGGGGCTGGTGATTTCCATTCGAGTAATCGGCCCATTGGCTGGGGTCCTGGTATGCCTTTATTTCATATTCAAGCCTGGGCGGCATTCTCTTGCAGGCATGGTTATTTACTGCCTGTCCGCCATCCCGGCGCTATATGTTTCCTGGCCGTATTTGTGGGATTCGCCGCTGGCGCGTTTCATTGATGTGTTAGGACATATGTCCCATAACCCCAAGGTGCTTCCGGTTCTATTTAATGGGGTGGTAACCCCATCCGATAAGCTTCCGGCGACCTATCTGCCGGTGATGCTTGGGATTACCCTAACCTGGACCGTATGGCCTTTGTTCATTGCCGGTTTGGTGGTATTTTGGTCCAGAGTTAAATCCCGAAAGATAGATTGGCGCAGTATGACGCCTATCGTATTATGGTTTTTAATACCCTTCGTGTATGTCTTGATCGTTCGCCCACCCATGTACGATGGTTACCGGCATTTCTTGTTCATCCTGCCGCCGGTTTTCATCCTGGGTGGGCTGACCATCCAGGCAATTTGGGAGAGGTTAAACAACAGGTGGAGCTTTGCCCTGACCCTGATGGTACTGGTTGTGCCAGGGATCATCGGGTTGATCAGGCTGCATCCTTACGAATATACCTATTACAACCTGCTGGTGGGTGATACGGGAGGTGCTTTCCGTCGTTATGAGACCGATTTCTGGCTGACATGTTATAAAGAGCTCATGGCTGATTTAGATGAAAAGGCTGCTCCCGGTACAACCCTGTTTGTTCATCGGCAGCCTTCCATTGCCCAGGAGTATGCCTCACCAGGAATTATCATCGATCGTTTTGATCCCGACGATGACCGTACATTTCCAGGCAGCCTGCTCCTGCTGACCACTCGCGCAAATGTTGATCTCTCCATCCATCCGGAAGCACCTGAAATCCTCAGTGTTGGTCGAGTAGGGGCGGTATTTTGCCTGGTGAAGGATATCCCATGACCAAACGCAAGCGCTGGATATTCCTGCTCATCCTGGTTGGGCTCTCTTTTATCGGGATGACCGCATTATGGCGGAGCACTCCCTATGGATTGGGGTTGGTAAACGATTCAGCCACATATGTAGAAGGGGCAACCAACCTGATGGCTGGCAAAGGCTATGTGAGGATCTCTGGTGGTGGTGAGATAAAGCCCATCACACATTTTCCCCCCTTATTGTCCATTCTCCTGGCTGGGATGGGTCTTGCTGGCATGGATTTGCTTGTGTCAGCGAGAGTGTTAATCACCCTCTTGTTTGGGATTGACATTTTCCTGGTGGGGTTGAGTGTGTATAGGATCAGTCACTCGATAGGTTTTGCCTGCTTGGGAGCGATCCTTCTTGCCGTCTCAGATCTTCATCTAGGTGTCTATTCTTTTGCCCTCAGCGAACCGCTCTTTTTGACCCTTATGCTGGCAGCTTATCTCCTCCTGAGTTTAACCTTTGACCATCCTCATTGGAGCTGGCCATTGCTGACTGGTCTCTTGTTGAGCCTGGCATACCTGACGCGCTACGCGGGTGTAAGTCTGGTCATCACTGCTGCGCTGGTTTTAGTCATGTTAAGACCACCGCAATGGCTCAAGCGCGCGGGGATCATGCTGGCAGGGATTTTTTTGCCCATCCTGGCTTGGATGGTTTATGGCATGGCTATCACTGGATTTGGTTCGTTGGGCAACCGGCAATTTGTGTGGCATCCAATATCATTTTCGATACTTTTCGAAGCATTTAAGAATTTGCTAACCTGGATTGCACCAAAAGACCTGCTGGCATTTGGATCCATCTGGGGTAGGGCATTGAGCTTGTTTTCTTTACTGCTCATCCCGGCTTTGATCGCCTGGGTGGTATGGGTCGTGTGGCGTCGCCTAAAGCGGACCGAACAACAGGACCACCAACAAGGTGATATTACCCTCGCCTTCACCCATGCACTGCACATACCGGTCTACCTGGGTTTCATCATAATTTCACTCACCTTTTTTGACGCCAGTACCCCCCTTAATGACCGGATCCTGTCTGTAATCTATATTCCAGAAATGATCCTGTTTTGCAGTGCCCTGGCCTGGCTTTGGAATTTGCTGGAAAGGCCCCGTGCAGGTTGGCGTTGGGTTGTGGCCATATTTTGCCTGCTTTTGGTGGTGTTCAGTGCCAAGGATGGTTATGCCGCCGTCAACCAGTTGGGGCGCGAAGGGCAGGGATTTGCCCACCGGGGTATCAGTGAATCTCCGGCGGTCGAGATCATCCGGGCTATGCCGCCCACCTTGATTTATTCGAATAAACCAGGAGCCATTTTTCTACTCACGGGAAAAACAGCATACGTTGCACCGACGCCCATTGATCCGGTCATAGGGCAGGAACGATCGAACTTCCAGGATGACCTTGCTCTGATGCAGCAGCGGGTACGTGACGGGGAAGCAGTGCTGGTATTGTTCGGCCTGCGTAACAGCGATGAGCTGGAAGATGTAAAACTATTTGTTGAATTATCTGATGACCTGGCAGTTCAGGCTGATTACGGGGAAATCGTCATTTTTGGGGCATCTCCCTAGATTTACCCTTTTCTCCTCGCCTATTTTCGGTTATCCTATAGGCAGATAACAAATAAGAAACGATAGGATTGTGTTTTATAATCCAAGATAAACGGACACGGAGACTTCTATGCTTAAAGACGCACATTTTGAAGCCGAGGCACGCATGAAGGGAGCAATTGAGGCGTTGGAAGAAGACCTGGGTGGCATACGGACCGGGCGAGCTTCTCCAGCACTGGTTGAAAAATTGTCAGTTGAGTACTATGGGATGCCAACCCCACTGATGCAACTGGCAACCATCAGCGTTCCTGAATCACGAATGCTCCTTATCCGCCCCTTTGATGGAGCAACGCTACGGGGTATTGAACGGGCAATCCAGGCATCCGACCTGGGCCTGACGCCTAATAATGATGGGAAAGTTATCCGTTTGAACCTGCCTCCACTCACTGAAGAGCGACGTCATGATTTGGTCAAGATAGTTCACACCAGGCTTGAAGAAGCACGTGTAGCGATGCGTAATGTGAGGCGGGATGGGATTAAAGACTTACGAGAATTTGAACACGAGAAATTGATCTCTGAAGATGAGCTGGAAGAAGGTGAAGAGAGTCTACAAAAGTTGACCGGTAAGTATATCGAATTGGTTAATGAAATAGGCTTGAGAAAAGAAAAGGAAATCATGGAAGTATGAGTCCTGATACTAAAGACGCTCTGCCGGAAAAAATTCCCACCCATATTGGGATCATCATGGATGGCAATGGGCGCTGGGCGTTGGCGCGCGGCTTACCCCGGCTGGCAGGTCATCGCGCCGGGACGGAAAACTTGCGCCGGATCATCGAAGCATGCATTGAGTTCGGCATAAAATACCTGACGATTTATGCTTTTTCAACGGAGAATTGGGGGAGGCCCACGGAAGAAGTACAGGGGTTGATGAGGATCTTTGAGAATGTTATCGATAATGAGCTTCAAGAGCTCCATGACCAGGGTGTCAGGCTGCGACATTTAGGCAGGTTGGATGGTGTGCGGCCATCCTTTCGTAAAAAAGTACTAAAGGCAATGGAATTTACCCAGGATAATGACCGCCTGATTCTCAATATCGCATTTAATTACGGGGGTCGCGATGAGATTGTCTGCGCCATCAAGTCAATGATTCGGGATGGTATAGAAGCAGAACAGGTAACCGATAATTTGGTGAGTCAATACCTGTTTACAGCCGGTGTTCCTGATCCCGACATGATCATCCGCACTTCGGGTGAGCTAAGAGGCAGCAATTTCCTCATCTGGCAGGGAGCCTACTCGGAGTGGTATTTCCCAGCCACATTCTGGCCGGATTTCGACCGCCAGGAATTGCTAAAAGCCATCGAAGAATTCGGCCAGCGGGAACGGCGCTACGGACTTACACAAGCACAAATCAAACACCGGAAGTCTCATGCTCGGTAAACGTGTTCTTGTTGCGGTTATCCTTCTTCCTATTGGGTTAGCGGCAATCGTGGCGGGAGGCTGGTATCTGACCGCCCTGGTGGCTGTCTTCATAGGCCTCGCAGCATGGGAATACGCGACTTTGTTTCACACCGGTGGGTTTAATCCCGCCGTTTTTTTGGTTGTGATTGGTGCCATCCTGCTCGTTATTGGGCGTAACTACAACGGGTTTGAGAGTGCCTCATGGATGATCAGCTTCCTTATCCTGCTGGCTATGTCCTACCACCTGGTGACTTATGAACGTGGACGTGATGCTGCCGGCACTGACTTCGCAATCACCCTTGGAGGTATTTTTTATATCGGGTGGATTGGCGCATACTTTATTTCCTTGCGTAATCTGCCTGAAGGCCAATGGTGGATGTTTGTGGTGCTGGCGGGTGTGATGCTGGCCGATTCCGGGGCATATTTTATCGGGAGAAAGTTTGGACGCCACAAACTTGCTCCTCGCCTGAGCCCGAAGAAAACCTGGGAAGGATACCTCGGTGGAATCCTTATCGGAGTACCACTCACAGCACTGTTAGCAGCTCTGATTCAGATGGGCGTTGGAGCCGCGTCTGGAATTACCCCTCTCAGGGGGATGCTTGTTGGTCTTGTAATGGCGCTTGTCCCCACCCTGGGAGACTTGGGTGAAAGCATGATCAAGCGACAGGTGGGAGTAAAAGATTCAGGCAATATCCTGCCCGGCCATGGTGGGGCATTCGATCGAATAGATGCCTGGCTTTGGGCAGTAGTGATCGGGTATTACCTAGTGCTATGGTTGTGGAGCTAGGTACCGAAGCCGATCTCCCAAAAAAAGGAGTTGCAGGTGAATAAGACCCCAACACGCAATCTAGCATTAGAGCTCGTTCGAGTCACCGAAGCAGCGGCGTTAGCGGCAGGCCGTTTTATGGGGCGGGGTGATAAAATCGCCGCTGATAAAGCATCGGTGGATGCTATGCGCTACATGTTGAACACCATCGAGATAAATGCTGTCATTGTGATCGGCGAAGGGGAAAAAGATGAAGCTCCCATGCTTTACAATGGAGAACAAGTCGGTGTCGGTGATGGTCCCGAAATGGATATTGCCGTTGACCCTATCGATGGTACCCGTCCACTTTCCTTTGGGCAACCCAATTCCATTGCTACGGTTGCCATTGCACCTCGTGGGACGATGTTTGACCCGGGTCCATATGTCTATATGGATAAAATCGCAGTTGGTCCAGAAGCGAAGGGTGTTGTGGATATCACTGCCCCCGTTGCCAACAACCTTGAAAAAATCGCACGTGCCAAAGGAATCAAAGTTGATAACCTCACCGTGGTGATTTTGGATCGTCCACGCCATGAGACATTGATCTCCGAGGTGCGTCACCTTGGCTGCCGCATCCGCTTGATCCTGGATGGTGATGTATCCGGCGCATTGATGACAGCCTGGCCTGACTCGGGCATTGATGTGCTCCTCGGTATTGGTGGCACTCCTGAGGGCGTGCTGGCTGCATGTGCCTTACGCGCCATGGGAGGTGAAATCCAGGGAAAATTATATGCCAGGAATGAAGACGAGTTGAGGCGGGGAAACGAGATGGGTTATGATTTTAACAAGGTTCTCACGATGAATGACCTAGTGGCCTCAGAAGATGTCTTTTTTGCTGCCACTGGCATCACTGACGGCGAGCTGCTGGATGGTGTGAAATATTACAGCAACGGGGCGCGCACAAGCAGTCTGGTTGTGCGCGGTTTTTCAGGCACAGTTCGCCAGATCAGCTCGATGCACCGCCTTGATAAATTACGCCAGATTAGCTCGATTGTTTATTAATTGTGGAAGGCCGGATTGGAAGATAAACGCGTCAAGTTGACAGTTGTTATCAACCGTGGTATTATCCGCCCGACAATTTAGAAGCCCCTAAAGGCGCTCTTATCCAGAGAGGTGGAGGGACCGGCCCTTTGAAACCTCGGCAACCTGCCGGCGAAACAACCTAATTGATCCAGGTTAATCGCTTACAAGGTGCCAACTCCGGCAGAGGTATTTTCTGGAAGATGAGAGGGCAGTTCAAGAGAACGCTCGTTCATTGCCCTTTTCTGACCAGAAGGGGCAATTTTTTTTGGAGGCATAGATGAGCAACACATTCATGAATTCCCCCAGTTTGCTGTTCACATCCGAATCAGTGACGGAGGGACATCCCGATAAGATATGCGACCAGATCAGTGATGGGGTTCTGGATGCCTGCTTGGAGCAGGACCCATATTCGCGCGTGGCGTGCGAAGCTGCAACCAAAACCGGTTTTGTCATGTTGTTGGGCGAAATTACTACTCGAGCCAATATTAATTTCGATGAGCTGGTACGCAAGATCGTCACTGAGATTGGCTACGACTTAAGCGAGAAGGGTTTCGATGGGAACACCTGTGCTGTTATGATCGCGCTTTCCAAGCAATCGGGGGATATTGCTTTGGGTGTGAACAAATCACTGGAAGCCAAGGCTGGTGGAATGAGCGAAGCTGAGGTGGATGCCGTGGGAGCGGGTGACCAGGGGATGATGTTTGGTTTTGCCTGTAACGAGACCCCCCAGCTGATGCCTCTACCCATTTACCTGGCCCACAAGCTGGCGCGCCGCCTGGCGGAAGTCCGCAAGAACGGTGTCCTACCCTGGCTACGCCCGGATGGCAAGACACAGGTGACAGTGGAGTACAGTTATGGTAAACCCAAGCGAGTGCATACCGTCCTGGTCAGTACCCAGCATGCGCCCCACGTTTCCCATGCAGAGATCAGTGAATCGATGATCGAGCATGTGATCATGCCCACTCTTCCCAAGGAACTGCTGGATGATAAGCTCAAAATCTACGTCAACCCAACCGGGCGTTTTGTCATCGGTGGTCCATTGGGTGATTCGGGTGTGACCGGGCGCAAGATCATCGTTGATACTTATGGGGGCATGGGTAGGCACGGTGGAGGCTGCTTTAGCGGAAAGGATCCCACCAAGGTGGATCGTTCTGCAGCATATGCGGCCCGCTATGCAGCTAAAAACATCGTCGCTGCCGGGTTAGCAGATCGTGCTGAGATCCAGGTGGCTTATGCCATTGGTATGTCCCATCCCTTGAGTGTCAACGTGGAAACCTTTGGCACCGGCAAGATACCTGATGAGGAAATCGCCCGCCTGGTGATTGAAAATTTTGACCTGCGCCCAGGAGCGATCATCAATAACCTTAACCTTCGCCGCCCCATCTTCCGCAAGACAGCTGCCTATGGGCACTTCGGGCGCGATGACCTGGACCTGCCTTGGGAGAATACAGATAAAGTGGCAGTTTTACGCAAGGCAGCCGGGTTGGGCTGCGAGTAATATTTCTTGGTGGTTCCCTGTTAAATAAAATCAAGACAGACAATAGTCTGCCCTGATCTTATTCATATGGGGGGAATTGGCCTAAATATAAGAGCCGAATTTTGATAGGATGCGATCTTTGGGTTGATACCCACTGAGTCTCTGCATCGGATTACCATTGACAAACAGGATCAGGGTCGGCACCGCCATGACGCCAAATTGCATCGCAAGATTGCTGTTATTATCTACATCCAGTTTAACCACCTTCACTTTTCCATTCCAATCCTGGGAGAGCTGCTTAATGATCGGTTCCAGCATTTTACACGGGCCGCACCATACGGCAGTAAAATCGACCATAACAGGGATCGGGGATTTTAGTACCTGTGCTTCGAATTCTGCTTCGTTGATTTTGGGAATATCTGCCATAGATTTCTTTTCAATCCGCATGGGAATTTTCCTGGATAGTAACAAGAGCGGAGTGAAAAGTCAAGGCTTGTGAAAGCTGACCGCGCGTGATAGAATGTTTTTCGCAAAACGGGCGTGTAGCTCAATGGCAGAGCAGTAGCCTTTTAAGCTATTGGTTGAGCGTTCGAGCCGCTCCACGCTCACTGTATGCTTTATAAGCCCTTTGGTTTCGGCACCCCAGGGGTGTAAAATTCGAGCCGCTCCACGCTCACTGATTTTGGGCAGAAGGACCTAAAAACTGCCTAAATACGGCACTTTCCTCCCACCCAGACCTGCTGAAAGGCAGGTTTTTGCGTTTAACGTCCCACCCCCTGGATGCTAAGGGAGTGACCTGTGGATCGGACTCGAAGTAGATTGGCCTCCACGGGTCCATAAAGATGGGGTGGTGGCTGTGCAGGAAGGATTTCCACACCCATTGTGAATAACCTCGGTTTTCTACAGGTGGTCGGCGTCATTCACCAGCACCTTCCGGGCATCGTTTACCGGCGGATCTTCCTGGTACTCTTCCAGGAAAGTGGTCTCAGGATTCATCCGGTCTTGCGATTCTTTGGACGGTGAGACCCATTCCGTATCGGATGCATATAACATGTCATTGTATTATCCTTGCATGGATTCTCAATTATTCAATATCCTAACCTACATTTCCTAGCAAGTGAAACCCTAAAGGGTTTCTTTGGTAACTCGGGCCTGGATTGGTATAGAATCTGGGCATCCAGGTGCCTATGCCACCGAGAAATCCTTTAGGGTTTGTTTAAGGCGAGGTTTTGTTCGCGCTTCTCAGGGACTGCTTTTACTGCCTCACTTTTTCAGCACTGGTAGGAAGATCGAAAAGTACGGCAACATCCCACTGACCTCGCTGCTGTACGCCGAGAGCACGCCGTTCTGATCAAATGCCAGGACGACATAATAGTATTGCTGGCCCCTCAGGACGGGCATGTCGTTGAAGACCGGCTGGGTGGTCTCGCCAACCAGCTCGTACGGACCGCCAGGCTGCGTACCCCGCAGCACCCGGTAACCGGCGATGCTCGGCAGGTCCAGTGGCTGCCACTTCACCGCCAGCGATGACTCGTAGGTCGGGCTTTCGATCACCCCTAGCGCCACCGGCGCAGGTATCTCGCCCAGGTCGCCGGTTGCCAGGTCGTTACCCGGATTGGCGTTCTCGCCCAGGGTGGTAACTTCGGCATATAGCGGCTGGGCACCACTCTCGGCGGTCAGCTCAAGTGAGACCTGCTGCGACTCGTTGAAGTCCAGTGATGAGGCCGGCAGTGATCCAATCAAAATGCCGCTGCCCGGTTGGCCACGGTAGAAGCTGACTGTCAGCTCGCCGCTCGGGTTGCGACCCAAGTTGCGCAAGTTGGCGCTGACGATGACAGGGCTGCCAGGGTCAGCATGTGCCTGCGAGAGCGACAGGAGGGGGTCAAGAGCCGGGTCGGCATCCGGCAGGATGGAGAGAACATCCAGCGTGTCAGCGCCGCTTATATTGGTGCTCAGCTCCTGCCAGGTGAAGCGCTGTGTTCCCTGAGCTTCCAGCTCGGCAATCAGTGGCTGGGCGTTGAGGCCTGCGGGCAGGATTGGATCACGGCCAATCTTGATGATGGTGGCCTGGTTGCTGAGCGGATTCACCGCCAGGACCGCCTGCCAGTTTTGGCGCGGTTCGTCGGTCAGCATCAAAGGCTGGCTGAACGCCATCGTGCTACTATCAAGCCGTGCTAGCGAGGTCTGCCCCAGCCCCAGGCTGCCCCCAGCTTCGCCAAACTGGCGGAAAGCCAGCAGGGTCTCACCGCTGAGCGTGCTGCTCAGCTTCGGAGCTTCAGCGCGAGCGGGGGTCCCGTTTTCGGTCAGCACTGGCATCACATTGGTCACCGAACCATCGCCAAGCATTACCTGCGCAGTCCACAGTTTAGCCTGATTGCTCAACATGCCTGTGTCGGTTTGTCCGTCCTCGTCTTTACCGCGTACCAGGAAGGCCAGGGTTGCTTGATCGGGATTGCTCAGGGTGAGCGAGACACTGGGCGAATCAGCCCGGGCGGTCAGCTCACCGGTGAGCCAGGCGTTCCAGCCTCCCGCCGCAGGGGTTGCCAGTGCAATGCGACGGTCGGCGTTGGTGTTCACATCCGCATCCGCGTCGAAGGTCCAGGCCAGGATGCGGCGGCTGATCTCCTGCCCGTTGGCTGGATCGAAGAAATAGATGCGTGCTGCACTGACCTGGGTATTCATACCGCCTGCTGGGCTGCCGCTGAGCAGTTCCATCGCTCCCCAGCTGCCACCCATACCGCCCGGGTCAGGCATCCACTCTTGCACAGCGATGCGCTGGTCCGTGCGGGTGGAAAGGTCACCGTCGGTGTCTCGCGTCCAGGCTAACGTGGCGCCTTGAGCATCACCTGCCAAGACAGTGCGCCCGTCGCCCTGAAGGTCATCGGTCAGCATGGTGGGGGTGAGCCAACCAGAGGCATCCCTGGTGTTGACAAATATTTCCTGGTGATTGAGCACTTCACCCAGGCCTACCTCAGGCGGGGTGTCGCTGGGTAAGGTATTCTGCGTCCAGGCAACAATGGGGGTGCTGCTGGGACCAGCAAAGGTAACTGTGGGATCACTAACGCTGTGCAGGCCGTCGGTGAGTGGTTCGGGGGTACCCCAATCCTGGCTGGCAGACGGCTTGTAGCGGGCCATAATTCGTGGCGAGGGTATCTCCCCGCCGGGGTCTTCGACATAGACCATCAGCATTTGGCCATCCGGACCGGCAGCCAAAGAAGGCGCTTCCAGCACTGCCGGATTACTAAGCGTGCCAGCAGTCGACTGCCATTGCCCATTTGGCATGTATGGATTGCAGCCGGAGGGAATCTTTTCATTGACGATCTCCTCGTCCAGGATGCCAAAGGTAAAGAACAGGAAGCGTCCCTGGATGATCAGGCGCACATAGATGGACAGGCAGGGATCATCAAACCAGACGATGCGATTGTCAGCTGGGTTGATCAATAGCGGCAGCGCCACGCCGACGCCCGGCACAATCTTAGCTTCAGCCCCAGCGATGCCGAAGATCACGTCCACCGCCAGCCCAAAGCCCAGCCAGGCCTCGATGGAAGGGATCATAGCCAGCTCCACGGTGGGCACAAAGGGAAAGACTCCACCGGTAAAGGTCAGGTCACCCGCCACGCCGACAGAAATGCTGGCGCGCACTACCACCCAGGGTGGCACGGCGATGATCGGTCCGCTAAACAGGGTCAGATCTTGTTTGAAATTGGCCAGACTCATGGGAGGGATCTTTCCAGCCACTTCATCGAGCTGATCCACATTGATCCACTGCATCAGATTCTTGCCGCCAGGGACAAGATCTTGCACCTCGTTGACCGCGTCGATATTCATCAAGCGAGCCAGCACTTGCGCATCCATCACCATCACTGCCACGCGGCCGTCCAGGCTTAAAAATCCCTCTACCAACACGCCGGCACTGAGGCGGTTCTGGAAGACACCAAAGAGCGGGATGGATGGGGTGTCATAGATGGCTGGTAGCAGCCCACCTACATCAGGGATCATGCCCGAAAAGAAATACACATTGTTGGTGGCATCCCACACCGTGGTAGCGCCGGGTTGCATGATGGGGTTCTTCATTGGGTCAGCTATCATTTGGATGGTGCGTTCGGTCACGCACAATGACTTGCCGTTCACCACCGGCACAACCAGCAGCTTCACCTGCCCCTGTGGGAGCGTCCCCACATCGAAGGTAGCCGTCCAGGGCTTGGCGTTGGCCGATGCGACCAGCGTTGGGTTGCCCTGACCCACCCGGATGTAGTAATCCACCCGCTGCACCTGTGCCACGCCGGTGGTCTGGGCGTAGGACGAAAAACTAACCGGCAGCGAGACACCGGAGACGTACAGGCCGAAGTCATACGCATCCGTGGAGGGTTGTTTGGGTTTCGGACCGGGTAGCAGCGCACCGTACTTCCAGGGATGCGGCTCGACGATGCCGTCATCGTTCAGGTGCGAGGGGCTACCCGCCACCTGGGTCACTTTAGCACTGGTTTCAGCGCAGAAGGTGCCATCCAGGTAGAAATCCAAGGGCAAATAGATCGGCTGGGACACGACCGCATCTCCGCCAGGGTTGACGATGACATCGCTGAAGTAGGTTATCTGCGCTATGTCGCCTTCAACGGCCGCACTGTAGGCTCCCGCCGCCACATTAGCTAGCTGGAAAGTGCCATCTTGAGCCACTGGGGTGCTGTAAACGCTTTGCCCGGCGCGGTCGAACAAGTGGAAAGAAGCATTGAAGGATTGGGTACCTTTCAATGCCTCCAAGGGTAGCTGCCCGCTGACGGAGCCCGAAGGTGGCTCGGTGATGGTAAAGTCAGTGCAGGTGAACTGCGCCTCGGCTGAGCCTACCACGGTAGCGCATACCTGCGCCGGTCCGGGTAAGGCATCCACGGGCACGCCGATCTGGGCGCTATAGCTGTTGTTGGAGGTGTCCACCAGTGCAGCTGTCAGCGTTTGCATACTGTCACCATAAATCCACGCCAGGCGCACCTGGGAGGCAGCCACATTCGTCTGCCCGCTAATAGTGACTGCCTGGGTGATGTAGCCACTCGCCGGGGTCAGGTTCACCGTGGCGGTTGGTGGGTCGCCGTCCAGCGTGGCTGGGATAGCTTCGGGCAGGAGGCGGGGCGAGGCAAGGGCAGCCTGGCGGGCATCCAACAGCAGCGGCACCAGCATGGCTGCAACCAGCGCTATGGAAAAGAGTTTATAGACCAATTTATTTGTGTTCATTTTTCACCCGTCACACTTTCTAGAAAAGATTTGGCTAACAAACGGGCGGCGTCCAGGTTGGGCCGATCGCCAATCGCTACCACCAGCGCAGCTTCGTCCGAGAGCTTGATCCACAGTTGTTCAGCATCCGCCCCATAGAGGCGAAACGCTTCCAGACCAAAATCGTCGACTTTGATTTCCTCGGAGCCTGCCTGCTGGGTCTGCTCATACGATGAGCCTGGAGCCAGCGAGAGATAGGCAAAATATGCCTGCTGACCATCACTGCCAGCATCATACGCACAGCCAATTCCCAGCGTGGTGGGGTCGTCAAAAGGCTGCGGTTCATTCACGAGCTTGCGCCCCAATGCGTCTGCCACCACCTCGCTGGACAATTCCTGGCAGACCTGTGCAGCGCTCCAGGTGCTGAAATCCGGCAGATCTAGTGCGCCAACCGAAGACGCTTCTTCGGATGAAGCCTGGGTTGAAACCGGGGGTGAACCCCCACACCCGGATTGAACAAAACTCAGTGCGATCAAAATAAGCAGCAAGGTGGGTGATGTTTTTTTCATCGGTTTTCTCCTGATTCAGCTCGAATAAAGTCTTTAGAACTTGCATACATGGAATAATTCCTTTAGCTTATAATTCGCCATGGTTGGCAGAGACTAAGATAATTGATTTCAGGAAAACCTGGTCACGCGAGGCGTGACAAAAAACGTTACAAGATGGTCTATCAACCGGATTCCTTTGGTGATTGGGTGCGCTACCGCCGTAAACTGCTCGATCTGACACAGTCAGAGCTAGCACACCACGCTGGCTGTTCAACGGCAGCGATACGCAAGATTGAGGCGGATGAGCGCAAACCCTCGCGACAGTTGGCTGAGCTGCTGAGGCAAGCACTGGAGATTTCACCTGAAGAACAAACAGTCTTTCTGCAGATGGCGCGAGGCCGTCTGCCCGAAAGCTTCGCTGTACAAGAAGCGCAACCAACCCCTTCGCTTGCGGCGGGTGAACACCCGAACAATCTGCCCGCCCCACTCACCCAGTTGATCAACCGCCACCATGACCTGGGGCTGGTAGTCAAGATGCTGACTGACCCGGCTGTGCGGCTGGTGACCCTGATCGGCCCCCCAGGGATCGGGAAGACGCGTTTGAGCATCCAGAGCGGGCAAAGTGTGCTGCCTGCCTTTCAGGATGGGGTATGGTTTGTTGATGTCTCCGAAGTGACCATGGCAGAATTTCTGCTACCCGCCATCGCCCGCGTCATCGAAACCTGCGAGATGCCACCCTGCCCCGCCCTGCCACAGTTGGCGAGAAATCTGAAGGGTAAAACCCTGCTATTAATCCTGGATAACTTCGAACAGATCGCCGAAGACGCAGCCCCGGAGGTGAGTCAGCTGCTGCAGCGCTGCCCGGGTGTGAAGGCGCTGATCACTAGCCGCGTGCCCCTGCGAATTTATGGAGAGCACGAATACAGCCTGCCTCCCCTATCCATTCCCCCGGCCAAAGCCTCTAAACACGCTGAAACGCTGATGGAATTTGAAGCCGTGCAGCTTTTCACCGCCCGGGTGCGCCAACACCAGCCGGAATTTGCACTGAGCAGTCAGAATGCCAGCGCTGTGGTGGCGATCTGCAACCTGCTGGAAGGCATTCCGCTGGCGCTTGAGCTGGCTGCCGCCACGCTGCAGAATATGCCCTTAGATGAGATGGTCGCCAGGTTACACAGCGGTGCTGGCAGTGGCTGGATCAGGCAGCTTGCCACCCCGGCACGCGATTTGCCCAGCCGCCAGCGCACGCTGGAAAATGTGATTGCTTGGAGTTATGACTTGCTTGAAGCCTCCGAGCGGGAATTCTTTGCTGCATTGAGCATATTCAGTGGCTGGTTCGACGCCCAGGCCGCTCAGGCGGTGGTCTTCGAGACTGCGCAGCTCCAGGCAGCCGAGTCGGAACGTTGGTTAGAGCATCTGAGCGATCATTCCCTGCTGGTGCGCGGCAAATTCAACCAGCAGCGCTGCTGGCGCATGCTGGAGATCATCCATGAATTTGCTGCCATGCAGCTGAGCGCGCAGGCGCGCAGCCAGCTCGAACAGCGCCACGGCAGCTATTACCTGGGGCAGCTGGGATCGACGCTCTATCCCGTTACCGAAGGCTTTTTGGAGACCCACCTGAGCAACCTGCACGCTGCCTTGCGCTGGGCTGTTGCTACACAGAACATTAGCTTGGCATTCCAGCTGGCACAGGGCTTGTTGGTGCTGTGGGATACAACAGGTAATTTACGCGAAGGCCTGGCGCTTATGCAGCAGGTTCTTGCCTTACCCGGCGAAGTTGAGCCTGCATTGCGCGTCCGTGTGACCGCCGAGAGCTCCGACCTGGCCTGGCAGCAGTACGATTTCGATGCCGCGCTCAAACTATCCCAGCTGGCTGTCCAGCAGGCGCGCCAATGGGGCTTGAGCGACCTGTATCCAGAATATCTCAATCGTCTGGGCAGAATCTTCATGGAGCAGGGGCTGTACGACGAAGCGGGCAGCACGCTGCGTGAAAGTCTGGCGCTACTGCCCGAGCCTGGACGCCCGCTGACCCAACTGGGCGAGCTGGCTTGGTACGAAGGTCGTCTGGAAGATGCTGCAGCCTCACTGCAGCAGGCGCTTAGCCGGCTTCCCGAAGGCGATCACATCTTCCGGGCTATCGCCCTCACCGACCTGGCTGAGGTGGCGATGGCAGAGGGCGATTTTGCAGCCTGCCGCCTCTGGCTCCAACAAGCCTGGCTTCCGGCGGGAGTGAACATTCGGCGGGTGCTGGTATTTCTGATTGCGCTGGCGGGGTATTTGTTGCTTGCCCCCTCCAGTGACCAGGCAGCCAGTCTGCAAGCCGCCAGGATTTTCGGCGCAATCGAAGCTTTGAGTGAACTTTCGGGCGTTCAATTGTCCGCCTTTTACCAACGCCTCATTCAGCAACGCATGGACTCGAATCTACACAGCATAAACTCGTCTGAATGGCAGGCAGCTTACCTA
Source organism: uncultured Chloroflexia bacterium (assembly GCA_963822175.1). GTDB lineage: Bacteria > Chloroflexota > Anaerolineae > Anaerolineales > UBA4823 > FEB-25. Next base: position 346,671 of record CAWGGJ010000007.1, on the reverse strand, counting down.
GCAGGCCAGCAGTTGGGACGAGACGAGGCCATGCTGCTGGCTAGAAATGTGCTTGGCGTATGAAAAGACACGTCCTGGTCACCGCACTGCTCAACCTGCGTGGCAACCCGCGCAGCTGTGTTTACACCGATCATGCAACGGTGGCGATGGTCACGAAAACTGGCACCGGGATGATGAGCGGCAGGGGTGATTGAGCTCCACTCTGGTTTAACATCGACAATGTCGCCATCTACGAAAGGCTTGGTGCTTGATCCTTCTACCCGGTCACCTATTATGTCGATCAGGATCATCCCAAAGCCAGCGACAAAACCCCCGCAATAGAACACCTGCTCTTTCCCATCTGTGAGCTAGGCAGTTACTTTTGTCCACATAATAAACTCTTCATACTAAACAACTCTTCAGTCTCATCCAGCGGTCCGCGGGCATCTTGCCCTATCAAGCTCTCCGCAAGCCTGGACTGTCATAACATGCAGCGCAGCGTTCCCAGCTTTGCCAATTGCTTTGGTTGCCATAAGGATATTCTTCTACCCAGACCTATTTGAAGGCAGGTTTTTGCGTTCAATCCCCCGCTTTGGCCATTTTTACGATTTCGTAAATATCAGAAAATAAATACGGAATTCTAAATTTTGTAATTCGCTTGACAGCTTTTCCCAACTGTGCTATCTATACACGGAATTTCTATTTTTATTTATAAAGTCGACAGATATCGAATTATTTCAGATGGAGAACTAGAATGGAATATAAAACAGTAGTTGTCCCCCCACATGGGTCAAAAATTGATATAAAAGACGGTAAATTACAGGTTCCGGATAACCCGATTATTCCATTTGTTGAGGGCGACGGTACGGGGCGAGATATCTGGCGGGCTTCTGTGAGAGTGTTCGAGGCGGCAGTTGAGAAAGCCTATGCAGGCAAACGCAAGATTCATTGGATGGAAGTGTATGCTGGAGAGAAAGCCTTCCAAATGTTTCAAAGCTGGTTGCCCGACGAAACTGCAGATGCATTCAGAGAATTTTTGGTGGGAATCAAAGGTCCATTGACAACTCCAATAGGTGGAGGTATCCGCTCATTAAATGTGGCTCTTCGCCAGCTTCTTGACCTGTATGTCTGCCTTCGTCCGGTACGCTACTATAATGGTGTGCCTACCCCAATGAAACGACCGCAAGATGTGGATGTCGTGATCTTTCGGGAAAACACCGAGGATATTTACACTGGTATTGAATTCCAGTTTGGAACCGAAGAACACAAAAATTTCATGGAGCTTTTCAAGAAGGCCTTTATCTCCGAATATAGTCTGATGCGCTTTCCTGAAACCTCTGGGCTGAGCATAAAACCCGTTTCTATTGAAGGCACTGAAAGGCTTGTTCGAGCAGCGATTTAATGGGCATTGGACAATAAACATAAGAGTGTGACCCTTGTTCACAAAGGTAATATTATGCCGCACACCGAAGGAGCATTTGTAATTTGGGGATATGCTTTAGCCAGGCGAGAATTCCGCAACCAGGTCGTGACTGAGCGCGAAACATTGATTCTGGGATATAAGGAAGCGAACCCGGAATTATCGGTGGATGATATTGGCGGTATGTTGAACTATGGTTTCTCGTTGATGTCTGACGATCAAAAGAATGATGCCAGGCGTGAAGTCGAGGAAGCTTTACTGTTGTTGGAAACTCATGGAAATAGTCAGTGGAAGAATAAACTACTGGTCAAGGACACGCTAGCCGATTTAGCTATAAATCAGGTGCATACCCGGCCATTTGATTTCGATGTAATCGCCACCATGAATTTGAATGGTGATTATATCTCTGACTATATTGCAGCTATGGTAGGCGGGATTGGAATTGCACCGGGTGCCAATATAAACTATGAGACCGGTCATGCGATTTTTGAGGCCACGCACGGCACTGCACCCAAGTATACCGATTTGGATAAAGTCAACCCGGGATCGGTCATTCTATCCGGCGAGATGATGTTACGCTACATGGGATGGATTGAAGCCGCCGACCTGATTGTCAAAGGAATGGAGGGTGCTATCGGTGCGAAGACAGTCACTTACGACTTCGAACGCCTGATGGAGGGTGCGACGCTTCTCAGCTGCTCACAGTTTGGCGATGCGATTATTAAACATATGGATGATTAGGTGGTTGTAATTATCTCAGCAATTCACAAAACCCCTCTCTTGGATGCAAAATGGGTATTCAGAGTCATTATTTGGGTTTTTGGAAGGTGATTTTACATTGAAGATAGGCGCCTGGGAAAACAGGATCTACGGTGTCACTCTGGTCGTTCAGTCCCATCCAGCCATGTCTTACCTTTGGCATTAAGTTTTTCATCCGCAAGGTCGCGCGGACCGGGGATATTATCCTTGACAGTAAAACCATTCCTGGTTTGTTAATAACCAATGTGGCGATATCTTTTGGGGAAACAGGCGAGCAAGCTTGTGTCCCATTTTAAGGCCACTCAAGGGTCAACCGGATCACGACGGTCGTTTTCATAGATAGTCTGCCTCCGGATGATACCCCACTGCCTGTATCGTTGCACTGTCTTCAGTTATTGTTCCTTCACAGGTGTTATATCAAGAAAAGTGTTGGGAGTGAAATTACACCGTTCCGGCTGACAAGGCTCGAATTAATGAACCTCAGAATCCAGAAGTGTTGGTGGATCTTGGGCTCACCCAGGCTGGAGTACCGGTCCAGGTCCATCGTGCTGCAGTAGAAGCTGATCTGCTGATTGCCACAGGAATTATTGAGCCACACCAATATGCAGGTTACTCCAGTGGAAGCAAAACCCTTGCGATAGGTGCAGCCGGTGAAGCATTGATTGCCCATACTCATAGCCCAGCATTTATTGATGATCCCCATACCTGCCATCTTGTGCAGGTTGGTAAACAAGTAGACCCCGGGCTCCTGTTATTTCATCCCGTCAAACCATTTAGAGAGGCGGTGGCTGGCATACGGCGGTTGATCCATATAATGGGATACATCGTTGAACAGCATCAAGCGTGCTCGTACCGGATCTTTGAAATCCACAATATTGAGGCAGGCAGGCGATTGATCCAGACGATCCCGGTAGCCGCGGGCATCAAACCCCAACAGGCTGCTCAGCACCAGGCGGATGGTTGCCTTGTGAGAAACCACGGCAACTGTCTGCCCGCGGTGGCTCAAGACGACTTCTCGGATCACCGGTAGAGCCCGCGCCATCACCATGACGCCCGACTCGCCGCCCTCGGGAGCAAATGTGAACGGGTCTTCCTGCCAGGCAGCATATTCCTCCGGATACTGGTGTTCCACATCCTCCCGTTTCATCGTTTCCCATCGCCCATGGTGGATTTCGCGTAAACCATCGCGAACCTGGGGAATTAACTGAAATGGCTGGGCGATGATGGCTGCCGTTTCTATCGTACGGCGCATTGGACTGCAATAGAATGCCACGATGCGATCGTCTGCCAGCCGCTGGGCAAGACAAGCGGCTTGCCAGCGACCTTCTTCCGAAAGGTCAATATCAGTACCGCCAGAGAAGCGGTCCTCGGCACTCAGGTTCGTAGCTCCGTGTCGGATCAGGTAAAGTCGGGTTGTGTTCATCAGTCTCTTTTCGCTAATTCGGTTTTCTCATGAGTTTTAATCGTATCCATGAAGGATATTCCCACTGGCGCGCCATTCGATTGACAGTAGTGATCCCACACGGCGCTGGAGGGCATTGCTTTCAATTCTTCCTGCATGGCCAGGCGGCTGGAGAAATCCCCATCCATTTCATAATGGTTCAACAATTTCCGAGGCTCCAGTAGAGCGTTTAGCAGCGCTCAAAGTAGTCACCGATCTTACGGCTGGCGATGCAGTGCTCTACCCAATACTGGCGGATGCCCGGGTCGCGGTGCGAACCGTGTAGCAGCGAATAGACAACCTCAAGGTTGCGGCACAGCTCAGCAGCCGTGCGGGCTTTACCCGGATAATTACCGGTGACAGCGATCCTGCCGGTCAATTTACCACCGGGGTTCTCGAAACCGCTCACATCATCACCCTGCCAGCATTGCAGTGAAATTGGACCTTTTGCGAGCCGTTGCATTGCAGCTTCGGTGTCCACCCCCAGGTCGGCATAGCGTTCTTTTGCCAGGGAATATGAGGGTTGGATCAGGGCTTCTGTGGTGGGCATTTTAAAAGATCTCCTGTCTCACATTAAAAGCCGAGCAGATGGCGCGAATTTCATCCACACTCAAGCCCTCTCCAATTTCACCAAGGCGTAAATTGAGGCACTCATACTTGGCGGCGGTCTCTGCGTATTCCACCTGGTCGGTGGCGCGCTTGATGGAAATATCCGAGCGGGCCATCACGCCGTGCTTGGCCCAGATCACAATGCGCTGCTTGCGCAGTGCAGCGACATTTCCCGCCATCAACCTCGCAGAACCCGGCACTTCAAAGGGAAGAAAGCCAATCCCTTCCGGCAGGTTGATAATCGTTTCCGGCTGCCAGCGCAGCAGGTGGGTGTTGAGGTAGGTTGGATCCTGGTAGCGAGGGATGTGGCTCAGGTAGGTCAGGTGAATCGGTTGGGCATGGATGAGCGCATGAAAGTTTGTATTTGAGGAGCAGATCTGATCATAATGCACGGCCAAGTGCGAGTTGAATTCACTGGTGACACGTTCAAAGTGGCACTGGTAAGACGTATACAGTTTTGCTGTTCTACCCCCCTCATTGACTGCCAGGCCGCCAAGATTGGCGGTCGGTTCGTCGATGATCTCACGCAACCGTCGTCCGGATCCGCTAACGATGAAGGTGGCTCCTGCCAGTTCGGGAACAGGCTGGGGAAGCTCGATTTCACGGATGACTGGAAAGTGGGTGCACAATTCCACCGGCCAACGCAGGCAGATCGAGATATTTCCCGCAGCACCCTCGCAGGCTTCAATGGCTGCCAGGTGATCCCCGGCTTCACCCATCATGTGCAGTAAATGATCCAATTCAGGGTATGGTGCTTCTAGCATATTTTTATCCTTTTTTTGCCTTTAAAAGACATTATAAATTTGTAAATGCTTCATCTCATCCGACCTGGTGGGTGGGATGATGCCATGCATAGGTCCAGGCCATAATAATTCCGCTCGCTCATCACAATCTTTCCATTATTTGCATATATTTAGTGCGATCCCAGCTTGCTCAATGCGCTCGCGCCATTCCAGGCTGATGTTTGCATCCGTATAGATGCAGCATATTTGCTCTGGCCGGGCAAACGGCGTCAGGTCTTCGTGCCCAAGCTTGCTGGAATCCACCAGCGCAAACACCTGCTGGGCTGATTCGATGGCTTTACGTTTGAGCTGAGCCTCTTCCAGGTGCACTTCGGTCAGGCCACGTTCCACGCTAAAGCCGCTGCACGAGACAAACGCTTTTTGTACATGTAATTCTTGCACTGTTTGTTCACTGAACAGTCCCGTCAGGGAGGAGCCATCCTGGTTGAGAATGCCGCCGATCAGGATGACCGTGTTTGATAGATTTTTGGCCAGCAACCGGGCCACATCCAGGCCGTTGGTCACCACCCGTAAACCCTGCCTGGCCTCTAAAGCCAGGGCGAGGTAATAAACCGTGCTGCTGGCATCCAGCAAGATAGAGTCGCCATCGCTGACCAGCAGCGAGGCGCAATGGCCGATGACTTCTTTTTCAAGGGCGTGCTCCCGGTGCCGGTCGGCAAAGGAGGTGTTTTGGAAACTCCTTTGCCCGAGGAGTATTGCCCCACCGTGAAAGCGTTTCAGCACCCCTTCGTTCTCCAGCGCATTCAGGTCATTGCGAACCGTCCCTTCGGAAACACCCAGGGTGGTTGCCATTTCTGTCACCCCGCAGCCGGGCTGCCGGCGGAGCAGTTCAATGATGGACTGTCGGCGTTCATATTGCGTCATTTCGATACTCCGTTGTTTATAACATCAATATTCAACAAAATTAATTATAATTTACCGCTGTTTTATGTCAATATCAGCAAAAAACACTTAGCTATCCTAATTATTCCAGGTTACAGGTAAATAGATAAATCCAGTTTTCAGTGTGATCCATGTGCCTCCCAGGGGCATGTTCATTGACAACCTCTCCTCCACACCTCGAAACGAGTTGCCGAATGGGTAAATTCCAGAAATATAACAATTCATAACGTAACAACAATGCATTGGGTAGATAATTCATAGATCGATCATGGAAAATACGGCTGAAGGGCCACTTCTCATAACCAGTCTAGTCAATTTTTGATTTTCCACAAAAGAAGTCCTTTTTAACTGTATTAAGATTTCAATTTACGGGTATATTTGTTACCATCTAGTCATGTTCGATCCTGAAAAATATACCGCGATTTGAGGACTTATGACCCCTTACTCAAAACCAGCCCACCAGGAATTAATTCGCCAGCGCTTCGAGCATGCTCACGCTTTCGCTAAGAATACTTTACCTGATTGCCTCGATCTGACCCTTTCGGAAGCACTGGCGCTTGGTCTGCTAAAGCAGGATGTCAGGACCTATTTCACCGTCTTTGGCCATGGATCAACTGAGATTGGTGAAGTGCTGCGCATCTACCAGGAAGCAGGATTATTGAGAGTATATGGGTTGCGCAGTGAAATTGAAGCTTCGCATGCTGCCGCAGCATTACGCTGGGTCACCGGGGAAAAGGCTGCCGTGGTCACTTCCATCGGGCCAGGAGCGCTGCAAGCTTTAGCCGCTTCGTTGGTCCCTGCTTCCGATGGGCTGGGTGTGTGGTATCTTTTTGGTGACGAAACTACCGAGGACGAAGGTTTTAACATGCAGCAGATCCCCAGGCATGAACAGGCGTTGTTCCTGAAGCTGGCTGCAACCATGGGGCGGGCTTACAGCTTGCATACTCCCATGGCGCTTCCTACCGCCTTGCAGCTTGGCGCATCCACGGTGGAACATCCTTATCGACCCGGCCCTTTTTATCTCCTGTTACCTATGAATACCCAGGCAGCCTGGTTGAGAGATTTTAACCTGGCTGAGCTGCCGGATAACCATCCCATTTCACTGGGCTCAGCGCAAGGTGACTACTCCATGGCAGTGGATTGGATCAGGGAAGCCGAGAACACCGTCATCAAGGTCGGAGGTGGTGGACGGGATGCAGGTCCGGAATTGATTAATCTGCTCAAATGCGCCGGTGCTGTCCTGGTCAATACGCCCATTGCTACCGGATGTATTCCTTACAGCCATCCACAGAATATGGGCGTGGGTGGCTCAAAAGGTTCAAGTTGCGGTAATTACGCCATGGACAACGCCGACCTGCTGATCGCCGTTGGTACACGGGCGGTCTGCCAGTCGGATTGTTCTCGCACAGGTTACCCTAGCGTGAAACGGGTGCTCAACATCAACGCAGATTTGGATGACGCCACACACTATCACTTTACCCTGGCATTCGTTGGCGACGTGCGAAGAACGCTGAAGAAATTAAACAAAGTCCTTGGTCCGATGCAAAAGGAGAATTCAGCCTGGCTGCAGGCATGTACCAGGCAGAAACTTGCCTGGCAGTCGATCAAGCAGCAGCGTATTCAAACCCCGGTCTTGTTTGACAAGTACTGGGGTTTTCCGGTATTAACCCAACCAGCAGTCATCAGGATCGCCACCAGCTGGGCGAAGGCGAAGGGTGCAGTTAGCTTCTTTGATGCTGGCGACGTGCAAGCCAATGGCTTTCAAATCGTCGAGGATGAACATCCCAACCAGACCTACACTGAGACGGGTGCCTCATATATGGGTTTTGCCGTCTCAGCTCTGCTGTCAACCGGTGTGGCATCGAAACCCTTCTACGGTCTTGCCCTGACCGGTGATGGGTCATTTAGCATGAATCCGCAGATCCTGATAGATGGTATCGAGCATGGGGCGCACGGCTGCATCCTGGTACTTGACAACGGCCGCATGGGTGCCATCAGCGGTTTGCAGGAAGCCCAATATGGCGCTGACTTTGCTACCTGGAATACGCTGAAAGTAGATTATCTGGCATGGGGTCGCAGCATCCCTGGCTTGCTTGTTCTTGATGGTGGGGCTACGCCAGAAACAATTCTGACTGCTCTCGAACAAGCCGGGAATCACCAAGGACTTTCATTGATCCATGTTCCGGTATACTACGGTTCCGATCCATTGGGTGGAATGGGTGTATACGGGCGCTGGAATGTCGGTAATTGGTGCGATGAAGTGCAATCGCTACGGCATAAGATTGGATTATAGAATAGATATCTTTTCCATGCCGCCTAAACTGGGTCGAAGCCCTTAAAAAAGAGGAGTGATTATGAATCCTGTTCATGTAGCCATTGTCGGCTGTGGACGTATCTCCGACCTACACCAGATGGGATACCGCGACCGCACAGACGCCAGGATTGTTGCTGTGTGTGACACCAACAAGACCCGCGCCAGGAAAAAAGCCAAAGAATGGGGCGTGGAAAAGGTCTATACAGACTACCAGCAGCTGTTGGAGGATAAAAATATCGACCTGGTAGAACTGCTTACACCGCACCATTTGCACTGCCCCATGTCCATACAGGCTGCGCAAGCTGGCAAGCATATCTCCGTTCAGAAGCCCATGGCACTCTCAGCCCATGAGGCGGACAAAATGATCGCTGCAGCAGCCGTAGCAGGTGTGATGCTCAGAGTCTACGAGACTTTCGTCTATTATGCACCCGCAGTGCGTGCCCGGGAGTTAATCGAAGGCGGTGAGATCGGCGATGTTCGTGCCGTCCGCATGCATGTTAATAGCGGGACAGCTGACACATCCTGGAGAGTACCGCTCTCATCCTGGTTGTGGCGCTTCAATGAAAAACAATGTGGTGGCGGACCCCTGGTCTTTGACCATGGGTACCACTTGTTCTCGCTTGGCTATTACCTGGGTGGCCCCGTGGAAAAGGTATTTGCCTGGATAGACCAAACGCCAGTCAAGGAAGCAGGCGGGATCGTGAAGATAGATGCCCCGGCTGCAATTATGTTCCAGTTTAAAGCCTCCCACCGGTACGGTCTGCTGGATATAGAACATACCCCAAATATGCGCATCTATTCGGACTATTATGCTGATGATGACCGGATTGAGGTAATTGGAGAAAAAGGCATTCTATTCATCAACCGTTATACCGCCAGGACGGTTGACCTGCCTGAGCTTATGCTGTTCAAGGATGGAAAAACGACTCCAATCTTGGTTGACGGGGTGGAATGGCATGATAGTTTTATTGCCGCCACTCGGGATTGCATTGAAAAGTTGAGCATAGGTGCGCAGCCACGCCTGGATGGACCAACAGGGAAAGCAGTTCTCCAGTTTACCCTAGCTGCCCTGCAGTCTGCCGCGTCTGGCTGTGCGGTCCGACCCGATGATGTTCTTTAGCCTGTAACTGTCGCTGATGGGTCCTGGATACCTCTAATACAGTGGGGTACCCAGTTGGAACGGCGATGGCCTTTAATGATGTGCTCAGGGTTATTTGATCTTTTTACTACATAACCCAGGGTGGCACGAATAACAAAAAACGCCTCGAGAACGAGGCGTTTCAATGTTATAGGGGATTACTCACCATTTAAAATCCGCCTGGCTACCTTTTGCGCGCCGATCATCACGTTCAATACCCCCCCAGCGCTCTCGCTCTGGGAGCCGATAAACCACAACCCCTGGATGGGCGTCTTATGAGCTGGAGGCTTGTTGCCCATCACTGGGGGTACCCCTCCGAAGGAATGATGTTTCAGATGGGTGCGTCCGCGGTAATCTTCGGGGGTGAGGATAAGTCTTGTGACAGTGTGCTCCCTTAAGTTGGGAATAAACCGTTCTGCTTCAGCGATTAGTTTATCTGCTAACTCTTCTTTTCGATTTGACCAGTTGCCTTCGGCAAGAGTATCCGGTGCTACTGTATAAACAGTCACTGCAAAATTCCCGCTGGGAGCCAGGGAGGGTGAATGCATTGAAGGGACATAGATCAGGAAACCTTCTTTCCCTTCATGGTAATCGCCAGTGCGCAGGCGTTTAACTGCCCCTTCCAGGTCTTCGGTATTGTAGTAGTAACACAGGGCTGCAGGCTGGTAGGGGGTGGGGTCAAAATCGATCCCCAATTGGACCATCAGCACTGATTCCATCAAGCGGTTGGAGTCGATCTGCTTGATCAAATCTGCGGGTAGATGCTCACGCCCGACAAGGTCGAAGAATACTTCCTTCATCCCACCCGAAGCAATGACTAAGTCCGCAAGCTCAAGCTGACCATTATCAAGCTCAACACCAATTGCTTTTCCGTTCTCAACTACAATACGCCTGACGGGTGTGTTTGTCAGCACATTTCCGCCGTTGTTTAGCACCATACCCATGGTTGCGTCAACCAGTGTCTGGCAGCCATCGCGAATATATGTATAGGCGGTCTGGGCGCTCTTTGTGCCTGGGTAGGTCGGGATGCGCTTGTCGAAGGCGGTCTCCAGGTGTATGGAAGGCACCCCCAATCCTGGGAACTCACTCGGAGCGGTGACGAAATCTGCCACGATGCCCAGGAAAACAGTTTTCAGTTCGGGTGACTTAAAATAGTAATCCATCAACTGGCTGGCGTTCCATTTTGCCTTGCTTCTAACCGGCTGGAAAGCCAGCCATGTACGTAGCTTGAGCCACAGGGATGTCAGGCCGCGGGCAGTCTCTGCCTGACGAATCAAACCCATCAGTCCGATCACCAAGTCATAAAAATGGTAATACCGGTCGAGTGCATCACTTTCGGTCGGGAAAAGTTCTTTAAGTTTTTCCCGTCGCCAATAGGGGCCTTCGTATTCCTCAGGTTTCCATAGGGCGAACCCGGGCATGGATAACCCCCGGTCCTCGTGTAATGCTGGAACCTGGTCACTAATTCCCAATTCCTCAAGAATGATCCGGCCTTTATCACCAGGAGCAAAGCCCTCCAGCAGAAGCGGACCAATATCCCAGCCAAAGCCATCCTGCCGGACGGTGGCTGTTACTCCGCCGGGGGCACTAAACTGTTCATATATCCTAACAGTATGTCCGGACTTGGCAAGGTATGCCCCTGCCGTCAATCCAGACATCCCGGAGCCAATGATGATAATTTTCATGACACCTCCTGGCTTTGAGCGACACTACGTTCAGCCAATTCCTTGACAAGCTCAGCATGATTCTTGCGGTTGATGGGATACCAGATCAGTAATGGCAGGCTGATCAGGATGACCACGGCTGGCACGATGGAGAAGAAAAGCCGGATGCCAAACAGGGCGCGGGTCGTTTGTTCCACGAGTGGCACATAACCGAACAAATCTAACGCCCATCCACAGACAGCCACGCCCAGCGCGCCGGTGAACTTGGTCAGGAACGCCCACAGGCCATAGTAGATACCTTCACGTCGTTCTCCGGTCATTTTTTCATCGTATTCGACTACATCCGGCAACATACTCCATGGACAAACCCACTGCGCCGAAAAGCCCATCCCGGCCACGAAGGCTACAAGATAGATCAATGGGGTTGGCTCGTGCGGTAAGAAGAAACTGGCAATAACCGCTACAGATGCGATAAACAATCCCAGTGCGTACGTGGGACCTTTATTGATTTTGTCAGAGATCAGTTTGGTGGGTATTAAGAAAATACCGATCGTCACCATCATCACTGCAAGAACAATGAAAACCTGGTTTCCCATATTTAGCTGATAGGTGATAAAGTATGGCACCAATGCTGTTAACACGGTGAAACTGAAGCTGCTTAAAATGAATGCAACCATCAATATAATGAAAGGCTTGTTCTTGAATGATGTAAAAATCGCCTTTATTGGGGGAATCTTGGACGGTTCTCCGGCCAACTCAGGTTGTTCTTTGACAGAGAAAGTGGTGATCAATATGGTAACAATGGCGATTGTCCCAAAGACCGCCCCTGTGGCGCTCCAGGATTGCTGAAGGCTCAACCCGATTTGTTGGAAGAGCATAACCAGGATGGTGGTTACTACTGCCCCCAGGATGTAACCGATAACACTGAAGATCATGCGAACCGTGGTCAGGCTGGCGCGTTCGCCATAATCGCGGGTTAATTCTGGCGTCATCGCGTAGTACGGGACAGAAGTCATGGTGTGGAAGGTGTCCACGAGTAAAAAACTCAACAAGACAGCCAGGAAGGCAGCCGTATCGGTCAAGCCCTTTGGTAACGAGAACATGATCCATGCAGCAATGCCGAGCGGCACAGCTCCGATCAGCATGTAAATTCGCCGGCGACCAAACCTCGATCGGGTGCGGTCGGATAGATACCCGAAAAGCGGATCGTTGATCGCGTCCCAGGTCAGCTTGCCAACCATCAAAGCCAAACCGGCTATAGCAGGGTTGATCCCTGCCACGTCGGTGTAGTAAATAAGCAGGAAAAATTGGATGGCGGAAGTGATCAGGGCAAAGCCCAGGTCGGCTAATCCGTATGTGAATTTACTGCCAAGGGTAAGTTTCTGATTCATGGGTCGCCTCATGACGAGATGGGGATGGTAGAACCGATCGAAAAACCCGGTCAGGAGTATTATAGTGCAGCAGGGAAGGTTGTCAATCAAATCGACCAGAATGGGGGGGAATAATCGAACGGGCTCATTAAATGTTGTATTATTCTCAAAGGGATTTCAGATGATAAAATCGTAAATATCATGGCCGGTGTACTTTCCACTGGATTGTTTCCAGGAGTGTTATGAGGCAAGGAATGATGAGAATTTCAGCCTGCTTATTACGAAAATACCCTGATTTGGAAAAATGATATGGGAAAAATAATATCAGTGGTTGGAAACCTTGGCTCAGGTAAAACAACGTTAACAAAACTCATCTGCGATCAAGGGTCGTATATACCCTATTGGGAAAGACCTGAAGAACGTCCATTTCATAGAGAATATGGTAAAGACCAGCAAAGGTGGGCACTATCTAACCAAATCGACTTCTTCCTTTTTCGATGCGAACAAGAGACTGATGCCAGGCGGAGGGAGGATGTCGCAGTGTTTGATGGGGGGTTAGACCAGGATTTTCATGTTTTTACCCGACATATTCTAAACCGAGGTTTTCTAAATCAGGATGAATTCCAGGTTTGTAAACGCTTTTATCATCAAGCACGGGAATTTCTACCTCCCCCAGACTTATTCATCAGGATCATGGTTGATATGCCAACTTTACTTCAACGAAGGTCACTGCGTGGTAGAAAAACCGATAATCATTTATTCGACAGTCAGGAATTGACAGACTTTGGACAATTAGTCGACCAATGGTTTGGATCCGAGATCTCATCGCCTGTCTTACAGTTTTCATTTGAACAAGACGTCCTGTCATATACAAACGAGATTGATCAGCTGCTCATTCATGTAAATGAAGTATTAGCTGCCTGACATTACGCAACGTCCGGCTGTTCAATATTTTGATAAGATTTGGTGATAAAAATCTTGCTTCTTGTAGCCTAATTACCCAGCCATTCGTAGAGTCTATGCGTGGGGATCTACTTTACAATCCGATGTAAATGGAATAACCAAATAAACGATAGCAAAAGTTTGATATATTAATTGTGATGGATTAACAAGGTGAAGCGGGCATTACCGTTGTCTGTGGTGGTGTCCCGCTTTGGAAGGAAAACCAGAACGCTTTATGGTGTTACCATTTGTTCAATGATACAGTAACATCCCAAAACTTGGACAATCCTTCCATGAGTTGTATAATACCCAAACATTACTCCAGATCAGTATGGTAGGATTGCGATTTTAAATGCGAGAGGACTTCCCAAGTTATCCCTGACGTTTATCCCGCCATCATCCGGCAAAATTGTTCCCTGATAGCTCCTGTTGGCTCAATATTTATAATGACATAAAGCAGAGAAATTAATTATTGAGCTAGTTTGGTGATTGATATGCAAACCATCTTAAAAAGCAGGACGAAAAAATACAAAATTACCACCGATGGACCGGTATCCATCATCGGTGAGAGCATCAATCCCGCCCGACGCAAGAAACTCACCGCCATCATTCGGGCCTCCGATTTGCTGCTGGATCGTGATGCGTTTGCAGCCCGGTTCATCAAGGATTTCCGTAAACGGCAGGCACTTGGTTTGGTCACTGATGGAGCTCCAGCAAAAGCTTGAGTTGATCTATGACGTGGATGCGGTGCTGCGCGGCCAGGGGGCAGACGCATCCATTCTGCGCGCCCGTAGGCCGGGGCTGGTAAAAGTGGCTGAAAAAGCCATGCAGGAAAGCCTCTCCCTGCTTATGCCCAGGGTGGTTTACCATGAATTTAGCGTTGAAGGTGTGAAACATGAACGACTGCTCCTGCAGGGAGGGCAGAAGATAGATAGCAAGTTGCTTGCCCAGCAGCTTGCTGCAGCCAGCAAAATTATTGTAATTCTTGCTACGATTGGTGTGGAGCTCGAAAAGCGGGTCTCAAAGATCTGGGAAACCGATATGGTTTATGCCCTTGCATTGGATGGGGCTGGCTCCGCATCCGTGGAGGCGCTGGCAAATGCAGCTTGCCTGTATTTTGAGAACCAGGCTGCTAAGGAGGGTTTGCAGGCTTCTATCCCATTCAGCCCAGGGATGGTGGATTGGACGGTGGCTGATGGACAGCCACAAATCTTCGCTCTGCTGGGTGAGGCAGGGACAATTGTGAATCTCACCTCAAGCTGCATCATGATCCCCCGCAAGTCTTTGACCATGGTGATGGGTTTTGGTGTCGACCTGAAATCATCCGGCAGGACGTGTGATTTTTGTGTCATGCGCGGCACCTGCCGGTACCAGGATCACTATGCAGCATAGTGCAAAATATCTCACACCGAAAAAGTTCATCGTATATGAGCACGGATTTTATTACAACCCATGAATACCCTGTGTGAAGAATATATCCTTGCCCATAGTATTGATGAAGCCCTTCAAGCATTATCTGCTGCTCGAGGCACTGCACGCATCCTGGCAGGTGGCTCGGACTTACTGTTGGAGATACAGCAAGGAAGTCATCCACCTGTCCAGACATTGGTTGACGTCACCGAAATTGTAGAATTGCACGCCCTGGAAATTCGCCAGACATGCTTGTTTATTGGTGCGTCTGTTACCCTCTCCCGGCTGGCAAATTCATCGCTGATAAAATCACATGCCCAGGCGCTGGCTGATGCGGCTGTATTGATGGCGAATCCGCAGGTATGCAACGTGGCAACCATCGGAGGCAATGTTGCCCATGCCCTGCCTGCAGCAGATGGCTCTATCTCGCTGCTGGCGCTTGATGCACGTACGGAGGTGGCCACCACAACCGGCAGGCGCAAGATTCCGCTCTCTGCATTATTCAAAGGACCGGGTCAATCCACCCTGGATCCCTGCAATGACCTGCTGGTTGGATTTTATCTACCTGTCCATGAAAAAGGACAGGCTTCTGCTTTTACCAGGCGGGTAAATCCCCAGGGAATCGCCCTGGCGATGTTGAACATGGCAATTTGGCTGCAACGGAAACAGGACACCATTATTAATATACGGATTGCCGTTGGACCATCAGGACCAGTCCCCTTGAGAATGACTGCAGCCGAGAAAGTATTGCTTGATAAAACCCCCACACCGGAAGTACAAGCGCTTGCCCTGGACGCAATGCTGAAAGAAGCCCATTTTCGCACCAGCCTTCACCGGGCAACCGCAGAGTATCGTCGTCACCTGGCAGGAATCCTGTTGCAGGAGGCATTATCCAAAGCCTGGCAGAGATCTGGAATTGAAGGAACATGAACCCGGAAGATACGCTCTCTCTGATGGTTAATGGAACCCCGGTTTCCCTGCCTGTTATCCCAGGGGAGATGCTCGCAGAGCTATTGCGCGAACGCCTGGGGCTGACGGGAACAAAAATAGCCTGTAACGAAGCTGAATGTGGTGCCTGTACTGTATTGGTGAACGGGGAACCGATTTTATCCTGTTCATACCCTGCAGTGCGTGCCAGGGGAAAACAGGTGATAACCATCGAAGGGCTTGCCAGGCAATCCACAGGGTTGACCGAAAAACAGGATTTACACCCTTTGCAGGAAGCATTTATTTCTCTCGGTGCAGTGCAATGTGGTTTTTGCACTCCCGGACAGATCATGACAGCTTACGCCCTTTTGAACCGGAGTTCCAACCCGACCCAGGCGGAGATCCGTGAGGCTCTGGTGGGTGTTTTGTGCCGCTGTGGAGGTTACCTGGCCATCGAGCGTGCCATCCTGGCAGCCGCCGAGTCCATCCGACATGGCACACCCATTTTCTCAGCATCCTTGCCACAACCCGGTGGGAAACCTACAGGGATTGGAACAACGCAAATACGCCCCGATGCATACCAGAAGGTATCTGGCAAGGCAATGTACACCGATGATCTAATATTTGATGGTATGCTCCATGCGCGGGTGAAGAGGGCTGAGGTTCCCCATGCAATTCTTCGCCGTTTGGATGTCAGCCAGGCACGCGCATTACCCGGTGTACATGCGGTTTTGACCGCTGAAAACCTACCCGGGGCAAGGAGTCATGGTCTGGTCAGCACCGACTGGCCGATCCTAGTGGGGGTTGGCGAGCGCATCCGCTATGTTGGCGATGCAATCGCCATCGTTGCCGCGGATACCCGAGAGACCGCAACCAGGGCAATGGACCTGATCACGTTTGATTTTGAGCCACTGGCAGTGATTAAAGACCCGCTTGAAGCGCAACTCCCCGAGGCACCGGTTCTTCATAATCAAGGCAATCTGCTAAAGCACATCCAGGTCCGCAAAGGGGATGTCCAACAGGGGTTTATGGACGCTGACCTGGTTTTAGAGCATACTTTCCAAATCCCTGCAGCCGAACACCTCTTCATGGAGCCCGAGTGCAGCATTGCGCGTCTGAGCCCAAATGGACAGATGGAGATCTATGTTGGCTCGCAAATCCCCTACTCCGACCGGGAACAGGTGGCTAAGGCGCTGGGTTGGCCTGAAGAGCAGGTGCGGATCATTGGCCAATTTGTGGGAGGTGGTTTCGGTGGCAAAGAGGATATTGCCGGGCAGATTCACGCCGCGCTGCTGGCTCAAGCAACACAGAGACCGGTTAAACTCCTTTTTGACCGCCATGAGAGCATGCTGGTTCACCCCAAACGCCACTTCACCCAGATTCGTGTTAAAGCAGGTGCCAAACATGACGGTAGGTTGACTGCTGTGGAGACTGAGCTGTATGGGGATACCGGTGCATATGCCTCCCTGGGTGAAAAAGTGATGGAACGGGCGACAACCCACTCCACCGGCCCATACGAAATTCCGCATGTGCGCTCCGATTGTTATGCCATGTATACCAATAATCCGCCCGCAGGGGCATTCCGTGGCTTTGGAGTCACCCAATCCACCTTTGCCATTGAAAGCATGATGGATATTTTGGCTGAAGAGCTGAAAATGGATCCACTTGCACTGCGCCGGAGGAATGCGCTGCGCGAGCATGGCACAACGAGCACAGGCCAGGTGCTGGATGAAAGTGTGGGATTGCTGGAATGCATGGATCAAGTTGAAACCGAGCTAAAAAAGCGGGGTGGGGATCTGCCATTTGTTCCTCGCATTGAAGGGTACACCCATAAAGCATGGGGTTTTGCTGTAGGCTATAAAAATACAGGGTTTGGGGGTGGAGCGGTCGATGCCGCCAGCGCAGAAGTTGAAATAATGGCAGATGGTACCCTGGAGGCGCGCACCTCCTCTGCTGAGCTCGGCCAGGGATTATCAACTGTATTGCAGCTGATCGTATCGGAGGAATTTGGTGTATCACCAGCATTGGTGAATGTGCTCCTGATGGATACCGAGCTAACACCGGATGGTGGAGCAACAACTGCCTCCCGGCAGACCTATGTCTCTGGGAATGCAGTGAGATTAGCTTCCACCAACCTCCGGCAGGCAATTACCAGCGTGCTGGCGGAGAAAATCGACCTGCCACCGGATAGAATTCACTTTCTGGATGGCGTAGTACAGGCAGGCCATCAGCGTATCCCGTTGGAACGCATTGTGATGCTGATGAAGGAAGAAGGGCACGAGACCCGCCTGCGCTATGATTACCAGGCACTTGCAACCAACCCGCTGGGTGAGGGGGGTGATACCCACATAGCATACTCTTTTGCAGCCCAGGCTGCCGAGGTGGCGGTGGATAGGCGTACGGGTGAAGTGACTGTGTTACAGGTGATCACCGCGAATGATGTGGGGAAGTGCCTGAACCCACTCGGATTGCAAGGCCAGGTTGAAGGTGGCGTGATGATGGGAATTGGCGCAGCGTTGATGGAAGATTTTATCATGGACAATGGAATGATCTTTACCGACAGGATGGCGCGTTATCGCATCCCAGCGATCGTTCATACTCCTGAAATTGTGAGCTTTGTTGTCGAGCATCCCACGCGCGACGGCCCTTATGGTGCCAAGGGTGTGGGTGAGATTGCCGGGATTCCCACTGCACCGGCGATCATCAATGCCATCTACAATGCTGTGGGTGTCCGTGTGTATCGACTGCCCGTTGACCAGGAATTCATCTGGAAATCACTGGATAAAAAAGGTCATAGCTAATTTCAACCAAGAATTTCTGTGAGCGGTTCGAGTTGTTCCTGATTTTTATCAGCTGCCATTAGTATATCGCTGGGATAAGATAAAAAAACCTGCCAGGGGCAGGTTCTTTGTATTGCATCCTTCCGGTTGGTTTCAACAATAATATCATTTCACCCATATGGTTGGGCGGGCTATACCGTCCACGTTGATCACTGGCCAATCAGGCATTGCCGTCAGGATTTCGTTATGGTCAGCTCCAACGAGGATCGTATCCTCCGATTTGTAGCCAGTGATGGAGGGATTCCAGGCATAGGCCTGCCCGAGGGTGACAAGATCCTCAGAACCGGGCAAGCCCAGGTACTCGCGTGGCTCGTAACCGGATGTTCCACCCTGGTGATGCATCTGCCATTCACCAGGATACCCAGTTTCTGCATACATTAAAGCTGCATTTTCGAAAATTCTCCCCAGGGTCCTTCCTGGTTTGGTGTTGTTAATAAAAGTAGCATCCACCCGGGCACACGCCGCGGCCTTGTGCTTGAGCTCGTCTGGAAGAGGATCCATAATGCACCAGCCGGGTCAGGGAACAGATCAACCCGTTCTTTCTTCCACATAGGATCAGCATGGCATACCGGTCGAGTTTTTTGGCGGTTGGTAGAGGATGGCGATACGCGAAAATGCGCTCGTCAGTGGCGATGAGATTGACGATTGCCTGGACACCTTGTTTTTCAGCTTCAAATGCCAGCCTGGAGGCAATTTCATATTCTGTCTGCCCTGGTTGAACCGACTCACAGGCTGATTGCATGGCCAGGGCACAATATTTACCCAATTCACGAAAGCGGTTCCCCTCTTCAGGGGTAAGTTTTGCCCGCAGGCGGGCTAATTCAGCTGAGACATCGGCTGCGCCGGGGTGGAACCCATCGGAGGCAAGTTCTTTACCCCGGCATAAGTCTGTCACTACATCAAGACTTTCATACCAGGCTGTGATCACTGTTTCCCATCCCTGTGCTGCCAGGTGTTCTTCAATTTCCAGGCGGGGTGCTTCGATGTTTGTGGTAATCAGGTAACGCTGATCTTGCGTGATCAACAATGAGGCCAGGCCATTCGTGGATGCTGTATTAATATACGAAGCCGCCCCACAGGTTGCCCAGGCAAAACTGCCAGCACTCTGCAGGTAAAGAGCCCCCAGCTTGTGCTCGCTCATCCAGGCACGGATGATTTCCAATTTACGTTCTTGTTCACTCACAGTTGCACCTCAAAATATATCTTTAATCCAGGCTGATGTGCAATGGCGGTTTCAATATTCAGGGAACAAAAAAGGATCAAGCCCAGAACATTTCTCCTGGGTTCTCCACGGTGACCACTTGGCGTAAAGCTGCTAATCCTTTTTGCACACCTTCGTCAAACGACATCATTCCATCTTCGTGTTCAAGGGACATCACGTGGTCATACCCCACCATACGTAAAGCTGTAACGATGTCCTTCCATACTTTCAAATCATGACCATAGCCGATGGTACGGAAAGTCCATGACCGGTGAGGAATATCCGTATATTTCTTGTGATCATTACATCCGTTCACAGAGACATTGTATGGATCGACATAGCAATCCTTTGCGTGGACGTGAACAATTGCTTCCCCCAATCTGCGGATAGCAGCGACAGGATCAACCCCATTCCAAAAGAGGTGGCTCGGATCGAAATTGCACCCCATAGCCGGACCACACGCTTCACGCATTCTGAGCATGGTCTCAACGTTGTAGATGAGCATGCCCGGGTGCATTTCAACGCCTATCTTGACGTTATGATCTTCTGCAAACTTGGCTGCATTACGCCAATAGGGTATTGCCACCTGGTTCCACTGGTAATCCAGGATTTCGAGAAAATGTGGAGGCCATGGGCAGGTGACCCAATTTGGCATTTTATCGGTGGATGATCCCGCTGGTACCCCCGACATCAAGTTTATCGCTGGCACACCGCATAATTCCGCCAGGCGGACGGTTTTTCGAAAGAGCTCGTCGGAGGCCCTGGCTAACTCCTTGTTTGGGCTGATTGGATCCCAGTGACAACTGAAGGCGCTGATGATCATACCGCGCGCCTCCACGGCATTTAGGTAAGCCCGGCGTTTTTCTGCGCTTGCCAGCAGGTCATCGATTGGGCAATGATGAGCACCTGGCAATCCACCTGTACCGATCTCCACTGCGGTTGCGCCATAGGATAATATCTTGTCCAAAACCTGTTCAAACGGAAGCTGCTGAAATATCACTGAAAAGACGCCAATTCTCATGGTAACTCCTCACTAAAAACTACGCTTGTTCAACGGATGCTGTGCTGATTATCAAATAAGCATGCTCAAATGTTCGTAGCTCCGGATTGCATCCGCAACTGTGCCGCATTCAACACTGAAGACGATGTCATTGGGGCATTTCTTCACGATGCTGATAATTCGCTTCCAGTCCACAACGCCATCACCGCAGGCGCATCCTGTAGGGGTGCCAGTAACTTTTCCGTGTTCGGCCTCACTTTGCTTGATGCTGATGTCCTTGGCGTGGAGATGCACCAGGCGGTCCACCACGTGGGTTAGCCACTCATACGTATCCGTGGTGCCAGCCAGGTAGCTGTTGCCGGTATCGTAGTTGATCCCAATGGCGGGTGATTTCACCAAGCTGTAAATGCTATCCAGCCCTTCCATGGATTTTGAATATTGTTGGTGGGGTTCGAGGCCGATCTTGATCCCGTGCCTTTCTGCTACCCGCGCTGCTTCGGTCAGGGTGTAAGTCATCAGGGTATAATCCATCTCCCTGGTGGTCCATAGGTGCTTTGGGCCTTCGTCGGTATTTACCACGGGAGCTCCCGCATCGGCTGCCCAGCGGATCGCCAGTTTGAGATATTCAACACTGATCTCAGGTTTACACAGAGGGGTATGTGACGAGAGACCTGAGAGCTTGATGTTATGTTTATCACACAGCTCGCGTACCCATAACGGATCATCATACATGGACACACTGTGGAAATAACCAGCTTCGCTTAATAATTCACGTCCCCAGTGCACCATCGGTTCGATATACTGGTAACCAATCTCAGCCGCCTTCTCAACGCCCCATGCAAAGGGTTTATCGTGCGAGCGGATGAACTCCATGTTAATGCCGAGATATACTTTTCCCATATCGCCTCCAATTGAATTTAAGAAGATATTTATGACTTACTTAGCAGCCAGGCGCTTGTTGGCGTCATTCACAAGTGGCCTCACGAATGCCAGGCTTTTCTCGATCATAGGTCCACCCTGCCCTTCACACTCCAGGCTGACGACCCCGTTATACCCAATATCCACCAGGATATCGAGACATTTTTTAATGTTATCCTTGTTCACGCCATCGCCAATGGCGCATTGACTGACAGCAATCCCAGTCAATTCACCCCTCAGGGATGCAGCTAATGATTCGCTGACATCCTTGATGTGAACATGGCTGACTTTGTTTTTAAATTTATTCAGGAAGGCAACTGGATCCTGACCTGCAATAAATGTATTGCCTGTATCCATGTTCATGCAAAGATATGGACTGTCCACAAAAGCGAGCATCTTTTCCATGAACTCGGGCTTGGTGGTGTAATACCCATGTGGCTCAATATCGATGATCATTTTGTAGCGTTCAGCAATATCGATGATCTGTTCGTAAGCGCGCTTCATGATCTCAAGCGCTTTGTCGTCTGTAAGACCCTTCGGTGCAAAGCGATCATCTGTGGTATCAATGTGGTCACACCCGGCGAGATATGCCCAGCGGATGGTCCTGAGCACATATTCCACACCCAGGCTGGTTCCATTCGGTAACGACATTGGATAAGCTGCGTCGACCTGGGAGAACCTAACCCCATAACTGGCGGCTTTTTCTTGCCATACCTTCGGGTCTTCCCACATGGCCACATGCGGCTGGTATCCCAACCCGTGGATCCAGCTGACCCCATCGATCATCCCACACTCGATCCAATGGACATCATTCTTTTGCGCCCACTGTAGAGCTTGCTCGAAGCTCCAATAGCTGCTATTAAAGGCATCTGTATGAAATCCGATCTCAATCATGGTTATCGAACTCCTTATTTCGTAAATACTGGTAGATAAGATTGAGCCCGCCCGAAGACCGAGCGGGCTCAAACCTAGATTTTTAGAAACCCGTTGTTATGGAACGTCCACGTATTTTGTTGTGTCGGGGTTCTGCCATGCCTCTGGATAGTTGGTCATATCCTCGCACCCGCACATTGCATAGTGCAGTGGGGGCATGGTATCGTCAATGTATTGAT
The DNA here is from genome assembly GCA_963822175.1 of uncultured Chloroflexia bacterium. GTDB lineage: Bacteria > Chloroflexota > Anaerolineae > Anaerolineales > UBA4823 > FEB-25. The sequence goes on along the minus strand of CAWGGJ010000007.1, from coordinate 323,942 downwards.
CCAGATTTTCTGTAGTGACATCCGGCTGGGGCAGGTACCAGTTGTGCTGGACAGTCTCGCCCTGCAGGAACATGACCGCAGCTAAAACGGCCGTGCGCCATTGATATGTTGCGAAGGTGGGGGCAATAGCCTTCTCAAGGTTGGCTTTCCAGTACTGCAGGTAGTCTTCCTGGTCCTCACCCACCATCACTTTCGGATAGGGAGCTCCGGCATCCTTGAAGGCTTCCAGGACTGTTACCGCGGTACCGCCAGCATCCATCCAGACTGCATCGATGGTGCCGTATTTTGCCAGGTAGTCACTCACCACGGTGCTGGCTTTGAAGGAATCATAAGCTACGAATTCCACACCGATGATGTTGAGCTGCGGATTCTCTTCAAAGATCTTGCGGGCTGCACCCCAGCGCTGCTCAAGCACGTCCACACCCGGCAGGATGCGGAAGGCGAGCACGTTGCCGCCCTCAGGCAGGTTGTCAACGATGTACTCAGCGCCGGAGATACCGAAGGCATAACCACCGATGCTGCGCTCGGAGACGACCGGGCAGTCAGTCTGGGCATAGCGGTCGAACTGGACCACCGGCATGACTTCGCAGGCCTTTTCAACGATGGGTGTTAGGGCTTCAGAAGTATTGGATGCAACGATCAGGATGTCGCATTTCCCCGGGGTATTGATGATATCCTGGATGTCAGCGATCTGCTTGGCATCATCACCCGCAGCATCTAAGTGGTAGAAATTCTGCACCAAACCTTCGGCACGCAGCTGCTCGACCTGTTCGCGGATGTCGATGTAACCGACGACACGCCATGGGTTGTTCACCCCAGCATTCGAGAAGCAGACATTGTAGGGGGGAGCTTTTTCAGCGAACGCTGCATACTGGGGATATTTGCTGATATCTGTTGATGTATCCTCAAGGTACTGCAGGTAGATGGGGTCATTTGGATTCAGCGCTGTTTTGGTCATCAGTTCCTTCTGCTTGTTGTATTCATCTTCACTCCAGAACTGAGGGGCTACGGTGGCTGATTCCATCTGCAGACCCGGGTTTGCTGCCTCTGCTGGTGGGGCTTCGGTTACGACAGCAGGCGCTTCTGTTACGACTGCGGGGGCTTCAGTGGCTGTCTTACATGCAGCTAACACCATGCTAAAGACGATCAATAAAGAAACAACTAGATACAACTTTTTCATTTGTAGTTCTCCTCCAAAAATTTTTAGAATTTTGAATCACATTTTTATACTTGCTTCATATCAATTATCTTATTGTTTGCACCTCCTGTATCACTCCTGTTCTCGCGATCAATTCTAACAGACGATTCAATGGTGAGATTATGCCATAATCTCATTTTTTCTTCTGCGAGCTCAACCCAACATAAGCCACTGCACCGATGATGATCAAACCCTGAACAACATCTGTGTAGGGCTTGGGTAACCCAAGCATATTCAGCAGGTTAACGATCGCCTGCAAGGTGAATGCACCAAAAATCACATTAAGCACCGAACCCTTGCCTCCCCCCAATAATACGCCGCCCACCACGCAGGCAGCAATGGCATTCATTTCATACCCTTCACCGATGGTTACATTTACTCCCCCATACCCACCGGTCATGATGCCGCCGATAATTGCAAAGACAGCACAAAGGACGAAAGCTAATACGCGTACCAACCTGACCCTTACACCCGATAGCTGGCTGGCACGCACATTATCACCGATAGCCAGGACTTGTTTTCCAAAGTTACCACGGTGGAAAATGACATAGGAAATTATCCCTATAATGATCAATATGATAAACGCATATGGGACTCTTTCGAACACCGGGACGTTTTCGAAGTAATTTCGACCAAACGCACGCCAGTTATCTGTCAGGTATCCTTGCGGAGCCCCACCTACATAATAAAGAGCAGCGCCGCGAACCAGCAGCATCATCCCAAGCGTGGTAATGAAGGAAGGCACCTTTAAATAGCTGACTATCAGTCCGTTCGTCAGTCCGATGAGAACACCAAATCCTAACATTATCAGGATAGCTGGATACGCATTGGCAGGGTCATTGGCCAGCAGTTTTGAGCTCACCAGGACAACGAAAGTGACGATGGCCCCAACCGTAAGGTCAAATCCACCAATAGCCAGGACGAACATCTCACCGATAGCGAGGATAGCTAGTGGTGCAGCCGTGCGCAGAAAGGTCATGACCCCGTTCATCGATTGATATTTGACTGGATTGAGGAACCCAAGGACAATAAAGATGAGCAAGAAAACGGGGAAAACTGGCGGAATTTTTTTGATCCAACCCCATGTATTACGCAGGGCATTGGCGAACCCACCAGGAGATGAATAAGTAGTTGTTGTCATTCGATCCACTCCTTAAGCTGCTTCTTTCTTTGAGCGTATCGTGTAGCTGGCTACCGCTAATACAATGATCGCCCCACGCAGGACCATCTTGAGATAGGGGTTCACCCCCAGTTGATTAAAAGTGGTATCCAGGATACCGAAGATCAATACCCCGGCCAGCGTACCCCACACCCCACCTTTTCCACCCGAGAGGGCAGTGCCACCGATCACTGCCGTGGCAATGGAATTCAGATCATACAGCCCATTCGGGCCGACCCAGGGGGCTCCAGAGCGCATCTGGCTGACCAGGAATAATCCTGCTAAAACCGCTGTCATACTACACAGGATATGTGCACCGATCAAGACCCGGTCGGTGCGAACACCCGAAAGGCGGGCAACTTCAGCATTTCCACCCACACCGTACAGGTGAGCACCAAATTTCGTCCGTGCCAGCAGGAACCATCCCGCCACGAATACTATCAGCATGATGACAATGGAAACCGGGATGGGGCCAATGATCGGGAGCGTGACTATCGTCCCGTATCCAAAGAACTCGAAACTTTTAGGAACGCTGCCTGTATAGTTGGAAAATGTGCCATTGATGATTCCCTTGATGATCAAACTCACACCAAGCGTGGCAATAAAGGGATTGACTTTAAGTTTTGTGATGATCAGTCCGTTGGCCAAGCCAATAATCAATCCAATACCGAAAACACCAAGAAGCGCTACTGGAACATTGCTGGTTTCTCCCTGCATCATTAATGAGGACATGACTGCGGTGATGCTGATGGTATAGGCAACGGAAAGGTCGATCGATGCGCCCAGGATCACCAGGGTCTGCCCAACCGCCACGATTCCCAGTGCAACAGACCGCACAATGATATTCAGCATAATTGCTGGGTTGGAAAAAATTTGACCGTCCGAATAAATCTGATCCAGCACCCCGGAGATCAAAAATATGACGATCAGAAATATAAAAACCGGAGGGATGTGTATAGAACGAGTGGTTCTTCTGAACCAGCTGTCAGTTGCAGGTATGGTCGTCATTTCATTCCGCTCCTACGGTGGCAGGCACCTCTGCCTTGGTTTCGTCTGCATGTACGATGGCCATCAACATGATCTCCGCTTCAGTAGACCTGGCTGGAAGCTCTCCAGCAATGCGGTGATCTGCCATGACCAGTATCCGGTCGCTCATACCGATGATTTCCGGCAGCTCGGAGGAGATCATTAATACTGCTGTGCCTTTCTTGGTTAATTCCCTGATCATGTCGTGGATGCCTGCTTTTGATTCCACGTCGATGCCTCGTGTCGGCTCATCAAAGATAAAAACATCAGCATCGGAGGCCAGCCATTTGGCAAGCACCACTTTCTGCTGGTTTCCACCGCTCAAGTATTGTGCTTCACGGTCAAATGAGTCGGTCCGTATATCCACCTGCTCACCCAGCATAGGGACAAGCTTACGGGACTTTCTGATCCCGTCTTTGAAGATGAGACCGAACAAGAATTGAACGGACCGAACCGTTAATAATATATTGTCCCTGATCGGTTGCCTCGAGGCAATCCCTTCTGATTTCCGATCCTCGGTGACAAACCCCATCCTGTTCTTGATTGCCTTAGCAGGGCTTTTCACTGCGATCGCTTTACCATGCAGCTCCATTGTACCTGATTTGAAAGGCATCACGCCAAATAAGGATTGCGCCAGTTCCGTCCGTCCTGACCCCTGCAGTCCGGCAACACCGAGAACTTCTCCTTTACGGAGTTCAAGATTGATACCGGATAATATTTGGTTTGAAGCATCTTTAACTCTTAGCACCACCTCGCCAAAATCCTCGGGTGCACCCAATGGGGGGAAGTAATGGTCTAGTGTGCGCCCGACCATTAAGAACACAACATCGGCAGGTGCGACATCCTTCTTGTAGACAGTTTTAATCAGCTTACCATCTTTAAGGACCGTGATCTTTTCGGCGAGATCAAAAACTTCTCTCAGGCGGTGGGAAATGAAGATGATCGACATCCCCTTTTGTTTCAACCGGCCCACCAGGTCGTTGAGCAGGCCAACTTCTGTATAGGTAAGGGCGGCAGTGGGCTCGTCCATAATCAGCACCTTGGCTTTAAAAGAGATGGCTTTCGCAATCTCGACCAGCTGCTGCTCAGCCACAGAGAGGCTGCTGACGAGTGCGGTTGGTGAGATCATTTTTTCCACCCCCAGATCTTTCAAAACCTCCACCGCCTCTTTATTCATCTTTCGGATATCAAGAGTGCCTAATTTTGAGGATTCCCGGGCGAGGAAGATATTATGTGCCACTGTTCTCTCCGGGAGCAGGTTGAACTCCTGGTAAATGATGCTTACACCTTTCATCTGTGCTTCCCGTGGGTGGGAGAAGGATACTTTTTCACCACTCAGATAAATCGTTCCAGAGTCCGGGGTATAAGCACCAGACATGACCTTCATCAAGGTAGACTTACCTGCGCCATTCTCGCCTACAACGGCATGGATTTCACCCGGGAAGAATTGGAGTGATACATCATCAAGTGCCACAACACCCGGGAAGCGCTTGGATATGTGCTGTACTTCCATCAGGGGCTGAATTTCTTCAGTGGGTTTTATATTTGTATCTTCTAATTCATTTGCCATAGATAAAACCTCATCACATTCATTACTGATGATCAAGCAAATAGTCTTTTCAGGAACTGCAGACCCTGCGATGCAATCGCATCCTGGCTGGGGGCGATCTCCCGCCAGATATTAACTGCCCGGGCAATCTCCTTCACCTGGGATGTAAACGATTCGATCACGACGGGTCCCTGATACTTCGTGCTCTTCAAAGCCAGACCAATTTCCTGCCAGTGCACCTGTCCACTCCCAGGGATACCCCGGTCGTTTTCGCAGGCATGGAAGTGGAAGATCCTATCTCCAGCAAGGCAAATTGCTTCCGGGCTGCTTTTTTCTTCAAGGTGCATGTGGAATGTATCTAAATGGAAGCCGATATTTTCGCGGCCGACATCATTGATGAAAGTGATACCCTGTGATACTGTATTGATCATATCTGTCTCAAAACGGTTCAGCGGCTCAAGGGCTAATTTTATCCCCTTTTTTGCGGCATAGTCAGCCAATTCACGCAGCTCAAAGACAGCCAGTTCCCATTCCTTCTTTCTCAAGTCACTGTCCTCGATGTGGTCCTTTCCTACTGCCGAGTACATCGGACCACAGACTGTTGGAGACCCGAGTTCAGCAGCTGAATCGATCATCCATTGAATATATTTCCGGGCATTTTCCCGTATGTGTGGATCAAAACCGCATATATTTCGATCCGGGCCGAATACCCCGCAGATAATCGCCGATAAGCCGTTCTGATGAACCACATTTTTTATTGAAGATATATCCAGCAGGTCGGGGCTTTCACAGGCAATTTCAAGGATGTCGAATCCCATCGATTTCACTTTTGGAGCTAATTCTTTCACCGCCTCGGTAGTGCAAGGTGACACCCAAACAAATGTATTGACTCCAAATTTCATCAAATACTCCTCATGCACCTATTGAATCTACCTGGCTCGCTGATAGCGTAAAAATATTATCCATGGCAAGATTGATCGCACCGATCACCCCTGCGTCCTGTCCGATCTCAGAAAAGACGATGAGCAGATCGCGTGTAGCCAGGGGCAGGGAGCGGCGCAATACCGTCTGGCGAATCGAAGAGAGCAACAAATTACCCAGGTTGCTGACCCCTCCACCAAGCACGATCATCATCGGGTTATAAAAGTTAACCAGGCTGGCCAGGACATCACCGATATATTGTCCACTTTCACGAATGACTTCTATCGCCAGTGGATCACCTTCCCGAGAAGCATTTCCGATATCCTCTGCCCGAAGAGCATTGCCGTTCTTTTCGTAATATTTCATCAGGATGGGACTTTTCCCTGCCTGGGCGGCAATTAATGAGCGCTCAGCGATCGCGGGACCTGCCGCGACCGCTTCCAAACATCCCTTGTTGCCACAATGGCACATAGGGCCCGTTTTATCAACACTAATATGACCAATGTCCCCGGCACACCCACTCGACCCCCGGTAGATTTTACCCTCGCAAACAATTCCAGCTCCAATACCGGTCCCGATTTTCACGAAAATCAGGTTGTCCGCCCCTTTCCCAGATCCGTGATACATCTCTCCTAAAGCCATTACATTAACATCATTGTCAACCACCACATTGGTTGACGGGAACCATTGTTGAATGGTTTCAATGATCGGGTAACGATCCCACCCCGGCATGATGGGTGGGGATACCAGAGTCCCCATGGAGAAATCTACTGGCCCGGGAACCCCAATTCCAATGCCGTTCAGCCTGGATGAGCTCAGGTTATTTTCCTGGAGTAATTTTTCAAGCAGAGAACACACCCGTCCCAAAATTCGAATTGGTCCCTCTTTGACAGACGCCGGTTCAGAATATCTCACCAGAAGCATACCTGAAAAATCCGCTATTCCCAGGTCAATACTGGTTGCCCCGATATCTATACCAGCAACCAGGCCAAAATCACCATTTAAGCTATATTTCTTGGAACGACGGCCACCAGTATACTCGGTGCCATTGTTTGCGACGATGATATTCTTATTTTGAAGCGAATCAATGCAGCTTGTTACCTTGGTTCGGGAAAAATCGGTAATCGTGATCAAATCCGATATCGACATCTCACCATATTTCCGCACAAGATCAACCAGGATTTTTTCGGAAGAGGAAATGAAATATCGATTAGGTAAGGATTCTACCTGGTATTGCCTCGGAGACTTATCGAGTGATGATACAGCAATTAATTTCTTATGCAATACGTCTCGTGCGATTCCCATTTTCTGTCAGGCTCTAGTTTCAATGCAGAAGATTTTCGTTATTAAGCAAAAGATAGCGATGAACACCTAACCAGGTAACATGAAAATTATCATCAGGCCAGCTGATCCAAGTACATGATTAATTCAATTTATTTACCGGATTTTTTCCGGGCGTAGAACTGTTAATTACAGGATTACATATCATTATAGCAACTTATGCCAATATGTCAATGTTTTGTGCAAATTGGAACTACTTATAACATATTCTGTTATTAGTTTTACTTTCCCAGCTTTTAATGAAAATGATTTCGTATCTTATTTGTAAAGTATTTCCTCGACTATAAGGTGATGCACTCAAGGTCAAACACCTTGGAAACCATTTGGAGCTCGTTCAAGTTGTGTCCAGTGGTGATGATGTAATGATGCGACACCAGGTCATCCACGAGTTTTTTGCCGTTCGGTACGCGAATAACCGCTCCATTTAGACAATGCGAATTCTCAAACCCTGCATATTTTGGTAGATCGCCTTCAACGATTGACCAGCGGTCGAAAGGCGGCATCAGCTTTACCAGGGTGATATCCCCTTCCGGCAGACGTGCATCAATCGCAGTCGCATTATCATCGACGATCGCCAACACTTTCTCTTTCAACGTCCATTCGGTTGAGAAGGATTGCGGTACGACGCCTAAATATCCACAATGAGCCGCAAGGATGTAATTTTCTGGCGCGCCTTCAACCTCGGGGAAGTAAGGAATGTGCTCATGCTTCAATGCTGCATATCCCATCTGGAATGGATACATATTGGTCATCATGAAGGGCACCCTAATCGTTTTATCGATCAGGATCTCGGTCATCATCGTTACCAGGTCACCTTCGCAGCCCCAAACCATGTGTTTATCTTCATACAGAAAATTCCAGGCCAGGCAGGGGGTGGTATCTGAGAACATCGATTCATTAAGGCAATTTATGCCCACTGCAATGATATTCGGGTCCTGGTCCAGGTCCCTTTTCACCGCCATATAGGTTTTTACCGCACTCAAAATGGCACGCTGGGTAAGATTGCCAATTGGCGTTTTCGCTTTGCGCTCTTCCCAAACTTTTACAGCTGCTTCATCAGAAATGGCTTTTGCATCCTGAGCCAATTGCTTGAAGCTCTTGACAATGACTTTAACTCCATATTTTGCTTCGATGGCACTGATGCATTCCGGTTCCCACCAATAGAAGCGTTTGAAGATTTCGTCCTGGTTTCCACCACCGCTAGCCGGTTTATCCCAATAGGCAAGTATTTTTGATTGTTTTAACTGGCGTTTTAAGGCGAATGCCCGGCAAACCTGCTTGGTTTTCTCCAGGTTCGTGGGGCCTATTACCTTAACCCCCTTGGCAGTCAGGTAGCTGTTGATCTCCCAATCCCACATGGAGACTGTGCCGAATTCAGACGTCACGATCAGAAGCGGTTGGGGTAGATCTTTGATTTTATCCAGCAGCCGAAATGCTTCCCCAAGCATCTGGGGGAAGATCACTCCATCTGCATCCGGCAGTTTTTCGCCTAAATGGACAGGTTCTAAGATCTCAGCTTCATCAGCAAGAAGCTCATTCAATTTTCCCAGCTGTGTCTGAAAGTCGGGGTCATCAGCGGATTTATAGTAAATTGGGACAAGTTTTGCTCTCATGGTTTTCTCCTAACTATAATATTTTCCCTGGTACGATACGGAGTTCAAATATAAGAGGAACAGGGATTAAAAACCCTGTCCCTCTTTTAGAAACCATTATTTTGTAAAGTGCAAGATCATCTTTTACTTGATATCGGCAACCGTAACTTTTTGACCCGTTGCTGCAGATTTAAGCGCAGCTTCCAGCACTTGCATGGCTCTCATGCCGTCATAAAAGTTGGGTGAAATCTTTGTGCCTTTATCTATCGCTGTTAGGAAGTCGACAATTGCATGGGCGAATTCGTGCTCATAACCGATGATGTGCCCAGGTGGCCACCAGGCTGATATGTATGGATGGGTAGAATTTGTCACCAGGATGGTCCGAAATCCCTGTTCATCCACCGGGTTCGACAGGTCAAGGAACTGAAGCTCATTCATGCGCTCGAGATTAAATACCAGGCTGCCTTTGCTACCGTAAATCTCAAAGTAATTGTAATTCTTACGCCCGCTGGCAAACCGGCTGGCTTCAAAGGAGCCTAATGCACCATTTTCAAACTCCGCCAGGAAGAACGCGGCATCATCAACAGTTACCTTTCCTTTATCCGATGCCCCTGTCCCGGCTTTGAAGGTGCCTGCACCGATGCCAGGGAGCGGTCGTTCAGTGATGAAGGTCTTCATCATCGCTGTGACAGCCTCAATTTCACCCACCAGATAGCGTCCCAGGTCAACACTATGTGAGTTCAAGTCAAAATGTGGACCTGCCCCCGCAAACTTCGACTGTAAGTGCCAGGTCAGGGGGAAATTCGGGTCAGTGATCCAATCCTGCAAATAAGTCCCTCGCCAATGGAAGATGGTGCCGATCTTTCCTTCATCAATTAGTTGCCTGGCAAAAGTAATTGCTGGAGCCCGGCGGTAGTTATGGTTTAGGTAATGCACTACCCCTGCTTTTTCCGCCGTCTCAAACATTTCTTTGGCACCGGCATATGAGAGCGTGATTGGTTTTTCGCAGAAGATATGCTTTCCGTTCTGTGCTGCCGCAACAGCAATCTCCTGGTGTAACCAGGTTGGCGTGCAGATGTCAATGATATCGACATCCTTACGCTCAACAACCTTGCGCCAGTCAGTCTCAATGCTCTCCCAACCCCAGTTGTTGGCGAAGGCGGTTGTGCATTCTGTTTCTGTGTCACACGCCACCTTCATCACCGGTTTGATTCCAGGCTGGAAAAACTTGGGGACTTGACTCCAGGCATTGCTATGGGCTTTGCCCATAAAGCCGGTTCCGATTATTGCCACGTTTAGTTTCTTCAAGGCATTCTCTCCTTTTTTAATATTGCTATCGAAATTTTCAATTCAACGACGCAGCAATCCGCTTTAACTCTTTAACGCTCAAGGCCACAGCTTCATCCTCGCGCTCGGTCCAATCGGTGTGCGGGTGATCGATTTCCACTGCCAGGAAACCTTTGAAATTAGCTTTATGTAATAATTCCGCCAGGGCCTGGTTATCGATCAAGCCCATTCCCACTGGAACACCAGCAAAGAAATGCCAGTCGGTAGGTTTGGCGTTTTTATCTGGCATCAGGTCTTTGACATGGGTAGCATATACATATGGAGCCAGTTTTTCCATGCCTTTTACAGGATCATCCAACAGGCGAAGGAAGTTGCCAGTATCAAAATTCAATCCAAAGTATTTGGAATCAACCATCTCCAGTAGTTGTAGAATCTCTTCAGAAGTGAAGTCGATATGATTCTCAACTGCCATTTTTATTTCATATTCTTCTGCAACTTTCACTGCTTTTTTGAACATCTCTGCAAGAGCATCGATCTGGGGGCCGTGTGGCTCATGGCGAAACATCAAGCTGCTACCCACTACGCGCATTACATCTGCGCCGATGGCTTTTGCGCTAGGAACACCCGCCACCATCTCATCGTAGGCTGCCCAGTTCTGACCGCGTTCAAGACCATCCGGGTGACCCCAGGCATAAACCCGGTCAAATTTGTATTCATCTAATTGCGCTTTGAGATCTTTGAACCATGCCTGGTCGACATTTTTGGGGAAGAAGCAGGATTCCAGCGAAACCCCATCCACATTCAATTCCTTGGCACGCTTGAGGAAATCCTGCATGGTCATATTTTTGGCTGGTGGTTTCTGGTCTGGATACACTTCGCCAAAGAAACGGTGGTAACAATAACTATCTATTCCGACTTTCATTTTATACCTCCTGAAATTTTTTATTGGTGATTTTTTGACCAAATAATGATAATTTTAATCACTAATTATTAGAAATCTTGTGGCTTTTATCTATTGGATATGTAAGAAATTCCCAAACTTGTCATTACAGGATAACATTATTATAACGATTATTTTCGCAGAGTTCAAGAGAATAGTAGGATATCCTGGTATTTCAGTACAAGGAGAATATGGATGAGCCTGCTTGTGGACACATACAGAAAATAAGTATAGTACCTAACTTTCCAGGTATTAACGAGTCTCGTATATACTGGTTGATTCTATTGACAGGTTGGAGGTTTGTTTCTATAATAAGTTGTAATGACAGGATTACAACAAATCATTCTGGATCGAGGGGATGGGTAACATGAGAGATTCAATTAATTTCGAAAGTCATATCCCATACTATATACAGTTAATTGATATCCTAAAAGACAAGGTTCAGCAGGCCGAATGGCTTCCGGGAGACCAAATCCCTGGCGAGCAGGACCTGTGCGAACACTATCAAGTCAGTCGAACTGTTGTTCGGCAGGCCTTGCGGGAACTGGAATATGACGGTGTGATCACCCGCCAAAAAGGCAAGGGAACCTTTATCTCACTGCCAAAAATAAGCGAAGGCCTGGTGCAAAAACTGACCGGTTTTTACCAGGACATGGTGGAACGTGGTCTTAAACCAGGCACAAAAGTGCTCCACCAGGCCGTGATCCCATCCAGTGAAAAGATAGCCCGCTTCCTAAATATCCAACCCGGCGACAAGGTGGTCGATATACAACGCTTGAGGTATATCAATGATGAGCCGATTCAATTAGTCACCACCTATATCCCCTTTGAGATTTGTCCTAATCTGGCTAGCGTCGATCTGACCAACTGTTCTCTCTACGAATACCTGGAAAAAGAATGCGGCATTTTTATTACCAAAGGGCATCGGTACATAGAAGCCGTTCTTGCCAATGAGCATGAAGCCGCACTGCTTGGTATCGAACGAGGTGCGCCTTTATTGATGCTCGATAGCGTAAGTTTTTCAGAACACGGCCAGCCGATAGAGTACTATCATGCACTCCATCGCGGCGATCGATCCCGTTTTGAGGTGGAGTTGGTTCGATCACATGAATTTAATCAAAGTCATTTAGAACCCGAAACAAACTTTACTGCGGCAGCATCGTAGCGCTCATCGATAAGGATTTTTCATGGATTGGATTTTGATTGTTTTTGATCGTATAGAAGTATATGGAGAGGAAAATGCAGAAGAGATACCTGGTAGGCGTTGATCTTGGCACGAGTGGCACCAAGGCAGCACTCTATCAGACTGATGGAACGCTTATCGCGGCTGCTTCGGTTGAGGTTCCTCTTTTTTATCCTAAGCCAGGTGTTGTGGAGCAGGAAAATGAGGACTTTTATACTTCAGCAGCCCAGACCGTCCGCAAGTGCATCCAATCCAGCGGGGTAGACTCGAAAGCCATCGCGGCCATAGCCTTTGATTCGCAAATGGCAGGGGTTGGATTGATCGACGAAGATTATAAGCCAGCTGCCCGGTTCGATTCCTGGCTGGATATGCGGTGCCAGCCTTATATCGAGTGGATGGATAAAGAAGCCGGGGATCGCATCACGCAGCTGACTGGCTGTCCACCCACCTGTGACCACGGTCCGAAAATGCTGTGGTGGAAGAATGAGCACCCAGAAGTTTATCGCAGGACGGCAAAATTTGTCATGCCCGGAACCTATGTGGCAGGCAGAATTGCGGATCTAAAAGCGGACCAGGCCTTTATCGATCATACTTATATCCATTTTTCAGGTTTCTCTGATGGACAACATACTTCCTGGTCTGACGAGCTGTGCGAACGTTTCGGATTGGATAAGAACAAGCTGCCGGGGATCATCGACCCCACTGATATCGTTGGAGAAGTATCGGAGAAGTCAGCCCGGGAATTTGGCCTTGCTCCCGGCACCCTTATTGCAGCTGGTGCGGGTGATACGGCAGCGAATGCATTGGGGGCAGGCATCGTGAATCCCGGCATGCTTTTTGATGTAGCTGGCACAGCGTCAGTTTTGGCTGGATGCACCAATAAATTTGTTGCCGACATAAAAAACCGGGCATTGATCACCATGCGCTCAGTCATTCCTGGTTTATGGAATCCACTGGCTTATATCGGTGGAGGCGGGCTCGCGCTTCGCTGGTTCCGCGACCAGTTCTATAACCGATCCCGTGGTGAGAGCCTCCCTATTCCAGATGAGGACCTCTATCCACAAATGATCTCTCTTGCAGAGAATGTTGCTCCAGGCTCCGAAGGGCTTTTCTTCTCACCCCACCTGGGAGGTCGGATCTGCCCTTCCAGCCCGGATATGCGTGGAGCCTGGGTAGGCGTTTCGTGGTCACACACCCAGGCTCATTTCGCCCGCGCCATTTTGGAAAGCATTGCTTTTGAATATGCCTATTATTTGAAAATATTGCAGGATTCCCTTCCAGAACTGGTGTTGGTTGAAGCCCGCGTCGTTGGTGGCGGGGCACGCAGCGCTGCCTGGAATCAGATCAAGGCAGATATTCTCAATGTGCCTTACCAGCGGCTGCAGGGTAATGAATTTGGAGCCTGGGGTGCAGCGATGATCGCTGGAAAGGCTGCCGGATTGATCACAGACCTGAGATCGCATGCAGAACAGACTGCTTTATTGAATGGGAATCCCTTCTACCCAAGCAAAATCAACCATGCGGTATACCTCCCCTTGATTGAAAAATATATCCATCTGGAAAAAAGCCTGTACCAGTTTTATCGATCACAATCCCAGGTTACCGACCAGATATAGCCATCTGATATTTAAGGAAATATTGATGAAAAGACAAATTCGTATTTGCATGATAGGTGGGGGAAGAGTGGGAAAAAATCACTCACGCGCTTTAAGCAAACATGTCACCGGTGGGAAGATTGTTGCCCTGGTGGAAACAGTGGCACAGGTACGGGAGGAAACTGCGCTTGAATTTGGTATCGAGGATCAATTCGATTCGCTTGAAGCAGCCCTGGAAAAAACCGATTTTGATGCTGTGGTGATCACCACACCGACCCCCACGCATTTGCCGCTCACGGCTATGGCTGCAGAGCATAAAAAACACGTATTCCTGGAAAAACCGATGGCATTGAATTTGAGGGAATGTGATGAAATACTCAATGTGGTCAAGAAAAATTCCGTTCTCCTACAGTTGGGTTTTATGCGTCGTTTCGACCCTGAATTTGTTGCAGCCGCTGAACGCATTGAGGCTGGAGAAATTGGCCAGCCCATGATGATCAAGACCAATACGCACGGTCCCGGTTTGCCACCTGCCTGGGCGCGCGATCTGAACTCATCCAATGGCATGCTGGCAGAAGTTAACAGCCATGATTGGGATACCCTGCGCTGGTTTATGGGGTCGGAGCTGCTCAGAGTATATACCGAGGTGGCGAATTTTAAAGGCGCAGCCAACAACGTGGATACCCCAAATTTTTATGATAATGCCATCGTGAATGTTAAATTCGAGAATGGCGGCTTGGGGATGCTATCCGGTATATGCCCCTGTGGGTACGGCTATGATGCCCGCGTCGAGATTGTAGGCGAAAAAGGTATCATGCAGATCGGCGAGTTGCAGGGCCAATCCATTTTAGTTTGCACCAACCGCGATCAGGGATTGATTGCTCCCATTTTCAGGACCTGGCCGGAGCGGTTTAAATGGGCATATATCAATGAATTGGAACACTTTGTCACCTGCATCCAGACAGATACCCCTCCACGTGCCGGGGGTATGGATGGCCGTTGGGCAGTTGCAGGCGTTTTAGCTGGGACGAAATCCTTCTTGGAACAGCGCCCGGTTTATTTAAAGGAAATTCTTGATGCTTGATTTTCAACACAAGGAAGGCGATATGCTGGCAGTTGTCTATCATGGTCCGAACGATTTGCGAGTAGAAAACGTGCCCATCCCTGAAATTGGAACCGGCGAAATCCTGGTGAAGGTGGTCAGCGCCAGCATTTGTGGAACGGATTTACGCATTTACCATGGAAATCACCGCATGTATGCGCCTGGAACTATACGTATACCGGGGCATGAAGTGGTGGGGACAATTGCTCAAATCGGTGCGGAGGTTAAGGACTATACGATCGGTCAAAGGGTATTTTGCGCCCCGAATACCGGCTGTGGGCACTGTGAGCAATGTGTCAGTGGCAATAATAATCTGTGTGTCAATTATGATGCCATCGGTGTTACATCAGACGGTGGTTTTGCTGAATATGTTCGCATCCCGGCAAACTCGGTCAGACAGGGCAATGTGATACCCATCCGCGATTCTGTCGACCCGGCAGTAGCGGCACTGGTGGAACCTTTCGCCTGTGTGCTTAGAGGTCAGAATGCCCTGCACATTGAGCCGGGTGAGGTGGTGTTGATCATGGGAGCGGGGCCCATTGGGGTGATGCATATCAAGCTTGCCAAAGCCCGTGGTGCCGGGCGAATCATTGTCAGCGAACCCATGCTGGAAAGAGCAGCCCAGGCAAAACGGATGGGCGCTGACCGCGTGGTTGATCCCGGATCAGAAGATCTGAAATCAATATTGCTTGAAGAGAGCAATGGACGTGGAGCAGATGCGATTATCGTAGCTGCGCCAGTCCACGCTGCCCAGGAGAGCACCCTTGAGCTCGCCGCGATGGGTGGGAGGATCAACTTTTTTGGTGGGCTCCCCAAGGATCACCCTGACATCAACATAAACTCCAACCTGGTGCATTACAAGGAATTGCTGATCACAGGGACGACGGCTTGCAGTACTGCTGATTGTTGGCAGGCATCTCAAATCGTCAATTCAGGTGTTGTTGACCTTTCCGATATTATAAGCCAGCGTTTTCCATTGAAAGACGCACTGCTTGCTTTTGCAGCAGCCGAAGACGGTAAATCATTAAAGATCGTTTTGGAACCATAGATCTCATGCCTCAACCCTCGACTCCACTTACGCCGCGACCGGTTATGACGGTCCAGGGTCCTGTTCCATACGAAAGCCTGGGAATTACTGATGCCCATAATCATTTATGGATCGAAGATGTCCCTGGAACAACGGGAGGTAGTCCGGTTCTCAACCAGTATGACTTGATCCTAAAGGAGTTGATCGATTACCGTGAAAAAGGTGGTGGAAGCATATTGGATTGTCAACCAGGGGGATGTGGCCGGGACGGCAATAAATTATTGCAGCTTTCAAAGGAAACCCGGGTAAATATTATCGCCTGCACCGGGTTTCATCGCAAGAAGTATTACCCACAGAATTATTGGTTATGGGAGGCAAGCGCTCAGGATGTTAATGACCACTTTTGCTCCGAATTGGAACAAGGGCTGATCGAGACAATTAAATCACCACTTCCAGTAAAAGCTGGCTTCATCAAGATTGCTCTCGAAACAAGGTGGGCAGAATGTCCTTTAACCCTGTTGGAGGGTACTGCATCGGCTGCAAGCAGTACTCGGGCAATGGTTGAAATTCACACCGAAAAAGGCGCTCTAGCAGAGAAAGCCTGTATTTATTTTATGGATAAGGGTGTGCTTCCCCAACAGCTGGTGCTTTGCCACATGGATAAACGGGCAGATATCAGCTTGCATAAGGCACTTGCCGACCTGGGTGTGCTGCTTGAATATGATACATTTTATCGACCCAAATACAACCCGGCGTCCAATCTTTGGCCGCTGATTGAGCAGATGGTCGCCGCAAACCTTGTTGATCGGGTTGCGCTTGCCACCGACATGGCTGAGGCTGCTCTATACCATCACATTGGCGATGGTCCAGGGCTGGCAAGTCTGCCTGGTGAGATTCGTGACACACTGAAACAAAAAGGTTTCCCGGAAACCGCGATAAAGCAAATGCTTGGTGAGAATATTGCCCGCCGCCTAGGTGGGTTAATCTAATTTTATTAGGAGTTTACCATGGTTGACTTACCCTTTACATTCACGCTACCCATGCCTCAGGTCATTCCTTCGAGGGTGGATAACCATATCGAGAGGCGCTTATCTGCTTTACGCGGACAATTTTTTGACCAGGAAATCTATAACAGCATGCTCTCCAAAGAGGATCAGCTGGTCTATGAGGTATATGAAATCAAGCGACCTGAAATTGAAGGCGAATTTCTCATGGGTATCTCAATTGTCCATCCGGGCAAGGTGGGCAGAGAATTCTTCATGACGAAGGGGCATTTCCATTCGGTGCTTGAGACATCAGAAATCTATTACTGCCTGCGCGGCGAAGGCTACATGGTGATGGAAACACCCGAAGGAGATACCTCGGTTGAAGCCCTCGCCCCTGGCAAAGTGCTCTATGTTCCACCCCGCTGGGCTCACCGCTCGGTGTGCACCTCTCGCCAGGAAGACCTGGTAACCTTCTTTGCCTATCCCGGAAATGCAGGCCATGATTACGGCACCATCGAGCGCCAGGGTTTTCGAAAGCTGGTCCTGGATGGGGTCAACGGTCCTGAAATTGTTGACAACCCGCGCTGTAAATAACCAGGAGAATGTATGGATCTGAAAGATTGTCGTTTGCTGGTCACACCAACCTCCTATGGTAAGAATGATCCGCGCCTCAAGACGGAATTGGAGGCACAGGTAGCTGAAGTTATTTATAATCCTACCGGGAAGCCGCTTTCATCAGCTGAAGTGGCGCAGCTATTGCCTGGGATAGACGGCTATATTGCCGGTTTGGATGCCATTGATGCCAATGCATTAAAAGCTGCTGACCAGCTTAAAGTAATATGCCGGTATGGAGTTGGGGTGGATAATGTGGACCTGGATGCTGCCCGGGATAAAGGGATCATTGTGACCAATACACCCGGTGCCAATTCGGTTTCGGTGGCAGAACTGGCACTTGGTCTGATCCTGGCACTGGCGCGTCAAATTCCTGAAGCAGTTGAAGCAGTGCACCAGGGAAAATGGCCTCGCTATTCCGGCATCAGCCTTGAGGGTAAAACGATTGGCATCCTGGGGCTGGGCGCGATTGGAAAACAATTCGCCCTTCGTCTCGCGGGTTTCGACTGCATCATTTTGGCCTATGATCCTTTTGCCGATGATGCTTTTGCCGGACAGAACCAGATTGTGCTTGCCTCTATGGAAGAAGTGATCATGAAAGCCGATTTTGTTAGCTTACATCTTCCACTGCTACCGGAAACCCGCAACCTGGTGAATGATTTGTTTTTAAGCAAGATGAAGAAAGGGTCTTTCCTGATCAATACCTCGCGTGGAGAGGTTGTGGATGAAGAGGCATTACTGAGAGCATTACAAAGTGGTCACCTCAAGGGTGCAGGGTTGGATGCTTTCACTGTCGAGCCTCCTGACCCAAAGAACCCGTTGTTGAATTTACCCCAGGTGATTGCCACGCCACATCTGGGTGCCCAAACTGATGGAGCTACCAGCAATATGGGCTGGTTTGCCATGCGAGATTGCCTGGCGGTGTTAAAAATTGAGCTCCCAAAATACAGGGTTATCTAACCCTGCCTGATGGTCGATTCTTTATGGAGGAGAAATGAACAAAGCTGAGGTTTTAGATAAGGTAAAAGAGTTGGGTCTGCTTGCGGTGATCCGCGGTCCATCTGCCGAGTTAACCGTGAAAATGGTGGAAGCGCTGGTTGCTGGTGGAGTTTTAGGGATTGAGATCACTTATAGCACGCCCAATGCAGAAGAAGTTGTACGCACCCTCTCCCAGACATTTGGCAGCAAAATCGTTCTCGGGATGGGGACGCTCACCAAGCCTGAGCAGGCAAATTCAGCCAAAGCAGCGGGAGCCAACTTCATCGTCAGCCCGGTCTGCGAAGCTGCTCTGGTCAAAAGCATGGTTGATAGCGGTTTGTTGACCATGGCAGGGGCACTTACCCCTACGGAAGTATTGCAGGCATACCACCTGGGTGCAGACGTGATCAAAATCTTCCCGGGCTCCCTGGGCGGACCTGCCTACATCAAGGCGCTCAAAGGACCTTTCCCGTATATCCCCATGATGCCCACAGGTGGGGTGAGTGCCAATAATGTGGCAGAGTGGTTCTCCACCGGGGTGGTGGCTGTCGGTGCAGGCAGCGAGCTTTGCCCGCCACAACTGGCCAAGGATGGAAAATTTGACGAGATCACCAGGCGAGCTGCAGAATTTGTGCAGGTTGTGAAATCCGCCAGGGTGTAGATACCTTCGACAGAGAGAATTTATTATGACCCATCAAAATTACCCCGTTGTAACAAAGGCAGTACCCACCTTTTATTTCATTGGTGTGACCACTGGAAAATCCTCGATCATGAAGGTATTTCCATTATGGATGAAAGTGCTTGGGCGGGAAGAGGTTGTCATGGAGGGTGTCGATTGCAAGATTCATGACGAACCAGAGGCATACCGCAGAGCGGTCGCTCAGATCAAGTATGACCCGCTCTCCCTTAGGCTCGCTGGTGACCACCCATAAGATTGACTTGCTCAATGCCGCCCGGGATATGTTCGAATATCTTGACCCTTATGCTCAAATCACGGGTGAGGTCTCCTGCATTTCCAAGCTGGAGGGCCGGTTGGAGGGACACGCTAAAGATCCCCTCACTTCGGGCGCCAGTCTGGATGCGATCATTGAGCCGGGTTATTTTGGCAGGACTCACGGAGAAGTGCTTTGCTTTGGTGCCGGTGGGTCTGGCGTTGCTACCCTGCTGCATCTGATCAATAAGAAAGACAAGGGCGATCGTCCGGAGAAGTTCACCTTCGTGAACCGTTCGCAGGGGCGGTTGGACCATGCAAAAGAGATGGTGAGCGGACAAAAAACCGACATTGAGATCGAATATATCTGCAACTCCGACCCTCAGATCAATGACAAGATCATGGAGAAATTCCCTCCATACAGTATCATCATCAACGCCACCGGGATGGGCAAGGACACACCAGGCTCACCGATCACATGGGAAGGGAAATTCCCGCTGAACGCCATTGCGTGGGAGTTCAACTACCGCGGCGAGCTGGATTTCATGCACCAATCGCTGGCGCAGGTGGAAAGCCGCAATGTGAGAGTGGAGGATGGCTGGATTTATTTCGTCCATGGCTGGACCCAGGTGGTTGCCCAGGTGTTGCATTTTGATCTCACCCCGGCATTATTTGAGCAGCTGAATCAAGCTGCGTCATCGGTTCGAGGAAAATAAAAAAACTACTATGGAATGGGAATGACGTCAATGTTCCAGACAGCTAAAGAAATCGCCAGGATGATCGATCTCTCCTGTGTGCGGACCACCTCCAGCAAGGCTGACATCGAGGAAATGGTCGAAGCAGCGAGAAAATACGGCTTCGGGCAGGTCTCGGTGTTGCAATGTTTCATCCCTTACACCAAACAGCTACTTAAGGGCTCAACTGATATTCGCCTGGTGGGCAACGTCAGCTTCCCCTCCGGGTCAAATTCCACCTCGTTGAAGGTTTTGCAGGCCAAGGAGATGATGGCCTCTGGATGTGATGAAATTGACATGGTGATGAACATCGGCAAGCTACGCTCGGGTGAGCTGGCAGAGGTGGAAACAGACGTGCGTGCTGTTGTGGAAATTGTCCATCCCATTCCGGTAAAAGTCATCATCGAGATCATGTACCTGACCCGAGAAGAGACATCCCAGGCATGCGATATCTGTGTGCGTAGTGGCGCTGCCTTTGTAAAAACAGGAACCGGCTGGGCCAACCGTGGTACCACCCTGGAAGATGTGCAGCTGGTTAAATCCCTGGTGGGAGACCGCATCAGGATCAAGGCCTCCGGTGGTATCCGCGACTTGAAAACATTGCTTGACATGTACCATGCCGGGGCAAGCCGCTTCGGTGTCAATCTCAAAAGTGGAATAAAAATAGTGGAAGAGTGCCTGGCGTTTGGTGCAAAAGTTGAGGCATGAGCTGTGGAATAATTGATATTTGAGATGTTTTTGTCTCCTAATCTAGATGGTTATTCAATACTAAAAACGGATAAATATGGATAAGAAAATCATCTCGTTTGATCTGGGGACTGGCGGAAATAAAGCTTTCCTGTACGATCTGGAGGGCAACTGCCTGGCAAGTGCATTCGTGCCCTACACCACCCAATATCCCCAGGTGGGCTGGCACGAACAACGCCCCCAGGATTGGTGGAAGGCAGTTGTTGAAAGCACCAGCCTGCTGATGAAATCCAGCGGGGTGAATAAGGATGAAATTGCCTGTATCGGGATATCCGGGCACAGCCTTGGTGCAGTTCCAGTTGATAAAGATGGCAGCCTTCTGCGAGACGAGACCCCGATCTGGTCAGATATTCGCGCTGAAAGGGAAGTTGAAGATTTCTTCAAGCAAATTGACCCGGATGAATGGTATCTCACCACCGGAAATGGCTTCCCAGCAGCTTGTTACACCGTGTTCAAGGTCATGTGGTATAAAAACCACGAGCCGGGGATGTGGAAGAAAGTGCACAAGATCCTGGGCACCAAGGATTACATCAATTTCAGGCTGACCGGAAAGCAGGTGACGGATTTTTCCTATGCATCCGGCACAGGAATTTATGATCTCAAAGGTTGGAATTATTGTCAGGAGTACATCACTGCCAGTGGCATCCAGGCGGATGTTTGGCCGGATATCGTTCCTTCAACCCATGTCCTGGGGAAGGTTTCTCCTGGTGTGGCAGGTGAGCTGGGGCTGGGCAATGATGTTCTGGTCGTTTGCGGCGGGGTGGACAACTCGTGTATGGCTTTGGGGGCAAAAAACATCCGCGATGGGCGGGTATACACCTCGCTCGGATCATCTGCGTGGATCGCGGTCTCATCCGAGCAACCTGTGTTGGACAAAAAATATAAACCTTATGTGTTCACCCATGTAATACCCCATATGTTCACCTCTGCGGTTAGCATCTTCTCTGCGGGGACCTCCTTTACATGGGTAAAAGACAATCTATGCAGCGATTTAGTCAGGGAAGCGGAAACCTCCAATGAGGATGTATTTGTTTTGATGAACCGGGAGGCAGAAAAAGCGCCCATCGGCTCAAACAAGCTGCTCTTCAACCCCAGCCTGGCAGGTGGCACCTCGCAAGATGCCAGCGTGAATATTCGTGGTGCATACATTGGATTGGATCTCAAACATGGTAAACCCGAGCTCATCCGTGCGGCAATGGAAGGCATTGCCATGAATTTACGCTTGCGATTGGACCTGCTGAGACAATATACACGCCTGGAAGATGAGATCCTCTTTGTGGGTGGTGGTGCAAAAAGCCGCTTTTACCTGGGCATCTTTGCGGATGTGTTCAATACCCGCATCCTGAAAACGAATATAGACCAGGATGCAGCTGCGCTGGGTGCAGCCGCCGTTGCCGCAGTCGGTTGTGGCTTATGGTCAAATTTTGACAAGATCGACAGTATCCATAAGACCGTCGTATATGTTGAACCTGATCGGGACAACAACCGTAAATACGAAAAACTGCTACCGGTTTTTGCCCTTTCTGCTGATTACCAGGCAAAGCTTAGCGATGCTTTGCGCCAAATAGAGTTATAAACCTATCATGATGCTATGGATTTAATGATTGACATGCAGGATGGAGGTTTCTATAATCAATACTGATACCAGGAATTCCAATCACAACATTATTCTATTTAGGGCAAGCAGGTAAAAATCAGCTAACGCATCTGGATGTTAGAACACTTAATCAAATTTACTCATTGAAAGGAAAATAAAAATATGAAAATAGGTCTATTTACTGCTACGTTTCTGGATATGAAGATTGAGGAAGTTTTTAAAATGGCCTCGGAGTTGGGCTATGGGGCAGTGGAAATGCCAGCATTTGCCAATAACCCACATCTGGATATTGTCGAAATCGTCAAAGGCAAAAAAGCTGATGCATTAAAAAAACTGGTCAAATCATACGGATTGATCATCTCTGCGTTGGCCAATCACCCCGAAGGGCAGATCGTCCTGGGACCTTATGGGAAAGACACAGATGGGATTTTCCCGGGCACCAAGGAGGAGAAGATCAAGTTCGGTACCGAGCGTATGATCAAGACTGCCCAGGCAGCCAATGCACTTGAGGTCCCCATCGTCACAGGTTTCATCGGCTGCGAAAACTTCGGCCGCTTCTTCCCCTGGCCATATTCGAAAGGCTGGTCGGATATGGAAGGGGAATTCGTTGAGCGCTGGAGCAAAATATTGGATAAATTTGGCGAGTACGGCGTCAAGTTTGCCCATGAGCCGCACCCAAATGAGCTTGCCTATAATGTGGAAACTGCTCAGCGGGCGGTTGAGCTGATGGGTGGGCGCAAGGAATTTGGCTTCAACTTTGATCCTGCCAACCTGATCTACCTTGGCATCGATGTTGAGAACTTTATCGATACCCTGGCGGGTAAAATTTATCATGTGCATGCCAAAGACGGTGAAGTGGTCGCTCATAATGTGCGCCGCTCTGGTGTCATCCCGCAAGGAGACTGGCAGCGCCTTGGTCGTGGCTTCCGCTTCAGGATCCCCGGTTGGGGTTCGGTGCCCTGGAAGAAAGTGATCACCGAGCTTTCGTTGATTGGTTATGATTACGTCATGTCTTATGAGCACGAAGATGTGACCATGAGCCGTAACGACGGTATCACCAAGACGATCGCTTATTTGAAGCCACTTTTGATCGATAAGCCGTACGAAGGCCGTCACGACGTTTTATTTCAATAAACTATTATCACTGTTCAAGGAGTAGATTTTATGGCAAATATGATGAAAGCAGCTGTTTTTGAAAAAGTTGGCGTGATCAAGGTCAAGGAAGTTCCGGTGCCTGAAATTGGTGAAAATGACGTGCTGATCAAGGTAAAAAATACCGGCATCTGCGGTACCGACTGGAGCATTTATAACGGCTGGTATTCTGCCGATAAACTGCCCATGATCCCCGGGCATGAATTCTCGGGTGTGGTCGCCAAGGTTGGCAAGAATGTCAAGGGTGTAAGTGAGGGTGATCGGGTCACTTGTGACATCAACATGAGTTGTGGGAAATGCTTCTACTGCATCAAGGGAGAAAAACTTCTCTGTGACAGTTTTACCCAATTGGGCATCCATACCGATGGCACATTCGCAGAATATGTCAGGGCTCCCGCCTCGCTGCTGCATAAACTGCCTGATAACATGACTTTTGAAGAAGGTGCGTTCATTGAGCCGGTCTCCTGCGTCATTCATGCTGCCAAAGCCATGGATGCCTGCCTGGGTAGTAGTGTTGCCATCATCGGCTGCGGCCTGGGTGTGCTGCATGCACGCATGGCAGTTCTCCGGGCGTGTGCCCCGGTCATTATCTTTGGAGATAACCGCAAGAGACTGCAGATCGCCAAGGACATGGGTGCAGATTACGCCATCCACATCGATGATGTAGCCGACCCTGTGGCCGAGGTGATGAGACTTACTAACGGGCGTGGTGCAGATTATGCCATCGAAGCTGTTGGGACGGTCAAAACTTATGAGCAGGCATTCGCCATGCTGCGTCGCGGTGGCAGGCTTTCTGCCTTTGGCATCACTGGTGAGCAGGATGTGATGAATATTCGCCCATTTGAATTTGTGCTGGGCGAGAAGAAGGTCACCGGGTCGTGCGCTGGTGTTGGTTCTGACTGGCCAGATGCAATTACACTCATCTCCAATGGAAGGATCAACCCGAAACCGCTGTTCTCCATGAAGGTACCCCTGGAGGACCTGGAATGGGCACTGCTTGAGCTGCGCAAGGACCCCAGCCTGTTCAAGATCTTTGTATCTCCCGAGGTTTCCAAGCGGGAAGTTCTGTAATTCAGCCATCGATGCAGCCGGTAGTGATACAGGCTGCATCGGTTTTCTCTATTTATTTTGGGAGAACCCCACTGATGATCAGCAAGATCGACCACGTCTCGATTAATGTTATCGACATCCGTAAAACGCTTGATTTTTACAGCCGAATTTTAGGCTTGAAGCAGTTGAACACTGTGGATTGTGGCGAGTTCGATATCACCTATTTTGCCCTACCGGACGGATCCCGCCTGGAGCTGTTTGATTATCATGGGTTGAACCAGAATCACCCCAGGGTTGAAAGCGAGGTAGGGCTCAGGCATATTGCCTTCCAGGTGGAGGATGTTGCTGCGCATGAAAAGCAATTAAAGGCTGAAGGAGTGGAAATCACTCTTTCCACCTGTGACCTGCCAAACCTGGGTGCGCGGGTGCTTCTGTTCCTCGACCCCAATGGCGTGACCCTGGAATTTTGTCAAAAATTGTAGCCTGTTGAAAGATTACTGTTACATTATAGTTATTCATTGTTCAAGCAAGTAAATTTATTACTGGAGGAAACTGCGAATGGATAAAAAAGAGATTTTGCTTTCGCCGATCAAGATTGGCACCCGTACCTGCGAGAACCGCTTCTTCATCCAGCCGATGGAGTGCACCGACGCCGATACCGAGGGCAATCCTTCTGACCTCACCTATGCGCGTTATGAGAACCTGTTCAAGGGTGAAGCCGGTATGGTCTGCCTGGAAGCCATAACCATCACGGATAAGAACCGCGGGCGCTTGAACCAGTTGTTCATCATGCCCCACAATCTCCCCGCGCTGACCCAATTCGTCAAACGCTTGAGGGAGGTTAACCCGAAGACCATTTTCATCTACCAGCTCACCCACTCTGGCGAGCTGAGCAATCCAGAATTCTCAAAACGGCTTTCAGTTAAACCGCTGCCTGGTTTTGATGCTGAAGTCTTTACTGAAGATGAATTCGACAAGATTATGGATGATTTCATCTTAGCCGCCAAGATCACCCGCGATTCAGGAGCTGATGGGATAGATATGAAACTTTGCCACGGCTACTTGGGGTCCCAGATCCTGCGTCCATATAATACACGCAAGTGGAAATACGGTGGAAAGTGGGAGAACCGGCGCCAGTTTGCATTTGATCTATACGAACGCATCAAGAAAGCCGTGCCAGACAAGGATTTCTTGATTGGGTCAAAGATATCGGTCTGGGAAGGGTTCCCAGGCGGGTTTGGCACCGCCGGACCGGATACACCAGTGATCGACCTGACCGAGCCGATTGACCTGGTAAAGGGGCTGGAAGAGCGCGGGGCACAATATTTCGTCCAATCAGCCGGAAGCCCATCGATCACCATCAGCCTTACCCAGGCGGATAAGGACCACCCCTATTTTGCTTACCTGCACCAGTATTTTGCCAAGGTCTTCCGCGAAAACCTGAAGAAGGAAACCGTCGTCATTGGCTCGAATTACTCTGTGTTTGGTAAGGGCAAGAGTAAGCTCCAGGCAGTCAGCCCCAAGGATAGCGCTTTGCTTGCCTATGGTGCCCAGAATATCGCCAAGGGGTACACCGATATGATCGGCCTCGGGCGCCAGTCGCTGGCTGACCCATTGCTACCGCTTAAACTGCGTGAAGACCGTGAGAAGGAGATCAACTTCTGCACCACCTGCGATAATTGCCTCGAGCTGCTCATCCGCCAGCAGCCGATAGGTTGCTGCACCTATAATAAATACTACACCAAGGTGCTGGTTGAGACACGCAAGAAATATGGCCCCCTGAAGGAAATGCACACCTAGGCGAACCGAAACCTGGTTTGAGACCTGCCCACTTGGTACGGGCAGGTCTTTTGTTTATTATCAAGGTCAATTCACTGCAGGCTGCTGCGATCATTTGCCTTTTGGGTATGATAAAATCGACTGCATCCTGCCAGCTCGGGGGATGAAGAAAGGAAAATAAGATGGAATATCGAAAATTTGGAAAAACTGACCTGTTGGTGAGCGAAATTGGCCATGGATTGTGGGGGATGGGCGGCTGGTCAGGTTCCGATGATAAGGAATCGCTGGACACATTACAAAAATCCCTTGATTTAGGATGTAATTTTTTTGACAGCGCCTGGGCGTATGGAAGTGGGCATAGCGATAAACTATTAGGAAAGCTGATTAGGGATAACCCAACCGCAAATATAATTTCTGCCAGCAAGATCCCTCCCAAAAACAACAAATGGCCTGCCACTTCAAACGATAAGCTTGGTGATGTATTTCCACGGCAGCACATCCTAGACAATACAGAGAAGATCCTGGAAGGTATTGGAACCAGTCCGTTGGATGTGTTGCAATTTCATGTTTGGGATGATTCCTGGAGTGAGGATGACGAGTGGAAGGAAACCATTGCTGACCTGAAGGCAAAGAAGCTCATCAGGTATTTTGGGCTGAGCATAAATCGCTGGGAGCCTTGGAACGGGATAAAAGCGATCCAGACCGGGTTGGTGGATGCGGTCCAGGTGATCTACAATATCTTTGACCAGGCTCCGGAAGACCAATTGTTCCCGCTTTGTGAAAAGATGGGTGTTGGGGTGATTGCAAGGGTTCCGTTGGATGAGGGCGGTCTATCTGGCACACTTACGGATGAGACGCGCTTTCCAGAGAACGACTGGAGGGCGAGATATTTTGGCCCGGAGAACCTGCATCCCACGGTGGTGCGGGCAAATGCGCTAAAGGCATCCCTGCCTGAAAGAATGAGCCTGCCTGAGATGGCACTGCGCTTTATCCTGTCCAATCCAGCTGTCAGCACAACCATCGTTGGGATGCGCACCCTGAAACACCTGGAAGAAGATATAAGCGTGAGTGATGGCAAGGGCTTGCCCGATGAATTGATCGCTCAACTGCGCTCACACCGCTGGGATCGGAAGATTGCCCCCTGGTCTGACTGATTCAAGCTGCGCTATCCCATAAGGATTTATTAGTTGTTTTATTTTGTGTCGTAATTGGTATTTGAGCTATGTTAAAGAATTTATTGGTTGGACTGATTCTGGGGTGGATATTGATCTTTGTGACTGTCAGCTGTAACCGGCAGCCATTAAACGCGGCAGGTCTTATAACTGCTTCAACCACTTCTGCGGTTATGACCACAACAACTGCTCCCTCGCCAAGTTTTACTCCCACCTCAACCACCGTACCCATACCCAGCTCAACCCCCTCTCCGACCCCGACCTCGACGCTGAGGCCGACGAGCACACCCACGCTCCATCCAATGAATATCTTGGCAGCCAGGCAAACGACCTATCCAGGTAGTGCGATAACCATTGAAGAAACACTGGAACCAGGCGCTAATTATTCCCGCTATATCGCCTGGTATGACTCAGATGGATTGAGAATCTATGGTTTATTAACCATCCCGGATGGAGAAAAGCCTGCCACGGGTTGGCCGGCGATCGTGTTCAACCACGGTTATATTCCACCGGAGGTATACAGGTCTACAGAGCGGTACATTGCCTATGTGGACCAACTGGCACGTAATGGCTATATCGTTTACCGGATCGATTACCGCGGCCATGACCGCTCAGAGGGTCGGGCGAGTGGTGCTTACGGCGACCCGGGGTATACAGTTGATGTTCTTAATGCAGTTTCTTCTCTACAGGCTTTTCCGCAGGCAGACCCAGATCGAATTGGGATGTGGGGACATTCCATGGGAGGATTCCTGACGTTACGGGCAATGGTCATATCACCGGATATCCGGGCGGGTGTGATTTGGGCCGGCGTTGTTGGCTCATATCCGGAGTTGCTTTGTTGCTGGAGGCGACCTACCCCCGGCGTGCCGACCATGACCCCCAATCCAAATTTCCGTTCTGGCTGGAGAACGAGCTGGCAGGAACAATATGGCACACCAGAAGAGAATCCGGATTTCTGGATGGGTATTTCGGCGAACAATTACCTTGCTGATCTCTCCGGCCCGCTCCAACTACACCATGGGACGAGCGATACCGAGGTTCCTTTCGCTTTCTCCCAAAGTCTGTACGAACAGGTCATGCAAGCAGGAGAAACGGTCGAATATTACCAATACCCTGATGATAATCACAACCTGTCGAACTATTTCAACCTGGCCATGAAACGAACGATACAATTCTTTGATCAATATCTAAGAGGCTACACACCATAAAAGCAAAGGGGCTGCCCTTTTTTGAGGCAGCCCCTTCTAATTAATATGAAGTTTGTAGTATTAGTGTCTCCAGAGAAGCGGTAAATATATTTTATTAAGCAAAGCAACCGAGAAACTGACACTGTCATCACCACTCAGATCACCACTTTCAAAGTATGCAGTGTTAGTGATCGAAGCCCCGCGTGGCACATCAGTTGCCAACATGGCAGGAATGGTGACAGTGTATGCTGTACCAACACTGATGGTGACGGTGATATCCACATCACTTCCGATCACATACTCAGGAAGCATATCCCAGATATGCACATCCACCGCGTCAGCAGTGCCGTCATTTCGCACCACAACCGTGTAGGTGATCGGGTCACCAGGTTGGGCTGGGTCATGCGCCGTCTCAACGGTCTTGGTGATGCCAAGGATTGGCTCACCAGCCCAAACAAGAAAACTGGCACTGGCCTCACCGGACAGATCACCGCTTTCGTAGTATGCGGTATTGATGATCGTCAATCCGAGAGGGACATCGGCTGCTAGTATTGCAGATACAGTGATGGTGTACGCCTCGCCTGTGCCGATCGTGGTGGTAATATCCACGTCATTACCAAGCACATATTCTGGTAATGTATCCCAGATATGTACGTCCACTGCATCGGCGGTACCGTCATTGCGCACCGCGACCGTGTAGGTGATCGGATCACCAGGCTGGGCTGGGTCATGAGCGATCTCAACGGTCTTGGTGATGCCAAGGATCGGCTCACCAGCCCAAACAACAAAACTGGCACTGGCCTCACCGGACAGATCACCGCTTTCGTAGTATGCGGTATTGTTGATCGTCAATCCGAGCGGCACATCGATCGCCAACATAGCGGGGATGGTAACCGTGTAAACTGCACCAGCATTGATGTTTTCGGTGATATCCACATCATCCCCAACCACATAGTCCGGCAGCATATCCCAGATGTGAACACCTACGGCACCGGTGGTGCCGTCATTATGTACTACGAGGGTATAGGTAATTGGCTCTCCCGGCATGGCTGGGATGTGCATTGTCTCAACGGTTTTGTCGATGCTTAATACGGGTGTCCCAATCGTGAGTGCGGAATCTGCCAGGCCGGAGCCCGCGTTTGCGGAAGTAAACACCACAGTGTTCGTGATGGTTTGTCCGTAACCGCTGGGATCATAGTCAACCGTGGCAGTAAAAATAAACTCCTTTGCGCCGGATAAATCTCCATCCCAGGTGATGACGCCATCCGATTCTAGTGCACCGTTTTGTACTACCCATCCGCCGAAGGTAATTCCCGCAGGAAGGGTATCGGTCATTGATAGGTTGACTGCCGGTGCCTGGCCGGAATTATTCAGCGCCAGGGTGTAAGTGACCACTTCTCCCGGGTTTATCATCTCAGGCACATCCACCTGCTTGGTGATGGTTACATCAGGAGGACCAGCGACGGTAAATGCTGCTGAAGCGTTGCCACTGCCTGCATACCCGGTTGAAAATTCGGCTGTATTGGTGATGGTTTCACCATACAGGTTGTAATTCATGTCTACGGTAGAAGTGAATACCACCCTGACTTCTGTATCCACAAACATGGTACCC
This sequence comes from uncultured Chloroflexia bacterium, assembly GCA_963822175.1. Lineage (GTDB taxonomy): Bacteria > Chloroflexota > Anaerolineae > Anaerolineales > UBA4823 > FEB-25. The sequence continues at coordinate 293,485 of CAWGGJ010000007.1, read as the reverse complement.
GACCAGCTGATCGTGCCATCTTGCTCCGATGCCCCACCATCCGAGACGAAACCGCCAAAGCTAACGTCAGGGGGGAGTGTATCGGTGAGAGAAGTTTCTAGGACAGTTCCAGAGCCGGTATTGCTGAGGACTATGGTGTAGGTGATCAGGCTTCCCGGCAGGATCATCTCGGGTGTGGATACAGTCTTGGAAATACCAAGCTCTAAAGTCTGGGGGAGTATTACCACATCGTCAGCATACTCAGGGTGCATCCCATAATTCCGCACCCGTATACGCTGCCCATCCCCATCCTCGGAGACCAGGCCGGTAACTCGCACCAAAGCATTTACCTGTACATCGGCGAAGTCGCCATTATAACCGTCCAGGAATACCCGCACTGGACCACTGCCATCGTCAACGAAAATATTGTCGACCCCTGTCTTAGTAGTGACAGTGCCGGTAATCACACTCAGCCAGCCCTGGCTTTCTTCAAGTGAGGCTTGATAGGTATTCATTGGCAGGGGTAGTGGTTCTCCAGTACCCGGGTCGATAACCTGGACCATTTCAGCCTCGAAAAACTCGATTTCTGTGTCGCCATTATAAATTCCCACTGTACCAACCACGCGCACGACCGTGCCGCGTGTGTAACTGGATGGGTCGATATCACCTGCTGGTGCATGAACCGTGATACCGCCGGTTTCATCCTGCACGTAAAGCACATTGAAGAACTCGCCGTACGCGGCAGTGATCTCACCTTCAACCCAAACCAACTTATCAAGATTTTCGGGTTGGTTAACCACTGCCTGAGCGCGGGCTTCAGCAATGGTGGATTTCTGTAGAGGTTCACCCAGCAGCCACATAACCGATTCCAGGTTGAAGAGCTCATTTTGCTTGCCGTCCCCTGCAGTGTAGGCAAAGGTTGTGAATGGATCGCTACTATCACCATAGAGCATGATACGTCCAGCGCCATTGGGCAACTGGGTGACTGCAGCCATGGGTACGGGAATAGCATCGGCAGGGGGCTCAGGGGGATCGTTGGGATAAACCCAGGTGGGATTATAAATATAGGCATCATTAGCGCCATCGGCATCCGTGTTGCTGGTGTGATTGGGATCCCAATATGAGTTGTATTGGGTATATCCAACATCGAGATCACCTTGCACAGCGACCTGCACTCCAGGGGTACTTGCGGTGAGTGGCTCATTGGTGTTTCGACCGCGCAGTGAATTCAGGCTCCAGGATGCTAATGCCTCTACATTGAGACCAATGCTGGTGGTATTCTCCGCTGGGAAGTTGCTCCAGATAACGCCAAATACATAACCATTATTATTGTTGGCATCAATGATCTCGTCGTCGTTCACACGCATGTTTATCTCAGAACCTATCCGCGTTTCGATAGCTGATAGGATGGCATTTTCGCGGTTCGCCACCGTGGCAGCCCAGGGTACCTTGCCAGTGTAATCCGAAAGCCCTAACATCCACAAACTACCACCCGCTGCCATGTATTCAGCAATGGCACTGAGCTCGGGATCCGTATAGGCGTATTGTGGAGCTGTGATGATCAGCAGTTTTACCACAGTGGGATCCAGATCTGCGGTAGTGAGCTCGTTCAGGTTCTTGAGCACATTGTATTGATGAGCCGAAAGATCATCAATGAACATGCGCATCTCCCTCCCTGCAGCGTTGAGGTTGCCATGACCAGCATCGATCAGGATCAGAGGCAGATGATCATCAGTTACCTCGAGGGTCAAAACACCTTCATTGTCATCCGGGTTATCTCCTTCAGGGGCTCCGATGATGTGAGCGGTGACGGTGACTTCACCCGTGATGACAGGCTGCCAGCTGAAGTTGGCAAAAACGTCACTATTGCCAGGGACAGATACATCCACAGAAGGATTCAGGTATTCCCCGTTTACATCCATGCTCACGGTGACTGTACGTGCATTGCTATTTCGGTTGGTTATGCGGGCGGTGAGCAACGAGGGATTGTAGATGGTGGGGATGGACGGTTGAATGATTACGTCAGTGACCGCAATATCCTCACTGCCCATCGTCCACACAGGCGAGCCAACGATACGATCGCCATCCGCCTGGGTCACCTTTACATAGAAGTAATGCACACCTGTGGAGATATCCAACTGGGTTGTCCAGGTGAAGTCAGATGTTTCGGGCACATATTTCAGGATGGATACACCCTGGTCCGTGATAACCTCTACCAGGGTTGCCAGCTCGCCATCGGCATCCAGGCCGTGGATTTCAAACTGGATCGAACCGGAATTTGCAATTTCCGAACCCATCCATGCACCGTTTGCTTTCATCCATAGGGAGAAATTCTTGTCCTCGGTGGCAAAGGTCCTGCGTTCGCGCAATGCCTCAAGCAGGGCATCCTTGGTCAGCTCAGACATGATGACACCGGTGCGGTGGTCTGTGTTGATGCCCCAATACGCCGTATGCGTGTCAGCGTTGTTGGACGCGCCAACTTTCCAGCCATAATCCAGGGAGCGGATATATTCATCCTCCGAGAAGGCATAGGATGTACCATTGCCATTACCGACTTCCTCCATCCGTGCAATAGCTGATACTTCAGGGTGATAGGTCCAGTCGTTGAAGTTGATCCAGCCGGGGTGATTGAACTGCATCACCGTCCCAGCTTCATCTATACCGATCAGACCGGTGCTGGCTGCCCACTGGTAAAAGCCTGCCACTGTTGATCCGGCTTCAAGGTTGGGAGTGTAATCACAATAAGCGCAGCCGGTATCGGTGCGGACGGCATGGCGTTCAGTATTGTAGACGTTGATGTGACCTTCAGCTCCTTGGGTATACTCGAATCCACGTAACGCCACAAAGCCTGGGTCCGTTGCAGCCTCGACCGCAGCCAATGTATCCTCCCATTCTGAATCGGCAATTGCGTAGGAGTGATCAGAAATGGCCATGAAATCGAAACCAGCCGCTTCACCTGCCGCCAAAGCATCAACCGGGGTTCCACTGCCATCTGAATAGCTGGTATGGTTGTGGATATCACCGAAATAAACGTTCATGGGAGGCTCTACCGAGGTCTCAAAACTCCACACGTAGTCACTACCGATGGTCAACCCTGCCCAATCAGCAGTACTACCTGTGACGGTTGCTGTGTAGATTGTGGTAGGTAACAGCTTTGCATCAGGATTAAGGGTAACAACGAAGCTGGACGGGTCATAGGTCAACGCATTTGGAATTTGGCCATAGGGTCCTTCGAGCAAAAAGTGAGCTGCGTCCAGTGATGAAGGATGAAGGTCTTCCGTAAAGGTGACAACCACATTTGCACTCAACGGCACCTCAATGGCATCCGGAAGTGGGGAAACGCCCACAATTGCAGGAGGCGTAACGTCTGCTGCCCCGGTGGTAAATGTCCAGGTGTAAGGTGCTTCCAAACTAATCCCGTAAATATCTTGTATACCAGTGGTCAGTGTGGCTGTGTATATGGAATATTCTGACAATGCAGCATCGGGAGTAAAGCTGGCTGTCTTGGAGCTTTCTTCATAGCTCACCATTCCATTAACAGCTCCCGCTGAACCAATCAGGGTGAATGTCCCTGTGTTTATTGTTGAAGCAGTCATCGCTTTGCTAAAAGTGGCACTCAGCGGGCGGTAGAGATTGACATCCAAAGCAGCATTCGCAGGATTGGTGCCGGTTACAGTCGGCGGTCGCAAGTCGACCATATCAGACTGGAAGCGGGGGTTAACCTGAGGTGTGTTGTAATGACCGCTCATGCCGGTGACCCGCATCGGCATGGGGGCGCTGAAAGAACTCATATCGATGCCAGTCATTCCGTAGACATATACCTGGGTTTGCCCCGAACCATCATTGATTAACAGGGTCCAATTTGTGCTGGGTGGCGTTGGGGGAACGATTGAGGTAACTTGTCCTTGGATTTGTACAAGCTTCCCCTGCGTGCTCCCCACACTTCCTGTAGGGGTTACCAATGGATCAGGCACTGTCCCCGAGTCGATCCAGGTGATATTATCGACCGTGCTTACTTCCAGCAAGCCATTATAGGACGTAATACTACCTTTCACCTGAACCACATCTCCCAGGACCATTGGGGGCATCACCGTGCCATAGGGAGGATAAATATACAATCCACCTGTATCATCCTGGATGGTGAATGAGCGGGTGGCAAATGTACCGGGAAGAACGGTAACATTGCCACGAATCGTGCCGTACCAGCCGGCACCACCGGCGCGGGCTGTTGCGATCGGTGTGATCAGGTCCGGATCCCGGACTGTTGTTGTCACCGGGGTACCCATGGTGAAAGTAAACCAGTTGGAGGCTGACACACCGTAATCAAAATTGACCAGGGTGGCTTCCACGGCTGGGGCTGTCACAGTTACCGTAAATGTGGTGGAGCCTCCATTCGCTATGGAAGGGACTGTCCAACTGATCACGTTACCGGGTAACAGCTCATATCCAGGGGTGGCTGCCTGGAATGTAGCGCTGAGCGGCAGGCTGTCGGTGATCACTGCATCGTTTAGTGTGATGCCCAGGTCGTTAGCTACTGAGATGGTGTAATCAAATGAGTCGTTGACTTCTACTGTGGAGGGAGCTGCTTTGCCGATCGTGAGGGCGGGTGGAGGTGGAGTACCACACCTGGCAGCACTAGCCCAGTTGGTTGCCACTCGTATGCCATCCACCGTCCCGTCGGGAGTGTTGGTCGATTGCCGGATGGCTATCGCAGTGATGGATGCTAATGCAGTGCCTGTGGCAGTGGCGAGCGGCGACACAGGTTCTGTGCTCACACAGCTATCCAAAACGTGTAGCGTGCTGATACCGGTGGCTTGGTCGTGTTTGGCTACAACCAGGTAGGTGGTATTGTAGGCGAAGTTGGTTGTGCCATAGGATGGGGTGCTGCTGGTGCCGATCCCAAACTGTAATGCTCCAGCGGAATCCCTGGCAAAAAGACGTGCTGCGAAACCAGTCGATATATTTTTAAAGTGCAGGTAATAATCGCCACTAGCTGTGGCTAATGGGATATTCACCAGAGCTGCGTAATAGACCACGGTGTTGGTCTGCTCTGTGAAGCTGCGATTGACATCCTCACCAGTTTCATTATGAGTGGCGGAGCCACCGATACCGGACGAGACATATGACGGCATGGAAAGGCTTGATGTAACGTATTGGATAAAACCGCTTGTGCCAGAATGAGTGACCCAGTTTCCACCACTCACAGCAGTCAGGTTACCCGGGGTTTCACCATAGTCAAAGTTCTCATCCAGCAGTGGAGGAGGAACATAACACGTTGCAGCATCAGCCCAGTTGGTTGCCACCCGGATGCCATCCACCGTCCCGTCGGGAGTGTTGGTCGATTGCCGGATGGCGATCGCGGTGATGGATGCTAATGCAGTGCCTGTGGCAGTGGCGAGCGGCGACACAGGTTCTGTGCTCACACAGCTATCCAAAACGTATAGCGTGCTGATACCGGTGGTCTGGTCGTGTTTGGCTACAACCAGGTAGGTGGTATTGTAGGCGAAGTTGGTTGTGCCATAGGATGGGGTGCTGCTGGTGCCGATCCCAAACTGTAATGCTCCAGCGGAATCCCTGGCAAAAAGACGTGCTGCGAAACCAGTCGATATATTTTTAAAGTGTAGGTAATAATCGCCACTAGCTGTGGCTAATGGGATATTCACCAGAGCTGCGTAATAGACCACGGTGTTGGTCTGCTCTGTGAAGCTGCGATTGACATCCTCACCGGTTTCATTATGAGTGGCGGAGCCGCCGATACCGGACGAGATATATGACGGCATGGAAAGGCTTGATGTGACGTATTGGATAAAACCGCTTGTGCCAGAATGAGTGACCCAGTTTCCACCACTCACAGCAGTCAGGTTACCCGGGGTCTCACCATAGGCAAAGTTCTCATCCAGCAGTGGGGTCCCCAGTATCCCTGGTCCGCTTCCAGTTGCTTCTGAAGCCGATGAAGCATACCGCCCACTGGCTTGAGCAGAGCCGATTGGTGAAAATGCGGGCAGGACCAGCATGAGCACCAGGATGGCGCGAACCAATATGCTCACATAATGAGGGTGGTGTTTTTTAGGATTATGCATTCTTCTCCTCCATAAAAATATAAAAAATATATCCCAAATCCAGTTTTCTTCCCCTCTGGGTTAAGCGAATGTCCCTACCGATACATTGCGGTCGTGAATGGATATCCAAAGATTAAGTGACCATTAATGGGATTGATCGAATAATATCAGGGTTCAGGGAATTTGTAAACTCCATCCTGTGCTGGATAGGAATCGGTATCATGGTGGATTTAGTAAATCAGTGGATATTGCATCGCATGTGATAAAATTGTGCCACATTTCTAAAAGGAGCAGATAAATGATAGACCAACCTAGTGAAAAGAAGCCTGCCCTGACTGTGGTCATCCAGTCGTGGTGGACTCCAGCTTTGGCAGTGGTCGCGCTGGTGGTTGGGTTGTTGATTGGTTATTTTGGTCGCCCACTTTTAAACAAGAGTGCAGAGGATGATGGAGTGGCTGCAGTGGCAACGCAGGATGTGGCAGCTCCCACGGTCCAAAGCACTGATCCGACCGTGGATCCTACCCAACAGGCGATTGAAATTCAGCAAATGATGGATAACCTCATCAGCCAGACAACCCAATTCAAAGGAGACCCCAATGCAGCGGTGACCCTCATCGAATTTAGCGATTATCAATGACCCTACTGCGGGCGCTTTGCCACTGACGCGGGTCGTCAGATCGAAACAACATATGTGGATACTGGTAAGGTACGTTTGGGTTACTTCAACTTTGCCTTCCTGGGCGAAGAATCACAATGGGCAGCCGAAGCCGCAGAGTGTGCGGGTGATCAGGATGCATATTGGGAATATCATGACTACCTGTTTTCCCACCAGAATGGTGAGAACCAGGGAGCATTCAGCAAGGATAATTTAAAAAAGTTTGCTGTCGAGTTGAAATTGGATACTCAGGCTTTTAACGAATGTATGGATTCAGGGAAATATACTCAGTTAATCACGGACCAAACAAATTTTGCCCGACAATTGGGAGTACAAAGCACACCCAGCTTTCTTGTGAATGGCCAGGGTGTAGTTGGCGCTCAGCCGTTTGACTCCTTCAAGCAATTGATCGATGGGTTTCTAAATCAATAATATATAAAATAAATTCAGTAGCGAGCAGGCGACTGTCGCCTGCTCGCTACTGTTTATTGGTATACTTTAGAAACCTGATGATAATTCCGGTTACGAATAAACAACATAACTATGCCATCGATTAATGACCCTACGATGAGTTCGGATGAGATCGTCCGCCCGACCCTGGTGGAAGTGGATCTAAATCGCCTGGCAAACAACTTTCTTGCCATTCGCCAGCATGTCTCCCCTGTCAAGGTCATGCCTATTCTTAAGGCGAATGCTTATGGTCATGGCTTGTTGCGCGTGGCGCAGCTGATGGAATCACTGGGGGCTGATTATATCGGTGTGGCTGTTCTTGAAGAAGGCATCCTGCTTCGACAAAACGGTATTCGCATGCCCATCCTGGTATTGGGAGGTATTCTTGGAAACCAGGTTCCAGGCTTCCTGAAGCATGATCTGACCATCACCGCTTCTTCGATCGATAAATTGTCCCAGGTGGATGAAATCGCTGCCCAGATGGGGGTAAAGGCGAAAGTCCACTTGAAAATTGATACCGGTATGGAACGCATTGGTGTGCATTATTACAATGCCCATAACTTCCTGGAAAGCGCATTGAAATGCAGGTCGATAAATTATGAGGGCATCTATACCCACTTTGCGAATGCTGACCAGGCTGACTTACAGGATGCATGTCAACAACTTGAGCGATTCCAGGAAGTGTTGTATTTTTATGATAAGCACAGCCTGCCCCCACCCCCTTTACGGCACATGGCAAATTCACCAGCCATCCTTCAGCTACCCGAAGCCTGGTTCGATATCGTTCGACCGGGCATCCTGCTTTACGGGGTGTATCCTTCTTCCAGCATAGCGCATAATGTGGATGTGCACCCGGCATTAAGCTGGAGATCACGGGTGGTGTACTTTAAGGTCATCCTACCAGGGCACGCTGTTGGTTATGGCTCAACCTGGAAGGCTGATCACATGGTGCGGGCGGTTACCGCTCCTGTGGGATATGGTGATGGTTACTTCCGAAGTATGTCAAATAAAGCGCAGGTCATCATTCACGGGAAAAAGTACCCTGTGGTAGGGCGCATTTCCATGGACCAGGTTGTGATAAACATTGAGTGGGACAGCGCATATAACGATGATGAGGTCATCCTGATCGGGGAATCCGGTGGCGAATCCATCACCTGTGAAGACCTGGCTGAATGGGCAGGTACGATCCCTTACGAGATTCTGACCAATATCAACACCCGAGTCCCTCGGGTATACCTGGGTGGGTAACAATTTTCCCTTTGATTGTCCGTTTTTAGGGCTGGATATCAAGCTATAGATGGTATATTTACACAATGCCTGGTTCTGGCTGTGATTTTTCTGTGGTGAGAACCGCCAGCCCGGCGAAGATCAACAGAATCCCCAAAAATGCAGGCAGGGTTAATGTTTCGTGCAGGAAAAATACCCCCAATAATCCGGCAGTGAGCGGTTCGGCAAGTGTCAGCGTGGCTGTAGTCGCCACGGGAATCAAGCGCAACCCCTGTGCGTAAAGGGTGTACCCGATGGCTGCAGTGATAATTCCCAGGTGGATGATCACCAAATATCCGGACGGCTGTGCCAGCCAGCGCAGGTCGGCTCCGAAAAGTAAAGGCAGGGTAAACAATGCCCCCAGGCAGAATGTCATCGCCATGACTGCCTCGGGTGGGTGGTCATCGATCAGACCCTTGCTTACCGTGGTAAATACTGCATAGGAACCACCGGCACAAATTGCCAGGAAAATCCCCAGCAGGTCAATATGGATATCCTCACCAACCACGATCAGCAAAGCACAACCGATGATCCCCAATACGGTGGCGAATGCCCAGCGGCGGGTTGGGCGTTCACCCCGAACGAGATATCCGATTGGCCCTGCCAGGATGGGAGTGCTGCCAATGCCCACGATCGTTCCTATCGCCACTCCCGTGCGAGCCACCCCGGCAAAGAAAAAGACCTGGTATGCCGCGATACTCAATGCACCTATAACCGTTGGAACGAATGCCCACCGCCTTCTATCACTTAATGCACCGCGCAACCCTGCAATTAATAGAAGGGTGAGTCCACCCAGTGCAATGCGCAGTGCCCCAATGATGAGCGGTTGTGCCCCCTGTGGCGCAAGAGCCTGGGCAGTGCCATTAGTCCCCCACAGGCAGGCAGCAATTAATACAAGCCAATACCCACGCGATTTCATCCAGCTGATACTCGCACAGGGGTTTTGATGTCCTCACAACAGGATAAAACAGTCTCGCCATGAAACCTGGAGGAGAAAAAAAACCTGCCTGGGTTCCGTATAGAGGATAGATCCTGAAAATCTTGACGTGTGTGGGTCATGGCAGGGAGGATACGTCAAAACCATCCTTCAATAGCTGTTGAGTTACTAATTGTTTGATTTCATCGAAGCTTAGCAGGCTGTCTTCGCTGCACGGGTTTATATATCTATCGACATCTCCAGATAGCCAATTGTTGGTTGTCAGGTCCAGTTGGTACCACCTCTGGCAATCGATGACGTTTACCATGCTGAATTGGTAAAAAGGCGGAACAACTTGCTGAGAGTCCAGGGTGAATAATCCCTGTGCATTTTCGGCGACTTTAACAGTTCCCGCACTAAAGATCGGGCGGTGCCTATCCAGGTTGTCTTCCAGGATCGATTTTCCCCTCATCCATTCAGGTCCAGCCATCCCCAGGTAATCCAGGATTGTGGGCGCAATATCCAGGTTTTGTACATTTTGGCTGATTCTACCTGCATAATCGTCTCCAGGGAAATGGAAGATCAACGGGATGCGCTCATTCACTCGATATTGCATGGCATGGTCTGAATCGATGATTAAGATCGTGTTATCGTACTCCCCACTTGCTTTGAGACTATCGATCACCTCGCCGACATAATGATCAAAAGATAAGACGGCATCATCATAATAATCCACCATCCAGCCTTGATCCTGCTGCTTGCCCTTTGAAAAAACCTGGATGGGCGGAGAAAATTTTGCTCCATGGGTACCTAGTAAATGGAGATGGGCAAAAACGGGCTGTGATGATTGTTCAACAACATCCAACATCTGTGTGATCTTCTCTTGATCACTGATGCCCCTTACACGCTGGGTTACGATATTATAGGGGTTCTGCATATCTTGAATGTAAAAAATATGCTTGATCCGATCGGAAGCTCTGCCCATTAATTTATACAGGAAATAATCAACAGTGTCATAACCCAGCTTACGTAAATATTGACTGATCCAGCTATGGCTCTGGGTAATTCCGTTCACTTGATCGAAGCCATATTGCATATTCAGGCTGGATGCATCAACATAATCTGGCACACCAAACTCAACCGTTTGATAACCATTTAGTTTAAGCAACCCGGGTAGATGTTGATAGGCGTTCGCGCCTGTCAAAATGTCTGGGGCATAGACGAGTCGCGTTTCCGTTGGTAATTTGCTGGTTAGCATTGAAACGACAGAACCAGCAGAATTGCTTGAATTGGTGAAGTTATTCTCTGCTACGAGTGAATCTTGGGCAAGTTCTTGCATCCTTGGGGTAGTATCCCGCTCATACCCGTAGACTGACATATTATCTGCATTCAAACCATCACTGCCCAGCAAGATGATATTTGGATACCTGCTCGCCTGGTTTGATTCTGTACTCGTTTTCAAAGACGACAGCTGATTAATATCCAACCTGGTCAGGGCCACCCCGGTGGAAATCACCAGGATGCCGATGGCGAGATAAAACCATCGTTTGGAGGTTTGCAGAAACGGTTTTGAATTCCCACGAAGGCCAAAAAACTTGAGCAATTGGAGATAAATATATAAGAAAATGAAAACAAATATCAGCCCATAGGCTCCCCGCCAGATCCCGGTTGATGTGCTGACACCGAATTTGAATAGGGTATAGGTGAAATTGTCGATCAACAATAATGCCAGGGCAGAAAGTATGAGCGCAGGTAACACCGCAATCAGGTACCTGGTGACCACATCAAAATGGAAGATGATTGCCAGCATGTCCACGATGATATAAAGGGCGATTAGCAACATGCACAAGAGCGAATAAAACAAACCTGAAATAAGTAGTATCCCCAGTTTTTCAGGAAAACTCATCATGCTCATAAAGGAGGGCTTGGTGATGTAGAAGATCCATTCCATGAGCGTATAGAAGTATGCTGCCAGTATAGTGATGGTGAACAGAATTTTCCAGGCTGATACTCTGGCAGTTATCTGTTGCCTGACTGATCCAGAATCGGGCAGGTTGAATTTGGGGATTTGATCAAAGAAACGATCGAGGGTGATCAGGATGCCTTTGGGTGATTGGAGAAGGATCCCTCGATTTTCGGGTTTTGATAGTGCATAATACCCGAACCATAGTAATCCCGGCAATAGGATAAGCAGGAGAATAAAACCCGTCAAACGTGAGATGAAGGTCGTCGGTATTCGAAGGGTGTAACTCCGATCATTGCTGATTGGATTGCTGTTATCAGATGAGGAGAAGTATAGGTAGGACCCATCTTGTGGGTTTTCACTGATAGCGTACGAGTTTTCACCTGTATTGACAACGATGTTCTCTTCTGTGAGCTGTAAAGGCTGCCCATCTTCGTACAACAAGAGATCGTGAATTCGGAAGAAACGTGGAGAGATATTCAGATTGTAGCGATATGCATATCCCATATCAGGAGTAATAGATTGGTTTTCAATGGTCTTATTGAGGAAAAAAATGGCTGCCCCAGGCTTGATCACCATAATAAAACCAACCAGCAACAATCCGATATAGATGAGTGCAATAATTCGACGAGTTATGTTCTTCATTCAATAAAATCAACGACAACCAGTATCAAAAAGAGCTGTGATAAGATGGGGGAAAACGGGAACATTATACTCGAACCTCCATCGTAGTAATATTATGGTTGGTTTAATAGTTTTACCATGCACTCCAAAGGTTTTTATATAATGAAAATAAATAAGTATTGATCGTCCTTAAGAACCTTTGTCAGGGCAAGGAGGTTACATCGAATCCATCCATCGATAGACGGTTTACCATCGCTTCTTTGATTTCGTCAAAGCTGAGTAAACTGCTATCATTGCATGGGTGGGTATACCCAGGAATTTCTCCAGATGTCCAGGTAAAAGCCTTTAGATCGAAGGTGTACCATCTCTGGCAGTCTTTCATGTTAATATAGCTGAATTGGTAAAAGGGTGGTTTGACCCGTTCTGGATCCAGGATATTCACACCTTGTTCGTTCTTTTTTGCCTCGGATGTCCCCATACTGAAAATCAAGCGGGTATTATCGAGGTTGCCATCCAGCAATGATTCTCCAGACATCCATTCTGGAATGGATAACCCAAGAAAATCCAGGATGGTTGGGGCTATATCCAGGTTTTCAACCGCACCAGTGAGTTTCCCAGAGTTTTGATCTCCGGGGAAATGGATTATCAGCGGAATGCGTTCATTTACCTGGAACTTCTGGTTATGGTCGGTATAAAGGATCAAAATAGTGTTTTCGAACTGACCTTTCGCCTTGAGCTGGTCTATTAATTTGCCGACATAACCATCATAGGCAAGTATGGTGTCAGCATAAAAATCCTCCATCCAGGGTTCTGTTTGTTCTTCCCCTTTCGAAAATACTTGAACTGGGGGTGAAAACTCTCCACCATGGGTTCCCATCAGGTGCAAATGAGCAAAAAATGGTCCTTGAGATTGGTCGATCAAATCCATCAGCTGGTTGATCTTCTCTTCGTCGGCGATACCGGGCGCCGCTTGTGTGACCATTCTATAAGGATTTTGCATATTGCGAAGGTAAAAAATATGCTGCACCCGGTCGGAGATACGCTCACGGATTTTGCCTAAAAAATAGATCGGATTTTCAAATCCAAGCTTCTGCCCGATAGAGATCACGCTCCCCACGCTTTGGGTACGGTTATTCACCATGTCAAATCCATCCTGGAGGTTCAGGCTATATGCATCCACATAGTAGGGTACACCGAGCTCAATGGTTGTATAGCCCTCACTTTTTAATATCCCTGGAAGATGCTGAAAAGCAGCCAGATCAGTCAGGATATCTGGCGGATATAAAACCCTTGTCTGGGTGGGTAGTTTACCGCTAAGGATCGAAACCACCGATCCGGCGGTATTTCCCGCGTTTGTGAATGCATTCTCTGCCACCAGCGAAGTTTGTGCTAATTCTTTGATTTTCGGCGTTGTATCTTTATCATAACCATAAACCGACATATTGTCGGCATTTAATCCATCACTACCGAGGAGAATAATATTCGGCAGGTCCTCGGCATGTTGTACCTCTACAGTTGCATCACTCTGATCAATCCTTGTGTCATTTACCCTCACCAATGCCAGTCCAATGGATATGGTCACCAGACCAACTGATATGTAAAATAACCCCCTGGCGGGCCCTTTGTGTGGTTCCGCTTTTTCTTTCAAGCCAAAAATAGTAAGCATTTGAAGGTATAAAAAAAAGGAAAGCAGAACAAACAAAATCGCATACACTCCCCGCCAGATTCCAGAGCTGGTGCTGACCCCAAATTTAAACACCGTATAGGTGAAATTGTCGATCAATAAGAAAGCTAATGCAGAAGTCAGTATTGTAGGGATCAAGACCCCCACATAACTGGTCACTTGACCATGTTTGATCGACAAGGCGTATACATCTATGATCATGAAAATGGCTATAGCGGCAACACAGATGAGCGATAATCCCAGGCTTGAAAGTAGGAAGACTTCCAGTTTTTGAAGCAGACTTAAAAGGCTCATGAAAGAAGGCATCGTGATGAAGAAGAGCCATTCCATAAAAATATAAATATATGCAGCCAGAATGGTAACAGTGAACAACTGCCTCCAATATACAGCCCTAATTTTTATTTGCTGCCTGGCGAGTTGAAGGTCAGGTTTGAGAATTTTTGGGAAATGATCAAAGAAGCGATCCAGGACGATGAAAATGCCTGTAGGAGTGTGAAAGAGTGTCTTGCGATGCTCGGGGATGGCGAGCGAATAATACAGGAACCAGATTAATCCAGGTAGAAGGATGACCAGGTAAAGAATCCCCATCGATCTGGTGATGAAAATTAATGGTATGTAAAGGGTATAACTTCTATCATTGGTGATGGGACTGCTGTTATCTGACGAGGCGAAGTAGATGTGGGTTGTCCCGGTGGATGACCGGCTGATCGCATAGGCATTCATCCCTTCTTCGACAACAATGTTGCCATCAGTGGAGTTAAGTTGGTGTCCATCTTCGTACACTAATATGTCTGCGGTTCGGAAGATGAAAGGACTGATATCCAGATCGTATCGAAAGGCATGGCCTGCGTCTGGGATAACCGCCTGGGAATCAATGCTTGTTTTGAAATAGAAAATAGATGCCCCTGGTTTTATGACAAATAAAAGGCAAACAGCCATCGCTCCTAGATATAGGAGCGCAATAATCACATGAGTTATGCTCTTTTTCATTAACATCCCAAGGATTAAAAAAAACTTTTCCTGTAACGAGTATCCCGTTAAATGGCATATTATACTTGATACCTGCTGACCGGTCTCGGACGTATTCAACAGGTTAAACCATCATGGTATATGGATTGAACAGTTAAACAAAAGCCTGGGAGGAACAATCTCACTCTGAGATGATTCCTTCCAGGCATCTGCTTATTAATTGGAATATTTTACAGGAAGCTCTCCAGCAATGCTCCGACCTCTGCCATGTTGAAAACCGGTCCATCCACACAGATCAGCTTTGAGCCCAGGTTACATCGGCCGCATTTACCTATACCGCAATGCATGCGTGCCTCCAGGGTGACATAGTTCTGCTCAGGTTTGAATCCGAGCTTATCCACAAGGACTCGATTCACGAAGTGGATCATAATGGGAGGCCCACAGGTAATGGTGATGGCATTCCTTGGAGAAGGGGCGACCCTTTCTAATAGCTGCGTGATCAAGCCAACACTATGAGGCCAGGAGCTGTCTGCCTGATCTACAGTAAGATGCAGCTCGGTATCGGGTGTAGCACGCCATAGATCATATTCATCGGTGAAGACCAACAGGGACGGGTTTCTCGCTGCCCACAGGATTTGAAAGAAGCCATAATCGCGCCGATGTGCCATTACACTCTGGATCACCGGGCGCAATGGAGCACCACCGATCCCACCACCAATGACGATCAGATTCTTTCCTTTGAATTGATCCATGGGGAATCCATTCCCCATCGGGCCACGTACTCCAACCGTATCACCCACTCCCAGCTCGTGCAGGTCGGTGGTCACCGAGCCAAGGCGGTTAATGGCAAAATCCAATACGCTCCCCCCGTTTAAAGGGATATTGGCGATACCAAAGGGGGCTTCCCCGATCCCAAAAGATGAGACAAACGCGAACTGGCCTGGCTTATAGTCGTGGAAAGCCTCAGCACCACCGTTGAGCATATGGACGCGGAATAATTTGATCTCAGTGGCGATGTCTTTTACCTCAACAAGTTTCCCAAGGTAAGGCAGCATCGGGTTGGTTTTCAAATCATCATTCATGGTTTACCTCCTGCCATATATCCCAACACCTCGGTGATATCCACGTTCACAGGGCAGGCATCTATGCAACGGCCACAACCAGTGCATGCAATTGGGCCATAATGCAACGGGAAATAATGGAATTTACAATAGAACCGGTTGCGTAAGCGCTGATTTTTCATAAAGCGTGGGTTGTGTCCTCCTGCCACACGCCTGTAAGGAATGCCATTGCATGAGTCCCAACAGCGGACACGTTCGGATTGACTTTGACCATTATCGCCTGCGATAACCTCATCACGCACATCGAAACATCGGCAGCTTGGACACACATAAGCGCAGATTCGGCAGCTCAAGCAGCGTTCTGCCATCTCAGCCCAAAAATCGTCATTGAATCTTGCCGGCCAGGCTTCCTTGGGAGTGATTTTTACTGCATGTTTTTTGGCTGGAGTTGGATGGGGTCGTATTTCGGATAGGCCATCGAACACCGAGAATCGTTTGCTGATCTTTGCGCCCTTCTCAGTGATGATCTCCACCACATAACCTGTACCTGAAGGAGTCACCATAATATCCATACCACTGGGATCATCCGGTGCTCCACCCACATTGGTGCAGAAACAACTTGGTCCCAGAGATTGGCAGGCAAGCCCGATCAGGGTGGTATTCTCTCTTCGCCGGGCATAGTAAGGATCTACCGGCTCTTCATCAATAAAAAGTGCATCGAGAGCGATCAACCCCCTTGCATCACAGGGTCGCACGCCGAAAATGATTGATTCTTCGTCCGGGAGCGTTTCGATCAATTTGATTTCCGGGCCGATCTTCTCGATCAGCATCAGCCGCTCGGTGCGGGGAAAGAATACTTCTTTTACCGACATAAATGAACGGTCAAATTCCCATACCACCTCGCGCGTGTTCACCACCGGGCGATAAAGTATATTCCCTGCTACATCGATCGGGGCGATCAAGGTTTGTTCTTGTGCCAGCCTATCAAGCCAGGCAGCTAGTTCCTGACGGGTAAGGTAGTTCATGGTAGATGCTCCTCTCCACCCAGGATGGTTACAAATGGTGGCGGTACAGCAGCCATTCCTGCTCGAAAGCTAAAAATAGCTTCCATCTCCTGGGCCATCTTGCGATGGATCAGGCTAAGGGGAATATCCATCGGGCAGGCTCGTTCGCATTCATTACAACCTACGCACCGCCCTGCAAGGTGATATGCCCTGCCAAGGTGGAAGGCTCGCTTTTCATCAACATCGTTCCCCATACCAACCCACAGAGAATCATCCCTTTCGTACAGGCATATTGGGCAGTCACACATCGGGCATGCCTGGCGACAGGCATAGCAACGGATGCAGCGGTCAAACTGGCTGAGCCAGAATTCCATTCTCTCGGGTGGGGTAAGAGCATCCAGGTGCTCAATGCCCGGGTAGATATGCTCCGGTGGAATCTCACGGTAAGTTGCCTCGGGATCTCCGATCAGGGTGTCATAGACTACCGGAGTGCGGACGTTGCACGCTGCGCAGCGTGTTTGTATCGCTCCACTTTTATCCGCATCGAACCCTGCTCCCTGGCGTATACCATCACAGGCCATGCCGATGATATAAACCTGCTCGCGTAAGAAACGATTCTCTGCCAGCATAACATTTATGGAACGGCTGTCGCAAGGTTTAGCCACCACCGCAGCTTTAGGCAATAGGTCAGGCTTTTTCTTCTTTCCACCATCCGTACCCCAACCCAGCTTTTTACTCAGGTATGCGGTCAGGTTATGCGTGCAGTCCTGATTCCACACCAGGCGGTCAACCCCTTCAGGCTGGTGAACGAATGCAGGGCGGGTACGCCCCCTGGGTCCAACCTCATACCCAATGACGCAATCCACCTGCTTGTTCATCAGCAGCTCAGTTGCTGCTGCACGGATTGCCTGGGTCTGCTGTTCGTGAATGGGTGTGAAATATACTGCATGCTTGGGCTGTTGGTCGCTGAAGGCTGAATAGCGATGGCTGATGGGTTCTTCTCCCCAAACAAAACGGGTATTACGATCAGAAATCTTCCAGTGGATGGGTCCCAGTGAGCGTACAGCCTCGGTAAATTCTGTTACGATATGAGAATAACGCTCGCCTTCCGAGGCTGATACCCAGTCCAGGCGTACACGCTCAGGTTCCAGGCCTGCATAAGCCATCAGGGCTTGCAAGACTGGCAAACGCTTGGCTGCACGGTGGTTGCCGGTGTTGTAATGGCATTCTCCGATATGGCAACCCAGCACCAGTACGCCATCTGCTCCTTGCTCAAAAGTGCGCATGATGATCTCCGGTGAGACCCGCCCGGAGCAGGGAACACGGATATCACGGATATTGGCCGGAGATTTCAGGCGGGCAATGCCGGCAGTATCTGCACCGGTGTAACTGCACCAGGTGCAGAGATAAGCAATGATCTTGGGTTCAAATGGCATGGCATCACCTCCTATGGATTCAGGATCCCTGGAACAACTGGCTCGGCTGCCAATGCACCGATCATCTCGCTCACGATTTGTTCATCATTAAAATGGATGAGCGTGATGGCTTTATCTCGACAGGTGGCGGCGCAAGTGCCACAACCTTTGCACAGGTATGTGTTGACCGATGCCACGCTTTCTTTGAGCTCGATTGCGCTATACGGGCAGGCGTCCACGCACAATCCACAGCCAGCACAGCGAAGCAGATTAACCATTGCAACAGACGGATCCAGGGCGATCGTACCCTGGTCGAGCAGCGATAATGCAGCAGCAGCTGCAGCTCCGGCTTGCGCCACACTATCAGGAATATCCTTCGGGCTTTGGCAGGCACCTGCCAGGTAAATCCCTTCTGTGGCTGTTTCTACGGGTGCCAGTTTGGGATGTTTTTCAAGGAAGAATCCATCAGGGCTGCGACTGACGCCGAACAGGCTGGCCACCTGGGCTGAATCTGGCTGGGTTTCGAAGCCGGTCGAAAGGATGACCATATCGACTTCAACATGGTCTGGTTGGTTGTGGAAGGATTCGTCCCATTTCACCAGCAAATGTCCATCCTGCTGGGTGATGTTTTTGATCCGCCCGTGATAGAAATGGATACCTTTATTGCGTGTGCGGTTATAGAACTCTTCGTAATCTTTACCGAACGTACGCATGTCGCGATAGATCTCATGCACTTCGGCATCCATATAATCGTGAACCAGTTGGGCCAGCTTGAGCGAGTACATGCAGCATGCCCGTGAACAATACTCATTATATTTATCGTCCCGGCTGCCCACGCAATGAACAATGGCCACGCTCTTGGGTGCCTGACCATTTTTCATGGTTACGACTCCAGTGGTTGGTCCGCTGGCATTGATCAATCGTTCAAATTCCATGGAAGTGAGCACATTGTCAAGCGTGCCGTAGCCCAACTCAGGGATGCGTGATGGGTCAAAATCCTTGAAGCCGGTTGCCAGCACGATCGTACCTACGGTCAGGTCCATGAAGCTGTCCTTCATATCATGGTTTATGGCTCCACGCTCGCAGGCAGACAGGCACTCCAGGCATTCAGAACAGATCCCACACCGCAGGCAGCGTTCTGCCTCTGCCAGGGCTTCTTCTTCACTAAAGGACAGGTCGACTTCCTTGAAATTGTTCTCCCGTTCTTCGGCTGGGATGGTCCTGGTCTTGGTACGGGGCAGGTCAGCTGCCCAGCCTATTTCCATCTTCTGTTCGACTTCTTCTTTGGTAAAAGTGGCAATCGGCAATTTTGGAGGTTCCTGCATACCTTCTGACCCGCGCAGGTAGCGGTCAATGCACCGGGCAACATGGTGACCTTCTCCAATGGCATCCACCACGAAGAAGGTTGTTCCACGGCGCACATCTCCAGCAACGAATACACCAGGCATGCTGGTCATCATTTCATCATCGGTTTCAAGCCCCATTGAGCTGAGCTTGCGGATCATGGTCCCTTCTGGAAGGAAAGTGAAATCCGGCTGCTGACCGACAGCCCAAATCACCAGGTCGCATGGGATGACATGATCGGTTCCGGGTATTTCCTCTACCTGGCGTTTACCATTGACAATAGCGCCGACCTTGGCTTCCACGCACCGGATCCCGGTTATTTTATTATTCTGAATAACAACTTCTTTAAACACCCGGTTGCGAATGATTTCAATTCCTTCTTTGGTTGATTCCTCAAGTTCATTAAAGGATGCACGCATGCCTCGGCAGACGATCTTCACCTTGGGACGACCCAAACGAACAGAGACACGGGCTGCATCAAGGGCAACATCTCCTGCGCCGATCACAACAATATCCCGGCCACTCAGGTCAATTTTCTCTCCCAGGCAGGCTCTGCGGAGCAGATCCAGGCTCAACCAGTTATCAGGATGCTCTGCGCCCGGGATACTCAGCTTCCAGGCGCTATGAGCACCAGTGGCAATCACCACGGCGTCATATCCCTGGGTAAAAAGCCCCGGGATATCATAGATCCGGGTGCTTAGCTTCATTTCCACACCCTCGTCTACGATTTGCTGGATTTCCCAATCCAACCGGTCGTAGGGCAGGCGATGGGGCGGGATACCCACCCGCATCATGCCACCAGCAACGGGGAGTGAGTCAAACACGGTTGCTTTGTGACCGGTGCGTACCAGGTCCAACGCGGCTGTCATCCCCGCTGGTCCAGCTCCGATGATGGCTATTTTCTTCCCCGTAGGTGAAGGGTCATGGGAAAAATTTGTGCCGACCAGGGATTTGTCGCGCATGTTGGGCAGCTCGTCCCGGTGAGCATATGCCCAGTCAGCCACAAACCACTTGAGCTTCATGATACTGACTGGCTCATCGTAAAGGGCGCGGCTGCATTGTTCTTCACATCGGCGGTTACATACCCGTCCACAAACTGAAGGGAAAGGGTGCTCGCGGCGGATGGCCCAATATGCATCGGCGTAACGCTTCTGCTTGACCAGAGCAATATAGCCCTGGGCGCGCTGGTCTGTGGGGCAGGCTGCACGGCAGGGGGCAATGCCACGTTTTTCGATCACGTATGCACCAGGCACCGCCTGGGCGGAATGACGATAGGTAGCTTTACGCATGCTCAACCCACGGTCGAAGGTGTTGATCACATCGACAGGGCACACATCCGCGCATTTTCCACAACCTGTGCACTGGCTTTCATCAACGAAGCGCGCTTTCCGGCGCACGCGCACCTGGTAGTTCCCCACGTATCCCGAGACGTTCTCGACTTCACTGTAACTCAGCAGGCTGATGTTTTCGTGGCGTCCAACGGACACCATTTTCGGTGTGAGTATTCAGGCTGCACAGTCTAGGGTCGGGAAGGTCTTATACAGCTGGGCCATATGACCACCGATACTCGGCTCACGCTCAACCATGTAGACTTTTTTACCAGCATCTGCCAGGCGCAAGGCTGCCTCGATCCCGGCGATCCCTCCCCCAAGCACCAGTGCTGATTGCTGCATATCGACCGAGCGCATTTCTAGCGGTCGGTGATGGCGCACGCGTTGTACTGCTGCGCTGACCATGTGCTTGGCTTTTTCTGTCGCCAGGTCGGGGTCTTCAACCACCCATGAGCAGTGTTCGCGGATATTTGCCATCTGGAAGAAGAAAGGATTCAGGCCGCTTTCCTTACAGGCTCGTCGAAAGGTTGGCTCGTGCATCAATGGTGTGCAGGATGCAACTACCACCCGGTTCAGTCCCTGTTCATGGATATCCTGCTTGATCAAATCCTGGCCAGGGTCTGAACACATGTAGGTGTAATCCCGTGCCAGGACCACGCTATCCAGGTGCCGTGCGTACTCTGCCACAGCACCTACATCCACTTTGCCAGCGATGTTGGTGCCGCAGTGGCAGATATAGACTCCGGTTTTAATTTTTGAGAGGTTCATACCACCTCCTGTTTGGGCATCTCAGAGAAGATCAACACCGATAAAACTCCTTCTATTTCTGCCAGGATTTGGTCCTGTGTAAACCCATTTTGTATGGCTGCTTGAGCCGGGCATGCTGCCGCGCAGGCTCCACAGCCTTTACATAGCACTTCATTTACATAAGCCACCACGCGACCGGTCATCTCAACCATTTCAATGGCATGGTAAGGGCATAATCCTTCGCAAGTGCGGCAACCACCACACCTGGTTTGGTCAATATAGGTGGTGAAGGGCTCCAGAGTCACATGCCCGGCATCCATTAGCGAAAGGGCAACAGAGGCAGCTGCTCCACCCTGGGCGACACTATCGGGTATATCCTTTGGCCCCTGGCAGGTCCCTGCCAGGTACACGCCGTCCGTGGTAGTCTCCACAGGTGCCAGCTTGGGATGTTTTTCGAGGAAAAACCCATCCGGACCACGGCTTATACTGAAAGTCTGGGCTACTTGTGCTGCATCTGCCTGGGGCTCAACCCCTGTGCTCAGCACTACCATGTCCACAAGTATTTCATTGGGCTCACCGGTGTAGAGGTCGGTGGAGGTCACCTTCAGCTGCCCGTTATGACGGCTGACCTGTAAACCTCCTTCAGGGTCATCCTGGTCAAAACGGGTAAAGTGAACCCCTGATCGTTCCACACGTTCGTAGAAGGCTTCATATCCTTTGCCGAAGGCACGCATATCGCGGTAGAACTCGTGCACCTCAGCTCCAACGTAATCGCGTACCAGCTGTGCCAGCTTGAGCGAGTACATGCAGCATACTCTCGAGCAGTATTCGTGATGCTCTTTATTACGGCTGCCAACACAATGCACGATGGCTATGCTTTCCGGTTTTCTTCCATCCTTAAGCAGCACCTCGCCAGTGGTCGGTCCGCCGGTATTGATCAGTCTTTCGAGTTCCATGCTGGTGATGACGTTATCCAGGTCGCCATATCCATATTCATGGATACGGCGGGCGTCAAAATCCTTGAAACCGGTCGCCAGGATGATCGCCCCAGCTTCCAGGTCCAGATATTCATCCTTCTGTTCGAAGTTGATCGATCCGGTCTGGCAGAATTTCTCACAAGCCCGGCATTTTCCTTTTTGGAAGTAGGCACAATTTTCCTTGTCGATGATCGGTACCCGGGGCACTGCCTGGGCAAAGGGGAAATAGATGGCAGCACGATTTCCCAATCCCAGGTCGAACTCAGACGGTATCTTTTTCCATGGGCATTTTTCGACACACGTTCCGCAGCCTGTGCAAGAGAATTCATCCACGTAGCGAGGCTTACGGCGCACTCTGACGTTGAAATTGCCGACATACCCCGATACTGATTCAACTTCGCTGTTGCTTAGCAGGGTGATGTTTTCGTGGCGTCCAACGGACACCATTTTGGGAGTGAGAATTCAGGCTGCACAATCAAGAGTTGGAAAGGTCTTATACAGCTGAGCCATATGCCCGCCGATGCTGGGCTGTCTTTCAACCAGGTAGACATGCTTTCCTGCATCTGCCAGCCTCAGGGCTGCCTCAATTCCAGCAATTCCTGCCCCCACCACCACCGCCGATTGCTTCATATCAACCTGGCGTGCTTCCAGTGGATTATTGAATTCCACACGCCTGACAGCAGCAGATACGAGGGATTTGGCTTTTTGGGTTGCAGCAATGGGCTCATCTGACACCCACGAACAATGTTCCCGTATATTGGTCATCTGGAATAAAAATGGATTAAGCCCCGCTTCTGCACATGCCCGCCTGAAGGTGGTTTCGTGCATCAGAGGTGAGCAGCTGGCCACAACTACTCGATCCAGGTTTTCATTGATAATATCATCCTTGATCAGTGCCTGGCCAGGGTCTGAACACATATACGCGTAGTGGCGACTTACGATAACATTGCCCAATTTTGCCGCGTGTTCACTTACCGCTTCCACATCCACCATCCCAGCTATATTGGTGCCACAATGGCAAACATAGACACCAATCCTGGGACTGCCTCTATTTGTTGGTATCATCCGGTGGTTCTCCTTTTTGATTTATCCATGTGACAAATTGGACACCTGGTAAAAAAAATGAGTCAAGTACTTTTGCATATTGTCTGAAATAAAAAAATTGTCGGCAGGTAACAAATACGTAATACGAGCGACGGGACGAACAGAAACCCAGATTTTTTCACCTGTAAGAAGCGGTTTCTGCATAGGCTTGTAGCTTAAGCATACTTGTGCAAGTAAGCACAAAATAGTGTAATTTAGCACAAATTACATAGGATTAAAGTGACAAATGACCTGCATGCATATACTTGAGCAGGTTTTTGGAGTGGTGGAACGAAACGAATACTATTGGAAGCAATGGAAATTATACATTCCCCGTTTCAGGCTCTTTTCTAACCCTTCTCAGGAAAGATGGGCTATTTAATCCTCGCTCGAGCAGATAGGTTAAATAGTATCCCATCAGGTCTTCCAGCTCTCGGTCGATGGATGTGGATAATCGGGCGCGTTGAGCCTCTGCATACCTTGATCGTTGAAAGTGGCGCAGGATTTTTAATGCCGGCATGCTCACCGGGTGAACTCCCACTTCATTCACCCCACACCTTGGGCAAATCACGCCCCCTTTTTCAAACGAGAAGAATTGATCTTCGGGTTGAATTTCCTCACCACAGTTGGCACACTTAAATAACTGAGGTCGAAACCCTACCAGGTCCAGCAACCTTACCTCGTAATACCGTACTGCAAACGCAAGCTGAGGCTCCGTGTTCAACCGGGATAATGTTTCATTTAATAACCGATATAAGGAAATATTTTCCCCTTCTTCATAAGTGAAACGATCCAATAATTCGACCACATAGGAAGCATATCCCAGCTTGACCAGATCCTCACGCAGGGTCAGATATGCATCTTTTGCCTCTGCCTGGGTGATAATCGGCAAATCCCGCCCACGCGCCAGCAGTAATTCAACCCGGGTGAAAGGTTCCAGGTGTCCAGCCTTCCGTGAGCGTGCTTTGCGCGCACCTTTTGCAATAACCTGCAGCTTGCCCTTCTCCCGCGTGAATAGCCACAGCATCCGGTCCGCCTCACCCCAATCGGAGTGGCGTAACACGATCGCTTCGACCCGTTGTGAGCGTTCACGCGAAGGCATGGGTTTATTATAATCGTTGACTCTGCACCGTATTCCTGGTAAAATCCTGCCTTGCCTGTGGCGTTGTACCCTTCGCCCAGGTAAAATTTTGCTGATACCGAAAGGGCTTGAGAAATGAAAGTACTCCTCCTGAAAGACGTTTACAAATTAGGCCGGGCTGGTGATGTCAAGCGTGTAGCAGATGGCTATGGGCGGAATTATCTGCTCCCACAGGCAATGGCTGTGCTGGCTACCACCGAAGCACTCAAAATGGCTGACCGGGTTAGAGAGAAAGCCAACGTGCAACGCGCCATTATTAACCAGGAAATGGACACCATAGCCAAGCAGATCACAGGACTTACCCTGGTTTTTCCTGCCCGGGCTTCTGAGACTGGTAAGCTTTATGGGTCTATTACCACTCAAATGATCGCTGAGGCCATCAAGGCCAAGTCTGGTGTAGAAGTAGCGCGCCGCCAGATCAATTCACAACCCCTGCGTATGCTGGGTGAATATAAGGTACATGTCCGGCTCACCGTTGACCTGATCCCCACCATCGATGTGATTGTTTATCGCGAAGGTGAAGCCTTCAATGCACCAGTTTCCACCAGGGCTGTTGCTCAAGATACAGCCGAATTAGTTGCTGAAGCCGAACCCATAGCCGAACCTGCAACTGCACCGGTAACTGAGCCTGCACCTGAACCTGAACCAGAAACTGAATGATCAGCTGCATCAGTTAGATAACACGGGTGCTTGGTGGATGCATTCTACCGGAGAAGCACCCGTAGGTTTATTTAAGCCTGCTGTATAATACAATCGATGTCCATAGGATCGCAACTCCGACAGGCCCGCGAAGCCCAAGAATTAAGCCTGGACCAGGCTGCTCAGGCAACGCATATTCGTCTGCATTTTTTGGCAGCCCTGGAAGCTGATCAATTCGATAAGCTTCCTTCCCACGCACAGGTGCGTGGTTTTATCCGTGGCTATGGAGATTTCCTGAAGTTAAATACTGATCAGCTAATTCAAAACCTGGATGGGCTCTCGGAGGGAGAGGCGAATATTCCTGTGCCTCTACCAGTTATAGGAAACATCAGCCCTGAGCTGACCAGCTCCGACGCAATTTTTAAAGAGCTTGGAATAAAACTGCGTTCCCAGCGTGAATTGATGGGCCTTTCATTGGATGACGTTGAACGTCATACGCATTTACGTATGCATTATGTTCGTGCCCTGGAAGAGGGAGATATCTCCCACCTGCCATCACCTGTCCAGGGAAGGGGAATGTTAAGTAATTATGCCAGCTTCCTCGGGCTAAATACAGAAGAAGTTTTATTGCGTTTTGCCGACGGATTACAGGCTGGCTTGTATGACCGCCAGGCTGCACGCAACCCAAACCCGACAAAACCTCGCCAGGAGGAAACAGGCAGGATGCCTGCCAGACCTTCACAGATGCGCCGCCTGTTCTCCATGGATTTATTTATTGGTGGATTGTTGGTCGTTTTTCTGCTTGGATTTGGCATTTGGGGCGCACTGCGTATCTCAGCACTTAATTCCAGCCAGGTAGCCACTTCAACCGCACCCCCCGTCTCTTCGGTCCTGTTAGCCACTTCTGATCCTACGCTTTCTGCTTCAACAACGATCACAACGACCCAGGTGCTAACCGCGATAACTACGCAGGCCCTTGATACCACTCTCGTCCCCGCAACGACCCCGGTTTTTCTAACAGAAACCCCCGTGGTGCTTGAGCCCACACCAATTCTGATAAATGCGCCTCTCCAGATAAATATCGTTGCCAGGCAGCGTGCCTGGATTCGAGTCATTGTGGATGGTGAAGTTGCCTATGAAGGCAGAGTGATGCCGGGAAGCGCATATTCATTCCCTGGGAATGAGAGGATTGAATTACTCACCGGGAATGGGGCAGGCTTGCAGGTCTTCTTTAACCAACAGGACCTGGGTGTCCTGGGTACATTTGGAGAGATCGTTGGGCGTATCTTTTCTATTGAGGGCGTCCAAACCCCAACGCCGAGCGTCCTGCCAACCAGCACCCCTGCACCAACCAGCTCCCCTGCGCCGACGGGCACCCCATCACCGGTGGGCACGCCAGCGATCACCAGCACGCCTGCCTCACCGACGGCAACCCCCAGGCCATAAAGAATAAAAATGTGAAGAACAAATCTTTTCATATGATATCTCTTGGCTGTGCCAAGAATACGGTCGACTCTGCTTCCATGGCGCAGATATTGGCTGCCTCTGGTTACCAGTCCACCGGGCAACCTGCCCATGCCAAGGTGCTGATCGTCAACACGTGTGGTTTTATCGGCCCGGCCAGGGAAGAGTCGTTTGAAGTATTACAGGAATTAGCCTCAGCCAAACAGCCCGGACAAATCCTGATCGCCGCTGGATGCCTGACCCAAAGATACGGCGCTGAAGTAGTGCGCAGGGTGCCGGGGATTGATGGAATTCTTGGCACTCGCCGGTGGATGGATATTCTCGATGTTGTGGATGACATTACGGCAGGGAAAGCACCCGGAGCCTCTGTATCATTTACCCGATGTTGCCACGGTTGGACGGGACGAACCCCATGTGCTGCGTGCTGGGATCCAGGGGAATAGTGCCTTTATTAAGATTGCAGATGGCTGCCGCCGTCCATGTGCCTTTTGTGCCATCCCGCTGATCAAAGGTACTGCAGTCAGTCGGCCGGAGGATGAGATCATTCATGACGCACACCAGCTGCGCGACATGGGGATACATGAGCTCAATCTGATCGCCCAGGACACCACTGATTACGGTTATGATCTTGGGTTGAAGGATGGCCTGGCAAAGCTGCTCGAGAAATTAACCGTTGCTGTACCCGATGTGGATTGGATCCGCATCATGTATGCCTACCCGGGTTACATCACCGATCGGCTGATCGACGTAATGGCGACCCACAAGCAAATTCTACCCTACCTGGATATGCCGCTCCAACACGCTCATCCCGACACATTGCGTCGAATGAAGCGTCCCGCGAACATGGATTGGGTGCATCGCACATTGGAGAAAATGCGCATTGACATGCCGGATCTGGCTTTACGTACGACTTTTATTGTGGGCTATCCCGGTGAGACCGAAGACGAGTTCCAGGCCTTGCTTGATTTCGTCGAGCAGATCCGCTTTGATCGGGTCGGGACGTTCCAATTCTCTTTTGAGCCGGGAACAGCCAGCGAGCCTCTAGGTGACCCGATACCACCCGAGGTAAAGGAAGAGCGCTATGATCGTCTGATGACCTTGCAGCAGGGAATTTCTCTTGAGCGTAACCAGATGTTGGTGGGCAGGACCCTGGATGTTCTGTTTGAGGGGCAGGGGGATGGAATCTCGATGGGTCGCAGCTACCGTGACGCTCCCGAGATTGATGGATTGGTGATCGTGGAAGGAAACGCACCCATGGGCCAGCTTCTGCCCGTTCGGATCACCGGGGCAATGGCTTATGACCTGAGCGGGGTATTCGTCACAACACTTTAAAATGATGATTGCGGTTAAAGCGATGAACGCCTGGGTGAGGGGGGCACCCAGACGTTCATCGCTTCGAATAATACACTAAAGTTTAAATTTTGACAAGGGTAAAAGGGGAATTTGTAAGACAACTTTTGAGCCCCAGGTGGGAGTCGAACCCACAACCTAAGCGTTAGGAGTGCTTCGCTCTATCCTTTGAGCTACTGGGGCGCACATTCGTGATTATAGCAGAAAAATGGTGAGTAGTATTCTATGAGCATCTGACTGTGGATCAAGCGGTCTAGATTATCCAGGTCTCAACACACCCCCATATATGGAATATTATCACCGAAAATAACAGTTGATTCCCAAATATGGTAGTGCTCTATTTTACCCTAGGCTATATGTGTGCCATTTGTGTGCTAATAGAATGAAATTTCCAGACTTATTAATCCGATTTCCAGGGTATCCTGGAGACCGGTCATACTATTTGCAGATTAATTTCTAGCTGATTTCTGACTGTTTTTTGATTGTTATTTAATTCCTTATCACATTAAATACAAATTCAACATATTCTTTAGTCTTATAACAGGTGATTGACGAATATACAAACTAATATCCGTTCGGTTATAATCGCTTATTTCTAGTGTTTACTCTAACAGGAATATACCAATTCTATCCGTGATTGAGAATGATCATTATTCAGCAAATTCGTGCAACTTGGACAAAAAAAAGCAGAGGAGCTCCCGGCGCAATTCAGCGGAACACCGTCCCTACTTCTTTGTTAATTAGCCCAGAAGATTGTGAATTTCTTTTTGAACAATATAATTTCGAAGAAGAAGATGATTTTATACAAAGACAAATGTTTCGCTTGGTAAAAAGCCAGATTCCGCCTCGCGTTCACAATCTTGTCGTAGAACATCAAAATAACGAACTGGGAATTAAATTCGGTCAGTATTATGGTGATGGCGAACCCATTCGGTTCCCAAGGATAGCCCCGGATAACACGACAAACAGGACTGATTTGTTATTGCAATACCCACAAAAGAGATATTTGCTTCATCTTGGCGTAGGAAAATACGGCCGGCTAATTGTGAACGGCCGGCATGCAGAGGAATTCTATCATTGGTATTCACAAGATATATACAACATCGCAGTGATTGAGCAGCCAACTTCTGATATGTTCATATCTCGCGAACCGGATCGAATCAAAGATTTACGGGTCCGTCTATTTTAATCTGGGTTATTTGGTGAATTGTTGAGAAGTGCTATAGTCCTTGAAACTAAAGGCGACTAATGAAAATCACCCTGCGTCCGGTTTCGTGCATAAATCGTGCGCCCATTTTCTAAGACCTCAATTCATCCGCAATGAAAAATCGGTTGATCAGATAGCTCACCCACGCTTAATCCAGAACCAAACCATGAGCATACCGATTAAAAAAACAGAAAGCATCAAGCCACTTTCGACCCATCCACTTGTCATCTGGTTTATAAAAAGCATTATCCCGCTCGGGATAATAATGATGATGAGCGCAACACCCCACCAAATAAGTCCTGAAAGATGAGTATGTTTGTGAGGTTGCTTTTCACTATAAAGACCGGATACAACGATTACAGGCGCCTTCAGGGCGACAGATAACGCGTTGCTCAAAAGCACCTGGTTCATCTCTTGGTCGATGATCGTTTCCTCGGCTTGGCAAACGATTTGGTCGCCTTCCTGCAAGACCTCCTGTACTTCTCTAATCCAGTTACCCCCAATCACCAATCTCGTTTCACTAACAATAGAATAAACACCGCTCAGAGAGCATAGATTAGACAATAGGAGATTAGCTGCTGGTTTTTGATTGGCTATCTCGATAACCGCCAAAAACAATACCGTCAGGTGATGAGATTACGCCAAGGTTGCTATTCTTTGCACAAATTTCGATTCATCCGAAACATGATCTGAGACAAGGACAATTAGTCGGCGCGGAGTAACCAGGGTATCCTCCGATTATGATAAGAAATAGGGCAACGAAGATCTACACAATTGGTTTTCCCATTATAAACCTGTGTCAGAGTATAATTTACAAAATGATAAATAGAATTGAGCCTGATGATGATTTAGGGGTATCGATTCAGCATCGAACTAGTAGAAAAGAAACCCCCACGATCTTGGCGTAACTGGCTCATTGGAGATCCCTTGCCATCCGCCGATCTTCCACACCAGACGATTGGCAAAGCAATTGGCTTGGCAGTATTTGCTGGTGATGCACTCTCCTCTGTTGCCTATGCTCCTCAAGAAACCTTGGTCATTTTGGCCGCAGCCGGTTACGCTGGCTTTTATTATGCTTTCCCTATCGCGGTAGCTGTCACCATCCTACTGGCAATCGTCACAATCTCTTACCAACAAACCATCCATGCATATCCAGGGGGTGGTGGAGCTTATATCGTTGCACGTGATAACCTGGGCGAAGTAGCTGCTCAGACTGCAGGTGCAGCATTGCTTACCGATTATATATTGCTGGCTGCTGTTGCGGTTTCTTCAGGTGCAGCGCAAATCGTATCTGCCTTTCCAGCCCTCCTTCCTTATCGGGTACCCTTGGCGATTGGTTTACTCCTTTTTATTATGATTGTAAATCTGCGCGGTGTGAAAGAATCGGGTTCCTTCTTTGCCTTCCCTGTATACTTTTTTCTGGTGACAACTTTCCTAATGGTAGGTGTAGGATTGTTTCGCTATCTAAACGGTTCACTCGGTGTGCTTGAAAATCCACCGGAAATGATCATGGTAGGTGCAGTTCAACCGGTGACCCTGTTCTTGATCCTGCGTGCTTTTTCGAGTGGCACGACTGCTCTGACCGGGGTTGAATGCATCTCCAATGGGGTTACAGCATTTAAGGAACCGCGCAGTCACAACGCTGGTATTACGTTGATCTGGATGTCGGCCATCCTGGGAGTGCTCTTTCTTGGTATTACATTCTTGCTGAGGGAGATTGGAGGGGTACCTTCAGAAACTGAAACCGTCATCTCGCAATTGGCTCGCACAGTTTTTAATGGACGAGGTTTGCTTTATTTAAGTGTTATCGCCGGAACTACCATCATCTTGATTTTGGCTACCAATACCGCGTTTGCAGATTTCCCTCGTTTAGCTGCTATACAAGCTGGAGATAGTTTCCTTCCACGCCAGCTGACCTATCGAGGCAGCCGCTTGGTTTTCTCTACAGGCATTACCGCGTTAGGTGTGATCGCATCCTTATTGGTATTCCTTTTTAGCGCCAATGTAACCGCTTTGGTACCCTTGTGGGCGATCGGAGTGTTTCTTTCTTTTACCCTTTCGCAAACCGGGATGGCGCGCCGCTGGTGGAAAATCGGGCATTTAGCACCGGGAGTGGAAGTACGCGAACGCGGTTCAACGTTGCATTATGAGTCAAATTGGAAATTGAAGATGATTATAAATGGAGGTGGAGCAATTGTAACCGCCATAGTTACTATTGTCTTCGCAGTTACCAAATTCCATTCCGGTGCTTGGATTGTTATCATTCTCATTCCGATATTAGTTGCAATTTTCTTTTCCATTCACCGTCATTACCGAAGTTTGGCAGCAAGATTATCGCTTGATCGCAATAAGCCTCGCATGCAACTGAAGCGTCACCGGGTGATCCTCCCAATCAGCGGTGTAAACGAGGGATCGCTTCTTGCCCTGCATTATGCGCGACTGCTCTCGGATGACGTCACCGCGGTCTACATCTGTATGAATCCGATTGAGGCAGAGAGCGTTCAGAAAAAGTGGGAAGTATGGGGTGAAGGTGTGAGACTCGTTATACTAAATTCGCCATACAGATTGCTAATTGAGCCTCTGCTCGATTTTATTGGAGATGTCACTAAGAAACGCCAACCGAATGAGATCATTACCATTGTTGTACCGCAATTTGTGCCTCGCGTATGGTGGCATAATATACTCCACATGCAAACCGCCACCTGGTTGCGTTTTGCGTTGTTGTTTAAATCCGGAATCGTGATTACAGAAGTGCCATATCAAGTCGAATAATTGGAGGCTCAATGAAAATCATCGTTGTTGGCTGCGGACAAGTAGGATCTGCTCTGGCATACCAACTGTACAAGCAAGGACACGTGGTTACGGTGATTGACCAAAATAAATCCGCGTTTGATCATCTCCCTGGTGATTTTCAAGGGCAAACGATTGAAGGGGATGCAATGACAAAAAATGTACTGCTTCGCGCTCAGGTCGAAGATGCTAACGCGGTCGTAGTTGTCACCCGTTCAGATTCTCTCAATGCATTGGTGGCTTACATAGCTAAAACGGAATACCACGTTGGAAATGTGGTAGCTGCAAACACTGACCCTCGCCAACGATCCATCCAAGAATCATTTGGCTTACCTGTCGTAAGTTCGACCAGTTGGGGGGCACATCAGTTTATCGAGTTGCTCTCAGGCACTCCACTACGCGCCATTCACTTCGACAGTGATCCGAATCTTATCGTCTACCAACTTCAAGTACCTGAAAGCTGCCAGGGGTTTATCTTGCAGGAGTTTTTACCTGCTGACAAGTATAAGGCATTATCCCTGGTGCGCTCTAACCAGCAACTGCCTGTTTCGAGTGTGCAATTTCTTGAGACCGGCGATATGATCTATCTAATGGGTGATCCAGCAGATATTAAATCATTGAGAAGTCAATTAGGCTCACAGCAGGAGCAAAATGTATGAATGTATTGATTGCAGGCGGTGACCCAACTGGAGCGCAACTTGCTTCTCTTTTATTAGAGGAAAATCACACGGTTCTCCTTGTCGAGTACCGCAAAAAGGTGCTCAGTCTGCTTCACCAACAGTTACCCACAGATGTAATTTATGAGGACCGTGTGATGGATTTGAGAGTGCTCGAAGATGTAGGGATTCGGAAAGCAGATGTTTTGGTAGCATGTACTTCCGATGATGCTGACAACTTGGTGTTGTGTTATTTAGCCCACAATCTTTTTCAGGTGCCTCGTACAATTGGAAGAATCAACAACCCAAGACACGCCTGGTTGTTCAACGAGAAATTGCATGTAGATGTGGCATTGAATGAATCATCCGTATTAGCCCATCTGATTGGGGAAGAGATGTCTTTAGGCGACATGATGATCCTGGCTAAATTGCACCGCGGCCAGTATTCATTGATTGAACTAGTGGTCTCTCCAATTACAGCGGTGGTAGGAACTGCGATCAAAGACCTGCATCTTCCAGAACAATGTGTGATTGCTGGAATCATACGCAAGGGAAAAGTGATCGTACCGCGCGGGGGCATCACATTTGATGTAGGAGATGAGGTTCTGGTGATCACCGATCCGGTTGGTGCAGAAGAATTGGTTGAATTGTTTACACCTAATCACTCATGACCTCGGTATAAACGATCAACTAGGATGCCAAGGTTGTAGATATAAATCTCAGGATGAGGCCAAAAATAACAACTAAAAACGGACTTACCTCCAGATAATCACCCTGGAGGCCGGCCATGGGTAATATGTGTGCAGCTGCTCAGCCCAGGTCTCTAGAGTCTATCGGGATCGGAGTGAGAATATCATCCATCAGTTGGGCAGCGTATTTTGCTGCGAAACCAAGGGAGCTGCTTTTGCGAGCGGGGTGAGCTGCTGAAACAAGGGATGCGAAGCCGAGCGGCTCATCCTGGGTCCCTGGAATATTTCGAGCGCAGCGAGAATAGCGAGCAAAGCGAGCTAAGTGCGCATAAGTAGTCATTAAGATCGCCAGGGAGTGGCCTAGCATCCCAGCCACTATGATCGGAGGAATCCCATTGTTGGGTTTCGTAGGCAAAACTTGGTCGGGAGGCTGGATTACCCTATTACTAAAGTATTAGGATAAAATATTATGAATAATATAGCACCAATTTCCCACATTAAAAAACCTTAAAGGAGGGGCAGATGAAACAACACGGATTTTTTTATTGTATTGCATGGATTATTATTACTTTATCCATTTTGGGCATAACCTTCTATCCCACATCCGCTGCCGAAACAATTAGCTTAACATCGAAATCCTGGATTGATAATTTTGACAGCGAGATATTAAATAGTAGATGGAGCTGGGTGCGTGAAGACCCGGTGTATTGGAGTTTAACCAGCATTCCAGGCTACATGCATATCATTACTCAAGAGGGGGGATTGATCGGTCCTGGTGGGGATGCAAAAAATATACTTCTAACCACAGCCCCATTCGGCAATTACCAGATCACCAGCCTGGTGACAATAGCCCCGGTGGAAAGTTTTCAAGGTGCAGCAATATACATATACCAGGATGATGATAATTACATAAAAATATCTCGCCGATATGGTGCTACCGGGCAAATGATCACATATCGCCAAGAAGTAGCAGGAGTGCACTCAGCATACAATATGGATGAAACTGCGACAACGGTATATTTGCGGATATCAAGGGCTGGAGATTTATACGATGGAGTATATAGTGTAGATGGTGCGTCCTGGTTTACGATCGGTCAATTTTCCCAGGTTTTTGATAATCCAAAAATTGGTCTTGGGAGTGAAAGTGGCCCGTCATTAATGGAAATCCCATCGGACTATGACTTCTTTCAGCTGGATGATTTTACAAACTTTATTTACTTGCCGTGTGTACTTAATAAGTAGAATAAATATTCCAGTTTCATTTTGTGTTTTTGTATGAAACAAAAAGCCCAAAATCATGTTTTTGGGCTTTTTATCTTTTCTTGGGCGTTGTTTATCTACTTAACTATTCTCTCAATCCACGTGTCCCGTGATGATGGCGTTCTTCACCTCGCCGATCGCCTGGGTGATCTCGATCTCACGTGGGCAACCCTCGGTGCAGTTAAAGACAGTATGGCATCGATAAACTCCGAACTGGTCGTTCAGGATCCTCAAGCGCTCACCGGCAGCCCGATCCCGGCTGTCAAAGATGAAGCGGTGTGCCGCAATGATCGCTTGTGGTCCAACATACTCGTCGCTTGCCCAATAGATTGGGCAGGAGGTAGTGCAGCAGGCGCACAGGATGCACTTGGTGGTGTCGTCAAAACGCTCGCGCTCTTCAATGCTTTGATAGCGCTCCTGGGGCGGTGGTGGTTCATCATTAACAAAATAAGGCATCACCGACTTATAGTGGGTAAAGAACTGCTCCATATCCACAATAAGGTCTTTGATTACCCGCATTCCCAGGATGGGTTCGACGGTGATCTTTTTGGAGTGAAAATCTTTCAGCAGTGCTTTACAGGCCAGGTAATTACGCCCGTTGATGCGCATTGCATCTGAGCCGCACACGCCGTGGGCGCACGAGCGCCGGAAGGAGAGCGTGCCGTCATAAGTCCCTTTTATATACTCCAGCATATCCAGGACCCGATCCGTGGGCTGAGCTTCCAACTTATAGCTCTCATAATGAGGTTTCTTATCTTTTTCAGGATCAAAGCGGAAGACTTTTACTGTAACTTCCATGGATGCCACCTCTTTTAGTAAACTCGTTCCTTGGGCTGATACTTGGTGATCACAACAGGTTTGTAACGCAGCTCGATCTCGCCATCCGGCTTCACCCAGGCCAATGTATGCCTCAACCAGTTGACATCATCGCGTTTTGGGTAATCATCGCGCGCATGGCCACCGCGGCTTTCGGTACGTGCCAGTGCGCAGACCGTGGTTAGCTCAGCGATCTCGAGCAGGTTGCCCAGCTCCCAGATATTGATCATCTCGGTGTTGAATACTTTCCCTTGATCATGCAGTGGGATGTGTTTGTAACGCTCGCGTAGCTCACGCACAATTTCCAATGCTGATTGCATCCCTTCTCCAGTTCTGAACATGCCCACCAGGTCCATCATTTCCGTTTTCATCTTGCCTGAGATTTCAAGGATTTTCTCGTTCCCCTGCGCGTTGCGGATTCGGTCGAATTGTGCCCGGGTGAACTCGGTCGGGTCTTCGGGTAGCAGGGGGAAATCTGCTCCCAGGGCATATTCCGCCGCTTTCAATCCAGAGTGTTTGCCAAATACGATCAGGTCCAGCAGTGAATTGGTCCCCAGGCGGTTGGCACCATGCACCGACACGCATGCCACTTCACCCGCTGCATACAGACCAGGCATGACGGTATTGTTCTCATCGATCACCACTTCGCCGTATTTATTGGTAGGAATTCCGCCCATGGTGTAGTGGGCGGTCGGTTGCACCGGCATCGGCTGGGCTACCGGGTCGACGCCCAGATAAGTTCGGGCAAAGTCCACAATATCCGGTAGCTTGGCAATGATTTCCTCTCCGGTCATCAAATATGGGGAACCATCCTGGCGCCTGTCGACCATCCAAAGCTGCATATTTGTTCACCGTTTCAGGGCGCACATCCAGGTACAGGTAGTTTTGACCGTTGACCCCATTGCCTGCTTTCATCTCAAGGTACATTGCCCGGCTGATCACATCGCGTGAGGCCAGATCCTTCACCTTGGGCGCATATCTTTCCATGAAGCGTTCGCCCTTGCCGTTGATCAGCACCCCGCCTTCACCGCGCACTCCTTCGGTGATCAGGATACCCAGCTTGTATATTCCCGTGGGGTGGAACTGGAAGAATTCCATATCTTCCATAGGGATGCCATGCCGCATCGAGATCGCGATCCCATCACCCGTATATGCATAGGCATTGGAGGTGATATCCCAAACCCGTCCATGCCCGCCTGTGGCGAAGATCACTGATTTCGCATGGAACACGTGCAGCTCAGAGGTACTCAACTCAATTGCCACAACTCCGGCAGCAGCTCCGTTGACCACCAGCAGATCCACCACCTGGAATTCATCAAAGAAATTCACATTATTCTTGAGGCACTGCTGATAGAGGGTCTGCAGGATCATATGTCCTGTGCGGTCAGCAGCATAACATGCCCGGCGAACCGGCTTGCCGGTCACATTGTTGGTATGCCCACCAAACGGGCGCTGGGCGATCTTGCCCTCTGGCGTGCGTGAAAATGGCAGCCCGTAATGTTCTAACTCATACACTGCCTGCACCGCCTCATAGCACATGAACTCGATCGCATCCTGGTCACCTAAATAGTCGCTTCCTTTGACCGAATCAAAGGTATGCCATTCCCAATGATCCTCTTCTTCATTTGCCAGGGCAGCGCCAACGCCTCCCTGCGCGGTACCGGTATGAGAGCGGGTCGGATACAGCTTGCTGATCACGGCGGTGTTGGCAGTCTTTGAAGCGTACAGCGCTGCCATCAACCCAGCTCCTCCAGCTCCGATTACGATTACGTCAAATTGGTGTTTTTTCATATTGTTTGGGCTCCTGGCCTGTCTGCCCTAATACGCAGAACCGAGAATTACATAGATACCAACTATGAGCATTCCGATCCAGAGTAGTGCGATCAACGCCCGTACGAATGGCTGCCAAATGGTGTGACCAATATAGTCTTCGGTGATCATGCGTATCCCGTTGGCCGCATGAGTGAAGGCAAAAAATATGATCAAGTACTGCATGATCTGCCAAAATGCATTTGCCCATCCAAGGGTTACATCGGGGACATTGCTGTTGACCACATGATTGGGATTGGGCAAGAAAGTCCAGCGCAATACGGTGGGCAGGTCCATCTGCATTCTGGCTCCCATGTACATCGCTGATGCCAGTCCTATTAATGCAAGAAATACTATTCCCAACCCAGAGATACGGGTGAACAGCCACATCAGATAATCGAGGTTGATGCCACGGTGTGGAACATAATGATGACGCATATCTGTCTCTCCTTGCCCATTATCCGGCCGAAAGGGCGCCTGTTATGATCAAGAATACTGTCAGCGCATAGATTGGGATAAAGATCGCCCATTCAAGATAGACGGCTTCGCGCGAATATTTTAATAATTTCGGCCAAATATCCAATATAACCACACGCATCCCGTTTAGAGTGTGGAAGAGCACACAGAAAACGACGAATATTTGGAACCACCATGATTCATAGATGATATTGATCGTCGTCCCCCACGTCCCCAATGTTTGCTGCATTGAGAATGAAGCAGCTACATGGATTCCCACAAATAAGATGATCCCCATTGCAGTGAGACGATGGAGTGCAAAGCCATAGTAAGGAGTACTTCCTTTATATAGCCAACCCTTAAAGCCGGTGTATTTGCCATATGCCATGTGCTCCTCCTCAATCCCTACTTAATTTTCAGAAAGATGGATTTGTCAATTATCCCATTTGTCTAACAATAGGTAAAAGTGATAAAACTCATGGATTATTCATATTACTTATCCTTATCATCCTGTCATGATATGTTCTACAATTATACATGCGGGATAAGACGATCTTCCTGTATCATTGAAGTACAATATGCACTCATAGCTGCTCATTGCACCCATCAGGAAGACCGTCTTCCCAGCTTTAAAGGTTATTAAATTAAACTTGCTCACAAGGAGGTATAAATGCCCGGTTCCCCCCAGATGAGCCGCAAAGAGTTTGTCGGAGTTGTTACCGCAGCCGTAGGCACGTTCATGGGTGCCATGCTCGGTATTCCAGCCATCAGTTATTTGATCGCCCCTGCTCTCACCAGGGAATCTGCGGATGTGTGGATTCCCGCAGGCCCGGTGGAGAATTATCCCGTCGGTATTCCAACATTGTTCAACTTTAATCGCACTAAAGTCAATGGATGGGAAAAAACTGTC
This sequence comes from uncultured Chloroflexia bacterium, assembly GCA_963822175.1. Classification (GTDB taxonomy): domain Bacteria; phylum Chloroflexota; class Anaerolineae; order Anaerolineales; family UBA4823; genus FEB-25. The sequence continues at coordinate 254,771 of CAWGGJ010000007.1, read as the reverse complement.
AACAGTTATGGGGTATATATCCTCCGAAACGAGGACAGTTCGATCCAGGCACTCTCCAACAGGTGTACACACCTGAGCTGCCGGGTCAACTGGAAAGTAGAAGAAAGTGCATACATATGCCCGTGCCATGATGCCTACTTTGACATCAACGGGCAGATTGTGAAAGGTCCACAACCTCGGCCACTTGACGAATACGAAACCAAGGTTGAGGAAAATAATCTCTTCATCCATTTCCAGGGGAGTTGACCATGTTCCAAAAGACCTTTGCCTGGCTTGATGAACGTCTGGGTCTGCAGACCATTTACGCTACAGTCCTGGATCGCAAGGTACCTAAAGTCAATTGGTGGTTCACCCTTGGAAGCGCGAGCTTGTTTCTTTTCCTCCTTCAGGGCATCACTGGTATCATGCTCACGGTTTATTACGTTCCCTCCCCCGACCATGCCTATGACAGCATACAATACATTATGACAGGAGTCAGTTATGGCTGGCTGATACGTGGTATTCACCACTGGGGTGCCAGCCTCATGGTCCTGATTGTATTCTTCCACATGCTGCGGACCTATTTCTTTGGCGCATACAAATACCCACGAGAGTTTACCTGGGTCACAGGTGTGCTCCTGCTCCTGCTCACCCTGGGGATGGGCTTTACCGGCTATCTGCTGCCCTGGAATCAGCGGGCCTACTGGGCAACAACGGTAGCCACCTCCATCGCTGGCACAGTGCCATTTCTTGGCAACTTCATTAACCAGGCGTTACGCGGTGGGATGGACCTGTCCGCGGTCACCCTGGCTCGTTTCTTCTCCGTCCATATCTGGTGGTTCCCCGCCATGATAGGTGGTTTGATTGGCGTCCACCTGTACATGGTTATCCGCCTGGGTATCTCTTCGGTCCCCAAAGAAGAAGACTAGTAAAGGAGCATAGCCGTGAACGAAGAGCAGAAGAAACTTTACAAAGAAAAGTATTCCCAGGAAAAGCAAAAGGGGGTCAAGTTTTGGCCTGATATCATCTATAAAGATGTCGTTATCACCCTTGCTTTGTTCATTGTTCTGATCATCCTGGCAACCTGGGTCGGAGTCGCTCAAGAACCCAAGGCAGACCCCTCGGATTCAGCCTATATCCCACGTCCGGAATGGTATTTCTTATTCTTATTTCAAATGCTAAAGTATTTCCCAGGGTCGCTGGAATGGCTTGGTACCACCATCATCCCGATCATTGCTGTCCTGGCACTTTTCTTATTACCATTCTTTGATCGAAATCCAAAGCGTTATTGGAAAAGCCGCCCGTGGGCTATTGGAATTATGGCGGTCATGGTGGTGGGAATTGTTGTACTCACCATACTCGCAGCAGTATCTACGCCGCCCCAGGAGGTGACAGGCACTATAACCGGCACCATTCCTGAGCAGATCCTTGCAGGCCAGGACCTTTATTCGATCAATTGTACCGAATGCCATGGTCCGAACGGTGAAGGGGGTGAGATCAAAGGCGTAGAAGGACTCGAAGGTGTCATCCTCAAGCCCATAAATTCCAAGGATGAGATGTATACCCGGGATGACCAGACCTTTTTCAACATCATCTCCTATGGTCAGCAGGATTTGGGTATGCCACCCTTTGCGCGTGCCTTCGGCGGCGCTCTGGGACCATCTGATATTGAAGCAATCGTGACATTTATGCGCTACACCTGGGATGACCGGGTTGAGCTACCACAGGAGGTGGCGGCTGCCAATGCGATCCCGACCCTCGCCCCGGGAGAAATCCCATCCTATGAAGTGCATATCACCGCTATCCAGAAGCGTTACTGTGTCTCCTGCCACCGCGAAGGCAAGAAGAACAATAACTACCTGATGGGCACCTATGAAGACACGATCAACACCGGAGACCATGCACCGAATCTGATTGCTGCTGACCTGCTGTGTAACACCATGCAGATGCTCAACCGTGTGGAAGGGCTGGAAGCTGGCAACCCCATGCCTCCCACCCGGGCTCTTCCTGCTGAGCTGGTTGCCATATACCAGGCATGGATCATGGCAGGCATGCCCAATACTGCCGCCGATGCTGCTGCGCTCTCTGCTCCATTGCCAGGTGCAGGTACACCCGCACCATCAGAATCCGGCACACCGTTACCTGGAGCTACACAGGTTACCCCCACCCCACCTCCAGGGGCATCCGCGACACCCACTCCGTAATTTCCACAGGGCACGGATAGCAAATCGCCGTGCCCTTTTGATTCCTATTGTGCTAAAATACCCTCCATGTCAGACCACCCCAGGCGGTCTTTGCTTTTAAGCCTGATCTTGCTCATATCATTGATGGTCAGTGCTGAAGGAGCCTTCGCTGAGAATGCCTTCTCAGCAGCTCTTTCAGTTCCAGACACTGGTGATTTTCCCCACATGACGGCATACCTGGATGTTCATGACCCGACTGGTTCTTTTGTCCATGGACTATCTACTGGCGATGTGACCATGCAGGAAAATGATATCCATACGCCCATCAGCGAGCTTCAAGAGCAAAAACCTGGCGTCCAATTCATTATTGCCATTACCCCAGGAGACACCTTTACCAGTCGCGACTCGCAGGGAACCACTCGCTATGAATACCTGCTCCAGGGAATACTGGCTGGCACATGGATCGACCAACCAGCAGGTGTGGATGATCTCAGCCTGCTTACCAGGGGAGGTCCACAGCTGGTCCATACCACCGATCCAGGATTATTACGATCTTCCCTTGAAACCTATAAACCTGATGATCCAAATGCTGTTCCTGATCTCGAAGTGCTGGCTTCAGCGTTACAACTTGCTGCAGACCCAACCACCCGCCCTGGTATGGAGCGGGCGATTCTATTTATCACCCCGCCTCAGCCGGAAGAAGGCTCCCTGGGTCTCCAGTCCATTATAGCCAGCGCTCTGCAACAGAATATTCATATCTACGTCTGGATGGTTGCATCACAGGATATGTTTGAACTTCCAGAGGTTGAACAGCTACGCAGGCTTGCCGAAGAAACCCGGTCTACTTTCTTTGCTTTCTCACAGGATGAGTCCATCCCTGATTTGGAAAGCATACTCGAACCTTTGCGCTATATCTACCAGCTGGGCTATGACTCTCAGATTACCACCTCCGGGACACAACAGGTGCTTGCCCAGGTAATGGTTGGCAGTGAGCAGGTGATGACAGAGCCACAATCTTTTGAGCTTACCCTCCAGGCGCCAGCACCGGTATTCCTTGGTGTACCTGCGGAAATCACCCGTACATATTCCAGTCTGGCAACACCGGGGGCGACAACTTCGGATGCGGTCCTTTTACCCTCTCAACAGGTCATCAATATTCAAGTTACCTTCCCGGATGGATATGATCGGCCCCTTGCTCGTACCAGTTTATATGTGGATGGGGCGATCGTATCTGAGAACATCGATCCTCCTTTTGACCAGCTTATATGGGATTTACGACCATACACTCAGGATGGTGAGCATGTACTAAGTGTTGAAGCTGTTGATCAACTGGGGATCCTCGGAAAAACGACTGATGAATCGGTCACGATCATCCTGCCGAAGGCCACCCAGGGAGTGATGATCGAATTTTCTCAAAAGAAGTTTCTGGTGATAGGGGTGATTGTCCTGGTTTCTGCTTCACTCCTGGCCCTTGTTCTAATTCTTGGTGGGCGAATCCAACCTAAACCTTATCCTGGTCAGGTCAGTCATCCAGCCAGATATCACGCCCGCATCCTTCAACGTAAGGAAACGGTTACCCCATCGGCAAATAGTATATCCAGTCCACAGCAACAAACCATTGCAGGCTCCAAAGGCTGGATGGGACGCCTGCCATGGATCAAACGCAAGGCAGAAACGATGCCTGTCATTGCTCATTTGTCACCCCTGGTGGGATCGGATGAACCGACCTTGTCTGAACCTTTGCGCCTGACAACAGATGATGTCACCCTTGGAAGTGACCCGCATCAAGCTGATCTTGTTGTCTCTGATAGATCCATAGAAGCAGTTCATGCTCGCATCTGTCATCAGGGGAATTCATTTGTGATCACTGACATTGGGTCGGTGGCTGGTACCTGGGTTAATTACCAGCTTGTCCCTCAGGCAGGCACCCAATTGGAACATGCGGATATCATCCATTTGGGAGGCGTTGTTTTCCGCTTTAATCTGGCTGAGCCGGGTCCGGCCAGAAGAATATTGGTCACATCAATGGAGCCAGATAAGTGATTCCGGCTGAGCATGCTCACCTGAGTTTTACTGCCGCCACTCACCCTGGCATGAAAGGCAAACCTAACGAAGACAGGTTCTCTGTCTCGGCATTTCGCTTCAGAACGATTGACCGAACTCCCTCCGTCGTGGCATTACTTGCTGATGGCGTCGGGGGTCATCGCGCTGGCGAGGTGGCTGCTGAGCTGGCTGTAGAGCACATCCTGAAATATCTGGTAGAGAATTCATCCAACCATCCTGCAGAAACCTTGAAACAAGCCCTCACCCATGCCAGCCAGGTCATTCTGGACCAATCCAGGCGTGATACAACCATGACAGGCATGGGCACCACCTGTGTTTGTGCCTGGGTAATTGGTGACCAACTCTATGCTGCTTCCGCAGGTGATTCGCGGCTTTATCTGCAGCGAGGTACAAAGCTTATCCGCCTGACAACAGACCACACCTGGATCCAAGAAGCAATTACCCAGGGGACCCTGACACCTGCTCAAGTCAAAGGGCATCCCAATTCCCATATTATTCGCCGGTTCCTTGGTTCAACAAATGCCAGTGAGCCGGATATGCGCCTGCGCCTCAGCCCGGATGAAAATGATGCCCAGGCTGAAGCCAACCAGGGCTTACAGCTAATCAAAGGAGATCGACTGCTCCTATGCAGTGATGGATTGACCGATTTAGTCAGGGATAGTGAGATATCGGATATTTTGCGTACCCAGCAGCTTGATAAATGCCCAACCGTTCTGATTAACCTGGCGAACCAGCGCGGTGGTCATGACAACATAACTGTAATAGCCATGGAAGTACCCCTGCCGGCAGATATTACCCGTCCGATTCATGTCTCGATAGATGAGAAAATCACTCCCACTCGAAAAGCAACTCGTACTGCAGCTTCCTGGTGGATGATTGGACTTTTACTTCTTGCCATCTTCCTGATGGTTTTATTATTGATCTATACTTACACACGTTAGTGAAATTATCTCAACAATCATCAGTTCTGGAGGATGAATGGGCACCGGTCGAGGTTTGCAGGTAATGCGGATCAACTTAATCCTGGCATGCCTGGTTTTATTGACCGGTTGTGTTTTGCCACATCCAACCATGCAGGGATCACCAACAGCACCTTTAACTCCACCTACTGCCACCCCTTTGGTAGAGTCAAGCCCGGTTACACCCAGTACACCTACTCCCGATGTCACCATATCGCCGCAGGTTACCCCAGGCTTTGGTGAAAACGCCTCTCCCACTCCATCCGTTATTCCACGAACCCAATATAACCTGGAGGCGGTTTTTGATTACAACCAGCATACCCTTGAAATTGCTGAAACGATCAATTATGTGAATGCTACCCCCGACTCATTGACGAATTTGATCCTGGTCGTAGAAGCAAACCGTAGACCGGGTGCATTTACATTGGAGTCACTGACCTGGGAAGGCGGGGAGAATATTGAAGGGTATGAATTAACCGGTGACAGGCTGAAAATTCCCCTGCCAGACGGTCTGGCATCTGGCGACGGTGTAAATATAGTTATCTTATATGCATTGCAGATTCCGAAGATGGCTCCACCTTCAGACGAGAGCCGTCCACTTCCCTATGGCTATACTGAACGGCAAACCAATATCGTGGATTGGTATCCGTATATTCCACCCTATCGATCAGGAGAGGGTTGGCTGGTGAATAAGAACTGGTGGTTTGGCGAACACCAGGTGCTTGATATTGCTGATTATCAAGTCAGGCTTACCCTGGTAGAACCGGTGCAGGATCTGGTGATCGCTGCCTCTGCTCCTGCACAACAGGATGGTGATACCTATACCTATCGTCTGGAGGCAGCCCGATCCTTTGCCCTATCCGCCAGCGATCGATACCAGGTGCAAACCATCCCAGTTGGTGATGTCACCATTTATAGCTATAGTTTTCCATATGATAAATCTGCAGGGGAGGAAGTGCTTCAAAATACTGCAGATGCCCTGCAATTATTCAGCCAATTGATCATGCCGTATCCGCATTCCACCTTGAGTGTGGTGGAAGCTGACTTCCTGGATGGCATGGAGTACGATGGTTTGTATTTCCTCAGCCAGGGGTTCTATAATCTTTATGATGGCACCCCCAAGGGTTATCTGACCTTCATCGGTGCGCATGAAACCGCACACCAATGGTGGTATGGGCTGGTGGGAAATGACCAGGCACTGGAACCCTGGTTGGATGAAGCCATGTGCACTTACATGGAACACATCTTTTACGAGAATATCTATGCTGATTACCCGCCTGGTTCAGGCCAATCCCTGGTGAATTGGTGGTGGAATTATCGAGTAAACTTTTATGAACCAACCGGGTGGGTGAATGGCAGCATCTATGATTTCAACCAGTTTCGTCCTTATCGTGATGCGGTCTATCTCAATGGTGCGAAATTCCTGGATGACCTGCGCATTTTGATCGGTGATGAAGCTTTCTTCGCTTTTTTACGCGAATATGCTCAACAAGAGAACCACAACATAGCGACTGCCACAGATTTCTTTACCATCCTGGATGCACATACCAACCAGGATTTGGACGAATTATTGGCACAATATTTTCAAGTGGAAAGATAGGCGTTGAAGACCAGGGAAGAAGCCACGACAATGGAGAATGAAGCTCGACTCAGGCTGAGTGATGTAAACCCTTCCCATCCCAGGCCTCACGAACGGGGTCTGTGGCTTATTTTCTTCCATATTTATTGTTGGGCTGTACCTGTTAATTTTCCTGCAGCTGGGTGGAAAATTAATGTGAACGAAAATATAATTTGCCCTGCCTTGCCAGGCTAACTTAACGAAAATAGAAAGATAATTTAATGCCTACACCCCTGCACTTTGATGTTTTCACGCTTTTTCCAGAAGTCTTCACTCCCTACCTGGAGGCGAGCATCCTGCAACGCGCTCAGGGGAGCCACCTGGTTGAAGTCCAGCTGTATAACATTCGTGACTGGACCACCGACCGGCATCATGTCTGCGATGATATGCCGTATGGCGGCGGTGGGGGGATGGTGATGAAGCCGGAGCCTATTTTTACTGCGGTTGAGGCTGTACTTGGGGCACCGCCCCAATGCCCGGTGATACTTCTCTCTCCCCAGGGCAGGGTATTTAACCAGGCGGTGGCGGAAGAGCTCTCACACCAGTCCCACCTGGCGTTGCTCTGTGGTCGTTATGAAGGGGTAGATGAACGTGTACTCGAGCATCTGGTGACTGACGAGATCTCCATCGGAGATTATGTGCTCAGTGGAGGTGAGCTCCCTGCATTGGTCTTAATCGATGCCATCACCCGCCTCCTTCCCGGTGCACTGGGTGACCCTGAAGGTGCCTGGGATGATTCCCATGCCACTGGCCTGCTGGAATATCCCCAATATACCCGCCCACCTGAATTTCGTGGCTGGCGTGTTCCGGATATCCTGCTTTCCGGGGACCATGGGCGTATTGCCACCTGGCGCCGCCAGCAGGCTTTGTTACGCACCAGGCAGCGCCGCCCCGACCTGTTAGAGAAGGCGAATCTCGCGGATAAAGACCGCGACTTTCTAAAGAGTTTGGAGTTACAAGATAAATAACAGCCCTTGGTGGCTGGTATTACGAAAATACATACTTATAAGACCAGGAGGTTGGCATGCGCTTCAACTATGGCAAGATCTTTCTGCTCGGGTTTGGCTTCTTTGGCGTTAGTGTCATTTGGGCTACATATAATGCGTTTGTACCCATTTTTCTGCAGGACAAGTTTGGGCTACCGCCAGCCCTGATCGGCTTTTTCATGGCCCTGGATAATGTCGCTGCGCTCTTCATCCAGCCGCCCGTGGGAGCCTGGTCCGACCGATTGCGTACTCCAATTGGTCGGCGTATGCCCTTTATCTTGATTTGCGCCCCAATTGGTGCCATTGCGTTCGGTCTCATCCCTTTGGCAGCAGTACTTCCACTGTTTGTCGCCTGCACCACCACCCTGATTTTGAGCATGGCGTTTTGGCGTACCCCCGTGGTTGCACTGATGCCAGATATCACTCCATCACAGAACCGCTCCCAGGCCAACGGCGTGATTAACTTTATGGGTGGGCTGGGATCGATTATCGCCTTCCTTGGTGGCTCGATCCTCTACAAGATGAATCCTTCTTATCCTTTCTGGCTTGGGTCTGCCCTGGTAATTCTGGCAGCCTTGCTGGTATTCATTTTTATCCGCGAGCCCAAAATACCTGAAGATAGCGGGGAAGAAAAGCCTGGCATGGTTGAGAGCCTGAGGACAATTCTGACCGACCCGGATCGAAGTGCCCTGCGCATCTTCCTGGCGATTTTCTTCTGGTTCGTCGCCTACAATGCCGTGGAGGCTTTCTTTACCCTGTATGCTAAAAATCATCTTCAAATGGACGAAGCTGATGGGGCTCGCCTGTTGGGTCAACTTTCGCTCTTATTTGTGATTTTTGCCCTACCGTCCGGCTATCTTGGCAGCCGCATCGGGCGGCGAATCACCATTTCTATTGGTATAGTGATCATGACGATTTGTATGCTGGCAATGTACCTCGTGCCGGTTGCAACGCTCACTACTGTGCTCACGAAACTGCCTGTGTTAGGAGAAGTGCCGGTCGTTGGCTTGATCCTTATGTTCGCTGGAATGGCATGGGCTTTCATCAACATCAACTCACTCCCCATGGTGGTTGATATGACTACCCTCTCCCGTGTGGGTACTTATACGGGTTTATATTACCTGTTCTCCACCCTGGCCGCGATTGCTGGTCCGAACCTTAATGGCTTCATCATCCAGCTTTCTGGGAGTAACTACAGCACCACCATGATCGCCGCACCAATCTTTATGATCTTGGCTTTCATCATGATGATGGGTGTCAAGCGTGGTGAAGCAGCCCCTCCACCACTTTCTGCAGGAGGAGTAGCTGGCGATTAAACTCGATTAAGATTTGAAATGTGCCAATCTGTTGGGATACAGGTGCTTTATAATGATGCAGCCCTGCTGGTTATCAACAAGCCAGCAGGGTTGTCTACCCTGCCGGATGGATATGATCCCACCCTTCCTCACGTAAAAAGCTTGATGGAGTCACCCGCAGGTCGTTTGTGGATTGTTCACCGGCTCGACAAGGAAACCAGCGGGGTTTTGGTCTTAGCGCGCTCTCCATCAGCTCACCGGTCTCTCAACACACAATTTGAGCGCCACCTGGTGCGCAAGGTATACCATGCCTTGGTCGTTGGCACCCCTGCCTGGACCGAGCACACCATCGATCTACCTTTACGCCCCAATGGGGATCGCAGTCACCGCACGATAGTTGACCTGCAAGCCGGAAAGCCTGCGGTAACGCACCTTGAAATTTTGGAACGTTTTGACCGTTATTGTCTGCTGCAAGCTGTACCCCAGACCGGACGCACCCATCAAATTCGTGCGCATCTCTCGTCTCTGGGTCTCTTCATCGTAGGTGATAAATTGTATCCCCGGAAAATTTCTCAGGTCCAGCAGGAGGTTGCAGCAGACCTAAACCTCACCAACGGGATGGGGCTGCATGCGAAATCTCTTGAGATCACGCATCCCCTTTCCGGTGAGAGGCTGAAATTCGAAGCTCCTTATCCACTGGCGTGGGATGCGATCCTCCAGGAGTTGCGTGCGAGGAGCAGCAATTAAGCATGAGGGTCATCATTTGATGCTGGCAGGTTGTTTGGAGCAACAATGACAACCCTCAAATAGCTCCTTCCCAAATTTAAATGGGCATGTTATAATCCACGACCGCGCCGCCTCTGGCGGCTTTGTGTTCAAAATTGCAATTATCATGTTCTCTTTGGAAAGGTGTAACACCATGAACGATCTAATGAAATCCGTTGAACAACCTGTAAATCCCAATATCCCCCAATTGCGCCCTGGTGATATGGTCAGTGTGCACATCCGTATCAAGGAAGGTAATACCGAGCGAATCCAGGAATTCCGAGGGACGATTATCCGCCAGAGAGCACGTGGCAATGATGCCACCTTCACGGTTCGCCGTATCGCCAGCAACGGCATCGGTGTCGAGCGAACATTTCTCACCCGTTCACCGCGATTAGAAAAAGTGGTTGTCCAGCGACATTCACAGGTGCGCCGGGCAAAACTCTATCATCTGCGTGAGCGAACCGGGAAAAACGCCCGCCTCAAACAAAAATTTTCTGCCTGATTCATATTTGCGTAGATTTATCCGGGTGCAGCGAGCATTGCTGCACCCTTTCTTTTTAACGTATAATTTACCTTGAACCGTTAATCACATCACACGCTATTGCCAGAGTTTCCATGCGGAGGAAATATGCTTCATGCGATCTACTACAAGGGGAACGGGGATCTGCTGACTGAAATTGTGCCCGCTGACTATGCTGCTGCCATCCAGGACAAGGCAGGAGTCCTCTGGGTTGATTTTTCAGGTGAGGAACCTGAGCCTTCGGAAAAAATTCTACTGCAGATATTTCAATTTCACCCCCTGGCAGTGGATGATGCCCTGCGTGAAACCCATGTACCCAAGGTGGATGATTGGGAGCAATATTTATACATTGCCATGAATGCCATCAGCTTCACCAGCGGTGAGGATGATATTGAATCAATCGAGTTGGATGTCTTCCTGGGTGATAATTATATTGTCACGCACCATGATTTACCCATCCAGGCACTCGACCGGGTTTGGGACATGTGTAAGAAGGATTCTCGTCATTTTAAACGCGGTGCAGATCATGTGTTGTATAAGTTAACTGACGAATTGATCGTCGACTATATGCAGGTCGTAGAAAACCTTGATGAAGAGATCGAATTGGTTGAAGGCGAGGTGCTTGGCAACCCATCCACAGAGATGGTGCAGAAGATTTTTACTCTCAAACGAGCCACGCTTCATCTGCGGCGGGTATTATCCCCCTTGCGCGAGGTACTGAATAAATTGGCACGCGACGATTATGCTGTGATCGATGCCAAAGACCGGGTGTACTTCCGGGATGTATATGATCACCTGGTCCGCTTACATGATATCTCCGAGAGCTTGCGTGATCTTGTAGGTGGGGTATTGGACACCTACCTCTCGGTGATCAACAACCGCATGAATGAGATCATGAAGACACTTACCCTGATTACTACCCTGTTCATGCCGATTTCATTCGTTGTTGGTTTTTACGGGATGAATTTCTTCCAACCAACCTCGGAGAAATTAATCCCATGGACGAGTAACTTCGCTTTTATCGTGATGATGATTGTGGTTCTGGGTACACCCATAACGATGTTCACCTGGATGAGATTTAGAAAGTGGATGTAATGTGGGGAGTGGTTTAACCCCCCACCGGAGGATTTTATGAGCTTGAGCCCAAGCGCACAGAAAGTTCAACAAGCCTTGAACGCCATTGGCATGCAGCTTGATGTTGTTGAGCTCCCTGATTCAACCCGTACCTCTGTAGAAGCAGCCCAGGCAATTGGATGCCAGGTGGGTCAAATTGCCAAGTCGATCATCTTCCGGGCACTTGCAAGCCAACGTCCGATCATGGTCATCGCCAGTGGACCTAACCGGGTAAACGAAAAGGTGATAGAAACATTGATTGGCGAAGCGATTGGCAAAGCCGATGCTGATTTTGTCCGCCAGCGCACCGGTTTTGTCATTGGAGGTGTGCCTCCTGTGGGTCATACCGAGCAGATCGAAACTTTCATTGACACCAGCCTGCTGCAATACCCGGAAATATGGGCTGCTGCAGGCACTCCCCATGCTGTCTTTCGCCTGACGCCTGCTGACTTGATGCGGATGACCGGAGGAAAATTGGTTCAGCTGACGGGATAGGAGGATTAGTATGTTCCGTATCGGATTGGAAAATAATACCGAAGGTCGCTCGCAAGCCTGGGTATTGGGGCACCCGGGTTGCTTTTCCTATGGTGTCGATGGCGCGGCTGCATTGGAAGCTGTCCCTGAGGCGGTGCTGGGTTACCGGGGATGGATTGCCGCCCACACCTCCGATAGCTGGCTGCCGGGAGGCGATACTGAATATAAACTGGACGAAACCTGGGAGTGCTACACGATCAACGATGATTATGATCTCGCAGAGCATGGCTATGAGGTGAATGCCTGGTTCCGAAACGACTGGATACCTTTGAATGAAGAAGATATTCGACATGGTCTTTTGCTCCTCAGCTGGGGGCGCGAGCAGTTGCTGAAAACGGTTAGTTCCTTAAGTGGGGAGATCCTGGAGCGCACCTACCCCAAGGAGCGCTGGAGCATCGCCGGCATCCTCAAGCACATCGGGGGTGCCGAATGGTGGTACCTGGACCGACTCGGACTTGCTTTTGCGCGCGACCTGGTCCCGGAGCAACCATTGGAACGCCTGGACAAGGTGCGAGGGCGGTTGGTGGAAGTTTTACCAGGCTTAGCGGGCTCAAAACAGGTGGTTGGTGCTGGCGGTGAATTTTGGAGCCCACGCAAGCTGTTACGGCGGGCGGTCTGGCATGAATACGACCATATCACCCATATTCAAAAGTTGTTATGAAAAGTTACGATTATGCCCATCGCTTCGGGGTGAGGCAAATTTCCTGGGATGATTTTGCCAGCCTGGCTAAACACTTGGCTGAGCTTGTGGTGCCATTTCAACCACAAGCGATCCTGGGGGTTGCACGGGCAGGTTTATTCCCTGCCACTGCAGTGGCTTGCAGCCTGCGCTGTGAGTTATTCCCCATCCGCCTCACCCGCCGTGTGGATGATAGAGTTCTTTATCAGCAGCCCGTGTGGAAAGTGCCTGTACCACCCGACGTGGCTGGGAAAGTTGTCGTGATCATCGACGAGATCGCAGATTCCGGCCAAACGTTGGCCATGGTGGCGGAGAGTGCCATCTCCTTGGGAGCGGTACAGGTGGTGACTGCCTGTCTGGTAAGCCATACCTGGGCAAGCCCTCTTCCCCAAATCTCAATCCTATTGAGTGATGAGTTAATCATTTTCCCATGGGATCAACAAGTTCTGGTAAATGGAGAATGGGTCATCCACCCTGAGATTCATGCAGCTCTGAAAGCCCAGATTTAAACCTGGTTGGATTAATGCTATAATATTTTTTCTTTACTGGTATTGATGGTTATATCATGGCACTTGATCATTTTGGACGACAACTTCACTATTTACGCATCAGCCTGACAGATCACTGCAACTTGCGTTGTTTGTACTGCATGCCCGAGGAGGTGGTGTTCCAGCCATCCGCTGAATTAATGCAGGACGACGAAGTCATCACCCTGGTGAAGGTGTTCACCGGGCTGGGATTTGATAAGATTCGCCTCACTGGGGGGGAGCCGACGATTCGTTACCACGTAGTTGACCTGGTGCAGCAGATTGCCAGTACACCCGGCGTCGACACACTGACGATGACAACGAACGGTGTGCTGCTTTCACGCATGGCACACCCATTGGCGCAGGCTGGTTTACAACGGGTGAACATCAGCCTGGATACGCTAGATCCGGATAAATTTCAGACCCTCACTCGTTGGGGTTCCCTGGAGGATGTTTGGTCAGGCATTCATGCCGCTGAGGCGGCTGGGCTTACTCCCATCAAGATCAATGCCGTGGTGGTACGTGATTATAACGAGGCGGATATGACCGACCTGGCGCGTCTCACCCTTGAGCATCCATGGCAGATCCGTTTTATCGAGATGATGCCTTTTGGAGCAAAGCAACGATTTCCAGACATCTCAATTGGTGACTGCCACCGAGATGCGCCATATCATCGAATCAACATTGGATCCGCTGGAGCCAGTCAATGGTGGCGATCTGGATGGAGAAGCCCGCATCTACCGCTTGCCAGAAGCTCAGGGAGATATCGGTTTTATCTCTTCGGTCAGTTTGCCGTTTTGCCATTCATGCACGCGGGCGCGCCTGACTGCCGATGGGCGCTTGCGCTTGTGCCTTCTCAGGGAAGGTGAAGTGGATTTACTCACCCCGCTGCGCAGGGGCGCGACCACGGGTGAGCTTCGCCAACTTGTTATCGATGCGCTCTGGCTTAAACCCTGGGGACATGGCTTGGCACAAGGGATTATTCCCCGCAACCGCGAGATGAGTGAAATTGGGGGTTAACTGGTGAAGATCACAGAATAAAAAGCCAAATTCCAGCTGCCGTAATTGCTCCAAACATTGAACATCCGAAATTAACCACATCATTATTGATCCACGACCAGCCACGCACCTGGCTTGTTTGGCTGCCACACGTATGTATAGGGTGTCTTTCGGTCTCTTTGTTGCAGGTAGGGCACCAGTAGATGGCCTGAATGGTTGCACCCAGGATTGAATCAAACAATGAGCCCGCCAAACCTGCCAGGATGATTACCAATAGGCGGGAAATCCGTGCCGGGGCAGGTGTAAAAAGGATTGCCATGATGCCAACCAGGGTGGCACCTGCCAGGGCTGCCAGTGTCCCACTGGGCGAGATGCCTCCGGATGTGCCGCGCTCAACTTTAGCCCCGGAGGTGATCAAGCGTGGTGGAACCGGGCTCAACACACCCAGCTCGGTTGACCAGGTATCCGCATTCACTGCAGCCATGGCACCTGCATATGCCAGCCATAACCATTCATAATGGGGCGGTATAGCATATCCAATGGCCAGCAATGCTCCCAGGCCGCCGTTTGCCAGTACCTGTCCCCAATCCCTCTGGCTTCCTTTGGAAAACTTCTCCGCCAGGGCAGCCTTTCGCTTGCTGAATGCGCGAGATAAAGCGCTGGAAGAGATAAAAAAAGTCAACAACAAGGCTGCCCATGGTAAACCACCCAGGCCAAAGATCAATCCACCCGTTAGAACAGCAGCCCACGCTCCACTCCGTGATAGTGAACCCGCTCGCCATGCAATCAAGGCGATGATGATCGCTAATACAAAGCCAATGGTTACCTGCATTTGTCCGATCCGTTTATTTTATGCAGCCTCAAGGATAAAATATACTGCTCCTGTGAATAATAAGCTGGTAAGGATGCTGCCCGCCCACATCAGGTATGCCAACGATTTAGTATCTGCTCGCCGGTAAAAGAATAATCCCAATAACAGATCAGCGATGTAGAAGAAAGTGTTTAAAACCGGGAGCAATAACAGGCGTATCCCGGGAACCGGTTCTACAGGAGAGCCTTCAGTATTCAAACGCAAAGAGATCATAGGATGCTCGGGAATGCTCAGGCTGACCCAAACGATCAATCCAATAGCCAATACTGTGCATGCAATTAACAAAATGCGCGCCGGGCGATCTGCCCATGAGCGTGAAAGCAGGAAGGTTGGATAATCGGAAACAGACTGGATGGGAGCTAATGATCCAAATTCCGCTATCTTGCGATAAGTCTGCATGAAATCAGGTGTACTAGCTGGTGATATGGCAAAAGCCTTATCAGGAGTGTGAATGATGACCAGGTCTGTAGCTCGCGCAGACAGAAATTCAACGGTTTTCCCGTCCTTTTGAGATTGAGCGCCGAGAATTGCACCCGGTATACGTAGGAAAGGTTTGGAGAGAGCTATTCCTTTTTGTTCAGCAGGCTCCACCCGGCTGACTTGATTAATTGGGATTTCCTCACGTCGAAGCCCCCAATATAAGCTGATTCCATCGCGAGCCAATGTGTAGCTGGCCCTTTGCAGGGCATACATCCGGTAAATAAGCACTGGAATTAAAGCCACTGCAATTAATACAATTGATAAATAGATCAGGAAAATGGGACCACTCTCGGCAAGAAACGTCTTCCATAATCCGAACACACCTACCACAGACAGGAATAACACGGCAATTCCATGCACGATCATCCCTGCCCGGCGAGGTGGGCGAAAAATAAATACCTCTCTCACGAGAGGTATTATAGTCGAGTTTGAATTCAGCGGGTGTTGAGCCCGCCGTTATTCGTTCGATAGGCTTTACTTGATCCCGTAGGTAACGTTAACTGATACGGGTATTGTCAGCTGCCCGGGTGAAACGGGTACACTTGCACCACCCCCAACACCAGCGGCCTTGGTATCGTAATAAATCGGGGATGGAGGGCTGCTGTAATAGCTGATGTTCTGCACATCGCCCAGGGTGACTCCGGCTGCCGAGGAAAGCTGGTCTGCTTGCGCCTTGGCATCGGCCATAGCCTGGTCACGTCCCATTGCCATGGCAGCTTCCTTATCCTGCACATCAAAGGTGATGCCATAGACGGTGTTAGCACCAGCATTGATGGATGCGTCCAGGATATCTCCGATTTTAGAGATGTCACGCATGGTTACATAGACTGTGTTGTCAGCCATAAAGAATAACCCCAGGTCTTCGCCTGTCGGGCTAAATTTTTGCTGTTGGTAGACGCTGAAATTCGTGGTCTGGATATCCTTGGCGTCAACGCCCTGGCCTTTGATCGCATCGATGACTGCCTGGGATGCGGAATTGTTAGCTGCTACTGCAGCTTTTGCAGTCTCTGCCTCACTGTGAACACCGATGGATACATAGGCAATGTCTGGAGTCAGGACCACTTCTGAATTACCAGTGACATTGAGCGTTCGTGGTTGTGTCTGTCCCAATTGGACTGATGCACTGCAGGAACTTAAGACAAAGGCTGCGATGAGTAAGATTGTGGGTATTACGAATTTAGTACGCATTGTTACCTCCATGTAACTTATTTATTGTTTTTTAAAGACGGAACACTCTGTCAAAAAGTTCCGGCTATTTCAGGAATTCTATAAGTATATGCATATTTTATCCTCTTGCAGTCACTCAACCCTGGTGCTATACTTTATCGCATTATTGTTAAAAATAGATATATATTTTGCATTAAATATGAACCATCAATGTGCATTATTCAGTAATACTGACTCATTGGGAGTTGCCCTGAAAACCATCTTCAGCGATGATGACGACCACCCTCCAGGTAGCTGGCGCACAGAAACGTGCGCTTTGACGTATGGAATATTACCTGCATGTGACAGGAAGGCAGATTAGGGAAGGTTAAACGCCTCAGATAAACCTCCCGGAAGTGGTTTACAAAAAACCAGGCCTTCCGGGATATTTTTTTAACCTGGGTTGCTCCTGTCCATGTCAGCTGAAGTGGAAATGATTTTGCATTAAGTTGGAGGTGCGACATGTTATTCGCCAGTGAATTTATCGGCAGGCCTGTGGCTGACGCAGACGGAAAAAGAATAGGTAAACTTAAGGATTTGCTCGCTGCCCACCTTGGAGATGTGCCTCACCCTCAGCTTGTAGCTATCGAAGTAAAGCATCAAGGGGATACCGTTTTTATCCCCATGGACGATGTGGCAGCATTGATCTCGCTTGCCATCCCACTAAAAAAGAAACTATCCGAAATCGATCCATACATCCCCCAGCAGGATGATCTGCATTTAGTGAGGGATGTGTTGGATAAGCAGATTATCGATACGGACGGAATGCGTGTTGTGCGGGTCAACGACCTGGAGTTAACCCGCGTGAATGATTGTGTATATGTGGCCAATGTGGATATCAGCGGAGTAGGTTTGATCCGTCGCTTGGGGTTGGGCAGCCTGGCTGATCGCCTGTCTGCCCGCTCACGCCCCTCTGAGCTGCCATCGATCATATCCTGGGACAATATTGAGCTTTTGTCAGGTGACCAGCCCATGCGATTGAAAGTTCCAACCTCGAGGATGGCCGATTTACATCCTGCTGACCTGGCTGAGATCTTGAGTGACCTGACCCGCCAGGAAGGTAGCAAAATCCTTGAAACCCTGGATATTGAAACCCTTGCAGATACCCTTGAAGAGGTCGAGCCTGATTTTCAGGTCAGCTTGATCGAACGCATGTCGGATGACCGGGTTGCGGATGTTTTGGAAGAAATGGCGCCGGATGAAGCCGCAGACTTGCTGGCTGAGCTGCCTCAAGACCGCAAGCATGAGCTGCTCGAGCTGATGGAGGATGATGAAGCGGAAGATGTCCGCAAGCTGCTGACTTATGATGAAGACACTGCAGGTGGCATCATGAATACCGAATATTTCATCGTCCCATCAAATTTTAATGCTGCGCAGGTGATCGAACGATTGCGTGAGACAGCCCCAGACGCCGAGACGATCTATTATATTTACGTGGGAGATGAGGAAGAACACCTGCTGGGGGTTTTTTCTCTTCGTCAACTGGTATTAGCTCAGCCAAGCGCCCTGGTCACTGATTTCATGGAAAAGCGGGTGGTCACCGTTGATTTAACCGATAGCCAGGAAGATTGTGCCCAGGTGGTTTCCAAGTATAACCTCCTGGCAGTTCCCGTGGTTGATGAACAAAATCGTTTGCACGGCATCGTCACCGCAGATGATGCCCTTGATAAGATCATTCCTACTGCCTGGAAGAAACGCCTGCCACGTTTTTATCAATAGTCATGGAGCTTAACTCCTGGCATTTCCATGCCAGAGAAAATCAATCATTATCTAAAGGGTGATGATCATGAATATTTGGCAACGCTTGAAACCTTTCCGGACACGAATAGCCATCCTGCTGGCCGTTGTGGGACCGGGCATTATTACTGCCAATGTCGATAATGATGCAGGAGGAATTACCACATATTCTGTGGCAGGAGCTCATTATGGTTATTCGTTGCTGTGGATGATGCCGTTGGTGGCCGTAGCTTTAATCATTGTCCAGGAGATGAGCGCCCGGTTGGGGGTGGTTACTGGAAAGGGATTGGCTGACTTAATTCGCGAGCGTATGGGCGTCAGGGTGACTGCAATAATCCTGGCCTTATTATTATTTGTCAATCTGGCCAACACGGTCAGCGAATTTGCCGGTGTCGCCGCAAGTATGGAGATATTTGGGGTTAGCAAGTATATCTCCGTCCCCATTGCGGCGGTCGCCGTGTGGTTTTTAATTGTAAAGGGGAATTATAAGACCGTTGAACGGATTTTTCTGGTTGCCAGTGCGATTTATCTGGCTTATATTGCCTCAGGTGTACTTGCCGCTCCCAGTTGGTCAGAAGTGACGACTGCATTCGCCACCCCCAGCTTCCATTTTGACATCGCGTATGTAACCATCTTTGTGACCATCATTGGTACAACGATTGCCCCCTGGATGCAGTTCTACCAGCAATCATCCATTGTGGATAAGGGTATTCAAGTCAAGGATTATGCCTACGAACGAGTGGACGTGGTGGTTGGCTCCCTGTTTGCGGTCGTTGTGGCCTCGTTCATCACCATTGCCTGTGCCAGCACAATTTACAAGAGCGGATTAACCATCAATTCAGCCAAAGATGCTGCACTGGCACTTGGCCCCCTGGCTGGAAAATATGCTTCTACCCTGTTTGCCCTGGGATTGTTGAACGCCTCGCTTTTTTCTGCTGCCATATTGCCTCTCTCCACCTCTTATACCGTATGCGAGGCATTTGGATGGGAAAACAGCGTTCAGCGTGATTTAAAAGATGCCCCCATTTTCTTTGCTATTTACACAACCCTGATCGTCCTGGGTGCGGCCATAATCCTGCTGCCGATTCAATCCCTGATCAAGGCAATGCTGATCAGCCAGACATTCAATGGTGTGCTCTTGCCGGTCATCCTGGTTCTTATGCTGGTATTGATCAATGACAGGCGCTTGATGGGGAAATTCATCAATGGACGAATATTTAATATCCTGGCATGGATAACTGTGATTGCATTGATTATCCTTGCCTCGATCCTTATCGTGGTTACATTTCTTCCAGTGTGATTTTCTTTCAAGCTGTCCAAAAAAAAACGGGTGTTTTTTACCCGTTTTTTGTTTGCTCCCGGCTCAATGAGATGAATATCATCGGCCGGCGTTTGGTTTCATTATAGATATAACTCATCAGCGTATTACGCAGGTCTTCCTTCAGGTCGCCATTGCTTCGCCGGACTGTCTCGCGGATCAGCTTGTTCATCCCAGCCATCAGCTCATCAGCATCACGGATAATGATGAAGCCGCGTGTGATGATCTCCGGTTCTTCTCGCAGTTGATTTGTATTGGGGTCAATGGTCAGGTTCACCAGCACAATTCCATCGCGTGCCAGGGCTTCCCGCTCCCTCACCACGCTGGGGCCGATATCGCCAACCCCGGCACCATCCACGAACACATACCCGCCTGGTACACGTTCACCCATCTTCATGATTCCATTATTAAACTCGATGGCATGACCATTCTCGATCGTCGCCACGCGTTCAGCTGGGATACCCAGCTCACGTGCCAGGCCAGCATGCTGGTGCAGGTGGCGTAGCTCTCCGTGGATGGGGATGAAATGCTTGGGCCTCACCAGGTTGATCAGTAGTTTTTCTTCCTCCTGGCTGGCATGCCCGGATACGTGTACCGGGGCAATGGCATCATAGATGACTTCTGCACCGCGCCTGAAAAGGCGGTTGATCGTGCGGTGGACGCTCTCTTCATTGCCTGGGATCGGATGCGATGAGAGCACCACGGTATCTCCTGCCTGGAGGTCGAACTGCCGGTTGGTGCCCGTGGATAAACGTCCCAAGATCGACGACGGCTCACCCTGGGAACCAGTACACATGAGCACCACTTCATTCGGTTTCATTTTAAGCGCTTGCTCAACGCTGACCAGAAGGTTATCTGGAATATCGAGGTAACCAAGCTTGCGTGAGATGCGGGCATTTTCGTTCATACTGGTGCCCACAAATGCCATCCGTCGCTGATGATTGATGGCGATATTTGCCACCTGTTGCATACGTGAGATGACCGAAGCAAAGGTCGCCACGATGATGCGTCCTTGTGCTGTGCGGAAAACCTGGTCCAGGGCTGGCTCGATCACCCTTTCCGAGGGTGTCCAACCACGTTTATCCGCGTTGGTTGAGTCTGACATGAGCAACAACACACCCCGCCCGGAGAATTCACCCAGCTTGGCATAATCTGTCGGCCAGCTATCAACGGGGGTGTGGTCAAATTTAAAGTCACCCGAGTGGATCACCAGTCCTTCAGGCGTATCGATGCCTAATCCAACCCCATCAGGTATGGAGTGGCATACATGATAGAATTCGACCTTGAATGGGCCGACCTGCACCATTTCACCAGCTTGAACCGTGTTCATATTTACCTGGCTGAGCAGGCCGCCGCGTGAGAGTTTGGCCTCCACCAAACCACGCGTAAGCGGAGTGGCATAAAGCGGGGCTTTAATCTGTTCCAATAGGTGATGGATGGCACCCGTATGGTCTTCGTGACCGTGGGTGATGATGATACCGCATACATTTTTTGGTCTATCCAGCAGGTATTGGAAATCAGGGATGATGTAGTCGATCCCCAGCATATCGTTTTCGGGAAACATCAGCCCGGCATCGATGACGAGGATATCCTCACCGTATTCGATTGCCATCATGTTCTTGCCGACTTCTCCCAATCCGCCCAGGGGGACGATGCGAAGTTTTTTATCACTCATTTTGTTTTTTCTCTAGCATTTTATATATAGATGGAAGGCCATCTATAAAAAATAATATCATCGATAGGTTTTTCATTGTAGCATGTAGGTTTGGATTCTGTAAAGCAGGCATATAGAGCGATTATCTGTTTCAAACAATGGCATTGAAATTATAGTTTATCCCCTGGATAATTCTGCCTCCAATTTTTGCTTCACCTGAGGCCACTCATCAGGTAAAAGGCTGTAAACCACCGAATCCCGCACGTATCCATCCGGCAGGATCATATGATTGCGCAGCACCCCTTCCTTAACTGCCCCTATACGCTCTAATGCACGCTGTGAGCGGAGATTTCTTGCATCAGCTTTGAACCACACCCGGACGCAATCCAACTTTTCAAAGGCATATTTAATCAGCAGGTATTTGCACTCGGTATTTACCAGAGTGCCCTGGTACTCTAATCCGTACCAGGTACCGCCGATCTCGAGTGAACGGTTGGGAGGATCGATATTCAGGTAGCGTGTACATCCGATGGCATTTCCTGAGGCTTGATGGATCACCGTAAATGGCAGGTCAGTGCCCTGGGCTTGTAAGTCGAGCAGTTCTCGCACCCAGGCACCTAAATCTGCCTCTGTCTCAACCTTGCCGTAGCGCATAAATCGCCAGATTTCCGGCTCCAAGCCTACTTTTGCCAGGTCGGGCACGTGCGCCTCAGAGAGTGGTTCAAGCCGCACAAATTTCCCTGTTAGAGTAACCGGTTCAACCTTCATGCGGCTTTCTCACGCCATCAATTTCCTGTAATCGATTTGATATTGTTTTGGGAATTAAGTGCCTTCTTCCCACGAATTTAGGTATTTGGTCTGCTCGGGTGTAAGCACGTCGATGTTCACACCCATGGCATCCAGTTTGAGCCGGGCGATCTCCCTGTCGATCTCATCAGGAACACCGTAAACCTTCTTTTCCAGCTTATCTGCATTCTTGACCATGTATTCGACACTCAGTGCCTGGTTGGCAAACGACATATCCATGACGCTGGCAGGGTGACCTTCAGCAGCTGCAAGGTTGATCAATCGCCCCTCCCCCAGCAGGTTGATGCGACGGTCATCCTCCAATACGTATTGGTCCACAAATGGACGGACCAGGCGCTTCTCTTTACTCATTTTTTCAAGAGCAGGGATGTTGATCTCGACATTGAAGTGACCGGAATTGGCAATGATGGCACCATCTTTCATCATCTCAAAATGCTTCTTATCGATTACGTTCAGGTCGCCCGTGACGGTCACGAAGATATCCCCAATTTTTGCAGCTTCACTCATCTCCAGCACCCTGAAACCGTCCATCACTGCTTCCAGGGCAGGCAATGGGTCCACTTCAGTGATAACCACATTGGAACCCATGCCGCGGGCGCGCATGGCCAGTCCTCTGCCGCACCAGCCATATCCTGCAATGACGAATACTTTGCCTGCCAGCAGGACGTTGGTGGCACGGATGATGCCATCAATGGTGGATTGTCCCGTCCCATATCGGTTGTCAAAGAAATGCTTGGTTTGGGCATCGTTCACTGCGATGACCGGGAAAGTCAGTGCTCCATCCGCTGCCATGGCTCGCAGGCGTATCACTCCCGTGGTGGTTTCTTCAGTTCCACCTACCACGTTCTTGAGCAGCTCACGCCGTTCCTTGTGTAATGTGCTGACCAGATCGGCGCCGTCATCCATGGTGATGTGGGGGGCATGATCCAGGGCAGCTTGTATGTGCTTGTAATAGGTGACATTGTCCTCGCCCTTGATGGCAAAGGTGGGTATCTCATAAATATTGACCAACGCTGCTGCCACGTCATCCTGGGTGGAGAGCGGGTTTGAGGCTGTCAGCACCAGGTCGGCGCCTCCCAAATGAAGTGTCTGTGCCAGGTTGGCAGTCTCTGTGGTTACGTGCAGGCAGGCAGACATCCGAATGCCTTTCAGTGGGCGTTCTTTAGCAAAGCGCTCACGGATCAGGCGCAGGACAGGCATTTCGCGTTCAGCCCAGTCCACCCGTCTGCGTCCACCTTCAGCCAGTTTTGAATCTTTAATATCGTAATTTTCCATGTCAAGCTCCCGGTTTCTCTAACGTAATTATTACTGATTTATTTTTCCAGCAGCCTGTTAAGCTGCCCATGATCATCGAAGTGCATTCTGAAACGTTCAATGAACTCACTGCGTGTGTATGAATGACCCTGCGTGCCTTCTTGTTCCAGGCAATAGGTTGCTGCCAGCGTCCCCATTCGGGCACAGGTTTCCAGGTCAAGGTTATGGCAATATCCGGCCAGGAAGCCGCCGCGATAAGCATCACCCACACCTGTCGGTTCAACGATCGGCTCTGGCTTCACGACAGGGATGTGAAATTCCTGTTCCGCTGAGTAAACGATCGATCCGTGCCTCCCGCATGTCACTACCACGAACTTAAGCGTTTGTAGCATATCCATCTGAGACATACCAGTCATTTTCTGGACCAGCCCAAACTCATAGTCATTGACAAAAAGCGCCAGGCCGCCCTCGATCCCCTTCCGTAGCTCATCACCCGTCAGGCGGACGATCTGTTGGCTCGGGTCGTACAGGTAGGGAATTCCCAATTCCCGGCACTCAACCATGTACTGTTTCATGGCTTCAGGGTCATTGGGTGAGATGACGACCAGGTCTGGTTTTTCACCTTCCCATTGCCTGAAGGATAGCTGTGTGGCGTAGCCCATGGCACCAGGGAAGAAGCTGGCAATCTGGTTATTTGAGCGGTCGGTGTTGCAGAAGAAGGAGGCCGTGACCACCCCGGGGATGACCTTCATCATCGAAGTATCGACCCCATTGCCTTCCAGCCAGCTGCGATACTCCCCAAAGTCCTCGCCCACTGTTGCCATCACGTGTGGTTTTTCTCCCAGCAGGGCCATGGTGTAGGCAATATTTGGTGCGATGCCACCACGACGCTTGCTAAAAGAATCAACCAGGAAGGACAGGCTGATCGAATCCAGCTTATCTGGCAGGATGTGATCCCGGAAATAACCGGGAAAGGTCATCAGGTAATCAAAAGCCACGGAGCCAGTTAGAATGATATACATTGCTTTTTCCTGCACAAAAAGACGCCCTCGTGCGAGAGCGCCGGGTCTATGTGAAGCGCATTGAGTTTAACATGGGAAAGCGTGTTTGGGAAGGGGAGAGGGAGAGTAAAAAACCTTGCAGCAGCTGCCGGGGCCATGTGACCTGGTCTTCAACGACATCGATAAAGAATGCTACCCGGAGAGCCTGGCGATAATTCGCGAGAAGCTGCGACCAGGTGGTGTATTAATTGTCGATGGTCTTTTATGGCACGGGCAGGTGCTTGACCCGAACGATCACGACCCCACCACCCAGGGTGTGCATGAGTTGACCCGCCTGTTGACCAGGGACGCAGGCTGGATTTCCACCCTGATCCCCAACCGCGACGGCCTGTTGATCGCCTATCGTCAGTGATGCCGATGTTTCCGCAAGCCTCTTGAAATTCGGAGAAAGCGTAGTATAATCCCGCCATCTTAATACCGCGTTGACCAGGACGAGTAACTGGGTGACATCCGCCAGCGATTGGAGATCACAGGTTGAAAGTCTCCATCGGAGAAAGCCAGCGAAAACCCCCTGAGAGCGTGACCCCGAACGTAGGGGTGTGTGTGTGACACCCCCGGCAAATAAGGCGAACGGTTGACTCCGTTATCAGTCTTCGGAGATATATCCAGCGAATGGATATAAATCTGGGTGGAACCGCGTGAGATAACTCTCGCCCCAGTTGGGCGAGAGATTTTGTTTAACAATTCGTTGTCATTGCAGGATTGTGGTGATGTTGGGGTAGGGGCACGATATATCGTGCCCATGAGAGATAATTGTTTACCCTTTGCAATTCTTTGTGAAAATGTCAAAAAAAACCGCTCTTCGCGATAACAATGAACATAATAAGGAGGCATGAATGGTAGAACAGAAAAAAGAACGCTATGAAGACTCGGAGCTTTACCGCATCCGCCACTCTGCTGCGCACGTCATGGCAGAGGCGGTCATTGAGATGTTTCCGGAAGCCAAATATACGATTGGTCCGCCCATTGAGACCGGCTTCTACTATGACTTTGATTTGCCGCGCCCGCTGACCCCTGAAGACCTGGAAAAAATCGAAAAGCGCATGCGCCAGATCATCGCCGGGCATCATACGTTCGTACGGAAAGTAATTTCAGCAGAGGAAGCCCGTCAGGTATTCAAGGATCAGCCTTATAAGTTAGAGCTGATCAATGGATTGGAGCAGGGTGGTTATGACGAATACGGCAATCCATTGGATGAAAAACCGGAGATATCCATCTATACCTCCGACACCTTCACCGACCTGTGTCGCGGTCCGCATGTGGATAACACCGGGCAGATCAACCCCTCCGCCCTCAAGCTGCTAAGCTCCTCAGGTGCCTACTGGCGCGGTGATGAGCATAATCCCATGTTGCAGCGCATCTATGGCACCGCCTGGAAGACCTCCAAAGAGCTGGAGGAATACCTGTGGCAGGTCGAGGAAGCCAAGAAACGCGACCATCGCAAGCTGGGCAAGGAGCTGGAAATCTTCACCTTCGATGATGAAGTTGGTCCTGGGCTTCCGCTATGGCTGCCGAATGGGGCCATCATCATTGACGAGTTGGAGAAGCTGGCGAAAGAGAAGGAAGACGCAGCAGGTTACCTCAGGGTGCGCACACCTCACCTGGCCAAGGAGGACCTGTTCCTGCATTCGGGTCACCTGCCGTATTACGCCGAGAGTATGTATCCGCCCATGGAGATGGAAGGTACTAAGTATTACGTCAAGCCGATGAACTGCCCCATGCACCACAAGATCTTCAGCTCGAAGCCGCGCTCCTACCGCGATATGCCTATCCGCCTGGCTGAATACGGTGACTGCTACCGCAAGGAGAAGAGTGGTGAGTTGTTTGGCCTCATGCGTGTACGCTCGATGCAGATGAACGATGCCCACATGTACTGCGCTGAGGATCAATTTGAGCAGGAGTTCATGGGTGTGATTGACCTGTACCACCAATACTTCAATATCTTCGGTATCGATAAGTACATGATGCGCCTGAGCACGCACCATAAGAGCGGCCTGGGCAAGAAGTACGTGGATAACGAGCGCCTGTGGCTGAAGACGGAAGATATGGTGCGCCGGGCAATGGACAACGGCCAGGTGCCCTATGAAGAGGTGCCCGATGAAGCCGCCTTTTACGGACCGAAGATCGACGTGCAGATCTGGTCGGTGATCGGTAAGGAGTTCACCCTGGCCACCAACCAGGTGGATTTTGCCCAACCTGCCAACTTCAACCTGAACTTCATCAACCGTGAGGGGCAGGAGGAGACACCCCTGTGCATCCACCGGGCCCCGCTCAGCACCCACGAGCGTATGATCGGCTTCCTCATTGAGCACTATGCGGGTAACTTCCCCGTCTGGCTCGCACCCAACCAGGTGCGCCTTGTACCCATCACCGACTCCCACAACGACTATGCGCTTCAACTGGTTAATAGGATGAAGGAGTTGGGCATCCGGGCGGAGGCCGACCTGAGCAATGACCGCATGAATGCCAAGATCCGCCAGGCCCAGCTGTTCAAGGTGCCATACATGCTGGTGGTGGGTGATCGGGAGATGTCGGAGGGGACGGTTTCGTTGCGCAAGCGGGATGGCACACGCGCGGATGGCATGCCGGTGGACGAGTTCATCAGGTTAGCGCAGGACCGCATCGAGAAGCGCTCACGCGAGCTGTAAAGAAAATTATGTTTTGTAGGTTGGGTGGAGCGATGTATGCGCCACCCAACATTATTTATCCATTTCACCGCAGAGACCACAGAGACATTGGAGGTAAAAAAGAAAAAAGGACACCTGGTTTTATTAAGGGGAAAGAAAGAAAACATTTACAGCGCGAATAGATCACGTAATTGATCTTGCAGGGACGGGTAGCGCACAACCCATCCCTGCAGTGGTGACCTGGCAAGAAAGTGCCCAAACAGAATTATAGAGCGCCTGGTTTGTTTTAGATTCGCCTTGGACAAGGCAATTGATCAGAGCTTGCGAGGGGGCAACCAGCAATGTAATTTGCAGATTCACCTCCTCGCAACATCGCTGCAGGTTGTCAATGACGATATGCTGGATGCATGGCGGATGTTGTGTGCGAACGGGCGTGAATAACTCCATCTCATAACCAGGAATCATCTATAATGAATAAGGAGAAAGGGATAATACAGACATGAGACAGCTAACCTTCAATCAACGAAAAGCCCTGAGCTTTTTGGAATGTTTCATCCTGCTCGGTTTGCTATCCACTGGCGGGATCCCTGCCTCAGTCCAAGCGCATCCTGCTTTTGGAATGCCCACATTGAAATGGCAATTAGGTGGTTGTTATAACTCGTGGTGCGAGACGGGCTGGTATTCCTCCCCTGCTACAGCAGATCTGGACAATGATGGGCAGGTAGAGGTCATCGCTTCAGCTTATTCCATCTTTGCCTTGGATGGGTCCACGGGCAACCTCGAATGGCAAATATCTTCTGGCCATGATCGTTCTCAGCCAGGTGCACCAAATGTCGGGCGCACGTGGCCTGGCATCGTGATTGCAGATGTTGACCACGATGGAGCGGATGAAATCGTCACGGCTCACAGCGGGGGTTGGGTCTCCGTATATAATGCTCAAGGTTATTTTAAACCGGGCTGGCCTCAACAACCTACAAGCAGAGAGCTGCGTGGTTTATCGGTCAGTGATCTGGATGGGGATGGGCCAATGGAAATCATCGTAACCGGGGCGGTGGGCAGTCCTGTCAACACCTGGGTTTATGAGCCGAATGGCACAGTACGACCTGGATGGCCTCAGTTAAGCAACGGAAGTGGGTATGCGTGGGGAGTCTTCAATGCCAATGCTGCTGCAGGTGATTTGAACAACGATGGGCTTAATGAAATTGTTGTGCCATCCGACGTGCATTACATTTGTGCATACCAGGCGAATGGCACACAAATCCCCGCTAATGCCATGTATGGTTCCAAAGCCTGGGGTGCTGTGGGTGTGTGGGAAAGCCTGGCGACCGAGCTGCGCGGCTGGGGAGAATGTAATGGTGTGCGCGCCGAGAGCTACCGTACCAACTTCGCAGATGGACCAAGCGTGCTTGGAGATGTGAATGGCGATGGGATGGTTGAGGTGGTGGCAACAGGAAATGTATATGATTGCTTTGCCGGCTACCCACCGAGCAGGTATGATGGAGTATATATATTTAATTCAGACCGCAGCCGGTTCAATGACGGTATATATGACTGGCAGAGCGTGCCGGTGGATACAGGGGCGCCATTATCTGAGGATTACAATGTTATTGAGAGCAACCAGCCTAACCCGGCTGTCGCGGACCTTGACGGTGACGGGCTGATGGAAATCGTGTACGCCTCTTATGACGGGCGCGTGCATTCTTTTTGGCTGGATAAAACCGAGCATGGGAATTGGCCTTACTCGGTATACAACCCTGTAGACGGTTTTTATCGTTTTGCATCTGAGCCAGTCATCGCTGACTTGGATGATGATGGCTTCGCTGAGGTAATTTTTACATCCTGGACGCAAAAAGACAGCCAGCACACCGGCAAGCTGCACATCCTGGATTATCTGGGCAACCCAATTTACGAGGTCAGCCTGCCCGGCGCATTCGGCGGAGAGGATTGGAACGGCGGATTACCCGCGCCCACGCTGGCGAACATCGACGCAGATCCCGACCTGGAGGCAGTCATGCTTACTGCCAATTCCGGCGTGGTTGCGTATGATCTCCCTGGGTCAGAGAACGCTTACATTCTGTGGGGCACCGGGCGCGGAAATTATCTGCGTGACGGCAACCTGCCCAACTCAATCTATCCGACTTTGAAAGATTCATCCAAAATTGCACGCCCCATCAATGTAAATCCTGGTGATACGGTCACCTTTACGATCTCGCTCAGAAATCCTGGACGGCGCATCAATCAAGCAAGCATGTCCGATACTTTAATGCCCCATTTGACATTCGCGGATAACCTGTGGGCGTCCTCGGGAGACATTAGCTACTCTGCGGGCACAGTTTATTGGAACGGGGCAGTAGACACCTCAGGGGAAGTGATAATTCATTTCGATGCAAGCGTGGATGCGGGTATTACCTCACCGACCGTGATTGCCAATACGGCAGATATATCTGACGGTATCGGACACAGCTGGCAGAAACAAACCTATGTGTACGTGCTGGGCTTCTCTGTCTTCCTGCCAATGGCTGGTCGATAATTCAATAAAGAATTCAAAGATGCCAGGCGCTATTTAGAATAATTACATCCATTCCACATTTTATAAGAGCGAAGGATAACTGATAAATATATTGCCATGGATGAAACTGGATATGGATGGGTTTGCCTTCCCTGATTACCCAATAACTGATCACTAGATGCCTATTTTCTTCCCAGTGTTGACGATAATGCGTAAACCATGGTATCATCGGGCACGCTAAATGCCAATTTTCGGCGTTTGGTTGTATTAATTGTCTGTCTTGAAAGGAGTGACATATCAGCGCGACCCAATATAGAATCAACGAGGCTATTCGTGTCAAAGAGGTCCGTTTAATCGGCGGAAATAACGAGAACATTGGCGTGGTCTCCATACAGGAGGCCATACGCATGGCCAACGAAGCTGACCTGGACCTGGTGGAGGTAGCCCCCAACTCAGAGCCACCCGTTTGTCGGATCATGGATTTTGGGAAATTCCTCTACGAGAAGACCAAGAAAGACCGCGAAGCGCGCCGGGCACAAACCAAGATCGAAGTCAAAGAGATCAGGCTGAGACCTAAAACCAATGTCTACCACCAGGGATTCAAGATCAAGGATGCCCGGGGTTGGTTGGAAGCAGGTAATAAGGTCAGGGTGCGCATCCGTTTTAGAGGTCGTGAGATCGATTATGTGGACCTGGCGCTGAATGACCTGAAGAAAGTGGCTGAAGTGTTGGCGGATATCTCGGTAATCGAACAAGCCCCCATTATGGAAGGTCGCAGTGTGGTAATGGTCCTCGCTCCCTCCAAGGCAAAGAAGAAGCAATCGTAATCTATATATATATCGAAATTATCCCATGGGCATGAGCAAACAACCTGCCAAGGCTGTTGTCTCTGCCCCGAGTTTTGTGTGAGAAGGAGTATTAACTGTGCCTCGCAAGCAAGCAACAACAAAATATAAACTAAAGACCCATAAGGCGACCTCGAAACGTTTCCGTGTCACTGGGACGGGCATTGTGGTGCGCACCAAGGGTGGTAAAAGCCACCTGCGTCGTCGCACACCCAAGCGCGTCAAACAGCAATTCACGGAAATGATCCCGGTCAAAGGACGCGGCATCGTTAAGCGTGTCCATCGCCTGGCTCCCTACCTTAAAAAGGCAGAGTAGCTTATCCCATCCACCCTTTATGTGCGGCCGTTGGGTGCATAAAACTGGAAGCCTTGCGCTTTCGGCGCCCAGGGGTTCGCAGGAGAGAAAACAATGGCTCGTGTAAAAACTGGACCTTACCGTCACCGTCATCACAAGAAAATCCTCAAGATGAATGCTGGCCAATTTGGCACACGCCACCGCCTTTTCAGGCGGGCCAATGAAGCCATGCTCAAGTCATTATGGTATTCCTATCGTGACCGGCGCCAACGCAAACGCGATTTGCGCCACCTTTGGATCGCCCGTATCAATGCTGCTGCACGGCTTAATGGCCTGTCTTACAGCCGCCTGATCCACGGTATGAAGACCGCCAACATTGCCATCAATCGCAAGATGCTGGCAGACCTGGCAGTGCGCGACCCGCAGGCATTTGCTGCGGTAGCTGCACAGGCGAAATCTGTGTAACCTTCACACACCTCACACACAAAACACTTTGGACCCGTTTTCATATTGAAAACGGGTTCTTTGTTTGTCAAAAACGAAATTTCTCATGTGGCACGATCGACCCTTGGGGAACAGAGGATTTGGAAATGATGACATTTACCTTTTCCTTGAAGAACTATTGATTTTAGATCCATTTTTACTATAATTCTGGAATGGTAGGCAAAAAAATTCGTAAATACCCTTGTGACCGTAGTGTCCTTCTTGTTAATTTGTGTTCATCCAAAATATTACCGCCATGCTCCTCTGACCAAGCATGCACCTCACCTCAGGTGAGGTAAAATGGTATCTATTCAACGGGATACGCCATGAACCAGGTGCTAAAAGACTACACTTATCCTTCCGGGCAGCGACTGCAGATCGCCCATGGAGACATTACCACTGAAACGGTGGATGCGATCGTAAATGCTGCCAATCGATACCTTGAGCATGGTGCAGGCGTGGCGGGTGCGATCGTTCGCAAGGGCGGATCTCAGGTCCAGGCGGAGAGCAGGCAGTGGGTGTTGGAACACGGTTTGGTTCAACACGCTGAACCTGCCTATACCCATGCAGGGAAACTGCCCTGCCGTTATGTCATCCATGCGGTCGGCCCGGTTTGGGGTGAGGGTGATGAACAGGCCAAACTAGCCTCGGCTGTCTATGGCTCGCTAAAACTGGCACAAACCCTTGGCCTTGATTCGATAGCATTCCCGGCGCTATCCACCGGTATCTTCGGTTTTCCCAAGCCGCTGGCGGCACAGGTGATCCTTTCCACCATCCTGGATTATTTTAAACACCACCCGGCATCCAAACCGAATCTGGTTCGAGTGGTGTTGTTCGACGAAGATACAGTCCGGGCATTTCTACAAGTATGGGAGCAGGATGATTACTTCGGTTCATAATCCCAGGATCCAGGCGATTAGCAAGTTACAGAGGCAAGCGAAAGAACGCCGTGAAAAACAGGCATTCATCATCGAGGGGGTAAGACTGGCAGAAGAAGCCTTGCAAGGTGGATGGGAAGCGCAATTATTGCTATTCACCGATCAGCTGGATGAGCGTGGTAAGGCTGTGGTGGCTGGTTTTGCCAGCCGGGGAGTGCCGGTCGAGCAGGTCACAGATGGGGTGATGAATGCCATCAGTGAGACAGAGACCCCCCAGGGGATCATGGTCGTTCTACCGTTGCTGAAACTACCCATCCCAGAAAATCCTGACTTTGTCCTTGTCCTGGATGGAGTACGCGATCCTGGTAACCTGGGAACCATCCTGCGCACAGCACTGGCAGCAGGTGTGCAGGCAGTCCTGCTCGCCCCAGGCAATGTAGATGCATTTGCCCCCAAGGTAGTACGTGCCGGGATGGGTGCCCATTTTCGGTTACCGTTGCACCAACCAGGTTGGGACGGCATCCAACAAATCCTTAGAGCTCCTGGAAGCAAGATGAGGGTTTACCTGGCCGATTCAACTGCTGGCATTTCTTATTTACAGGTTGATTTACGCTCCCCCGTGGCGATTATTGTTGGTGGGGAAGCGGGTGGGGCTGGAAATGAATCAGCTGCCCTGGCGGATGAGCTGGTGCACATCCCCATGCCGGGTGGCAGCGAGTCGCTTAATGCTGCTATTGCGGCGGGCATCCTGGTCTTTGAAGTTATTCGTCAAAGAGTAAATTAAGCTTATTGACCAAATTATGTTAAAATATAAATAAGATGGAAACACTTCCCAAATCCAACCTCCCTGAGCGAAATCCTGTTACTTACGCCCAGCACAAAAAGGAAGTCTTTTGGCAGATCATCTTTCCCATGCTGATCGGGATTCTCATCCTGTTTGCCATGTTTGTTTTTATCTTTATCTCGGTTCGCACCGGTGCGTCTGACCTTTCTCGTTATGCGGATGTCTCGCTGATCTGGTTGATCATCCCGTCCCTGATCATCGCCTTGATCTTCCTGATTTTTCTGGCAGCAATTATTTATCTTTTCACCGTTTTGTTACGGATCACCCCGCGCTATTCACACCTCATTCTTCTCTATTTAGAGATCGGTAAATATAAAATCATCCGCATTACCAACCAGGTTACAAATCCGATTGTAAAATCCAAAAGCATCTGGGCTGTTGTGCGTCATCCAGGGAAATTTGTTAATCGACAACAAGATGATCTATAATGGTCTGCTAGCTTGCGTTTATTCAACCAACCAAGAATAATCGGCGTTTAGAAAGGAATGGATCCATGGTCGATCAAGATAACCAGATAGTAAGCCAGAATGATACCTTCGAGATGGACACCAACTGGGAGGGTCCAGTGTTGGCTATCGGGGCAGTGGTGGGAGCACTGACGGGATTGGGAGCCGCTTACCTTCTCGTTGTCCGCGCAAAAAAGCGGGAGGAACGTCCCAGTCTGAACGCTATTGAGGGTATCAAGCTAGGACTGCTGGTGTTTGGATTATTGCGCCAGGTTTCCTTGCTGGGCAGTGGTGACGATAATTAATTCCCATGAAATCAATCGGGCATCCCATAAGCTTACGGCTTGTGGGATGCTTTTTTTTGGCTGTTTGACAAGGGGGTTCATGATGGCTACAATACGAACAAACGTCCGTAAACTTTTCCAAGCGAAAATATGACCATTCCAGGACCAACGCTGGGGAGTAACCCCGCCAGGCTATCCTGCAAGCAGCACAGGATCTTTTCAGTGGCACCTCCATCTGCCAGATTGCCCGTTCGACTGATATCGCCCTGGGTGCTGCCAC
This sequence comes from uncultured Chloroflexia bacterium, assembly GCA_963822175.1. Lineage (GTDB taxonomy): Bacteria > Chloroflexota > Anaerolineae > Anaerolineales > UBA4823 > FEB-25. Next base: position 220,668 of record CAWGGJ010000007.1, on the reverse strand, counting down.
CGACTTTCGACAGGATGCCATGCAATATTTCGTGGATAATTATCTATATGGCATACTTGCTGCAACTGGATAGAAATCAACCCTAGGCATTCTCAGAGGCTGTACCATGTTCAGTTCTCGACTCCGCTCCCTGATCCGAAAAGAATTTATCCAAATTGGCCGTGATAAACGCACCTTGATCCTGGTGCTGGTCATTCCCGTCATGCAGCTCTTTCTACTGGGCTATGCTGCCACCAATGATGTGCGCAATGTCCCCCTGGCTGTTTACGATCAGGATCGCGGGCCACAGGCGCGTCTTCTCTTGGATGCTTATCGTGCCGCTGACTATTTTAAGATCACCTATGATGTCAGCTCTGAAGATGAGCTCAGAGACCTGATTGACAGTGGAAAAGCCCGCGCAGGGTTGATCATCCCTCCTGATTACGGCGACGAGATCCAGGGAGGACAGCCAGCTCAGGTGATGTTCGTCCTGGATGGATCTGACCCAACCGTTGCTTCAACTGCTCTTTCTGCCGCCAAGTTGATCGGTCAGGCATACTCCACCCAGGTCCTTGAGCAACGATTATCGAAATATGGCCAATCGAGTGCCATTGACCCCCCGGTCCAGGTCGAGACCATGGTTTGGTACAACCCCGATCTGATCAGTGCGCATTTCATGATCCCGGGTGTCATCGGTATGATCCTCTTCGCCCTTACTTCGATCCTGACCGCCAGCGCCATCGTGCGAGAACGTGAGCGCGGGACGATCGAACAATTGATTGTCACCCCCATCCGCTCATGGGAGCTGGTGGTTGGCAAGCTGTTACCCTATGTGATACTGGCTCTGCTCAATGCTTTTGAAGTCCTGGCAATTGGTTATTATTGGTTTGGTGTACCCATCCGGGGTAGCCTGTGGTTGATCACTGCTGCTTCATTGCTGTTCCTGCTATCCAGTTTGGGCATCGGGCTTCTCGCATCCACCATCGCCAATACCCAGCAGGAAGCCATGCTGACCGTTTGGATGCTGCTGCTACCGAGCATTTTCCTGGCGGGCTTCTTCTTTCCGCTGGAGGCTATGCCCAGGATATTGCAGTGGATTTCTTATGTTTTCCCCTTACGCTATTACCTGGTTATCATCCGCTCGCTGATGCTTAAAGGCGTCGGAATATCAGCCATAAGAGAAGACCTGATCGCGTTGGCGATTTTTGGGGTTGCCATCATGAGCCTGGCATCCCTGCGGTTCCGCAAACGCCTTGATTAAGGCTTTTGAATCAGGAGGTACCATGAAAATTGGACGCATCATTATCATCATTGTCTGGGTCCTGGCTGCCATTGTGTTCGGCTATTGGTATTTGACCACCCGGGATAAGCCGACCGAGGTCAGTACTTTGACCGGTTCTGGGACCGTGGAGGCAACTGAAGTCACTATTGCCCCTGAGGTTTCTGGGCGGATTACCGAAGTATTTTTTAACCAGGGGGATCAGGTGAATTCTGGTGAGTCGTTATTTACCCTGGATAATACGTTATTGGCTGCTCAGCTCAAGCAGGGACAGGTCAATTTGGACGCTGCTATGGTGGGCATGGATGTGGCCAGGAACTCGCTTGTGGCTGCCCAGGATGGTGTGGACATCGCCCAGGCTCAATATGATTTAACCCTCGCCCAGGCACTCCAACAAGCCCAACCTGCCCGTAGCAGTGCCTGGCGGCAGGCCAACCCTTCTGCATTTGACCAACCTGCCTGGTACTATACACATGAGGAGCAGCTCACGGCTGCCACGGACGAGTTGAATTCCACCCGGGCTGCCCTGGATGAGGCGCAGGCAAGTCTTGACTCTCTACTATCGACCGGTGGTTTTGAAGGGCTTCCAGCCATTGAGACCCGCCTGGCCCAGGCCCGTGTGGCTTTCTCGGATGCTGATGCGATACTCAAGCGTTCAAGACAGCAAAATGATCAGTCTTTGATTGACTCTGCCCAGGATGCCTACGATGCGGCCAGGGATGAGCTGGAAGCAGCCCAAAGCGCTTATGATGAGCTCCTGAGCACTGAGCAGGCAACCGATATCCTCAACGCACGCTCCAGGTTGGCAGTTAGCCAGGAGCGTTATGATACTGCCCAGGATCGCTATAACGCCCTCCTGACCGGAGAAGATTCACTCCAGGTAAAGTTAGCAGCTGCCACACTGGCCCAGGCGAAGAACAATATGAACCTGGCTGAATCGAGAGTATCACAGGCACAGGCTGCCATTGATCAAGCCCAGGCAGCCGTGGATCTGATCCATCTCCAGATGGAAAAGCTGGCGATATCTGCTCCCATGGCTGGTGTGGTCCTGGCACGCAACATTGAGCCTGGCGAGGTGATTCAAGCTGGTGCCTCTGCAATTACTTTGGGAGAACTTGAGCATCTCACCATCACGGTTTATATTCCCGAAAATCGATATGGTGAGGTTCAGCTGGGCGATAATGCCCAGGTGAAGGTGGACTCCTTCCCCAACCAAACCTTTGATGCCACTGTCACTTATATCGCCGATAAGGCGGAATTCACCCCGCGCAACGTACAAACCGCTGAAGGACGGAGTACAACGGTTTATGCAGTCAAGTTAGCAGTCCAGGATCCCCAGGGGTTGCTCAAGCCAGGAATGCCAGCCGATGTGACATTTGGTGAGCCATAATTGATTCGTAGGCGATTTGTTATTTCAAGACATGCCACAAATCCTTGTCTCTCATCTCTCCAAGTCTTACGGAATCACCCGGGCGGTGGATGATATCAGTTTTTCGGTTGAGGCTGGCGAGATTTACGGTTTGATCGGCCCTGATGGAGCCGGGAAGACCACCACCATGCGCCTGGTTTGTGGTGCTCTATTGCCAGATGTGTCCAGGCACGCCGCGATCACCCAGGTCCAGATTGATGGGGTGGATCTGCTAAAAAATACAGATCATGCCCGATCGCAGCTTGGATACCTGCCGCAACGTTTTTCAATGTATGAAGAATTGACTGTATTGGAGAACCTGCGCTTCTTTGCTGAGGTACGTGGGTTAGCAGCCAGATCCTGGCAGCCGCGCTGCATGGAGATCTTGCAGTTTGTGGGATTGGCAGGTTTTATCGATCGCCGTGCCGGGCAGCTTTCGGGAGGTATGCGCCAGAAACTTGGTCTGGCTGCTGCCCTGGTTCACTCGCCGAAGGTGCTCTTGTTGGATGAACCCACCACCGGTGTAGATCCGGTCACCCGCCAAGATTTCTGGCAGCTCATCATACGCCTGGTAGCAGAAGAAGGCGTGGCTGTTTTGGTCAGCACGCCATACATGGACGAAGCTGGGCGCTGTGGTCGGGTGGGTTTCATGCGCCTTGGCAAGGTCCTTGTCGAAGGCGAACCTGACGTGCTACGGGCGACATTAACTGGGCGCATTATTGAGGTTCATGGAGAACCACTCCCTCTGCTGCGCGATCTTGCCCGTACAGATGGCAATGTGGAAGATGCCCAAATGTTCGGCGACCGCCTCCATTTGCGCGTTCATCCAGGCTCAGCTTTGCTGGTGATGGAAAACTTGGAGAGGATTATTCCGGCGCAGGGCGGAAAGATTACCCGGTTAAGGACCATTACACCACAATTGGAGGATGTGTTCATCAGTTTATTGGAACACCAGCACGGAAAAGACTCTCCACAGGGAGAAAAGTAAACCATGACCGTGGAAGTCATTCTGGCGCAAAACCTCACAAAAAGCTTTGGCGATTTTATTGCAGTGGATCATATCTCCTTCCGCGTCGAAGCAGGTGAAGTGGTGGGCTATCTGGGCCCCAATGGCTCGGGAAAAACCACCACCATCCGCATGCTGTTGGGTTTATTGCGCCCGACCGAAGGAGGAGCCACTGTCTTGGGCTATGATATCGTGCGGCAATCAGAGCGCGTGCGCGAAAATGTAGGGTACATGTCGCAGAAATTTGCCTTATATCATGATCTGACCGTTGGGGAGAACCTGGCATTCTACGCTGGTGTCTATGGCATCAGGGAGCGGAGACGCCTGGATGAAGTTTTGGATTTAATTGGCTTGAGATCACTGGAAGGAGAACGCGTTAGCGATCTATCTACTGGTTGGAAACAGCGCCTGGCGTTGGGTACAGCCATCGTTCACCAACCGCGGTTGCTCTTCCTGGATGAGCCGACCTCTGGCGTGGATCCAACAGCCCGCCGTGCATTCTGGGATCTGATTTACGCCGTGGTTGCCAGAGGGGTGACTGCCCTGGTGACCACCCATTATATGGACGAAGCAGAGTACTGTGGGCGGGTTGGTATTATGCGGGATGGAAAATTATTGGCCTTGGATAGCCCATCTACCCTCAAACAACATGCACTTCCCGGACTTGCCTGGGATATATTTGCCAAACCCCTCCTTGCAGCCCTTTCAGCCCTTGAAAACTGTCCATGTGTTTTACGAGCCGGTCTCACCAGCGACCATCTGCGGGCTATTACTCCGTTTGATATCGATGCTGAGGCTCTATACCAGGCACTGTTCAACGCTTCCATCCAGGTTGATCATCTGGAGGTTGTGGAACCAACCCTGGAGGATGTATTTCTGGCTCTGGCAGATTCGAACATAATGCCTGCCTCAGGGGTGACCCCAGCAACCCCGGGTCTATAAAAACAACACTTGAATTACCACCAAATAATTGAATAAAACTTACAATAATTCAATATTGATATTGAATATATTGAATTAATCATTGACAATATTTAAATATTGTGTATAATACTAATCAGGAACAAACAGCGTAAGAATACCGAAGGAGGCTGTTATGGAAAACCTGGGGAACGAATTGATCTTAATTCATCAAGAAAGCATCCGCAGTGCTTCAATGCTTCGTCATGCTTTTAAGCAATCCGGAATGATTAACCCGCCTTTGTTTCGCCGTGCCATACCCATGCTGGGAGAAGCACTGATCCGTGTCGGTACCAGGCTTAAGCAACGCTCCTATACCAGGCTTTCTACGGATGAAAGTACGGTACCTTCATTTTTGGTCATGTTATGAGACGACTCATGAAGCAGGCTGCATGCCAGGTGTCAAAAGCTGTTTATTGGAGGCGATCCTAGAATGAATACCTTACCTACCCGGTGCCCGCTTTGCGGTGGAGAAGTTACCGTCACGCGCATTTATTGCCAGGACTGCGATACCACCATCGAAGGACGCTTTACAGGCGGTCCATTTTCGCAACTCACCCAGGAACAGCTTTCATTTGTAGAGACATTCATGCGTTGCGAGGGGAAGATCACCCGCATGGAGGTTGAGTTGGGTCTTTCATATCCAACCATCCGCAATCGCTTACACGAGGTAATTCGTGCATTGGGTTATGAGCCTGGTGGAGAAGAGCCTCTGGCTGGATTAAGTGATACCGAGCGTCAACGTATCTTGGAGGACCTGGATCAAGGCTTGATCAGTGCTGAAGAAGCAATGCGATTATTGCAGGAAAGTGAGAAGTGATCATGGAGAAGCAATTTGTCGCCACCAGCTCATCTCCCCGCATTTTGCTGGATATCAGTGGTGATCTGAATCTGAAGGGGCATGATTCTTTTCAAGTAACAGCCAGGTCTGACGATTCGGAAAACCTGACTCTCGAATCTCAGGACGACCAGGTCACAATTCGCTGTACCGATAGCTGCACTGTGCGTGTGCCTCAAGCTGCGCTTGTCGAGGTGAATGCAGTACGTGGGGACGCAGTAATAAAAAATTTGGATGGCGGATTAACGATTGATTCCATAAGCGGCGACCTGGAACTCAGGAACGTGGGACCTACCGAAATTAAACATGTGTATGGTGACCTGGTAGCCAAGAATGTAGAAGGATCTCTCAAGATTGAGGGAGTCCAGGGCGATGTTTCCATCCAGGGTGTCCAGGGCGATTTAATGATCACCGACCGGATTGCCGGTAATCTCAACCTCAGTGATGTAGCCGGAAATGCATCAGCCTCGGCAAGTGGGAATATATCTCTGCGCCTCGATCCTGCTCCAGGGCACTCCTATGAGTTTACCAGCAAGGGCAACGTGTTCTGCCGTTTATCTGCAGATGCAAGTGCGGAGATCAGTGTCCCCAGGGCATCCCAGGTGAGGGTCGGATTACCTGGCATTAAAGCCTCTGCCCCAGTTCAGGCACCCTACGCACTCACCCTTGCAGAAGGTGATGCACAGATCAAGCTGTCTGCAAGTGGCAACGTGGTCTTGGACACCTTCACCCCCGATTGGGAAATGGGAGATTTCGATTTAAACATTGATAGTGAAGTCAATGGGATGGCAGACGCTTTCAGCGAGCAGATCTCACAACAGGTTGATTCACAAATGCGGATGATCGAAGACCAGCTGAATGCACAACTTTCCAGCCTGACCATGCGCTTGAGCGCTTCAAAATTGAGCGAGGAACAGGCTCGCAGGATTGAAGATCGTGCCCGTGAAGCCTCTGAGCGGGCTTCAACCCGCGCCCAGGAACGTATGCGCCATGCCCAGGAGCGGATGGAACGGAAACTGGCAGCAGCACAACGCAAGGTTGAGATCAAGGCTGAGGCTCGTGAACGTGCCTCACGTCATGGACCTCATAGCTGGAACTTCAACATCCCAACCCCACCCACTCCACCAGTCCCTGTTGGTGAACCGGTGAGCGAGGATGAGCGACTGATGATCCTGCGGATGCTTGAACAGAAGAAAATAACCATGGAAGAGGCCGAGGAGCTGCTTTCTGCCCTGGAAGGTAAATAAGAATAAAAAAGCAGGCAGTGCAAAAAGCAGGAAATCTTGTCCGATCCTGAAGTGAAAGGTTGATTGAAAGAATTATGAATGAAGCTGAACGTCTTCAAATTCTCGAAATGATTGAAAAAGGTGTCATCACTGCATCAGAAGGAGTCAGGCTGCTGAATTCGCTTGAAGGTGAGCTTGACGAGACTGAAATTCCTTTTGTTGCAGAAGCCAGTTCGACCTCGACTGGTCAGCCTGAGACTACACCTGAACCAGGAGTGTTTGAACAGGAACCTGTCTCAAAAACAAAGAGTTCTTCCCCATCAAAAGAATTTGACTCCAGGATCAAGAAGTGGCGCAGCTGGTGGTGGATTCCCCTCTCGGTGGGTCTTGGCATCACTGTGATCAGTGGATTACTAATGTTCCTGGCATACCAGGGAAACGGCTTTGGTTTCTGGTTTGCTTGCCTGTGGTTTCCTTTGTTATTTGGCATTATTATCATCATCCTATCAGCTGCCAGCCGTACCGCACGCTGGATGCACGTCAGAATCCATCAAGAGCCGGGGGAGTGGCCTCAGACGATCGCCATCAGCATGCCTCTCCCTATCCGTTTTGCTGCCTGGATCATGCGCATATTTAAGCCTCATATTCATGGAATGGATAATGCTAACCTGGATCAGATGATTCTCTGCTCTAGAAAAAACGTCACCTGAACAGCCGCTATATGTGCAGGTGGACGAAGGTGATTTGGGGGAGAAGGTCGAAGTATATATTGGTTAAATGCTCTAATTATTCATCAGGATGAAAAAATTTCGTCCGCTTAATCAGGAAATTATTTGGAGGTCGATATGGCAACAACAGAAGAAAGAATGCGAATTTTACGGATGATTCAGGAAGGCAAGATTACAGCTGAGGAAGGTGCCAAGCTCCTATCGGCGCTTCGTGAGAGCCGAAAGGAGCCACGTCCTATCGTCACCACCAGCCGGGGGGGTAAAGGCATGTTGCGTGTGCGCGTGACCGATATGCTCACTGGCAAAGCCAAGGTCAGTGTCAATTTACCTCTCGGTTTAGTGGATGCAGGTATGAGCATCGCTAGCCAGTATGCTCCGGATGTTAATTTTAACCAAATTGCAGACGCCATTCGCTCTGGACAGATGGAAGGAAAGATCGTGGATGTCGTCGACGAAGAAGACGGCGAGCATATCGAAGTATATATCGATTAGTCGCAGGTCCTAGGTCTTGGTTAGATCTCTATGTGGAGGATATTATGTCTGATGAAATCATTGAAAAAACTTTCCAGGTAACCGATCCGGCTCGCCTGATCATTTCCAATATTCGCGGTTCGGTCACCATCCAGCCTGGCGAGGCAAGCGTGATCGACGTCAAGGCGATTAAGCATGGAAGTTTTGATAGCAATAAGTATCGGATAGAAATGACCCAGGATTCCGATGGCAGTGTGCATGTCGAAACCCGCTCATCGGAAACTACATTTGGGTTCTTTTCACAGCCGCCCAAGGTGGAATATATTGTCCGTGTGCCTCAGGGAATCCACCTGGATGCGTCCTGCGTCAGCAGTGGGCTTAATGTAAGCGGGCTGACTGGGGTATTTAAACTTTAAGACGGTCAGTGGAGACAGCAACCTGGTGGAGTTAACCGGTCCGATCAAGCTTACTGCAGTTAGTGGTGACACCACTGGTTCGCATCTGGTTGGTGTACTCGATATGGATTCCGTCTCAGGTAGGGTGCATTTATTGGAGTCAAACTTTCCTTCAGCCAATGCTTCCACGGTAAGTGGTGATATCATCCTGCAGACCTCTCTATCGGATGGTCCATATTATTTCAGCTCGGTATCTGGCAATGTGCGTATGCTGGTGCCTCCTGATACGCATTGCAACGCAGAGCTCAGCAGTGTGAGTGGCAGCATTCGCTCTTCATTTCCCACCACGACCACTCGTATCGGCCACGGTCAGAAAATAACCCTGGTTCAGGGGGGTGGGATTGCGGTCCGTTTAAAAAGTGTCTCGGGTGATCTATTCATCGAAACGGAAGGCGTTCCTCCCACGGCAGTTCAAACCACCCCACCGGCAGAAGCGATCCCCACCCCACCTGCCCCGCCCACACCGCCACAGACTCCCCCACCTGCGCCCCTTAGCACCGCAGAAATCCTTCAACGCATCGAGACTGGCGAGATGACCGTCGATGAAGCTATAAAGCTGATGAAAGATCAATCGTAAACCGGTACTCCCAGGCAATCAAACGCCAGTTGCGTTAGCATACGGGCGTTTGTTTTGTGTATAATAGCTTTTTATCATATGAACGCATCGCAAACTTCCCCTAATCGCCCCACTGGCATGTTTGGTTTTTCCATTGTTTGGGTCGGGCAGATCATCTCCCTGCTCGGTACCAGCATGACCAACTTTGCCATGACCATCTGGGCATATGAACAGACCAATGCAGCCACCGCCCTGGCAATGATCGGCTTCTTCTATGTTGCCCCGATGTTGATCGCTTCACCCTTTGCCGGGGCGATTGTTGACCGTTCCAATCGCAAAATGATGATGATGGTGAGCGACCTTGCCTCTGGGCTTACCACGATCGTCATCCTCATCTTGTTTAGCACCGGCCATCTGCAGATCTGGATGCTGTTCATCACCAGTGCCATCCAGGGTGTGTTCCAATCCTTCCAGTGGCCTGCCTATTCAGCCGCCATTTCCACCATGATCCCCAAGGAACAATATGGGCGGGCTAACGGTATGCTCTCCCTCGCGGATACGGCTTCCAATATATTTGCCCCCATCCTGGCCGGTGCGTTGCTTGGTTACATCGGTTTTTCCGGAATTCTGATGATTGACATAGCCACCTTTGTGTTTGCCATTGGTGCTTTGCTCTTGGTCTTTATCCCTCAACCCAAGATCACTGAGGAGGGACGCCAGGCGCAGGGAAGCATCTGGAAGGAGGCAGGTTTTGGTTTTGGATACATTCTGAAAAGGCCTCCCCTGCTTGCCTTGCAGATAGTATTCCTGACCGGTAACTTTTTTGTTGGCATTCCCATGGCGGTCCAGGCGGCTATGATCCTGGCGAACACTGGCACCAATGAAAAGATCCTCGCTGTAGTGAACTCCGCTGCGGCAGTGGGGGGTGTGGTGGGTGGTCTTGTGATGAGTGCCTGGGGGGGTCCAAAGCGCCGTGTCAACGGAGTGCTATTTGGTTGGTTTATTTCCAGCCTGTTGGGTCTGGTGCTGATGGGTTTGGGACGTAACACACCCATCTGGATGGTTGCTGGTTTTTTTGGAATGTTTTTTATCCCCATCATCAACGGCTCCAACCAGGCCATCTGGCAGGCCAAGGTACCTCCTGACCTGCAAGGGAAGGTTTTTTCCATTCGCCGTTTGATCGCATGGTTTGTCTCTCCGCTGGCGATGCTTATCGCCGGTCCGTTATCCGATAAAATCCTCGAGCCTGCCATGCGAGATCCTCAAAGCGCCCTGGCTCAAGCAACCGGTTGGTTAATGGGCACAGGGCCTGGCCGTGGTATGGCGCTGCTCTTTGTGGTTGGGGGATGCCTGGCAGCTCTGGTTGGACTATGTGGATATATCTTCCGGAACCTGCGCGATGTTGATACCCTGATGCCCGACCATGATACGCTCCCAGCCGTAGTGACCCCTGATGAGCGCTTGACCCGCATGCAAGATTTACTGGAGGAGCGAAGATCCTGGGCTGCCCAACCCGACACACCGGAACGTGAGCTGGCGCTTAAAGCCATCTCAAATTCCTTGCGCAAGCTCGGCCAGGGATCGCCCAATCCCCCTAGCACTGGTTAATATTTTCCCCCCATTTTTTGGCCAGCAATCATTTCAACTTTTTTTCCAGCACAACGGCTGCCATCGTTTCATCGGCGTGTACACTATCCCCTTCATAACGGATGATTGTATGCCAGCCCATATCGATCCAAAACCGTAACGCTGGCCAGTTCTTCAAATATACCTTCAACCAGATCGCCTCATACTCGCCAAGCTGCCTGAGCTGGTCCCATATCCCATATGCCAGCTCCGAGCCATAGCGATTTTTCTGGAAATGGGGATGGACCACAAACATAGAGATCCACACTAACTGCGGCATGGGTGCATTATGGAAAAGGTGGAAATATCCAATGATGTTCTCACTTCCCCGCAGTAATACACTTTGCATTTTGAAGATTTCATTGTCTGTATGATCAAAGCGGACACTTTTTGAAACCAGCTGAACGAAGGCTTCCTCAGTTTCTTCATAAAAGGTACTGTCCCATTCGCCAACATAAGAACAGGCATTGAAAACATTGCGTAAGTTTTGCACATCCCCCATGGTCGCATCCCTCACCAATAATCTTTCCGTTTCCCAGCTATCCGGTAATACTTTCATGTTATTTTCCTTCTAGCGACAGCAACATCGTATAGTTTACAGGACATACCCATATGAAACATTGCGGTTTTATTTTATCCCACTCTGGTTATAATAACTGATAAGAAGATAATTGTTCCAATTAATGGGGAATAATAAGGTACACTTATCTTGTGAATTGTTCCACAACCCACAAAAGAGCGGAGAAAAAGACATGAGAAGGATGCGTATCGTGATTTCAGTATTGATTTTTGGGTTAATCTTGTCTGCAGGTATGATACTAACTAACCCTACCAGCGCTCAAAATGGCCCCACCTGGCTGGCATTCGATGGGAAATCCAAACCTTCAGAGCCTGTGATGAAGCTGGTAAGTGCAGATGCCAGTTTGATCGAGTTGCAGGCCACCCTACCCGGTGTATATGTGGACACAGTTTACGCAGAGGGGGATGTGTACACACGCATGTCTGGTGATGGATATGGTTATCCTTACAGCTATGGACTTCCCGAGCTGCCAGTCTTACGCCAGGATGTCGAGATACCTTTTGGAGCCGAGGTATCTGTGGAGCTCATTTCCTTCCAGAGTATGGACCGCTCATTGGTCACACTTGGTCTCCATTCCATTTACCCGATGCAACCTCCTGTACCGAAGATTGAAGGTGTTGAAGACAACCAGCCTTTTACCATTGACTCAAAATATTATTCGGATGGATCCACGTATCCATCATGGGTGGTCAATCTTGGAGAGCCTTATATTGTCCGCGGTCATCGCATTCTACCGGTAGAAGTGTGGCCAGTTTCCTATGATCCATCCGTTGGTAGACTGCGCTTGTACTCTCAGGTCGCGTTCCGACTCAACCTCACTGGCTCAGATATGCTGACCACACAGGGGTTGGCCAACCGTTATTCATCTCCTTCCTTCGATTCTTCCATTTCCGGGCGGGTATTAAACTTCAACCAGGGTCAGCCTCAAGCCTCGAAAGGAGATATTGGTCTTCTGATCATCTCGGCGGATGCCTATGTTGACGCCCTCGCCCCGCTTGTTACCCTGCGTGAAAACCGAGGCTTCGAGGTTACCCTGACTCGCACCTCTGAAATCCCCAATGGCAACACACCTGCCGGAATTAAGTCATACATCCAAACAGCCTATGATACCTGGCCCCTGCCACCTTCCTATATCCTTTTGGTGGGCGATACCGACACCCTGCCCACCTGGACAGGACAGATCATTGGAACTTCCACCGATTTATATTACGCTACCATGGATGGTGCCAGTGACTGGCACCCGGATATCGGTCGCGGCCGTTTCCCTGTGCGTTCCGTCGCACAGACGTCTTATATGGTTAATAAGTACCTGGAATATGCAACCCTCAATGGGCAGGAACCCTGGCTGAAAACTGTCTCCTTCCCTGCCACCTGCGATAATTACACGGTCGCCGAGGGAACCCATAACTATGTTATCGATACTTACACTGCGCCTGGGGGATGGACGGGAACTTTTCCGGCTGACCCCAATCCGGGTGGCGATAAGCTCTATTGCGTGACATATAATGCTACCCACCAGGACCTTGTTGATCAATTCAACCAGGGGCGGTGGGCGATCATATATTCAGGGCATGGCAGCTACAGCGGTTGGGAAATGGATTTCACACCCGCTGATATCCGAAATCTCACTGCTGATAATATGTATCCCTTTGTCGCTTCCCATGCCTGCATCAGCGGAGATTTTGGACAGGTGGAGGTATTCGGTGAAACCTGGGTGCTCCAGGAAGGAAAAGGCGCCCTGGTTTACTGGGGTTCCTCCACCAATAGTTATTGGGATGAGGATGATGTCCTGGAGCGCAGCATGTTCGATTCCCTTTTCATCGAGATGAGTCCGCATACGGACGTCACTGCGATGACCTATGCTGGCCTGGCAGAGGTTGAGGGACATTATCCTTCCAGTGCACGCTATTATTGGGAGACTTACAACATCCTGGGAGACCCATCGGTTCACTTGTTCATGGAACCGGACATTCCCAGCTTTACATTTGACCTGGAGCCAACCAACCTGGAGGTCTGCACTGAAGGGACCGTATATTCCATTGCTGAGATTGGAAGCATAATGGGTTATTCATCCACCGTGTATCTTGAAAATGGAGCATTACCCTTCAATGTTGCCCTCGATTTTGATCCTGCCCAATCGGAGGCTCCATTCACCTCCACTGTTAGCCTGGATATCAGTGCTGGCGCTCCGGCTGGAGATCACAGCATTGTCATCACCGCAACTGACCAGGTCAGCCTGAATTCAGGAAATGCAGCTCAACCTGCGAATCAATACTGAGCTGCCAACCACACCCAACCTGCTCAGTCCGGAAGATGGTGCAGCCAACCAACCCCTGGCTCCGATATTTGATTGGGATGACCTTCCCCTGGTCAGTCGATACAACTTCGAGCTGGCGACCAGCCCACTTTTCGAGGCCCCCCTGGATGCCACCTACGGGTTAACGGCTTCATCCTATACCCTGGCTGACCCCCTGGAGGGTGGTAAGTGTTATTGGTGGCGCGCACAGGCAGAGAATTCCTGTGGATCGGGTGCCTGGGCTGAGCCATTCCATTTTGCCACTACCCTCCTGGAGACGATCTTTGTGGATGATATTGAATCAGGGGCAGACAACTGGACTCACTTTGCACAGACGGGTGTGGACCACTGGGTAATTTCTACTGCCCAATCCCACAGCCCCACCCATGCCTGGTACGTGCCGGATGATGCAGGCGTCACCGATACCCGCTTGTGGACCACTGAACCGGTCATGGTTGGCGGAGGCAGCGAATTGACCTTCTGGCATCGCTACCAGTTCGAAGGTGATAATTATGATGGTGCAGTATTGGAAATATCCTCAGATGCGGGAGAGTCCTGGGACGACCTGGGAGCTTACATCACTGCCAATGGCTATAATGGCACGATCTCGACAAGTTATAGCAACCCCCTCAGCGGACGGGAGGGTTGGACGGGTGATATGACTACCTGGACAAAGACTACCGTGGATCTGAGCAGTTTTGCTGGGCAGGAGGTGATCATCCGCTGGCGCCTGGGATGTGATACATCGGTAAGTGATATCGGATGGTACATCGATGATGTCATGATCACCGCTCCAACGCCTCCCAACCCCGCACCCAGCTTGCTTTCCATCACCCCCAGCTCTGGCAGCAACGAGGTTCCTATCCCGGTCGTGATCTCTGGTTCCGGTTTCCTTGCCGATCCCGTCGTTCAGCTGGGAGAAACATGGCTGATATCAGTCACTCTCGTCAGTTCCACCACGATTGAGGCGGTCATTCCCGCCGGATTGCCCCTGGGGGTATATGACCTCAGCCTGATCAATGGCGATTGTCAACCAGCTGCCCTGGAAGCTGCATTTGAAGTGCTACCACCGGTCCCTGTATATAACTTGATCTTCCTGCCAGTGACATTCAAATAATACCCTGTTCCTCATTTCACGGGCGCAACAGCGCCCGTGAATGCTTTAATCATACGATCAACCAGGAACCTGGTGGTTCATGATACAACCCATTTATTTATTCTTTGCTACGTCCATCCGGCACCAGGCATACAAGGCATCATACAGGTCTAATTGGTGTGCCAGGTTCTCAGTATCTTCTGGATAGCGCAAGGAGAACCCACTTGCCAGGGCTTCCAACCCACGGGCGATCGGATCCTCGTCGATGTCATCGGCGATATCCGCGGCATGAACGATTTTTGCCAGCCGCAACAATCCCGGCTCTTTCAACCCATATTTATGCATGATGGATTCGAACGAACACCTTCCATCCACGTGCCCCAGCTCGACCCCGGGGGCATCAAATGGGATCGCCCCGGTTTCAACCACCATCTGCTCGATCTGGCTGCTGGGGACGAACAGGAATTCTGCCTCACTATCCACAAACCGGGTGATCAACCACGGGCAGGCCACCCGGTCGACGTGCACGTGTGAACGAGTTATCCACAGCATGGTAAACCTCCTCTCTTTATTGGAGATTATACACTCCCCAATTTAGTTGCAGGCGTCTATAATGGATAAGTCTCCTGACAGGTTTGAGAAACATTTTTCCTAAACGAAAGGCAATCGGTTTGAAACCCCTTCAACTCGTTTTTTCTTACGCCAGGCATTATAAGCTGGATCTTGTAGTCACCATTATCAGTATGTTCCTGCTGGTGGGCGTCCAGTTGATCATCCCCTGGATCATTCGCACGTTGATCGCCGACATTACTTCCCCAGCAACCACTGCTTTGTCTTACAAGCTGGTGACGTTCCTGACAGCGATTGCGTTGGGGATTTTTATCCTGCGGGCAGCCATGCAATTCCTGCGTTCCTACATGGCACACCTGGCAGGTTGGGGTGTGGTTGCGGATGTACGTAAGCATATCTACGAGCATTTACAGGCCTTATCGCTGCGTTTTTATGAAGATAAACAAACGGGTCAACTGATGTCACGTGTGGTCAACGATACCGAGCTGTTCGAGCAGCTGATCTCACATGCCGTCCCGGACATGGTGGTCAATGTGATCACATTGATCGGGGTCAGTGCGGTTTTACTGAGCATGAACTGGCGCCTGACTTTGCTCAGCATGATCCCCATCCCATTGGTGATCGTTTCACTGCAAGTATATTCACGTTATGTGCGCCCAGCCTTCCGTGAGCGGCAAAAAGAGCTGGGCAACCTGAATGCCATCCTGAACGATAGCCTGTCTGGGATCCGGGAGATCAAGGCCTTCACACGCGAAGTGGAAGAAATGAAGCGCGTCAACCAGGGCATCGACCGCTACCGGATTTCGCTCCTGGGAGCACTCAAACTGATGGCAACTTTCCAGCCATTCATTGAATTCACTTCATCCCTGGGAATGCTGATCGTGATTTACTTCGGAGGCAAACTGGCATTACAAGGGGTGCTCCCTGTGGCAGACCTGGTGGCTTTCTTCCTGTACCTGGAAATCTTTTACCAGCCGATACGCAACCTAAGCAACGCCTGGGAGCAGGTCCAGGGTTCACTTGCCGGGGCCGACCGGGTGGCTGACCTGCTGGAGGAGCATCCGGAGATGGAGAATTGCCCCGGGGCTGTCCCGCTGGTGGGGCGTGCCACGGGAGATATCTCTTTCCAGGATGTGAATTTTGAATACTCACCCGAGACCCCGGTCCTGGAAGATATCTGCCTGGACATCCCTGCCCACAATGTGGTTGCCCTGGTGGGGCCCACCGGGGTGGGGAAATCGACATTGGTCAGCCTCATCCCCCGCTTTTACGACGTGACCTCGGGCAGCATCACCCTGGATGGTAACGATATCCGCCAGTTCACCCTCGACAGCCTGCGCAGGCAGATCAGCATTGTGCTGCAGGACGTGTTCCTCTTCCATGGGTCGGTGCGTGAGAACATCCTGTTTGGGCGCCCGGGTGCCTCTGAGCAGGAGCTGATCGCCGCGGCCAGGATCGCCAATGCGGATGGGTTCATCTCCGCCCTGTCAGATGGCTACGATACGCTGATCGGCGAGCGTGGGGTGAAGCTCTCGGGAGGCCAGAAGCAGCGCCTATCCATCGCCCGGGCGGTGCTCAAGGATGCACCCATCCTGATCCTGGACGAAGCCACTTCATCGGTGGACACCGAGACCGAGCTGCTGATCCAACAGGCGCTGGAACGGTTGATGATCGGCCGGACAACGATCATCATCGCCCACCGGCTTTCCACCATCCGCAATGCAGATAAGATCGTGGTGATGGAAGGCAGGCAGATCAAGGAAGTTGGCACCCACGCCGAGCTGATGGCACAGGATGGTTTGTACCGGCGCCTGAGCACGGTCCAGAATCAGCTGGAAACCGTGCCCATCACCGAGCAGTGAGGAGTATTCATCCACACCACAGGCTGTCCTCAAAGTTAATGGGGCAGTTCCACTTGCGTCATTTTAAAGGCAGGATTCAGTTGTAGGGGCACGACATGTCGTGCCCCTGTGCTATTTTTGTGATTTGATGATTTTGTTATATCCATGACCAATGTAAGAACAGGGTAGGTTTCGCTCGAGATAAAATCGGCTGTCCTTTGTTGATGTTCGAAGTTCATACGAACGGTATTAGGTTCACTTGGTCAGGGTGACTTTATGGATTTCGCGTGGATTGTCGGGGTCGAAACCACGCCTCTTGGACAGGTGGTAGGCGAGTAGCTGCCCCGGCAGGACTGCCACGATCGGGGTCAGCCACTCGGGCAACCCCGTTGGCACCGGGATGAAATGATCCTGCCCCTCAACATGCCCTTCGGGAGGCTGATCTCCGATGGTGATGAGATGGGCACCCCGTTCATGCACGTTGCCAGCCAGTGCGCTCAATTCATCCCTGAAGGTATCCCCCATGGAAATGATACCCACGGGGAAACCTTGTTCCACCATGGCGATGGGTCCATGCAGGAAATCGGCCGAAGAATAGGGCTCAGCCTGCATATTTGCCAGCTCCTTGCACTTCAAGGCGATCTCCCAGGCAGTGGAATAATTGAACCCCCGCCCAATGAACACGGTGTGGTCCACAGCAGCAAGGCTTTCGGCGGCACGGCGTGCCAGCGGTTCCGCCTCCAGCGCCTGCTCAAGTGCAGAGGGCACTTGCTCCAGGGCATCCAGCTGCAAGGGGGTCTCTTTCAGGCTCAACGCCAACATGGCCAGGGCGGTCAGCTGGGCGGTATAGGTCTTGGTGGCGGCGATGCTATATTCCTTCCCCACGCCCAAACCCAGCCTGTATTCCGCCGCCAGGGAGAGCGGTGAATCCAGGTCATTGGTGATGGCAACCGTGGGAGCTCCCTGGCGCCTGGCTTCTTCGATCACGGTGACGATATCGGGGGACTGCCCGGATTGTGAGATCCCGATCACCAGCGCACCTTCCAATCTGGGAGGGGCATGGTAGCGGGTAAATAATGACGGGGCAGCCAGGGCTACGCTGAGATGGTTGATCGCCCCGAAGATATACTGGGCATAGCGCGCCGCGTTATCGGAAGTGCCCCGCGCCGCGATCAGTGCGTAGGAGTATTCATATGGAGAGAGCTGCTGGCTGATCCGTGCCACCCGCCCGGCTTCATTTTCCAACATGTGGCGGATGGCTTCGGGCTGGGTATAGATTTCATTTAATAATTGCGATTGGTTGGACAATGTGAACCCTCGATCTGTAAAATCACAAAACGGTCAATCCTTCCAGAATTGCGGCAGGTACTCCCGGTTGGTCTCCAGCATGTCATCCATCACTGCCTGGACCCGGTCTGCTTTGGGACCGAGTGGGTGGGCCAGCAAAGCTTCGTAGGCAGCTTTCCGGTCGCCGTGCACAGCCGCCTCCACCGCGAGCAGCTCGTAACACTTCACCTGTGCCAGCAACCCGAAGCACACCGCTGGCAATGGCTCGGCGGGCAGGGGATGGATGCCGGCGCGGTCCACCCTGCAGGGCATTTCCAGCACCCAATCGGCAGGCCACCCCGGCACCGCCCCGGAATGTTGTGTATTGACCACATGCGTCTCCCCCAGGTCGTTGTAATGGGCGTTGAGCAGCTGGGTGGCAACGGTGGAATAATACGCCCCCCCGCGTAGCATCAGGTCCGCCGGTGGCTCCACCAGGCCCGGGTCGGCATACTGCCTGAGCAGGCCTTTTTCGATCTCGATCACTTCTTCACCCCTTGAAGGAGGCCATTTTCGCTGCGACTGCAACTTGCGGTCGGTATGGTAGAAATACTGCAGGTAGTGATTGGGCATCATCCCCAGCACCTCAATGGTGCGCGGGTCCCATTCAGGCTCGGGGTCTGCCCGCAGCTGCTCCAGGTAGGCCTCGAACACCTGCGGCCAGATCTGCTCACCATCCACGCTGAAACCACGGTGCCAGGAGAGGTGGTTCAGGCCAAGCGTATCCAGCTGGGTCCGCTCGGGTGAAACTGCATTGCCCCTCAGCTCCTTCAAGCCGTCGATGATACCCATCCTGGTGGTGATGGCCACATTGCAGACACCCACGGAAGCCACCCCGGGCGCATATTTTTGCAATGCCTGGGTCACCAGCCCGGCCGGGTTGGTGAAGTTGGCCAGCAGCGCACCCGGGGCAAGGGCGCGCATATCCGTCGCGATTTTCAAGATCACCGGGATGGTACGCATGGCTTTGGCCATGCCCCCCACGCCGGTGGTCTCCTGGCCGATCAATCCATGGCGCAGCCCAAGGTATTCGTCCCTCACCCGGGCAGGCATCTGCCCCACGCGTAATTGGGTGATTACATAAGATGCACCCTGGATGGCGGCTTGCTGGTCGCCGCTCAGGACCACTTTGAACGAGTTCCCCCGGGCTTCCACCATTCGCTGGGCAAATCCGCCCACGGTGGCCAGGCGCGCAGGGTCAATGTCCATCAGCCATACCTCGCTGACCGGCAAGGTGGAGCTACGCTCCAAAAATCCATTGATCAGCTCGGGTGTGTAGGTGGATCCTCCACCGATGACAGTAACTTTCATGGGTACATTCCTTCGATTCTCAGGGTCAACTTTCATTGCAGCAGGATTGTAGCATTAAATGCTTGAATTGATGTATTTAACCACCGATGAACGAATTTTAACCACAGATAAACACAGATGGACACGGATATTTACTCCTCCCCTATTTCCGATTTTTGAAATGGGGGAGGTGGGAGGGGGCTTGGTTTTTAGAATGTTCTTAATCTTTAACAGACCATTTAGAGGACATGTGTTTGTTATTATGCTATCAGAAAGCCATTCACCAGGGTGTGTAACCTGATGAATCGCGATCGACAGGGTTCTTTCACGTACGTTAGCGGGAGTATCGCCACTGGCGGTGACGTGGGAATTCAGAAGTAACACTTTTGAGACGCTCCGCTGGAGCGTCTCTACTTTAACAGCGGTGGACATGTACGCAGATAAAACCAATATTTTGTAACATGAAGTGAGAAATAAGCTCTTACGGCATTATTGCAGCTGGAGCTTTCTCTCCTCCCCAATTTCTGCAATATGAAATGGGTGAGGCGGGCGAGTCCTACAGCCCGCTCCCTGCAGCGGAAGGCAGAGACAAGGCAAGCTGATTTTCCTGTTAAAAAAAACCACTCAATGTTGATTAATTATTAGGCGAAGCTCCGGATCATTAAAATCCTGTAAAAAATTCTCATCGATTAATATAGATAAATATAGTAATATATATCAGATATATCTAAATATACCGGCTACTCAATTTCGCAATCTACATAGATCGAATCCATTTTGGAGGTCGTCTAATGAAGAATCCCTTGTTGAAAACATTTCTACCTGCTGTGGCGATTATTGCAGTCTTGTTATTTTTCGTATCGCCGTTGAGTTCACTGATAAACCCTGCGAATAACCCTTTGGCTGCCAGTGCCCAGCAACAATGCACAACGTTTACCGATCCAGCCAATATCCCTGCCGCAACATTGATCAATTTCGATGACCTGCCCGATGGAACCTTGATTAGCGACCACTATCGGCCAACCTTTGGGGTCTCCCTGGTAGATACGCAGCAAACCCAGGTGAAGACCTATGGTGGTGCGCCTGAAAATGCTCATTCGAGGCCAAATGTAGCCCTCAACGACGCCATTCCGGGTGGGAGCAACGCTGGCATGCCCATCGTCATCACTTTTGACGAGCCTAAGACGGATGTTGGCTTCTATGTTGGTAACGGACAAGGTGCCCAGCTCATCGCCCTCATGACGGCTTATGATGCCTCTGGAGCGATTCTTTGCCAGATGCGCCAGTTTCCTGTCCCGGACGCCCATACCGTTTTCATGGGTTTGAACGACCCCGACGGCAGGATCGTCAGCGTCAGCCTGGATTACGGCCAGACCCAGATTGCAGAGTCCATCGATGACCTGTATTTTGCACCTCGCAGGGGGATCCCACCAACCCGAACACCCATGCCCACCTGGACCCCGGTGCCCACCAGTACGCCTCTCCCCGGACCAAGTCCCACGCCCACCCCAGTAATGCCGATGATCCCTTACTTGCATCCTTCGATCCCCATCGCCCCAATCATATTTAACGCCGACTTATCGATCCACGGCATCGAGATCACCCAGGGAATCCAATGTTTCGACACGTCGAAGGGTCTGACTTCCTGTGCTAATAACTCCTTGCCGGTAGTGAACAAGAAAGATACGTCTGCACGCATCTACCTCAAGTTTTCCAGCCTGTATGGTGGAAGTCAGAATAATGTGCCGGTGCGCCTGTTCATCCGCGCGGCGGGAGTCTGGTACCAGGCTGATGCAAGTGGAAAAGCCACCGGTAGCATCGATCAAACGAAACCTGATAGTGCAAATATCTATTTCAATGTTAACTTCTCAAACGATATCAACGTCGATTTTTATGCCATCGTCGATCCAAACAACATTATTGCAGAGACAAATGAAAGCAACAACCGCTACCCGGTTTCGGGCTACATCACGCTCACTTTCCAGAACCGAGGCGAGATGAAGATCGTTGGGCAGCGCCTGCGCTATCACCCATCTGGTTACAGCGGTGAGCAGTATGCGGGTGGTTGGGCTGTTAACGGTGGTGCAGGTGATTGGTTCAACCAGATACTACCCATGCGCGATAATGGGGTTAACTACCTGGTTAAAAGCGGCTACCTGGATTGGACTGGCACTCTCGGAACTGCAGACGGACAACATAACCTCATCTCGAACCTCAACGCTAAATGGATCCTCGAAAACGCCTTCTCCTTTTGGTTCTCCGGGGCTTTTACCGGGGCAAATCATGTCTATGGCTGGGCACCCAGTGTTGGCTATTCTGGCGGTCACGCGGATATGCCAATCTACCCCCACGCTGGTGGATTTGGTGTGGTAGGTATCGGCTCTGATGCCGCAGGCACCAACACGGACAATCCCGGCAGCGGTGCCCTGATCTTTGGACACGAGCTGATCCACGATTATAACGTGTACCATACAAATACTGCCGACGCCTGTGGCTCGAATGATGGGAACTCAGATTTCCCATACAGCAATTCAAGCATCCAGGAAGTGGGATTCAACCCGATGACTGGCAAGATATATAATCCTGCCAATACCCACGACTTGATGAGTTATTGTCCTTCGGGTGGCAGCAAGCTGGGTTGGATCGCTCCTTTCACCTGGAACAAGATGTTCAATGACTTAGGGTTAACCCGTTATTCCAATCAGGTAGTCACCAACAGCCAGCCTTATATCATGCACGCTACAGCTGCTGTTAAATCATTGGTGGTCAACGCCACGATATACAATCCCATCTACAACCCGGCTATCCCAGGAGCGCTGGGTTCCCTTTACCGCACGGAGGGTGGCGAGGCTTATAGCTTACCGGCTGGAGATTACAGCATTGTGCTGCGGAATGTTGACGGAGCAGAACTGGCAAGTTATCCCTTTATCGTTGATTTCCTAAGCGAGTACGGTCCTGACCCAGGTGCCCACTCTGGCACAGAAGGTGACCCACCCTTCCCACCGGAACCAACCACCAGAGTGGACGTATCTTTTATTGTGCCATGGATGGATGGTACTTACTCGGTTGCCCTGGTACACCAGGGAACTTTGATCGACGAGCGCTTTTTGAGCAGTAACCCACCCCAGGTTTTAATCACCAGCCCAACAGGACCAGAAACATGGAAAAGTGGTGAGACACACACAGTTGCATGGCAAGGGCTAGATTTGGATAACGACCCGCTGCTATACACCCTCTTTTATAGCAACAATGGCGGCGTCGATTGGGTCTTGCTGCAGGGAGATTTGACCACGGCATCTTACGATGTGCTTGTGAACAGCATGGCTGGCGGGAGTGATGTACGTTTCCGCGTGGTGGCGACCGACGGCATCAACACAGCTGTTGATGAGACCGATCAGGCGATAACTATCCCTAACCAACCACCTGTGCCTATAATCTCCAACCCTGCCAATGGTGCTTATTCGATACCGGGGAGTCTGGTAGTACTTCAGGGCTCAGCCATGGATATGGAAGATGGCACCCTGCCGGCAGGTAGCCTGGTGTGGAGCAGTGACCGCCAGGGCGAGTTGGGAATTGGCTCTTCATTAGCGCTCAATACCCTGGAACCAGGAACACACATTATCACCCTGACGGCTACGGATAGTTACGGCATCTCTGCCCAGACAAAGGTGCTGATAAAAGTCGCCTACCCGACATTCAACCCACTCGTGGGACGGAATTAAGCTGCGCTCATTTCCCCGAGGCTGGGTAAGGGTTATCGCCGATGGATTGGGTTTTACCCGATCCATAGGCTGATCACAGAAAACCCGCTGTGCGGGTTTCGTGGTTCTCGCAGCCGGTGGATTCATCCACCGGCGAAAGCGTGTCCATCTGTGTTTATCTGCGGTTAAAGGTTTATCCTTGGCAGGCGGGATACAATCCTGCCCTACAGTCCTACAAGAAAACCCGCTGTGCGGATTTCGTGGTTTCTACAGCCGGTGGATTTATCCACCGGCGAAAGCGAGTTCATCTGCGTCCATCTGTGGCTGTTTCCATTATTTAATTTACTGATCTGTATTTACCCCCATAACCTTTGTGTCTTTAGAGTCCTTTGTGTTTTTCATTAATATCCGTGTTCATCTGCGTCCATCTGTGGTTAATTACTTCTTTAAATACTCAATATACCCCGTGCTGGTAGCAGGCTGTTCCCCATATCGGCCCCGGTATTCCGGGGGAAGGATGGCTGCGAGCTGGTACATCACCTGCTCCATCATCTTGTCACGCACCTGGCGGGTCACTTTTTCTCCATGTGCCTGCAGGTGAAACAGCTTCCCCACCCGCAGGTGAAAATCGGACCGTCTCAGCCGGCGCAGGTTTTCCGTGTAGGTTTCAGCACCATAATACGCCACTGGTACCAGGGGGGCACCACTATGAAGTGCCAGCAGCACCACACCCGGGTGGCCAGATCGAAGGATGCCGTCATGGCTGCGGGTGCCCTCGGGTGCGATGACGATCATCTCGCCCTTATCCAATGCTTCCAGGCCCTTGCGTATGGCATCGATATCCGCCTTCCCTCGTTGCAGGGGGATGGTCTCGGTCACGTCCAACACCCAGCCCAGCACCGGGATATCCCAGCGTTCGGCTAGCAGCATGCCATGGACGTGGCGTGGCTGCAGGTGGGTGTAGAGGATGGGGATCTCGAGGATGTTGACGTGGTTGGTGTAGATGATCAGCGGTCCGTGGCGGGGGATGCGCCGCAGCTCCTGGTCGTCGATGCGGCAGATCAGGCTGGTGATAGCTTTAAATGTGTAAACAACCAGGCGCTGTGAAAATGTCACGCTCATTCCTGCTTTTTGGAAATGATCACCAGCTCACGTGGCAGGATCTCCACCTCCAGGTTGGTGCCCTGCTCACTGATGATCTCCCCGTCCGTTTGGGCTGGCAGGGGGCCGTCGACCGAGGTGATGGTGATATGGGCAGCCCGGCCCGTCTTTATCGCCGGTTGGGTGGCCTGGTCGCCCTTGATAAAATGGGGGATCATCCTGATGACAGCAAAGGAGCTCATCTGCTCGGCGATGCACAGGTCGAACAGCCCATCATCGGGGAGTGAATCGGGGGCGAGGAGAAAACTGCCCCCCAGCCGGCGGCCGTTCATGATCGAGATCATCAAGCTGCGCTGGGAGAGGGTTTTCTCATCGTATATCGTGGTTGCCATGGGAGCCTTGTTATACAGGAAAACGGTCTTGAGCACCGCCACGAGGAAACCCAGGAAGCCACCCCAGCGGGGCAGCTTGTGAACTTCGATGGTGGTGATGGCATCGAAACCCACCCCCACGCAATTGCCAAAGTAGCGCCCCTGGGGGCACAGCTCAGCGGTCACCTTGCCGATGTCGATGATGCGGCGATCGCCATCCACCAACGCCTGGACGGCGCTTTCGAGGTCGGTGGGGATGCCCATGCTGCCGGCAAAATCATTGCCCCTGCCAACCGAGAGCACCCCGATGGGAGGGATCTCCAGGCCTTCCTGGCGGCACTGCATCAGGCCATTGATGACCTCGTTGACCGTCCCATCTCCGCCGACCGCAACGATGACCTGGTAGCCATCCCTTACTGCCTGGCGGGTTAATTCGATGCCATGCCCGATGCGCTCCGTCTGCACCAGGTGATAGCCCAGGTCATGCTGGGTGAACAGCTGTTCGACCTGCACTTGAGCGCGCAAGCCGTTGCCATTGCCAGAGGTTGGATTGAGGATGATCTTATATTTATTTGTCATGCGGGAGATTATATCAGGCAGGCGATTTTCCAAAAAGTGGTTTCTTGCCATTGAAGCCAATCGGTAGTACATTTAGGCATTCTGTTTATCGTTGAGATCGGCAGTGGAGGTCCACAATGGTCGAACATATCATGCCTGCCCTGTTCATCGGGCATGGCAACCCGATGAATGCAATTGAGGATAACGAGTTCAGCCTGGCCTGGCAGGAGGCCGCCAAGGAGATCCCGAAACCGGAGGCCATCCTGTGCATCTCGGCGCACTGGGAGACGCATGCCACCCAGGTGACGGCGATGGAAACTCCGCGCACCATCCACGATTTTTACGGCTTCTCGCGCCCTCTGTTTGAAAAGCAGTACCATGCCCCGGGATCACCCGGGCTGGCGCAAAGGGTGATCGACCTGTTGGGCCCTGCCAGGGTGAAACCTGACCACTCGTGGGGGTTGGACCATGGCACCTGGTCGGTGCTGTGCCGGATGTATCCACAGGCCGACGTGCCGGTGGTGCAGCTGAGCCTTGACCGCAGCATCGATGCGGCCGGTCATTATGAATTAGGTCGCGCCCTAATGCAGCTACGCCGTGAGGGTGTGCTGATCCTCGGAAGTGGCAATATCGTGCATAACCTGCGCCTGGTGGTGTGGGAGGATACGGCCTTCGACTGGGCGGTGGACTATGATGCCAGGGTGGCCCAGTGGATCTTGGAATATGACCATGACCCGATCATCCATTATGAGAGATACGGCCAGACAGCCATGCTGTCGGTGAATTCTGCCGAACACTACCTGCCGTTGCTGTATGTATTGGGGATCAGCGGGAAAGATGAACCGGTCAGCTTCTTTGCGGAGAAGCTGTGGGGAGGCTCACTTTCCATGCGCTGCGTGCGGATCGGGTAAAACACAATCCCAACAGCCACCAAAACGCCTGCTCCTTATCCGCTGATGACCTGTCACTGCCCAGCATTGATCTATTTTTGTGGAGGTTCCTGATGATCTATTGGATTTACCTGGTGATCGCCATCCTCACCGAGGTGGTCGGCACCACAATGATGAAAGTTTCACAGGGGTTAACGCGGCTCGTCCCGTCGGTGACCATGTTCGTGATGTACGCCATCAGCTTCGTATTCATGGCTTTCGCATTGAAAAAACTGGAGGTGAGTACAGCCTATGCCATCTGGTCGGGCCTGGGCACAGCCGCAATTGCAGCCATCGGGATCATCTGGTTCCAGGAATCGCTCAGCGCTGCTAAGGTGGTGGGGACCGGGCTGGTGATCGCCGGGGTGATCCTGTTAAATATTAAAGCCTGAGAGCTTCATTCTCCCAGGCAGGCTTATAAACAAATTCCTGCTGATCTCAACCGCTAACCGTTTTCCGACCGGCGCTGAATGCCTGGCGGTTGAGATCAACGAACTTCGGTGGCACCCGCTCGGTGATGACTTTCAACCAGGTGCCTGCCGATAGCTCTGGCCCCGTCAGACCCTCGCGTTCCATCAGGGCTGAGAGGGCACCCAGCAAGACCACGTTGGCAGCCTTGATATTCCCCAGCTCGGCAGCAGCTGCCTCGCCATCCACGTAGATCATTTTTGTGGTGACCTGTGATATTTTTTGACGCAGGGTGTCGTCATCCGGGTAGACTTGCCCACCCGAAGTGACCGTGACCGGCAAAATAGCTGCCAGGTTGATCAGCGCCAACGCCCCAGGCCGGAGCTGTTTCAGGTTGCGCAATGCTTCGGCTTTCTCAAATGCCAGCAGCACATCCACCTCGCCAGCGCCAACCAGGGGAGAGTAGACCGTGCGACCCCAGCGGACAAAGCTGGTCACACTGCCGCCGCGCTGCGACATGCCGTGCACTTCGGCCTGCTTGGCCTGGTACCCGGCAGCCAGGCCAACGTTGACCAGCACGTCACTGGCGAGGATCGTCCCCTGCCCGCCAACGCCTGCCAAAAGGAAATTGGTTGACTCTCTCATGCTACACCTCGCTCATCTCGACGGGACGGAATGTGATGGCATCGCGTGGGCAGATCTGTGCACACACCTCACAGCCCGTGCACATGCTGGCGTCGATCAACGCCTTGGGGCGCTGCAGCCTGGCATCCAGCTCATCGCTCTTCAAAATTGCCGGGCATCCGATGCGGAAGCACAAGGCACAGCCGTTACATTGCTCAGAAATAACCTCCAATGGCACCCAGCGCTTGCGGGCTTCGGGCAGCAGGGCACAGGGCTCCAGGGTAATCAGCACGGAAGGCTCCTCAAGCTGCAAATACTCCTTCATGGTGGCTTCGATCTCCGGAACGGCATAGGCTGGTACAGTCCTGACATGCTTTACGCCCAGGGCGCGCACCAGGGGTTCCAGCTCAACCACGGTGGTTGCCACTCCCTGCAGCGTGCGACCCGTCCCGGGGTTCTCCTGGTGACCGGTCATACCCGTCACCCGGTTATCCATAATGACGGTGACCATGCGGCTGCGGTTATACACCGTGTTGAGCAGCGCCGGGATGCCGGTATGGAAGAAGGTTGAATCGCCAATGACGGCGACATGCTGCTCAGGGCTGCCGGCTTTGACCGCCCCATGTGCCACAGCGATGCCCGCCCCCATGCAGCCACAGGAATGGATGGCGCTGAGCGGTGGGATGAGCCCCAGGGTGTAGCAGCCGATATCGCCGTTGACGGGCACTTTCAGCTTGTTGAGCACATAAAACAAGCCTCGGTGGGGGCAGCCTGGGCAAAGAACGGGTGGACGTGAAGGCAGTTGCCCTACCTCAACCTCTGGCAGCGGCACATGGGCGGATTCGGGGAGCAAGCCAGCCTGGATAGCTGATTCCCGCACCACGCGCGGGTCAAGCTCACCGATCAATGGGAATATACTTTTCCCTTCCGCAGGGATACCCATCAACCGGACAGCTTCTTCGATGAATGGGTCCAGCTCTTCAATAACAATAATCTTTTCGACGGAACCAGCAAATTGCCTGATCATCCTTTCAGGGAGCGGCCAGGTCATGCCGAGGCGCAGAATGGAGGCGGTGGGGAAGACCTCCTTGGCGTACTGGTAAGCCACCCCGCAGGTGATGATACCCAGGGAATGATCGCCTGCTTCAATACGGTTATACGGAAAACTCTCGGCAAATTCAGCCACATCCAGGATGCGCTTTTCGATCACCGGGTGGCGCTTGAAGGCGTTGCCAGGGACCATGACATATTTGGCCGGGTTACGTGGAAAGGGTTTTGGTTCTGTGGGGGTGACATCAACCCGATCCCCCAGCTCCACGGCACTGGTCGAATGACAGATGCGCGTGGTCAGGCGCAGCAGCACGGGGGTGTCAAAGCGTTCACTCAGTCCAAAGGCTGCGATGGTCATATCCTTGGCCTCCTGGCTATCACTGGGTTCGAGGCAGGGGATGCGGGCGAACTTGGCAAAGGTACGGTTATCCTGCTCATTCTGGCTGGAATGCATCGATGGGTCGTCGGCTGAAACGATCACCAGCCCGGCTTCTGTGCCGGTCATCGAGGCATACATGAAGGAGTCGGCAGCCACATTGAGCCCGACGTGCTTCATGGAAGCCATGGCCCTTTTTCCGGCATAGGCTGCCCCGATGGCTACATCTACAGCCACTTTTTCATTGGGAGCCCATTCTGCATAAACATTGGGATAACGTGCCAATTCCTCCATGATTTCGGTACTGGGAGTGCCCGGATAGGCCGAGGCAACTGCTACGCCCGCCTCCCAAGCGCCGCGCGCCACTGCTTCATCGCCCGAAAGCATCTTGATCATGTGACCTCCGTTATATATTCTTAATCAAATGAACCTTGGCTGATATTTTACCCCGGAAGTTAAGAAAAATGACGACGCAGACGCATTGCATCATCTTGTCACAAATATCTCTTAATGGGATATGTTAATTATAGCTATTCCTGAAAGTAAACATACACTGCTGGAAAAGCCTTGATTAAAAACTCTGGCATGAATCCAGTTTTACAGTTGGAGGGTTATCCAGGTTGTGCATTCCCTAAATGAGCAGATGACCGCCATCCCAGGTGATGCTCTCAAGACCTTGCTCCAGTCCACCGATCAAGGTGGAATAACTAATCAGTGGATATCACCCAGCTTTCTAATGAACCAGGAGCATTGGAATGTGCTTGACAGCCTATGGGGGACAAAACCAACCACGCCGTAAACCAGTATAAGATGTAAGTTTATGGAGATAGATTGATATAACATAAAAGCATCTGAGACATTGTCTCAGATGCTTTTATTAAAATTACTAGTACCGAAAATCTTGAGAGTGCTTAGGTTTCTCGTTTATGCTTCGATTGAAACCTGTATTTACCTATATCAGAAAAACAAGCTAGATGCCTTTTGCTGTGAAAGTATTAGCGTAAAAATACCCTCGATCTCTCAAGGGAATAAAAAATCATTTGCAAGATCAATAATAATAATTTCAACAAGCTATGCCAAACATGGAGAATTTTAAAATGGCTTATAAATGCCGGTTAGATCGAACTCATTATGCATGATTTAACATAGCAAGCCATCGATATTCACCATGCACCTCAAACGACCTCTTTAGCTTTAAGCAATACGCTGACGATCAGTGTTTATATTGTGTATTTATATAGTTTAGTCCAGATTATGGCATGCTGTACAATTCACATCTACCATGTCGCCATTATTATTTATTATCAGGTTTTTATCATCCCAATAACTGGTATTATGGCATTCAGAGCATTGCCCCTTATCGTGTTCGTCCGGTCGATCCTTGAGATGGCATGAAATACAATCCGAAAAACCGTTATGATTGAAGCTTGGATTATTCCAGCCATCGGGTGTGTGGCATGTTGAACACTGATAAGGATAGTGATTTGGAGGAGCATTTCCCGAATGACAGGATTCACAATCCGTAAATCCATCATGGTTAAAAACCGCTCCAGGCCATCCATTGGTATTATGGCAGTTTGAACATTGATCCTGATAGTGATTGGATGGTGCATCACCTGAGTGGCATGAACGACAATCTGTGTAACCACTATGATCGAATACCGCTCCAGGCCAACCATTGGTATTGTGACAATTTGAGCACTGTCCTTGAAAGTGATTTATCGGTGTATCGCTCGAATGGCATGATATACAGTCAGTGTATCCTGTATGATCAAATTGTGGATTGTTCCAACCATTACCCGGATCATGACAATTCGAACATTGCCCTGCGTAGTGATTGGGCGGTGAATCAGAATTATGACAAGAAATACAATCTGTAAAACCTGTATGGTTGAAAGTAGCGTTCGCCCATCCAAGATCAGGATTGTGACAATTTGAGCATTGCCCTGAATAATGATTCACAGGAGCATCACTGGAATGACATGACTTGCAATCAGTAAATCCACTATGATTAAAATTAGGATTAGCCCAACCACTGCCTGAGTTATGGCATTGTGAACATTGTCCTGGATAGTGATTGGTAGGTGCGTCACCCCCGTGGCATGAAATACAATCTGTGAAACCACTGTGATTGAAAGAAGCATTTGACCATCCAAGACCAGGAGTATGGCAGTTTGAGCATTGACCTTGATAATGATTGGTCGGTGCATCATGGGTATGGCACGAAATGCAATCCTTCAATGCTTTATGATTTACATTTATGTTACTCCAGCCATTTTCTGGATTATGGCAAGTGGAGCATTGCATTGGATAATGATTAGGTGGTGAATCTCCAGAATGGCATGCAATACAATCATTAAAACGTGTATGGTCAAAAGATGCATTTTCCCACCCAAGCTTCTGGTTATGGCAGGTCGAACACTGCCCCAAATAGTGATCCGTCGGTGCAATGGATTCATGGCAAGAAATACAATCAATGAAACCAGTATGATCAAAGTTTGAATTTTCCCAACTTTCACCGGGTGTATGGCAAATTGAACATTCTCCCGGAAAGTGATTTTCGGGTATCACAGATCTATGGCAAGAAGTACATTCCGCTGTCCCATTATTGGAATGGTTGAATGACGACATATTCCAATCCTGGGTGATATGACAGTTTGAACATTGACCAGGAAAGTGAATCGATGGTTTGTTAGAATAATGACACTCACGACAATCTGTTATTCTATGGCACTCATCACAAGTTGTTAAATCATGGCTCCCTGCTGGTGGGCTGGAACCAGCAGATAATGTTGAGTTTAATGCCAATTCATTGTCTGAAACAGGATCCCCAGGATTTGTTTGATTACTCGCTATCGAAGATGAAGCCTGGTCTGAGTTAGATAGCAAGTTGTAATTACTGCCTGACACCTGGATAAAGATTTGCATTTTTTGTAACAATGATAAGTAATTATCCTGATCTCCAAATAGATCTAATTTTATTAACTTCATCAAAGCTTCCACACGGTTAACAAGGGAGAATAGAGGTTCAGTTATATTATTTCTTTGATCTTGAGGTACATTTGGAAGTGATGTTATCGCCCGATCAAGGGATTTTTCAAGATAAACCATCGTAATATTCTCGTGCTTTGATCCAAGACTTGCAAATAAATCATCTATTCTTCTATTCAAGAGATTTAAGCTATATGATGTTTTAAATACTCGATCTGGCCATAGAAAACTTGCTTGTTCAAAGAGATTCTGCGCTGGAAACAAAATATCACCAGGCTGGAACGGGGCTTTCTCTATTATAGCGACACCAATGAACACCAAACACAATATAATAACTCCAACGATCAAACTCGATTTAATCAAGATTGAACGCAACACGCACCTCCACACATAGGTAAATGTGCATTAAAGTCTCTTCGATAATAAATTGCTTGGCTATCAACATGATTCTAAAGACACCTTTGGATATATAATGTTTACGATTCCTTAATATAAAATACCGAGATTCCACATCGAATAAATTCGGCAAACATTTTTACTTCAAAGGGTAATGATTTTGACAAACTTGTTTTTAGTTTATCATCCTTTCCTCCATTTGTGAATCATTTTTGGCGATCCACTATCACAAATTCGGGTATCTTAAATGATCTTTTCACCTAGGTTTAAATCGAAACTACGGGTTGAGACATGAAGATGGAAATTTCTAAATCAGGCTTTTTTTATATATCTCTTGAAAAGGATTTTTCTCAGAGAGCTTCATCACCACACTTCTCGCCGTTCTGATAATCTTACCAGCCAGATCAATAGACTTCAAGCGGAAAGTCTTGATCTGCTGCCGGTATTCTGCTTCCCCTGCGAAGTACGTCTTGAACAGCAATAACAAATTGTATGCCAGCATCATCAACTGGAAGATCGCTTCATAGGCCCAAAATGACTGGTGCAACAGGTGCCTAACCGGTATGTCATACTTGCCTTCCTTGATGTAATTCTCACGGTTCCCACGTTTTTCATAGAATTCAACCACTTCTTCTGATGATTGTTCCGTCAGGTCAAAAATCCCATTTTTACTGGCATGATCCAGTAAAAGGAATAAACCAGCATTCGAGGTGAGATTTCTGGCTAAGAATTCGATTTAATTAATCAAGACAACATCCTATCCTGCAGAATTTCTTTTCCTCAAGATTTTAATTTGCTGTCTGGAGTGGCAGTCATTACTTTCACCCAATGGGTGAATGCATGAGTCTGATGGCAAATTCCAAAATATCTCCAATGTGGGTGAAAAGCAGTGATTTTTGCTGAAAATTGATGAAAAATCAGCTTAAACAGCCCATTTTTACATCGAAAGTGGGGTTTTTATAAAAATGCTCTTATTTGACTGATTCGGGGACGTAGAATCCGGGTTGTATCTATTGTTATTTTCCCTGGTTTGTTGCCAGATAATCGATCACGAGCTGTTGCTCATCCGGGGAAAGCTTTGCGCCTCTGGCAACCATATTCTGCACCACAGCTGTCCATTGGTCCGCAGTTCCGCGTGCCTGGGTGGGAAGGTTGTGGCAGACCGAGCAGCGCTCCTGGAACAAGGTGGCGCTATCGAGCGTGGAGGAGCTATTTACAGGAGCGGTTGTGGTAGCTGCCCCCGATGAGCAGGCAGTGACAAGTATCATCACGGCTAAGATCGTCAGTGCCAGTGTGATCATTTTTGGTTGCATAATTTCTCCTTAATCTATTCGTCGAATTCGTCCTATTTTCCCATAGTTTCAGCTAGGGTGATATTAATAAATTATGAATTATGCTATACTAATAGTCTGCTTTTCTATTATTCAACATGTTTTCACTTCTTAGCGTTTAATTAATAATATATTTAGATCCTAGAAGTAGAGAGAGAACGGTGATTTGGGATTTCTCGTGGGATGGTGGTATTTTCGTCTCATGAGGCAGGAAATAAGCTTGGATCGGCCATGGATTTGCCAGGATTTTCATATGGGGATCTATCTATTGAAGAATCAACCAAAATAAAAGGAAAGGAATTCCAGCTATGCCAGCGATATTGGAAGTTGATCATCTTGTCAAGAAATATGGTGACTTTGAAGCCGTCAAAGGCGTCAGTTTCTCTGTCGAAGAAGGTGAAGTGTTTGGTCTGCTCGGGCCAAACGGGGCCGGGAAGACCCAGACCATATCGATGGTCACCGGTATCATTCCGCCCACCTCTGGCACCGCCCGCATCGGCGGGTTTGATATTCTCAAGGAACGAGATAAGGTCAAGAAGATCAACGGGCTGGTTCCCCAAGACCTGGCACTCTATCCAACTTTGAGCGCCCGCGCCAACCTGAATTTCTTCGGGCAGATCTATGGCTTGCGCGGCCGCGAGCTCAAGGAGCGAGTTGAGGATGTGCTGAGGATCGTTGCGCTCACCGAGCGTGCTGACGGCGTGGTGGATAAATTTTCGGGCGGGATGAAACGCAGGGTAAATATCGCCGCCGGGCTGGTGCACCAACCGCGCTTGCTGTTCCTGGACGAACCCACGGTGGGGGTGGACCCACAGAGCCGCAATCACATTTTTGAGAGTGTGCAGCGCCTGAACCGTGAACGCGGCATGAGCGTGGTTTACACCAGCCATTATATGGAAGAGGTTGAGACCCTATGCCACCGGGCAGCGATCATCGATGAAGGCCGGATCATTGCCCTGGATACGGTCAAGAACCTGATCGCGTTGCTGGGAGGTGGAGTGGTTTATGTGGGTGTTCAGCAGGTGGATGACACCATCCTGGCAGAGCTCTCCGCCCTTCCGGCGGTAAAGGAAGCAACGCTGGTTCCCCAGCCACCAGCTCCGCCAGCAGCGGAAGGCAAAGAATCGACCACGGAGGCCAAGCCAGTACCTGCCACCCCGGTGATTAAAATCGTTGCCAAGAACAACCAGCAAGCCGTGGTGAATGTGCTGGGATACCTCAATCAGCGTGATATCGTCATCTCCTCACTGGAGATCATGCAGCCAAACCTGGAGAGTGTCTTCCTGCACCTGACGGGGAAGAAGCTGAGGGAGTGAGCTGAGATGAAAACGCTAAGCATAGCGATCAAAGACCTGAAGATCTTATTTAAAGACCGCGGCGCCTTATTCCAGTTATTCATCCTTCCACTTTTGTTCATCATGGTATTCAGTGGAGCGTTGGGTGCCATAGGTGTGGAGAAGGAAGTCGTGCTTCCCAACCTGGCCGTGGTTGACCAGGATGGAGGTGAGGCTGCTGCATTCTTGTTGAGCAAATTGATGGATGATGGCAGCTTTGCGATTCAATCCATCCCTGCTGCAGAAGCCCAAGCGCAATTGGATGAGAATAAAGTGGTCGCAGTCCTGCGCATCCCTGCTGGCTTCAGCGAAGATGTGCAACAAAGTTCACCGGTGACCCTGGTTATTACCAGCGCAAAGAATGCCGACCCGAAGAACGTGGAGACTGCCCGTCTGGTGATCGAGGGTATCGCTGCAGATATGACCCTGGAAAGCCAGATTATCGCCAGCTTGAAGCAGATGGGAGAAATGCAAGCAACAGCGGCGGAAAAGTACCAGGTGTTCTCCACCGAGCGCGTACTGGCACAGGCACGCAGCCAATTTGAGACTGCCCAAGCCCGTCCCTTGATCAACATTGTGCAGTCTGTCCCGCAACAGGAGGCAACGCAGGAAAAAACGCCAGATCTAAGCCTTTCGGCTGTTCCTGGGTTCACCGTCCTGTTTGTGTTTCTTGCCGGTCAGACCACTGCCCGGTCAATTTATGAGGAGAAAAAACTTGGCTCATTTCGTCGCCTGGTGGCTGCACCGATCAACAAGGCACAATTATTGATCGGGAAAATCCTACCCAATTTTGTTATTGCGCTGATCCAAATTGCGGTCATCTTTGCATTTGGTGCCTTCGGTTTACGTGCGATGGGATTGACGCCTCTACCGATCGGGAATGCTCCAGTCGGTGCAGCCCTGGTAGCCATCCTGCTTGCCTTGTGTTCCACTTCATTTGGAATACTCATCGCGGCTCTGGCGCGAACAGAAAACCAGATCAGCGGGTTAAGCACCTTGCTTCTTTGGGGCATGGGCTTGCTGGGTGGGTGCCTCGTACCGCTGTTCATCCTGGAGCGCTTTATTGGTCCTTTCGCCATGATCGTGCCGCATTACTGGGCAAACAAGGCACTGGACGACCTGTTAGTCCGTGGCCTTGGCCTGGCCGATGTCTATCTCAGCCTGGTGATGCTGGGCGTTTTCAGCGTGATCTTCTTCGCCATTGGGCTGTGGCGCTTTGATTTCGAACGGTGATCCTACCAGGAGAATAAATATGAATGCAATCTACTACACCCTATCGGTTTTCTGGAAGGAAATCCAGGTGATATCCAAAGAGCGTGCCTGGTTGGTGATCCTGTTCCTGCTGCCTTTACTGATTGGAGGTTTCATGGGAGCCGGCAACCTGGTCATGAGCCAACCTGAAAGTAATGCGATCCTGCTGAAGGTAGGCCTTATCAACCAGGACCCTGGCGCATTTGGGACGGAAATGGGTAAGGCACTCCACGCCATTGATATGCTGCAGGTCACCGATTACAGTGATATTTCCGCAGCGGAGCAGCAGGTGGCTAAAGGTGATCTTAATGCGGTGATCATCATCCCTGCCAATTTCAGCCAGAATATGGATGGTTATACCCCCACGAAATTAGAAGTGGTTGTGGACCCTGGAGAACCAGAAGCGGCTAATCTTATTACCGGGATGATGAAGCAAATGGCAGCTAGGTATGCCATCCAGGGTGAGGTGCAATATGGCGTGCGCTCCATCTTTGAGGAAGCCGGGGTGCTCTCGTTTGTCAGCCCGCAAGAGGCCAAGGCGTTGGAAGAACAGAACCGAGGCGTGATCATGACCCGGATCAACGAAATGCGTACCAACCCGGGGATAGCTGTTTCTGTTGTGAACCCGTCCGGGGAAGAATCTGGTTATAAAGTCCAAACTTTCTTCGCCTACCTGTTCCCGGGAATGACGGTGATGTTCATTTACTTCATCATTGCCATGTCCAGCACGGCTCTGTTGAGTGAGCGTGAGGCGGGTACTTTACGTCGCCTACTAACAGCAACCATCCCGCGCGGGGCGATCCTGGCAGGAAAGATGATGGCCTACATGCTGCTGGCCTGCCTGCAAGTGGTGGTGATGTTCACGGTTGCCAGGTTGGTGTTCGGCACGCCACTGGGGAGATCCCCCCTTGGGTTAATTATCGTAACCCTGGTGGTGGCATTTAATGCCACTGCGCTGGGTCTGATGGTCGCAGCATTGGT
Source organism: uncultured Chloroflexia bacterium (assembly GCA_963822175.1). Classification (GTDB taxonomy): domain Bacteria; phylum Chloroflexota; class Anaerolineae; order Anaerolineales; family UBA4823; genus FEB-25. Next base: position 183,735 of record CAWGGJ010000007.1, on the reverse strand, counting down.
AAAGACTGAAAAACAGGCCGCTAATATTGGCTTGCTTATGGCGTTCGTATTGGCAGGTTTGGGTGGCGCGATGGCCATGACGCCTACACCCTTATCCCGATCTGGTGGTTTTATGGGGACTATATCCAAATTTATCCCACACAGCTATGCAGTGGAAGGATATTACAGGCTGATGGCAGAAAATGCCGGCATTGTCCAGGTGCTGCCACAAATTGGTATCCTGCTGGGGATGGGGGCTATCTTCTTCGGTGTTGCTCTCTGGCGGTTTAAGTTTGATAGCTAATGGCTTTTGCTCATGTATAAATAAAAATCCCTGTCAGGTTCATTTTGGCAGGGATTTTTAGCGCCTCAAACCTTCCCAAAGGCTGGCCGTAAGCCCAGGTAGCCTCCCAGGATGGTATAGGCAAGCAGGATGGCGACAAATTCAATGGAGATGAAAATGCCGGCTGTCAAAAGTGCAACATTAAGACTGGGTGGCATTCCTTCCTGAAGTTGAGCAACAACCAGGAGCAGACCAACCATCAAAGCCAGCAGGCTGGTAAACCGCCAGGGGTGGTAGCGTGGATTGATCCATGGCACAGGCTTGAAAAGCCGGTCACTGTTAAAGTTGGCGACCCAATCAACAAGCCTGTTCGGATGAGATACTTTTATTTTCAATACAGGGATGCGCACCAGGCTCCACAAGTCATCGATGGCATCGGCGGGAGTCAGGTTGGTGGGAGATGCCGGAGTAGGCAGGCGGTGGAAAACGAGCCATAGATATATACTGCAGAGTGCAGTGAGCAGAATCAATAATCCTAATTCAAGGCGCAGAAAATTCACCCAGAACGAATTTGGCATGGGCACCAGGATCTCTGCAATGACGTCGGAAAATAGGGAAATGAACATGGAGGCCAGCACAAGGATATTCCCGTGCAGGATCAGCCTGGCTTTTGATTTCTGGCTGGAATCTTCCCGCCAGCGTAAAACCCGGGCATAAGACAGGAGGCTAATTACCAACGCCACCTGAACTGCGATCGATCCCACAGCATCGTAAGGATCATTTGCAAAGGGGTTGGCATTGACAAATGCTCCAGCCTTATTAACCTGAAAGAAGAGATAATAAAGAACTGCACTGAGCAGGATCAACCCGGTGACCCGGTGGATAGATTTAATGCTTTGAGCATCCATAAGTGTAAAGTATAGTCCTTAGGCAGAGTGTTGCCAATACCCACCTGCACTGTCATGCATCCTGGCTTTCAATCCTGGACTATAATTCATTAAGACGATGGCTAACCTGGCAAATACGGAGGGCAAACGATATGCGTGATGTTTTCTACCCCAAAAGCGTGGCTGTGATCGGTGTTTCGGATAAGGCGGATAACCTCGGGCGCAACATTGTCGCCAACCTGGTTGAATTTGGGTTCGGGGGGATCGTTTACCCCGTAGGCCCTTCGGGTGGTTTTGTCCAGACCCACCGCATTTACCGCTCGGTATCAGACATCCCCGACCATATTGACCTGGCGGTGATCCTGACTCCTTCCCGGACCGTACCGGCAATCCTGGAAGAGTGTGGTCAGAAAGGGGTACATTGGGCGATCATCGAAACGGCGGGATTTCGCGAGTATGGCGAGGAGGGTCTTCGCCTGGAGCAGCAAATCGTCCAGGTGGCACACCAATATGGCATCCGTTTTCTCGGCCCGAATTGCGTGGGTGTGATCAACCTCGATAACGGCTTCAGCGTCCCGTTTCTGCGCCTGAATAAACCCTCCAGGCCCGGCGAAGTCTCACTGATCTCCCAGAGTGGTGGGGTAGGTTTTTCTGTACTCAATCTGATGACCAATGAAGGTATTGGATTGAATAAGTTTGTGTCGGTGGGGAACATGTTGGATATTAGTGCAGAGGACATCCTGGAGTACATGCTCGACGACCCGGGCACCGAAGTAATTTTTATGTACCTGGAGAGCCTGCGGGATGGGCGCCGCCTGATGGATATTGCCTGCCGGTCAACGAAACCGATCCTGGTGTTCAAATCCAATATCGGCAAGCTGGGCAAGGTCATTGCAGCTTCACACACGGCAGCTTTATCCAGTGACGACAAGGTCGCTGAGGCTGCCTTCAAGCAAGCGGACATTGTGCGTGTGCATGATGCCACCAGTTTGCTTAACAACCTGAAGGCACTTCGCCTGCCTGCGATGCGCGGCAAGAGGCTGGCGATTGTCTCACGTTCCGGGGGTCATGCTGTGGTGGCAGCCGATTCATCCGAGCTTTCTGGATTTGAACTTGCCGATCTGCCCCGCCCCTTCCTGGAAGAGATTGAGAAGCATTTTCGTGCCTCGGTGATCAACCTGACCAACCCGCTAGACCTGGGCGACCTGTTTGACCTGGATGTTTATGGGCAAATTCTCGAACGCACCTTGCAGCTGGAGAATGTGGATGGGGTGGTATTTCTCCATACTGCTTCAGAAAGAGAAATCCAGACCAGCCGTACACTCCTGGAACGGGTGATCGCATTGGTGAAACGTTATGATAAGCCGGTCGCCTATTATGTTTCCACCACCGCTGCAGAAGTGAACTACCTGCGGCAGACATACGGGTTCCCGGTCTTCACCGCTGCGGTTGAAACCATCCGTGCCATGGAGATGAGCTACCGCCATTACAGCCGCATGCAGGAGATACGCAGCGCCGAGCATACCCCAACTTTTGAGGTAAATCGTGAGGCAGTGCGAAGCCTACTTAACCATGCCCGGGAGGAACAGCGCGATCTACTGCTCTCTGAGGCGATGGAAGTCCTTGGGCATTATGGCATCCCAACAGCTGTGGGCGTTCGTGCTGCTTCTGTTGAGGAAGCCCGGGTGGCTGCCGAGCAGATGGGTTACCCGGTGGCGCTCAAGGTCATCTCTGAGCAGATCTCCCATAAGTCGGATGTGGGTGGAGTGCAGCTCAATTTGCGCAACGCCGCGGCAGTGCAGGAAGCATTTGAAGATATGCTGCAGCGCATTCACCAGTTTTACCCTGATGTCAAAATCGATGGTGTATTGGTCCAGCCGATGGTCACCGGCGGCCAGGAGCTCATCCTGGGTGGACGGCAGGACCCCAACTTTGGCCCAGTGGTTTTAATAGGCCTGGGTGGAATCTTCGTGGAGGTCTTTGAAGAGGTGGCTTTGCGGGTCGCCCCGATCACCCACAAGGAAGCCGAAGAAATGATCGACGAGTTGCGCGGCGCCCCGATCCTGAAAGGTGCCCGTGGTCATAAACCATCGGATATTGCTGCAGTGAGCGAAGCCTTGTTACGCCTCTCGCAACTGTTGATCGACTTCCCTGAGATCCGCGAGCTGGATATCAACCCGTTACGCGTGTTCCAGCAGAACAACGGATGCCGGGCTTTGGATGCACGCATCATGCTTCGGTCTTCAAGCGATACCCAACCCCCGGTTCCGTGATGATGTAGCGCGGGCGGGTGGGATCCGGCTCAATCTTGCGACGCAGGTTGCTCATATTAACCCGCAGCAAATGGGTTTCGCTTTCATAGGCGTTTCCCCATACCTGGCGGAGTAGCTGCCGATGGGTCAAAACTCTTCCTGCATTTTGCACCAGGATACGCAGCAAGTCGTATTCAGTAGGTGTCAAAAGTATTTCCTCACCGCTCACTCGAACCTGACGCCGGGTGAGGTCTACCTTCATATCATCGGTTTCAAAAACTGGCTCAGATGTTGATTGCACGGACCGCCTCAGGGCAGCTCGCATACGAGCCATCAACTCCCCGCTACTGAATGGCTTGGTAAGATAATCATCTGCCCCTGCGTCCAGTGCATCTATTTTATCTCTATCCTGTTCACGCACCGAAAGAATGATGATCGGGATATGCGTCCACTCACGGAGCTGACGGGTGACTTCGACACCGTCCATATCAGGTAAGCCCAGGTCCAGGATGATCAAGTCGGGCCGGTCAGCTACCACCATATTCAAGGCTTCCTTGCCTCCACTTGCCTCGAAGACAGCGTATCCCTGGGCATTCAGGGCTGCATGCAGGTAGCGTCTGATGGCTCTTTCATCATCAACCACCAATACGCGTAAGCTAAAATCATTCATTGATCCCAGTCCCTTCTAACGGCATTTGCACGGTAAAGATTACGCCACCTCCATGGCGGTTTTCCGCCCGGATGCTTCCCCCGTGTGCTTCGACGATGCCCTTGCAAATCGACAGACCCAGCCCGGTGCCGCTCACGTTGTCGGGTCGCTGTACGCGATAAAACTTATCGAATATTCGTTCAAGATCTTCAGCCGGGATACCTTCTCCCCGGTCTGCGATGCTGATTTCCAGGGATTGGTTGGATGTGCGAGCCTTGATCTGGATAGGCTTATCCGGGGGCGAATACTTAAGTGCATTATCGATTACATTTACCAGCACCCGACTGAACAGCACGAAATCTACGGAGATAAGCGGTAGTTTGGCAGGTATGTCTACTTCCACCTGGCGGTGCTTGAGAAGACTACCAACTTGCTCCAGGGATGATCCGATCAATTCCTGAATATCACATGCCTCGCGATGAAGGTGCATGCCCCCGGTTTCCAGACGGGTGATATCCAAAAGATTACCTACCAGCCTGTTCAAGCGCTCAGCTTCTTCACGGGCAGTTTCAATCAAGCTGCGCCGATCTTCTTCATCCAGGGCAGGGCTGCCTTCTTCCAGACTGCTCAAGGCACCTGTGATCGAAACCAGTGGTGTACGCAGGTCATGGGAGATCGAATTGAGTAATGCCGTCTGCAGTTTTTCGGTTGCTTCCAACAATTCTGTCTGTCGTGCTTGCTCCGCCAGACGCGCACCTTCAATCGCTAACGCCACCTGATTGACAAAAGCATCCAATATCCGGCGTTGATCCGGGCTCATGTAGGAGTTTGGACTGGTTGGCTTCACCCCAAGTACACCGATCACCCCACGCGTAGTTTTTAGTGGCTGGTAATGCATCGATGCGTCCGGCAACGTGTCCGTCCCGCGTCCAGCCAGTTGACCGTGCTCATATGTCCATGTAGCAACCGCCAGTTCGTTTTCAGCCACTTCTAGGCCAGGACTGGCAGAATATAACCTCAATGTGCCACTTTCTGGTAGAAAAATAGCAACTTCGCGGCTAAATGTTTGGCTAATATGGGAGATGATCGTTTTTGACACTGCCTCCAGTCCAACTGTGGCGGTCAGGTCATGGCCTAGCTCATATAATGCAGCGGTTTGAGCTTCACGACGTTGGGCAGCATCTGCCTGCTCGCGGACCTGGGCGGTCAGGTAGCTGATTACCAGGCTTACGGATAGCAGACCCAAGAATGTCAGCAGATATTCGGTATCCGACACCGCCAGGGTGAGGCTGGGTGGAACGAAGAAAAAATCAAAAGCAACAACACTCAAGATCGATGTCAGAATGGCTGGTCCACGCCCCAGGAATACTGCTGCCAGCACAGTGGATAGCAGGTAGATCACAACCAGGTTGGTCGGTGAAATATATGGCGCAACAAGAGCGCAAATGGCAGTTGCTCCAGCAACCAAGGCCATCCCCCACAAATATCTGCGCCATGGGCGATGGGGTTGCCACGAACGCTCAGTTTCTTTGAAAGAAGGTTGTGCTTCGCTATTGACGAAGTAAACATCGATTAGTCCACTCTTCCGGATCACCTGATCTGCTATGGAGCCTCTCAGAAATTCATGCCAACGCGATCGTCGTGATTTTCCAATGATGATTTTGGTGATATTATGGCTGCGGGCATAGCTTGTCACTGTCTCTGCCACCGACTGGCCCGGCTGGACGATTGATTTGGCACCCAGATCTTCCGCCAGCCTCAGCATGCGATAGACCCGGTCACGTTGGTCTGCAGACATCCCAGCTTGTTGAGGGGTTTCGACATAAATCGCATACCATTCAGCCTTCAGCTCATCTGCCAGTCGGCGGGCTGAGCGGATCAATCGCTCACTCATCGTTCCAGGGCTGACACATACGAGCAGGCGTTCACCTGCTGGCCAGGGTCCAGGGATGGCACGCTTTCCCATATAATCCAACATCTGGTCATCCACACGTTCAGCTGCCCGGCGCATGGTCAGCTCGCGTAAGGCAGTTAGATTCCCCTGGCGAAAGAATTTCTCAATGGCGCGCTCGGCTTGCTCGGGAATGTAAACCTTGCCTGCCTTCAACCGGTTAAGCAGCTCATCGGTTGGCAAATCGATCAATTCAATATCGGTAACTTCATCGATCACACGGTCTGGGATGGTCTCTTGGACCTTTGTGCCAGTAATCTGTGCTACCACATCATTCAGGCTTTCCAGGTGCTGAATGTTAAGCGTGGTATAGACATCGATTCCAGCAGCCAGTAACTCTTCCACATCCTGGTAGCGTTTCGCATGACGTGAGCCAGGGGCATTGGTGTGTGCCAGCTCGTCTACCAGGACCAGGTGTGGCTTGCGTGACAAAACTCCGTCAATATCCATTTCTGACAGCTGAATATTGCGGTAGGTGAATGTTTTACGAGGGATCACCTCCAGGCCCCGCAACATGTTATCAGTCTCCACCCGATTGTGGGTTTCAACATAACCTACTACAACATCCACCCCTTCTGCCTTGCGCTGATGGGCAGCCTCGAGCATCGCATAGGTCTTACCAACACCGGCGGCATATCCGAAGAAGATCTTTAGACGTCCATGCGTACGTTGTTTATCTTCTGCCTGAATGCGGGCCAGCAGATCATCTGGATCAGGGCGATTATCAGGAGGCAAGGAGTTCATTGACATACTTTCCCCGTCCTATTTTATCTCATCTAATGCCAGGTTGAGCTCGAGAACATTGACCCTTGGTTCTCCCAGCATACCAAATTGCCGGTCCTGGGTATAGCTGTCAATTAAAGTCTTTACTTGCTCCTCGCTTATCCCGCGTGCTTTGGCAATTCGGGGTGCTTGGTATAAGGCAGCCGCAATGCTGATATTTGGATCAAGACCACTCCCTGATGCAGTAACCAGATCCACGGGGATGGGTGAATTGTTCAATGGATCCGAGGCTTTCAACGCAGCAATTCGGGCATTAACCTCATCAATCAAGGAAGGATTCGTGGGTCCCAGGTTAGAACCCGCAGAAGCAGCGGCATTATACGGGAAAGGAGAAGTAGCTGAAGGTCGGCCCCAGAAGTAGCGAGGGTCGGTAAAAGACTGCCCAATTAATTCAGATCCCATCACCTGACCCTGCTGTACAATCAGGCTGCCATTCGCCTGATATGGAAAGACTACCTGGGCGATTCCCGTGACCACTAGGGGATAGATAACTCCGGTTAATATTGTGAATATGGCAATTGAAACGATTGCTGGTCTGATGTGTGATCGCATGGCAGTTTTATTTGTTGTTTCCATTGACAACAGAATTTACCAAGGCTTCTGCCTCGGCTAATCGTGCCCGTTCCAGCGCCAGTGAGGCCTGGTTGGTAAAATTATTCAGCAACCGGCTGCCGTCTGCAGGTAACCAGCCATTACCTCGCCAGATGCGAATTTCTCCAAGCAATCCTGGGGAAGCAAGAATGGGGAGGATCCGATCGGGGATGCCACTACCTTTCACATTAGGTGGTACGCTTGAAAATATCGGCTTTGCCTTTGCTCCAGGTTGAATGCTGACCTCCACCAGCTCGGCTTGAAACATGAGCTGTAAATTGGTTGCCAGGGCGTGTACGACTGATTCCTGGGTACGTAATCCTGCCAGAGCTGCACTCATCTCGTACATATAAAGTGCCTCCTGCTCACTGGTTCGGGCTTTGATTAAGCCGGATTGAATCCGACCGATTACCACAATTGAAACCACCAGAAATATCGCCAGCACCAACCAACCCTCGAGCCTGCCCACGGCAAATGTATAGAATGGGGGAATAAAAAAGAAGTCAAAAATTAAGGCAGCTGTTACTGCTGCACATACACCTGCTCCTTGCCCCCATCGGGCAGCGCTCCATCCCACTGGCACCAGGTACAATAAGGCAATCACTGCTTCACCCAGTGTATCCCGTCCGATTAGCAACAAAGGAATGGTTAAGAGCACGACACTCAAAAAGGCAAAGATACAGTTGAAGAACATCGTGGATGAAAAAGATAAGCGTGGTTTTTTCATATTTTCCCTTTCTCTATATCCATATTTTCATTATTTTTAAGCTTACATCTATCAAACTGCTACACCAGGTGTATATAGACCAGAAGCATATCAATTAATTTAATGCCGATAAAAGGTGCAACCAATCCACCCAGGCCATAGATGAGTAGGTTGTCGCGTAGAAGTTGTGCTGCAGCTTTAGCCCGATAGGGCACTCCTTTGAGCGCCAGAGGGATCAGGGCGATGATGATCAAAGCATTGAAGATCACTGCAGAGAGGATGGCGCTCTGAGGCGTAGCCAGTCGCATTATATTAAGTGCCTCCAACTGGGGATAGGTGCTGGCAAAGGCAGCTGGGATGATGGCGAAGTATTTCGATACATCGTTGGCAATACTGAAGGTGGACAATGAGCCGCGCGTCATTAGCAATTGTTTGCCGATTTCCACGATCTCGATTAGCTTGGTCGGATTGCTATCCAGGTCAACCATATTGGCCGCTTCACGTGCTGGCTGGGTACCTGTGTTCATCGCAACTGCCACATCCGCCTGCGCCAAAGCAGGGGCGTCATTGGTGCCATCACCAGTCATGGCTACCAACCGACCGCCAGCCTGGTATTCTCGAATCAGCTTCAGTTTTGTCTCGGGGGTCGCTTGAGCAAGGAAGTCATCCACCCCAGCCTCGGCGGCAATCGCAGCTGCTGTGAGCGGATTATCTCCAGTGATCATCACGGTTTTGATGCCCATCTTGCGTAGATGTGTAAAGCGCTCCTTGATCCCGCCTTTTACGATATCCTTAAGGTGGATCACTCCCCAGGCCTCACCATTACAAGAAACAATCAACGGTGTTCCCCCATCGCGAGCGATTGAATCCACCAGCCGGTCAAGCTCTGGTGGGATGGGCTTACCCTGTTCCTTGATATAGGCGATCATGGCGTCGGGCGCGCCTTTGCGGATATTCGTTCCGTCCATGTCCACCCCGCTCATACGGGTTTGGGCAGTAAAGGGGATGAAACGGGCTCCAGCGGGCGTATCGGGATTCGCCCCTACAGACCGTCCACGCAGTCCGTATTTTTCTTTTGCCAACACCACGATGCTACGACCTTCTGGAGTTTCGTCCGCTAAGGAAGATAGCTGTGCAATTTTCGCCAATTCCTCCGGTTTTATACTTCCCAGCGGGACGAACTCGACTGCCTGACGGTTACCCAGGGTGATGGTGCCGGTCTTGTCGAGCAAAAGCACATCAACATCTCCGGCAGCTTCCACTGCTCGTCCCGATAGGGCAATTACGTTGTGCTGGATCATGCGGTCCATGCCAGCAATGCCGATCGCTGATAGTAACCCACCGATCGTGGTCGGGATCAGACAAACAAGTAAGGCTACTAACACTGTAATGGTTATTGGGGAGCCTTTACCTGCGCTCTCTACACTAAATAGGGAGTAAGGTAAAAGGGTCATGCAAACCACCAGAAATATGATGGTGAATGCAGCCAGGAGTATATTCAATGCGATCTCGTTAGGTGTTTTCTGGCGCCTGGCTCCTTCGATTAGCCCGATCATGCGGTCCAGGAATCCTTCGCCAGGGTTAGCGGTGATGCGCACCACTAGCCAATCAGAAAGTAAGCGTGTGCCTCCGGTGACAGCGCTACGGTCACCCCCCGACTCTCTGATGACTGGGGCGCTCTCTCCCGTCACTGCGCTTTCATCTACGGAAGCAATTCCCTCAATAATCTCACCATCCACCGGGATGATATCGCCTGCTTCCACCAGGAAAAAGTCATCCTTGCATAATGAAGCGGAAGGAACTAATTCATAACTGGCAGCGTGGCGGGGCTGGGACAGTTTCTTTGCCTGTGTTTCCCGGCGTGTCTTGCGTAAGGCTTCTGCCTGCGCCTTGCCGCGTCCCTCAGCTAAAGCTTCAGAAAAATTGGCAAATAAGACCGTGAACCACAGCCATAAAGCTACGATACCGATGAATGTTGTCGGGGCTTCTCCGTGACCAGTCAGAGCCTGGATCCATAACAGGGTAGTCAACAGGCTGCCAACTTCCACCACAAACATGACCGGATTCCGGACCATGTGACGTGGATTGAGCTTGATCCATGCGTCTGAGAATGCGCGCCTGTAAAGGCGGTGTTTACGTGATTTTGAGATATTAAATTTAACTGTCATACCTTTAACCTGTTAAGCAGCAAGCTATAAGAAACCATGTTTATCACTTCACCTCATTCATCACCAATGCAATAAATTCTCGACGATCGGACCCAGGGCGAGGGCTGGGAAGAAATTCAATGCCCCGACCAGGATGACGACAGTGATCAACCAGGCAATGAAGAGCGGTGTATGCGTGGGTAGCGTGCCAGCGCTTTCAGGTGTTTTTTTCTTTTTGGCCAATGATCCGGCCAGTGCCAAGGTGGGAATGGCAAGGAAAAAACGGCCAATAAGCATCGCTATTCCGCCGGTAAGGTTATAAAACGGGTTATTGGCACCGATACCTGCGAACGCACTGCCATTGTTGTTTCCCTGGGAGGTGAACAGGTAGAGTACTTCACTGAAACCGTGCGGACCAGGGTTGAAGATTGCATCCTTACCCGCTTTTGTCATTACAGCGATCGCTGTGAGAACAAGCACGGTGATCGGCATGATCAGGATCAATAGTGAGGCCATCTTCATCTCATAGGCCTCGATCTTCTTGCCCAGATACTCAGGTGTTCGCCCCACCATCAAACCGGCTACAAAGACTGCCACGATGACAAAGACAAGCATCCCGTATAAACCTGAGCCAACCCCTCCGAAAGAAACCTCACCCAGCACCATCATCCAAAGTGGAACCAATCCCCCGAGTGGAGTGTATGAGTCATGCATGCTGTTTACCGAGCCATTGGATGCAGCCGTGGTCATCGTTGCCCACATGGCAGAATTAACAATACCAAATCGAACTTCCTTGCCCTCCATGTTTCCGCCTGGGTTGATCCCACTGGTGGTCTGATCTACACCAAGGCTGGTGAGGGCAGGGTTACCACCATGCTCGGACGCTAGCGCCAGACCCATAGGCACCCATAGCAGCAACAACATCGCTGCAAGGATAGCCCATCCCTGGCGGGTGGAGCCGACCATCTTCCCAAATGTGTAGGTGAGCCCAGCAGGAATGAGCAAGATAGCCAGCATTTCAAGGAAATTTGAGAGAGGGGTAGGATTCTCAAATGGGTGAGCTGAATTGGTGTTAAAAAAGCCACCACCGTTGGTTCCCATCTGCTTGATGGCGATCTGGGAGGCAGCTGGACCAACTGCCAGAACTTGCGTTGTAAGTGGAACGGTCGCCATCACCGGATTCCCCTGGGAATCTGTCACCGGATTACCGCTGGTGTCCAAGTTGGGTTGTTGGTAGGTGGAAGGCTGCAGCAGAGATACCTGTTTATAAGGAGACAAGGTCTGCACCACTCCCTGGCTCACCAGGAGCAGGGCAAGGATGATCGACATTGGTAGCAGGATATAAAGTGTGCCGCGGGTGAGATCTACCCAAAAATTACCCAGTTTTGTGGTCTGCTTGCGGGCCAACGAGCGTATGAAAGCCATCAGGACAGCCATCCCCGCAGCTGCTGAGGCGAAGTTTTGTGCGGTGAGACCAACCATCTGAGTCAGATAGCTGAGGGTGGTCTCGCCACCATAGTTTTGCCAGTTGGTATTGGTGGTAAAGCTGATGGCTGTATTGAACGCCAGGTCGGGTGTTACTGCCCCATATTTCTGTGGGTTCAGTGGTAATAGTCCCTGCAGGCGTTGAAGAAGATAAACAACCAGGAAGCTTAGGGCGCTGAAGACGAGCAATGCTATGGCATACGTTTTCCAATCCATCTCTTCTTCAGGCTTAACGCCCAACAACCGGTAACATCCCCTCTCTACTGGTCCAAGGACCCTTTTGAGAATGGTCGATTCTCCCTGATACACACGCGCCATATATAAGCCGACGGGTTTGACCAGCAGGAGCAGGACTACGAAGTAGATCCCGATTTGAAGATAACTGTTGATTGTCATATGAGTCATTCAAATGCAGGCTTTACCCGAACCACTCAGGTTTGAGTAATGCCAAAACCAGGTAAATTAACAGCGCTACCGCGATGAGGCCAGCAATGAAGTATAAGGGGTTCAAATTATTCCTCCATCAGGTGCTGGCATAACACCAGCAATCCCCAACAGGCAAGGAAAGGATTAAAGCGATCACGAGATATACGATATCAGTCATAAGCAACCTGCACGAGATTAGCCTGGATTGTTATATCGCGATCAAAGTCAATTTGGTGGCAAAGAACAGCCAAAAAGGGTCAAGAAAGTATTAAGATGCCTGGTAAAACGGGAAACTTTATTTATATCAGGTTAAAACGGCAGAAGCTGCGATTGTGCGCCAGGAGAATAATTAATATCCATACCAATAAATGCATCAACAGCACGGTCTTTCCGTACCAGCACAAGATGTAGGTGCAATACTTCCTGGGTCTTGGTAGCTTCATCCAGGCCATGTGCCCGGGGATGAGGGGATACCCTGGTCAGTGAACCCCAAGCATCGCGGATAATTCCAGGGCATTGTTGGGGGCATAACCCTGATAGTCGTTGTTGAAAAAGATGTATACTTTTTTCGCCCCTCGCTCCGCCAGCTCTTTTGCGAGTGATGCAATTTCCCTCAATTCATCGCCAGAATAGTTGTATGAATACCAGTGCTTTCGCCCATGCAGGCGGAGGTAAGCCCGTTGCGAGGTTAAATGGTTTGAAAGCCTTTGCTGAGGAGAATCAACATTGCAAATGGTTGCCCCAACGTGGTTCAGCAACTCCAGCGTTCCCGGGTTGAACCACTCTGCACGGCGAAATTCGACGGCCACCCTGGCAGGATCAGGAAAAGCATGCAAGGCTGACTCCAGACGCCCAAGGTCACAGGGCATGTTTGGAGCAACCTGTACCAGGATCATCTCGAATTTATCCTGGAGCAATGTGCAGGAACGGTAGAAGGATTTGATATCCTGCTCAACCTCCAGCAGGTATTTGCTGTGGGTGATCAGTTTTGGGGCTTTGAGAACATACCCAAACCCATGCGGGGAACGTTCCATCCAATTGTGGTATATCTCGTCCCTGAAAGTGCGATAAAAGGTGGCGTTGACCTCCACCGCAGAAAATTGGCTGGCGTAATACTCAAACCAGCGCTTCTTTGGCAGGCTATCAGGGTAAAAAGAGCCCTTCCAATGGTCGTATGTCCAACCGGATGTGCCGATGAAATATCTTGGTTGGTCAGGTGAGATTTTGTGGATATTTAGTTCATTCATCAAAATCCTGAAGTTCTCTCACTGGTCCATGGGCTGGATATATCATTCCTGCTCCCCTCTCCCTGAGTAAACGCCAGCTTGCCTTCACTATCTCGCCCGCCTCCCCCCAGGCATGTTCCAATGGGGTCAGGTCGCCTGTAAAGACCGAGCCATCATCCAGCAGCAGGGAAACACTATCATCCGAGTGGCCTGGCGTAGGCAGGATTTCACCAGGGATCCCGATTTGGGCAAGCAAGGGGCGGCTCTCAATAAACGAGATGAGGATATTTCCATCCAGGGAGATCTCCACATAATGATCCTGGGGCTTGGTGAATTGTTTCATCAGCGGAATGGCTGCCACTTGGGTCTCCATCACCAGTAAAGAGATACCGGCATGCTTAAGCTCCTGGGCCAGCCCGGCATGATCGATGTGGTAATGGGTAGCCAGGGCATATTTTATTTCCTTTAGTGGGACATCCATCTGCTTGAGCCGCGCCTGCATGGTGCCCATGGTACCCGGGTACCCCAGGTCCACCAGCAAGCGCGACCTGCCTGCACTTACCACCCAGTAATTGGTGGAGAGATAACCAACATTGACAATGGTGATGGTGGAAGAGGCAGACATTGAGCGGTTATGGTAATTATGCCATAGGTTCATAGATAGATTTCCAAGGCTGGGAAGCATTTGCCAGGTCAATGACAGGGTAACAAACCCAGGCAGGATGGGTGATCAGCATGCCTGAAGCATCTGTAGATGAAAGCTTGGATAAAAATATTGTTAGGTATAATTAAGCCACTGATTTATGCAGATGATCTTTCCCATTCCCATATTCTCCCCCATATTTGAGAATTGGTATGTGGCATTCCAGGGAAAGTATTCCAGGGTGACACTCCCGCATCACTATCCTTTGAATCCGGGGAGCCGGCTTTTTCATCCAATAACCCGTGTATGGCTGTGAATACAGGTATATTGGTGGGTATGACCTTTTCAAATATGGGTGATTTAGAAAGGCAGAGTCAATGAGGCTTTTTCCGTATACGGTTTTACGTGATGAGTATGATGTCATCGTGGTGGGGGCTGGCCTGGGCGGCATGACGGCAGCCAGCCTTCTAACAAAGCGTGGCTTATCGGTGCTGATGATTGACCAGCAGAATAAGCCGGGTGGCTCCTGTACATCCTTTAAGCGCGAAGATCATGTCTTCGATGTTGGCACCGCCATGCTGTATGGGTTTGGTGAGAAGGGATTCCGCCCATTTCACTTCCTGATCAATGAGCTTGAAGAACCGATCGATGTTATCGCTCATTCGACGCTGGCACGAATGACCTTTGAGGGTCAGGAAATCACCTTCTGGCCAGACCTTGACCGCTTCCTGGAGGAGCTGTTCCGCTTATACCCACAGGAAAAGGAAGGATTAAGGGCGTTTTTTAAAGACCTGTACATGCTTTATGAAAATATCGTCATAAAGAACCAGATCATTTCACCCCCTTCCGAACTATCTCCGCGCCAGGCATTACGCCAGCTGCTTAGCGACCCCCTGGCAATTGTGAAACTACAAAGATTGCTTTCCACCAGCACCCTGGACCTGTTAAAGAAGTATTTTCATACGCCGGAGATCATTCATTTCTTTGATAAGCTGTGCTCCGCCTATTCCTACACCACCGCACAGGAGACACCAGCAGTGCTGGCAGCCACCATGTTCATCGATAACCATATTGGCGGGGTATATTACCCGGCTGGTGGTGCGCAGATGCTCCCCAATGTGATCGAAAAAGCATTCGAACGCGATGGCGGTCAGGTGTTGTACCGGCAACTGGTGGATGAAATCCTGATCAAAGATGGCAAAGCTTATGGAGTACGGCTGAGTGATGGGGTGGAAATCCGGGCAAGGCGTGTCGTTGCCAATACCACGGTATGGAATATTTACGGCAAACTGGTAAGACCGGAACATATCGACCCTGAACGGCTGAAGTGGGTTCGATCGCTGATACCCACCTTCCCCAGCATGACGCTCTACATGGTGGTGGAGCGCGAAGGCTTTCCTGAAAACCTGTATCCCTGGGAAATATATCTTGAGAATCGGGAGGTGATTGATTCCTCCGACCTGACGCTATACATCAATTCCTTGGTGGACACCACCCTGTGCCCCCCAGATCACCTGGTGGTATTTGCGATCGCCCCGAATATGTGCCAGTGGCCACGTCCCGATGATCCAGGCTACCAGTCGGAGGACTATGAAGCCCAGAAGCAGCGAGAAGCTGAACAGATACTGGACCAGATCGAACAACACATCCCTGGCTTTCGAAAGCTTATCCGCACCCTCATCGTTGGGACACCGTCCACCATTGAGCGTTACCTGTTGAAGAATGGTGGCGCGGTGGGTGGGCCAAAGAACCAGATTGGACAGGAGATGTTGAAACGCCTGCATGCCCGTAGCGAGTGGAAGATGCTCTATTTTTGTGGTGATTCCACCACCATGGGTACCGGTGCACCGGCGACAACCGTCTCGGGGGTGGGAGTTGCAAATGTGATATTGCGCGAGCTGCACCAGGCGGAATATGAGCCAAGGAAGTTTACCAAACAGTACGTCAATATGGTCGATCTGCCTTACCGTCGGCCTGATTACACCCCTACAGACATGATCACCGGGCAGAACGCCTATCTTGCTGCAGCACACTGCCAGGGCTGCCAGGACCCCAAGTGTGTGGACGGCTGCCCGGCGGGTATCGATATCCCCGGATTTATGCGCCGCATGGAAGCGGAAAATTACACCGGTGCAGCCAGGGTGATTCGAGAAAAGAATCCCTTTGGTGAGGTATGTGGGCTGGTTTGCACACCCAATCGAACCTGCCAGAAAGACTGTTACCGACGTGACTTTACCGGTGAGCCAGTCCGCATCGCCGAGCTTCAAAGCTGGGTATGTGCTGCTGCTGGCGATGACGGCTGGATCAAATCCGTTCAAATCGCTTCACGACAGAAGGTTTCTGTAATCGGTGGGGGACCTTCGGCACTAACCTGCGCCTACTACCTGACCCTTGCTGGTTATAAGGTGTCAGTCTTCGCCCAGGAAGCCCAACCCGGGGGTGCATTATTGGCACGGGCTGGCACAGACCCATTGCTTAACCAGGCTGTCCTGCGTGACCTGGAAGGTGTGATGGCCACCGGGATCGGTTTTGAGGCTAATCAGCGTTCAGTTATGGAGACGGACATAAAAAAGGTGCTAGAGGACTACGATGCCATTTATCTGCCAGAGGCAGGTCTCACACCTCCCCCTGAACCTTATAAAACCTGGCTTGGTAGCGATTGGGGGAGATCAGGGGACCAGTGTCCTGGCCAGCTGGCAAGTCATCCTGGAGTCTTTGTTGGAAAAGAATACCTGATGAACGGTGTCAGCGTGGTGGAAGCCGTGGATTGTGGCAGGAAGGCAGCATGTTCTATTGACCAATATATCCGCTCTAAGGCAGGGTGAATTTAGGATAGAATAAACGCATGACCTGGGTAGTAATGGTTTTCATTGCTTTTCTATGCGGCTCGCTACCCTTTTCTGTCTGGCTGGGGAAATTATTCGTGGGGGTGGATGTACGCCAGTATGGGGATGGCAACCCGGGGTCAGCTAATGTCTTTCGGGCGGGTAATAAAGTTGTTGGCCTGGTTGCTCTCCTTTTGGATGTCGCCAAAGGAGCAGCACCCGTCGGGTTATGTTATTACAACCTGGGTATCCGCGGGATCCCCATGTATCTAATTGCAATCGCACCCATCCTCGGCCATGTATTTAGCCCATTCTTGAAATTCCGCGGCGGAAAGGCGATCGCTGTTTCCCTGGGTGTATGGATTGGTTTGACTCTTTGGAAGGCGTCTCTGGTGGGTGTCATTTTTACCGTAATTGGTATCGCAGTGATGACTCCTCCGGGTTGGTCTGTCATGCTGGGCATGGGGGCGATACTCGTATCACTGCTGATTTGGATGCCCGAAGTTCTCCTGCTGGTGGTGTGGGCGAGTCAAACACTCATCCTGGCGTGGACGCACCAGTCCGACTTAAGGAAAAAGCCTCAAATGCGACCCTGGTTGGAAAAACGCTTATCCCTGATCAAGAAGTGAATGCAGATGGGTAATTATCTAACCCACGGGATAATCATTAGCTTCATTTATTTTCAATTGGTTGTCCTGGTGATCATCCTGAGCAATATCCTGATCCTCCACAGAACCCGTAAAACGAAACAACCCGTTGATCTCCCGGCTGTCTCTATCCTCATTCCAGCGCGCAATGAAGAAAAACACATCAGTAAATGTATCCAGTCAATTTTGGAACAAGATTACCCTTCTTTTGAAGTCATTGCTCTGGATGATCAATCCAGTGATGGTACGCTTGCGATTCTCGAGCAGATCGCCAGCTCCCACTCAAAATTAAAAGTCATCCAAGGTGTTTCACCGCACGCAGGCATATCCGGTAAAAACTGGGCATGCACTCAATTGGCAAGCCTTGCACACAATGACCTGTTGTTCTTTACAGATGCGGATACGGTCTATCAGCCTGATGCCTTGAGGTTTATTGTGCCTACGGCATTAACCCAGCAGGCTGACCTGATGACTGGATTTCCGAGGCAACATGTACAAACCTGGGGAGAGAGATTACTCGTCCCCTTTTTTTCATGGGCTGTGCTTTGTTTTATTCCTCTTTGGTTGGCTTACCGTATCAGACTGCCGTTTTTATCCAGTGCTGTTGGTCAAATGATGCTGTTCCGGCGGGCGGCATATCAGAAAATAGGTGGGCATGAAACCCTGGGATCAGCGATCGTGGATGACCTGGTGCTGGCGAGGCGAATTAAAGCAGCCGGCTTACGCTGGCGGGTGATGAGAGTGTCCAATTTGATCACCTGCCGGATGTATCAGAATGGTCGCGATGCTTTTGATGGTTTCTCAAAAAACCTGTTTGCCACATTCGATTTTCGACTTTTGATCTTCCTGTTTGTCTTCATCTGGCTGGGAATGCTTTTCGTGGAGCCACTGCTTGTGTCACTGGCTTTCGTCCTGGGGTTTGCCTCCAGCGCAAATTGGGGTGAGTTGATCAGCTGTATCGGGCTTTCATTACTGATCTGGATCATCCCCTATATTGAGCTGGGTATACCGGCATATCTGGGGTTGTTTTATCCCGCTACGATCCTGGCAAACGAAGCGGCTGCCTTTCAATCCCTGCGATTGAGCCTGGCGGGTCGTTTATCCTGGAAAGACCGTTCACTTGCCCGCCCAAAATGGAAATGGTTATAAATTCCGGATAAACTGGCTCAACACCTGGGCAATTTCCACCAGCTTCAGAGGGTCAACAATCTCAATATTATCTTTTGGCGTGTGGGTGATCTCCTGGTTATCGATATGGTCCGTGAACCACTGGGAAGAAACAGCAATGGCAGGGCAGCCATATTGGATGAAAATGCTGTGGTCTCCCTGCACCCAGGGTGTACCTTCAACAATCCCATCCCATTGATCGATGACATCTTTTATTCCCTTGCCCATTTCTTCGGGCAGGCCATAAAACGAAAAAGCCGACCTGCCTTCCTTGTAACCGGCACCATCGATATTGATATTGAGCAGAATTTCATGAAATCGTTCCTGGTTACGATTGACGTACAGCATCTGACCGGGAACTGCGTAGTAATCTTCACCATTTAATGCCACGAGCTCAACCCGTCGGTTCCCATCATAATCCCTCAACAGATCTGCCAGTAAAAGCAGCACAACAACCCCGCTGGCATTGTCGATCGCGCCGGGCGTACCTTTTTTGGCATCAATGTGGGCGGTGATGACGATGCGCTTACTGAAAGGATTGCCTTTTTGGGCGATCACATTGCACCCCTTGCCCGGCACCCGCGTGGAATTGGAAATTAGGCTGACCTTTTTACCTGAATGATTTACCAGCCTGCTGCCTTCTTCTTCGGTCATGTATACCGAAGGGATATTAAAGTCACCATCTTCGATCAGGGGAAATGGATAGACACCTCCCGCGAGGGAGGCATTTCTCCCCGTGGCACAAACGATTGCCTGCGGCTCACCTTGCTCAAGCAGAGAAATGATGTGCTGATGTTCCTGCGGGTTATAAAAAATAAAATTCTTGGGCATCAGCTGTTCTCTGGCGATTTCCCCATGGATCAGTAATATTTTTCCACGAATATCTGTCGTTTCAAGCTCACCAATACTGGATACACTGATCAACTCCCCTTCAGTATTGCAGCCTGATGAATATGGGCTGACAAACACCCGGAAACGATCCGCCTCACAGGATAAGCTTGCCCCACCGTCGATCCAATCGATGGCATTAAATTCCTGGGCTTCGGTATCCCATCCCAAGGTCGAGGCGATATTTTCAAAATACTGTGTGGCAGCTCTATTACCTTCACTACCAACGCTCCTGTCAGAAATCTGGACGCACAGCATGTGCAGATATTTTGAGCTTTTTTTGGCAAGTGTTTCCATATCTGTGATCCTTATTGCATAGGTTCGTGAAATTCAGCTGCTGAATTCGATCAGCGGTTCACGAAACAGGTACCTCCCTGGTCCGGTTATGGGGCTATTAAGTTGGATCGAAATATAAATTACCGGTGGATATTATAACTTCCCCCGCCTGAAGGATAAATATACTTATTCAGAATTAGGTCGAATGAAACCGCCGATGAAGCGAGGGCTGATGCTTACCTTGATCCCGGATCCGGCAACCTTCTTCATCATTTCGATGGCGAAATCACCGGGAAAGCCATAGATTTCTATGCTGGTTGGCTCTATGAATTGGTATGTGACTTTTGATCGATCATCGGCACCCCGTAATTGGTCATCCAAAGCGTCCGCATCGGGGAATAGACGGATGATGTCAACTGAAGCAGCGTCATCACAGACATATGCAAGCTGGACATATGTGCCTGGCTTTTCAGTCTGTGTTCTCGGGATGCTGTTCTGATAGTGACTGATAAATTCAGCCAGCATTCCATCCTTTATCCGGTTGCGGCTGATAAAAATGATTGGATCGTTCATCAGGATTCTTGTATCTCCGCTTCCATCAGCTGCTTCCTGATCAGACCACTCCTCTCCAAACGGCTGAGCAGAAAGGTCTTATCCATGGAATCGTCCATGCCGGGAATTTCAAGATAGATCGTGAGTGCAGTTTTATTGGGGTTAATCGCATCGAATGTTGCTCGACTTCGCATTTCAGCGGCACCATCGTGGATGACCATGG
Source organism: uncultured Chloroflexia bacterium (assembly GCA_963822175.1). Lineage (GTDB taxonomy): Bacteria > Chloroflexota > Anaerolineae > Anaerolineales > UBA4823 > FEB-25. The sequence continues at coordinate 163,149 of CAWGGJ010000007.1, read as the reverse complement.
CCATGGATCGATTTAGCTCATATTCCACCACTTCCATTGTTCCTTCCACGGGGGTACCACTGCGGCTGTTAATTCTATGGAGTATTGTCCCCACCCCGATCGGACCTGGCGTGAGTTGTTCCAGCTGGATATCTGGATCCCAGCGGGGGTGGTTGCGAACATGATCCTGGGCAAAGAAGTGGAATACATCGGCTATCGGTCGGTCAATCACCTGGGAATGTTGAAAATAGGCTGTCATGATTTCCTCCATGAGTAAAAATCTGACTGATATCGGCTTTGTTGCATTGATTAAGCAACCGATCCTAAGGCATAAGAAATTATATCATAATACAGCCTATTAAGATGAAATTTATCTAAATAATAGAAAATTAAATATATGGGATATGAAAACCGCATCTCCTTAATGAAAAAAGACGCCATCGAGATGGATGGCGCCTGCTTCTATCAAATCATATATTTTCCCCTTGAATCAGGGCGTTTGTCCCATTTACACCTGAATCATCGTCTGCTATGAGCCCGCTCGATTAGCTGGCGGATGGTCCCAAGGTGATAGGCTGCATGGGGGATCAATGCCATCACTCCCAGCAAGTATTCACCTGGCAGGTCCGCCTGGTTTTCAATATTCTTTCGAAGCATTTCAAATTCTTTTCGCAGCTCAACCTGCAAGTATTTCCATTTCGATTCATCTGCAGTAACCGTGTTCCAGCTTTCCTTCCAGTTTGGCTGGTATGGCTTGCCCATCAATGCACCGTTGGCATTGGCCAGGCTCCAGCGCAGATGCTCAACATGGGAAGCGATCGTTGTTCCTGGATCCTCATTGTTGGCAGACCATGAGGCTTCAGCTACTGACACAGCGGCAATGATCCCCAGGATGCCAGAGTCCGGCTCGTTATCGATAAACCAGGTCGATGTTGAGTCGGAAGGTCCGGCATAGGCTTCAGAGAGCAGGGTAATGATTGTTTGGATGACTACTTTTGTTTCCACAGTTAATCTCCTTATGATAGGTCGAGAATGCTATCCAGACCACGACGAAGGCCGATAAATGAATTAACCTTACGGATAGCCAGCAGGGCACCATCTACATAAGGCTGGGCGCTGCTGCCTGAATCATGGCGTAGCGAGAGTTTCTGGTCTGGCATGCCGAAGATGATTTCTGCCGAGATGGTATACCCGGGGAGACGGATGGAATGGATTTGCGAGCCATTGACCCGTGCACCACGGGTTTCCACGATCCCATCCGTTTGTTCCAGGGGGATCGTCAGCCTGGAAGGTCGAATTTTTGCCAGGCGGGAGGCCAATTCACGCGTGGTGCCACTGGGTGAATCCCGTTTATCGTCATGGGCATAATCAATGATTTCCCACTGCGGGATGTACCTGGCTGCAATTTCAGCAAATTTCTGTAATAAAACGGCGGTGATGGCGAAGTTTCCCACCCCTAAGGCAGCACGTTTCTGTTGCTCAGCTGCCAATTCAATTTCGGCATAATCGCCTTCGGTTAGTCCTGAAGTACCAATCACAACATTTGCCCCATTTTGCAAAGCAGCCAGGCAATTATTTTTTGCTACGCCTGGTTTTGTATAATCAAAGAATACATCACACGGTTGGGTTAGTGCTTCAACGGCAGAGGCATAGATTGAACACGCCAGCCGTGGTTCCTCCAATATATCACCCAGAATACACCCGGCTTTAGAAGGTGATACTGCCGCGACAAGCTCGATATCGTCCGATTCGGCGATTCCCCTGGCCAGGGCGGAGCCTGCCCATCCTGTTGCACCTGCTAGACATACTCGAATCGACATTGTTCCTCCGTATTTCTTTGGATTGTCAAGGATTATCAAACTTGCCAATAATATTGATTCAGGCGATAAAAGTCATGGATTAACCCACACGACATCCGTCCAATGCACGGGATGGTCGGTGGCGGACTCCGGCGGCAGGATATAGGTCGGGTCGAGTGCAGCCAGGTTGGGGGAGAGGAAAATGTGATCGATGCGGTTATCGCCAGACATATCCACGCCGTCCGGGCTGATCTCGGAAGGGTACACGCTCGTCCAGGCGTTGGTGTACACACTGTCGATCAGCTGGTAGGGTGGCTCATAATCTCTCAGGTTGTAATCGCCCAGGGCGATCACGTAGGGTTTATCCTTAGAGCGCTCTAGCAAGGTCTGGGCAAAGGCAAGCATAGCTTGATCTGAGCTGTCGGGATGTACATCATAGATAGTGAAGTGCAGGCCTCCCACTTCCACCTCGGCTTCGGCAACGCCGGTCTCGTCCTTGTCGGAGAACATAAATGATGTGCGGGTGTTCTCCAGCGGGAACCGTGACAGGATGGCTGTGCCAAAAGTGCCGGTCACGGTTTTTGGGCCGTAGTACGAGTAATAGCCTAAGCGATCAGCAAAGAAGCGCACATAATCATTATTGTTGAGTGAGATGCGGGTCGAATCGGTCTCCTGCAGGGAGATGATATCGGGGGAAACCTGCTGCATCAGGGCAAGCTGGGCTTCAAAGGATTTCTCGGCTTTTTTGTCGTTGGACTGCTGTGTATTGAAGGTCATCACCCGCAGGGATGTTTTGTCAGCTGCATCCGCCTGAGAGCGAGGGACAGGCAGAGCAAAGACCAGCGTAACCAGGAAAATCACAACCAAAAGGATAGCCCAAACCCATGGACGAGCGACCCGTTCCTCTTTTTCCTGAGCTGGCTTTCCCTTTAAAGCCAACCAGGCGAGCAGGGTAGTGCCAGCAGACAATATAAAAAATGACAGCCAATACGTGTTGCGGAAGATTGGGCTGATGGGGTCAATATAAGCCCAGACATTGGTAAAGATATTGATGAAGATCAAAACGATCAGGGCGAAACTTCCCACCAGGATCCCAGGCAGCAGGCTTCCGGAGGGCTTGTCCGACCCCAGCTTACGGAGGAAGACCTGCAGGTCGAGATAGATGACGGGGAAAAGCAGGAGCATCAATCCCAGGGGGAGCATCTGCAGGAATGTGGGTGTGCCTACCTCCACAGCCGGGGAGTCGAGGGTGGGTGGGAAGGAAACCCGGTGTGCCAGCAGGGTGAGGGTCAGGCAGAGGGTAAAAAGCAGGTTCCAGATCAACACCCCACGCGGGGAGATGCGCTCAAGCAAAGCTGGCTGGGAAATGGATAACCAGACCCAACCCACTGAAAGCAGGCTGACCAGGCTGACGATCAGGGTGTAATTTCCCTCGGTCCAGCGGGCGATCACCGCTGGGGCAGAGAACGAAAAATAAACCAGTGCCAGGATGAAGTAGATGCCCAGGATTGGGATGGTGCGTTTTCCACCCTTACGTTGGGCAGATGGGTCACGTTCCAACCCTGAGAGCAGCATACAGAGGCCAAGCAGTAACCCCAGGAGCCAACCCACCCAACCACCTGCAGGGGTAAGAGAATACTCAATGCCATGACCCAACGTGCGTAGCAGGGTGGAAATGCCCACGGCCAAGGCCAGCCCAGCTGGAGGCCACCTTCTAAATGACGGCTGGCCAGTGATGAGCAGAAATAGCAGGCTGAGGGATGCAGCAGTGGCGATCCCCGAGGTTGTCAGGCGGTTCGGGGTGCTAAGGTAGGGAGTCAGGCCGCGAGAGATGAATAACATGCCAAAGAGGATCCATCCCAGCAGGCGCTGATCCTTCTTGAAGAAGGGGACAAAAAGCGATGGCGCAAAGAAGAACAGCACACCCAATGCCTTTTCGTCCAGGTTCGAGTTCATCAGATCAAGGATATAGATCGATTCAACCAGTGTACCGATGGATTGGATGATGAAGAGTAAGAGAACGGCAAAGAGGACAATTAGAGGAAAGGATTTTTTCATCAGGCGTTTCTCCTATTAAGAAATTAGCATCCATTTTAATCCTGGAAATACCTTTTCATAATCTCAATAGCTTCTGGTTTATTCAATATCGTCATGTGGTTGCAATCATTAACTTTGTCCAGGGTTGAACCAGGTATCAGGGAGGCGAGTTGTTGTAAGTGGGTTTCCTTGATCAAATCGTGTTCCGCATAGATGATCTTCACTTCGGTTCGAATTCCGCTTAATTCCTCGTCGGATATACCAATATCCCTGAGCATTAAATTGATACGCATAAGGCTTTTCTTAAAGCCGAGCCCGATTCGATTCAGGAAGCTCATGAGCTTATATAGAATTCTTATTGTCCGAAGGGCATCATCGGTCGTGCCACTGACGAGGTAATTAGGAGAAATCGCAATAATACGGGTGAATAGCTCAGGGGCTTTTTTCGCCAGGAATAAGGCGATATTTCCGCCATCACTGTATCCAATGACATAGGCCTGGTTGATCCCGTTTGCCTTGCAGAAATTGATGACATCGTCGCTGAACTGGTCGATGGTGTATTCATCATCGGTCGATTTAGACTCCCCGTGACCCCGGCTATCAAGCGCAATGGTATGGAACATGGGAAAATGCTTTATCTGGTATTCGGTGAAGATACTCTTACTTTCCGAGTTTCCATGGAGCAGTACTAAAACTTGCCCGTTTCCATACTGGGTGTAGGCGAGGCGGATATCGGGAAGATTTACATATTCTGTGGGAAGTTTATCCATCGCGGTGTCCTTTTGGATTGATCATTTTCTTCCAGTATGATTTTACAACGATTGTTTTTCCATGGCACTTATTTACTGTCGATTCTATTCAAATTAAAAGTATCCGGCAATACCCAGGGCTCTTTGCAGGGATACTACAACAGGCACACGATATTTTAAATGATCGAATGTGAATAGAGCGCCCTCAAGCTAGCAGAGCGTTTCATGACCATTCGAATCTATGGGTAAAGGCTTCAGGTCTTACTTCCTGATCGCTGGAATCGCCTCCAGGGCGATCTTTCGCAACAGATCCTCACTATTAATCGCCTGATCCTTCCAGATATTTATCCCTGGGGTGTAGATAAAACAAAAATCATTGATCCCAGCTTCCGTGTAACGCCCAATCGTATCGTAAAACGCCTCCATCGAACCGAACGGACCATCAGAAGTCCAGCCGAAGAGGAAGGTTCGCCCGAGCTGTGCCGGGTCACGCCCTTCCTGGCTGGCGAACTCGGACAAAATTTCATAGCATTCGTGGGTGAAATCACTGCTTTGTTTGGGGGTTGCTTCCTTCATCGGGCCGAGGCAGTTCCATGCATCTCCATACCTGGCAGCCAGCCGCAGTGCCTTTGGACCATGGGCAGCCACGTTGAACACCGGATGAGGTGAAGCGATGAACTTCGGGTGCATCACGGCTTCTTGTATGTTGTAGTATTTTCCCTGGTAGGTGGTGACCTCGTTATTCAGCATTTGATAAAGGATTTCCACGAACTCCTGGTAGCGTTCTGAGCGTTCACGAGGCTCCCAACGCGGAATGCCGGTCATTTCGTGGCATCTTTTGGTTCCCGCCGCGCCTACTCCCAACTCAAAACGCCCGCCTGAAATATGGTCTGCACTCAGCGCCATATGGGCAAGAACCGCCGGGTTACGCAGGGTCATGCTAGATACAAGTGTGCCTAAGGGAATTTTTTCGGTTTGGGTGGCCAGGGCAGCCAGTGTACTCCAACAGTCCAACCAATCCATGTCTTTATCATCGGGGTTGACAAAATGATCTGGAAGCCATAGCTTGTCGAATCCCAGGTTTTCAACCAGTTTTGCCCAATCAACAATCTGTTTCCAGGGTGGGAGAGGCCCAAGCATGATACCAAAGGTGGTTTTCTTATCGTTTTTCTCGTTCATGGGTCAAACCTCCATTCTATTATTGAACCCTATCGAATCCCGAAAGAACGAATTCTTCAGATGATTAGAAGAAACCTAGTTTTATTGATTAATTAAGTTCAACAAACCGACGATTTCTGGATCACATTTCGATGCCCTTTATAAAATCTGGCTATGCCTGCTGATAAGGAATCCGAACCGAGAGATACAGCAATTATCGCGCCAAAATAAAAAAGCGCCCTCCAGAGGGAGGGCGCTTGAAGCTATGTACTAGGTTTAATTTCCACAAGGATCGACATTGCGCCAATTTAGCACAGTGTCGTTGACGACCTGCATGCCAGTGCTTCCATAGCTCAGGGTGAGCATGCGGTTGGCAATTTCGCCGCAGGAATTATCCTTCTCCACGTGGTCCCAATCTCCCAGGGTGTACTTGTATTCGATCTGGGTATATTCAAAACCGGTGAGAGTGATGGTCCATAGGGTGGCATCCACCCGGGTCAGCACCACACCGCCCGGGTTCCAGTCTGGCAGTCCACCATCGAGGCGGCTGAGGCTGCCTGCGATGTACACCGAACGCCCGGTGCCATCGGTGGTCGCAGGAACGGTCACGTTGAAGACCAGGGTCACCGTGCGCAGGTTGGCAGTCGCAGAGACTTCAGCGGACTCAGCGGAGCGATTGAAGGAGGTGTCGATGGACCTGACCACATAATAATAGGTGGCTCCCTCAATCACATCGCTATCGGTGTAATTGGCCTCCATAACACGGGCTAACATGGTGTAAGGACCACCGCTCGTATCACCACGCAGCACCTCGTAGCCATAAAGTGTCGGGTCGCCACTCACGGCATCCCAACCCAGCTCGATGCCTGCTGGCGATGCTGAAATGACGAGTAGATTCTGCGGTGTAACGGGCGGGGTGGTGTCACCACTGGTGATGACGGTGAGTTTTCCTGCCTGGGCGGGGTCATAGCCATTGCCGGTGCCATCCAGGTCAGCATAGAGCCAGGCCTGGCCATTGGTGGTGCTGTAGCGGTAGGCATAATCAAAGCTGCCGACTGCTTCAGGAAGCATGCTGGCCATGAACTCGTCATTATTACCTGCATCGACATTGAAACTTGCATCAATCCAGACCCAGTACGGGTTGCCATCCGGATAGCTGCCGCTGGGGCCAAAACCGAGCTGCGCCAGTAACGTTGGGGTCTGCCCGGGTAGGAAGGTCACACCATCGATCCATACCTGGCCATAAGCGTTATCGGTCCGGTCTATCAAGCTGATGGTATGGCTCATTGTAGGCGGCCACTGAAGGTTCGCCCAGCCGATGGTGTAATGCGGCATGGCAGAGACTTCATTCGAATAGGTAAATTCGTTCCCCCAGGCATCCATGGCAGTGACGACGTAGAAGTAGTTCCTGGCATTGCGCAAACCCGTATCGGTGAAGTTTGTATCGGGTAAGGGAGCAGTATTCAACCTGACATATCCACCACCCGTCACTGGGCTGCGATAAACATTGTAGCCTGATGCATCTAGGACTACATCCCAGGAGAGAGATACTTCTGCGTCACCCTCCAGGGCAGTCAGCCCGGTTGGGGCAGCAGGTGGCATCAAATCGACATTACCCGTCAGGAGCAACACTGCGCTTAGGGGTCCGACCGTTCCCACCAGCTCTCCGTTGCTTACCGTGATCGAGTCTGGACCGCCCGTGCCCACTACATATGCGCGGGTAAACACCATGCCATCCGGGATGTACCCGGCAACAGGGATGGCACCGCTTTGTTCCACATCACTGCGGTTGACGATGATGACTGCCGCCTGACTTCCAGTCTTGCGCCCATAGGCCACAATTCCAGCAGCATCATCCGCCAGCAGAACACGCAGGTCGCCAGCGGTGAGAACCAGGTTTTGGGAGCGCAAACTGGCAAGCGCCTGGTAGTGGCTGAACATGGCATTATCGGAGGTCAAGGTCAAACCAGTTTGTGGATAGGTACGCCGGTTGTCGGGGTCATCATCACCGGTCTGGGCAACTTCATCGCCATAATACACTGTGGGAGCTCCCGGCAGGGTGAATTGGATCAGCGAGGCGAGCATCTGGCGATTTTTACCCTCCGCCAGGTTGGCTGCATTCAACTCTTTATCGGCAGTGGTCTCCGTGCCAGGGGTGAGTGTCCACAGCAGGCGCTCCGTATCATGGCTGTCCACCAGGTTCATCAGGGCGTAGAAGACCTCCTGCGGGTAATCCTCCTGGATGGAGGATAGACGCGAGGCAAACTCAGAGGGGCTGATGATCCGTCCACTATCGGCAAAACCCTTTGAATCAAACGGGCCCACAGCCAGTAATCCGATGATGGCATCCCGCAGGCGGTAGTTCATGGTCGAGTCGGCACGGTCACCGCGCAACATGCGCAAGAGGGTGCTGTCCTTTTGCCAGGTTTCGCTGATGATCAGGGCATCCGCATCGGTGCCCTTGACCACTTCACGGAAAACTTCCCAGTATCCAGCGGGGAATGAAGAATCTCCCATCACGTCCATGCGCCAGCCGGTTGCGCCCTGGTTCAGCCAATAGCGTGAGACGCTGTTCTGATTGGTTAGGAAGTACGCCTGGACAGCCGGGTTGGACTTGTTGATCACGGGGATGCTGTCAAAGCCGAACCAGCCATCATAGTTGGCAGAATTCTCCCCAGCAGAACCATAACATGTTCCTGTGCCAGCGGGTACATCATGGAAAGTAAACCAGTCTCGGTAATTTGAAGTGAGCGATTCGCAGGCGCCAATGGTACCGTAATGATGGTATCGGTCGAAGATTGGGCTGTCGGAGGACATATGGTTGAACACGCCATCCAGGATAATGCGCATCCCACGCTGGTTGGCGTGCTTGACCAGGTTCAGCCAGTCCTTCTGGGTGCCGAAGTATGGATCGATCCTGTAATAGCTTTGGGTATCGTAACCGTGATTGGAGCCGGAATCGAAGACCGGGTTAAAGTACAGCGTATTCACACCCAGGGATTGGAGATAAGCCAGCGACTGGTCAATGCCTTTTAGATCGCCACCCATGTAATCGCGCCCGCGCGGGCCTTCCTTGTAGGGGCTCCATTCCGGTGGATCCGGGTCAAAGCGCCAGGGGCAATTGATATCACCATCGGCGTAGTTGCGGCAGTAGCCTTCCGGCAACGTACCCCAGGGCAGCTTGAGCACCGGGTCATCGTAGCGGATGTCCCCGGTTTTTGGGTTGTTGTCCTTGCGCCCATCGCGAAAACGGTCAGGGAAGATCTGGTAGATGATGGCATTGTTTGCCCAATCCGGGATAACAAATGATGGGTCGTACACCATCAGGGCGAAGCTGGTATCCACCACCTCATCGGTGACGCTTCCCAACCCACCATCCAGGGCGGGGGTGTTATCAGCATAATAATCGGTATCGCTTCCATCGGTGATAATAAACCTGTACCAGAGATTATTTGCTTCCATGTTTTCCAGGGTGATCGCCCAAAAATCGCAGGTGAATGGCAACCCCGCTTGGTAGCAGTCTTCATCTTCAGCCACTTTCATCATGGGCATGATTTGCTGAGCACCAGCGTTCAGGTCATAAAGGCGCAATTTTACATTCGTCACATCATTGTGGTAAGTGCGCAGGCGCAGGGTCACCGGCGTGCCCATGGTGACCGCTCCACCCGGTGTGCGGTAGAGCAGGTCGCGTGAGTCGTGACGAACCCCGTCCCACCAGATATTATTATCCGGACCGGGACCTGGGGCCACCACCTGCACCAGAGGCACATGGGAAGTGCTATCCCAGGTGAAGGTTACGGTAGAGTTTTCTGCAGAGACAGTGAAGGCGATATTCGGTCCATTTGGTGCACCATTTTCTCCATAATTCTCATTCCAGGATTCATTAATCGCCACCTTGAACTCATAACTTCCAGGCGGGATGGCTGTGGTTGTAAAACTAAAACTACCATCCCCATCAACATCCTGCAACCAGGAGCGAAGACACGCTGCGTCCCAATCCCCTGGGCAGCCTACCTCTGACTGGAAACTCCCGGGAGCAACAGCGATGATGGAATTTTGATTATCGGTGATCCAGTGGCTCTTGTGGTCGTAATAGAATTTAACATCAGTGTCTGCAGCGAGATTTAGAGGGATATTATCACCACCTGGCTGGGCATTCTGGCCATAATTCTCATCCCAGGAATCGTTCAAGGCAGCCTTGTACTCCCAGCCTCCCGCTGGGACAGTAAAGGTTGCCTGCCAGGCATCATCACCGGCGTCATATGCCAGGTGCGTGGATGCACAAGCAGGATCCCAATCGCCAGCACAGCCCAGCTCGCTCTGCAGGCTGCCTGCGATGGTTACACTGGACGGAGGTGGCGTATGGTCTGCTCGCGCTGGTGTATCGATCAACATCAAGCTGGCAAACAAGATCAACAGACCAATGACCACTAGATAGCGTGACCTTGGTTGTTTGGATAGTAGAGAAAGCATAAGGGCCTCCCTTTCTTATTTATTGGTTTTGGGTTGAGGGTTGGTTTACGATTATTCTTTCAAAAATCTGTGCAGTGGTGCCTGTTCCTCTGATTGGCACAGTTTTACAAAATTAATTGAATATTAGCATAAAAATGGGTCTGAGTCAATTTTTTTTAATAAATACCAGGGTGCATTTAAATAAAGTGCTAAGGCAAACACGATGAGATTAGTGTAAAATTCCTATGTGAGATGAGACATGGGCTATAAACCAGAAATAATCACCATAGCAAATTTTACCGGCGGATGTGGGAAGTCGACGACCTCCGTTCACCTGGGGCATGCCCTGGCATTGCAGAATAAATCCTGTCTACTGGTCGACTGCGATCCACAAGGACAGCTCGCGGTCATGCTTGGGATGCGCCAGGAAAGCTGTGTTTATGACATGTTGATGACCGGTGCAAAATCTGACCAATTGCGGTATACCGGACGCAAAGACCTGTGGCTTATCCCGGGTGACTCCTGGACAACAGCAGCGCAATCTGTCTTCACAGGGTCTGCAAGCTCGCTTGATGAATTTCGCAAACGGCTTGAGCCGATATTTGGTAATTATAAATATTGCATCATCGACACCTCATCAACATTTGATAATATACAAGCCGCAGCATTATTCATTGCCGACTATATCCTGATCCCGGTCGCTGTTGATCTCCTGTCAACGAAAGGCACAATCTTCACATTAGAAAAGATCCGTGAAATAAAACAATCACGCTCCATGGAAAAATTGTATTTTGATTTTACTTTTCCGACCTTCTGCTATAGAAACGATCCTGGGTACAATCCAATTCCGCAAGGCATACCCCGCCAATTAATTCGTTATGTGTTGCCTGGAATACGTGACCTGGCTAATTTTCGAGAATGCTCAGCTTTCGGAAAGACTATGTTCGAATTTGATTCCAAATTTTGCCAACAGGGAATTAATGATTACAATTCTCTACTGAGCTATTTTAATAAATGCGTCTATGAAGCAAAATGCATCAGCTTTGATTAATGGGACGATATCCAGGACAATACACGATAACGCGGAGAGCCGGAACTCCTAAAGCGCAAAAAAAATGAGAGAAGTAATGCCTGCCTTACAACTTCAGGCGGATTTGATTGGATGAAAACCAATAAAGACGTATGGATAACAGTAGGTGATGGTGGGGGATGGAGCTGACTGCCGGGCAGTTTTACCAGAGCCAGTGGCATACACAGCAGAATTTCGTGAATAGACGGATCAGGCAGCTGCAACCCTGCCCGGGCACGTTGGCATGCAGGATCGGTGATCCGCTAGTTATTGATCACCCTTTTTTGTTCATCTCCCTGCTTGGCTGACATACACATGGCAAGAACGAAGATACCGACATTCACACCCAGGAATATTCCGATCAGTAATCCCAACCATAACATAACACACTCTCCGCTTATTCACTTGACCGTGAATTCAATTTCTCTTCAGTGAGAATGAATGGATAGCTTTCACTGATATGCTTAATGCATAAACCATGCCAAACTATTCTGAACCAAATGAGGTCGGGAGAGTTAGGTGATTATTATGGAATTATGATGGGGGTGCAGTCGAATGCGTATTAAGCTTACATGAGGAGGTGGTGTAACAAAATCTCCGAAAAGGGGGGATCAAGTGAATAGTAACCCCAGCGGGCTTGTTTTTCTGACCGAATTTGGGATAGAAGAATTTTAATTAATGAGGGCAGATAATTTTAACAAAGCAGGTCGAGTGCAATTTTGATTTTCTACACTCGACCCGCCGATAAACTTATCTATGTGGTGTGATTATCTTACTTACAACGTATACTTTCCCAGGTCCGTGGATAAGAGTGTTCGCAGCTGTACGATCAGCTTGCTCCCACTACTATCCAACCCCTTAGCAGGACAAGACTAGGGACCTGCTGTCCATGTGCCGGAAGCGGTGCAGTAGCCGTAAGGAGGAGGAACTGGATTATACATCGAATAATAAATGTTCCATCGGCGGAGGTTGCAGAAGGGAAATCACCAATTATCTGAATATTACCACCAGTGTCAAAATGGTTATTGGTTATAGGATAGCTGTTACTAAATGTGGTTGTCGTGTTGTACCCACAACTGTCATGGACCGAAATTTTGAGCGTTCCGGCTGCAATCTGACACTGGGGTGAGTTTTCGATTACGAATTGGATGTTCCTGCCCTGGCTTGTGGTGCCAGTCCATGGCCCTGCCTGCGGGCATTCTGGTAACGGCACTGTGACCACGACCGACTGGACGTTGCTCCAATTACTGGTATCACGTGGGTTGGATGCTCTGACGCGATAGTAGTAGGTCCCTATATCTCTGCCACTGATGGCAGCTGAAGTGCTTGAACCGGAATAGACGGTGGTGGGGCTGGAGAAGCCTCCATTGTCGTCCTCTTCCAGGGTATATGTGACCGCTCCCACCGACGAGCTCCAGCTGACTGTATAAGTCCCATCTCCGTCAGCGTTGCTGATCGCATTCAACACGGGTGCGGCCGGGACAATGGTATATACTGTGATAGGAAGGTATGATAAATTGAGGAGGTTATCAAGAATGTCGCCATCGATAACGAAAGGCATGCCCTGTTGGGTGAGGGTTCCAGTATCATTCGCTGGACCCCAGGTTCCAGAAGAAGTAGTAAATTGTAGGGCATTACCGGTCGTCGTTTGACCTAAAATCGTTATTGGGGGTGCCCAAGGACCAGAAGTTAAATTGCCATCGGTCATCCAATCGATCCAATAGGTTCCGGGAGGCAAAACCACCCCGGCACTGGCGACATCAGCAAAGATATAGCGGTTATTGGCACATGGAGAGGTACCACTATCACGCTGCATATTTGGAGAAGATGAACTGACCAGGCGATTGGTCGTAAGGTCACCAAAGATAACATTGCTGCCAGGATCATCTGGAGGGCCATCCCAGATCTGGTAGTAAACCCCAGTGATCGGTGATGGACTAACGGGTGCGCCTGTTTGATAGGCAAAGAAAGTTATCTGGTCAATTTGCCACCCAGCTAAACTGGAGATCGTAAAATCATCAGCCATGCGATTTCCTACACTAAATTGATGGCCAAATCCAAGGGTGGTCATAAGTAAATCGGTCTGTAACCGACTTGCATCCATCCCACCACAGGCGGCAGGATGAGTGATCAGTGGTCCGTTGTCCCACAGGACGCTCTCGGGGTAAAAGAAGGTAGGGAGAACATCGCCAGATGGCGGTATCCCGACAGGATCGCCAACACCGGTATCGACGTCATCCGTCTGCAGATTTGGTGCCTCGGTATCTAGCGTCGTGACAACCGACTCTTGATTGCCGGGGAGGTTCCGCGTTGATCCATTCAAGGTGGCAGCTGTATTTAAGGCACCAGCAGGCACACTTGATACAACAGCCAAACTTGCTACGAGCAGACACGCAAAAGCAACTTTGGTAATACGATTTAGTTTGGTAAACATCTCATCTCCTAAAGAAATTTTTATTACACAATCTTTCATTATACTATACATTATTAATGAAAAGCATGATAGCCTGTATCAGATCAGCGAGAATCAGCTTTAGTAAAAGCCACCATTCGAAGCAGAATTTCTGGTAGCGACGGGTGAGACGGCTGCAACACTACCCGAGCTCCTTGGCATGCGGCATGGATGATCCACCAGTTAATGAAAATCACATGCCGAACTTTCCTGAAGCAAAATGAATTTGGGCGTGTTAGCTGTTAGCGGTTGTGATTAGTATGGAATTCTGATGGGGGTGTAGCAGTATTCGTATTTTGCACACACGGAGCAGTGGGTGGGTGGTCTTGCTGCGACCATCCCCCCAGAGTTGGGGTAAAATTCTCATATAAGAAATATCTGGTAGATGAATCTACTGGTCAATAGGACCAATGGGAGGAGTCGAACAATGGCATCTACAATCAAGATCAATCGCGCCCCAGTGCTCACCTTGTGGGGGGTTGTCGTGGCTGAAAGGCTCGGTTACGATCATGACGAAGCCCTGACTCTTGGGAAAGCAGTAGCAGGCCTCACCGCCCAATCCAAAGGACAACGCCTGGGTATTTATTCGCCAGCTGAAGCTGAGCTGGACGCAAAGAGCAAAAAGGTAAATGAGCGTAAGCCTGGAGAAACGTTATTTATTGAAGTGGTAGGTAGGCGGGTTCCGGCAGTAAAAACTGCACATGGACTGCGGGCAACCGTAAACGGCGAAGAAATCAAACCAGAAAGTGTTGAGCGCTACCTGGAGAAAAAGTTTGGGTCAGGGCTGGCAGAGGTCAACGCTGCACTTGAAACCCTGGCACAGGCCTACCCTCCCCAGGAATTGGAACGCCGCGCCTTTGCGCTTTACGAGCAGTTCCGCCCTGGAGTCCCGGAGGGGGTCAAGGGTTGGGGTGCAACTGGCGAGCTCAACCTGGAGCACATCTGCGAGATGGCAAAAAAAGAAGAGAGATAACGCTTAATCTTAGTAGATAGTTTGCAGAGGTACATATGCCCAATGGCGGATCGGATTGCTGTGGAACCTGTTGGTTCAACGCGCTGAACAAGGGCGAGGCTGGGTACAAGCACGTTGATGACACCGTGCCAAGCTTCTGCACCATCCGGGGACTGGTTATCGAAAACCCATTCTGGACTTATTGCAGCAACCACCCCCATCGTCGACCAGAACGCGACCCGATCCCAATCAGCCCCGTTTTCATAACTGCGGATGGATTCACCAACAACCGGAAGCAGTGGCAGCCGTCCCCCGACACGGAAGAAGTACGGCAGCACCTGTTGGAGCTAATTCACACCATCTCCGAGCAGCCGATAGAAGAATATCCAATAGGCTTATACACTGACGAAATGGTTGTCTGGCAACTGGGTGAGTTCCACGAGAGACGGGCGGCTGGCGAGCTGCGTAGAATTGCTGCCTTTTCGCCTCAGGCATTTGCCGGCCGTTTTGGCCGTACTCGCCAGAGCCTGGTTAGCGCTGCCGTAGAGGCACTGGCTAAGCTGGATGAGGGTCTAGCTTGATCATGCCCGTTAGCAGGTAAAAATGGATCTTGTGTATAAACAGTGTAACCTCTGACCCCGGTCTAAATGCAAATTGTCACCTGTTATCACTTTAAATCATAAAGCGCCCTCCAAACGGAGAGCGCTTGTCCATATAAAATCAATCTTATTGTAATAGCGGTCTGAACTTATATTCGTATATCATGTTGAACAAATATCAAGGTGATTATCTCTGCGCTAAAGCCCTGGGTTTAAAAAAAATCCTCCCACCACCTTGTTCATTATTCACCTTTACTCCTGAGAACGATGCGGCTTCCAGTTTTTTTTACAATTTCAAAGTTCGCTATAGTTGCCTCAAAAAATGTGTTGAATTAATTCTTTGGAGCCTGGCAATTGGGGCATTGACTGGCAAAGCGATGTAATAATGCTCCACAATTGGAACAGGCATAGTGGGCTTCAACTTCTGCCACCCAGCGTTCGGTACCTAATTCCTTCCATCGAGGTATAGCCGCTAACATCATATTTCTTGAAATTTCAAAGGGGAAACTATTTATATTATTACACGGAAACTCATCACACTGGTAACATCCTTCCAAACTTTTTTCCTGTGCGCATGCTCTAATTGAACAAGTCTTGGCGAACGGAAAAGTATTTTCCGACATACATCCATCACAAACTACACTCTCAGGTGATGTACCAAAGACAGAGGCCAGTAATCCTTTAAGGTTTTGGTCATTATAAAGATCTGCTGATCTTACTGCACACACACTACAGTACATACCGCATGGGGATAGATATTCTTTCTTTACGGTCATAAGTTGTTCTCCTTTTTGATAAGTTCATTTGCTGAAATTGGCTTTACTTTCCTTTATCATCTCTTTTTCATCTTGCATTCCATCAATTGGCCATTATGATGGAAAACATTTACCCCGGTGTTCTCCAGTTCCTGAAGATAATGCGATATCAACGACTTCAAAAAGCTCAAATCCCCACCGCCCATGTTCAGGCTTATAGCACTCTGTTGCAACAATCGTCTTTCGTGGAAGTGTTTTGCTCTGGCCATCTTTTCCCTGTGTCTACTACAGGCATATCTGACATGATATTAGGCCGTGGATTATAGATGTGACTGTAATTATTTTAAATTGATTGATTTCACAGCCTGTATATATTTTTTCCCATTATGCAGCGTGAAAAACAGATTGAATAATCCACCTCAAAAATATAATAGCTGCATTTATTGTATATCTCTTCTGCAAAAAGTCAATCAATTGTAGATACGGGATAGTTCGAAAAAACCAAATCATCTAGCAGATCATTACGCTTAATAGCAGCTTATTTAGATGTCGAAATAGAATAATAAGCTTCGGTGCCGACCACTATTCGTAATTAACTCAGAAAAGTATGATTGAATTTTGAGATGAATAATTTATGGATTCACAGGTCAAATTGTGCACTCATGTACAAGCGGAAAATAATAAAAACCCTCGTCAACTTTTACGTGATTGACGAGCATTGTAATTTGAAAGTAGATATCAGAGTTAAGATATTGGATCTGCTACAGCGGACTGCATCTGCTGATTTTAATGAAATCCAGACGGCCTAAACTTATACCCATATACAATGATCCCACGCTCATCGCCATCCGAGCGTAATTTCCGCGTGACCATCTCCACGGGCATGCCAATTTCCACGGGTTGGTTTCCCAGGTCGGTCAGCTGGGCAGTGATCATCGGGCCTTCGTTCAATTTCACCAAAGCCACTGTGTAAGGGACATTTGATTCGTAACCAGCCGGGGCATCGTATATGGTGGTATATGAGAATACCTCACCCTTTCCACTGAATTGATACTCGGTGCGTGCTTCCTGCACGCAGGTACTCCCGCATACCGTCCATCACCTGTGTTAATTCAAATGCTTATGGTCGTAATTTATATGCACTCGCATGGTCTATAGGAATTAAATAGTGTGAGTTCGCGATTAACAAATATAAAACATAACCGCCCTGCTTTTATTGATGCAGGGCGGTATTCATGCGAATGTGGACTACCTGGTTACTTTGGTTGCATATGAGATCAATTCATTATCTACCGGGAACGCATCGCGTGCTCCAATGATCGTTACAACAGCTTTGAAGTTAACCTTCCCGATGGCTGCATCCCCGCTGGTAAATGTGTAATTATAAGTGAATACCTGCGCCCGGTTGGGCGGACGGATGGGGACGTCTTGCGTGATGCTTTCAATAAATTCCAATCCATTCTGAGTGACCTTGTACAGGTCGACCTGGACCGTTTCTGGATAGTATAAATTCTTTACACTCACACTGATCTGCTTGGTCTGACCGATGCGTCCTGAGGTTGGCGCGGTAAGTTTTATGATCCCCACGTCGTGAGTGCGAACCTGGATTACTTGTGATGCTGTGCCAGTTCGCCCGTCAGTGGTTGTCGCAGTTAGTTGGACGGTGTAGTCACCATCATTAGAAAATTGATGTACCGGCCAATCACCCGTTGATGTGTTGCCGTCACCAAAATCCCACAGGTAAGATTGAATACCAGCCCCATAGGGGTCATATGAATAATTAATAAACTGCCCGTTGTCAAATTTACTTGGGTCTCCAATCGAATACCAAAATACAACTTCGGGCGATGGGGTGGGGTATATTGAAAAATTCAATATCCCACCATAGAAAGTAGATCGGGAGGCTTGATAATAGTATGTCGTTCCAGCTTGCAATGACAATGTGATCTGAACTGTACCGTAATATACAGTGCAGCCCAGGCTTTGCAAGTCATTCAGGCCAGTGCCCGTATAAACTGCTAAAGTAGCACCATCATCGCTGCCAGCGCTTGCTGTGTATGTGTCGCTGACTGTGGGGGTGAAAGAATACCAGACTGTGTGCCCGATCCAATTGCAAGGACTATATTCTCCTGGTTCTGCCGTAGCCTCCATTACATCTACAGTATCGGCGAATGGAACTTCCTGTATTTCTCGGGCATCAGCAAAATTATCATTCGATGGAGCTGCAGCTAGGGCAGGGCTCACGGCTATCGAAAGCAGGATGGCAGTGAGGACCAAGATTTCCGGTAAGCCTATTAGTTTCTTATGGGTGTTCATTTCATTCTCCTATGCAGGTAAGTAGGTGGTTGAATTCATTGGCGGTCACCGGGCCACCTTGACCGCCAACGAGATCATTTCGTTATCCGGCGAGTAGGCGTCGCGGGCGTTGAGCAGCGTGACAACAGCGCGGAAGGTCACCTTGCCCTGCGCAGCATCCTCGCTGGTGAACGTGTAGGCGAAGGGGAACACCTGGGCGCGGTTAGCCGGCCTAACCGGCATGGATTGGTTCAGGCTGCCCACCCATACGTAACCGTTAGCCGAGCTCTTATACAGGTCAACCTGTACGTTTTCGGGGTAATACAAGTTCTTGACCGACACGTTGATTTGCTTGGATTGGCCGACACGGGCGGAGCTTGGCACAGCAAGGCGCGTGACACCCACGTCATGTGTACGCACCTGAACCGTCTGAGAGGTAGAAGCTGTTCGCTGGTCTACAGTTGCCACGGTTAATTGTACAGTATAGTCACCATCTGTAGAGAACACATGGCTGGGACTCCAATCTGTCGAGGTGCTTCCATCACCAAAATCCCAGGAGGTTGTAGAAATACCGTCTCCATGGGGGTCATATGAATAATTGTCGAAATACACCGTGTCGAATTTACTTGGATCTCCAGGCCAGTAATTGAATGTAGCTTCGGGTGGTGGCGGTGGCGGGGTGGGATACAATAAAAAGTTCATGGTCCAACCAAACCACGTCTCAAAATAATAGGTTTGATAGTAATACTTTGTTCCTGCCTCTAGGTCTAGAGATAATGTTGTCTCGGAGCTTCCACTCCAACCTACTATGCAAGCTATGTTTTGCAGGTCATTTAAGTCAGTACCTGTATAGACAGCTAACACCCCACTAACTTCAGTGTTTCCGTTGGGATTACGACTTGTTGCAGTATATGAACCACTGGTAGTAGGGGTGAAGGCGTACCAGACTGTGTTGCGCAGATTCCAATAACAAGGTGACTGCTCGCCCGGTTCAGTGGTGGCAAAAGTTGCATCCAGGATATTACTATATGGGGTTTCTGTGATGGGGGTTGCGTTGGCAAAATCATCATTGGCTGGGGGGAAATTCTGGACCACGTTGACAGCTAATGGTCCTCCCCAATCGGTTATGTACGTTTGAATATAGTAGATTGTCCCCGCAGTCAGCTGCATCACGATCGAGGTCTCACCATAGCCATAATTGGTGGCGATTGTTTGCAGGTTATATAAATCAGGACCAGTGTAGATAGCCATGATGGTGTAATAGCCCCCACTGGATGAAATGGTGTATGAGCTATTTACAGGAGGACTAAAAGCATACCAGATCGTCCTGTGAAAGTTCCAATAATATGGATCTGGCTCGCCTGGTTCCGTGGTGGCAAAAGTGGGGTCAACGGAGTCGGAATACGGCACTGCAGCGATTGCTTTTGCATTAGCGAAATTATCATTCTCTGGCGGTAATGCTAAATCGATATTGAGCGTGACATTTCCACCATCCACATCAGCTGGCGGGTCAGGATAGGGCCCCATGCCCCCTTGGTACCATGAATTCACCTCAATATAATACGTTATCCCCGCAAAGGTATTTACATTCGTTGTCACCTGTGCTTGGTCGAAGCAGGTTATGGGTGATAAGTATCCATTGTCCGACTGATAAATCGATAGGGTCACATAGTATCTATAGTCGGTGTTGGCTGAGATGATCAAGGTGGCGTCACTCTCGGGGGTGTAGGTGTACCAGATTGATTTAAACTGGTGCCCACATGTATAGGGATCACCTGGTTCAATGGTTGCCGAAGACGTGTTGGAGCTGTCGTTGTATGGAAATGCTCCTATTACCGTGGCATCGGCAAAATTATCATTACCGGGAGCGGCTGAGACGTTGATCACGCAGATCCCGATGAGGATCGCTGTAATCATCAGGATGCTTGCAAGGCTTTTTAGGTTAGGTTTGGTGTTCATATTCTCCTCTAGTAAGTTTAAAATGTCAGAGATAAAATGAGCCTGTTTCCCATCGACCAGCCGATCGGGGGGTAAGCCAATTCTCTCCATTATGAAAAGTTTGTTCCTTTAGTATCAACATGGCTGATGATCACCTCCTGATAAGAATTAATTCACTCTCTACCTTAACAGTATTGCATTTTAAAACTGCCATTCCCAGTAGATTAACTGCCAAAAAACGCCAACTTGCTAAACTACTAACCTTGATCACAAAATAAAAAACCGACCAGCAGGCCGGTTTCGCTATTCGCTCCCTAAAGATTCCCCATATCATGATGTATCGTGTTTGGACGGTAAGCGACCAAATCAAATCTTTAGTTCATCGCATCCAAATATTTTTTGTGATTTTGGTTTTATGGATATTTGCGCAATTTATCCCCCTCTATTTTGATGTTTATATATTTGCCAAGATAATAAAAAAGTCAAGTGAAAAATGTCACAAATGAATGAAATTCCATGTAGAAAAACATAAAAAGTCTGAGATTAACACAACCAGGTATCCTCACTTACATATTTTTGTCATATAGCTGTATCAAACTGCGCTCGACTTGATGATCTCAACAATCATTATTACGATCTTGACCTCAGAATTGGTGACCACAACGCTCAAGACGATGCTGGCATGATAACCAGTACCCTCACTCCCATTCCAAAAATGGCTTTTGAAAATAATTGCGCAGGTAAAATCATTGAGCAGTATCGGAAACATAATTCCGATAATCCACAATAACTGATGAAAAAATGATCACTGAAAATAATATGTGGATAATAGTCCGTGATGTTTGAAAGCAATGTAGATAAATCCATCAGCACATAAACCATCTGATCCGACATGGCAAGCTTAAAAGATAAGTGTGATGTATCCTCTATGGGAGGGCTGCATTACTGTCTAATTCTCATGGCACTGGCACCGTGGATCTGCGCCAGGATCAGGGAGCAATTCCCATGCGCTTCAGTACCGACCTGGCATGGTTATTCCTAACAGTATTAAATAAAAACCCATAATTTCGAACGATTGCCACAGGGATTTAAAAAAAAGTATTATGTGTAAATAAAAAGCGCCCTCCATCTCTGGAGAGCGCTTGAAAATTTTTTAATAATGTATTTACTGAAGAAGCGGTCTAAACTTATACCCATATACGATGATCCCGCGCTCGTCGCCATCCGAGCGTAATTTCCGCGTGACCATCTCCACGGGCATGCCAATCTCCACGGGTTGGTTTCCCAGGTCGGTCAGCTGGGCAGTGATCATCGGGCCTTCGTTCAATTTCACCAAAGCCACTGTGTAAGGGACATTTGATTCGTAACCAGCCGGGGCATCGTAGATGGTGGTATATGAGAATACCTCACCCTTCCCGCTGAATTGATACTCGGTGCGAGCTTCTTGGCCACAGTTGGGGCAGACGTCGCGCGGGGGGAACAGCTTGGCATCACAATGTGGGCAAACTTCTCCCACCAGGGAGTAACGTTGTTTCTTCAACCGCCAATGACGAGGTATTTCCATAGCTATAAGTCTCCTTTTACACTACACTTCGATGCTAAATATAGCTATTGGTGGCTATCAATTCCTATCAGATTGCGTTTTCTACCCTTGCGAATTTGAAAGCTGGCGGTAGATTTGTAATGCTTCCCCCAATTTAGCTATTGAAGCCTGGTTGTAGGGCATCAGGTGGACCATGACATGCTCCACACCTGTCTGGGCATAGGCGAGCAAGCCACGTGCGATCTCTTCGGCACTGCCCATCAGCCTGGGCTGCTTATCTTTTGGGGGGTTATCCAGCAAGCCAGGGTAGATGACCGTCAGCAGTGCGGTGATCCCGAGGCTCGCCGGGTCGCGCCCTTCAGCCTGGCAGGCAGCCAGCATCTTCTTATGAGTCCGGGCAAAGGACTCAACCGGTCCGTAATAACAGCTGTTCCACAGGTCAGCGTATCGGGCAGTCAGTCCCATCATGCGCTTCCCAGAGCATCCAACCAATAATGGCGGACCGCCTGGTCTTGGGCCATACGGGCGAATGATACAATTTTGTGCCTGGTAGTATTTTCCTTTGAAGTCAACCTGCCCCTGCTTGAGCAAAGGGTGGATCACCTGCAGGGCTTCTTCAAAGCGGTCCACGCGGTGGTCGAAGGGGTATCCAAAAGCATCGTACTCGGGCTGGTTCCAACCTGCGCCTAGTCCCAGGATCAAGCGCCCATTCGACACCTCATCCAGGGTTAGCGCCATTTTTGCCAGCAGCGCCGGGTTGCGGAAGGAATTGCATGCCACCAGAATGCCGAGCTCGATTTTACTCGTGGCTTCTGCCAGCGCCGACAGGAACGTCCAGCTCTCCCAAATACCGATGGTCACCGGTTTACGCTTGCCATAGCGGTACAGCAGGTGGTCGTACAGCCACAGGCTGTCAAAGCCGGCTTGCTCAGCATTTTGTGCAACCTGGCGCGTTTCCTGATAACTGTAAGCTCGCTTTAATTCCTCCTGTTCAGCGATGATCAATACCAGGCCAACCTTCATACGACCTCCAGGATATGAGCCACGCCTGAAGAGGCTGGTCCGGCAAGGCACTGTATCAAAGCCCGGCGGGCATCCTGCACCTGGCAGGCACCTGCCTGGTGGCGTAATTGAAGCACGGCTTCCACTGCCTGGTAAACCCCTGTAGCTCCACCTGGGTTGCCGCGTGCTTTGAGACCACCAAACGTTGCGATGGGCAAGTCGCCTTCCCGGTTCATTTTGCCATCCAGGGCAGGCTTCCAGCCTTCACCGTGGTCGGCAAAACCAGCTGCTTCCAACGCCAGGGCGGCATAAATGGAATAAGAATCGTACAATTCGAACAGGTCCACATCACCTGGCAGGATGCCTGCCTGCCGACAGGCTCGCTCGATGGATTTACGGGCAGCATCAAATGCCAATGGATCCACCCGGTCGTGGATAGCCAGGCGATCCGTGACCAGGCTGGATCCGATCAGCCTAACCTGGGGGTGTATATAATGGATTGGTAATTTATCGGGTTGGGTCAGGATGACTGCGGCAGCCCCATCGGCAACTGGAGCGATATCGAACATGGTCAATGGCTCGCTGACCGGGTCGGCATTTTTGTACATCTCAAGGGTCAGCCGGCTGTGGTATATGGCATGCGGATTATTGACCGAATTGGCATGGGCGGTGATGGGAAAGCCAGCAAAGGCTTCATGGGGAACATGGTATTGATGCATGTATCGGCGCATGAGCAAAGCTGCCTGGGCATTGGGGGTGACACCATGAGCGGCTTCATAATCGCTGTCCTCACCCAATGACTGGATGGATTCCGCCTCGGGACCAAGCTGATCAGTCACCTTTTCCACCCCCACGACAAGTGCCACCTGGGCTTCGCCAGATTTGACTGCCAGATAGCCCATCCTGAGTGCTGCCCCACCGGAAGCTCCACCAGCTTCGATCGTCGAGGCTTCAATGCCTCCCAAGCCACCATGATCTGTGATCAGCGCACCCAGGTGCGCCTGGTGAGAGGAGGCAGGGGCAGTCATATTCGCAATAAATAAGATATCGGGTCGTAAACCACCTGCATCCTGGATCGCAGCTTCCAACGCCGTCAATGCCAGGTCGCGTAATGATATCGAGTAATGCTCACCTACATCTGTTTGCCCGATGCCAGCAATAACAACTTCACTCATGGTATCTAAAATCCTGCTTCTCTATATCTATGATTATTTCATCGACAGCTTGCCGCGATAACGGACATAGGTTGCATAATCGATCTCGGTCCGCCGGGCAATGTATTCCTGTGTCTTGGGAGCCTTGTCGCGCCGCTCACTGAGCGCACTGCTGACCTGGATCGCAAAGGCATCCGAACCTGCTCCGGAACCAAAGGAGACCATCAAGATCCTGTCCCCTGGCTCAGCGATGTCGAGCACGGCAGTTAACCCGATCAAGGCTGCACCGGCATAGGTATTGCCGATCACCGGAACGAGCAACCCTGGGGCGATCTGCTCCTTGCTGAATCCAAGCTGGGCTGCCACGCGCTGGGGAAATTTTGTATTGGGTTGGTGAAAGACTGCCCAGCGATAATCCTTTGCCGTTGTCCCAGTGCCATCCATGAGTGCATGGGCAGCTTCGGTGATGTGCTTGAAATAGGCTGGCTCACCGGTAAAGCGCTGTCCATGCTCGGGATATTTCTGGTATTCACGGCGCCAGAAATCCGGAGTATCGGTGACGTAGGAGTAAGATCCTTGAAATACTGCCAGCGATTCATCCGCTGGTCCAAGCAGGAAGGCAGCCCCACCCGCACCGGCAGTGTACTCCAGGGCGTCGCCAGGGCGTCCCTGGGCAGTGTCCATGCCGATCGCCATGGCATATTGGGCCATGCCTGAGCCTACAAAGCCGATGGCAGCCACCATGGCTTCACTGCCAGCCTTGCAGGCAAACTCCCAGTCTGCAGCCTGCACGTTCGGAACCGCACCGATCGCTTCCGCCACGATGGTCGAGGTGGGCTTGACCGCGTAAGGGTGTGATTCTGAGCCCACCCAGACGGCGCGGATATCCTCGGGAGGCACTCCTGCCCGTAGCATGGCGTTGCGGGCAGCTTCTATCGACATGGTCACCACATCTTCATCCAACCCCGGGACAGCTTTCTCCTTGATCGGCAGTCCGCCTGCACCATCCGTCCAGATTCGGGAAACTTCCCTGGCGGGTAACCGGTAGCGGGGTACATATGCCCCATAACCAACGATCCCCACCGGGTGGGTGGGTTTAAGCAGCAATGGTTTCAATTTTGATGGTGGGTTTTCCATATTGACTATCTTCCT
Organism: uncultured Chloroflexia bacterium; assembly: GCA_963822175.1. Taxonomy (GTDB): domain Bacteria; phylum Chloroflexota; class Anaerolineae; order Anaerolineales; family UBA4823; genus FEB-25. The sequence continues at coordinate 138,064 of CAWGGJ010000007.1, read as the reverse complement.
TATCATCCAATTCCATGGCTGGTCAGATTCATATTGGCCGGCTGATGAAGTATATCATTTCCCATTTTACGCTGTTTACCAGGCACTATTTAGAATAACCCTGCTCAATGCGCCGGAATAAGCGCCAATAAATGCGGGGATAAGCGCAAGCAGTGAAGCATACCAAACTGGATTAGGTGGGCTGACAGGCAGGTATCCCAATTGAGTGGCCATAAGATATATGCCTGGCAAGCATAACGCCACTATCACTGCCCAAAGCCATGCCTTTCTGGGAGCGATCATCCCGGTAAGAAATGTTACTACCAGGATCACCAACACTGCTGCCTGTACTTCGTCGTTGTTGAAATCAACCCAACCAGCGAAAATGCCACCGGCGAAAGTAATGCATAAACACAACCAGGCCAGATAATTTTTCATATCGATTAATTAATTTGGTCCCATTCTTCGAGGATTTTCAATGCGCGGTCGATGCGGACAGTATTTTCAGCCACCAGCTGTGCAGCCAATTTTTCGATCACATCACCCTGGGCACCGGCTGCAATGGCCACCTGGCGTGCGTGCAGTCCCATGTGACCGCGCTGGATGCCCTCCGTAGCCAGGGCCCGCAAAGCTGCCAGGTTTTGGGCCAGCCCAACCGAGGTAATGATTTCCGCCAGCTCTGCAGCAGTGGTCACGCCTAAAAGCTTGAGGCAGGTACGTGCCACCGGATGCACCCGGGTGGCACCACCAACGATGCCCACCGCCATGGGCAGCTCCAGGCTGCCCACCAGGTTGCCTTGATCGTCCTTGCCCCAGGTGGATAACGAGGTATATCTACCACTGCGGGCAGCATAGGCATGCGCCCCGGCTTCTATCGCCCGCCAGTCATTCCCCGTGGCAATCACCACCGGGTCGATCCCGTTCATGATGCCCTTGTTATGGGTGGCTGCCCGGTATGGATCCACCACGGCGAACGCCCAGGCCGCGATGATCCCATCCCGAACATCCTGAGCCCGGTAGTCTCCAAATGCCAGCTCGTCCAGTGGAATCGTGCATCGAGAACGTGCCAGGCGCCGGTCAGCCAGGTTGGATAGGATGCGCAAGTGCGCTTTCCCCCCACTGATGGCTTCCAATTGGGGGGCCAGGCGTTCGACGGCAGTATTGACCGCATTGGCACCCATGGCATCCCGAACGTCGTAGATCAGATGCACTACCAGGAATGGATCGATGGGTGACTCTTCGAACAGCCGCACTTCTAGGTCGCGTGGGCCTCCGCCCAGCTGCTTAAGCACCGGGTCCAGTTCTGAAATCTGTGCCAGTAAACCGTTCTTCTGCTTCAGAATGGCCCCCTGTGCAGTCACCAGGTCTGGCACACCCAGAAGCTGAATTTGACCGATCATCTCCGGTGGGTCGGCCTGTGCAATAAAGCCTCCGCCTGCACGCGCCAGCTTTGCCATAAAAGATGCCCCCGCCACCACGGATGGTTCTTCGATCGCCATCGGTATCAGCACTTCCCTCCCGTTGACAACGAAGTTGAGCGCAATTCCCAAGGGCAGGGCATGCATCCCCACCACATTTTCGATCATGTGGTCAGCTTGCTCGATCGTCAAGCCGGATTGACCGCTTAGTGCGGCGAGTTCGTCCGCTGAAAGTCCACACCGACGCTCGAGCTCAGCCAGGCGTTCTTCAAGGCTGAGGTTGTAGAAACCGGGGATGCGTGAATCGCTTGGTGGCATAATATATTTCGAGGCTGCTGATGATAAGTATAACGAACCTGTCACGTCTAGTCTATCTTTATAGACTGGCAAAAACTATCAATTTAATAGGCAAGTTTATTAAGTGAAAATTGTACGAAAAGTAAGGCAGGCGTATAATCATATAAATACAAAAAAAATAGGTGGCAGCATATGGATGAAGGTTATCGGATTGATTATGTTGATGAGCCTGAATGGGGTGCCATTGGCCAGGGGATAAGAGACTTCAACACCCAGCAAGCTGGTGATGCACAGGGTAAAGCTCTGTGCTTTGTGCTCTATGCACCCGATGGGTCGATCGCGGGGGGAGTGATTGGTGAAACCCATTGGGAGTGGTTCTTTGTTAATTTGATGTGGATAAAGGAAGAATTGCGTGGCCGTGGGTATGGACATCAGCTGTTATTGGCAGCTGAACAGGAAGCCCGGCAACGCGGCGCCCGGAATGCATATCTGGATACATTCAGTTTTCAAGCACCAGACTTTTATAAGAAACATGGCTACCAGGTGTATGGTGTCCTTGATGGCTTTCCGCAAGGGCACCAACGCATCTACCTGACCAAGCCATTATAAAAATGGGATCATGGATACACTGACAGCGTTGTTTGGTATCCATGGAAGGTCAATGATGATAAAGCATCTGCTGGTGGTCACCATATGGTCACCTGGTGGTCATTATTGTTGTAGCCATAATCGTAATATAATCAAATGATCAACGAAGCTCTTTGACCGTGGATGGTCGGGATGATGGCAAGACCTAACCATAAAACCTAAGACGGTAACGTTGTGTTGGTGGTATTTTAAGGGGAAATATTAGGCATATCCCCAGCACAATCTATTGGCGGAAAAAAGGGCAAAGTTCGGTTAGTGCAAAACGGGAGGTGTGGTATGACGAATGCATTTATTGGTCAAATCCTGCGTGTTAATCTCTCTTCCGAGGCGATCACCACCGAGGAACTCGACCCGATTTGGGCCAGGCAGACCCTCGGGGGTGCCGGACTGGCGACACGCTACCTCTTCAAGCTCACCGCACCTGGCATCGACCCGTTGGGAAAAGACAACGTATTGATCTTCATGACCGGTGCTCTGACCGGGACCCCATCCGCCAGTGCCAGCCGCTATTCCGTAGTGGCCAAATCACCCCAGACCAACCTGTGGGGGCAATCCAATTCAGGCGGCTTCTTTGGTCCGGCATTAAAATGGAGCGGATACGATGGCATCATCTTTGAGGGGATTGCTCGTGAGCCTGTCTACTTGCAGATCTTGGATGGAAAAGCTGAGCTCAGAGATGCCCGTCATTTATGGGGCATGAAAGTCCCGCAATGTGACGATCAGCTGCAATCGGAGGCTGGACGGCCGGTGACTGTTGCTTGCATCGGCCCTGGAGGGGAAAACCTGGTGCGTTATGCCGGGATCATGAATAACAAGCACCGCGCTGCTGGTCGTACAGGCATGGGTGCAGTGATGGGATCCAAGAGATTGAAGGCCATTGTGTGTGGAGGACACCAGCACATCGATCTTCATGATGCGAAAGGATTCATGGCCATCACCCAGCGGCAACGTGAATTCATGGATGAGTCGATCCTCAAGATAGGATTCGATGCCTTTGGCACCAACATGATCGCTGATATGGTCAATGTGCGTGGTGGGTACCCGACGCTCAACTGGCAAAATGGCACCTTTGAACAGATCGATAATGTCAATGCCCAGGCGATGACCGACCAGGTGCTGGTGGAAGGAGTGCGCTGTTTTGCCTGCCCGGTGGCTTGCGGCCGGGGGACCGAGATCCACCATGGGAAGTGGAAGGGAGCGCATGGAGAGGGACCTGAATATGAAACGGTCGATACGCTGGGTGCGATGTGCGGTGTGGACGATATGAATGCCATTACCATGGCCAATTACCTGTGTAATGAATATGGCCTGGATACCATCAGCACGGGCGCCACGATCGCCTTTGCGATGGAATGCTACCAAAAAGGGATTTTAACGGATGACCAAACCGGTGGTATCCGGCTTGAATTTGGCAATGCCGATCTGGTGGTTGACCTGGTTGAGATGATCGCGAAACGCCAGGGTGTGGGAGATTTGTTGGCTGAAGGAAGCATGCGCATGGCTGAGCGTTTGGGGAACGATTCCGGGCACTATGCCATGCACGTCAAGGGGCTTGAGCTGCCTGCGTATGACCCGCGGGCGGTTAAGATCACCGGACTGGGATACGTCACAGCCAATCGTGGGGGTGATCATATGAATGGCTATATCCAGGGACCGTCATTCATCGATATCCCTTTCTTAATTGTTGATGATAGCACGATCCGCGAACCCTTTACTGCCAATCCACAGGACGCCCGTGTCTTGATCGACATGGAAAATGCCTTGAGTGTGCTGGATGCCCTGGGTGGCTGTAAATTCATGGGGATATTGGTCTCGGCTGATGAGCTGGTGGAGCTGGTACGGATGGCGACTGGATGGGATTTTACCCTGGCAGAGTTCCGCAAGACGGGCGATAGGCTTCAAACCCTTGGGCGATGTTTTTCCGCCCGTGAAGGGTTGCGGCGTGACCAGGATATTTTGCCCGAACGGTTGATGAGCGACCCCTTACCAGATGGTCCTGCACAGGGAATGACCCTCGATCGCGCTTCCCTTGAGAAAATGAAAGATGCCTATTATCAGCTGCGTGGTTGGGATGTTGCCAGTGGTATCCCCACCCCCGCAAAATTGCGTGATCTGGACCTGGAATTTTTAATCCCACAGCTGTGGGAAAATTAGTTCGAAATTGTAACCAAGGGAGAGGGTGGGATGGATTATCGAGATCGTCCATGGCTGAAGAGTTATACACTGGGGCCTTATAAGCTGGCTCAAAGCCTGGCGCCCTATTCGTATAAGCCATTATCCGATATTTTGGATAAGGTGGCGCAGGAGCATCCCAATCAGACCGCCATCCTGTACCAGGGGAGGGAGCTGAAGTACCACCAGCTAAAAACGCGGGTGGATAACCTCGCCAATGGGTTGGTTAATTTAGGCCTGGAGAAGGGTGACCGGGTATGTATATTTCTTCCCAACTGCCCGGAATATATTATTGCTTATTGGGCGGTGGTCAGGGCTGGTGGCGTGGTGGTGCCAACCAGCATCCTGCGCACCGATGAGGGCCTGTTGCACGAAGTGAGCAGCTCGGGGAGCCGCCTCATGGTTTGTAAGGAAGCTCACCTGGACAGGGCACTGGCGTTGCGCAGCCATACCGATCTACACACGATCCTCATCACCTCCAATGATGGGTATGATGTGAAGCAGCTCGAAAATTCCCTGCCGAAGGGTGTTTACGATATCTCAGGCCTGATTTTGAGTGGAGATTCACCCGGCCCCCAGGTGGAAATTGACCCTACCAGGGACCTGTGCGAGCTGGCTTTCACCGGTGGAGCCACTGGGGTGCCCAAGGGAGTGATGATCAGCCATGCCAACCGCTATGCCAGCACCATCCAAACCTTGCCCTGGTTTTTAAAACCTTTGCTCGGAGGGATCAAGGGAAAGACCTCGGTCCTGGTAGCCATCCCGCTTTTTCATGCCTATGGAAATTTTGTCCAGGTATCCGCCATCAACCTTGGGCTGCGCCTGCTGATCCTGCCGGATGCACGCGATACGGGTGCGATGCTCCAATCCATCCAGGATCACCGCCCATTTTTGATCCCCGGGGTGCCAACGCAGTTCATGCGCCTGGCGGATGCCGGGTTGACCCGCTCCAACAGCATGCTCTTCAGTGGCTCAGCTCCCCTCCCGGGAGAGGTAGCCAGGGATATTGAACGAAAAACCGGCATGCCGATCTCGGAGGGTTATGGATTAACCGAGACAGCTTCGGTGGCGCATATCAATCTGACTGCTTTTTCGCGCATCACCGGCTTCCTGTCGAAAATGAAACTGGGCATCGGTGTACCCCTGCCGGATGTGGATTGTCGCCTCGTCGACCCCGAGTCGGGCGAGGATGTCGACCTTGGGAAGCCTGGTGAGGTGGTTCTGCGCGGGCCGCAGGTGATGCTGGGATACTGGCCTGATATCGGGAGCGGCCTGACCAGTGATGGCTGGTTGCATACCGGCGATGTGGCGGTCATGGATGAATCAGGCTATTTCCAGGTCGTCGACCGGCTCAAGGATATGGTTAATGTATCCGGTTTAAAGGTCTACACCACCGAAGTGGACGAGGTTCTATTTAAACACCCTGCGATCGCAGTAGCTGCCGCGTTCGGCATCCCCGACCTGGAAAACCCGGGCAGCGAACGAGTGATGGCAGTGGTTGCCTTGAAAGACGATTACCGTGAGTCGGTCACCGAAGCGGAAATCCGCGATTTTTGCCGGCAACATCTGCCACCTTATGCTGTTCCGAAAATCATTGAAATTCGTGATGAATTGCCTTTAACCGTTAGCGAAAAAGTATTCAAGAATGCCCTGCGTGAGCAGGCAATCGCCAGGATCACAGGCCAAAAGGAGGGCTGATAATTATGGAATACATTTATTGCACACCAGAATGGTTGGAAGAATCTGCCAGGATCTACCGGGCAACCCCACGCTTTCAGGAGGCATTTAAAAAATTAACCATCCGGATTTTTTATCGCATCACCACCGAGCCTATGTGGGGGATAGAACCAGATTTCATCTTTGGAGCGCTTGTGACGCAGGGAGTATTAGACGACCTGCGCTTCTTCAGTGAAGCAGAAGCAAGAGAGAAAGCTGATTACATCATGGCGGCGACTCCACAGGAATGGAAGCTCATCCTGCGCAAGGAGCATAAATTCCTAACCGATTTCATGCTGGGGAAGGTGAAGCTGGAGTTGGGGAGCAAGGTTGGTGTACTCGGCGTCGCTCCATATGCCGACACCTTTATCGATGCCGTGACACAGGTGAATTTAAAATTCCAGGATGAGCTTACAGCTCAGCAGCTGCAAGAATATCGTGAGTATGCCACCGAATTTCGCCCCAGGCTTGGTATCTGATATCGAAACGCACCAGGATTCGAGAGCCTGGCTCACTGCACTCATTGATCAATGCGATCGATTTCTCTTCCCTGGTAAATTGTTATGAAGAATAATTTCTTACGGCTGGTTTATCTCAAAAACATTATTTTTACATCCTTGCTGATGACCCTATTTCTCTTGGCCTGTTCCAGGGAAACCCAGGTAGAGCATCCAGCCTGGATCAACAAGCTGATCAAACAGCTCGAGAGCGAGCCGGTGGGCAACCCACCTTCGTCGATCTGGCGCTACGATTACAACGGTCAGGTGGTTTATTTCATCCCTGCTCAATGTTGCGACATCCCCAGCACCGTATACGATGCTGATGGGAATATTCTCTGTGCACCCGATGGTGGCATCACCGGAGAAGGGGATGGGCGCTGCCCGGATTTTTTCTCAACGCGGTCGGATGAACAACAGATCTGGAAAGACCCCCGCTCACCTTGAACTTGTGACCGGTTGCCTGGCGATAAATAACCCGTATGAGTTCTGTACAATAATTTTGCATCGATGAAATGCCATGAGAATGGTGCATCTAAACAGGATAGCTTTGTATATTGGAATGATACTGTTTTGGTTCTGTCTGTCTGCCTGTGGTGGAGAGCTCACCAACCACCCGGGTGCCTTTCTGCAGCAAGCGATTGCCTCCAAACTTGCCAACCCTGAGGCGTGTCCAGGTGGTGATGCTTCGGATGTGCAACAGATCGTTGATGGTGCTACCGGCAGATCAGTCAGCCTGCCCGAGGGGTGCTACCGGATAACCTCAACGATCAATATCCCACCCTGTACGCAGGTCGTTGGGGCTGGGGCAGACAAAACCATTTTATATCGCGATCCGGAAAAGCAATATTTTTCAACGATCTTGCGCATCACAGGGAAATCAGATACGGCTTGTGAAACGCAGATATCTGGTATGGCGTTGATCGGTGTACGCGACACGAATGACACCCTTGAGGATTACGGGCTGATCATCTCCGATGTGCAAGATTTTCGGGTCGACCACTCCTATTTCGAAGGCTTTGGATTTGCTGGCGTGCGCGTGGAGGGGGTTTCAAACGGGGTGATTGATCACACCCTTTTTATTGATAACTACAAGAGCGGGATCGACAACCTGGGTTATGGTGTGGCAGTTTATGGAGATGATCGTTGGGATCAGGCGGTCCAATTAGGAGGAGCCCAGGCTACTTTTGTGGAAGACAGCCTTTTTGTTGGTAATCGGCATGCCATTGCGGCAAATGCTGGGGCTCATTATGTCTTCCGTGATAATCAAGTATTACACAGTATCGTCGCATGTGCAGTAGATGCACACGGGATGGGTTATGGCTCGCCTCATGGTACACGTACCGTGGAAATCTACCGTAATGTGATTGAGGATCCGGTATATGATTGGTGCGGCATCGGGATTCGCGGGGGAGCCGGGGTGATCTTCGAGAACACGATCCGGGGTTACGAAAATCCCATCCTTCTTATTCTGGAGTGGGGCACCCCCGATCGTTATAAGTCTGAATACCCGGCTTTGGACCAGGTGCAGGATCTGTATATATGGAATAATCTAATACAAGGTGGCGCTTCTGAGCCTCAGGTTGATGAAACCGGGGTGGGTTTCATTGAGCAGGGTCGCGATTACTTTACCACACCCTTATCCGGTTACACTCCTTTTGAATATCCACATCCGCTGGCCAACGGAGGCGTCTACGATGGTGTACCCTGGCCACCGTCTTCCCAGCCATAATTGATTTTTAACCCAGGATCTTCTGCGCGGCCACCAGCTCACCTAACCGTTTCATTGCCCGATCTGTTTCAAAAGACCACCAGGCTGCATTTAATCGAATGAAATTTTTATATTGGTGCGTGGCAGAAAAGATATACCCGGGTGCCAGGGTGATACCGGCCTGCAAGGCATGCTTGTAAAGCTCGAGTGAATCAGCATAATCAGGCAGCTGCACCCACAACACGATCCCACCGTTTGGTCGGGTAACCCGGGTTCCATCAGGGAAGTAGCGCATCACTGCCTGGGTGAGCTGGGTAACAAAGCCGGCATATAGCCTGCGGATGCTGCGCAAGTGGTAGTCATACCCACCCGATTCCAGAAACTTGGCAATGGCCACCTGCGGTAGCGTTGCCGTTGCCACATTGGTGGTGTATTTCAGCCACTCAATGGTAGCCTTGAACCGACCTGGAGACACCCAACCAACACGGTAACCTGGCACAAGGTCCTTTGAGAAGGAAGAACACAACAGAACCAGTCCCTTGCGATCGTAGGCTTTGCATACGCTCGGGCGCACCCCTGAGAAATAGAGCTCTCCGCAGACATCCCCTTCGATTAATGGAACTTCATGCTGAGCCAGGAGCTGCACCAAAGCTTGTTTATTCTCATCGGGGATACAGCTCCCCAATGGATTATTGAAATTGGACAATACCAGGCATGCATGGATGGGATTATGTTCGATGGCAAACCTCAGTGCCGAGAGACTGATCCCGTCGCGCGGGTGAGTGGGAATCTCGAGCGCCCGCAGATTGAGCGATTCCAATACCTGCAGGACACCAAAGTACATGGGCGATTCAATTGCCACGGTATCACCCGGTCGACACACCGCCCGCAAGCTAAGCGTAAAAGCTTCCAGGCAGCCGGAGGTGGTCACCACGTCTGCATGGGTCATGTTGCAACCGATACCAACAGCTCGCTGAGCGATCTGGATGCGCAGGGCTTCATTCCCAGGAGGGATATCGTAGGAATTGTATTGGTGATCCACCTGGCGGGACAAAGATGCCATAATTCGGTTCAGCTTGGCTGGTATCACCAGTTCGGTATTAGGGATGGCTGCACCAAGCTGGATCAGGTCTGGATTGGTTGAGTCCTTCAGCACCATCATCACCAGCTCTCTCACGCTGATCAATGTCGGGTCCTGTTGAGGCGTAGACATCTCGGGCTCCGGCAGGGATTCGGGCAGCCTGGCGCGCACATAATATCCTGACTGCGGGCGTGTCTCGATCAACCCCTGGTTTTCCAACAGCATGTATGCCTGTAATACCGTTGTGATGCTGATCTTTCGCTGTCTGCTCAGCTGCCTGACTGATGGGATACGCTCTCCCGGTCGAAATGTCCCCTGGCGGATCAAAGCACCCAGCTCATCCGCCACTTGTTCATAAAGATACGAGTCTTGATTTTGTTGGATTTTCATACGGTTACCTTTGTCAGAATACAGTTATTATATCGTAAAAGCAGTACAGTTGTATGATACTAAAACTGTTATGGTTACAATTGCATTTATGTGCATCTGTTATTTTATTGGTTTTTTCGTAAAATACAGCCTAAGGAAATAGGAGAGAAAGACATGTTGAACACAAAAACAACTTTAAAATTCAATACCGATGTAACCCTTAATAAACATAAATTATGGAACATCGATGGTGACAGGCGTGGTGATGTTATTCGTTGTTCATATGGTACCCTGTGGATTACCCAGGAAGGTGACCTTAAAGATTATATCCTGGATGCAGGCCAGGAATTCTGGGTCACCAGATCAGGCACCGTGATCGTGCAGGCATTGGATGATTCCAAATTTCAATTCAGCCTGAACCAGGTAGAAAATCACATCGAAATTAATCAACAACCCTTTCACCATACCCATCGCACCCGGGTAAGCCAGCGCGTGCGGTAACCTTCCCCTGGTCTCTTCGCCTCCTCCAAGGGCGAGACAAGATATAAAAGGACAGCCATCAGCGATCATGGTTGTCCTTTTCTTTAACTATGATAGTGATCCTACCCTGTAGCCGCAGATCCAATTGCAAAACAACAAGGAGATGTACCCAGGTCTTGAGAGCTTCCCAATGCCATACGCCAGGGGCTATCTGGGTGAGCCTTGAAACCCAAAGATTGCACCAGACTGCATGCTTGTTGATGGGTATCCAATATTCCCATGCTGATTGGCCTGTTGCCTGATCCAAGCGCAAAGGCATACAACAGCTCCAGGGGATCATTGACCCATTCTTCCACCACCCAGGGACCTGCCGAGAGCCAACCCGTGCCTGCCCTACCCAGGATATACCCGACTACCGTCCCGTTATTCTCCATTACATAGCCAAGCTGAGGGAAAAGTTCCACCCGGTGCCTGAGGAAAAAACCCCGCTCTGCTCCAAACGAGCGCGTATCTAAAGCGATCACCTGATCCAGATCGTCCAGCCTCATCTGGCGGACGTGGGGGCTTTCCTTGCCGGCCAGGTTTCCTGAATATCTCCAGGACCGGCACACCTTTTGAAATCCGTTGCGCTGGTACAAAGCCACAGCTTTAACCACGCCATCCAGGTATACCGTATCGACCCCGCGCTGTTTCAATATATTTATGCCGTGGTTCAATAGAGCTGCGCCCATACCCCTGCCTCGCGCTTCAGGTCTCACGATTAACTCTCCAATAAAACCACTTGACCCATAACAGGTGGCAATACATATCCCCACCGGCTTGCCATTTTCCACTGCCAGCAGGCAACTGCCGGGATCGTGGAGATAAAATCCCTCCAAAGTGGATTGATTTTCACTCACCCAACCCTCTGCTGCAGTGCATTCTATTGCAAAGGCAATGTCCTCCTTTTGCATTTGGCGGATGGTCAGCCCAGGCAGTTGCTCCATAGTTCTATCTCTCAAGTTGTTGGAACCAGCCCATCGCTATTGTGCCTGCTCCTTCAGCCAGCTTTTCATAAAGGGATCAATATCGATCAACGGATCCGTATCCAGGTGGCTAAAAAACTCCTTGAAATCCTCATAGCGGCAGGTGATGAGCTGCTCCAGGTTATTTGGTCTGTGCGCAGCTACGATTTGGGTGTGAAGATGAAGCGGGTAATTCATCTCAAAGGGGAGGAGCTGGTACTCTTGCGGTTTTAATAAGGATAAAACACTCCCCGCAAGGACCATTTGGTGCATGAATATTTCATACAACTCGCTTTGTTGGTAAAAGGTTTTAAATTCTGGTAATTGGTAAAGGGTAAAAAACTTCTCTTTCCAGGCGCGCAGCAATCCCCGTTCGGGGCGTACAACCAGCAAGCCTGCATTGAAATATGCCCGTACGACCTGCTCATCCACGATCGTCTGCATGGGAAAGATTTTTTCTGCATCAATATGGCAGTGCTGATAGATTAATGTCCAAATCTCATCGATCGGGTCGGAATAACCGGACCCAAGCAATTTTAAGTGCACCGGGCAGCCACCCAGGATCTTTCCTGCGGGTAGAAGGAACGCGTATGGAGGTTGCAGGACAAGGGTATCTGTCGCCATAAAAACCAGGAAGCTTGTTTCCCCTTGTGCCAGCCCCTCGGCCAGGCCTGCCGCAGACACGTAATCTGCGAAAAAGAAATTTCCTGCTTCCTCATCAATGTCAAACGTAACCAACCGTATCCCCAAGGAAAATATCTCCTGGCGGGTCGCTACAGCAAGGTCATGCTCACTTCTCCGGCTGAACATCCAGATTGGGTTGAAAGAGAATTCACCTCCAAAGGTGCGTATGCTGCGCGCCAGTCTCAGGGCGTCTTTTTCTCCCTCGCCAGAGCCCAGCATGCAAGCAAAGATCAGGTCTTTCATCGATACTATTCTCCCGATAGCTTTGATTGGATATACCTGTCAACTACCAGCTCCAGGATTTCCAGTGGCATGGCTCCATTCCCCAGGACAAGATTATGAAATTCCTTCAGAGTGAATTTGTCGCCTAGCTCATCCATGGCTCGCTGGCGCAGCTCCAGGAACTTAGTATAACCGATGTAATAGGCCGTTGCCTGGCCAGGCAGGGAAATGTAACGGCTCACTTCACCCTGCATGGCATATTCGGGCATGCCAGTGTTCTCCACCATGAAATCGACTGCCTGGTCGAAAGTCCATTGTTTGGCGTGAATACCGGTATCTACTACCAGGCGGGCAGCCCGAAATGCTTGCGCTTGCAAGCGACCCAGGTCACCATACGGGTCATTCTCATAGGCACCCAATTCGGCAGCTAAATGTTCGGCATACAAAGCCCAACCTTCAACATATGCGGTGAAATCAGATGCTCGTCTAAAGGAGGGCAGGTCCAGTTGTTGGGCGATGGCGATCTGGAAGTGATGACCCGGGATGGCTTCATGGTAAGCCAGGGTGGGCATGCTGAACCTGGGTTGGATCCCTGTATCCTGGGCATAAAACATTCCTGGGCGTGAGCCATCGACGGCCGGGGGCATATAATACCCGCCTGTTGGACCTCCAACGACAATCACACCTGCACTGGGGCGTAAGTCAAAAGCACCTCCGAGGTATTGGTCGACCGTGGTAATGATGTCCTCGTAGCCCTGGACAATCCCGCTGCCGGAGAGGGTGCCACTATCCGCTGGAAGGCGTGCATACAGTTCTGGCAAGCTTCCATCTTGGGGATATCCCAGCTGGTCGAAGATGATGCGCATTTCAGCATGGACGTCTTCCAGCGCCTGCAAGCCCATTTCATGGATCTGGTCGGCGGTGAGGTCGGTGCTGGTGTAGTGTTGGAGAGCATATGCATAATAAGCCTCACCATCCGGGAATTTCCATACCCCTGCGTCGTTTGTTGCCACCGTCTGGAGGTATTCGAGGTACTCAACCAGGGTTCGGTACCCTGGCAGGACGGAGTCATTGATTGCGTCTTCTGCTGCCGTTAGTAGGGCTTGCTGTTCACTCTCGCTGACATTGCTCAATGCCTTGAGTTTGGTCTCAAATGCGGTGTAATAAGGCGTCGACCTGGCATCTCCTGAAGCGAGAGCACTTAAGTCGCCCAGGATCCAGCTAACCAGGAAACGGGGTAAGACAGCACCATGTTCTTCACGCTGCTTCAAGCCATCAACCAGCTGTCCGAGCTTGACGTCCACCTGGCCAAGGCTGGTGACATAATCTTGGGCATCCTTGAGATCTGCCATTGGGCGAAGGTCAGTGAAGAATTGGAGCAAATCCAGATGTACGCTGAAGACGGTGGGATTGATCGGATAATCGTCGTACATGAACCCATGTCCATTCACCCTGTCAGTAAGATACCAGGAATAAATGTCATAGGTCAGTTGTTGCTCGGGGGTTAGGGTAGAGCGGTCATATTGTTGAAGCACAGCTAATATATTGCTTTCCAGGGTTTGCGTCTGGTGAATGTATGCATCGGAGATGTCAGTCAGCTGGTCTTTTGGTGTGTTGTATACTTCCGACAACCCAAGCTCAAGTACCGTCTCTGGGTCACGGCTGAGTAATCGGCGGTAGGATTCTTCCACAAAGGCATCGAACTCAAGCCCATCCAGCCCGTTCGAGAGATCGCCTGCTGAGGTTCGTATTTCTGTTGCAAGCGGGGTAACCATTTCCAGCGGAGTGACGGACACGCCTGTGACAGGCGCCGTGGATTGTAGGTTTGTGGTGGTTGGTAATGCTTCCTGGGTGGGTGTGTTCACCCTTCCACAAGCCCCAGCCAGGGTACTGATAATGATCACCAGGGTTAAGAGCCGATAAGGTTTGATCATGTTGGTTCCTCCTGTATAAATACTACTTTTTGCCGATCATGAATAGGGAGCTTGCCCCGTGAAATCCCACCTCATGCACCCGCCTGCGGAGCTCCTCCCCACGCTGGCATAATTCTGCGCCCCCATTAAGCGCTTGACTACGCAGGATGTAACGGTCTATGACGCCGTCCAGCTCGTGGATCAATTCGGGATCCATGGGGTCAGATTCCAGGTCTTTCTCATCAAACCATTTCAGCCCAAGGAGGTCCAACCTCCCAGCTAGATCCATGATTTGCTGGCGAGTGAACGTCTCATGATGGGTGATCCCGTCTGCAGTGTCCACAGCTGCCCACCAGTGGTGCAAGTAAACGTGGGTCAGCTGGGTCTCACTTTGGCCATCCCTGAACATCTCAGTGATGATTAAATGCCCGCCTGGCTTGCACACGCGTTTCATTTCTTGCAGAACACCAGGCGGGTCGGCCATATGGTGCAGGGAATTAGCGATGCATACGGTATCGAAATGATTATCTGGGAAATCCATCCGGGCGGCATCCATGCAATGGAAGTGAATATTCTCCAGGCTGTGCGCCTTACGCGCTGCCTCCAATGGACGTTCGTTGTTGTCGATCCCGGTTATATCTGTGTAGCCTTTCAGGTTTTCTGCCAGGAAGGTGATGAAACCCCCACCCCCTGTTGCCACATCCAGAACCCTGCCTCCGGAGAGTTTACTCAAGACTTTTTCAGCTCTTTCCACAGTTTCTTTTTGATCATCCATAAAAGATGCCCTCCCGGATTTTAATTTTCTCTCCCATACTACAATAGAATTACTTATCCCCGATGGGAAACGTTCAAACCTGATCTTTTCTATATGGATTTGTGAAAGGATGGGGTATTCCTTCCTTGGGATCGAGGCATATCCTTTGATAAAGCCATTCAGAAGTGTTTCTTTAACCAGCACAATCTAATTGCTCTATGGTTTAGCTTTGTGACCGATCGGAAGTATCTGCTAGATTGACTATTTATTAGGAACTTTTCTGTATTATTATTAACCAGGCGCAACAACCATGATGAGTCTTCTCAAAAGGAAAACGGAAATACACCAATGAATAGCATACTCCTGGTCGTCGGAACTCCAGCCTCAGGCAAGAGCACTGTTTCGCGCGCGATTGCAGAGCGAAGCGTAAAAGGCATACACATTCCAGTCGATGATCTTAGGTCGATGGTGAAAGGCGGCATCATCCATCCAGGACTTGTCTGGCCGCCAGAATTGATCCAACAGCTTGAACTAGCGCGGCAAACTGCCGCAGATATGGCATTGCGCTACCAAGAAGCCGGCTTTCTGGTTACAATCGATGATTTTTGGGATCCATATTCGCAATTGCAGGAGTACACCCCGCTCCTCGGCAGGCCAAATATCCTCCCGATTATTCTCAAGCCAGCGATATCTGTTACGTTTGCCCGCAACCATGCCCGTAACCCTCCGTCGGAGTTCCGGGATGTTTTGGATGATGGCATCCTAAAGGTGTATGCGAGTCTCGACGAGCAGGAAACCGCGCTGAGGGCACAGGGCTGGCATATACTTGATACCTCGGATGACACAACAGAAGCGTCGGTTGCTCGAATTCTTGCGCTACTTTAGACTTATTCTGGCTGAACAGGAGATTCTTTACATTTACAACCTTATGTGTAAATGATGAACAATATCATTTTGATCACCGTGATTCTTCCCGGGCATTGTCCACGTCGGTCCACCTACCTGTAACATAAACCATTTGCATGCAATCTACAAAAAGGTTTGATCCATACCAACTAAAATAGATTCATATAATGAATCAACCACAGGACATCACTATTTTGCCTTTCCAATCTGAATATCAAGCCGAAGCAAAGAATTTGGTTTTGGCTGGTTTAGCTGAGCATTGGGGCACACTTGACCCAACCAAAAACCAAGATTTAAATAATATTAGTAGTACCTATGCAAATGGTTTTTTTCTAGTTGCCTGGCACAACAATCAAATAATTGGTACAGGCGCTCTACTTCCCATGTCAAACGATACTGCGGAAATTGTGAGGGTGTCTGTCGTGGCTAATATGCGCCGTAAAGGTATAGGAAAAATGATTCTTCAGAAAATATGCGAACGGGCACAAATTGATGGATATAAAAGACTTGTGGTAGAGACTACTGAAACATGGAATGAAGTTATTGAATTTTACAAACAATTTGGTTTTCAGATAACTCACTATCTTGACGGTGATGTTTACTTTGTTCTCGATTTATGAAATTTAGCTCGGCGATGTTACCAGCCAAAACGCATTACTTAACCCAGCAAACGGCAATAATTAGCAAAACTTGGGCTACTACTCCATGCGCCCTTCTGCGAGCATTGCCCATCTGCCAGGGATTCTGCCTCTTCAACTTTTTCTATCCTTGGCGTTTTTCTTCAATTCTCGCCTGCAAGCCATCAACATAAACACCGCTCTGCTGCGCTTCTGGGGTAGATGATGCAAGTCAAAGGGTAGCCACCAAGTGCGCTCAATGGCACGCTGACGACCTAAAAGGAGATTGATTATGGACCTATCCGATGTATCACGAACAGCAATCCTCACTTTGCTTGGCCATGTCAATGCTTCAGAGAAGAAAAACGTCGGTTTCAATGACCCAATGGCGATTCTTTGTTTGGAGAGGTTAATGTCTATTGCATCTGTAAAAGAGAAAAATTGGATTATCCGACAGAAACGATTGATAAATGCACACGATGCAAGAGCGATGGCTCGGAGAGTAGAAACATTCGACAACATTGCTAATCTTTTTATCTCAAATAATCCTAAATGTACTGTGATCAACCTCGGATGCGGGTTTGATACAAGATTCTGGAGGATTGAAACTAAAGACTGTAGATATATTGAAATTGATCTTCCGGAAGTTGTCGTGTTGAAAAGAGAGATCCTCAAGGATCAGCTCAGCTACGAACTCATTGGTTGTTCAGTCCTGGATGCATCATGGATTGATAGGGTCACTACAAGTGGAAACAGCAATTTCCTTCTCCTTGCCGAGGGCTTGTTCATGTTTTTACCTGAGCAGGATGTGAAAAATCTACTCCAGCTAATGGGACAAAAGCTGGTTCATTCACAACTCGTGGTTGAAATTGCCCATGAGAAATTCACGAAGGGATTATGGAAAATGATTTTTGCCCTTCAAGCCAGAGTTTGGGGTTTGGATGTCTCTTTCACTTTTGGGATTAAGCATCCAGGCGAGATTGAAACTATTGGACAAGGTCTCAGAGTTCTTAGCGACGTAAAAGGATCATCGGTTGGTCCGATAATAATTGTGTCAATAAACACCGCCTGACAACCTTTTGAATCCAGCTGCAGAAAGCTTTGCCTTACCACATGCGGTTAACCGCCGATAACGCGCCTGGTCAGGCAGTATCGTTGACTTCTGCAGAAACAATGAACCTCAACATTTTTCAACTATTTTCCCAGGCCGATTAACAACCCGCTCGATTAAATGAAACTCTATATCGCCAGGCTCAGTCGCTCACACCGAGTTGTTGCCCAAGCTTATACGCACGCTCGATAAGCTTTGACTGGTTGAGCACATCTCCTTCGTTGCTGCCTGTTCCGTAAACGATCCCCACGATATTTCCCCCGATATAGCGAAACATATCCTGGAAAGTGCGGATGGCATTGATCGCCCCCGAACTGTACGGATCCGTGTCTCCATAAGTCAATAAAATACCAAACTGCTTTCCTTTGAGAGCATTGCCTTGTGGGCTTTCCATGCCATACCATCGGTCGATGAAAAGCTTGAGCTGGGCACTGATGGTGAACCAGTAAATCGGGCTGGCAAGGATGATCGCATCGGCATCCTTTAGCTTGGGATAAAGCAATTGCATGTCATCCTTTAGCACGCAAACGCCTGTTTCCTGGCACACATCACAAGCATCACAGGGACGGATGTCCATCCTATGCAAGGAAAAGCTCTCCACATCAGCTCCTGCAGCTTTTGCTCCAGCACTTGCCTGATCTGCCAGGAGGCTGCTGTTGCCATTTTGCCTCGGACTGCTCTTGAAAACAAGGACATGTTTTGTCATTGAACTCTCCAGGTAATAGTACTGCTTTTCATGGGATTATCGTGTGGGTACAATATATCACATTCTTATATTCACCAAACCTCACCAATTAAGGTAAAATAATAGCGTGGTGAGGTAATCCGGATGGTTTTATTAACTCGTGAGCAGATCGAAGCTCGGCTGGTTGCGTTGCACCGTGCCAGCCTTGAGCTCGTCAGCGACCTATCCCTTGAGGTAGTACTCGAACGAATTGCTTATTTAGCGCGTGAACAAGCAGGAGCGCGCTATGCCGCCCTGGGTGTGTTGGATGAAAACGGGAAACTTGTCCAATTCATCCCCGTAGGGATGACGGCAGATGAAAAGAACCAGATCGCTCACCTGCCCATTGGGCTCGGTTTGATCGGTGCCATCGCCAAGGAACGCCAGACCATTCGCTCCCCGAATATTGCCAGGGATAATCGCAGCGTAGGCTTCCCTCCCAACCATCCCCCAATGACTTCATTTCTTGGCGTGCCCATCCTGTCGGGGAGCCATTTATTGGGTCAGATTTATCTGACTGATAAGGAAGATTATACCGAGTTCACTCGTGATGACGAGCGTGTTATCGAAACGCTTGCAGCTTATGCCGCTGTGGCGATCGTGAATGCACGCATATACGCAGACCTGGTGGAACGCGATGCAACTTTATCCCAACGCAACAAGGATCTCGGCTTGCTCAATGATATCGGGAAAATGCTCGCCAACTCAACCCAGACTGATGAGATTCTTGAAAAGACCCTGGATTACATCCTGACTTATTGGGAAGTCGAGGCAGGCGAGATATTTCTGACCGAGGAAGATGGATTATCGTTGCGCATGGCGATGCATCGTGGTGAAGCAGCTGAGTCTCTCTGGACCAAGGACCAGTTCAGGCTTGGTGAGGGTTTCGTAGGGGAGGTTGCTGAAAGTGGTAAACCATTGGTGATTTACTCCCTGGAGAAGGATATGCTGTATTTACGCCAGGAAGTGGTCCAGGCAGGATTCCAATGTGTTGCTTTTATTCCCCTTACCGCCCACGGGAATACAGTGGGTGTAATGGGGATTGCAACCCGCCTTTTGCAATCTTTCGAGCAAAGAGAAATCGAACTTTTGACCGCCATCGGGACATGGGCTGGAACGGCTATCGAAAATGTCCGCCTGATTCAGCAGGGACGCAGGTTGGCCGTGGTGGAAGAACGTGAACGTATTGGCATGGATCTACATGATGGCATTATTCAATCCATTTATGCTGTTGGACTGGCTTTGGACTATGCCCGTATGGAGGTTGAAACCAACCCGGGTAAGGCACTGGTGAAGCTTGAACAGGCTATTGATGGATTGAACAGTACCATCCGAGATATTCGCACCTATATTATGGACCTGCGTCCACGACAGTTCCGTGGAGAAAACCTCAAGGAAAGCCTGCAGCGCCTCATCGATGAAACGCGCGCCAACACTTGCCTGGAGACCACCCTGACTGGTCCGGATGATGGCTCGGTGATCCTGCCAACCGAGATAGCAACAGCACTTTTTCATATCTGCCAGGAGGCACTGGCAAATATCGCCAAGCATGCCCAGGCGCATAACGCGAAAATTGACCTGTGGACTGTACCGGGCAGGGTCTTGCTGAAGATCTCTGATGACGGGATGGGTTTTGATAAGCACCAGGTTCGCATGGCACTTGGACATGGTTTAGCCAACATGGTTACGCGTGCCCACAAAGTGGGTGGGGATATTGAGATCGAGACCGAGCCAGGTAAAGGCACCTCCATACTCGCCTGGGCACCATTGAAACCGGATGACGAACCTGACCAGCCGCAACAATCCAAAAATTAAACAAATCCACCATCTGGTTAGCCAGCGAAAACATCGCGACACAGCAGGTCTATTTGTCGTGGAGGGCATTCATCATGTCGGTGAAGCCTGCGCATCCAATGCCTTTATAGAGTATCTCTGCTATGCACCTGATATTCTCACCAGTGAATTTGCTCTTCAGCTGGTGCAGGAGCAGGCAAGTAAAGGTGTTCCATGCTATGGGGTAGATCGGGAGACTTTCACCAGCTTGGCCAGTAAGGATAATCCCCAGGGTATCCTGGCTGTCGTACGCCAACCTTGCTTACAGCTTGGTGACCTGACACAAAAAAATATTAGGATCGTGGTTGCCCTGGTCGCACCACAAGACCCGGGGAACATCGGCAGCATCTTGAGAACGATCGATGCCGTGGGGGCGAGCGGTTTACTATTATTGGATGATCCATCGCATAACCAGTTTTGTGCTGACCCCTACCACACCAGCTCCGTGCGTGCCAGCATGGGAGCGATTTTTTGGTACCCGGTTGTCTCCACAACTTTCAACAACTTTGTTCAATGGGCGCAACAACAAAACCTCCATATTTATGGCACCTCTGCCCACTCCAGCCAGGATTATCGCAAGGTTGAGATATATAAAACGCCACTGGTCCTGCTCATGGGAAGTGAAAGGGAAGGCCTATTACCCGATCAATCGGCGGTCTGCGAGGTGATGCTGAGAATCCCCATGCAAGGCCGGGTGACCTCCCTGAACCTGGCGATTGCCACCAGCGTCATGCTTTATGAAATTGCCAATAAAATCTCGGGATAAAACAATTGAAATATAACTAGCGCGCGGTACTTCCCCCATCAACAATGAGTGCAGACCCAGTCATAAAGCTGGATTCATCCGAAGCCAAAAACAACACTGCCCGGGCAATTTCTATGGTCTCAGCCACCCTGCCAATGGGTAGATCGGTTTTACGGGCTTCTGCTTCACTTAACCCACCCGACACACGGTAGTATCCTTCTTTTACCCAGCGGTCAACAAACGTATCACCTGGGCAGACCGCATTGACGCGGATATTTTCTCCCGCATGATCGATCGCCATGGCGCGGGTCAGCTGCAACACTGCTCCTTTTGATGTGCAATAAGCCACCACGGCTGGAGCCCCAACAAAAGCCCAATCGGAGGCATTGTTGACGATCACGCCCCCACCATGGAGGCGCATCACCGGCAACACCAGCTTGGACATGCGCCAGACTGCAGTCACATTGAGCAGCAAAGTTTCTTCCCAATCTTGATCGGTGGTGGTTTCAGCCGTGCCACTGACGACAATGCCGGCATTATTAAACAGGATGTCAATACGCCCAAATTGCGAAACTGTCTCGTCGACTGCTCGCTGGCAATCCTCCTTCTGGCGATGATCCGCATGGATGAAAAATGCACCGCTTTGCTCCGCCAGTTGCCTGCCAAGATGGCTTCGCCGTCCGGTAAATGCTACTTTTCCCCCTTCAGCGGTAAACAATTCAACCGTGGTTTTTCCGATACCAGATGTTCCCCCGGTGATAAGTGCCACTTTGTTTGCCAAACGCATACCTGCACTCATCGGTTAGATGGTGAAGTTTTAAATACATGCGACCAGCCTGCACCCCCGCAAATCTTGCAACGGTCCTGGAATTCACCGGATGCCTGGGTCCCTTTTCCCTCACAATGGGGACATTTCCGGGATGGTTGTGCCACCAGCACACTCCCCTGTCCATTGCAAACCAAACAGATATCACCGTACTGCCCATATTTCCCTTTGCCTTCACACCAGGCGCAGGTTTCGGGGGCATATTGCATCACCGGCATGACCATATAGATTACCTCCACAAACAATCTTTGGCTATTCTAGATGATTATACTCGAGGATTTTAAATGCCTTTCAGTGTAAGGTGTTTACTAAAGAGATGACATCATCTTTAAATAAAATATACAAGATATTAAAATAATTCATATTATTAGATAAATAAATTAATAATATTCATTGACATATAAGAAAAATTGTGTATAATCTAAATGGTAGAATAAAAGAGTATAGTAAATAGGAAATTAAGATGAACACAACCTCTGTTCCTGAAAAACCAAAGCCCTGGGCGCCTCGCTTTTTTACCATCTGGACCGGTCAGGCATTCTCACTGTTTGGCAGCCAGCTGGTCTCTTTTGCGGTCATTTGGTGGCTGACCCAAACCACAGGCTCAGCTACCATCCTGGCTACCGCCTCTTTGGTTGGTTTGCTGCCCCAGGTGATCCTTGGGCCATTCACTGGTACATTGGTGGATCGCTGGAACCGGCGCCTGACGATGATCGTTGCAGACAGCTTGATCGCCCTGGCAACGATCGTGTTAGCCATTTTGTTTGCCCTGGGTAGTGTACAAATCTGGCAGGTCTATGCCCTGCTTTTCATCCGTTCTGTCTGTGGTGGTTTTCACTGGCCAGCCATGCAGGCTTCAACCACGCTGATGGTTCCCAAGGAACATCTGACCCGCATTCAAGGTCTCAACCAGATGCTGCAGGGAGGAATGAGCATCATTTCCGCCCCCCTTGGAGCCTTGCTTTTAGCAGTGCTTCCCATGCAGGGCATCCTGGCCATTGATGTTTTTACTGCCACGCTTGCGGTCATCCCACTTTTATTCTTCCAGGTGCCTCAACCTGAACGCAATGATCTGCTTCCTGAAGCACAAGGCAAGTCATCCTTCTGGCAGGATTTTCGTGCTGGACTGAGTTACGTTTGGGGGTGGCCTGGTTTGATGCTCATTGGCATCATGGCAACAGTGATCAATTTTCTGCTCACCCCGGCATTCTCTTTGCTTCCCATCCTGATCACCAAGCACTTCAATGGGCAGGCAATCCAGCTTGCCACCTTGGAATCTTTTTTTGGCATTGGTATCATCGCTGGTGGCCTGGTTCTAAGTGCCTGGGGAGGATTCAAGCGTCGTGTGGTCACAAGCCTGGTGGGGCTGGTGGCGATGGGCGTAGGTTGCCTGGTGATGGGGCTGTTACCTCCATCTGCATACATCATCGCAGTTGCCGTGGCACTCTATCTCGGTTTTGTCAACCCGATCGTAAACGGACCTTTGTTTGCTGCAGTGCAAGCAGCCGTAGCACCTGAAATGCAGGGACGCGTATTTACACTGATTGGTACCATGGCTGCTGCCATGTCGCCCATTGGCTTGATTATTGCTGGCCCCATTGCTGATAATCTTGGTGTACAGACCTGGTTCCTCATCGGTGGGATAGTCACCCTGTTGATGGGCTTTGCCAGCTTGTTTGTCCCTGCCATCATGCACTTTGAAGATGGTCGGGTCACTCAGCAATCTGCGCTCGAAAAATCAACCAGATCCGGAATCGGAGCTGCCGCTGAGATGATCGCGGGTGTCGGCACACCCAATCCTGCTGATGTTGACTGTACCTGATCGATTTACGGATTAGTGATCAAAAGACTCCTCCATTATGGAGGAGTCTTTTAATCTCTATACCTGTGCTCCTTCTGCTTACCACAATCCTCGAATGACCAGTAAGCCTCCGATGATCAATAAGGGGATGCCAAGGATAGCACCAATAACGGTGATGGTCAGAATACCACCTGCGAGCATCAGCACTAACCCCAGGATCACCGCCAATAATCGCCCAGTAAGCATGACGATGTAGGCAATAAAATTCCATATCCAAATAAATGGCCTTAAAAGGCAACTGGTATTCTTTGTATCAATCATTCGGTACTCCTTCTAGATATTATTACGCACAGGGTCGCTTGTGGTTGCAAACACCAGGCAAGATTAGACCCTAATCTATTTGTAATCTTCATAGATGCTAGATGTGGGTAAAATTGGTTTTCAAATGAAGAAATAGGAGTGCTAGGATGATGAAGATTGATCCTTCTGAGGTAACCCCCAAACATCTCTACCTTTCACGGCGGCAGTTCATTGGCACCACCACTGCCCTGGCTGCAGGTGCCCTGGCTTTGGCAGCCTGCAAGGGAAATGTTCCCATTTCGGAGACAGGCTCACCCACCAATGCTGGGATTGAGACAGTCATACCTACCAGTGTGGGGGCACAGACCGATGAGCTTGGGGATCCATTGACTTCTTACCAGGACATCACGAATTACAATAACTACTATGAATTTTCTACCAATAAAGAATCGGTGGCAAAGCTGTCGAAGGATTTTCCCACCTCTCCCTGGAGTATTGAAGTCTCCGGTTTGGTCAGTAACCCAAAGACATATACGATCGAGGAGTTGCAGAAATTCGAGCCGGAAGAACGAATCTATCGATTGCGCTGTGTCGAAGCCTGGTCGATGGTCATCCCATGGATCGGCTTTCCATTACGAAAATTGCTCGATGAAGTCCAACCCACCTCCGATGCGACCCATGTTCAATTTACCACCCTCTACGACCCCAAGGTTATGCCTGGTCAGAACTCCAATCTCCTTGACTGGCCATATGTGGAGGGATTGCGGTTGGATGAGGCCATGCACGACCTGACCTTGATGGTGACTGGTTTATATGGGCAACCTTTACCCAATCAGGATGGGGCACCGATTCGCTTGGTGGTGCCATGGAAATATGGTTTTAAATCGATCAAGGCAATCGTCAAGATTGAGCTGGTTACCTATCAACCTGCCACCACATGGATGCAGGCTGGGCCTAATGAGTATGGCTTTTATGCCAATGTCAATCCTGATGTCGATCATCCTCGCTGGTCGCAGGCTACTGAGCGACGGATTGGTGAGATTGGTCGGCGTAAAACCCTCCTATTCAATGGATATGAAAGCGAAGTCGCATCACTTTACACAGGGATGGATTTGAATATAAACTATTGAGATTTAAAAACAAGTTTTTCGACCAGTGGTTCCCGCCCCTGGCCCATATTGCATGTTGGCTTCCCCTGCTATGGCTGATATACAGTGCCTGGCAGGGGAATTTAAGCGCCGATCCGATTCGCGCTTCGATATTACGCACTGGGAAGATTGCGTTGGTATTGCTTGTATTGAGCCTGGCATGCACGCCCTTGAATACCATCTTTGGATTCACTCCCGCGCTCAGGGTGCGTCGCCTCTTGGGAGATTATGCCTTCCTATACGCCTGCCTGCACTTTACCCTCTTTGTAAGTTTGGATTATGGCTTTGATTTTCAGCTTATATTGAATGAATTATCCAAACCTTATGCCATGATCGGTTTGATCACCGGGTTGCTTCTTGTGCCGCTTGCCATTACCTCGTTTCCACCCTGGCCAAAGAAACTTGGCAGGAACTGGAAACGCCTCCACAGGCTGGTTTATGGGATCAACCTCCTTGCAGCCATCCATTTTCTGCTGGTGGTTAAACAAGGCGTTGCTGAACCTTACCTGTGGATGATCCTGATCATTTTCCTGCTTGTCCTTCGCATCCCACCCATCCGCCGGATGCTGGGCGGTTTCTTTACCCATCAACAGTCATATTCAAATTAATAGCCTGCTGGCGGCAGTCAGGTTTAACCAGTAGATTATTTTGTTATATAATTTGAAAATGCTTCCCTCTGCATTTTCAAATTTACCTCAATCACCCGAGAGCCGGGAATTCGAACAGCATCTCCAGGAAGGCATCATCGCGGTTAAGAATGGCAACCGCACTTTGGCGAAAAGATTGTTGGATGAGGCTGCCCTGATGAATAGCACCGATGCCCGGGTCTGGATCTGGCTTTCTGCGACCACGGACGACCCACAGGAACGCCGTTCTTATTTGGAGCGGGCTGTGGCCATTGATCCTTCAAACGCTACCGCGAAGCGTGGATTATTGTTGGTTACTGAAAAGCTGGATAAGACACAGATGATGCCTGAAGGGGAGTCGTATGTTCCCCAGACGGCACCTACTACTGAAGATGGAGAAACCAGGACCTACCTGTGTCCAAATTGTGGTGCAAAAATATCCTTTGATCTCGAAGAGACAAATCTGGTGTGCCAGTTTTGTGGTTTTACCCGCAAGGTTGATGAGCAGGTGGTGGAAGATAGCACAGAGCAACCCTTGGATGTCAGCCTGCCTACGGTCCAGGCTCATCGCTGGGCAGAGAACCAGACCCGCGTGACCTGTGAGCAATGTGGTGTGGTGATCATCCTACCCCCGGGTCAGACTGCGGATATCTGTCCGTATTGTGGCTCAAATAGGTTTATCACCTCAACCACATTATTGGACCTGGTCGATCCCCAGGTGATCGGTATATTCAAGATCGATCCACAAAAGGCAGGGAAGTATATCAAGACCTGGCTGGGTAAAGGTTTATTTTCGCCGGATGATCTGGCAGCGCACCATTCAGGAATGCAGCTCCATCCGGCGTATTACCCATTTTGGATCTTTTCCGGAACGCTGGAAGTCCCATGGTTTTGTGACATCAACAACGGCACATCAAAAGCACCTGCATGGGAGGCACAAAGCGGATCACATTTCGAGATGTTCGATGATGTGCTCGTCCCCGGGCTGCGGAAAATGACACCAGCAGACCTGGCAGGAATAGAGCCATTTAATCTGGATGAGCTGGTGGATTTTTCGCCTGATTACCTGGCAGGTTGGGTGGCGCTTACCTACGATCATCCGTTGGCAGATGCCTCCTTACGGGCGCGGGAGAAGGTGATTAAAAAAGTCCAGCGCACATTATCTACCCAGGTTGACCCAAATCACTCCAAGCGTAATTTCACCATCGGCGCAGGTAAATGGAGTGGTCTCACCTATAAACTTGCCTTGCTTCCAATTTATATTGGCAATTTTTCCTCTCAAGGGACGCGCTATCGCTTGCTAATCAATGGTCAAACCGGTAAGGTAAGTGGTAAAAAACCCGTGGATAATCTGAAAGTTGCCCTGTACTTGGTTTCGGGGATTATCCTGCTGATCATCATTGTGGTTATTTTCTGGCTGTTAAGGAATTTTCTTCTCAGGTAACTGCCAAATCCACCCCCCATGGCCAAAACTCCGCTGTTCCGTAACCCACATCTCGATGGTTCTTCATTCTCCTGGGATGGTGGCACAACCGGAATTTTGCTATGCCATGGTTTCACCGCCACGACCGCCGAGGTACGTCTCCTGGCCCAAGCGCTTCACCAGCATGGGTACACAGTTGCTGGACCACTGCTTCCTGGCCATGGAACCACCCCACAAGATTGTAACCAGCATTCATGGCAGGATTGGTACACTGCAATTGACCAAGCTTACCTACAACTGGCTGACCAATGCCAGAAGGTGGTGGTCGGTGGTGAATCGGCTGGTGCATTGTTAACCTTGCGCCTGGCAGCACTGCACCCTGAAATCTCGGCTATATTATGCTATGCTCCTGCGCTACGCCTGCGGATACCGCGCATAAAAATGTATCTTTTATCTTTGTGTGTGCCGTTCATCGACTCTATTCCCAAACCCCCTTCAAAGGATGATAATCCCTGGAAGGGTTATACGGTGCAGCCATTAAAAGGTGCAGTACAGTTTCGACGATTACAGAAGCTCATCCCACCTCTCCTGCCTCAAATCCACCAGCCGATTCTCATCCTGCAAGGCAGGCTGGATCCAACTGTCGACCCCCAATCACCCCAGATCATTTATGATGAGGTGGCTTCATCTGTTAAGGAATTGCATTGGTTGGAGAACTCCGCACATTGTGTTATCCTGGATAAGGAGCGGGATCATGCGATAAAGTTGACCCTCGATTTCCTCGAACGGGTGCAAGCTTGATAAGCATTTCCTTGGGACGGTGATCTGGTTTACGGATTGATGTGCAGAAAGAGCCTGGAATGACACGCCTGTTTCGTTGGTATGACTACATCACTTTTAGTGTGTTCTTTTTTGGTTTGCAAGCATTATGGCAAACCATGGGGTTGGTCACACCACTGTTGGTTGAACAGTTCGTTGGCGAAGCGCAGAAGGGCACGTATCTCGGCACATTGCGCCTGTTCAGCCTGATGTTTGCCCTTTTGGCGCAATCTCTGATGGGAATGTTTTCCGATCGCAATACCTTGCCTTGGGGGCGGCGCCGGCCGTTCGTTGCAGCAGGGACAATGTTTGCATGTATTTTCCTCTTCATGGTGGGGTTTACTGCCGGACTGGAAGGTTTAGCGGGTTTCTGGGCACTGTTTGTGGTCGTTATTTTACTCCAGGTGGCTACCAACACCGCCCAGGCGGGGGAGCAGGGGATCATCCCTGACCTGGTGGCGGAGGAAAAACGCGGCCTTTTCTCAGGTGTGAAGGCTCTGTTTGAAATTCCGCTTCCCTTGATCCTGGTGGCATTCATAGTCGGAAATCTGGTTAGCAAAGAGCAGTATTGGGCTGCGCTTGGGATTGTCCTGGGTGTACTGATCATCAGTATGCTGCTTACCATGCTGGTGCCAGAAAAACCACTCAAAGAAGCTCCTTCTGCCATGGATTGGGCAGCATTTATCCGCCTTTTCCTCATGACCCTGGTATTTACCCTGATCATCCTGGGTTCTGGTAAAGTAGTCGAGCTTGTCAGTGTTTTATTGCAGGATATCACCTCATCTGCCGTGATATTTATCGTGATGGGTCTGGTCGGTCTGTTGGGGATGTTGGTTGCCGTTGCCATGGGAGTTTGGCTTAGTGTGCGTATCAGCCTGGGTGATTCAGCCCGCAAGAACCCCTCCTTCACCTGGTGGGTGATCAACCGCCTGGCGTTCCTGGTGGGAGTGGTCAATCTCTCCACCTTTGCGGTATATTTCCTCCAGGCCCGCCTTGGTTATGAGAAAGCCGCTGCTGCTGCCCCCGCCAGTAAACTGCTTATGTTCGTGGGGATTTTTATTTTGATTTCCACTGTGCCAGCAGGCTGGTTGACCGACCGATTTGGGGAGAAGAGAATGGTAGCCACGGCTGGAATGTTGGCAGTCTTCGGCACGCTCATTGCGCTTAGCATCCCCAACCTGACAGCCATATTTGTCGGTGCCTGCATCATTGGAATCGGTGCTGGTTTTTTCTATACCTCCAACTGGGCCTTGGGTACCCTCCTGGTTCCCAAGGCAGAGGCAGGGCGCTACCTGGGTATCTCTAACCTGGCAGGGGCGGGTGCTGGCGCAGTGGGTGCCTACATTGGTGGCCCCATTGCCGATTTTGTCACCGCCCAGGTGCCACAGGTGCCAGGTTTTGGGTATGTCTTATTATTTAGTATCTATGGGCTGCTTTTCTTTTTCTCTGTCCTCGCCCTGACCCAGGTGAAAGCATCAAGATAAACTTACCTGACCTGATTCTCATAGCCTGGAATGGTCATTATCATTAACATGATTGGAACAAAAAAATGTCCCTAAAAGGTAAAAAAGTATTGATCACTGGTGCTGCACGCCGGGTTGGCCGCGCTCTCTCCCTGGCCGTGGCCAGAGCTGAAGCGGATGTGATCATTCATTACGGCCGCTCGGTAGCCGAAGCAGAAAGCCTGCGGGAAGAGATTACCGCTTTGGGCAGGGGTGCATCCCTGCTCCAGGCTGACCTCGATGACCCCTTGCAGGTTGAAACACTTGTCTCACGCGCCAGTGAGAATGGTCCTTTGTTTGCCCTGGTCAATAATGCAGCCATTTTTGAGCCACTCACCTGGGACTCTTCCAGCCTGCAAGATTGGGATCGCACCTTGATGATCAACCTGACCGCGCCTTTCCTGCTCAGCCAGTCATTTGCTCGGCTGCTCCCATCGGGAGAGACAGGTCGGATTGTCAACATGTTGGACTGGCGCGCTTTTCGCCCTGGTGCCGATCACCTGCCCTATTCCATCAGCAAGGCTGCCCTGGCAGCACTCACCTGCTCACTGGCGATTGCCTTGGCACCTCGCATCAGCGTGAATGGACTGGCGTTGGGGGCTGTACTTCCACCCGAAGATGGCGACATCCCGCCCAATTTCCTCAAACGGGTGCCTGCGGGCAGGTGGGCGGATATGGACGAAGTTACCCAGGCATTGATTTTCTTATTGGAAGGGCCAGCATATATCACCGGGGAAGTCATCCACGTTGATGGGGGCAGGCATTTACTATAGGACCAGGTGAGGCAAGTCAAACCGTGCATCAAGCCTGTGTGCTTATTGGATCCAATATTGAGCCTGAGCAAAATATCCCCCGGGCGGTAACCCTGCTCCAGGAGAACCTGACCATCCTTCAGCATTCCTCCGTGTGGGAATCCGCTTCCGTAGATTGCTGCTACCCAAATTTTCTCAACATGGCCTTGGTTGTCGCGACCCAGATGGATGCAATGGAGCTTAAGGAACAGCTACTCCGTCCTTTGGAGGCACGCATGGGCAGGGTGCGCACAGAGGATATAAATGCTTCCCGCCAGATTGATTTTGACATCATATTGTTCGATGGAGAGGTGCAGGACCAAAGCCTCTGGCAGCATGCACACTGTGCTGTCCCGGTGGCGGAGATATTCCCTGAGTTTCGCAATGATACAGGAGAAACGCTAAAAGATATTGCCGCCCGCCTGGCGCAGTCAACGCCCATCCAGATCAGAAAAGACATTCGTATTACGCTGCCCAGGCAGGATTGAAACAACCCCTTCACTTTCCCTTTATTCTGGTCGGGTTTAGGTTTCTAAGGAATTTAAAAATTGATTTTTGGTATAAATCGCGGTACCTTGAGCATGTATTCTCTATATTCTGGCATGCGCTTCACCAGGTCGGATTCCTCAAGCCTGGCTTGAACCATCACCCAGATCACCCCCAACAGGCATGCCACCAGTATGGAGATGGTCGGTAGCCACAGGAAAAGGCCGGTCAGCTCGAGCATCATCCCGGTATAAAGCGGATGGCGGATATGGGCATATAAACCCTCATCCACCAGCGTATCCTTAACCGATGGTGCCGCAGCGCGCCAGCGCAGGGTTACCATGCCAGTAATAATAATTGCAACGCCCGCTAAAATGAATATCCAGGAAATCGTGGAAGAGAGCGCCCCCGGGTTGAATACGAAAGCCGATGGAGTCCTCGCGGCCATGACATATCCAATGGCCCACAATGGAATGCCAAGCACATCCCGCAGGAGGATACAGATAACTTGACCCCTTCGCTCACCAAACCGATGCGAGAAAAAGGTTGTGAACGCGCTGGCGGAGTTGAAGACAAATCCCAGTAGAAGGGGGATCAGGAAAGCGTACATTCTCATCCATCCAGGATGTAAAGCCCACCTGTCTTCTCCATCCAATCTGCGATATTATCGACGGTCCTCCCAACATCATCATCCGAAATGTCAACCCGCAGGGTCTCCAACCCCGAAGCCTCAATAAATCGTTGCATCACTTCCTGCTCATGGACGAAAACCTGCAGGTCGTCATACTGGGATGGCTTGCCCGACACCTTCAACCTCTCCGCCCTGGCACTTTCAAATGATTCGGCTGAACGTGTGCAAAAAATGAGCCTGAAGCCAAGCTCTTTTAACCCATTTTCCAGCCAGCTGAAGTCGTAGGTTTTCCCCCGCTGCATGAGCTGGTAGACCTGGGTGGAGATGTGAAACCGGTCGACGATCCACGAATAGTAGCGTATCTGCTGGAACAAGCGCAGCCAGGTCCGGTAGGTGTCCATTGCTAGGGCTTCTTCCTGCTCTTCAAAGTTGATCAGGCCACGCCCCCAAGGATAATTGGTAAAACCACACCATTCAGCCGAGACGAGCGGAGAATGATATTGATACTTACGCGGCCCAACAATGCGCGGGTGTTCGTTCAAGGCAAAGGCAATGTCTGTTTTATGGGTCAGGCGCGTTCCTTCCAGGATGATTTTAGGGCAGAGTTTCATTTACTTCTCCACTAACCATAGCTCAGCTCCGCAGCAAGGGCTGACTTGGAGCTGGTGTACACCGGGTGCCAGGTAACCTCCAAACTGGGTATCAAAGGTGTAGCTGGCTCCCGGTTCAAGGCTGTCCGTAAAACTTCCGATGGATACCTCCAGGGTCACCTGGGTCTGGTTGCTCACCGTGAGAATTTGATCTGGTCTCACCTGGCTGCAGCGTGGATCGGGGATATCCGGGTATAAGTTGATGGTCACGACTTCTCCTTCAAAACTGGCACAGATCCCCGCTGCCGGTTCCTGGGCAAAGGGAGTTGACAGGGCTTTGGCTTGGGGCGTGATGGTGGAGACGGGCGTGTTGGTTGCTGTGCTCAAACCTGTGCCTGTGCCGTTGCACGCGGTGACTCCAATGACCAATATGATTCCAATCAGCAGGATTGACTTGACCTGTCTGGTGATCATTCTGTTCTCTCCTTTAGCGTATATGGGTCAAACCTGGCTGAGGCTTGAATAAGCTGCCTGAGATATTCCCAAGGTGTATCCTCATATGAATACAGGCGAATATGTTTTTTATATTTAGGTTCACCCACCAGGAGACCCTGCGGATCAGGCAGGAATGCCCCATGGATGAAACCCAACCGGATGTGATCACTGAATATTCCAACCTGGCATATCCCTGCACTCACAGGCCCTCCCTGCTCCTTGAAATAGTAGCTAAAACCGCGGCCGTGCTGTCTCTCCGTTGCATTTGGGGCAATGCTCGCCACAATATTCCTGATTTCCAACACGATATCCCGCAGCCCCGGGGGAGCCATCTCAAGATATTTTTCGATAAAGTGTTCGGGTAGCATGGGTTATTCCTTATCCAGCTGGCCCCTCAGCTCGCGGTTGCTATTTTGTATAAGGCGTTCACAGTGTTCCAGTTGCGTGTGGTCACCGGCATGCCTAATCTGCGCTCAAAAAAGCTGTTCGAAAGCCTGGTCTTTGCATAACCGTTGGGACAAAACAGATAGATTGCCATCTCGCTTCGGGCGAATTCATCGGTGCTATCCCTAGGGGAGGCCATTTCACTCCACCAGGGCTCCGATGGTACATGGTATAAAAAAGTTACATGCAGTTTGCTGGGGTCCACATCCCTGTCGTTGATAAATGGATTCCCTGCCAGGAGACTTTGAAACTCATGCGGCTGCCGGATGAACACAGAAATCTGACACCTGTATGCCTGCTCAATTTTTGCTTCAATGCGCTTCCGCAAGACCGATGGTTCGATTTCAGGACTTTCAAAGATGATATTGCCGCTCTGGACATATGACCTCACCCTTGAGAATCCCAATCCCTCATAGGATTCACGCAAGCTTTCCATGCGGAGCTGCTTTTGCCCTCCAACATTGATGCCTTTTAGCATTGAGATATATACATTCATTTTGTGGATATCCTTTTGGCTGGGCTTGTGTGGAGCATGAAATATTACCCTGGCTGACCTGGAGGTGTCATTTCAAAGCGTGCTTCCGAGGTATCATCCCCGTTGTTTACTCAGGTGAACCCGAACTACGCTTCAGATGGCCCAGCTGCACTTTCCAGAATAATGTTCTTCTGATCTGTAGAGTTTCTCGCTGCATAATGAATCCCATGCGCTTCAGGCTCAAAACAGATCACGCTGTATTATTTTACGTCTCAGTCACGGAAATTACAACCACTATGGAGCGCTATTTGCAATCCGGGTCCCTAAAAGGGTGAGAGATACAGTTTTCCCTGGTATTCTCATCCCATTATGGTAATTCCCTGATGTCCTTCGTTTTCTTATTCCGAGGCAGGTAAAGAAATATCCCTCTCCATCATCGCCTCTGCACGCTTGATGATTGCTCGGGCCATGCCATTGAAAACAAGCTGGTGGAACGGGAACAAAACATACCAGTAGGCAAGACCTGCCAATCCGTGCGGCTCAAAGAATGCGGTTAGAACGAGCAGAGTTTTACCATGCACACTCTTCAGCGCTTCGAACTGCATCCAGGCAGGTCCAGGCGCGATCAAGTCATTCCGCAGGCGCAATAATCGACCCGGTTCCACGGCTTCCACGGTATAGCCATCCACCACATCCCCCGGCTGGGCTTCACCTTCCCTTGTCCGTCCGCGGCTCATCCCAACACCACCGATGAGCCTATCCAGCCAGCCACGCAATTTCCACAGCCAGTTTGCGTAGAACCAGCCGCGTTTCCCGCCGATAGCCGAAAAAATGTCATAAACCACCTCAGGCTCAGCATCAGTCTCCAGGCGGCGTTGCTCGATGAACATCCCCTCGGTGATCATACGTATTCGTCCTGCTGACTGGTCGGGAACAGCTCCGGACCAGTAGGATTCAACCACCCCTGACCCGTCACGGGTAAGGGCTTGTTGAAGTGCTTCTTTATAGGGAATTAAGCGAATATTGAAATCTTCCTGAGCGCTTGGGTCGTGTACCACAACTTCACTGCGTAAGCCCTCAATAAGAGGTTGCGCATAGGAAGCAGGGATTGGTGTGACAATATTTACCCAATATGACGATAACCGAGGAGTGAGTATCGGTACAGGGATAAGGTAACGTTTGAGGTGACGTGCAGACGCATATTCATGCATCATGTCACCATAAGTCATTACATCCGGCCCTCCAATTTCATATATTTTCCCAATAGAACGCGGTTCAGTCAGGCAAAGTGTGAGGTAATCCAGGACATTTTCAACCGCAATGGGTTGGCAGCGCGTGGTCACCCACTTTGGCGTCACCATGATTGGTAACCGTTCGGTGAGATAACGGAACATCTCAAACGACATGCTGCCCAACCCAATCACCACCGCCGCCCGGAATTCGGTCACCGGCACTTCCGAAGTGCGCAATATATCTCCCACATGTTGGCGCGACCACAGATGCGGGGATAAACCCTTTTCACACACTCCGAGCCCACCCAGGTAGATGATGCGTTGGACGCCAGCCTCCCTGGCAGCCCTGCCGAAATTCTCTGCACCCGTGTATTCTCGCTCTTCAAAGCCCTGCGTACCACCTGCCATCGCGTGGATAAGATAGTAAGCCACTTCTATTCCCTGCATGGCAGGTGCCAGGCTTGCTTGGTCGAGCACATCCCCTTGTCGGATTTCAACCTTGTCCCATTTGCCGCCGCTTAGTCGTTGGGGATCGCGCACCATGCACACCACCTGATGCCCTGCTGCAATCAGTCTGGGGATGAGTTGACCACCGATGTATCCACTTGCACCTGTCACTAAAATCTTCATAAAATAAAATCCATATCCAGTGGTTATCCTGATGTCTTATCTATAATTCGGTCGCTACTATATACCCTGTATACCTGTATAGTTTTCGAATTATCTCATAAAAACTTGCCTTTTCTCGAAGGGTGGGAATGCTTCCCACCATCCCGCATCGAGCGGGATTATTTCCCGCCGTCTCCTGAATGGATTATTTTATCCGCTCAGCCAGCGCCGCCTTGAGTGTCTCGCTGGCATGGAAGACTCCCCGCACCTCAATCGATTCAATCACCTCGAGTGCCAACTCAGGGGGGATGTCGCTGGTTAAGTGTAGGAATCCAACCAGAGTTAAATTGATCTTCTCCCCTTTGGTCCTGAGCTTTTCGAGATCGGATTTATCATAGATGAGCGCCCCAATCGAATAAGAATGGCGTGTCACCGACTGTTGAATTTCCAGGCTGTGCTTATCCAGCAGGTTGCGGATGGCGGTGCGGATGAAATCGGTCCGGTTGGAATAAAGGCCTTCCTGTACCAGCAAGTCGACTTTGCCGAGGTCCACAGCTGACATGTTGATTGTAATTTTTTCGGTGTCAGGCATTGGGGTTATCCTCCTCGTTTTTATACACGCTAGCTTGTATATAATCCCTCACTTTATTAAGTTCAACTTGCCAGAGGATATCTGCAGTGTAGGGTTTGAAACCTAGCTCATTGTTGATCTTGAGCATGGAGGCATTTGTGTCTGCATTTCCAGTACGCACATACTTCACTTGAGGCCGTTCCTTCAAAACCTTATCGAGCATGCTTGCCTTCAGCCAACGTCCCAAACCCTTGTTGCGGAACTGGGGAAATACACCGGTCATATCCTGTCTCAACAATTCTGGTCGATTGGGATTCCATACTGTCTCGGTGTAGCCTGCAAATTTTCCTGTGGTACGGTCGATAACATAGAAAGTCCAGCGCTGGTTGCCTCGGGCAAAGGTATTTTTTTCCATCTGGCGGAGGTGTTCAGGTGTCATGTGCATATCTTCGATTTCAAGGTTTCCAAATGGCTGTTGGTTGGTAAGTTCATATAACTCGGCTATATCCTGGATTTTCTCCTCCGGATAGGCACCATTCCAGAAGCCTAATTCGAACTCGGTAATGTTTTCCTGATAACGATTTAGCCAATTGGCAATCAGGTCTGTATCAAGCTCGGTGATGCGTAGTTGGTTGGTATGTGTTTCCAATCCCTTTTCTGCCCCGATGCGGGTCATGAATGCTTCTCCAGCAGGTACCCGGTCTACCGTGTCGGTGATCAACAGACGTCGGTTTTCCTTCATAGTGGTTTCTGCGATTAGGCGCAGGAATTGGCGCCCAAGACCCTGTTGGCGGTATTCGGGCAGGATGCTGATCTCAAATGGGGCTAGGTGTTTATTTTCTTCCAACCGGTAGAATATTACATTTCCAGATCCAATAATCTCACTTTGATCCGGATTCCAGGCTGCCCATAGTTTGAGATCGATAAAAGGTGGGATATTCTGCAAGTGTTGGATGTTTTCTTCCAGGGGGATGGGTGGATCATCGGGCAGTCGTTCGTGGCGGATCTGGTTGGAAAGACGGTTGAGTGCCGCATATTCGGTTTGAGAGGCAGTTAGTCTGTTGAAAGGACGGAGTTGTATGTTTGTCGCGCTCATTTTATCTCCATTACCATCCATATGGATGATATATAGATGGTATACGGCATATTATATTCGATTTGTATAGGAAGTCAAGTAGTTCTCTCTTTTTATTTCCATAGACCATCTTTTCTTCCCCTCTTTTAAAATCCACCTGCGCCCCGGTTCATATTACCGAAATAACAATATATTCTATCTTCACATTGTTTCTAGCACCTGCATATCTATGTGACTAAAAAAGTGAAGTACTTCGTACCGTGATGGTATTCATTTCCCCTATATTCAATCTGACACCTTTCGTTTCGGGTTATAATCTCCCTCACTATTTTTTACCCATATCACTTAACAGAGAAACTCTCAAATATGACCCCTCCTCTCGATTTTCAATCCATCATCCTCACCCTGCAGCACTTCTGGGCTGAGCACGGCTGCCTGATCTGGCAGCCCTACTACCAGCAGGTCGGCGCCGGTACGCTTAACCCCGCCACTGCCTTGCGCGTCCTGGGACCTGAACCCTGGAATGTGGCTTACGTGGAACCCTCCATCCGCCCCGACGACGGGCGCTATGGTGAGAACCCCAATCGCATGCAAATGCACTACCAGTTCCAGGTGATCCTCAAACCTGATCCGGGTAACGCCCAGGAGCTATATATCGCTTCCCTGGCTGCCCTCGGCATAGACCCTCTCATGCACGACCTGCGCTTCGTGGAGGACAACTGGGAGTCCCCCGCCCTGGGTGCCTGGGGCTTGGGCTGGGAAGTCTGGCTGGATGGTCAGGAGATCACCCAATTCACTTATTTTCAGCAGGCAGGAGGAGCATTATGTGATCCCGTCTCGGTGGAGATCACCTATGGGTTGGATCGCATCGCCATTGCCTTACAGCGCGTGGACGGTTTCACAAATATTCGTTGGAATGAAAGGCGAACATCTGGTGATCTTAACCTGAATGCCGAGCAGGAACAGTCCAGGTACTATTTTGAGGTGGCTGATGTTGAACGACTGAAGAAAATGTACGATCTCTATGAGCAGGAAGCCTATGCCTGCCTGTCAAAAGACCTGGTCCTACCTGCGCACGATTACATTCTTAAATGTTCCCATACCTTCAATGTGATGGATTCACGTGGAGCGATCGGCATCACCGAACGGCAAGCATACTTTGGGCGCATGCGCGACCTTTCGCGGCGCGTGGCTGAGGCCTACCTGGCACAACGCCAGAACCTGGAATTTCCATGGCTGGAGGAGACATCTGGCCAGGGGAAAAGCTCACCCCATCCTGCCTCCACCCACACGGGTCCATTTTCTACCTCCCCGGCTGAGCTGCTGCTTGAGATCGGCACCGAAGAGCTTCCCGCGGTTGATCTTGACTCAGCCATAGCACAGCTCCAGGAACGACTCCCCGCTCTTTTAAATGAGTTGCGCCTCCCGCATGGAGACATCCATGTGATGGGTACACCACGCCGCCTGGTTCTGCATGTGAAAGACGTGGCTGCCCGCCAGACTGACCTGGAACAGCTGGTCAAAGGCCCCCCTGCGGACCGCGCCTTTGACTCATTTGGCGAGCTAACCAAAGCAGGCGAGGGTTTTGCCCGCAGCAAGGGCGTGAGTGCTCATGATCTGCAGGTGGTGGAGATGGATGGCGGGCGCTATGTGGCTGCTGTGATCCGCCAGGCGGGACGTCCTGCAATCGATGTGCTGGGTGAAGCGCTTCCAGGGCTGATCGCCTCCCTGCGCTTTGATAAATCCATGAGGTGGAACGGCTCCAATGTTTATTTCTCCCGCCCCATCCGTTGGTTGTTGGCATTATTGGGTAAACAGGTCATCCCGTTCGAGTTTGCCGGAGTGCGCTCAGGGAAGCATACGCGCGGTTTACGGATCCGCACGCCGGCAGAATTCCAGGTTAAAAATGCCAGCGATTACTTTTACCTGATGGAAGACCAGGGGATTATTCTGGAAAAAGCTGAACGAATGCGTATCATCCAGGCACAGCTGGACCATCTGGTTCAGGATGTACCCGGCCGGACATTATCTGACACTGCGCTTCTATCGGAGGTAGCAAACCTGGTTGAAGCGCCTACCTCTGTAATTGGATCCTTTGATCCAGCACACCTGAACCTGCCGCGTGAAGTGCTCATCTCGGTGATGAAAAAGCATCAGCGATATTTTCCAGTGCTCAAAATTGCATCGCCTTCAGCTGGGGAAATCATTACGGCTGCAGGTGACGTTGGAACGGAAAAAAATGAGCTCCTGCCTTATTTCATCACCGTGGCCAATAAGCCCTGTCAGGGCACAGAACCTTTCACGGGTGGCGAATTGATCACAGAGGGTAATGAGCATGTTATCCGTGCCCGATTTGCAGATGCCGATTTCTTTGTTCGCGATGACCGCAAGCATAAATTGGAGGATTTTCTGCCCCGTTTGAGTACCCTGGTATTTCAGACCAGGTTGGGCTCCATGCTCGATAAGAGTCACCGCATAACAACCCTGGTTGAGATTCTAGCTCCCATGCTCGACCTGGGTAAAGTGGAAATTGGCGTTGCCATCCGCGCTGCCCAGCTGTGCAAGGCTGACCTGGCTACAAAGATGGTGATCGACATGACCTCTTTGCAGGGGATCCTGGGTAGATATTATGCGCTCTCCTCCGGCGAGAGTGAGCCAGTTGGTAAGGCGATCTATGAGCATTATTTACCCCGCTTCGCTGGTGATGTGCTTCCGGAAACCCGCCCTGGTTTACTCGTGGGAGTAGCGGACCGCCTGGATACACTAGCAGGTCTGTTTGCTGCAGGGATGGCTCCAACGGGTGCCCGCGACCCATTTGCTCAGCGGAGAGCAGCGCTGGGCCTGGTGCAGGCACTCATTGCCCAAAACATCAGCTTTGACCTGCGGATCGGGCTTGAGCATGCAGCCGCACAGCTTCCGATCGCTGCCGCAACTGAAAGCCTGGCTGCCTGCCAGGGATTTATCATCGAGCGCTTGCGCAACCTGCTGCT
The DNA here is from genome assembly GCA_963822175.1 of uncultured Chloroflexia bacterium. Classification (GTDB taxonomy): domain Bacteria; phylum Chloroflexota; class Anaerolineae; order Anaerolineales; family UBA4823; genus FEB-25. The sequence goes on along the minus strand of CAWGGJ010000007.1, from coordinate 98,349 downwards.
CGAATCAGGCTTCCGCCATGATGTCGTTGATGCGGTCATTACGGCCCAGGGAAACAACCCAGCCCTTACCCATGATTTGGTCAAACAACTTTCCTCCTGGGTTAGCCGACCAGATTGGCACGACATCCTGCCAGCTTATGCCCGCTGTGTACGCATCACACGCGATTTGGAACAAAGATTTGAGCTCTCCCCGCAAGCATTCAGTGAGCCGGCGGAGGCTGGCTTATATGCAGCCTTATTGCAAGCAGAGAATTCGGTGCAGTCAACCCAATTCAATTCTATTGATGGATTCCTGAATGCCTTCCTGCCCATGATTCCCGACGTAAACCGCTTCTTCACCGAGGTACTGGTTATGGCTGAAGATGTCTCCGTGCGCCAGAATCGCCTGGCCTTGCTGCAGCGCATAGTTGCCCTTGGAAGCAGCGTTGCTGATATGTCTCGGCTGGAGGGCTTCTAGCTCTTATCTATTTTCAAGTCTTTACCCCTTCATGGAGGATGTTATGACCCAGCTTACCACCACCACGGTTTCAGCCATCGTTTACCCGGATCGCGCCCGTATTGTCCGGCAGGGTGAATTATCGTTGAATGCGGGGGTGCATTCCTTGGAAATAGAAAAATTACCCCTCACACTCAATCCCGATTCATTGCGTGTGTCAGCCCACGGCTCTGCCCACGCCCTCCTGCTGGGTGCCCAGGTGAAACGCACATATTTTGTCGAGACACCCTCGGATAAGGTCGGCGAGTTGGAGGATGCGATCGAAAAAACCCAGGACGAGATCGCAATTCTGGATGCCCAGGTTCAATTGATCAAGCAGAATCGCGCCAACCTGGATAAGCTTACCGAGCAGGCAACGATTTTTGCCACCGCTTTAGCAGCCCAGGAAATGACGGTCGAGCAGCACCTCGCCCTCTTTGAGGGATTACGCCAGCAAGCCGAGAAATTGGATCATGAGTCGCAGGTTATCCAAATCAACAGGCGCGGAGCAGAACGTCGATTACAGAAATTGATCAAAGAGCTGGAGCAGCTGCGAAATGCCCGTCCACGCGAGCGTTATACTGCTACGGTGGAGGTGGAAGTACTTGAACCTGGTGAGTTGACCGTTGAAGCCAGTTATATGGTTACCGCTGCAGGCTGGAAGCCTCTGTATGACATGCGGCTGATAGAAAAAGACGGGAATTCCACACTTGAGATAGGTTACCTGGGCCAGGTTACTCAGAACAGCGGAGAAACCTGGGAGCAGGTTGCGCTTACCCTGTCAACTGCCCGTCCAGCACTGGCGGGTACCTTGCCTGAACTTGATCCCTGGTATATCCGTCCAGACGAGCCAGTTATACCGCTTATGCGTATGGCTGAAGAACCACAGGTGGCGGCTCACCTTGCAGTCAAAGCAGCGCCAGCGGCTGCCCGAGCTGTTTCACGGGATCTTGTTGCTGAGGAACAGGTGGCAGTGGTTGATACCACTGGTCCTGCGGTCACCTATGTCATTCCAGGGGTAACCACGATTCCACCCGATGGTGCTGCGCATAAAGTCACAGTAACCCGCTTTTCGTTGAAAACAAGGCTCGATTACGTTTCTGCTCCTAAACTAGCCCAGGCAGTCTACCGGCGGGCAAAAGTGGACAATGATAGCCCATATACATTGCTGGCAGGCAGTGCCAACATTTTCATTGCTGATGAATATATCGGTGCCACTACCCTTGATCTGACTGCCCCGCAGGGCGAGATAGCCTTATACCTGGGGAATGAAGATCGTATCAAGGTGGAGCGCGAGCTGAAACGCCGTGATATGGACAAGCGTTTCATCGGTGGAAAGCGTCGCATCGTATTTGGTTATGAGATCGAGCTGGAGAACCTGTTACCAGATAAAGTCAACCTGACCCTGCATGACCAAATCCCTGTCCCACGCCATGAAGACATCAAGGTTAAGCTTGAATCTGCTGATCCAAGACCTGCAGAGCAGACTGAGCTTAATCTGATGAAGTGGGAGTTGTCGCTCGAGCCAAAAGAGAAACGCACGGTGAATTTCGATTTTAGTGTTGAAACGCCGCAAAGCATGGCGATTATCGGTCTACCCTAGAGCCAGGCCAATTATTTACCGGCTTGCTTTTCCTGCCTGGATCAGCCTGCCCACCAAACCGGCGCCCAACAATGCCAGGCCATCTGTAGTCATGTAATGGCCTGCTGCTGCATCAAATAATATCGAAGCGCGCGCAGGAAACTCCTCATCTCCCAGGTAGAGGATCGACGCCAGGCGGATGCGTGGCAGGGGCAGGAAGGCAAATGCCACCCCCGGCAAGGCAGATAAGGAAGATCCCCCCAGGATACCCGCTGCCTTTATGTATGCCTCGGGTTTCTCTCCATACGTACGCGCTAACCGGTCACCACTGTAACCCTGGAATGCCTGGCTGTAGAAGTTTCCTCCTGGAAGCTCGCGATAACCAATCCAGCGATCAGCCATCGCGGTCCCGTCCGCTTCACGCAGGTAATACAGCAGCATCCCTTCATCATAGATAGAGCATTCCGATCCATCGGAAAGCTTGCGGGCTTTGAAATTGCTGCATGATAATCCAATCAGCTCTCCCCAATAACTCAGCTGAATTTCCTGGTTTACCAGGGTTGCACCGCAATCTACCACCAGCCTTCCTGGATGCTTGGCTTGCACCTCCGCACGGAGCACATCGAGCTGTCTGGACATGCTCTCCTGCCAGGCTTGATGCGCCTTCTCGATCGCCTCTCCGCCACTGATTTTCATGCCACCTGCCTGATCGGTCAATCCTGCCATCCCATTTGCTCCTATGTTCTGCCTGTCCCGCCACCTGAGATGTCGTCCATATAGGTTTTGATCGTCGGGACTGCAATGAGTTTTTCGTAAAAGAAGTTGTTGACCAGGTTGATCACCTCAGCTCGGGCTGCTTCAGCGGGATTGCTTAACCCTTGGTCGAGCTGCTCGTTGCTTAGTGCATTCCTAAGGCGGAGCAACAGCTTCACGATCTCCGCTTCCTGGTCACCTTCCAATACCTTGATCACCGATAAGATGAGCTGGTCGGCTTGCTCGATCAATTGCCCCATGGTGATCCCTGATCCTGGCTTGAAGGCATCATCCATCGTACGGATCAAGGACCAGACCTGGTATAACATCGTGGTTGGCTCGTCGAATAGATCGCGCAAAAATGCCGCATCCTCGTAACGACCCGTCAGGCGGAAGATGTTGTACAGCCGCTTGGCAACCTTCCCGTAATTCAGGTCCTTGGTCAGGTATTTATTTACTTCATGCTCCAGCTGTCTGACATAATCATCCAGGGCATCAGCAGAGACATGCTTGGCCAGCTTGGAGAAAATCGGGATGGATTGGGCATCCAGGTACACTTCCTGGAAATAGGGATCGAGATAGCCATCCAGGGGTGTGATGGTTTCATCGGGAGCCTCCCAGGTGATATCCAGCATGTTACTGGCGTTGGATAGTTTCCCATGGGCGATGTCTGCCACCACCCAGTCCAATTTACACCAGCCAGGGTCTGAAGCCACATCCTCCCAGAGGATCGTTGCAGGTGTCCCATTTGGGAGATTCACTTCGATCTTTCCAGCCTCGATCTCTCCTGGCAGCCAGGATATTGGAGAGCCAGCCCGGATGAGGCGATCTCCGCGCACAGCATCGTGGGGATAGTTGCCGAATTTCACCTCCAATAATTGGTAGGTGGGTCCTTTCAGGCTGCTGAGTGCTTTCTCGCGCATGATCCTGGACAATATCTGGCACGCTTCCTGCCGTGAGGCAGCTTTAATATTGACTCTCTCAAAATAATCACAGTCTCCTGGATAAGTTTGGATTTTTGACTGAGCTGAGGAACCTGAAAGCGCCAGGGCAGTTTCGACAACGCCAGGTTGGTCCTGGAATTCCACCAGCCGCCCGATCTCGCGAAAATGTGCCAGCTCAAGTGGGCTGAAATCCAACATAACGATTTTATTACCGAACACACCTGTCGCTGGATCCACTGTAATATCCATGGAAGACTTCATCGACACCAATGCAGTCATCCATTGCAGTGCTTCTTCTTCATTGAGCTCTATTCCTAACCGGTGGGCAGAATTTACGATACGGTTCAGGTCGATATTGGGAGTGGCTTGGTCTTGATTGGTCATAAGTGATCAGCTCCTTTTGGATTATATTATCTTCTGGATATCTTCGAGCATCTTTCTAAACATATCTGCCTGGTCAAGGGCATCCTGCAAGGCATGATGGGTCAGCTTGTGTTCAGTCAAGTATTTTGGGTTGATAAAACGCCAGGATGTCTGCGACCATGGAACACCTGCCATCCCCATGTATAACGCCTTGATGTCTATGGCGGCATGCCCGAATGGATTATGCCCAAGGAAATGGTAGAAGTAGTAGTTGACAAACATCCAATCGAAAGCCGCGTTGAAGGCAACGAACAGCGGTTGCTGGTTGGGGGTGGCTTCATTGATCAGCCACTCTTCGAAGCTGGTTAATGCTTCAACCGGAGTCACTCCTTGCGTCATCAACTGCTCAAGTGAAAGCTGGTGTACCATCGCTGCTTCTTGAGTGAAATTTTGGTTTATGGGCTTCAGCTCGATATAAAAGGTACGCTGGGGCTCGAGAATCGTGCACGCCCCGATCGAGAGCATGGAGTAGTCTCCTGGTATGGGTCCAGCAGTTTCTACATCCACGCACACAAAAGCATTTATTTCAGGTCCGGTTAACATAGTCGTTTGATCCTAGGTCACGCTACGTGGGTGGTGAGCCAGCAACCATTGGTTCATCCCCGTTATATGTGCGCAGATGTGGCCAGCGGCGGGAGATCAATATAACTGCTACGATGCACCCTATGCCACCAGTGATGATCGCCATGGGTGCTCCGAATAATTGAGCCACAACCCCGGCCTCCACCTCTCCGAGCTGCGGTCCGCCCTGGAAGAAGATCATGTTGATGCCGGTCATCCGGCCACGGATATAGTCGGGGGTTGATAATTGGCGAATGGTATTACGGATGATCGTACTGACCGTATCAGCTGCACCGATGATGATCAAGGCGAACATGGCAAATAAAAAGCTGCGTGCAGCGCCAAAGATGATCGTGGCAACTCCAAATACCACGATTGACCACAGGAAAATCATTCCCTGGCGCCTGATCTGATGCATCTGTGAGATGACGAGCGCAGCTGCCATGGCACCGATCGCCTGGGCTGATGAGAGCCATCCATATGCCACTGCGCCTACGTGAAGGACATCCACCGCGATGATGGGCATAAGTGTATTTGCAGACGCAAAGAATGTGGCGAAAAAGTCCAGGATCATCGTGGAAAGGATGAGCGGCTGCCCCAGGATAAACCGTATACCTTCCTTTATTGCGGCCAGGCTGATTTTTCCATTCCGAGCGCTGGCAGACTTCTGCTGTTCGACAGGTCCCATCAAGTACAATGCCACGATGACTGCCACAAAAGAGATGGCATTGATGATATAGACATATGGTAGCCCTCCCGCAGCGATGACGATCCCGCTCAGGGCGGGTCCAATGATGGATCCAACCTGGTTGGCGATTGAGTTCATGCTGAAAGCGTTGGGTAGGTCCTTGACCGGAACGAGGTTGGGCACAAGGCTTTGAAGGGCAGGACCATTAAATGCCATGGTAACTGCCTGTAAAGCCATCAGCAAATAAATATGCCACAAATCGATAGCTCCTGTCAGGCTCAGCCACCCAAGAAGAAGTGCAACCACAGCCATTCCACTTTGGGTGATGAAGAGAATATTCCGGCGGTTGTGCACATCTGCAAATGCCCCCCCGATCAATGAAAAGACGATCACCGGCAGGATGCGCGCTAAACCCACTGCTCCGAGGGCGATCGGTTGGTCGGTGATCGTCCGGATTTGCCAAAATACTGCCCAAATCTGCATCTGCGATCCAGTGATAGAGATTAATAGACCCAACCAGAGGAGCAGATATCGCCGGTGGTGTAATGCAGGTGGAATGTGAATCATGGATCGGCTGGGTTCTATTAAAAAGTATTGTTATGAGATATGAACCTGGATAGTTTTCTGGCACCGGTACGAATGATGGTTACGTCCCCCAATCGCGGAGATATAGGAAGTCATAACCCACCGTGCGATTGCTCAGTTTGGCGATCGGTGGCATGACGCGCTTGAAATGGTTTCGCCTGACCCGTTCCATCACCGCCCTTACAAAGCTTTCAGTAAAACCTGCTTTAACACAATCCTCCGGTTTATAGCGTTGGTCCACCAACATATAGAGTAGCTGGTCCACCTCATCATATGTAAAACCCAGCTCTCCCTCATCTGTCTGCCCCAACCAGAGGTCAGCACTGGGTGGTTTGTCAAGGATCACCTGGGGGATTCCCATCGCACTTGCCAGCTGCCTGACCTGAGTTTTATATAGGTCTCCCAGTGGGTTGATCGCGCAAGCCGAATCACCAAACAAGGTGGTATAGCCAAGAAGTATCTCGGTCTTATTCCCTGTCCCTACTGCCAGGCCGTGAAATGCTTCCGATTGGTCGTACAAAGCTATCATGCGTGCCCGCGCCATGATGTTGCCTTTGCGGATCTGGCTCATATCCGGAAATTGGGTCACCAGTCCATCGACCATATCGGTGATGGGGATGGTGAGCGATTGCACTCCTAGTGCCTCGATCACCATCTGGGCGTGCTCAAGGGAATCGGGGGTTGAGGATTGATAAGGCAGGCGTAATGCCAATACATTATCAGCTCCCATCGCTTCCGCAGCGAGGTAGCATGAGAGGGATGAATCCAATCCTCCCGAAAGGTTAACCACTGCCCGCGAGAAACCAACCCTGGTAATTTCCGAGTGAATGAAACCAACCAGGATCTGGCGTACAGTATCGGTATTTATGGTTAGATCGATCTTTTTATGTTCCATGCAAGAGTTTTTCCCGGTGACTGCTTTGTTGTATTATACATCTTACAACCTTATATCCATCATAGTGGCTATCCAGGCTGGTTGTCTCCCATGATCCTTCTCATCTCGTGCAGCATTAAAGCTGTTCGCTCATCCCGCAGCAGTGGAAGGCGGGCTCGAGTGCGGTTCAATTGGTCCAGGTCAATTTCAGCGAACAATAGCTTTTCCTGGTGGTACGGACCTTTTATGATGAAATCGCCATTGGGGTCACAGATCGTTGAGCCACCCCAGAAGTTTAATCCATCCTCAAAACCGACCCGGTTGGCATGCACCACATAAGTGGTGAAAAGGCTGGCGTAGGCACGGTTGATATCTTCCACCCAGCGGGCAGATTCAAGTGCGGGGTGTTTGGTCAGGCCTCGGCCAGGAGAAGCAGAGGTCAGCAGGAAAATATCGGCACCATCCAGCCAGAGCAGGTAGGGTGGTGAGGCATGCCAGAAATCCTCACAGATCAATATTCCCACCCGGCCGAACCTGGTATCAAAAGCACGCACTTCATCCCCCCAGTCGAAGAAACGTCCTTCATCGAACAATCCATAGGTGGGTAGGTATACTTTATGGTGAACATGCACCACCTGCCCACGGGAGAGGTAGGCTGAGGCGATAAAAAAACGGTGACGGGTATCTTCATCCACAAAACCGACCACCATATCGATCGTCTGGCTGGCTTTTAGCAGTGGCTTAAAAATCAAGTCATCATCACCTGGTTTATGTGCCACGATCGGGGTCAGGTCCTGCAAACAGTACCCGGTCAATGAAAGCTCCGGGAAGATGATTAATTGTGCTCCTGCAGACTGTGCTTGTTGGATCATCTCCAGGTGTTTTTCCAGATTGGCCTTTACATCACCTAGATGGGTGTCGATCTGTGCAATTGAGAGACTCAGCTTCATAAGTAAAGTTCACTCCTCATCCGCATGAGATAGGGATCTCCGTTTCTTCCAGCGAAACAATAATACCACTGCTATCACCAGGCAAAAAACCATCAATCCAATGGCTCCCCAGGCATCCAGGCGTAATCCATACCAGGAGGGTGTTGAATCTGCACGCAGAAAAGATAGAGCAAATATCTCTGCAGCGATCAAAAACACCCCCAGGGAAGCGCTTATGCCCGGGATTGCTATTCGCTTGCTAACCCTGTCCAGGAGCCCGATGATGACCAGGGTCACCAATGCACCCATCAATTGCACCGGCACGCGATATGCCAGCACTCCCCACTCGTCCCTAGCAGGTAATGCCCACCACGCCTTGGCAGGCAGACCGTATCCACAGCTATCCATCCAGCAACCCAGCCAGGCGGTGATGGCAAGTGTGCCCACCAGCGGCAGGATTACATCTGCCATAGAGGCGGTGGAACCTCTCCACCAACCGGCCAGGATAAGAATGGCGATTGCACCGCCTGCCAGCGCACCGATACCGGAAAGCCCTCCCTTCCATACCTGGATCATCTCACCAGGGTGAATCTGGAAGTAAGGAAGATGTACTGCCACATAGCCTGCCCGGCTGACAACCAGTGCGCCAAATAAGATCGCCAGGGCGGCATCCAGGTAGTGCGAAGTCTCTTTTTTTGGTGCTTTCCAAACGATCAGCAGCAAGCCCATAAGTGCACCCAACCCGAGTAAGACTGAAAATTGCTGCATGCCTATATCATACCAAATCCTGAGATTCTCTTAGCCTCAACAATAAAATAAGGTGCATAATGATTATGATGAGGCGATAATCATTGTATAATCAAATTGCCCCGGAGGATATATTTATGGAAATATTATTAAATCCGAACGTCGCGTACTTGCTCTTGGTGGTCAGTATCGTCTTGGTGATCATGGCGCTTTTTGCCCCTGGCACCGGCATTCTTGAAATTGGAGCCTTATTCCTCTTGCTACTGACGGCCTGGGAAATGACCCAGCTGCCAATCAATTATTGGGCATTGGCGATTTTGATCCTGGGTGTCATCCCATTTATCTTTGCCGTACGCAAGTCACATAAGCTGGGTTACCTGGCGATCGCCCTGGTCGCATTTATCATCGGCTCCATTTTCCTGTTCCAGGGTGAGACCCCCTTGCAGCCGGGTGTGAATCCAGTGCTAGCGATCATTGTTTCGGCCCTGGCGTGTGGCTTTTTGTGGATCGCCGTTACCAAGGTACTCGAGAGTGAAAAAATGCGGCCAAAGCATGACCTGGGTAGGATCATTGGTGATATCGGTGAAGCCAAGACTGATATATATAATGAGGGTTCGGTACAGATCGACTCAGAGCTATGGAGTGCCCGCAGCGAAGCGCCAATCCCCTTAGGGACCAAAGTTCGTGTGGTAAAGCGTGAAGGCTTTATCTTGGAGGTGGAACCTGCCCCTTCCGACGACCAATAATCCATCATTAACATCTATGGAATATAATCTACATATAAATCAAGGAGGCGAATTATGACTGCTCAAGTGACCATTGTATTGTGCCTGGTTGGAGGTGCCATTATTCTGGCGATCATCCTTCTTGCCAGCGCCATAAAGATTATCCCGGAGTACATGCGCCTGGTTGTCTTCCGCCTGGGACGCTGTGTCGGTGCAAAAGGTCCGGGTATCGTATTCCTCATTCCCATCGTTGACCGGGGTATCTCGGTGGATCTGCGTGAGCAGGTGCGCGAGATTCCCCACCAGACGTCGATCACCAAGGATAACGCCCCGATAAGCATTGATTTCCTGTGGTATTACAAAGTCCTGAATCCGATGGAAAGTGTCCTCCAGGTGGGGAACTTCGAAGCCGCCGCCCAGGGTATGGCCACCACCACGCTGCGTGCAGTCATCGGTGGCATCATGCTGGACGAGGTGCTGTCCGAACGTGAGCATATCAACAACATGCTGCGCACGCGCCTGGATGAGGTGACCGAGCGATGGGGGGTCAAGGTTACCAACGTTGAAATCCGCGAGATCATCCCGCCACGCGATGTCCAGGATGCAATGAACCGCCAGATGTCCGCTGAGCGTATCCGCCGTGCTGTGGTTACTGAATCCACAGGTACGCGTGAGGCAGCCATCAACGTGGCAGACGGTGAGAAGCAGAGCGCCATTCTGCGTGCGGAGGGTGATAAGCAAAGCAGCATCCTGAAGGCTGAGGGTGAGAAGCAGGCACAGCTCCTACGGGCTGAAGGCTTCTCCGCTGCGTTGGAAAAGATCTACTCCATAGCCCAGACGGTGGACCAGAAGACGATGACCTTGCAGTATTTCGAAGTGCTCAAGTCCATTGGTATGGGTGCTTCCACCAAGTACATCTTCCCATTGGAATTCACCAGCATGCTGTCGAATTTCATGAAAGGTGACCAAAAGTAAGCCCTGGTAGATTATCCATTGCAATACGGAGTACGCCTGGTGCGTATTCCGTATTGCAACTTTCTCCTTAAATATTACTGGTATAACGAGCTGGTGTATGAATAGTACATTGCATGCCCGATCTGATATCGATCACCTGATAGAACCGGCCTCACTGCGCGACCTCAGCGCTCTGCGTCATATTGAGCGCGTCTGCTTTCCAAAGGACGCCTGGCCCTTATTGGATTTGATCAGTGTATTGTCTTTTCCGGGGGTGCTGCGCTTTAAAGCCGTCAAGGACTCCCAAATGGTTGGGTTTATTGCTGGTGATGTTCGTAAGGCAGATGGCATAGCCTGGATTGCCACGCTTGCTGTATTGCCTGAATATCAGCGCCAGGGAATTGGGGCGGCTTTGCTTGCTGCCTGCGAAGCGCGGATCCCACTCAGCAGGGTCAGGCTATGTGTCCGCACTACCAATACGGTCGCAATAGGTCTGTATGAACGATCAGGATATCAAAAGTTGGGGGAGTGGACCAAGTATTACCAGGATGGTGAATCTGCCCTGGTGATGGAAAAGATCAGGTAAGCATGATCTTCTGTGGTTTGGGGATGGATCATCGAACACAACTCGCCCGGCAACCTGTAGACATCCCGGCTGAAAAATTTATCCGCTCATTGCTGAAACCTGGTAGCTGAAAACTTGGGCTATAATAAGCGCATGCCCATTCCTGAGATCAGCGCACCCATCACCAAACCAGGTGGGCTAAAGCGCTTGGCACAGATCCTGGCAGCTCAGCCGACCATCGCAGTGGATACCGAATCGAACAGCCTGTTCGCCTACCGCGAGCAGGTATGCCTGATCCAATTTTCCATCCCTGAGGCCGATTATTTACTGGATCCATTGGCACTTGATGATCTCTCGCCTCTTGAGCCCATTTTCTCATCACCCCAGATCAATAAAACATTTCATGCTGCTGAATATGATTTGATTTGCCTGAAACATGACTTCAATTTCAGCTTCAACAACCTGTTCGATACCATGCTGGCAGCCCGCATCCTGGGTCGAAAGGAAGTTGGTCTTGGTTCAATGCTGGAAACTGAGTTCGGTGTCCGCATGGATAAGCGACATCAACGCGCCAATTGGGGTCAGCGCCCGCTGCCTGCCAATATGCTGGATTATGCCCGCCAGGATACCCATTACCTGATCCCCCTGAGGGAGAGGCTGGAGCACGAGCTTGAGCAGAAAGGGCTTACACCCCTGGCGCATGAAGATTTCCAACGCATCTGCCAGGTGGAAGCGCGACCGGAAAATGGTAAAAATGCCTGCTGGCGTGTGAATGGTGTTCATCGCCTCTCCCCACAGCAGGCGGCGGTGTTGCAGGAGCTGTGTAATTATCGGGAAGAGGTGGCACAACAACGCAACCGCCCGCTATTCAAGGTGATCAGTGATAATACGCTCTATGCCATCGCCAGTGCCTGCCCGGATGATGAAGATGAATTAAAAACGCTGCCAGGGATGACCGCTCACCAGCTGGAGAAGCATGGCAAGGCACTTCTGCAAGCTGTCAGGCGGGGGCTGCGGGCAGAGCCGATCCACCCACCACGCAACGTGCGCCCGGATGAGCGTTTTTTAGCCCGCATGGAGGTGCTGAAGCAGTGGCGCAAGCAAAAGGCAATTGAGTTGGATGTAGAATCGGACATCATTTTGCCCCGCGACCTGATGCACCAGCTTGCCGCCCAGAACCCCCAGGATATGGCTACCCTTGCGCAGTGCCTTTCCGCCGTCCCCTGGAGGCGGGAGCACTATGGGGAGGAGATGCTGAAAGTTTTAAAGAAGGTTGGGGGAAAGTAAAAAAACCGCAGGCCACGAAGGACACAGCAGAAACCACGAAACCTGCTCTGCGGGTTTTCCATCATTAGCCGAGGGATTTTATCCGTAGATGATGATGTAGAGACTCCTCCCCTAATACCGATCTGTGATATTCGGGGGAGGCGGGAGGGGGCTGGTTTCTCATTCCATCCATCCGCTTCACCGGTGGGTGAATCCACCGTCTGCACAAACCCCGAAACCCGCACAGCGGGTTATCCATGATTAGCCGAGGGATTTTATCCGTAGAGACGCAAGATGATGATGTAGAGACGCAGCATGCTGCGTCTCTGCGGGATGCTGCGTCTCTACTCAATCAGAAGAAGAAGGTTGCGTTGAGTGGTTTTTGCTAAACCCAACGACTGGTTTGTTGTTGGGTCTCGCAAGCTCAACCCAACGTACACAAGCACATTTCTCATCGCGGCCTCAGCTTTTATCCTCCCGAATTGCTAATAGTCGGGATTTCACATAACACTCTGATACGAAGTTCTATAATTTCATTTAGCCTGAACCAGGCACTGGTAATATCGAAGGAGGTCGGTACAACTCATACCTGTTTAAACTAATTTCATGCTTTTAAGTAAGAACAGAACTCGTCTCGGTATTGTGATTGAAGTTTTGGACTCAGTGGCGTAGGTTAGCCCCATGCATATCTGATTGTCTAATACCAAATATTAGTGTATGATTAAAAACGTATTTTCTGCATGGTCAATATGTGCATATCGAGGGCAGATTAGGAATTAAAGAATAATAAAGTAGGAGGGCTTAAGATGGAAAGTACCATTAATAAACGAAATTATTGGATCGTACTCGTGGTGGCAGCAATCCTGGCGTTTGGGGTGGTGTTGATCCAGCAAAAATGGTTGCCTGATTATGATTTTGTAGCGTTTTTGGTCGCTATCATCATCCTGGGGATCTCCTTTTATTGGGTTTATAGTATCGATAAACAGGAATTATGGTGGGCACAGATTCCTGCATTGGTAATGGTGGCATTGCTTGCCACTGGTATCGTAGCATATTTCACACCAAAGGATGCCAGTGGAAGCTCTCCCTATGGTGTAATCACCTTGGGGTTAGGAGCGGTGGTAATCGGTCTTGTCTTGAAACGTCCAACCGTGAAACTCGTCTTTTTTATCATCGCGATAATAACGCTCCTGGTTGGTACTCTGATGCTGTCGATCGAACCTATCTGGAAGATCATCTTATACATTGCAGAGAGCCTACCTCTCATCTACCTGATTAGGCAAACAAGCCGGCAATTGGTTAAAAAATAAACCGGATCATATTCCCTCAACTTGACGGCAAGGGGCTCAGAAAGCAGATTTGGGTCCCGTGATTTGATTGCGGATTTTGCCTGGAAGAGAATACTCGGTGGATCGCATGCATTCTGCTGCGACACTCATTCTCTCATACGGCATACCCCGGGTAGAGATGCAGCATGCTGCGTCTCTACGGGATGGATTATGATAATCCCATCCCCTCCGCCGGTGGATGAATCCACCGTCTGCACAAACCATAAACCCGCTCGCGGGTTGAGAAAGCATTTTTTAGTGTCATTGCGATGAGCGGTCTGTGCGAAGAAGCAATCTTCTCCACAACCGGACGAATCCCCCGGCTGTAGAAACCACAATCCCGCCTGCCAGGGAAAAACCTTTTACCACAGATTAACGCAGATGGACACAGATATTTACTCCTCCCCTATTTCCGATTTTTGAAATGGGGGAGGCGGAGGGGGCTGGTTTCTCATTCCATCCATCCGCTTTCGCCGGTGGATGAATCCACCGTCTGCACAAACCCCGAAACCCGCACGGCGGGTTTCCATGGGGTATTAAGCCCGCCTGCCAGGGAAAAACCTTCAACCACAGATAAACACAGATGAACACGGATATTTACCCCTCCCCTATTTCCGGTTTTTTGGGAAATTGAATCCCGAATGGTATCTTCGGGAGAGGGGAGGCGGGAGGGGGTTTGTATTTTAGAATGTTCTTAATCTTTAACAGACCATTTAGAGGACAGGTGTTTGTTATTATGCTATCAGAAAGCCCTTCATCAGTGCACTTATATTGATGAATCGCGATCAACAGGGTTCTTTCACGTACGTTAGCGGGAGTATCGCCACTGGCGGTGACGTGGGAATTCAGCAAGTACATAGTTGAGACGCTCCGATGGAGCGTCTCCCTTTTAAGGGAGTGGACTGTGCGAAGATAAAGATCGATATTTTGTTTGGGGGAGGCTGCACTTAAGCACAAAATGCTCTATTGTAGCTGTAGGGCGGTTTTTTTGCGGCAAACGATTTACTCCGATGTAATCATAATTAAGAAAATAGCCGTCACAAAGCGTTTTAGCAAAATTACGTGCTGTGCTGGGTATGGTATCCGCATGGCGAATTTTTGGCACCGACTCTCCTGGCTTGTGTTGTTCCAAAAGGCGAATCAGTGAGCCAATTCCTGATGAAATTTCATCGAGTGGGGAATTCTGATCTAAGGATAAACCAGTAAATTATAGCTGCAATAAAACTGCAATATATTTTCACAAAGTTGTCACAAAAAAGAAAAAATCTATTCCTTTTTTTAAAATTGTGCTATGCTAAGCCAAAGAGAATGGAGGGAATTATGATGGGATTAAATTTGATAAATCAAATCGTTTGTCCAGTTTGCAAGGGAAGCAATTTTTCAACGATTTCTGAGGGTACGCTTTTCAAGAAAAATGTATTAACCTGTAATAACTGCAAAACAGTTATGGAACAATCAGGCAAAGCTGATAAATCAATATTTAAAGTGAGAAGAGTTGAGGAAGAATACAGCAATGTTGATCGGTTGTTTAGGTATAAATCCTTCACGATTCCAGAATTAAGCACCCATGAATTACTAATTGTGTCTGATTCACAGCTAGAAGAATATGCAAAGGGTAACCAAGAAGGTTATTCAATTAAAATGGCTGGTGAATTAACAAAAGAAATCATTATTAACAAGGATGAAAAAATTGTTCTCTGGCTATCTCCCATAGATTATTTAGAGAGCAGGAGAAAAACAGTTTCAAGTTGGATGGAAAAGTATAACTATAATATAACAAAAGGGGGTTGGTATAAGACAACGAAGCTACCTAGTAAGTATATCGCAATTACAAAACTTGATTCAGGCGTACTCGCTTTTACAAATCAAAGGTGTCTCTTCTTGGGTAATAAAATAAACCTTGATCTGCCATTAACATCATTAGGAGATATAACTCCATTTAGTGATGGTTTTTGTTTTTTTATGGATAAGAGACAGAAAACAGAGTATTTTTCAGGAAAATATCACTGGCCATTGATGTTCTCAATAATAATAGGTTTATTTAAGAACGCTAATGAATTAAGGTTGGAAGCAATGAATAAGAGGTGGGAAAAAATCCTAAAATTGACATCAAGAGAAGCGGTAATGAAGGCGATGGAAGAATATGATAAATTAGGGAGTGAAGAATTTCTACACAAGTATCATTTTGAAAACACAAAAGGAAATCTCTATATTGAATATGAAGGGAAGTGTTACCTTTGCAAACCAATTGCAGGTGTTGCATATGGATACCAATATCCTGATCAAGGTAATTTAATGGCAGATGAAGATGAAGACGGTGTAATTTCAACTCGTGCTCTTGCTGAATTTGGTTTTACGATACATCACTACTTACTAAAAACAAATTCTTGATAGAAGAGGATGAATATATTTTTGGTTTCTATGAAATATTTTAAGGACACAAGTGCTTTAAATATAAAAAAAGATAATCTTCACAATACACACATATTAGTGCAAATATATGAACTTAAATTTTCATAAACTTTAGCACAACGGATTATTATTAAAATAATCTCAGCACATTACTAAAACCACCATTAATCCGACTATCAAGCTATTATATTTGGGTGTTATATGCTGACGCCACCGGCAGATTTTAAGTCCTCTGCGTCTGCCAATTCCGCCATCACCCCACGTTGGAATTGATTTTATACTGGTATAATTTAGGTTACACGCTCTTTTAAAAACTTATCAAAGGTAATTCCCAGATTTTCCTATGTAGGTGGGGTGTTCTCTGGGTAATAACACTTTATTAATGAGGAAAACCCACTCTAACGAATGGGTTCCCCGTGGCGGAGAGGGAGGGATTTGAACCCTCGTTCCCTTGCGGGAAACACGCTCTCCAGGCGTATGTTTTGGTTTTTTGTATAAATCCCATTTTCACTGCATTATATTTATCAATTAAGCTTTTTGTTCTCCATAACTATTACAATAGAAATCTTAAAATATTCTTTCTTTCCCTTAAACCCCTTGTGGATTAGTACATCAGTGATCTCCTGTATCGATGGATGATTTTCCAATCGATATGTGCGTGTAGATTAGAAATCTTAAAATATTAGCGATTTTTGTTAAACCTCTTGTGAAATAGAACATTTGTGCTACAATGAGGATGTGTGAAACACATCTTGCATCGCGAGCGACCTTTGTGAGCGAGAAACCGCGAATTGAGGGCTCCACCCGAAACCTCGAGTGAACTTTGTGAGAGGTGGTTTTTATTAGCGGTATGAGGCATGGTTTGGATGCCGAAACGTCGAGCATTCTTTACCAGAGGTAGAACTGCCTCTCAGGCGGAATGGTGTCCTCCATCTCCTCAGCCTCTGTTTCTTACTCGTCTACAACGATGTGATGTTTGTTTATTTCGTGGATATCTTCTTTCCTTCTCCGTCATTTTCCGTCACGTGTCCCAGCTCAGTTATATGGGCGTCTTATCATGGCGCACCACTGGGCAGGGTAAACTCATGCTGACCTTCAATGACGGACCTGTCGAAAAAGCTGTCAGAGATCAGGCTGCTGATGCTGCTCCCGAGCCGGATGACCTCCACGCCGAAATTCCGGGTTCCAGGATTCTCAAAAATGAGAATCGTCTCTCCCTCTTTAACCTCCTTTATATCATCTTTAATTTTTAAAGATTTCAGGAAAAAGAGATAAAAGAGAGGATATAAAGATTAAGGGAGGATTGATTAAGAGAGAGGGCAATTCTCAAATTTGAGAATCAGGAATCAATTCCTGATTTTGAGAAGGGGGTTTCGGAGGATGAGCAACCCTCCTCCCAAGTGCCTTCTAACAAAATACTCCTCTCATCCTCGATGGATCACCCCCCTCCCATCCCTCTCCTCATCACCTTCTACTTCGGTGATTCCGCCTCCACCGCCCATGCGGCTGCCTCGCCCCGCCTCAAAAAGTGGAGCCGCGCCTTCGACCAGTGGCTTATAGTTCGCCGGCAGGATTTCCCTGAAGATACCGTCAAACACGCCATCCTCGCCTGGCGCCGTCTTGTCAGGCAGTCGGGCAAAATGCCCTGGCGCCTCACCACCCTCGATCTCCAGGCTCACCTTGCCTGGCTTCAGCAGCAGGGCTTTGCCCTCCCCACCGTCAATAGTTCCGTGGGTTTCTTCAGCAGCTTCTTCGCTTGGTGCTCCGCTGAACGGATCGACCCGGCCTGCCCTGCCGATTTCAACCCTGCCAGGGATGTTTCCCGCATTCCTCTCAAGCGCTACCACGGCTGTCAGCATGTGGAGTCGCGCCGAAGTGGATTCGTTCCTGGGCCTCCTTGGCCGCGATACTTCCCCCATCGGCAGGCGTGATGCCGCCTTCTTCCTCTGCCGCCTCAACCTTGGGGTTCCGCTAAGATCCCTCCAGCAGCTGCGTTGGGAGCAGATCGAGCAGGCTCAACCGGATGTCTGGGTGCGTTGGAGTCAGTCTGGTCACCGCCTGCTTCTTCCCCCCCACCTCTGGGGTGCCATCCAGGCTTACCTCCAGGTGAGTGGTAGATGTTCAGGCATGTGCCCCGGCAAATATATTTTCGCTCCCCAGGTCCAGCCTGTTTTGCCAGGCTCCGGGGCTCGCCCTGAAGACTGGCTTGAAATGCATTACCTGTCAGATTCATCCCTCCAGCGGGTTCTCAAGCTCTACGGTCGGCAGTTGGGCATTTCGGATGATAGGCTCACCCTGAGCGCCATGCGCCGTACTGCCATCCGCCTCCAGCTTGATCAGGGTGCGGATCTTGAAGCCATGCGCTCTTTCCTCGATACCCGCGAGAAGATAAAATCCACCCGCTATCGTCTTGCCCGCTTTCCGCTCCTGCCGCCCGGCGACTCCTCGGATGCTCAAGGTAACCTTCCACCGGTTCCTCTTCCGCCGGTCCCTCTTCCGCCGCGCACCTCCACCCCCCTCAAAGGCGATGAAGGCTTCATCCATGGTTATTACTCCCGCCACAAAGACCGGCAGGCGGTTGAGGCGATCATGGCGGAGGCCATCAGCGGGGTGGACCAGGAGATAGCCTGCCTCAAGCGCATGCTGCGCCACGTGCTCGAGCTGCAGGGGGATGAAATTCGCAAGGCGGAGGTGTATATAGAATCAGCCCGCCGCCTGGGGGAGCTGGTGGTGGCTGCACGCCAGGCTCATGACCAGCCCGCCGACACATGGGCGGATGAGTTTCTCAGCTGCCTGGACGCAATTGACCCGGATCGTGACGGTCCTCCGCTCAGCCAGAGGATCAAATTGCAGGTGATGGGCCTCTCATCTGATCAGCCGGGATCATCCTCGGGGTTGGGTGAGGAGGTCGCCACCATTCGTCTTATTCTGCGCAATATAAATGACCGCCTGGAGCAGGGCGTGCCGGCGCATGAGTATCTTCGCCTGGTGGACCTGTATAGTCATGGCTGCCTCCGCCTGCTCAGGCTGCTGAAGTTGGACGGTGGAGATTACTCAGGGCGCCTCGAGCGCTATGTGCGCGCTCATATCAACGAAGCCATCCGCCGGTTACAGCAGGAATATGCGGAGCAGCGTGCCCGCACCCCACCAGTGAAAAACCTTTAACCACAGATGTACACAGATGCACGCAGATATTTACTCCTCCCCTATTTCCGATTTTTGAAATGGGGGAGGCGGGAGGGGGCTGGTTTCTCCTTCCATCCACCTACTCCGCTGGTGGACGAATCCACCGTCTGCATAAACCCCGAAACCCGCTGCCCGGGTTTTTTTTGGGGTGATCAGTGGTAATCTGTAGGGTGGGATTGTGTCCTGCCCCCGACCGCATTTGGAGGGGGTTGTCAAAACCGCTTCGCAATGACACCCTCTTATCTGTCATTGCGGAATCTCCCCTGATTCTGGGGAGAAGACCAACGTTTTTTGTTGGTCGAAGCAATCTTCAACCATACATTTTCTCCAACACAATTTTGGAAAAGTATCTTGAATATTCTTATCGAGGAAGATTGCTTTCCCTCGAAAATCTCGGGACTTGCGAGCAAAAACCGCTTCTCAATGACACCCTCTTATCTGTCATTGCGGAATCTCCCCTGATTCTGGGGAGAAGACCAACGTTTTTTGTTGGTCGAAGCAATCTTCAACCATACATTTTCTCCAACACAATTTTGGAAAAGTATCCTGAATATTCTTATCGAGGATGATTGCTTTCCCTCGAAAATCTCGGGACTTGCGAGCAAAAACCGCTTCGCAATGACACCCTCTTATCTGTCATTGCGGAATCTCCCCTGATTCTGGGGAGAAGACCAACGTTTTTTGTTGGTCGAAGCAATCTTCAACCATACATTTTCTCCAACACAATTTTGGAAAAGTATCTTGAATATTCTTATCGAGGAAGATTGCTTTCCCTCGAAAATCTCGGGACTTGCGAGCAAAAACCGCTTCGCAATGACACCTGCGTTCTGTCATTGAGGTCATCCCCACTGACAAGGAGCTTACTCTGCTCCGAAGCCTCGCGAGATGATTTTCGAGCGAGGTTGGAGGGTGCCTGCACCCCACTGGTTCTGGAGGGTGCCTGCATGCACGATGCAGTCAGTTTGGGTAGTTCAGACGGGAGTCTCCCCGTGCCCACCGAACTACGAGTTATGCCTCCCGAACAAGGGTTTTAACCCCTTGTTCGCCCCTCTTGCTCCTCCCCCATATCCGGAGGTAAATTTGCAGGTAGGGTATTGTCGAGGATAATCTCATATCGGATTGAGTAAGAAGCATTCTTTGGGGAATAAACTCGCCAGTGGTCTTTGCCAGCGATGAAGCCACTACATCCCACTCGAATCCCAATATTCATAATATTAAGAGCCACCCCAAATAGCTCTATAATGTGCCTTGACCGCATTAATTTCAGCCTCAGTAGACCCAGCTGTGTATAATCCCTTTTTCTGCGCAGATTTTACAGCCCAGCTATCCCGCAGTCCAGCGGCATACAAAACTTCAATCGCAAAATCTATATACGCCTGAGGTTTAGCTGTAACGATATTACCGTCTACAACCGTCAATTGATCCTCATAGATGCCGTCTTTCCAGTAAGGTAGTGTGGAATTTGCTCCATATCCGTGGGTGAAGTGGCGTCCATTCAGCACGCCAGCCCTGGCCAGCAGCAATGGACCTCCGCAAATCGCTCCGAATGTTGCTCCGGAATTGTTGGCAGCTTTGAGGATCCCCACCAATGTTTCATTTTCCAACACCGACTCGGTATCTCCACCTGGGACAATAACCACCAGATATTCCTCAGGATGAACATTGGCATAGCTGTGTGTGGCGCGTAAGGCGATGCCGCTAGGACCATGATAGTCAGCCCCATCAGGCGTAGCAACATCTATGGTCAGGTTTTCTCCGTGTAGCACTTGGGCTGCCAGTATCGCCTCAAATTCGATGCAATCAGGATAGAAGAGAACTAACACTTTTGTTTTCACTTTTTTATCCTTTACTACCAGTTTCTAAGAACCTGGTAAGAAGTCAATTTTCATTTCCTATAGCATACTGGATAAAATGAAGCAGGTTCCTGACAGCAAGATTTGCCTGGGTAATGCTTGAGTTTCTGCAAATTTGATAGTTCAAAGCGAAAGAAAAGACATCTATTCTCAACCTCTTCAATGTCGTGCGCAAGTTACGGCGAAAACATGCGCTGCGTTTTTATGGTCTTCCAGCCCATTTGACTACAGGGATAATCCATTCATCCAATGGTTTGTACAGAATACCATGCCCTGTACCGACGTGTAATACTATTTCTTCGTAATTTGAGAGACCCTTCCCTTCAGAACAGGAGAATAATTCCTGGCAGGATCCTGCCAGTTCATCAGTAGAGTTGTAAATGGAGAGCACATTTCCATAGAGAAATACCTCATCCTGCTTGAATATATCAAGGTTATCCGGATTACAAATCGCCATGATGACATAATTCACCTGCTCATTTCCAAGCATGTGAGAGACATATATGGTTATCGCGGCTCCTTTAGAAGCGCCCACAACGGTAATGTTTTTTGCGGCAACCCCAGCGCCTAATAAGGTCTCGATCTGCTCTGTGACCCTTTTTGCATATTCCACACCATCTGTATTTTTCGATCTTTGTTCACTGATCACAAGCAGGCCATGGCTGGCAAGTTTCTCTAATATTTCCAGGTATTCATACTCACCAAAATCAGCGCTCACCGCAGGGATTCCCTGGTCTTCAATGATTTTCCCATGCAGGTAAAATAGGTATTGTTTCATCGGGTCAATCGCATCAGGAAAAGCGTAAGATGATAAGTCATCTGCAGGAGATTGTGGCTCTATGGTGGCGCTGGGGACGGTTGGATTGGTTTTGGAAGTAGCGGTGATGATAGAAGGTGAGCTTACAACTTGAGTGCTACCACATCCTGCAAGGAAAGATGCGATCAATAAAAAGATCACCTTCTGCCAACAATGTTTAGATAGTATCATTTGGCCTGCACGTATGTATATAAGGACTTACCTCCTAATTATACAGAAGAAGTGGATGATTATCTGGTTAGGAATGAAGACAGTAGTTAATATCTATTACCCTTTGCTCCTTGAAAATTAGCATAACTCCCTTATTAAATCATGGTTACCGGCGCAAATCCAATTTTTACCTGCTGGACCTGGACTATAATACAACTACATCCTCATCAAGGAGTTCCTATGAAGATCACCTTTGACGGCGCTGCCCAGACGGTCACCGGCTCACAATATTTATTAAATATCAATGGCTCCACCTTGCTCCTGGAGTGTGGTTTTTTCCAGGGCAGGCGGCAGGAGAGCTACGAGCGCAATCTGAATTTCCCCTATGACCCGCGCACGGTGAATGCAGTGCTCCTCTCCCACGCCCATATTGACCACAGTGGCAACCTGCCTAACCTGATAAAACAAGGCTATGCTGGACCTATTTTTACCACACCCGCCACTGCCGACCTTGCTGGAATCATGTTGATGGATTCGGGACATATCCAGGAAGAAGACGCTGGCTTTGTCAGCCGGCGCAATCTAAAAAAAGGCGAGCCTCCCGTTACGCCACTCTATACGCAGGAGGATGCAGCCCTGGTGAAACATCAATTCCAGGAAGTGAATTATGACCAATCCTTTGAGCCCGTGCCAGGGGTGGAGGCAAGGCTGGTGGACGCAGGTCACATCCTGGGGTCGGCAGCCATTGTGCTGGATATCGAAGAGAAGGGGCGTAAGCTGAGGTTTTGGTTCAGTGGAGACATTGGCAGGCGCAGGTTGCCTCTCATCCGCGATCCGATCCTGCCGGAAGGGGTGGATTACCTGCTGATGGAGTGCACCTATGGAGATAAATCTCACCTCGAACCTGAAATTGCCTATGAAGAGCTACTCCAGGTAGCCAGGCGGACCCTGGAACGCCGAGGAAATGTGATTATCCCTGCGTTTGCCGTGGGACGCACACAGGAGATCGTTTATGCCCTTCACCAGATGATCAAGGGCGGGCAGATCCCCAGTGTGCCTGTGTATGTTGATAGCCCATTGGCGGTTAATGCCACCGATATCTTCAAAAAGCATCCTGAGTGTTTCGATAAGGAAACCCAGGAATTCATCAGGACGGACAAGCATCACACTGCCCTTGGCTTTGACCGGCTGACCTATACGCGCTCTGTGGAGGAATCCAAGGCCTTGAATGACCGCGACGATCCCATGATCATCATTGCCGCTTCAGGCATGGCTGAAGCCGGACGCATCCTGCATCACCTGCGCAATAACATTGGTAACCCAAGGAATACCATCCTGATCGTCTCCTGGCAGGCTCCCTATACTCTGGGCAGGCGGCTGGCAGACATGGAGAAGCGGGTGAAGATATTCGGAGAAGAGTATGAGGTGAAGGCGGAAGTGGCAACCATTGGTGGCTTATCCGCACATGCCGGGCAGGACTTTTTAGTCGAATATGCCCTCAGGGTAAAAGGCAGGGCCAGGCAGGTATTTCTGAGCCATGGTGAGCCTGTCCCAGCGGAGGCGCTTACCGAGAAGCTTGTGGAAGCCGGAATGGATAAACCTTTCTACCCCGAACGTGGTGTGAGTGTGGAGATATAAAGGGCAGGAATGCTCGCTGGATCCTCACGCCTCCACCTGGGCTGATCGGTGCATTCAGGTTAATTTAGCTCCCCGTAACCAGGTACAGCGAAATAGTACCGGTTGGTCTGGCCGATCGGGCAGGCTCAGGTTAAACCCGTATCTCCCTCTGCAATGATCTGCCTCATCGATATAGGTTTGTTTGGTTACCTCTGAAAATTACCAGGTGTGATCGATATGCAGGATCCACACGTATTCACCCTGCATGCCGCCCAAGTTGGGTGCCATCGATTTAGCACCGTCCTCGTATTGGAAACGCAGCGGGAATGTATGGCTTTCCCCGCCTGGGAGCGGCACGGTTTGGGTTACGCCACTCGGGCAGGTGAAGGTCATGCTGCCCGTGGTATACCAGGTTTCGCTGACATCCAGAGCCATCCACGGATATCCCACTTCATCCGCTTCCAGCTGCCCGGTGATGGTGACGTCATTGGTGCCGCTGCCATCCAGGGTGCAGGTCTCATCTTCACCTGTCATTTGACCGCTGATGGTTACACTCACCGTACCGGATCCTTCCATTTGCAGAGGTTCCACTGCACCGGCCTTTCCATACATGGGTGCGGTAAAGAGCACCGTGCCCGTCACCTGCATATCCTGTTCCAACCCTCCCTGGCTTACTGTGAGATGGTGGGCGTATTCCAGTCGATAGCGGTTGGTACATTCGTTCAACACCTTCTCCAGTAAATCATACAGGTCCTTCATCAATTGAGACTCGGGGTCGAGCGCCAGCTGAGTGGCTTGCTCAAAGTATTGCATCAGCATCTGCTGATAATCGCCGCATGGATCCAACGGGTAAGATGAACAATTGAGATCCAGCACGCATTCAATGTCCCTGATCAGGCGCTCGCGGGCTTGATTGATTACCTCACTGCCATCATCACCCATTCCCATTTCATTCAGACCATTCCCCCACTCGTTCAACGCCTGGTTCCCTTCCAGGCTGTCCTTCCATCCGGTCGGGAGATCCCCACCCAGCGTACTTGCGGCTGCCGCCTGGGCTTGCGCTTCTTCAGCGCTGGGTGACCCACCGATATAATTGCTGAAGTGGCTGATCTTTCCCGTCATGCTGCTGCCCTCCTGCTGCGATTGCCACAGGGGGATCGCCAGATTCGGGCTTTTCAAGTAGAAGATACGTTCACCAGGTGCCCAATCGTGCTTGGCCAGGCTCAACATCAGTGTAGCTGGCAGGCGCAGGGATAGACCTTCCGGTTCAATCGCAATTCCCGGGAAGAAGTTCTCCTGGAATGGGCTTTGCTGTTGTTGTGCCAGGGCGATCAACGTGATATCGGTGTTTTCCGCCAGGGCAAAGGGTGGGATGCGCAGCTGGACGGTATCTCCGTTTGGTGTGGACAGGCTGATCTCTCCTCCCGTGATTGCGTTCACACTTTGGCTTATCCGGCTGCTCTCTCCCATCGGGGTATCCCCTGGAGAGAGCTCTTGTTCAACGGTAGGAACGAGTTCTTGCTCAGTGGGTTGCACCAGGCTTTCAGCCAGGGTCGGTGTTCCGTCAGCCTGGCCACCGGCGCAGGATGCACTCATCAGGACCAAAAGGCAGGCGAAAATAGATTGCAGTTTCCGTAAATGCCACATCAACCACCTCCTGTATGTGAAAACACTCGTGCTCTTACAAACCTGTTTCTGTAAAAGACCTTTCGGATATGAATTTGTTAGCGTTATTTACTCACGTTCCCTTACTATTCTAGCGAAAGAACCTTCCGTGTCAAGTGTCATGTAGCTTGATTCTATTATGGAAAAAATCCGGCACCCATTCATCATCGGCGTGCTTTCAGGTGGGAAAACACTGCCTTGTCAGCTGTAGGCAGGCATGGCTATAGGCAGGCATGACTACTTGAACGCATATTTTTGTCCCCAGGGATTTGGTAATCTTACCTGATATCTCATTAGAGATACGATTAATCGAACATGTTGGAGTAGACATGGATTAAAATATGGATGTAGAATTATGATTGTGATGCTGCATCCTTCAGCTACTCTGACCGTTATATAGGAGAGAAAAATGCCAAAGGAACAAAAAGAAAAAAAGGCTAAGGAAAGACCAGAATTCTGGATCTGCAACCCTATCCAAAAAAAATGAGCAGGATGTGGAGACCTTCTCCAATAAACCTGACAAGAAGGGGACTGTACCTGAAGCGGATGAAAAGGGGGCAGTGACATCTTCACAAATAAAGTGTATCCAGGTGGATGAAAAGTTTTACAACAAGGAGTTGCGTCGGCTTCATGTTGAGCTGGTCAAGTTACAGGAATGGGTGCGTGCCAGGGGGTTAAAGGTCGTGGTGATTTTTGAAGGACGGGATGCGGCTGGGAAAGGCGGGGTGATCAAACGCATCACGGAAAGTCTAAACCCCCGCGTTTGCCGGGTGGTAGCCCTCCCCGCACCTACCGAACGCGAAAAGACGCAATGGTACTTCCAGCGCTATGTGGCGCACCTGCCTGCCGCCGGAGAGATTGTTTTATTCGACCGCAGCTGGTACAACCGTGCGGGTGTGGAGCGGGTGATGGGATTTTGCACCGAGGAAGAACACGCAGAATTCTTGCGCTCCGTGCCCGAATTCGAACGCATGCTGGTCCGTTCAGGCATCATCCTGATCAAATACTGGTTCTCCGTCAGCGATAAGGAGCAGGAACAGCGTTTCCAGGCGCGCATGGCTGACCCAACAAAACGGTGGAAAATTAGCCCCATGGACCTGGAATCCCGCCTGCACTGGATGGAATATTCAAAAGCAAAAGATGAGATGTTTTCCTACACCGATATCAAGCAAGCCCCGTGGCACGTGGTTGAGGCGGATAACAAGCAGTGTGCCCGTCTCAATTGCATCCGCCACTTGCTCAGCCTGATCCCCTACGAGGATTTAACCCCCGAACCAATGGCTTTGCCTCCGCGCCAGAAGGAGAAGGGCTATATCCGCCCGCCCATGACGGATCAGACCTTTGTGCCGGAAATCTATAAGCCCACTGGCCCGGGCGTGGATGACTAGCGGCTGGGCTCCCCATCATCTGCCTCCTGGTCGCGTGTGGATATATGACGAAGGACGTGCATGGCAAAATTGATCACTGCTGCAGAAAAAATCGAGCGCGCCCGGGAATTGATTCAAAAGGCGCGCGAATTCCCCGTTCCAGAAAGAGGCGGGAAGTATGATCTATCTTACATGGCCGAGGTGAAAGGCCTTCTGCACCAGGCCAAGGATTTGGTCAAGTTCATCCCACTCACCGCCGGTGCCCCCCCTGAGATCAAGGCGCAGGCGAAGCAGGTCATCGAGGAGGCGGCTCAGGCTAATCACGAGATATTCAGGGGGTAAAAGCAAACAACTTGGTATAATGGGTTGCGCTCATGGGAGAGGTGCCAGAGTGGTTGAATGGGACGGTCTCGAAAACCGTTGTGGAGCTCGTCTCCACCGTGGGTTCGAATCCCACCCTCTCCGCAGAGCGTAAAGTAAGCTAAAAGTAATTATTAACTGGCTCTCGATCTGAACCTTGGTTTTCATGAGGCAGATTGAGAGCCGGCTTTTTGTTTCTCTCGAAAAGCCGGTGGGAGAAAAGGAGATGGCAACACAATCTATCCACCCCCCGTCGAACACCTGGAATACCGGTAACTTGCTCACAGTGCTCGAGGTTGCTAAATGGGCACGGGTCCACCTGAAAACCGTTTACCGTTGGATCAAGTATTGCAGGCTCGAAGCTATTCAGTTATGCCCTTGCACTTTCCGTATCCCGGAAGATGCCATTGGAAAGTTTCTGAATAAGAATGGTAATAACAAATCAGTTGCCGATTGAAAATCTAACGATCGATAGTCTCGAACAACTCACCTCTTGCATTTGCGCCTATCTTTTGGCATAATTAAACAGATGACCATCGATATCAATGAAACTAAACTAAAACGCAATGAAATTGGCTTCTGGCTTGCTTGGACTTTCGCCACTGCGCTCGGTATGCTTGTTGGCTATCTGCTCCTTGCTCTTCTAGTCGGTTCGCTCGAACTGGGTGTCGCCCGCGTCATCGTCCCCATTATCTCTGGCATCCTTCTCGGCTTGGCCCAATGGCTTGTGCTCCGCCCCTACATCTCGAAATCATATGACTGGATCCTAAACCACGCAGTCGGATGGGTGGTAGGCTATACCCTCGGTTTGTTTGTCGTGCAGCTACTATCCAAAACGCCACTCGGGATGCTTGTCGGTTTCATCTGCTTCGGATTGATTGTCGCTATCTTCCAATATCCCGCCCTTCGCCGTGAAATCCCCCACCTGGCTACCTGGATCCTTGCCAATGTCATCGGTTGGACACTAGGCGCTTACCTAAGCCTGCTGGCAGCAGGAGTTGTATTCCAAAATAAGGTGCCCACCACTTTCACCAGTGTACTCGTCACCGTCGGCATCACCGGCCTGGTCGCCGGCGCAATCACCGGCCTGGCTCTTATCTTGATCGTTCGCCAGCCTGATCGGCTTACGGCATAATTTTGAGTAATTAAAGAAAGGATTTATTATTATGAGAGGGGTATCTCGTGGACTTGGTGGTGGTTGGGGTGTAAGGCTTGTGATGGCCGCCATCCTTGTCGTCATCTCCCTCGTCACATATTTCAGCTCGCAGTCAACCAATCCTGTCACCAATGACGTCCAGCACATCAGTATGAGCCCAGATCAGGAGATTGCCATGGGACTGCAGGCTGTTCCCGAAATTTCCGCCGAGTTCGGCGGCCTCGACCCTAACCAGTCTGACCAGCAACGTGTCCAGGAGATCGGGCAGCGCATTGTACAGGATTCCCCCGCCAGTACCACCCCCTACGAGTATGCTTACCATCTGCTTGGCGACCTGCAGACCGTCAACGCCTTCGCCCTACCCGGCGGGCAGATTTTCATCACCCGCGGTCTCTATGACCTGCTGCAGACTGACGGCGAGCTGGCCGGCATCCTTAGCCACGAAACAGGCCATGTCGTTGCCCGCCACTCCGCCGAACAGATCGCCAAATCCCAGCTCACCCAGGGTATCACCGGCGCTGCAGTTATCGCTGCCTGCGATCCTAATAACCCCAACGGCTGTATCGCTGCCTCCGAGCTGGCTGCAGTTGTCGGTCAGCTCATCGACATGAAATACAGTCGAACTGACGAAACCGAAGCCGACTGGCTGGGAGTCTGCTTCATGAACGATAGCGGCTATGATACACAGGACATGGTCAAGGTTATGCAGATCATTGAATCACTTAGCCAGGGACAGCAACCTCCGGAATTTCTCAGCTCACACCCCGATCCCGGTAACCGCATCATCCAGATCCAGGACGATATCCAGAGCATAGATCAGTGCCCATAGAGATGCCCCGCATTGGGCAATGATCGATTCACTCGAAGTTGGACTTGCAATACACGCCCCACTGGCCCTAACGTAAGCTGTTGGGCGCGTTGCCAGGTTGAGGAAAATTCTCATCAAATTGTGACTGACGTTTCCCCATGAACTGGTTAGACAATCTTGCTAAGGAATCTAAAAATCTAGTCGCTAAGATAGCCATTCAACGCTATTACCGAAAATATATCAATCGAATCCTCGAATTGTCTATTGACAGCCAACAACATAAATTTCACGCCACCGTTGAACTCAAAGGTGAGGAAAAACCGATTACCATCGATATTGAATATGAACTCTCTATTAATGAGCAAGATAGTATTGTGCAGGCGAAAGCGTACAACATTATAATCTCGAAAGAATGGATGAATTTGATTGCGCAAGATGCTCTCCATCGGGATTATCACATCAGCGGAAAAGGCACGGTCAGGATTATCAAGTTGATAAGGAAGTTGGGCATCGCTTAGTTATTCGAACCTCTGATAGAGGTTGGAGATGATCCCAATCGCCTCGTTGATCGTGCTTCTCGCCAATCCCTCCTGCTCCATCCACCTCATGTGTTGCTCGATATCCTCTCACCTCATAGGGCATCTTACCGATGCCTCCTTTCCCCTGATACCCAGGCGATACCTTCTCGGGTCATCGACACCAGGGAAAAATTATTAAGTTGTTGATATACCCCCCTATGCTCACTTTTATCATTCCCCTAACTCTATATATAACCTTTGGACAAATTGTGGGAGAGCGAGACAAGTACAACTCATAATTGTCAAAATGCAAGAGAACCGGTGGATTTAGGTACAATAGGATATTATATTAGCTATCATAAGAAAAAGCTGCATGCGAGGAGACATGTAGCGCGTGGCTTAAGTGAACTGCTCACCAAAAGGGTTAACGCCAACGAGACAGTATCAGCACTGGCGCAAGGTGTGTCCAACGAGTACGTGTTTATGTGTCTGCAAGTGGATCACCTGTCGGTCGCGGAATCAAAAGTGCTTCGATATTACTATTCTATTTCTACAGACGTTAGTCGGTTCGAGCTATTGTTCATGATGGTTACTTTTTGTCGAGTTCTATTTTTTGAAGACGGTGGATTTCAGCCAATACATCTTCCGGTTTAGTTTCCATTTCAAGGTCTGCCAGTTCACTGCTTTCATGATCTGTAATACCCATCTTACCTTGTATGGCATCCAGCATCTGTAACACGCGTGTCAATTCATGTTCGGTTAGCAACCCAATATGTAAATCCAGATCAGCGCGACGTTCTGTCTCTTTGCCCATGCGGTTTTGGCTGATGAGAACAAATGTTGAAAGAAAAATTGCTTCGAGGGAAACAATCATGGTTAGTAGTCCATATGGGAATGGATCAAACACAGGTACACCGAATCTTCCTGTGTTAAGCAGGATCCATAGCCCAAACCATACGATATGGATATAAACGAAAATCATCCGGCCCGAAAAGGAGGTAATGGCATCGGCGATGCGATCTTGCAGGCTACGTTCATGATCGGCTTTTGTGCGGAGATGGATGATCGTGCGAATGTTTCGCTCGATCACCTTACTCAGCGCCGGATCGTCTTTTCCGTGGTCTTCTTTTTCTTTCTGATTTTGTGGGCTCTGTTGCATAAGATAATATCCCTTTGCTTTCCGATAAGGTTTCAATTATAAGGAAATTAATTCTACTACAGGAGACAGCTGAAAAGGCGTTGATCGTCAGGGGATGCTTGTGACCACGGTTTACTATGGAGCTACCCTGTTTCTCAGCTCAAGCTATGCTCGAAATGCTTCTTCATAAATCAGCGTGCTTGTTACAAACTTCGACACCCACTTCCCGTATCATCATGCCTATCTGATCTTGATGTTTCTCTTTGGTGGCTCACTCGTGGGCATGAAGTAGCCCATGCTGGTGGCTATCCTTGTCGCCTGGAGTAAATTGTGCTCGATCTCTATGGCATTCTTTTAAGCTGCCAAGACGGGTTAACCGGTCAATTGCGATTTCTTGGAGGGTTCGACAGGAGCGTGTGATAGCCTATATATCCTTTAAGCGGATATTCTAGCCAGCACGGGGGCGTACGGAGACATTAATAATTACAATGTCGGATTTTTCTAAGCCTATATTATTGAACAAGGAGGGTAGTTGTTTGGGCTTTACTTGAACTTTATGGAGAGTCTACTCTAATCATGGCTCACACTTCGGCTGGTTTGGGCATGATCACATGAATTGCCTTGGGTACCAGCTGAATCTCTACTGGAGTGTGACCAATCACTTCACCATCCGCTTGAACTAACTGGGGAGTCCGATCAGCATCAATACGAATGCTATGCTGGCTCTCCCAGTGATATAACTTTGCCCCTGGTTGCCCCGGAACTCGGAACAAGTCCCACACCAGCCGCAGGTAATCACCCAAGGTGTGCGCCGTGGCGAGGTACACCTCAAGTTGACCATCATTGAGGGTTTCAGGCGGACCATAGAGAAAGGACGCCTTCTCTAACAAAGTAGTGCTAGAAATCAAAATCTCAGAGGCGCGAATCCGCTGTGGTTGACCATCGATCGTTAACGTATAATGGCGTCGATGAAACAGGCTCGACCGTTTCACAATCGTCATGAAGTAAGCTAAACGACCAAAACGTTTTTTCTGTGCCGACTTGGTATCATTCATTATCCCCGGACTCATTCCTACGCTGACATTTGAAAAGAAATAGCGCTCACCCACCTTGAGCGCATCAATCTCTATGGTTGTGTGCTCCCCGGCTAGCAGCTGGACCGCATCATCCAGTTTTAATGGAATACTTAAAACTCTTGCTAAGCGATTACCTGTGCCCAGCGGTAAAATACCTAATGGAATTTGTCGGTGCACTAAAGCATTCGCCACACCCACCAGCGTACCATCGCCACCAGCAGAAATCACGATTGATATACCCTTTTCACAAGCTGCCCGGCAGGTCGCAGTGATATCTTCTTTGCCCGTTGTCTCATAGATTTCTACCGTCCACCGGGGCGACGTGAAATGACGCGCCAGTGCTGAGCGAAGCTCAATGGCCTCGTCTTCTTTCCCGGCCTTTGGATTGAAAACAACAAAGACTTTTTGCCCAGACTTATCCATAGGCGATTTCCTCTTGTTGGCGGAGAATATCTCTTGAAGTGGTTCTTCCATTTCTCGATTGGAGTGTAAGCCCGATCGAAATTGTTGTCAACCAATGCCTCGGTGATTGGTATTGTTCATAGGGCAACAATTTCCCTGAACTGTTTCAGGGTGTCTATTTCCTTGCATAATAACACCCTAACCCTCGCCCCTTGCCCCCGTTCATCGCAGGTGGTATTATAGTTTCTGAATCTACACGCTTAGGAGCAACCATGGAACCTAATTTTCTTGAAATGGCTGAATTCGCGGATAATCCTGAACCACGCTGCCCGGTAGTGCTGGTTATGGATACTTCGGGCTCGATGAGCGGGGAGCCAATCCAGGAGTTGAACGAAGGTCTGCGTGCCTTCGGTACCGCGCTTGCAGCTGACCGACTGGCTTCGCTGCGCGTGGAAGTGGCAGTGGTTGTCTTTGGTGGCAAGGTGCGTACGCTGGATGTGCGTGGAAGTACCCCGAGCCAGGCCAAAGAGGTGGTCGTCTTCAACCCGTTGGGGCTGGCTGTGCGCAAACCGACCCGTGAAGTGCCCTTTGATGCCCGCCAGGCATTCGTTACGGTGGACCAGTTCGAGCCGCCGGTGCTGGAAGCAAGCGGTGGTACACCGATGGGCGAAGCGGTGCAACGCTCACTGGCCCTGCTACGTGAGCGTAAAGAGATTTACAAACAGAATGGGCTGGATTATTTCCGCCCGTGGATGTTTGTAATTACGGACGGCAAACCCACCGATAAAGGCTGGGAGGCGGCAGCTGAACAGGTCAAGCAAGATGAGATGCGCAAAGGCGTGATCTTTTATGGAGTCGGTGTCGAAAAAGCGGATATGCGCGTATTAAGCCGCTTTTCGGATGAACGCCCACCGCTCAAGCTGAAGGGTCTGGCATTTGGTGACCTGTTTATGTGGCTCTCCAAGAGCCTGTCGGCTATCGCTCACTCCCGTCCTGGCGAGCAGACGCCTCTACCGCCCGTTATTTGGGGTTCCGTGGATACTTCCACCTAGCAGAGACGCCATGAAAGCTGATTGGCAGGTTATCGGCGCAGCCGTCCAGGGTCTATCCCACCAGAAGCAGGGCCTGCCCTGTCAGGATGCACTGGAATTCCGCTGCCTGCCGGACGGCGTGCTATTGGTAGCGCTGGCAGATGGCGCTGGGTCAGCCACACGCTCCGAGGTAGGAGCACGCGCTGCCGTTCAGGCGGCTTTGGATTCGCTCGCCTCCAGCCTGGAGAGTTGCCAACCTGCCAACTGCTGTGACTGGGTGGAAGTGTTTTGTGATACCTTCGAAAGAGCCCGTGCGGCCTTGATACAACTGTCAGAAGAACGTGATGAACCATTGCGCGACTTTGCCACAACGCTGACCTGTCTGGCTGCCACGTCTGAACAACTGATCGTTGGGCAGTTGGGCGATGGTGCCGTGGTTGCGCGCGGCGCAGATGGAATTTTAGACACGGTGACCACCTTACAGCGTGGCGAATATGCCAACGAAACTTACTTCCTGACCCAGGAGCAGGCTCTGGAGCAGGTCGCCATCCAGGTGATCAACCTGCCGATGCAAGCCTTGGCAGTGATGAGCGACGGCTTGACCCGCCTGGCTTTGAAACGACCTACCAACGAACCCCACCTACCGTTTTTCGAACCGCTGTTTGCCTTTGTCGAAGCGTCGACACCATCCAATGATGGCGCACAGGCCAACGAAGCGCTGACAGCCTTTTTGGCTTCACCGCGCGTGTGCGAACGCACCGATGATGATAAAGCCCTGGTGCTGGCGCTGCGGCCTACAAATACATGGGCAGCGGAATAGGATTAGTTAGATATTTAGTAAGATGAAGATTTACGACCGGGAAGGTAACTCAATATCCATCGGTACTATCGTCGGTCGAGGGGGCGAGGCTGTCGTGTACCGGGTAATTGGCCGCCCAGGCTGGCTGGCTAAGATCTACGAGCCTGCCCCGCGCCCGAACTACATGGCCAAGTTGACCTGGATGTTGGATCACCCTCCAGCCAATCCCACTTATGCCCTGAACCATGCTTCGCTGGCCTGGCCCGAGGGGTTATTGTACGGGCAGGGAAATAATTTGGCGGGCTACCTTATGCCTTATATCCAGCAGGCAGTCCCCGTCCTGGTTGTTTTCAACCCCCGCCGGCGGGTTGAGACCTTGGCACAATTCAACCGCCGTTACTTGCACCGCGCTGCCCGAAACCTGGCAACAGCCGCTGGTGCGCTGCACACAAGCGGCTATGTGGTTGGCGATTTGAATGAAAGCAATGTCCTGGTCACCCCCTCAGCGTTGGTCACCCTGATTGACACGGACTCTTTTCAGGTGCAAGAAACGCACGGCAGTCAGATAGTTACCTATGCCTGTCCGGTGGCCAAACCAGAATACACCCCGCCAGAACTGCAGGGTAAGTCGCTTTCCAGTACAGTTCGTTCGCCTGAGCAAGATGCCTTTGGCCTAGGGGTCCTGATCTTCCAGCTGCTGATGGAGGGCAATCACCCCTTCCGTGCACAGTGGCTGGGAAAGGGCGATCCACCGCCAATTGAAGAACGCATAGCGTTGGGCGGCTTCCCTTATACTTCAACACCAGATGTGCCCGTGCGACCACCCAAATATGCCCCGGACCTCAACCTGCTCGATCCCGGGATTTCCGAGCTGGTACGGCGCTGCTTTATCGATGGACACCGTGACCCGCGCCTGCGCCCTGATTCTTCCACCTGGGAAAGGGTAATTGCCGAAGCCGAAAAGAACCTGTTGCAGTGCCCCAACCGGCACTTTTACTCAGAGCACCTACAGGCCTGCCCTGTATGCCATCCACCGGGTGATCCGGCTGCATCCAAACCGCGAGCCGCGCCAGCTTCCAACACGGTTTTCACCGGCACAAACAACTACGCGCAGCCAAGGACAAGGCCGGCGAAGGCTGCTAATAAGCCGGCGGCATCAACCAAAGGCCCTGCCTCTGCCGCTTCACAGCACACCGGCGCTACTCCCGGACCCGGTACAAAACCCAAACCGGGTGGCCCAACCTCTTCAGGACGCCATGCTGGGCAACCCGCCCCCGGTAAACCATCGGCCAGTCCGGCTGGATCGACCTCCGGCTCCTTCCCGCCTGGTGGAATAACCAGTGCATTCAAGCAGGTGCAACCAGTGTTGAAAACGTTTAAATTCTGGCAGGCTCAACAAGCCCTGGCGCAACAGACCGCCCCCGGATCCGGGCTGTGGGGATCCCGTAAGGCACAGCAGGCAAAAGCAGCCTGGAAAACCTGGAAATTCTGGCAGGCACAGCAGGTGCAGGTAAAGCATCCATCGCAGGCGCCACCACAGACAGTTCAACCTGCTCAACCTCCCCCCGCTCGCCCGTCAGTACAAACCCAACCGGTACCAGGCGGTCCTGGAGCGGTCCAAAGTACAAATTCTGCAACGCCGCCGACTGGAACAGGCAGCCCACAGCAGACCCAGCAATCCGGCGCTCACGCTGCACATACCCATCAAAAAACGTCTGGAGCGGGAAAAGCAGCGCCAACGACAGTGCAGAACCCAGCGGCAGCGCAGCGTCCGCCAGAATCAACCTCTTCCGGGCACACCCAACCGTCACAAACCTTTGCGCAGTCCACGCCAGCTCAAAATCCACAAACCCAATCGGGTCATGGCCAGCAGAATCAACCCGCTCCATCACGACCTGCGGTCCCGCCTGCACAGTCTGTACCACCAGCAACTAGAGCCAGACAGGCCGCCCCTGCGCACTCCCAACCGCGCAGGCCTGCTCCACCATATGCAAGCCCCCATACTGGCAGAGCAACTTACTCGCGACCTGGGACCGCTTCGGCACAGCCCACAAACAGCCTTTTGAACTGGGCTGGGCCGCGGTTGTATAAGAGCCTGGCAATCGGCGGGGGGCTGGGTGCTCTAGCAGGCGCGCTACCGGGCGCACTGGTGGGCTTGGCTGGCTTGAGCACGGGAAGTATGGCTTCCTGGGTCTTGCTCTGGGCTCTTGGGGGCGCTTCAGCCGGTCTACTGCGCGGCTGGCAGCCTAGCTATCGTATGGGCTTGCGGGTCGACCAGGTGGTCGGCTGGCAGCGTGTCTGGCCAGCGATTGGAGTGTTGGCTGGGGCGGCGTTAGGTGGATTTATTGGCCTAGCGCTGGGCTGGTGGGCAGTCTTTCCGGTCTTCCTGGGCCTGCTACTGGGAGCCTGGCTGGGGCGCAAGGCTGGCTGCAAATTATGGCAGGCCGGTGCCCAACTCGGTTGGGCGCGCATCTGGGCTGGGGTTGGCGCTCTTAGTGCAGCGCTGCTCGGCTACAGGCTAGCTGCCTGGCTCGGCGCAGGTAACCTTTCCATCCAGTTGGCTGATTCGGTTTCTGCGTGGATCACAACCCAATCTGCCAGCCTGGTACTGGTGTCGCTGATAATCGGCGCACTAGGAGGCGCACTGGGCGGCGCTGTCGCTGGTACCCTGGCTGACCTGTTTGCCCGCCTACTCAACCTATTAAATTAGCCTACGAGGAGATAATTGTTTAAGAATTCATGTGTTACCCATGTGTCTGAACACTTGTAACCCATGTAACCAGTCTATAAAAGTGCAGATTTAGGGGGAGGAGAAAAGCCCCACCGTAGGCACATAGTGTGGCGGTTCGAAGCCCACCCTCTCTGCTGTTGATCAATATATACAGGTCCACTGTGGGTCCCTGTTGAATAAGTCAAGTTCGAATCCTATCCTTTGCTCCATATAAATTGAATATCAAGATCACCTTGGGCACCCAGGCTGGATTTTATTGCTGAAGCGATATCATTCCCAATTGCATAGACGAGAATCCACAACGACATTAATATAAAATAATAAACTAGACAAATAAGGGTAATTTTATTGACATTACACGAGACATAAAGTAATATCATCCAGCTCAATGGTTCCTGGATAACCTGGATGAAACAGCAAAATATTAGATATGCCTGCGCAGTTTCTAACTCCTAAAATTTCCAACATTCCAACAAGTACCTTTTGTACTTAAATTATTATCGTTTGAGGAGAATACATATGAAAAAATCTTGGTATCAATTACTATTGTTGACATCACTATCAGCCTTGATGCTGGTGGCAGTGTCAATACAGCCGGCATATGCCGCTGGTGAACCCAACCCGCCCTCATTGCTTGAGGCTCAGGCGAGCTACCCCGGCGACCTTTCTATCTCACTTTCATGGAGTGATAACTCATTCGACGAGACTGGGTTTGAGATCGAGCGTTGTATAGGATTGGGTTGTACGGACTTTGTCCTCATTGAAACGCGAGATTCCAGCATCTGGGGACCTTGGTTCAATGATGTTGGCCTGGCGGAGAACACTACCTACGAGTATCGTGTCCGGGCGGTGAATACACTTGGCGCCTCCGCTTATAGTAATATTGCCTCGGCCACCACCAGCTATGCCAGACCAGATGGCCAGCTAACCAGCCTGACTGGAACGTTCACCAATGGCGCGGTGGAGCTCTCCTGGACAGAAAATGCTACGAATGAGACCCGCTTCGAGGTCGAGCGGTACGAGGTCGGAGCAGGTGGTACAGCGTTCGAGGTCATCGGCACGGTTGCTCCTGACACCACTACCTTTGTAGACACCACGGCACTCCTTGGTACCAGCTACGATTACCGGGTGGTTCCTTGGCGGTTCGATGTATTTGGTGGAGCACCGATCGTTGCAACAGTGCAGACGGGAGTAGGCATCGACGCGCCGACCAGTCTCAAAGCTACAGCGGGCTCGCCGAACTCGATTCGCCTGACATGGAAAGGTAAATTTGATGCTGGAACCCAGGTTGTTGTGCAGAGGGAGAACTGCGATATCTACTACGGCTGTTATGGCTGGTTAACAGTGGGTCAGGTCAACGCTTCGACTTGGAGATTCACCGACTCCGGACTCTTGGCGGCTACGAGTTATACTTACCGAATTCGAGCCGTCTCAGCGACCAGTGTCTCGCCATTTACTGATATCATCACTGCAACAACACGGCGGTGAGACATCCACTCTCTTCTATCACCGACGAAATTTTTATACATCAGAAATAAGGTGTAGATATATATTTTGCCAGATTTAGAAACTGGCTTGTAGGGCCCTCCGTATAAAGAAATCGCCTGCCATGGCAACTTCCATGGCAGGCGATATGTTTAGATGATCTTGTGTAGCTGCCGTCACGTTTTCCCGATGAATCAAAGTCTGGGTGGCAAGAGAATTTCAGTCGACACCACTGGTTGTCAAACTGGTTGATGAAAGCCTTAGGGAGTTATGTGCAATGCATCCAAAAGGTGGACAATGAATAAAGCCATTGAAAATACTTCAAATCAGGTTACTGGGTTTCCCTTCTCATTTCTTGTAATAGGAGAAACAAAGAAAGACTACCGTGGGTCCCCGTGAAGGAGATCTATTCCACAAGGGGCTTAGTCCGCATCCCACTTCATGCTCTACCCTTGACCTTGGGGTGTAAAGAATCCGCTCTCCGCACGGACCTACTTAAGGTAGTTTATAATAATCACGCTGTGCCTGGAGACCCTTCATGCCGTTGCCTGTCAGATCCAAGTGGGAAGCCGTAGTCTGCCTGTGCCTGGTGTTTTCTATGGCTGCCTGCCAGGCAATCTCCCCATCCTCATCCCCAACCCTGCTTCCCACATCACCCATCCCGCTATCTCCAACCCAAGCGCCTACCGCCTCGGTGTTGCCACCACCTGAGGCAACCCCAACGGCGGCTCTTTCCCCTGAGCCGTCACCCATTTCCTATCCTCATCTGTGCTCACCTTTGCAAGGTATCGCCTGGGCAGATATACCCGCAACGATTTCCAATCCGTTCCATCCACCGCAACCCGGCTCAGATTACCCTCACCAGGGGGTGGACTTTGCCGACACAGGCGAAGGTGGGATAGCCCTCACGGGGCGGGTGGTACAAGCAGTGATGGATGGTCAGGTCGCGGCGGTGATTGTCAATCGCTTTCCTTATGGGAATGCCCTTCTGGTGGAGAGTCCAGTGGAGAGGATACCTGCTTCCTGGTTGGAGGCGCTGAACCTTCCGGCGCCTGTGCCAACCCTTGAAGCCATCCCAGCGCTCACCTGCCCCTCGGGAGAGCCAGTGGAATATGACCCTCAAAAACGATCGATCTACCTGCTGTATGCACACATGGAAGCGCTGCCTACCCTCGAACCCGGTCAGAAGGTGCTCTGTGGTCAGGCGATCGGTACGGTGGGCATGTCGGGAAACGCTCTCAATCCGCATCTGCACCTGGAGATGCGGGTTGCACCGGCAGGCATCCGGTTGGAGAGCATGGCACATTATGATAACAGCGCAACCGCGCAAGAAATGGCGAATTACTGCCTGTGGCGGGTTAACGGATTGTTCCAGCTTGTCGATCCAATGCAATTGTGGAGCCTGGAGAATCCATAGACAAGGAAAACAGAGGAACTTGGAATAGCATATTGTTGTATTTTCGGGCAGGTGATGTGTTAGGTGATCTTGTGTAGCAACCGCCACATTTACAGGGTAACTCTACGCCCTCTGCAGAATATCAATAATCAGTTATTATTATCGTGGATGGCTTGAATCCTTCGATACCACCATATAGGAGCGCTCATGTCCCAGATCGATAATCTCGTGAAAGATTTCCTGGCCCAGAAGATAATCGCCGTGGTCGGCGTTTCAGATAAACGCGACACGGGTTGCAACCTGGCTTACCGAAAATTCAAGACTGCGGGGTATACCGTCAGTGCGGTCAATCCACGCATAACAGAATTCGAAGGTGATCCCTGTTACCCGGATCTAAAATCGATTCCCGAAAAGCCGGATGCGGTATTTATCCTCACCAATCCAAAAATCACTGAGCAGATCGTGCAGCAATGCGTGGACCTCGGGATCAGTCATGTGTGGATGCACTGCCTGATGGGCACCAAGCCTGGCTTGGCAGGCGGAATGACCAGCGTTTCACCCGAAGCCGTACGCTTGTGCAAGGAGAATGGGATCACGGTGATCCCTGGTGCCTGTCCAAACCAGTTTCTGAAGCCGGATTTTGGTCACTCAATGATGCGGGTGATGTTCCGAACCATTGGCTTTCACAAAGTCAACTAGCTGCTGATCATCAAAGTAGATATTTATCCCTGAGCACTATTATTTGGGTGGTGCTATATGAAGAATATACTGGTTACCTATGCCACGATGGCAGGCTCAACGGCTGAAGTCGCAAAGATAGTGGGGGAGGAGATTGCCAAAAGCGGAGCGAAAGTGGAGATCTTACCCCTCGGGGAGGTGAAGAATATTGAGACATATGATGGTGTGGTGGTTGGCGCACCGATGATCATGGGGTGGCACCGTGAGGCATCCAGATTCCTCAAGCGAAACCGCAAGGTTTTCCAGCGCATCCCATTTGCGGTGTTCGTCATGGCGATGAGCCTGACGCAAACCCGAAAGACCATCGTGAGCGGTGTGCCGATTGATGTGGATGAAAATCTACCCAAACCGCCTCAAAAGGAAGGAAGCTTGAGCTTCAGAGAACGTTATACCCAACTTTCGAAATATCTTAACCACATCCTCTCGGCAACACATCCAGTGAAACCGGCAAGCATCGGGGTTTTCGGCGGTCGCCTGGAATACGGTCGATTGAAATGGTGGGCAGTATTGTTTGCCATGCTGATCATCCAGGCACCGGCGGGTGACCGTCGAAATTGGACCGCGATCCGTTCCTGGGCTGCAGGGCTGCCGTCGAGATTCCAGGTAGAGGTTGGTGAGAATAATTCCTAGACCATACCTGGGTTAATCACATCGGCAGGATCGATCTGACCTGGATCTCCGTTGTGTAAGTTGGTTTTTCCCCATAGCTTTCCTGCAAGCAGTAAAACCATTTCGATTAACCCTTAGTAGAGGAATATGGCAGTAAAAGATTGGGATAAATCTTCTCATTACCAGAGGAACGAAGGATCAGAACTCGGTGACTCTGCATTTAGTAACGTCATTTTATGGAATAAAATTTAAAACTTGGAGTGGACATAGAAAACATGAAACGATCATGCATCTTATTCCTACTGGTCATATTAATATCCAGCTGTAGTTTGTCTCCACAGCAAGCAGCCTTGAAAACGGATACAGTGACGCAAGACATCGCTGCCCTATGGACAGCCACGCCTCCCCCCGCACCGACCAGGACATCGGAACCTACTTTCACCCAAACACCGGCCCCTAGCCCCACCGCAACCACCATGCCCACCCCTAGTGACACGGCAACTCCAACCCTTCCACCTGGTTATGATGTGGCTGTTTTTAATGGAATGGATTTACTGAATGGAGGTGAATTTCAATATGATTTGCTCTTTGATGCAAACCAATGGGATAAGAAAACCTCATCGGATCAAAGATATGTGTCGCTGATTTACAAAAATATCCAGGATTGTTGGCTTGAAACCCTCTTCTCCCTACCGGATGGCGGGAACCCCACTTACACCCGGGAACGCAGGTCAATCGGCGGCAACTTGTTTGAGATTGTGATTTTTATCGGCGGCGGGCACTTCATTGGTGGGTATACGCTGCTTACGGATGAAGGAGAATATCGCGAAACGGTGAAACTCATGGCGAGTGGAAAGGGCGACCCAGCTGCGTGTATAATGGCCGCCGAGCAGGTGATTTTAGATTCAGCGGCTTTTATAAGTCCAAATAAATAAATCCGCTTACCCTGGTTGCGAAGCAAGTCGAACCTCAAGATATCATCCCAAGAACAATGAAGCTGGAGCCTATCAAATCGTTGATTTCCCGCCTGAGAGACGCAATGCCCGACTTTAGCAATAATTAATGGATAGCGCTATCACCGCTAATATTGCTCTCCGCATACTTACCTGAGAGATAATCGAGCGGCATAATATTAGGAATAGAATGAATTGCCATCATCCATGAAAGAGTACTCAGATCTATCCCAGACAGGCAGGCTGCGCCGTTTGCACGCTTTGGCTATGCTTGCCTTGAAGAATTACGATCTTGATCAACAACGGCTTGACTATTATGGCTGGTACACCAACCTGCTCTATTGTGTGACCACTGCTCCAGGAGAGCGGTTCATACTCCGCTTGGCAGCTCCTGGCTGGCGGGAGCTAGTAGACCTCCGCTCAGAAGCGCTCTGGCTGGAAGCCCTTGCGCGAGACACCCCAATGGTAGTGCCGCGCATTGTCCCGACCCGCTCAGGCGAATATGTACAGCCCATGAGCATCCCTGGCATCCCCAGGGTCTGGAATGCCAGCCTGATGCACTGGGTTCCGGGTCGCTCGCTAAAGTATTATCTAACCAAAAGCAACCTGGAAATGATGGGTGTGTTGTTTGCACAGCTTCATCTTCATGGAAAGGTCTGGAATCCTCCGCCTGGCTTTACCACCCGGCACTTTGAGCATTGGTTATCCAGG
This sequence comes from uncultured Chloroflexia bacterium, assembly GCA_963822175.1. Classification (GTDB taxonomy): domain Bacteria; phylum Chloroflexota; class Anaerolineae; order Anaerolineales; family UBA4823; genus FEB-25. Next base: position 55,972 of record CAWGGJ010000007.1, on the reverse strand, counting down.
GGTGAAGAAAACTTGATCATACAAGAGCATGCCTCGCCAACCCTGCTTGAATTACCCAAAGAACAGCGTAGCTTGCTCGAGCGGATGCATAGGCATGTAGAACTGGCTTATGCGCAGGCAGACTGCTGCGACCTGCGCATCATTCACTGTGACCTTTGGCATGAAAATATCAAGCTCCATAAAGGCACGCTGGTTCCCTTGGATTTTGAAGATACCACCTGGGGCTTTCGCTCCCACGATATCGCCATGGCCATGCTCGACCTGCTGGAGGCAACCGACGAAGCTCGCTATGCAGATTTGCTGGCAGCCTTCCAGCGTGGATACACAACCCATCTGCCCTGGCCAGCCGAACCCATCGAGCCATTCCAGATCGGTCGCCTGCTATGGAAGATCAACTGGTTTGCCCGCTTCAGACCTGGAGAATTGCTGGCTGTAGTCGAACAGCATGTCCCTGTATTTGAGCGTTATTTGCAAACGGGGATAATTATCCAGCCACCAGCCTTGGTATTCTAATAAGTGTAATTCACAGAATCCATCCAGGCTGCCTGGCAGTGGGTGAGTGCCGAAAACGCTACCTGGTTCTGCTCTGCGCTCGTGCTTCTATAGGCTCTGTCTGTTTTTATTTAAAGTTGTATCTACAGCTGCCATGCACGGGACTCGACCATCGTCACTTCCATAAAAAGCACGGTCGGTATCTCCTCGGTCGGGATGCTTGGCAAAGGGCACGCCAACTTGGGGATTGCCGCTGGCACCCGCAAGCTCGACCTGGTGGTGGGATGAACCACCCGCAAGCTGATGGCAGTGGAGGAAGGTATTGAGCAATATGAGTTGCTTAGCCTGACGATCATTTTTAACCATGGCGTAATCGTTGGGGCTCCGGCGGCCCGCTTCACGCGCAGGCTGGTGGAGCTGATCGAGAGTGGCTATGGGCTGACACGGATCAGACCATGACTGCGAAAGAAACCAAACCAGCGGCTACAAAGCCCAGATAAAAGCCTGCCTGGTAAAACGCCCCGATTCCCCGGATGGATTAATCTAAAATGTGACATTTGTCAGTTGCAAAACGCCATAAAATTTCATACAATATGATTGATTTTGATGGTTTTAGATTGATTGAGAGCGATTATGGAAACCAGTCTTATCTCAGGAACCGACCGTCAGATCCAGATCCTCCAGCTGGTGGAACGTCACCAGCGCATCAGCGTGGCAGATATCTGCACCACGTTCAATGTCAGCACCGCCACTGCCAGGCGTGACCTGGATGCCCTGGCCAGCGATGGCAAGCTCCAGCGGGTCCATGGTGGTGCGATTTCTATGACCAAGACCCAAACCGAACCACCCATACTCCAGCGCCAAGGGGAGCAGGCAGACGAAAAGCTCCGCATAGGGCAGGCTGCTGCTGCGCTTGTACAGGATGGCGAGACAGTCTTTCTCGGCTCCGGGACAACCGTCCTGGAGGTTGCACGCGCCTTGCGTGGACGAAAACACCTGACGGTGCTCACCAATTCTCTACCAGTGATCAATACCCTGGCAGGCATGGAGGATATCACGGTGATATGCCTGGGTGGGATGCTGCGTGACAGTGAGCTCTCATTTATTGGTCATATTACCGAGCAAGCCCTGGCGGAAGTCCACGCCGATAAGGTTTTTATCGGCACACGCGCCATCAGCCTGGAGTTCGGACTCACCAACGAGTACCTACCTGAAACTTTAACCGATCGTGCCATCCTTAAAGCAGGGAGAGAGATCATTGTCCTGGCAGACTACACCAAGTTCGGTCATACTGCCACCGTGTTGCTGGCACCCCTGGAACGCATCCAAACACTTGTCACGGACGACCGTACACCATCTGAGTTCACCGAAAGCATTAAACAGAGAGGTATCCGCCTTCTTATCGCATGATTTTTAATTGACGATTTATTCTCAGGTATTTTCGAGAAGTTCCACACCACGTTGCTCTTTTTAGGAGAGGTTATGGAGAAAGGACAATTTACCCGACAGGAAATCTTCTCCCAGCCTGAAGCCTGGGTTGCTGCTCTCAAGGTCCTGGAGGCGAATCGCCAGGAAATCCTTACCCTAACTCCTGAGCATCATTTTGAGCATATTCTCTTCACTGGGTGTGGCTCAACCTATTACCTGGCCATGGCTGCTGCCACCCAGTGCCAGCAGCTGACGGGCATGACGTGCCGTGCCTTCCCGGCATCGGAGCTCTGGCTTAACCCCAGTTCTTCCTATGCTCCCAGGAAGACCCTGCTGGTGGCCATCTCACGATCAGGCGAGACCACTGAGACCTTGCAGGCGTGTGGTTCTTTCCTGGAAGATAAGCGTGGTACGCTGCTGACCCTATCCTGCTATGACCAGATGCCGCTGGCCAGGATGGGTACGATCAACATGATCCTGCCTTCCGGGCAGGAGCAGTCGGTGGCACAGACGCGTGCATTTTCCACCCTCTACCTTTCTACGCTGGCACTCACGTTTCTGTGGGCTGGGCGTACCGACCTGTTCACCTCGCTATCTGAATTACCTGAAGCTGGTCGCAAGGTCATCGACTGGGCAGATCCAATCGCTTCTGGTGTCGGCTCAGCTGCATCCATCGATCGCTTCTACTGGCTGGGTTCGGGGGCAAGGTATGGGCTGGCTGCCGAGCTCAGCCTGAAGATGAAAGAGATGTCTCTCACCCATAGCGAGCCATTTCACTTCCTGGAGTTCCGCCATGGGCCGAAAAGCATGGTCACAGGTTCAACCTGCGTGATCGGACTTCAGTCGACAGTCAACATGAAGTATGAATCAGCGGTGCTGGCAGATATTCAAACCCTGGGGGGCAGAGTGCTGGAGCTAAGCCAGGCGGGTGGTTTGGACCGTTTCGTGGCCGGACTGGATGAATCCATGCGAAGTGCACTCTACCTGCCCGTAGGTCAATTGATCGCCTTTTATCGGTCGCAATCCAAAGGCTTGGATCCAGATTTACCGAATAATCTCGATGCCGTGGTTAAGTTATCAGGAGGTGCATAGGGGCAACCTGGCAGATTATATTTTCAATATCCATCGATAAGCATGGAACAGTATTTATCATGAAGAGGAGACGCAAGATGAAATACACGATTTTTACCCTGGTAATAGTAATGACCTTTGTTCTCACCGCATGTGGTGGTGGGACCCCCACCGTTTCAGTGCCTGAAAGCACGGAGGCTCCTGTTGCGCCTGAAACTGGCAGTGATGAGCCTGCTGTCCTGCGCATGTGGGTGCATACGAATAATGCCTTCATTGCCGGTTATGAACCGCTCATTGCAGCTTACGAGGCTGAGCATCCCAACGTGGACATCCAGCTCGAGAATTTTGACTATGAGCTCTACCTGCAAACTTTGCAGACCGCCATGCCTGCCGGTGAGGAGGCTGATATCCTGCAGCTGTTTGGCACCTGGACCTCGCAATATTACGAACGCCTGGCACCCGTGCCTGCGGACGTCATGACGATTGACCAGGCCAAGGAAACCTTCTATGCTGCACCCATCGGTGGATTTATCGTCAATGATGTCCTGTACGGAATGCCACAGGAATTCAACATGGAATACGGTGGCGTGCTGGTCAATAAGACCAAGTTCGAAGCTGCCGGCCTGACCTTTCCCCCCGAGTGGAAGACTATGGATGACGTGGTAGCTGATGCGTTGAAACTCGTTGAGAAGGATTCAAGCGGCATGATGACCACTGCTGGTTTCCATTTCACTTCTGCTGACCCGACCTGGGCTGCATTCCTGGCAGGCATCAGGCAGCGGGGTGGTGAGTACTGGAATGCTGACCAGACCGGTTTCACCTTCAACACCCCCGAGGCAAAGGCTCAGGTGCAGTGGATGGTGGACGCGGTCAACGCTGGTGTGGTGGACCCGGTGGTCTTCAATGACAGCACCAACTTTGTCATCGATGCCTTTTTCCAGGGCATGGTTGGCATCGGATATATCGGTGCCTGGGCGATCGCAGAGGGTCAAACCAACTTCCCTGATTTCACAGATGAATGGGATTATGTCTACCTGCCGCCCACACAGGGTGACCCGGTATTCGTCGCTGATTCCGGTTGGGGGCTGACGGTTTCACCCAACAGCAAGAACCAGGCCATCGCCTGGGATTTTATCAAGTACGTTACCACAGTCCCTGCCAATGCCACCCAATGGAATATTGCCAGCGGCACCATTCCCGCAATGCCATCTGTGGCTCAATCGGCGGAAATCGCTGGTTGCCATGCCCTGGGTACCCAAGGCGCTCGATATCCTACCTTTTGGTGAATATATGGGCAACATGCCTGACCGAGACCTGGTGATGTATGAGATCATCTACCCACACATCCTGAATGCACTGCAGGGCGTGGAGACGGTCGACCAGGCAGTGGAAGCGATCGACACGGAAGCGAATTCAACATTCAAATAATACTTTCAGGGGCGTGCACTGCACGCCCCTGTGCCATCATCCTTTTATACTTCTCTGTAGGTGATGCAGTATGAATCTGAGGCGTACAAATAAGAAGCCCAGGAGCGGTATTGCCAAATCCAAGCGGCATTTTGTTGTCGGTGTAACCTTGCCGCTGTTATTGTATGAATTGATAGGCTTGTTTGTGCTGGGATGGGCGTTCGTTTTGATGTTCTTTGATTACAGCCCCGGGCGCCTTGGAGGTCCGATCCTCGGCCTTGGAGGCACCAATCCCTTCGTCGGGTTGGGTAATTTTATCGAGATGATCAAGGGTACCTCGGTGCAGGCGAACCTCTTCCGTGTCAGCCTGAAGAATACGCTTATTTTTGCAGTGGTGGTATTACCTCTCAACCTGGCGATCACCCTGTCTCTAGCCTGGTTGCTCGAATCGATCGGCAACCGCTATAAATCACTATACCGCACCATCTACTTCCTGCCAGTACTTACCTCCTCGGTAGGCGTTGCATTGATCTGGATGACCATGTATAACCCGCAGTCAGGCTGGATCAATGCGATCATCCGCGCCGTGGGGGGTACACCGGTAGCCTGGCTGTCGGATCCGCGTGCCGGGTTTGCCAACGTCTCAGTAGCTATGTGGGCGGTCGATCCTGGCTTATCTCTGGCAAGATTATGGCTATAACATGGTCATTTTCATTGCTGCCTTGCAGGGGATACCGCAGGAGCTTCGGGAGGCAGCTTTGATTGATGGTGCCAACCCCTGGCAGGCATTCCTGAAGATCAGCATACCGCTCATCCGGCCGACCATCCTGTTCGTATGTGTCATGACGATGCTGTCTTCCTTCCAGGTCTTTGACATCATCCAGGTGATGACGAATGGCGATCCAGGCAACCAGACCCAGGTGCTGATGCTTGATATCTACAAAAGCGCCTTCCGCTACCAGCGGATGGGTTGGGCAGCGGCCGAGTCGTTTGTGCTGTTCTTGATCGTCATGGGTGTCACCCTCTTCCAGATGCGCATCCTGCGCACGGACTGGGAGTACTGATATGGCTGCCGTCACTGAACCTTCGAATACCGATCATATCCGCAAGTCAGCCTTCAATAAGAAGCTGTTTGGCCGATTAATGTTCTATGTTGCCCTGACCATGGGTCTCTTGTTCACCCTGTTGCCGTTCATCATGATGATCTTGAGCTCCTTCAAGACCAACCTGGAAAATCTTCGAGTTCCTCCCACGTTCTGGCCTGAAACCTTCACCCTGGAGAACTATAAGGCAATATTTAATGACCCGAAACTCCCATTGATGCGATTCTATGGCAACAGTGCCTTCGTGGCGATTTTTAACATGGTTACCACATTGTTCACCAGCTCTCTCATTGGGTATATGTTCGCTAAATTCGAATTTCCCGGAAAGAAGCTGCTCTTTGGTTGGTTTCTCGCTATGATGATGATCCCCACCCAGATCACCATGATCCCCAGCTTCCTGATCCTGTCACGCCTGCACCTGATCAACTCGCTGTGGGGGCTGGTGGTCTTCAGCATGGTGGATGCATTTGGCATTTTTATGATGCGCCAGTTTTGTGAAACGCTGCCCAACGAGCTGTTGGATGCCGGTCGTATCGATGGTGCCTCCGAGTGGCAGATCTACTGGCGTATTGTCCTACCTCAGCTGGGTGCACCACTGGCAACCCTGGGCATCCTGGGTTTTATGGCCAGCTGGAATGCCTACCTGTGGCCGATGATCGTCCTGCAAAAGATCGAGGTGCGTACACTGCCGATCATCCTGACCTGGTTCAACTCCACCCATACTGGCCAGGGGGCATTGGTGATGGCTGCTACGGTCCTGATCATCATGCCGATCCTGATCGTCTTCGTGTTCTTCCAGCGTTGGATCGTCCAGGGCTTCACCATGAGTGGGATAAAGGGCTAACCCAGGCTCGCATGTACATCATCAAATAAAAGGAGAAATTATGACAAAGATTGCATTCATTGGAGCTGGCAGCCTTGGGTTCACAGGAGAGCTGGCACGCGATATTCTAACCTTCCCCTTGCTCCAGGATGCCACCCTGGCATTGATGGACATCCATCCCGAACGGCTGGAGTTTGCCCAGACCGCAGTGAATAAGCTTGTCACGGAGGGCAAGTATCCTGCAAGGGTGACCGCCACGCTTGACCGTGCTGAAGCTCTCAAGGATGCTGACGTGGTGCTCACTACCATCCTGGCGGGCAGTACCGAAGTGTGGAAGCATGATATCGAGATCCCCAAGCGGTACGGTGTGGATATCAACGTGGGCGACACGCGCGGGCCGAGTGGAATATTTCGTTTCCTGCGCACCCTGCCGCCCATGATGGACATCGTCAGGGATATGGAGCGATACTGCCCCGGGGCGGTCCTGCTCAACTACACCAACCCGATGGCTATGCTATGTGCTGCCCTGCAGCGGCAAACCCATATCACGGTGACCGGATTGTGCCACTCCGTCCAGGGGACTGCCATGATGCTGGCGGAATGGATCGGTGCCCCATTTGAAGAGATCACCTATACCTGCGCTGGTATCAACCACCAGGCCTGGTACCTCGACTATCATTGGAACGGGATCGATGCGTATCCCATGATTCACAAGGCGATCACCGAACGTCCTGAAATTTACAATGAGGAGATCGTGCGCAACGAGATGTACCTGGCGTTTGGGTATTACGTCACCGAGTCGAGTGGGCATAACTCGGAGTACAACTGGTGGTTCCGCAAGCGCCCCGACCTGATCGAGAAGTATTGCACCCATGGCACAGGCTGGAACCCCGGAGAATATGCCTATATCCTCAAGGAATACCAGACCAATGAAGCCACCTGGAAAGACCAGGTGAAGGCCCGCCTGTCGCAACCGCTCACCGCAGGAGGATTTGCAGCGTGGCCTGGAATATGCCGCTTACATCATCAATGCCTTGAAAGGCGGTGAGATGTTCAAATTCAATGGCAATGTACCCAACACCGACCTGGTGACCAACCTGCCAAATGGTGCCTGTGTCGAGGTACCGGTGGTGGTTGACCGGGCTGGATTCCATCCCATCCACGTGGGTGCGTTACCGCCTGAGTGTGCCTTGCTGACCCAGCTCAGCTCGGGCATTGAAGAGCTTGCCATCCAGGGCGCGCTGACGGGTGATCCGGTCGCCATATACCGCGCCATCGCACATGACCCACTGACTGCTGCCATGCTTTCACTCGCAGAGATCAAACAAATGGTCAATGAGCTCTTTGCCCAGCACAAGGACTATTTACCGGAGTTCAAGCATTTCAAGGTCTAGCATGACCGGACGTGTGCTCCTGCTCTTGTTGGTTTCTGCTTCGCTGCTCACAGGTTGCACCACCCGTTCGCAGGCACCTGATTGGTCGGGTGTGAATGACTTCCTCTACCAGCTTCAACATGCCGACCCCGACCGGATCGGCAAAACCGCTTTTGACCTGGCGGTGGTCACGCTGGCTACTGCAGGAAATTCACCGGATGTAATCCCTGCCTTGAAAAACAGTCCTGGTGGACCCAAGATCATCCTGTGCTATATGAGCATTGGCCAATCGGAGAACTATCGCTGGTATTGGGATCCCGATTGGGAGAAGAACCCCCCACCATGGCTGGACGTCCCGGACGGGGTTTGGGCGGGTGACCATTGGGTCCATTACTGGGATCCAGGCTGGCAGGAGATCATCTATGGTACACCTGACTCATACCTCGACCAGATCCTGGCGCTGGGATATGATGGCGTGTACCTTGACCGGGTGGATGCCTACTGGTACTACAAGGACCAGGGTCGTGAAACCGCTGCCCAGGAGATGGTTGAATTCATCCTGGACTTTACCGAGTATGCCCGCAATATCCATCCAGGTTTCGGCGTCTTCCCGCAGAACGCCGAGGAGCTGGGCTTGCAGTTCCCCAAATACATGGACGCTATGACCGGCATCGGGGTTGAGGACTTGTACTATGGCTACCCACGTGACCATGAGCCCAGCCCGGCGGATTGGACTGCTGAACGCGAGAACATCCTGGACCAATGGGTGCAGGCGGGAAAGCTCGTCCTGACGATCGACTATACTGCCCGTCCTGAACAGATCTCGGATGCCTATTACCGCGCCCATACCCACGGCTATATTCCTTATGTAACCGACCGTTCCCTCGGTCGTCTGCGTATCAACCCGGGTTTTGAACCCGATAAGGATCCGGATGAATGGATTTATGTCACCCCGACCCCTTAGTGCAGTTGGGTGTGAACCGGTTCCGTTGAAAATCGTTAAAACGCGTGACTGTATTTTTGCTTCAAGTGACCAGCCAGCCGGATATTTTTTTCTGGTTTACCATGCCGGTATCATGAAAATCTGTTTATTATTCCTGTCCCTGATCCTAAGCCTAACTGCTTGCGATGGGATTGACTCACAATCTGATGAGCAATCCAAGGAGCTTCTCATGATGACTGATACCCCCTCTGCTCAACCCACTGTGGAATGGTGGCATCCCGCCCCAGGCCTCACCTGGCAGTGGCAGCTCGACGATGAGATGGACACCTCCCCCGAAGCCGAGGTCTACGATGTCGACCTGTACGTCGACCAGTCGGTGATCGACACGCTCCACGCCCGCGGGGTAAAGGTCATCTGCTATATCTCCGTCGGTTCCTGGGAGGATAAACGCCCTGATGCAGACCAATTTCCTGCCGATGTCCTTGGAAAGGAATACGAAGGATGGCCGGGTGAGCGTTGGCTGGATATTCGACGCATCGACCTGCTGTCCACCATTATGCTGGCCCGCCTGGACATGTGCCGATCCAAAGGCTTTGATGGGGTTGAGCCTGACAACATTGACATCCATGAAAACCATACCGGCTTCCCGTTGACTTACGCAGATCAGTTAGCATATGCCCGCTGGCTAGCGGATGCTGCTCACGCCCGTGGCCTGGCTATCGGGCTCAAGAACGCCCCCGACATGGTGGCTGACTCTCTTCCCTTCTTCGATTTTGCCATCACCGAAGATGCCTTTTATTATGGCTGGGTCGATAGGATGCTGCCCTTCCTCACAGCTGGGAAGGCTGTCTTTGCTGCGGAATACACCGACATGCCTGTGGATTTCAACACCGCTTGCGCCTGGGGCAAGGACCACAATGTCAGTTTCATCCAAAAGAACCGTATTCTCACCGCGTTCCGAATCACATGTCCGTAATTTGTTCGGGACAAGTTATCTCTATTTTTCTCGGCCACAATATTGAGTATTTTTAGCCGGCCATCTGTTTTTATGCGAGCGTTTTATCCTTGTTGGTGATATTGACGCTCCTGGCAGCCTGTGATATGTATTATCCTGGCGAGTTTAATCTTCCAAATATATAATGGGAGGTGTGACCAATGTTTGATATCCTTGTCGCTGGCGAGATCAACCCCGACCTGATCCTTTCCGGAAATGTGGTCCCGGAGTTTGGCCAGGTGGAAAAATTGGTCGATTCCGCCACGTTCACTGTTGGTTCTTCATCCGTCATTTTCGCCTGTGGTGCAGCCCGCCTGGGGCTGGATGTAGCCTTTATCGGCGTGTGCGGAGAGGATGTGTTTGGTGATTATATGTTGGATGAGATGGACAAGCGCGGTGTGGATATATCCAACGTGATCATCCTCCCCGATGGACAGACCGGCTTGAGTGTCATCCTGGAGCGTGGCAACGACCGTGCCATCCTGACTCACTCCGGCCTGATCGCTGCCCTGACAGCCGAGGATGTTTGTGATGACCTGCTGCGTTCAGCCCGCCATCTGCACATTGCCAGCTACTTTCTTCAGTCAGCCCTCCAGCCTGGGCTGCCTGAGCTCTTCACCCGTGCACATACCTTTAGCCTGACCACCTCTCTCGATACCAACTGGGACCCATCCTGTAATTGGCGCGGATTCGACGAGCTCCTTCACCTGACGGATATCTTCCTCCCCAACGAAAACGAGGCTATAGCCCTCAGTGGTACCCCCACGGTGGAGGCTGCGCTGCCCATCTTGGGTCAGAAAAGCCAGGTGGTGGCTGTCAAGTGTGGAGGCCGAGGTGCAATGGCTTGCCAGCGAAATAAGACCGAATCCGTTCCGGCATTACCAGTGGAGGTTGTGGATACTGTCGGTGCGGGCGATAGCTTCGATGCCGGATTTCTGTATGGCTGGCTGAATGGCTGGAACTTAAAAAAGACACTTGCTCTGGCGGCTGCCTGCGGGTCATTATCCACCCGGTCTGCCGGAGGAGTAACCGCTCAACCCACCCTTCAGGAAGCATTGAAGTATGTTTAACCCGTTGGATGAGATCGTTAGTGCCCAGAAACGGGGGGAGAGCCGAGGCATCCCTTCGATTTGTTCTGCCCACGCGTGGGTGCTGAGGGCTGCCATGCAGATAGGAAGTGATCCACTGCTGATCGAGTCCACCTGCAACCAGGTCAACCAGTTTGGTGGATACACTGGCATGACCCCGCGTGACTTTGCAGCCTATGCACGCGCTCTGGCAGCTGAACAGGATTACCCCATTGAAAAACTGATCCTGGGTGGTGATCACCTGGGACCGAGCCCCTGGCAGGATGAGCCGGCAGAAAGTGCCATGCAGAAAGCTGAGCAGCTGGTGCGGGATTGCGTCAAGGTGGGTTACACCAAGATTCACCTGGATGCCAGTATGCATTTGGGGGATGATGACCCATCCCAACCGTTGGATGTGGAGCTTTCTGCCCGGCGTACTGCCCGGCTGGCAAAAGCTGCCGAAAGCGCCTGCCCAGACCGAGAGTCGGCACGGCAGGCTACGCTATGTTATTGGCAGCGAAGTTCCACCTCCCGGAGGTGCCACCGTCCATGAAGATGACGTTCATGTAACGAAAGTGGAGGATGCCAGGGGTATGCTCGAGGTAACACAGGCTGAATTCTTACGCCAGGGATTGGGATCAGTCTGGGGGAGGGTCGTCGCCCTGGTGGTCCAGCCTGGGGTCGAGTTTGGGGATGATTTTGTGCTCGATTACGATCCAGCTGCTGCCCACGACCTGTCTCTATTTTCAACGACCACTCCCTTTGTTTACGAAGCCCACTCAACCGATTACCAGACCGCGAAAAACCTGCGGAACCTGGTGCGTGACCATTTTGCGATCCTGAAAGTCGGCCCGGCACTGACCTTTGCCTTCCGCGAGGCGGTCTTTGCCCTGGCGTTGGTGGAAAATGAATTGATCCCTGCTCAGCAACGTTCCCGCCTGGTTGAGGTGCTTGATGATGCCATGCTGCGTGAGCCTAAATATTGGGTCAGCCACTATCGTGGAACCGAGCAACAACAGGCCTTGGCGCGTAAATACAGCCTCAGCGACCGGGTGCGTTATTACTGGGTACAGCCGGATGTCGTGGCAGCTTTTTCATTACTGATACGGAACCTTGGTGATAAACCTATTCCGCTCTCACTGGTAAGCCAGTTCTTTCCCCGTCACCTTTCACTTATCCGAGAAGGCAGGTTGACCAATTCGGCTGAGATGATCCTGACCGAAAGTATAATTTTCGCCTTGCAGGGTTACACCCACGCCTGCAGGATGGAGCCTCATTCGTAGGATTTTGTCGCAAGCTGTTTACCGGATACCATATCAATCGGGAAACGAAACAGCCAGGTAATTCCAAGCCTGATTTTTTGTAAATGGGTATAATTTCTTTATCCTGTTCCCGGAGACCTTCATGCCTGAACCAACGTCAAGTCACCCAAATATTGTTACCTGGCTCAACCATATCCGCGCCCTGGCAGTGGACATCGGCCCACGCGGTCCAACCCGGGAGGGAGAACGCCAGGGAGCTCTTTATGCCCAGGCTCAGTTCGAGAAAATGGGATTGCAGCCAGCCTTTGAAACTTTCTCAAGTGCCCGTTCGATTTTTTACCCTCACATATTAGGTTCCAGTCTGATCCTGCTGGCATTCTTCCTATTTCCACTGGGTGGCACAATTACCGCCATCCTGGCAACGCTGCTTTCAATATTTGTCTTGGTTTGCGAGTTGTTAGAGCTCAGCTTTCAAAATAATCCCTTTCGCAAGATCCTACCGAAGGGAAAAAGCCAGAATGTATACGCTATTATCCCACCAGCAGGTGAACATAAACGTGACCTGGTATTGGTAGGCCACCTGGATAGCCAGCGCGCAGCATTCATCTTCAGCACGCGAGGTTGGGTCAAATTCTATGACCGCTTCACCATGGTCGTCTTCGCCTCTATAGTTCTTCAGATCATTCTTTACAGCCTGGCGATTTTTTATGATATCCCATGGGCCTGGTATGCAAGCATTTTTACCGCGCTATGTGCAACCCTTTTGGCAGCCATGTTCCTTCAAGCGGAAGCTTCACCATTCACAGCAGGAGCCAACGATAATGCCAGTGCAGTGGGTATGGTGCTGGCACTGGCTGAGGAATTCGCTGCCCAACCCCTTCAGCATACCAGGGTTTATGCAGTATGCACGGGCTGTGAAGAAGTCCAGCATTATGGCATGAGCGATTTCTACAAACGCCACTTAAAGGAGCTGAAGAACCCAACCGCGCTGGTATTTGAGATGCTGGGTTGCGCCAGCCCAGCCTGGCTGGTAAAAGAGGGCATTATTGTGCCATTTACAGCTGATGAACGCCTGGTACAGATGGCTGAGCGCCTGGCAGCTGAAAATCCCGAACTGGACGCGCACCCTGCTGTAATCAGTGGAGGAAATACTGAAATGGCGGATGCTCTACGGTGCAAAATTCCAGCGATCACCATCACAGGGGTGACCAGAGATGGTGTATGGCCATATTGGCACCAGGTGGGAGATACCTTTGACAAGATGGATGCAGGTTTGATGGAAAAGAGCTGGAATCTCACCCGCCTCATGATCGACCGCCTGGATAAAGATTAGCTTGCTTATTTGCCGCGGGAAAAGCTTTCGATGGGTATACCCGCCTCACGCAAAGCTTCAATTGCATATTGGCGTAAAACACGTGCTACTTCATCCTGTTTGCCAGCTTTTACCTTGACGCTGAGTTTTACTATCACTGCCCAGTCGCTTAATGCATTCCAACCGAAGATCTCAGGCGCAGCCAGCAAATTCGTATTTATCTTCGGGTCATCCGCCAGCCTGGCCAGTGCCTTATCCAATACTGCAAAGGGTATTTGTAAATCAGTGTCGTAACTGAAGCTCAGTTCAACCAACGCCCGTGACCATTCGCGGGTTTCATTCGCTGCAATACGGACATCACCATTGGGTATCATGAACAGCCGCCCCTCTGAATCGCGCACATCTGTGCGCCGCAGGGTGATTCTCTCCACCTCACCATTGACTGTACCAATCCTGACGTGGTCACCCACGCGATATTCATCTTCCAGCAGGATAATGATGCCCCCGATGACATCCTTGATCAATGTCTGTGCACCAAGTGAAATCGCCAGTCCCAAGATACCCGCAGCTGCCAGTGCTGGCCCAATATCAATTCCGAGCGTACTTAATCCGATAAGCCCAGCGATGACTATTATGACCATCTGGGCGGTGCTTTTGGCCGCTTTTCTTAAAGTGAGCAATCGCGATCGTCGGTCCAGATCTTGAGTTGTGGAAATGATGCGCTTGTCAAATGTATCGGCGGATACTTTCACCAGGTAAAGTGCAACGATTGTCAACACGATGATTAAGATCAGGGTCAGGATCATCTCCAGTAAATTGGAAGCCGTTAATTTTGAAAGAAATTCGGACATCTTGTTTTATTCCTTGGGTCTTTTCCTGTGCATGTCACCTGATGGCTCGTCCGGATTATTTATTTTCTATTACGGATAAGTAACCACTTTCATTCAATATTCTAGCATAGCTTGATTATTGCTAATATGGCAGAACTGGCTTGCCGAATAAAATTATATCGATTAGATCGCAAGCCCCATTGCACGCTAACCTGATTCATAGTATATGAGTGTTAATTGGGTAAAAATACCAGCACTATCGGGGTATATACCATCGTAGCAATTTTATAATTCTGTACCACTATTTGCTTACCCATCCAAATCGAGGATGATTAGATGATACCAGGATGTTGTATCATAATCTAAATAAAAGTGTGCTTATTCACCAACCAAGGGAGTTAGGCAGGATTATTTTACAAAACGAGGCTGACCTAACTGAATAGGCCAGCCTCATTATTTTTTCCTCAGACCTGTACCCCAACCGCGATAATAACTGGATAGATACAGCAGGTTAAACAGGTCAATATAGATCAATAACTATGGATACAAATCCTATCGAACCAGGAACTTACTCCGTTTCCCAGTTGTTGTAGCTTTCCAGGGTGAAGGACTTGTTCTGCCGGTACTGCACCACGATCGCGGCCACCACCATCACCAGGAACATGATTAGGAGCAACCATGAGGACTCCAGAGCGACCTTTACTGGATTCTCGAGGAAATTCGCCATTGGGTTGAACAGCAGGATGAAGGTGCCAAAGGTCGTTGCGGCGCCCAGGATCGATGTGGCAATGATGATCACCCATTTTTGCAGGTTGAAGGCGAAGGTCACAATGACAAAGGCAACAGCAACAATGATTGCAACGATCCACATCAGGAAGCCAGGATTCAAACCGATCGCCAGCCAGATACCAAAGGCGGCGATATAGCCAAGGGAGCCGGCTATGATTGCAACCGCGACCATATAGAACAGGTACGACAGCACGGCGAATAGTGCCCCGACGATGAAGCCAACTACCCAGCTGGTGACAGATGCAAGGAAGCCGTATCCGAACAAATAATGCATCGTGTCAGCTCCGAGGAACAAGCCAAAGAAGAAGCCCCAGACAGGCAGAAGGAAGAGGAACAGCCGATAGCCAAAAAAGGCCAGCAGCAGGCCGAACAGGGCGCCGATCAGCCCTGCACAGGCTAGAGTAAAGAAACTATTGTCGATCATTTTCATTCTCCTATATATTGGTATTTTATTGCCTTTTCAGGCATATTTGCTTTTATATAACCCTACGCATTATAAATAGTTACAGAAATTCAGATATTATTTTTTCCAGTATAGCAATACTTTTTTAAGTGCGATTGATCTAATTTGATGTTTGATCAATACCTTCAGTATTTTGACCCTCCGAGGCAGTTTCTATGATTTTTTCCGTTTTTATACTTGCAGCCTGGTCGGGAGGTGTCTCAATCCCAGCATTCAACCCGGCGGCTTTCCAGCGTTGTACATACAGGCGCAGCACTTCAGCCTGGCTATAGATCACCCACACCAGTATAAGGGTAACCAGGAATGATACCAACAAGAGTACATTCTGTGCTGTCTGTTGCCATTGAACCAGTGATTCCTGGATAATGACCAAGCGAGCATCCAGGTCTGCCAGCCGATCCCTGGATTGACCCACCTTAGAAGTAAGCAAATCCGCCCCAGTTTGCACATTCGTGATTCGACCGCTGATGCCCGAACGGAATGCAACTACTTCCGTACGCACATTCTCCACAGATGATTGAATCTCTCCAACTGAGCTCTGGACCTTGTCAACCTGTTCCTGGCTGGGAGCGGGCATGCTGATAAACGGCAGCTGGTCGATCGTGCGATAGATGCTCAGGCCTGCGGTGAGCACATCACGCAAGGTGCTGACCGACTCGTTCACAGATGAGGTAAGCGAAACCAGGTTTTGCTCTTCCTCTTCGGGAAGTAGAAGCAGGAGCAAACCCTGGTCATTCACGTTCTGGCTTAATTTACCAGAAACTGTCGAAATGAAGCTAGAGGCTGACTGCAATCGTTCCAATTTTTGATCAACCCCTTGAGTTGCCTGGCGCAGGGTTTCTGTGACATTTCCGACTGAGTCCAGCACCTGGACAACCGTCTTTGCCAGTGCCCGTTCAGTGATCCATACTCCTGCAATGCCTAAAACGCTCAGCAGCAGGATAAGACCACTGAGAAATATAGCTATTCCATACCAAATACGCTTACCGGTTTTTTTCATATCTGCACTTATCCCTATGAATATATATTATTTACCTACGTGTGAACAGCATAAATTATAGTCCTGAAGGGTGTTTTAATACATACATATACGAAATTTTTGGAAAACTAGATTACAGATCGGTATTTCAGCAGATATTTATGGTTCATAAAGTTGATCCGAACCTGACTTTTGAAACCGTGGTTTAGCTCAATGTTGGGTTATCGCTTCGCAAGCGGGGGATAGCCTCATTGACAATATGCTCAAACATGGGCATCAACATGGGGACGAATGGATAGAAAAATATGATCTCCGTGATGCCAATTTCCAGATACCTTTTAACGATCTCTTCAAACGCCCCAGGAACAGCATAGAGGCGCTGATATTCCTCACTGGTATAAATAAGGACAGAACGACGCAACGTCGTTGGATCACGCCCGATCTCAGTGCAATAACGATCTACCATGGAGTTTCGTTTGCAGGTGAGGGTAATCATCTCATCAAATGATTTTATGTCAATTCCACCAAATGTATTCCAGGTGTCGGCAAATTGTGCGGCAATCTTGAGCATGCGTGGTCCATTACCACCGATCATCAGGGGAGGGCGCGGTTGCTGAACAGGCAATGGATTGATGATCGTTCTTTCGATGTGGTAATACTGCCCCGAATACGATGTTTCAGGATTCCGTAAAAGTTGGTCAACGATTTCCACAACTTCCCGGAATCGATCCACCCGCTCCCTATGAGATGAAATTTCTGGCGCAAGTTTACGATCAATAATAGCATCTATATTTCTCGCTCCTGTTTCAGCACTTGTACAAGACGTTACAATATCGTCAATAATTTTTTTATCGAACGTAACTTCAAGTTTTCTGTTCTGCATAAGACGTTTTTTAATCTTATTCAGCTTCATTTCAACTATTGGTTTCATAGCTTCAGTATTTAGCGGAAGGAATACGATAGGCTTTAACCTGCCCAGAAATTCGGGCCTGAAATGTTGGTTAAGATATGGCCTGAGAACCTCGAGTAATTCATCAGGTGAAACCATACCTTCATAATAATTTTGGAACAGTACATCAGATGCAAGATTGGAAGTCATAAAAATAATTGTATTTGAAAAATCAATGTTTCTTCTGTCCGCATCCTGCAGCATACCTCTGTCAAAAACCTGCATAAAAAGATCTTTAACACTTGAATTAGCTTTTTCAATTTCATCAAGCAAAACCACGCAGTAAGGTCTTCGTCTAACCGGTTCGCTTAAAGCTCCTCCCTCACCATATCCAACCAGACCTGGATCGGCTCCAATCAATCGCGATGTATTATATTCATTCTGATATTCAGTCATATTAAGCGTTACCATAAATCTTTCATCACCGAATAGATACTTCGGCTGCTGCTCTCGCAAGTTCTGTTTTCCCAACTCCGCTCGTCCCGATGAGCATAAATACACCGATAGGACCTTCTTCTTTTTTAATTCCAACTTTTGCACCTCGTAAGAACATCTGATATTTGCTTAATTGCATGATCCTGCCCAAGCACTCTCTTTCTTAGTTCATCTTCTAATTGAAGCATTGTTGTCATTTCATCCCTGGTCATATTACCAACTTTAATTCCTGTCCATGCTTCAATAACTTCTGCAACTGTATTTCTAGTTACTTCCGCGAAAACCTGGGGACGTGGATCCTGTAATTGGGTTAATTCTTTTTTAATTTTTGATATTTCTTCATCGAATGTTCTTTTCAATTTTACTTTTATCCTTCTCTGCAAATTTCTTCATTCTTAATTCCATCAGTCTTTTTGTCAATTCACTTTCTTTTTTCCAATCTTCCTCTTTTTCCTGAACTTCTTTTTCCAATTTCTCTTTTTTTCGTTTAAGTCATCCAGATTTTCTTTGTTTACTGGAAGTTCCAGATCAGTGTCTTTTTGTATGAAGCAATAGCCATTTCAGTTGACTTTAATTCACTTATAAGTAACTCAAGTTTTGGTGGTTTGCTGGTCAGTGACATTTTAACACGAGTTGCAGAAGTATCTAAAAGATCAATTGCTTTATCCGGCAGTTGCCTTCCGGCAATATATCTTCTGCGATAATTTCACAGCAGCTTCCAATGCTTCATCTGTAATATGTATGCCATGATACGCTTCATATTTTTCTTTAATCCCGCGTAGCATAAGTACGGCTTTTTCATCATCTGGTTCGGCAACATGAATTGGTTGAAATCTTCTCTCCAAAGCTGCATCCTTTGCAAAGTATTTATTGTATTCAAGATATGTAGTTGCTGCAATAGCTCTGAACGAACCTCTTGCAAGGCGGGTTTTAGAAAGTTAGCTGCATCACCACCACCAGCAGATGCACCTGCACCAATAAGTGTATGTGCTTCGTCGATAAATAAAATTGCAGGAATTGGTGAGTTGGATATTTCACTGATTACAGCTTTAAATCTTTTTTCGAATTCTCCTCTCATTTTAGTCCCAGCCTGTAAAGAGCCAAGATCGAGAGAATAGATTTGATTATTTTTTAGTACATCAGGAACTTGATCAGTAGCAATTTTTATTGCTAAACCTTCAATAAGCGCTGTCTTACCAACACCAGGCTCACCAAGAACAATAGGATTTGATTTTTTACGTCGAGATAAGACTTCGATAATTTGTATAATTTCTTCGTCCCTACCATGAATCGGATCAATTTTTCCTTCCTTTGCCTGTGCAGTCAGATTAGTGGTAAATAAGTCAAGTACTGTTCCATCTGTAGGTATCTCCTTTGCTTCTTCGGAGGAAATCATTTCCGAGGCAACACTAGCATCTTCCACCGACCCTTTAACAATATTATAAAACTCTGTTTTTAATTCTTCCTGCTTAATAGGAGAAAGAATATCCAGCATCTTGCTACTTATTACTTGTTCGGATGCTATAAAAACTTCAAATAATGCACCGGATCTTATTTTAGTTTCGTGATGATGAACAGAACTTGTTATCCAAGCTTGTTCTAGTAATTCGGTTAGTAAGGGTGAAAGTTTGGGCTTACCTGTATTACCTTTTTCCATTTCTTCAAGATTTCTTAGCACACGACCTTGTACATCTCCAGTATCAATGTTATAGTGTTTAAAGATGAGAGGAACGTCCCCCTGTCCATCTTCAATCAGACAATTAAGAAGATGATCAAATGTAATTTCGTAATGTGATCGATTTATTCCCAAGCCAGTTGCGGTATCAAGATTTCTAACCATATAATTATTAAGCTTGAGTAGAAGTGATCTTATATCTTTGCTCTGCATTTTTGTCTCCTGAAGATTTTTTTAATTGAATAATTTTTAGAGAAAAGAATGGGATAACTTATTTTCAAAAATTGAACTTTAAAGGCTAAAATAAATTATGGAACTAGGATGTCAGTTAACTTGTTTCGGATAATTGTTCATAAGGCAAATAAACATTTACAATTTCCTGTTCAGGTTTTCCTAACCATAGTGTAGAACCAAGTTTTAATCTATCATCATCCCAGGAAATTGTAACAATTGTATCACTTATAATTTTGAAATTAAAATCATATTCCAGCCCATCATTTAGATAAATATCCAAAAGTTCTCTAAGTTTATTTGAATGCTATTACCGGGAAGAAAATCAAGATAATCGTGAAAGAAATTGGACCTATTTCTATACAGATCCTGCTTGTATAATCCAAAGTATGCTTACCTATAAAACTTGTTTCTCCCAATATATTTTCATTGCTCCCAAGTGTGGGAACATCTTTTAGTTCAATCCAAGTTGGGATAAACTCTTTAATCTCCATTTTAAATTGAGGGAATAGATATCGAAGTAAAATTTTTAAACCGGATTTGTTCCTTACTCTTTGACTGAATAATCCAGAAAATTTTAGTAGTGTATAATCAGATAATGCTGGGCTTTTTGTTTTTTTAAAGAATCCTCTCCCACTAAATGAATTAATCCTTTGGATTATCTTATTATTTTCTTCAGAATTAAGATGAAGATAAAATCTATATTTTTTCCAGGATTGATAGTAAAGCCAGTAAAATCGGTTGTTAAATATATCTAAGAAGTTCTGAAGGGGAACCTGTCCAGGACCTAAAATTCTCTGCTGAAAATCAACCTGTTCGTGATAACATCGAGGGATGGGAGAATTAATTCCGTACAAGCCAAGAAAAGTTAGGACAAAATTAAATACACCTTCTTCGTAACTTATCTTTTTTATATCACTGGGAGGAAATTCATATTTTTCAAATGGTCGGAACTTTAATCCAGTTTGTTCAAAAAGTAGAATCGTCCCTTTGAGGATTTAACTTTTTTAACAATTCTATCTGCTATCCGAACGGCCTGCCAGACATTATAAGCCGGCCCATTCTCAACCAGATCATCTATTATAAGGGAGGAATTTTTCCTAGAATCGGTTCCCATACATATTCTTTGTTTGTTCCTGATTCAGTAATCTTTAATTGAACGAAGGAATTTATAGTGACATACTGCGATAAAAATGCATTTAAAATTGTTCCATAGAGATTTATTTCACCTTCCCCGTACTCAAATTCTTTTAAATCAACTTCAACATGAAATTCTATTCCTCTTATAATGTTGCGGTTTTTAATCTTGCTGATTATTATTGGTTTGTGAATCTTTTTAATACCTTCTATTCTTTTCTTGTTGGGATGGTTATGCGCTTTGAACCAATTATATAAGTTCAATATATTTTTTAATGTCTCAACCTCAGACAGACTTGTATAGCTTACAGATAAATGTGCAATAAGCGACCACAGATAATTATTTTTATCCGGTCCCTCAAGAACTTCTGTTGGAATAGTAATGTTAGAGGCCTCTATTCCTGCAGGAAAATTAATTGGTTCTCTTATGAACCAACCTCTAAATAAGCTGATGGGAGAAAACCATTTGATAATGTAGCCTCGATGTTAAGTGTTTCTCTGGGAAAATCAGCTTCTTCCATGCTCGGCCCAAACAACCGGATATAGGTCTCTGCCATATCACTTATTTGGCTTCTACGAAAGATCGAAAAAAATCGTTTATAGTTGTAATCCGGATCACTTGTATCCAGAATATCATGCGAAGAAATAGGTATATATTTATACTGTTCAATTTTATTTTCACTGATGCCAGAAATTTTATCGACTGAATATACTTCTCTGACTTTTGCGTCGGTCAATATCTGGGACAATATAATATTCCGGGAGTCTCTGATTAACAATTACCTCTTCAGTGAATCTGCTAAAGAGATTAACAATAGGAGTGCAGTGAAGAAGAACATTTTTTGAAGTAGGCCATTTTTCTTTCAGAAGTCTGCGGTTAAAATCAATTTTAATTTCAAATAGATTAGACTGACCTGATCCCTTGAATTCATCTAATCCCGAATATATTGACGAAAAAGAATTTTTCCTGAAAAGAAAAATATTCCTGAAGAAGGTTAAACCCGTCAAAAGTTTGTTTTGAATACGGAAGGATTGAACTATCCAGAACATTATGATCATCTTCAAAAAGTCCGGGTATTAGTCATTTTGTAATTATTAATTTTCGTAAAAACAGCAGCTTTATCCTTTAATTCTCTAACGGATACTGAAGACACAAAATTTATCAGATAATAAAGCAACTCATATTTAATAGATGAGGAACCGAAAAGAAATAATTGAAAATTATTCATTTCAAGCGATTCGAAGTCGACATTTCTTTCAGGTTGTATTCTGAGAATCAAGGATGTTATTCCTTTGCTGGATTCTTCTATTAAAACTTCCTCCAACCTCAATGGTCTAACAACAAGATCCTGTGTGGTTCTGAAAATAAACTCTGCCGGTTCGTCCTTTTCAGTTAATCTGCTTTTTTCGGAAACACCGGCATAAACTTTATACTTAACCTTGTACTTACCGGTTTGAGTCTGAATTTCGCTTCCTTTTTTTATAATAACTGGTTTAGATATTGCTCCTGATTTGTGTTTTGCTTGTAATATTGAACAGGACGGAAAAGGTTTTAATAGATTAGGAAATAATATTTCCAGAATACCTCCGGCAATTTCAGGGAATTCGTCATCAAGTCTTTCCTGAATTCTACCTGCAAGAAAAGCAAAACCCTCATATAATCTTTCAACGAATGGATCCTTCCTCTCGTGTTCACTCATTCGAAGACGCGAACCGAGAGTTGGATGCTTTTTTGCAAAATCTTCACCTGCAGTTTGCAAGTAATTATATTCTCTTTCAAAATATTTTTCTATACCCATTATTTAATATCCTTTTCGAACATAACTTTTGTCCATCCTGTCGTAGAGAATTCAGTTAGTAATATTTCTTTATTCGGAATATCTTTTACTGTTGCAATTACTTTAAGAGTAATTTTCATTGATTCCTGATCAAAATCGGTTTTCTGAACCTGAACTTCAGCAATGCGTGGTTCATACTTAAGAATTACATTTTTAATTTCTTTTTTGATTGGTTCAATTGAATTATCAGAATTGAAAAATAATTGTAGAATATCCGGCATTCCGAAATCGGGCAGATGTTGAACTGAGCCTTGCCTTGTTGATAAAACCATTCGAAGATTTTCAATAATACTTGATCTTAATTTTTGTTCTTCGGTCAATTGATCAAGTTCAGTGAATTCCGTTTCATCTATATTTTTGGACTCGGAAGCAAACTGCCCGATAAGAATATCATAAAGACTTAAATTCTTCATCTATTAATATTTTGTAGTTTGTATTAGAAAGAACGAAAAAATATGGGTATAAATTTGTAAGTTGGAATTAATTGATCTTGAATGCTAATCAATTAGATAGTACACCCCCACTTAAATTTTACATTAAATAGGATAAGAATAAATCAAAAATGTAGTGTAATGCCTCCTGCAAAGCCTTTTAATGTTGGGGAAAGATCAATTCCCAGAACGAATGATCGTTCAAATAATTCTCGTACATATGGCCATATCGTTGTTTTTGGTTTCGCAAATTATCGTTGTAATTTGAAGCACAAATCGGAGCGTCTATCTGTGACCAAATCCAGGTTCCTGCCGCAAGACCCAAACCAACATACAACCAAGCAGTTTCTTCTTCAACGGTATAGTAATAGTAATAGTACTCCTGATAATAATAATCATAATAGTAATCAACATAAGTGACGTCTTCATAACCTCCGGCATAATACATCACCATACCCCCAACATACAGTACATTCATAATTACACCTTTTACTATATCGCCATTATAATACTGACCAAGCCCTGGTATTAAGAATGATAATCCCCACGCTAGTGCAGGTGATTTCTCAGAACCAGCATAGTACTCAGATTGCTCATTATATCCCTGAGCTAATTCTTTTGTTATGCGTTCCACTTCTTCCATTTTGTAGACAAATATATTCCCGTCTTTTGTTTGAAGTTTTAAGGAAACGTTAGGAACTTGTTCAATGATGACCCCCCGAATAACAGATCCATTTTTTAAGTAAACAACATCATCGTAGTTTTGTTGAGCTAAAGAAGCCATTGATAAAACTAAGAACAATGAAAAGAAAAAAATAACAGATTTCATTTTGTACTCCCTTTTTTAATTTTGAGTAATTTATTGTAAAGTTTCTAATCGCATTTTTGCACGTCTAACCCTTCTAGAAATAGACAAGTAAATGAGATTATAATACTGCCCGATAAGAATATCATAAAGACTTAAATTCTTCATCTAATAATATTCTGTAGTTTAGATTAGGAATAAGACAGAAATAATGGTATAAGTTATAAATAAAATGAAGTTGGAACCATTTGATCTTAGATGTGAATCAATTAATTATTTCACCCCTTAAAAATATGACGATAATTATCATAGGATGAAAATAAATTAAAAATGCAGAGTTATGCCTCCTGCAAAACCCTTCAATGTTGGTGAAAGATCAATTCCCAGCACAACACGATCATTCAAATAGCGTTCGTACATATGACCATATCGTTGTTTTTGGTTTCGCAAATTATCGTTATAATTTGAAGCACAAATCGGGGCATCAATCATTGACCAGATAGAAGTTCCCAGCGCAATTCCCAAACCGACGTATAGCCAATCAGTTTCTTCTTCATAATAGTAATAGTAATAATCATACTCTTCGTATCCTGCTGTAAAATAAATAACCCACCCTGTTACGTATAGCGCATTCATAACTACACCTTTTACTATATCACCATTATAATACTGACCAAGTCCTGGAATTAAGAAAGATAATGCAAAAGCCAGTCCTGGTGATTTCTCTGGACCAGAATAATATTCAGATTGCTCATTGTACCCTTGAGCTAATTCTTTTGTCATCTTTTCCACTTCTTCCATTTTATAGACAAATATATTCCCGTCCTTCGTCTGAAGTTTTAAGGATACATTAGGAACTTGTTCAATAATTATCCCACGAATAACTGATCCATTTTTTAAGTAGACAACATCATCGTAATTTTGTTGAGCGAAAGTGGTCATCAATAGAACTAAGAATAATGAGAAGAAAATAATAACAGATTTCATTTTGTACTCCCTATTTGAATTACGCTAATAATTATTTGGTTTTTAATCACATTTTAATAATCTAACCTTTTTAGAAATATTCAAGTAAACAGATCTTGCTCTTTCATTTGTGATAAAACTAGAAAGCAGTCTCTTCATAAATGATACCACCTTCGATATATTCCCAGGAAAAAGTTTTTGCTAACATGGATACTTTTTCAAGATGTCCGACTCCTTCGTTTTTGGGATCATAAGTTGGTGGCATCCAGTTTTGAACTGAAACAATCTTTGCATCCTTAAGCAGATAATGAAAGTATGCTTCTTCTTCACCAGATTGCATTCCAATTCTATACAAAGTTATTTCTATTTCCTTGCACATCTGTCCGTTACATACAATCTGGTATAACTGTGGTGTAAGTTCATCAATTGCTTTAACAATATTAAAAGCTGTGATTTTTCTTGATCCTTGAATTTTGTTTTCTTCCTTTTCGTATGGAAGATAGACTTCGTGATTGAATTCATAGACCAGACTACTTCCGTTATCACGAGGACCTTTCAGTTCGCTACCTTCGTGGTTTTTAACTTTAATTTCACCTTTAACAGCCATGACTATTCTCCTTTTTAGTTATTGATAATTGATTAATTAATATTAAGTGAGCAAAATATTTTATCCTTCTTCTATTGAATGATAAGCAATAAGTTTAAGATTGACATCCATGCCCGTAATTGCAACGTGAGGTCTGAACTCAGCGCTAATCTGGAAGAAACCGGGTTTTTCAGCCAACTCTTCTACGTGAAGCTGATATGATCTCAATGGTCTTTCAGCAATCACTGACTCTGGTGCATTGGGAAAATCTGCGACAAGAGTATCTAACCATTTTTTCAGATCTTTTTCAATATCGCCGGCACCTGCATTTTTACCAACAAAAATCAGCTGGCGGTATTTTAAGTAGTGAGCAATTCTTGTTACAAGCATGGTGTATTGTAATCTTGCACCTACCGCATAATTAGCAGAAGCCTCCGGGTCATTCTTAATTTTTTTAGGTCTATTGACTGAAGGAACTTCGAAAAAGCAGGCGTAATCCGTTCTATCCCAATGTGCCAGAGGTATAAATCCGAGATCACAAAGTTCCTGATCCTTGGCTTGACCTACAGATGCTTCAATAGGAACTTTAAGTTTTTTCTGTCCGTGTTCTTCATAAGTTGGGGTTGGTAGATTTTCAACCTTACCACCAGAATCAACTCCAACTATTTTCACACTCCACCCCCATTTCTCAAAACTTCTTATCATATTGGATGCGAGTGCAAAAGATGCATTACACCAGAGACTATTGTCTTTACCATCGTGGTATACACCTTCATTGTAATTAAAGTTCTTAGTTGGTTCGGATTCAGCACTATAGGGCAGTCTTCCAAGGAAACGAGGTAATGTCAAACCGATATATTTAGAACGGTCATCATCTCTGAATGCTCTCCACGCAGTATATTCTGCTCCATCGCTAACCTGATCTACTAAAAAGCGATTATTCATTACATCGCCAAAGCTGTTTTCTCCGAAGAATTTATGGCTCGTATTTCCAATGAATGGTATCTGAGCTGATTCAGAGAGTACCGATACGTGCTGCAATAAACTTATATCTTGTGCAGAGTTATCAATCTGAAAGTCAGCGATAATGGCAGTGTATGAATGTCCACCAACTTTGTCATAAGCACCCCAATATATGTGATGCCAGAAACCAGAATCTTTTTCATAACCTTCACCGTTTGCAGCTTCGTTCAGATCTTCATATAGCTCTTCCTTATTAATATCCAAAAGTTCAAATTTAACAGGCTTACTGAATTCTGTATTCTGAACGAGAAATAGTAAACCACGCCAGGTTGATTCAAGATTTTTAAAATCTTCATTATGCAGAATTACATCCATCTGAGCACTAAGAACAGTATCAATGTCAGCAATGAAGGAATCTACGAGTGCACCGGTAATTTTAAATACCTGTGATTCTTTACCAACCTTACTTATAAATTCTGCAACTGCATCTTTTTTTGTTTCATCCAGCATGGTTAAAAGCTTGTCAACAGAACTACCTTCAGATTTTTGTTCCTGTTCTGTTGAAGTAATTTTTTCTTTTGCCATTTTTAGAACCTCCGTGCTTAATTGTTTATAAGTAAAGTATTTAATTAGATTTTTCTGCTTTATCCTGTGCAGTACCAAGTTTTGAAAGAAGCTCATCAATGCTTCCACTTCCATCTTTCAGAACACCTTCGATTGCTTTTTTAAGGTTAACATCTTTTAAAACTGCTATCTTAAGTTGCTTTAATCTTTCTCTAGCATCAAGAAGCTGTTTTAAAGGTTCAACCTTTTTTACAATCTCATCTGGATGAAAATCCTTGATATCTTTTATATCCAGATTTACTTCCATCTTCGCTTCCGGATCATCAGAAAGTTTGTTTGATACCGTCAGCTTAAGCTTAGGATTAATATCCTTCAGGACTTTTTGAAAATCCCCCTTGTTGGCTATTGTTCTTAGCCTTCTATCTTTGATCATCCCCTGACTGCCTGGTTCACTTTTACTGAAATCGCCAGGAATCAGCAGTCTGTAGTCAAGCTCAACACTTTCTTTAGCATCGCTGCTGGGAAGTATTGAAACCTTAACTCTTTGTGCGATCTTAGGAGCCGTTGGTCGTGCCATTTGTACCTCTCATTTTTTTTGTTTTAGTTTAATTGCAATTATGCTATCGTATTTTGCAACTTTTTTAAATAATTCTTTTTGCTCTTTTTCTAAAGTAATTTTTAATTCTTTATCACGACTACTTGATATAAGTTCTTTATTTACTAAAAACATTGACTGCCAGACAGCAGTACATAATGCTGATTCCCAAACTGGAAGATTGTATTCATCAATAAAGATGCTAAGCTCCGTTAAATGGACTTTAGCTAGTTCATATAATTTAGCCTGCATACAATAGTTTGAAAGATTTAATCTTCTTAAAAATTTTCCCTTCCGTCTATCATCGGTATCAATCGCTTTCTGCATAGCAGCAATATTTATTTCTATATTCTTTGGTAGTTGTGCGCAAGCATGCTTATATTCATGATTAATAGAATCATAATCTTCACCCATTATTGGGGGAAGTATAATCTGCTCTTTTTGTTCTTCTTTACTTGCCGATGATCTCACTTCATCATAAATCCATTTAATTGTTTCATCATCAGCAAAAGCAGTTTGCTTGTCTTTAAATTTGAATCCTGGGATATCAGGTATACGGTTTAACAATTGCGTCAATTGTCTTTTTATTTCTTCAGAGGCAAGAACGTAGTTTCCACCTTTTTGCTCAAGTGCTTTTACAACAAATCTTTGTGAGTCAAACCAATATGGAAAAGCACTATCAGCTTTGAGAAAATTAATCTCTATCCTAGGAATTAGCATATCCCAATCAGATGTTTCATACCACTTTTTAATATTAGATTGAATTATAGGATTTGGTGCTTCAATTTGTGTCACATTTTCTATTTCAGGAGGTCTGAATAATTTTCCCCATTGAAGCTGACGGGAAATTCCAAACACTAAATACGATTCAGGAATTTTCTCTTTTTTCACACCATCAACTTGGTGCTCAAAAAACTGAGTTAAAATTTGTCTTAATTGGATTATCCCATCGTATCTCCGAAGTTACTTTGGCCGGTTGAGGTGAAGTTTCTATTAATAGGAACGACCTTTTGAGCCGGTTTTTCTTCAACTTTTACCTGACTGATTATTTGGGTTGCAGGTTTTTCAACTACTTTCATCTTTCTTCTCCTGTTGTTGTTGCACAAGAGGTTTTTCCAATTTTTCTTTAGGTGGGCTAATTAACTCATTCGCAGTTTCAACATGTCCCTGCATTACTTCAACTATAGCCTTTAATACTGGTGCGTTTTCAGGAAAGAGCTTTTTACACTCCTCAACAATACCACTTACTATTATACTTGCTTCCAGGTAATCTTTAGAATTTGATAATGTCGGAGTTTCCCTTTCAACAAGCTTAACAAATCTTGGTTGATTTAATAAATTGTATTGCTTTACTACGATGTAAAGGGTTTTTATGGGAAAAGACTGTCTCCATATTTTTTGAGAAGATAGTATATAATCTTTAACCCATTAAGCAGTCCTTTTACTTTTTCCACTCTGAAATAGGCAAAGCATAACCATGCAGCAATTTTTATATCCTTACTTTTTTCTTTAAGAATAGTTGCCGATAATTCAATACACTTCTTATAATCAGGTGCAGTTTTGGGTATTTCCATATTGAGGACAAAATATTCTTCTACAGTGCTTGCATCGATTCCTGTAGGTGACTGTATCAGATATAGGTTTTAGATAATCCAAAACAATATCTGGTATCTCTAACTCTGTAATCTCTGACATATTGATGTTTATTCGATACTATTTTTTCAATGATTTCAATAGATGTAATTTTGAATTGAGTTAAGAAAATCATTTAAGCTTATGCTATTATCGACAAATGCATTATTACGAAAAATTGAATTAAGTGATTTATGCTTCTCGGTTATATGGTGATTTCCATCTCTTCTGTTCAATATCAATAGATGCTCTCATAGAATACAAGGTCAATAAAATCTTTCGGTGATGGTTTTGTAAACGAAAGCATTAAAAATCCGGAATGATTGTTTCTGTGAATCCAAAAAATTCCAGGTATTGATTCCGTTTCCTTAAATAGTCTCTGCATAAGTTCAATGTAAAATCCGATCAAATGAAAATCTTTTTGTTCATTTGAATTCGACATAAAATTAATAACGCAGAAATGTTCAAGTATATTTATTCTATCAAGGAATAGATCTATTAATCGAGCGGAGGATTCGCCTTTGAAATCAATAATATCTCCAAGATGCTTTTCCATAGTAAATCTACTATACTCATCAGTTAAGGAACTAATATTTAACGATTTTATTTTAGCAGACGTTGTTAAAGCCTTTAAATTGGTAAGGTCTTCGATCGAATTATTTGAATCAAGGATTTTATCAAATGAATTATACATCTGTTCAAATGCTGAGGGAATAAAATAGCACTTCAATCCGTTGATGATAGATTTCGAGATATTGACGAACATTATAAAAGGGTAGCTTCTCCCACTTTTATCGTTAGCTGGGTAGATTATTCCTAATGTTATTTTATCAGTCCCTGAATAAGGATAAATAAAATATATTTTAGAGCAATTATTATAATAGATTTTCCATTCGTTTTTATATTTAATCTTTGCCAAGGCGAGACCTTCTTGAATCCAATTATCTAGCACAAGGATTTCTTTACCACTAGCATTGTATTTTATAAAGTCAGAAAACTCTGGCAGCTTACCGAAGAAACCAGCAGATAAACTTTCTAAATGATTAGTACCAATGTCATCAGACATAAGTTAATTTATTGTATCGGGTAGTTTGAAAGAACTAAAGAAATCTTTTAAAAATGGATGTTTTGAACTTTTTGCATCTAACAGATATTCAATGGTCACATCATAACTGTTAGGTTCTGAAAATTTCCAGTTTAAAATTATTTGAGAGGAAGATATTTGTTTAATTGAGGAAGCTTCATTAAGTAATTTAAAGAATGCCCATTCACCTTTGTAGGACTTAATATTTGATGTACTATTTTCAAACGTAATATATAAGGATGCATCAGCAATCCCACTTTGAGCTGGCCAAGAATATATGGACACTTCTGTATGACCCATTTTATAGATCTTATCATCGCCATCAATTATTAAATGGTACTGTTTAACAGGTACATTTTTCTTAACTGGTTGCCGTGGTTCGAGAGAGAAAGTTAAAATCATATCATTATTATTAAAAAATATTTTGCTTATTTCATCGGCTTTTTCAATTGAATTTCTAAATTCTTTTGAGAAACTCAATCCCTTATCATTATCCTTTTTAATGAATGAGCTTAACTCAGAATTGAAAAAAGACCAAAGAATCCCATCTTGAGGTTTAAAGAAATCCTCAAAGTCCTTAATAGGGGCATCATTCCCTTCTTCAGAAAATGGAAATGTATTTGCTAGAGTTTTATTAAATACATCTACGACTTTTATTTTCCATTGCTCATTCAAATATGATGTGGTTCCCGAAAAAACAGTTTTTAAGCTCAACTTTACAGGTTCTATTAAAAGATTTTGAAATTCTTGTACGGTGGAAACAGAACCTAAGATTGCATTTTTAGCAGTTTGGAACTCCGGCACCTGTTGATTCATCACTTTTACTGCGTAATTCTTAATTAATTCCTGATCTCCTTTAATTTGCTCAAGGCTGTTGTTTAAAAACCCATATTGCATAATTACAACATTAAGATCCGGTTGGGCCGAACCATCATCAGATCCCACAATAAATTTTCTAAATCTTTTAATATCAGCATTGTTTAACGAACTTAAACCGGACTGACCAGACATGCTTGTGTCTGAAAGAGTTTGTGAATTAGCTACTTCTTTCAATTGATTTGCAAATTCGTTTAATATAAGTACTAAAGGTGAAGCAACCTGATCACTTAAAAGTTTTAGGTTGTTCGCTGCATAAGGAACCGATTCAAAACCAGAATACTCAAGACTTTGTAAAAATTTAACCCAACATTGTTTGAAATCTGTAAGATATAAATCCGTTAACTGTCTTCTCAACTTTTCGCTGTCCAATTCTGATTGAGGAGGTTGCCTTACCTGAGTTTTGCCAGCCACCCAATCTTCACTATTCTGATTTTTACTTCTATCAAGAATGGCTGGTTGAATATATTTCTTCCATCCGTCTGCAGAAAATATGTACAGAATTTTAAAATCAGTCCCCATTACTTTCATCGACTTTCCCTCAATCAACTGCTCGAATGTCAATTCTGCCGGAAACTGAGAGAGTCCATTTTCTTTTAATCTTGCATAAATACTTTCTGCATTTGGTCTATTTTGATATCTCATTCTCACAATGCTTAGTAAAGCATTTTCATTATGGCGAGGATACACATTTTCATTCTGCATTTGCTCGGAAATGAAGGAAGCATAATATCTGAAAAGAATCTTGAGCGAATCTTTTTCTTTCATTGAGGCAACTGGATTGGTGTCAATAATTTTTGAATTCAAAATACTAGTAAAGACTTCTGTTAAAAACTTTTGAGCTATGGTATCGAGTTTTGATCGTTCATTACCAATTAAAAGATATGCTTTAAGATAATTATAGATTTGTTCACCAGAGTATTCTTGCCCGGCAGTATAATTATTCAAAGTATTACCAATTTCCTCATAGATATATTTATCAAAAAAAGGTTCGGTTTTTTTAAGTATAGCCCAGTAAGCTCTTCCAGAGTTTCATCGGTTCTGTCCAGACCAAAACTTATTATCGATTCGTTATATTCACCTCTACTAATCTTCACAATTGTTTGTTTTAGAGATTCAACTTCAGTAAAATTATTAAGCAAATCCCCGTTCATTAAATTAAGTTTATTAAATAAATTTGCCTGCGAAGTAACACTTTTCAGGGCATCATCACTTCCACACAAAACCCATAGTAATAAGCATACCAAATATGAAAACTAATAAGGCCGATACTGATATAGTTGCAAATCTTAAAAATCTATTTTGTCTTACAACAGTAGCAGCTTGTCCAACAGTATAATTTTGATCATTTATTACAACATCGTTTAAAAGATCCTTAATGAAGTAGTTTTTAGTTTCAAGCATTTCTTCAAATTCTTCGCCGGGTGCTGGAGGTAAATTAAATTGTTTAGCTATTTCTCTTATTGCTAAATCAAGTGGAATGCCCTCTTGTGTTCCACTTGTAAAATAAAAACCTCTAAATAAAGGATTATCCTGATATGGATTTGGTTGAAATACCTCACCAATAAGATAAGTTAATTTCTCTCTTAATGATTTAAACTGGAAGGGGAATAAGAAAACTTTTCTTCTTTGTTCTCTTTTAAGCGGGTTACTCAATCGTATTGTTCTAGCTTTATAAATTATTTCGGCAAGTTTGTCAAATTCATTCTCAAAAACACTTTTTGGATTAGGATCAATTTGCTGTTGAGATGTTAGAGTAGCGCCCCAAATCTGCGAACGCTCGATTTCACTAAAATCACCAAAGAATTCTACAAAACCCTGGATTAAATCGCATTTTGTAAAAATAAAATAGACAGGAAATACAATACCAAGGTTTTCGATTAATTCATCAATTCTTCGGCGAATGTTTTTAGCATGTTCATATAATTGATCATTTTCACAATTAATAATCTCATCAATATTTAGGGCAATTACTACTCCATTAACTGGTTTTCTCTTCCTGTTCCTTTTCAATGTTTCAAGAAATGCTCAACCATTCAGGTCTATCTTCAGATTCTGAAACATAACGACCAGCAGTATCTAAAAAGATTGCTCGGGTTGAAAAAAACCAATCACAATTTCTTGTTCCCCCAACACCCTTAATTGAATCTTTTCCATAAGGAAACTCTAAGCCTGAATTCTGAATTGCAGTTGTTTTACCAGCCGCTGAAGGACCAATTATCATATACCAGGGCAACTTATAGAGTGCTGCTTTGCCTGATTTACCTCTCCCAAGCTTAGAGTTTTTAAGTGCTGTAATCGCTGCTTCGATCTGCTTTCTAAATTGATCAATTTCTGCTCTTTTTTCAGGACTCAGAACATGAGAATTTGAAGAAGAACTGATTGACTGTTCAATTTGTCCGGCTTTCTGCATCTCCTTCATTTTCTTAAACAAGAATACTATTACAAAAATCAAAATAAGGAAAACAATTATCGCAATACGCATAAACCAGGTAATCCTTATAAAAGCACTTAAAAAGATTACTAAAAATATCAGAATAACTAATGCAATTGCTAAAAGAATATTTTTACTTTTTAAGATAGGTGGAAGAGTTGCCATAAATGATTATTTTTTATTATTGAACTGACTTTAACTATTCCACAAGTTAAGCAGTTAATGTTCGTAGAAAATTCAGAACACTATCTAACTCACTTGAAATAGAAAACGACATTATGATATAAAAAATCACTAAGATTACTAACGCTAAAACAGGATATACCCAAACTGGCAAACCTGATTTGACAGTTTGAACAATACTTTGCTTTGGCTTACCATTAGGTGATAATAAATCAATCGAATGATATGCTTCGGGATGTAGTTCAAGATTAAGATCATCAATTATTCTTCTGAGATTTTCAGGTGAGTGAAGCTGGTATTTACCTTTGAAACCCAAACTTAGACACAGGTAATATATTTCAAGAACATCTTTATTGATGCTTGTTCTTTGCCTTAGATTGCTTAAATATGTAAAAAATTCTTCACCTGCATTAAAGGTATCAAATAATTTAATCTGTAATGGTTCTGCAAGCCATTCCTCTTTCTCTAACCATTCAGAACTGATGATGGTTTCATCAAGGAATGCCACCAAAGCAAACTTTGAAAAGTGAACTTTTTCATTATCCAACCCAGTTTGTCTTGCATTTTTTTCAAATCTATCAAACATTTCTCCAATACGCGTTTTAAGCTCCGAAGCATTTCCATAATTATTCGTGGCTCTAAGTTGAAGAATAAGCATAAAACATTCGGATGCAAGATCTGAAAGATTTTTCTTTCTATCAACTGAATGGGCGATGTTCATAAATTCAATCTCTTTAAAAAGTATATTTATTCAACTTAGAGAAGTAAAACTAGTTCCATCTGAAGTGACTTAAATTCTGATGCAATAAAAAATGCAATATTATTTTTCGAAACAATTTTATCCCAGAATCTACCTTCTTTAATAACTTTAAAGTAGTGCGCTTTTTCTTTAACCGATATTCCCACTGGAGGTCTTGCAACATATTCGATATTAACGCCTTGAATTCCTGCCTGGTGGACCGCAAAAATCTCTTCATATGCAGATATCTTTATATTTTTTGGTAATTCGGTAATGATTTTCTTCTCGTTCAAATCTCCAGTCACTGAGATGAAGAATTGTGCGGTCATATGATTTGATGATAGCTGACCGACAAATAAAGTATCGCTTTGTCTTCTAAGTGGAACAACGATATCTTTTCTTTCGACAGTTTTTTGAACACTAAGCATTATCATAACTTCGTTTACTACTTGATCAAATATTTCTGACAGATGCTTGTGATCATAAATTGGTAAATAATCAACTCTTAAACCGAGAGTAGAAAATGTAGAAAGCTGACCAACAAG
This sequence comes from uncultured Chloroflexia bacterium, assembly GCA_963822175.1. Taxonomy (GTDB): domain Bacteria; phylum Chloroflexota; class Anaerolineae; order Anaerolineales; family UBA4823; genus FEB-25. Next base: position 20,968 of record CAWGGJ010000007.1, on the reverse strand, counting down.
ATTCAGCAAAAGAGAATAAAGATTTTCTGGATGAATGTGTTGTGAATTATTATAGTAATTTAATATCGGCAAGAATGTATTGACAGTCTGAAGCATTAATAAAATTTCCACCTGTGTCAGTGATAATTCCGGTTTACTAATACTTGACTGAGCTTTTAACTCTTTACTTTTTGTCACTAACAAACTTAAAATATTTCTAAGATGCTCAAGCAGCACGTCAGAAGCAGAAACTTCTAAACAAGCAGGTATATAATGATTTTCCATTTTGTATTTCACATCAGAGGTTCGAGTTATTTCCCCCAGCTTTAAAGAAATAAAATCCTCAAGGGATTCTTCACCAAATCTGAATTGAAAATTAGGCTTTGCAATTCCAATGCTTCTGAAATTAGTCCCTGTATTAGTATCAACTACATCAGCATTTTGCATTGTATAACGAAGTGATTCAGAAGCTTTTTCTTCATCTAAATGGTAATTTTTTCCGGATACTCTTTCGGTTGGAATTGCTAGATATACATCCAATCTATCAGTTGCTGGAGAAAATACATTTTCAAAGTTTCTGCTTTTAGGTAGTGAATCATTTTCCGGCATATTAAAAATAATACCATCGGACATTATGCCACAGCAACTTATGAGGCTGAAATTTCCACCAGCTAATGCTGCATTATCAACCTTAATATTTTTCAATCCCCACTGATTCGAATTAATCATTCCCAATCGCGAATTGATATAGTATTGATTATATCTGTCCGCTTGCTGAAAGTGATGCGGATCAAGTTTCATTCCTTCGAACCAGACAATTTTTTGAATCTTCATAAGATTTGTATTGGTTTATTAAGTAAAGAATTAGTTTATATTATATAGGTATATTAATCCTCTTCCTGGACGGATATAGAATTTTCATGAATAAAAATCACCAATCGTTTCAAGTCTTCCGTTATCGGAATTACTGCCTGCCATCCGTCAGGTGCGGGTGAATGAAAATCTGCTATAATCCCAATAAAAGCAGATTCCTGTTTTATTTCAATTTCATTTAAATCCAAAGTTTCTCCAGGTACCATGGTTCTTTCTAACTCAGAGTTTGTAACTAAATCAGTTCCTAGTGTAGCAACCGGATTTTTTGTTAAATATTCAAAACTTGAAAGACGAAATTTATCGGAATTTATAAGTTGATATAGAGTGATGACAACTGCATTTCCGCTATTGGTGTTTTCATCACAATTAAAAGTGATTTGTATAGTATCTTTCCCGCCACCACAGCTTAGCAGAGAAATTAATATAAGAATCTTGATATACTTGATCATTATTATTTGAATGTAAATAAAAACAATTTATTGGGTAAGCTGACTTAAATTAATTACATAAATTCAATATTCACCTATTTCATCCTTGAGAGATATCGGTTTTTGATATCCTTTTATGAAAGCTGGTCGAAAGAATTTTTTCTCAAGGTAGTAAGGATCGGAAATATATTTTTTATAACTTTTTTTAATTGCTTCAAGTGTTTTGATCTTTTTTAAGTATGGTAAAATATTTTCTAAACTAGAAGTTTGTTTACTTGCAGTCTCTTTTTCAATTATTTCAGGGTCAAGGCTTTGCAGCATAGATTGACTTCCTTCGGTAACAGAATTTTTATAACCCTTAAGTAAACCAATCTGATGTGCAAGAAGTTTTTGCGCCTCTTCCTTTATTAAATTAACCCTCTTCTTTTGTTCATCGGTAGAAATTTCTTGGTTAAACAAATATTCCTTTATTTCTTTTAATGATCCAGTCGGGATTGTCTGATAAATAGTAACTCCAAAAAATTCCTGTTTGAACTGTAAAAATCCTTTAATTAATTTGATCATTGTATCCATTAAAATGTCTATTGCTTCTGAGAAATGGCTGGAGAAAGAATAATCAGGTGTTATTTTTTTTAAATTATCATTCAATATAAACTGTGATTCTGAATCTATTTTCTGTTTTTCAGCTCTGGGAATATTAACGGAAGAAAGATAATTTTTACTTTGGTTAATCAGAGCCTGATCTAGAAATTTATTCGCAAAATATTCTGATAAGACATGAATGCTCTCATCTGGAATTAATTTCTCAATATTTTGCATTAATGAGACTCTAAGCATCTCGCTTTTTAATGGTGAATTATCAGTATAATATTTTTCAGAGAGTTTATTTATTCCCTCAAAAATCCTAGTGACTTCATCATCAAAGGGACTAGAAAAAACCATGGTCTTTTGTTCATCAAAAGCAGGAGTAGTTTTGAATTGTTCAATGATAATATTTAATTCATAATTTCCAATTTTTATGAGATCACCGTTTTTCAAATTGTTATCCACATTTGGAAAAAGCTTTTCACCGTTGAGGTATGTAAAATTTGCAGAACCAAGATCTATTAACTGAAAACTACCACTGTTATTTTGGATTATTGCGTGTGAACGAGACACAATTTTTTTTGCATCCTCAAGAATAATTTCATTTTCAGTTTCTCTACCTATTCTCACAGGAAATTCTGTGAACTTGAATTCTTTGTTATATTTTTCATCTGAAATTTTTCGAAGATTAATTATAATTTTCATTTTGTATAAAATTTAAATATTTAGATTTGCTTAGAGCTTCGCCAGGTTAGTCACATTTACAAAGTCTTTGCTCTTATCATTAATCTTTATAGCGTCCTTTGAATACCATTCTTAATCGAATCAGAAACTATTGCCAAAATTTCAAGAGTAATTAGAATATTATCGACTTCAGATTAATTTCTTAATTAAAATTCCACTATGTTAAATAGTATTATCATTAAAGCCATCGTCATTAGTATTATAAGCACATAAATACCTATTGAAAGAAATTTTTCCCTCTTTTTCACTTTTGATAGGTGGGCATCATCTTCTTCAATGTTATTACCAGTAATTATTCTTGGCGGAATTTTAGTTTTATGTATCATATCAGCCACACTATTAAAAAAATATTATTATTTTCTTAAAAACATTGGTGACACAAAGGGAATTTTATGTAGGCCAATTATAGTAAAAAGGAGAGATTGAGAATTGCTAAATTAAGACAATGTTTTGCTGTTTTCTGCCATAAGAATGATTTAGAAGATATTCATCATTTTTTGGTTATTAATACTTTGTTCCTTTAACTCGGAAGGGAGGAAACCAAAATATTTCTTAAAGGATCGAGAGAATTGAGCGGGACTTTCAAACCCGACTTCCAGTGCTATTTGAGTAATACTTAAATGATTTTCAAGAACCAATTTAGCGGCTCGTTTTAACTTGAATATTCTGATAAATTCACCTGGTGTATGACCAGTAATAGCTTTAATTTTTCTATGGAGCTGACGTTGGCTTAAAAATATTTCTTTGGCAAGCAATTCCATATCTAATTTTTCATTACTCAAATTCTTTTCTAAAACGAGTAAAATCTTATTTATGAATTCTTTATCAATTGAATTAGTGACTAATGAATCGGGTTGAATATTTATTTCCTTACTAAATTTTTCCCTTAAAATTTTTCTTTGATCAATCAAGTTTTTAATTCGTAATGTTAGTTCTTCGAAGTTAAATGGCTTTGTTAAATAATCATCTGCTCCAGTTTCGAGACCTTCGATCTTATCATTCTCTAAGGCTTTTGCTGTAAGTAATATCACTGGGATATGGCTTGTTTGCAAATCAGTTTTCAACCTGTGACAAAATTCTATGCCATCCATTCCCGGCATCATAATATCGCTTAGTACTAAATCTGGCAGAGTGGTTATTGCAATCTCTAGACCCTTTTGAGCATTTTCAGCTAATATGACTTTGTAGTCTTTGCTCAATAGGTCTGAGATGTAAAGTCTTGTATCAGATGAGTCTTCAACAAAAAGTATAGTTGGGATTTCTGAATTTTTATCTATAAAATAATTTATTTCATTATTATTCAGAGTTAATTCCTCAATTTTATCATCAACCGAGAATCTAGGATAAGATGATCTTAAATCACTGCTATCGATTTCGGGATCAGTATCGGTTTTATTCTCCAATGGAATTCTAATAGTAAAAACTGTGCCTTCACCTACTTTACTAAAAACTGAGATATTCCAATTATGAAGAGATACTAGTTCTTTAACAAGTGCTAATCCTATCCCGGCCCCCCCATGATTTCGTTTTGAGGAATCGTCAATTTGGTAAAAACGATCAAATATTTTAGTTCGTTGTTCCTCTGGAATACCTATCCCAGTATCACTTATGGAAATGATTATAATATCATTTTTTTGCTGTTTCTCCAGGGTCAACTGTACGTTAATACTTCCACCGGAAGGTGTAAATTTTATTGCATTAACTATAAGATTATTGATTATTTTTTCAAGCTTATCCTGGTCAATCAGCGCAATAACATTTCTAAGTGGTGAAGAAAATTGAAGATTAATATTTCTTTGTTGGGCAAGCACAAGAAAATTAGATGTAATTGATTTTACCAACCTGATAATATCATATTGCCGTTTATGCAAAGGAATTGCTTCTGCTTCCAATTGTGAGAGTTCAAGTAGTTGGTCAATGAGATGCTGAAGTTTTTCAGCATTTCTTAAGATCATTTTGTGATAGTGATTAAGATTATTTTTAATTCTTCCATTGATTATCTGTTCTAGTGGTCCTTTTATTAGCATCAATGGAGTACGAAATTCGTGAGAAATATTAGCAAAAAATCTTGATTTCATCTTCTCAATTTCTCGAATATGATGGGATTCAAACTCACTCATTTTGAGCTCATGCCTTAAACGTGCTCGATATATTTGAGACCATATTATACCCCACGTTCCCAAGATAAATATTAATATAAAAACACCAATTGCCCAGGCAGTCTGCCACCATGGTGCTAAAATAATTACTTTTATCGATGCTAAGTTATTCCTCCATAATCCATCACTATTTGTGGATTTTACTTTAAAGATGTATTCCCCAGGATCTAAGTTTGTAAATGTAACAAATCTTCTATTACCAATGCTCACCCAATCATTAATAAATCCTTCCATTTTATAGGCATATAGTATTGATTGAGGGGAAGTATAATCTAAAGCAACAAATTGAAATGAAAAAACATTTTGGAAATGTGGGAGTATAATTTCTTTGGTATATTCTATGCTAGATCTTAGTGGGGAATTATTATCAAATGTAATTGATTGATTAAATATTTGAAATTCAGTTATAAGTAATGGTGGATTAAATGTAGAAAGATTTACATCTCTTGGATAGAAATAATTTAATCCTTCTGTACTTCCTATCAGTAACATTCCATCATTACAAATAATCGCTGAAGAATGGTTAAAATCTGTACCTACAATTCCATCTGCAATGTTAAAATTGATAAATCTTTTATTCTGAACCTCGAACAATGTAATCCCAGAACTAGTACCAAGCCATAAATTACCAAATGGATCTTCGATTATACTATTTATTAAATTATCAGCAAGTCCGTCCTTAGTAGTGAATCTTGAAATTTTTATTTCATACGGTATATTTTTTTTTTGATTGTTCTGTCCCTCAATTTCTAGACGGTTCAAACCATTATTCGTACCTATCCATAAAACGGTATTAGTTTCTAATGATTTATCATTCACATGTCTTGATTCGCAAATAGAGTAGATAGTGTTACTGCTTAGCCCAGAATAGTTGTTTTCATCTGAAAATAAATGATAGAATTTTCCTCCGTCAACATCCTCAAATAAATTTAACCCTCCTCCGTTTGTTCCAATCCATAATCTAGATCTGCGATCCTGGTAAATGATCCAAACATCATTATGGCTTAAGCTAGTTGAATCCATTGGATCATGTATCCAAGTTCTGTAATCATTACTTATCTTGTTTAGCCTTGCTAGCCCCGCTCCCCAAAATCCAATCCAAATATTATTTGTATTATCACAGTAAACTGCTTTATTAAATCTAGTTGAGTTTGCATTGCTTCTTTTATCTATATCAAGCCAAGATTTTAATACTTTCGTCTTAGTGTTAAATTCATAAAGTCCAAAACCATATGTTCCTAACCATAGATTCTGAGAACTATCAAGAGTCATGGACCAAATGTTTAAAGAATTTAATTGACTCCAGGGTTCAAGAAAATGATCATCATTAATTCCTTTGTAAGAGAATAATCCAAGATCTGTTCCGAACCACAGTTTCCCATTTGATGTTTGCTTAATTGAGGTGACACTTTTTCCTAAAAGTTTATTTTTATCTAAGAATGTTAAATTAGTTAACGACCCCATATTAAATTTTAAAGTTTTGGGAGATAAAACACTTATACCCTTATTTGTGGCTATCCATATAACACCAGACCTGTCCTTGATCATCCGATTTACCTGATTACTTTTAAGACTATTTGGGTCATTTTGTTTAGCAACAATCCTCATACTTTCCCCGGTGACCATATTTAATCTAATAACTCCCGCATAAGAATCAATCCAGAGTATTTTTTCTCTTTCATTGAATTCTTCAATAACAGATCCAGCTGAGGCACTAAATTGTAAATTTTTATCAAAAGGAATATTTATTTGAGAAAACGATTTTGTATCTAATCTATAGGTGTTTAATCCTCCTGCAGTAGAAATATAAATTAGCTGGGGATCAGCACTTGATTTTGAAAGAGACCAAATAGTATTATCACTGATACTGTTATGTGCATTCGAGTCTTTAAAGTAATGAATGAATTTATTATTCATTTGCGGATTAAACACATTCAGGCCATTGTAAGTACTAATCCATATGTTTCCAAGATTATCTTCAAGTATGGAAGAGATATAGTTATTACTCAGGGATGTTTGATTATTTGGATCATGATTCCAATGATCAAGCTTTTCATTATTAGGATCAAGCCGATATAGCCCATTCCTATATGTTCCAATCCAAATTTTATTTTTGGAATCCTCATAAAGAAATGTAATAGAAGTTTCAATTTTAACTCCCGATTCAATTTTCCTACTTGTAAACTGATCAATAACCGGATCGTAACAATTTAGCCACCCGTTTTTCGTCCCAATCCATATTTTACCTTGGCTGTCTTCTCGAAGAGCTATAACAGAGTTATTCGAAATCGAATTTCTATTATTAGAATTATGTCGAAATACTTTAAAATTATAGCCATCAAAACGGTTCAATCCGTCATCTGTCGCAAACCAAATAAATCCAGTTTTATCTTGAATGATATCATTTACATTATTATTTGAGAGTCCATCTAGTGTATTAATGTGGTTAAAAGGAATTGATTGGCAACATAAATAAATTGTAAAAGTTTGTAATATTATTATAAAGATTGTAGGCGTTTTTATTTTGAGAAGTAACTCAGTCATGATTAACATTTATTAAGAGTTGGATTTAACAATCCAAAATTTATCAGACATGAATTAGGTAAACCTTTCCATTCAATTAATTTCAAGACACTATAAACAACAAATCGACAAAAACCCTCACAAAAATATAGGTATAAAATCTTTTATTTTTGATTATCAGATCCAAATAATCCTTATCTAGAAAGCAATTTCTAAGTAAATAACCATCACCACAGGCAGTGGTTTTATCATTAAATATAAATTGTACTATACGTCCTACGTTATTTTGAGGTATGGAAATGTAGATATAGATCTTTTCCAATATTTGAATAGAAATACTCTTATTAATGAAAAGTACGAACTTACTTGCAATGCAGTTTTCGCAACCGCCCTTTGTAGTTAATCTATAACAGTTTATAGGTTTTAATAAGTAATTTTGCTCAATGAGAGGAGATGTTTGTAGTATTTTATTATTTCGCGATTGCAGTTTGGCAGTGAAATCATTATTGAATGAGAAAAAAATGAAATTGAGAAATACTAAAACTAGTAAAAAAAGAGTGTTTTTATCCATCCTATCAATTCTGATAGTAATCGAGGGCACATCCACATCAAGTATAATTACTCGCTTCAACACAGTACAGCAATATTTAAAGAAACTTATTTTATAAATGTAAAGAATCTGGAGGGAGTGTAGTTATTAACTATGTTGCAAACTTTTACAACTATGTTGCATTTTTTGATTATTAGCTATTTTTCAGCGAAATAGAGCTAGGTTGAAATTATGCCAAGAGTTTGAATCTAAACTGCACCCCGTAGAGAGGACACATAAAAGTTGTTAAATTTGTAACAATAAAAGAGGTGTCCAAATGGAAATAAGAAAACGGAGGAAATTTTCTGATGAGTATAAACAAGACATCATCCGAATGTTAGAGGAGAAAGAAATGCCAATAAAAGAATTGGCTAAAGATATGGGGTTGGGAGTTGAATTACTCTATAGCTGGCGAAGAAGATATGGAAAAGACAATCGTAATATTATTAGTAAAGAAGAAGACTCAGCAGAAGTAAAGAAACTGATCAAACGACTCAGAGAAGTAGAAGAGGAGCGAGACATACTAAAAAAAGCAATGGCTATCTTCACTCAACCCACGAAGCCAGGTATTGGTTCATAGCACAATACAGAAAGGAATTTCGAATAGTGAAGATGTGCCAGGTTCTTCGGGTTTCGAAGAGTGGATATTATAAGTGGGTAAACAAAAAAGAAGATCCAGAGAAGAAAGCCTTGAGCGATTTGATAAAGATTATTTACGGGGAACATCAAGGGCGATATGGATACCGACGAATAACAGCAGAAATCCGAAGAGCAGGAATAGTAATAAATGGTAAGCAGGTCCAGAGAATAATGAAGAATTTCGGATTAAAGGCGGTTTGTCCAAGAAGATATAAAAGGACAACAAAATCAGATCATAAAAGAGAAGTTAGCCAGAATATTCTGGAACAGAATTTTGAGGCTCAGAGAAAAGATCAGATATGGTTATCTGATATAACATACATCAAAACAACGGAAGGATGGCTGTATCTGGCAGTTGTAATGGATTTATATAGCAGAAGGATAATTGGATGGGCATTACGAGAATATTTGGGAAAAGAGTTGGTCATTGAAGCATTAAGAAAAGCAAATGAAGGTTATCAGATAACTGCCGATACTATTTTCCATTCTGATCGGGGTGTTCAGTTCACAGCCGATGAATTCAGGCAGCTGTTAAATGATTTAGGAATCACTCAATCAATGAGTGGCAGAGGAAATTGTTATGATAATGCTCCTATGGAGTCATTCTTTCACACATTAAAAAATGAATTGCTGCTTTCGGATAAATTAGAAACTAGATATAAGACAAGAATCGCAATATTTGAATACATTGAAATTTATTACAATAAAAAGAGATTACATTCATCCTTAAAATATAGAACCCCGGATGAGGTATATAGTTCTAGAATAATTAGTTAAGTTTTGTGTCCACTTTTAAGGGTGCAGATCAGAATCAGGGGAATTATCTTTTCTAATGCCAAAATTCAAAATTGATTAATCAATTTGTTAATCAATCCTAATTTACAACCAGCTACTCAAAGAACTTCTATAATGAGAAAGCCCAAAAGGAAAATTCAAGGGAGTCGAATCCCTGTCAAAAACCTCTCTACTTAAGTAGAGAGGTTAACTAAATAACGGTCAACCTATTTTAGGACGACTCATTCCCTAAAATAAAGAGCTTACGTGTGCCACGAACTTCTGCTTCCAACATTTACTTTATTATTTTATATTCCAAAACCAATTAACTTATGCCTGAAAAAATAATTCACATCAATGGAGTGGGCAATGTCTTATTTAGACATAGCAAGAGAGCACGTCACCTGAATATTTCCATTCGACCATTTGTTGGAGCTAGGGTTTCAATCCCTGTTGGAATGAATTATGAAAGTGCTGTCGGATTTGTAATAGATAGAAGGCTTTGGATCAAAAAACATCTTTCTAAAATGAAAGAGTTTGAAGATATGCAGACTCAGTTCGATGAAAATTCATCTTACTCTACAAAATCTCACAAATTAAATTTGAGAAAGGCAGAAAGAAGAAATATTTCTGTAAGGCTTTCAAAAGGTAAAATAAATGTAGTGTATCCAACCGAATTAAGCCCTGATTCAAATGAATTACAGTCAGCTACAAGAAAAGGGATTGAGCGAGCATTAAAATTAGAGGCAAAGGAGTATCTTCCGGATAAAGTTAAAGCGCTTGCTAAGAAGTATGATTTTAAGTTTAATAAACTTACTCTAAAAAATATTAAATCAAGATGGGGTAGTTGTTCAAGAAAAAACAACATTAACCTAAGTATTCATCTTATGCGCTTACCTGATCATTTAATTGATTATGTGATTCTTCACGAGTTAGTTCATACAGTGCATCATAATCATAGCATAAGGTTTTGGACTATGTTGATTAGCATAACAGGTAGAGCAAAAAGTTTAGATAAAGAATTAAAGAAATATAGAATAGCCATTTATTAGATATTCTGTGAGTAATACTTCGGTAAAATTGAATGGTCGATAGAAGAATGCTTTGCATCGAAGTCTAGATTCATGGAAAGACCATCCCTCGGAGTTGATGCTTTACTAACAATAAATTAGCGTAGAATTTTTTACTACCCTTTTTGGAATGAGCTGTCCTATAATAATATCCAGCTCTAACTCTTTTTACTTACCAATTGCAAATCGATTCTTCTTGGCTATTACCCAAATTCTTCACTCATTTCATTAGACAATTTTTATGTACTCTCCGTGAGAAAGAGGTAAATAATTTATTTATTAGTAAATCTAAAATAACTTTGTCACTAAAAATCATTGAAACTAGTCTCAACATATAAGAATAGTCTTCTCATATTTATATAATTGATTGTATCAGTAGCATATAACTAAGTTTCCCTTCAGTATAAAAAAATTTCATTTTTCTTAATTAATTATCTATCATCATATCAACAAGAAAGACTGTCGAATGACAAAAAACATTTCTGCTTTTCGAAGCTTGGTTTCACTTTTCCTTCTTCTTTTTATTTTCTCCTTTTCTGCTGCAATAGGTCAGTCAGGGGTATCATTTCCTTCTGAGATCAAATCACCTGTTGCAATGTCAGTATCAGTTCCACTTAGGGATTTACCACCTGATACCACACAAATAAAATCGGCGTGGTTGGATGGAATAATCCCGCTTCGCGAAACGACTACGAATCAAATTTTTGGATACACCGAGGATGGTGTATTGCAAGATTATAACGGCCAGTTCAACCCGTCTGACATCACAGTAAATTTTGATGGTGTTGGCGCACAAGGTTACGCTCCGCCTGATCCAAGCGGTGATGTCGGACCTAATCATTACGTACAGATGGTAAATGTTCGCTATCAGATTTGGAATAAAAGCGGCAGCTCGCTTCTTGGTCCATTAAACAATAGCACAATTTGGATTGGCTTACCGGGTCCTTGGTCATCTTCTAATGATGGGGATCCAATTGTACTCTATGATGAAACTGCGGATAGATGGGTTCTGACACAATTCGCATTACCTAATTATCCTTACGCACCGTTCTATCAATTAATTGCTGTTTCTACTACCGGTGATCCAACCGGTTCATATTATCTTTATGCATATGAATTCTCTTCAATGCCGGACTATCCTAAATTCGGAATCTGGGGAGATGGATACTATATGTCTGCCAATCGTTTCGCTTCAGGATCAGGACAATATGAAGGCACATTAGCTGCTGCCTTTGATAGAACTTCGATGTTATCCGGTCTGCCTGCAAATATGATTCTTTTTAATAACGGCCCAAACACGGGTTCTTTATTACCTTCAGATTGTGATGGCACATTACCCCCTGCCGGAACTCCAAATTATTTTATTGAAGCCTATGGCTCAGGCGGTAACAATAATCTTGAAGTTTTTGAATTTCATCCTGATTGGATTACACCGGGAAATTCAACTTTCTCCGGACCAACTTTAATTCCTGTTGCTTCTTACACTCAGCCTGGACGGGCACCTCAATTAGGAACAACAAACACTCTCGATATGCTTTCAGATAGAATGATGAACCGCTTACAGTATAGAAATTTCGGCGGTCATGAATCAATGGTTGCTTGTCTTTCTGTCAATGCTGGTTCCGGTCGCGCAGGAATGAGGTGGTGGGAATTGCGTGATACCGGCTCAGGCTGGAATTTATACCAGGAAGGTACATACGCACCTGCTGATGATGTTTTTCGTTGGATGGGCAGTATTGCAATGGACGCAAATGGTAATATTGCTTTAGGTTATTCTGCTTCAAGCTTGACTATTCATCCTCAAATCAGATACACAGGAAGATTAGCCGCTGATCCACTTGGCATTATGACAGTTACAGAAGGAACTATTTTCGCAGGTAATGGCTCACAGACAGCCGGATTGACCAGGTGGGGTGATTATACTCAGATGGGTGTAGATCCTTCCAACAATTCTTTCTGGTACACAAACATGTATATTCCTTCAAACGGCACATTTAACTGGAAAACAAGAATTGCCGGTTTCACTTTTGGCCCAGGCTGCCCTACTGGCTATCCTTCAAATCCTTCTCCATCATCTGGAGCAACTGATGTATCTATCAATGTCGCTCAGCTAACCTGGCAGAATGGCGTCAGTACAAATGATAATGAACTTTACTTCGGTACCAATCCTGCAAGTCTTCCTTTAGTTCAGTCAGGAAGCTTAGCAACAAGCTGGAACATCTCTTCGCTGCCTTTAGAGTATAACACAAATTATTATTGGTATGTCGTAGAGAACGGCGATACCTGTAGTGTTACCGGACCAACCTGGAGTTTCAAGACTGAACCTGATCCAGGACTTATTCTATCCTGGTCAGATAATTTTGATACTTACACAGCAGGTCAAATGTTAGCTTGCCAAAATCCAATTGATTGGACGACATGGACTTTTTCACCATGCAATACAACAGAAGATGCAAAAGTTTCAAATGCGCAATCTTACAGTGCACCTAATTCATTTGTTGTTGTTCAAAATAATGATGAAGTGCATCCCATTGGTGATTTAACTTATGGAAAATATTCAATTAGTTTCCGCATGTATTTACCAACAGGCAAAAACGGTTATTTCAATACATTGTCCGGCTTTACCGGGGGTGCTTACGAATGGGCAATGGAATGTTATTTTAACGCTGGTGGGCAAGGAAGCTTGAATGCCGGTGGAACAGGTGTCGCTTCGTTTACATTCCCTTACAATACCTGGAACCTTGTTGAACTTATCGTTGATATTGATAACGATCTGGCAGAATTCAAATTCAACGGCAACTCAATTCATACCTGGCAATGGACTTTAGGTGCAACCGGGAGCGGTGGTCAATTGCAATTAGCTGCCAACGATTTCTTCGGTGCCACTGCACAGGATCAAATGTATATTGACGATTATACATTTGTTGATCTGCTTGCAGTTCCTGTTGAACTAACTTCATTTACAGCAAGTACAAATGGTAAAGAAGTAATACTCAGTTGGTCAACAGCAACAGAGCTTAACAATCATGGATTTGAAATACAAAGAAGCACCGAAAGAGAAGAGTTTTTTACTGTTGGATTTGTCAATGGTCAAGGAACAACTACCGAGCAACAGAATTATAGCTTTGCAGATAGAAACGTTGATGATGGAAATTACTATTACAGATTAAAGCAGGTTGATTATAGTGGAAGTTATGAATATTCAGATGTAGTTGAAGTAGAGTGGCGTGCATTTAACTCTTATTTACTGGAACAGAATTTCCCCAATCCTTTTAATCCTACAACCACAATCGGCTTTGGATTACAAAATAAATCCAACGTGAAAGTCACAATTCTAAATGCAATCGGAGAAGAAGTTGCGGTTGTATTGGATGAAGAAAAAGATTCAGGATATCACAAAGTTGAGTTCAATGCAGCTAACCTGCCGAGCGGAGTTTATTTCTATCAATTGAAAGCGGGAGATTTTATAAGTACGAAGAAGATGATTTTACTAAAATAAAAAAACCTCACCCTGTCTCCCTCTCCTTAGCAAGGAGAGGGACTAAGGGAGAGATAGAAACCAGGAGGATATAATTAAACGCTTACTATTTATTTCGTTTCTTTTTTTCTCACTGGGCTTTTTTTACAATGCTGATGCACAAGGGACGTGGGAAAGATTGAATAGTCCAACGGATGAAAACCTGAGTTCAGTTTATTTTGTAGATAGCTTATATGGATGGGCTACAGGGTTGTCGGGCACAATCATTCATACCTCTAATGGTGGTAGTGACTGGATAATTCAGGATAGTAATACTGAAAATATTATTTATGATATTTTCTTTTTAGACCGGAACCTTGGCTGGGCTGTTTACTGGGAAGTTGGTAATTCTCCTTTTGGAACATACATATTGAAGACAACCAATGGTGGAGACAACTGGATGACCTTGCCTAATCCTGAAGAAAATATGTTCAGTCAATGTATACTATTTCTGGATTCATTGAATGGCTGGATGGGAGGGAAGCCTTATCCAATTGTAAGAACAACTGATGGTGGCAACTCCTGGACAGAAGCAGAAATTGATTCCTCGGATTTTTCAAATTTTCCGGTTTACGATATTCAATTTTACGATTCCAGTTTCGGTTATGCTTCCGGCGGCTTTGTAGATTGTTGCGGTATAATCTGGTGGACAACCGACGGTGGTGATTACTGGTATGTAATTGAAACACAGTATGCCGCACCAGAACCAATTTATCAGCTGCATATTAATGATTCATCAAATGTTCTCGGTGTTGGCGGTGATTTTGAATCCTGGGGTTATGGTGTTGGAATGATGCGCACCTCAGATGCTGGAGGCAGCTGGAATTTTGAATATATTGGTGTTGGCGGAGTTAGCTGGGATATCGATTTCAGAACTGATATAGAAGCCTGGGCACCTTTAGCTGGTGAGCAAAAATTAATTTACAGCCTTGATGCTGGTTTAACCTGGAAGCTTGTATCAACTCCTGACAGCGCGTTAATATTTAAAATGATATTTCCGGACTCCCTTCATGGTTTTGGGGTTGGAACAGATGGAGCAATAATAAAATATAAACATAGTATAAGCAGTGTTCAGGATGAAGAAGAGTATATTCCTGAAAAATTTATTCTTCAACAAAACTATCCAAACCCATTTAATCCTTCAACAAAAATTAAATACCAAATTCCAGAAATAAATTTTGTGACACTTAAAGTTTATGATGTCTTAGGAAATGAAATTGTAACTCTGGTTAATGAAGAAAAACCAATTGGCAGTTATGAAGTTGGGTTTGATGCCACAAGTCTATCAAGCGGAATATATTTCTACAAGCTACAAGCAGGAGAATTCATCAGCACTAAAAAAATGATATTGATGAAATAACATTCAGGGAGCTACCTTAGCTCCCTTTTTGTTTTTATTCTTTACCGTAAAAATCTGTAATATCAAACCAGATTTCCCTTTTAATTACAACCGCACGTCTAATGTTAAGGACATCAAAATTTTTCTCTGCCTCATTAAGAAATGATTGTGATTCTATTTCAACCTTTCCATACTTAATTTCCATATATTCATACTCGGTATTTACACCTTCAAACTCACTTTCTGCAAAGATGATTATAGATTTTTCTTTACTGTATCAGTTTTCAACTTTATATTCTCTAATAAGTTGGTGAGAATTTATTTTTGACTACATCACATACACAAAATTTTTGTGATTCATACAAAAAGTTTGTTAAACTTAATTTCCTTAAACTTCATTTAAGTTATTATTATTACTATCTAAATCCTCCTGATAAAAAATTTCTAAAAAGGGACCAATCATTTACATTGAGTTAGGGGGAGATCACCAGAAGTCTTCACTTGAAGCTTTACAAATTCTGAAAGAATTCGATTATCACTGTGAAGCGGAAAATCTGGATCTTAAAAATGTTTTGGCAGGTGTTAATTTTAAAACAACACCAACGAATTGAAGATTGTTATCTACTCTAATCCCTTTCGTTGAAAAAAAAATTTTAGATAGTACTTGGTTACATTCATTATAATCGTACCTTCTGAAATTTTATTATGTTTAATCAATAAATAATATTTCTCTCTACATTTATATCTTTTATCTAAATACCAAAATGAAAATTGACAGAATAGAACTTCACCACACCAAAATGGAATTAGTTTCACCATTTACTACTTCAATGGGAACCGAATATGATGAAGAACATATTATGGTTAAGATCGACGCAAATGGAATTATCGGCTGGGGTGAATCTGTTGCGGAAGGAACACCTTTTTACTCTTATGAAACCGTCCAGACTGCATGGCATATTCTTCAAGACTTTTTGATTCCAGCTATTTTAGGAAAAGATATTGCATCGGTTGATGAAGCAATTGAACTTAATAGCCGCGTCAGAGGTCATATGATGGCAAAAGCCGGTTTGGAAGCAGCGTTGTGGGATGTTTTCGCAAAAGCAAAAAATATTTCTTTATCAAAAATGCTTGGAGGAACCAGGAATAAAATTGATGTCGGCGTGAGCATAGGAATTCAAAAGTCAGAATCTGAATTAATAAAGAAAGTTGGTGAATTCTTAGATGAAGGTTATAAAAGAATTAAAATAAAAATTTCGCCCGGCAATGATATTCAGTTTGTCAAAGCACTAAGGAAGGAGTTCCCGAAAATTCTTCTCCAGGTTGATGCTAATTCAGCTTATCAATTAGAACATATTAAACTTTTTAAAGAGATGGATGATTATAATCTTTTGCTGATTGAACAGCCGCTGGGATATGAAGATATTTATGATCATTCAAAACTTCAGCGAGAACTTAAAACACCAATTTGTCTTGACGAAAGCATTCACTCTCTGGATGATACCCGTGCAGCGATCGAATTGGATAGTTGCAGAGTAATCAATATTAAACCCGGAAGAGTTGGTGGATTTACAGAATCAAAATTGATTCATGATTATTGTGCTTCTAAAAATATTCCTGTGTGGTGTGGAGGTATGCTTGAATCCGGAATCGGACGTGCAGGTAATGTTGCACTAGCTTCACTGCCGAACTTCACTTTGCCGGGAGATATTTCTGCAAGTAAAAGATATTATAAGCAAGATATAGTTGAACCGGAATTTATGGTAAATAAAGATGGAACAATGGATGTTCCAACAAAACCAGGTATTGGAGTTGATGTAAATATGAAAACATTAGATAAAGTAACTGTCCGTAAAAAAGAATTTAAAGCAAATAGTTAAATGTTTATAAAACCAGCTTTTCTCATATTGCTTTTTCTTTTAATCATTGCGCTGATATATAGCTGCACTTCAGCTGATTCAAAATCAGCAGATATTGTTTTTAGAAATGGATATATTTTTACTGTTGATAGTGTGAACAGCAAAGCAGAGGCTTTGGCGATAAAGGATGGGGAGTTTGTTTTTATTGGAAGACTTGAAAGGTATACTCACGCTCTTGCAGGTGGAATGGTTTTACTTTGTGGTGTAGCGATTAATTTTTTGGGTTGCTGAAAAAGTTATAATTAACAACAAATGCTAAAAAGCGGATTCGGATTTCCCTGAATAATTATATTAATCCTGCTCAGACTTTTCACGATTTCTCAGAGAGCCAGTTGATAAACGACTAAGAATAATTAATATGAATCCTTTATAAAAAAATTTAGCGTTTCAAGTACTGCAAAGTGTGCCTGACTCTCTGTAAAAAAATCACTTTACATTAATACCATTAGCATTAATTGGAAGTTTCTCTAAATTCCAGTTGCCTCTCTCCATTTCATTAATGAAGACCTGAGTTCTGTAAATTGTTTTACGAAGTATTGGTTTCTCGTGATATTTCAACCACTGATGTCGAACGTCAACATATGAAGTGATCCATTTTTTTTCATCTCCTCCATTAGCTGGAGTCAATCTCTTTAAATCGTTTTCCTTAGAAACATAGGAATGCTTCCTGAGTGGATATAAGAATCATATATAACAAGCATACTTAGAGATAATTTAAACTCATTTCGTTTACCAAATTCAACTGCGGGCTGCCAGTAAAATTTATCAAAAAATTTATCCTGTGTATCGCACATTTTTTTATCTTTCTGTGCAGCTTCCTTTAACAATCTTTTAAAACTTTCATCATCTACCAGAGATTCAACTCCAATTTTTTCAAGATAAGGAACAAAGTCCGCTGCGTACTTTCCGTTGTTTTCAACATACATTTCGATTAACTGCCTCAGGTTACCTTGTTCAGTTGTCTGACTTCTTCCATAAGTTATCTGATGAGAACTGTTGACACCATCAGCATAAATAACTAAAGTGTCATATTTTCCTTCCGGTGAACCTGACTCAAACACATTTACAATTCTTTGTATGAGTGTTTTTTTACTATCCAGTGCCATATTAACCTCCTATTTATTTAATTATTTATCGCTGATAGCAACATATTGCTAACTCTTCATTGGTGATAACGACAAAATCAGAACGCCCTGAAGTCCAGGCACCTGCATCAATGAAAATGTGCTTACCGTTATTTACGTTAGTGTTAATGTAAGGATGATGAGTATGCCCGATGACTGAAATTTTTGTTTCCTTATTCTCGGGATTTTTTTTCATTCGCTCGGAAAAATAATTTAGGCAGTGCCCATAATTTTTTATGTATTCTTTTTCTGATGGATAATCATAAATAGGGTCTTTGCCTGATTGTACTCCCCACGAATAATGTTCATCTTTTTCAATAACACTGGCTTTTACAAGAAGTTGAGCAAAAAATTCATTTATTTCTCTGATGGTAAGGAAAACGAACTGACTAACTTCCCACAAAGGAGCGTTGGGATTTGAAAAATCCTGCCAGCTATCCGGAGTAAATCCATGTTCAATGTATACTTTACCTTCGAGTGCTGCAAAACGAAAACCAGGAAAATGACGCAGCTCAAAATCATGGTTTCCATAAAGAAAGTGAGTCCTCATTCCATTCAACGAATTAACTATCTGATCATAACTTGGATGCGACATCCGGATTTCAACTGCTGTTGCATTTGGGCCTTGCATACCGGGGAATCTTTGTTCGTATAAATCACCGAGCTGATAAATACGCAAAGTCTGATCTTCCAATTCCATTTCTTCTTTAAGAGTGCTGAGATGATTTAAGAATTTTAGCATTGCATCAGCACCATACTTGAAATTGTCAAGATGCGAATTATAGATATACATATGTATATCGGGAATGATTACTAACATATCGCATTTGCTGAGAACCGGCTGCCAGCTATCAGGAATCAGATAAGGCTTGCCATCGTTAGAAATGATTTTAATCTTTTTATTACCCTTTATAAAATCTTTTTTAATCTTCATTGTTTATTTTCCTCCATTTGAAAGATGAAACTGGTTCATTATTGAATTCTAAAAGTTCAATTGGATACAATTCATAATTCGTTTCACCAAGCTTGAACGTCTTTGCGTTGCTGAGAATTTCAATGTTATACCAATAAGAAACTTCCCGCCAGGGATGATCATTATAATGGATTTCTGCAAATAAACCTGTTTGTACAGGTATTTGCGGAAGCGAATCTCTAACTGTCAGTACAGAAGATTTGTTTAGATAATTAATTACCGAACAATAAACCGTGTCTTCATAAAAAACGTATAAAGTATCTCTGGCAGACACATCCATTGAATAAAAATCAGGTCGCTGATACCAGACATAAAGTCTTCCATCACAGGTTTCATATTGATCAAGAAATACTTTGATATTGGGATCAACATAATTTCTGCTCCATCCTTCCTCTTCCTGGAGTCGCTGCTTGCTGCCGAGAGTAGCAACAGGAATTTTAGTTGCTTTAATTCCTTCAGTCCAGTTTTTAAATAACTGACTGGCAACGAAGTGCGGCATACCGGCAGTTAATTTTCCTTTAGTCAAGCTATCCCGAAGAGCTTCTGAATAAACGGTCTCGTCAAACTTCTGAACATCAGGTTCCTGAATTACAGGATACTGAGTACAGCCAATCTGTAAAAGAATAAATAGAGAAGTGAACAGAAAAAAGATATGTTTTGTTTTTTTCATACGTTTGACCTCATTAAAAAAAATTAATCCTCATTAGCTAAACCAAATTTTCAATATTTCCATTAGCAGTAATGTTAACTGACTCACCACCAAAAATTGTTTTCCATTTACCCGGTCCACTGAACCTCACCTGAACTTTTCCCCAGCCGGAAGGAATTTTCCAGGAATATTTTTCATCTTTCTTTAAATCATATTTTGCATGCGCTGCCCACTTAAGCCAGTCATTCGGATGATAAAACCAAAGCTCAACCTGTTTACCATAGGAATTTTTAAAAATGATCTCATTTAAATTAATAACCTCACCAACTTTAAAAGTATTCGAAATGCCCTGATAAGAATTTATTTTACCTGAACTATCTCTTGAATCTCCGTAATGAACAATTCGATATTCTCCAGGCTTTGTATCTGCAGGAATATCCCAGGTGATTGCGATTTTTGAGTTGGCAATAAAATCCCGACTCCATTTATAAATAGTGCAAGGATCGTTATCAGTGAATATAGTAACCCACTTATTCCCTTCTTTTCTCTGAACTTCCAAAAAAGTTCCTTGTGTTCTTAAATTATTTTTAGGATGAGCTCCCCAGAAAATTACTTTGGCTGTTGTACCTGCCTTGTAAAATGTATCAACATCTGTTTGAGTGCTGCCGAATTGAATCCAAGGCCAGGGCTGTGTATCGGCGGTTACAATGCCAGTCTGCAATGTTGTTTGATGAGAAGATAAATCTCTTGGAGTTGGTCCTGCAGGAATCGCCTTTCCCTCATCCATTGCTTTTACAAGTTTTCCAAACTCTTGCTGAAAAGCCATTAATGTATAAGGTCCGAAATGTGTAGAGGCACCTTCGTAATGCTGGACATCGTATTCTTCTTTAGTAGTTACATATCCAGCATAGGCATTCGCATAAGTGGCGAGTGCTAAATAATTAATTCCTGTTCCTGAAAGCAAATTCAGAGTATTTTCTCTCAGACGTCTTCCTGCCATTGTTGTAAATTCAGTTGGAATTCCGAGCAGCACCAAATTTCCAATTCGAATAATCTGTAATGGTAAAACTTCCGGAGAAAGTGG
>CAWGGJ010000006.1:0-375758 GCA_963822175.1 uncultured Chloroflexia bacterium | reverse complement strand
TGGCAGTTGTCAGTATCCATTGCCTTTTATGCAGGGTACAATGGATAACAGAACCATTTGAAAAGTTAGGTCTGGTTTGTTTAAATCTCCGACAAAGATGACATGGAGGTAACAATGCAAGATATCACTGATAACATCCTTGAACTCGTACGGCTGACATCAACAGACCTTCCACCTGATGTTGAGGCTGCAATTCGAGGCGCGGTTGAGCAGGAAGAACCTGGCTCAGCAGCACGTGGTGCCCTTGAAACCATCATAAAGAATGTGGAACTATCCCGGCAGAATTCGACCCCTATCTGCCAGGATACAGGCACCCCGATTTTTTACGTCTATTACCCGGCATCCTGGAGCACAAAAGCCTTACGCCAGCAGATCGAAACCGCTGTGGCCACGGCGACTAAGAAAGCCTACCTGCGTCCCAACTCGGTTGATTTCGATCACAGGGAAAAATAGTGGCAACAACCTGGGTGGAAAGCATTTTCCCACCATCCATTTTGAGGAAGTGGAAGGCGATGCCCTTACCATCGAGCTCATGCTAAAAGGTGGCGGCTGTGAAAACGTGGGAGCACAGTATTCCCTTCCCAATGATGCCCTGAATGCCGGACGCGACCTGGCAGGGGTCCGCAAGGTGGTTTTGGATGCAGTTTTCCAGGCACAGGGTCAGGGTTGTGCACCGGGTATCCTGGGCGTTGCCATCGGAGGAGATCGCGGTTCAAGCTACCTGGCTTCCAAGGAAACTTTGTACCGCAAATTGGATGATGTCAATCCTGATCCCCAGCTCATGTCATTGGAAAACACCCTGGTCGAGGAAGCCAATCAGCTGGGCATCGGTCCAATGGGATTTGGTGGTAAGACCACCCTGTTGGGGACCAAGGTAACTCATCTCAATCGATTGCCAGCCAGCTTCTTTGTCAGCGTTAGCTACATGTGCTGGGCGTATCGCCGGCGCAAGATGACCATCACCAATGACCTGGTGACATACGAGTAAACGGAGGTTGATAATGATATCCCTTAATATGCCGATTACTGATGAAACCATCCGCAGTCTAAAAGTAGGTGACCCCGTTCTACTCAATGGGACCATGATCACCGGTCGTGATGCAGCCCATAAATGGATGGTCGATACATTTATTAAAAATACCCGTCAACCTCAAGGCGATGATCTGGAAGTATATAACGCCATTAAACCTTTGTTGGCTGGCAGTGTGATCTACCATTGTGGTCCGGTGGTTGCCGGGTTGGATACCCAGCAATATAGGTTTGTTGCTGCCGGACCCACCACCAGCATCCGTGAAGAACCTTACCAGGGCATGGTTATGAAACACTTCAATATCAAGGGTGTGATTGGTAAGGGTGGTATGGGTCCGAAGACACTGGCAGCTTGCCAGGAGGTGCCTGGTGTTTACCTGCATGCCATAGGTGGAGCAGCCTCCCTGATCGCTCAAACCGTCGTGCGTGTCCTGGGTGTTTATAAGCTGGATTTTGGTGTGCCGGAAGCAATGTGGGTAACCGAAGTCAAGGACTTCCCGGCGGTGGTGACGATGGATTCCCACGGTGGAAGCTTACACGCAAGTGTTGAAGCACACTCCAGGGCTGTGCTACAGGTGCTGCTGGCAAAAGGGTAATTTTTCCGGTATGCTCATATGGAGGCGGCTTTATTGTCGCCTCTTTGATTTAAACCCACCCTCAACTTCTTTCCTTTTGCATCATCTCCAAAAGCCGATCACGATCGGTTATTTCAAATTCTGTGCGGGTTATCTTGATCAGCTGTTCATCAGCAAATCGCTGCAGGAGACGGCAGACCATTTCACGCGTCGAGCCGACCCGGGCAGCCATATCATCCAGGGTGAGTGAACGGGCGGTCGGTCCGGATGGCATCTGCCCAGGAAAGTCAATTAATAATTTTGCCAATCGACCAGCTACTGGCTGGAAAGCAAGCTCCTCCACAATTTCACTTGCTCGAAGCATCCTTGATACCATCAGGCGGGATAATTCCCAGGAGAAATTGCCATTTTTCAAGATGATGGGCAACATTTGCTCACGGGACCATAATAGCACACTGCTCTGTTGATCTACTTTTAAGCCAACCGGCATCGGTAACTCAGGGTGAAAGAATGACACACCCCAAAATACATCCCCGGGTCTGAATGATGTGGCAACAAAGCTGCGTCCTTCCAATGATTCCTTTACTGCTGTGAGGGTGCCTTTTAAAAGAAAAAACAGGTAAGGCCAGATATCTCCCGCATGTGAAAGATATTGACCTTTGTGATATTGATGTGTGTGTGTTTTTTCCAATAATGTGTCTAGTTCATGCTCAGCCAAGCAGCTAAACACCGTGTTGTGTCTCAATATATCTTTATTCTCCATGCATTCTCTCATAAAGTCATTATACCTTTGTAAACCGGGCGCTTAATATGAGTTTAATTTGCTTTAAGGCAAAGATTTATCAATGCTATTGTGTTACATTTCACATACCGATGTGTGCATCATGATATTAAGATCATCGATGAGATTTTATCTCCCCCTACTCGTTGTTGCGATAGCCTTCCTTGTAGCAGGCTGCCAGGAGGCCACTCCTGTGTGCCCACCTGTTACACAAACTCCACAGTATCTATCCATTCCACCGGATGACCTACCCACCCCAACACCTGTATCATCTGTTCGCAGTGTGATGATTGGACGGCATGAAAAACAGGTGGATAAAGTTGTTGAAGGCCCGTTGTGCAATGACCAATGGAGTGGGACAGTTTATGTTACCTGTGATGTCCAGGTATATCCGTGGGAAGAGGACCCCATTTTCCTGAAGGATTGCCAGCTGGATATTGAACCTCAAACGGTCGTCTATGTAGCCTATCACAATAACACCGCCTACTACAACGGCTGTTCGTGCCACACTGGATTAACACCGGAACCTTGAGTCAAAAACGTAAAGGAGAATGATCATGAAGAAAGAGAATTTGTACGGAGGTATCCTTGCAATTATTGCCGCCCTGATGGGGATCATTGGGCATATGATCTTGTTTTTACAGTGGTATCGGATTGGGATGGCAGCAGATTCTGCCGAGCCTGGGTGTGAGATTTTGCTGAAATACATCCACCCATTGATGGCTGATTTTGGCATCCTGGGTGGTGTTTTATTTGCCGTCAGTGCTTATGGTTTTTTCACCAGGAGGAATTGGGCGTTCTTTCTATCCGTTATTGCGCTTGTCCTCTCATTATTGGGCAGCTGGTTCATCAATGTGCCTTACATGGCAGCCAACCTTCCCCCGATTTATTTTCCACTCTTCTGGCCATATGTGATCTTGTACTTTTTATTCCTCAGGGCAGTGGGGAAAATATCCTGGAGCCAGACACTCCTGGCGTTATTCACTGGGATCGCATACATCTTTTGCTGGATGAACGGTGTTTCCAGCACCAGCCGGATCATCACCCATGGTGACCCGATCTTTGTCCTTGTGCAGCGCCTGCACTGGGTGGCGATGATCGGATGGGCGGTGGTCACGGTTGGGATCATCATGCGGCCCAAGGAGTGGATGCGCGTGGTCGGCCTGGTGGCTGGGGTCACCGAGCTGGTGGTAGGGATCCCATTGGCAGTTGCCACGGCACAACAGCTGGGCCGGTTCTCTCTCTTTGCGTTAGCGCCTATATCATGTTTGATTTTGGTTATTGTATTCGTTTGGCCTGGCCTATGGAATAAGCTGACAAAAACGGGAGAAGATCTCGGGTCATTTACCCCTGGATAAAGCGATCATCTCAAAAGATAAATCAAGATATGGCGCGACTGCGCTTATGAAATTTTGCATTGGATATGGTGATATTTATCATAGGTAAATATTCCTAACTTATGGAATAATGTTCAAGCTTCATTTGATTATGGTCTCTAAACATTGGTAAATAAAAACGGTGAGCTTCCTTACAACCAGGTGTTCTGACCATGCCGTATATTAAAGACCGCTTTAACATCTTTTCACCTCCACCAAAGGCTTGATCTTGCTGGCGATTGCCATGATCGGTCTCGAAACTGCCCTGTTTGGCATGCTCTCCGGACCCATGGCTGAGCTGGGCGTCCGTGATATTGTTGTGCGCCTTTTCAACATGGACCTGATACAGGCTGAAAGGGAAGGCCGCATCATCATCCTGTATCATTCGATCGCCATGGCAGTGGTGGCCATTGAAGTCTACATGATCACAGGGTTGCTCAGGATGAAAGAGTTCTACAAGGTCACTTCACGCCTCCTGGTCACGATGGGATATCTCATGGTGATGATCTTTGGCATGGGGTTTGCCTATTGGGGCCATACCTGGCCTCTGCACGGATTATATATTGCCGGGCTTACCCTCATCTTTTTTGCCGGGCTCTTTTTAGCCATCGGTCTCTGGCCTTGGAACAAGGAAGTTTACCAGCCTGATAAATCCTATGCGCGCTTCAAAAATGGCCTGGATATGGAACGCCTGGCGTTTTTTGCCACCGCCGTCACCACCTTGATCTCCGCCTGTTTTGGTGCCATTCCAGGGTCGTATTTTGGCAATGGGTTCGAGGTCTTCCTGGCAGAAAATATCATCCGCTATCCCGAAAAGACAACCATGGAATACTCGGTCATCGGTCACCTGCACATCATGCTGGCCCTGATTGCCATCATGATCACGTTGATCGTAGGTCGATGGTTGGATTTCAAAGGCATCCTGCATAAGATCGCCATGCCGCTGATGATCCTTGGCACGATCGTGCTTAATCTTGGCGTGTGGGGTGTGGTGACCCCATTGGAACCCGTGGCGCACATGATCATCTATGTGGGTGCCACCCCCTCTATGCTGGCTGCGTTAATGCTGGTCATCTTTGGTTGGGATAAGCTGATCCGCACAGGTATTGTTGGTATCAATAAGCCCTCAGCATGGCAGAAGCTAAAAGCATTGTTGCGTGACCCGTTGAAATTTGGCCCGCTCTGGCAGATGGTGTTCATGAATTTCACGGTTAGTGGGATCGGTATCATGATGGCGGTCAAGCTGGACGAGATCTTCCGCATCTGGCCAGCCCGGGAGGAACGCATCGAGCTTACCGGGCATTGGCACATCCTCTCAGCCATTATCGCTACCATCATCCTGCTGTATTATGGCGACCTGATCGGTCTTAAAGGCAGGATACGCCGCTGGTATGGCTGGTCGATCATCATCCTTTCTGACCTGGCATTTGCCTCGGTGACCATTTTTGAAATGAAACGCCTTTTCATCAGTGAAGCAGAACAGCAGCCTCTGGTCAATACCGTGATGGTGCTGGCTGATTTCGGCCTGGGCATGCTCCTGGTGCTCCTGGCGCTTGTGATGCTCTGGCGATTGTTTGACTTATTCAAACGGAAGGGACGCTGGACGGAAGAAGCCGACCAAAATGATCTGACAGCGGAGGCGGAGCTATGAGAGCTGCCTTGCTGTGCCTTTTCCTGGTTGTCATGCTCTTGGCTGCCTGCACTTCCGTGGACCTGGAAGCACCGGTCCCAACGTTTGATACAGGTGTGAATCCTGACTCCTGGGTCACCATCCCGGCAGGCGAATTCCTGTCGGGCCAGCAAAATGAACCGGTTACGATCGGCTATGACTACGAGATCATGGTCACGGATGTGACGGTGGCTCAGTACATCGAATTTCTCAACACTGCGTTGGCAGATGGAACAATACAGGCGAGTGCAGATTACATCATTGGTTTTTATCCTGGGGATGAATTTCACGGGGTCAAGCATGAAGTCGAGATACCAGCAGCAGATTATCAATTTGTGCCGCTAAACGACCCTGCCTCGCGTTTCAGTTATGATGGAATGTCATTCGATGTGAAACCAGGCTATGAGACTCACCCGATGACGAATGTCTCGTGGTTTGGTGCCTGGGGTTATTGCGGTTATAATAGTTTTCGTCTGCCAACGGAGCTCGAGTGGGAAAAGGCTGCTCGAGGTACCGCGGACAGCCGACCCTTCCCCTGGGGTGAAGAGATAGCCAGGAATAATGCCAACTTTTACGCCAGCCGGGATCCATATGAGGCTATGAGCTCCTACGGCTCACGCACAACCCCGGTTGGGTTTTATAACGGGCAGGTGTATGATGGCTACCAGACACTTGATTCTGCCAACCCGTATGGTTTATATGACATGGCGGGCAATGTCTGGCAGTGGACGGGTGATGTGTACGAAGGACAGCACTATCGCTACATGCGTGGCGGCTCAAAGGATACTTACGAAATGGATCTACGTATCTGGGTAAGGAACAATGCCACACCAACCTACTTCAGCCCTGGGGTAGGGTTTCGCTGCGTCAGGGGTGGGGGATAATCGCATGAAATTCTTCCAACGGATCCCTTCAAAAATTCGGGCTTACTGGCTCCTCATTAAAAGTTTGCAAACTGGTTTATTGCTATCCACAGGCATTGCAGGGTATTTAAGTGCGCACACAACCCTGGATCTGCGGATCATGTTGGGTCTTGTTGGCAGTCTATTCCTTGCCATCAGTGGCTCGACTATCCTCAACATGTGGTACGACTGTGATATTGATACCGTGATGAACCGGACGCATAACCGCCCATTAGCCTCAGGCAAGGTCACTAAACGCGACGCACTTTTACTCGGATTGCTATTGTCCACCATTGGGGTAAGCTGGGCAATGGTGCTGGATACATTGTATGGGCTGATCGTTATTTCTGGGTTGTTCTTTGACGTGGTTGTTTACACCATCTGGCTTAAAAGGCGGACCAGCTGGAGCATTGTGTGGGGTGGAGTTTCGGGGGGTATACCCATCCTGGCAGGACGTGCACTGGCGATCGGCCAGATCGACCTGGTTGGCATCCTGCTGATGATGTCGGTGCTGTTTTGGATCCCGACGCATATTCTTACTTTCAACATGCGCTATTTTGACGACTATAAGGCAGCAGGAGTGCCGACTTTCCCTTCCCAATATGGCATTGAAGCCACGCGTGCCATCATTGCCCTGTCAGCGATCATCGCTGCTGCCTCCATCGGAGTGGCAGGGGTGATGATCGGTGTCCAGGCGGGTGCCTTGCGCCTGATGGCTGTGCTCTCGACTGGATTACTCCTGCTTTCGTTCGCCACTGTATTTCGCCCTTCAGAACAGGTGAATTTCAGCCTGTTCAAGTATGCTTCAATATATATGCTGGCGTCGATGATCTTGTTGTCCTTGTAAACCAAGGATAATGAAACTAACACCCCTTGCTCGTATACTGTTGTTGATCACCTGCCTTTTAGCCGCCTACCAGGTTGTTGCTGGAATTAATGGTTTGGATAGTATCCCCACCATCGCCTACACGATCGGGTTTGGAGTTTTACTGGTGGCAGGATTGCTGATGATCATCCTGGGGTATGAGGTGTTGGATAGCCCGGTCGTGGTCGTGGTTTCTTCCATTATCCCGCTTAGTTTATCGCTAGGGTTGGTGTGGGAATATGTCAAATCATGGCGCATCCCGTACCTTATCTTTACCATCCTTGGATTCCTGGCAGTGATCATCACCCGTGTCCTGCCCATACCGGGCAGTCTGCCCACCATCATCCTGGCACTCGTTCATGGAATCGCAGGGTTGGTCCTTTTCCTGTTGCCTACCATACTGGCTGCCAGGGGAGTTACCAATCCTGGTTTTGCGCTGGTAGGACTCGGTGGCGCAATGATCGGGTTGGGGGGCTTGTTGCTCTATTTTCTTAAAACCGGGAAACCCATTGTCTCACGAGAGGTGATTCTGAACATTTTTCCAGGGGTGCTGCTGTTGATGACGATCGCATTCGTCACGGGCTTTGCTCTAGCCTGAATACTTACTCAAGGAGGATGAGATGGAGAGAAAATGGTGGGCTAAACTCTTACGGATTATTGGCATTATCTTGATGGGCTTGACTGCGGTGTTCACCATCATGGGCGGTGTGGGAACAACCTGCGTGGCACTTAATCCGACCGGGTACAGTGGAAAGTTCGCTGGTATTGCTCCCTATCAATGGCTGTATGTGCTTTTTGTCATCGTCACGCTTGCATTTGGAGTGATGGGCGCAAGGGCGACTTTGCTGCTCATCCGCAATCGACCCAATGCCTATCGCTATTCGGTCATTGCCCTGGTTGGAGGCACGATTGTTGGGGTGATTCACGTCATCGTCTCGCGTGCATTACGGGGAGGCTCGATGCCAGTCGACATGGTCACCTATTTCAACATTCTGACTCTGGTGCTATTCCTGATATTCCGTATTCCACCTCTTTGGCGAGAGATCGGTTTTGGGCAAGCGGTTAATTCCAACACTGCAGGGATCACCGGCGGAATGGCAGCTATTTCCTGCGGTGCGATCGTCCTGACCATCCAATTTTGGATGGGTCCCACACATACAATCACCGGGGTAAACTATGCTGACGTCTGGCATGTTCAGCTGCTGCTCATCGGCTGGTTGTTAATCATTACCGGTTTGGCTGCTCTTTGCTGGGCTTTTGGGATGTTTTCAAAAAGAGAGAGTGCTGCCAGTGTTGCCTAGTATTCAAGTAATAAAACTTCCCGGGAGATTGCATCTCCCGGGAAGTGGTGAATATTTCTAAATCTATGGGCAATTCTGTAAAGTGACATCATCGACATACATGGCGGAGATTCCACCACCGCCATCATTATAGGTACCCCACTGCAGGATGATCGTCCAGCCGCGATAATTGCTGAGATTAAACTGTTCATTATCCCAAACCTGGCCGTCGCTGAGCTGCCAGATGAGCACATCGAGGATGTTATAGTTAACATCCATCACCAGAAGATACTGTACATCCCCCGACAATTGTGCTTCGGAAAATGCTGAACCAATGGCTGGTTTGGGTGGCAAGGATTGCCCCAATACCTCACCACTGAGGGCATAAAACCACATCCCCAGGGTGACATGGTTGGCATTCCAGGGGATATAAACCGTCTGGCGAAAATCGGAATAACTGTAGGTGTTATCCGCGGGAACAACGATCCCTGTACGCATCGACCGAAAAGCGCTGTGATATTCCGCATTTGAGTAGTCAGCAGGGTAACGGGTTATCGGTATCTCCCAGCCATCATTGCCATCAAATTTATTGTTGACGATCAGCTCCTGGCAAGGACTCGGGGTGGGTGTGACCGTTGGTGTGGGGGAGGCGGTTGGTGTACGGGTTGGTGTGGCAGCTTGGGCCAGGAGTGGGAGTGGATACACAATCATACAAGGTGACATCATCCACGTACATGCTGGTGACTCCATATCCACCATCATTATAAGTACCAAATTGCAGGTAGATGGTCGATCCAGCATAGCGATGAAGGTCGAATTCGTAGTAATGCCAGTAGCCTTCGTCGGTGCGCTGCCAGACGAGCGTATCGATCCAATTCAGGTACTGGTCCAACACCAGCACATATTGCAGGTCGTTACTCAGGATTACCTCATTGAATGGTCGCCCGGTGGGAGTGATCTTCTCGGGAACGGATAGTCCCTTCGCTTCACCACTGAGCGTGTACAACCAGAAACCTGCCTTGGAAACCGGTGCATAAGTCGGTATGCGAACAGCCTGGCGGAAATCCGAATAACTGTATCGGTTATCTGCAGGATTGGTGATGCCGGTGCGCATGGACCAGGATCCGGTATGCCTCTGGGCACTTGAATAACCGGCAGAATATTCGGTGGCAGGTATCTCCCAATAGCTCTGAGTTTCGAAGCTGGAGTTCTGGAACAGGTTAGAACATACACCCGGTGTGGGTGAAGGAGTTGGCGAGCCACCACCAGGGCATAGATCCAGGGAGACATCATCCACGAACATGGACGATACACCGGAATACCCGTCATTGTAAGTGCCGAAGTGCAGCCAGACGGTTTTCCCTTTATAGGCAGTAAGATTGAATTGATATTCTATCCATGCCTGGTTGTTGCTCAGCTGCCAGACGAGTGTGTCGAGGACATTGAAATTTGTGTCCAGTACCAGCACATACTGGACATCCCCCGCCAGCTGGATCTCATTCAATGGTGAGCCTACCGCCGGTTTGCCGGGTAAAGAAAGCCCGTTGGCTCCGGCGCTGAAGGATTTGAGCCAAAAGGTGAGAGATGCACTGGTCGTATCAGAAGGGATGCTCACGATCTGGCGGGTGGAAGAATAGCTATATCGATTATCAGCCGGGTTGGTGATACCCGTGCGAGCTGAGCGACTTCCACCATGGGCTTCGGCAGTGCTGTACCCGGCCGTATACTCAGTGACAGGGAACTCCCAGCCCGAGGTACTTTCGAACCCACCATTTACGATCGCTTCAGAACAGACCACATTGGCAGTAAAGTTCAGCTTGATCACATCCGGTGGGACGACTACTGCAGATGAAGGGGGTGAAAAGACAGCTCCGCCCAGGGAAGGAGTGAGGTTATAGGTACCTTCGCCCAGTCTTTCGATCGTATAATCACCATTTTGGTCAGTGATCGCCGATTGACCATGATCAGTCTGGATTTTGACGCCAGCGATGGGATCATTGTGAGCATCGAGCACCCGACCGGCAATGCTTTGCCCGTTCCCGTTAAATGTGATTGGGATAAAGACATTATTACCAGCCTGCGGCTGTCCCTCCTGGGCGCGTACAACGATGATTCCAACCACCAACAATAAGACGATGAATATTAAGCCAATAAAAGGTTGTTTGTTCGTATTATTCATGATCTTCTCCTCCGGGATCACGTAGAGATATGCACCTTACAGATAGTTTAAAGGAATTTAAATCACAAATCAAGCCCCATATAGGGCATTGAACTATAGACGTGCCGTACCCATTGGGTGTTCCCGCAATCCTTTCCTGATTTATAATATGCCCACTATCGCCCACTGAAAGGAATTCGTTCATGACCAGTAAAGTCTATTATGGCTCCCCACGCCAGGCGCGCCTCGAAGCCAAAGAAACCCTGCCTGCCAAGCTTGACCTTATCCTCGAACAGCTTCATCTTCGCGAGCGGGTAAAGGATGAGACCGTGGCGATCAAGATGCATACCGGTAACAACATCGTCTATTCCACGATCCACCCGGTCTTCGTCCGCAAGGTGGTCGAGGCGATCAAAGAAGGCGGTGGTAAACCCTTTATTGCAGACGTGACCTGGGATGTGGCTGGCGCTGAGAAGCGCGGTTACTCCAATGATGTGATCGGCTGCCATGTCTATTATTCGGCAGGACCGGATGATAAATACTATTACAGCCATCACCGCCCTTACAAGAACATCCAGGATTGGAAAGTGGCAGGGATGATCGAGGATGCGTCTTTCCTGGTGAACCTGGCGCACGTCAAGGGGCACCCGAGTTGTGGATTCGGAGCGGCAATCAAAAACCTGGCCTTGGGCTGCATGGTGGGTGAAACCCGCAGTGCCATGCATGATACGATGCAGTATGACCCCTACTGGTTCCCGGAGAAGTGCCCCGATGAAAAAGTCCGTAAAGCGATCATGCAGGCATGCCCTTTTGAGGCGTTGGTTGAAGATAAGAAAAATCCTGAGCGACTCCATTTACATCCCGAGCAGTGCAATGCTTGTGGAAGATGCCTGGGCGTGGCGCCTCCTGGAAGCTTGAAGATCGATGCAGCCAATTTCCATTCCTTCATGGAGGCATGTGCCATCAGCGTGGCGGTCACCTTATCGACATTTAAGCCGGAAAATGCGGTGCACCTAAGCCTGGCGACGCACATGACCCCGGTATGTGACTGTTTCGGCTTCACCAGCATGCCCATCCTGCCGGATGCAGGTGTTTTTGGCTCGGATGACATTGTTGCCATCGACCAGGCGGTTCTGGATATGACTGCCAAAACACCGCTGATCGAGGAAAATGTGCCTGCTTCCCTGGAAGTGCATACCCGTGAAGGGCACCCATTCCGCTGGCTGCATGGACCGCTCAAGGACCCATACGTGGTGACCGCATATGGCGAAAAGCTTGGGTTAGGCAGCCGAGCATATGAATTGGTGGATGTGCTGCCCGTGGAGAAGATAGAGCGCGCTCCACTGGGGTATATCCCGGCGAGGTGAAAGACCCTTTTTTCCATTGTTGTTATTCATTGATATAAGGCGGAGAGCATTACCTGATCGTTATGGAAAAAATCAGTGCTTTACAGGCAGTCAAGGACCGGTTTGGTGGGTTGGTTACCCTTGACTTTACCCAACATGACCTGCGAACTGCGCACCGCATGTTGGGCGAGCACGTCAGCGCACAGGTGCACAAGATCCTGCGGCAACGTTTTGAGCGGCTGGATCGATCCAAATTAAGCTTCCTGTTGAGCCAGACATGCTATTGTGCCGAAACCATCACCGATAAACTCTCAGATCAGCGCCTGGACCCACGGTTGCATGATGCATTGCAGGAGTATGTGGATTGCCTGGCAGCCTGGGCGGATGGGGCAGGGTTGCGGGATTTTGACCACCCCGCCCTGGCAGACCAACGCAGGCTTTGTCCAGTAGACCTGGCATTATTTCTGCAGCACGACAGCACAGGTTGCCAGACTGGCATGTACCGCCAGGGGGATGGATCGGTCATCTTGTGGCACACCGAGGAAGACATTGAATTTGAACCTGGCAGCGGCTTCGATCAACTGCGCCTGGCATCTTTCAATGTGGGAGATGAAGAAAACCTAACCACCATGACTGCTTTTATCTATCCTGACCTGCTCCCCGGGCCAGCCTTTGGCTGGCGCAGCGACGGGTACACCCAGGCAGTGGATAACCTGCATATCAGGGAAACACCAGATCAAAAAGCTGGAATATTAGCCAACATCACCACCTGGTTGACCCTGAGGTTGGGACCAAATATTGATCCTGGCAGGGTAATTAAAGGCATGGGTCCTTACTTCGATGGGTATGCCCTGAGTGCAATCTCCATTCGAGGAGGGACGACGCAGGCTGAAAAACACGAGTTTGCTGCAGACCATCTCCTGACGACTATCCTGGATGAGCAGCCGGGCAGCTATTTGTTCCAGGTGAATATTTTCTCTCAAAAGAGGCACACCTGGGTAAGGGAAGTGGAGGATTTACCCGCTGAGGACTGGCGCTTGTACCGGCGGCGGGTGTGGTATACACGGAAAGCCATGCAGAATAAGGAAACCATGGCAGGTGGGGCGGGGGATATGGAATTTTTCTTCAGGCTGATCTGCTCCCGGCGTGGGATCCGGTGGCCTTACGCCAACCCGGACATGAAAGCCTATCTCATCATGCGCCAGGCCACACAGGGTGCAGAGATCTGGCTGGGGCACGGTCCGGCTTTACCAGGGGACCAATATTCGATCATCCGTGAGCCACTTTTCTAATCCGACGTCGCTTCTTTTCGTTTTAATACGAATAATCAAGCCATTGGTGGTTTTCCCGAGAAATATTTTTGGACTAGTTGAATACTCCTGCAGATTTACACACGAAATAAGATACCTGGTAAGGGAAGCCACTAAGTTTACCTGGTGTATTTTTTAGCCAGTAAGAAAGGTTTATCGGGAAATCCAGTCGTCTGAATTGATTTGTTTCACAAAAACAAAGAGGAACAAAGGCAGGGATATGATGAGAGTTAAAAACAATTATCATGGCCGATGTTTGTAATACAATACTATTATAGCACAAATGTTCTGTTTCACAAGGGGGTTACGCAAGATCGGCGATATTTTAAGATTTCTAATAATCGAGCGACTTAAGTTTCAGCTGCGGAAATCACACAGCCCACCCAGGTGGGTTTGATGGAAAGCGGACTCACAACCATCTGATCCGAAGGAATGGGATCCCTTCGATCATCATGGCTTAAATGCTTGGTCACACAATCTCAATCCTTCTCTCTATGTATGCGCACTATATACCAACCATGCAGGATAAGCTGTCAGGCTGATGAGTGATATTATGACACCTATCCCGATCTATCTCAGACCGAAAGAGTGACAACCTGTCACCTTTCTGACTTCGTCACAGACCCCCATGATCTGCTCCGTTGTGAGGACCACTCAATGTGTTAGGGTTGTCGATTTTCAAGATAGTCCTTGTACGAGTCACCGGGCGCGTTCGCAAGCAGATATGCCCTGTACGACTGAAAATGAAATGCACAATCCTCTATCAGCTTCTCGTACTTATCTCGCTCTCCCAATAGCTCCACTTGAGTGATAAACTCGCCAAGAAAGGTGAGGAGTTCATCACATTGCGCAATCGTAGCGCAATCTAGAACACCGGCAGGTAGTTCATGTAGCGTATAGCTCAGGGATCTTGCGTGTTCCTCGACCAGCTTTTGCCGCGCTATGGTGTCTCCTGAATCAACGCGGAGTGCCTCTTAAAAAGGCCAACATTGGTTGTCAATTCCTCTGGTAACCCTGTCTTTATGCCTTGCGACTGTATGCCGTGTAGGAACAGGCCGAAGTGCGCAAGCCACCTAGCACACCCGGGTTGCCCGGCTCTGACTCCTTGAACAAGCACAGGGAGCAAGACGCGCCGAAACAGAGGAAACCGTACCGGCGTTCCCTGGCCTTCATCAGCTGTTTGCCTCGCAATTTCGAATGCCCAAGCGTGCCATAATTCCGGTTGTTGCATTAACAACCTGTCGATGAATCGGTCGAGAATAAGTATTATCATCTGTCTGCGTTGTGTACGCTCAGCTTCCAGATATTCCTGCCAGAGCTGAGACGTCTCCGGATCGAAAAACTTGCTCATGTTTGATCCCTCACTGGGTAGCAGCCAGTTTTACCCATTTATTGGCATTACGACAGGCAGTCTGTCACCTTAAAAAGACTGGCCCATATCTGGGACCGTCTGCCGTTTTTTGATGAATTCACCCATATAAAGTGCGCCCCCGGCGGGATTCGAACCTCCCTCCAAAGAACGGTCGGGACTGCGCACAACCGTCTGATCCAAAGGCAAATGTTCGTAATAAATTATGTTTCTAAAAATGTCCTGGCAGCTTGAAGGAATTCTTTTGCATGTTCAATCAATTCATGCGCATCCTGGTCAATAACAAGTGCTTCAATACCATAGTCACTCTCGATGCGTTGATCAAATGCATCGAGCAACCATCTATGGAATTTTGCATCGAATAAATTAGTTTTTATATATTGTTCACCAAAAGCACTATGCACCCCTCCGTGCTTTCTAAAGCGCAACCCTTTTTCGTTAAGTAACGCTTCGGCAGTATAAAACATCGCATAATAAGCTCTTCCAGTAGAGAATTCGCCTAACCCATCATCAAGGAGGGTGTTCGCTGCTTGTATTGCCCGTGAAGCCTTCTGCAACAGCTGCTCCGAACTTTCCTTTATACTGCAATACCCTCTTCACGGATATTCCTAAGGAGTGGAGAGTCGTAGGTTTTCCAATCATGCTCTCGAACAAAGTAGCGGCTGATCGTGATGCCAAATTCTAAGGAGAGGTTACTGATGATTTCGCTGGTCCGCTTGATTTCTGTCGGGTAGTTATCCAGGTCAGATAATACGATAAGGATATCTAGATCTGACTCTGGGTCCTGTTCCTGCCGCGCATAGGAACCGAACAAATAGACTCCTCTCAATCTGGTGGCATATATCAGGGATAATTCGTGTTTTAGTGTCTCTAGTAATCGATCATAAGTTAGATGTTTCATGGATAACCTTACCTCATTATACATGAAAAGCTAAGCGCCTTTAGCAAGATTCGAACCTATAACCGCCTGTTCCGAAGGAGTGTGATCCCATCGATTATCGTATGTGGGATGCCGGGTCACTCCCTGGCGATCTGTTGACCCGCTTGATGTTGGGTTTCCCCTCGAAAAATCCTCGGGGCAGGCGCAATAAACGCTCAACCCAATCTACGAAATAATGCGATTGGGCTGAGGCAGCACAGCTTATGGATGGTATTATTTCCCGCTCGATCTCAGGTCCCCTGTGTTGACCGC
Source organism: uncultured Chloroflexia bacterium (assembly GCA_963822175.1). Classification (GTDB taxonomy): domain Bacteria; phylum Chloroflexota; class Anaerolineae; order Anaerolineales; family UBA4823; genus FEB-25. Next base: position 359,906 of record CAWGGJ010000006.1, on the reverse strand, counting down.
GAAAAATATATTTTTATCAGCGTTATTTTAGCAGTGCAGGAACCATTATTCCTTTTTGGCGATGATGTTCACAAACCAGTTAATACCAAACTTGTCAGTGCACATCCCAAACGAGTCACCCCAGGGAGCTTTTTCAAGAGGCTGGGTGACCTGCCCTCCTGCTGAGAGCTTGCGAAAGTAACCTGTGAGCTGCGCTTCATCGTCCCCGCTTAGCGACATGTTGAAGTTTGTACCGGGATGGTATTCCATTCTGTTCGGGGTATCGGCGGCCATGAAATCGATGCCGTTGCCGGTGTTCAGCTCGGCATGCATGATCTTGTTGTCTTCGCTGGGGTCTTCCGAAGCATTAAATTCCTTGAAAGTGGACAGGCGCAGCTCGCCGCCGAAGATGGATTTGTAGAACTCCATCGCCTGCCGGGTTGTGTCTTTAAAGTTGATATATGGATTGAGCTTGGTTTGCATGATTTCCTCCTGAGTGGGGTAGTAAAGTACTTAATTTGCACATTATATATCATAATTATCCATAATACAACTAACCCAGGATTAAGAAACATAGAAAGAAATTAATACTTCGGCGACACCTTGCGAACATATAATCTGGTCATCGCTGGCCATGTCCGAAGGGAAAAAATGGTGGTCAAATGCATTGCAGATGAATTATGGTCAGGAGAGACTGATCCCTTTTATGGGATGGATCGACATTTTTCCGCGAGCCTACATCTGGGGGTATTTTGAGGATCTAGGAAATCAAGATCGTATAATCTCTGGCTATTATTAGATCCGCTATACTTGCATAGCTCGCCTTGCCCGCGATGCTCACTATATTCCAGGGACACAGGATAAGCCGCTCGGCTTCGCCTCCCTTGCTTCAGCAGCTCGCCCCGCTCGCAAAAGCAGCTCCCTTGGTTTCGCAGCAAAGTACGCTGCTCAGCTGATGGATGAAATTCACACTCCCATCCCTATTGATCTCAGGCCGAAAGTCTAACATCCATTCCGTCTCCTATGAAACCTGCCCATAACATGGCGATCATTAATAACCTTGTCCTTGCCATCATCGACGATGCTAATTAACCCTCAGCGGATTCTGCCAGATATTCCTTCGCCGCTCACTCCGAGGAGGTTTTTCGTATACTTGTTTAACTTTGAGAAAGCACTGGAGCTTCTTAAATCAGACCAATCCAAACCGGATCAGGCTTTTGGCTGTATCAATAATGATTTCTTCCGTCAGGCGCGGCTGCCAGCCGAGTAGGTCTACGAGCTTCCGGTTGGAGATTTGCCACTTCAGGCCTAGCGATGGGAGCAGCTCGCGGACTTTTGGATCGAAGAAGGTCATGAGGCGTACCAGTATGTCTGGAAGGAGCCGTTCGGGAACATGGTAGCCGAGGCTGGAAAAATTCCTGTTTAGAATGTGGGCGATCTCATCCATCCACAGGCAATCGGACAGGCAGCAGAAGCGCTCCCCAGCTGCCACTGGCGATGTCATGGCAAGCAGGTGGGCCGCGGCGACATCGCGCACATCCACCAGCATCCAGTGAAAGCGGGCACAGCCGGGATAAGCGCGGTGCATCATGCGGATGATAAACTCCACTGAGATTGTGTGGCGAGGGTCGAGGATCGGTCCAAAAACATTCGCCGGGTTGATCACCACCAGCTCCAAGGAAGACTTCGTCTGAAGCTGGCTGACGAAGTCCCAAGCAGCGCGCTCGGCCAGCGTCTTGCTGACCGCATAGGCACGGGGATTGCCTTCCAGTTCAGTCCAATCTTTTTCGGTAAAAACTCGCTGGTAATCTTTGTGCCCTTCCAGCACGGCAGCCAATGACGAAGTCAACACAACGCGGCGCACCCCCGCTGCGGCGGCAGATTTCAACACGCGGAGTGAACCATCTCGGGCCGGGCGGACCAGGCTGTCTACCTGGTCTCGGGACACTCCGACACCAACCGGTGAAGCCACGTGCAGCACATAGGCGCAACCCTGGACGGCCTGCTGCCAGCCCTGGTCAACCTCCAGGTCAGCCTGGACTAGCTCGAGCTGGTCGTTCGCTGCTCCGGCCTGGGCAACGATCCTTCGCACGCCCGGCTCATGCGTTTCGAGCTTGCGCAGCGTGCCTCGCACCCGGTAACCTTGCGTGAGAAGCTGCAAGATACAATGCGAGGCAATATAGCCATAAGCACCTGTCACTAATACAAGCTCAGACATTGTGGCCTCTTCCCGGAAAGGGGGTGAAGATCCTGATAACTTATCTCAGTATCACTATAGCAAACAACAGGAGACAGGTCAATAGCCACTGCGCTACAGCCAGGGTTTTCATACAGATTACAGACATATTCCAGACTGGCTTTCACCAGAGACACTCAGTGGTCCTCCTTAATGGCGCTAAAATGGCGCTAAACTATTTGGTCACTTTTCCAACTATGGGTATATGTGGGGGTTGCACGATTGAAGTCCCCCATCTCTAGCCGCGACGGCGAGATCACCGCCACCTCCACCTGCCATGTTCCTCAGCGAATTCGAACGTACACCCGTCTGGTCCGAAGGTATGGAACCCCTCCGATTATAGTGGCTGGGGTCACCTGACCACCTGCTGCGATTTTCAGCGGCCTTGTTTTTGGGCGGATGGTGGATCAATCCCTTGCGATCATAAGACGCACTATTCTCACTTTATCCTGACCGTGCACAGTGAGGCAGCTGTATTAATGAATATAAACGTGACATCTATCCCAATCGAATTAAGGACAAATATTTCACCGGGGTGAAATGTTGATTCCTAATGTGCGATTAGCCTCACTATCATTTGGTTGTCAGATCCTTGTCTTCCATTTCCCAGGCGTGATCGAGCGTGTGATATGCGGTATGTCGGATCAGGTAGCGAAGAGGCCAGGTGCGGGCTATTTTACTCTGGGAATGCAATGATCGAATTGCGTTGCAATAGGCATCGCGATGCGCGTTTAATCCCTCGTCGGTCAACATAGCTTCCGGGGAAGTTAGCATGCCAAGCTTCTTCTCCCAGTCCAGCTCTGCGGCAAACGTATGACGAACGATGTGGTCCCGGTCTCGCCCTCCGCCGCGCGGACCCCGTTGCATCTCAGACGAAACGCGCAAGCGCACTTCGTCGAAAAACACCCAGCAAGCCCGCATCAGTTCCAGTTCGCGTTCCAAGGCTTCACCGGACATGGCTTGCAGGTCGATGTTCGAAAACGCGAACGAGATACCCCAGAAGTCGGTTGAGCCTGTGCCCAGATAGTTCTCGACCACGTCGACGACGGTGATGGACGCAAACGCGGCCTCCATCCCTGCCAGCTTTGTCACTGTTGCATATCGTGGAATGTAGGAGAGTAGGCGTTCGATCGCAGCCTCCCCGGTCGATGCCCCTCGCTCAAGACCAGGCCAGTCCGGTGCCACTGCCACCACCTTCTTGCCCTTCGGTCCGATTTCCAGCGTCACCCGAATTTGGTTATCCACAACTCCTCCTATCATATTAGTTCCTGTCATTATACATCCTTGAGGCAGCGCGGTGGTTGCAATTCAATCCCACAATCCGGCTAAGTTCATGACAGGATTTAGTAAGGCTGCAGCGGCAGGCGCACTCGTACGCTGCACGCTTTGTTGGCTGGCTTTTTGTTTTGCAATACCCTACTTGCTGTTAAGAACAGTCGGAATGCACCTTTGTGAGAACGAAATGTGTCACCTTTTTCTTGCCTTCAGAGCCCCAACACGAGGCGAATATTGATCAACTTCCGGTTGTGAATGGGCTTGCACGCTCGTAATTCACGACCATGACACCACTTGGGGTGACTTTGCTTTCCGTCACCTTGAACGACATTGGGATCGTGCCATCGCTAAACAACCGCTTTCCAACGCCCAATGTTAGTGGATATATCATCAGCCAGAACACATCGACCAAATCATGCTTGATAAGCGTCTGAAGGAGATTACCACTTCCCCAAACGTGTAAATCCGGCCCTTGCTGTTGCTTGATTTTAGATACTTTTTCTGCAATATCTCCGCTTAAAAACACGGATGGCTGCCATTCGCCAGACGTCATGGTATTCGAGGCAATATACTTGGTCGCCGTGTTGACGCCAGGCCATGCATCCCCGTGATGCGGCCAATACGGCGCCCAAATATCAAAGGTTTTGCGCCCTAACAACAGGTCGAAAGGCAGGTTCATTTGCCTTCTCAGGAGGGTTCCAAGAATTGCGTCGTCATATGAGGCGATCCACCCACCATGGGAAAAGCCGCCACTGGTATCTTCGTCTGGCCCGCCTGGGGCTTGTATGACACCATCAAGGGAAATATGTTCAAGCACAATGACTTTTCTCATGACCGAGTTCCTCCAACAGCTGGATTTATATGAGTCTCCATATGCTCACGCCTAACGGTGTGCGTTACCGGCAATGGGGTGGGCTGGGATAATGCCTGAGAGCAGGAAAAACCCGGAACCAGCCTTCCCTGGCAGGCTGAACCAGGAAAAAAAGCTTGCAACACGCGCCATAATCCTTACCTTCCAGTGCACGCGGTGTCAGGCAGGCTTTTTGCCATAAAGTAACAGTACGATTCAACGGGGTTCTCGCTAATTTGCATTCTCTTATTGACGCATTATTTATTGCTCGTTTGGTGTAAATTCTTTTCAAACGCCTTTTTCATCAATTTAGAAATTGGAATTAATATCAGCCAGCCCAATAATCCTTTCGGATACATGGTCATTATTCTTGATGCTTGTGTTCCATCAGGGGATTTGCGAAATTCCCACGTTTCAATAAAGTGAGTTGCAATATTTTGCAACGGGGAATTAAACTCTTGAAATCTGAACGCTATTTTGTTGTCTACATCCCATTCAATTATTTCTTCAACATGTGTTGAGCCATCCTTGTTTTGCACTTTTATTCTTGATCCTACAAGGTCTGGAGTTTTCACTTCAAAGTGAGCACTTTTTATTCCTGGCAGAATTGAATATCCTTCAAATTCTAACCAGCGATCAGTGTCAAGAATTTCCGTGCAAATTTCTGGTGCAGATTTTTGAACATGACCGACAATCTTAATTTCAATAGGTTTCATCTTTTATAATTTCCAATGGACAACCTTGCTGACTTTATCCGCCTAACGATTGATTATACGGACTCTTGCTATAATGCATATTCGCCGTATATCCTTGTTTTAAAGGAGGGATACGCTGCGTTTTAACTGCATATCAAATGAGATATTTCTGCTCACCGATACATTGTTTAATCACGATTTCCACCAGTAATTATATCAATTATAAAGAATAATCTCCTTCAGTGGACTATACTTTCGTTTTTCAGCTCAAAAATACCCATCTGCGGTGTAAACGCGATTATGTGAGGGGTTAGTTTGTCCATAATTAGGCCACATGGGTGGCAGTTATATTTCCCATATTAATCATCTAGGATATGGTTTTCGACTCTTTTTCCTTTGCCCATTTGAAAGCTGATTATATAGTGGGGATAAGAAGACCATAAGTGAACATGGGGGGTGATCAACATCTGAATTTATTCCCTATGAGTCGATGACCCCATAGGGCAATCCCCGGATACCAGCGAAAAGTGGATGGAGAGGCGAATGGCCAGTTCCAGATTGTCCTGGAGATCAGTTGTTTTCACGAGGACCTTTTCTGGGAGTATCCTGATTGTGCTTTAAGTTCTGGACAATGGTCGATTAACCACCATATAAGGCGATCAATGACTTCCAATCCTCCATAAAAAAGCGCCCCCGGCGGGATTCGAACCCACAACCGTCTGATCCGAAGGAATGTGATTCCTCCGAGCATCGTGGCTTAGATGCTTGGTCACACAATCTCAATCCTACTCTCTACGTATGCGCACAATATACCAACCATGCAGGATAAGGCTGCCAGGCTGATGAGTGATATTATGACACCAATCCCGATCGGTATCAGACCGAAAGAGTGACAACCTGTCACCTTTCTGACCTCGTGACGGACCCCCATGATCTGCCCCAGTTGTGAGGACCACTCAATGTGTTAGGGTTGTCGATTTTCCAGATAGTCCTCGTACGAGTCACCGGGCGCGTTCGCGAGCATATATGCCCTGTACGACTGAAAATGAAAGGCACAATCCTCTATCAGCTTCTCGTACTTATCTCGCTCTCCCAATAGCTCCACTTGAATGATAAACTCGCCAAGAAAGGTGAGGAGTTCATCACATTGCGCAATCGTAGCGCAATCTAGAACACCGGCAGGTAGTTCATGTAGCGTATAGCTCAGGTATCTTGCGTGTTCCTCGACCAGCTTTTGCCGCGCTATGGTGTCTCCTGAATCAACGTGGAGTGCCTCCCTAAGAAGGCCAACATCGGTCGTCAATTCCTCTGGTAACCCTGTCTTTATACCTTGCGACTGTATGCCGTGTAGGAACAGGCCGAAGTGCGCAAGCCACCTAGCACACCCGGGTTGCCCGGCTCTGACTCCTTGAACAAGCACAGGGAGCAAGACGCGCCGAAACAGAGGAAACCGTACCGGCGTTCCCTGGCCTTCATCAGCTGTTTGCCTCGCAATTTCGAATGCCCAAGCGTGCCATACTTCCGGTTGCTGCATTAACAACCTGTCGATGAATCGGTCGAGAATAAGCATTATCATCTGTCTGCGTTGTGTACGCTCAGCTTCCAGATATTCCTGCCAGAGCTGAGACGTCTCCGGATCGAAAAACTTGCTCATGTTTGATCCCTCGCTGGGTAGCAGCCAGCTTTACCGATTTATTGGCATTACGCCAGGCAGTCTGTCACCTTAAAAAGACTGGCCCATATCTGGGACCGTCTGCCGTTTTTTGATGAATTCACCCATATATAGGCGCTCCCGGCGGGCCGATGCCGCCTGCAGTATTTTACGGCGGTTGCTTGTTTCGGCTGCTCAACGCTAGCGCTCAGCGGCAGCACGCTTTTGCGTTGTCCGCTGTAGCGAATCGTTAGGTGCTGATAGCTTCGGCAAAAACTTCATGACACCCTGTTTCGTCTAGAAATATTCGGTAGTGATGCAAGCTTTTGTAGGCTTTTACTGAAGCTTGATCGTTTTTTATATAAGCGTCCAGGTCCCGAGAGGGTGACACCTCTACCAATTTGAAATATGAGTCCCGAATCATGTCCGATTCGCAATTATAAAGAGCCGTGAATTGATGCCAGCGAACACGTGTAAAATTGATAACAACGTCAGAAACCTCGGCGATGTGAATAGTTAGCGTGGCATTTGCATTCTTCATAATAAATTCACAACCTTCGTATTGACCAGTATCAAATTGAGGCAAATTAAAAACTAACCTTGAAGTCATATTTTCAAGCACCTGATTATTAATTATACGGCATCTTTATATACTGCAATCTCACTGTATTTTATACCTGAAACGGAATATTATTCTGAGTTTTGTCTGTACATCCAAGGTGACTTAGATTATTACCAATAAATCGTCTCGACTTTTTTCCCCACGGTCCATTTTAAGAATTAATTAATGGCGCTAAAATGGCGCTAAAATGTTTGGTCACTTATACGAATATGGCTACATGTGGGGGTATAACGAATATAAATCCCTTTATCGAGCTCCCCGGCGGGCCGCTATCGCTTGCTTCGGCCACCCATTGCAGCCATAAATTTGAACCGGACACCCGTCCAGGGTGCACAACCGCCTGATCCGAAGGAAGGGGATTCCTCCGATCTTTGTGATTGGGACATACATCATTTCGATTTTTCATCCGTTTTGTTCTTGGTTGCTTAACCAACTAAGCTCAGCGACCCAGCCTAAAGGACGCGTGAAGTACAACCAGAGCGTGAAGATCAGGCTCGCTGCAGCGCATGGTTAGGCCGCTTTCTTGAGATGGTTCCATGTCGCTTCATCGCAAATGCACACCCATTCCTTGTTCTGATACCACGAATCCACAACCGGCAACTGCCTAACAAGCTGGGGCATGCCTCCAGTAAATTGAATCAAGCAAATTGTCTTCCAGCCATGTGGAATTTCTGGAAATGGTTTGCCAAAATCCTGTGTGGCAGCGATAATTCTGCACACACACCGAACACCGTCCTGAGGTCTACCCTTCGGAAAAACGACATCAAATCGCTTGGTAAATGGTAAGTCGGCGTAAGCAAACCCAACAAAAAAAACATCTGCGTCGGGTGGTCGCGTGGATGGTAGTCCTGATTTTATTATCTTCATGCTTGAGGGAGATACTCTGCCCTCAAGCCAAAGGAAACGTTCATCAATCGGTGTATCGGCTTCGGATAGCATGGGTGTTGTCAAGCAACCTAATGGTTAGTTTTACGGATACACTAGAATTGTTATTCATAAGAGCTGTTATCGGAACCGAGCGGTTAAAGGTTCAATTACAGTTAAAGGTCAATTTCGGTAACGATTGTTTCAGTTGCACGGCGTTTTTTGCTCCGACTGTCGTTCAACCCGAATGAATTTTAGATTTTCGCACCGCTGACCTTCACGGCATAGTCGTGTCAACTGCAAACTGGGGTTAGTGCGCCCACAGTTTTCCCAAGACCAAATACTTCATCCAGAGCATTAAGAAATAGAGCATCTAATTTTTCGATTGACGTTGAATGATTTTTAAATTCGATTCTATAGTCTTCGAACCGCATTATTTCTTGCTCTACAAACTCGCTGATAGGTTCAATCCGGGGGCCATAATCTAATTCCGCGCCTTCGCGTTTCATTTGAAGCAAATTATCAATCGCATTTTTTAACGTTGGTTCTGTCACCAGCTTTTCTGTTAGCGCATCAAATTCAGTCGGTACAACGCCATATTTTCGTTCTATCCATTGCATAGCAAATATCGGGCGTAAAACATAAAAATACTTCTTTAGCCAGACATTATCCCCTTTTAAGTATTCCCGATAATTGCCTTGTGCCATGTGTAAATAGTGATAGCTACTGGCAACTGGTGAATAAAATTCTTCCGCTAACTTTCTCATTTGTTCAGTAATACTATATTCTTCTAAATATACGATTGGAGAACCAAGCCACTCCATCAGAGGCGGATTAGATTTACTAAACAGTGAAAGCGCTTTTTTCAAATCCCATCCGTTTATGTCAAGCTGTTCGCTGACCGAATTCTCAATAACATCGCGCTTCTTATCTATGGATAAATACCATTCGAGTGGGTGCAAATACAGAAACCTTACGTCAAAATCGCTATCTTCTGAAGGAAAGCCCCAAGCCCTACTTCCTGATTCGCACGCATAGATTATCTTGACTTTTTGTTCTTCTTCTATTTCGCGTAAACATTTGATGATTGCATTCTTCATGTTCTACATTTCTATGAGCGCACTAATAGTAATTATACTGAATATTTGCAGTATATCCAGCCAATTTTGGTGGTTTTACAGATTCAATATTATTTATAAGAGTGTTTATCATAACCTAGCAGGTAAGGGTTCAATTCCGGTTTATGGTGTAAAATCAATTACCTATCGAACTCAGGATGCTTGAGAATTAAAATCTATAAAACCATTAATCGGATTTCGATACAGATAGGTCTCTAGGGTTTTGCGGAGATTGGTCTTTTTCCCCCACGATCCATTTTTAAAGTTTAATTAATGGCGCTAAAATGGCGCTAAACTATTTGTTAACTTTTCCAACTATGGCTATATATGGGGGTTAATCGAGTTTAATCCCCCACATTTAAACGCCCCTGGCGGGCCGCTTTGCTTGCCTCGGCCGCTAACGCTTGCCTCGGTTCGAACCTCCCTCCAACGAATTGTCGTGACTGGGCTCAATCATCGGATCCGAAGGAATATACTCAACTATAAAAAAAGTTGGGTTGAGGATGGTAAATCATCACCCTCAATTCAACCTACAAACTATCTTGCTGATATCAGGCTCTTTTCCACCACCCCCACAGCACCCAGGGCAGCATGGCGAAGATGCCCACCATGGCGGGACCATCCAGGCCGAAGAGGAAGTCGGTCAGGATGGTGCTTAGCCCGACGATGGCATAGCTCCAGATGGCCAGCTGGATAAAGGAATCGTTGGATCTATCCTGCTTGGGGATAATACGTGCCAGGGTAAGGAATAACCAGAAAGTGACAAAGGTGGTCAGCCACCACCCCAGGAAATTCTGTAAGGGAATACCGAAGTATGCCCCAGGTTCCTCCCACACCCAGTGGTCACCCGCCACCATCATCGGGTCCATCACCAGGTCCCAGGCGGTCATGACCAGTGCTCCCACGCCCGCCACGGCAAGCCTCCATATCCAGGTGGATTTAAAAGCAGGCACCACACGGGTTGCGATCACATAGGAGGGGTAGGTCATCATGAACCAGGCGACCGGGATGATCAATGGCACCAGTCCCAGGAATTTGTAACCCAGCTTGTCGGTATAGTAGTAGCCACCATAAATCCTGCCAGTCGCCACCCCGACACACTCAAATAACAGGCTGATGGCAAAGGTGAGGAAGAGTAGTAATAGCGTACGTTTCCAGCCCAGGTTTTGTGAGCCATGCTGAAGGGCAAAGGTAAAAGCCAGCAGGGTGAGCAAGGGGGTAAAGAAGGGCTGGTAGGGCATGCCGGCATACAGGCTGACGAGGTTGTAAATCGTGAGCACGATAAAAACCGCAAGGATCAGTCTGGTCAGCTTGTAGTTCGTCATTGAATGTCCCATGGAACTCATAATTTGGGTGGGAATTAAGCTGCTGGTATCATACCATTTTATTGTAACGGGTTACGAAGGTCATTGATCAAAGCAGATCAAATATTTTCTTATAAAATAATAAGGCGGGAAAATAACCGCCTTATTAAGAAATTGTGGCAATAAATCAATAATCGACAAGTTATATCTGCTGGACCTTGCGAATGGGCTCCAGGAACAGTTTGGTTCGCTCATCCTGGGCGTGTCCAAAGATCTGGTCGGGCGGGCCGCATTTCAACAATGAGACCCTTATCGACGAACAGGATGCGATCGGCAACATCGCAGGCAAATCCCATTTCATGGGTGACAATGACCATGGTGGTGCCTTCGAAGGCGATCTGCTTCATCACGTCAAGCACCTCACCGATCAGCTCCGGGTCGAGGGCAGAGGTGGGCTCATCGAAGAGCATCACCTCGGGCTCCATAGCCAGGGCACGGGCAATGGCGACACGCTGTTTCTGCCCGCCCGACAGGCGGATCGGGTGTTCGTCCTTCTTCTCCTCCAGCCCCACCTTTTGCAGATATTTCAAACCGATGGGTAAAGCCTGGTCCCTGGGCATCTTCTTTACCGTCACCAGGCCTTCGATGACGTTATCAATGGCGGTCATCTGGGGAAATAGATTGAACTCCTGGAAGACCATGCCAGTGTGTAGGCGCATGGCGATGGCCTTATTCGGGTCAAAGCGTATACCAGGACCCATGGTCATGGTTGTATCGGCAATCGAGATCGTCCCGGCAGATGGCTCTTCCAGAAAATTCAAACAGCGCAGCAGGGTGCTCTTACCTGAGCCACTGCGGCCAATGATCACCAGCACTTCCTTGGGAGAAACAGAAAAAGATACACCCTTTAACACATGCAGCATGTCGAACCACTTGTGTAAATTATCAACACGGATGATCTCATTATCGCTCATAGGCGTGCCTCATTCTTTTTTCAATATATCCAACTCCCCAGGAAGAGACGATGGTCAACATCCAATAGAAGAAAGCGGCGACGATGAACATCTCCATGAACTTGCTGTCAATACGGGCAAAACGGTTGGCACGATAGGTCATTTCCCAAACGCCCATGACGGAAACCTGGGCTGAGTCTTTCTGCATGGCGATGAACTGGTTGCCGATATCCGGGATGATCACACGGATTGCCTGGGGTAAGATGACGCGCCGCATGATCTGAATACGATTTATGCCGATCGATTCAGCGGCTTCACGCTGCCCACCGCTGATGGATTGTATGCCGGCACGGAATATCTCGGTCATGTAAGCGCCATAATTCAGACTGAGAGCCAAAACGCCGGTGGTAAAGGCGTTGAGGATGAACATGTTCCCAAGTTGTGGGTAACCCTTTTCGATCAATACCGTGCCGATTTGCGGTAAACCATTGTAGATGATAAAGATTTGAACCAGCAGGGGGGTGCCGCGAAAGATCGAGACATAAAGACCGGAGATGCCCATGGCAATGGGATTATTTGATAGACGGGCAACTGCTCCCAACAATGCCAGGACGGTGGCAAAAAAGATTGAAATAAACGAAAGCGCGATCGTCGTCCCCAACCCTTTTAGGACAAAATTGTAGTGCGAAAACATGTAGGCGGGATCAAATCTAAATTGGAGCAAGAGGATGGTCAAAAAAGCGATCAGGCAGACCCAGACGATCCCTATTTTTACCGTCATCATGAGTTTTTCCCGGCGTTTTTGAGCCATCAATGCCAGACCCATGTCCAGATCAGGGTCAACACCCGGTTGTCCCGGCATTTTCATGGTTTCTACAGCCATAGACACCTCACAATCTCAAGTCATAAAAGAAAGGGGCTGATTGAAGAGAAAGCTACCCATCCTCATTCAGCCCCTGCGAAAAACTCCTAGAAAGCAACCACCATCCGCTCGCTTACCAGCGGGGTAAGCGGCATGACGATTATGGCCATTGGTTCAGAGCAGCCAGATCAAATGCAGCAGCTGCGGTGGTCAAATCCAAACCGTAGTACTTGTTTGAGAGCTGGAGCAGTGTTCCGTCTGAATTCAATCCCACGATAATCTCACTTACTTTCTTCAAGAAGGGGACTGGATCAGGTGTCGTGGCTTTATCAACCGCACCCGCCAGGTATTCAAAGTAGACCGGGTCGCCCAATTGCTTGAAGGGCTGACCATTCTTGATTTCGTTTTGGCCGAGGGGCTGAGCAGTCAGGACTGAATCCAGGCGAACACCGTCACCCAATGCCAGGTCCTGCATCGCAAAGACGTCGGTTTCGTAACCAACAAACTCGGCGTTTTCAACCACAAAATCGATCGTCTCTCCGGGGATGGATAGAGTGCCGGCTAAGTAAGCGTCGTACGTGCAGCCCGTGCAGGCTCCAATTTTCTTGCCTGATAGATCGCTGGGCTGGGTGTAGCTGGTATTGGCGCTGTTGACAAAGAACGCTGCCGGGGTGGTGTAGTATGGCTGGGTGAAATACAGGTTCGCCATGCGTTCAGGGGTGACGGTCATCGAACCGATACTGATGTCCCAACGGTTTGACCAGTTTCCTGCAGTGATGAGGGTCCAATCGGGGGTGACAAAGCAAGCCTCAACACCCAATTTTGCGGCAATCGCCACTGCCACCTCGACGTCAAAACCAGTCAGTTCTGCAGCAGTGCGCTCGTCGGAGGCGCATTTTGTGTCAGATGCACGCTGGGCAGTTTCAACCAGCTGTGATTGTGGTGGATATGCCGGATCGGTGGATACGATGAGCCTGCCACGAGCAAGGATCTCTTCAAGTTTATCCTTGGGAGCGGCGGTACTCGTTGAACAGCCTGCAAGTAAAAGCCCCATAATTGAGATCAATGTCACAGCAATGTAGAACTTTTTCATTTGTTCCTCCTTAATGAGAATTAGATGATCAGCGTATTTGGTTTACAAAGTCAAATGGGTTTATCTCCATGCAGAGCTTATAGAATGCCTCCTTTTTCAATCGAGCTGCTTCAGCAAGGAGGAAAGTCGATCTCTCATGGTTGGATTGTCTTCCATGCATTCTTCCCAACCAAAGGAACGATGTCCTCGCATGAAAACTCTCAGAAAGTAGTATTCATAATCAATATCCTGTTACCAGGTACTATCCTACTTATTATAGACTAAATTAACTCCGCATAACAAGGCAATTTTCATGTTTTATTAATCAAGGCGCGCAGGACGGCCATGATGATATCCAGGCGAAGGCTTTGCTTGATCACCTGGCGATAAGGTGCATGGGCAGAGACAGCATCAAAGAGGGCAGATTGCAGCATGGGATTTTGTTTGGCTGCGCGGATCACAGGATCCAACAAGCGGTAATGTGCGAGGAAGATGGTAAATTGACGCATGATCTGTCCATATGGCAGATCCTGGGTGATATCTTTGTTAAGGGAGCAATAATGGTTATAAAAAGCTGCCTCCGAAATCCCATATTTTAAGATCGTTTCAGCGGCACGGATGCCGGTTAATACTGCCGAGGTCACACCTTTTCCCTTGAAGGCGCGAACTAAACCGGCTGCATCGCCAACCAGCACATATCGATCTCCATAATAACCCCGTGCCAGTGACCGTGGGAACCTGCCTTTATAAAAGATCAATTCCAAAGGATTGAATTCAATATCCCCATTAAATTTGGGTAAAACTTCCCGGACTTCTGGTTGGTTGAGGAATGCTATCATCAAATCAGCATCCACATCAGAGCCAGCAATGTTGATCGTCAGATGGTTGCCCTTGGGGGTTACTCCACCAAACTCAATTTTAGGGTTGGCTGGAAGAAAAGCATGAATAGAAGTACCGAACGCTTTCATGTCCGCTGGTGAGGGATGGTATTTGGTAACGATCGAGCTAAGCGCGTGGGGGGGTCGATAAGGAGTCAGGCGGTTGAACATGGCGGTGCTGCCATCATCCATGCCAAATGCTCCGACGATGACATCCGCTTCGAAGGGGGAATTATCTGTGTAAACGACCACATGCTCATCATGGAATTCCAAATCCATCGCACGCGCTGGAATCACTGTGATTCCGCTCTTTTTCACCGTTTCCAACATAAATGCATCATATTGCACCCGTCTGAGTGCAATCGAGTGTTGGGTTTTATCGGTGAGAGTGATCTGCTCCCGAGCAGTATGGATCACATACTGGCTGATGGCGCTGCGGAACAACAGGTAGGGAAATTTGACTCCAAGATGATTCCATAATAACTCTGGAAGTGGGGGAGAAAGAACCCCAACACACTGGTTGTAATGCATTTCTCCTACAAACTGTTTACCCTCAACAAGGGTGATGCGAATTTCGCGACCCATCTCTGCTGCCATGCGCTGTAGCGCCAATGCGCAGGCAGTACCCCCCGGGCCCCCACCAATGATGACGACATGCCCTCGTACTAATGGGCCAAGTGATTGGACCACTCTAGCCTCCTCTCCGTTGTGGCTTGATACCATATCCCAGATGAAGCAGGGATATAGGATTGATACCCTTGATGAATAGACTGCGATATGGCTCGTCTCCGGTTAACATGCCCCATAACACGCGCGTGTGCCTCTGTTCAGCAACTGGCAGTGAGCTCTCACGCAGGATGGCACTTTTCCAGGCTTGCAGCAGCATGGGAGAATTCAGGACGAAATTCCACAGGCGAAAGAGCAAGAAGCCATATGAATTGTCCCTGGCAATTGCCCGACAGACGGGTGCATAATGTTTACCAAAGGCATGGCGAGATATCCCCACCTGGAATGCAGTTGAGATTGCGTTCCTGGTTGTCTGAAATGCAGATCCGATTCCATCCTTATACAGGCGGGTAACTGCAGCATCTCCGACTGCAACCCATCGGTCACCAAAGTAATGCTTTGCAGCACTGACAGCAATACGCGGATTACATCCACACAGGCTGCTGGAGGGGGTGTAATGTAAAATATCAACCAGGTTCTGGGCGGATACGAATTCATCCACGGTATCGCGGGTAAAGCCTTTGCCAAGCAGGGAGATATTCAGATAGCGCCCCTTTGGGATAATGGCGCCAAAACTCAATCCCAGGGGATGCTGAAAATAGGCATTCACTTCATCCGAATCCCAATTCTCCGGACGCAGGATTTCATCCTGTGCCATGATCTCGGAATTGGGTGGGGTGTATCGATACCTGGCATCTAAAGGTGATTTACTATTGATCCCGATAGCCAGGACGAGGAAATCAGCTGGGTAGGATTCAGATATGGTGTGGACCACCGGCAGCCCCTCCCAGCTCACATCTCTTACCCGGTTTTGTATATGGATTGCTCCGCGGGTTAACGCCTGTTGGAGTAAAAAATGATCAAAACTCGCCTCCGGAGTGCCTTCCAGCATGCGGGGACCACCGCCACGATAAACGCTTAAAATCTTGCGATCGGGGTCAGGTCGATGAAGGTGAATTGTCTCCCCATCCAGGTGAATGGCATACGACTGCAGCTCTGCCTGGAGGACGTCCTCAGGAATTGACAGGCCCAGCTCGGACAAATTTCCCCACAATCGAGAGGAGAGCAGACCTGCACAACGGTTGCATCCACTCGGTCCGGGTCTTGAAAAATCTCGTGGCTCAAAAATCCGCACCTCAAGCTGCAGGTCATGGAGCCCACTCAACCTAAGCAGCTGTAAGGCAGCAAAACTTCCCGCTGGACCGCCACCCACGATACATACACGGCTATGGTTCCGTAGTTGTAAATCTGCCAGAGCTGCTTGATGCGCTGATCTTGCCAGGTTGTTCTCCTTTTCTCAACCTACTCAAGATAAATCAAGGTTCTTGCCTACATGATTGTTGGATAGAAATACAATTTTACTAGATTAGCGGCACATGTGATGGTTTGGGATTAAATAAGAACTCCCGGAAGAAAATGGCGGTCTTGCTGAGTTCTTCTGGGAGGTATTTAGCGACCTGACAAAAGGCGGGCTGCCAGGCAGGAGTTCATTGGGTCAGCATCATAGATTTCCTTGCAATCCTGCCCGCAAAAGTACACAATTTCATCCTTGTACATGATATAGGGAGTATTAGGCGTGACCAGTATCCTGGCACCGCAAGCAGTTTCTGCCTGCTTAACCTCACCTTGGGTTTTGTTGGTTTGATCCGTGCTCATTTTTCCTGTTGCTCCAATTGATTTAGGGTTTCTAATTCTTGCTTTAATTTGCGATTACGAATAAATAAGCTGGCTATGTATAGGAACATGATACCAAATATCACCAGATATCCGGCAATCATGTAGTTGGTGGTTTGAGCGGGTGCTTGTTGAATCATTGAACTTAACATGTTTGTCATTCCTATTATTCTAGAAGTTTTTAATTTTAATTGTTCTACTTTATCGGCAAGTTTGCCCATGCGGATACGATGCCAGAGCAGGTCGGCAAAAATGAAAGAGAAGGTAAGCAGGCTGAACATGAATGTCTGCAGCATCTTTGGGGACATTTCAAAGCTGCCTTCTGCGCCTGCGGCACCGCTGCCGATGATCACAGGGTGGATGGTCCGAAAGATCCGGATAGAGATGAAGGTAAGGGGAACACTGACAAAACTCAGGATGGCGTAGACCGCACCAAAGCGGGCACGGCGGTCAGGATCTTCAATTCCCTGGCGCAACATAAAATAGGCAGCATAGACGAGCTCAACGATTGCGGCGGTCGTCAGGCGTGGGTCCCATGTCCACCAGGTGCCCCATGAACCACGTGCCCAGATCGAACCCGACACAATGGCGGTAAAAAAGAAAACGAAGCTGATCTCAATCGCAGCCAAACCAGCAATGTCCCATTTCCGGTCACTTTTTCGCAAGAATGCGACCCCTGCAATGGCAGCAACAAGAAAACCTAACATCCCAACCCATGCATTGGCAACATGAAAATAGAACACACGCTGGACCTGTCCCATGATCGCTTCCAGAGGCGCATAGAAAAAGACTGCACCAACAGCGGTGATAAATAGTAGAACAGTGATGATATCAAGGATGGTCAATAAGCGAGGCTTAGGCTCCATGAATTACTCCTCCACAATATAATCGAACACCATGAATGCGATGGCGATGAAAATCACATCATACACCAGTAAAAGATTGATCCACGGACGAATATCGACGATATCCACTCCCTGGAGAAAACCTGTACTGCCTTTGACCGCAGCAATCAGGATGGGGATAACCAGCGGGAACAGTAGGATGGGAAGCAAGACGTCGCGAGTGCGGGTTTGAACTGCCATACTGGAAAGCAAGGTGCCGACAGCTACATACCCGATCGATCCCAGCAGGATGACCAAAAGCAAGCCTGGGATGAACAGATTCACGCTATACAGGATGCTATAGACAGGCAAAACGATCGCCTCCACGATGAGCATGAAGATCAGGTTGCCAATCGATTTGCCAAAGTAGATGGCACTCCGGTCAACCGGTGCCAACAACAAGCCATCCAAACAGCCCCGGTCCTTCTCCATTGCCATGGATCGGTTCAGCCCCAACGTCCCTGCGAAAGCAAATGTTACCCATAATACGCCTGAGGTGACTGCCGCCCGAACCTGGGCATCCAATTCCAGGGCGAAGTTAAAGATCAGGATGACCAGCAGGGCAAAAACCAGCATCGCGGAGAGCAGCTCACGGCTGCGCAGCTCGGCAGCCAGGTCTTTCCAGATGATGGCGGAAAGCGAACGGATGAATTGTCTGGCACCCGGTGTGGAGTCTTTGTGCCTGGCCTGATCTTTAGCTTGCGGCATGGGTTCCATGGTCATGCCTGCTCGAGCGTCTGTCGGTAGAAGGCTAATAGATCATTGGGGTTGATTTGAGTACGCTGAATGGAAGCAGCAATACCACCCCGTGATAGGATATCAAAACGCGAAGCCAGGTCGGCGACACGGGCAAGATCATGGGAGGTCATCACCACGGTCCGTCCGCGTGCTGCCACTTCACGCAATACGGTATCCAGCATTTGAGAGGCGTCCTGGTCGAGACCGGTATGCGGCTCGTCGAAAAGCATGACCTCAGGGTCGTGCAGCACAGCGCGCCCGATTGCCAGGCGCTGTTGCATCCCCCGCGAATAGGTGCGCACAAGATCACGCCTGCGAGACACCAGGCCTACCATCTCCAATACATCTGAGATCCGCTTTCCGGCGTTTTGAATGTTATACATTCTGGCGTAAAATTGCAGATTCTCTTCGGCTGTCAGATCTCCGTAAAGGAGAGGCAGGTGAGAAACCACTCCCAACCTGCGCCTGACGGCTGAGGCCTGGTTAGGTAGGGAATACCCAGCTATATTTACATACCCCAGGGTTGGGCGCGAAAGGGAAGACAGGATGCGTAAAAAGGTCGTCTTACCAGCGCCATTTGGTCCCAACAAGGCAACAAATTCGCCTTGTTCGACGGAGAAATCCATTCCACGCAGAACGGTCTTTAATCCAAAACGTTTAACCAGTTTACGAACCGTGATCATAAGTATTACAATCCGACTAATCCCTAATTATTCCCAAGCAGGAGCTATCCCTGGTTGATGTTCCTCAGTTTTTCTTTCAAGACGGCCCTTCGTTCAAGATATGCATCCTCCGGCAGATTGCCAGACTTGAACTGATCATCCAAGGCAATAATGGCATCCATCAAGGTTTCCTCATCTTCTGGTGTTGCATCTATCCCAGATGATGATTTTGGCAGATCAGGTCCTTCGGAGGCAACTTGTAAAGCAGCCTTCTTTTGATTGCGGTTATACAGCCACACACCACTGATGACAAGAGCAATTCCAAATATCCCCAAACCGATCGCCAGGTTTTGCATTGTTCCAGTGCTAAAGTAAGAAGTGCCAGCGTCTTTTGGTTTTCCAGTGAGGGTGAACTCAAGTAGACTACCGGCAATTAGACTGCTGCCGTTATACATATGGTAAGCACTACCCTGAAAGTCACGCGTGCCGCCATCCTCGAGCTGATCGCTGTCAACTTTGACACCGTTGTCAGGCACCATTACAACGACTGCGCTGGTGGGAAGGAACATCAACTGGGAGAACTCCAGCTTGCGATCATATGGCATTGAAAATGCAAAGATAACCTGGTAATCTCCCATCCCAGGTTTCACGGTCAGCGTATCCGCAAAACCCTGGGGAACTTCAATATAGCGATCTCCCAACTCACCGTCCTGGAATTGAAGGTTGGTGTAGCCTTCGGGTAATGGGTAAGTGACCACCGGTCCATTTTCGGTGGCAGAAACAACAGCTAAATTGGTCGGATTGGAAATGATAAATACTTCGATGACCTGGGTATTTTCCGGGTCGGTGAAGTCAAAGAATATATGGACCCGGTCGGTGGTGAGGGCAGAGGTATCTGTGGTTGAATTGTAAACGGTGACCTGCAAATTTAAATTGGGTGTGGTGGGGTCAACTGTAACGATATCTGAGCCGTAGGTACCTGAGGCGTATTCCACTCCAGCCAAGAATACTCTACCTGCAGGCATGAGCACATCACTGAAGTTGTAAATACCATCAACACCAGTGGTGAGCGTCTGTGAGTAAGTATTCTGCATTTCATCAAAGCCGTATAAAATAACCGATGCATCGTTGGGTGTTTCACCGCCAGACCCATTGATAAGTTGGACAGCCACCGAACCGATAAAAGTTTCAGTGGATGATATTTCTTCAGTCAGGACCAGGTCAGGGGTCTGTGGTTCCGTAGGAGCAGGATATGCTCCGGGGGTGGTAGGCGCAGCCTGGTTTAAAGTGTTTGTGGTATCAGCAACAGGCGCGGGATAGGGATTTCCTGATGTTTCTGGAATCACATAAGTGAGGGAGCGTAAATAGGCTACCAATGCCCAACGCTCATTATCATTCAGAATGCTGCCATATGCGGGCATATCTGGTGATTTTCCGCTGGAAATCGCCTGGTATAAGCTGGCGGCGGAGATTTTTGCCATGAAGGCTTGATCGGTGAAATCATTTGGAGGGGTGGATAGTTTACCGGCATCGGCTCCATCCCCTTTGCCGGATCCTCCATGACAGGAAGTGCAATTCGCCTGGTAGAGTGTCTTTCCCTGGTCAGCCAACTCCTTGGAAGAGCTCAAACTCATGGCATATGCCACCACATCCCAACGCTGGCGGTCAGTCAGATTGGTAAAGGCGGGCATAAACCTCTCCAGATTACCCTGGGTGACCACTGTGTACCATTCGGCAGGCGTAAATTGGCGAGAAAAGTCGGATAATCCCAAGGCAGCAGCTGGCACAGATAGTTGGGCTGACTGAGGGCCATCCCCCATTCCCTGCAAGCCATGACATTGGGTACACTCCCCATTATATATTTTGGCTCCGTTCGCCAGATCAGGCGGAACGATCGGGTAAACAGGACTGGTAGCAACCGGTCGGGTTGCCTGTGGGGAGGCCTGTTGTTCCGATCCCGGTGGTGGTGTGATATCGGCAGCCAAAGAACAGGCAGAGAGTACCACTGCCAGCCCGAGGAGAAAAAATAAACCTGAAAATTTATGCATGTTTACTCTCATTACAGAAAGAATATGTCAGGACAATGTCGCCCCACATTTTGGACAAAAACGGTCTGCAGCCTGAACAGGTCGGCCGCATTTCGGACAGAATCCGGCTGCTTTGCCTTGCATACTGCGGCGGCGGGAAGCAATCCTTTGTTCCAGGTCATCATCTGGAACAGGTGGAACCGCGTTGCCATTTTTCCTGGTCCCGTTTTGTGCCTCATCTGATGTAGCTCTGCGTGCCACAATGGCAGCTTCCAACCGGTCCTCTGCAGTTTGAGTTGCCGTTGCAGTTTGATAGGCATCGATTTGACGCAGGACGTCAGCCCCGTTCTGAAGCAGGATCTGGCGTTCGGTTGGATAGATTTCTGCAGGAATCTTACCCAGGTTATAGTCATCATCCAGTTCTTGAAGCAGGGCAACCACCTGGTCACGTTCTGCGAGCAGGTTGGAAATATCCTTTTCTCCATAACTGACCGAGGCGGTTCTGCGGTCCATGAAAGGACGGTAAATGAAGATCACAACAGGGATCAACACGGCGAGGATGAGGAAGATTGAACCAATATCCATGATCAAGTTTCACATTTTGGAATAGATTATGGACCCAATAATGGGTCTATGGCGGATTGAATCTCTTCTACAGATATAAACGGACTTAATTTTACATATGCAAGATCACCGTTCTTATCGATCACATAGGTTTCTGGCACACCGGTAGTACGATAAGCCTGCGAAATACTGGTCCCCAGATCTGGTCCATTGGGGTAAGTAATATCAAACTTCTCAATATACTCCAATGAGGCTGATTCTGTATCCGTCCAGGCGAGGCCGAGGAAAAGAACATCGCCGCCCGGTTGGTAATAGCGCCAGGCTGTTTCCAGGTCAGCAGCTTCCTGCTCACATGGTTTACACCAGGAAGCCCAAAAATTTACCACTACCACCTTACCTGCCATTTCCTCTGGTCCGATCTGCTGTCCATCGAAGGTGGTGAGGGTGAATGTTGGGGCTTTTTGACCTATTGCCACCGGACCCTGCTGCCTTTTGAGCAAGACTAACATTACGACAATGAGAAGTGCAAAAAGACCTACCCAGGCAAGAATACGCCCCCAACGGAGGGGGGACTTTTGGGTGGGTTGTTCGTTCGTGCTGGTGGTTATATCATTCATGAAATTTCCTGGATATCAACGTTTTCGTACTTCTTCTTCCATTCGCTGAATATATTCATCCTTGGAGGGATCTGTTTGTTCAGGACCATCGGCATGGGTTGTTTCAAGATTTTCTTCCTGGAGAGGGCGTTTCCAGGCGCGGATCGCACGGAAAAGGATATACACACCCGCCAGAATAGCAATTGGGGGAACGAGATAGACCAGCCAATTGAGTCCCTCTGCAGGTGGTGTACCCAATACCCTGTCACCATATTGCTGGACGAAATAATCCTTGATTTGCTGTTCGTTCCAGCCTTCAGAAAGCTTCTGCCGGATCAACTCGCGCCATTGAGCACAGGCAGTTGTAGGGCAGACATCCAGGGGAATATTTTCACACACCGGGCAGTATAGCTGTTTGGCGATCGCATTAACCGCATCATCCGATGGAGTGGGTTGCTGTGCAGAAACAACACCAACCAGGAAAATCCCCATAAAAAGGGAAAGGATGATGGCGAAAAGGTATCGCATTCTCTTCATAGGTCAACTAAGCCTTAATCGTCTCAGGAAGCGACCTGGAGACAGTAACCACTTCCGGTTCTTTGGATGGCCAGGCAGCCACGACCGATCCAATAATAAAGACGAACGATCCAAACCACAACCACCAGACCAGCGGGTTATGGTAGATTTTGAATGTTGCCGCAGAGGTTGAAAGAGGTTGCCAATCCACAAGCAACACGTACAAGTCATCTTCTGGTGTGGAGCGCACTCCTGCAATGGTCATTGGCTGTTGGGATTCATAGTAATAATCACGGCGCGGGTGTAAATCGCCTATATATTTGCCATCCTTGTAAACACTCACTACGGCGCGAGCTACATTGCGCCCTTCGGGAGTGTCGAAGACAGATAACGAATCAAACTGGACGGTGTATCGCCCCAGGCTGATCTTACCGCCCTGGGGGATCGTGCCCTGGGTCTCTGTTTGGAAGAGTTCAATTCCAAGGATGCCGATGGCCATTAAGACCATACCAAGGTGAATGATCATGCCACCATAACGCCTGCGGTTCTTTCCAACCATATACCAGAAGGCTGTAAGCACGTTCTCATCCCGGGCGTTATGACGGGCCCAGGCAGCTCTCCAGAACTCGTAAATGGTTACGCAGGCGACGAATGCGATCAACCAAAAACCGAGCAGTGCTGGTATGGAGCGATAGCCAATCAGTAACAGCGGGATGAACACCAGCAAGGAGAAAGCAAAGGGCTTCCACATGGCTCGCCCGATCGTCTTTGCAGTGGAATATTGCCAGGTGGAGAGAGGGGCAATACCCATTAATAGAAGCAAACCAGCAAAGGGCAGCCAAACAATGCCCTCATACCATTGGGGACCAACCGTGACCTTTTGACCGGAGAAGATACCTGCCAGGGATGGGACACTCTGACCGACGATGCCCAATGCTTCGGAAAGGACTGGGAATATGGTGCCCCAAAAAATGACAAAGAAGAGACCGACAAAAAGCAGGTTATTGAGCAAGAACAAGGCTTCGCGGGAAAACCAGGAGCCCATCTCGCCCTCTGATCTCAGGTCATTCCAACGACGACTCAACAGGGATAAGGATGCCACAAACGTGAGACCGATGAAACCAAAGAACAACGGGCCGATGGCGCTTTGGGCGAAGGCATGCACGGAAGATAGAACCCCTGAACGGGTGAGGAAAGTGCCAAAGATCACCAGGTCGTAAGTCAGGATGATGAGCACCATGTTCCATTGCTTGAGCATGCCGCGTTTTTCCTGGACGATCACTGAATGAAGGAATGCTGTCCCAATCAGCCACGGCATAAAGGCTGAGTTTTCAACCGGATCCCAACCCCAATAGCCACCCCAGCCCAACACATCATATGCCCAGCGCATACCGAGAACCAGGCCCAAGGACAGGAATAGCCATGCCACGATGGTCCAGCGACGGGTGATGCGGATCCAGCGGTCATCCGTGCGCCCGGTGATCAGGGCTGCCATGGCAAATGCGTAGGGGATGACAAATGAAACAAAACCCAGGTAGAGCATGGGCGGGTGGATGATCATCCCGGGATGTCGAAGCAGCGGATTCAACCCGTTACCATCCTGGGGAGTAAAGAGGCTTGTGCCTGCAGGTTGGAACATGGCGCTGCTGATGCTGCCCGTGGGGGTTTGCCAGAAACTGACAAATGGATTCTCGAAAAAGATGCTGAGGAGCAGGAAAAATGCAAGGGTGACCAGGCAAACCAGGATGACCCAGGGCAGGAATTCACGGTCGCGATCCCATTTGCGCAAGGTGACTGCAGAAGCAAATGCAGCCATCAACCACGACCAAAATAAAAGCGATCCTGCCTGTCCACCCCATAGTGCGGTCACCCGCAGGTAGAGTGGCATGCTGTTGCTGGAAACCTCGGTCACATATTGAATCTCGAAATGGGCGTTGACCAGAAGATAGATCAGGCTCAGTGCTGTGATGGAAAGCAGGGGAAAGGTGAGCAACATGGCATTCCGGGCAGAGTCTACCAGAGCGGTGGAATGCCTGCGTGCCCCTAAGTATGCTGCTACAACACCATAGATGGATACTAAAAAGGTGATAACGAGAGTGCCATAGCCGAGATTAGCAACCATGTTTTGGTCCCGACTTAAGGTGCAGCCTGGCTAGGTACAGCTTCTTCGTACTTGGTGGGGCATTTTAATAGCAGCTCGTCGGCGTAAAATATGCCATCTTCACCCATTTGACCAGTCATTATCGCCTGGGCTTCATCGCGCAGCAAGTCTGGCTTAGGGCCATTATAAATCGCCTGCATCCGGGTCCGGGCGGGATCAGTCACAGCAGCATGTAAAACCGCTGCCAGGCCACCCTGGGCTTCGATCTGCTTGTTATCAGCGGGGACATTGGCGATGGTGAAACTCAAAGTCAGGGTCTGCGGATCATATTGAATTGAATCGCCAACGACTGCACCAGAGATACGCACATTCTGTCCAACGACAGACTGCCCGCGAGTCTTCAGCTCATCGATGGTGAAGAAGTATTGGGCATTAGCTTTTGTGGACGAGACGACCAGGTATGCAATCGCGGCAATGATTAAAACGCCACCGACAATAAATTTCGTCCGCCCCCCAGATTTCGGGCGAGATTCAGGGACTTGTTCCATTAATTGATCTCCTTTGATAGATAGGCGCAGCGATAATACGCAGATGAATTCTTACATGATTAGATTAAATCAGGGTGAGAAGATGCACAAAATAGGGTGAGAATGGCCTAATCAAATAGAACATTAGCGCCGTGGGATGCAAGACCTTCATCAAAAAACATCTACTTTGCCCGAATTGGGGTCCCACAGGAACGACAGAATTGATCCCCGGGCATGGCACGCTTACCACATTGCGCGCAATACACACCCAACTCCGTCGAGCTGGTATTGCCCTCAGGTTCATTTGTGCCCGCACGTGAGCGGCGACGGTGGGTTTGAGGGGCGGGTCTGCGCTTGCTGGTCCGCCAGAACCACACGATTCCACCGATGATCAATCCTGCTCCTAAAATCCCTAAAATCCAGGGAAGCCAGGAAGATACATTGAGATCGGGTACCGTGCTCTGTGGGATGGTAGCACTGGGCTCTACCGGTAAGCTCTCAGCACTCAGGGTACTGGTAGATTTATTATAGTCAATGGTGATATCTATGGATTGACCGGCAGAGATGGCCCCGATATCCTGGTTGTAATATACCAGATTATCACTACCAACCACACCTGTGCCAAGGCTGGGTGAGATGCTCATGTCCGTGGCATCCACTGGCTGCTGGACCTGGATGGTAAATTGAACGACTCCATAATCCCCTGGCCAAACATACTGAAAATGCCTGGCATCGCCATTTATTTCTAACGATGGGTCATAGTATTCTAGCTGGATATCTGGTGAGGTGGTGGTAAAGCTGATGGTTGCCCAATCACCAGAGACCTGGCGGGTGTAGTCTACATTATATAGTGATCCGTCCGCCTGGCGAATCGCAACCGCATTTGGATCACCAGCTGCAGCAGGAATTCGTATTGCGACGGTGGCAGGGTAAGTTGTTGTTGCAGGCAATTCCATCTGGTAAATGACCAAAACACTGGGTTGATCATATTCCGGCCAGATCTGAACCTGCAATGAATTTAAAGATACCGGGTTTTGCGCTCTCACTCCAAGAGGAAGGAGCAAGGAAACAACCAAAACCAAGGGGAGCATCCATCTACGCATATCATAAACCTCTCAAACAAGATATTCAATCTTACCATGCCATCCAAAATGGTGGAATAGCCGCTGATGCAGTGGCAAGAAAGATCTCTTGATCGAGCGGTGAATATATTATTGGTATATAATATTATAAAATCATTGACTTAAATAATATATTATGATAATATATAAACATATTATTTCATCTTCATAGCCCTGGAGGAATAGATGATTAAACCTGATAAATCTCAATTGGATGAGCTGACAGGATTGTTGAGCCGTAGAGTATTTCTGGAACGGTTTAGGGAAACGCTGGTAAAGGCCAAATCCAGCCCAAAGGAAGCACCACTTTCTTTGGCATTGTTGGATGTTGATATCTTTAATAAGATCAACGAACAGTATGGACATACCACGGGTGATCATGTTCTCGTGGCAGTGTCTGAAGCTATCCAGGTTGATGCAGGGAATGAAGCCCTGCTGGGGCGCTATGGAGGGGATGAATTCGTGATCGTCTTTCCCGGCGAAGAGCGTGAACAGGCGTTTCTCAAGACGGAGCAAATCCGGCAGGCACTCAGCCAGAGGGATCTGGTGACGGAGGATGGAAAAACAATCCATGGAATATATATTAGTGGGGGCGTGGCATCCTTCCCCGTGGATGGAAGAACTGAAAATGAGCTCTTCCGCAAGGCAGACCATGCACTCTATCGGGCAAAAGCGAATGGACGGAAGCAGGTCAGGTTAGCTTTTGAGGAGAAAATGGTACCAAAAACCACGCATTATACTCAAACCCAGCTTGAGCGGCTATCTAAACTTGCGGAGGGAAAGGGAGTTAGCGAAGCAGATTTACTGCGTGAGGCGATGGACGATTTCCTAACCAAATACGGGGTGAACGATATCGAGACCTAGGTTCTCTGGAAAGGTTATCCAATCGCCAGCCGCACCTGGCGTGCCAGGTTGGAGAATGCGGGCGTGTAGCGGATATCCTCTTCCCTGGGCCTGGGGAGATTCACGCTCAGATCCAGGCACAGCCTCCCAGGGCGGTGGCTGAGAACCAGGACCCTATCCGCCAGGAACAGGGACTCGCTGATGGAGTGGGTGACCATGATAACCGTCTTGCGCCTGGCCTGCCAGATACGGGTCAATTCATTGCCCATTCGTTCACGGGTCAGTGCATCCAGGGAGCCGAAAGGCTCATCCAGCAGCAGGAGGTCGGGCTCATGGATCAATGCCCTGGCAATGGCAACCCGTTGCGCCATTCCACCAGATAGATCACGCGGCAGGGATGACTCAAAACCAGTCAAACCGACCAGCTCCAGCATAGCCCGGGCTTTTTCCATGGCTTCCTTCTGCGGCACATGTTGAATTTCCAGGGGTAAGAGGATATTATCCAACACTGTACGCCAGGGCATCAGATTTGCTTTTTGAAACACCATACCCACGCCATGGCGGGGTGTTTTCAAGGAAGTATTTCCGAACAGCACTTCACCCGTGGGTAGGCGGAAGTAAACCGGCGAGCACGCGCAATAAGGTGGTTTTACCACACCCTGAGGGACCGAGAACGCAAACAAATTGTTCGGGGTCCACCGAAAATGAAAGGTCATCCAATGCGTGTAAACCACTATTTCCATCCGGGAAAATAGTACTCAGATGCTTTACCTGCAGGATTGGCTGAACAGCTGGCTGAACCATGGGTGGTTATCTCATGCGTTCTTCAAAAGGATTATCTGTTTTCAAGAAAATCATTGCTGAATGCCTTGTTCAAATCCAGCGGACTGGTGAGGAAACCCATATCCAATAGCACTTGCTGTGTGTTTTGCCAGGCAATCGGATCAGAATAACCGAGCTGAGCAGCCTTCCAGAATTCGATGGAAGTGGTAAGCACTTCCTTTTGGATCGCCTGGTCAGCCTGTTCCAGCCCTTCTACATATTTCATGCAGATCTGAAATGCTTCATCTGGATCGGCAATGGTATCTGCAATGCCTTTAAGGATCACCTGGTTCATCCTGTTTACCAGGTCTGGATTTTTGGAAATCGTGCTTTCATTGGTGATCAAACCATTGGAGACCAGGTGGTCATACTCCCTGACCTGGATCTCATCGAGCTGGTAACCCATTGAGCGTAGCAGAATCGGCTCGTTGGTGGAATAAACCACCACTGCCTGGTCCTGGTCAGCGATCAGGGATTCCACCTGGGTATAACCAATTGAGTCTAAGGTGACATCGCTTTCCTTTAAGCCAGCCTCACTGAGCAGTGCTCTCAAGCCGATGTAGCTGGTTCCATACAACCCTGGAAGCCCGATCTTCTTTCCGGATAAGTTTTCCGGTGCCAGGATACCTTGACCGGTTTTTGACACCACCGAAACCGGGTAATCCTGGTACCACGCCAACACATATACCACAGGAAGCCCCTGGGCACGCGCCAACAATACCTGGTCCCCTGAAACGACGGCGAATTGCAGCTCATTGGCCCCCACCAGGGCTACCGCATCCGTCTCAAAGCTATAGTCAAATTCGATGTCAATTCCCGCCTGGCTGAAATATCCCTTGTCGAGGGCGACATAAAGTGGGGCAAATTGGACATTGGGGATATATCCCAGTGGCAGGCGTATGTGGGTTAATGCTGGCTCGATATTTGCTGAAGGTGCAGGATAGCCAGCCTGGGTAGAAGAAACCATGCCTGTTGCTGGTGGGGGATAACTCGCCGTTGTTCCACAGGCAGTGGAGAAGATGGTAAGCATCAACAGGCCTAATCGATAGAGTTTTCTCATATTAAGTGCTCCATATAATTTCCATCAACTGACTTTCTCTGGTAAATCTTGATTCAGTAGCACCTCGTTTTCAGGGCGCTGTTGCCACTTGAGCAGGCGTAATTCAAGCAGGGAGACCAGTCCATATAGGATGAGCGCCATAGCGATCAATGTGAAGACGGCGACAAAAACCAGGGAGGTGTCGTAAACCCCTCTTCCGACGTTCACCATAAACCCCAGGCCGCTTTTAGCGCCAACAAACTCACCTACCACTGCCCCAATGACCGCAAGGGTTGCCCCAATGCGTAATCCGCCCAGGAAGATCGGTAAGGCTGCAGGGAGCTCCAGGCTTTTCAAGGTCTGCCAGCGGGTGGCTTGAAGTGAGCGCATCAGGTCGCGCAGGTCTTCAGGGACTGTACGCACTCCAACGACCGTGTTGACCAGCACCGGGAAGAAAACGATCAACGCACACACCAGGACTTTGGAAGAAAGCCCGGGACCGAGCCAGATCACAAGCAGGGGAGCAATTGCCACGATCGGGATCGCCTGGCTGGCAACGATATAGGGAGAAAGCAGCCGTTCCAAACGGTGGGAGCGCGCAAGAATATAACCCAACACAGTGGCAACACTAACCCCCAGGATCAACCCTGCCACCACTTCCACCAGGGTCACTCCCGTATTACGGAGCAAACTACCATCCAGGAGCGCCTGGATGAAGCGGGTGGCTACCTGTTCCGGTGTCGGCAGGATAAATGCAGGGAAACCCCCGAACCAGGCAGCTAGCTGCCAGAGCAGGAGCAAAATCAAGAATGAAAGAGCGATCAGCCAGTATTTCTTCTTCATAATAATAAAAAGCCCCGAAGGTACTTCGGGGCAAATAACACCTTCACTCAAACAAATCCACTGCATCCTGTGCAGGTAAATAGTCTGAAGAGGTCTTCTACCTTCTTTCATCCGGACTATACCGTCGGCTCCGGAGTTTCACCGGATCATGCCAGTTCAATGGCTCGTGGGCTTTACCACCGGTCGGGAATGAACGGGATACCCGTTGTCACCCAGCCCCGAAGGTTAATTTATTATTAGCCTGATTATAACGAGACTGAAGGAAAAGGTCAATGTGCGTTGTTAGAGTTTTATAAGAACCATTTACCCCTGCTTGACGTAGAATTCCCGTCATGGTATCATTTTAATGAATGTTTTAGCACTCTCATGGTGAGAGTGCTAAATTATAGGCAACCAAAATGACCAACCTTTCCGAACGGCAGAAACTGATCCTGGCTCTTGTCATCCATGCCTATACCGACACGGCACAGCCCGTTGGTTCGAAGGCTTTGATCGAGCGGTATAAGCTTGATTCAAGCTCTGCCACCATTCGGAATGATATGGTCGAGCTGACAGAGGCAGGATATTTACGCCAGCCATATACATCAGCCGGACGCATTCCGACCGAGGAAGGTTATCGCTATTTTGTCCGCCAGCTGATGGGGCAAACCGAGCTTCCTATTACCACCCGCCGAACCATCACACACCAGTTCTACCAGGCTGGCCGGGACGTAAACCGATGGATGCGCCTTGCTGCCTCGGTATTGGCGCACCAATCTCAGGCTGCCTCTCTGGTGACATACCCCCGGCCTGATAGTGCCAGGTTTAAGCACTTGAGCCTGATTTCCACCCATGGACGACAGGTGTTGATGGTAATGGTGTGGACTGGGGGGCAGGTTCGTCAACAAATGCTCACTTTAGCCGAGCCAGTCTCACAAGAACAGCTTTCATCGGCAGCTGCGCATATTAACCTGGTGTGCCAGGGACTGGATGCAGATGGAATTGCTGCACTGAGTGGTCAATTTGATGCACTGGAACTTGACATTATCAAGCTGACAAGCGAAGAGCTTGAGCGGATGAAGCAAGTGGTTTCTGGCGAGGTCTTCCGCGATGGCTTAACCAATGTTTTGGCTGAACCTGAATTTGCTGAGTCGGAATCTGCACGCAAGGCTTTACGTGTGTTGGAAGAACGCTCCATGCTGGAAGATCTTCTCTCCCGCACTGTGCTGACCACCGGCATGGATGATATTCAAGTGCTGATCGGTGGTGAGGGGACATGGGAAGATCTGCGCGATTGCTCCATGGTGTTAGCGCGTTACGGCGCTCCCGGTCTGGCTACCGGCGCGTTAGGCGTGCTTGGTCCCACCCGCATGGCTTATGGCCGGACAGTTTCAGCGGTGCGTTTTGTTTCGGGGTTACTCAGCGACCTGGTTATAGAAATGTTAGCTGAAGAAGAATAAGGAGTTGATTTGATCATGCCAGTAAAGAAACATAAATTGGATGAAAACAAACAAAATGTTAGCAAAGGACAATCTCAGGGTGAGCCCACTGGGGTAGCAACCCCTCAGCCTGAATCAGAAGTGCCGGTGGTCATCCCCGATGCAGAGATAACCCAGCTGCGGTCTGACCTGGACCAGGCTTTAGCAAAAGCGACCGAATATTTGGAAGGTTGGCAGCGTGAAAGGGCAGAGTTCTACAATTATAAGAAACGCATGGAGCGTGAACAAGCACAGGGTGGTCAAAATGCATTCGGCAATGCAATTCGGCGTTATCTTGACATTGCTGATGACCTGGCAAGGGCATTGAAGAGTATGAACCGTCCCACAGAAGGTGAACCTGCTGTTTGGGCAGATGGCATTGACCTGATCTACCGAAAAATGATTGGCGCATTTGAAGCTGATGGCGTGAAGGTGATCGATGCAAGCAGCAAATTTTTTGATCCCAACCTGCATGAAGCCATCTCAAACGAGGATAGTCCTGACCATGAGAGTGGACAGATTATTGAAATTGTCCAGCCCGGGTATACCCTGGGTGAGCGGGTTATTCGACCAGCCCGGGTTCGGGTGTCAAGATAACCATTTTTGGCATACTTAAGACATTATTTGCATAGAATCATAATCTAGGAGAAAATTAGAATGGGAAAAATAATTGGTATCGACCTGGGAACGACCAACTCAGTAGTAGCAGTGATGGAAGGCGGAGAGCCAACGGTCATCGCGAGCGCTGAAGGCGAGCGGCTTGTGCCCTCTGTAGTTTCAGTGAACAAAAATCATGAGCGCCTTGTAGGGCGTGTAGCCCGTAACCAGGCAGTGGTCAATCCTGAAAACACTGTCTTCTCGATCAAGCGCTTCATGGGACGAAAATTTGATGACCCAGAAGTAAAAAAAGCATTGTCTCGAGTTCCATATAAAGTGGCAAAAGCACCCAACGGAGACATCCGGGTGGTATTGGATGGACGCGAATATTCGCCTCCTGAAATCTCAGCCATGATCCTGGCAAAACTTAAAACGGACGCAGAAGCGTACCTGGGTGAGGCAGTGACCCAGGCGGTCATCACCGTTCCAGCCTACTTCAATGACGCCCAGCGCAATGCCACCAAGGATGCCGGCAAAATTGCTGGCTTGGAAGTTTTGCGCATCATTAACGAGCCAACTGCTTCCTCCCTGGCTTATGGCTTGGACAAGAAGAAGGATGAAGTGATCGCAGTGTACGACCTGGGTGGAGGTACATTCGATATTTCCATCCTGGACGTTGGTGATGGTGTCTTCCAGGTGCGCTCCACCAGCGGAGATACCTTCCTGGGTGGGGATGATTTTGACATGCGTTTGATCGATTACCTGGCAGACGAATTCAAAACGAGCAATGGAATTGACCTGCGCCAGGACCGCCAGTCATTACAACGGCTGAAAGAAGCCGCTGAGAAAGCCAAGATTGAGCTCTCCAGCATGATCCAGACGGAAATCAACCTGCCTTACATCACAGCAGATGCCTCCGGGCCGAAACACCTGGTGATGAACCTGACCCGCGCCAAATTGGAGCAGCTGACCGGTGATTTGATTGAGCGCAGCCTGGGGCCAGTAAAGACCGCCCTGAAAGATGCTGATTTGGACACCTCAAAAATAAATGAAGTGGTCCTGGTGGGCGGCATGACGCGTATGCCTGCAGTGCAGGAAGCCGTGAGGAAATTATTCAATAAAGAACCTCATAAAGGCGTTAACCCCGACGAGGTGGTAGCAATCGGTGCAGCGATCCAGGCAGGCGTGTTGGGTGGTGATGTCAAGGATATCCTGCTCCTGGATGTCACTCCGCTGACACTCTCTGTGGAGACCCTGGGAGGTGTAGCCACACCGCTGATCGAGCGAAATACCACCATTCCCACACGTAAAAGCCAGATCTTTTCAACGGCATCCGATAGCCAACCACAGGTTGAGATCAATGTGCTGCAGGGAGAACGACCCATGGCAGCCGATAACAAGAGCCTGGGGAAATTCATCCTGGATGGAATTCCGCCAGCGCCGCGCGGTATCCCCCAGGTTGAAGTCACATTTGATATCGATGCCAACGGCATCATCAAGGTGACCGCGCTGGATAAAGCCACACAAAATAGTCAGCATATCACCATCACCGCTTCTTCCGGCTTGAATGAATCAGAAGTGGAACGGATGCGTCGAGAGGCAGAGCAGCATGCGGATGAAGATAAGAAGCGCAAAGAGATCATTGAAGCCCGTAACACGGCTGATAATGCGATCTACACTGCAGAGAAGGCACTGCGCGAATTTGGGGACAAGGTCCCGGCAGAAACCAGGAGCAAAGTTGAAGCTGAGGTGGCAAACGTTAAAAAAGCACTTGAAGGTGATGATACAACAACCATCAAGAATGCCACTGATCAGCTGTTCCAGGTCGTTCAGCAGATAGGGGCTTCTGTTTACCAGCAAAGCGGACCCGCCGCAGCAGGGCCAACTCCAGGCGAACAGGAACCAGGTCCGGATAGTGAACAAAAACCTGGTGGTGATGAGGACGTGGTTGATGGTGAATTCAGGAATGCGTAAGCGTTAGAACGTTAAACGTTTGAATGTTTACACGTTACAACAAGAGAACCATTTAGATGCCGACAATCATCAAGTTTGAAGAGATTGAAGCCTGGCAAACTGCCCGAGAATTAACTCGGGTAGTTTATGAACTTACACGGAAAGTAGAGTTTTCCAGAGATAT
Source organism: uncultured Chloroflexia bacterium (assembly GCA_963822175.1). Taxonomy (GTDB): domain Bacteria; phylum Chloroflexota; class Anaerolineae; order Anaerolineales; family UBA4823; genus FEB-25. The sequence continues at coordinate 325,673 of CAWGGJ010000006.1, read as the reverse complement.
TGGTTTATGTGACCAGATGCGACGGGCTTCGGTTTCAATTATGTCGAATATTGCTGAAGGATTTGAAAGTCGAACCAGGCCATTATTCAATGACTTTCTAGGAAGAGCGAAAGCCTCTGCAGGTGAGTTACGTGCCCAGTCCTATGTTGCAAAGGATATTGGTTATTTGAATCAGTCAGAATTCTCACAGCTATTTGAGTTGTGTGATAAATGTAGCCGTCAAATTGCTCGGTTTATGCAATATCTTGCGCAGCAACCGAAATCGGTGCGTGACGATGGGATATACTATGATGTCTAAGGTTACAACGTTAAACGTTAAAACGTGAGAACGTGAGAACGTATTAATATGGCTCAACGCGATTATTATGAAGTTTTAGGTGTGCCGCGCACTGCTACACCGGAAGACATAAAGTCTGCCTTTCGCAAGCTTGCGCGGCAGTACCATCCTGATGTTAGCCAGGAGCCCAATGCAGAGGAACGTTTTAAGGAAATCAACGAAGCCTACGCTGTGCTATCTGAACCAGATAAAAGGGCAGCCTATGATCGGTTTGGTCATGCCGGTGTGCAGAACACCGGTGGGGTGCCTGATTTTACGGTTGATTTTGCCGACCTGTTCGAGGAATTTTTTGGTGGTTTTGGGGGGTTTGGACGCAGCTCGAGCCGACGGGCACGCAATGCCCCGCGCCGGGGAGGCGACATTCAATACAACGTAGATCTAACATTTGAAGAATCCATTTTTGGGGTTGACAAGGAAGTAGAGATAACCCGGGATGAGGTATGTGAGACCTGCAGCGGACGGGGATCCGAACCTGGTACCAGCCCGGTACGCTGTACAACCTGCAATGGAACGGGCGAAGTTCGCCAGGTAAGGCAGACGCTGCTAGGCTCGATGGTGCAGGTTTCCACCTGCTCCACTTGCAATGGGCAGGGAGAAACCATTGGTACCCCATGCCATACCTGTAATGGGCGCAGGCTCGTGCGCCGAGTTCGCAAGAAAGTTGTGGCTGTCCCGGCAGGCGTGGATAATGGCAACCAGATTCGCCTGGCAGGAGAAGGTCAGCCAGGTGAAAATGGCGGACCGAACGGTAACCTGTATCTCGTCATCAGGGTATTAACCCATAAGTATTTCCGTCGCCGCGAAAATGACATCATGTTGGATTTGAACATAAACATTGCACAGGCAACCCTGGGGGCGGAAGTGGAAGTTCCCACTGTGGATGGCCCCGCACAGTTAAAGATCCCGGCAGGCATTCAACCTGGAAAAGTCTTACGCATGCGGGGTAAAGGTGTACCCCACGTCCGTGGCAATGGTCGCGGAGACCAGATGGTCGTCGTCAATGTTGAGGTGCCCAAGAGCCTGACCGGCGAGCAAAGAAAGTTGATGGAACAGCTGGCTATAAGCCTGGGCAGTAACGTTCGACCAGCAGAGCGTGGCTTTTTGGACTGGCTGAAGGACACCCTGGGAGGCTAACCCTGCTCCCGGATCGATCTATTCAATTTATAATTTCCCCTGGTTTAGATAATGATATGACAGAAAAATATTGGCAAGAAGTCAGCTTAATCGTCGATGGTGAGATGGCGGAGGCTGTGGCGGAAGTATTGAGGCGCTATCTTCCTGATGGCGTGGTGATCGAATCAACCGCGGTGTATGCTGGGCCAGCAGATGAAAATGGGCGTGCCATTGGCCCCCTGCGAGTGTGCGGGTATATCCCTGTTGATGAGCAGCTAGAGGAAACTCGCCAGAAGATCGAGCAAGGTTTATGGTACCTGGGGCGAATCTCACCGCTGCCAGCAGCTGATTATAAGCTGATCCAGGAAATCAATTGGATGGAAGCCTGGAAGGAGCATTATCACCCTATTCCGATTGGCGAAAAGCTGATAATCCTGCCAGCCTGGATCGATCCATCTGGATATGATCGCATACCAATCCGGATCGAGCTGGGGATGGCGTTTGGCACCGGCACTCATCCAACCACCCAACTTTGCCTTGCGCTTGTGGAAGATTTTTTTGCTTCATTCGTAGGGAAATCGGACATACGCGTGATCGACATTGGCTGTGGCTCGGGGATCCTGTCCATTGCTGCGCTTAAGCTGGGAGCTGAACGTGCCTTGGGAGTGGACATTGATCCTGAAGCGATCAACGCCTCAGCTGACAATGCTTTGCTCAACGTTGTTACCCCGAAATTTGAGCTGGGGATTGGCTCAGTAGCCGAGGTTATGGATGGAAAGTTCGGAATTCGGAATGGCAACCTGGTTTTGGCAAACATCCTGGCACCGATATTGATAAAGTTGCTTGACAAGGGCTTGGGTGAACTGGTGTTGCCCGATGGATGGTTGATCCTGTCAGGCATATTGGAGGAACAAAGCTCTGATGTGGAGCTGGCACTTCAGGATCACGGATTCCATCTTGCGGATAAACGACAAACGGGGGATTGGGTGGCTTTAGCTGCGCAGCGACCATCCCACTCGTGATTGTATTATATAGCGATAGATTTCCTTGTTTGTTTTGTTAGCATAAACCTCTTATACATGTTAATACATGGTATTGGTTAACCAGGACGATACCACGCATCAGTTTTATATTTCTTGGGGATGTCCTCATTCCAAGGATCTACGACCCCAATTTTTTCAAGTTCTTCGAACCAGCGTTCACGTTTCGACTCGGGCAACTTTTCTCCACACCATGGGCAACAGTTTATTACCTCATACACATGGACTCCCTCATGGATGATATTACCATCCTCATCGAACACAGTTGAGTGGAGAATTATTCCATACTCATCGAACTGAGCATTATAGAAGATGAGGTTGTCTGGACAGTCAAAGGGATCTTCATGCTTAGGACATTTATAACTGACTTGGTATACCATCATGTCACAGCAGTGGTTTTTATTAACCATGATTGGATCGTCAAGCAGAAGGTATCTTGTCATCATGAGTGTCTTCCTGTTTCAAGTAATCAGTTGGCATTGCTTGTTAAGGGATTCATGATTTCAGCATGGGCATCTTGATCCCATGCCTTTTTGCTGCCTGGATCGCTATCTCATAACCTGCATCTGCATGGCGAACAATTCCCATGCCAGGGTCACTGGTCAATACCCGCTCGAGGCGTTGGGCAGCTTCTGGAGTACCGTCTGCGACGATCACCTGCCCGGCATGCTGGCTGAATCCGATCCCGACCCCACCGCCATGGTGGAATGATACCCATGTGGCACCTCCAACTGCGTTGATCAAAGCGTTCAGGATCGCCCAGTCACTGACTGCATCGGTGCCATCCTGCATACCTTCCGTCTCGCGGTTGGGTGAAGCGACAGAACCGGCATCCAGGTGATCACGTCCAATTACAATGGGTGCTTTTACTGCTCCCTCCGCCACCAGATTATTGAATAATAAACCAGCCTCCGCACGTGCCCCATACCCGAGCCAGCATATGCGCGAAGGCAGCCCCTGGAATTGAACCTTCTCACGCGCCAGTTTCAACCAGCGATGCAAATGGGTATCCTCAGGGAATAGCTCCATGATAGCCTCATCAGTTTGATAGATATCCTGTGGATCACCGGAGAGTGCTACCCATCGAAACGGTCCCTTGCCTTCACAGAATAATGGGCGTATATATGCAGGGACAAAGCCGGGAAATTCGAAAGCATCCTTCACACCTTGATCAAATGCCCGCTGGCGCAGGTTATTGCCATAATCGAAGACTTCAGCGCCGTGTCGTTTAAATTCCAGCATAGCCTGCACATGACGTGCCATGGACTGCATAGAGCGTTGGTGGTACTCACCCGGTTGGTTGATACGCATGGTGTCTGCCTGCCTGACATCCATACCTGCAGGTACATACATAAGCACATCATGGGCTGGGGTCTGGTCGGTAACTACGTCCGGGACGACACCGCGCAATGCCAATTCTGGGTAAATTTCTGCTGCATTGCCAATCAATCCAATGGATTTAGGCAGCTTCTTCTTCTGGAATTCCTCAACCAGGGTCATGCCTTCTTCAAGGGTATCCACCACCATGTCGACATAGCCCATTTCAAGGCGGCGTTGAGCGCGGGCTGGATCAACTTCAACAATGAGACCAACGCCTTCATTCATAGTGATGGCAAGTGGTTGTGCACCACCCATCCCACCCAATCCGGCGGTGAGAACAAATTTTCCCTTCAATGATGGCCAGCTTCGCTGTTTAGCCAGGGAGCCAAGTGTCTCGTAGGTTCCCTGAAGGATACCCTGGGTACCAATGTATATCCAGGAACCTGCGGTCATCTGGCCGAACATCATCAGCCCGCGTGCAACCAGTTCATCAAAGTGTTCCTGGGTAGCCCAATGGGGTACAAGATTGGAATTGGCAATCAGTACCCTGGGGGCATCGGGGTGGGTTTTAAAAACCGCCACTGGCTTGCCGGACTGAACCAGCAAGGTCTCATCCAGCTCCAGTTCTATAAGCGATGCCAGAATGGCATCGAAACATTCCCAATTTCGGGCAGCCTGACCGCGACCGCCATAAACGACCAAATCCTGGGGTCGTTCAGCAACCTCGGGGTCCAGGTTGTTTTGGATCATGCGGAATGGTGCTTCTGTAAGCCAGGATTTACATGTTAGTTGGGTGCCGCGCGGTGCGCGGACTACACGGGAAGCTGACATAGGACCTCCGGGAAAAAAAATATGTAAAGACCATCTCATTGAGGGGCTAACTTAGGTGACAAACAAAACATCCCCTCCTGGGTGATTATACGCCAAGAGGGGATAGAAGCGCAAATTTTATAAGGTTGGCAGGATGAAGTGTGCTTTATCCCCGTGCTGCAACCTGGGTATATTGAGCAAATGTGGATTTTGATAGGTGCTCGACCAGCATTTGCTGTGCCTCGCACCATACCGGCTTTAGCGGGCAATCATCATTGAGACTGCAGGCTGACACATCACTGACACAATCGTTCAAAAGGATTGGTCCATCAATGGCTTCGACAACGTCCAATATGCTGATCTTACCGGGTTCTTTTGCCAGTGAAACACCCCCGTGTGCTCCACGCGATGTCTGCAACAGCCCTGCAACGGATAATTGAGAAACGATTTTCGCCAGAAAAGATGGCGGTATATTCTTCTCCTTGGCAATTAAACCTGTGGCCGCCTTTTTTTCGGGGTGCTGGGTAAGATAAACCATTGCTCTCACTGCATAATCTGCCTGTCTTGTAATCTGCATAATAAACTCCCATAATTTGATAAATTTTATATGATTAATTGTATATATTTTAGACTATATTTGACCAATTTACAAGTGACAGAGGTCACAACCAGAGTATGACTGTCATCATTGTTTCATTTCCACCAGTCGAAGTTCATCCTACAAGGCATAAAACTTATCAATTTAACAAGCATGTGATAAGATAGGCAATTGACCAGGAAATTTGGAGGAGAATCTATGAAACAAATCTGTGTGGTGGGTGTTGGTTATGTAGGCCTGGTGACTGCAGCCTGTTTTGCCGACCTTGGGAACCGTGTTATTGCGCTGGATGTCAATCAAGAAAAAATCGATGGCTTAAAACTGGGCAAGCTTCCCATCTATGAACCCGGCTTGAAAGAGCTGGTGGATCAAAATGTTCGTGCAAAGCGCTTATCTTTCACCACATCCTATGCGGACTCACTCAATGGCACAGAGTTTGTCTTCATTGCAGTAGGGACACCCATGGGTGTGGATGGGGAGGCAGATCTTCATTACGTGGAAGCTGCCGCGCGCGATATTGCCGAGAATATGACAGGTCCACTGATCATCATTAATAAATCGACCGTACCCGTTGGCACTGGGGATTGGGTCGCTGATATCCTGCGCAGTTATCAAAAGCAACCTATTCCATTCTCCGTGGTTTCATGCCCCGAATTTTTAAGAGAAGGCTCAGCCATTGGGGATTTTATGCACCCTTATCGGACAGTCCTGGGATCGCTGGATCCTGAAGCTGCAGAAAAAGTAGCCCAATTGCACCTGCCACTGCGGGCACCTATCGTCATCACAGACCTGCGGACTGCTGAAATGATCAAATATGCCTCCAATGCGTTCCTGGCAACCAAGATTTCCTTCATTAATGAAATTGCCAACATCTGCGAGGCTTTGGGAGCAGATGTGAAAGAAGTGGCTATTGGCATGGGATATGATACTCGCATTGGAAAACAATTCCTAGACGCAGGAGTTGGCTACGGTGGTTCCTGCTTTCCAAAGGATGTCAAGGCACTGGCGTACATGGCAGCTGAGAAAGGACGCCATCCCCAATTGTTATATACGGTCATGGAGATCAATGACGACCAGAGAGATATGGCGATCACCCATATCAAGGAGATGGTTGGTGATCTAAAAGGCAAGGTGATAGGGCTGTTGGGGCTTTCATTCAAACCGAATACCGATGATATGCGCGATGCTCCTTCGATCACTATCGCTCAAAAGCTACAGGCGGAGGGGGCAAGTATCAAAGCATATGACCCCGTGGCAATGGAGGTCGCCCAACCCCTTCTCCCGGGTGTCGAGATGATGCCTGATCCTTATATTTTAGCTGATGGTTGTGATGCCCTCGTGGTGGTAACCGAGTGGAATGAGTTCAAACAGCTGGATCGGGTGCGGCTGCGCGAGCTGATGCGCCATCCGGTGATTTATGATGGTCGCAATATCTACGAACCGGACGAAATGACCAGGTCTGGTTTCATTTACCGTGGCGTTGGAAGAGGCTATAACACCATAGAAATCGGTAAAGATCGCAGTAACAATACTCGCGCACCTGCTGTTTAACCAGACTATGGTTTTTTAACAGTCTCATCCATAATCACGAAGCGAAACCTGGTCGCTGACCAACCGGAACCCATGTGACAGATAACCAACCTCCAATTTGCAATTACGAAGGTTCTGATTACCAGACAAAATTCTGGGAGCTGGGTGGTCGTCAATACGAAGACATGGCAGAAGCCATTGCTCTCAAACGATTACTACCAACAAAAGGCAACCTGTTATTAGAGCTTGGTGCAGGCGCCGGACGAAATACTCCCAGGTATACTGGTTTCAAGCAGGTTGTCCTGTTGGATTATTCGCTAACCCAGCTCAAGCAAGCCATGCAGCGTTTGGGAAACAATCAATCTTATTTATATGTGGCTGCGGATATTTACAAGTTACCGTTTGTGGATGGCTTGTTTGATACCGCAACCATGATTCGCACACTGCATCATATGGCAGATCCACAAGCTGCATTGCGCCAGGTTCGGCGAACTTTGCAACCTGGGGCGTTGTTCATCCTGGAATACGCCAACAAGCACAACCTGAAAGCCATTCTACGCTACAGCATCAGGCAACAGAGCTGGTCACCATTTACCCTGGAGAGTGTTGAGTTCGAGAGGCTCAACTACGATTTTCACCCTGAAGCAGTGCGGGGCTGGCTGAAGGATACCAGTTTTAACCTTGAGCAACAGCTGGCGGTTTCTTATTTCCGTTTGGGAACGGTCAAAAAGCTGGTACCACTTGGTTTACTCTCCAGGCTGGAAGAATGGATTCAGCCTACGGGGAAATGGTGGCAGCTTTCTCCGAGTGTGTTCACATGCAGCCAGGCATCCGGTGACAGCGTAAAAGCCCCACCTGGATTGTTCTTTAAATGCCCGGCATGTGAGTCAGACACGCTTAAGCCCCACGGAAGTAAATTGATCTGCCTGGAATGCTCCAGAGAATATCCAATTCGCGAAGGTATTTTTGATTTTCGATTGTCTTCGGTGTAGGCTAGTGCTTTTCGATCACCCAAAAATGAGATAAGCCTAAAATATTGAGGGGTGTATGTTCCAACCATTGGAGAACAGAGCGCAGGATGCGACCTGCAGTCGGATAGCGGTAGATGATGTTGTCGTATGCCCCAAAAATGATGTGCTGCTGGAGGACCTTTACCGGTAAGCCGGTGAATAATCGTTCAAGGTCACGCCTGGAATAAGCCCTGACATGTGGCATCAAAGTCTTCTGCAACCGGGAGGGAAGATAGTGAATCAGGGGTACATTACCAAAATGATATCGTCCGCGCCAATATATTCCATGGGTTTCGTATGGGTAACCCCGATTAGGGACAAAGAGCAGGATCACCCCACCAGGTTTGAGCACCCGGACCATCTCCTCCACACAAAGCCGGTCATCCATGACGTGCTCGAGCACTTCATGACTGAGAATCACATCAAAAATCCCTGGCTCCAGGGGTAACTTTTCGCCGGCAGCATTGATGATCAGAGGTGAGATGGTATGAGCTTCCTGGGCACGCGCTGCGTCGAATTCCAACCCGATCAAAGAACTGACCAGAGGTGCGAGGTGCTTCAGGTATATCCCAACACCGCAGCCATTCTCAAGCATCCGTCCGGAAAGACGTGCACCCGCTGCAGATTGGATCATCTGTAATCGGCGTTCCTGCCCAGAGCGCCACACGTATGAAGGTTCGCCACACGTGGCAGCTTTATCAAGATCGCGGGTCGTCATTGGGTCATTCGGTGGATCGGCCATGCCATTCCTGGTATAGACTGTTTTTTATTCCCAGGCGAGCCAAGATCCGCCCTACTGTATTATTGATCATCTCATCCATCGATTGAGGATGGATGTAGAATGCCGGAGTTGGTGGGAAAATAACCGCCCCGGCATGTGCTGCTTCGCTCATCAGGCGTATATGACCAGGGTGGTATGGGGTTTCCCGGATAACCAGCACCAATGGACGCCCTTCTTTGAGGCAAACATCTGCAGCGCGAGCGATGAGTTCATCGGTATAGGAATTTGCTACTGCGGAAAGTGTCTTGATTGAGCAGGGGATGATCACCATTCCCATTGTCGTAAAAGAACCAGAGGCAATGGCTGCACCAACATCCTGGAACTCATAACACACATTCGCCAGGGAAAGCACATCAACGATTTTCCAATCGGTCTCCTGGACGATGGTTTGTTCGGCGACCGTAGAGAGAACCAGATGGGTTTCGATATCTGTTGGCTTGAGCACCTCCAACATGCGAATCCCCAGTATGGCACCCGACGCTCCGGTAATACCTATGACCAACCGGCGTGGAATTGTTTCGTGGTCCACTTCCAGAATATTACCCTTTTGCTCCATAATATTAAATATAACACCAGGTGATCACGCGTGGGGTACCGAATAAATGATCAGGTGCGAATGATCATCAAAATATCCATTTGATTATATCAGGTGAAAATAATACTCCCTGATCTACCTGGATTTACAACGATCCAGGCAAATAAAATCACACATTTAAGCGATATAATGTGATTGGAGTTGTCTGCGAGAATCCAGGTATATCTGACCCTCACCAGGCCAAATCCTTAGCAATTATTGTATTTATTCATTATTCGTAAAATGGTGTGGGGAAAGATACGAAAACTGTTGCCGCCGATCCAGAAGGTGGCAAGGCTTTTCAGTACTCTACTACAGGGATACTCACGCAGCTAATATAAAATAAATGGGAGGCTGTTATGAGTGCTGAGTTTTTCTTCCGGTTGGGCGGCATGGTCATCTTTGGTATTCTTGGGGCATATTTAGGTGTCTATATTGGTAATGCCACAGATCAATCACCAGAATTGGCAGCAGTTTTATTGGGATTGACAGGCATGCTATTTGGATTGATCATGACGCCTTATTTCACCACGCGGCCTGCGCGACGGATTCGCAGGTCCTTGCTTAGTGTTTCTACACAGACGTTAGCCTCAGGGTTAACCGGCTTGGTGGTGGGCCTGGCTATTGCAGCGCTGTTGACATTCCCATTATCCTTGCTGCCTGCACCTTTTGGAAAGATCCTGCCGTTTGTCGCCGTGGTCGTGTTTTCATGGTTGGGAATATCGATCTTCGTCATGCGCCAGACGGATATTTCTGCTCTCATACGCCTAACGCCTGGACGAAATGGCGAAGAAGGGTCTTCATCCAACCAGCCTTCGTACCGGACGATCCTACTGGACACCAGTGTGATCATCGATGGACGGATCGCAGATATCGCCCGGACTGGTTTCCTGGTGGGAACATTACTGATCCCACGTTTTGTACTTAATGAGCTTCAATTTATTGCTGATTCCTCTGACAATTTACGCCGACAGCGTGGCCGCCGTGGGATCGAGGTAATTTCTCAGCTGCAGAAGGACACAACCACGCCCTTGCGCATCAGTGATATGGATGTTGAAGGCGTGCGTGAAGTGGACGATAAGCTGGTTGTTCTGGCGCGGCAATTACGGTGCCCAATCCTGACCAATGATTATAATTTAAACCGGATCGCTGAGCTTCAAGGGGTTAGCGTGTTGAATGTCAATGAATTGGCCAACGCAGTAAAGCTGGTGCTATTGCCAGGTGAATCGATTGAAGTGAATATCATCCAGGAAGGCAAAGAATCAGGCCAGGGCGTGGGTTATCTGGACGATGGAACGATGGTTGTGGTTGAAGATGGGCGCAGTTACCTGAGTAAGAAGGTCAATGTTTCGGTAACAAAGGTGTTGCAGACTGCTGCCGGGCGGATGATTTTTGCCCGTATGGAAAAAGAAGAATAAGCTAAGGAGTATTTATGGCAATACGGATTTACAGCACCCTTTCACGAAAAAAGGAAGATTTTGAGACCATAGAGCCTGGCAAAGTGACAATGTATGTCTGCGGCCCTACCGTGTATGACAAGGCGCACGTTGGACATGCCATGTCGGCATTGGTATTTGATATCATCCGCCGTTATCTGGAGTATCGCGGATATCAGCTACGGCATGTAATGAATTATACCGACGTGGACGACAAGATCATCAATCGAGCCAACGAGATAGGTATGGAGCCAGTAAAGTTGGCAGAAAAGTATATCGATGAATTTGCTAGGCACCTGGAAGATTTTAACATTCTGCCGGCGACAGTCTATCCGCGAGCTACACGTGAAATTCCAACGATCATCAAGTTGATATCAAATTTGTATGAAAAAGGTTATGCTTATGAAGTTGACGGGGATGTTTATTTCCGTGTCAGCCGCGATGAAGATTACGGCAAGTTATCCTCCCGTCAATTGGAAGATATGCAGGCTGGTGCGCGGGTCAATGTCGACGAGCGGAAGGAAAACCCGATGGATTTTGCCCTTTGGAAATCATCCAAGCCGGGGGAGCCTGCGTGGGAGAGCCCCTGGGGAAAAGGGCGCCCGGGATGGCACATTGAATGCTCTGCCATGAGCATGCACCACCTGGGTGAGCAGATCGATATCCATGGCGGCGGGAATGACCTGGTATTTCCGCACCACGAAAATGAAATTGCACAGACTGAATCGGCTACCGGGAAACCCTTTGCCCGTTATTGGGTTCATAATGGCATGATGCAGCTGGCAGGGGAGAAGATGTCCAAGTCGGTGGGTAACCTGGTGACGATCGAAGACTTCCTTGCCAAACACGAAGGGGATGTGTTGCGGATGATGGTGCTTAATTCCAGTTATCGTAACCCACTTACCTTCGGAGATGAGATCATCTCCCAGGCTGAGAAAGCACTGGAACGCTTGCGCCTGGCATTACGTACCGCGGGAGAAGGAACGATAGAAGAAGGTGAGATCGTTGAAAGCTTACGCCAGCAGGTGGAAGCTACCCGAAATGGTTTCATCGAATGCATGGATGATGACTTCAATTCAGCAGGTGCCCTGGGGTATTTATTTGAGCTGGTACGTGCCATTAACCAGGCTAAAGATACCGGCGTATCGGCGGGGATTATCGCTGATGGGCAGAAACTTCTGCGTGAGCTGATGATGGTGTTCGGATTGCGCCCGGAGCACCCGGAGACGGGAGGACAGGCAGCGCCTTTCATCCTGTTGCTGATCGACCTGCGTCGTGAATTACGCCAGCAAAAGCTCTGGTCCCTCGCCGATTCCATCCGGACCAACCTGGCAGAGCTTGGCGTGCTGCTCGAAGATAACAAGGATGGTACCACCTGGCGATGGAAATAGCTAAGCATAATTCCCGGAGCAGGAATGCATCCGGGAATTTTTTGGTGAACCATGACTGAATGGCTGTATGGACGTAATGCGATCTATGAAACCCTGCAGGCACGGAGACGGCACTTTTTCCGCCTGAGACTCGCCCAGGGTTTGGAAGAAAAGGGACGCCTGGCTGAGACCATCCGCATGGCAGCTGAATTTAAGCTGCCCGTTGATAAAGTTCAGCGCAGTAGCCTGGATGCGCTAGGGAAGGGACATCAAGGAGTGGCCTTGGAAGCGAGCAGCTACCCTTATCAAGGGTTGGTGGATATCCTCGCCTTAGCCACCAGGCGAAATGAACCACCCTTTGTGTTGATCCTGGATGTATTGCAGGATCCTCAGAACCTGGGAACCTTGATCAGGACGGCCGAAGGGGTCGGTGTACATGGTGTGCTGCTTCCATTCCGCCACACAGCATCCATCACTCCTGCGGTGGTGAATGCTTCATCCGGAGCGTGTGAGCATATGCTGGTAGCACAGGTGAACCTTGCCCAGGCAATTCAACAGTTAAAGGAAGAGAACATCTGGGTAATTGGGTTAGATGCGGGTTCTGAGGCAAAATCATTGGGTCAGGTGCACCTGGATGGGCCATTAGCGCTGGTCATCGGCGGTGAAGGAGGCGGGATGAGGGACCTGGTGCGAAAATCATGTGATCTCCTACTTCGTCTCCCGATGCGCGGCAGGGTGGAGTCACTCAATGCAGCCACGGCTGGATCAGTGGCTCTGTATTTTGCCTGGCAGGCACGTGGATTTCGCGCCAAATCCATTGACGATTCAATCAAAGCCTGATAGACTCTCGTGCCTAAAATCGGATTGATATCCCTGTTTCGTCCAGAAATCGGGATTAGTCTTGCTGCAAACATATGCCTCTGGTATAATCCAATCCGCTTTCAGACCAGTACATTAACATGTTTACCCGCCGACGTAGCTCAATCGGCAGAGCAACCGCCTTGTAAGTGGTAGGTTATGGGTTCGATTCCCATCGTCGGCTTCAGGTACAGACATTTTGTTATAAGTAGATTAGTCAATTAGCCTCATTGTTATCCAGGAATGTCCTGAGGCAAGGGGACTAATTGACAAATTTTCGGTGTAACAAGATGCACATTGGGCGGTTACCCAAGTGGCCAAAGGGGACTGACTGTAAATCAGTTGGCAGACGCCTTCGGAGGTTCGAATCCTTCACCGCCCACTTTTGTTGCCCTCATAGCTCAGTCGGTAGAGCACATTCTTGGTAAGAATGGGGTCATGGGTTCAAATCCCATTGAGGGCTCTTGTTACTGGAAAAATAATTGAACAATTGTTAAAAGGAGTAGGGAACAGATGGCAAAGCAAAAATTTTCGCGAACCAAGCCGCACATGAACGTCGGTACGATGGGACACATCGACCACGGGAAAACGACCTTAACCGCTGCGATCACCAAGTACTGCTCGTTTTTGGGGCAGGCTGAATACCGGTCGTTCTATACGATCGACAATGCACCGGAAGAGAAAGAGCGCGGCATCACGATCAATATTGCCCATGTGGAATACGAGACCACCAAGCGGCACTATGCCCACGTGGACATGCCTGGGCACCGTGACTACATCAAGAATATGATCACGGGAGCAGCGCAGGTGGACGGAGCGATCCTGGTGGTTGCAGCTCCAGATGGACCGATGCCTCAGACGCGTGAGCATGTGCTGCTGGCACGCCAGGTGGAAGTTCCTGCCATCGTGGTCTTCCTGAACAAGGTGGACATGATGGATGATGAGGAGCTGCTGGAGCTGGTGGAGATGGAGCTGCGTGACCTGTTGAACGAGTATGAGTTCCCTGGAGACACGACCCCGATCGTGCGAGGGAGTGCTTTACTGGCCCTGGAGAGCACGAGCACGGATGTGAATGCACCCGAATATGCCTGCATCAAGGAATTGCTGCGGGTGGTGGACGAGTACATTCCGGAGCCGGTGCGCGAGACCGAGAAGCCGTTCATGATGCCGATCGAAGATGTGTTCTCGATCAAGGGCCGTGGCACGGTGGTGACAGGCAGAGTGGAGCGCGGTGTAGCCAAGAAGGGTGAGCCGGTGGAGATCGTGGGTCTGCGAGAGAAGAGCATGAGCTCGGTGATCACAGGCACAGAGATGTTCCATAAAGAATTGGAGCAGGTACAAGCCGGGGATAATGCCGGTATTCTGCTGCGCGGTATCGAGCGCACAGATGTCGAGCGCGGCCAGGTGGTAGCCAAGCCTGGCTCGATCACCCCGCACACCAAGTTCATGAGTGAAGTGTACGTGCTGCGCAAGGAAGAAGGTGGACGGCACAAGGCGTTCTTCACCGGATACCGACCGCAGTTCTACATCCGCACCATGGACGTGACCGGCAACATCAAGCTGCCCGAAGGGGTGGAGATGGTGATGCCGGGAGACAATGTGAACCTGGAAGTTGAATTGATCGTACCGGTGGCTTTGGAGCAAGGTTCCAAGTTCGCCATCCGCGAAGGCGGCCTGACCGTCGGTGCTGGTGTGATCACAAAGCTGATTGTCTAGATAATCGTACCGCGCGTTTATTCCGCGGTTTTGAAAAGGAAAAAGTATGGCTTCAAAAAAAGACGTTCGCCCGGTGATCACCCTGGCATGTTCAGAATGCAAGGAACGCAATTACACCTCGGAGAAAAATAGACGTAATGATCCGGGGCGTATGGAATTGAACAAGTTTTGCCCGCGCTGCCGCAAGCATACGCTGCACCGCGAAACAAAGTAGGAGCAGGCGCAAGCCAGCTCCAAATAGGCCAGTAGCTCAATTTGGCAGAGCACCGCTCTCCAAAAGCGGGGGTTGTGGGTTCGATTCCTGCCTGGCCTGCCTGAAGGTAAAGTTTGTGGCTTTTCCGGATGACGCCGTCTATAAGAGGCGGCGTTTTAACCATAACTGGAGGAATGACCGTGCCTGATTTAAAATCTGCTCGCCAGGAAATGAATTTTTTCCAACGTTTCTGGTTTAATGTTCAACGATTTATCAAGGAAACTATTGGAGAACTACGCAAAGTATCCTGGCCATCACGCCAGGAGGCGATCCGCTTAACCCAAATCGTCATTATCGTGATATTCGTCATGGCGATCATCCTGGGAGGGCTGGACTATATTTATGGCAAAATCTTTAGCGTAATCCTGACTCGTTAAGCGGCTAGTAATAACGTTGGTAGCCAACAACATTTGATCACACGGATATTATGAGCGAATTTGACCCGGAAGAAGAAATTATAGAGCCTCAATCAGGCCATGAGAAGGATGCTGAGGAATTGACTAACTTAGCGATACCTCAAGAGTCTGGTGAGATCGTAACAGAGGAATATCCTGGACAGCCAGATGAACTGCCACAGGAAGATGGTCGCGCCTGGTACGTGGTTCATTGCTATTCTGGATACGAGAATAAAGTTCGTCATAATCTTGAGCAGCGTATTGAATCAATGGGGATGAAGGATAGAATCTTTGATGTGGTCGTCCCGACTGAAGAGGAAATTGAAGTCAAAGAAGGCAAACGGCGGACGGTTGAACGAAGGGTTTTCCCGGGATATATTCTGGTAAACATGCTAATGTCGGAAGAATCCTGGTATGTTGTACGAAACACACCTGGTGTGACTGGATTTGTAGGCATGGGCACACAACCAACAGCTTTGCGCCCGGAAGAAGTTGCGCTAATCATCAAGCGCATGGAAGCAGAAGCTCCGCATATCAAGGTAACCTTCCGCTCCGGCGAAAGGGTGCGTATCGTGGATGGTCCTTTCAATGATTTCCGCGGGACCGTGGCAGAGATCGATATGGAAAGAGCAAAAGTCCGTGTGATGGTCAACTTCTTCGGTCGTGAAACCCCGGTTGAGCTGGACTTTTTACAAGTAGAGAAAGCGTAGGAAACAGCCCTGAAATTTGTGGCTGTAAAAGTGGGAGGGTGTCCCGAATAATCACCCGCTATTACCACACGCCGGTACTCTTTGCGAGTAACACGGCGAAAGGAGAAAAAAGTGGCAAAGAAATTAAAAGCAATTGTTCGTCTGCAGATACAGGCTGGAAAAGCCAACCCTGCACCCCCCATTGGCCCAGCGTTGGCTGGTCATGGCATTAACCTGATGGCTTTTTGTAAGGAATACAATGCCCGCACCAGCAACCGCATGGGTGAAATCCTCCCGGCTGAGATCAGCATCTTTACCGATGGATCATTCACTTTCATTTTGAAAACACCCCCAGCAGCGGTTCTTCTAAAGAAAGCAGCAGGGGTTGACAAAGGTTCTGCTATTCCAAACCGCGAAAAAGTGGGAAAGGTTACCCGTAAGCAGGTTCGCGAGATCGCAGAGCAGAAGATGAAGGACCTGAATGCAGTTGACCTGGAAGGTGCGATGCGCCAGATTGAAGGCACTGCACGAAATATGGGAATAACGGTAGTAGAAGACTAACCCTGTGGGAGGGTGGCATCCACCCGTTTGCACCACGAAGGAGAATATATGGCAAAGCACGGAAAGAAGTATTTAGCTGCGTTGGCTAAAGTTGATGAGGACCGCTGGTATACCCCTGAAGAAGCGGTTGCTCTGGTCAAGGAGACATCCTTTACCAAGTTTGATTCTACGATCGAGGTTCATATACGCCTGGGTGTTGATCCGCGTCATGCGGACCAGCAGGTGCGTGATGTGGTGGTGTTACCTCACGGGCTGGGTAAAGCTGTGCGGGTATTGGTTTTTGCCCAAGGTGATGGCGCTGCCCTGGCACGGGAAGCTGGTGCGGATGTAGTTGTCGATGATGATGAGACCCTTGCCAAGATCCAGGCAGGCTGGACTGAATTTGATGTATCCATCGCTACTCCCGACCAGATGGGTAAGGTAGGTCGCCTGGGTCGTGTTTTGGGCCCGCGTGGTCTCATGCCCAATCCGAAAGCTGGTACGGTTGTGCCTGCTGAAGACCTGCCGCGGGTGATTAATGAATCCAAGGCTGGTCGTGTGGAATTTCGGGTTGACAAAACAGCCAACCTGCATATTCCAATCGGTAAAGCCTCTTTTGGTGAGAAACAGCTGTTCGAAAACCTGGCCGCATTAATGGAAGCGATCAGGAAAGCGCGACCAGCAACAGTAAAAGGTGCTTTCATCAAGCGTATTACACTTACATCGACGATGGGACCTGGGATTAAGCTTGATCCAAACCAGGCTCAAAGCATGGCAATACAGGAATAGTTTATCGACAGTAAGCAATGAAACCATAGAAATACGCTTCGCCCAAGACAGCAGGTGCGAGAACTCTCGCTTAATGACCTGCCGAGGTGAGGATATCTCCAAAAATCCATCATCCACTTAAAGTGGATTATAACGATAGGACAGGAGAGTCTTTGCCAGGTACCGGATGCGAGGCAAAGACTTTTTATTTGGAAAGGAGGTGAAATTACCTTGGCTATTACAAAGGAACGCAAGAATGAGTTGATTACCCAATATAGTGAGTGGGTAAGTCAAAGCAAAGCGCTTGTCCTGACCCAATACGTAGGGCTGACCATGAAGGACATCGATGCCCTGCGTGCAAAAGTACGGGAGAGTGGCGGTGAATTCCATATCATCAAGAATACACTGGCTAAACGGGCATTTGAGCAGGCTGGATATAAAGTCCAGGAGGGGCAGTTTGAGGGCAGTACGGCAATTGTATTTGCTTTTACAGATGCACCTGCCACAGTTAAAACTGTGACAGATTACGCCAAGACTTCAGAGTTTCTGAAAGTCAAAGGCGGCTTCCTGGAAAAGCAAGCCCTGACACCAGATGGTGTAAAGGCGTTGGCTGATCTACCACCGTTACCTGTGGTACGCGCCCAATTGCTGGGTACCCTGCTGGCTCCCGCTGGCAAACTGGTACGTACTTTGGCTGAACCAGGACGAATGATCGCAGCAGTGATAAAAGCCCATGCGGAACCTGAAGCAGCCCCAGCATAGGATGAACCATTTACCAAACGGTCAATCATGAGATGAAAGAATTATCTATATTAAGTAAAACTAGAATCAATCATTATTAAAAAGAAGGAGTATCTTAAAATGTCTGATATTAATAAGCTGGTAGAGGAACTCAGCACCCTCACCGTTCTAGAAGCTGCCGAGCTGGTTAAGAAATTGGAAGAAAAATGGGGTGTTTCTGCTGCTGCCCCTGTTGCAATGGCTGCCATGCCTGCTGCTGCAGCTGCTGCCGCTGAGCCGGTTGAAGAGAAGACTGAATTCAACGTGGTCATCAAGGATGCTGGTGCAAAGAAGATCGAAGTTATTAAAGTCATCCGCCAGCTGACCAACCTTGGCCTTAAAGAGGCGAAGGATGTCGCTGAGACTGCTGGTTCCAAGGTCCTTGAGAGTGTAAGCAAGGAAGCTGCCACTGATGCCAAGGGCAAGCTTGAAGCTGCTGGCGCCGTGGTTGAAGTTCAATAATCATCGAGTAACTTTCCCGAAAGGTCATGATCTTTCGGGAAAGTCACTTTCTTCTTTTGTATTTTTAGCTGCCCTGTGGTATATTCTAGTCACGGAGGGCTTATGAGCGCACGAATTCTTATTATTGAAGATGATGAAGCCATTCTTCGGTTCTTGCGCCGCGGCCTGGCTTATGAAGGATATCAAGTCGACACCGCTGTCGATGGACATTCAGGCCTGGCACTGGCTCGGGATAATCCACCTGACCTGGTCGTCTTGGACATCATGCTTCCAGGTATTGATGGCTTGGAAGTTTGTAGGCGTCTAAGAGCTGGAGGTCCTGTACCTATTTTAATCCTGACCGCAAAAGATTCGGTAAATGACCGGGTGATGGGGCTGGATGTAGGTGCTGATGATTACATGGTTAAACCATTTAATCTGGATGAACTGTTGGCACGCATCCGCGCATTGTTACGCCGGGCGCAACCAAGCCGACCGCAGGTATTGCGTTTCGCTGACCTGATTCTTGATACAGGCACACGTCAGGCATCACGGGGCGACCGTGTTATATCCCTGACCGCCAAGGAATATGAGTTACTCGAGTTGTTCTTACGCCATCCTCGCCAGGTTCTAACCAGAGACATGATATTCGACCGGGTGTGGGGATATGATTTTGGCGGTGAGAGCAATATCATCGAGGTCTATATCCGCTACCTGCGTCAGAAGCTCGAAGTTCAAGGGGAGCAACGCCTGCTCCATACGGTACGTGGTATGGGGTACGTTCTGCGCGAACCTTCCTAAATAATTTTCATGTCACTTCGAATCCGGCTTACCTTACTATATACGACTATAGTAGGGGGCATTTTGCTTCTGTTCGGATTAGCCGTTTATTACTCGGTGAGTCTGACGGTCATTCATCAATTGGAAGATACCCTGAAGCTCAGGGCTGAGACGGTGTACATGAACACCCGGATTGATGATTCCGGGCGGCTTAATGTGTCATTGCCCCAGCTCGATTTACCCGAAGACATCTTTGTGCAGGTGTGGGGAAAAGATGACAGCCTGATTTCTGCTTCCCAAAATATACGCATCCTCAATAGCCCCCTGGACGTTTCTGGCATGCTTAGCCCAATCCCGGTATTCCGGGATGTAAACCGGGGTGGAGCACGCTTACGGGTATTAACAGTACCCCTGGTGGCAGGCAATCGCCAGGAAGGGATCCTTCAAGTTGGCATCCGCATGGATGTGGTCAATGCCACCCAGGATACATTGTTGGAAGTGCTGCTGGTTGGGACAGTATTAGCGATCATTGCTGCGGGATTGGCAGCCTGGTTCAGCAGCCTTGAGGCACTTCAATCTTTAGATAATGTGACCAAAGCCGCACTACAAATCACCAGTGCGGATGATCTATCGCGCCGTATTCCATATTCTGGATCACCTAACGACGAAGTAGGACAGCTGGTGGCAGCCTTCAACCTGACTTTAAGCCGTCTGGAAAATCTATTTACCACACAGCGTCGTTTCCTGGCTGATGTAGGACATGAGCTGCGAACCCCACTTACGGTGATCAAGGGAAACGTTGGCTTGATGCGTAAGATCAAGGATTTTGATGAGGAATCACTTGTCACCATTGAAGATGAAGTGGACCGTCTCACCCGCATGGTGGGAGATTTATTGCTGCTTGCGCAAGCTGAATCCGGTAAGATCCCCCTGGCAAATGAGCTGGTTGAACTGGACACACTGCTCCTGGAAGTATTAAACCAGATGCAGGTTTTGACCCGCGATCGTCTCAAACTTAGCCTGGGTGATATCGACCAGGTATTGGTGTGCGGCGATCGTGACCGGCTCAAACAGGTGGCGGTTAATTTAATCGGAAACGCGATCAATTACACCCCCAGAGGCGGAGAGATCATCGTCGGGTTGGGGAAAGTCAATGACAAGGCTCAATTCACAGTCACTGATAACGGTCCTGGGATTCCCCCAGATGACTTGCCACATATCTTTGAGCGTTTTTACCGGGGTGAAAAATCCCGCACCCGACAAAAAGATGGAAAAGGCTATGGGTTGGGATTATCCATCGCATATTGGATTATTCGCAACCATGGAGGCCGCATCGAGGTCAATTCTGCCGTGGGACAGGGAACCACTTTTTGTGTCTGGCTACCGCTGGCTGAAGGTAATTGTAAAAAAGTGGCTAGCTGATCCTTGATTTTTAGTGGTAGAGAATTTTAGGTATAGGTATGAAATCCGATAAGACGTTTTTACCAACGGTATTAAAATCACCCTCATCCATATGGGTCTGGTTCTTAATAACCATTCTGGCAATTGCAATTTTCACCTCTTTAGGCCCAGCAGAACATAGTTTAGGTACCCATATTCGAGTTGTTTACCTGCATGGAGCATGGGTATGGGCATCCATGGGGGCGTTTTTTCTTGCGGCGAGCTGTGGTGCCATCGGATTGGTCACCCGACAAAATAAATTTCATTGCTGGTCTGCTGCGTTTGGTCGGACAGGATTAATATTCTGGATCACCTATCTTCCCTTATCACTCTGGGCGATGCAATCCAATTGGAATGGTCTGTTCCTTGCAGAGCCGCGTTGGAGATTTGCTCTGATATTTAGCATTTCCGGATTATTATTGCAAGTTGGATTAGGCTTGGCTAACAAGCCAGTTTTGACTTCAATTTTTAACCTGGGATATTTTGTCGCCATGGTTATCGCCTTACAAAACACGGCAAATATAATGCACCCTGCTTCTCCCATACTGAGCAGTGAAGCATGGCGCATCCAGTTTTTCTTCTTTGGGCTGGTTCTTTTAACAATGATCGCGGCCTGGCAATTGGCAAGATGGTGGTATATTCATGAGCCAAATTGTGCTGGAAAGTAAGCCGGAACTGAAACACAGCCTAAACTTCCAGGTCATGGTTTTTGTGTTGATCCGACTGGTGTATAACACCACTTTCCGGATGATCTATCCCTTTCTTTCCTATTTTGCAAAGGGTATGGGGGTTGACCTGCGTACGATTTCGTATGCTGTGACTGCGCGTTCATTGATGGGGATCATCAGCCCATTTTTTGCTTCCGTTGCAGATAGTCGTGGTCGAAAGACCGGCATATTGTTAGGAACTGTCATCTATACTGGCGCAATGGGCTTGATTGTTGCCTGGCCAACATATACTGCATTCTTCATTGGGCTCAGCCTGGCCTCGATCGGTTATTTGATCTTTGTGCCTTCGCTTCAAGCCTACCTGGGAGACCAGGTGCCCTATGAAAAACGAGGCAGGGTGCTGGGGATCACCGAATTCGCCTGGTCTCTGAGTGCGATCATAGGAGTTCCGTTGGTTGGGTTCCTGATCGCCCGGCGTGGTTGGTTGGCACCTTTTCCACTATTTGCATTCCTGGGTGCATTATCTTTCATCATTCTTGCGTGGATGTTGCCCAAAGATTCTGTCACCCATGATGGGAGACCAGGTTTTTTGAGTAACCTGAGAGCAGTATTTACCTATCCACCTGCTCTTGCTGCGTTAGTCATGGCATGTCTCTACACGGCGGCCAACGAGACCATCACCCTGGTGTATGGCGTTTGGGTGGAGCAGGCATTTGCTCTCGGTATCGCCTCGCTTGCCGCGACAGCATTCGCGATCGGTATATCGGAATTGTTTGGAGAGATCCTTGTCACTACATTCACAGACAGGATCGGCAAACGTAGGGCGGTAGCGATGGGGATCATTGGTAACTGCCTGGCAGCCCTGGCATTGCCATTTTTTGGACGATGGCTGATCGGTGCCATGCTTTGTTTATTCCTGTTTTATCTAACTTTTGAATTTACCGTGGTCAGTGGAATTCCCATGATGACCGAGATACTCCCGGTTGCAAGGGCAACCATGATGGCAGCTCATATGGCTTTTATTGCAATCGGCCGTTCCATTGGTGACTTGCTTGCACCTTTTTTATTCACCCGATCAGCAGTTCCAGGGATTGCAACCAATGCAATGTTTGCCATTGGGTTGAACCTGCTTGCTTTGTTTTTTCTAACCCGGGTAAAACTCCCCCAGTCCTCGTTGCCTGATATAGAATAATTCATCCACCAACAAGGGGTGGAAAAATATCCACGTGATCTTCTGGTTTGACGGCTGTATCTAAGCCAGCCATGCGGCGAATATTTTCGCCATTGAGAAAAACATGTGCGTGTTCCGATAATTCAGCCTCGTTTTTCCAGATGAACTTATCCAGGATTGGATACCTTTGAGTTACTTCATTGAGTACAGCGCCAATGGTTGTACCGGTTGAAACTTCAACATCCATCATCTTGGTACCAGCAGCCTGCCTTAAAGAGGCGTATAACTTGACTTGCATGATATTGATCCTGATATAAAAATGCTTTTAGTGTATTCTTGGTGAAAACCAGCCCGAAGGTTTTTGGTTTTTTCCTCCGGGCTGGTCTTTATCATCGATATAGCCTCCTGGTTATACCATCCAGCCTAGCCCCAACTCCTCAAGCTTGGCTTTTGTAGGCTTTCCGGTGGCAACATCCCACCCGCACATCTCGTAATACATATCAAGTGCTTCCTCCACCTCCTGGCGGGTAACCGCCACACCATCGGATGCACCACCCTTGAGAGGCTCATCGTAGATGCGCTTCGGTAACGTATCGCGTTCCCTTCCGGCACCTTCACGTGCATTGAAGGCACGCAGCATGTTCAACCGGCGCTCACCGCTTTTCAGGATATCAGCCACTGTCCAATCCCAACCGGTCGTGGCTCTCATCAGCTCTGCCTGATCATTAGGCCCATACACCTGCCACGCAGGGCCATAAACAAACTGGCACAGCTGGGCCGAGTCAATGTAACAGTAGTCCCACTCAGTGGTCAAAGCCATCTTGACCTTTTCGCGATTAAGCACCCGGTCAGATTGGGGATTCGTCAGCCCAATTTCGGCCATCCGCTCGAGATTATAGGAAGCCGTATCAGGGGTGTAGCCAGGATCGTGTTCATGAGACTGGTGGTCGGCCCCGAACGGATTGACTGCATAGATCAGTGCAAGGCTGCGTTTAACTTGCGGCATGTGGGCGGGTAGCTCGTTGTTTTTCACCGCCATTACCAGGTCCTTGGCACCTTGGCCGATTTTTTCAGCGGCATAGGCCGACCCGTTTGCCAGCAAGTCGCCCAATCCATCCCGTTTCGTGATCTTTTCCAGGATCGCAAGCATGGCTTCGGTGTTCCCAAAGCGCAGGTCGATCCCGCCTGTATCCTTCAGTGTCAGGTAGCCATGCTCGAAGCAATCCATGGCAAAAGCGATAGTGGCTCCGCAGGCAATGGTATCCATGCCATACTGGTTTGCGATCTGGTTGGCCAGGGATACTGCAGATAGATCTCCAATCCCACAATAGGAACCGAAGGTGGAAAGGGTTTCATATTCTGGCCCACCGTAGTAGGGATCAACACGTTCATTCATGAATTCTGTTTCAACAACACGCTTGCAGCGCACAACGCAGGCATAACAGGTGTCATTGTGCTGCAGGATGGTTTCTGCCATGGTTTCGCCTGAAAGATCCTCGGCCTGGTCAAAGGTGCCACTGGTGTAGTTGCGGGTGGGTAACCCCCCCGAGGTGTTCTGGTAGTTCAGCACGGAGGCGGTACCAAAATCTTGCAGACCTTTCATATCCGGGATGTCCTGCACCCGCTTGGGTGCCAGGCGGGCTAGTTTTGTGATAGCAGCCGGGTCAGCAGTTTTAACTTTCTGGTGGCCTCGAACTGCAATGGCTTTGAGATTCTTGCTGCCCATCACAGCACCCATGCCTGTACGACCATTGGCTCGATTTGACATATTCATAATGGCGGCAAAGCGGGTCAGGTTCTCACCGGATGGACCGATTTGAGCGATCTCGATCTTCTGATCGCCCAGCTCCGCGCGTATCGCCCTCTCAACATCACCGGTAATTTTTCCCCACAGGTGCGAAGCATCGCGCAGCTCCACTTCACCGTCGTGGATCCATAAATAGACTGGCCTGGGTGATTTGCCGGTGAACACAATGCCATCAAAACCTGCAAATTTCATCTCCGCCGGAAAAAAACCACCCACCTGGCTATCACCGATCAATCCAGTAAGAGGGCTTTTTGCCGTGGCAGTCATGCGGCTCTGACCGCTGATGGAAACCCCGGTGGAGGCTGATAGCATAATCGTCAGGGTATTCTCCTCTCCCAGGGGGTCAGCACCGGCAGGCGTCTTTTTGAATACATAGTAGGTTCCCATGGCGCTACCGCCGATATAGGTTTTATAAAACTCCTCAGCTGGCTCTTCAATCGTGAACTTTCCCTTGGATAAATCTACATGTAATATTTTGCCTGTATATCCGTAAAGCATATGCATTCTCCTTCTATCAAATATAGACGGCGGGTTCGTCCAAGCCCAATAATATAGAATAAAACGCGAGCATGTTCCTGATCGGATACAACGCAACTGGCGTTAAAACCACGGATCACTCGTGTTTCGTCTCCAGCTTGCTGTTCTAACTACAATATTATTATATAGCATCCACCGGGTTATTGCATCACCTCGTGGACTTCCTTGTACCACTTAACCCGATCACCAATTTTATTTCGAATACTCCAGCTTGAGGACTTCGGTTGGGCATCGATAATTTTCAATAGCTGAGCAACCTTATCTATCACAACCTCCCGGTCAGCATCGAGAAGCCAGGAATACTCTTTTGAGATGTCAATGGTTTTCTTGAGATTCATGGTAACAGTCCGCCATAGCCCCCAATCCTTTGCACACATGGCGGCAATCCGGCTGGCATTGATCGTCTCATGATCTGAGTCGTCCAGCGGGTGCTCTCTAAGTAACATGATGGTGTCGATGATATCCTTCGGATTTATCTGGACGATCTGCATTTTCTCCAACAAAAGCTCAGCCAGGGGGATCGTTGGACTATCCACCTCCAGACGGCCTGCCCACGGGATCGGATGGCAGAAGTTCAGCTTGTCAAAGAAAATATCCACATGTAACTCGGTTCCCGGCATGTTGTAGATCATTCGTTCCCGGGCAAAAACCACTGCAACCTCACGGTCTTCTTCAAAACCCATTTTTGTAAATGCCTGTCGAATGGCTGCATTATGTGAAAAATAGGCAGCAAAATCCAGGTCAGTAAAGTGACGCTTAGCTTCCTGCTGAAAGTACCCGTAGGTTGGGCAATGGATATTAAAGGCCACTGCTCCCAATAAGCGAATGACTGCACCTCGCTTTTGTGCTTCTGCCACAATGTTGTTGGCATAGGAAATAAATTCACGATCATCCATAAAGGAATTCTCCACTGATAAGGTTCAAACCCCCATTATAACAATTATTATTCCTAGGCGATATTTAATAGTCATCCCTGCACAGGCTGGAATGCGCGAATAGTATTCTTATCCAGAGTGATTAAATAACCAGCCAGGGCACCTTCTATATAATTACTACCAGGATTGATGCACAAGGTGCGACCAATACTTGTTGACCCTTTTGCTTCATGCACATGCCCATGCAACCCCAAGAGTGGTTGGTAGGTCTCAATTGCCTTGCGGACCGCAGTAGAACCTACGGGTATATACGTGCGTCCACCATCCACTGGTCGGAGTTGTTCGTCCAACAAAGGAGCCTCATCCAGCTTGGAATTGTAAGGTGGGACGTGAAGGTTAAAAATGGCGTTTGGTACGTTTTAAGCTTTTCAACCTGCTCCTTGATCACCGCATACAGGCTATCTTCATCCATTTCACGATGAGTGTGCCAGGGTGTGGGATTGGAATAACCTTCGTTGATCATCTCGTGGTTCTCATCCAGCTGAACTACCTCCCGCTCGACCATTCTGACAACACTGGATTGGCCAAATAATTCATTTATATATAACGGGTCATCATTCCCTGCTGTCACCAGGATGCGACGCCCAGTGCCTATGAGCTTCTTTTCAGCGATTTCCAGCCAACTTTGGATGACCCTGTTCATTTCCAATTTGAATATACTTTCCTGGACTTCCTCAGAACTAACAAACTGATTAAATTCATCGGGTTTGAAGCGGTGTGGATAAAAACCAGCGTTCCGTACTTTTGATTCCACCTTAGCAAGCCCAGCATCATCATATACTTCGATCTCCTCCCCAAGGAAATTCGTATTCCATACACCGGGAGCTTTTTCCAGGATGGCCTGAATACCTTTGCCGGTCATATCACCACCCAGGATGATCGTATCGACCTCATAAAAAGCACCGGAATTAACCAGCTTTAGCCAGCATTTCTCTGAACCGTGGATGTCGGTTGCAAAAAAAATCTTGGTTAATTTCTCTTTTTCTTAAACACTTATACCTCCTGAAAGACAATCAAAGGTTTTCCAGGAGGCTGCCGGGGATGGGCAGCCTCCTGTTGCACAAACCGAATTTTAACTTATATTATTGTCTATTTTCAAACGACCTGAGAGTTCAGCAATTACTCGGTTGGGATCTCCTTATAGGTAAGATCGGTGTTGATGCCCTGTCGCGAGCGGTATAAGCGATAGCCGAAGTATATTAATGCGCTGATGATGATCGCACCAAAAATATACATCGCTGAAAGCGGGCTGTTCGTCCCATATCGAGAATCAGAGATATAGAGATAGAACATGATGGCAAAGTACACCAACCCCAAGGCACCTGCAACTGTAATTAATGGAATATTGAACAGTTTATATTTGGAAATTGGAGAATCTGCATAGATCTGCTTGGTCGATTTCAGATAGGGGAACAATGTACCTGCCAGGGTGCTGGCACAGAAAGCGATTGAAGTCATCAGTGGCATATCCAGGGTCAGTTTGGAGAAGCCGGTGAAGAAGTATAAATACCCCATGACCAAACATCCCACGTAACAAATGGAGATGGCAACAATCGGGGCTCCCCAGCGGCGGGAAACACGGGCAACAAAGCCGGGGAGCATGCGGTCATACGACATGGCGAACATGACACGTGTGGATGCGACCATGTTGTTGGTTGGCCAGATCCAGAACCAGCAGTTGAGTCCAAGGACGATCCACAGCCATACCCAGGGGCTCTTACTGAGCGACATGATGAAGATACCGTAGTAGGGTGCAACTGGCATATCCCCGGTGGCACCTGTGATCCAGATATTGTTGGATGACGTAAAGAATTCGTTACTGATGCGGGAGATAAGCAGCCATATGAAACCAGCACAAACGATCATGGCAAATAAGTTTCCACCCCAGAACATCTTCATACTATTCTTGAAGTGATTAACTCCCCCAATCTCTCCCACAAGGGTACCCGTCCAGGCAATATACATGAAAGTGTAAGCCAGGGCAGGACCGATCAGGAAGCTGGATTTGAATGTGGTCTGGGCTAATGGTAAGGCAGTATAGCCATTGGCTGCAGCCATATCCAGGATCATCTGGTATGCATTTCCATTTCCCCATCCGAGCGTATTGTTCATAAAGTCATTAAAGGATTGCTGGAATCCGCTCGGAGTGGTCATCAGGAGCATGATCGCCCAGGTGACAATTCCCACAAAGCCGACATAGAAGCTCCAGCGCTGGATACGAGAGTAGAATTTCATTCCGAGAGCCAGGACAACTGCGGCAAAACTACAATAAAAGACATAAAACCACCAGGTCCCAACGGGGGTGACTAGTTTCTCGGCCAAAGTTACCAGTGATTCAACCCCCAACAATTTTCCCAGGGTGATCAATGTTGGGGCAAATACCATGGTGGCGCCAGGCGCAACATTGGAAGCCATGTAAAACCATGGTCCAAACAATAACGGAGTGAAGACCAGGATATAACCCCAAAAACCACCCAGGGCACGCGACTGCCAGACGTAGTCGCCACCTGCACGCGGCATCAACGTCGTTAGCATCGAATAAACTGCAAAGCATGGTAAAAAGGCCAGGCAGCAAAGCACAATGCCGAGGGGAATATTGGCATCATTCCAGGGCCAGCAAACAGCATATGTCAGGGCTGCAGCAACGACGATTGAGTCGGCATACACCCCATACAAAAATCCATCAAACCAGGTAAACGATCGCACCAACCCGGAAGAGCGGCGCAGGAATAACCCAGCACTGGCACCGGCTTTGGGAGGGGCTGCTTCAGAATTTGCTGTCATTTAGAATTCTCCTCAGATAATTAAATTAACTTAAAGTTTAAATAAAAGATAGGGTGCTGATGAGCCTAAGTATTGTGAACCCTAAAACAAGGAATTTAATTAATTCACGGTGACAGGGGGAGGGCGGGGACTGATGAGGCGAAACATCCTGCCACCATGGCAACATGACAAAGCGACAGGACCTGCCCCGTATGAAATGATCAAGAATATTGGCGGGAAAATTTTATACAAGCCTGACATGGTAGGTCAGAGAACGATGATCATGACAAGATGGTTCAATACCCAGGCGAGTTGTTTATGGAACTTATAGTAGAATCTAATTGAATATACCGATTTTAATCTTACTCTCATATAGTGCATACCCACTGATTTTTACGAAACTAAACCACAATGGATAACAGCCAGGACTTAATCCAGGTACTGATCGTTGATGACCAGCTCGTGCAACGCGAAGGGATCGCAAATATTGTTGAAGCGACTGGCAAGATGCATGTGGTGGGGATGGCTACCAATAGTGATGAAGCTTTGCATATTGTTCAAGATCATCCCACCGACTTGGCATTAATCGACCTGGTTCTGCATGGTGAACGTGGCACAAGGGTGGGTAAGGAGCTTCGACGTACCCATCCACATTTGAAAGTCATTATCTATACGCGTGAAAAAAGCATGGTACTGGCCGCGGATATCTTCCGGGAGAGAAAGGATCTGGCTCAACCGGGGTTACAAGGATATATCCTGACCAGGAACATTTCCAGCAGCCAATATCTCCAAAATGTATATGACCAAATTATCCAAAGTGGATATTTCATGGATCAGGATATCCTTCGTTGGCATTACCAGTGGTCGGAAATTGAGCCTTTGACGAAACGCGAAGAAGAATGCGCTATATTACTTGCGTCAGGAATGGGGAATGCTGAAATTGCTCACCAGATGGTGATTTCCAACCGCAGGGTTGAAAACATCATCAGTAACCTGTACTTAAAGTTTAAAATAACTGGAGGACCAGGAGATCCTTCAAGGAGGGTGCTTCTGGCTGAGGGGATTAAACTGCTTTATAGCTCACGGACCCCATTAACCAATTAAAGATCGTCATTATTGATGATAACGAGGACTACCTAAACCGGCTTAGCTCCGATATGAAAACAGATCACAGATTAAAGATTGTTGCATTGGCAAAATCAGGGCAAATTGGTATTGATCAGGTCGCGCAGATGGGTCCGGATATTGTTCTGGTGGATATCCATCTCCCCGACATGGATGGTTTTCGCGTTGTACGACAGATCCTTGAGCATCACCCCCACATCAAGGTGATCATGCAGACTGCTTCCTTCAGCACCACCTACCAACAGGAAGCTATCAACTCTGGTGCGATTGCGTTATTAACGAAAAACATGACCTCAGCTAATGCAATTGTGGAGATTTGTTTCCCAGATATCTATTAACTTCACGGGCTGTGCTCTTTACCCCTCTTTTGATCGGCACGGTTACCTTCATCACCGTACCGGTCATTGGATGGGTTTGCACCTGGAAATCCCCTTTTAATTGCCTGGCACGGATTTGGATATCATAGAAGAAATAGTGCCCGGTTTTAATAAAGGTATCCAGGTTGCCCATGTTGAAACCCTGGCCATCATCCATAACACTAAGCGAAAGCCTGTCATCAATGCATTCTGCGCATACCATCACTTTATCCGCTTTTGAATGCCGGTATGCATTGCTCACCGCACCATGCACAAATCGATAGAGTAGAAACACGGAGG
Source organism: uncultured Chloroflexia bacterium (assembly GCA_963822175.1). Classification (GTDB taxonomy): domain Bacteria; phylum Chloroflexota; class Anaerolineae; order Anaerolineales; family UBA4823; genus FEB-25. Next base: position 295,432 of record CAWGGJ010000006.1, on the reverse strand, counting down.
CAGGCTCGATCTGCGGAATCTGGTCTAGTGCCGAAAGCTCCAATTCCATCTGCACCTGGCGGGCATTTGGGTAAATCATGGGTAGGGTTTCCTGTATTAGCCGGCGAAGCTCGACACCCAGGTCTTGCAGGATCGGAACAGACAGGTCAAAACGCAGCCTTCGCATACTTGATTCTAGATCATGCGCTAATTGTTGGATCCTGGAATCGTCCAGCTCGAGGGAGAGGGCTGAAAGTTCGTCCAGGGGTCTCAGGATCTCATCATGAATGTACGTGGTTAACGCAAACTTGGCATTATCTTCAGCTTCAATGATGCGTTTTCCAGCAATCTCAAGCTCGTGTTGAGCCTGGCGCAACGCCCGGTTGGTTTCAGTCAGCTCATCCACACGGACTTCCAAGCTATGGGTCAATTCCTCAAGCGCGGCATACGAGTTGGACAGGTTGCTTTTCATCCGGCGCAGGGCATGAGCCATAGCACTGACTTCGTCCTCGACTTTGACATCCGCAATTGGCGTGTTAAGCTCTCCAGCTCCGATCTTTTCTGCTGCCAGTGAGAGTGTGTTCAATGGACGAATGATATTTCTATCCAAATATAAACGCAGCATGATCGCCAGGGAGGCAGTGCTGAGCAAAGTTATGCCAAATAATGGCAGGACCCCGAGATACGAAGCAGCTACCGCAATAATGCTGATGATAAATGTAGCTGGGAATAATATCGTCCGTAGTCGCGAGCCAAGGGATCTCCTCTCCCTAGCGGGAATGATATTATTTGCTTGATTCAATAAAGCTGGTGAGACAACCAGCCCCAGGTTTTGAGCCACTTGTAGATTTATGGAAAGCTCTTTGCTCTTTGGTTCGATTGGAAGAATGGCTTCAGGGTTATTCCCTGACAAAATCGAGATCACAAGGTCGGAAATCTGCTTACCAATTCCTTGTGGCTCCAAGGCGAATAACGAACCGCAGCGCTCCAACTCATCAGCCGACTTACCCATGTATGGGATAAATTGCTCATGGGCAATCGCCCCAATCAGGCCCATCAGTGGATCGAACATAGGTTCAGATAAGCGGAAAATGGCATGGTCTGGGCGGGTTTGCAAGTTAGCCAGGACTTGCTTTACTTCATCTGGAGAATGTGCAACATGAGCTACCAACTCTAATCCCCAATTTTTACAGGCAACTCTAACAGATTCCAATTCCATTGATGAGATCGATGAATCCGGGTTGAATAAAGTATGTATCGATCTGGGTGGTGGAACCACCTCGGTAAAAAGTGCCAATCGCTCTTCCGCCATATCCGCCCAAATATCATAGATCCCTGTGATGGTACGGTTCGTTTGCGGGTAGGAAGAGCTTATCTCGTGAAATTGAGCTTTGTTGAGATGCGAGAAAATGATCGGGATGTTGGTATCTGTGGTTAATTTCATTGCCTGTTCGAAGGCATGAGGAGTCATCGTGATGATCATGTCCACTCTGGCATCCAGAAAACATTCCAATGCTTCACGGCAGCGTTCCTCATCTCCATAGCAACGGCAGAGCCATAAAAGAATGGCATTCTCCTCATAATAAAAATCCACCAGCTGAGTGGATTGCGGCTTTCTTATCATCTGCTCGATATGGACAGGAAAATTTGCCTTGGTGAGTGCAATTTCGAGCTCGGTCACATCCCTTAAGACTTGTTCAGTGAATGCAATGATACCGATCGTGTGCATAACTCATTCCTTCAGACAACCTGGGGTTTTTTATTGGTGATATGAAATTCAGCTTGCCAATCGGGCGTATAATCAAAAGGCCAGGTTATTATAACTTCTCTCATTATTCCAGGAGTTAGAAATATTACCCTTTCGTACCCGGCAGGTAAGCCTGATAAGACATGATTAAACAGGAATAAGCCATATCATGTATAATTCTCAACCGTTATGAAGAAACGCATTCTTTTGACCTCTGGCATTCTTATGATCCTCTTATTAGTGTCGCTGCAAAGCACACTAAGCATGGCTGCCCCACGGGCTCAATTAACGGTTTTTCCGACCCCTACTCCTGGGCCAGATGGAAAGCTCATCTATATTGTTCAGCCGAATGATACGCTCTGGCGAATATCTGCCATCACGGGCGTGAAAATTGAAACCATTCGTGAACTAAACGACCTGGGTGTCAATGACGTGATCATGCCCGGGGACAAAATATTACTCGGGTATGCAGGTCCAGCTGGCGGCCAACCTACAGCAGGGCAAGCACCGACGCAAGCATTCGTGACACCGTCACCAACTGCAGCCCCTGGTTGGGGCATTGTGTGTGTACTGCTCTATAATGACCTGAACGGTGATTTAATGCGCCAGGAGACCGAGCCTTCGATACCAGGTGGGGAAATCAGTGTAAGCAATCGGTCAGGGTCTGTCTCCTTAACTGGAGAAACACCTTCCGGAGGGAATGATACGACCATCAATGCGACTCCCCAGGAGAGAGGCTATACCTGTTTTGATCAAGTATCACAGGGAGAGTACCTGATCAGTGCGGCTGCTCCCAAAGGTTACAACCGAACTACAGTATTGAATACGTCCATGTATCTGGATGCGGGTCAGACAACATACGTTGCATTTGGTGCCCAGGTGAATTCAGAGTTAGGGGCTCAAACAGCACTCATCCCAGAATCGCCGCGAAAATCACCCCTCATGGGTATTATTGGAGCAGTGCTTTTAGCTGTCGGAATCGGTCTTGGAATTTATGCCAGCTTGCTGCGTCGGGTCGGGGGTTATAAAAAAGAATAACGGTATTACCCGGAACCGACCTGTAAGCTCGCTATCTTCTTCTCCACCCGGCGTAAGAACCGGGTTTCGTCGATAATAACCCGCTCGTGGTTTCCTTCACCGATCTTCTCCAACTCGTCCCAGGCTTCGATCGTAAAGTAAACACGGTTCTCATTCAATGAGAGTACTTCTGCCCGAACCTTGATCGTGGCACCCACGGGCGTTGGCGCTATATGGCGTATATCCAGGTGGGTGCCAACACTCGAATATCCTTCCGGTAGGCAGCAGGTAAGTAATCGGTGGGAGACACGTTCCATGAACGCGACCATCCATGGGGTCGCCAGGACACGTGAAGAACCACTGCCAATATGAATAGCGCTGTTTTCTACCGTGATCGGAAAGCTGTCTTCACGTGTCATTCCGGGGTGGATCAATTCAGATATTTCCATTTTTAGCTCCTTATCGTCTATGCCACTGCCCACCAATCCTGCAGCTCGTGCATTCCCAAGGCAGCAAGCTTTTTTCGATTATAGCATGTGGGTTTCCCGTCATCAGGGTTAAGTTATCATTTATTTTTAGGGTGTATACTTAACCCCTGTCATGGGTGAGTAGCCTGATTAATTTACAACAGATGCATCCCCATCCTTTTAGGAAAGACCTGATTGACTATCTCAAATATGTTACACTTCAATGCAGAACTAATTATTTAGAATGTAGAAAGATGATATACCAGGAGGTAAGAAATGAGCATTAAAGTAACATGGTACGGTCATGCATCATTAGGATTGGAAACCAGTGGTTGTAAAATTTTGGTTGATCCTTACTTCACTGGGAATCCAGCTGTGACCGTGACTGCCGATGAGGTAACAGCAGATTTCATCCTTATCACCCATGGTCATGGTGACCATGTGGGAGACGCGGTTTCGATCGCCAAGCGGACAGGGGCGATGGTCATCAGTAATTTTGAGATTGCCAGCTGGATGGAACAACAGGGTGTACCAAAGACTCATGGACAGCATATTGGTGGCGGCCACGAGCATCCTTTCGGGTATCTCAAGCTGACACTTGCTTTGCATGGCTCGGTGCTTCCGGACGGGAGCAATGGAGGCAACCCGGTGGGTTTCCTGCTTACCACGAAAGCTGGTACGAAACTCTATCTGGCTGGTGATACCGGTTTATTCGGTGATATGAAGCTTATCGGACAGGAAGGACTCGACCTGGCCATTCTTCCCATCGGGGACAACTATACCATGGGTCCCGATGACGCTTACAGAGCAGTCGAAATGTTGTTGCCGAAACATGTGGTCCCAATTCACTATAACACCTGGGATCTGATCGCCCAGGATGCTAAAAAATGGGCTGAACGGGTGGATAAATTGGGTGTACAGGTGCATGTACTAAAACCCGGTGATAGCCTGACACTATAGCTTTTTTATAGGTACATTATGTTTAACCGGAATCTTTAAACGCAAAGAAGTCGAAGATCAATCCAGGAAAGCAGGTCGCCTGCCACCTGGCCAATCATTGACCCAAAAATTTCCGGTGCTGCATTACGGTCCGGTACCTTCGTTCAATCCTGCTACCTGGGATTTCCGCATCTGGGGTGAAGTTGAGGAAGAAAAATCCTGGACCTGGGACGAATTCACCCAGCTGCCACGCATCACGTTGACCATGGATATTCATTGCGTGACACGCTGGAGCAAGCTGGATACAACCTGGGAAGGAGTTTCTGTCGGTATGTTGGTTGAAAAGGAACTTGTCAGGCTAAAACCTGGTGCAAAATATGTCCTCCAGCATGCAGAATATGGCTTCACAGTAAATCTACCCTTGGAGGTGGTCCTGGCGGATAATTTCTTGCTGGCGACACACTATAATGGTCAGCCGCTCACTCCAGACCATGGATATCCCTTGCGTGGTGTAGTTGGCTATATTCCAGAACGAGAAGACCTGATGACTCCCTATTTATGGAAAGGTGCCAAGTGGTTGCGAGGATTGGAATTCCTGTCATCCGATCGACCTGGTTTCTGGGAGCAGGCTGGTTATCACAATGAAGCTGATATTTGGAAGGAAGAGCGGTTCGGTTGATGGTTTACCAAACATCAATTCTCTTTCCCGGCATATAAACAAAGGACCATACTGGTCTATAATCGACACGATCCAGGCGAACTATAAAATAAGGCTACATCCTGGCTAAATAAGAATGTTCATTGACAAGGAGGTCAACTTGAAAGAACGAATGATGCGTGCCCTTGACCTGGCAAAAATGCGAGGGGCACATTATGCAGATGTCAGAGTGGTTAACCACCGCGAGGAGACCATAGCAGTAAAAGATGGGATTGTCGAAGAGCTGAACTCGTCTGAAACCGAAGGCATGGGTGTTCGAGTGCTGGTTAATGGAAGTTGGGGTTTTGCCTCCAGCCGTAGCCTGGATAATGAAGAGATCGACAAAATTACTGCCCAGGCAGTGGAGATTGCGCACGCCTCGGGCTTGGTTAGCGGAGAAAAGGTGGATCTTGGTCCCAAAGTGACCAGCCAGGGTATGTATCAAACACCCGTGCAGATCGATCCATTTACCGTACCACTGGAAGATAAGCTTGCCCTGTTGGTGAACGCTGATGTTGAAATGGGCATGGTTAAGGGCGTGCGGACACGGCGGACACATGCCACCATGCTAAAGCAGCACAAGTATTTCGCCAACACGGAGGGGGCATTCACCGAGCAGACTCTCATTGAGACGGGTGGAGGCATTCAAGCCACCGCAGTGGGCGGTAACGAGATCCAGGTACGTTCCTATCCCAATGCTTTTGCCAGGCAGCAGGTGACTGGCGGATGGGAAGCATTCTTAAGCTGGGACCTGCCTCGCAATGCTCAGCGCATTGCCAGTGAGGCAGTTGCTCTGCTCAGTGCAGATCCCTGCCCATCCAATGTAACGACTTCGATCATCCTGGGAGGCTCACAATTAGCCCTGCAGGTTCACGAATTGTGCGGCCACCCCACTGAGCTGGATCGTGTTTATGGCAGCGAGGCTGCCTATGCAGGTACATCCTTCCTGACCACCGAAAAACTGGATAACTTCCATTATGGTTCACCAGTAGTCAACCTGACAGCTGATAGTGTGCGTCCATTTGGATTGGGGACCTTTGGCTGGGATGATGAAGGAGTGCCAGCGCAATCATCACCACTGGTGCGGGATGGACTGTTTGTCGGGTATTTGATGTCTCGCGAGACCGCCACCAAGCTGGGCCGATACTCGAATGGCTGCATGCGTGCCTCAGGCTGGAATAGAATCCCGATCATTCGCATGGTCAATGTCAGCCTGGAACCGGGCACATGGAAATTTGATGACCTGGTGGCTGATACGGACGATGGCATCTATATGGAATCCAACCGTTCATGGTCGATCGATGACAAGCGCTATAATTTCCAATTCGGTACAGAGATCGGTTATGAGATCAAGAATGGCAAGATGGGTCGCATGCTGCGTAACTGCACCTATATGGGCATTACTCCAGAGTTCTGGAACAGCTGTGATGCAGTGTGCAATGCTGAACATTGGGTGATGTGGGGTACACCCAATTGTGGTAAGGGTCAGCCTGCCCAGGTTGCCCACACCGGGCACGGGACAGCTCCGGCGCGCTTCCGCAATGTGAAAGTTGGGGTGTTGAAGTAAAGGGATGAAGACACCAAGGAGAACTCATGATCACAGAAAATGAAGCACGTAAACTGAGTGAAGCAATCTTTTTGCGCTGTAAAGGCACCCCGGCGGAGGTAACGTTTCAATTTACTGATGCAGCATTGACCCGCTTTGCCAACAATATCATCCACCAGAATGTCGCTGAGCGTGATGCTGGGGTGACCCTGCGCATATTCATTGGTAAGCAAATAGGCACTGCTTCCACCAATCGCCTGGACCAGGCTGGACTGGATATGCTGGTTGAGCGGGCTATGATTAATGCACAAGCCAGCCCGGAAGATCCGAATTATCCCGGCTTACCCGGACCGGTACACACTCAGAACCTGGAAACCTGGGACCAGGTCACAGCTGAGTATTCGGCTGAAAAGCGTGCCGGGGCGGTAGGTGCTGTTTGCCAGATAGCGGTTGAGAAGGGTTTGAACGCTTCCGGAGCATTTTCGACCGGCTCAACCGTGTTGGTAGTTGCCAATAGCCAGGGAGTGTTTTGTTACCACCCCCAAACCAATGCAGATTTTCAAACCGTGGTGATGTCCAATGATTTATCCGGTCGCGCTCAAGAATCAGCCTGGAAGGCGGATGACCTGGCCGTGGAGGCGTTGGGTAGGGAAGCCATCGATACAGCAGAACGGGGTCATAATCCGGTCAAGATTGACCCGGGGGAATACACGGTGATATTTGAGCACTATGTGACCGAGGACCTGGTGAACAGCCTGAATTTCTATGGGATGGGTGCCCAGGCACTCCAGGAAGGTCGTTCATGGATGAATGATCGTATCGGAACACAGTTAATGAGCCCCGCCGTGAGCATTTGGGATGATGGATTGGATATCAACGGAAATCCTCTACCGTTTGATTTTGAGGGCGTTCCCAAGCAGAGAGTAGATATTGTGAAGCAAGGTGTGGTCATGGGACCGGTGTATGATCGTTATTCCGCTGCAAAAATGGGGAAATCCAGCACCGGGCACGCCACCCCGATCGCTTTTCGCGGTTTTGGCCCCCTGGCTTTGAATTTGTTCCTGGCACCCGGAGAGAATACCGTCCAGGAAATGATTGCATCGACCAAGAAAGGTTTATATATTAACCGATTTTGGTACACCCGCCTCGTACACCCCCACGATTGTGTCATCACCGGGATGACACGCGATGGAGTATTCATGGTCGAAGACGGTGAGGTGACCTATCCAGTCAAGAACCTGCGTTATACCATGCCTTATGTCCAGGCACTTGCAAATGTGGAAGCAGTGGGGAAGGCATCCCATTTATTGGTGGGTGATTTTGGAGGGATCAGCGTTTGTGTTCCTGCGTTGAAGATCTCTGAATTCAATTTCACCGGTAGTACGGTGTAGCCAAAATTACCTAGAATTCTTAAACGTTACACGTCTGAACGTCTGGGCGTGTAACGTTTTTATTTTGTGTTATTTGAATCCTTGATCTGGTCGACTTTGACGCATTCGCCGCGCCGCACCTGGAAGGCATCAAAATCTCGGGCAACGACAGTGTTTGGGAAGATCGCCTGTGCTTCTGCCAGCACATCCCGCTCGCGGTAACGGCGAGAGATATGTGTCAGGATGAGGTGTTTGACCCCGCTACCAGCCGCCAGCTCTGCTGCCTGCCTGGCGGTAAGATGAGCAAACTGGTCAGCCATCTCGGCTTCCTCATGCATGTAGGTGGCTTCAATGATCAATGCATCAACGTCATGAACCGCCGATACAAGCTCATCGATTTCGACCCACATCACCCACATGGGCAAGGCGGGTGCCAGGTCGCTCTTCACCCAGTACCTGGTCGGGATGGATCAAGCGTCCATCCGGCAAGGTAATGGAAAGACCGTTAACCAGGTCACGCCGCCATGGTCCAGGAGGGATAGCCATCTCATCTGCCTTCTCCGGCAGGAATGGACGGCGTGTTTTCTCTTCGAAAAGATAACCGAAGCAATCCGGTCCACGGTGCCAGACCGGAAAGGCAGTGACGGTGAAATCATCTTCATCGAAGATCATCCCGGGTTTGATCTGCACCAGCTGCAAATCCATGGGAGGCCTGGCGCCACGCAATACGATGCCATAAATGAGATCATAAATCCGGTCGAGTGCCCACTGGCCACCATAAATCTCCAATTTCTCGATCGTTTCCCAGCGCATAAACGTGGAAAGCAACCCGGCAAGGCCCAGGATATGGTCCAGGTGGCCATGGGTGATCAGGACGCGGTTCAGGCGTTTGAAACCCAACCCGGATTGCAGGATCTGGCGCTGGGTACCTTCGCCGCAGTCGATCAGGAAGCGGAACTCATCGTGGATGACCACCTGGCTGGAAAGCCCACGGTGGACGGAAGGAGCAGAAGCAGAAGTGCCGAGAAAGACAATTTCGAACAAGAAAACCTCATGGTTGGTGATGGATTTCGTCGGGATGCTAGAATTGTACCTTATTATCTATTAGATTATCTTTGGATTGACAATTTCCAAGATACATTCAAACTAAATTATTAGCTCTTCCTTGCATAAATGTTAGTGAGCAGATGGATTTATTATGCTAACATAACCGGTACATTGATAAATTTACCGAAATCGCCATACAAACTAATAAAAGTAAAGAAATTATTCAGGAGTATAGAAGATGACAAAACATAAGAATTCTGTCCTAATTTTGAGTGTCGTTGCTTTTTTATTAATTTCATTAGCCTGTGGCAGCAGCACAGCTCAGCAGCTTGCGTCTGCTGTGCCTGCAACAACGAATCCAAATCAGGCGGCTGGGAATGAGGCAGCCACACAGCCAGCACAAAATACACAAGCAACAAATGTTCCTGAAAGCATCCTGCCCTCCGCAACACCTTCTCCACAACCAGAATCATTAACGATAACCTCACAAGGTCTTGGACAGGATGGGCAGACTATTGGGTATGGATTTATTGTTCACAATCCGAATTCCAATTATGCATTTGAGAGTTCCGATTATCAAATTGCGTTGTATAACGCTGAGGGCACGGTGATCGAGACAGATTCAGGATACATTGAACTCATATTACCAGGCCAAAATTTAGGGGTAGGAGGAAATATTTACCTGGACGAAGGACTTACAGCAACGAAGATGGATATACAGCTGAGTGCTGGCAACGTGATTGTTTCTGACCTGGTTGATTTATTTGTAGTTGAAAAAACCGCCTATCTTCCTGGCGATTATTCCTCCTATGCAGTGGGGGTAATCAACAACCCATATGATAAAGATATAACCAGCTTACGAGTTTCTGCGCTTGTTTACAATGATGCAAAGGAAATCATTGGGGGCGGATTAACGTATTTGAACTTTCTATTAGCCCAAAAGTCGATCGGGGTAAGTGTTTCCGTCACCAGCAATGGAACTGTAGCAAACGTGGAATTATACCCAGCACTTTCTGGGCTGTCATTGCTTGAGACCAGCGATCAATTGCCAGAAGGCGCAAGTAATCTTGTCCTATCAAAGCAAGGATATGGTCAAGATGGGTCAAATTTGGCAATCGGAATGATTTTGGAAAACCCGAATCAGGGATATTCCATTGAAAATAGTCTCTATCATGTGACGTCATATTCCAGCGATGGATCTGTCCTGGGTGTTTCTGATGGATATATCAACCTATTGTTGCCAGGGCAGATTCTCGGAGTGGCTGATGCCCAATACCTTGATGAAGGTGCTGTTGTCTCCACCATTGATATTCAAATCATGACGGGTGATTACACTCAATCGGATGTTATCCCCACTTTCACCAGTGAGAACGTGTCTTTTCTTGCTGATCAATATTCCCCTCAAGTAACCGGTGAAATTCTTAACCCCTATAGTCAGGAAGTGACCAATGTTCGGGTAGATGCTATTGCGTATAATGACGCTGGAGATATTATTGGGAGTGGATTTACCTACCTGGATTTTATTCCAGCCAACACGAAAGCTGCTGCATCGGTATATCTCAGTGTTGCTGGCACCCCCGCGAAAGTTGAGCTGTATGCAGCAGTATCTGCATTATCGGAAATCGGTGGCTAACTATCACTGCTGAAGGTTTATATTGCCAATAACTAGCTAATCCTGATCATTACGCGCAAGCATTATTAAATATTAATGACCTGTTGCGGCGCACTTCATGAAGTGCGCCGCAGGTTTTAATCAGCCCATTAATGCTATAATGCCAAAGATGACTGAGACAGGCAGGATTAAAAAGCAAAACCCAGGTGTGAAAGGCAGCACCCGTAAATATGCTAAAACCACCCGGAGTGCATCCTCCAGGAGGGGCGCAAAGAGACGCGGCAGACCGCCGGGGAGCACTTCAGCGAATAAAAAAGCTCGCCAGCCAGGCAAGACGTCAGGGGGCATTCTTGGATCAATCTCGGCGTTCTTCAGGGGTGCGCCACCTCCAAAACCCAGGGGCAGGCCACCAACGGTCAATACGACACCACCGCAGGGAATGTCACTCGATCGAAAGCTTGACCTGGTTGGCATTGCGATGCTTTTTGTCGGTCTGCTCACCCTGCTGAGCCTCATTTCTGCCAGCCACAATGCTGCAACCGACAGCTGGCTGACCTTTTTGGGACAGGCATTCGGTTGGGGAGTTTATCTTTTTCCGGTCGCCTTGATCTTCGTGGGCTTATGGTTGGTCTTGCGTAGTTTTGAGCGCATTCCTCACATTGATATCGAGCGCTTGATCGGTGTGGTCTTACTTTTCCTGAACATCCTCGCCTGGATGCATTTCTTTATGTTTCCAGACGATGCTTATGCGTTGGCTGCGGAGAGCAGCGGTGGAGGTTATACAGGTGGTTTCATCTTCAATGCCCTGTATACCAGCCTGGGATGGGCTGGTGTTGCGATCGCCCTTACTGCTTGGCTTATCATAGCCCTGTTGTTAGTGTTGGATGTATCCGCTGCAGAGCTGTTTCGCTGGATCCCTTCATCATTCGTCCGCATCCAGGATGGTATCCAGGATTGGCTGGATGAGCGTCGTAATCATCGTACGGCAACACCAGCAAGATCAAAATCCTCATCCAAGCAGCCTTCGCCTCCAGACAACTGGCCTGGGCTGCAATCCATTCCCGATTCTGCTGCTGGCTCGGCTTCATTCAGTCCACAATACACCAATCAACCACGCCCATGGGCATTACCGGCGGTTGACCAAATCCTTGAAAAAGGCGGCGATAGTGATTATGATGTTGATGTAGATCGCCAACGCGCCCGGGTGATCGAGGAGACACTGCGGGTTCTCGGCGCACCAGTTAAAGTTGTTGAGATCAACCGTGGTCCCACCATCACCCAATTTGGTGTGGAGCCTGATTTTATTGAGACGCGCGGCTCACGTACCCGCGTACGGGTGGCCAAGATCACCTCTCTTGCAGATGATCTTGCCCTCGCCCTATCAGCCCGGACGATCCGGGTGGAAGCACCGGTGCCGGGAAAGGGTTATATCGGTATCGAAGTACCCAATGAACAGATAGCCCTGGTGACCCTGCGCGATGTGGTTGAGAGTGAAGCATTCAGGAGGTTAAAGTCACCTCTGCGGTTCGCCTTGGGGCAGGACGTTGCTGGAAATGCGGTGGCAGCTGATCTCTCCGCCATGCCCCACCTGCTGATCGCCGGCCAAACCGGCTCTGGCAAGTCGGTGTGTGTCAACTCACTCATCTGTTGCTTGCTTTTACACAATACCCCCGATGACCTGCGCCTGATCATGGTGGATCCAAAACGAGTGGAGCTCACCAACTATAATGGTGTTCCCCACTTGCTGGCTCCGGTTGTAGTGGAGACAGAAAAGGTGGTGGGTGTATTGCAGTGGGTGTTGCGCGAGATGGACATGCGCTATCACAAGCTGGCCCAGGCAGGCACCCGAAATATCAATGACTATAATGCCAGCCTGGAAAGCAAGGGAGATGGTAAAGAGAAAAAACTTCCCAAGCTGGTTGTGTTCATCGATGAGCTGGCAGATTTAATGATGCTGGCACCGGACGAAACCCAGGCTGCCATTACCCGGTTGGCTCAGCTCTCCAGAGCCACCGGCATTCACCTGGTTCTTGCCACCCAGCGACCATCGGTGGAAGTTGTCACAGGGATCATCAAAGCTAATTTTCCCGCTCGCATTGCTTTTGCAGTGGCCTCCAATACGGATAGCCGCGTTATCCTTGACCAACCAGGGGCAGAAAGGCTACTGGGTCGTGGTGACATGTTATTCCAGGCACCCGACGCACCAGCTTCCATTCGGCTTCAAGGTACCTACGTTTCGGACAGTGAGATTCTCAGCCTGGTGACCTACTGGCAAAGCTTTGTGCCGAGCACACCTCTTGCTCCAACTGCTGCAGGGGGTATCCCTGATATCACGCCATCTGGAATACCACTGGTACAGATCCCGTTATGGGAGGATATGCAAGCGCAGGAAGAAAAGGACCCATTGCTGGATGAAGCTATCGACTTATCACGACGACAGGGGCGCGCTTCGGTATCCATGTTACAACGGCGGTTGCGCATCGGTTATACCCGGGCTTCACGGCTGGTGGAAGCCATGCAGGAGAAAGCCATCATCGGCAAGGAATCCGGACCCCAGGGGTATGAGATCCTGGATTATGGACAGGCAGCACCACCTGTGGAAGAACAATGACCGGTTCAATTCATTCCTCGATGGATATACTATAATAGACAACCTATTTATCGTTGTTGCGTATACAGTTAGGATATACCTACGGAGATCAAAATGCCTGATAAATCCAATCGAAAAATAACATTCCCTCAAAATGAGGGATTCGTCCAGGGGTTATCCCTGCGTATTAAGCTGATACTGCGCCTGCTGGGTGATTCGCGGGTGAATCCTCTGCTAAAAATTCTACCCATTGGGTCGGTCGTCTACCTGCTGATTCCAGATATCGCTCCCGGACCGATTGATGACGCAGCTGTTATCTGGCTGGCGACATATCTGTTTGTTGAGCTGTGTCCACCGAATGTAGTCCAGGAACACCTTGACGCGTTAAATGCCACCCGCAAGGTATTGGATAACTACCAGGAGACATCCCAGTCAACCACACACGGAGAGGTGATCGACGGGGAGATCATTGAGGGAGATGATCAGGAGGTGAAATGAAAAGTTTCACCCTATTGCTGATCCTTGCAGCTGCTTTATTACTGGCTGGATGCATCTTTGCATCCCCAACGCCAATACCAACCGCCTCACCCACCCAAGGTTTATTTATCCGTGTACCTTCGCCTACAGCACTTCCGATCACCAGACCCACCATCACGGCAACCATTGAAATTACCCAATCAATAACCACCACAATGGTGGCACCAACAGCCACACCGGCGCCAGTCACAGTCACCACCCTGCCAGATCCCTCCGCGTATTCCTGGCAAGAGGTGGTGAGTGGTTTGGATAAACCAGAAGGCCTGGTGAACGCAGGTGATGGCTCGGGGCGATTATTCATCATCGAGCAAGGCGGGCTGGTCCGTATTCTCAAGGATGGAGCCTTGCTTTCCACCCCCTTTCTGGATCTGACTCAAAAAGTAGATTGCTGCGGTGAGCGGGGCTTATTAGGCCTGGTTTTTCACCCAAAATTTCCTGAAAACGGTTATTTTTACGTAAATTACACGGAAAAGGTAAGCGATAAGTTGTATACGGTTATTGCTCGTTTTTCTGTGTCACCCCTCGACCCAAACCAGGCTGACCCCGGCAGTGAGATGCGCATGCTTCATATCGAGCAGCCCTTTCAAAACCACAACGGTGGTGAGCTCCAGTTTGGACCGGACGGTTACCTGTATATTGGAATGGGTGATGGAGGCTCTTTCGGAGATCCATTGGGCAATGGCCAATCGCTTGAGACCCTCTTGGGGAAGATCCTGCGGATTGACGTGGATATAGCTGAGCCATATGCCATCCCCCCGGAAAATCCTTATGTGAATGGTGGAGGGTTATGGGAGGTCTGGTTGCAGGGTGTACGCAATCCCTGGCGCTTCTCCTTTGACAGGCTGACTGGCGACCTGTATATCGGTGATGTAGGGCAGGATGCGTGGGAGGAGATCGATTTTCTGCCAGCTGGGAGCCCCGGTGGTGGGAACCTGGGATGGAATTATTTTGAAGGCACCCACCCATACCGCGGTTCTCCACCATTGGATGCAGAGTTCATCATGCCCGTGGCTGAGTACAGTCATGACGTAGGTAACTCTGTCACCGGAGGCTATGTATACCGTGGAAAAGACCTGCCAGCCTGGTTGGGGGTATACCTTTATGGTGATTTCAGCTCGGGGCGGGTATGGGGGTTGTTGCACCTGCCAGATGATGCCTGGCAAAACACTTTGATGTTTGAGACTGGCACGAATATCTCCTCTTTTGGGGTAGATGAGAACGGGGAAATTTACCTAGTGGATTACCGCGGGAGCATCCTGATCCTACGATGAAATTCCTCGCCTGGTGGAGGGGAATATTATCGAGGGGATATCCCATAGATCCAGGGCATGCTTGGCTTACGCTCCTCCTGCTGATTTTGCTCCTGGCACAGGGCTGCAGTCTCTCCCCTCAGCAGCGAAACCAACCAACAGCAGATATTGCCACTTCTTATCCAACCGTTGTCAACCCCTCGGCATCCCCTGAGCCTGCAGATCAATCTGCTGCGTTACTGCCACACATGCCACCCATCCCAGCAAATCTCACCCGCTACACGATCCGCCTGGATATCGATTATGCCCGACGTTCATTCAAGGGATTTACACGCATCGATTACACGAATACCGAAAATGTCAGCCTGAACAGCCTGTTCTTCCGCCTTTATCCCAATCTTGGGCAGAGTTATGGAGATGGAAGGATCGTCATTAATCCAGCCGTTGTAAATGGGCAGCAAGCTGATACTAGGATGAGCGTGCAGGATTCCATCGTGGAGGTGCTGCTGACAACTCCGCTCCAACCCGGTGCGCAGGTCCAGGTCGACTTTGAAAGCGCGGGTACCATCCCAACGGATTTTGGGGATGGCGAGACAAAAACTGGTTATGGCATCTATAACTATTCCAAGGAGGTGCTGGCCCTGGCAAATTTTTATCCCATGCTGGCGGTTTACAAATCGGGGGGGTGGTGGCTGGACCCGGTGTATCCTTTTGGGGATTCAGTTTACAGCGATGCAGCCTTGTACACCGTCGAAGTCCTTGCCGATGCGGGTTTGACCGTCGTCAGCAGTGGTGTCGGTGTGAGCCAGCAGATCGTGGATGGAAAACTGATGCACCGGTTCATCAGTGGACCTGCCAGAGATTTTTTTGTCATCACCAGCCCGATCTACCAGGTCGCCAGTCAACAGCTAGGTGGAACTACAGTCAATTCGTACTACCTGCCCGAACATATCGAAGGTGGTGCTCAGGCACTGGCAACGGCGGTTCGCTCCCTGGAAATCTATAGCTCAATGATCGGTCCTTATCCCTACACTGAATATGATATCGTCGAAGCACCACTCAATAAACCCAGCGGGGTTGAGTACCCGGGTTTGGGTTTGATCGCTGCACGGTTGTACGATGACCTGGCAGCACCGGATCTCAATTCCACCGTGGCACATGAGGTGGCTCATCAGTGGTGGTATAACATGGTCGGGAATGATACCCTGCGCGATCCATGGATGGATGAAGCATTGGCGACTTATTCATCCATTATGTACTGGGAGCAGGTGGGTGGGGAGGCTGCCAAACAGCAAGCACTTGCATATTATCAGGATAAGTACTCCCAAAATACCCAAAAAGGCTGGGATGCACCGGTAACCGAACCAATGCTCTATTTCAAGGAGAGTGACCGGATTGAATCTTACAGCCCGGTGGTGTATGCCAAGGGTGGATTGTTCTATGAGGACCTGCGAAAGACCATTGGTGACGAGGCTTTCTTAAAAGCATTGCAATTCTATTTTGGCTCACATTGGTTCAGTATTGCAACCGTGGAAGAATTGCTGGTAGCCTTCCAGGCAGCTACCAGCACACCCCTGGATAATATCTATAATTCCTGGCTCTACTCTCCAGACGTCAGCACCCCCACTCCAACTCCTACGTTTACTTCATCACCCACACCCACACCCACTTTCACTTTCACGCCCACCCCCACATTCACACCGACACCCACACCCACTGCCTCACCTACATCCACATTCACACCCATACCAACTTCCACCTCGACGCCTGTTCCAACGGACACCCCCACACCAAGACCTTTGGTCTTTGCAGTGATAGGTGATTATGGTGGAGGTAAATCCGAAACCCGTGATGTTGCTGAATTGATGAAGAGCTGGCAGCCTGAATTCATCATCACCTTGGGCGATAATAACTACCCATATGGTGAAGCTGAGCACATCGATATTGCCATCGGGCAATTCTTTCATGACTACATCTACCCCTACCAGGGCAGTTACGGTGATGGGGCTAGCATAAATCGCTTCTACCCAGTCCTGGGCAACCACGATACAGTAACCAATCTTGGTCAGCCTTACCTGGACTACTTCACGCTGCCGGGAAATGAGCGTTATTATGATTTTGTTTGGGGCCCGGTACATCTGTTTGCATTAAACAGTGTTGGGGAAGCTGAACCGGATGGGGTGGGAGCTTCGTCGAACCAGGCAGCCTGGCTTCAACAAGGGCTGGCAGCCTCCACCTCACCATGGAATATTGTTTACCTGCATTACCCTCCTTACTCATCGGGGTTACACGGATCGATCGCCTCAGCACAATGGCCTTATGGTGAGTGGGGTGCAGATGCTGTGCTGGCAGGGCACGACCACACCTATGAACGCCTGTTTATCAATGGGGTAACCTACTTTGTTAATGGGATGGGGGGTTTTGTAAAGTACGACTTTGTCAATATCGTGGATGGCAGCCTGTCTAGGTATAATGCTGAATATGGTGCAATCAGGGTGGAAGCGAAAGATGACTATTTATTGTTCCAGTTCATCAACCGGAATAACGAGCTGATCGACCAGGTGGAGCTGAGGAAGTGAGAGGGTGGTTGTTTATCAATCCAGCCAGGGATTATTTGCCTGCTGGTTCAGCTTGGTAAGCATACCCATGTTGTTGGATGGGTAATAATTCTTGAGTAAGATTTTATCAAAGGTTGTGGATTGAAGTTAGCCTTAACCGAACATATTTTCCCCTGTCATACAGAGTAGAAATGTCCCTTTTTCCCTCTTGACGATTTCTGAATACTAATGGTAAACTCGAAAAGTTGTTAATCTTACTCTAAAGAAAGGCAAGGCGCATTCGATGAGCGATCTCATCAATCGAATTTACGAAGTCCACACACTCGCCGCTGGCGGCGGGTTCGTCGTGCCTTCGCGGAGCGCGCCTATCGCTCGTTAGGTTATACGCATTGATTTCTAACGACCACGGTGAGCTCCAGCCCCCGTGGTCGTTTTGTTTTATTGTTATTGCCTTGCATGTACCGGTCACGGGGACCCTCTCCGTGACCGGTATTTTTATTGGTGGGAGATGATAGACTGGGTGATCTCGCTGACGATGAATTCTCTCTCGTCATTACAGTACGAACGAGATCGTTTAGTGAGGATAGGTTTCGTAAGACATAAGGAAGATCGCTTCGTGACCGGAAGAGCACCAGTCACTCGCGATGACAGTGATCAAGGAGTATAAAATGTTTGAGGCAATACAGGTAAAGGATGCATATAAAAAATTTGGAAAAGCCTCCCATCCAATCTGGATGGGCAGGGATGAACCCAATAAGAATGGCAAGGTGGTCAAGGTGGCAGTGGATCACGTCTCCTTCTCGGTGCATGAGGCTGAGATCTTTGGTGTGCTTGGTCCCAACGGCTCGGGTAAATCCACGCTCATCCGCCTTATCGCCACGCTGTTGTTGCCTGATGCAGGCTCGATCACGGTCTTTGGGCATGATGTGGTCAGCCATTCGATGGATGTCCAGCGCCTGATCAACCGGGTTTCGGTGGAAGCCAGCTTCTTCAAGAAGTTATCGCCGATGGAAAACTTGCTGTACGGGGCGCGCCTGTATGGGATGGAAGGCAAGGAGACCCAGCGCAAGGTGATGGAAATCCTCACCCGGTTGGGTTTGGAGAAGCGGACGATCAAGCAGCCGATGGAAGAGATGTCTCGCGGGATGCAGCAGAAAGTTGCCATTGCGCGTGCCTTGCTCTCCCACCCAAAGCTTTTACTGCTGGATGAACCCACCACCGGGCTGGACCCACGCTCCAAGCGCGAAGTGCAGGCAGTGGTGCGGGAATTAAACGAGCAGCATGGCACCACCATCCTTCTCACCACGCATGATATGGGTGAAGCCGAAGCCCTATGCCATCGCATTGCCATTGTGGATAACGGCAGGATCGTGGCACTGGATACCCCGGTGGCGTTGAAAAAGCTCATCCCACGTAACGGGCACGAACCCACCCTGGAAGATGTTTTCCTGGAACTGACCGGCAATCAGCTGGTTTCGGAGGATGAGGAATAAACAATGATGAATTTAGCTATTAAAGGAAATCACTGTTAAAAGCATATGCTCCTAATAATGGTCTCAATAATTCCCCTCATTGTAGGGGCACGATCGTTCGTACCCCTGCAAACGAGGCAATTGGTTTAATTGAATGGATTTATGAAAGGATAAGACGATGAGTATTGAAAGACAGCTCTTTGAAGGTACATTGATCCGCCTGGCACCTATCGATCACGAAAAGGACCCGCAGGTGGAATCAGGCTGGACACATGACCTGATGCTTCAGCGTGCCCTCAGCCGCCAGGCTGCCATGCCACTCTCTGCTGCCCAGGTAAAGAAAAAATATGAGGCCATTGAGAAGGAAGCGGATGAATCACGCAGGTTGTTCTACTTCACCATCCGTGACCGGCAGGATGACCGCCTGCTGGGATTTGTACAAATCGATGGTATTGAGTGGACACATGGGACAAGCAACCTGAAGCTGGCGATCGGTGACCAAAAGGACAGGAATAAGGGCTATGGTGGCGAAGCAATGCAGTTGATTTTGCGGTTCGCCTTCAATGAGCTGAACCTGTATCGAATATCAGCCGTCGTGGGAGAGGATAACCCATTGGCACTTAATTTCTTCCTAAAATATGGTTTTGTGGAAGAAGTGCGCCGGCGGAAATCACTGCTGCGCGATGGACAGGCATGGGATTTGTTGTACCTCGGGTTGCTGAGGGATGAATGGCTGGCACAGCAAGGAGATGCTCGCCATGAATGATCTTCTGTACGGTGAGCTGGTCCGGTTGACAGCTGAAGACCCGGAGGTGATGGCGTCACACCTGTTCCACTGGGACCAGGATACGGAATGGTACCGTTTACTGGATACTGAACCACCCAGGCTGTTTTCCGAAAAAAAGGTGAAGGAGTGGTTTGAAAAGGACCTGGAAAAGCCTCCTTCTGATGAGCTGTTTTTCGGCATTCGAATGCTGGAAGGCGATGTGCTGATCGGTTTTATCGGTCTGTTCGACCTTTATCAACATCACGGCGATACCCTGGTGGCGATCGCCCTGGGAGAACGCCAATACTGGGGCAATGGGTATGGAACGGATGCCATGCGCATCATGCTGAGATACGCTTTCAACGAGCTGAACCTGAGGAAAGCAGGCTTGATCGTCTTCGAGTATAACCCACGTGCGATCCGGTCGTATGAGAAGGTTGGCTTCATCCACGAAGGGACGCATTCGTGGGGCGATGCTCCGTGAAGGTCGGCGTTGGGACTGGTTATATATGGGTCTCCTGCGGGAAGAGTTCCTGGCTAATCTGCCAGGGATTGTTGGCAGGAAGTGAGAGCATTTTTGGAATGGAAGGTGACTGATGAAGGCAAATTTATTAGAGGGCACCCTGGTACGGCTCAGCGCTGAAGAGCCTGCGGTTATTGCACAGGCGGTATCCCGCTGGGGTGGCGATAGCGAATATTTGCGCCTGCTGGATGCTGAACCGAGCAATCGATTTTCAGTCAAACAGCTGACCGAGTGGATCCAGAAGGACCAGGAGAAGGTACCACCTCCCTTCCACTATTTTGTCATCCGCAGCCTGGATGATGACCGCCTGGTCGGTTTCACCGCTTTGGATGCGGATGGTTACCCGAATGGTGATGCTTTCGTTGGAATTGGCATCGGTGAGCGTGAGCTCTGGGGTAAGGGGTATGGCACCGATGCGATGCGTGTGATCCTGCGCTATGCCTTCCACGAGCTGAACCTGAGAAGGGTGAGCCTCACAACGTTTGAATATAACCCGCGGGCGATCCGCTCGTATGAAAAAGCTGGATTTATCCATGAGGGACGGGTACGTAAATTTCTCTTACGCGAAGGACGCCGTTGGGATTTACTTTTTATGGGTATCCTGCGTGAAGAGTGGCTGGCAGGATTTGGTTAAAGATTTTTGGAGTTTTAAAATGACTACATTAGTGCATGAGTTTAGAGCAACCTATGCGTTCATGGAACGCAATGCAAATCTAGTGAAACGCTACTGGTCTTGGGAACTGGTGTGGCTTGCCTACTCCATTGCCAACAGCCTTTCGGTCAGCTTTATTGGGGTTGGCATGGAACAGATCAGTGGAGTATCCAAGGCTGAAGGACGTTACCTGGTGCTGTACCTGGTGGTGGGTACCCTGGTATGGCGTTACCTGTCATTGATCTTTTACTGGATCACCGATGTGATCGGCATGGAGCGCTGGGAAGGCACCATCGAGTATACGTTGATGGCACCCATCCGGCGTATCACCCACATGGCAGGTCAGACAGTGTGGGCAGTTATCTACAGTATGTTCTCGACGTGCATCATCCTGGCGGTTACCGTGGCAATCTTCCACCTCGATCTGAGCAAAGCCAACCTGGCGGGTGGCACGGTAATGCTTTTGGCGGGAAGCCTGTCGTTCATTGGAGTAGGGGTGATGGGTAGCGTGCTGCCTTTGCTCTTCCCCGAGCGCGGCTCACAGATGACCCACGTGATCATTGCCCTGCTGTTGCTGGTATCCGGCGTGTATTACCCGGTGGATGTATTGCCTGAATTCCTGCAAAAGCTGGCTGTATATAGCCCGGCGACCTACGTGCTGGATGGTACCCGCCAGGCCTTATTGGAAGGAACCCCCACGATGCAGCTCTGGCAATACATCTGGCCGACGCTGCTGATGGGTCTGGTTGCCATCCCGGTGGGGTTGTGGGTGTTCGGCCTGGCTGAACGGTATGCCAAGCGCACCGGTAAGCTGCACCGCAACGGTTAATTTTGTTGATATGTATTATCTTATGGAGTTAGAATGTCTGTCCTTTCTGCACATAATCTAGGTTTATCTTTCGGCGCTTTCGACCTGTTCCGCGGGATATCGGTGACGATTCCCAACGATGGCAAGATCGGGTTGATCGGACCGAATGGAATAGGTAAAACCTCGCTCATGATGATCCTGGCAGGTCTGAACCAACCTACCACGGGTAGTATTCATATTGCCCGTGGCAGGCAGCTGGGTTACCTGCGACAGGAAGCGAGTGACACCCTCGGAAAAGCCTCGGGTGCAGGCACCCTCGGAAAAGCCTCGGGTGCAGGTGCCTTTGCCCAGGATCAGAACACGGTCTATGCTGAGATGCTGACCGTATTCTCTGACCTGCAAAGAATGCAGTCCGACTTGCATAAGCTGGAAGCCGAAATGGCGGGTGGCTGCTACACCGAAGAAGTGCTTGCCACCTATGGTGAGTTGCAGGCTGCTTTTGAGCATGCCGGTGGCTACGATTACGATCTGCGCATCCAGCAAACTCTGCAGGGATTGGGTTTGGGGAAGCAAACCTGGGATATGCCACTCGCTCATCTCAGCGGTGGTCAAAAAACGCGCCTTTTACTGGCGAAACTGCTGCTCGAAAAACCCGCCCTGCTGATGCTGGATGAGCCTACCAACCACCTGGATGCTGAAGCTATCGAGTGGTTGGAACACACGCTGAATGAATGGGACGGGGCAGTGCTGGTGGCCAGCCATGACCGCTACTTTTTGGATAATACCGTGGATACCATCTGGGAAATGAGCCCTCGGGGGATCGAAGTTTACACGGGTAACTACAGCAACTACCTTCTCCAGCGCGATACACGTTGGGAATATACCCAGCGGGTGTTCGAGGAAGAAAAGGAACGTTTACAGAAGGAGATGGACTTCGTCCAGCGCAACTGGGTCCGTGCCAGTACCCATGCACGTGCCCTGGGTATGCTACGGAAAGTAACCCGTGAGCTGATGGCTGTGGATACTTATGGGATCATGGTGCTGCGCAGTGGACGGAACTGGCACGAGCTGGACTTGCGGGCTGATAAACCCCTGGATGTGGTCGAAGCGATCCGCAAGGTGAATGCCCTGGCCATGCCACCACGGCCACCTCTCATCCGGCCACGCCTCGTACCCTCCAAGGACAGCAGCAATATCATCTTGAGGGCAGAAAATGCCTCCATAGGCTACCCGGGAAAAACGCTGTTCCAGGTGCAAAACCTGGAGCTCAGGCGGGGTGAATGTGCTGCACTCATTGGTCCGAATGGAAGCGGCAAGACGACCTTTTTGAAGACGATGCTCGGGCAGGTGGATCCGTTGAAAGGTGAAGTGCGCCTGGGAGCCAGCCTGGAAGTGGGTTACTTTGCCCAGGCA
This sequence comes from uncultured Chloroflexia bacterium, assembly GCA_963822175.1. Taxonomy (GTDB): domain Bacteria; phylum Chloroflexota; class Anaerolineae; order Anaerolineales; family UBA4823; genus FEB-25. Next base: position 272,442 of record CAWGGJ010000006.1, on the reverse strand, counting down.
CATGATGAGCTCAACCCGGATCATACGGTGTTGGAGGAGCTGTTGAGCGCTCGCGAGATGGATCCTGAACTGGCGCGCAATCACCTGGCGCAATACCTGTTCCGGGGTGAGGATGTATTCAAATCGGTCAGCTCGCTGAGTGGTGGTGAAAAAGGTAGATTGGCATTAGCCATCCTGGCATTACGTGGGGCGAATGTCCTGCTGCTGGATGAGCCAACCAACCACCTAGACCTGCCAGCACGCGAAATCCTCCAGCAGGTGCTGCAGGATTTTCCTGGAACCATCCTGCTGGTATCGCACGACCGTTACCTGATCGATCAGCTGGCCAGCCAGATATGGGAGCTACATGGAGGAAGATTGAATATCTTCCAGGGAACATACCGCCAGTTTGTTCTGCAAAGGTCGGCTACCGCCTCGCAGCCTACCAGGATGCTTTTACCATCTAAGCCCTTGGCACGCGATAACAGCCGGGATACGCGCAGGCTTCAACAAGCCCTGGAGAAACTGGAAACGCAAATCCGTGAGCAGGAGCAGGCTGTTCAGCGTATATCTCAACAGCTGCATCATGCCAGTGGCTCAAAAGGGTTTGAAACGATCAACGATTTAAGTTGGAAATATGCCAAAGCCCAGGCAGAGCTGGAAAAATTGACCGGCGAATGGGAAAAGTTAGTGGAGAAAGCATGAACGAGCCACGACGTTACAGGGACGAGGATGATATTACAGCCATGCGCGAGCTGTTGATGGCAGGGCGGAAGGCTAACAACGGGAGCTACTATATCCACATTGGAGATCTCAATTGGTGGCTGTATTACCCACCGCTGGAGGGTGACTTCTGGAATCACATCTATCTTTGGGACGACCCAAAAAACTCCAGGAGGTTGTTGGGATGGGCACTGATCTCACCTGATTGGGTAGGAATCGATGTATACATCCAACCAGAACTTCAGGGAAGCCAGAATGTAACGGATATGTATATCTGGACCGAAAATAAGGCGATGCAGATCGCCCGACAGAATGGCAAGCCAACCATTTATGATCTATGGGTGTTTCATAATGATGACAATCTTGAAGCACATTTTGGGCAAAGGGGTTACAGGCTCAGGAGAGGCTTGGTCCACCTGACCCGATCGCTGGATGAAGCGATCCCATGCCAACAGCTGCCGGAGGGATTCCAGGTACGCAGCAGCAAGGGAGAGGCGGAAGTAGTTGCCCGGGCAAAGGCTCAATACGGGGCTTTTGGGTCAAAGGCGACGTTTGAACAGTATGTAGCGCGTTTCACCAATTTCATGCGCTCTCCAGTCTATGATCGGGAGCTGGATATCGTGGCGGTGGCAGCGGATGGGCAGATTGGAGCATTCTGCATCGTGTGGACAGACCCGGTCAACCAGGTGGGGTTGTTCGAGCCGATGGGCACCCACCCGGATTTCCAACGCAAGGGTTTGGGGAGAGCGGTCATGCTGGAAGGGTTACTTCGATTAAAGAGACATGGAATGAAGAGTGCCATCGTTTCTACATTTGAGGACAACCCTCCAGCCATAAAATTATATGAAATCAGTGGGATTCCAGGTGGTCAACAAACTGGGAACCTATGAAAAGGATGTGTGAGATGGATATAAGAGCATACAATCGAGAAAAGTGGGACCTGCAAGTGGAGCAAGGTAATCCCTGGACCATCCCCGCCAGCCCTGAACGAATTGCTGCAGCGCGCAGGGGAGAGTGGTACGTACGGCTCACAGAGCAGAAGCAAGTGCCACGTGATTGGTTCCCTGCAGGCCTAAACGGTGCGGATGTGTTATGCCTGGCATCGGGTGGTGGGCAACAGGGACCTGTCCTGGCAGCCGCTGGTGCAAATGTCACAGTTTTTGACAATTCACCCAAGCAGCTGGAGCAAGACCGGATGGTTGCCCGGCGGGAAGGGCTTATGTTGGTCACTGTTGAAGGCGATATGCGCGACCTCTCAGCATTTGAGGATGGAAGTTTTGACTTGGTGTTCCACCCCATATCGAATTGCTTTTGCCCAGAGGTACGACCGGTTTGGAGGGAAGTTTTTCGGGTTCTAAGTATAGGAGGTGTGCTGTTGGCTGCCTTTAACAACCCCGCAATATATGTCTTTGATGGTCCCCTGGAAATGCAGGGTGAGTTTAAAGTGAGATATCCCTTACCCTTCGATGCAAGCCAGTTGACCGAAGAAGAGCGGTACTATGAGTTCGGGGATGATTCTCCTCTGGAATTCAGCCACTCCCTGGATGATCAGATCGGTGGACAGCTGGAGGCGGGCTTTATCCTTACCGGATTATACGAAGATCAGCGGGATTCTCCGTTGGGAAAATATCTTCCGGCTTATATTGCTACACGAGCAGTCAAGCCGATGAGTCGATAAAAATGGCCTTCTATTCACACGAGCACTGTAGATTGGAACCAGCTGCGGTGCGCGATGAATGATGATAAAAGGAATTTTAAAATGGACGTCACCAAAGAGGCGGTGAAAACCGAGCCTTTATTGAATAAAATGTTGCTCCTGTTCATGCTCGCCATGATCCTGGCGAACCTGGGCGGTGAGATGTATGGGATGCTTCTACCTCTATATTTAAAGGAGCTGAATGCTTCGGTGGTTCAGATAGGTTTGTTCTTCACCATCTCGAATGTAATCCCACTGGTGGTGCAGGTCCTGGGTGGATGGATATCAGATACGCTGGGACGCCTGCGCAGCATTGCCATTGGAAGTGTGGCAGGCAACCTGGTCTATGTTGGATTCATCTTAGCCCCCACCTGGCAGTGGGTGATGAGCGGCATGATCTTCAGCGCAATCACCCGCGCCTTGATCGGGCCGAGCTTCAACGCTTTTATCGCTGAACAATCCTCTGAGCACACCCGGGCGAGAGTATTTGGCATCACCGATACGCTTTTCATGGTGATCAGTGTGATCGGGCCACCCCTGGGAGGTTTCCTGGTGGACAATTATGGCTTTCGCATCATGCTGGCGGTGGCGTGGTTGTTTTATTTCATTGCCACGATCATCCGGGTCTCGATGGCACGCGTCGCAGCGCGTGGTGATGAAGCTCATCCGCAAAAGTTATCGGTCCAGGGCTTACGCACAAACCTGGGAGCCATGGTTGGTCTGTTGCTCAGTGGTGGCGTGGTCACCTGGATCCTGATCACCGATGGTGTGCGCGATATTGCCTGGTCGCTTTCCTATAACCTGCTTCCGGTTTACCTGGAGCAGATCGGTGGGATGACCTACCAACAGATCGGCTGGTTGGGATCCGTGTTCGGCGCATGTATGATGCTGGTCACCATCCCTGCCGGCTGGCTGGCAGATAAGAAAGGCGAACGGGTGGGAATCGTGATCGGATTCCTGCTTGAGTTCCTCGCCATGTTCGCTTTCATGCAAGCAAAAGGCTTTTGGGGATATGCGCTGGTTTGGGCGATGTTTGGCCTGGCCGGGGGGATGATGTCTCCGGCGTATAATTCGCTGATCAGCAAGGCAGTGCCAGAGAAGTTGCGCGGCACGGCATTCGGATTGTTCGGCACCAGCGTGGGGCTGGTATCCCTGCCGGCACCCGCAATCGGTGCCCGGATGTGGGAACGTTACAGCCCGCGGATGCCCTTTTACGTCACCGGCCTGGCGGCTTTGTTGAGCGCCATCCCGGCATGGTTTAAATTCAAGCTGCCGAAGAATGGTGACACACAAACAGCAGTGGAAGGCACAGAGGCGGTCACTGAACCATGAAAGTTCACCAGCGCATTGTGATCAGCAGAAAGAAGGGTTTGATATTCTCTGGTGTTTTCTTTGCTGCGGTGATGAGATAAATCTTGCAAGATCATGAGTACATAAAGGATAATAATATGATGGACAATACTGATACATTGAAAAAAATAGAAATAATGAATGGAACCGGAATCCCCGGGTTATCTTTCCGTGGTTTTCGTGGTGAAGAGGATTTTCCTGCCATGCTGCGGGTGATTCGCCTCTGCGGGGAGGTGGACGAACTCGAACGTTCTGAGAACCTTGAGGATGTGGTCAATACCTATACTCACCTGGTCAACTGTGACCCATATAAGGATATGCTTTTTGCTGAAGTGAATGCTGAGGTGGTTGGGTATTGCCGGGTATGGTGGGCGGTGGAAGGAAGTGGCCAGTGGATTGGCTTTTCGTTTGGCAATGTGCTGCCGGCGTGGAGAGGCAAAGGTATTGGAAGCGCCTTGCTTGATTTCATTGAGGCGCGCCTGGCTCAAATTGCCTCGGAGTTAATGCAAAGTGGAAAGCTAGATAGGGATGCCCCATGCCTGCTGGATAACTTCGTCAGCAACACTGAGAAAGCCCGGACAATCCTGCTGGAACAGCACGACTACAAGGCTGTGCGCTACGCCTTTGAGATGGTGCGCCCTGACCTGGAGAATATCCCTGATCTACCCCTGCCCCCGGGAGTGGAGATCCGCCCGGTGGAACCGGAGCATATGCGCCTGGTTTGGGAAGCGTCCAACGAAGCCTTCCAGGATCATTGGGGTTACATTCCAGATCCATGGGAAGACTTTAAGAGTTTCATCGATAGCCCGGATTATGACCCAAGTTTATTACGCGTGGCGTGGCAGGGTGACCAGGTTGCAGGGATGGTGTTGAGCTTTATCGATAAAGATCAGAATGAGATTTATGGACGTAAGCGTGGTTATACCGAGAACATCTGCGTGCGCAGACCATGGAGAAGGCAAGGCCTGGCAAAAGCATTGATCGCCTCCAGTTTACTTGCCCTGAAGGAACGCGGCATGACCGAAGCCGGCCTGGGCGTGGATGCAGAGAACACCTCGGGTGCAACCCACCTGTACGAGTTCATGGGTTACCGGGTGGTAAAGCGGAGCACGATCTACCGTAAGCCAATCAGCGTTTGAAAGTTAGAATGTACAACGTTTCCAGGTTGATAAATTAACCGAGTTTCAGCGTGAAAACGTGGAAACGTTTACGCATGGTATAGTTTCTCGCCAGCGCGGATGGGTACTTTCAGGCGATTTTCGAATGGCGTCAGCGGACATGACCAGGTGTCGTTGTAGGCACAATACGGGTTGTATGCCAGGTTGAAGTCCACCAGGAAACCTCCGCCTTCCAGCTTGACTGGTTCCAGGTAACGCCCGGCAGGGTAGGTTTCCTTACTCGCCAGGCTGTCCACGAAAGGCAGGAACCATCCGCTGTCACTATGGTAGATGGTCAGCTCTGCAGGTTGCCCATCTACCTTGAATTTAAACCTGCCAAAGCGCTCATATACCTGGATGTCGCCGGTGGTCGTTTGCATCTCAACCCGTTGCTTATCCGTGAATTTATCCACCGCAACTTCGAAGATTAAATCCGGGTTGGGGGGAAAATACTTTAAACCCTTGAAAGCCTGTTTTTGGCTGGGTGTCAGGGGGCTTTGCCCATCGGTGGCAAAGAAATCATCCTTCATTTTTCGAAATTCGTCTAATTCAGTCATTTTCATCTTCCTCTATTGCACTTTAGATGAATAAAATGAATAATGGTGACTGGTTTAAGCATGGTTTCGTCCCCCTTGGATATTCATTGCGCATAGGCGATCTGGTGAATGGATAGTTGCGTTGGTACGGTGAAGGACAATTGTCTGTTAATTCTCCTATTCCATGGCCACTGGCAATAACCACATTACTGCTCACCCTAGCTGCTTTTCCATCCAATAGCCGCAGTGTTTCCTTCCGTCCCCCTGCACTTCTTCCCTCTGACCGGTGACCTCAAAACCAAACCGACGATACAGCCTCACTGCTGCCGTCTGCTCCTGGTTCACCCCAAGCACTGCTTTGCGAATACCCTTTTTCCTTCCGATCTCGGATAGGACCGCTTGCATTAGCAAATTCCCTACACCTTTACCGCGCTCCGCTTTGTTAACGTAGACTGATATGATCTGGGCAGTCTCCTGTGTCTCATCATAAAACACGCCGATCATTCCGATCAGCCGCTCACCATCTTGGGCGAACAACAGGACGCTGTTTTCTCCCCGTGCTGCTTCAGCTAATCGCCCCTGCCAGTAAGCGGGAGGTTTTTTCTCCGTATCCATTAACGATGAGCCGAATGCCTGCGGCTCTTCACGGAGTGATTCCAACCGGATTTCCCGGTAGCGGCGCCATTGCTTGGATGAAAGCCGGACAATCTTGATATCATTCACCAAGTAATTATATCGTCATGTCACTGCACCGAACCTGGAGTACATAAAAATTTCCCCAAACGCATTATGCTTTGGATATCTAATAATATCGGATACAGAATTATTTCCTAGTCCTTATTTACTGATTTGTTTGCACCTCTGCGAACTTACCTCATAGATATTAATCTACTGCCCAAATAAAGATCAAGGGCAGGTAACTTTTTTACCTGCCCTCAATATCAATTCAGTTTATTAAAAGCTACCCAAGCTTTGTGCCACATTCAGGGCAGAACTTGGCACCCTTGGTTTCGGCACCGCAGTTCGGGCAATTGGTTGGTGCCTGTGCTATTTTTGTGCCGCAATTTGGGCAGAATTTGGCGCCATGCGTGTCGGCACCACAGTTCGGGCACTTGGTAGCCACGGGTTGAGTCATCGCTGTACCGCATTCCGGGCAGAATTTTGTCCCGGGTGCAGCCAGGGTCCCATCATTGGGGCATCTTGCCATTTCAGTGGTGGCTTTCCCAGCGGCTTCCACTGCTTTACCCACATTATCAAGTGCACCCCCCAATCCAAAGGCAGTGGCGAAACCTTTTATCGCCGCACCTGCCTGGGCACCTCGGGCTTCGGAGATCTCCTCCGTACGTGGGCTATCCTCCTGGCAAAAACCACTCTGGGCATCGAAATCCGACAGGCAGACAATGCGGTTGCAGGTGGGGCACTCACGAAAATGAACCTGGGCTTGTTTCCAGGCAGACTCAAGCTGGGCAGGGGACATCTTATAACTGTAACGCGGGTCCTCCCCGACCACATTTTCCGCCATGGTATCTCCCACCAGCGGCACCTTGCGCAGGAAACCTCCCAGCGCAGACTTTCCAAGGTCCTGCTTCACGGTACCGACGAAATCCGGCTGGCTGCGAAATTCGCGGCCGCAGGAATCACAATAGAAAATGGCATACGGACCAGCGCCATCATTGCGGACGTCATAACGAGGCATTCGCGAGAAAGTTGGCATGCGATATACTCCTTAACAGGTAAGATTTTGTGAAACATTAACCATAAGTGCTGTGATTGGTAAGTATACATCCGGCTTTTGGGGCATGTCAAGCAAGTCAAGGTTTACAGAATTGTGAGGGCAAGGGAGCATCTGTTATACTTGTCAGCATGACGATTAAAGCGATCATCTTCGACCTCGGCGGTGTGCTCCTGCGCACTGCCGATTTTGCTCCCCGGGATAGGCTGGCAGCACGCCTGGGAATGAGCCGGCATGAGCTGGCAGACTTCATCTTCGGGGGTGAATCAGGTGACCAGGCACAGCGGGGAGATATCAACGTTCAGCAGCACTGGGATAACCTGGCAGCACAATTACATATCTCACGCCAGGAATTCAATCAACTGTTGGGTGAGTTCTTTGGTAATGATGAGCTTGACCAAGGTATGTTGGAATATGTACGCAGCTTGCATCAAACCTATCTAACCGGGTTGCTCAGCAATGCCTTCGGAGATTTACGCCAGATCATCAGCGAACGCTGGCACTTTGAAGATGCCTTCGACGATATGATCATCTCTGCCGAGGTGGGTCTGGTCAAACCCGATGCAAGGATCTATCAGCTGGCAGTGGAACAGCTGGGTGTGAACGCTGCGCAGGCAGTCTTTATTGACGATATGCAGCGGAATGTTTCCGGAGCCATAAAGGCAGGTTTACAAGCCATCCATTTTATTGACCCAGGACAGCTCAGGCTTGATCTTGACCAGCTCCTGGATGGTCATGGGGGTTAGGATGGCTAAAATAAAGGCTGTGATCTTTGATTTTGGGGGAGTGCTTGTACGCATGGTCGATGATCGACCGCGGTTAAAGCTGGCTGAGCAGCTGGGTGTGCCCCTCTCCCGCCTGGATGAGCTGGTTTTCTTCAGCCCTTCATCTCAGAAGGCATCCATCGGAGCAATTACCGTCGACATGCACTGGGAAGCTGTGCGCGAAGCGCTTGGCATCAAGCCGGAGGATTTACCATCTTTCCTTGATCAATATTGGTCTGCGGATGATGTGAATTGGGAGCTGCTCGAATTTATCAAGAGCCTTCATCCGAGCTACAAGGTGGGTTTACTCAGCAATGCCTGGGATAACCTGCGCCAGACCATGCATACGCGCTGGAATATTGACGGGTTGTTCGATGAGCTGGTCATCTCGGCTGAAGTCGGAATGGTAAAGCCCGATCCGCGTATATTTCATCTCGTATTGGAAAAGCTGGGTGTTCAACCGGCGGAAGCAGTTTTCGTCGATGATATGCTGGTCAATGTGGAAGCAGCCCGCCAGCAGGGATTAGCTGCCATCCAGTTTCTGGATACCCAACAAGCCCTGGCAAGTTTACATGGACAACTAGGTGATTGACCCATTGGGATGAACGGGATCATCCTTTCGCACTTCCAGGCGCAGGCCCTGCTGGATGCCAGGGGTAAAGGTCTTGCGACAACCCTGGTCTCACTTGACCTGGGAATAACTCTTGTTCAAGTGGAGTTGGATTTGGGCGATGTGCATCTCACACCTGCCCAGGCATTGCGCTGGGAGGAGGTGGAGGCCATTGCAGACTCACCCTCCACCTGTTATGTCATTGAGAACGGCGCAGCCCAACCGATACAGTTCTATTCTGAATTGACTGACCGCCTGTACAGCCTGTACCCTACTTCCGGTGCCCCCAGCATGCTTGTCTCCGGAATCCCGATGCACCGCATCAAGGATACTGATCCTCACCAGGACACCCTGGAAAAGATCCATTCCATCAGGCCTGTGGTTGGGAGAGTATTGGATACTGCTACAGGCCTGGGCTATACCGCCATCCAGGCTGCCCGTACCGCCGAACAGGTCACAACCATTGATCTCGACCCCACGGTTCTCCGCGTATGCAGGTTAAACCCGTGGTCGCAAGAGCTTTTTGTTAATCCCAGGATCACCCAGCTGATCGGGGACAGCTTCGATGTGGTGGCGGAGATGCAAACAGGAAGTTTCACCCGGATCATCCATGATCCACCAGCCTTCAGCCTGGCAGGCGACCTCTATTCAGGAGAATTTTACCGGGAGCTACAGCGTGTGATGCGGAACCATGGTCGGTTGTTTCATTACATTGGTGATCCGGAGAGCAAATCCGGGCGGATTATTACCGCCGGGGTGATTCGCCGGCTTGAGCAAGCAGGTTTCCGCCAGATCAGGCGGGCACCCAGGGCGTTTGGTGTGGTGGCGGAGAAATAAGACATGGATGCAGCAATAAAATGATCATCCAGACTCCCGCTTCCCAGGTAAGGCGCATGGACGTAGAATGGTAAGTGGATGTGGTTGGGCATGAACTGATTTAATCTGCAAGGGAAAAATCCTAGAATAGATTTACACTAAAAGGAGTTGGACATGGAGCTCACCTCTCTCACCATTCATGAAGCTGCCCGGCTGCTCAAAAATAAGGAAATATCTCCTGTGGAATTAACCCAGGCGCACCTGGATCGCATCCAAAAGCTGGACCAGTACCTGAATTCGTTCATTACCATCACGCCTGAGCTATCTCTTCAGCAAGCGCGCCAGGCGGAAACCGAGATTCTTCATGGAAATTATAGAGGTGCATTGCACGGCATCCCCCTGGCTCTAAAGGACCTTTATGAAACCCAGGGTATACGCACGACTGCGGGTTCTTCCTTCTTTGCAGATTACATCCCGGAGGCGGATGCAGCCGTTGTGCAAAAGCTGAGGCAAGCAGGTGCGGTAATCCTGGGTAAGCTCAATATGCATGAAATTGCCCTGGGTGTGACCAATGAGAACCCGCATTTCGGGGATTGCCACAATCCGTGGGATTTGACCCGCATCTCAGGGGGCTCATCTGGGGGTAATGCTGCTGCCTTGGCTGCCGGGTTGTGCATGGGTGCTTTGGGCAGTGACACCGGTGGTTCGATACGCATCCCATCATCGTTCTGTGGTGTGGTGGGGTTGAAACCAACCCATGGAAGGGTGAGCCTGTGCGGAGTGATCCCCCTAAGCTGGAACCTGGACCATGCCGGTCCGATGGGTCGTTGCGTGGAAGACGTTGCCATATTGTTGCAGGCAATTGCTGGTTATGATCCGCAAGATGCCTGGTCTATCGACATGCCAATAGCGGATTACGTCGCGACTCCGGTGAGTGATCTACGCACCTGGCGTATTGCTGTGGCAGCAGACGACTTTTTTACAGATGCTGCGATTGTGGATAAAGATATTCTTCAAGCGGTTCAAAGAGCCGCCCAGGAATTTGAATACATGGGAGCTCAGGTTGTGCAAATGGACTTCCCGAATGCCCGGGATGCTGCTGTGGCAAATGGGTTGATGACCACCGCGGATGCAGCCGCGTTTCACCACCAGCGATTGTCAGACAATCCACAGGGATTTGGTCAGGACGTGCTCGCACGCCTGCAAACAGGCGCAGCATATACTTCAACAGAATATTCCCTGGCGCGGCGCATGCAGACGATTTTACGCTGTAAATTTAACGAATTCTTTAATGAATTTGACCTGTTACTCACCCCCACCACACCCATCACTGCCTCCGCATGCGGATCTGCGGATGCAGTTGAATGTGCGCGATTGCTGACCAGGTTCACGGCACCATTCAATTTATCCGGGCTGCCTGCTTTGTCGGTTCCATGTGGCTGGTCTGGCAAAAATATGCCCATCGGTTTACAAATTGTGGGGAAATCATGGGCGGATTCTAAGGTCCTTAGTGCTGGAGCGTTGTATGAGCAGCGGCGCGGGTTCCAGATTCCGATAGCCTCACTCCCCTAATTCACGCAATGCGATCGATTGTTTGATGCTTGTCTCTGCAAAGAAGTACATCAGGAGTAAAGAGATGGCACTTACAACCAGATCATAGGTGCTGACGGATATTGGTAGAGAGCCCAGGGTAAATTCGATCCTGGATATTCCGACTAAAAACATCACCGTATTGAGGATGATGGCAAGCACGCGAATTTCGGTGGGTCCTAGCTTGCTATAGGAGATTTTAAACTCCCCTGTCACATTCATGCGTACATAGATCAAAACCGACATGGTGATGTAGGCAATACATAACAGGCTGGCAACCGGGAAGGACACATAAGGTGTCAGTCCAAGTCCGAGGATGATGATGATCTCGGTGAGCACATCCGTTACATGGTCAATATAAAAGCCGAACTTTGGGCGTTCGATGTGGCGATAGCGCGCCAGGGTGCCATCCAGGCTATCACCGAACCAGCTGATGATGAAACCCAAGGATGCCAACCATAAGAACCCCGGGTAAAACCCGCTGAGGGCATAGCTGATCAGGATGATCAGAGCACCGATAATCCCGATGACGGTCATGTGATCCGGTGTAGCCCAGGCTGGAAGATGTGCAGCCAACCATCGCAGAGCCGGCCGCTCCAATGGCCCCAGGAGAATATCATTCACGCGCTTATGGTCTTTGATGTCACCCATTGCAAACTCCTTCACTTCTCTACTTGGGAACCTTATCCATGACGTCAGGCCAGACGGGGAAGGTCATTGACCATTGGCTGGGGTCATGTCGAATGAAATCTTCAGCGATTTGCAGGACACGCTCAGCATTTAAGATGATTTCCTGGTGCCGATCGGGATGTGACTGCATCTCGATCGGTTCAGAGAACAGAAAATGATACTTCCCATCTGGTTTCCAAAGCACTGACCCTACCAGTACAGGTACCTGGGCTTTTAACGCCATAAAAATATGATGGATGGGGAGTGCAGCTGGGTGACCGAAGAACATCGGTCGATAAAGAAAGCTCTCGTCTGGCCGGTCGATCCCCGTCATCACCAATCCACCTTTTTGCAGGTATTTTATGGCCTGTTTTATCGTTCCAGAGGAAGCATAGACGATATTCAAGCCTTTTTCCTTGCGCATCTCAGCTTGCTTGCGGTAAGCGGGATCCATATCGGGCAACCCAAAGAGCATCGCCTTTAAACCCGCCATACCTGCCGCTTGGGCAATAAAATCAAAATTACTCATGTGCACCCCAGTCACCACCATCCCTCGTTCGGCAAATTCCGGGCGCAGAAGAATCTGTTCAGCCATGGGATGTACGTTGATGATCTGGCTGAAAACTTTAGGATTATTAATGTTGTGGTACAGGTCAAAAATCGAACGCGCAGTTTTGCGGAAATTTTCGTGAACTGCAGCATCCAGGGCAGCCTGGTCGGGGTTCTCTCCACGCACCACCCACTGGTTTAAGCGGGCTGCCTGGACCATCTTCCAGTCTTTTCGGGAGGCGATGAAATCAGCACCCAGGTCGGTCAAACGGTGTCCAAGCCAATTGGGTGTATACCGGCCGATCGCGTAGGCAATGGCCAAACCCAGTGGGCTACTGATTATGTTTTGTGGATCTTTCTCCATGATCATCCCGGGATGCAAAGGTCTGGTAATTTTAACATGAACTGGATGCCCCATTGTACCTTCTCTTGAACGGGATAATTCTTCCAGGTAGAAAAGGAAGCGTCATGTGCTTAATGTGATATTTTACACTCGAAAAATTGGCTATTCATCGGGTATGATGAGACATCGTGAAATGTATAATGATTGGATAATATCAGTCTAATTATTTTTAACAGGGTGAGGATGGTACAGGATGAACGAACCCCCAGTGGTTGAACAACCCAAAGCAGAGATCAAAACCACGGCAAAGAAAGGACCACGCGGACAGGTGATCGTTTTTGCCAATTGGTGCAAAGGCTGCGGTATCTGCGTAGCTTTTTGCCCGACAGGCGTCCTGGTATTGGATGACGATGATCACCCGGTGGTGGTCTACCCGGAAAAATGTACCGCCTGTCATTGGTGCGATACGCATTGCCCGGACCTGGCCATTGTGGTCAAGAAAATAGAAGGAGCCTAGATTGACGATCAGATTGATGCAAGGGAACGAAGCTGTTAGCTGGGGTGCGATAGCCGCCGGGTGTAAATTCTATGCAGGCTACCCGATCACTCCCTCCACTGAAATAGCGGAAATGCTGTCCAGGGAGCTGCCCAAGGTGGGTGGCAAATTTATCCAGATGGAAGACGAAATTGCCAGCCTGGCAGCTTGTATCGGTGCCTCGGTGGGCGGTCTAAAATCGATGACAGCTACATCTGGACCGGGGTTTTCTTTGATGCAGGAGCATATAGGTTATGCAGCCATGACTGAAGTCCCTGTGGTAATCGTCGATGTACAGCGTTTGGGACCCAGCACTGGTCAGCCAACCAGCGCCTCGCAGGGTGATGTGATGCAGGCACGCTGGGGCACGCATGGTGATCACCCAATGATCGTCCTCAGTCCGATTTCGGTAAGCCAATCATTTGAGCTGACAGTGAAGGCTTTTAATTTCTCAGAAAAATATCGCACTCCGGTCATATTATTGATGGATGAAGTGGTCGGTCATATGCGAGAGAAGATCGAGATGCCAGAATTTGAGTCGGTCGAGAGGGTGGAGCGCATTGCGACTGACGTACCCCCAGAGTGGTACAAGCCGTATGGTGATTCAATGAGTGATGTGCCCCCGATGGCAAACTTTGGTGAAGGTTACCGCTACCATATCACCGGCTTGTTCCATGATATGTTAGGTTATCCAACAACACGGTTAGATGAGATCGATCCCTGGATCGAACGCGTGCACCGAAAAATCGAACGCAACCTGAGTGATATCGTCTTAGTGGAAGAAGATTTAACGGAGAGTGATAAGACCATCGTGGTAGCCTATGGGGCCAGTGCCCGCAGTGCCAGGCATGCGGTAAAGCTGGCACGGCAAAGGCGCACCAAAGTTGGGATGGTCACCTTATTAACCATTTGGCCATTTGCAGAAGCAGAAATTACCCGGGTGGCTCACATTGCCAAGCGTATCATCGTCCCGGAAATGAACCTGGGGCAGCTGGCGCTGGAAGTTGAGCGGGTAGCCGGGCGAAATAAGGTTGTGCGGGTCAACCGGGCGAATGGTGAGATGATCACCCCACAAATGATCCTTGAAGCAATTGAGAACAGGTAGATATGCCTACACAAGCTGAGCACACAGAATACATGTATTTACGGCCGACAAAAAAATTCCCCAATGTTTGGTGTTCGGGGTGTGGAATAGGCATCGTTATGGGTGCCTTGATTCGGGCGATCGATCGCATTGGATTGGAGAAGGATGACGTCGCACTGGTATCCGGGATCGGCTGCACCGGGCGAATGCCGGTGTACATGGATTTCAACACGATTCATACCACCCATGGACGCGCCCTGGCTTTTGCAACGGGATTAAAAATCGCCAAACCTGCGATGAAAGTGATCACCATCATGGGCGACGGTGATGCCCTGGCAATTGGTGGGAATCACTTCATCCATGCTGCACGCAGAAATATCGGCATCACTGCCATCGTGGTTAATAATGCCATCTACGGCATGACCGGTGGACAATACAGCCCAACGACCCCCATTAATGGGCGTGCCTCCACTGCACCCTATGGAAACATTGAGCCTCCCATGCCGGTCTGCGAGCTGGCAATCGCAGCTGGAGCGACTTATGTTGCCCGCAGTACGGTTTACCATGCGGTTGAGCTGGACCGTTATATCGAGCAAGCAATTCGTAAGAATGGCTTCAGCCTGGTGGAGGCAGTCAGTTACTGTCATACGACTTATGGACGGATGAACAAGCTTGGCACTCCGGTGGATATGATGCGCCAGCTAAAAGAGGGAAGCGTCTCATTGAATGCTGCAGACAAATTAACCCCTGAGGAACGTCAGGCGAAAATTGTGCGAGGTGTCTTGCATGAAGTAGAAAAACCCGAATACACTCAGCTTTATGAACAGCTGATCCAGCGTGTGCAGGAAGCCAACCAGGTGAAGATCCAGGGAGGTGACCGGTGACAGTAAAAAAAGAAGGGAAACGCATGGAAATCCGGCTGGCGGGTGAAGGCGGGCAGGGGATGATCCTGGCAGGCATCATCCTGGCCGAAGCGGCTGCTATTTATGACAACAAAAACGCGACCCAAACCCAAAGCTACGGTCCGGAAGCACGGGGAGGGGCGAGCAAGGCAGAGGTAGTTATTGCTCAAGGGGAGATTGACCATCCAGAAGTGATCACCGCAGATGTTTTGGTTGCCATGAGCCAGGAAGCGTGTGATAAATATGCAGGAAATCTGAAGAAGGATGGTCTTTTGATCGTCGACCAGGAAAGGGTGGGGCGTGTTCCTTCCAACCGGGCAATTAAAGTTCCCATCACCCGCCTGGCCCAGGAGAGCAGTGGTAAAAGCATCACTGCAAATGTAGTTGCTCTGGGTGTGCTGGTGGGGTTGACGGGTGTTGTCTCGCGGCAGGCAATTATATCCGCGGTGGCCGCGCGTGCCCCCAAGGGTACCGAAGAAATGAATAATGCGGCGTTATCTGCTGGGTTTGCCGCAGCTGATCTGGTGGGGAAGAAGCACCCACCAAAACCATAAGTGGATTTACGCTACCTGCAGCCAGAGCCGCTGCAGGTTTTTTTATGGTATGAACCATCCAGACCCATCCGGGGTAAGTAAATTAGAAAACCTGGCAGAAAAAGAAATAATCCATGTGTAAAACATATTCATATCAGCCCCAGTGGCATGCAACTTTTCGAACCTTACTCCTTTCGGTGTTGGTCATCCTGGCCTTGTTAACCTCGGGGTGTAAGAAAGACTCCCGCGTGGAGTTCATCCAGGGTGAGTGGTATTATAAGGATGCCCATCTTGCAAATATCCCAGCAGAATCTGCCCAGGAGACGAATTGGGTATTTGATCATGGCTACTTTTCAATGGATTCTTGCTGTTTCGTTGAATCATATTTCTCTGGAAATTATTACATTTCAGCCAGGCAGGAGAATAAGCTGACCCTGGAATTGATCAATTTGAAAGGCCAGAACGGCGGTACAGTATTATTTAAAGATGATGCCATGACCATCATCATCTCGATCGATCCAGAAGCTGACACCATCAAGGTCGGTAATGATGGACCCTATGCCCGCGTCTCCCCAATCTCACCTTGACGCATAGCTTTTCCCGTTATACAATACCATTACAATTGAATAGTTTCCAATTTGGGTACCATATCCCCCGGATGGGATGGTTTAAAGGCGAAGCCGGTCATAGTCCGGCGCTGTTGCGCAACTGTAAGGGATCAATTCCTCAGCCAGGTCGCCCGCCCAAGTTGGGTTCACCATAACCTCGCTGAAAGGAGTTGTGAACACTCATCGTAATCTCAGTCATGCCCTTCACCCCTGTCAAAGCGACAGGGGTATTTTTTTTTGATTTAGGTAAAAACAGGCTAATAAATCTTGTTGGAGATGTTTATGAATCGAATTTATCGATCGTGTCTTTCACTAACCATTGGGTTGAGCTTGGTTATTGGCTTGGTCCTTTTTCTTCGATCAACACCTGCTGTAGCAAAAGCCGTACCTGTGCAGGATCCAGTGATCACAGCTGCCTTAGGTTACCTGCAGCAACAACAACAGGCAGATGGCGGTATCCTGGGTTTAAGCAGCACTTCAGACCCTGACACCACTGCCCGTAGCGTGCTGGCATTCACCCTGGCAGGTCAGCAGGTAAATTCAATTGTCTCTGCAGATGGAAAATCGATGCTCGATTACCTGAGCGCACAGGCAATTTCCTACACCCATGACATCACCGGGAACCTTTTTCCTGGAAGGGCAGGGATGATTTTATCGGCAGTTTCACTCGCCGACGGGGAACCTTCAGATGTTGCCATAATAGACCTGGCTGGAGAACTGGAGGCAAGTTTACAGGCGAATGGTGCATACAGCACAACTGCCTTGCAAGGATACAGCAGCGGGCAAGCCAGCGACCTGAACCAGGCATGGGCGATCCTGGGGCTTAACCAGGCCGGGGAAAGCGTGCCCGATGCAGCCATTCAGTACATGGTTCAATCCCAGGCGCCGGATGGGAGCTGGGGTTTTGGTGACCCTGATACAACAGGATTGGCAGTGACCGCTTTACTCGCCAGCGACCAGATCACTGCACAGGATCAGACCATTAAAAATGCCATCCAGTTTTTCCATGCCACCCAACTTACCAGTGGCGGTTGGAGACCTTCCTGGGATACGGATCCACTCAATGCAGATTCGACCGGCTGGATTCTGCAGGCCTTGTTATCGGCAGGAGAAGATCCTACAAGCCAGGATTGGATGATCGAACAAGCAAATCCAATCGACGCTTTGATGAGTATGCAAAAACCGGATGGTTCTATTGGTGGCTCGTATGCCAATGCATATAGCACTGCAGATGCTCTCATCGGTCTCTCCGGTGTACCCCTTTCCATTCCGGAGATTTCGCCAGTCAGTAACCAGGCTGGAGTGGCAGTATTTTTCGGTGATGGTACAGTGGTCACCAGTTGTGTAAGTTTCAGCGAGACCAACCTCACCGGGTTGGAGTTATTGCAGCGCTCAGGGCTGAATATTGAAATTGCAACCAACCCAAACCAGGGTACTGCCGTCTGTAAAATTGGGGATGTGGGTAATCCATCAGGTGATTGTTTTGGCAGTATGCCCAATTATTGGTCCTACTGGCAGCTGGATGGAGCAGGTTGGGCGTACGCAGTGGTTGGTGCCGACAAGAGCCTGGTGGAGAATGGGGATGTGAATGCCTGGGATTGGGGTGAAGGTGATGCGCCTGTGCTGATTTCCTACCAAAATATATGCGAAGCGATCCCATTTGTATTACCTGATGCTACTCAAACCTCCACTCCACCGACAGAACTACCCCAGCCAACAGTGGCAGACACAACTGTACCCACCTTGGTCCAACCTCTACCAACCGCAACAGCAGAAGTACCTCGCACGAATCCTGGCACGTATATTGTGTATGGATCCATTATTGTTGTCCTGGGCGCGTTGATCTATTTCGTGGTGCGTTCACGCAGTAACAAACAGGAGAAGTGATACCCCTTAATCCGGGTTGAGATAATCATGAAGTCACGTTTGTTCAGCATTGTAATCTACATGGCAGCTTCACTATCAGGTGTGCTGGTTCTGCTTTACCCCTTTTTCCTGCCTGCGGTTGACACCCAATCCGGTTTTGGAACCTATCGAGCTGGAGAGCTGCCTGCCATGATGACTCTTTTGTTGGGCTTGTGTCTGCTGGTGATCATAAGCGAAGCGCAGGGTCCCATGGCGAACACAAAGCTAATCGCCCTGTTGGGAGTATTGGTGGCAATCAACTCGGCATTAAGATTTATCGAGACTGCCATTCCCGGTCCGGGTGGTTTCACCCCCATTTTCTTTCTCATCATCCTGGTTGGGTATGTGTTCGGGGGAAGGGTTGGATTATTAATGGGCACCCTCACCATGCTGGTTTCCGGGTTGGTCACCGGCGGAGTAGGTCCATGGCTACCGGGGCAGATGTTCACTGCCGGGTGGGTGGGGATGAGCGCCATGCTTTTGCGTCCCCTGATGCAGCCTTTGATGGCTAAACACCAGCTAAAAAAGGGCACAGGAATCAACCCGGAAATCATAGGGTTGGCGGTATTCGGATTGGTATGGGGTTTTCTCTATGGTTCGATCATGAACCTGTGGCAATGGCCATTCATCGCTGGTCCGCAAGCTCAATCCTGGGTTGCAGGTTCAGGTTTTTTTGTTACCCTTCAGCATTACCTTGCCTTCTATATGGTGACCTCCCTGGTATGGGATGCCATTGCCGCCATCGGGAATTTTCTGCTCATTTTGGTATTTGGCGTTGCTGCACTGCGAGCCTTGAGGCGCTTCCAGCAGCGATTTGTATTCCGCTACATTCCTGATCGAGAAAAAATCTCTGGTTAGAATGATTAAGAGATGACCAGATGAAACAACCCTGGGCGTGGGTAACCTGGTTAATAACAGTTTTGGTGATGCTTTCGATAACCAGGAATCCACTCTACCTGATTATTATTTTATTGTGCATTATCTTTGTGGGCCTGGCATTACAAAAGGCAGGGGTTGAATCGGCTCGACCATTTTCTGTGTGGAAAATTGCCATCTGGATCTTTTTTTTTGCTACCGCTTTCAATGCCCTGACTTCACACTATGGGCAGACAGTGTTATTTACTATTCCGGGCAGTCTTCCACTATTAAGCGGAAATGTGACCCTAGAAGCGATCGTCTATGGAGCAACGAATGGGCTGATCTTGATCGGTATGCTGGCGAGTTTCATGGTGTTGAATATGGCTTTGCCTATCCGTGATCTGATCAGCCTGGTGCCGCGTGCGTTTTTCCCTGTTGCCGTGGTGACATCCATTGCGGTTACATATTTACCAACCACAATGCACCAGTTCCAGCAGATCCGTGAAGCACAGGCTGTTCGTGGACACCAGATGAGGACTTTGCGAGACTGGCTACCATTGCTGATGCCTTTGCTCGTGGGGGGCATGGAGCATGCCATGCAGCTGGCTGAAGCAATGACCGCACGTGGATTTGCCAGCTCGGGTGAAGTAACTGACCGGCGGCAGGTTACCCCGAGGGTAGCTATGTTATTGGGAGTGGTGTTCCTTACCGCTGGATGGTTGATGCAATTAAGCCTGGTGAATTGGAGAGGCTGGCTATTCATTGGAGTGGGGGCTTTTTTGATCATCGCTGCTTTATGGTCCTTGGGGAGGTATTCACACCGCACAACCTACCACCGACCGCCTTGGTTGTGGATGGATTGGATCAGCCTGGGAGTATCCGGACTACTTCTGGTTCTTTGTTTACTCCCTTTGCCTGGCTGGAGCCGTGAGTCGTTGAATTATGATCCTTATCCAAAATTGACCATGCCACCCTTTGAACCTGTTATTGGAGTGGCTATGCTGGGTTTGTTAATCCCTGGGTTATTTATCTTATACAACGCCTCCAAAGAGGGAATGCAGTAAAATAAATGGAGGATATTCGTAAATGACACAACCAGACTATGAATATCGTGGAATGATGGCACAGACCTGGGACTTGTTTCGCGGCGATACCTCCAATTGGGATGATCGTCACTCCTTCCTTGAGCTTATTCATCAATCAGGCCAACCCGTGCTGGATGTAGGCTGCGGTACAGGTAGATTGCTCCTGGACTACCTCTCCCTGGGCATAGATATCGATGGGTTGGACAACTCGCCTGAAATGCTCGATCTGTGCAGGCAGAAAGCACAGGCAGCAGGGGTAAAGCCAACCCTCTTCGAAGGTTCCATGGAGTCCATGCAACTACCCCGGCAATATCAGACCATACTCGTACCCTCAAGCTCATTCCAGCTAGTAGTCGACCCAGTGAACGCAAAGCAGGCGATGAAGCGTTTCTATGACCACCTGCTCCCGGGAGGCATATTGGTGATGCCATTTATGATCATTTGGAAAGCGGGATTTGATGACTCCTGGCGGGAAACCGGAGAAAAGATCCGGCCGGAAGATGGGGTGACCGTCAAACGCTGGTCGCGCAATCACTATGACCCTGAGCTCCAATTGGAGCATACCGAGGACAGGTATGAAGTGATCAAGGATGGCGTGACAATCGCCAACGAACACCATATGCGTTCACCTGCTACCCGGCAATATACTCTGGAACAAGCCCAGGATTTATATACGGAAGCAGGTTTTGTGGATATCAAGGTATATAAAGGTTTCACCCGTCTGCCTGCATCTGCTGAGGATGAAGTGTTCTCGGTGGTTGGAAAAAAGCCATGGGACGGGGAGCCTCATTAACTAAAGTTGCATAAGCCTAAATTATGATCCTGAGCCTCAGGTCGGGTAATCATGTTTACTCTTGAATGAATGATCTACCTGATGGAAATGGTAGTTAAAGCCTGGATGTTATAATTACCAGACACTGGTTATTTGAAATGGGAGGGTGATTCAGATTATGTCTGATATCTGGCAAAGGAATATCCGCACCTGCCGCAACATCATCCAGAATAATCTTGGTCCCCGGCTTGTTAATATAGTTTCGGGTAGCCTGGCAGACCAGTCATACTGGCAGGACAGGTTATCGAAAACCCGCAGGGATGTGTTTCGCCAAGATGGCAGTACGGTGATCTTCTCCAGCCTGGAGAAGTCCCGCAAGGGCAACTTCCTGGGCTCAGTGAACGCCTGGGCAGCAATAAATCAATATTTTAAGGGTCAGGAATTGCCTCCCATGATCATGATGAACATGGTTTTTGGAATGGGGAAGCGATTAAGTCCCTTCACGCAAGCTCTGGGCAATCGCAAGCCAGCTTTTCCCACCCCCATGTTCAGTAAAGACCGGGAAATCAATATATCCACAGCGGATGTGGCTGCAATGTCAGCCACACTGTGGCAGCACCAATTGGAATCCCAGGGGTTCCGGGGTGTGTTGGTCAAGTGGGGCGATGAGGCGGTCATTCCGGGGAAAATATGGGAAACTGGGACTACAAAGTACCAGGATATGGACGGGATGCGTTTTGTCTGGAAGACTGAACCAACCGAAGATCTGGCGCGCGAAAAAGAATGGGTGGAATTTGATTTGCATACCTCTCAAATGACGTACCAATATACACGCCAGGATCTGGATAGCCTGCACAAGAGATTATCTCAACATGAATCATAACCGCCAGGTCGGTGTAAATCTTGGCAGCCTGGGGATAAGCTATCGATTGATGCAGGTGGTGGAAGAGGTATTTAGGGAAGATAGTTCAGATGAGCGTAAATGGGTGGATTGGGACCCATATACCTGGATTGCCTTGTCCTGCCAAGGGGAAGCTGATTGGAGAGCTGAAGCTGCTCGCGAAGAAAGGATGGGCAAAACCGGGATCCTTGAGCTGGAAAAACGGATTCCTGATTTCTTCCATAAAATTAATCAGCTACGGGAGATATTTCAGCAGCGCCATGGGAGAATGCCTTTCATCGGTGTGCTGGATTTTGGGGAACCTTTCTGGATGGATTGGGGATTGCACCTGAGCCTGAGGCGTTCGCTGGAAGCATTGGTTACTGACTCTGTTCAAGGAGCAGCCTTACGTGAGCTCTTCCAGCTACCCATGGAACGGGATAAAAATGGAAACATCCTGGTGGATTCTGCCATCCCACCAGGAGCTGATATCTATAATTCTTTGCTGGTCGATACGGTCATCACCAGCCCGGAGTCGATCATTCACAACGGTCTGGTGGTTGCTGGCAGGCACCGTAAATTAGAAATGCCATATGGGGGAAGCGCATTGTTCTGCGCTGCCGATCAAATGACATTCCTTGGTCCACATGGGATCGCTTTATATTCGAACGGGGAGAAGTTTATCCTGGAAGAGGGTGACCGCCTGGCGTGTCTGTTTTTTACCGAAGGCACCCTGGAAATGCGATCCAATGAATCCCTGACTGTTTATGATGGGGAGGCATACTCGTCACCCGTGTTTGGCAATCCCATTTCGTTTGAAGAAGCAGCCAGGCGGATGTCTTCTGAAGACACCCGCCTGGTGGAAAGACGATGGTTGGACCAGTGGTCTGGTTGGTTAAGTTAATTGACCCTAGGGTTGAACTTGATCGGTGATGGTTTGAGCCGTCGAGGCATCGGGGGCTACGATCCAGATCGTTGTGTCTCCGGAATGGTAGAAGGAGCTGAAGCCATCTGAATATGTCCAGGTGAGCATATCTCCATTTTGGGTGGGGGGCACTCCGAAGCGGGCATTGGCGTAATTCTCAAAAGCACTGGCAAATTCTGCTGCTTCATTAGCACTGTCCCACACAGTCTTCATAACGAAGGCAGTTGAGTTGGTAGTATCGTTATGGAGTAAAAGATATTCATCACCACCCCAGCCTGCGGCAGCTGACGCAGCAGTTATGTCATCCAGGCGGGCATTTTCATTGGCAGCACGGGCCAGGATCAGGTAGGTATACCACTCTCCCATCTGGTTGCGCGAAATTTCCTTCCAGCCTTCCCCTAGCGTGGGTGCCAGGTCAGGTAAATCCACTGGGATGGGTTTGTCTGAAGGGTAAAGCTCTGGATGCAGGATTTGTTCGGTAGAAACAGGTGGGTCCTGGTATACCGCATCCACTGCGGGCCAACCTCCATTCTCAAAAAATGACTGGACAAATGTCATCCCCTGGTCGTAGGGAAAGATAAAATCGTCCTTCATAAATGCTGGAGCGGTGTCATAAACAGGGCTCTCGAGTGAGTTGTAATAATCAATGACTTGCTGCTTTTCCTGGTCGGTGGCGTATAAATAGAACCAGGTATATTCAGACAAGGAGGCATCTCCCTCGATGAGGGCTTGTATCGCCCCACAGCGCTCTGAATCCGTTTCACAGGAGTCATCGTTATAATTCAATCCATTCTCGATATTATAGGTTTGATCTTGAAGTACATGAGTGTACTCATGGGCATAGGTCATGCGCTCGGGTCCTTCAAATCCCTGGCCCTGGACGACAAACATCTCCCCGACTTCATTATCATAATAGCCAGCCACCTGCTCGCTGTAGAGCTCGGTAAAAAATCCGTATAGATCAAAACCAGGTTCAAGGAGACCGATCGTGGTGAGCTCCATGACATCATTAACCACTTCTTCGTCGGTGTAGTCAGCCAAAAAGTCGCTGGTCACATTTTGGCGCAGCTCCTCCGGCGAAAGCAAGATGACCGGAACCGGATTTTCGGGTTGAAGCCCGCGTTCCTCGATCACTTGTGATTGGATCTCGCTAATTTGGTTCGTCATCTGAGCATCCAGCACTGAGGTGGGATAAGGCGTACGGGTCGGTTCTTCCTGTGTGGATTCCGAGGTGGCCTTTGTTGCCGGGGTCTTGGTGGCATTCGCCTGTTTGGCCGGAGTATTCGCTGGTGGCTGGCTGGGTGTAATACCTGCGGGTACCTGGGTGGCAGTAACATCAGCTGGCAGGCTGGTGTGGGTTGGAACGGGGGTGGTTCTACTGATATATCCACATGCCAACGAACTGAGAAGTAATACGCTGATGGCTAAATAAACTCGCTTCATTTGTTGCTCCTGGTGAAAGATGAAACGATATTATAACCTCCCACAGGTAGCCACACTGTGGGAGGTCGGTTGTTTAATAAAGTTGTAAGCTTGTCTTAATGATGGTGGGCGGCTTCAGCAGCCTCAGCTTCAGCCTTGGTTTTGTGCACTGTACCATCCGGGTGGTTGGGTGGGGAGTAGAGGGTGTAGAGCTTGAGCTGTTCCTTCGCTGAGGTGTTGATCACGTTGTGGAAGGTTCCGGCAGGTACGATCACGGCATCACCGCCATGAACCAGGTGCTCCTCGCTGCCACTGAAAACAAATTTAGCCTCACCTTCCTCGATGCGGAAGAACTGGTCAACGGTATTATGGACTTCATTACCGATTTCTTCACCGGGTTGCAAGCACATCACCACCAGCTGGGTATATTTTCCGGTATATAGCACCTGGCGGAAATATTTATTCTTCTCTGTAAGTTTCTCGATATCTCCAACGAATCCAGTCATATTATCTGCCTCCTAATTTGTGAAATGTGGGATTAATGAGTTGGTTCAAGTATAGCACAGGAAAATTGGGTTAACACGCCTGTTCCTAACAGGTACAGGTGCCTTCTCTGTAGATTGACCCGGAGAAGGTTAAAAATCAGGGAAAAGAAGCATGCGCTTTATTGTCCTGTACCATGTGGCAGGATCGCCAAATTCTTAATGTTAGGTGTATTTATCTGCTCAATTAAGTTGCATTATAGAATTCATTGTTCTATAATTTTATTGATCGTGTTAAGGAGGAGATATAATGAAGGTCAACCGTAATATCCTAATACCTCTGTTACTAGTCGGCATCATTTTACTATCCGGATTTGCATTAATACCTCTCTTTGTGTTTGCCAAGGAAACACAGTTCTCCTGGCAGAATTACCTGATGGCATATGTTATTCCATTAAGCGTCTATCTACCACTGATCACTAAATAATTCAATTCCATATCAGAAGATTAGCTTGCAATTTAGGCACTCTAAAGATACTGTAGATCATCCCTATGCAAGATAAAAAGAATGGAAATTGGGCGAACCAATGGATTGGTTCCCTCCTGGTCTTATTCATTCCTTTTTCCCTGTATTGGCCTTTAGGTGTTCCTATTGCTGTCGCCATACTTCCAATGTACGTTACACCAGGCTTGTACCTGACCGATATCTTCGCTTTTGCTGTAATTTTGCTTGGATTGGTCAGGATTGCACTCAAAAAGAACCCTATTAGTTTTATTTCTTACAAAAAAATCGCACTGGTGGGAATTCCACTAGTGATCCTGGTTTGCCTGGCTTGGTTGAGTTCTCCCTGGGCAATATCACCCACCCTGGCCAGGTACACGGCCTTGCGCTGGTTATTGGCCTTTTGTCTTTACCTGGCTTTGCTGTCGCTGGATATACCCACAGAACAGATGGTCAAGGTATTTCTGGTCGGGCTGGCTGTCCAGGCACTCGTAGGAGTTGGTCAGGTGATCAACCAGGGTCCTTTGAGCCTGCCTGGTGAGCTTGCTTTGACAACGGATCAATTCAGGGCAGCAGTGGTTAATGTGGGAGGAACTTCCTGGTTGCGAGCCTATGGCCTGACTTTTCATCCCAATGTGCTTGGTGGATTCATGTGTGCTGGTCTCTTGCTTGGATTGCCTTTACTCGAAAAATGGTATATGCGCCTGGTTTGGTGGCTGGTAGGCCTTGGCCTGGTGCTCAGCTTTTCCCGTTCAGCCTGGATGGCCGCGGTAATTATTTTGCCTCTTACGATTGCGTGGGTATATTGGAAATCTCCTGTGTTGCGCCGTCCTTTGTTACAGACATTGGTTCCAGCCTGCATCGCCGGGTTGGTTATTTTATTCTTGCTGCAAGACCAGCTGCTCACCCGTCTCAACCCACTCCAGTCTATATCTGAGTTTACCTCGCTCTCTGAACGGGGTCAGCTGATTGTCATTGCGATTGCCAGCATTCGTGAGCATTGGCTGACTGGAATCGGGGCAGGTAACTTTCCCCTGGCTATGACTGCATACGAGACGCTTGACCCGCCCCATTATGTTCACCATATTCCGCTCTTATTAGCCGCCGAAGTGGGTGTGCTGGGAGGATTTCTGTGGTATTGGTTATGGCTTGCTCCGGTCTTGTCCATCCAGAGTTTCTGGCACACTACCAAAATTTGGCCAGCCGTCCTCATCGCAGCCTGGTTTGCCTGGTGCATCATCAGCCTTTGGGACAGCTACCCCTGGGCACTCGAATCAGGCCGCTTGTTCAGTGTCACCCTGTTAGCCTGGATCAGCAAAGAATGTATTTCCTAACTGCCTTTGGGCTTTCTTTTGCCATCTTTTTGGTCACACTGGCGCCCACGATCTATAACCTCGACAGTGCCGAGCTTACCACTGCGGCAGCAACGCTCGGGTTCACACGCTCCACCGGTTACCCTCTCTACATATTATTAGGTCACCTGTGGTCAAAAGTTCCCCTGGGTGACGTCGGTTATCGCCTGAATTTGTTTTCGGCATTTTGTGGAGCCCTCACCGTTGGATTGATGGCGGTTATTCTTAATAGACACTTTCATGTGAAGCGATGGGCTGCCTTTGGGGCATTGGGATTGTTTGCCACAGGAAAATTCTTTTGGGCACTGTCATCCATTGCAGAGGTTTATACACTCCAGACTGCTCTGATGGCTGGATTGATACTGTGCCTGTTGCGCTGGCAGGAAGAACCAACGATTCGACGCACCGCTTTGTTAGGGTTTGTACTGGGTCTCTGCCTGTGCCATCATGCAGCATCCGTGCTGATGATCCCGGGAGTTGTGGTAGTTGTTTTCACCTCGCTCAATAAAATATCTTCCAAGCCAAAAGTGTTTGGTGCCGGGGCTCTTGGATTGCTGGTTGGCTTACTTCCCTATCTATATCTTCCCATGAGATATCTTTCTTTACCGGAATTCAACTATGCCGGGGTTTTTGATGCCAGCGGGCTCTTTCATCCATTGGCGTTGGATACTTTGCAAGGGTTTTGGTCATTGATTTCAGGCAAGACTTTCTCGGGTTTGATGTTCGCTTATACCGCCAGAGGAGCCATTCAAGAAACCGTTCTGTTTACCAGGGGCTTATGGCAGGCATTTCTGATCATCGGGATTGGACCGGGCCTTGTTGGTGCATTCATTTTATTCAAACGCAACCGGCGTATGGGTGTCGCACTGGTTTTGATGTTCATTTTTCATGCCATCTTCTTCATAAATTACAGGGTTGTCGATAAAGAGTTGATGTTCTTTCCATGTTACCTGATTTGGGCATTGTGGCTCGGGATGGGGTACCAATGGATGGAAGAAATCATTCAAAAGACTGAAATACATTCCATTCACAACCCAAAATATTCCATTTCATTCATTGCGCTCTGGGCAATGCGTGGGCTGATTTCAATAGTGGTCGTCTTTTCATTTGCCTGGAAATATAAGCTGGTGGATCAGTCGGACGATTGGAGCTCGCGCCAGCTGGGTGAGCAGATCCTTGAGCAGGTGGAGCCAAATGCCCTGATCTTTGGCTATTGGGATGTGGTGCCGGTGATCGAGTACCTGACGTTGGTGGAAGGCCAGCGACCCGATGTGCAACCGGTAAACCGCTTCCTGGTCACCCAGGATGATCTTGAGCAATGGATTGTGAGGGAGATATCCCACCGACCGATCTATATCGATCACCCAATTCTAGATCTTCCGAAAAATATTAGAATAGTTGAGCAGGGTGAGCTTTATCATTTGATCCAAATCAAACCACCTTGAGATTTGGATATAAGCACCGAAATCTTATGGATTGATTCATATCTCAAGACCATTATTCCTATCGTGATTTCTAATCATTTCGTCAGTATTTTCCTTGCCTGCGAATTAGTAGATTACTGGGGTGATCCGATAATAATAAAAGGCGATTATCCTGAATAATCGCCCAATGAATTTAAATCATATATGGGTAATATTGCAGCAATCTATCATCCCCTTGAAAGCCGCTCCTAAAATGTGACTTTATACTCCTGACTCACCTAATGTGACCTGCACCTGGATCTGATTACGATTGCGCACGATGGTCAAGGTTACCGTGTCTCCAGCCGAGTATTGGAACAGGGTGTTGATATATGCGTGAGTCTCATCCAGGGAGGTGTCATTGATCCCGGTGATGATGTCCCCCACCTGCAAACCAGCCTGGCTCGCTGGGCTATTGCGAGCCACATCGGTGATATAAACCCCATACTGGACCGGCAGGCGGTATACGGCGGCCACTCGTGGGGTGATCGGCTGCCAGTTGATCCCCAGGTACGGACGGGAAACATAGCCCTGTTTGATCAGCTGTTCTGATACCACCCTGGCAGTGTTGATGGGAATGGCAAAGCCCAATCCTTCAGCGACAGTGCCTGAACCGCTGCTGCGGATGATCAGTGTGTTTATGGCGACCACTTCACCCGCCAGGTTGACCAGTGGTCCGCCCGAGTTGCCCTGGTTGATGGCTGCATCTGTCTGGATCAATCCATCGATCGAGTATCCCGAGCCGGTATCGATCGAGCGCCCGGTGGCGCTGACCACCCCAACTGTGACGGTATTCTTGAAGTCGCCCAGCGGAGAGCCAATGGCGATGACCGTCTCACCCGGGTTGAGGGCATCGGAATTGCCCAACCTGGCGACCGCTGGTAAGGCGCCAGTTATTTTTAAAACCCCCAGG
Source organism: uncultured Chloroflexia bacterium (assembly GCA_963822175.1). Lineage (GTDB taxonomy): Bacteria > Chloroflexota > Anaerolineae > Anaerolineales > UBA4823 > FEB-25. The sequence continues at coordinate 243,707 of CAWGGJ010000006.1, read as the reverse complement.
TCGGAATACTGGTCGGTGCCCACCAGGGTGGCATCCTGTTGGCTGCCATCGGCAAAGATCACCTGTATCTGTTGAGCACCCTCGATGACGTGGTTGTTGGTAAGAATATAACCATCCGCGGAAATGATCACACCACTCCCAGAGGAGGTGGAATCACCCGTATAGCCGAAAAAGGTTTGCTGTCCGGGGACTGTAGAAACCACGGTCACCACTGTCGAGCCGACGTTCTGAACAGCCTGTGTTATGGCAGTCTCAACATCGATGGTATTGACTGCCATGGCTTGAGCATCGCTACTGGCAGGAACCACTTCTATGGCTGCCTGGGTTGAAACAGGCTGGTTATTGGCTTGTCCTTGACGGACATACTGGTATACCACCATTCCACCCACGGCTGCACCACAGAATGCTGACACGCCGCCAAATACAATGATCAGGAATAGAAAGATGAGTTTTTTCCAAGGCATATGTTATCTCCAGGGAGAGTCCTTTGTCCACATTTTACTATGACAGTATACACAGGAGGTGTTCAGAAATTGTTAAGAATTGATTGGTGGATTATGTGAGTACATGCGGAACCATTAATGAATTTTATTCTATTACATTCCTTATCCAGGGTATTTCTGTCCGTAAATGCCCAGGAAATGTTATTTGCTACGGGATTCGATATTTCCCTATTGATTTAGCCTAATTATTTCTATATAATATATTAGTATATTATTAAATTCTACCTACAAATAATCAATATACCTTGTGGGAATAGAATTAGGATTCGAAAACATATAATCTAATACAAAAGTTATCAGGGACTTTCATAGCTGGAGGGAAAAATGAAAATTCGGACGTTGTTCCTGCTTTTTATGGTGGGTTTAATCATCATCCCGGAACTAAGTTATCAAAGTGTTAGTGCAGATACCACCCAATCAATGATCGAGTCTCATCTTGGTCCCGAAATTGTTATCTCCGATCGTTCCAGTGAGGAGTATAGCCCTGCCATTGCCTTTAATTCTGTGCGTCAGCAGTATCTGGTAGTATGGGAAAATATATGGCCAGGTGGATATCATGACATATATGCTCAACGCTATTCTTCCACCGGTAAATTATTAAGTTGGTTTTCTGTTTCTACAGATAACACCTATAATAAAACAAACCCATCTGTGGCATATGATCCGGTGAACGATCGGTTTCTCGTTGTGTGGGCATACGATTATTGGGGGAATGGCACAGATTGGGATGTTGTGGGGCGTTTTATCCCCTGGAATGGCCCTGATCCCAACCTGACGGATTTCTGGATCTGCAATTGGAATAGCAATCAGGCACATCCTGCGGTAACCTATGCATATTCACAGGGAGAGTATATGGTGGTATGGCAGAGTACATCCACTGATGTACCCGGCTATATCAGTGGGCGTCGCGTTTTTTCTGATGGGAGCATGGGTGATGATTTTACGATTTCTTCCGGTACACAAATCCGTGACTTTCCAGATATAACCTATAACCTGGCGCGTAATGAATATCTGGTTGTGTGGGATTTAGAGATAACTGCTCAGGATATTGATATTTATGCACGCAGATTGAGAGGAGATGGTGTTCCGCTCGGGGACGAATTTGTGATTGCTGCCTGGCCACACTTTGAGGCAAATCCAGCCGTGGCAGCCTGTGATAAATTCGATCAATATATGGTCGCCTGGCAATCTGACCAAGGATCAGGGGGGGCAGATTATGCCATCTATGCCCGATATGTGGATGGGGATGCTATACCAGGAAATATCTATCTGATTGACGATACCACTAGCCCGGACTTGAATGTAGATGTGAGCTGTAATGCTTCTGGTCGGAACTACCTGTTAGCCTGGCAAACCCGATATGTGAATTTAAAATACGGTATCTGGGCACGAATCGCTCATCCCAATGAGACACTCGATCCTCAGTTTATGATAGTCGAACCAGGTTCAGGGCAGAATCGAGAGTACCCAGCCATAGGTGGTGGTTCGTCAAGTTATCTCATTGCCTGGGAGCATCAAGCTGCTACGCGGGATATTCATGGACGTCTCTTGCATAATTTTACATTTTTACCACTATTGGTGAAATAAGTTTTATCCTTTACTTTCCAAAGTGGATCTGTAACACCAAAGGCACTGCACGAAGCTTTTCTCAAATTTTGAAAGAAACTGGATGGGTGAAAGCAGTCTCCCTCACCCAGTTTCTGCACAGAAGCACCCGGATTTTTCCTTTCCGGGTGCTTCTAATTTCTGTGATCTATCCCCTACTTCATATGTTTCTACTTATGTTTCTACTTATTTAACAGTGGTAAGAACAGGAAGTCGGTGATTGACATGAAGTTCAAACGTCCTTCGATGGCGGGTGAGACGGTACCCATCGCCTGAATATAATGGATGACCGAGTCGCGCACATAGAATTGCGTGTCATCGGCGATCTGGTCCAGCGGCCACAGGCTGACGCCATCATTGTTGAAGTTGCACGAACCTGCTGCCAGATAGTTGACCGTCGATACTCGGTAGTAGGTGTCGGCGTCGGAGAAGTCGACCGTAATGCCATCATACGTCAATGATTTAACGTTGTTGCCATCGGGTAGATAGGGATAGGCATCGCGGTAGGTGATCTGACCGTCTTCGTTGATGTCAATCATGCAGGTGGTGTAATAGGAGTATCCTCCGTAACCGGGTACATACTTGTAATAATAGTAGTTGCGATAAGCGCGCTCCAACACCGCCTTAAGTTGTGGACCGTTCATATTCATGACCACCAGCGAGTTCTCGTAGGGCATGAGGGTGAACATGTCACTGACCATAAGCGTGACCGGATTCTCCGGGGTGGCTCCGTCAGCAACTTTCCGATTGCTCATCGCACCCGACAGGTGGAAGTCTACGGGTTCGATACCCTGGTTTTCCAGCTCCCAGACCGCAGCGTCTGCTTGCAGGTTAGCGCCAGTGGTCTCCTGGGTGTAGGCCTGCAGAGCATCGATGGGGGCAGTGGTTTCGCCGATCTCGGTGTTGTTGTAAGTTGCCAGCAGGTCGACATACGGCTGAGCCATGGACACGAGGGTGGGATCTTCGGGATCGGCAAGGACGATCGGGATATAGCGCCCGGCGCGGCTGACAACTTCCCAACCACCCATTCCATCAGAGCGCATACCCAACACCACTTCACCTAGCGTGTTATTGTAGCGATAGGCATGGTTGATGAGCACTGGCGTATTGCTGGGGCCGCTAACGATGGTCGGCAGGAATTTATAGGCACCAAAACCAGTGGCGGGATTGGTGTGGCTGTGACCACCAATGATCAGATCGAGACCAGTGACGTTCGCTGCCATGTAGGTATCGACGTTATTGTCGATCTCCACACTGCCCGGGTTCTCGGTGAAGCCGATGTGGGTAAGGGCAAGGACTACATCGTTGGTCGGATTCAGCTGGTCCGACAGTTCCTGAGCCTTGGTGATGGGATTGGTGAAGGTCAGTCCAGGGATATTGCTGGGTAACTCATAGTTGGGCACGCGGTGGTTGCCGATTCCCAGGATGGCAATCTTAATGCCTTCTGGACCGACCACCTTCTCCACATAGTCCTCTACCGGCACCTGGTCGATCCCGTATTGACCATCGTCTTCCAGGTTAGCCTGGAGAATGGGGAAATCGGCCAGAGACAGAGAGCTGGTGAAGATCTGCGAGCCGAAGTTGAACTCGTGGTTACCCAAGCGTCATGAGCGTCATAGTCCATATAGTTGAAGGCAGCCATGAGTGGGTTGATCTGTAGCGAGGGATCCAACGGTGTACCGTCAGCAGCATAACCGAGAGCGGCCGACTTGAAGTAGTACATCATCGCGTCGCCTTGGAAACTGTCACCCGAGTTGATTAACAGGGTGCGTTCCGGGTTGTGGGCACGTTCCTGGATGATCTTGGCTGCCAGCTGGGTGTAGCCCACGTAAGTACCCTTGACCAGGTTACCGTGCGAGTCGTTGTGGTGCAGGACGGTGATGGGTACGATGCTTCCTCCGGCATCGGTGCCATCGCGGGTGATGCGCCCATCGAGCGTGCCATCGCCGTCAGGTCCCTTGTAGGCATTCTCTAACGTGCCGTAGGTTTCGGTTACGTAGGCGTTGACTGCGTTGAGCATGTCGCCCCAGTAGCTGATATTTTTCATGTACTTGAACTGGACAAAGCCATCCTGCCCGGCGGGTGCCAGGAACTCATTCGTGCCAACCCGGTAGGTGCGCTCTAAGTCCAGCGGCTCCCAGACCGCTAAGGATTTGTTATATACCTCAACGTCAAACCCACCCCAGGCATAGGGTTGTGGGCCTGGCAGTGCGTCTGAGTAGCGGAAGAAGCTGAAGCGGATACCAGAGGGTTGGATGGCGCCTTTGAACAGGGTGGCACTCTGGTTGATCAGGTCCAGGATCTGGGCACCGGTCATGTCACCTACGATGGTGGCATTACCGAAGGGCAGGATCTGGAACATCTGGCCATAGGTGAGCAGCATTGGATCATGCGCCCAGAGACCTTCCGAGCAGTCGAGCGGATCGCTGCTCCAGATATAAGTACCAGGATTTCCCGGATCTTCCTTGTCGCACCAGTCGATGCGGATACCACCGGCATTGTTGAGGAACAGGTCTACATCGTTTGCCGGTTCTGCATCGTTGTTGAGGTATCCGTAGATAGCATCGTCGACGAAATCGCCCATCATGGCATCGCCGTTATAGTTACGTAATAGATCAGTCTGGGCATAGCCGATGGGCTGGTTGATAAGGTCCTGGTACCAGGGATCGTTGGCATATTCAGCGATGAGATCGGCCACAGGTTGGTACACAGGATCTCCCGTACCGATAGCAAGGCGCTGCCAGGCGACGGTTACCGTCGCATCGGTATTGACCGTGATATCGGCACGCCCAACTACGCGTCCATTATAGTAAGCCTGGGTTACCGTAGTGTTACCAATCACAACAATCTTGGTATGAGCTGGATCAGGATCGTCCAGCGGCCAGAGATTGGAGTGACTATGCCCACCGATGATCAGGTTCACCGGCTTGCCGGCGTCGTTCAGCTTCTGAGCGAGGGATTTATCGCCGTAAACTGTAAAACCATAGCCATAACCACCGTCATTGAAACCGAGGTGGCTCAGCACCACGATCACATCCACCTGGGCTTTAAGCTCATCGTAATAGTGGACGATCGAATCCTTTGGATCCTTGAAGCAAAGGCCTTGGGTGGCTTCGGGGATGGTGATGTAGGGTGTCTCCTGGCTGGTCACCCCGATGAAGCCGACGGTGACTGTGATGGGATCGCCGACTGTAGCAATCGAATAGGGGGTGGCAAATGACGGTGATGTCCAACCAGCAGTGGCGCAGTCACCTGTATCGTTTACCACGATATTGGCAGAGACGTAGGGATAAGCCGCTTCGAGTGTACGTGAGATGAGGACATTCTGTCCCCAGTCGAATTCGTGGTTGCCGAAGGTGGCGGCGTTGTAGCCCATCAGGTTGTAGGCTGCAATGACCGGCTCACCCTGCCAGATGTTGGAAAGCAGGCTGCCCTGCATTTCATCACCGGCATCCACCAGGAGCACGTTCCCGGCACCAACTGAGCTGCGCACGGTCTCTACCGTGTTTGCCAGGCGCGCCAGGCCGGGGTTGCTGCCGGACGCTTCCAGCTGGCCGTGGAAATCGTTGTGGTGCAGGATGGTGAATGTTACGGGTTCGGTTGGAGCACCACTTACATTGCTCGTTGGTACAAGTATCGAGAGAGGCAACGCAACGCTCAAGACGATCAGCAGGGTAAGTAGCTTGTAAATTTTATTGGTCATGGGGTATTCCTTTCATGGATTGATATAAAATTTTTGGTAGGTAAACGATGGCCTCCTGTGATCCATCGTTCCACAACAACAGACGTGAAAATAAAGACATCTCAGAACGTAATAACTAGTCCGATGACACCTCCTTTTTTATTAACCAACGGGGCGGATAACAATAGATGATCTCCCTGTAGGATTATTTAGTTCTGATTTTTATTTACTTGGATCAATGCTGCAACTTCATTATAGCCACAATTTTTACCCAAGTCAACGCCAGTAGCATGATTTTATGGGTTCCATTAACTTTGTATATTATATATGCGGATGGTAATAATAACCTGCCAGCCAGCAGACGGACTCGATGGTCATATCAAGGGTGTTCTGCCCGTTTGTAATCCATAAGATCCGGATCAAGATGACATATATCAATTCCTCCTCTATTGAGCAGAGTTTTCAGCCTCCGAATAATTCAAACCTGCTCGTGAGGATCGAAGGTAAGGATATATTATTGTTAACAGATTTCAAAGTCCAATAAGGTGTTATAAAATTATTGACTTGCCTGTAAATACTACCAATAAAACAGGGTGTTCGTTTACATTTACGAACACCCTGTTTCTTATATCTGATACTTAACCGCTTACCGATAGATTCATTTTGGTGTGATGATGGTTGGGTTTATGATCGGCAGAGGATTTGATGATCCTGGGTAAACCGGACGGTAAACCGCTAAGCACCCAATTGGCATCGGCAATAAGGATCGCAGCTGCTTCCGGCGTGATGTGTTTTCCAGATTGTGCTTGAACCTCGGAAATAAATGCTTTCAAAAGGTTCCTGGCATTCTGATACTTCCCTTTTGCGATAGCATTCTCGGCCTGGATCAGCTTCATCATCAGGCTGTTGTAAACACCACGGTTGTCGATTTTCCCTTCCGCGTAGAACCGGCTGAGGTCTGCCCTCAGGCTGGGTAGTGTGGCAATAACGGAGAAGGTGACAGATGCACTGGACTGATTGTCGGAATTGTCGATTGCATACACTGTCAGGGTGTGGTCACCCAACGCCAATGTTAACAGGTCAATCACCTGCCCATTGGTCACCGGTGTGCCGTCCAGGTCTGCCCAGACGTTCTTCAAACCAGACGGACCAACGTCTTCTGCGCTAAATTCGAGGGTCAGGAATTCGGGATGCAGGTATGCCATTGGCTGCGGTGATGTTATCGTGATCACAGGAGGTTCCAGGTCGGTGTTGAACTGCAGCCGTCCTTCTATCGCCGGTGAAACGATGCCCATCGCCTGGATGTAGTGGATGACGGAATCACGCACATAGAACTGCGTGTCATTTGCGATCTGGTCCAACGGCCATAGGCTGACGCCATTATCATTGAAGTTGCACGAGCCTGCTGCCAGGTAGTTGACCGTCGAGACCCGGTAATACGTATCGGCATCGGTAAAGTCCACAAACTGCCCGTCAAACTCCAGTGAGAGGACGTAACTCAAGGATGGATCATATGCTGCTGGGAATCTATCCACGTAGGTGATCTGACCGCCCGCGTTGATGTCGATCATGCAGGTGGTGTAATAGGAGTATCCTCCGTAACCGGGTACATACTTGTAATAATAGTAGTTGCGATAAGCGCGCTCCAACACCGCCTTGATCTGTGGGCCGTTCATATTCATCACCACTAGCGAGTTCTCATAGGGCATGAGGGTGAACATGTCGCTGACCTTGAGCGTGACCGGGTTTTCCGGGGTGGCTCCGTCAGCAACTTTCCGATTGCTCATCGCACCCGACAGGTGGAAGTCTACGGGTTCGATACCCTGGTTTTCCAGCTCCCAGACCGCAGCGTCAGCTTGCAGGTTAGCGCCAGTGGTCTCCTGGGTGTAGGCCTGCAGAGCATCGATGGGGGCAGTTGTCTGGCCGATCTCGGTGTTGTTGTAGGCTGCCAGCAGGTCAACATACGGCTGAGCCATGGCAAGGAGGGCGGGATCTTCGGGATCGGCAAGGACGATCGGGATATACCGCCCTAGCCCGACTGATTACTTCCCAAGCGCCGTCGCCATTGTCGCGCATACCCAGGATGTTTTCGCCCAGGGTGTTATTGTAGCGATAAGCCTGGTTGATGAGCACTGGCATATTGTCTGGTCCAGCAACGATGGTCGGCAGGAATTTATAGGCACCAAAACCAGAGGCAGGATTGGTGTGGCTGTGACCGCCGACGATCATATCCAGCCCGGTGACGTTCGCTGCCATGTAGGTGTCGACGTTATTGTCGATCTCCACACTACCCGGGTTCTCGGTGAAGCCGATGTGGGTGAGGGCAAGGACTACATCATTGGTCGAGCGCAGCTGATCCGACAGTTCCTGAGCCTTGGTGATGGGATTGGTGAAGGTCAGTCCGGGGATATTGCTGGGTAACTCGTAGTTGGGCACGCGGTGGTTGCCGATGCCCAGGATGGCTACACTGATGCCCTCTGGGCCAACAGACTTCAGGGTATAGTCCTCCACCGGCACCTGGTCGATCCCGTACTGACCATCATCTTCCAGGTTAGCCTGGAGAATGGGGAAATCGGCCAGAGACAGAGAGCTGGTGAAGATCAGGGAGCCGAAGTTGAACTCATGGTTACCCAAGGTCATGGCGTCATAATCCATGTAGTTGAAGGCAGCCATGAGCGGGTTGATCTGCAGTGCAGGATCCAACGGTGTACCGTCAGCAGTATAACCAAGCGCAGCTGATTTGAAGTAGTACATCATCGAGTCGCCCTGGAAACTGTCACCCGAGTTGATTAAAAGAGTGCGCTCCGGGTTGTGGGCGCGTTCCTGGATGATCTTGGCTGCCAGCTGGGTGTAACCCACATAGGTTCCCTTGACCAGGTTGCCATGCGAGTCGTTGTGGTGCAGGACGGTGATAGGTACGATGCTTCCTCCGGCATCGGTGCCATCACGGGTGATGCGCCCATCGAGCGTGCCATCGCCGTCAGGACCCTTATATGCAGTCTCGAAGGTGCCATAGGTTTCGGCTACGTAGGCATTGACTGCATCAAGCATGTCTCCCCAGTAGCTGATGTTGGTCATATACTTGAACTGGACAAAGCCATCCTGCCCGGCAGGTGCCAGGAACTCATTCGTGCCCACCCGGTATGTGCGGGCCAGGTCCAGCGGTTCCCAAGTATCTGAAGCTTTGTTAAACACCTCGACGTCAAACCCACCCCAGGCATAGGGTTGTGGGCCTGGCAGTGCGTCTGAGTATCGATAGAATGTAAAGCGAATGCCGGAAGGCTGGATGGAACCCTTGAACAGGGTGGCACTCTGGTTGATCAGGTCCAGGATCTGGGCACCGGTCATGTCACCTACGATGGTGGCATTACCGAATGGCAGGATCTGGAACATCTGGCCGTAAGTAAGTAACATCGGGTCGTGCGCCCAGAGTCCGGGTTCGCAATCGCCGACCGTGCTGCTCCATACCCACTGCCCCAGTTCAGCATCCCATTTGTCACACCAGTCGATGCGGATGCCACCTGCATTATTTAAGAACAGGTCTACATCGTTCGTCGGTTCTGCATCATTGTTGAGGTAACCATAGATGGCATCATCGACAAAATCACCCATCATGGCATCGCCGTTATAGTTACGTAATAGATCAGTCTGGGCATAGCCGATGGGTTGGTTGATCAGGTCCTGGTACCAGGGATCGTTGGCATATTCAGCGATGAGATCAGCCACAGGTTGGTACACAGGATCTCCCGTACCGATAGCAAGGCGCTGCCAAACAATGCCGACCGAACCATCAGTTCCTACGGTGATGTCGGCGCGGCCGAGCTTACGACCATTGTAGTGTGCCTGGGCGACGGTGGTCGGTCCGATAACAGTCGCAGCTGATAGATCGGTGTGGCTGTGACCACCGATGATCAGGTTCACCGGCTTGCCGGCATCGATCAGCTTCTGGGCCAGGGTCTTATCTCCATAAACTGTGAAGCCATAGCCATAACCACCATCATTGAAACCGAGGTGGCTCAGCACCACGATCACATCCACCTGGGCTTTAAGCTCATCGTAATAGTGGACGATCGAATCCTTTGGATCCTTGAAGCATAGGCCTTGGGTGGCTTCTGCTATGGTGATGTAGGGCGTTTCCTGGGTGGTTACCCCGATAAAGCCGACAGTGACCGGAACGGGGTCACCGACTGTCACGACCGAGTAGGGGGTGGCGAAAGCAGGTGATGTCCAACCAGCGGTGGCGCAATCCCCCGTATCATTTACCACGATGTTGGCTGACACGTATGGGTAAGCTGCTTCAGCATGTACGGGTGGTGAGAACGTCCTGTCCCCAGTCGAATTCGTGGTTGCCGAAGGTAGCGGCGTTGTAGCCCATCAGGTTGTAGGCTGCAATGACCGGCTCACCCTGCCAGATGTTGGAGAGCAGGCTGCCCTGCATTTCATCACCGGCATCCACCAGGAGCACGTTCCCGGCACCAACTGAGCTGCGCACGTTCTCTACCGTGTTTGCCAGGCGCGCCAGGCCGGGGTTGCTGCCGGATGCTTCCAGCTGGCCGTGGAAGTCGTTGTGGTGCAGGATGGTGATTGTTACGGATTGGGTTTGAGCACCACTTACATTGCTCGTTGGTACAAGTATCGAGAGCGGTAAAGCAACGCTCAAGACGATCAGCAGGGTAAGTAGCTTGTATATTTTGTTGGTCATGGAGTAATCCTTTCAATGGTTGGTCTGGATTAATTTGGGTGGTAGGTTGAAAAAAATAGGTAATCCAACGATTGCTCGGATGGAGCCTATATTTATCAAAAGAACCCCTTCTATGCTTACAGTAAATTAGCTTGCACTAGCCTCCTCGGTTCCCCTGATATTCATAGTTGCATGACTATAGAGGGGACAAGACTGAAACCTAAAAACGACAGAATCGGTGAAACGCCACCTCCTTTCAATGATAAGAACCAAGTGATAAAACCATCGATAATCTCCCTGTAGGCCTACTTTATTGTTAACACAACTCAATCAGACCGTACGCACATTATAGCAATAATATTTGCTCAGGTCAACCTGATTTTATTGATTAAGACGAAATATTAGCCTTAAATGGCAATAAATACAATATATAATTGCTAATCTAACATTAAACTTCTATGGTTCTTGTTGAATCCATGGGCAATTCATATTTAGGCAAGGTTGGAAATAATAACCTGCAGGCTAGCTTGCAGGCAGGTTCAACGGTCACAGGGTGGCTTATCAAACCGGTACTGGTCCACAATATATGGGTCAGTGACATCAACCGATGTCACCAGGGGAAATTAAAGGCGAGGTTTGGGAAGCCAGTCGGTTGAATTACAGCGGGAGGTTAATTCTCAATCTTCAATGCCCAAAACAGGAAGGCATACACATCAGCAAGCTCTTCAATGAGGATGGCAGTCGGTTTGCCAAATCCATGACCAGCCTTGGTTTGAATGCGAATCAACACAGGCGCTTCACCTGCCTGGGCGGACTGCAAGGCAGCGATGAATTTAAAGGAATGCCCGGGCACCACCCGGTCATCATGATCGGCGGTGGTCACCAATGTGGCGGGATAGCTTGTTCCCGGCTTGAGGTTGTGGAGTGGGGAATAGGCATACAGGGTTTTAAACTGCTCCGCATCGTCTGCACAGCCATAATCACTGACCCATGCCCAGCCGATGGTGAACTGGTGAAAACGCAGCATATCCATCACACCGACAGCTGGTACGCATGCCCCGAACAGGTCAGGTCGCTGGGTCATGCATGCACCCACCAGCAATCCGCCATTCGAGCCGCCATTGATGGCCAGCTTTGCAGTGGAGGTGATCCGCTCGGCGATCAGCCACTCAGCACAGGCAATGAAATCATCAAAAACATTCTGCTTGTTATAAAGCATCCCAGCCTGGTGCCATTCTTCACCATATTCACCACCACCACGCAGGACAGCCTGTGCGTACACCCCTCCCATCTCCAGCCAGACCAGGCGGCTGACAGCAAACCCTGGCATCAACGAGATGCTGAAACCACCATAACCGTACAACAATGTAGGGTTCTGCCCATCATGGATCAATCCCTTTTTGTGGGTCAGGAACAATGGGATTTGGGTCCCATCCTTGCTGCTGGCAAAGACCTGGTGGGTCTCATAATTATCCATATCAAAGGCTAATGGAGGTGTAAACAAGGTTTCGATGGTATCCGTGGATAAATCATACCGGTAAACTGTCAACGGGAAGAGGAAGGAAGTGAACCCAAAGAAGAGCTCCCGGTCTGCGCGGGTTCCGCTCACCATGTGCTCGAAGTTGGTGAACACTGCTCCCAGGGTTGGCAGGGGTATCTGCTTGAGTGGTACTCCATCCAACCCAAAACGCCAGATTTCATGGTGTGCATCACGATTGTAGACGGCAATAAACTCATTGTTGACCATCTTGACCGATTCGAGCACCGCCTTGCTCTCAGGGATCAGCGTGCGCCAGCTTGATTTGGCCGGGTTGGCAGTATCTATAGAAATCACACATCCGTGTGGAGAGTCGAAATTGGTGCGGAAATAAAAAATTGGGCCATCATTGCCAACAAAGATGAAAGTTGCCTCGAGCCCGCCGATCAGCTCAACAAAATCACCTCCCTGCAGGTCGCAGTAGAAAATGCGGTTGCGGACATCGGTTCCCTGCCATACATATAGTACCAGGAAATGACCGTCTTCACTGACACGAGGGTCAAACCCCCATTCTTTTTGGTCAGGGCGTTCATAAGTGAGCACATCAGCACTTTGGGGTGTTCCACACCGGTGGAAGTAGAGCTTCTGATAGTAATTCGCACCCTGGAATTCATCGCCTGCCTGCGGGGCATCATACCGGGCATAGAAAAAACCACTGCCGTCAGGCAGCCAGCCAGCCCCGCTGAATTTACTCCACTGGATGGTTTCAGGCAGGTCTTCTCCCGTATCCACACTGCGGATGTGCCAGGTTTGCCAGTCGGATCCGCTGGCGGAGGTGGCGTAAGCCAGCCATTTGCCATCCGGGCTTGGTTCCCAGTTGTTGAGCGCCACGGTGCCATCGGTCGAGAGCGTGTTGGGGTCGAGCAGAAGGCGCGGTTCGGAGGTGAGACTCTCGAGCACAAAGAGCATATCCTGGTTCTGCAGGCCGCTGTTGCGCAGCTGGAAGTACCGTCCACCATGCTTTATGGGAGCCTGTGCCTTGGGGTAATCCCACAATTCGGTCAGGCGCTGGCGCAGCTGCTCACGCACCGGGATCTGCTCCAGGAATCCAAAGGTAAGCTCATTCTGACGCTTGATCCAATCCAATGTTTCGGGAGAGTCGACATCCTCCAGCCAGCGGTAGGGGTCGGAGACAAGCGTGCCGTGGTAGTCGTCAGTCTGGTCGATGGTTTGAGTGACGGGGTAGGTGAGTTTCATGGGACCTCATTCTGGATGCAGGTACAAGCGATGATGGATTTGGCTATTGGGCTTATCGATTAGTTACTATACCACAAGTGCCAGCAGAGATTGGTATTTTAGCTTGGTGTATAACACCGCGTAGTAGCTACATGAGCTTGATTGATTGGATAAATAACTAGATCAAGCTTGAATCAACTGCTGGGGAGCTAGAAGATGGTTCTGCCAAGGTTTTGTAACCTTAAACCTTAACACAAGAAGAGGCTATAATAATCACCGCGGTGGGTGTAAAATTCAACATAATCAATAAGTCTATACGGCATGAGTTACGGATTTACTGGGTTGCTTTGAAAACTTAATAAGGTAACGATTGGAGCTCATTCATGGACAACACAGCTCTCCCCATTCCTCGAAAGCGCAATACCGAATTAAAGTTTTGGCTAATGTGGGTGGTTGCCAGTACGGCTGCTATCCTGACCAGTTCTGTTGTACTTTATGCTCTGATCTTGATCGCCAAAGCTATTTCTCCCAATATAAATGAAGACCAGGTGTTTGGGGTTATCATGTTCCCCATAGCTGCAACGATGCTTGGAGTTTTTCAGTGGTTCGTTCTCAGAAAGCGTATTCCCAAATTCGGATGGTGGATCCTTGCTACTGCTGTTGGCTTGGGGGGCGGTATAGCCCTGGCAGTAGTTACTGTCCAGGCGTTCAGCCATATCACTGGACAGGAAGAATATTGGAACTACCGACCTGGGTTACTCATGGTGTTTTTGCTCATTGGCTTCTTTTTGGCTCTGGCACAACTGCCAATACTTTGGCACCATTTTAGAGGCTCATTGCTTTGGCTCCTAGCCAGTATGATTGGTTGGTTGGTTCTTGGGTTAATTATGGGTGGTACAGTCGACAGAAATTCAGATGTCTTGGCTTTTGGGGCGATTCCTGCAATATTTACAGGATTAGGATTGATCTGGCTAATGCGAAACCCTCGTACCAAACTGGACCACTCGCCATCATCGATGAATGTACCCAAATAGTCTTTAATTCATCTTAACAGAACGACTGGAAGAAACCGGCTATTTAGGCAATTATTTCTATCAATAAATCACTTGCTGCATAAACAAAAAGTCTGATTTATATCACCTGATCATTGATCATCAGAATATAGAAAAGCTAAAGAAGAAGGTCGATGGTTTCCACAGTTGGCTCGATGTGCTGTTTACGCTGGTAGGCATTTTTATCACTACTCTTATTGTAATGAATCTTGCAGAAGCACGCCCTATTGATGTTTGTTTTGCGATATTGATTATTGCGTCATTCCTGGCGATTGTTATTTTGTTATTAGTCCGTAGTATCAAGGGGATCGTTTTCAAGGGTACATAGTTAGCATGTACATTTCTTTATCTCGCCCTGCGCACGATATGTTGCTCAAGGTCGAAGTCTTTTGAATTTTCAAGCTGTAACGGCCCACGCTCGATCACCACGAAACCTTGATTCACAACCATGCTGGAGATCAGCAGGGGTGATGTTCCTGCAGCCTCAACCAGCTCGGAAACTAATCGAGTTAATACCTCACAATTTGCCCAGGGGTGGTCCGGTTTGATAAAATCGGGCCAATGGCCCCACGCCCAATCCTCGATGATATACAAACCACCGGGATTGCATAGCGGGAATATTGCCTCAAAGCTGGAACGCGTAGGTTCATACATATGGGAGGCATCATCGATCACCAAATCAAGATTTTCAGGAAATTCTGTGGTAAATATAGAATGTAGCCTCTCTTTGTCATTTTGGTCGGTTTTCCAGTAAGTCTTGATTTGCTCGCTTAACCCGTGCGATTTTACATATTTGCAAAAATAGGGGCTGTCGGTTCGCTCCAGGATGTCTATGGCGATAAGTTTATTTGGTTTAAATAGCTCATACCAAAATACAGTACTCCCCCCGTCAAAAATACCCAGTTCGAATACATAGTGCGGATGAAAAATTGGATAATGGGAGAAAAAAATCTGGTATTGTTCCACCAGATCTTTTGTTTTATAGAAGCCGATATAATCATCCCCACCATCCCAATTATCAGACCGGAAATATTCGAGCCGGAAGACTAGATCATCAAGAAGCATACGATCATTCATCCAAATCAATCGATCGAACATATTTCCCTCCTGTAGAACTGCCAGAGGTAACCTATAAGCACATCCTATAACCCAATTTTTATGGGTATTTGGTTGGTAATGAACAGATATGATGAATTATGACTTAACCTGATCATTTATGAAAGAATTTCTCATAAATTTCTACCTGGGAGGATTGGGTATCCAGACAACTGAGTTATATATTGTTTCCGCCACAACAGAATAACCGAGGTAGCTAAAATGGACACCATCCTGGTCGTAAGCTGGCAGGATGTTCCCGGGATGGCTTGGGTCCTCAACGGCGGTATATGCGTCGGCAATGAAATCCACGTTTATGGCTGTATTTTTTATCCATGAATTGATCGACAGGATCTTGGCTTTATTCGGGGCGGAAAGGTCATTTTGTGGGGTGATGGTGACCGCCACCACCTTGATCCCGGAGTTATGGGCCAGGGTGTACATCCCCTGCAGGTTGGTCTTGGTCGTTCCTTCGGGAGTCCCGAATCGCACATCGATCGCCCCTCCCCAGATGATCACATAGGCGGCATCACCTGGGTCGATGATATCGTGCTGGAAGCGGGAGAGCATTTGGGCAGTATATTGAGCTGAGATGCCTTTATTGATCGTCACCCAGTCAGGTCCGAGCAGGTCGACCAGCACCGGCTCGTAGACGTCCACCGAGGTGAGGCTATCCCCCATGCAGTAGATCTTTGTTGGGGAATACCCCGTCGTTTTAATTATCACGGGTATAAAGATACGTTTTGTTACACTCGTGTCATTATCCCCGCCCACCGGGAGCTCTGAACGTGGAGATGACTCGGGCACGGGACTCATCGCGCTGATGACGAACACCATGAGAAGTAATCCCATGGTCAGGCTCATTTTTTTGAAAGTTCTAGATATACAGAACATAGGTGTTCTCGCTGAAAGAGAAGATTAAAGGCTGTACCAATATTATAGTATCAGAGCCTTCTATACACCAACCATTTAGTAAAGTCTTTTGTTAGCATGGGTAATACCTGTGTTTATCCCCCAGGGAACAGGCTTTGCTGCTAGTAGTCATTTATTAGTATTAAATCATTCACCTTCCATAAACCGAGACCAATATTGCAACGCCCTGGCCATATGGGCTGGACGAGTCCTCTCCCTCCCCGCCAGGTCAGCAATTAGGTGGCTCAGCTTGATGATGCGGTGGTAGGTACGCCAGAGTAGGTTCATGCTGTCATCGGGGGAGCCGATAAGAATTATATGATGTCCATAAAACCCATACACTTCGTATTGGAAATAAAGGTGTGGCAGTTTTCTGCTCCCAGATCATGAGGAAGGCGCATTATCAGAAGATAAAGAAAGCTCCGATAAGGACAGTGGCTAACCCAATGATTATGAATAAGATTCCGAAGGTGAGAAGGATATTTGACTTTTTCGCCGTCTTATCCACCACAGCTTCTTTAGGGTTTTTAGGGTCGTAATAAATTGGCATCTGTGTGCCAACAGGATAAAAGGAAGCTGCTTTTTCTGCATTTTCTTGTTTTGAAAATGACTTTACTCCAGCAAAGGTTAGGCGCTTCGAAGTGTATTCCAACCCAGCCACCCTGTAGGTATAGCTTATCTCAGGGTAGAAAACCGGAGCACTCTCACCATCTTCGTCATTGTTCATAAGCACATTACTACCTTGCACAACCTTGGACTCATTAATTGTGCCGGTGGTTTCCAGCCACGATATACTCTCTTCGGCTTTTCGTATATTGCGTCGATGCAGGATAATAAGCACCACTCCTATGGCAAGAAACAACAAGGCTAGAAATCCTGCAATCAAAAAGGTGGAAGTATCCGTTAATTGAGTCTCCATATCTCCTCCCATCCAAAATAACTTCCCTTTCTAATTATTAGCATACAATTGGCTAGACTTGGAATAATTTTATCCTTAATAGAAAAATATGCGCACCTGCAACCGTAGACAACCCTCATACCATGAGAGCCATACAACCTCCGCTTTAAGAGAGAATCACGAAATCTACTATCCGTCACAAAACTCGCCTTTTTCTGGGTTCTACATATATACTCTTCATTTATTCCCAGACTTGCAGGTAAGACAATATGATCCTTTTCTACGTTCTTTCTAAAGAAAGCTGAAAATGCGTCAACAAAATCGTCCGCTTAGTTCAGGCTTTGAAAATATTGGCCAGCTTATCATTTCTTCCAGAGATATTTCATAATGGTGTCATTCGCTTTCAACCTCAATTGGATATTTGGTGATCATCCTTGCTTAGAAGACCATTCGGAAAAATAAGTCAATCCTCTACGGAGTGAGAATATCCTTATTTTGGAATTTAGAGAAGAATCTTAATATTCTTTTTCAGAGTTCATGGGTTATGCTCCAGGATTTCGGCTGATTTTTGGCACTACTTCATCCATCTGTGGAGATGTTTTTTCTCATCCGGATGACGTCACATCCAGGCAATTGATGGTTTCTGCCTCCCAGGTAACCGAAAGAAAAGATGAGCTTTGGCAAAACCTGTACCGATATGAAGGAGAGACAGATTTATAATGTTACTTTGAGACGATGGTATATTGTATTCAGAAGGAGAATAAATAATGTCTCGCCTTGTTTATTTTTTGCTCATTTGTGTATTATTTTTGCAATCCTGTAATCCGTCGCCAGGTGTTTTACCAACAGAGGAGGCGGGTACTCTGGTGGCTTCTATCCAGGCACCAACCCAGGCATCTTATCCGACAAGTACTCCCTATCCAACACTCACCCCCTATCCTACCTATACACCTTATCCAACATTCACTGAACAACCTGTCATGACACAAGTAGTCGTCCAAACACCTACGCCAGACTTTTCGAATGCAAATTGCACTCCTTTGACGAATATGGATTATACGGATGAAGCAAAAGCATTCGTTTTACTTCAAACTTATGTATCCTCGTTACCAGATGTGAGGCAGCTGTCTTATATCGACCCTGAAAAAATATCTAGTGATTCGCTTTCAAATGTTGTGTCAGTACGGTATATTGCTAAAAGTAATGCCCAGTATTATACGAAAAAATATATTGTCTACATGGATGAACCTGGCTGGTCTACAGGTGTTTTTTCTATAGATGGTCAGTGTTGGATTGATGGGCCACATTAGTCACCAGCGATGTGATTTATTAACACAATCACGATAACGTAAGAAACACTGCTAATCGTAATATTGGTGATATTGTCACCCCTCCATCATCCTCGGCCTATATTGTAATTCCTCTGCCTGGAGAGAGGGTAGGGTCGCCGTATTCCCAGCAGGCCGGTGATGGTGCGGGCGCGCAGGTGAATGGCTTGACCGGGTTGCCAAAATAGCCACATGGGCAGGCGTGCAGTGCAATTCAACGGCGGGTGGGAAACTGCAAAAAAGTGGGAATAACATGGGTAAAATTATGACATCCCCTTAGATTTATCTATCCTTACCCAGAAACCCCATTCTCAAATCATTCAGTCATAGCCTCTCAACATGACCAGGCTTTCCACATATCTGGCATGCAATAAAGACAGCATTATGGAATTATGGCTGGTCTTTGATTATAGCCTGACAAAATATATAATTCCCTAATATAGGTGCTACTGTCGATACTGCTATACCTCCTAGAGGCTTCCAACCTTGCTTTATCAGCTCTGCTACTTTCCTAATAAGTTCTTCACGAGTGTGTTCTTTGACCACTGTATATTCCATGTCTCCTCCTTAATAATATTTGATCTTATCCGTTAAGTTCATCAGGATTCTCATACCAAGGTTCCTCAAACCAGGGATGTTTGATTGGCAAAGGCCATCATTGGCATATATTTTTCCCAAAATGCCTGTTCAGGTTTCATCTGCCATTGAGATACTTCCCTCTAATGGTCTCTTGAAGGTATAAAGAATTTCTGAAGTAGTACCTCCAAGAGTAATCGAAGTGACATCAACTGGCTCCCACCCTTCAGATGCTAAGTCTGTGAGCTTATCCCACTTCGTTTTTCCTGTCTTTTTATCCTTCTTACTCCAGATTTCCGTCGCATTTCCCCCAAGACCTAATGCACAAGACATTGTGAACAATTCCCACTTCTGCATAGCAGCCTCCTTCTGTATATCATCCATTCAGTGTATCAGGGTTATCACCCCACCTGGCTTCAAACCCAGGTCAGTCTCTCAAGAATAACTAATTTGCTATAAGAGTTGAAAAAAGGGTAACTGTAATCTCATGTGAATTAATTCTTGCTACTCAGTACCTACAAAATGTATCCAGGCTGTTAAAAAGCAGCAATTTTGGTATAGATGGGCTCAAACGCCTCATAAGCCGCGTTAAAAATGTCATATAGTTTTTCATATTGAGCAGTCATCTGTGGATTCGGTTGGATCTCGTCCACGACCGGAGTAAGTGACTCTGCCAGATTCCAGTCTTTATAAATGCCTACTCCAATCCCTCCAGCCAAAGCTGCCCCAAATGAAGTTGCTTCAGCCAGCAGAGCAGGGCGGTAAACTGGAATACCATAAATATCTGCCATGATCTGGCGCCAGATCCGTCCATTTGCACCACCACCGATCACGCGTATGCTATCAATCTGAGCTCCTTGCTGACGAAAAGCTTCCAAAATCACCTTTAAGTTCAGGGTGATGCCTTCTAGGGTAGCCCGAATGATATCGGCGCGGGTATGCCCCATGGTCAGGCCAAAATAAACCCCCCTTGCATCCGGATTCCAGCGTGGTGATCGCTCTCCCAACAGGTAGGGAAAGAACAGCAGCCCGTGTGCACCAGGTGTAGATTGTTCTGCTAGCTGGTTCATCAGTTCATAGGGGCTGATATTCTGCTTTTTTGCCGCTTCTTTTTCTTGCAGGCAGAAAGTATCGCGCAGCCACTGGTATGAACCTCCAGCCGCTTGCATGCTTCCACATGGGCTATACATGCCGCGCATTAAATGAGCCCAGGTGAAAGTCCGCATCGAAGGATCATAGATCGGCTTCTTACATGCGATTGCAATCCAGGAGGACGATCCAAGGTAGTTATAAGCAGCACCTTCCCGCACTACGCCAGCTCCGGCTGCAGCACAACATCCGTCACCCCCACCAATGACCACTGGTGTGCCAGCGGCCAGTCCAACCTCGTCAGCAATCGAGGGGAGTACTTCTCCAACAATATCGGTCGATTCGTGAAGGTCTGGTAATATCGAGCGGTCCAGGCTGGCAGCTTCCAGCATGGTGGGAGACCAGTCATATGCTTCCAGGTCGTACAGGTTCATGCCTCCAGCGTCAGAGAAATCTGTTGCAAATTTACCAGTTAAACGGGCAACGATGAAATCCTTGGCGTGAACAAATTTATAAGCCTCGGTAAAAATTTCGGGTTGGTGATCACGCACCCACATGATCTTAGCAGCAGAGTAGGATGAGCTGGCGCGGTGCCCAGTAATGCTGTATACCCTTTCCATTCCAACTTTAGTAATTAGTTGTTCTGCCTGTTGGTTGGCACGTGTATCTGCCCAGATAAGGGCATTCCGCAATGGGCGGGCTCTGCGATCGAGGACAACACAGCCCATCATTTGACCGCTAAATGAGATGCAGGCTACCTGCTTTGGGGTAATCCCTGTGGTGTTCAAAAGTTGTTTGGTAGAAGTGCACACCGCTTTCCACCAATCTTCGGGATTTTGCTCCACCCAGTTGGGTTGTGGATATTCGGTGCGGTATATTGATAATGAGCTGGCGCGTACATTTCCTTGTTCATCAAAAAGTGAAGCTTTGTTTCCAGTTGTACCCAGGTCGTGCGCCAGTATGAATTTCTCAGCCATACTTCTCCTCTTCTTATCCGTTCGATGGGATATTCTCCCCAGAATTGGTTTACATCTCCATCAACCTCGGCCGGTACTGCCATGACTCAGCCAAATCGGCAATGGTGCGGGCGAGACGGTAAAAAAGGTGGGTTGGAAATTCGGCTATCCAACCCACCCAAATTTTAAAAATTAGCGCACGATTATTGGCAGGTAAAACTCTGTTATAAGATCCTCTACCACAGTTAATGTCACACCTGTATCCCCATAAGCAATCTCCCATCCAATTCCTATAGGTAGGATAGGAAGATTCTTTGTGGTAAATTCACCCGTCTGTGATCCATACGTAAGAATAGTAAAACTCTGACCCAGCTCAGGCGTGAAACCATTATATAAACTAACCTCAAGCGTCCCGCCCAGAGTCGTTGCACCGGTTACAACCAATTGATCATATCCAGTTCCCGGAGTGGTTCCGCCCAATTCTAAATCCAGGATACCGGTTGTTTCTTGGGTATAGTAACCGGATACGTTGATCACTCCAGGTGACGTTCCTGGGCTGACAGTACCAGCATTCACCAGATAATCAGAAACCGTACCCTCCCCGGTCAGAATTCCGCCTGCAGGAATGTTTAATGACCCTAAACCATTCCCAGGATTCATCAGGATTGTTAGAGTGCCACCACCGGAAATACCCAGCTCTCCCAGCAGAAGTGGCTGCGCGGAATCAATGGTCACGTTGCTGGCGTTAATATTAAAATCACTACCTGGCCAGCTTTGATTTACCTGACCATAAATATTTGCATCGAATTGTCCAGAAAAAAAGATCCTATTGATATTGATCACAGAACCAGCACTAAATGTCTGGACTGTTCCATAATATGAAAGAAAGCCTATCGTTCCATACCTTCCGGAGAATGTGCCGCTTTGCGTAGCCCCTTCAAGGGGATATGTATTTAGTTGCCCGGCATAAATATCAATTACTCCATTATTGATAAATTGTGATCCGAAATTATTGCCATTAAACCCGAAATAATTGGAATCCATGCCATCAGTGGTGATGATCGTGCCGTTATTGATCATATCGCCATTAGCATATAATTCAAATCGGGCACCCGAGTTTACTTCAAGCACTCCACCAGAAGCAATGGTGAAGTTATTGGCATAGGCAGTCCCGATATTAGCATTGATTATTGGATGGTTAGCTGTTGCCCCAATATTTACATCATCTGCAGCAATAGGGACATGCATACAGGACCAATTATTTACATTCGTCCAATTGGTATTTATCCCCAGCCAATCACAAGTGGCCGCACTTACTGTTATAGTCTTTCCCCCGGTTAGTCCAAGACATACTACCAAAATCACGATAAACTTCAAAACTATTCGGGTCTTGTTTCTCATCTTATTCCTCCAATTTCAATTGATCAGGTTCTACTGATCTTTGGCTTAGTCTGCAATGGATCTGGTGACTTTTATGCTGGTTTTTATTATGAATCAAACAGAAAAAGAATTCATGCGGGCATCTTTTGATTATTGTTGTCCTGATTCGTACTACTTGAATAGTATTAAACGTAAAAAAAGGCATCTCGCCAAAAAACAACATGAAAGTGGAGATGGACTAACTTTTATTATACAATAACCTGAGTTTAAGCAAATTGATGTTGGTCCCTTTGACTGACCAAATTACCCGTTTTTTGTTAATTGGCTTGAAGATAAAGCAAGCGCTAAATGTGGAGATGAAGTTATTTCCCCATCTCATCACAATACCAACCCTTTTTTCCCATATTCTCCTCAGTAAGACGAATTCATTTAAGGACTGACTATTGTGATCTTTCGGAGTAAATAAATGGTGTTGGGGATTTAATTGTTTGCTGTCGCTTACCAATGGAAGTCAACCCGGTCGATATGTAGATTCAAAATTCATTTCTGGCACTTGGTGACGATGCACGTAAGAAGATTCAGGCTTTGACTGGGATGCCAAAGTAGCCGCACGGGCAGGCGTGCAGTGCAATACAACGGCGGGTGGATAAATTTAAGAATTTAGTAGCAGTTTAAAAAAAAGAGGACATCATATTTCTGACGATATTAACCAGAGTTACGGATAGATGAAACAATGGTTATACATATCGTAAATACTGGCATAATAATAATTATCTGGTTCATCGAAGTAAACTATATAAACATAGTAATATTGACCTTCAAATCTATGAATCGCTGTTTCAGTTCCATCCCATACGACTTCCCAATCAGCCGTGTTAATTTTCTCTGATGTTTTTTCTAACCAAGATTTAATTGAGGCGGACACAGTTGAGTTGTTCGTAAAATCAATCGATTCTGGTCTATCAATACAACGAATACTATTATTGTAATCTTCAATTTGGAGATACTGGGTAGCTGACAGATGTCGAAGATTAGCAACCTGCGTTGAATTTTCGACTGCAACCTGTGTTGCTGTTGATAAAGCAATAGTTGCAGATTCTAGTAGGGAATTCTTTACAGTGACTGTATTTTGGACTTCGGCAATAGCTGTTCCCATAGCAGACTCACGGGTGGCCAAGATCATTTTGGTATCCGCTTCGGCCGTACTCATGGATGACCTTTGAGCAGCTACTGTCTGAGATAAGTCTGCGACCGCCTGGGTGCTTCGCTGTGGTAGAGAGGCAATATCTGAGAAAGCACAACTTACACTTCCTAGTGTTAGTATTATTCCAACAAATAGAAACATAATTTTCTTCATCGCGTTCACTCTAACCCTCTCCTCTCATTGTTTAAATCTGGATGACGCAAGATTGTGTTAACTTTTTTCTGTAAATCTGTTGGTTTGGAAATACCTAATTACTATATGGTAATATACAATCATCCCCTTAGTGGGATTGTGACCAATATTATTATAAATCACTTAATTCACATCAATGTTATTATTTTCTTCATTTTCATTGCGTTAGGAAAATTACTCCTCCGATTCACAAATCAAATCTGCATTAGAGTCAAGGGCACCAAACGATAATAATCTATTATTGGGCAGGCGTGCAGTGCAATACAACGGCGGTCAATATGCATAAGTGCTTTAGGTAGTTGCGGGGGCTATTTTCAACCAAGATGTATAGCCACGCACCCAGAGTATCATCAGGATGGTTGGTACAGCTCCGAACGTGAATATTATCCCGTAAAGAGCTTGTTCTGGAATTGTAGCATTCGTCTGAAGGTAAGCATTCAACGCTGACACAAAGAGATTGCTCAGGTAATGCACGATCATCGCTGGGAGCAAGCTGTTGGTCTTGATGGTGACGTAGCCATAAAATAATCCTAAAATAGCAGCCCACACAACCTGTCCTACCACCCATACTGGATCACCCCCGCTAAGCATGTTCCCTAAATGAATAACACCGAAACCCAAAGCACTGAACAGTATCGCCTTTGGTTGATTATAGAAACGAAGGAACATGGCGAGGATAACGCCTCGGAAAGCGACTTCCTCTAAAATGGAGGGCAGCGTATATAACCAGCTCATAGAGTGGGGTGGTAATTCTTTGGAGATAATGAATGAGTAGCGCATAAAACTTATATTGACTGGTAGACCATGTGTGAGACGGTAAATCAAAACTCCTGCAACCGTGCATACAGCAAGTATCAGATAGCAGGAAACTCCCAGCAGGATCAACCTCAGCAAAGGTTTTACGTGAGTCAGCCGGATTTCAGAGAGATATGTTTCGTATGGATGTGACCGCTTAGGGAAACCTAATACAAAGGGGACGATAATAAAGAGCATTAATAGATTACTCAAAAGCACCAACCAGAAACTTGCAGTTGGTGTATCGTTGGTTAGTTTGAAGACCCAAACTAGAACCAGCCCTACTATAATCTGGCAGACCATGGTTGCTATAATGAATACTAACAGAAAGAACCAAGGGTGTTCAATGAGTGAAAATCTGGTTCTTGACATATTTCACCTCCCTAATTTCCCAATGTCCAACTATTTTACTAACATTCAGATCATTTATTTATATCACAATAAAAATATCTGTTGTCGCTGTTTTTGAAATAAGCAATCATCAAGATTTCCAACTTTTTCCCAGCGATCTGCTTGTGAATATTATCCATTTTGGGTATCAGGGTTATCGTACCAAGGATGCTCAAACCAGATGCTGACAACGGATTTAGCCACTAGCACCAAGAAAAGCACTTGACACCGGTTACACGGATTAAAAACCATTCTCAGCCCTCCATCATCCTTGGCCTGTACTGGATCGCCTCCGCCAGATGGGCAGGTTGGATGGATTCACTCCCAACCAGGTCGGCGATGGCGCGGGCGCGCAGGGGACCGAAGATACGCTTTTGGTACTTGGTGAAGATTCCGGGTGAGCAGGTGCAGGGTTTGACCGGGTCGCCAAAATTGCCACGAGAGCAGGCGTGCAGGGCAATACAACAGCGGGTGGGAGGTTGCTAGGAATTGATGAAAACATGGGGAAAATAAGGGAACCCGGTAATTTTCTATAAAATTTATTTCCCGATACGTCCTTGCAAATCTCGAGCGATTTATGGCAATCCTGACCTAAAATAGTTAAAAGACGATAAATTTGCTTGTGCAGCTACCATCATTATAAAAATCGATAAGGACGTAGCCTGGCGGAAAATCCAGAAATGCACCATTACACCACGTACCACCGATAGCGCCATCATTGAGATACTTCACCTTCAGATAGCTCAATTCTTCCTGCTGGTGAGTAGGCCTGCTTAGGCATAGTTTGATATTTCAATGATCCAGAAACAGGTTGCGTATTCGGCGCGAGGCTATATGCATCCAAGCAGCTGACACTTCCCAATAGTCAAGCTTCTCATTCTCGCCATCAAAATACTCACACGCACACAGCAGCGGGATATGTGACTGGGTACATACTGGTGTGTTGTGATTGATAATTAATTCATGCTCCAGCCAATAAAATTGGTCATCATCAAGTTTGCCAATATAGCAGCTATACAGTTCCGCAAAAACTGGTGATTGCATGCTTTCAATAATAATGAATGCCAACCTGCCGGGTCAAAACTATAATATCGCCCTGGGAGGTTAATCTCCTGGATAGCCATATTCTTACCGAAGAGTGGATTATTGTCGATGTTTGGGTCAATATTCTAATATCCCCACCCCCACACATCGTGGTTACCAATTCAATAATAAATAGGTAAGTCGCGATTGGCTGCCATGAGATCTTTAAAGGCATCCCATAGAAATAGAGTCCATCCTTTATCTGCGTTAAGCGAGTCTATAAATGAAACACGGGTGTTAAAGAATTATATGGACATGTATCCTTTTGGATTTTCTGTATAGTGGATGTCAATTGTTTGGGTATGGTTTTATTGGGAAGATAATGAATATCGCTGATATGGGCAATTCTCAATACGCGGTTACTCAGACTGCTGGTTGGTTTGTTTTCCACTAGACTATATAAACCGTTATGTTGCAGTAACGGTATGCCCAAGGCATCGGCGCCGCCACATCTCGGCATTATCGCTTATACGTTGCCAATCGATTCCTAGAGGTAAGAAACCTGTAATTGCCCTTAATTGTAGAATCAGAATAAAATGTGTGCCGATAAATTACAAGGAGGCTGGGGATATCCAGTCTCCTTGTTTATTACTAAACTTAATTAATTATGATACTACTTTGTAATCACCGGTATGTAGTTAATGAAAGGTTTGTATAGTATCGTATCGTAGACAACCAGGGATTCGTTACCGGCACCATCACGGAACTGGGCATAGACGACACGGACGCCAGGTGAGCTATCAGCCAGGGTCCAGGCTTTCTCTTGCGCCATTGGTTCCCAGGCCGCGCCAATGAAGCTGGAGTTGTTCGAGATGCGCATCTCGATGGCCGCGCTGACCGCGTTGTACCTGACTGCCAGGGGACCACCCCCGACAGCACTGGCAGGCGAAGGCATGCCATCTAGTGGGATGTCTGATGCGCTGATATTCAACATCACATCCCTATAGAGTGTCTGGACTGCACCACTATTGATCAATATTGCTCCACTGGGGGAATCCGGGTCAGCTCTGGGGGTAACCGGGATGGGGTCACTATAATCACCCTCTGCCGTGCCGTTCTGACCGGACAACCTGACAAAGTAAGTCTGATCATTAAGAACTTCGGTATCGGTATAGATGCCGGAGTTACCCATATCCAGTCGCCGACCCAACTCATCCGGGTCGATACCGATCCATCCGACCATGTTGGTGTAGGTGAGTGGATGCGTCCATTGGATGCGGATGCGCTCATTCAAAGCGATCACGCTGATATGCCCAAGCGGGCGCACCAGGTCATCCGGGGCAAAAAGTGGGTTACGGGGGCAGGGATATGAGGTGCATTCGGAACCATCGCGCTCGCCACCCCGGTCGGTGTCTGCCTGGCAAGGTAGAGTGCCGATAATCAACTCCCAGATATTCTGTAAACCATCCTGGTCGTTATCCTCCAGGGCATCATTTGCCTGGGTGTTCAGATTGCAGCGCAGCTCCCAGGCATCCGGCATGTTGTCTTGATCTTGATCCAGCTCTGGGTTTGTGTTGGGTCCTGTCATGTAGAAGCCTCCATTCCACTCGCGCGTTCCCCATTCACCAGCGACCGGATCATACACAAAAGCTGCCATGCGGACGTTGTAATTGCCACCCCAAAATGCGGTGCGGTACTCATTGCCATAGACACCATCGCTGGCTGAGCCATCGTTGTGCAACCCATCATCCCACAAGATGAACCAATCAACAAGACCACCTGGTTTCTCAATGTACCCCCCGATGATGGCACCAGGGATGGCTCCATTGCGGTACAACAAGGTAGCGACGATGGGTATGTAATCGCCAGCCGTACCCTGGTTATTCACTATGGGTGGCAGGAAGCGTGCGGTGAGCTGGATATTGCTCTCGGCCGAGCTGTTGATCATTACATCGTAGTAAGCAGTCGCAGTAGGAGCTTCTACGCCTCTACAAATTGTCCATCTGTACCTGGATCTCACCTGCCATGTTCCTGCTGATGGATCGGGGATGATGACAACATCGTCGAACTCTGAATTGCGAATATCCCAGTTGGCAGGCGTTAACTCGGGGTCAGCCGGGCTGACAGGAATCCAGGTCGGCCTTGGATATTCCGTTGGCATCGCAATTTCCACATCGCGCGCTCCCGAGCAGACATCATCATAATCACCTTGTTTGCTGGCCGCCACGATGCGCAGGGAGTTAATACTCTCATCAACATAGATCTGGGTAGGGGTGGTCCATTGGGTGTAACCCAGACTCGCATCAAGGTTAACGAAGTTCTCATGAGTCAGACGCGCCGCACTCTGGCTTCTAGTATCATAGTAGTCATACACATTGTCCAGCCCAAGTGGACCGGGCAGCGTGGTTGCCATTAATTGGCTAGCCAGTGCGGAGGGGACACCCATCTGGTTTAGCTGACCAACAAATTGCTGGGTGGATCCTTCCGGGGTATTCACCAGCTGGTTGGCCTGGACAGTGGAGACGCCCATCTGGGTCAGCTGGTCGAGAATCTGTTGGAAGGATTGTTCCATTGTACCCGGCGTGGTAGGTACGTAGGTATAGCTACCATTTGTATCAGCCGCGATCTGTGCCAGCAAATCGCCGGGAGCGTCATTGGAGAAGCGAATGGTATCCACCACCACGCCGGAATCGATCAGATCATCCTTCACATCCGCATACATCGGGTTGACATTCTCATCGCCATCGCTGAGCAGGATGATGTGCTTGGGATTGTCGTTGGCTGGGCCAGCTACCAGCTTGGTCATGGCATCCTGTAGTGCAGCCCCGATGGGGGTCCACTCACGTGGTGTGATGGCTTCAATGGCGGCTTTAACGTCAGCAATGATGTCTGTAACCGGGTCGACCACGTCGGTGCGCACCAGACGGGTGATGAGATCCAACTCACAATTATGGTCGCCAGCTCCACAACCAGGCGGGTTATCTTTGGCGGAGAAATCAGTCACCAGGATGCGGTCGCCTACCCGTAGCAGGTCGGCCAGCACGGTGCCGGCTTTCTGGGCATTTTCAACGCGCGTGCCTTCACCAGCTACATCTTCCAAATCCATCGACCCGGAGCCATCGAAGACCAATGCGAAATCGGTGTTGCCAGGGTCCACATACAGCAGGGCATTGTTCTCGCTGTCGCAGATGGTGGTATCCAGACAGACTTCAAAATCAACATAAGTTGTGCCGAGTGGCTTGGTAGGCGGTAGCATGATCGCCCAATACTCCTCGCCCACCTGGGAGAAGGAGCCGGGCACGATAGTGATTGCGTCACCTTCTGCTTCCGCACTAAAGAGTGATTCTGTTAATCCAAGCACCGGGCTGCCACTGGTGGTGACCTTGAAACGCGCCAGGAAGGAAATCGGGCTGGTGGGGTCGCCCACCTGGGCGAAATTCGTCTGGCGTGGCTCCAGGATATTGATGGAAGGGGTTACGCAAGAAAAAGAGACATCATAATCATATTTGTTATCGAAGGCATTGACCACCGCCACAATCCGGTCGTAAGTGCCGTAAGCCGGGTAAGTGCGTGCCAGCTCCTCGCCAATCCAGGCGACGCGGTTGACGGAGGTGGGGGCAGTTGAATCAGCTGCCATTAGGTTAATACCCAGATGAGCACCCGCCTCGCCATTGACCGTAACAGTGACGAATGAACAGCCACTCTGGGGTTTCACCTGGTAATAGCGGGCTGCCCAATCATCCGGGGTGCTCTGGTCACTCCAATTCTTAGTCCCGCTGGATATATTTTCGTCTTTATATAGCGTAATCGAACCATAGGAGGGTCCCGTGTCATCGTCAAAGTAAACCAGCTCGGGCTGCGTGGTTGGGTCAGCCCAGTCCTTGGCCCAATTGGCAGCGAAGAAGTCCAGGAATAGCTCCTCTTCAGACAGGCCGGATTTCAAAGTTGGTACCAGGTCGTCAAGCACGTAGAGTGTGTCCTGGGCGTCACACATTTCATAATGTCGCCGAACGGCATCAAAATGCCAATGCGGGTCAGATGTGGCGTACAGAGCGCCAAGCTGCTCGCTGAAATACTTATTGAACACATCCCAGTAGCCTCGATCATAAAAGCTTAGCCCTGGATTGTAGTCACGAATAAAATTACTAAAGAGGGTTAAATCAACAGCTGGATCGACGGTATCCATGGCCAGATCTGCATAACCCTCAACAAACTCGGCATCACCGGCTGCTGAACCGGCATGATAGTTGGGTTTTAGGAATCCATAACAGCCGTCATTGAAGGAATATTGCGTGTAGTGCTGGAATTCGTGATACACAACTTCCTGACCCCCGCCGTTGCGGATCATGGGGGCGTCGATGCCGATTGAGCAATGTCCGGAGCTTGCCCAGTAGGCGATGCCGGCCCAGGCGACGCCATCCTCCAGCTGGACGTTGATGCGGTTGCCACAGCCATTGTCATAGGGGTGGCGATTAAAGACCTGATAATAGCGTTCCCAGGCCTCCCGCCCCCACTGGGCCACATCCTGCGCTTCAGCATCGCTGTTGATATAGTGGGTGAGGTTATAAATGGTGCCCTCATCGTTACGGACGGAAGTATGGACAACTTTGGTATACCAAACTCGCACGGTTTTTGTGACCCCTCCCACTGTGAAGCTATTATCGACACACTCATCTAGAGTGACATCATCGATCGTTGGACCGCCCGAGCAAGGTGCATTGGGTGTTGTATCGTTTCCTGAAAAGAGGCTTGCAACTGGTGCCACACTGGTATCCATTTCGCCAGAAGCTGGTGCAGAGCCAAGAGCCTGACTGGAAGGGAGGCTGAGTAACAGCCCGGTAACACTCAGGAGACTCAAAACAAACAATAGACTGACGATCATTTTTTTAATTCTATTATGGGATGTCATGCGATCCTCCTCTGAAAAATCGCTCTATCGTTGAATGATAAACTCAGCGTAAATGCATATGGAAAATGATGTAACTGATCTCCTCCTTTCAACTTCAACAATGACATAAGCTGATTGCCCCCGCTTTTCGCTTATGTGGATGGCACCATCTGGGAAAATCAAACAAGCCAGGTAATCACCATTGAGAGAGAGCAAGCGATATGGATACTCTAGCATAATTATAAAAAAAGTCAAGCGATTTTTAATATTTTTATATCGATTATTTTTCGGGAAAAGCAAACCAGTAATGTGTGCAAGCAATGAATTTCTAAGATTGAACAATTAGGTTATTGTACCCACAATCCAGTGAGCATAAATTCGTACTTGCTGGATATTCTGAGATTGTAAATACAACAATCCAGGTGGCTAGTATCTGCTACCTGGATTGTTGTTTCTATAAGTGCTTTTTAAACACTATGGCCGGATGATCGGGGGGAGGTGAATAAAATCGGTGCCGATGTAGATATCCTTGCGATCATGAACCATCACCACAACTCCACCGCCTTCATCATAGAGAAGCTCAGCACGCACCATGAGCTGCAATTGGCTCATTTCTGAGCGTATCAATGCCCGGCTGGTGTCGTCTGGCTCCCAAAACTGTCGCATATCCACCGGTTGCATGCAAGCGTCGCAGTGGATGGGTCTACACGTATTTTCTTCTGCAGGATCGTTAATCGAAACAAAGCGCTCACGTTGGCGTTGACGGGCAGCCTTCACCCTTTTTGGGATAGCTGTGGCAGGTTCACCCAGGCGCTGATCGCTTAGCTTGTCGTACTCGACGCGCGGCACCTCGATGTGGATATCAATGCGGTCGTGCAGGGGACCGGAGATTCGCTTTTGGTACTTGGTGACGATGCCGGGTGAGCAGGTGCAGGGCTTGACCGGATCGCCATAATAACCACACGGGCAGGCGTGCAGTGCAATACAACGGTGGGTGGGAGCCTGCAAACAGATGAGCTCGTAATGCTTGATTTTAGATCTATCTACGATATTTACCTCAATTCTCGTTTATACAAGCTGCTAACCAAAATTACTTCCCTTCTTAATAGATTTTCTTTGTGTATCTTGGAAAATTCGTACACTCCTTGGAATAAGAAGCAAACCCGCCGCACTTGCTGACGAGCCAATAAGCACCATTAAGCCAAGAGCAAAAGGATTAAAGGAATAGAAGTCTACCTTTGTTAAGAAAAATAAACCAACCACACACGTTACGATATAAAGGATACCCAGGAGCCATCGTGCAAAGGAGTATCCGCGGTAAGTAAGATAAAGAATTACGAGCAAAATAGGAATCCGGATAACAAAGTCAAGGTATTCGACAGATCGATCCTCGAGATATGCGGATGATATTTCCGCTAGAAATCCAAGAAACTCAAGGAACAGACTAATTATCACAACAAGAATCACTATATTTCGTCCTCGACGGATAAGGTTCTCATTGCCACTTTGGATGCGAAAACCACAGTTCCTACAATTAATGTCAGTTTCGTTAACAGCTGAACCACATGATGGACAGGATTGCGTTACTGATTCAGACATAAAGCCCTCCTATTAACAATGCGGGTGACACATTTCTTGATAAATTATATAGTAAGATAATATATAATGTTTTGTCTCCCTTTTTTTCCTAAGACAAAAATCATCCATTTAGCGTATCATGAATCTTGTATCATGCATTTCAAACCTGGGATGCTTAAGTGGAATTGGCAGTGGTCGAATAATCCATAATTGTCATCCATGCAGTCCAATGCAACGGCGGGTGGAAAAATGTAATGTAACTGTATTATGAAAAGTGATAACTGGACAAACATAATATCTAGAAAAATCGCTTACTTTTTAGTAAATCACCACTCTCTTCTCGTCGAAATTAGTAAATTTATTGGACTATATCGAGTCATATCGGTCAAAAATTGGTAATGAGCATTACTATTAGTGTATGTATCGGGATCTGTGAAAGGTTCTATTATTTCAATTACTCCAATCCAAGTCTTCTTTGTTTGTGAACAGATAAATACATTTTCCTTTTTCTTTAGGCGCCACACCCCCAAATCATCAGGATCTAATTGAGCGAATAGCTTGCATTCATCAACTGATTTGTACCCTGGTATCTCATGAATAGCAACACTATCCACTAATCCATTTATAAGATTTTCTAAAGCATGTCGAAGTTTTTCTACACTAGTCGGATCATTTCCATAAATCAAAATGAGGGGAGTATCTAGTAATCCATTTGCAAAGTATTCGAGATTCATATTTTTTTGTCCCCAAATCGTAGTAGTTGTTTAATCATGATCTTGTCAATAAATCCCTAGGTCAAATACGAATATCATATGGATAATATGTAAGTCTTTTAATTAATGCATCTCACCGCCAGAATTGCCACCGTGGCTTTTTTTGATGGTCTGGTACAAGAATCATGAACTGGCGAATGCTGTAGAAATCAGGCCCCGGCAACCAATTCCACTTATCCATTATTGCTTCGCCTGATTTCCAATGTTCGCCATCCAGCAAAACTTCACGAGATCGTACTTTGCCCTGTAGGGAGCCGCGATATATACGCATCCAATGCATGTCAAATGATGCTTCCCTTAGATAAGCATATCGTAGATTATTTAAAAAAGAGCGGTAGCTTTCGCCGTTGATAATTTTCTCTGGTCTAACTGCCGGAGATCCCTTCGGGGTTATCGGGCCTAAGCAAACATTCCATGACCTCCTGTTATTGCTCCATTCTTCCCATTCAACTTGTCCAGCGTTTAAATCACGATTGACGAAC
Source organism: uncultured Chloroflexia bacterium (assembly GCA_963822175.1). GTDB lineage: Bacteria > Chloroflexota > Anaerolineae > Anaerolineales > UBA4823 > FEB-25. The sequence goes on along the minus strand of CAWGGJ010000006.1, from coordinate 209,912 downwards.
ACCGACAGAATTGTCTGAAGGCTGGCGAATTTGAAGCTGGTAAACGATTTATTGATAGCATCATCCAGATCATCCCCGGCGTCCCCAAAGGATTCCACCAATTCGCGTTTACCCAGCAATTTTTGGCTACGTATAATAATATCCAGTTGAACAGCCGCCCCAGGTGATAACGCCTTTTGTGGATAGGCTATTGCCTGCAGCAATACATCCGTTCCATTGATGTAGATGGATTCCCCGCTCTCTGTTGTTGAAATTTGATGTTCGGTTAAAATGGAAGCCAGGATTCCATTTTTATTATTATTTTTATTATATTGCTCTCGATATTTTTCGAATAACGATTTTTTTAATTGTTCGAAGGCCTTAAAATCCATCTCCGGATGAATAAATATAGGTGGTGTAAGTAAGCACTCACCCAAATTCTCACCTTTACTTTGTAATTGTGACACTGCCTTATATTCAGACGAACCGGAAGCAATGGCTAATAAATCTTGTCTAGAAGTTCCACTTTTTGCATCTGACTGTGCATAAGCCAGAACTTCATTCCAGATGGGCTCAGATGTGAACGTTTGTTCAGGTAATAGATTCCCATTTTTATCAGCTTGTTGAAATGTTTCAGGGAACATCGCCCCTGATGTGGAAAACATGGTACGTGTATAGGCGATGGGTAAAAATTTAACTAATCGGTCCGCAATTTCAGGATCGATTCCCTCATTAACTAGACGCTGGCATACATTATGGTCTTCCATTTTTGGATTTTCTCTATAAATACGTACAGCTTTGGCAATCATTTCCTTCATGAGAACGCAGTCTCCTCGTATAGTAAATTTCAATGGAAGCTAAATATGTTTTAACATGCAAACGTGTAAACGTACCAACGCGATAACGTTTTTTTCACTCCATCATCCTTGACTGGTGCTGCAGCGCTTCAGCTAAATGGGCAGGTTGGATTACCTCGCTCCCAGCCAGGTCGGCAATTGTGCGGGCGAGCAGGGGACTGGAGGTGCGCTTTTGGTACTTGGTGACGATGCCGGGTGAGTAGGTGCAGGGCTTGACCAGGTCGCCAAAATAGCCACACGGGCAGGCGTGCAGTGCAATATTACGGCATGTGGGAAAATGTCCATGTACAAAAAAAAGTAATGGTTATGTTTTGATTTGCTATTATTTTACATAGATGCGACGAAACTGATAGCTTCATAAAATTCTAACGGTCGGTATTTTCCTATAAGTGAGTATGCGCTATCCACTCAAGAGCCAAGACGATTAGCCTTTCTTGATAGTGTTCCATGAGAATGTCCTACTCAGCAACCATTTTCCAAATAGCCCATAAACTACTATCCGTCTCGAATTGCTGGTGAATGAGTTTTTGAACACTACGTGCAAAGTCATATGTAGTAAACAAACCTACTTCAGATATGTCATTGATCTTGAAAGCCTTTTCATAATACAACGGATCTTGGATAATTTCACTTTCGTGATCAATGTCTAGCAGATCATATCCTTGGAATTCAAACCGACTGTCTTTGAACGATTCTCGAACTTCAGACGATGGTTCAAGACAAACAGCGAGAATATTTACTTTATCTCTAATATTCTCAAATCGCTTGAGAATGTAATCTAAATCCCAGAAAAAAGAGATGAAATAATCTACATGAATATTGTAATTCCAATCGGAGTCAATCAATTTCCAGAGCTCGTCAGGCCTAAGGAAAAAATTGAGTGATATTAGTTCACGTAGATGAGGAATTTTTGCCCAGCCTTGAAACTTGATCCATTCTTGCCCGATTGTAGGGTCAAATTTCTTTATCACTGTGTACCAGATACCTGCAATTTCCTTCTCATCTATAGAGGAATCCAACAGAACATATGAATATTTCTCAGCGATTTCCTTGAGTCGTCCAAAGCCGTCACTTTCAACGATAAAACCCTTATTTATAGCATTCTGGTCAAACAACTTAGAGTCTGTGATTTTGGTGATAACTTCATCCCAGATCTTCTTATGGATTGCAATTTCAGCTTCATATTTCTGGAGTAGTTCCAACTCTGCATTGTCAGACTCATGTCCATCGAGTGCATGATACAAATAGAAGCTATCATATTCAAACAAAAAGGTCTTGAAGGAAATGTATCCCTGAACGCAATCTAGGATGAGCTTTGCACCATTTTTCAAAATAGTTGATAGCTCTCCTTCTGTATAGGTATGGACTGGTTTTATCATCCCTAACTGGATTGCCATCTGATGGTGGACATCAGATTTTAGAGCTAAATTAGCTCTCTCAGCCACATGCTTATTTGGGTCACGGCCAGCTTTCTCGAGGGCATGAATTATCTCAGGAGAACTTTCCTTTGTAGTTTGTAATCTTTTACATGCTTCATATCTTACGGATGATTTCTCGGATTTTAGCATTTCAAGTAGTTTTTCGTTGGAATACATACTCCCTCCTTTTGTAAACTATCCTATCCATTTAGCTCATCAGGATTCTCATACCAAGGATGCCCAAACTAGGGAAGCCCGACAACGGATTTAGTCACAGCCCCAAGAAAAGCACATGACACAGGTTACACGGATTAAAAACCATTCTCAGCCCTCCATCATCCTTGGCCTGTACTGGATCGCCTCCGCCAGGTGGGCTGGTTGGATCGCCTCGCTCCCAGCCAGGTCGGCGATGGTGCGGCTCAACTTGAGGATGCGGTGGTAGGCGCGTGCGGAGAGCTGTAGCTGGTTCATGGCTGAGCGCATTAATGCCCGGCTGGTATCGTCCAGGTCGCAGTGCCGGCGCACCTCTGCCGGGCGCATATCGGCATTGCAGGCAATGACCTCATGGATGGGGGCACGACTATTTTCTTCTGCAGGATCGTTTAGCGAAACAAAGCGCTCACGCTGGCGTTGACGGGCAGCCTCCACCCGTTTTTGGATGACCGCTGAAGGCTCACCCAGGCGCTGGTCGCTCAGCTTGTCGTACTCAACCCGCGGCACCTCGATGTGGATGTCGATGCGGTCGAGCAGGGGACCGGAGATGCGCTTTTGGTACTTGGTGACGATGCCGGGGCTGCAGGTGCAGGGCTTTACCGGGTCGCCAAAATAGCCACATGGGCAGGGATTCATCGCCCCGATGAGCTGGAAATTGGCGGGGAAGGTGAGCGAGCCCTGCGCCCGGCTGATGGTCACCACCTTATCTTCGATGGGCTGGCGCATCACTTCAAGGACACGTGGTCCGAACTCAGGCAACTCGTCCAGGAAGAGCACACCGCGGTGTGCCAGGGAGATCTCGCCGGGATGGGGCCAGTTTCCACCTCCCACCAACCCGGCATGCGAGATGGTATGGTGTGGAGCGCGGAAGGGGCGGTTCTGGATCAACGGGATGTCGGGCGGAAGCTGGTCTGCCACCGAATAGATGCGGGTCACGTCCAAGGCCTCTTCGATGGTCAGGCGCGGCAGGATACCAGGCATGGCCCGCGCTAAAAGGGTCTTGCCGGCTCCCGGTGGCCCGACGAGGAGCATGTTGTGACCTCCCGCCGCCGCCACCTCGAAGGCACGCTTGACGTGCTCCTGCCCCTTCACCTCCTGGAAGTCGGTCTGGGTGATGATGGGGATCGATTCTGGGGTGATGGGCTCCTGGGGTGGGATAGGCGCTCTGCCGGATAGGTGCCCGTACAGCTCGGATAGGGTGCTGACGGGGATCACTTCCAGGTCGGGGATCAGGGCGGCCTCGTTGGCATCCACCTTGGGCACGAAGATACGCTTGAAGCCCTGCTGGCGGGCGACCACCGACATGGGCAGCACACCCCTCGAGTGGCGCACGCTGCCATCCAGGGAGAGCTCTCCCACCACCAATGCCTGCTCACAAGCCGCCTGGGGCAGCCTGCCCATCATCACCAGCACACCCAGGGCAATCGGCAGGTCATATGCCGGACCTTCCTTGCGCACTGAAGCAGGGGCTAGGTTGACAATGATGCGTTTACGGGGGAATTCAATCCCGGCGTTCTTGACCGCCGCCTGGACACGCTCGCGGCTTTCCTGTACAGCGGTGTCGGGCAGGCCGACGATGGTCATACCGGGCAGTCCCAGGCCAGTATCCACCTCGACCTCGACTACCACGCCGTCCAGTCCGATCACCGCACAGGAGAATATTCGGGCGAGCATGCGGATAGTGTAGAACGGAACGGGAGAAAAGTCAACTCATCATAGAATTTATTCGTAACGTATAGCGGCATCGAGATTTAAGTAACTTGACAGCGATTATAATAGCGGTTATTATTATCTATATTGTCTAATTATTGTTGCTAATAATAGATAAATTCATCATGATCCGGTTGTGAGGTAATTATGTATAACATGGATAGATATAAAATCCATATTGAAGAAAAAATTAAAAACGGGCTGGAGGCGCAGCGTATTCACCTTTTAACTAATGATAATAAGAAGATAATTCGACGCCTTAGTAGTAGAACAATTATCGATCGAATTTCCTCGCTACGGCGAGTCTTTCTGCAGTATACAGATGGTCTTTATTGTCGAACCATGAGTCTGATATTCTCAAGATCATGTTGACGATGAGGATTATGGGGCGATATCACCAGAGCTTTTTGTTATTATCGGCACTCAATACCGGAATTCATGACTGCTGATTGGATGCGTTCGCGATTATCCGCTACACCAATATCAAGTAGACCGGCGAAGGCCATCCCGGTTAATCACAGACTGGTATCTACCTCGACCTCATCCACAACGCTGTCCAATCCGATTTCAGTGCAGGATTTAATACGAGCTGGCATGGATTGGAATATCGCATGGATGGTTTTATCTATCTGTCTCACCCAGCCATCTATTATCTGAATCATCCGAGTTGAAGCAGCGACATTGCCACCGCGAGACTAAATCCAATGACCAGGAATAAACCGGTTTCTCTGCCTCCATGCTCAAACGATTCAGGGATCATAGAGTCGGTCAGCATGACCAATAACGCACCGGCAGCAAAGGCATCCACCACTGCACCATTTGCACCTGGAATTAATTGGGCGATCCAGTAACCCAGACCAGCTGCCAATATGCTCAATGCGCAGACTGCCAGCCATAAGCGGGTAATCTTGGATTTCGCCCATCCACTTTTAAGCATCCCAGCGGTGCCACCCAGACCTTGGGGAATATTACTGATGGCAACCGCAAAGATGAATGCCAGTGAAACCTGGGGGGAATGGACCAGAGATAAACCTAATACCAATGACTTAGGTACACCATCCAACAATGAGCCTAACAGTATTCCTGTTCCAGACCCGCTGGATTGATTACCTTCAAAATCCAACCGGTCTTTACCACCCAGATTGTCAACCCACCTGTCTGCAAGATAAAAGGTGAGTGCTCCAAGAGCGATCCCAAGGCCTACCATGTAATATTTCCCCTTCTCCTCAGCTACCGCACCGAGGATGAGCTGATAGGCAGCTGCGCTGATAATTGCACCGGCACCGAATGCCATGATCAATCCGGTCCACTTGGGTCCAACAAGATTGCGATAGGCAAGATACATGCCGATCAATAGTGTACATGTTGCCAATGCACTCCAAAAAATTGCAGCACCCATATTAAGTCCCTCCGAAATCGCCCTATCCTTGGCAGCCCAGGTTTATATTGTAACTGACTCTAGAATTTGCTTGATCGTTTGACACATATGATGATAACACCGATTAATAATTTCAGTGTGAGCAGGTACACCGATCAATGTGACAGAGTTTAACAGCCATGTAGCTTGCATAGTTTCCGGATCAGGGAGTGTAAATTTGCGGTGCCCTGGATTATAGATCGAGATTGGGTTGGATAACGTACAGGTCAAAATAACTGCGCTGAGGAAATGCCAATATTTAATTAAAATCTTCATCCTCCCTGCTTATGGAGATGGCAGAGAGTCACCCGATCGCACTGCGTTTAAAAAATTGATTAATAATTCAGATAACTGGTTGCCATAATCTGTATCGAAAATATCGGTCCCATGTTCAAAGGTCGGGTATACCTGTACTGTTTTGGGTTCCGGCGCAGAGGCGGACATAGTTTTCATATCGGTAATTACGGTGGGAAAGTCATAGGCACCATATATGAATATTTTTGGCAGGTTGAGTTGTTGAATTTCATCCATGGAAACTTCATTTGGTTTTCCATTGCTTAAAATGCTGGCAATTACACCCAATCCAACCAGGTCATGGTCCAGTGCAGCTCGCATGCAAGCTGTGCCACCCATGCTTGCGCCAATACAGGCGATGCGGGTATATCCAAGCTCGTTCAGGTATTGGATTGCTGCGTCCATGTCGAAAGGGAGTTTGTTAAATTCAAGTTTACCACCTGACTCACCTCTGCCGCGAAAATCAAAGGTTAGAACCCGAAAACCTCGCTCTGCCAGGGAGCGGGCAAATGGATGCCACGAGCTCTGGTTAGTGCCCGGTATGCCCATGTGCGTTAGAATAACAACAAAATCACCCTCACCAAACATCGTGCCGGCGAGGGTTATGTGGTCCTGGGTGGTGAAGGTAACCTGTTCTGTCTTCTCCTCGGGTGTAGGAGTCCATGAGTGGGTTGTAGTAAGTACAGGATGGGATTTTTCCAAGGATGTGACCGCAGGTGTGGAAATGCCGGTCTGGGGATTGGCTGGGGTGTCTTCTGCTACCGTCGTCTGAGTTGAGCTTTCAGTCTGAGCAAGGTCAACCTGCGAAGAACAGGCAACCAGAGATAGAGCGAGCATAAGAACTAGGCTGTTGATCAGTTTCATAAAATACTCCTGAATTCAAGCCTCATCGATGAAATAATCGATCGAAATGTAGAGCTATTTAATTCTAATACTGATAAGAGCAGTAAATAGTTCTGAGGAGAATGCACAAAGGCTTGCGTGAATACAATCAGGTATGACAAAAAGAAAGACTATCTATTTTTATGCTCTGTGCTGATGAGCCAATCCTGCCTGAAAGTGTTAGTGAAGGATACATTTTCAGAACTTTATACTGGCAGGTTATTAGGTTCTTTCTGCACGCATTTACATATTCATAGTAAAAAGACCGGCCAGTCTGAAGCTCGTATCCACCTCGACCTCGACAACAACGCCATCCAATCCGATCACGGCGCAGGAAAAGACGCGCGCCAGCATGGGATAAGTTTAGGATGGAATAGCTGAAAAGTCAACAAAAGAAGTAAATTTCGTCTACTATGGCGGATGCCAGTTTCAGCATTGGGCAGCTGAAATTGCATCTGCTAACGGGTAAAACCATTTTAGCGAAAATACCCAATTTAGCTGGGCAGGCGAGGTATTATTACTTAAATGACTTTAGGGGCTGGTGGATATCTATAAAATATAATGAAAATCGCTTGAGTTATCCTGGTGATATTCTTTGAAGGAAACTTAATGAGCGCGATAGCCAGCTTTAAAACACCCACTGATCGTCACAAATCCCGTCCATTCAACTGTTGGCTATCGAGTGTTAAAATATATTCTGGTTATCGCATTATCAGGGGTACAAACGTGTTAATGGTTTTTAAACCACTAGTGTAAGTTGCGATGTGGTTCAGTCCGGTTACCCCACCCTCAGCAGTTTGTTTGAACAGACCACCTACAATCAGATAGCCACCAGCAACCGAAAGAGCTTGCACTGAAGCATCCAAACCACCATTCGAGAGGGCATACCAGGTATTACCAGTGATATTGAACACTGCGATGTGGGTCAGACCAATCACGCTGCCGTCGGCAGTCTGATGAAAGTGACCTCCCACGAACAAGTCAGTCCCGGAAACCACAAGTGCGTATACATTCGCGTCCAAACCATTGTTTGGAAGGGCGTACCAGGTATCGCCAGTGAGTCTGGCGATGTGGTTCAGGTTCGTCACCTCCCCATCATACGATCCTGAAAATTGACCACCTACGTACACATCACTTCCAATAAAGGTGAAGGTTTCTGGTGTGCTATTTAAACCCTTGTTTGGCAGAGCGTGCCAGGTGTTGTTACTCAGGTCATATCTGGCGATATCATTCAAGTCGATGACAGTTGAGTCCGATGTCTTGGTAAATACTCCACCAACATACATATCAATCCCATTTATCTCGAGAGTATACACTTCGCCGTCCAATCCAAAGTTTGCGAGGGGTGACCAAGCACCGCCACTGAATCTAGCGATATTGTGCAGGGGGATTGAGTTGTCTCCGGTAGACGAGAATGGTCCTCCCACATAGAGCTCATCCCCGTAGGCGATCATGGTGTTCACATATCCGGTCAGCCCAAACCCTCCATTGGGAAGGGCATACCACTTGTCTTCGGCAATGCTGTACCTGGCAATACGGCCGAGGTCGGTCAGGCTGCCATCAGCAGTTTGGATAAACGATCCTCCCACATACAGGTCACTCCCGATTACTGCCATCGCCTCCACTCGACCTGTAAGTCCCTTGTTAGGCAAAGCAGACCACGTGTACGTCAGGCTATCGAACCTGGCGATGGCATTTAAGTCTTTTACTAAACCATCGGCGGTCTCTGTAAAGACACCGCCAATATAGAGATCATGCCCCACAACAGCCAATGCCAGCACAGTATTATTCGGACTGAAATTATCCAAACCACCATTTGGAAAGGGCCCCCAGTCGCCAGTTTTTAGGGAGGAAAGCAGCTGCCTTTCATCGGCTGAACGCATGATGGAACCAGCTTGATTACCGTCCAATGAATTCTTACTGTCCAAACGAGTGAACATTGGCCCGCGCTTTCCGTCGAGTTTCACCTGCCAACCGGTCAGGTCAAGAGATCCATTGAATCCATTACTAAGGTTCAAAGTACTATCCGGATTCACCAATTTCTCTACAGGGAGACTTGTATGAGCCATGGCAGCAGGAACTGTATTTGGTTTGAAAAAGCCGAATCCCGCAACCAACATGATACTCATAAGCACATGTGAAGAAACAAAGAATAATCTAGCAAAAACGTGGTGGAAAATGGTGTTGAGCTTTCTCATGGTTGATTCCTCCTGAACTGAGCATCAATGACAACCACTGCTTAACCTGAGAAATCACCAATAAATTGAGTTAAGATGCATGTGCCTTTCCAATTCAATTACCCCACCGACTAAACCGATAAAAATTCGGAAGGCGGCACGTGCGCGCATGAGAAAAGTATAGGACGAATTGGCTAAATAGTCAACGGATGCTGATGTTCAGGCAATTTTGGGCATTGCCATTGATCAAGTTATCAAAGGCGCGGGCAGGGAGCTGAGACACCGTCTGGATATGCCTGCTAGACTTTCCGGTTTGCCCTCTTCTCAAACTGATTTACATATAAATCAAGAGACCTTCTTGTATCTGGGACGGTTCAGAGAATATATTTTCAACTCCTATCCCTTGATCGTTTGAATGCTGGTTCTATAGAGAGGTTGGGAAGACCATAAGTTTACATAGGGGGTATCAACAATTGAACTTCGCTTCGCTCGGTGTCTACAACCCTGTCGGGCATCGCCTCGACACGTGGGCAACATAGAGGTATCTCCACTATCTAGGTGCTTGAACGGTTGTCAAATGACGTTTCATACATTGGAAGACCTGGGTCACAGCGTTTATGCGATAGGCTTTTTCCAGTGATTGTTTTCTATTCTTAGTTCATCCTGGAACTCATTGAGGCTTAGCAATCCACATTATGGCTCTGCACCATATCCAATCTCTACAAGAACTGGCAATAATCTTCGGGCAAGCGAACACCTAACCTATCCTCAAAACTGATTATCTCGTCATTCGAGAGAGAATACCTATTATATCGATGTTTTTGTGCACTAAATACCTATTAATGGTGATCAAGAATTCCAAGTCGATTTAAATTGTGCTCTATCAATTCTAAGGTAGGGGTCTCTCTCTCATCCATCTCTCTATACATCGTTTGGCTCTCACCTGCTCAATTGTTTAGAATTGGAATGGGTCACTCATTTATAATCCCACCATTTCTTGAGAGCATTATCATCGAACCGTCAAGCGAATAATCCTATAAAGGAATAAGAATTCTATCGCTGTGCGCGGATTGAAAAACACATAACGGGTAGTATAACCACTTGTGCATAGTTTTCTTTTGAACCGTGTGTCTGATTTTTGAGATTGAATCTGTCCTTTGACCTGTTCTAGCTATCCTGTCGGGGCGGTGTGTGCGTGTTAAAATTCTGGTATAAAAGACCTGATATCCAGAGGATCAGAGAACATGAGATGAAAATGTTGGATTATTAGCCTTACCGCAATCCAATCATTTTATTTGCAATAATTTCTGACGAACGATTATTTCTATGCTGGATGCTATGGAATTTGCTCTTGATCGATCCATTATCATGACACTTTATAATCATCGAGTACACCCCAAACTTCATCCTTATTAAAATTCTTCTGCCTGGCATGGAAGTGGACAATGATCTTTCCTGTCGATAATTCGGGATGCACGCTCAGTAAAACCCTATCTCCATACCAGAATGCCTCCAAAACCATGGGTAAGCTATATTTGAATATCCGAAAGCGCATTTTTGGACCTCCAATAACCAGACCCCCACTCACATGGCAATGGACGTGCAGGGAAACCTCTTCTTTCACATCCCATTTAGCCAAAACTTCATCACGCATCAGCCGAGTATAAAATCCGGAGAGCTGTGAAAAGTTGTAGTGTTGGCTAATTGTGAGAAATAAGTCCCCAGTAAAATCTGAATGTGTCAGTGTGTACGCCCTCGGCGTGATTGGCCCATCAGCATTGGCACCGCCAATGAAATCTACATGAAGCTTACCAGGATTAAGATGGTCCATAGTTTAAAATAAATGAATATTAAACTCGCCTGCTCGATTTCAATCCAAAGCGTTCTATTGTCTATCTAAAGAGTATATGCTGAGCGTACCCTCTTTATATGCTAGGGGATTCCAACCAAAATGTCTGTCCCTTCAACCTTGACCATGTAACTCGTTTCATCCTTCACATTAATCTTGATGAACCCAATCTTGGCTCCCCTAACATTTTTCCCCGTCTTCAAGTCGAATTGAGAACCATGTCTTGGGCATGTGACAACGCTTCCATTCAGGGAACCTTTAGCCAATGAACCTCCAGCATGGGTGCACTTATTGGCGATTGCATAGTAGGAACCATCCAAATTTGTCAAGAGAATTTCCTTCCCACCAACAACAACCATTATCATCTTGTTTATAGGTAACTCTGCTTTATCCGCAACTCGTATGTATTCCATTTTTTCTCCTATGAAGGTATCGAGTAGTGGGCTGATTATGATCGGAATGACGTATTTGCTGATACTACCCAAGATAGATTCTACTGCAATTTACAAACACCGATATTACCGTTGTGGTTAGCATGGATTTTCACTACCCGTTATCTATTTGGCTTGGATCTACCAATGACATGGTGGTAAGATCACCATAAGCAAATATAGCTTGGTGGGTAAAAATTGAACCTCGTTCCGCTCGTTGTCAGTAATACCATCGAAAGTAATTCAGGTAAATCCACGCCCCCTACTGGTTGGGTGATGGATAAAGGCTTACTCCATCTATTGCAACAGGCCATAGAAATCACCTAATCCCTATTCAGAGTTTGCTGTTACGAAATTGTTGCGACCATTTTGAACTATTCCCAGGGATAATCAGGTACTTATGGAGCGAGTCTCCGCCGTATCCACTTCTCAATCTCAATGATCACAAATGCAGCCAGGCTCACCCCCAATACATCTAACCATAACCACCAGGGGATGCTGGCACTGCCAAACAAGGTGTTCATAAACGGCACATAGGTGAAAAATACCTGCAACAAAACCATCAGGATCGCTCCGCCAATTGCCCATGGATTCGTAAAGAAACCCAGCTGAAATGGGGAACGCGTTAACGAACGGGCATTGAATAGATACAATATTCCGACAAAGACGACAACATTCACGGCTACGGTACGAGCTTGTTCAATCGATGCACCACGCATGATCTCATACTCAAACAGGCCAAATGCGCCTGCTAGGATAATCAGGCCAACGATCACGATACGCCAGATAATTGTAGGGGTCAATATGGGTGCTCCTGGATCACGCGGTTTCCGGAGCATAATATCTGGCTCTTTCGGTTCCACCGCCAGGGTAGTACCCAGGAGTGCTGAGGTGACCAGGTTGATCCATAAAATCTGTATCGGCATGATGGGTAGTGTTGCACCGGTTACGATTGCAGCCAATAACACCATCCCTTCTCCAAGGTTGGTGGGCAATGTCCAGGCAATGAACTTGATCAGATTGTCAAAAACGCTACGCCCTTCCTCCACAGCTACTTCGATGGTGGCGAAATTGTCATCGGTCAACACCATGTCGGCTGCTTCTTTTGCCACATCGGTACCGGTGATGCCCATGGCTATTCCAATGTTTGCTTGCTTAAGCGCTGGTGCATCATTGACACCATCGCCAGTCATGGCAACTACATCTCCACGGGTTTGAAGAGCTTCCACTAACCGGAGCTTTTGTTCCGGCGCTACACGAGCGAAGACACCAATCTGGTGAGCTTTCTCGACCAGATCAAAATCTGAAAGTTCAGCCAGTTCTGCCCCTGTAAGGACCGAGTTACAATCCGATGAGCATAAGCCGATCTGATTGCCGATCGCCGCAGCGGTCAAGGCATGATCGCCGGTGATCATCTTCACCTGAATCCCGGCTTGTTGGCAAGCTTGCACTGCTGTGATAGCTTCAGGTCGCGGAGGGTCTATCATTCCCTGAAGACCAAGCAATGTGAGCTGGGTGATATCCGCATGGCTTATTTTTTCTTTGAATGGCTGTTCCAGGCGGGCAAAGGCCAGTACGCGCATGCCACGGGCTGCCATTTCCTCCATTTTTGCTCGAAGTTCGGAGCCTGCGCACATGGTGGTTTCACCTGATGGTGCCAGAGTCTGTCCGCATCTGTCTATAAGAATTTCTGCTGCACCTTTGATGTACACCACACCATCCGCATGCAGGGTAGCCATATATTGGTGTTGAGAATCAAATGGGATTACATCCACCCGGGCAGGGTAGGCGGTTAGATCAGACGAAAGCTCTCCCTTACGGGCTGCAACGATCAGAGCACCTTCGGTCGGATCCCCTTGTACTACCCATCGACCATCCACTTCCACAAGCTGGCTGTCATTACACAATAAGCCTGCCTTGAGAGTTTCACCTACTGCAGCATCGTTCCACCAATCGCCAGATATTTCACCCTTTGGGTCATATCCAGCACCACTCAAAGCATAAGCTCCACCCTGCGTTCGGATTTCAAGAACAGTCATCTGGTTTTGGGTAAGTGTACCGGTTTTATCGGAGCATATCACGGTGGTCGAACCAAGCGTTTCAACAGCTGGTAGATGGCGTATAACCGCCTGTTGCTTAGCCATTCTGGAAACACCAAGTGCAAGGGTGATCGTCACTGCGGCAGGTAATCCTTCGGGAATCGCTCCAACCGCCAGGGCAATAGCTGCCATAAGGGTGTCCACCCACGCCTGGCCTCTAAGTAAACCAATGATAAACGTAATGGCAGCCAGGATTAAAATTGCCACTAATAGCACCCGGCTGAATTGCCCTAATTTACGGGTGAGCGGTGTTTCCAATTCACTTGTACTGGAAATGAGCTCTGAAATTCTGCCTACCTCAGTTCGATCACCAGTGGCCACCACGACACCGCTTGCTGTGCCAGCAGTGACCAGGGTGGAGGCATACGCCATATTACGTCTCTCTGCCAGTACAGCCTCAGCTGGGATGGCTTCATCTGTGCGCTTCTCTACCGGCACAGATTCCCCGGTCAGGGCTGCCTCGGTAATCTGTAGATCACGTGAAGCCAATAAGCGTAGATCTGCTGGAACACGCATACCTGCTTGAAGCTGAACAATATCACCAGGGACGAGTTCGGATGCTGGGATTCGCTGCACCTGGTCGGTACGGATGACCGTAGCTTCAGTGATCATTGTTTTCGAAAGTGCTGCAAGCGCCTCTTCAGCGCGTGCCTCCTGGAGATAACCGATGACAGCATTAAGCAGTACCACACCAAAAATCACTAACGCGTCCAGAGGATCTTTCAGCACTGCCGTTACCACACTTGCCAGGATTAAAATGATGATCAGCGGGTTGTTGAATTGACTTAAAAAACGCCTCAGAGAGCTTTTCTTCTTTTTTGGGGTCAATGCATTTAGGCCAAAATGCTTCTGCCGGTGCTGAATCTCAAAGATATCTAATCCCTTTTGCAGATTCGTTTCCAGAATCTCAAGCACTTCGTTTTCCGGTAAGTGATGCCAGTGTTTATTGATGATCGTATACATATGTCTGCATCCTACTTATATCCTCAATGAATTTAATTAACCTGACTTTATCCTCTGGATTAATGAGCAATTCACCCATAAATAAATCCCTACATCCCACTGGCCATGTGCAGGCAGCCAGCATCATTGGCAGTAGCTCCATGACCCATACGCGGGTGGTGTCGGTTTGGATCAGGGATTCTTCTCGCTTTATATCCACCACCTCCAAAGAGGGATTGGATCGTCTTCCCACGAAGGTTCTTGTGGGTTGTATTTTATTATAAAATACGCAAGTACCGGCTATAAGGAGCTGCTCAAATTACTGATTAGCAGATGGTATGAGGTTGATTAAGTACACTTATACATTCACAACTTGGCCAGTGGAGCAGGCATATCAACCTTGCAACAGTCGCGGCAGATCACCCATCACTTCCAACCCGGTATGGGCACCGACCCCCTCAAAAACTAACCCACCTTGAATAGTTTCGAGCCGTACCTGCACTGTGGCGTTCAGTGTTTCCAGCACACGCTTGCCCATATCCAGGCGGGTTGGACCGCGCAACAAACCGCCCTGAACACGGCAGGCGGTCAGGGACAGGCGATATTTGTTGTTCACCATCACCCAGTCCACATGGTCGTCAAAAATTTGCAGGGATTCGATGCGCGACCCATTGTAGGTGGTAAATCGATAGAGCTCCCCGTTCAGCCAGAGGCCAACAATAAACCCGCGGAATGCTTGCCCGATCCAGGGGATGATCGCCACAGATCCAGTGACACATGCGGACACTCCACTGAAATGGTTGCTCTGAAACCAGATCCACGCTGCCGGGAAAGCTTGTCCCCAATCCTTCTCGATATATCCGTGACCACCATTGAAGTCCATTGTTGTACCATTGAGAGTCAGTGTACCTTGCAGGGAGTGATCAAAGCTAAGCACGCCATGATAACATTCCATGCGCGGCACCCAGGCATACCAACCCATGACTCCTGGCGAAAGCCATGTCACCGGCCATGGGTTGAGTGGTCCCAGGTCAATTTGACCAGTGAGCTGACCTTCAGGACGCTCAAGTGCCAGCGACAGGTGCCTGCCATCGAATCGATTCTCTTCAATAGCGATAGCAAAGGATCGGTCATCAGCCTGGAACTTCTCAAGTGGGAATGCGTGATAAGCGGTAATTCCATCCACACCATTGAACACCTGAATGAAGGCGTGCGCATCTTTACCCAGGATCACTCCCGGGATGATGGCTACTTTATGCCTCTCGTCAGCACTGACCAGTTTGAAGTACCAGCCTTCAAAAAATGGTGGTTTTTTACCCAAACCGTGGTATATACCAGGGTTGAGTGTGGCATGTAATGACATAAGAGATTCTCCATTATATAAGGTGCATTACGATTGATTCTACGCAGGCCGACTCCTTATAATTCCATGATACCCTGGTGCAGGCTGGTCAGGTGACCTTGTTTACAGATGCTAGGGTCGGTTCCGGAAGCGGGGTATCAAAAATGGTGTTTGTTGTTTATAGGCCAGGTATTCCTGTCCGAAGCGGATCTGCATTTCTTTTTCTTCAACTCGTTTGATATAGATTAACAACAACATCGCAGCAAGCAGCACCAGGATCACCGCGCCTATCGACCGGAAAATGACAGCAACGCCCAGGTACATGCCGATAGCTCCCAAGGCCATGGGATTGCGGCAGTACGAGTAGGGAGGCTGGATGATAAGTTTCTGCGTGGCCATGAGCGGCACCGGTGTTCCTTTCCCAATGTTAAATTGGCTGTTATTGGACCACAAGCCGAATAATAAACCAGGCAGGAGCAGCAGAAATCCAAGGATCAGGTTGAATGGTGGATTGGGCACCGGTGGCCACTGCAGCCACTGGTCAAGCCTTGCTCCCAGCCGGATAAAAAACAAGGGCAAAATAAACAAAAAAACAGGAGCTATGCACACTAACAAAACAATCCGCTGTTTTGGACTGTATTCATGTTTGGCTTGTTCCAGAAATTTGTGCTTCATGATTCACATCCTTGGTTAACAGTGATTGTATCCTAACATTTCCAGGAGTAAACGATTAATTCCGCTCCTTCCCAGCCCTATTTCCTTGAAATAGCCTCAGGGTTGTGAGTTGGAGTCTTTTTTCATCTCCGATAATTTTGATCATTCAGATGCAGAGCCCAATAGCTACCATCCTGTTTTTTCTAAAATATGATCACGGATTGGCAGCTGTTGCGCTAGAGCGGATGATATGAAGGGCAGCATTGGTCCGTGAAGCAGTTGGCAGTTTTTTAATTAGTGTATCGTCACTAATGATTATTGTTGCGAAACCCTTCGCTTTTCAAAAGTTCTTCGATTTCCTGCATAACTTCCAAGGGGAGCGGGTCAAATTGCAGTGCCTGGCTTAATACCTGTAATTGCTCCATATTACGAAAGCCCGGTAAGGGAATCGTCAAAGGGGAGCGCGCCCATATCCACCCCAAGGCCCCTTGTACAAATGATCGCCCATCGCTGGTCAGGTAAGGTTCAATCTGTTTGGCGCAAGACAGAACCTTCAGGAATTCCTCATGCACAAACCATAGCGCTCGAGGATCATCCTGCTCCAGTTTCGTCTCCGCTGACCAACGCCCTGCAAGCACACCCATGAGCAATGGTCCACGGTTCAAACTGGCCAGGTCCTGTTCCTGGCATAGGTCCAGCATCGCTGCATTATCATTGAACACGTTCAACCGGTGTTCGATGGCGATGCAGTGTTCTCCGCCTGCAAAAAGCCTGGCCCTTTCGATATCGTCCGTACTCCAGCCATAATAGCGGATCTTGCCGGCACATACCAGGTCTTCAAGCACTTCCACGATCACGGGAGCTCGCTCGAGTGGGTAGTCGCGGCGGTGCAACAGATACAGGTCCAGGCACTCGACCCCCAGGCGACGCAGGCTGCCCTCGCATGCCTGCGCAACAGCACTGGCATCCAGGAACAAGGGATCTTCCTGGTCTGGGATGGGATCTTCCCCGAATTTGGTTGCCACCACGATGCCATCTCGGCGACCTCGCAGGGCTTCACCCAGGACGAGCTCGCTAAAACCCTGGCCGTAGTTATTCGCCGTGTCGAAAAATGTGATTCCCAGGTCCACTGCCGCCTGGATTTGCCGAACAGCATCCCGTTTCGACCGAGAGAGATCCTGGGGAGCTAATTCGTCATGCCAGCCCAACCCGCCCATGCGGGCAGTACCTAATCCCAACGGGCTGACTTTTATATTACTTCGTCCCAACCTGCGAAATTCCATCCTATGCCTCCCTCCATCCACGCGAAAAGACACACCTCAAATTTTATCTGTCAATAATCTTAATAAGTTCGTCGGGGAAATTAATTACATAATCGGGATCGCCGCTAAGTAAATATTCTAAACTCTGATGTCCCCAGGTAACTGCAATACTCGTTGTTGCGGTCTCTTGCGCTGCACGAATGTCGCTTAACGAATCTCCCACCATATATACTGATACTTGCTTTATGTCTGCTGAAAGGCGATCCCGTGCAATTGATATTTTATGTGCCTTGGAGCCCGGTGAATCTACTCCATATACTGCATGAATACATTCGCTCAAACCGTGTTCGACGAGAAAAGCATTTACGTTTTGCGATGAATTCGTTGTGATAATGACAATCTTGTGATTGATTGAAAGATTTCTAATAATATTACTCAACCCAGTAAAAATTGCAGGCGGGGATTTCTTTTCGGCGAAGCGCGCCAAACAACTTTGGACAAATTTATCAACAAGATTTTCAGGGACTTCGCATGCCCGTCCGAACGATGCAAAGGACATGATTTCGAGTTTGCTTAGATCATCTTTTTTTACAACGTGCTTCACACCCAATTCATCACAAACATCCTGACCGATCTGGATCAGGTCATCAAGAGTATCTGCAAGAACACCGTCAAAATCGAAAATGATTAGTGCCATGAAAAGGTTTTTCCATCCAATCTGTTCACTCGCAGGTGATATGTGTGGGCGGAACTGCCCA
This sequence comes from uncultured Chloroflexia bacterium, assembly GCA_963822175.1. Lineage (GTDB taxonomy): Bacteria > Chloroflexota > Anaerolineae > Anaerolineales > UBA4823 > FEB-25. Next base: position 191,628 of record CAWGGJ010000006.1, on the reverse strand, counting down.
ACTATAGATTCTAAGGATCCTTGCGAAATAATGCTGCAATAACGTGGGTTATCTTGTAATTATCCACGTCCCAATGATACATATAATGTACCACAAATGGAGATTCGAAATATAAGCTGGCTGCAACACGGGTAAGGTGGTTTTTACGTCCTGCCAGCTCTTCCAAATGGAACCTGCCTCGCATAAAGCCCTTCCCACCGATATTACTGTTCGATCTCTCTGATCACCCTGGCCGGGTTACCCGCCACGACTGTATTCGCCGGAACACTCCGTGAGACCACTGCCCCAGCACCCACCACAGCGTTCAAGCCTATCCTCACCCCCGGCAGGAGAATTGCACTTCCTCCGATCCACACGTTATCTTCGATCACAATCGGTTTGGCCACTTCCATGCCCTTGTTCCTTGCTTCTGCCTGCAATTCATGGGCGGCAGTATAGATCTGCACGCCGGGTCCGATCATGACATGATTGCCAATATGAACTTCATTACAATCTAGCAGGTTGCACAACAGGTTGAGATAGACATGATCGCCGATGTAAATGTTCTTTCCGTAGACACAGTAAAAGGGCGGCTCGATGACCGAATTCTGGCCGATATGTCCCAGCAGATGCTGTAGGATGGCCTGCCTTTCGGGTTGGGTTTCTGTTTGATTGTAGATCTTGAGATATTTATCCACCTTTTGACGTTCGACATCCAGGACAAGGATCGAGGCAGTTATAGACTTCTCCGGCAAGCATTTTCTCTTTTTCGGTTCTAGTGGACACTTGATATCTCCTTATTAACCTCAGATGACCAGATGTGATTATAAGAATCTTGAAATCTTTATAAAGGGCTGTTTGTCAACCCTGCCTTGGAGGGATGCATTTTTATGTGATGGTGGCACAGGGTACATCCCCCATAACAAGAAGCTGTGTTTGAGTATTTGTTCTTAGTATACATAAATATTATTTCCAATGCAATAAGCTTTAACCGGATTATCACCAAACACCTTCAACTGCAATTTGCTATGAATAAATTATGAGTAGAACTAAAATTAGAGAAAAATTTCGTTATTTGTTACCAGTTGCCATGGCACCACAAGGTGTAAAAAAAACATTCAGGTTGCCTTATTGATCATAGGCATCCTGAATGTTCTATATCATCAATAATAGGTGTATATTCAGAAATGAGAAATATCACCTCTTGGAGGTGTAAAGCGGAGGCACATTCAGTTCTCCTGGGGGTATCCCAGTGGGTATCCCTGCAATGGATCCGGGATTAAACAGGATGACCTGGTAGCTGAAATCATGCGCCATACCACTGATCATTACGTTGGAGATGGTCACCTCATAAGTTGTATCTGCAGGTGGAGGTGCTCCGAAATCAACCTGCGGCTCCCACACCAGGGTATTCTCCCCGTATCCATTCACCACGCTTTTCACCAGCACCGTGATGGGTTGACCATCAGAGCTCATCTCCACTGCGGCGGTCGAGAAGTCTGCCTCATCATAGGCGAAAGACCAGCGTGGAAAGACAACCTGGTAGGGGACGTACCCTGCCGGTGGCCAGGCGACATACACTTCCCGGGTTTGCGGCCTGGGTCCCCACATATTCTGGTCAAATACCCACAGCGCATTGGATGACCAATAATTACCTACCGGAGGGATATCCCCGGTGCCCATCGACAGCGTCTGTGGGTAGAGGATCCAGCGGCGATGCCCGACGAAATAATTGCCAGTACCCGGGTCATACATGAACAGGGTGATCGCCTGCGGACCGTAAGCACCCAGAGCCAGGTTGGAACTGCCTGCCGCTTCGGCACCTTCAGCCGTATAGCAATCCCAATTGGGAGGAGGATTGTGACTCAGCTGACCGTTTACACTCATCATCAGGGCCGCCTGTTGGGCTTTACTGCTGTAACTATCGTCAAGCTGGATGGTCCCCGGCACCCCGGCCATTGAGCGGAAGTAGTTGATTCGCTGCTCCACTGCCTGCATGAATTCGGCAGAAATTTGCCCGGGGTCACAGCTTTCATGGTCACCGGTCCAGCCGCTGTCGATCCCCTCAGACGATAGATAAACCTGGTTGAAAAAGTCCAGCGATTCCTGGCGGTTGGCGGGGTTAATCCAGGGATTTTGTTCCAGCTTTCTGGAAATAAGTGGGAGGAATACAGGTTGTACCGGTGAATGGACTGCAGCTCCCTGTAAATATGAGGTGGTAGTTGCTTGATTGTTCACCAGGATGGAGCTGAATGGCGTTTTAGATACGGTGGGTGCCTGCAGGAATTGGGCTCCCAAGGCAACCGAGGTAATCAGGAGGATACCGACCATAAGGGTGATAATGATGATAATACCAACTTTCATTATATTTCTCCTTTACCATCAGCTCACGAGGGCATTCGACCGGAACCGATGCATAATGGAGAGTTACAAGATTCATTCCCGTATGCCGGTAGCATCGTAAGAATTCTGGATACCTGCCGCGTAAATCACCACCCAGCGGTTTCTGGGAATAATCCGTTTCACGGCAAAGTACACCAGATTTGTTCTATTAGTTCCTTGAACAAAAATCAGGAGGCTGGTTCAACCAGCCTCCTGATAGTGATGGTCGATAAATTTGCTTGTTATATATACAGGTCGCGCCGGTTGTATACCAGGTAGGCCAGCGCCACGCAAACTAGGATGATGGCTGCTGAGATGAGCAGGTAGGTCCCATCCATTACGCCGGTGCGGTAGAGTGCACCCGCGTCAAAGTACTTGAATGGGGTTAACCATTTGAGAAAATCAAGCTTCTCGTGCATGGAGGTCAGAACGGACATGAAATAGGTGGCCAGGATGATGCCTACTGCGATGGAACCCGCCAACCGGTAGCGCTTCATCACGCACCCCAGCATCAACCCGACTGCCAGGAAGAGCAGCTCGATGACAAACATTGCCTGCATTTCGAGTGCCAGGAATTTGTAAAAGCCCTGATCGGGATTGAACTGCCTGGTTGCCAGCACAGATACACCCCAGGTGATCAGCACAAGCGCAATGCAATTTACCAGTGCAGCCAGTGCCTTGGCTGTTACTACTCTGCTGCGTGACACAGGAAGCACGAGCGAAAATTCAACGGTTTTGTCGCGTTCCTCCTTGGAGATCATATCGCTGCCCCACATGGCAGCTGCAATGGCACCCATCAGTCCAAAATAGACGAACATGATGCCATAGAAACCACTCACCGTGGTCAGGTTGAAGGAACGCATGCTGAAGGCGTCCAACATTGCCGGGGGCATGGCATCCAGCATTTTCAGCATGTCGGGATTGCCGGCAAAGGCGGTAAATTTTGACGAACCGACCAGGACTAACAAGCTGATGATGAAGCCCCAGATGATCAGCGATTTGCGATTGGCTTTGAGCTCGCGGAAAAAGATATTCACATTACACCTCCTTACGATACCGCAGGGATGTCACGGTGGATATATAACCAATAACTTGCCACCAATGCCACAATGGTGACCGCAATATTAAGCGCCACCAGGGGGGTGTTAAAGGCACTGTTTTGGACGATATAAGCTGGATCAAGCTGCTTAAAGGGCGTGATGTACTCCAGCTTGACATCTCCAAAGATACCGCTGAATGCGCTTAATATGTATGCACCAAATGCAAGGCCGAGTGCATATGGGGTGACACTGCGCACACGCTTGACCAACAGCGAAATGACCAGGCCTACGCTCAGGAAAAAGAGCTGGAAGATGATTATGCTTCCCAGTACCAGAAACATTGTGCCAGATTCGTAACTGTGGCCGCTGCCAAAAATGTTAATGCATGCAATGCTGCTTACCCACACAACCACGTCAGTGAGCAGCAGGCTGGTCAGGACAGCCAGCATTTTACTATTCATCACCTGCATACGGCTGACGGGCTTGCTCAGCAGGAAATCTGCGGTCAATTCGCTCTCTTCAACCGATACCAACCCAAAACCATAATTGGCTGCCTGGATCGCCAGGCAGAGCTGAACAAAGATGAAGAGGAAACCCAAAAAGCCCAGCAAGCTGGCCAGGTCCATATTACCCAATCCGAATGCAGCCAGCAGCTGGGGTGGAAACTTTGCCAGCATTTCATTCATTAATTCTGCCTGCTCAGAAAATGCCGGATAAATGGAGAAATAGAAAACGATGAGTAACATGATTGACACTGACCAGATCAGTACTGATTTCAGCCGGGCGCGAAACTCGTGCTTGTAAATATTTGTGTTCATAGTCCCTGCCTATTCGTAGTAGTGCATGAAGATTTCTTCCAGTGTCGGTTCCTCGATGGTCAAATCGGTAACCTGGACGCTGCTCACCTTCTGCAGCACGGAGTTGATATCTCCCTTGAAGAAGAAATGGATCGTGCTGTCTTCCGTCTGCAGGTTGGTCACACCTGGCAGATCAAAGGAAGCGGGGCTTAAACCCTCGGCAGTAACATGCACCTTTTTATAGTTGTTCTGCTGCAGCGAGCGGATGTCGGAGATTTCAACGATTTTGCCCTCGCGGATGATGCCCACCCGGGTACACATGCGCTGGACTTCACCCAGAATGTGGGAGGAGAAGAATACAGTCACCCCGCGGGCGTTCTCCTGGCGGATCAGGTCGAAGAACTTGCGCTGCATCAGCGGGTCGAGGCCGGCAGTGGGCTCATCCAGGAAGAGCAGTTTTGGGCTGTGCAGCAAACCCTGCACGATACCAACCTTCTTCTTGTTACCATACGAAAGATCGCTGATGCGGCGATTTTGCTCCAGCTCCATGATCTCGGACAGCTCCTTGATACGTTGGGTGCAATCATGCCCGTAGAAGCTGGCGGAATACTTGAGCAGGTCTTTGACTTTCATGCCTTCATAATAATATACTTCCGATGGCAGGTAGCCGATATCGCGCCGGATTTCCGGACCAAGCTTGGTCACATCCTTGCCGAACACTTTGGCACTGCCGCTGGTGGGATGGATCAACGACAGCAACAGGCGGATCGTGGTGGATTTACCAGCACCGTTTGGGCCGATAAAGCCAAAGATCTCGCCTTCCTCCTCATTGAAGGAGACGTCAATAATGCCGCGCGATTTTCCGTAATACTTGGTGAGATTGTTTACTTCGATGATGCTCATAGAATCACTCCTTTGAAAGGTTAGAGGGTGGAAACCACTCTCGGAGAATGGTTGTATCAAAAAGGGGCAAAGAGCCGGCAGCCGCTCCCAGGATACGCTCTAAGGCGTCCTGATGCGATGCAGATAGGATTTCCAGGTGTTGTAAAGCCTCCACACCACGCTCTTGCTGAAGGATCAGCTTGACCAGGGTATCTCCAAAGCTTTGCAGCATCGAAAAAATGATCTGGCTGATCTGCTCGGGATATGTGGTGTGAAACACGCCTTCTCTGACGCCCTGGCAGACGATATCGGTGAGCAGGGGAGCAATGAGCGGGAGAACAGCTGCCTGGGATTTGTGGCGCAGGATGGCATTCTCATCGGCATACCAGACGTTTACCAAGGTAAGCATGGTTTCCTTGCGTTCTGTTTTCCAGCGTGCGGCAATATCGAAAACGCGGCGCAATTTTTCTGGGGCTGGTAGATGCTCATCCTGTACGATGGGGACCAGAAAACCGATGACCTGCTTGGCCATCCGTTCGATCATCGCCTCCAGCAGGGCTTGCTTGGAGTCGAAATAATGGTAGAAGGCACCCTTGGAAATATTAAGCTCTGCCAGGATATCCTGGATGGACATCTGCTCATAGCCCTTGGTATACACCAGCCGCAGGGCAGCATCCAGGATCTCATTACGCCGCAGCTCAAACTCCTCTTTGTTGACCATCCGTGCCATAATACATCTCTTTAATAAACCGACCGGCGGTTTATTATAAAAGATTATATATCCAAAAATAAAAGCTGTCAATAGTTAGAAATAATAATTGGGGAACTATTGGGTTTGTTGATTTATGGATTTAGCCTGCAGTAAAATTATGAGAATGATATTTATAAACCCTGGGTTGTACAGCTACCCTATAGGCTTCTGCAGGTTGTTACGCATGCTTGCTTTACAACCTCACTTGCTATAAATCCTCCGGTCTTACTGAGGTCCACCAATATTGTGTGGCGATGTACTGCAGAACATAAACACTAGTTTTATGATGGTATTTATTTCTTAACGGTGAACTCATTGGAATAAATCGGCATATTGCCTGCGTTAAGATAGTACACGATTCTCAATATTTCATCCTGTTGGAGCTTGAGGGCACTTAAATTATCTAGAACCAGCGCAAATGTATCCCCGGCTGATAGGGTATGACGGATATATTCACCTTTTAGTTGACCACTTCCAAATAGTGGCTCAATACTTGGACAAAAACCTACATAATACTCCCACTGCCCATTAATTAATTGTTCAACAGCGGTGGGAAAATTTCCCAATGCACACCACGCAGGACAATAAATGTCTATGGAATGGTCTCCAAGGTTTTGAATCTCGATGTGCACAGTATCTGCGGTTTGATATTCCTGCTTATCTGTAGAGACAGATACCATTGAAATATCCTGTCTGGTTTGCCATGACAAAAAAATCCAAACCACCACGAGGAAAATGGTGGTAGCCAAGATCATGATTATTGGAATTCTAAAACGTGAGCTCATTGCTTTATTTTAAAATGATCATACGAAGGTTTTATACATTCTTGTCAATCAACATCGAGTGATCGCTTTTCGATATCTTTTAACGCTTTGATGTAAACATTCCGCACACCATTGTTCTGCTCCACCGTAATTAAATCCCTGAAGATGATCACCAGTTCGTCCTGTTTCCCTAAATTGGATTTGGCGATCTCCGTGAGTGCAAAAGCGGCACACCAGCGAACAACGGTGCTCTTATCGTTTTGATTCTCCAGCAATTTTGGAATTGCTCCCTCAACCTCGCGTGGGTATTTGGAGGCAAGATTTCCGATGGCTTCAGGGCAACCCCAGCGGACCCGGGGTGCTTTGTAATCAATATACTCAATGAGCGTATCGATATACGGCACCATCATGTCAGGCTTCTCTTTTGAGACGAATTTCATCACCTCTGCGGCAGTCCCTTTTTGGACATCAGTACCGTCTTTTAGAATATCGAACAACTCTGCCAGGGCAGTTTGATCGCTTTCTACCAGCGCGGTGAGGATTTCCACCTGCTCTTTATGCTTCATCTGTGAAGACATGATCTCAATGAGGGTGTTTTCCATGCTGATATCACCACTAATTTCAGAAATCGATCTCTGAGGCAGACTTCAGATCACAACCCTGTGCACTCAGCTTCTGGTTCCACTCCTCGATCAGCCGGGCAGCGTCCTTGCTGTAGCTGCTATGCCCGTCCTTGATCAAGGTCACATGGTAGCCCAGCTTCCGCGCACCCAGGCAGGTGGCTTTTACACATCCGTGTGTGACCAAACCCATGATGATCAGGCTGGATACTTTTTTCGCTTTCAGCACTTCTTCCAGGTTGGTATCTTCAAACGCATTTCCATTCTGTTTGTGGATGATGCTATCCACCCTTTGAGGGTGCAAGTTTGGATGCAACAGCCATTCTTGTGACCCTTTCACCAGGGTCCGGCTGTCTGAGTGCTGGATATATAACACAGGCACTCCATGCTCATGCGCCAGGTCAATCAGCGAGTTGATTTTCTCAAGCAGCTCTTCCGCTTTATAGATGGGGGTGGACTTCTTGAAGAGGCCCTGTTGAACATCAATGACTAATAGCGCGGTATCGTTTGGGTTCATCATAATGTATTGATCTCCTCGGTGTATAACCAATTTTACATTAATTAGCCTGATAACTTACTCAATTATGGCTGATCAAGGGAAATTCCCTTTGTCTTTTATTTACCCAGCCATATGCCGGTTAAAATAATACTATTATATTTTTGAGATAATTTCAAGAGGCTGGGGAAAGGATTGATTAATTTTCCTTCAAGTGTGTCGCCTGTACTTTCATGAATGCAGAGTCTCCTGGTTTTGGATAAAGTCATTAAAAACAAGCCACAATCAAGCTGGTCATGCTATACTAGTGAAAACCAGCACATGAATCCTTCGATCATGAGTAAATCAGGTGCGGTGCCTGGATCAATTATCGGTTGAAGGCCTGAGAGTGGTATATTTTTATCAGCAGAAAATTGTTAAGGAGAATGCATATGAAGCTGCTCAAGATCTTTTCGCTCCTGGTATTGTTATCCTTATTGGTATTTATCCCTCCAACCAATGCTGTTCAGAACTCATCAATGGCCGCCCAGCCATCCGATATTACCAACTGGCAAACGGGACCTTTCCCTCCGCCCAATTTCCAGTATGCGCGCCATGACGGTGCCTTTGTCCTTGGGCCTGCGCTTGAAACCTGGGCGAACAAGGTTTATTTCCTGGGCGGCCGTACCTCACCACCCACCGAATCACCCCACATCTGGATGTTTGACCCGGTCACCCTGACCTATACCGACACGGGGGCGGATGTGGTTGAGGACGTCTCCAACTATAATACCAACCTCATCCTGGATGACGGTACCGGCCGAGGGCCGGCAATTTATGTCATCGGTGGCACCGATAAGGATCATGGCGGTGCATCCATAGGTATGGTTCAGCGCTACTACCCCCAGACGAACCAGGCTGAGTCACTACCCACATCGGATGATTGGAATGGGAAGGTGGGTGCTTATCGCGTGGCTGCCATGGGAACCGCGGTGGTTGACGATATCATCTATGTTTACGGTGGCTGGGAAACCTCGGTAGCCCCCTATTTTTCCGGCGAAACCTGGGCATTCGACCCGAATCAGCCTTCCGGCTCGCGCTGGACCAACCTGGGCGTTTCCCTGGGTACGCCCCGCAGCTACATCATGAGCGCCGTCCAGGGAGGCATGGTATATGCTATCGGCGGTGTGGGGACCTATGATGGTGTTGATCTGGGTCCGGTTGGTACATTTGAAGTGCTGGACCCAGCCAACCTGGCTGCGGGCTGGACTCAGCTGGCGCCCATGCCGATCCCCGGCGGGGAAGGGCGTGGTTTTGGTTTTGATGCCGATACCCTGAACATCAACTCGCCTTACCAGGGTAAGATCTACGTGGTCGCCTCCAATGACTGGCCAGGCGTATCGGGCGAGGTGCTGGAGTATGACCTCGCTACCGACACCTGGCGCTCCGACCTGCCCGAGCTGCCCACCCCACGCGCCGACCTGGCTGGATCCTTCGTTCCTTTATGCACCTCTGATCCCAATGACGGGTTACCGGGTATATGGACCTTTGGTGGGCGTGTAAACGAGAGCTGCGATCCACCCCTGGGTCCGGTTGAGTACGCGCCGATGGCCTGCGAGAGCGAGTGTGTTGGGCTGACTGGTGTGACCATCCATGGACCGGATCAATTTCCAGTAGGTGAGACTGCCATTTACTCGGCTACTGCTGCGCCGGTTAATGCCAGTGCTCCAGCCTCCGTGCTATGGGACAACGGTAAAACCACCCCTGTGATCACCTACACCTGGGATTTACCGGGCATCTACACCGTGGAAATCACTGCAACGAACTGCGAAGGCTCAGCAGTGGTGACGAATACCCTGGTCGTTGATGTATACCAGCCCTGCACCGATCTGACGGGGGCAGTCATCGATGGTCCTGCCAGCCTGCTTGTGGGCGAGACTGGACTATACACGGTAACCCTGACCCCTGACGATGCAACTTCTCCAAGCATCCTGTGGAGCAATGGCATCACCGATACCCAGGCTGCCTACACCTGGACCGAGCCTGGATTGTATTCGGTAACGGTCACCGCTTCGAACTGCAGCGGGGTCGTGGTTTCCGCAAGCTATGATGTGGAAGTCATCCAGCCGATCTACCCAAGGTGGATGCCATTGATCTTCCGCCCGGAAACACGGTGAGTGAATGTATAAATAACTATTTCTAGTTGATATTCAGGTCACACCCCGCAAGGATAGCCGGGGTGTGACTTTTTATGCGAGAATTCTTGCTTGGCAGGCTTAACCAGCAGCGCAGTGGTGGGTTAGTCCACCCCGGAGATCCATCCTGGTGAGCGTCACGCAGGCAAAAAGCCTCTGTTGGTTTTAAAAAGGTTTCAAGGTAAACCCGTAGAGCACGCCAAGGACCAGTATCTCACCCCCTTGACCAACCCGGTCCCACCTGGCAGGCTGTTATATAAAAGGATAAATATCCCCGCCATGATGAATCCAAACAGTAGGTCGATCAGGATGCCTGCCACGGGGTTGAGGAATGTTTTGGCAATAGGCTGGTAGATCGCATAATACTTTTTAGCCAATGGGTTGGCATTGATCACACCATCGAGGATAGCAAACGGATGCCGCTAACGATGCTGATCATAAAATATGCAGCCATTCGTTTTTTCTCCTTCTCATCAGGCGGATCAAACATTCGGATGAATTTTGATAACTCCAGGTTGCTATCGTCAAGTTCACCGACCGATGATCATCTTTTATCATAAGTATTGTACAGAAAAAAGTTTCATAAATCAATATAGGCTTGATGTTACACACCATATTATTCACGCGGAATGCGCACCGATGAGTCCAAATCATATGTATTTGGGATTAATGTTCCGTCGATGAACTTGGGGCAGAAATTTAGGGTTCCCGCTATAATTAATCTATCTTTGAGATAGAAAAAGCGGGGGAAGGGTTCAGCTGGTGTAGTTAATTCATATCAATAGGAGGAAGAAATGTCAGATGAAATGACCATCTCAAGTAAAGAGCCCGTGGAATCCGATACCTATCATGACCAGAAGACGATGATGCGCATCTCTGTGTATGCCAGCAGGTTATCGATGCTGTTCCTTGTCCTGTTTCTGCTGGTGGGTGCAGTTATCGCCATGTTCATCTGGTGGTATATCTCGGGTCGATTTGCGCTGGAAATATTCATTGCTTATATGATGTATGCCCTCGGGCCATTTTTATTGAGCGGCTTCTTTTGGATCGCATTACAATTTATCTCTGAAGGGATCTACCTGCTGCTTGACATCGAAGATAACACCCGCAGCGCAAAGAAGGACCAGGCGATTCCGTAGTATATTTAGGTGATCACAATCGATGCTTGTTGGCAATCTTAGCGAACACCAATAGATTGTTATCTACATCATCCCTCGGCATTGCTGTCATCCTGCTGAGTTGATGAGCATCTCGCAACCGGACACCATGGTTGAATAAGGAAATGTACATATGACGGACCAAATTACCCGGTCAAATGATAACGAGTCACTGCTGAAGGAGCTGACGGAGCGGGAGGCAGAGCTGGAGCTCATCAAGAGTGTCCAGCTTGCGCTTGCCTCGCGGCTTGATGTTCAGTCGATTTACAACCTGGTGGGGGATACAATTCGCGATATTTTTGATTCACAGGTCGTCATGATCTCGACCTATGACCCGCAGGACGAAACCATTGAGCATCGCTATGCCATTGAGCGCGGGGAACATATCATCTCTCCAGGACATCACCCGATACGCGGATTCCGCACACAGATCGTGCAAACGCGGCAACCTGTATTGGTCAACACCAATGTCCCTGAGCTGGCAGCCCGCCTTGGGCAGTACACCATCCCCGGCACCATCACTCCCAAGTCGTGGCTGGGCGTTCCCATGATCGTTGGTGAACAGGTGACGGGCATCCTGAGTTTGCAAAATGTCGACACCGAATATGCATTCGATGAATCGGATGTGCGCCTGTTGCAGACCCTGGCCGCTTCGATGAGCGTGGCGCTTGAAAATGCCCGCCTGTGGGAGCAGGAAGCTTTATATCGGAAAGCACTCGAGCGTGAGTTTGAGATCGGTCACGAGATCCAGGCTGGTTTTTTACCGGATTCATTGCCCCAACCGGATGGATGGGAGATTGCCGCTTCGCTTAAATCAGCCCGTGAGGTCACCGGTGACTTTTATGATGCCTTCGAGCTGCCACAGGGAATGATTGGATTGGCCATCGCGGATGTGTGTGATAAAGGCCTGGGTGCAGCATTATTCATGACCCTATTCCGCAGCTTGCTGCGTGCCGTCTCGAATATCGACTTTTTTACCAATACCGGGTATGCGGGAGTGATTTCCCCCGAAATGCGTTTGAAGAACGCAGTTTCACTGACCAACAATTACATCGCAGAGACCCATGGAAAAACCAGCATGTTTTGCACCATCTTTTTTGGGATTCTCGATACACAATCAGGTATATTGAAATATATCGATGCCGGTCATCCACCTCCCCTGTTGATCAACGCCAGTGGGCTAAAGGATACCCTGAAAGTCACCGGTCCTGCAGTTGGACTGGAAAGGGGTACAGATTATGCGATCGCAGAAGTGAAATTCGAACCAGGCGACACCTTGTTTGCCCACACCGATGGCCTGACGGATACGATAAACCCTGCAGGTGCGTATTTCAGCGAAAATGAATTAATTCCCCTGTTTGTCGAAGCGCAATCCCTATCGTCGGTGTTGTTAAAGATCCATGACCAGGTGAAGGATTATTCCACCGGCGCAAAGCAGAGTGACGACATTACCATGCTGGCAGTCAGGCGGATTGGTTAATGTTATATACATGAATAACTTATTAGATATGAAATCCAGCCCCGAGCGTTCTCGGGGCTGGATGATTATGGAGGTAAAGAATTAGTTGATTCGTGTGTTGGTTGATTCGCTTAGCCTGAACTCATGCCTTGATCACCACCCATTCAGAGGACTCACGCCTTGCAAGATTGGTTATCCCGACAAGAATGAAAGAATTGTTTATGATATTTACTGGCTAGTCGCCCTTCACTATACACGGTATGAACATCTTGTGCACTATTGGTTCACCCACAAAATCACCCACTGCGCCGGGTGGCACGGTGAATATGTGGCTCTCCGGAATGAAACTATAGCCATGCCTGGAAGCCGTGAGCGTATAAGTTCCCGACTCCAGGTCGTTGAAGGCGTATGCGCCGGAAGCATCGGTTGTGGTGGTGTAACCACCCGTAGCCATGATCGTGACGCCTTCCACCGGGTCGCCGCCCGCTTTGGTCACAGTGCCTCTGATCGAGTAGGCTGCGTGTAGGATGACAAGACCGTTCGTCCCATCTGCTGCGTAGACGTAGTCATCTGACACTGCTACATCCCGGGTGGACCCATCGGTATTATAAATGCCTACCATGACAGGTTCTGCCGGGTTTGAAACATCCAACATCACCACGCCTGTCTCGCTCACGGCGAGATAGGAATAACCCGACTCCACGGCGCTGTTCTCGATGTAGAATCCTTCCGGGTCATATAGACCTACCTGAAACGGCGCTATAGGGTTGGAGATATCAATGATCCACAGCCCCCAGCCAGCTTCCGCAACATAGGCATAAGATCCTGTAACGGTTACACCATCAGCGGCTTGTGTAGGACAAGACCCGACTTCGACAGGAGCAGATGGGTTTGAGACATCGATCACACGGAGGCCGGCATCATCATTGGCGACATAGGCATACGCCCCTGCTACATCCACATCATTGGCTCTTGATATGAAGGTATAACCGCTGATCAAGGATGGATTGGTCACATCCGAAACATCAAAGATTAGCAGGCGATATAAATACCCCGAGCCAGTATCATGTATGTCCACGACGTAAACATATGCCCCTGCCACAGTCATACCTTGCGGCATATCCAATCCACTGGTTTTTCCTACCAAAACCGGGGTTGTGGGATCTGTGACATCCAGGATATTGAGGGTGTAATATCCACCGGTATAGACATAATTCCCCGATACAGTCATCGTCATGCAGGGGCCATCGCCATATGGTGGAGAGTAGGAGCCCACCTCGACCGGGGTAGTGGGATCAGACACATCCACGATCCGCAAAGTCCCCCAATCGCAGATATAGGCAGTATCTCCCACAACGGCGACCTCCCAGGCATCACCAGGTGTGTCCAGGTGCCCTACATAGGTTAACCCGTTGATTTCACCTCCTGCGTGTGGTCTGGCTTGAGCATTGGTTTGCCCCATCATGGGTGTTACCCCCAAAACCAGCAGGAATAATATGCATGTACTCAGCAGAACCATCGCCTGGTTTCTATTTTGCTTCATTATTATTTCCTCCTTTTTTATAAATAAACTAATCCGGCCAGCATCGCAATTTTGATCGCTCCTTTATCTAAATGTATTGAATGATGCATCTACCCAAAGGCAGTGTATTGGCATGGTTTCCTATATTGGGATACCGACTTTTCTTTCACTTTTTAATTGCAGCATCAACCAACTCATTGAGATCTGTGCCCGCCATCTTCATCACCTTAGCGATGGTGCCGCCAAACATCATCCCCAGCAGTTTTACATTGAGCTGGGAGATGTATACCTGTCCTTTTTTATCCTCGTAGACCCCGATTGCCGGCGGCATGATAGCCGTAACCCCACGGTTGGCATCATCCGTCAGGATCATCGCAGCGTAACGCGGATTGCACACATTCAAGCTGCAAACTCTTTCAAGGCTGGCGAAGGCTGATGTCCTCTCCTGGTAATCGTTGACCATTAGCAATCGCCAGTCCTGTTTCTTCTGGAGAGTTTCGTTCAGGATTGTCAAGGCACCTTCGTAATCATGCGTACTTCTACGCTTGATCAGCATCAAAGATGGCATGGTGAACCACACAATAAGCCCCATGAGAACCATACCCACAAGCACTCCTATTACGACGGATAAGATGTTAATCGTCATTGGTTCCTCCTTTTATGATCATCGTTGTTTGGTTTTTATACTTTACTCGACTTGGTCTCACTCCAGTTCGGTTGGATGTAGTAACCCTTCCATGAATGCCTCCAGGGTCGCCCACTCCCGAAAGTAGCGTACCTCGCCGCTATTCACATGCTGCACTTTGCCGCGCCAGTCGGTCTGGCCGTTACCCAGATCTTCCAGCCACATGCGCAGCATGAACAGTTGCGAGCTCTGCGCAGATTGTTCTGCATCGTTTTTTTCGTCCATTGGCCAGGTCTCTTTCTAAGCTCCAGGGATGCCGAGCATGCGTTGGGCAACGATCGACACCGATGTTAGCTCGACACCATATTTTTGTGCCAGGTCATCCATCGGGATAGCTGAATCATAGGTTTCCATCCCAGCTAGCATCGGTGGGACGATTTCTGGTAGTCCAGTGATCGGTTGACCAGGGCTAACGAACTGCAGGGGCAGTTCTTGCCCTAATAACTGCCCGAAGGTATTCACGATACCACGCCAGGAAAGCGGTTCTGGTCCGCCAAGAACCAATTGCTGGTTAATTGCTGCAGAATTACCCGTAGCTGCCACAGCAAAGGCGGCCACATCGCCGACCGAGATGAGCGAATGTAACCGGTTGCCCTCACCCACCAGGGTAACAGGTAGGTGGGCTTGTAACGGTATGCCCACCACCATTCCTATCCAGCTTTCCATGAAGAAATTAGGGGATAGGATCGTGTAGGGCATCCCACTTTCACGCAGTGAAACTTCCACCTCGGCCTTTGCCTTGAAGAGGGGTACGGGATGATTCAGGTTTGCACCCAGGAAGGATATGAAGATGAATTGATTCACCCCGGCTGCCTTGGCTGCCTCGATCAGGTTTCGGTTACCCTGGCGGTCCACTGACTCGACCGTATCTTCACCGCCGCGCATGGCGGAAGTGGCGGTGGTGATGATCGTCTCAATACCCTCACAGGCTCCGTCCAGTGAGCGACAGTCTTTCAGGTCTCCATACACCGGCTTAGCGCCGAGATCGATCAATGACCTAGCAGAGGTTGCCATGCCTTTTAAAGCCATCTGCTCGGAGGGAGAGTTGTAGCGCACTAAGATTCGTACTTCCTTACCTTCACCCAACAAGCGTTGGGTGATCAGTCCACCTAGAATTCCAGTTGCTCCACACACGAGGATCATCATATTTCTCCTTTTTTCCAAACCCATTTTCTTCCCATTCTTAATATTTGAACCATGCCAGCCGGTTGCATCTCATATCGGCAGGAGAGGAAGGTAACTCCCCTCTCCTGCCAACCCTGGAGGTGATAAGGTGAAAATCCCCTCGATCACCTTAGTCAAAGTGCCCGGTGCCTGTGTAATGGGCTTCGATGTTTGGGGGACAATCGGGACCCATACAGGCGAGGCTCAGGGTTGCGTGGGTAGTACCAACGCCATGCAATTTCTCATATATTCCTGTGCCCGAGACAATGACATACTGCCCATTCGCTACACCCGTGCCATCTGGATTCCAGGTTAGCTTTGCCTGGAAGCGGATGGTGATGGTACCTTGATCTACTGCCAGTGTCTTTACGCCATGAATGGTGTTTGCTGCAGTGAAGAATACTTCATACGCACCACCGCAGGTGACAAACAGACCGCTTGTGCAGAAATATCCTTCAGCGGAATTCTCACCGGTCAACCATAGATAGGCGTCGATATTCAAGGTGTCGGGGGTTGACGCCTGTGCAGGTGCTGGCAGCGCCAGCAACAACCACGCCAGCATGATTACCATCAGTACAGAAGCTTTCGTTTTCATTTTTCCTCTCCTTTTTTGTTGTATATATTTAAATTGGTTGTTTTCTTTGCATCTGTAACCATGATAGCAAAAGCAGCGTTTATAAAGCGTTTGATGAAGCGTTTTTTTGAAGATTTTTTGATGAAATTGGGCTACACCGGGGATTAAATGCCAGGATTAACCCCGCAAAGTACAGATTTTGCTCGGTTTTCTGAAGTGATGCTTTTCGGGTTTGGGTTAAAGGTAGCCCATCTGTTGGGCTATTTCCATGGCACGATCAAGATACTGCCGACCTGCCCTTGCCTGTTGCCTGTCTTTTGCCAGTAGGGCAGCCTCCATCAGATCGTTGAGTCCATCCGGCAACTTTTGCTGAAAACGGTCAAGCAATGCGTGGAGGTGTTCCCATACTGCATCCTTGTCTCCTCGTTTCAGCGCCACGCCGATGAGTGGCCAGAGGGCCTGCCATTGGAAGGGATATACCAGTGGTGAGTGGTGCCATATTTCAAGTGCTTCCTGACCTCTTTTTTCAGCCGTAACATAGTCGCCCCTGCGCCAGGCGAGCCAGGCCTGGTTACCTTCTGCAGCCGCCACATAGTCAGGCATGTGAGCAGTTTCAGCCAGCTCTTCAGAACGTAAAGCATATTTCAAAACCTTTTCCACCTGATCGCGGAAGCGGTAAAGGACCGTTAGATAGGTCAAACTCAGGATCTGCAGCGGAACGATACCGGATGTTTCCGTTAGTTCCAATGCCTGGCGCAGACCTTCTTCAGCTTTCTCAAGTTCTCCTCGCCATAAGTGGAGAAACCCTGCTTCAAACTGGCATTCGACCATGGTTTTGAAATCACCCCATTCCCGGCTTGCCGCCAGGGCTTCGTTCAAGTCGACCAGCATTTCATTAGATACAGTATATCGTTCCCGCCTCAAGTGCATCAGGCAGGAAGCCATCAGAAATCGCGCCCGACTGGCAGGTCCCCCGATTTCTTGCACCACGGGCTGTGCCTTTTTCACCAATGCTTCCATCTCGGGCCACTGAGCCAGCCAATAGTGCGCCCATATCCGTTCGACCTGCACGTCAATCCACTCTCTCAACCAGGCGCTATCTTTCGTTTCAGGCTGCTCACCCAAAGCGTTCTCAGCCTGGTTACAAACGGTTAAAGCCTCTGAATAAAGCCTTTGTTCCCGCAAGACCATTCCTGCTTTGCGATGCAGGCGCGCCTTCCAGATCTTGTCGGTGGGTGGAACCAGGGTGAGTCCATTCTGGTAGGCCTGTAGGGCTTCTATATGTTTTGCAGTCAATGTGAGAATATCACCCAGTTTCTCCCACAGCTGTGTAGCGACCCCACCCCTGTTCTCATCTTCACTCGTTACAGCATCCTTCTCCTCCACCAGATCCAACCCACGTCGCAACAGGGCAATGGCTTCCTGGTTGGCAAAAAACTGGCTGGCCACCCTGGCTGCCTTCAGGTAGTATAAAGCTGCCTGCACTGGCAGACCGGCACGCTCATAATGCGCTGCCACCTGGTGGCTGACTGGATCCGGGTTTGCTGCATGGAGCTTCTCCAACGCCTGGGCGGTGTGGCGATGCAACAGCTGTCGTCGGGCTGCGCTCATGCTGTGATAAGCTACCTCCCTTAGCTTGTCATGGCTGAAGTCATAGGCTTCGATTCCGATCTCACGTACTATCCGCCGCTGCCACAGTTCATCCAGCTGGTGTACCAATGTGTCTTCATCGCCGCCACTGGCTTTCGTCAGTAGCCTGAAGCTGAACTCACGACCAATTGTGGCTGCCAGCTCGGCCAGCTGCAGGCTTTGCGGTGAGAGCTGCGCCAGGCGCGCTCTCAGCACTGAGAGTACTTTTGGAGGCAGGTCTAGGTCGCCCAGTGCAGAGTCTGCTGCGAGTTTATCTGTCTTATCGGTATTCTGATTCAAATCTTTAATATGCAGGCCAGCCTGCACAGTTTCAACCACAAACAGTGGATTGCCTTCTGTTTCATGGTAGAGGATGCGTGCAGTTTCTTTATCGATCTCCATACCTGCCACCAGCGAAGCCAGGGTTTGGGTGGCTGCTTCATCCAGCGGACGCAGATCCACTTCGATCACCTGTCCCTCCAGACGTAATGCCTGGAGCGTGGCAACCAATGGATGGTCCTGCTCGATTTCCTCCGGGCGGTAGGCCCCAACGATAAGCAGGTGTGCATTGCGGTTGAAACGTAATAGGAAGTGCAGCCATTCCAGGGTGTCTCGATCGCACCATTGCAGGTCGTCAATCATCAGCAGGAGAGGCTGATTTTTACCCAGGATGGCGTGTGACAGTGCTTCAAACATGCGCTGCCTGTGCCAGGCTTCAGTCAAAGGCATGGGTGTGGGCAGATCCGGTCGTGCCGTCAATATTTCCGGCAGCAGTCGCCCTACTTCTGTTAACCAAATATCATCCAGGTCAGCCAATGGATGGGCGCGCAGCCAGGCGGTGACCGGAGCATAAGCCAGCTCGCCCTCCGCGGCATAGCAACGGGCATTGGCGCAGGCGATTCCCTGCCGCGCAGCCCACTGAAGCAAATCCTCCACCAACCTGGTTTTGCCGATCCCGGCCTCTCCAGAAAGCATCACGAAGTGCGTTTCCCCACCGGCTAGCATGGTGCGCCAGGATCCTAATAGCTGTGCCCACTCCCGCTCCCTCCCGACCATGGGAGAAAAGCCAGCTTTAATGGGTGCAGTTGGAGATGCTCTTGTATTAACACCCAATAGCTGTTCATAAGCCTCCCGGGTTGCCTTGCTGGGTTCCACATTCAACTCACGTTGTAGGGTTGTCGTGCAGGTATGATAGATCCGTAATGCACTTGCCCGGTCATCATTTAATGCATGTAGGCGGATTAGGTGGCGATAGGTGGCTTCGTACAATGGATCAGATCTAAGTAATCGCTGGGCATGTTCGATCGCCTCCTTGTAATTCTGCTGATCCTCTAAAATGCCGACAAGCAGCTCAAGGGCATTGAGATATGCCTGGCGTAAAGCCTCACGCTGGGGAATGATCCAATCATCATAACAACTTGGCAGTAAGTCACCCGTATAAAGGGCGACTGCATGTTCCAACGCATCCCGTGTGTTAGCCGAATCCCTCCTCTGCGCAGTTTGTTTTGCATGAGTAACTGCTGTTTCGAAATCAGCTACATCCACACTGAATGCAGCATCACATCGCCATTGGAGGGTCTGCACGCCAGTTTCGAGATAGGCATCCGCATTTGGAAGGCTATGCCGCAGGTTATGCAATAGATTTCGCAGGTTGGTACGGGCTTGGGCTTCGCTGGTGTCAGGCCAAAAGATAAATGCCAGGTGTGCCCGAGATTGGGGCGCATCTCCATGCAGGACAAGATATGCCAGCAATGATTGCAGCCGCGGCGTATCGATCCCAGAGATGGGAGCTTCGTTAAACCTTATCCTGAAATCACCCAATAGTGAAACGGTAAGCATTGGGACTAAGGAATATCTCTATGTGTCTTTGATACGGGTACAGCCGGCTAATAATCATTATAGCACAGCAGATATCCTGGGTAGCGTCTACCGGTTCAGCGCATGGTACGAATGATGCCAGTACGATAACTGGTGATTGCTATCAAAGCCCTGATGCTGCCATTGCCAGGTATCCTTTACCACCCATCATGGTGCATGGGATTGCCCCGGAAGTGATCATCATCCTGGTGAAACTATTGGCAGATTACCATTATCCCGCAACCCCGAAACGCAGTAATCCACAGATGCTGATTGCAATGGGACGACCTGCAAGGAAAGTGATCTCTCCGTTTGTTAATGAAATACACTACCGAGATGAAATATTTTCACCAGCTGTTCGTTTCCAGTGAATAATTTGGCTTAAGCTAATTAATGCCAATTTTTTCAAATTCTATATAAAATAATCTTCATTAAAATGATAACAAGCAGGAGTTCACAAGATTTCCATTCGTCCTTAACAAATACATATTTTTACCAATTTTATAATTCAGCGAGGAGGAAAAATGTTATCCAGACGAAGTTTCTTTAAAATTAGCGGGACTACCCTGGTGGCTGTGCTGGCGACGCGCAACAAAGTGTTGCGTGTCCTGGCTGCTCCTCATTCCAGGCGGCACGTTGGACCCCGGACCTGTGCCGAAGTTCGTAACGCCCTTGCTCATCCCGCCAGTCATGCCTAAAGCTGGTACGTTTAGGGGGAGCAAACCTGGTGATTATTATGAAATATCGATGAAACAAATTTCACAACAAATCCTGCCTGTTGGACTTCCACCTACAACAGTCTGGGGTTATGGATCGGTGAACGGTGCAGGTAGCAGAAATCCAGTACTCATCCATAATGCCCCCTCGTTGACCATCGAAGCTCAGGTAGGTAGGCCAGTGCGGGTGAAATGGATTAACGACCTGTTAGATGAGAACGGGAATCACCTTCCGCACCTGCTACCGGTCGACCCGACTCTGCATTGGGCTAACCCACCCGGTGGAGAGATGGGACGCGATACACGGCCTACCTTCACAGAAACCCCCGGACCATATACCGGCCCGGTCCCCACGGTGCCGCATGTGCATGGTGCGGTTGGCGTTGCTGATGATAGTGATGGTTATGCTGAAGCCTGGTATCTGCCGGCAGCGAAAGATATCCCCGCGGATTACGCCACGGAAGGAACCTGGTATAACTTCTTTGCGAATAAGGCGAAAGCGAGTTATGGTGTGAACTGGGGACCTGGGTATGCCATCTTCCAATACCCGAACCACAACCGTGCTTCTACCATCTGGTACCATGACCACGGTCTGGGTATGACCCGCCTCAATGTGTATGCTGGACCAGCAGGTTTCTTTATCCTCCGCGGTGGAGTAGATGGTGACACTGCTGTGCTCGATAGCCGGACCGGATTAAAAGCAGTCTTCCCAACCCATTCCCCAATGATGGTGATAAGTTCCCGTCTAATAAAAAATACAAAGAGATCCCGATTGCCATCCAGGACCGCGCCTTCAATAATGATGGCGCTCTATTCTACCCGGATACGCGGGCGTTCTTCGATGGCGCATCAGCAAGTGATCCCGGCTATATCCCTTACACTGACCTCTCGCCGATTTGGAACCCTGAGTTTTTCGGTAATATGATCATAGTTAATGGCAACACATGGCCATACCTGAATGTAGAGCAATGTCGTTACCGCTTCCGCTTCCTCAACGGCTGCCAGGCTCGCCACCTGATTTTGGACTTCTCTAATATCCCGGGCGTCGAGGTATGGCAGATTGGCAATGAAGGCGGTTTCCTGGCTGCGCCAGTTAACTTAACTGCTACGAACGGTAATCGACTATTGATGGGCCTGGCTGAGCGCGCCGATATGGTCGTCGATTTCACCAATGTACCCATAGGCAACTATGTCCTCAGCAATGTCGGACCGGATGAACCCTTCGGTGGTGGTGTACCGCGTTCATACCAAGGTGCTCCCGATGGTGACTTTGATCCTTCCGACTCTGACTCGACCGGGCAGATTATGCAATTCCGAGTCGGCCGCAACAACAATTGATAAGTCCACGCCACCGCAATTCCTGCAGCTGCCGCTGATCACGGACTACTGCAAGAAGATTGCAGACAGTTGCGTTAGGAAAAATGTCTATGTACTGGGATGGGCCAGCTGCAGCTATGCTGGGAACGGTAGATGGAAACGGCGAACCGATGCATATGATGTGGGCTGATCCAGTCACCAAGAATCCGAACCCATGTGATACTGAAATCTGGGAATTCTACAACTTCACTGCAGATGCCCACCCGATGCACGTACACGAAGTGGTATTCGAGGTTGTAAATCGGCAAGCACTGGTGACGAATGAGGATGGTGAGACTGAGCTACCCGCAAGATTAGTCGGGGATCCCCGCCCTCCAGAAGCATGGGAGATGGGCTATAAGGATACCGTCATCTCATATCCAGGTGAAGTGACCCGCATCAGGGCGAAGTTTACCAACCCTGGGCAGTTCGTGTGGCACTGCCACATTGTCGAGCACGAGGACAACGAGATGATGCGTCCCTACCGCATAGGACCGGAACAGCCTGGGCAACCGGGTGGCATGGTGTAGTACCATCTGATGAGTCGCCAGGATATATTCTTGTCTTTTATCTGGCGACCCATGCAAAGGCAGTACCTGCAATAGTTAATTCTGGCACTGCCACATTGTCGACCACGAGGCCAATGAAATGATGCTTCCCGATGAGGTCGTGGTAACCCGGATGTACCAGGACTTATGTTTTAGGAACTGATCACTAAAGACCAATCATCACCCAGGCATCCACTCAGGGAGGAATTGAAGAAAGACAGGCAGGCTGCACCAGTGCAGCCTGCCTGGTTTATCTAAAATTCACCCGAGCTTCACCCAGGTGGTCCATAAAAATTCAGGTTGTCCAGGCAAAACCATTCCTCACCTTGCGCTTTTTTTGTAATTACCAATTATTTCCAATGAATCCCAATGATTTGGAGCCGATTAATCTATACAATGTTATTAAGGTTCTTTTCATCCGACGATTCATATCGGATTTTGTTAGCAATGATCTTTGTCCACGATATTTACCCGGTGGGGTAATGGAGGACGAAACAATGGACATGTATAAACCCAACGAACCCAGGAAACATAGTTATGCTCCAGGTCGGCTGGGGAGATATGCCGGGAATGTAGGTAAACCTTATTCTCCCAATCCTGGTGCACGAGGAATCGAAATCCACCACAGCCCATCACAGATCATGACTGCCCAGGTGATGGATTTGATGCAAGTGCAAGTGAGCGATGGCTGCCAGGATGGCTTCGTTCTGGAAAGTGATGTTCCTTCAGCACTGCAGGCGATCAATGGATCAAAATTAGCCACCATCGTGCGCAGGTCCTTACAACGAGAGAATTTCCAAATCCAGGGATGGCAAGTCCGCAGACTTGATGGTGGGGTGGGGAACCCGGTCAGCAATGGGCTTTACCGGTTCGAGGGTATCGGGATGGACCGGGATGAGTGGCTGGATTGGTCGGTCATCCTGAAGGTGATCCAATCACCAGCCAACCTGGGATACACTGATTTTGGGGAGGGAGATGACCAGACCCACTGGAACTATTGGAAGCGGGAGCTATTGGTCTACCGATCGGGGTGGCTGGAAACACTGCCCGAGGGACTCAATGCCCCACGCTGCTACGAGGCGATCGAGCTGCCAGGGAATAAAGCCGAGATTTGGCTGGAAGAGATCACTGATTCCTATTCAGGCATCTGGCCGCTGTATCGTTATGCTCTCGCAGCCCGTCACCTGGGCAGGTTGAATGGTGCTTATATTTCCAGGCGCGAGCTTCCATCCCATCCATGGTTCAGCCAGCAACGCACCCGTCAGTGGCTTAATTTGATGCCATGGCAGGATTTTCCCTGGGATCACCCAAGGGTGCAGCAGCAATTTCCCTCTTCCGAGGGTAACAGCTTCCGGCGCATGCTGGAGGATCATGAGCGATTTCTTGCCAGGCTCGACCAGCTTCCCAGGACGATCAGCCATGGGGATACGTATCCGACCAATTTTAAGTCCCGCCGAATGTACCAGGGTCATGAGCAGACCGTCGCCCTGGATTGGGCACTGACAGGTATTGAGCCAATCGGGGATGACCTGGGTCAGCTGGTCTACGGCACCTGGATAAACCTGAAGGGATTCAAACTCCAGGATATCTCTGAAACCCTGTTTGCCGGTTATCTGAATGGATTGCAGGATAAATACTGCCAGGTTGACCCCGACCTGGTACGTTTTGGATATACCGCGTCAGCAGCATTACGGGTGGGCTTGTTCAAGCTTGTTTTATTGAGGCAGGAGCTCGCCAAAGAAAATCACCTTGCAGCTCATCTCATTACCCCCCCTGCCCAGACGGACACATTTGAAACGGTCATGGCAGATGAAGCCACCCGCTTGCTGAAAAAGCTATAAAGCGATATTTGATGATCAAAATAAGACACCGAAAGGAAATTATCTGGGAAAACATCCAGGATCAGGTCATGGGGAGCTAAATCGCTGGATTGAAATACACCCAAAATAAGAGGGGGGTGGAATTATTTTTTTGAGGCAGGTCGCTTGAGGCACCTGCCTAAGTTATATTATTCTAATTTATCTTAATGGAAATTGAGACTTTCTTGAGACCCAATTCATAAAAACATTATAGTTGCAGATATCTGCAAAATCCTGCGATCAAGGAGGGAACGGACTGTCCTATGACTGTACTTATTGTCCATGGGTGAGGTTACCCATTCGACTTAACTGATCACGAATCCATAATTTATCTAATTAAATTCCGGAGGAACATCCTATGTTAAAGCGTTTGCTCGTCATCCTAATTTTGTTCGGCATCTCTGTTGGGCTTTTCTCATCCTCTGCTCTGGCTGGGCCACCCTGGCCTGCGGAGGTGATCCAGATTCGTGAGGGGGATTTCTGCTGGTTCCCCTGGTTAAATGATAATTATGAAGGAGTTACCCTGACTGGGACCGGAATTTGGGTACTCCAATATCACAATGGTCAGTTGCAATGGAACTGCCATACGATTTTAGATTTTGATTTACCTGAAGTTGCCTCCACAAAAGATGTATGCATGCGTTCAGAACTATACGGGCTTGGTTTGTGCAACGGAAATGGCTCGTTTTTCTGGTCCAGCACCAATGAAATTATCCCCTTTGGCTGTGCTGATGAAGTAAATGGGGAAATATACTATTCCAATTCTGCCCACATGGTAGTAACTCCCAATGGGAATGTCAACATCTCATGCAAATACGATATACTCCCTTAAGGGATGGTGACAGAAACTCGAAGCAAATAAACATTTATAAATATTCATAATGCATCAGGTTGATTCTGCTTCAATCTGATATTTGCACAGACAGTATGCATTGGTGAACCCATTGCATATTGTTTGCTTTTAAGTGAGTATACTGTTTTTGGTATGGATGGTGGTTATTTCCAATAACTCTATCTTGCCCATCACCTTCAAGCCTGATAGAATTCCCGCCATGAAAATCCGCGCCATCACCTGTTTTATCGATCCTTCCGTTCCACTCCAAGAGCAGGAATTAAAAGTTGCCGGAGAATTCCTGCAAATTGCCCAACCTGCATTCGTCGAGGCTGGTTATGAAGTGCAGTCAGCCCGCCTGGCGACGATACCATTCCCCAACCTGCTACCTGCTGGCCAACCGTTGGAGCTTAGCCGGCTGGCCCAGGAGCTGGAAGCCGCAGCTGCACAGATGGGGTATGCCTATGTGTCATTGGGTCCTGCCCTGCCCGACCTGCCAGCGAGCTTTGGACAAATTCCCGAGGCGCTGGCTGCCACCCAGGATGTCTTTTTCTCCGCTTCAATGACATTTCCGGATGGTAAGATTTCACTCCCTGCCATCCATGAATGTGCACAGGTCATCCAACGCGCCAGCACCATCTCAGCCGACGGGTTTGCTAACCTGCGCTTTGCAGCCTTGGCCAATGTCACAGCAGGGAGCCCCTTCTTTCCAGCGGCATATCACCAGGGTGGGCGACCCTTATTTGCCCTGGCAACCGAAGCCGCAGACCTGGCGGTGACGGCTTTCCGCCAGGCAGCCAGCCTGGAAGAGGGGCGCAGGAACCTGGTGAGCACTATAGAAGGTCATGCCCGCAACCTGTCAGACATTGCCCGTCTCGTGGAGTCGCAAACCGGGGTGAGGTTTGGCGGGATCGATTTTTCTTTGGCACCCTTCCCGGTTGAAGATCGCTCGCTGGGCACGGCCATGGAACTTTTGGGACTGCCGGCACTCGGGGCTCATGGTTCACTGGCAGCTGCTGCCATCCTGGCAGATACCCTAGACCAGGCTGAATTCATGCGCCTCGGGTTCAGTGGTTTATTCCTGCCGGTGCTGGAGGATGCCACTCTGGCGAGGTGGGTGGCTGAAGGCAGCCTGGATGTGATGGACCTGCTGCTCTATTCGGCGGTTTGCGGCACCGGGTTGGATACCATCCCTCTTCCCGGTGAAACCACTGTGGAGCAGTTATCTGCCGTCCTGCTCGACCTGGCAAGCCTGTCCTCACGCCTCGGTAAACCACTCACTGCCCGCCTGATGCCCATCCCGGGTAAAAAAGCCGGAGAACCAACCGGTTTCAGGTTTGATTACTTTGCCAATAGCCGTGTGATGGCATTGCCTGCGCTTCCTTTGCAAGGATTTTTGGCTGGCCAGGAAACTTTTGGATTACAACGGAGACCAATACGATAAACCCGAAAGGCAGACGAACACTCTGGTTGCGTTGGGTAGCTGCCAATGGACTGGGCGAGATGTTCGGCCTTGGGCTGACTCTTGCAGCAGGGGCACTGGTCATCTCCAACCTGGATGACCAGGGAAGTGTCACAACCATCCTGGCTTCCTTCCTGGTTGCAGTAGCCAGTGGTGCCATTGAAGCCACCGTGCTTGGATTGGCGCAGTGGTGGGCTATGCATCCCTGGTTCCCCATGATCGCGCGCCGTTCCTGGTGGTTTGCCACGCTGGTTGGGGCATTGCTGGCATACGTATTGGGTTACCTGCCCTCCACAGTGATGAGCCTGGGTGAGCAAGCCTCCCAATCTCCAGCACCAGCGGTTGAACCGGCGCAGTGGATCGTACTGCTGCTGGCAGCTGGTTTAGGTCTTGTTGGGGGTGCGGTGTTGTCCTTTGCCCAGTGGCTCACCATGCGGAAAAAGGTTGCCCATGCCTCCCTGTGGATACCCGCCAACATGCTTGCCTGGATGGTTGGTATGCCCATCATCTTTTTGGGGGTTGACACTGCCCAAAAATTGAATGGGTTGCTGTGGTTGGTCCTGTTCATCGCGGGGATGCTGCTTGTCACCGGGTTGGTAGTGGGTGCCATTCATGGCACATTCCTGGTGCGCATCGCAGAAAGAGAAAATCGAAAGCAGGATAAACAGGTAGTATAATCTCCCCAATCTAATTTCTAATCGGAAGGTAAAGATGGATTTACAGTTTTTATCATTATTGGCTCCCCACCTGCGCCCGCACGCATACCTGGACCCAGGCTCGGGCAGTTTTCTCATCCAGCTGATCATTGCGGGGCTGGTGGGTGCTGGTTTCCTGATCAAAGCTTATTGGAAGAAGATCAAGGGGTTGTTCAACCGTTCAGGCTCGACTAAAGAAGATGACAACGATGTCCAACCGTGACCAGCGCCTGGGGGCGTCGTTTCGCGACCCAAGCGGGTTCCTCTTCTCGCACCAGGGAGTGCTCTACCGCCAGGTAAACCAAATCTATGCAGAACACTATGACCGGTTGATGAGCTCTGATCTCTATGCTAGGTTGATTAAAGCCAGCCTGCTCATCCCACATGAAGAAGTGAATGTTGAACCCGAAGAGCCATCCCTTGCCTATAAGGTGATCAAACCAGAGCCTGTGCGATTCATTTCCTATCCCTACGAGTGGAGCTTCAGTCAGTTAAAAGACGCTGCCCTGGCTACCCTTGCCATCCAAATGCGTGCCCTGGAATCAGGCATGGTGCTAAAGGATGCCAGTGCTTATAACATCCAGTTTCATCATGGCAGACCCGTATTGATCGATACGCTCTCCTTCGAGATCTATCATGAGGGTGATCCGTGGGTGGCTTACCGCCAGTTTTGCCAGCACTTCCTGGCACCCCTGGCGCTGATGGCCCACACGGATGTACGCCTCATCCAGCTGCTTCGGGTGAATATCGATGGCATTCCACTGGACCTGGCCTCCCGCCTGCTACCCAGGCGCACCCGTTATGGTTTAGGCCTTGCAACCCATATCCATCTGCACGCTTCAGCTCAAAAGAAGTATGCCGACAAGCCGGTGACGAAGGCACAGACCACCCGGAAGATTAGCAAGATGCAGTTCATGGGATTGATGGACAGTCTGGAAACTACCACCCGCAAGCTTGCCTGGAAACCAGCAGGCACCGAGTGGGGTGATTACTATGCTGCCTCCTCCGGGCACTACTCTGCCTCCGCCTTTGAGCATAAAAAGCAGCTCGTCGGTAAATTCCTCGAACGTATCCAACCCAGCTTCACCTGGGATTTAGGAGCAAATACCGGCGAGTTCAGCCTGCTCGCAGCTGGAATGGGTAGTGATACGATCGCCTTTGATATCGACCCGGCAGCCGTTGAACAGAGCTACCTGGCGGGAAAAAAGAACAAGGAAACCCGGTTGTTGCCCCTGGTGATGGACTTTACCAACCCCTCACCAGCATTGGGCTGGCACAGCCAGGAACGCCACTCCCTGTTGGAGCGTGGCCCCGCAGATGCACTTATCGCCCTGGCATTGATCCATCACCTGGCAATATCCAATAATGTACCGCTTCCACTCCTTGCAGAATATTTTCATGACCTGGGCAGGTGGCTGATCATTGAATGGGTGCCCAAGGAAGATTCACAAGTACAAAAGCTGCTGGCAAGCCGGCAGGACATCTTCACCGGGTATAACCAGGAAGGCTTTGAAGCTGCCTTTGGGGCTTACTTCAATATACATGAAAAAGCACCCATCCAGGAGTCTCCCCGCATCCTGTACTTGATGGAAAAGTGTCAATAGTAGTTCCCACATTCCAGCAAAATCAGTCCGGTTTAATTATGAAATTGCACTGAAGATGAAAAAACCTTTACATCTTTTCTTTATCCCTGCCTATTTTGTCCTGGCTCTACTTGCGTTAAATATTGAACAGGTAAAACCATCGGCTGCATACCGCTCGTTGGTTATTACGATACTGGCGGCAGGTTTATTATGGTGTTTATTGCGCTTGGTCGTAGGCAATTGGGATAAAGCCGCGATTATTACCAGCTTTTATCTATTGTTGTTTTTTACCTATGGTCATATTTACCATCTACTTGAACCCATTTCAATAATGGGTGTGGCGGTTGGAAGACATCGTTTGCTTATTCCACTTTGGGCATTGATCGCGATATCTATAACGTGGTTGTTGCTTACAAAGCTAAATAAACCATCACCTATTCACGGTTTTCTAAACTTGCTCGGGATCGTAGCCTTAGCCTTTCCAGTAATTCAATTAGCATCCTTCACGATAAGAGTAGAAAGCCATAAAAACACAAGCCAACAAAACCAATCAACCACGACCGCATTGCATTTGTCAACCGATGAGCCACCCCCCGATATCTATTATATTATCCTCGATGGTTATGCCCGGGAGGATGCACTCCAGAAGCTGATAAGTTTTGATAATTCTGAATTCCTGGACAAGCTGCGAAGTATTGGTTTTTATATCGCTGATTGCAGCCAAAGTAATTATAGTCAGACTTCGTTATCTATGGCATCATCGCTTAATTACAATTACCTGGATGCTTTAGGGGAAGAATTTCAAGGTTCCAGTGATGATACATCTGGCGTGATACAGTTGCTCTCGCAAAGTGCAGTTCGCCGGGAGCTGGAAAACCTGGGTTACTCTTTTGTTACTTTTGAGACATCTTATTACTGGCTACGGATACCAGATTCTGATTATTACTTCTCACCAGAAAAGAGTGCCACCCAAGCGGGAGAAAAATTACTGCCGGTCAATGCCTTTGAAGCCATGCTATTACGAGAATCTGCTGCTGTCATCATAACTGATTCCGCTACCCTGTTATCCATCATCAGGATGGTCGATCTGGATTATCCAAATAAAGAGCATCGCGAGCTGATCGTATACACATTTGATAAGCTCAAAGAAATTCCTTTGGAAATACCCAGCCCCAAATTCGTATATGCGCACATTGTCTCGCCACACTTTCCGATTGTCTTTGATCGAAACGGTGAACCTGTGTCCATCCCGACAGATGTTCCAGTTGAAATATATAACTCAGCTGCAGCGGATCAGATCAGGTATATAAACCAGCGCATTCTTTCGCTGGTAAAGAACATCATTGACGTCTCTGCTACCCCGCCGATCATTATTTTGCAAGCGGATCATGGCCAGGACAAGGCCGGACCAGAGGACAGATTGGCAATCCTGAACGCTTATTACCTCCCGAACAATGGAAGTGATCTTTTATACCCAACCATCACCCCAGTCAATACCTTTCGACTGATTTTTAATGAATACTTTGACGGGCAATTCCAATTATTGGAGGATGAGAGCTATTACTCGAAGTACGGCACACCCTACATGGTTACTCCAATTCCTAATCAATGCTCAGTTCCTACCCGATAAGTAAATCAAGTAAAACTACCTGATTATTTCATTACATATGTGTAACACCCTGCCTCAAAGGTTTGAGCATGCATCTAGATGCCCGGTCCAAAAGTAGCATGCTTCTTCACTGGTCATCTCATTCTATTTATTTAATCCTCAAATTTTTTCAACATCCAGTGTGTCATCAAATGCTGTGATTTATAAAAACGAGTTTATTGGTTTTTAAAAAAATTTGCCGTACATCATTGGTCGACGTACGGCATTTTGGTTGAGTAAATTACCAGTACTTAGCTTGTGCTCTCAATTCTCCAGTAGATACCCTTGTCGCGGGCAAGCAGCTGGTTGTCCACCATGTACCTGCGCAAGGCGGCAGTATCATCGTGAAAACGCCTGAGTATTTGGTTGACCTGGCTTTCCGGGTATTTCACTCCGGGCTCAAAGTTCTTCACCAGGTGGTTCAGCACGACCATCAGCTTCTTTTGTTGCGTGGGAATGGCTTTTAATGTGCCATCCGGAGAGAGGTAGGCGCGCAAAGTCTTGACGGTGAATTCGTCACCTTCATACTGAGGTGCAGGCGGATGGGATTGTGCAAGCACCTGGCGGCTGAGCTTTTCAAGTGCCTGGCTGTCTAATTGGTATAAGTCCCCTTCCTGATGTGCCAGCCCTGCCGCACATAACTGTTCCAGGTGATGCTGTGCCTCGCCTGGTTTCATACCCAGGCGCTCAGCAACCTGCGTTGCTGACAGGGCTTCCACACCCAGCAACCCGGCAATTTTCACCCGCTTGGCATCTGCCAGGGATTTCATAAAATTCAATAATTCATCTTGGTTCGTGGTTGGTGTGTTCATCTTCTTTTTCCTTTACGATGGTATTTCACCATCAATTCTCCAATATTCTCCTTCAGCTCGCTTCATCATTTTGTAAGAGATCATCTCCCTTCGCAAGGTAGCACAATCCTCATGAAAGCGGACAAGGACCTCATTGACTTCTTTTTCCGTGTAATGGACCCCGGGTTGGAATTCTTTGAGGATGTGCCGCAGGATCACCTCGCGTTTCTTGCGCTGGGCGGGGATCACCTTCAGCTTGCCATCCGGCAGCAGGATATCACGCAAGACTTTACGGTCATACGCTTCCAGGTCAACTTCCGCTGCCATGCTGGGCAGCCTGTCCTGGGTCCCAAGGTTTTTGACAATATTCTCCAAGGCGTTGGATTCAAGCTGGTATACGTTGTAATAACTCTCAGCCCGTGCACTCACCAACCCGGCTTCGGAAAGCATTTTTAAATGATGCGACACGGTAGGGGGACGCAGGTTAAGCATGGCGGCAAGCTGCTCCACCGAGTAGGGTTGCTGGGCAAGAAGCCCGACGATTTTGAGCCGGTTTGCATCCGCCAGTGCCTTGAAGAAGGTAAGCAGCTGCTCATCGTTTATTGAAGTGGATGTATTCATGTCAATTTCCTTTTACATCTAACTAAATAGATAATCATCGAATTAATTATATATATCTTATATCTTTTGTCAAGGGTTTTGTAAGAAAATCTGGATATTTAGAAAATTTCTCCTGATACAGCCAAAGATTTGAATTAATAGGGGCTGGTATAATCTAAATTGGAAGGCTGATCACTTTATTCAGGGTAGGGTATGTCGTCGATCGATGAGATTAAATCTCGCATTGATATCGTGGACCTCGTGTCAGAATCGGTTCAGCTGCGTAAAACGGGCAAGAACCACATAGGATTCTGTCCCTTCCATCCCAATACACGCACACCTTCATTCGTTGTCTTCCCTGTGACGGGCACATGGCGCTGTTTTGGGCAGTGCAATGAGGGTGGAGATATTTTCAGCTTCACCATGAAGAAGCAGGGATGGGATTTTTCGGAGACGCTGAAATATCTGGCAGAAAAAGCCGGCGTCCAGCTAAAACCACCCACCCCTGAGGAATTGGTGGCGGAGGAAGAGCATGCCCAGCTGCGCACGATGCTCGAAGAAGCTGCCACTTATTACCATCATCAGTTGCGCAACACTCCCGAAGGTCAAAAAGCACTGGCGTATTTAAAGGGACGCGGATTAAGCGATGAGATTATCGAGACCTTTGGGTTGGGGTATGCCCCCAATACTCGTGACGCGATCATCCAATACTTCATAAAAAAGGGACGTTCCGAGGCCAGTTTGAAAGAAGTCGGCCTGGTCTCTGAAAGGGATGATGGAACGATTTACGATAAGTTCCGCCATCGCATCATTTTTCCCATCCGCGATCCACGCGGGAGGATGGCAGGTTTTGGCGGGAGGGTGCTCAACCCTGACGACATCCCCAAGTTTTTGAATTCACCCCAGACACCCGTGTTTGATAAAAGCGCCTTGCTCTACGGCCTTGAACGTGCCCGTACACCCATCCGGGCGCTCGACCAGGTGGTAATCGTTGAAGGTTACCTGGATGTGATTGCGCTGCACCAGGCAGGGTTCACCAATACCGTTTCGCCCATGGGAACTGCACTCACTGAACACCAGCTACGCCTGCTGAAGCGCCTCACCCAGCGCTTCATCCTGGCACTTGACCCGGATGCAGCTGGAGATAAAGCCACGTTGCGAGGCTTGCAGGTTGCCCGCCAGACGATGGATCGGGAGAGTGAGCCAATTTTTGATCCCAGTGGTTTGATCGCCCA
Source organism: uncultured Chloroflexia bacterium (assembly GCA_963822175.1). Lineage (GTDB taxonomy): Bacteria > Chloroflexota > Anaerolineae > Anaerolineales > UBA4823 > FEB-25. The sequence continues at coordinate 158,371 of CAWGGJ010000006.1, read as the reverse complement.
TGAAACGCGCCTTCAGGCGGATATCCGCGTCACTACCCTGCCAGCCGGCAAGGATCCGGACGATGTGGTCAATGCGGACCCGGCTGAGTGGCAGACGATCCTGGATAATGCCAAACCCATCGTCATCCATGTGATGGAAGCGCTGGCAGCTGGGCGGAACGTGGACGATCCCAAGACGAAGTCTGAGATTGCAAACCAGGTGATGCCACTGATCCACGAAGTGCCTGATCCAATTGAGCGTGAAGCTTATCGCCAGCGCCTGGCACGCTTGATAAAGGTGGATGAGCACCTCCTGACTGGTGCAGAGCGACCCACCAGTTCCACCCGCAGGCGACCCCGCAAAACCCAACCCAAGGTGGGCGAACCAAGAACAGAAATTCCCATCCTGGCAGGGAGCGCCCTGCTGGAAGCCCATACCCTCGGGATCCTGGTTCGCCGCCCTGAGATGGTGTTCCACGTGGACCGCGCCTTGCACGAATCACATCTGGCACACCTTTCACGGCTGGATTTCGAACGCGCCGAGTACCAGGCGATCTTTGAGCTGGTGCAGGGATCGATAAATCAGGACCAATCTGAGCCCATGCATTATGTGCTGAATGGTTTATCCCTGCCCTTGATGGAGATCGTGGATGATCTCCTGGAACGGACGGAAAAGCTGGATCCCAAGGAAGACAGGGTGCTTGAAGATGTGATGCGTGCTCTGTTGGAAATCCGGCAGGCGCCAGGTGACCGAGACGATCAACCAGCTGCGTTTCCAGATGGATGAAGCTGTGCAACTGGGTGACCTTCGAACCCGGGAATATGAGGATGGGATCACCAAGTGCACGCGCACCCTCCGCTACCTCCACCAGGCACGTGAAAGGTTTACCAACAAGCTGGTTTCAGGGAAATTACCAGCCTGATCTCTCAAGGTACAGCGAAACTGGAAATTTATGCAAAGAATAGTCACACCCACCACAATACAGTCCTATCAACAGGCTGCACAGGTGCTCGCCCGTGCATTTGTGGATGATCCTGTTACGATTGCATCCTTTCCAAAGTTCTCTTCTGAGCGCCGGGTCAAGGCATTAGTTGTCGACTTTTCTGCAGAGCTATTATTATGCATCAAGAAAGGCTGCCCACTCGAGGTGAGTGAAGCTGGCAAGGTCATTGCCTCTGCGGTGATCTATCCACCTGGAACCTATCCCCTGCCAGCCTGGGATGGGTGGATGTTATTGCTCAAATCCTTCTTGGGCAATGGATTTTATGATATTCGCAGCTGGATGAAATGGTTGCAAGAGGTGGATAAGATCCGACCATCCGAGCCCCACTTCTACCTGGAATACCTGGGTGTAGAACCTGAGCAGCAGGGAAAAGCAGTTGGCTCTACCCTCTTGCAATCCCTGGCACAGATGGGGGATGATAAGCAGGTGGGTTGTTACCTGGAAAATGCCAACCCGCGTAATTTACCTTTCTATCAACGTTTTGGGTTTCAGGTCATTCTGAATAAGGACATCATCGATATCCCCACCTGGTTCATGTGGAGATCACCTGTTAGTAAATAAAACTAGCCTGGGCAATCTCTAATGTTTGGAAAGTAGAGTGCTTTATCATTTATATTTAGGTACAAAGAATACGATTGGCACCAGATTAAGTAATGAACTTTAAAGCCTTTCAGGGTGTAATCACCACCATGATTCGCCAAAAACACTCATTTCGTGGATAATTACATTATGACTCGAAAAGGAAAAAATACTTCCAGCGAAGAGGGAACCTCACCAAAGGCGAACGATCCCTATGAAGAGACTGATCAGCCATCTGAGCAATCGATGGATGATGTTAACGACCTGCTGGCAGAGATGGATGCAGATGTGGTCATCGATGAGCCAGATGGGTTGCTCCTTACCCGCGAAGTGGAAGAAATCAGCACCCTGCCGGAGGATGAGCCCCTCGAGCTGCTCAGACCGACCTTTGATACTGATCTGGGTGAAGACCCGGTTCGATTGTACTTGAAAGAGATTGGAGAGATCGATCTCCTGAGCGTGGATCATGAGTTCTGGCTTGCCACGCGCATCGAGGCCGCCCAGCGTATCGATGTGCTTACTCGCGGTCACCCGCTTGCCCGGGGTGGTCGCCAATACTCAACCAGTGTCTATCGCGCGTTGTACGATGAGCTGGTTATTGCCTGGAAACGATTGGATGAGGATGCCCAGCGATTGGGATTCAATTGTCCTGATCTTGCCCTGCTGCGTGCTGAAGCGCGCATGTTACGCCAAACCTGGACCAGTGAAACCCCCTCCTACCTGCGAAATTACCTGGATAATGGACGATGGGGGATCGACCACCTGTGGGATAGCGTGGCAGTGAACGGGTTGACCGTGTTCATTTGTTTTTATCTATTTTCAGAAGACCTGGGCAATGCTGTTGAAAAATTCTTCCTCGAAGAACACCATATGCCGACTGAGGATGTTTTTAGCTCCTATCTTCCAGATGAAGAGAGTTTACTCCTGGAGTTGGAAAATGCACAACACCGTTCCCAGGAATCGAGGCAGATCTTGATCCGCTCCAATTTGCGCCTGGTGGTCAGTGTGGCGAAACGTTACCTTGGGCGGGGAAGCTCATTCCTCGATCTGATCCAGGAAGGTAACCTTGGGTTGCTGCGTGCGGTTTCGAAGTTTGACCCGGCGCGTGGATATAAATTTAGCACCTATGCCACCTGGTGGATACGCCAGTCGATCAGCCGCTCGATCGCTGACCAGGCACGCACCATACGCATCCCGGTGCATATCTTTGAAACCTTTAATCGAATAATGCAAGCCCAACGCCAGCTTACTCAAACACTGGGACGCACACCCACTCCCGAAGAATTGGCACTGGAAGCAGATTTTGTTGACCCCAATGATAAGCTGCTGATCCTGCGCGTGAAAGGTGATCCCAGCCTGTTACCCCAGGACGTGCGTGTAAGATGGATGCATGCAGCCTCAAAGGTCGGGCAGGTGATACGGGCTGCTGAAGAACCTGTCTCCCTGGATACCCCGGTGGGCACAGAAGATAACAGCATGCTTGGTGATTTTATAGAGGATGAAGAAGCCCAGGAACCTATGGATGCTGCCGCACGTGAGATGTTGCGCGAGCAGGTAAAAAACGCCCTGGCAGTACTTTCGGATCGTGAACGTGAAGTATTGGAGATGCGCTTTGGCTTGCTGGACGGAAAAGACCATACGCTCGAGGAAGTTGGCCAGGCTTTCAACGTGACCCGTGAGCGCATCCGCCAGATCGAAGCCAAGGCCTTACGTAAACTGCGCCATCCCACCCGCAGCAGGCACCTGCGCGATTTCCTGATCTAAGCAGGTGAGCTTTTTCAATTCCAATACCTATGTGATACTTACCTCGTCGTCCTTCATTTAACAATGGATTTGTGCTTACAGCTATTTAGCCTGGTTCTGAAACCGCTCTGGAAGAATGGATTGGTAAATAACGTGTGAAAATTGACACCAATCAGCGCCTGTGATAAACTTCTCGCTTGTATGGCACAATACCCTCTTGTCCGGATGGTGTATTCTGCCTATAATGAATAGGTCGAGCTCCCTATATTGAGCTGCATGAGAAGCGGCTGGATTTTCGCTCTCGAATATAAAAATTTGATTGACTGCTGAGGTATTATGCTGGCTCCGTATATTCCAATTGCTGTCATTGTCATCCTTGCCATTGTATTTGGGTTCCTGATTGTTGGCATTGGCCACGTATTTGGACCCAGGCGCAAGACCCCCCGTAAAGTTATGCCATACGAATCCGGTATGAACCCCATCGGACCCGGCACACGCCGCTCCCCGGTTCGTTTCTATCTCGTGGCCGTATTGTTCATCCTGTTTGATATTGAAATTATCTTCATCATCCCCTGGGCGGTCATCCTCAAGCAGTTTGTGAGCATGAACCTGGGGATCTTTGCGCTCATTGAGATGGCTATTTTCGTCATTATTTTATTGGTGGGTTTCGTGTATGCCTGGAAGAAGGGAGCATTGGAATGGGAATAGAGCAAAAAGCCGGTAATCTCGGCATCGTCACTGCTGGGCTTGAACAGACCGTGAACTGGGCGCGCACCAATGCCATGTGGCCGATGCTTTTCGGGCTGGCGTGCTGCGCCATCGAGATGATGGCAGCCCAGGCTTCGCATAATGACATGAGCCGCTTCGGCATGGAGCTGATGCGAGCCAGTCCACGGCAGTCAGATCTCATGATCGTGGCAGGACGGGTCACGCGTAAAATGGCTCCCGTTCTCCGCCGCCTGTATGACCAGCTGCCGGATCCCAAGTGGGTCATTTCGATGGGTGATTGCGCTTCCTGCAGTGGAGTGTTTAATAATTATGCCCTGGTCCAAGGTGTGGATGAAGTGGTGCCGGTGGATGTCTATGTGGCCGGATGCCCGCCGCGTCCGGAAGCGCTGATTCACGGTATTTTAACCTTATATGATAAGGTCAGTCACGAAAAACTTTCGAGATGGGTGTGATAAAGGAAATGTGAAATGTCGGAAGAGCACCTCAAAACAACCCTAAAAGCGATTAAAGACCGATTTGGCTTGCAAGACTCAGCGCTGATGAAATATCCTCCCGCCCTGGAGGTTCCACCTGGGCAAATCATAACGGTCAGCCAGGCGTTGCGGGATGAATATGAATTCAACTTCCTATGTGAGTTGACCGCGGTGGATTATTGGCCAGAAGAACAGCCACGCTTCAACGTCATATATGGTTTTTACTCACATGCACATAATGTGAGAATGATGCTGCGCGTGCCACTCGATGGTGATAATCCCTCCTTGCCCACACTCGAGGGTGTCTTCCAGGGAGCCAACTGGCACGAACGTGAGCTATGGGACATGTTTGGCATCCATTTTGATGGTCATTCCGATCTGCGCCGCATCCTGATGCCCCACGATTGGGAAGGTCATCCTCTGCGCAAGGATTATCCCCTGGGATATGAAGAACCCCAGTTTACCTTTAATTATGACGAAATCGATAAGCGTAAACATCATGCTCGCTATGAAGAGGCCTAGCGCATATGGCTGAACCATTAGAAGTAAATTATCAAGAGCTCAAACACCTGGTCTCAGAACGTGCATTAGCCGGTGAAACCGTCCTGCTCAATATGGGTCCGCAACATCCAAGCACCCATGGCGTTTTGCGATTACTGCTGGAGCTGGATGGTGAGGTGATCGTCAACTGTCTCCCGGATATTGGTTTTCTCCATACGGGGATCGAGAAGAACATGGAATCCAAGCGATGGGAAATGGCAGAGGTGATGACCGATCGCGCCGATTACCTGAATAACACCGGCAACAACCTGGTGTATTGCCTGGCGATCGAACGGATGACCGAGCTGGATGTACCGCCACGCGCCCAGGCAGTCAGGGTTATCCTGGTTGAGCTGGATCGCATTTCCAATCACCTGATCTGGTTGGGCACGCATGCATTGGACCTGGCAGCCATGTCCGTGTTCCTGTATTGTTTTCGCGAGCGCGAATCCATTCTCGATATCAAGGAATTATGTTCAGGGCAGCGCATGATGACCACCTATTTCCGCCCCGGTGGATTATGGCGCGACATCCCGCCTGAATTTGAGATCGCCGTCCGCCGTTTTTTGCGCATGTTCCCCGGGCGGATCAAAGAGTATGACGCACTCTTAAAGAAGAACCCCATTTTCATGGACCGAACCCGCAATATTGGAAAGATATCAGCAGAGGATGCCATCAACCTGTCACTTACCGGTCCAGTGCTACGTGGTTCTGGCGTGGCATACGATGTGCGAAAAGCTCAACCCTATTCAGGTTATGAGCAGTATGACTTTACCATCCCAACCGGAACTCACGGGGACGTGTATGATCGCTACCTGGTTCGGATGGAGGAAATGCGCCAATCATTGCATATCATCCAACAGGCGTTGGATTTGCTACCCTATGGTCCGTTCCGCTCAAACAATCGCAAGTATGTGCCGCCTCCACGGGCTGAGCTGGGCACCAGCATGGAAGCAGTTATCCACCATTTCAAGTTATGGACGGAAGGATTTACTGTACCAAAAGGTGCTGTATACCAACCAGTAGAGTCTCCCAAGGGAGAGCTGGGGTATTATTTAGAAAGCATCGGGGACAACAAGCCATACCGGGTTCATATGCGCACCCCTTCATTTTTAAATCTACAAGCCTTGCCGCTAATGAGCAAAGGTCACCTGGTAGCAGACCTGGTAGGCATCATCGGCAGCATCGATATCGTTCTGGGAGATTGTGACCGGTGAACACCTTATTACAAAACCATGCCGATGAAGTCCGGGCAATCCTGGCAAAATATCCGCCAGACCAGGCTGGAAGACGTTCTGCAGTCATGCCCCTGATGTATCTTGCCCAGCATGATCATGGCTATGTGACCCGAGAAGCCATTCGTGAAATTGCTGAGCTGTGTGAAATCACCCAGACCGAAGTAGCCTCCATCATAGGCTTTTACTCACTCTATTACGATAAACCATCCGGTGAATACCGTGTCCAGGTTTGTACTGACTTGCCTTGTGCGTTACGAGGGGCGGAACAATTCCTGGAAAAATTGTGTGAAAACCTGGGGATAAAGGTCGGTGAGACAACCCCTGATGGAAAGGTGAGGGTCGAAGCAGTGATGTGCCTGGCAGGTTGCGATAAAGCACCCATGTTCCAGGTGCAAAGCGACCAGGGGCTTGAGTATCATGAAAACCAGAGCGTTGAAAGTGCGCTCGATGTGATTAACCAGTTGAGGCAAGGATGACCGACATGGCAGAACACATCCTACTCCGTCACCGTGCTATCCCTGGTTTGGACCAGATCGAGACCTACCGCCAAAATGAGGGTTTCATTGCCCTTCGAAAAGTTGTCACCAGTATGGACCCCGATGACGTGACCAATGAAGTCAAGGCTTCGGGTCTGCGTGGGCGAGGAGGGGCGGGTTTCCCAACCGGCTTGAAGTGGTCCTTCATCGATGGTCAAAACTGGCCTCATTATGTCGTCGCCAATGCGGATGAATCCGAACCCGGCACTTTTAAAGACCGCGAGATCATGGAATTTAACCCTTTCCAGTTCCTGGAGGGAGTGGCGATCTGTGCTTATGCCGTCAAGGCAGTTGATGCTTACATCTACTTGCGCGGCGAATTCTGGCCGATTGCGCACAAGCTGGATCAATGTATTGCTGAGATGGAAAGTGCTGGATACCTGGGTGACAAGCTTTTTAACACCAACATCTCCATTCACCTGCACACACATCTCGGGGCTGGGGCATACATCTGCGGTGAGGAATCCGCCATGCTGGAATCCATTGAGGGCAAGCTAGGGCAGCCTCGTTTACGCCCACCCTTCCCACCCACGTTCGGGGTGTATGGGAAACCGACCATCGTCAATAATGTCGAAACGTTGAGCAATATACCCTTCATTATTAACCGGGGAGCAGGATGGTATAAAACCATCGGCACCGAGATGAGCCCTGGTCCCAAGATTTTCAGCCTTTCCGGGTGCGTCAACCGGCCGGGAAATTATGAGCTGCCCCTTGGAACTACATTTCGCGAGCTGATCTTCGATCATGGGCGTGGCATCCCCGATGGACATAGGATCAAGGCGATCATGCCAGCTGGAGCCTCTTCCTCACTGATCGTTGCCAATGAGGAAGCATTAGCCACACCCATGGATTATGAAAGTGTACCCAAGGTGGGCGCACAGCTTGGTTCTGCCTCGGTGATTGTGATCGATGATTCTGTCAGCATCCCTTGGTTGATCAACAAGACTGTTCACTTCTTCAAGCACGAATCATGTGGTAAATGTACTCCCTGCCGTGAAGGTACATATTGGATGATGCACCTGACCGAGCGGATCAACAGTGGTAATGCTACGATGAACGATGTACAGTTGTTGCACGATGTAGCCAGCCAGATCAAAGGCAAATGCTTGTGTGCCCTGGGAGAGTTTTCCATCGAAGCTGTGCTGACAGGCATTGATCGCTTCCCGGCTGATTTTGAGGCCGTCACCACCAAATCAAATTCATAGGACCTTTATCGTCGATATGCCCATGGAAAAACTGGTTAGCCTGACAATTGATGAACAACAAGTGACTGTACCCGCAGGCACATTGATCGTGAATGCCGCCAAGAAACTTGGCATTGATATCCCTGTATTTTGTTACCATCCCAAGATGGAACCGGTGGGGATGTGCCGCCAGTGCCTGGTGGAAGTGGGACGCCCGGTGATCGATCGCGCCACAGGGCAGCCTGTGCTTGAGCCGAATGGATCCCCAAAGATACAATTTGGACCCAAGCTGGAAACTGCCTGTACAACACCCGTCTCTGAAGGTATGGTGGTGATCGGTACCTCTGAAAAGGTGGTAGCTGGCCGCAGGGATATCCTTGAATTCCTGCTTACCTCGCATCCACTGGATTGTCCCATTTGTGATAAAGGCGGTGAATGCCCATTACAGAACCTGACTTTACGCTATGGCCCTGGTCAATCCCGCTTTAATTACGACGAAAAGATGCACCTTTCCAAGCACTTCCCGCTGGGTGAATTGATCTACCTGGATAGAGAGCGTTGTATCCAATGCGGGCGCTGTGTACGCTTCCAGGCCAATATTGTTGGTGAGCCAGTGATCGGTTTCTATGACCGTGGTCGATCCATTGAGATCATAACGAACTCCGAACCTGGATTTGATTCTTACTTTTCTGGTAACACCACCGACATCTGCCCGGTGGGTGCACTGACCACGGCTGATTTTCGCTTCCAGGCCCGCCCATGGGAATTATGCTCCACTGCATCCATCTGCTCCCACTGCCCGGTGGGTTGCAACCTGACCATCAACCTGCGCCGGGAAGCCAGGGCTGACGGTGAGCTGGTGATCAAACGTATCCTGCCACGGCAAAACGAGTCGGTCAATGAAATTTGGATTTGTGATAAAGGTCGCTTCGGATATCACTACACGGAGAGTATCCAGCGCCTGACCCAACCTTTGGTCCGCCGGGAGGGTGAGCTGGTAGAGATCGGGTGGGAAGAGGTGCTCAGCTATGTTGCTGAGAATTTCACCCACGCCGGAAAGAGCTTCCTGGCATTGGCCAGTGGAAGGCTCTCCAATGAAGACCTGTTCAGCCTGAGTGAGCTGGCAAATGGTTTAGGTGGCTCTCAAGCGCTTTATACCCATATGGGCGGTGGTGACCTGGTTACCCAGGTGGGTGTTCAAAAAGGCACCAATTTATCTGCCCTGGGCAAGGGTAGCGTGGTCCTCGTGGTTGCCTCCGACCTGGAGGAGGAAGCTCCGATCTGGTATCTGCGGGTCAAACAGGCTGCTGATCGTGGAGCGAAGCTAATTGTAGCCAACCCACGTCCCACTACACTGGAACGGAATGCAAATCAGGTTGTTCGCTACGCATATGGCTCCGAAGCCACCACTGTCCTGGCGATGATCAATGCCATGTCGGCCAAGCAGAACTTCCCCAAAGCGCCTAAACTTCAGCAGGGTGGGGAAGGGATTAAAACCGCGGCTGAAACCATCTCTGCAGCGGATAATTTGATCATATTCTATGGCAGCGAAGGTATGGGCCTGGAGGCCTCACAGGCACTGGCACAGGCATGTGCCAACCTGCTGGTGGTTACTGACCACACACGAAAACCAAACAACGGATTGATCGCCGTATGGCCGCATGCCAATGACCAGGGAGCCTGGGAGCTGGGTTACCGCCCATTACCAGACCTGGAGAAGGCATTCCATGAATTCGAAGCCATCTATATTGCTGCTGCTGACCCGGTTGGAGATAACCCTGCTCTTGCAGATGTTGTCAGGGAATCTGGTTTTGTGGTTGTCCAGGACATGTTCCTGACTGAAACCGCCAGGCTGGCTGATGTTATTTTACCAGTCCAACCCATTACAGAGCGCGAAGGTACATTCACCTCTGGTGAGCGCCGCGTACAACGTTTCTATCCTGCCGTAGTACGACTTGAAAACAAGCCAGACTATGCAGTCACTGCTGCCATCAGCAAACGGGTTGGGTTGGAAGCTGACGACAACGCATTGCGAATTTTTAACCGCCTGGTTGCGAAAGTACCAGCTTACAACGGATTAACTTATCGTGCCTTAGCCCAGGTGAGTGAGCAATGGCCACTCATCGATCGTAACGATCTATTTTATGGCGGTAGCTCTTATGCCAATGCCCAAGGACTGGGTATTCAGCTATCCCTGCCTGGCCAGGTGCCATCGCTCGTGTGGCCACAGGTGCCTGAAGTTACTCCAGCTGGTGATTCTTTACTGGCTGTACCCATCACCCGCCTGTATGATCGCGGCCAGTTAATCTATCACAGCCAGCTGCTCCACCAACGCATTCCCCCTGCTCATTTGGCAGTGCATCCGGATGATGCCCGGCGATTAAATATTGCCGATGGATCGATGGTCGAATTCGCTTTGAATGGCACCGCGATAAAAGCCAGGTTGCACACCCTTGATCAGGTTCCACAAGGCATAGCCCTCCTGCCTCGCAGCCTGGGCATGCCGATCAGCAAACCGGTAGCGATTGAGATCAAGGCAGTAGAAGAAGCAAAGGAATGAGAGCATTGCAAGGACGAGACTCTTATAAAATGAGGTTTTCATGACGGTTGGCACACTCATCGAATATGTGATTAAATCCGGAATTATCCTGATCGGGATGACATTTGGCTTTGCCTACGTCACATACTACGAGCGCAAGGCATTGGCCCGCATGCAATCCCGCATTGGTCCCAATCGGGCTGGTCCATGGGGAATAATCCAGCCAATCGCAGACGCGGTCAAGCTAATCTTCAAAGAGGAGATGATCCCTGCCAAATCAGATAAGCTGCTTTTCATTCTGGCACCGGTGATCACCGTCATCCCCGCATTGATCATCACTGCAGTGGTTCCCTGGGGGCGGGCGATCACGATCAATGGGCGAGTGATCAACCTGTACCTGGCGGATGTGAATGTAGGCGTCCTTTACCTGGGTGCTGTGGCTTCCATCGCCATCTATGGCATTGTCCTGGCAGGCTGGTCTTCCAATAATAAATACGCCTTGATGGGCGGGTTGCGCTCCTCTGCCCAGATGATTTCCTATGAATTAGCGCTCGGGCTGACCTTTGTCAGCGTGACTTTATTGGCTGGATCGATGAGCCTGGTGGATGTTGTTGAAGCACAGGGTGCTCACGGTTTTTTGAGCTGGATTGTGTGGAACCTTTCGCAGCCTCTGGCTTTTATCATCTTTCTCATTGCAGCGATGGCTGAGACAAATCGCTCACCTTTCGATATGCCCGAAGCCGAACAGGAACTGACCGCTGGTTACCATGTTGAGTATTCAGGGATGAAATTTGCCCTGTTCTTCATGGCTGAATACATCAAAATCATTGCTGTCAGCATGATCATCGCCACCTTGTTCCTGGGTGGGTACCTGGGGCCCTTCGTGAATCAGCTCCCCTGGCTGGGTCCGATCTATCTATTCATTAAAACCTTGATCATGATCTTTGTGTTCATTTGGGTGAGAGCGACTTCACCACGCTTCCGATACGACCGGTTGATGGCGTTTGGATGGAAAGTATTGCTGCCATTGGCATTATTGAATGTTTTCATCGCAGCAATTGTCACCGTGGTGACAGGAGGTTAGTGGTATGTTCATTGTGGAAATAGGACGAGGTTTATGGACCACGCTCCGGATGATGTTTGAGAAACCGGTTACAGTCCAGTATCCGGAAGTAAAACGTCCCATGCAAAGCCGTTTCAAAGGGCGTCATAACCTTCATCGGTATGATAACGGCCTGGAAAAGTGTATCGGATGTGCCCTTTGTGCAGCCACCTGCCCTGCAGATGCCATTTTTGTTGAAGCCGCAGAGAACACAGATGAGGTGCGTTATTCCCCTGGCGAGCGCTATGCCAGCACTTATGAGATCAATATGCTTCGCTGCATTTTTTGTGGATATTGTGAAGATGCCTGCCCAACGGAAGCCATCATCCTCGGCGATAACTACGAGCTTTCCTTCACAGACCGGCGCCAGGCAATTTACACCAAGGAGATGCTGATCATGCCTGTCCCCGAGGGAGGCAAACCCACTCCCCAAAAGGTGGAGCCGGGGAAGTTCAACCGCTCGATACCGGTGATGGAAAATCCAAAGGATTGATTTGCGAAAGTAAAAATAGATTATGACCTTACAACTTCTCCTTTTTCTAGTATTAGCCGTGGTAGCCGTCATCTCTGCCCTGGGGATGCTCATCAGCCGTAATGCGATCTATTCAGCCCTTTACCTGGTGTTGAATTTTGCTACCGTTGCTGTATTTTTCCTGCTATTGAACGCACCGTTCATCGCTGTTGCCCAGGTGAGTGTATATGCCGGGGCGATCATGGTGCTGTTCCTGTTTGTGATCATGTTGCTCGGTGCAGAGCGGGCAGGACAGGCCGGACAAGCGCAATCCATTCCCTGGCAGAGACCCCTGGCGATTGCATTGGCATTTGTCCTGCTGGTTGAAGCAGGTTTTATCCTTGCCAGCCAAAGGGGATTGGTCCCACCGGTGACCACAGAACTGCAGGCCGGGTTTGGCAGCCCTGCTGCCGTAGGCACTGAGCTGTTCACCAATTACCTGTTGCCATTTGAAGTAACCTCTGTGCTGCTATTGGTTGCCATGATCGGCGCGATCGTGCTGTCGAAGAACGAAAAGAAGTAACGGAGAAGGATTATGGTATCGATCAATTACTATCTTGCCCTGGCGGTCATCTTATTCGTGATCGGTGCTTTGGGAGTGCTCATCCGGCGTAACGCGATCATTATTTTTATGTCAATTGAGCTGATGCTGAATGCGGCCAACCTGGCATTTGTTGCTTTTGCTCGGTATTGGCAGTCGATGAGTGGGCAGATTTTTGTCTTTTTCATCATGACCGTGGCAGCAGCGGAGGTGGCGATTGGCCTGGCGCTAATCGTAACCATCTTCCGCACAAAGTCCAGCATTGATGTAGACCAGATCAGTACCCTAAAAGGATAACAGGTAAACGGAGAGACACCATGCCATCTAGTGAAGTAATGAGTGCGGGAGGATTTTTCTACCTTGTTCCTTTAGTGGTTTTCTTCCCGGTCATCGGTCTATTGATCAATATCATTTTTGGCGGGCGGTTGGGTGAAAAAGTCATCGGGACCATCGCCTGCCTGGCTTCCGGGTTAGCCTTTGTGGTTGCTGTTCTGCTGGGGCTAAGCCTGTTGAGTTACCCAGAAGCGGTAACCGTGCCATTTTTCAATTGGATCACGATTGGCAGTCTGCAGTTGGATTGGGCATTTCGAGTGGACACCCTCTCAGTGACCATGATGTTAGTGGTGGGAGGGGTGGGTACGCTGATCCATATCTATGCGGTGGGGTACATGCACGAGGATGTGCGTCACCACGACGACCCCGGGCGCTTTCGCCGCTTTTTTGTCTATTTCAACCTCTTCATCGCCGCGATGATGGTGCTGGTCAGTGCCAACAATTACATGATGTTGTTTGTTGGCTGGGAAGGGGTGGGTTTATGCTCCTATCTCCTGATCGGTTTCTGGTATGAGAAGGGCAAGGACGGCATTGGGAATGCCCAGGCAGGTAAAAAGGCTTTTATCACCAATCGTATCGGTGATTTTGGCTTCCTGATCGCTGCCTTCCTGATGTTCAAGTATTTCCAACCCCTGGCAGCCAATGGGGTATTTACCTTTGACTTTGATAGTGTTGCCAGCATTGCTCCGCAGGTGGCGCCAGCGATCATTGTGGCCATTACCCTCTTCATGTTGTTGGGGGTGACGGGTAAATCAGCCCAGCTCCCACTGTACGTGTGGTTGCCGGATGCGATGGCAGGTCCAACCCCAGTGTCCGCCCTTATCCATGCTGCCACGATGGTCACCGCGGGTGTGTACCTGGTCACACGATCTTACGCCATGTATTCACTCGTCCCACAGGCGCAGAACTGGGTGGCGATTGTTGGGGCGGTGACGGCACTATTTGCTGCTACGATTGCAGTTGCCCAATTTGATATCAAAAAGGTGCTGGCCTACTCCACCATCAGCCAGCTTGGTTTTATGGTGGCAGCGGTGGGCATGGGTGCCTATGCGGCGGGGATGTTCCACCTGGTGATGCACGCCTTCTTCAAAGCCCTGCTCTTTCTTTCATCTGGTTCGGTCATCCAGGGCATCGAACGTGGTCACCACCACGTGGAGCATGACCCTGTCTTGCATAAAAAGATGAAGCACGATGCGAGTTTTGATCCCCAGGATATGCGCAACATGGGTGGCATGCGGCACACGATGAAAACGACCTTCTGGGTATATCTGGTTGGTGGACTTGCCCTTGCCGGCATCGTTCCACTGGCTGGTTTCTGGTCGAAGGATGAGATCCTCACCGAGGCCAAGATGCTTCACCCGGTGGCGTTCTGGCTATTGATCATTGCCGCTTTCTTCACCGCGTTTTACGTCGGCCGGCAGATTTTCATGGTTTTCTTTGGTGAAGCACGCTCAGAACCCGCTGCACATGCCAAGGAAAGCCCTCCCATCATGACCATCCCGCTGATCATCCTGGCATTCTTTTCCATTACGGCAGGCTTTCTGAATTTCCCCACGGGAAAGACCTTCACCATCTGGTTGGAGCACACCATCCAGGTCACCCACGAAGGAGAGGCTGCGCTGGAAGAAGCCGCAGCAGGCGGGTTCGATCCCCTGGTGGCGATTGTTTCCACGGTACTAGCCCTTACTGCCATTGCAGTAGCCTGGTATTTCTACATCCGCCGCTATGAGGCGATGAAGCTGCTGCCGGCGAACAAGCGCGCTGATGACCCTCTGCGCCCCATCCTGGGTCCAGTCTTCACCCTGCTTGAGAATAAATATTGGGTGGATGAGCTGTATGGATACATCTTGATCAAACCCTATGTCTGGCTCTCCAAATTCCTGGCAGAGAAGGTGGATTGGGCATTCTGGCATGATTTCTTCCACGACAAGATCCTTGTTCGCTCATTCAATGCCATCACCCACTTTCTGTCTGGTCCAATCGACCTGGGGATCATCGATGGAATTGCTAATTTCCTGGGTGACGGGTTTAAAGAGCTGGCTGACCAGATGCGCAAATTACAGTCAGGTTTTGTACGCAACTATGCCCTCTCTGTATTTATCGGTGTGATTTTCATCATTGGTTATTTGATATTTCGTTTAAGCTAGAGCGCGGTTAATTGCAAACCGCTGAACGCTACTCTACAACCGAGGAACAGACATGAACTTAGTACTCCATCCACTTACCCTAACAACCTTCCTGCCACTGGTAGGCGTCCTGGTGATCCTGTTTATGAAATCTGAATGGAAGAATGCCATTCGCTGGGTCGCTTTGCTTACTGCCCTGGCAACCTTTGCCATTTCCGTGGTTATGCTGGCCTACTTCGATCCCAGCAACCCTGATATCCAGATGGAGATCAACGTGCCCTGGTTCCAGTTCGTCAACTGGACCATCTATTTTCACCTGGGTGTGGATGGCTTGAGCATCTTATTGGTTATGCTCACCACGTTGCTTACCCCCATCGCCATCCTATCCACCTGGAAGGCAGTTGACGACCGTGTCAAGGATTTCATGGTCTTCTTCCTGCTGCTTGAAGTAGGCATGGTGGGTGTTTTTGTGGCCTTGGATTTGTTCTTATTCTACATTTTCTGGGAATTCACCCTGGTGCCAATGTATTTCCTGATCGGTGTCTGGGGTGGACCTCGCCGAATGTATGCCGCGGTCAAATTCTTCCTGTACACCATGGCTGGTTCCATCCTCATGCTCCTGGCCATCCTTTGGCTGGGGATCAACCAGGGGACGTTCTCAGTCACTGAGCTGATCGAGCGCGGAAATATTCCACCTGATATTCAATTTTGGCTGTTCATCGCTTTTGCTGCCGCTTTTGCCATCAAGGTTCCTATGTGGCCATTGCACTCCTGGTTGCCAGATGCGCATGTTGAAGCTCCTACAGCAGGCTCTGTGATCCTGGCAGGCGTATTGTTAAAGATGGGTACCTATGGTTTCCTGCGCTTCAACCTCTCCATGTTCCCGAATGCCGCTGTGCAATTAGCCCCTTGGATCGCAGGTTTGGCTACCATAGGCATCCTGTATGGTGCAGCTGTATCGTATGCCCAGAAGGATGTTAAAAAGCTGGTGGCTTATTCCTCGGTAAGCCACCTGGGATTTGTGATGTTGGGTTTGTTTGCCCTCAATGCTCAAGGAATTGAAGGTGGCATCCTCCAGATGGTCAATCATGGTATCAGCACGGGTGCCTTGTTTCTTATCGTTGGAATGATCTATGAGCGTCGCCACACACGTGAGATGGATGCCTTCGGCGGTTTATGGAAGATCATGCCCATCTATGGTGCCCTGACGTTGATCGTTACATTATCTTCCATGGGTCTACCGGGCTTAAATGGCTTTGTGGGTGAGTTCACCATCCTGCTGGGCGCGTTTGGCTCAGCCTACATATCCCCCTGGTTTGCAGCATTATCAGCGATAGGCGTCATCCTGGCAGCGATCTACCTGCTGTACATGTTCCAAAAATTATTCCTTGGTCCATTGGATAAGGAAGAGAACAAGCTGCTCAAGGATATCAACTGGCGCGAGATTGTTACCTTGTTACCGTTGCTGGCCTTAATCTTTTGGATCGGGCTTTACCCAAAACCTTTCTTCACCATCATGGCACCCGCGGTGGGTAAGCTGGTGAATATAATTACCGCAGCAGCCTCTGCAGGTTTGCCTTAATGAGTGAAACGCTGCAACCAGACATATTGGACCATGAAACAACTCTACCCAATTCATTCAGCTTGTGCAGCAGGTTGGCAGGAGACTGAGGAATGACCTTAAACGATCTATTGATTAATATGAAAGTAATCCTCCCCATGGTGGTGCTCATCACCTGGGGGTGTGTCCTGCTTTTAGTCGATCTGTTCATCCCCAAGGGAAAAAAGGGTTGGACTGCAATCCTGGCTGCGTTGGGTCTGCTACTGTGCCTGGGGTTGAGCATTACACAGGGTGGGCAGGCAACATCCGGCTTCAATGGCATGGTTATTTATGATGGTTTTTCCTTTTTCTTGAGTATTTTATTTCTCGGCAGTGGCCTGGTGGCTATTGCCCTGGCATATGATTACATCAAGCGAATGGACATTGAGCGTGGTGAATATTACGTATTACTGCTCTTCTCCATCAGCGGAATGTTGTTGATGTCGCAAGCCAATGACTTGATCGTGGTATTCCTGGCATTGGAGCTGCTCTCGATCCCGCTATATGTGTTGGCAGGCTTTGCCCGCCCGCAGGTGGAATCGGAGGAGGCAGCCCTGAAGTACTTCCTCATGGGTGCGTTTGCAGGTTCGTTTGTGGTCTTTGGGGTGGCACTGGTTTTTGGTGCCACCGGTACAACCAACCTGGGCCAGATCGTCACAGCCATCAACACACAGATTGCCAATTTTCCCTTGTTGATCGTTGGAGCTGCCCTCATCCTGGTGGGGATGGGTTTCAAGGTCGCCGTGGTGCCATTCCATATGTGGACACCGGATGTATATCATGGGTCTCCATCGGCAGTAACTGCATTCATGTCGGTTGGGGCCAAAGCCGCAGGTTTTGCGGCATTACTGCGTATCTTTCTCTCCGCATTTCCCAGCCTTTCAGCCGATCTGACCATGGTGTTTTGGACCATTGCTGCGCTGACCATGTTCCTTGGGAATGTGGTTGCCATTGCCCAGGGCAATATTAAACGCCTGCTGGCATATTCCAGCATCGCCCATGCAGGCTATATCATGATGGCATTGGTTCCTTTTGGGAACACAGCGGTCAGCTCTGAAGTGGTCAGCTCGGCCTTATTTTACCTGGTGGCATATGCGCTCACCAGCTTTGGAGCCTGGGCAGTGGTCATTGCCATGGAAAAAGCAGAAGGGCATGGGCTGGCGATGGAAGACTATGCCGGCTTGGGCCGGAAGTACCCGCTCCTGGCTGCATGTATGACGATTTTTATGCTCTCCTTCACCGGTATTCCACCGACGATCGGTTTTATGGGCAAGTTTTACCTGTTCCGCACGGTGATCGAAGGTGGTTATTTAGGCCTGGCATTGATCGGTGTATTCACTTCATTGATCTCCGCATACTACTACTTGCGAGTGGTCGTCTTCATGTACATGCGCGATGGCGAGCCGGAGGCACGCAAGGAATTTTGGGTTCGCTTCACTGCCACTGCCACAGCGGTGTTGGTCATCGCTCTCAGCCTGTTTGCGCAACCGTTACTCGATTTGGCTTCCGAGGCAGTGATGTCCATGTTTTAAGTCTTTTGCTCTATATCAAGTAAAAACTCAGCCCGGCTCTCCTAAAGCCGGGTTTTGTTTTTGGAACCTAAGATATATCTATAGAATATAATTTATCTGGATGTGACCATGGATTTAACCATTAACTTCTTACGCCCAGGCAAGGGCACCACACGCTACATCGAAGGGTTGGTCGATGAAGATCCTGTTCGGATAAAAACCCTCACCAGGCTATCTCCTCGATTCAGCCGGAAATGGTGCCAAGAAAATTGGTGGCCGAATGGGTGTATCTCCCAGGGTACGTTAATTGAAGTGGTGGTGAAATACTTGTATTTTAGAGAATGGTATTCAGTAATGCAGATGCTTGGGGCAGATGGCAGGCACCTGGGTTACTATGTTGATATTGATACACCCATGCGCAGGGTTGGCAATGAAGTTAACCTTACCGACTTATTCCTGGATTTGTGGATCTATCCCGATGGTTCATTCATCGAGTTGGATAGAGAGGAATTTGAACAAGGATTTCGTTCGGCGCTGATCACCTCGTATCAATACAGAAAAGCCAATCAGACCCTAAAGATGATCATAAGAGAAATTACCAGTGGGGAATTTTTCGGCATCCTCCACTGACCGTGTGAGGGCCATTCGCTTATCTTTAGCTAACCTCCCAATTTATTGATTTAGTTATAATACCGCGTACTTGGGACGAAGCCATTTAGAGTTTTTTTGGATTATTTATTATTATTGTCTTCATATTTTTCATTTTCATGCTCAAAGTTTCCCATTATTATGAACATCATGGAATCGCTTGATCGATGAAAGACATTATTTACCCGCTAACCAAAAAGGTGCGCCCCGATCTGGATAGCATGAGCGGACAACAACGCATCAGCGGTTCAGCAGATGTCCTGACCCTGCTGTATATGCTGCCCCTGGTGATCATCGGGGTTGCCTGGCTGATCCTGGTTTCCAATTGGGAATCCGTCATCCAGGGATGGTATCTCTACCTGCTCATGGCGGTATTATTTTACTTATTTAATCGCCTGCGGTTTTACTTTATTACCGAAATACGTTCAGGTGGATATGCAAACACCGATGGTGCTATGGATGGGATCGTAGTATGGGCGGCGATACTACTGCTTGGTCCAACTTTTCTGTGGGTGAAGGTCATTTGGAACCTGGTCACTTTTCTGCGCTCCATTTTACGTGACCGTACCTCACAGGCATATTGGAACCGAGGACGCATGTTTTGCGCGGATGTTGCTACCGATTTAATACCAACCCTGCTGGCATTGGTTGTGTATACCTGGGTGGGGGGATCGATCCCGATCAAAGACTATTCAATCGGCTCCCTCCTGCCTGCGTTATTGGCGGTTAATATTCAATATCTCAGCACATTCCTGGTCTATGCGGGATATATTGTTTATATCGCATGGTCGCTCAAGCATGTGCTGCATTCTCCAACCCGTCCAGTGCTCACCTTCTTTTTTATGGCGTTGACATTACCTGCACTGGCAAATCCTTTTGGCATTCTTGCTGCTGGTATTTTTGCCAATGAAGGGCTGTGGGAGTTTTTATATATCATCGTTGGATTACTCATCGTAGCTTTTTTGGCTAGAAAACTCAGTTATACCGCCGAACATTCACGCCAACAATCCCGGCAGATCGAGCAGCTGGAAAAACTCAGCCGGGCAATCTTGGATGAGCCACCGCATGATACCAACCTGGCTATACTATTGAGGAAATATGTCTCGTCGATGTTTGCCTCCCAAGGAATCCATATATGGACAGAATCCATGGATGTGTTGTTGCAGGAGCCATTGACTTTTTCTTATGACCAGGAATCAGCCTGGACATGGCTGCAAAGAAAAAATGAAGCTTCTATATTTATGCCAGGGGATAAGCTCCCATGGAATCCTGGTAATTCCTATCGCCAACCAATCATCTTGTGTCCGATCAAGGAAGTGGATGGTGAAAATTTAATTGGAGAAATCTTCATCGAGCTGCAAAACATGGCAGTTCCCTGGGATGTCCGCTCGGTTCGCAGGCAGCTGCCAGCAGTGCAATCACTCAGTGCACAGATCGCCTCTGCTCTTCACCGGGTTGATGTATATCGCGAAACGCTTTCCATGGAAAAGACGCTGCAGGAGCTGACCCTGGCACGCACGATTCAAACCAGCTTTTTACCTGAATCGGTTCCAAGCTTTCCCGGGTGGCAAATAACAGCCGTCCTGGAGCCAGCCAGGCAAATCGCGGGGGATTTCTACGATTTCATCCATTTACCCGATGGGAAAATAGGCATCCTGATCGCAGATGTTGCTGATAAGGGCTTAGGTTCAGCCATGTACATGGCGTTGAGCAGCACATTGATCCGCATCTTTGCCGATGATTTTTACAGCAACCCTTCTATGGTCTTGAGGTATGTCAACCAGCATATCCTTCAGAATGCACGCGCCAATCTGTTTGTGACCGTATTTTTTGCCGTCCTTGATCCAACCACGGGGTCACTGTGTTATGCAAATGCCGGGCACAATCCTCCCTATTTGGTTGGAAATGACATCGGGATTAAGACCTTAAAGAATACCGGTATGCCACTGGGTGTGGATGAAGATAACACCTGGGGAGAGGATGAAGTACAGATTGCACCGGGTGAGATGCTGGTGATGTACACCGATGGGGTAACAGACGCCCAAAATGCGGATGGGGAGTTTATCGATAGAAAAGTGATCCTAAGTGTTGCGCAGCAAAATATTGGTAAATCAGTCTATCAAGTTCAGCAGGGCATCCTGGATAGGGTGCACAATTTTGTTGCTGATGCTCCCAGGTTTGATGACCTGACCCTGGTGATCCTGGGCAGGGAAAATAATCAAAAATAAAACTGCCTGCCATTATTTTTAGCAGGCAGTAAATGTAGTGTGATCACCTTTCAGCGGGCATGATGTTTGATCATGGTCAGGGTATTTCCCCGGTCAGGTGTGGGTTCGTAGCGAACTTCGTCCATCATCTGCCGCATCAGGTAGATACCCAACCCGCGTGGTTTGAGATCCTCCAGCGACACGTTCATTTCTGGTTCAGGGACTGTTTCAGGATTGAAAGGTGCAGCATCATCATATATGATGATCTTTAATCCATCTTCAAGGATTTCGCAGGTGATATCGATCCTGTCGGGACATTCCTGGCCATAACCATGTTCGATGATGTTCGTGGAAGCCTCATCGACTGCCAGCTGGACTGCATACGTTTCTGCCTCATTCAGTCCAGCACGCTTGGCGCAGTTGGTGACGTAATCGCAGATCGTCTCCAGATTATTTAAACTGCAAGAAAACCTTTTAGTCGGCATTCGTCTGGTTAAAAACTTCCCACTGCCGAGGTAACATCGTCAAAGATTTTAAAATACGACCCCATACCTACCAGATTTAGGGAATCTTTGATCCCAGTTTCCACTGCCGCCAAAACCAGCTCACCCGTCGGTTTACAAGTTTTTTGCGTGTCGATCAAAACCCACCAACCTGCACTGGCCATGAATTTTACCTCGCTCATATCAAGGACAATGTTATGCATACCTTTAGCGATCACAGCTTTGAGCGCTTGCGCCAGAAGTGGTGCATTGGAGCCATCAACGCGACCGGTGGTCTTTACCACAGTGCAGCGCTTGAATTCGGTTGTTTGGAATTCCATAGTTTCCTCCTCGAGGCATTCTAATATCGATTGGTCTCACCTGTTAGGTAGGTGAGACTAATATTTTACCAGATTGTGACATCACCTCAATCGGTTGTGAATAATTGGATTCAATCCTGAGTACACTATCATGGTACAATCGCAACCGGTTTTTTTCTATGGAAAATTCCTCGATCCCATCCTCCTTTTTGGATTCCATCCACCATAGTGGCTCCCGGCGATACGTTACGCCAAATCAGCCTCATCTGGGTGATGATGTGACGATCAGAATACGCGCCCACCCGGATGCTCCTTTCGAGCGAATCCTGGTTCGCATCTGTCCGGATGGTGAGCAGATGATCATCCCGATGCAACCTGAAGATGAGTCTTCATCTCCGGTGTGTCGCTGGTGGAGTGCATCAGTGTCCGTCAGCATGCCGGTCATGTCTTACCGTTTCATGATCATGACTCCCGAGAACACTTATTGGTATAACGGTAGTGGATTACATCCTTTCAGCCCGACAGATGCGGAAGATTTCCGCCTCCTGGCTGACTACCAGGCACCCGCCTGGATAAGGGATTCGGTTTTTTACCAGGTATTTCCTGACCGCTTTGCAGACGGTGACCCATCCAATAATGTCGGTGACGGCGAATATGAATACGCCGGGTTCAAGTCACGAAGCCGGGGATGGGGAGATCCTCCAACCACTGGCAGCCGGGCGGCAATGGTCGAATTCTTTGGGGGTGACTTGCCAGGGATCACCGCTCACCTGGATCATATCTCCGAGCTGGGAGCCAATGCCCTTTACCTGAACCCGGTCTTCACAGCTTATTCAAACCACCGTTATGATGTGACCGATTATTTCAATGTGGATCCTCACCTGGGTGGCAACCAAAGCCTGGCTGATTTACGCCAGGCTCTCTCAGCGCGGGGTATGCGTTATATCCTGGATGTCGTCCCTAATCACTGCGGGATTCTCCATCCCTGGTTCCTGGCAGCCCTGGAAAATCCTCAATCGCCCACCTATGAATATTTCACCTTTCGCAAGTACCCACAGGAGTATGAAACCTGGTTGGGAGTACGCACGCTGATCAAGCTCAACTATCGTTCAGCTGCATTGCGGGATGTGATGTACGCTTCACCAAATTCGGTGTTCCGTCATTGGCTGCAGCCACCATATTCAGCAGATGGCTGGAGGATCGACGTGGCAAATATGCTCGCCCGCCAGGGCGCTGATCAGCTGGGTTCAGAGGTAGGGAGAGGTATTCGGCAGGCAGTGAAAGAAGAAAACCCACAGGTCTACCTGATGGGTGAAAACTTCTTCGATGCCACCAGCCAGTTACATGGGGATTGCTGGGATGGGGTGATGAATTATTCGGGTTTTGCCAGTCCCTTGTGGAGCTGGTTATGCCGGATGAATGTGCATGTGCCTGGCCAGAGCCAGCCAATCGTACCTGGCAGCCGGTGGACAACTGCAGCATTGCTAAAATCATGGGCTGCCTTCAGGGCAGCCATTCCGTGGACGATCGCCTGCCAGCAGTTCAACCTGGTTGGGAGTCATGATACACCGCGCCTCCTGGCTTTACTTAAGGGGAATCGCAATTTGATGCGCCTGGGGGTGGTACTTTTATTCACCTATCCGGGCACCCCCTGCGTCTACTACGGGGATGAGATCGGCCTGGGGGCTGATCTGGGGATGAATTCACGGCAATGCATGCGCTGGGAGCCAGATTCCTGGGATATGGACCTGTTCTCATTCTATAAGACTCTGATACGCTTACGCCGTGCTTCCCCTGCATTGACTGATGGTGGTTTTCAGGTCTTGCTGGAAGAGCAGGATACGTTTATCTACCAACGTGATACGGCGGAAGAGATCATCCTGGTGGTCGCCCACCGGGGCGATCAGACGAGACCTGCTGGAGGAGTGAGTATTGCGCACGCTGCCATCCCGGATGGGGTTGAGTTTGAAGAGTTGTTTACACGTCAACGGGTGAATGTGAATAACGGATTCTTCCCACTGCCGTCTGTCTCTCAAGGTGCCCAGGTGTGGGTGGCAAGAGATATCCACCCTTAGAATTCTCAATTGGGGCATGTTCATCTAGATGAATATGCCCCAATTGGATCAATTGTTACGAATTATCCCCGTATTATTCTTCAATTTCAGGAAATGACCGCCTGCGGCTGGTCATGCGGAACATCATACCGACCATAAAGCCTAATGCAGTCAACCCTGCCAGGGCAATCTTGGTGATATCGATCACTGGCTCGACGCGCACACCCTCTGGAGATGCCACCACCACGGCAACCGGTCGCGATAGGATACGACCTCCACCGCCGCCACCAAATCCGGAACCTTCTGCAGGTTTCTGATCACTTTCTTCAGGGCTGTTCCCGCTTCCACTGCCGAAACCAAATCCCAAACCGGCGAGAACTTCAGCCGTTGGTATGATGAGCGTATCTTCGTGCTGGATTGGCTCACCAAAAACCACGCTCACGTCAGCGGTGGCCAAAAATTCCTCCATCGTATCCTGGAAAACAATGCTGCCAGCTTCAGCCGGTTGGTTGGAAACCATTTCGTCTGTCATTGTAATTACTCCTTCTCTTTTGTAAGTCATCTGGACCGGTATAGCAGTCCCATCATGATAGCGCCTGCAATTCCACCTGCCAGCATCGCCCAAATCGCGATACGGGTGACATCACTAACGGGTAGAACTCGCTCCTGGCCATCAACTGTGCGCACAACAACCGACCTTGGCCGGTTCCATATAAAACCAATGGGGCGTCCAGGTAGCTGGACTTTGAGAACGTTGGTCATGGGGGTCAGCTCAAATTCACCAACCCACCTGGGTTCTCCTTTTCTGATCGATGTCTCTATAAAAGGCATGATCCCTCCTTATTCCTGGGGCTTATCTGCTGGAGGGGGTGGGTCTTTGTGAGTGGCTTTCTGCAGCTCCTGGTTGACGGTGCGTAATGCATCCGCGATCTCAGTCCGTACTTTTGATCCCACTTCGCCAGTTTTCCAGCGATCATTCAAGTCTTTCACGTCTTCTTTAAGGGTCTGACCGGTCTGGCTGTTGGAGAAATCCGTGGCTGCCTGGTTTAACGAGTCACGCAGGTTTGCCAGGCCAACCTCGATATCCTGTTGAAGTTTCCGGCGTTCATCGCTTTCCCAGGCAGTGCGCAGGGCATCGCGCAGGTTTTTTCCCAGCTCATTCAGCTGGTCACCGATATCTCCTTCCGGAGATTTATTCTCATTTGGATTTGAATCGCTCATCCTAACCTCCTTGTTAATCGACTGTGGTAATTATACGTCTGAAGTGACAAATGGTTGCTTAGTGGACGATTAAGGGCACACAGCAGGAGTTCAATGTGTGCCCTTATTGGTAGCTGATCTTTATTTGACAACTTTCAGGAAACGCAGTTTGCCTGCCCGCAAGACACCCGGGTGGGGGAAGGGTTGGAAGGGGTCTTTGAGGGTCTCCTTGTCGAGCCTGACCCCATTCTGCTCCATCAATCTACGGCCTTCGCTCTTGCTGTTCACCAGGTTCCCTTCCATAAGCACATCCAAGACGGTCTGCCCTTCCTTCAGGGTGAAGGTTGGAATGTCCTCCGGCAGGTTGTCTTCCTGGGTGACGGTTTTGAAGAATTCCGCCGCATTCCTGGCGGCTTCGGGTCCGTAGAAAATCTCGGTCACCTCGCCTGCCATTTTCTTCTTGGCGTCCATTGGGTGCATCTTCCCGGAAGCCACGTCTTTTTCGAGTATCTCGATCTCTGCCGAGCTCCAACGGGTGACCAGGCGGTAATATTGCGGCATCGCTTCGTCTGGAATGCTCATTAGTTTTCCAAACATATCTTCAGCGGTGGTGTTGATAGGAATGTAATTCCCCGCTGATTTACTCATTTTCTGTTTCCCGTCAGTGCCAGGCAGGATACCCATGATGATGGCAATGTTGGGCTTCTCACCCAGGTAGGTCATAATCTTGCGGGCTGCAGTGACAATGTTAAATAATTGATCTGTTCCACCGACCTGGACATCGGCGCGCAACGAGTAGGCGTCATAACCTTGCATGATGGAATAGAAGAACTCATGTACATAGATCGGATCGCCTTTCTCCCAGCGCAGCTTGAAATTCTCACGGGTGATGAACTGCTGTACGGTGAAATTTGAAGACAGTCGGATAAGCTGTTCAAAGGTCAGCTTTGACAGCCACTCGGCATTGTAACGAAGGATGGTCTTGTTGCGGTCCAGCACGTGGAATGCCTGTTCGGCATAGGTGAGCGCATTTTTCTCAACTTGCCCGGCAGTCAGGATCGGGCGCAGCTTGTTCTTATCCGAAGGATCGCCAATCAGGGAGGTGTAACTGCCAATCAGGAAGGTCACTTCATGACCCAATTCCTGGAATTGGGCAAGCTTGCGCATGGTGATGGTATGACCCAGGGTGAGGTCTGGCTTGGTTGGATCGTACCCGCAGTATACCCTGAGAGGGCGTCCTTCCTGCTTAGCTTCGATCAGGCGTTGCTTCAGCTCGGTTTTCATTGCTTGCTTAAGTTCTTCATCACCGTATTCAGTACCCCGCATAAGGAATTCAACCTGCTCATCCATGCTCATTTTCGTCACATCCATACATGCCTCCTTGATCTATTCACCGCCTGGTAAACCTTTCCCGCGTCAGCGTATCTTTCAAAAAAAAAGCGCCCTCTGTGGGAGGACGCGTTTTACTCACCA
The DNA here is from genome assembly GCA_963822175.1 of uncultured Chloroflexia bacterium. GTDB lineage: Bacteria > Chloroflexota > Anaerolineae > Anaerolineales > UBA4823 > FEB-25. The sequence goes on along the minus strand of CAWGGJ010000006.1, from coordinate 131,719 downwards.
CAGGTGTGCCTCATTCGCTTGTATAATAACGTCATCAATAGCAATTTTTCATGCGCCGATTATACCATTATTGATTAACGGATAGGATACGGCTATGATGATTGATGATTTGATCGCTAAAATGGTGAGTGCCAGGGCTCGGTTAAATGCTGCCCTGGATAAAGTCCCACAAAACACAGAAATTTATCCCTCCTGGAAGATCAAACAGCTGATGGACCACATCACCGGTTGGGATGTATTGGTAGCTGCGGCATTTCGGGCACATTCCAGGGGTGAAACCCTTGGCAGATTGGTGAGGGATGGCATCGACCCGTATAACGCTGATTCGGTGAGAGGATCGAATGTCGCTCACAATCGCTCAATCCAGGCAGGCGTATGACGATGCTCGTGCGGATGTGATCAGGGCTATGCGTGAGATGCCGGAAGAAAAACTGACCGAAAAGTTTGCACCACCCTGGGGAGGGATGTGTACGGTAGCTGCCGTGGTCAGGATATTCGTATCTCATGAGATTGAGCATGCTGAGCAGGTTGAAAATAGCTTCAAGAAACCAATGGGGATAGGTTAGAACTTCCAGTTTATTCGCTAAATTCAAACAATCCTTTAGGTGGAACCTGGTTTACCCCATCGGTGTCTGTGCTATAATTCCCGGCATTGGAGGCAGTCATGCAGGCGCCGGTATTGGTGCTAAATGCAAACTTTGAGCCGATCAATGTCTGCAACACTCGCCGTGCCATCATCCTTGTCATCGATGGGAAAGCCAGCCTGATCCTGAATGGACGCGGCGAGATCAAAACTGTCAGGCAGAACTATCCGCGTCCCTCCATAATAAGGCTGGAAAAAATGATCCACCGTCCCCGCCCGCAGGTAAAGTTGACCAAACGAGAGATCCTGCGCCGCGACAACTACACCTGCCAATACTGCGGTCAGCATGTTCCATATCTCACTGTGGATCATGTCATTCCTCGCCACCTGGGTGGGGAACATATCTGGACCAACCTGGTGGCTGCCTGCCCGCACTGCAATCATCGCAAAGGTGGTCGCACCATCGATCAAGCCCAAATGCACCTCTTGCGGACCCCATCGATGCCGCCTGCCTCTGCCACTTATTTGTTTGCCCATCATTTACACGAAAACCAGGAATGGATTCCCTTCATCACCGGCTGGTAACCCCCTTTTTCTTTTTCTAACCCGTCCCCAGTAGCTTCACCAGGAATTGCGGGCTGTAAAATACCTCCAGAATCGCAGCGCCCAGGAATAATGGTATCACCACCGCCAGGGTGATCTTAGCCCAGTCTGCGATCGAGCTCACCACTCCCTCGCCAATCGTTTGGCGTTGATGAGGGATCACCAGGGTTGCACCGATCCGCAGGATGGCGGCACCCGAAAGGATAATGGCAGGGATCTCAAAGATGCCGTGCGGTAAGGTGACCGCGGCAAGCACAACCAACGGGCTGTACCCTGTCAGGCTGACCAGGCCGGTGAAGAACCCGATGATGGTCATGGGCAGCATCAAGACAAGCCCTCCCACAACCCCGAGAGTGAACGATCCAAGCAGCATGGCAATGGTGACTGCACGCAGGTTGTGCCACCAGATGGTGAGTATGCTGCTGGTGCTGAAAAATCCCAACTGGCGAAATTGTCCCAGAATCTGCGAATCAATGATTTTCAGCTGATCGAGTGGGAATGAACCCGCTGTTATCCCGAGATCTTTCACCAGGTACGCCCCCAGGAAGACGCTTGCCACCATCAGCAGGGTCATCCATCCGATCGGGATGAGCATCCTGCGCAGGGTGAGGGGGATTTCCCGGCGCAACCAATCGCCCACCGAATGAGCTTCTCCGACAAATTCATCCCGGAAAACCGTCCACATCCAGCGTACGTTGAGTGAATCGAGCTCCCGGCCAAGCAACTCCTCCCGGTTGAAGTGGGCGATACCCATGCGTACCAACAACCCGGATAAAATGACCATTGCCAGGACCACCCACCACAGGGTGCGATAATCGGACCACAGCATCATGATGGATTCGACCTGGATCAACAACGCCATCGGGATGATGATGAAGGAGGCCAGTAGGTTGGCCGCCCGAACCGAGGTGGTCTGGGTGGAAATCACCACCGCGCCGCTCACCATCACAAGTGCCTGGACAGCGGTCAGCGCAGAGATCATCACCAGGAACATGGGCTCCGCTCGCCAGCTGGTTGAGCGGTAAATTGCGATCAGGTAAACGGTCATCCCGATATATGCCGCCACCAGGGGGAAAAGGACGGAAGCCACCAGCTTGCCAAGGTAAAGCGCTGTATCGGATAATGGGCTGCTCAGCAGGGGCTCGATGCTGCGTCGTTCAGTTTCACCAGCAAAGCTCTCCAATGCAATTACCAGGGATATGGATATGGGGAAGAAGCCTACGATCATCAGCAAGAAAGGGATGAAACGTTCAGCGATGATATTAGCGCCATATTTTTCCACAAAACCCAAGACCCTCTGGGTGGTAAAGTTGGCCAGGAAGGGGAAGAACAGGGTAAGCAGCAGTATAGGCAGGATGATGCGCCAATCTCTCAGCTGGTCGCGCAGCTCACGGCGGGTGATGATCAATGCAGGGCGAATGTTATCCAGCATGGGTTTCTCCACTTGCGGATGCCAGTTCGACCTTATCCGCTTTATGCGCATCCCCTCCTTCGGTGCTGATGGCCTGCAGATAGACTTTTTCAAGGCTGCGTGACACTTCTGATAATGCCAGCACAGGGAGATGCTTATCCACCAAACCCTGGATGACCAATGGATTAATTTCCGCCGGAGCCTCCGTTTGGAATCGGAACCAACTCTCCCCCTGGCTGGTTACATGCGCACCATCCGGAAGAGCCTGGTCCAGGCTATAGGAATTGACCCCCAGCTGCACCTCGAATTGTTGCGCACCCAACAGCTGTGTTTTTAACTGCTCCACACCGCCGGTGATGATGATTCTCCCATGATTTATGATGGCGATTTTCCCCGCCAGCTCCTCCGCTTCGGCCAGGTTATGGGTGCAGATGATGATCGCCCGGTTGGCAGAACGTAAACCATGGATGGCATCCCTGACCAGGCGGGCACTTTCAGGGTCCATGGCAGAGGTTGGCTCATCCATTAATAATACAGGAGGGTTATGATAGAGGGCACGCGCCAGGGCTAGTTTTTGCCGCATGCCCTTGGAATATTCACCGATTTTCCGTTTTCTGTCATCCCAAAGTCCGAATTGTTCCAGCAGCTCGCCGGTACGGCTACGGCGCATGTCGGGTTGCATGTGGTAGATCTGTCCGAAGAAATCCAGGTATTCCACGGCTGACATGCGCCCGTATAAACCGTGCTGTTCGGTGAGCATACCCACAGATGAGCGCACTCCCTCGGGCTGGGTAAGAATATCATACCCCGCCACGCGTGCCCATCCAGAGGTCGGGCGGATGACGGAAGTGAGCATGCGCATGGTGGTGGTCTTCCCCGCGCCATTAGGTCCCAACAGGGCGAGCACTTCCCCGGAATTCACCTCCAGGCTGATCTGGTCGACTGCCAGGAAATCGTCGAATTGCTTGCTCAGGTTTTCGGTTTGGATCATTGGCACCAATAAAAAGGTCAGCTCACCGTTCAGACCATGGAGAAAAAATCACCACCTGGATCAGGCTTTAGGTGTCTGGGATTCAACGTTGGGTGTATTCCCTTTGCGGTGTCGCCAGAAGAGTAAAAAGCCTGCCACCAACCCCACGCCAAGCACAAATGTCTGGTTGAAATTGATCGTGCCGATCCGGGGTGCATCCAGCCGCAGAAATTCTAGGAAGAATCTGCCGGTTGAGTAGCCGACCAGGTACATCAGGAAAATGTCGCCTTCCTTCAATATTCTTTCGTATTTTCTCTCCATCCACAGTAGAAATCCCATCAGCATGAAATTCCAGATGGATTCATACAGGAACAGCGGTTGGAAGGTGGAATAGCTTTCGTAACCGGGCAGGCGATTGATCGGATCGATGTGCACTGCCCAGGGCAGGTCGGTCGGTTTGCCATATAATTCCTGGTTGAAGTAGTTTCCCCAACGCCCAATGGCTTGAGCCAGGGCCAGGCCTGGTGCGGCAATATCAGCCCACAGCAGGAAGCTGGTATGCTTGCGTCGGCAGAATAGATAGAGTGCCAACCCACCTCCGATGACTGCCCCGGGAATGCCCAGGCCACCAGCGCGAGTGTTGATCAAATCCAGGGGGTGGGTGAGATAAAACATGGTGGTGAAGCCCTGCTCCACCATCGATGGAGGTGGTGTGAACACGTGCCACAGGCGTGCACCGATAATGCCCCCGATCAAAACCCAGATCAACGCATCCCAAACGAGCTCACTATTCAGTTTTCTCCTTTTTGCTTCGTGCTCAGCCAGGAAAGCTGCAGCAAGGGCACCCAGCATTAGGATGATGCCGTAAAAACGAATGTAAAAGTTTCCGATATAAAAGCCACTGGGCATGGGATACCTCGATTACTTTGGTTTCAACAGAATTTTATTTTGTTCTACAGCCTGGCGCCGTACATCCAGAATTCTCTGTATGGCGGTAATATTGGCAAAAATGGCGATGATCCAAACACCGACCATCGGAATTCTAAGGATGATGGAAGGTGCCAGGACCAGGTAGCGTTCAAATCGCCCCAGGAAACCGATCTTGGTATCCATCCCCACGGAGGCAGCCCGCGCTCGGACATAGGAGACCAGCACTGATCCACTGGCTGCCAGGTAGATGCCCATCACCGAAATCCAATCCCCTTTTTGAATGAAGTAATATAGCAAGCCTCCAAAGATGAACAGCTCCGAGTATCGGTCAGTCACAGAATCAACGAAGGCGCCAAATTCAGAAGGCATCCCGCGCAGGCGTGCCATGGTGCCATCCAGGGTGTCGACCAGCCCCATTACCAGCACGACGATGCCTCCGACGGTAAGATACCCCAGGGCGATCAGGACAGCACCGACCACATTTCCTGCCAACCCCAGCAGGGTCATGGTATTTGGATAGATCCCCAGCCTATTGAAGAACGCGCCGATCGGATCCAGTACCCCCTTGAATATAACCCGCGCGCGATCTGATAATGTCAATTTCGGTTTTTTAGTTTCTGTTTGCTCCACGTGATTTATCATGCCCTCTTTCTACCATTATTTTGGAATGCCGTATGCTATCGCATGCAGGGTTGGATGTCAAGATGAATTGCATTTGATAAGGATTATTTATTTTTCTTCCTCATCGTCTTCATTCTCAAGTAGCACCTCCCGCTCACGCCCACCAGTCTGTGCAGGACCGACAACCCCCATTTCTTCCAGATCATCCATCAGGCGTGCTGCACGCGGGTAACCAATGCGCATCCTGCGCTGCAGCATCGAAGCGCTGGTGCGTTTCTCACCCTTTAGCATATCGATGGCTTTCTGCACCAGCTCATCCCGGTCTGCGCTGATAGCTTCTCCCTTTAAAAGTTCTTCCCAGGGAGGTGTGGCGTTTATTTCTGTTGGATGTACTGTCTGCCAGTATTGGATGATCTTATCCACTTCAGCATCTGAGACCATCACACCCTGCACCCGCACCGGGGCGGCTACTTCCGGGGGCATGAACAACATGTCACCGTGCCCCAGGAGGCTTTCTGCGCCTCCCGTATCCAGGATCACCCGTGAGTCAACCGATGATGCCACGGCAAATGAGATCCGGGCTGGGAAGTTGGCTTTGATCAGCCCAGTGACCACATCGGTGCTTGGGCGTTGGGTGGCCACCACCAGGTGGATCCCGGTCGCCCGTGCCAGCTGTGCCAGGCGGATAAGCATGGGCTCGGTCTGGTCAGGGGCGGTCATCATCAGGTCAGCCAGCTCGTCCAGCAGGACCACGATGCGCGGCAGGGGTTCAAAACCTTTATGTCGGCGCGCTTTTCGATTATAAGAATCGATATTGCGGGCATGAATCTCCTCCAAAAGCTTATAGCGCCGGTCCATTTCAGTCACTACCCAGCGTAACACACCCAGGATGCGCTGAATATCGGTCTCAACCTTGCCAAACATATGCGGCAAGCCATTAAAGCGCACCAGCTCAACCATCTTGGGATCGATCATCACCAGGCGCAGGTCTTCCGGAGTATTGTTCATCACCAGGCAGGTGGTCAGGGCTGCAATACACACGGATTTCCCGGAACCGGTCGTACCGGCGATCAACAGGTGCGGCATGGTGCTCAGGTCCGCAACCACTGGCAGACCTGAGACATCCCGCCCCAGGGCAACTGCCAATGGCGAACCGATCTTGTAAAAAGCCTCCGTCTCGAGGATGGAGCGCAGCCGCACCATGCTGGTGCGGGTATTGGGCACTTCAATACCCACATAGGGGCGTCCTGGCACAGGTGCTTCGATCCGCAAGCGCTCAGCAGCTAATGCCAGCGCCAGGTCGCGCCGCAGGCCGGCAATTTGGGCCACGCGCACCTTGATGCGGTTGGCTTGCTCTTCTTCGGAGGCACCTTTTTCCACGAAACCGGGCTCAACTGCAAATTGGGTCACCGTTGGTCCAACCCGGAATCCCACCACCTTGGCAGGGATGCCAAACTCGGCCAGCGATTTTTCGATCATCCCGGCCGTTTGGTTGATGTTGCGTTCATCCGGGCGGTCCAGCTGGTCCCTGACCAGCAGCTCCAGGGATGGCAGGTGTTCATCACGCGGCGGTAGGGGAAGATTTTTTGCCGGCGCATTTGAGGATTCCAACCTTTTTCGGAATTCTTGCGGGACGTACGGGCGGCGTTTTCTTTTTTCAGCGCTTGCTCTCACAGATCCAGTCTGGGAGGCGGTGGGTGCAACACTGACGATCGGCTCATTCACCACTGGCGGGGTGGGTTTGGGGGTCGATAATTTCTGTAGAAATTTGGCCAATGGCGTGACCAATCCCAACCCATACACAAGCAGGAGCACGGTGATCAACCCCGCAACCAACATCACCCAGCTATTACTGGTCAGGCCGATGCGGCTAAATACCTGCCCCACCAGCTCAGCCAGGCCCCAGCCAACGTAGCCGCCATCCAATCCGAGTTCGGCTCGCTCAACCACTCTTCCACCCAAAACAGCAAGGAATGCCAGGATGGAGAAAGCCGCCATTTCCAGGGCAATCATCCGTCCCCAGGGTACTTTAGAGTTGGAATCCGCCTGTTCTTCACTTGAGAGGCCTGGTTGATTCGCCCGTATGCGCAGGATCATCAGCCCGGCGAGAGCGCTGGCAATCACCACCAGGAATGCACCATAACCAAATGCCTGGCGGATAAACTTACGCCAAACATTGATCAATATGCCACCAGTCAGCTCAGGCATCACCAATGCAATCAGCGTGATCAGGGCGGTGGCCAGTAATAACACTCCAACCACGTCCCAGGATAAACGTTCAATACGGGAGGTGGGTCCAACACCATCCTGGCTGTTGTGTTCAAATTCCCGGGGTGGTACAGGCTGTCTCGGGGTGGGATTCGAGGTGTTACCTTTTCGACTGGTCATTGTCGGTTAAAACACCTGGCTTTGGATTTGGATCGTTCTTGGCCACTAGTATACATCAACTTTCACCGGCTTTCCGTATGGCAACCAGGGTCAAGGGTTCTCCGGCTTTCCCTTCACCCCCTGGCAGGCACCAGGCTTCGAAATCCCTGTGTTGGGTGAACTGTACTTTCCCATCCTTCAAGATGGCGAAATTAACACCAATTACCGGCTGGGGATTTTCCAATGTTGCACTGCTCAATCTGGAAGCTCTGGAGATTTGACCGCCTCAGAGCGGGAGGCGATATAAATTCCCACCAGGATCAACGCTCCCCCGATGAGCTTGATCGCTGTAGGTTTTTCATCCAGGATAATATAGGCCAGGATGGTGGAGCCGATGGGCTCGCCCAGCAGGGTGATGGATACGAACGCAGCAGAGAGATAGCCCAGGGCCCAGTTGAAAGTGGAGTGACCGATCAGCTGCGGGATGATGGCCAGCAAAATAAGCCATACATAGCTTTGTGGCGGATAGCCAAAGAATTTTAAGCCTGCGATCAGGGAGATGAGGATCAATACGACGGCAGCCATGCCATACACCAGCGAGATATATCCGACCAGCGACATTTTCACCCGCAGTTTACGGCCGATGAGCAGGTACCCTGCCCCAGCAATCGCACCGCATAAGGCGAGCATATCCCCGAGGAAAGCCTGCCCATGCATGAAATCTGCCATCGTGGGGCAGCTTATCCTGCCGGAAATAATGCTACAGCTGTCGCTGAAGGCGACGATAATCCCTCCCAGCAGGGCGAATAGCAGCCCAATGAACACTGTCTTGCGGATAGGCTCTTTGATGGTGATCGGGGAGAGCAATGCCACCCATAATGGGATGGTGCTGACCAATACCACCGAGCTGGCGACGGAAGTATATTGGAGCGAGGTGATCCAGGTGGCAAAATGTAATGCCAGGAAGATGCCGGAAAGCAGTGCCAGCAGCAGCTCTTTTTTTCTTAGCGCAGTGAGCTCTTGTTTGTGCCTGGTCGCTGCGAAAGGGACCAGGATGAGTGAGGCAACCGTCAGCCGCCAGGCAGCGATCACCAGTGAAGGGACTTCCTCCTGGGCATAGCGAATGAAAATGGATGCTGTGGAGACCGCCAGGATGCCAAACAGGATGGCTAGGAGCGGGGGTATGCGGGGGGTTGGGGCTGATTTCATCTGCGAGGGCTAATTATAGACGAAATTCACCAAATGCTCTATTTTAGGGGAACCTTATCCTTTACGGATGTGCCAGATAACTTTTCCGATGATATCTTTATCCCATATGGGACCAAATACCCGACTGTCGATGCTGTCGGGGTGACTGCCAATGACCTCGATCTTTCCATCCCGGTCTACGGATCTTACACGCTTGATCAGCAACCCGTAACCAGGTTGACGAAATGCAAGGATATCACCAGGAGAGGCAGGGGAAAAGAAAAAGGGGACTTTGCTAACCAAAACAAAATCCCCTTCCTGGAATTCAGGAGTTAAGCTATCCCCCGTAATTTTCAATAACCTGAGCATTACAGCGCAGGGTACACCAACTCCAATGCCGGTGCATAGGGAGCTTTGGCACGCTTGGTGGCGATGCCTTTTGTCTCCCAGAATATCTGGGCAAATTCGTTGATCGCTTCAACCAGCTGGGTTGCCTGCTCACGATCGGTGGTCTGGCGAACCTTTGAGCCCAGCTGCATGATCTTGTGCACCAGCGCATGCGCGTTGGGATATTTCTCCAGGTGCTGGGCTTTCAGATAGTCACCCCAAATCACGCGGATCTCAGCCTTGACCTTTTCGGCGTGCTCCTCTTTGACCGTGATGTAGCGCGACATGGTGTTCATGTAGTCCTTGTTATGGTCAGGGGTCTTGGCATCAAATTCTGTCATCAGGTCCAGCATGCGCACAACAGTGAGCGCACTGATCTGGGCAACGATTGGATCATAAATGCCACACGGGATATCACAATGGGCTTTGACGGTCTCGATATGAACTTTCTGGTCTATTTTATTTAAAAACTGGTAAATCATATGTCCTCCTGGTCTCCTATATATGAATTGTGTATTATAGTAAGGATAATAATGATATTGACTTATCTTGTCAAGCCATTATGCACACTGCAGATTAATAAATCCATTAAAGACATTAATCTGGGAAACCTGGATTATCATAAATCTCCTGGTCTACTTAGAAACATTTCTTGACTATAAATCAAAAGCAGGAAGAAGCTTTAAAATGGTCAGGTATGAATTTGGGATTGACAAAGCGAGGTGGGGCGAATACAATTTTCTTGTTCTCTTTCCAGTTCTCTTCTCTCTTGCAGAGAAACATACTAATCTGATAAATTCCATAAGGAGGAACCAATCATGACCCATATCATTACGAGCTTGTGCCTGCGAGATTCTGGATGTGCTGATGTATGCCCGGTTGAATGCATCGTCGGTGGTAAGCCAGTGGAGGAATACCCCTGGTTTTATATTGACCCAGATACCTGCATCGATTGCGGTGCCTGCATCCCGGAATGCCCCTTCGAAGCCATCTTCCCAGAGGATGAAGTGCCCTCTGCCTACACTGCCAAAGGTGGTGAGATGGTCAGCCAGGTTGGGTTTACTGGTCACTTTGAAGGTGTCGACCATCATGGTCGACCCGTTGTTTTGAGTACTGTACGTACCCTGGCTGCGGGTGAAGTGGTGGACCTGACCAAGGATATCCAGGCTAATTATGATTTTTACACCCAGGGACCGGGTTATAAAGCCAAAGAATAAACAAAACCAACAGGTTGAACAGGGATGATTTCCTGGCAACCCGATGGTTAGTTTGATCAGTGCTAATCACGAAATAAGCTGGCGGGATACCCCGCCAGCTTTATTTTTACCCTCCAGCGCTGCTGGTTTCCAGTTTCAAGCTGCCGGCACCCATCGTAACATGGATGGTGATGGTGTTTCCTGAACCGTCCAGCTGGTAAGTGTTCCCATTCTGCTGCCAGTTCCCATCCGTACTGACCGTCATCAAGCCAGTATCGGTGATCACCTGTGCATTCACACCATCAGGGATGACGACTGTCACCTGGCTCACCCCTGCATCAATGGTCACGTCCAAATTACTGCGCAGCTCTCCCGAGAAATCCAAAGTGTAGTTTCCAGCACCGCCGCGGAAACTCATCTCCTTCGTGTTGGCATTCCCCAATCCTTTCAAGGAAACCTCGGAAGCGCCCGTGGAGTACGCCAATGAGCTCATCTCGATCAGGTTAGGATTGGAGAAACTCACGTCAACCTTCGCAGCCCCATCTGCAATTTCAAGCTTTTGGATCGAAAGGCCACCCAGCTCGTAAGTGCCTTCATAGGCACCTGCATTGATCACCAGGTTGATCGGGGTGTTACCCAGGTTCAGTTTCCACTCATTGACGATGTCTTTCTTGAAGCTGGGGATGCCTCCAATTTCCAGGTTACCTTGTGAGATTTCGATATTGTTGCCGTCTACGGTCACTTCTGGCTTAAAGTCAGCCACATTATAGGTTGCAGTGCCTTCAACCAGGGCGTTCTGAGCACCGGGTTGTAAATTCAGGGTTCCTGCGCCGAACTTAATGGTGAGATCCGCAGTTGCCTGTGGGTCAGCCAACAAAGGCACACTGATATTTTCTGTCACGGTAGGTCCGGTTTTAAGCTGTGTGGAAGGCAGGTTGATATTGATTGAACATGCCAGGCTGACAGCTGCCAGCATCACGATTGCAAGGAAGATCATTTTTCTGTTCATTTTTTCCTCCAAATTTTTCATTATGTATAATTATACGCATTTATGCATCTGTGGTTGCATTAATATAAATCCTCTTGACTCTCAACCCCCACAGTGATATAACCTACCAAATTCTCAGCCGGACGCCCCACGCGTGGGGTGTTTTCATAAATACCAACCATAGGAGGTCAAGATGTCGCCACTGGTTCCCGAAGATACCCCAACATACGCTGTCCCTGAAACTAACCTTGTTTCACCGGATGATTACCTGATAAAGCAATTAACCATTCCGGCATCCAGAATGTTCCTGATCAATAAGTCGCTCAAGGTATATCGCGAAAAATACCCTGACCGTCCGACGTATGATGCTTCCCAGGGAGATGGGGGAGCCAGCCTGCCGGGAGTTCCACCTAGCATCCTTGAACGTGCAGCCCAGCTGCAGCTTGAGCATGGGACCGCCTACGATATGCCATATGGCACCGATGGGTTTCGGAAATCCGTCCTGGAGAAGTATTGGCAGGTAAATCCTGATCTTGGCTTGACACCCGGCAATGTGATCGCCACCGCCGGCGGGCGTGATGCACTGGTAAAAGCATACCAGGCCATGCTGGCGTTGGGTCATGGGCGCATTGGGGATGTGATCATTGTCTCCCGGGTACCCTGGATCTCCTATAACTGGGGACCGTATGGAATCGGGGCAAACGTCCTCTACGCGCCTGGCAGTCCGCGGGATGGTTGGGCATACACGGAAGATAGCCTGCGTGAGTGTGTCCAATTTGCTGCCCGGTCTGGCCGCAAGGTGGCAGGTCTGGTCATCACCTGCCCCGATAATCCTACAGGTCTGACAGTCTCGGTTGAGCGCCAGGCAGCATTGGCTAAAGCTGCTTTGCAGGCTGGCGTAGCCTTTGTGCTTTTCGACTGGATGTATCATTACGTCACCGATGAGCAGCCCATGGACCTGAATTCATTTTTTCCCATGTTTGAGGCGGAGGAACGCCCACGTTTGATGTTCCTGGATGGCATCACCAAGAGCCTGGGAGCCTCCAATATTCGTAATTGCCACTTGATCGCCTCGGAAGAGGTTACCAAATATACCGTGGCACGGGCCTCCCACAACGTCATGCCTTCTTTTTACTCCATTGCTGTTGCCCAGGCTGCTTACGAGATGGGTTATTCTGCAGCCTGCCGGACAATTGTTGAACCCACCAATGCGAGCCGCAAGGTGCTTAAGGAATTCCTCACCCGTCACGGATTCACTCATATCATGGGCAAAGGCTATTACGCATTCATTCACGTTGGTCAATGGCTGGCGAGGCGTGAGTGGGCAAATTCGGAACCCCTTGGACAATACATGGCAGAGGACCATGGGGTGGCCATCGTGCCGGGGGCATTTTTCTCCCCCTATGGCGGAGAATGGGTGCGTTTTTCCTATGCCACTCCACCGGAAAAAACACTGGGGGCAGCTGAGCGGCTGCTGGAAGGTTTGAATGCTTTATAGCCTTGCATTCATACGGCACCAGGAGTGTGGGCATGGAATATAACCCGATCCAGTTCGCTGAAAAATACCAGCTGGCTCTCGAGGCTGCAGCAAAAGAAAAACCACACGGTGGTGTGGCTGGGTTTGAGCTGGAGTGGAATCTGCTGGATAACCAGCTGCGACCGTTGTTGACGGTAGGCTCCGGACCCAACCAACAGTCCTTTGTAGATTACCTGCGAATGAACTGCCTGACCCCGTGGATGAGGGAATTCAGCCAATTGGAAGTCTTCCACTGGATGATCGAATGGGCCACCCGACCACATTATTCCTTGCGAGGGGCTACCTATGAAGCCCGATTGATGGAAGCTGCGCTGATCAATGCATTGCAGAGTTCGGGGAAGGAATTTGGTGAACGAATATATTACTGGCACGGGAACCTGCTCTTCCTGACGAAGATCGATCTGCATTCCATCCCTGGCTCATGGCCGATCGCCAAGCGGCGTTACCTGGAGCGCTGTGTGGAATTGTATGGCGACAACCTGGCAACCGCCGGAACGCACACCAATCTCTCCCTGCCAGACCCGCTTTTCACATGGGATTTCGTCCACCTTACACCAATACAGCGAAAGAGTTATGGCCAGGGTGGTGCTGCCCCGCAGCGCCTGGATGAATATAAAAGTGAATTCTATATCACAGCCACCCGCCTGATGCGTGCTTTTGCCGCCTTGTTTATTGCCACCAGCGCTTCCACACCTTTGCAAGCCCAGGAACGGGATGGGCGTTCTGTGGTGGTACTCACTGAGTACGATTCGGTGCGCAATCTCACCTTTCCCAACCCACTGCCCCTTGATGTGCCTGATTTGTATCGTTCCTACGACGATTACCTGCGCCTGTCGTATGACCTGGTCGGGCGCGGGGTGCGGTTTGGCAACAATAACTGGACTCCCATCCGGGCGCGCTCGTTTGCCGAGCCTGTGGAACGATTGATCGCTGTCACCAGTGACCAGCTGGGTGAATTATATGCCCGCGGTTTATATTCTATCGGTGAAGAACAGCCTGCCGAGGAGATGGCTCTCCAGATAGAGAAACAAAACCTGATGGCACGTATTAACCTGCCCATGGAACGTGTGGAGGTACGTACGGATGATGGTGGTCATCCACTGGAGGTGGATATTGCCAACCTTGTCTTAAAGCAGCTGTTGTTGCTGCGTTTTTATGCCGATCCAGAGTTTGGACGTGCTTTTCGTTATGACGCCGAAGATATCTCACGTGCCCGGCGTAATGAAACCAGGGCTGCTCAGCTGGGGCTGCGCGCAGAAATTGACAACCCGCTCACCGGAAAGCCGGTTGCCATGCGTGATTTTCTCAGCTGGGCACTTACCCAGGTTCGTCCCCTGGCTGAAGCCCTGGAGCTCGGCGATGTGCTTGAGCCACTGGCTGAAATGGCGGCAGGAGCACCCAATTCAGCTGAGCAGTTACGCCTGCGCTTGAAATCGGAATTGAAGGATAGTGATGAAGTGCCAGCGGACCTGTTGAAACTGCTGGCAGAGCAGCGCGAAGCCCGGGTGAAACAGGATGTGGAGCTGATCGCAGCAACTTGCCTTGAAAACCAATCCGAAACCGCCCGTTTGTGTGAGTTTTTACAGCATGCCCAGGAAAATCAGGGCGCTGAGCAACAGGCTAAAATTTCCTTTCGCCCGCCTTCTTCGGCGGTGGTTGAAACCAGCTACCCTGATAAAACCAGTGAGATTGTTGCCCTGGCTGAAGAGCTGATCCGCATTCCATCGGTAACTGCCTGCCCGGAGGAGCGTATTGGTGAAGTGAACAGGGCAGCTAAGCTGGTATATGATTATTTGGGTAATCATGGGCTGGTGGTAAAGCTATTCAATCAGGGCAAATACCCTGCAGTGTTAGCTACCTTCCCCGGCATTACCACTGCTCCTGTAATGTTGTCCGGTCACTTTGACGTAGTTCTCCCTGAGCCGGATGATAGCCAGTTTGAGCCAAGGATTGATGGCGATTACCTGTGGGGTCGCGGATCTGCAGATATGAAAACAGTCGTCGCAACCGATATGGTGTGGATGAAGGATGCGCTCAGAAATGGCGCCCCATATCCCCCGATCAGCCTGCTGCTGGTGGGCAATGAAGAGAATGGTGAAGCGGAGCCCATGGGTACGCCGCATGTGCTGCAGTGGCTGGAGCATTCTGCTGATAATGGCAGGGATTTACTTCCCAGGTTGCTGATCGCCGGTGAGCGGACTGGAGAAAAAGGGGACGAATTGTGGGGTGAGATCTGCACCCAGAACCGTGGGGTGATGCGCTTTGATTTGATCGCCAGGGGTGAGAAGGCACATTCTGGGGTTGCCGCTGCCCCGGCTGACCTCACCGAAAGGCTGCTTAATGCCCGCACCGATCTGATGGAAATTCTGGGTACAAGGTTGACCCTGAAAAGCCAGGATGGCTGGCAGTCACAATTGCGCATGCCCTTTATCCAGGTGGGCACACCCGGAATGTATAACATCACCCCTGACTATGGATTATTGGGTGTAGAGCTGCGTCCCATTCCACAGGACGACCTGGAAGGCATCCAGGACGCGCTAGCCAGGTATTGTGAGACCAATAACCTCGCGCTAAAAGTACGGGTCAAGGAAAACGGGATCAGCTGCTTGCCGGATAACCCGTACCTGATGGCGTTGATCAATAGTGTACGCACACAATCGGGGATAGAGCCGGTCATTGGGCGCAAGCTGCCTGCAACCAGTGCCCGTTTTGCCCCCCGTGGGCAGGGAGTAGTGTGGGGGCAGAGCGGAGTTGGTCCGCATTCCAGCAATGAGCGGCATTTCATCCCCAGCATCATGCCCTATTACCAGGCTTTGCAACAGCTGGCCAGACAACCAGAACTTCACTAAAGTTCCTGCGTTTTGACTGAACATCATCTAGGAGAAGTGGTTCCATTCACCGGCAAGTCACCAATTCTTATATAACGGAAAGTGGTTAATAAAAAACAGCGGTCAGTGAGAGAGGACTGACCGCTGATCTACCTACAGCTGGATTACCTACAGCTTGATGCTCAAGGGGGGTCCAATTTTACTTTTTGCGATACCCAATAGCATTTGTACGATCTTGACTACCGAGACGATGATGGAAATCCCTAATGCAATCAGCAGGAACTGGTTCAGCAGGGATTTCAGGATGCCAACTGCACCCCAATAACCCATCGCACCTTCCAGGGTATATAGAAGCGAGATGTTCCGCATCAGGCTGACGGCGATGGCAATGTTCAGGGCACTCACCAATACGGAGAACACCCGTGTCCCCGTCTGCCAGGCACCTTTGCGTAACACCAGGACATCCAGCACAATAGTCAAAATCCATAAAAGACTCAACCAGGGGATGTAAACTTTAAAGGCATCTGTCAGGATGGGCATGAAAGACCATTGACCATCGGTGTTGCTATAAATTCCTATTCGGTCAAAGTAAAAATTGAAGATGATCAAGGCGATGAATGTGAAAACGACCTCAGCGATTAAATCTCCGCGCTTGATCTTGTCGGGCTTGCTGATCTCCTTCAGGTCATGTGGTTCCCATTCCTTCTCCTTCTCTGGGATCCTGAACTCTGGAACTGTCCATTCCAGGATGGCGAAGATCAGCACGATGTTGCCGAAGGCCGCGACCACTGCTGAAAGGGAGTTCCCAAGTGACTTTGCCAGCTCGGTGAAGAACTCACCTGCGCTCATGGAGGTCAGCGGGATCGATCCCAACCAAGATGTCACCAGCACCAGCACCGCGATGATGGGTAGGACGATGCGCAGCACCAGGAGGAAGATGGGGTAGAGGCGTGGCCCGATCAGGTATTTCTCGGGCAGGTATGGGGCAACGATCTTTTCAGGCGAGCCGAATTCTTTGAGCACGGCTGCCATCATTTCATCATCCGGTGCCTTTCCTTCAGCTTTGCTGCGGTCATCCAGCGCATCCTGGATCAGTGAGCTGATTTCGGTTACGGTATCCTTGCGCTGTTTGGCTGGCAGCAAGTCACTGACTGCAGCCAGATAGCGATCGACAATTGTTTCCTTGATTGTTGTTTCCATTTTCATTCTCCTGTGAATTAGTCCAGGATGTTTCCCATCATCCGGACCATGCTTTCCCATTCCTTGATCAGCTTTGGGAGCATCTTTTGCCCCTCGGGACTGATACGATAATAACGGCGAGGTCGTGCATCTTCGAGCCGCCAGCTTGAGCTGAGCAAGCCTTGCGTTTCCAGCCGGCGCAGCAGCGGGTAGAGCGTACCCTGGTCAATCTCCAGTCCTTTTTCTGCCAGCGATTTCATCAGCGAGTAGCCATATTGTTCCTGGTTACATTGGCTGAGGACTGCCAGGACGATCACCCCGCGCCGCATTTCCAATATAAGGTTTTCGATGGTTTGATCATTATCCATAGCAACTATCCTTTGATGCATTATACTGTATATTATACAGTATGTCAAGAGTAATAATACTATAATAATTATAATGATATGGATTTAAAGATTGTTAGGGTTGCATTGCCGACTGGAGCATGCTCTGCCCCATCTCAAGTGCCCGCTGTGGATTATTTTCTTCCAACAGGACGGCAACCGCCAGAGGTACACCGGCCCAATTAGGTAAAGTTCCCCCGATGAACCAGGCATAACCCGGCCTGGCATCCCATGAATTCCCCACATCTTCATTATTGGCAGAAACAACCTGCCAGGTTGAAAGCTCATCATCGCTAAGCGCATTTGCGGTGGAATTCGCAGCCTCGGCTGAGAATACTTGTTCAGGCTCTGATGTCGGTGGAATCATCACCCAGCCTGCCTGGGGAGTTTTGACGGACATCAACAGGCGCGGGGCAGGTCTCCAGCCTTCATTGCTCAGCGTGGAGGCAGCTAATGCCATCTGCAGGGGACTGACTTGCAACAGTGCTCCCGTTTCGGGATCCTTAACCCCGCTGATATATGTGCTTGGTTCTGTGATCGAATCTGGTTGTGCAGAACTCAATGTTTCAATCGGGAATGGGGGAGCGGTGTAGTATCCCAGCCTTTCCAACAAACTGACCAACCCTTGTGCACCCCCGGACTGCACCAACAGCTCGATCGGTTCAGTACAACCTGCCGAGATACCTGCCTTCTGGCTGTTATCAAGGGGAATCAAGGCACAATCTAGCAAGGCATCACCTGTAATTTGCCCTGTGATGGGTTGTTGGCTATCTGCCAGTAAAAATCCGCCCAGGGCATTCCCAGGTGGATACATACCCATGCCAGCCCGGTCAAAGAATGGTGAAGACGGATCATTCACCAGGCTTTCCCAATTGCTGTCCAGGGTATTGGCATCGAAAGTCGGACTGGAAGCCATGGCCAGGACCTCACCGCTCTCCGCATTGAGCAGGACGATCGCGCCCGGATCCCCTGCCAATAGCTCGTCAGCCTTGGCCTGCAGGTCCAGGTCCAGGCTCAGGCGGACGTCCAAACCAGGTGGTGGCTGTCCATAGAGCAGGTGCTCCCACCATAAAGTTAAACCAGGTGTACCTTGCAGGCCGCGCAGGTACGCGTCCAGTCCTGCTTCAAGCCCAGCCTGCCCATATATTACATCAGTGTAACCTACAATGGGACCCAAAGCAGGGTATGGATAGCTACGCACGATCTCGCCAGGCTGACCGGAGGAGGTTGCCAACGGGCGATCATGGCGATCGAGTATCGAGCCACGCAGGACATACCGGTCCGCGATGCTGCGGCGTGGGTTATCGGTGCGGGTGAGTAAGTCGGGTCCACGTACCACCCCCCACCACCCGGCGGTCAGGGCAAGACCCATCAGGCCAAACATCAAACCGGCAGAGGCGAACAGGGAGGTGCGGGTCTGGGTTTTGAGCCTTCCAGTTACGAAGACAGGCGTTTCCATCTCCTGTGAGCTGATGAGCAGCAGGCACAGTAACTCGAAGAATGAGACCAGCAGGGAGGAACCCCCATAGGAAACAAATGGCAGGGTAACGCCGGTGAGGGGCAGCAGGCGCAGGTTGCCACCAATGATCAGGATGCTCTGCCCAACCAGGTGCACTCCCAGGCCGATCGCCAGCAATCGTTTGAAGATATCTACCGAACGAATAGCAATTCGTATCCCGCGGCTGGCAAACAGTGCCAGGATACCGATCAGGGCAAGTGCTCCCAAAAGGCCACTTTCTTCACTAATTGCGGTGAAGATGAAATCGGATTGGGCGATGGGGACAAGACTTGGACTGCCCATCCCGGGACCACGCCCGATCAATCCCCCATTGGCCACCGACAGCAGGGATTGCACGATTTGATAGGAACGCCCGGATGGATCGAGCCACGGGTTGATCCATGCATCCACGCGCTGGTTGACCACGTCAAACAAGGCATATCCAATCACCGAAGCCACGATTAACACGAGTAAGCTGAACAATAAGACTCGCCTATCTCCTGTACCCGCATACACAATGACCGCATAGAGGACAAGGAATATGGCTGCTGTGCCCAGGTCGCGCTGAAATACGAGCAGGAGCAATGCCAATCCGGTCATGATCAGGGTGGGCGTAAGAAGTGGAATCAGCCGGGATGGGGGGGTGCCGGAAGCCTGCCGGTCAGCCAGGTAGGCAGCCAGGTAAACGATCAGCAGCAGCTTGAGCAGCTCGGATGGCTGGAAGTAAAAACCACCCCAGCCCAGCCAAAGGCGGGGTCCAGCACCCATCGGGTTGGTCCCTAGGATCAAGGTTGCTGCTGTTAATAGCAAACCGGATGTCAGCCAGACGTACTTGAATCGCCTCAGGTAGGTTAAAATCCGCCCCCCTGGAGGTAAATTGTTAAAACGCATCGCCAGGATGAAAACCAGCCCCACTACCAGCAGCCAGATAGACTGGCGTAAGCCAAGCCCGTAGGATAAGCGCCAGATGGTGAGCAAGCCCCAACCTGTGAGCAGGGCAGCAATCGGGAACAGATACGGATCCCGCTCAGGCAGCTGGCGTGATAATGCGCGGTGTGCCAGCCAGGTGAACCCGACCCAGATGGCGTATCCAAGCCAATGGTACCAGTGATATTCGACCTGCCAGGAATTCAGGCGGGCAGCGTTTGACAGGGTCAGGGCAAGTGAAAATACCCCCAGGAATGCCCCCGCCAGGATCAGCAGGCGCCTCTCGATTCGTTCGGTTGACGTAAGCGCGTAGGCAAGCAAGCTGGATTTTACTTGAGGTACTTTCTCACCAACAGGTCCAATTTATGGCGTGTTTCAGCAGGGATGTGTTCCGCATCGGTGATGAGGGCAGTGGCGAGGGCATGATCGCAATCACACGTATGCTCCCGCTTAAGCTGCCTGGCCAGACCGGCAATTGCCTGTTGGGCGATGATGGTGTTGTGATTAAGCACCGTGATGACCGCATCCACGCTGACCGGCTCCTGATCAAGGTGCCAGACGTCATAATCGGTGACATGGGCCATGACCGCATAACACATCTCCGCTTCCCGTGCCAGGAACACCTCCGGGGAGGTGGTCATGCCGATCAGTGACATACCCCAGGAGCGGTATACATTCGATTCGGCCTTGGTGGAGAAGCGCGGTCCCTCCACGGTCAGGAAGCTGCCGCAGTTGTGGGTGGTGACTCCCGTCGCTCCTACGGCCTGGAGCAGCTGGGCAGAAAGATCGGGGCAGAAGGGATCGGCAACCCCGATGTGAGCCACCAACCCTTCACCGAAGAAGGTCCGCTGGCGGTTTCGCGTCAGGTCAACCACCTGGTCGGGAACGACAATATCGCCAGGGGCGTAATCTTCACGCAGCGAGCCACAGGCACTGATGCTGACGATGCGCTCGATACCCAGCATCTTGAGGGCGTAGATATTGGCACGGTAGTTGACCTCACTGGGATTGATGTGATGTCCAATGCCATGCCGGGCAAGGAATGCTACCTGCAAACCTTCCAGCGTGCCGGTGATGATGGGCGCACTGGGTTTACCGAAGGGGGTGGTCAGGTCATGCTCAGAGGCATCTTCAAGACCGGGCATCGCATACAGCCCGGATCCGCCGATGATGGCCAGGATGGGATTTGCGTCCATAGGAGTCCTATTTTATAAGAAGTATTTTGTTTATTGTACCCGATAAAAACATGCCTCATCAACACAGATGAAAAAGGATTTGACCCGGGGTATGTCACCGGGTGTCACCCCGGATAGCGTGAAAACTTCCTGGTCAACCTGGGCAGGTTACCCTTATTTGTATTTCGACTAGAAATTTGGTACAGGCTCGGAAGAGGGATATACTTATGGATATTGCATCATCCTGGGATTTATCATTCCCGGTACGAATTATTCACCTCGTGAGACGGAATGGAGCGAAGATGGGCAGATTTCTAGAGGAAGAGAAGAAGAAGCAAAGGCAATTCAAGATGAACTCGGTTTACTTTTCAGAAAAAGCCAGGGTGGATGGGTATTATCGCACGAAATATCGACCATTTTGCCTGCCTGAGGATCATGCTGAGGAGAATTTGTTCCACACGATCAGGGACCCAATGATGGCATATTTTTCGGAGCACGATATCAAATGGCATGATGGTCATAACGGAAAACCGAGCAATCATATGTGCGATTCCCAGGTTTGCTGTGCCAACTTTCTCTTCCCATTTTTTGACAAACCGGATGCGTTGGCAGCATTATTGTCTCCCATCTTCCCCGCTCTTCAGAAAATGTTGCCATTTGAAGATAATAAATTTGTCGCCTTTGAGTGGATTGGTCTGCATAACTATTTGCATGAAGGGAAGAGCCCGGAGAATGATAACAGGACACGCGGCGCGTTCTATACCAGGGCTGATGCTGCAGTAAAATTCCTGTGCTCCGATGGGTTGGTTCAGCTGGTCCTGATCGAGTGGAAGTACACCGAATCGTACTCGCCTACAGCAATAAAAATATCTCCCAGCCAGACGGATCGGACCAATATCTATGCCTGCCTGTACAATTCCGACGATTGCATTTTGAATAAAGCGGCGGTTCCAGGTTTTGGCAGCTTGTTTTATGAACCGTTTTACCAGCTCATGCGCCAGCAGTTCCTGGCAAAAGAGATGGAAAAGGCACATGAGCTTGAAGCGGATATGGTCAGCCTGCTGCACATTGTTCCACGCCATAACCTTGATTACCGGCGCATCACCTCACAACCGCTGGAGAAGTTGGGAAATTCACCCACCGAGGTATGGCAAAAATTGGTCAGGTACCCTGGAAAATTCACCAGTGTATACACCGAGGACCTGATCGGCAAATTTGATGTGGCAGCATTCCCGGGGCAACGTGATTGGTGGAATTACGTTACTTCGAGGTACTCATGGGTGGTGCAGTGACCCGGAAGAGTCTTACCCGGCAATTATTAAGGTAGGGAGATGGCGAAACGCAGCACAGATCATTAATCCGAATATTTCCCCATGGGATCCTGTTTAGGCGTAATATTTGGAAGATTGCATGATATAATAATTGGAGGGGCGATGAGTAAAATATCCTTATTTCAATCACGGCATTTCGATCTTGAACAGCTGGCTGATGGCGTCTATGCTGCCATCAATTCCAGGGAGGGTTGGGCCATCTGCAATGCGGGCATCATTGACCTGGGTGACCGCACGCTGGTGTATGACGCTTTTATTTCTCCCCAGGCAGCCAGTGACCTGAAAGCAGCTGCGGAACACCTCACTAATCGTCCGGTACACACAGTGATCGACAGCCATTACCACAATGACCATACCTGGGGCAACCAGGCATTCTCAGCTGAGACGGATATTATCTCCACTGCAAAGACGCGTGAGCTGATCCTGACCGAAGGCTCCAAGGAGATCCAGGGATGCAAGGAAGTGATTCAGCAGCGCCTGGATAGCGTGGAAACAAAATTAGCGCACACCCCGGATGAAGCTGATCTTGATAACCTCAAGCTTCACCTGGCATACTACCAGGCGATCAATGCGGCCCTTCCCATATTGCAGGTCCGTCTCCCGAACATCACTTTTAGCGGGAATCTAACCTTTACTGGCTCCAGGCGATCAGCAAATCTGGTTGTCTATGAAGACGTGCATTGTGGCAGTGATGCGCTATTGCACCTGCCCGAGGATGGCATTGTGTTCATGGAGGATGTGCTCTTCAGCGGTTTCCATCCATATTTGGAGGAAGGCAACCCGGAAAACATCCAGCACACCCTGGCGGAGGCTAAAAGGCTGGGGGCAAAATGGTATATCCCCGGGCACGGTCCACTCGGTGATGGTTCTCAGCTGGATTGGATGGATGGCTATATCAATTGCCTGAATTCCCTTGCCAGTGAAGCGATTAAAAAAGGTGTTGATGAAACCGAGCTGGAGAAAATTGCCATCCCTGCAGAATACCGTGGTCTGCTTTTCCCCCAATATTTCATGATCAATCTGAAGTTCCTGTATAGGAGGCAGCTGAAGACCTGAGCTACTTCTATGCTCTCAACAATTATTAATTAGGGCATTGCCTGCTTTCTATGTTATAAATCTTGGAGAAGTTTTCCTTGACTTTTGATTTTCTCTTCCCTATACTAAATCTACAGGAGAGAGAACATTCCCAATCCTTTTCAACCTCCCGGGAGGTAAATATGCGTACGCATAGGTCTGCATTTCAGTTTACTAACCTTATTATCATCTTGGCATTAGTGTTTTCCTCGGTCTTGAGCGTGGCAGCAGTGCCTGTGAGACAGCCTTCCGGCGACCAACCTCAACCAGGCAGCGATTATGCCCCTGATAGGCTGATCGTACGTTTAAAGGCAGGCGTGAATCACATGGAAACCATGACACTTGCCCCCTCTGTACTCGATGCACAAGTGTTGTTCACCGATGCACCAGCACAGCTCTCGCAGATTTATCTCCTTCAACTTATCCCAGGCAGTGATGTGCCCTCCCTGGCACAAAGCCTGACCTCTGACCCGCGTGTGGTGTGGGCGGAGCCGGATTACCTGGCTAGACCAGCTGGAAACATCCAGGTTGTCCCCAATGATCCCGAATATCCCTCCCAATGGGGTTTGATGAAAATAGATGCTGAAACCGCCTGGGACGCGAATACCGGCAGCAGTAACGTGATCATCGCCATCCTGGATTTGGGCATCCAGCTCGACCATCCGGACCTGGCTGGTAACCTTTGGGTCAACCCGGGCGAGATCGCTGGCAATGGAGTCGACGATGACAACAATGGATTCATTGATGACGTGGATGGCTGGAACTTCGTCAGCGACGACAACAACCCCACCGATGACAACGGGCACGGAACCCAGGTGGCCGGGGTAGCTGTGGCTGAGACCAACAACTCGCTTGGGATCGCCGGCACCTGCTGGGTATGCCGCTTGATGCCGGTCAAGGTTATGTCGGCGGGTGGGGTGGCGAATTATTCCGATATTGCCGCGGGAACATTGTATGCCGCGGGTAAAGGCACAGATGTGATCAACATTTCCCTGGGCGGCTATTCCTCCTCGCATGCCCTGCAGGAAGCGATTCAAACTGCGATCAATTCATATGGCGCTATGGTCATTGCTGGAGCGGGCAATGATAACTACTCATCCATGTTTTATCCAGCTGCCTATACCGAAGTCCTGGCTGTAGCTGGAACAGACCAGGCTGACTTGAAGTCGACCTTCTCCAATTATGGCACCTGGGTGGACCTGTCCGCACCTGCGGTGGATATCACCACCACCTACATGGGCGGCGATTATGGATCCGTGGAAGGTACTTCATTTTCAACGCCTTTTGTCTCGGGGGTGGCAGGTCTCATCCTCAGCCAGCACCCGGAATGGAACCAGACACTGGTTCGGTCACAGCTGACCCATACAGCAGACCCGCTGGATGCTGCCAACCCCGGCTATGTCGGATTGCTCGGTGCCGGCAGGCTGAATGCCGGGGCAGCACTGACCACTGAGCCGACACCCCAGCTTGAGATCGCCTCACGCAAGGTGAACAGCGACCCGCTGGGCAGACCTGTCCCAGGAGCCTCCACTACGCTGGAGATCACGCTCTCCAATGGCTGGCTGAATGCGAGCGGGGTGACTGGAGTGCTCACGACGACAGATCCATATGTGACCATCACCCAGGGAAGTGCTTCTTTTGGAGACATACCTTCCGGCGGCAGCGAGGTGGGCAACCCACTGTATACCTTTGAAGTCGCATTGGGAGCAGGCTATGACCATCCCATCGATTTTAGCCTGGAGGTCAGCGCCAATGGAGGTGCCTATTCGACTGCCTTCAGCTTTACCATCACCACCCGCTCGGCGGAGGAACAGGTGTGGGGCACCATCGGAGAGGATACCACCTGGACCAGCGACAAGACCTACGTGGTGATGAACAACGTGGGTGTGGCGCCGGGCATCACGCTGACCATCGAAGCGGGCACGAACATTGAATTCAACGGCAATTACAGCCTGAATGTGGGTGGCCAGCTGCTGGCGGATGGCACCGAAGCGCAGCCCATCCGCTTCATTGAACACGATGGAAACAGCTGGGGGCGGATTTACTTTGATGACACCAGCATTGACGCCACCGCCGATATCAGTGGTACCTACCAGAGTGGGAACATTCTGCGCTGGGTGAACATAGAAGGTGCGACCCAGGGGATCAGCTGCAACAATGCCACGCCGTATCTCAACCACCTGACCACAGACGGGGGAGGGATAAACTGCGTTAATAAGGGCGGAACTAGCCTCTGGTTGCAAGATAGTTACATTTCTGGTTTTATTAATATAACCAATGATGGTTATGGAACGTGGGCCACCAGAACTAGTATGCCGACACCACGATATGCACTCGGTGTTGCAATTGCCAGTAATGAAAAAGTTTATGCAATTGGTGGTCATAATGGGCTAAATGTATTGAGTACGGTAGAGGAATACGACCCTCGATACGATATTTGGATTTCCCGCAGTAGTATGCCAACCGCGTGATATTGGTTGGGGGTTACGGGTGCGGGGAATGGAAAAATTTATGCAATCGGAGGATCAAATATTAACAACCAGGCAATGAATATTGTTGAAGAATATAATCCACAAACCGACACCTGGATTAGTAAAACAAGCATGCCAACAGCACGTCATGCATTAGGTTTGGTAACAGCCAGCGATGGAAATATTTATGCGATCGGCGGTTTTGATGGGGTTGGCAATTACATTAATACAGTAGAAGTATATGATCCCCAAACAGACACATGGATGACTGGAAACAGCATGCCGACCGCACGGGGTAACATGGGTGTAGTAGCTACAAATGATGGCAAGATTTACGTAATAGGTGGTATAACCTCGACTCAATTTATAAATATCGTGGAAGAATACGACATACATACCAATTCCTGGACATCGCGTGCCAGTATGCCGTCCTACCGTGCTGGTTTTGGTATGGCAATTATTGATAATGGAATGATTTATGCTATTGGTGGGATTACATACGAATATGACTACGTAACCTTGAATTTGGTAGAGGAGTACAATCCACAGACTGATACCTGGAAGAGTCGTGAAAATATGCCGACTTCTCGTGGAGGTTTGGGTTTAGCCCTTTATAATGGATTTATGATTTATGCAATTGGTGGAAGATCTTTATACTGGGGGAAATGTTTAACACTGTAGAAGAATTTAACCCCATAGGAGATAGGTTTAATACCCATTTTCTAAGAAACCAGGTACTCAATGGCGATGTGACACTACCAGGACAGTCAATGATTCTTGATAGTCAAATTGTTGGTAATCTAATCATTAATGGTGATGGCACGGTTGATTTACCTCGGTTACTACTGGTGGTATTAATATTGGCAGTAATGGCAGCGTGGAAAATACAACTGTATCGGAAGGCAGCATCACTGTCAATGGAAGTGGAATAATCCAGGATTCCTCGATTACCGGCGGTGGTATATCCATCGGTTCCGGCTATGTGCTGACCAACACAATAAATAGTGGAAGCATCAATATCGGCAGTGGCGATGTACTTTCAAACATAATCTTTAATGGTGGCATCACCGCTGGGGCTGGCAGCATGCTCAGTCATAATAGTATTGAGAACAACCCAGGTTGGGGTATACAGTCTAGTGGAACTATTACCATCACTCAAAATCGCCTTGTTAGTAATGTCTCTGGCATCCAATCCTATGGTGGATTGGTGCAGGGCAACCTGGTGGCAAACAGCGCCGGGGTGGGGATCGAGGTGAATGGGGATACTACTGTAATTAGCAACACATTCACTGGTAATTCTGGCAGCGCGATTAAGTTGAACTCAGGAACGGATATTGGAATCCAGGGCAACAACCTGGAAGGCAACCTGGGGCTCTACGATATTGAGAACCTGACCACTGTTGATATCCCTGCCCAGGATAACTGGTGGGGCACAATAAATGCTGGTGATATTGCTGAGAGAATTTATGATTATTTTGAGAATTACACCCTGGGAGAGGTAGTATTCCAGCCAGTTGCCATTGGACCCATACAAAGTGCACCCGCCTACATGCGTAGTGTAACGCTGAACCCAGAGTCACCCGTAGGGATTGAAACTGTTGATTTCCTGACAGAATTTAGTAAACCTATGAATGAGGAATTTATCCCAGAGATGATATTCAGACCCCCTTATCATCCAACCTGGACAGTGTATAACACTTCCAATTCAGGGATACCAACTGATAGAGTGTATGCGATTGCCAGAGACTTAGATGGCTCACATTGGATAGGCACAGGTTACGACGGTGGGGTGGCGCATTTTGACGGAGATAGTTGGACGGTATATACCTCCTCCAACTCAGGGTTGCCAGGGAATATCGTAATTTCGATCGCCATAGATCCAAGCGGTCTGCACTGGTTTGGAACTCAAGGTGGGGGTGTGGCAAGTTTTGATGGGACAAATTGGACTGTGTATAACAGCTCCAACTCTGGATTGCCGAACAACGAGGTGTGGGCAATTGTTACCGATAATGATGGATCACATTGGTTTGGCACTTATGGGGGAGGTGTGGCTCATTTTGATGGGGTAGATTGGACAGTGTATAACACCTCCAATTCTGATTTGCCCAATGACCAGGTATGGACCGGTATGATTGACGGTGACGGCTCACTTTGGTTCGGTACCTGGGATGGGGTTGCTCATTTTGATGGTGTAAATTGGACGGTTTATAACACTTCAAACTCTGGATTGCCCCATAACCAATTGATGTCCATGGTCACAGATCCAGATGGCTCGCACTGGTTTGGCACCTGGGGAGGTGTAGCTCATTTTGATGGCACAAATTGGACGGTATATACCACCTCCAACTCAGGATTACCCAACGATAGTATTTGGTCGATGGGGGTCGATGAAGATGGCTCGCACTGGTTTGGTACTTTTGGTGGAGGGGTGGCACATTATGATGATACAAACTGGACAGTATACAATTCCTCCAACTCGCAATTACCAGCTGATGTTGTTTATGCTGTTGAAGTCGATCCAGACGGATTATACTGGTTCGGTACCGATGGCGGTGGGTTGGCAGTTTTTTTAGATAAATCTAGATTTATCTTCCCAATTATCAATAATCCCATCTGGTTGGATGATAGTCATTTTCAAACATCATATGATATAACCTCACTAATTCCGCGTGGTAATTACCAAATCAGTGTTGCAAATGCAGTAGGTCTGGATGGTATCGAGATCGCCCCCAACTCCGCCTACACCTTCACCGTGGACTACGCCGGCGGGATTGGTGATACCACTCCTCCACCCACTCCTTACCTGACAGCCTGTGCTGGGAGCACCCCCGATACCCTCACCGCCACCTGGACCGCCTATGACCCTGACAGCGCCATCACCCTGTATGAATATGCCATCGGCACCAACCCAGGCGGCATTGATGTGGTCAACTGGACGACCACGTCAGAGGAAAGTTTCATCCGCACTGGATTGGTGCTGACACCCGGGCAAACTTATTTCGTTTCAGTACGGGCGCGTAACGAAGGCGGGTTATGGTCTGCACCCGCTACCACCGGTGTTATCGCCGGGTCCGGCTCCTGCACGACGAATATATTAAAGGTGTATCTGCCGATAACAAATCGAAAATAACGTTTATGTGAGCTTCACCCCCTCCCAGCCTCCCCCATTTAAAAATCGAAATGGGGGAGGCAATTTAAAACTCCTCCCCCAAATTGGATTTTATTTGGGGGAGGTTGGGAGGGGGTATATTACCAATTTATTCTCAACAATAATGGACGGAGTGAACACCGCGATCCCTTCGGCGATAAGTGGGTTATTTTGGGTTCTGCTTCACACGCCAGGACGAGCGTCTCTCCTTCGAGCGCGTGCTCTTCCACATAGGCACCCTCAACCGGTGGTGCATCCAGCAGGCGGGTGGTGAGGGTCTCGGAGGCGATGTACTCGCCCCAGGTGGCAAACACCTGGGCAAGCGTCTCTTGCGCCTGGTAGCAGGTGGTGATGCGGTCCTCGATATTGAAACCGGCTTTCTTGCGCATGTCCTGCACTCGCCGGACGATCTCACGCGCCAGACCCTCGGATTTGAGCTCAGGCGTGAGTTTTGTATCGATGGCAACCGTGGCTAATTTATCCGCAGCCATGGCCAGCCCTGGCACAGGCTCGGTGCTCACCAGGATGGTCTCTGGCTCCAACTCAACCGTCTCACCTGCCAGGTGAGTGTGACCGGGTTGCCGGCGCGCACCGTGGCAGCCACTTTGGCTGGGTCTGCCTGGGCAAGGGCTGCCCGCAGCTGCGGGAAGCGTGCCCCAAATTTTGGACCCAGCAGCTTGTTATCCGGCAGCACCTTGTAATTGACCAGCGCACCTTCCTGCTCGACGAACTCGAATGCCTTGACGTTGAGCTCATCCTCAACGATTTGCACCAGCTCCGGCCTCAACACAGCTTTGCCGGCATGCACCAGCACCTTGCTGAGCGGCTGGCGCACATTGAGATTGGCCTTCTCCCGCGCGCTGCGACCCAGGGAAGTCACCCGGCGGGCGAGCGACATCTGCTCGATCAGCGCATCATCCGCTGTGGACGGATCAACCTTAGGCCAGGAAGTGTGGTGGATGCTCTCGTAGGCGTCCGGTCGCACTGTGCGCACCAGGTTCTGGTACATCACCTCGGTGACGAAGGGGATGAAGGGGGCGAGGGTCTTGGCGAATTTTACCAATACATGGTACAGGGTGGCATAGGCGGTGTTCTTATCCGTGTCATGTTCCGATTTCCAGAAGCGCCGGCGGCTGCAGCGCACATACCAGTTGGAGAGATCGTCCAGGAAAGCTTCCGCTGCCTGGCTGGCACTCATGAAGTCGGAGGCAGCGATGTTATTACCTGCACGTTCGACCATCTGGTTCAAGCGCGCTCAGGATCCATTGGTCCAGCAGGCTGTCACTCTGAGGAGTGGGTCCTTCAGGGAAGTTTGGATCGAAGGCATCCCCTGTGCTATTTACGGGTTGCCAGCCGTCCAGGCGGGCATAGGTGACGAAGAAGCTGTACACGTTCCATAGTGGGATGAGGAAATCTTTCCGTACCTGGTTACCTCGTTCGTAGCCAAACCACAAGTCATTCTCAGGTTTTTGTAAGCAGTATCCCCAGCGCATCACGTCCACGCCCATCTTATCGGCGGCTTCGTTGAACTCGATGGCATTACCCCGGCTCTTGGACATGGTATGCCCATTCTCATCCAGCACAGTGGCGTAGCCGAAGTTCTCCAGGAAGGGTGGTGTGCCTTCCATCACGGTCGCCATCGCCAGCAGCGAGTAGAACCAGTTGCGGAACTGCCCCGGGAAGGATTCGCTGATCCAATCCGCCGGGTACCACTTTCGCCAATAATCGGGGTCCTTGCGGTAGCTGAGGGTGCTGAAGGAGACAATACCGGCATCCAGCCAGGGGTTGCCCACGTCGCGCACCCGGCTCATCTCGGCACCGCACTTCGAGCAGGCTATCTTGACCGCATCGATATAGGGGCGGTGGGGGGTATGGTCGTCCAGCACGTCCAGGCCGCTCGTGGCGCGCTTCTTCAGCTCATCGTCACTGCCGATGACCTCAAAATTGCCGCACTCCGCGCACTCCCAGATGGGCAGCGCCAATCCCCAATAACGCTTCTTGCTGATCATCCAGTCGTGCATGTTGCGCAGCCAGTCCATCTCGCGTGAGATAACCGAAATCAGGGATCCACTTGATCTGCTCGACCACGTCCATGATCTGGTAGCGCAGAGAGCCGGCTTTTTCTTCGGCAGTCAGCTCTTCACGCGGTTTTTCGTAACTTTTCCCCATGCTGATGAACCATTCATCCACCAGGCGGAAGACCAGCTCGGTGTTGCAGCGCCAGCAGACCGGGTAGCGGTGGGTGTAAGGATTGACGCTGTAGAGCAAACCCTTTCGCTGCAGGTCCTCAAAGATGGGGGTTGCCACCTCCGAGACGTGCATCCCGCTCAGCCAGCCGAAACCTTCCAGGAATTCACCCTCTTCGTTGAGCGGGGCGATCAGCGGCATGTGGTATTCCTTGCCCAGCTGAAAGTCTTCCGCACCGCAGCCAGGTGCCATGTGCACGATGCCGGTGCCTTCCTCTTCACCGACAGCCTCCCACAGGATGACGCGGTGGAACTGGGCTGCACTCACCCTCACATCCCGTACAAGCTGTGCCAGGTAGGTGTAACCACCCGGTTTCTGGGATGGTTCCAGGTCATCAAATGGACCGGAATATGTCCAGCCATCCATTTCGGTACCCTTTAATTTCCCCAGCACCTCGTAGGGTCCCTTAAGCATGGAGAGGGTCCCTTCGGAAAGGTAAAAGACCTCATCTCCCTGTTTCACCCTGGCATAGGTCAGCTCGGGGCCGACGGCAGCAGCCACATTGCTGGTGAGCGTCCAGGGGGTGGTGGTCCATACCAGCAGGGATTCTTTCTCACGACCCAGCAGCGGGAAACGCAGGATCACCGAGCGGTGGGTCAGCTCCTGGTAGCCTTCGGTGGCGATCTCGTGCTGGCTGATGCCGGTGGCGCAGCGTGGGCACCAGGGCATGACGTCATCACCCTTGTAGAGCCAGCCTTTTTGCCAGCATTTCTGCAGGAAGGCCCAGATGTTGAAGTTGTTCTCGTTGGAGAAGGTAAAGTAGGAACCGCCCAGCTCAGGCAGCCCCAGGTGAGCCACCACCTGCTCGACCGTGCCGGTGAATGGTCCATTGGGGCCAGGGACGGTGATCACCTGCGCCGGGTCTTCCAACAGCTTCTTTCCCAGGTCTTTCAGGGCTTCGGGGTCATTCCAGTCCATCCAGTATCCCAGGCGGATGGATTGTTCGGTCTGTACGGCCGCATAACGCAGGACGCGCTCCTTGCATTTGAGAACAAATTTGGCCAGGCCGTAGTCTTCAATATCCAGCTTGGACTTGAAGCCAAGGTCACGCTCGACGTTGACTTCCACCCACAAGCCCTGGCAGTCGAAGCCGTTCTGGTAGCGTAGCTCGTGCCCCTGCATGGTGCGGAAGCGCAACATCAGGTCCTTGTAGGTGCGCCCCCAGCCATGGTGCACGCCCATGGGGTTGTTGGCGGTAATGGGTCCATCGATGAACGACCACCTGGGTTGCCCTTTGTGGATGGCGACCATCTTCTCGAAGGAGTGATTCTCCTTCCAGAACTTAAGCACTTCCAGCTCCTGGGCTGGGAAATCGACCTTATTGGGGACTTCTTGAAATGGCATAACATCTCCTACCTTTCTGTCATTGCGAGAAGGGCGGTTTAGCGGTTTTTGCTCGCCCGACGAAGCAATCTTCTACTACCAAAGTAAATCATCAAGTCATTACTCAAACATTCCTTCGATGATGAAGTCATTACGAGAGGTTATTTTCATATGAAGCAACCTTTAGTGTGAACATAGAAGCTTGCTTCGGGTTGAGAAAACCATTCAACCTTCGCAATGACAACACAATAAATAAAACACTCTCATCCCACATCAGGGACGAGAGCGTAGAACTCGATACTCCCGCGGTACCACCCTGGTTCCCGCCGCTGAGGCAGGCACCTCCGCTGCATGGACAGTCATCCTGTATGGATAACAATCCATGTGCACATGCTAACGTTTGGCAGGTCCGGCTTTCCTACTTGCGCATAGCCGCTTTCAGATCGCAGCTCCGGAAGGATTTTCAGCCCGTCTCACTCACCCGGCTCACACCATCCCGGGGTCGCTGGCAGTGATCGCCAGGCTTACTCGTTTCCATCAATGCTTTTTTAGAACAGATTGGCTGGAATTATGCCATAAATGGTGGGATTGGTCAATCGGGGAGTGGATTAAAACTAGAAACCGGCAGAATTGCCGGTTTCTCAGTTTAATTTGATTGAACTGTCTGGATTGAATATCCAGCTCGGTGACCTGATCAGGTCATTAGTCTATCGAATAAAACTCCCCTATTCAATTTTACTGGTTGATCTGTGACGATAAACTTAGGCTGTGCCTCCTTTCATATTTGAGCGTTGTACCAACCGGAAAGAACATGAAATTGAAAACACCTCCTCCGAGTATTTACTTGTTTTCAAAAACCCATGTACCGAAATATGAAAAGAAAAATCTGGTTCAATATCACTTACATATTCATTATAGCGATCTTCAACAAAAAGTAAATGACAGAACTGAAAGGTGAATTGGTTTTATGTGCGGTGGAGATCCGTTAACATAAAAATAGACCACAGAGTAGCTTTCTCTATGGTCTGGTCAAGTCATGATGGGTTACAGCAGGGTGATATTGTGTTCCCGGCAGTGCTTCACCATATCAGCCGGCCACAGGCTGGATTGGATCTCGCCGATGTGGGCTTTGCGCAGGTAAAACATGCACAGCCGTGATTGGCCGATCCCACCACCAATGGATTGGGGCAGCTCATCATTGAGCAGGCGCCGGTGAAAGTACAAATCCTTGCGCCCCAGGGCACCCCGCAGCGCCAGCTGGCGCAACATGGCGGTTGGGTCCACCCGGATGCCCATCGATGAAAGCTCATAGGCACAATCCAGCAGGGGGTAATTCACCAGGATGTCACCGTTCAGCCCTGTATGTCCATCCTGTGTGGGTGTAGACCAGTCGTCATAATCGGGGGCACGCCCATCGTGAGGGATACCATCCGGCAGGTTAGCGCCTATCCCGATGATGAAGACCGCGCCGTGCTCCTGGCAGACGAGCCTCTCACGCTGCTTGGGTGTCAGGTCGGGATGCTGCTGTGCCAGGTCTTCACTGTGGATGAAGGTGATCTCATCCGGCAGGATGGGCTCGATCTCAGGATACAGGTAGCTGATGTAGCGTTCTGTCCGGTAAATGACCCCATAGATCTGGCGCACCACCTGCTTGAGGTATTCCACAGTACGCTCTTCCTTGCGCATCACCCGTTCCCAATCCCACTGGTCCACGTAGATGGAATGCAGATTGTCCAGGTCCTCATCCGGCCGGATGGCGTTCATATCAGTGTACAGGCCTTCTCCAGGCTGCATGCCAAAATCAGCCAGCTGCAAGCGCTTCCATTTGGCCAGTGATTGCACGATCTCGGCACGGTTTTCCTGCAATGATTTAACCGGGAATACCACCGGTCTCTCGATGCCGTTCAGGTCATCATTGATACCGGTACCTGAGAGCACGAACAAGGGTGCCGTCACGCGGATCAAGTTCAGCTCGAACGCCAGGTTGGTTTGAAAGAACTCCTTAACCAGGCGGATGGCCTGTTCGGTCTGGCGCAGTCCCAGGAGGGGCTGGTAGTCCTTCGGAAATTCCAGGCATGAGTCCATGTTTTTCCTCCATTGAAAAACAAACCCTGAGCATCAGGATTGTCGTGGCATAAATATATTATGGTTTGCGAGGCACCAGCAATAACAAGTTCACTGCCGGTGTCTCCCCTTTTTTTTCGATGAGCGATTATATCACCGGCTGACTATTGCTCTATGGAGGTGGATATTAGTGTATGGTGAAGAAATCAACCCGTTGGTGTTGTTATGAGATTGAAATTGTTTCACCCAGTTGTGATATCTCCCTGATTTCATCAGGCTGGGATGGAGCCTGGATTTGAGTGATCAATTTTCTCTGTCTCTCACGCTTGAGAAGCTTGTAAACCAGGAACGGGAATGCCAGGCTGACCAGGAACATGAATCCCCCTTGTTGGATGGGTGCACCCATCCCATGACCGTGGTAGTAGGTCGCCGAGTACAGCAGGTAAACCAGCCCTGCCAGGACGGCCAGTCCTGCGCCTGCCCAAAGGATGAAGTGCATCTCGGGCAGCCACAGCGAGATCAGCCCATACAAGGTCACCAGGATGGCACAGTAGAACATTGTTTCCGCTGCCACCGACCACAATCCAGGCTCAAGTAAAACTTTAGGGTAAGAGCCATTCACAGCTTCCTGCAACGCAGGTACATATTTTATCAACGTGAGGAAGATCAGGACCACGTCCAGGATAGCCAGGACGATGGCGATCATATTTTGTAGTAGCTCACGATATTGATTTATGGAAGCCTGGTCTTCTTGCATGATCGATCTCCGTGGCTGAAACTGTGCAATATATGTACCATATTTCCTTGTGGGCAGGTTGGTGTAAAATTATGCGATAAATATCATGCCAAAACCATTGTCCAGGTGATTCCACCATGCCCTTTATCTCCTTCCTTCTGTCGCAGCTGTTGGCTGCCTACACTGTACTGGTCGAGCCTTTCCTGCGTACCAACTTCTATCGGAATCTTAAAAAGCAATTGAATATTGATCCATCTGCACGCCTCCTGTTCTACCGTACTCAAGTCCTGTGGGAGTGGAGCTGGGTGGTCGTGTTGATGGTGATCGTCATTCCCATCCCGCAACCGCTCACCTGGCTGGGGTTGACCATGCCCAACCAGATCGGCTGGATCATCACCGCCGCGTTGCTCCTGGGGATTGGTCTTTCCACCGTGCTGCTCAAGCGTAACCCGGGGGCGATGGAAGCCATGCAGCGTAGTTTAGAGGCGTCCGCTGTATTATTGCCGTCCACGCCTGCGGAACGCAAGTGGTATGCTGCTGCAGCCATCACTGCCGGCATCTGCGAAGAGCTTCTCTACCGTGGCTTTTTAATGCGCTACCTGCCTGCCACTTTCCCCATGCTGGACTGGCTGTTCGTGGCCATCCTATCCGGGGTCATTTATGGGCTCAGCCGAGCCTACCAGGGTTTTAAAGGCATCTCGCAAACTGCCCTGACCGGGTTCAGTTTTGCCATTGTTTATTACCTTGGCGGAAGCCTGCTGCCTGCCATGGTGTTTCACGTCCTGGCAGAATTACGTACCCTGATGTTGTGGCAGCCACCGGAAGAGAAGAAAAAGAAAAAGTGATGCTCGATATATCCGGGACTGATGAGTGGAGCATTGCGCATCCTGGGGCGGTGATCGGTTTATTGGAAATTACAGGGGTGGAGAATAAGGCTGCCAGTGCGGAGCTTAATCAACGCAAACGCGAAATCGTCGCCCATTTAAGGAGGAATTGTGCAGGATTCAGCCGGCAGGATTTCTTAGCGCACCCGGTGATGGCAGCCTATGAGAAGTATTACAAGCGCTTTGATAAGACTTATCATGTGCTGCTCCAGGTAGAGTCGATCGTTCTGAAAGGCAAGGACCTGCCGGATGTGTCGCCCTTGGTGGATGCCAATTTCACCGCTGAAGTGAACACTTTTGTCCTGACGGCCGGGCATGATGTGGCAAAGCTCGAGCCCCCCATCAGGATCGATGTATCGCGCCCCGGGGATGAGATTTCGCCGATGCATGGCGAAAGGAAGCCTATCCGGGTAGGTGATATGGTGATGCGCGATATACGCGGCGTGTGCTGCTCCATTCTTTATGGGCAGGATAATCGCTCACCGATCACCATCGATACCCAGGGTGTCTTGTACGTGGCGTATGTTCCACCGGGTGTGCCGGTTGAGGCGGTTGAAGCCCAGCTACAACAGATAGAGCAGAATATTCGCCTGTTTGCTCCCCAGGCTAAAGTGGAGCAGCGGAAGTTATTGGCAGCCTGAGCAAGTTTCATGGAAATGGCATCATCCAACGATATCTCTAACCGATCGAGGAGAGATATCTCCCTTTTATTCACCACCCGGGTGATCCGCATGTTTGGGTATGGATTCTTATCCGTGGTGCTAGCGCTTTACCTGGCGCAGCGTGGCTTGAGTGAGGGGGAGATCGGCTTGCTGCTCACGCTCACCCTGGCTGGGGATGCAGCCATCACCTTGTGGATCACCACCTCCGCCGACCGGATGGGCAGGCGCAGGATGCTGCTCGTTGGGGCCGTGCTGATGATCATCTCCGGGGTGGTATTCAGCCTGACGGGTAATTACATCCTTTTGGTGGTGACCGCCATCATTGGGGTGATCAGTCCCTCGGGGAATGAGATCGGCCCATTCTTATCCATTGAACAGGCCTCCCTCTCCCAGCTGGTGCCGGATGAGAAGCGCACCCAAACTTTCGCCTGGTATAACCTGGGGGGTTCTTTTGCTACTGCCACCGGCGCCCTGGTGGGAGGTGCTTTGGCGCAGCTTCTGCAGGGAGCAGGATATACACCTCTGAATTCATACCGGGCGGTGTTGATGGGGTACACCTTGATCGGGGTGCTGCTGGTGGTCCTTTTCCTATTTCTAACACAAGCGGTGGAAGCCCCCAAACTGGCGGAAGTAGTCACCCTGCAGCGCAGGTTCGGGCTGCATAAATCGAAGGATGTGGTGTTCAGGCTTTCCAGCCTGTTCGCTCTGGATGCATTCGCTGGTGGGCTGGTGGTGCAGAGCATGGTGGCGTACTGGTTCAACATGAAGTTCCATGTACAGCCGGCATTGCTGGGGACCATTTTCTTCGGTGCCAACATCCTGGCAGGCATCTCGGCCCTCTCGGCTGCCTGGATTGCCAAACGTATCGGTCTCATCAACACCATGGTTTACACTCACATCCCATCCAACATCCTGCTGATCATGGTTCCGTTCATGCCCACCTTGCCCCTGGCGATCCTGGTGCTTCTGTTGCGTTTCAGTATCTCCCAGATGGATGTCCCCACCCGCCAATCCTATACCGTGGCGGTGGTCAGCCCGGATGAGCGTTCAGCGGCGATGGGGGTGACGAGCATCGCCCGCTCGGTGGGAGCCATGTTGTCTCCAGCCATCACCGGCCAGCTGCTGGCAGCGGCTGGATTGATGGGTGCGCCATTCGTCATCGCTGGCAGCTTGAAGATCGTGTATGACGTGCTCATCTGGAGGGGATTCAGGGCGGTCAAACCACCGGAGGAAAAATGAGCCTGAAATTTTGCTGGTTGGGTGTGGCAGGCATAGAGCTGAAAGCCAGCGAACAGGTACTGGCGATCGATCCCTTTCTCACCCGGCCTTCGCTCATAGGCTTGATCAAACCGGTACTTTCAAACACAAAGCTGGTGATGGAAAAAATACCCCACTGCGATGGGATCCTGGTGACCCATTCCCATTGGGACCACTTGATGGATGTGCCCACGGTCTTACAGCACAGCGGGGCAATTGCATATGGCTCCAGCAACACCTGCCGGCTGCTAAGCCTGTTGGGTGTGCCTGGTTCCCAGGTGAAAGAGGTCCATGTGGGTGATTCCATCTCAATGGGAGCATATGTAGTTGAAGTCATCCAGGGTCAGCATAGTTGGATCCCGTTCAGCCGTTGGTTCAATGGAGAGATAAGCGCTGATTTACGGCCTCCATTGCGTTTACAGGATTACCGCATGGATATTTCCCTGGGTTACCGCATTGAAGTCGATGGTATTCGTGTGTTGGTCTGTGCAGCGCAGCCACAACCTGTTGATGTGCTGTTCACGGTTGCCCAGGAATCGATGGCATACTACAGGAACTTGTTCAGTAAAATACAGCCATCCGTGGTTGTTCCTATCCACTGGGATAATTTCATTCGCCCACTCAACAAGTCTCTGCACAAATTCACCAGGCCAGGCCGGATGAAGCTAAGCCAGTTAACTGACCTGGTCCACACGTTACGACCAGAGGCGACGGTGATCATCCCGGAGATATTCAGGGAGTATACTTTTAATTTATAGACGCAAGGTCTTATAAATGCAGAAAATCATAGGATTATCTGCCTGGGAACCAGTGATTTTGACGAAAAGGATGCATTCATGCTCAAAAAAATATCCCCCTCGGTCGTAATTTACCTGTTGCTTTTGGTGGTGATAATTGTGCTGCGCCTGTTGCTTATGTTGTTCCCTGCCGGGCAGATAGCCAGCCAGATGGTGAATCTCACCGACACCTTGTCGGTTGGAGCCATATGGATGTTGGGTTGGGTGGGGGTGTACCTGGCAGCAAGGACGGGGTTTGCTGAAATGTGGCAGGCGGATATCCCTCACCTGAAGCGTTTCGTTTTCCCGGCACTCGTTGGTGCAGGGATTGGCATCCTCACCATCGTCTTTGATTTAATCCAGCCACTTGGCAACGAGAGTTTGATCAAATTCCCGGCTTCATTGTTTGCCTACCCACTGGCAGGTATCCTGGAGGAGATCATCTTCCGGCTATTCATGACCACCACGCTGGTGTGGATCATTTCGAATATGCTCCTAAGTGGCAGGTGGCAGGAGGGGGTTTTCTGGGGGGTGACTACCTTCCTGGGGATGTACTATACCTTTAATCAGCTAAGCATTTATCGCAACCTGGTTGGAAGCCTGGATCTACTTATTGCGGTGCGATTCTTTATCGTGATCGGGGTGTCTTCTATTTTGGCCGCATATTTTTACCGGAAATATGGCTTTCTGGCGGCTATCTCCTTGCGGCTGGGTGATTACTTCGTTTGGCATATCATCTGGGGTGCAATTGCCAAGATATAACCACTTGCCTTTGCCTCCGAGGGTGAATCGGATGTGAGTGTCCCGGTTTTCTACCATCATCCTCGACAAAAAGTAAATCTCCCACTGCTTTCTCACACCATAAAGTTGATTTCAACCAGAGAGAGGGATCGATCAAAGATCAGGGTAAGCCTGGTTGCATAAAAAAATGGCAACCACTAAATCAAGCCTATTGCTGTTCTCTCTATTTGGAATGTCACTTGATCAAGAGTATTGTTTCATTCTGTACGATCCAGGTGTCAATCAGATGAATGCCCTGGATGAAGCAATCTACAGGGTGGTAGAATTATCTCGGAGTTGGAAATGCGCCTAAAAAGTAAACCTGAGCTGCTAGCGTTGACCTATTCTGAACATGAAAAACTGGTTCAGAAAATCAGTGGAATGTCTCCTGTGGAGCTGGTTTATCCAGGAACAATGGGAGAGTGGTCAGTTAAAGATATTCTACAACACCTGGTGGACTGGGAGCAACGCTGGATCAGCTGGTATCTGTCAGGCAAGCGAGGCGAAGAGGTTCACACACCAGAAACGGGATATAACTGGCGTCAGATGGGATTATTAAACGAAAAATACCGCCTGATGAATAAAGATAAGCCGTTGAAAGATGTGATGGCAGATTTTTCGTCCTCTTTCGAGCAGATACGTAAAGATCATTGAAAAAATCCCTGAAGAAGAGATGCTTGCGACCGGTGTTTACCCATGGACACGAGATCTGCCCCTGATTGCCTGGATTGCTGGTAATACATGTGATCATTATCGATGGGCTATCCAAATGATTCACCCGCGACGCA
Source organism: uncultured Chloroflexia bacterium (assembly GCA_963822175.1). Taxonomy (GTDB): domain Bacteria; phylum Chloroflexota; class Anaerolineae; order Anaerolineales; family UBA4823; genus FEB-25. The sequence continues at coordinate 91,404 of CAWGGJ010000006.1, read as the reverse complement.
TCCGACGGAAGATGGCTGAAAGTAAGGATTAGAGATTTCATAATTCATCGACTATTTGCACGACGTAAATGAGGAGAATCAATATGACCGAACCGGAAAAAGAGACCAGGAAAAGCGAAGAAATCACCCCTCTGCTACCCAAGGATGTGCTGGTCGAAACAAAACACAGCCTCACCGTGGATGGCCAGGAGATCGGCTACACCGTCACCTGCGGGACGATGGTGCTCAAGGAGGAAGCAGAAAAGAAAGGCGAAAAGGAGGGTGAATTTGAAGGAGAAAAGCCCCGCGCTTCTATCTTTTTCGTTGCTTATACCCGGGATGACGTGATTGACCGGGCAAGCAGACCGATAACCTTCTCCTTTAATGGGGGTCCAGGATCTTCCTCTGTTTGGCTGCACCTTGGTTTATTGGGTCCACGCAGGGTGCTGCTGGATGATGATGGCTTTGCCTACCCTCCACCTTACAAGCTGGTTGACAATGCCTATTCCCTGCTCGACCAGACTGACCTGGTGTTTATTGACCCGGTCAGCACCGGTTTCAGCCGGGCAGTGCCGGGTGAGAGATCCAAGCAGTTCCATGGGTTCAAGAAGGATATTGAATTGGTGGGGGATTTCATTCGACTGTATACCACCCGCTATCAGAGGTGGAGTTCTCCCAAGTTCCTCATCGGCGAAAGCTATGGCACCACACGCGCTGCCGGTCTCTCCGGTTACCTGCAGGAAAGGCATGGAATGTTCCTGAATGGGATCATGCTCGTTTCTTCGATCCTGAATTTTCAGACGGCTGACTTTCACCCAGGTAATGACATGCCGTATATCCTGTTTTTGCCTACCTATTGTGCCACTGCCTGGTTCCACCATCGCCTGAGTGATGATTTGGAAAGAGATTTGTTTTCCACCCTGGAAGAGGTAGAATCTTTTGCCCTGGGTGATTATGCCCATGCATTGATGCAAGGGGATACTTTGCATGATGAGGAGCGTTTGCTCATTGCGCGCAAGCTTGCTCGCTTCACCGGGCTTTCGGAGGATTACATTGACCGCACCAACCTGCGCATTGAGATCTTCAGGTTCACCAAGGAGCTGCTGCGGCATACCAAGCGCACTGTAGGACGACTTGACACCCGCTTCCTAGGCATCGATCGTGATTCAGCTGGAGAGAATTTTGAATTCGATCCAAGCATGACCAATATCGCCGGTCCGTATACCGCAACATTGAATGATTATGTGCGCAGTGAGCTCAAGTTTGAATCAGACCTGCCCTATGAAATATTGAACGAGCGTGTGTACCCATGGAGTTATGCTGAGTTTGAAAATGAATATGTCAACGTGGCAGAAACCCTGCGCAAGGCGATGACAACCAATCCACACCTCAAAGTTTATGTGGCCAATGGCTATTATGACCTGGCTACACCCTATCTGGCGACCCGTTATACGTTCAGCCACCTGGGGCTGGACAAATCTCTGCACGGTAACCTGAGGATGGGGTTTTATGAGGCTGGACATATGATGTATATCCACCTCCCTTCACTGAACAAGCTGAAAGGTGAATTGGTAGATTTCATTAAGTGGTCCATCCCAAATGTTGTTAATAGTAAATGATGTATTCTTGTTGATTGCTGAGATTGCTATTGATAGTTAGCACAAGGCATTTTACAGGCACATCAATCTTTTTGGGCTTTTCAGCCTCTGCGTAACGGACGCATTCTTAGAGAGCTTTTGCTTCAACAGATGTAAGCCAGGCAATTTGGAATTTTGCCTTTAATCTGGCATGAAAATCGCACCAGAAAATGGGAACCAGGAGAGCGTTGGTAGCGTCATTACTGGGATGCGGATCATCATCCGCGACTGTTTAGGTATTATATAGATATATATATTCGAATGATCCATTCGATGATCAAATGCCTTATTGGCAACCTGTGAGGCAGGCACGGATTGATCATGTCCATTGCAATTGGAGAATTCTTACTTAAAAGGATTTTGTGGTTTTTAGGGTAGAATAAAGTATGATTAAAAAATATTTGATCCCCATTCTTATTTTAGAAGCGATCATTGGGTTGGGAGCGTTGATTTTTATCGTCTCGGTGTTTTGGAATGCTCCCCTCGGTCCCGGGCTGGAGCTCTCATCATCAATTCCTGAGCTCAACTTCACCTTTAAGGGCACTCCTGTGGTTGACGGGCAGGTCGATAACGCCACTCCGGAACCGACGCAGGGATCTCCTTCGGTAATTTCACAATTTATGGCGCTTTTACGTCCTGACAGGACACCAAGTAATACGGTTTGCGGTGGCCCTTCATCGATGGCCTTTTTGTTGATCGGGTCGGATTCACGATCGACTGGATATACAGCCGGGTTGTCGGATTCCATGCGCTTGGTGCGGGTCGATTTTACCGATCCCGGGGTGATGATGGTGGATTTCCCCCGCGACCTGTGGGTCGAGATCCCGGGCATAGCTGATCATCATGGGATCACCCATGGAAAGCTCAACCAGGCCTTTCTATTTGGCAACCCGGGCATAGGATTTTATGACGGTCCCGGAGGCGGACCTGGCTTGCTCGCCCGTACGCTGGATCAAAACTTCGGTGTCCAGGTCGATCATTACCTGGCTGTGGATATGTCCACCTTTGTGAGCTTCATCGACTCGATCGGTGGGATCGATATCACCCTGGATTCGGGGATTGATCTTAGGGGTAATACGAGTACGGATCCTGACCTGGTGTTTGGAGCGGGAACCCATCACCTGGATGGAACCCAAGCATTAAAACTGGCCAGGAACCGTAACCCATCCACCTTTCAGCGCGCCAGGAACCAGGATATCGTCTTATCTGGCTTACGCAGTAAATTACTGAATCCTGCGATGATCCCGGAGATTCCAGGTCTGATCGCCCAGTTTTCAGATTCAGTGCTTACCGACCTGAGCCCAAAGGAGATCAATAAACTTATCTGCCTCGCTAAGTATGTTGATACAGACAATATCCAGATGCTGGAATTCTCGGAAAAAATGTTCACCTCGCAGAGCACATACGACCCGTATCGCAATGTTAATACGTTCACCCTGGGTGCAGATTTTGATCAGCTTCGCTCTTACCTCAATGATTTTATGAATGGCACCTGGCCTTCGGAATAAAAAGATGGCAGAGGCAGGATGGACTGGACCAAATACTCTTCAGCGGATCGGGCACCCGCCTGGCCACTGGAAGAAAGCCTGATTGCTTTTCAAACCAGCCCCGATGGCAGCTGGATGATCTGCCTGATGTGTTCTGAAGGCAGCAAGCCGACTGACCTGTCGAAGGATCCCCCGGATGAACAAATTTCTTATCGGCAGCCGGTGATATTGAATACGGATTAACAATTCTTCTATTAAGTATGAAAGTTATGGATTATTATTCTTACAGCAACATAATTGGTAAATAAAAATATGAATAAAAAATTTTTGATCCCCATCTTTATTTTGGAAGTTATCATTGGCGGATTGGCTTTAGCTTATATCGGTTCGACTTACTGGAACAAGCCATTGGGACCAGGATTGATGTTATCTACACAAGTCAGCGAGCAAATTCTGGGCTCATCCGAGCCTGCTACAATTGATTCGCAGGATGAGAGCTCCTCACCCCAACCGGAACCGACACCCCAATCTCTCATCTCCCGGATCATCTCGTTATTTAAACCACAAAAAGAATCCATCAAGACGGTCTGCGGTGGACCTTCTGTGATGACGATACTCCTGATTGGATCCGATGAGCGATCGAATGATTATCTGTATGGTCTGGCTGATTCCATCCGGGTTGTCCGGGCAGATTTTAGTAATCCCGGGGTGATGGTGGTCGATATTCCTCGCGATTTATGGGTGGAAATCCCTGGTATTTCTGATCATTATGGGATAACCCATGGTAAGCTCAACCAGGCATATTTTTTTGGTAACCCGGGCATGGGTTATTATGATGATCCCGGGGCGGGACCAGGTTTGCTTGCGCGTACCCTGGACCAGAATTTTGGCTTGCAGGTGGATCACTACCTGGCCTTGGATTTAACCACCTTTGCAAATGTGATTGACGCAATCGGTGGGATTGACGTCTATTTAGATTCGGGGGTGGATTTAAACCCAAACCAGGATGGTACCGATCCAAACATGGTATTAAATTCCGGTGCTGTCCATTTAAATGGTCAGCAGGCGTTAAACCTGGCACAGAATCGCAACCCATCCACATTTCAACGTGCAAGGAACCAGAATATTGTTCTTCAAGGCCTGCGAGACAAACTGCTCACCCCTGCGATGATCCCGGAGATTCCTAAGCTGATCGCCCAATTTTCAGGTTCGGTCCTAACTGATCTGAGCCCGAATGATATCAATAAATTGGTATGTCTTGCTCAATCGACCAGTAGTGAAAATATCCAGATGCTGGAATTTCCGGAAACGATGTTCACCTCTGAAAAAACCTTTGACCCCTACCGCAATGTCACTACATTTACCTTGGGAGCCGATTTCGACCAGATTCGGTCATATCTCAATGACTTTATCAATGGTACCTGGCCTTCACCATAAGAATAGATTTCATAATAAAGTTTACCCTGATCATTTATTTAATCGCAGTTATTGCATGCCGTCCAGGTCCTTGATTGGATTCTGCATGGGATCCTTACCCGGCGAACGAGGCTGATTGTCTGTTGTGGAGTTGTCTATGCCTGATCCAATAATTGCTGCCAAAATCACCCAGGCAACCGAGGTGACCGATGAGTTATACCTGGCATGCCTGCGTTTGATTACTCAGCTCACCGATAACAATCCACCGCCCACCCGTCAACAGCTGGTTGAAATGCTAGCTGCCCCCTCATCTTTCCTGTATCTGGCGAGGCACCCGGATTTTGATGATGAGATCATCGGGCTGGCAACGCTGGTGATCTACATGGTTCCAACAGGAGTACGTGGTTATATCGAAGATGTGGTGGTGGATGAAAGGGCACGCGGTAGGCGGATCGGCGAAGCGCTCATGCGTACTTGCCTGGAACGGGCTGAGCGCGAGGCTGTTCCTCAGGTAATGCTCACCTGCAATCCTGGACGAACAGCAGCAAATCGCCTGTATCAGCGACTCGGATTTGACCTGCGTAAGACGAACGTATATATGTATAAGTTTGAATAGGGTAAACCTTCAATATATTACTCAGTTTGATCAACTCATTGCCCTTGATATATTCATGCAAACCATTATCCCTGGCGGGTTGTTACTTCAATTATTTCAACAAACTTTCGGCACAAAAGTTGATATTGTCGAACAAAAGATCGTTAGTCAGGATCACGATTATCTTGTCCTACTCATCAAGCTTCAAAATCCTCACCTACAGATTGTTGTAAAACTTGCCGGACCTGAATCCCCAATGGCCGGTTCCTTCGACCGGACAGCCATGCTACATCGCCTTGTTGCAACACATACTGCCATTCCAGTGCCTGAAATCCTGGCAGTTAACACCTCTTACCATACCTGGCCTTGGCGATACCTGATCAAGACTTATATTCCAGGGCAGGAGTGGGTGGTTGTACGGCAGCAAATGGATAGGGAGGACTTATCACACGCATATCATCAAATCGGAAACGCTGTGGCTGAGCTCCACAAGATCCAATTCTCTGGATTTGGTGAATTGGCAAACGATGGAAGGGTTTTGAGTGAGGGACAATTCCTTGCAGCTTTTGAGAAACGCGCCCAATTATCCATACAAAGCGCCCCATTACGAGAACTATTTTTCTCTGTATTAAATAACCACAAGCCTCTCTTCTCAGATATTCATCAAGCATGCCTGTGTCATGAAGATCTCCACCAACACAACATAATTTTCCAGTATCGACAGGGAACATGGCATCTGGCAACTATTCTTGATTTTGAAAAAGCCTGGGCGGGATATCATGAGATAGATTTAGCCCGCCTGGAATTCTGGAGGGGAATGACGAGTGACGAGTTTTGGCTGGCTTATAAATCAATCCAGTTTATAGACCCGGAATATGAAGGGCGACGTCCGATTTACCAATTGCTGTGGTGCTTCGAGTATGCCCGATCAACACCAGAACATCTTGCGGATACCCGACACTTATGCGCTCACTTCGGAATTCAATGCCCCGAGCGATTTGATTGAACTGAGAAGGTTATATAAATTAAGCCTTATCTAGCTACCGGTAACTCCAGAAAACTTGGGTGGTTTTTATCATGGTAAAGAGTTATGTGCGCAGTTCGCGCATCCTTGCCTGACTCTTCTGCCACCACACCTCCACTGTTATAGTTCTTCTCCAGGTAAATGGAATTCGGGCACCTGATGCTCAGCCGTAAGTGGCTATTTTTTATAATGTGTCGCGAGAAAAAGGTGAACCCGGAAAAAGTATACAGGTTGATTTCTCCCGGGACGACCAATTTCTCAACCCGGCCAGATTCCCGGTAGCGCGCCCGAAGCATGTCCTGCGATAGGATGATGGCCTTTCCATCAGGAAGTATTTCAGACAAAATGACCATGAAGTCTGTATCGGGCACATCCATAGACATCCAGGCGTGCAGTTTCACCCAGCCGGTGATCTCCGTGTCCCGATCGAATGGTTCAGAATGATAGACCAATCCACCACCATATAGATTCAGGTCAGAGGTTTGGTCGGTAAAGAAATCCCTGACCTCCTGGCGCTCAAGCTCACCAAAGCGTTTGTCCAGCGGGTCATAAATGTATGCGTCCGAAGGGCTGCCCTCTGGGATGTTTTTCTTAAGGGTCCCTGAATGAAAAGCATCATTTGCACTTCCCAAGGAATCAAGATACATCTTTTTAGGCTTTGTCGGGATGGCATCCAAGCTATCGGCATATTTCCATTTTTCCTCCCCTGCCACATAATATGCCACACGTTTCTTCAGAAAGGCCGGCTTTTTTCCACCCTTTAGCGTCCAGTCATACCATTCCTTGTGCAGGCTGTTCATGTCCACGAGCGACGCCTCCCCAAATTTCAACCCGCCGAACTCGGGCTTGGGGTCGCGTGTCCCGGGATGGTCCCATGGACCAATGACAAGGAAATGGTCCTTGATACTGGGGGATTTTGACTGCATGTGCCGGCGGTAATACTCCATCGCGCCAGCCTGGTCGCCATCGTACTGCCCCGTGATGGTGAGGATGGGCAGATTGATATGGTCATACTGCTGAGGGGAGAGGCTCATCCGGTCCCAGTAGGAATCCGGGTAGGGGTGCTTGATCCATGTCTGAAAGAAGGAGGAGTGGTTGCCTGTAATGCGGTCCAGGTCTTTGAAAGGCAGGTGATTTTGATACATTTCCTGGAATTTTCCAATCCAAAAGTTCGCATCATCCATCAGCGCCGCATTTTTTGTCGCACCGCTGGTAAAGGTCAGCCATTGGATTTCATACGAATATAAAATATTCGCGAAAAATGGGAAATCTACCCCTGCATGGGCTGAAGCAGTAGGGACAATGGTTTTGAGCTGGGGAGGAAATTCCCTCAGGGTCAGCCATTGGTCATAACCACCATACGAGCCACCCCACATGGCCACCTGTCCATCACACCAGGGCTGTACTGCCAGCCATTCGGTGATATCATGCCCATCCTGAGCTTCGCTGGCAAAAGGCTCAAAAATCCCCTCGGAATTCCCCCGCCCGCGGCTATCCACCGTGATGAAGGCATAACCATGTTGTGAAAAATATATTCCACGCGCATGCGAGCTTTCCATGGTATAGGGGGTGAGGGTGAAGATGGCTGGTGTTGGTATGTTGTCCCTGGGCACATATAGGGTGGCGTTGAGCTTCACCCCATCGCGCATCGGGATTTTCGCACCCCAGGTAAAGTCTATGTTCATTGGAGCTTGGGGATCGGATTTACTTCCGAGAATTTTCTTTCCTTCAACCATTTTGGTAATCATCGGTTATTGTCCTTTTCATTAATTTCTTATGCAGATGCCCCGGAATAGTTCTTTAATCCCAGCCGCCAGATGAAGCGGGCAGCAATGATGAAGAAGATGGTCAACAAAATAGAGCCCATAACAATGGTCGGGGTCAGGCGGGAGGTGAGGGCTTCAGCAGGGATCGTGACGGCGAATGCCACCGGGATGATGAAGGTAAGTCCAGCTTGCAGCCAACGTGGGTAGATGGTAACCGGCCAACGCCCGGCTGCATACACACCCTGGAACAGGTTTACGATGTCATCCACCCGGATGATCCAGAAGGCCGTCGATGTGATGATCAGCCAGAAGCAGTAGATCAGGATGGCGCCCAGGAGCATGACGAACATGAATGCCAGGGATTGGCTGACACCCACGCTGCCCTGGTAGTGATACACCCCGTAGGAAAGCACCACGATGCCAACGATGACATCCGTCAGCGACCACAGGCGAAACTCGCGGATGCTGATCAACCCCTGGGCATCGGCTGGCTTGGTCAGGGTGAAGTCGAGGGTCCCCTGCTGGATCTCATCCATCAGGCGGGTCATATTGGGCTGGATGGCCGAGTTGATCACCCCTCCCATCAGGATGAAGATACCCATCACCATGAGCAGCTCAGGTTGAGACCAGCCATTCAGCTCGGTGGTATGTGAAAATACCAGCCACAAGCCGATCAACCCGGTGGCAAGCGCAATGAGGGACTGCCCGAGCTGAATAAATAAATTCACCCGGTACTGCATTTCGTTTTGTATCCCGATCCGTAAATAATTCAACGCCAGATATAACATAATTTCGCTCCATTTATTTAACCACAGATGCACGCAGATCTTCGCAGATATCCGCTGATTAGTACTTGTAAACATAAACACCAATTTCCAGGCTAACCAATATCCTATACCTTACTCAATTACTAATTATGTTGGTTTTACATTCCGGTTAATATTTGTCTCATCAAAATTATTGACAATTCGCTTGTACTCCAATTGTGCTTTATAGAAATTTATTAATAGGCATACATTTTTACCCGTAGCTCTCAGGTAATTTATACATTGAGCCATATGGGTATGATCTAACTCTTTAACAGTCTTCAATTCCACGATGACCTGATCCTCGATTAATAAATCAGCAATATATTCACCAACAATGACACCATCATATGTTAATTGCATTGGATATTGCTGTGTCACTTTTAATCCGGATTTGTCAATTTCATGCGCCAATGCATTTTCATAGACTTTTTCAAGAAAACCACACCCAAGAGTATTAATTACTTTATATGCACAACCGATTGTTGTTTCGGTAATGTATTAATCTCCATCATCTCTCTATGCCCATTATATTTTTTCTATAGCTTTTAACATCAGTGTTAATATCTGCGTATATCAGCGTTTATCAGCGGTTTTATTATGCGATAAATATCTTACCCACCCACGGCGGAGAACTGGCGGATGCTGAACTTCCACATGATTATTACACCCACCAGCCCAAGGATGATCCACAGGAGCTGCATCCCCAATCCCATCAGCAGCTGTTGGATGGACATCGATGAAACCAGCGATTCGATGGGGAAGTAGAAGGTCCATTGGAAGGGCAGGTAGTTTGCCACCTGCTGTACCCAGGCGGGCATCAAGGTCATCGGTACCAGGCGCCCGGAAAATATCAGCTCAAAGGCAAAGAACAGCTCAAAGATCGCCCCGATGCGCGTGGTGAAGAACGTGATCATCCCAAGCAGGGAGAGCAGCATGGTACGAATGAGATATGCTCCCCAGATGGCAAAGAAGAACCCGATCACCTGGTACCAGGCTGGGTGCAGCTCGGGCTTGAAAAAAATCGAGAGAAAAAATGCCAGCGGAATCCATAAAATGATCACCACCACTTTCCAACCGGCAAAATAGGCAACATCGCCATGGATCGGGTGGATCGGTCGCAGGAGCTCCATGGACAGCCACCCGCTGCGGATGCGGTTCTCCCAGCCATAAGGGGTGAAGACGATGTTCATGTTGCGCACCAGGGTCCATACCAGGTAGTAGGCTGAAAATTCTGTGGGGGTATATCCTCCCACCGACCCGCCCTGGGCACGCGCAATGGTCGACCATACCACCAGGTAGATCACCGGCTCGGCAATCATCCCGATCATGTAAAAATACTGCATCACCCGGTACTGGAACTGGGTTTGGATGGCGATTTTTATCATCGTTCGGTAATAACCCAGCAGGTGTCTCATTGCTTCACCTCGCCGGGCTTACCCCGTGCAAAAACCTGCTCGATGACGTCCTCGATGGGTGGATCTTCCACGTTTAAATCCTCGATGGGAAGATCTGCAAGCAGCCGGGCGGTCACCTCGGCGGTGTTTGCCTTGGGCACACGTAAAGTGAAGCGTACCCCATCCTGGTGGATCACCTCGCCATATTTACGCAGGTCTGCTGTGGATGTTTGCAGTGTCACCCCCACAGTCTTGAAGGCAGAAAACTGCCCCACCAGCTCGTTCAGCGCACCATCAAAAAGCAGCCTGCCGTGATGGATCACAATAACCCGTTTGCACAGGGCTTCGACATCCGCCATGTAATGCGAGGTGAGGAGAACGGTGGCACCATAACGCCGGTTGTACTCTCCAACGAATGAACGGATACGCCGCTGCATGGTCACATCCAGTCCCAGGGTGGGCTCATCCAGGAACAGTACCTTGGGGCGATGTAGCAGCGCTCCAGCAATCTCCACTTTCATCCTTTCACCAAGTGAAAGGTTGCGCACGGGTTTATTTACCAGGTCTTTCAGCTCCAGCAGGTCGATAAACTCATCACGTGTGCGGGTGAACTCGTTCGTAGGGATGGAATAGATCGAGCGCATCAGATCGAATGAATCCAATGCAGGCAGGTCCCACACCAGCTGCTGGCGGTTGCCCATCACCAGAGTGATCTGTTTGAGAAACCCAGGTTCACGGCGCGATGGCTCATATCCCAGCACTGTGGCTTTCCCGCTGGTCGGGTAAAGCAACCCCGAGAGCGTCTTGAGGGTTGTGGTCTTGCCAGCTCCATTCGGACCCAGGAATCCAACCACCTCACCGGGCTCGATCAGGAAGCTGATCGCATCTACGGCATTTACGCTGCGGAATTCGCGCTTGAACAGGCTGCCGATCGAAGCTTTGAGCCCGCTCTCACGCACAGGTACTTTGAAAAGTTTGGAAAGGTTATCCAGGATTATGATGGGGGGCATGAAAAGTCCTACGTTGGGGGATGATTAAAAATGGATATTTTTCTGTGCCATGTATTTGCTATAATCACGGTACGGTTGATATCATGAAGCTTAAATTCTCAGGCAGTGTGCATTATGCCAATGGTGATCCTATTTCGAACGTGGTTGTGCGTATCTTCGATAAGGATGCCTCGGGTAAGCTGGATGATGACCTTACCATAACACCAGGTCTTTCCGACGAAGATGGTCATTTTAACCTCATCTACGAGCCATTGCGCTACCTGGATTATCTCACCATCCACGCACCCGGCATACCCAGCCAGCCCTTCGATACACCTGGTTCAGGTCTGAAAGTACCAGACCTGGGAGATGTGTATCTCCCCTATCTGCAATTCGATTATACCTTTAATGGTCTTGCTCGCCATTACAACGCACCGATGAGCATATTTAAAACGAAATTCCACCTGCCTGAGAATCCCCCCTTGGAATTCATCCCTTCTATGAACGGATTCAGGTTTATTAATCGCTTCCCCGGATACTTTTTACCCTTTTCCATGCCTGACTTCCTTACACCAAGGAAGGTTGCCCCAAAATATGGTCTGTGTGGAGGAATGTGCGCTGCTGCCTATGATTATGCCCTGGCTGGCAGGGTTGTTCCACAAAAAGAAGCTGTGCCCCACAGGGGGACACGACTTCAGCGTTACCTGTTTCGACGGCAGATCGACTCGCTGGGTGGAGCTGGCAAGGAAATGGTGAAGGTTGCTCAATGGACCACCATGCCCGAGGATACCCTGCTGGGGACACAAGTACGTACTATGGTTGAGCTGGCCTCCATCCGCCGAAAACTGGCTGACAGGAACCTGGTGGTCCTGGCGCTGATCTACGAACATGCCAGCTCGCTAAGGGAGCTTTCCAGGTTGATCTTCAACAATCACCAGGTGCTTGTCTATGCCTGCCAGGAAAACGCTGCTGGCGAGATTACCCTGCAGGTCTACGACCCCAACCTGCCCGGTCGCGATGATGTGGTCATCCAATCCCAGCCGGTTGTGGTGGCGGAGGTGACTTCTCCTTCAGGACCCCAGGTGGTAATGGGATTGAAATCCGCCCAGCTGGTGGGTGGTGAATTCTACCACCATGTGCGCGGTTACTTTATCATGCCCTATTCGCCAGAAAAGCCCCCCAAGGGGATTTAGCAAGATAATTGGTTACCCCGGGAGATCATCATTATCACAGGACTGACGTCACATCTCCTATGCTGAAGAATTTTACAGTATACTTTTCACATCACATACCATCACTTAACAACCGAAGAGGAACCTATGGAGTGGCAGAAAGAACAATATACTATCAGTACTGATAAATCCAAACTGGACGTTGGCATGATCCACCACTTCCTTTATACCACGGCACACTGGGCGATCGGTCGCCCGATGAGCATCGTGCGTAAATCGATCGAAAATTCTATCTGCTTTGGGGTTTACGATGCGGGGGTGCAGGTGGGCTTTGCGCGCATCGTGACTGATGGCGCCACGGTTGGCTGGATCTGCGATATGTTCGTCCTGCAGTCTCATCGCAGCCTGGGTTTGGGCAAATGGCTGGTTGAATGCATGATGAAGCACCCTGATGTCAAGGGATTGCGCCGCATCCTGCTCAACACACGCGATGCCCATGATCTGTATTTGAAATATGCGAGTTTCCGGCCCCTCCTGGCACCGGAAACCTGGCTGGAAAGATTCAACGAGTCGCCGATGAAAAATTCTGGTCCGGTTGTTCAGACCAGGCCAAAGCCACCAACCGTAAAAACTGAATAAACCTGGATCCAATAGACAATTGGTACTGTAACCTGCCAATGCTATAATCTTGAGATTGCTATATATTATTTATTGGAGAATAAAATCATGAGTGAGAGAATTGAGTTCACCCGTAATTATTCAGATTTGAGCACCAACCAGGGGTTTCAATTCGAGTTCCAATGTGATCGCTGTGGCACTGGCTACCGTACGCGCTTTCAGGGCTCGGTATTGGGCACCGCGTCAACCGCCTTGAACACCGCCAGCAATATCTTCGGTGGTTTATTTAACAGCCTTTCCAATGCCGGTGAGAGTATGCGCTCGGCCTCCTGGGAGAAAGCGCACGATGATGCCTTTTTGAAGGCGGTGGAGGAGATCAAGCCGGATTTCATCCAGTGCCCGCGCTGCACCAGCTGGGTGTGTAAGAAAACCTGTTGGAATGAGAAGCGTGGTTTGTGCAAGCAGTGCGCCCCCGACCTGGGGGTGGAAATGGCAGCTGCCCAGGCCAGCCGCACCACCGAGGAGATCTGGGCTCATTCCAAGGTGGCAGAGGAGGACCTGGCCATGCTCAAGGAGAAGGAATGGCGTGAAGGTGTACGTGCCACCTGCCCGAGCTGCGGCAAACCACTGGCAGGCAAGGTGAAGTTCTGCCCGGATTGTGGGGCTAAGATAGAGAGTGAACAGCACTGCACCAACTGCGGTGTCAAGCTACAACCAGGCACCAAATTTTGCCCGGACTGTGGGACAAAGGTGGCGGAATAAAGCACCGAGGCGTAGGGAAGGACAAAGCTTAAACTATGCAGTGTGACTGCTTATTATCCATAGAATGAGGAGAGGTTGCGATGTTCCAGACCTTTGAACAGGCTAGGCACTACCTGGATGAACACAACATCCTGATGGTTGACCTCAAATTCACCGACCTGTGGGGACGCTGGCATCACCTGACCGTGCCTGCCAGCCAGTTCTCCCCACAGCTGATCGAAACCGGCATCGGCTTTGACGGCTCAGCAGTGGGCTTGAAGAGCGTGAAAGCCGGAGATATGGTGCTGGTGCCGGATCTATCAACGGGCATGCGTGACCCTTTCTGGGAAGTCCCCACACTAAGCTTCATCTGTACTACATTGGAAGCCGATACCCATTTGGTTTTTACCAATGATCCCCGCAATATTGCCATCCGCGCCGAGGAGTACCTGCGCTCGACCGGTATCGCCGATGAGAGTCGCTGGGGACCGGAGTTCGAATTCTATATCTTCGATAGCGTCTCCTATGAATACGGGGTCAACTGCGCCAGCTACCGGGTGGATTGCCAGGAAGCTGATTGGACCAGCCTTCAAAGCGGCCACGGTCACTATATCCCGGCGCATGGCGGATACCATGCCATCCCTCCCAAGGATCAATTCTTCAACCTGCGAACTGAAATGAGCCTGCACCTGCAGGACATGGGTGTGCCGGTAAAATACCACCACCATGAGGTGGGGGGACCGGGTCAGTCGGAGATTGAGATTCCCATGCTGGGGTTGCTGCCGGCAGGTGATGCCACCATGATCATCAAGTACGCCACCAAGATGACCGCCCATGCGCACGGCAAGACGGTCACCTTCATGCCCAAGCCCTTGTATGGGGAGGCAGGTTCGGGGATGCACTTTCACCAGCATCTGTTCAAGGACGGAAAAAATGTATTCTACGACCCGGATGGATACGGCTGCCTGAGCCCGACCGCACTGTATTACATCGGTGGGCTGCTCACCCATGGACCAGCATTACTGGCCCTGACCAACCCCAGCACTAATTCGTATAGCCGACTTGTTCCAGGATATGAAGCTCCCGTGAATGCCTTTTTCTCACTGGGCAACCGCAGTGCGGCGGTACGCATTCCCAAGTACGCCACCCAGCCTGAGGCTGCTCGCATGGAATTCCGCCCACCGGATGCCACCTGCAATGTCTACCTGGCTTTGTCTGCCCAATTATTGGCAGGGTTGGATGGCATCCAGAAGAAGATTGACCCGACAAAAGCTGGATTTGGACCCATCGATGCCAACGTCTTTGCCTGGAGTGATGCACAACGCGCCGGTATTAAGAGTCTCCCCGACTCTCTCAATGCGGCCTTGATCGCCATTGAGCAGGACCATGATTTTCTGCTTGCCGGGGATGTCTTCAGCGAGCTGATGATCAACCAGTGGGTGGATTTCAAGCGTAACCAGGAATACTACCAGGTGCGTAACCGCCCGCATCCCTATGAGATGAGCCTGTATTTTGACGTGTAGCTGATACTCACCGGTTGACTTTTGTTCCTTTTCTCCCAGCCAGGCGGTTTACCTGGCTGGGATATTAATTTAATAGTTTGCATACGTTATAATCTGTCGCATGAATTCTCAGCTTTTATACCAGCAAGACCCCGACAAATTGGAATTTGAAACCACGGTGACGGAAATCCTCACCCTGCCGGATGGTCGTATAGGGGTGGTGCTCGACCGATCCTACTTTTACCCCACCGGGGGTGGTCAGGAACACGACACAGGAGAGATCGGCTCTGCCAGGGTAGTCGATGTCTATAAAGATGAAGAAACCGCACGTTTGGTGCATGTGGTGGAAGGCGTGGTTGAACCTGGCGCAGTGAAGGTAAAAATCGATGCAGAAAGACGGTTACGCCACATGCAGCATCATACCGCCCAACACCTGCTCACCCAGTGTATCCTGCAGCAGACGGGTAGCGAGACCGTATCTGCCAATATCAATGGGTATACCCCCTCAACCTTGGATATCCTGGCTGCGAACATCAGCAAGCCTGACCTGGAAAAATCTGAGCTGCTCGCCAACCAGTTGATCTATGAAAACAGGCTGGTGAAAACCTACTTTATTACACCTGAAGAGCTGGTTTCCATCCCTTTGCGGCGGCCTCCCAAGGTGACTGAAAACATCCGCATCGTTGAGATCGATGGCTACGATTATTCACCCTGTGGCGGCACCCATGTTCAGCGCACGGGCAGCATCGGCCTGCTCAAGGTGCTCAAAGCGGAACGTCAGAATGACCGCATCCGGGTTTACTTCATGGCAGGATTGCAGGCGCTACAGGTTTTCCAACAGATGTACGATTCGCTGAGCAGCCTGGGTAACCAGATGAGCATGGGTTGGCAGGATATACCGGATATGATCAAGAAACAGGCAGATCAGCTGAATGCACTCCAAAAGGAAATACAGCTGCTTCGCCTGGAAAATATAAAACATGAAGCAGCTGCACTGGCTGGCCGTGCTGAACAACGAGGATCACTCAGGTTGGTCAGGGCGAGTTTTTCCCAACGCCCGGTGGGCGAGCTGCGCATGCTGGCAGAGGAGCTCAAGCATATCCCGGACCTGGTCAGTTACCTTGCAAATTTCGATGGGCAAAAGGTTACTCTGCTGGTCACCTGCGGTGAAGCCAGTGGAAAAGATGCTCGCCAGTTGCTCACCCGGCAGCTGGTACAGGTCAATGGGCGGGGTGGAGGGGATGCCAGACTTGCCCAGGGAGGTGGAGTGGCATCCGATGAACAGTTCCGCGCCTTCCTGCAGCAGATTTCCCTGGATTAATTCAACTCAGTCATTTTTTTTTGGTTGTGAGTGCATGGTTGTCTCTAGTGGTAACATCATGTTAAAAATGGGCAGTACACACTCATATGGCTGGCTGATCACCGGGTGAATTGGTATTTATTTCCTCTCAAATAGCTATCTCCAAAAATACTTGACGGATTAGTGATTCACTGGTAGTATTGAAGGCTGTAGGAATGCCAGAAAGTTCTCGTTGGAAGTAGAAAGAAGACGGTCCAAGGCTAGTTCCTTGGGCTGTTTTATTTTGACTGCTCCGATGGATTTGAAGGCGCACCACATATCTTTTTTCATACCTTACGGAGGTAAATTCAATGTCTGAAAGAATTATCGGCACAGTCAAATGGTTCAACGGGAGCAAGGGTTATGGATTTTTGTCCCAGCCTGATGGAGCGGACGTATTCGTCCACTTCTCTGCTATCCAGTCCGACGGTTACCGCACACTGCAGGAAGGCCAGAAGGTGGAGTTCTCCATCGAGAAGGGCCCCAAGGGTCTGCAGGCTGCCAACGTCATCCCAATGTAATTAACATTTCACTAAGTCACTCAGACCTGCCGCAAGGCAGGTCTTTGTTTTA
The DNA here is from genome assembly GCA_963822175.1 of uncultured Chloroflexia bacterium. GTDB lineage: Bacteria > Chloroflexota > Anaerolineae > Anaerolineales > UBA4823 > FEB-25. Next base: position 74,363 of record CAWGGJ010000006.1, on the reverse strand, counting down.
AAGATCGGTAAGGGATTACGAAATAACTATCCATCGATCACTGAGCATTATTCTGTCGGCACGATGACACAAAATGCATGATATTTAACATCCGATAGGTGATCTATCCTTCGGATGGTCGTACCCCAACCTACTTTCTTGCTTTCTCATAATCTATTGGTATCATCCAAATGAATGCCGATCAGCACTACATCGATTTTATTTGAAGGTTATAATTTTGGGTAGAATGCTTCGATCACGTTCAATAACCATCCTCAAGATCGCGGGGATATTGACCTTTTTTCTCCTGTCAATCTCAGCCTGCAGCATCCTGGGTGGATCACCTGCAGATGCCACCCCTACCCCCGCACCCACCTCCAGCATCCCGGGTTTACAGGTCATCCCGCCTCAAGCATGCCTGGTGGCTGAACATGCCATGATCCGCGTCTATCAGCCCCAGGGAGACCTGATTGCCTGGTCTCCGACCAACGACACCCTGGCGTATATTGCCTCCACCCAGGGTTCAAGCTGGAATGTGGGGGAGTTGACCCTGCTCACAGCACCGTTGTTTGACACCCCTGAACGCCTGGCGACCCAGGTGGCCGGCGAATTGTCCTGGTCACCTCAAGCGACCTTCATTGCCTTCCTTGGCCTACGGCGGAGTGATAATTCATATACCATCGGGCTTGCCTATCCTGACGGGCGTGCTTCGAGGGATTTCTTTCCGGGTGAGGCAGCCCGCACAGATAGTTATGCCAGTCAGAAGGCCGTTTTGGAGTGGCTGGATGAAGGCCGCCTGAGGGTCTTTACCTCCTGTGGCATCGACTGCCTGCAAGGGGTGGATATTGGGGTACTGTCTGGTCTCACCTCGCCAACCGGTGACCCAATCGGGAGAATTGATAACCTTTGGGCTGTGACTACCAACCATCCAGTCAACATTCCGCTGGCCTATGCTGACCTGGTTGGGCAGCTTAATTGGTCTCCGGATGAAAAACAAATTGCATATATTGATGACAATGGCTATGTCTGGATCATTGATGTTAATACCGGCAGCCTGTATCCATTGGATATTGGCACCTATGGTACAGCAACGGAGACAGATTGGTCGTTTGACGGCAAGTACCTGGCAGTGCAGGTCGATCAACTCCTGAAGATTTTCTCATTCGATTGCCCATAAATAAGGAGTTATATAAGATGAAGAACACACGCCTTGAACATGACCTGTTGGGTGAGCGTGAATTACCCGATGTGCATTATTATGGCATCCAGACCCAGCGGGCGGTAGAGAATTTCGAGATTACCGGGATACCCATCTCCCACTATCCACGGCTGGTTTATTCGCTGGCATATATCAAAAAAGCTGCTGCGCTGACCAATTATGAGCTTGGTCTCCTGCCTGCCGACCTTGCTCAAGCCATCGCCCATGCTTGTGATGACATTATCCACGGGGAGCTGCTCTCCGAGTTTGTGGTCGATGTTATCCAGGGTGGGGCAGGCACCTCCACCAATATGAATGCCAACGAAGTGATCGCCAACCGGGCATTGGAGCACCTAGGCTTTCTAAAAGGGCGCTATGATGTGCTTCACCCACTCAACCATGTTAACCTCTCACAGTCAACCAATGATGTCTACCCTACTGCATTACGCCTGACCTTGAGCATGAAGCTGGATGGCTTGCTGGTCGAGATGGATGGCCTGCAAAAAGCCCTGGCAACCAAGGGCGAAGAGTTTAGTGATGTGATCAAGATGGGACGCACCCAGCTCCAGGATGCAGTACCAATGACCCTGGGGCAGGAGTTTGAGGCCTGGAGCGTGATGGTGGCGGAGGATATCTGCCGGGTGAGGGAAGCCCAGGCGTTGATTCGTGAGATCAACCTGGGGGCTACTGCCATCGGGACCGGGCTGAATGCCCCACCCAGGTACGCCGAGATGGTCACCCGTAAATTGGGGGAGCTGAGTGGTGTCCCCGTGATCCAATCCCACAACCTGGTCGAGGCAACCCAGGATGCCGGGGCTTATGTTCAGCTATCGGGAGTGCTCAAGCGTGTGGCGGTCAAGCTATCCAAGATCAGCAATGACCTGCGCCTGCTTTCCTCAGGACCACGCGCCGGCCTGGGTGAGATCAACCTCCCGCCCATGGCTCCTGGCTCTTCCATCATGCCTGGCAAGGTCAACCCGATCATCCCCGAGGTGGTCAACCAGGTAGCCTTTGAGGTGATCGGCAATGACCTGACCGTGACCATGGCAGCAGAAGCTGGGCAGCTTGAGCTGAATGCCATGGAACCAGTCATTGCCTACAACCTGTTCACCTCGCTGGATATGCTTGGTCGCGCCTGCCGGACATTGGTGCAGCGTTGCATCCTGGGTATTACTGCCAACCGTGAGCATTGCAGGCAAATGGTGGAAAACAGCATTGGGCTGGTGACCGCCCTCAACCCGTTGTTAGGCTATGAGAAATCCAGTGAGATCGCCGAGGAAGCCCTGCGTACAGGAAAATCGGTGGTGGAGGTGGTATTGGAGAAGGGTTATCTCAGTCGGGAAGAGCTGGAGAATGTGCTTTCTCCGCACAGGATGATTCGCTAAGCAGAAGGTCATTTGCCCGATCTGGAATCTTGGTTTCGTTTGATATTCATCCCCCATAAATCCATGCGTATCAACGATTCGATTTGACTGCAGGTGTTTACACAGCAACAAAATATGGAGAGAATTTTATAAATACTGTGGGTTAATTACTATCCGCAGCTTTTTTTCTTCGGCCGCCACCTGGTCAAACAGGTCCCAATATCCGCTTTCATCTTCCCATGCAGATACCTGCCTGGGTTGGCTGGTCAGCTCCAAATAATCTCGCACCCAGCGCAGGTAGATTATCACCGCTTGGATGGGCTCATCGCGCGGACTGAGGTGCTGCCCAAAAACCAGCTCGTTCATCTCCAGGTCAGACCCAGTGAGGGCTTTGGCAGCCAACAGGCAGCGAATCAGCGCCATGAAGCACTTTCCAGGGTCGGATTTATTCAACGAGATCTCATGGTGCCCCAGGATATTGCTGGCACAGATCCCATAGCGCTTCATCAATGCCCAGGTCAACCCAATGGTGTTGGCAATCTGCTGGCTGGAGGGGGTGTGCGCAGGGGTATCGAAGTAACACCCGGTGATCTCGATCGCCAGGCTGCGCATGTTGGCATCCACGCAAGGACCATCGAACCATTCCTGCAGGATTGAGTGAATGGTCGGTTGCTGATAGCTGAGCTCATAAAGTGCACGGACGAAATACTGTCGTCGCTCATTATACGCTGTGTAATCCAGGGGATACAGATGGGAAGCAACGAATGGAGAGCCGTTCTCATCCGGGAGCTGGGTTTGTAGGATGGTCACCAGATCCTGGTCTTGCCCTGCACCAGGTTGCGGGAAATCGGCTCCCACCAGGAAGTGGGCGCTTGTCCGGGTGATACAGTTCGCCCCCTGGCGCAGCTGATTGAACCCCCTCAGGTAACCTTCAACTGAACGGTCATAGCCTGCATCGTCGCCATACCAGTGCAATACGATCCCCCAATGACGGTCATAATCCAATCGATCCCATGGATTACTATGCTCCTGGTTCCACAGGGTTTGGGCAAGGGGAATGCGGGTTATGTTTTCGCTCTGGTACGGATGCAGCCTTAAAAACCCTTGGGCATCAACTTCCAGCGGTGGGACCAACCGCAGGATGGCTTGCATTTGTCCTGGGAGCTGGTTCCAGCTCAGCACAGGCCAGCCTGAAGACATTTCCATGGTGCGATAAAACCAGCGCGGCAGACTGCTTACCATCCCAGCCAGGCTGGCAAGCTGTAGAAAGCTTTTGCGGGTTAGTTTCACCTTATTGTTCGGCATGCTTCAATGGATTTTTGAAACACTGTGGGTTTGGGTTGATCCAGTTAGATGGATGTGCCCTGGGTGAAGATGTCTACCGGCAACTCGATGTTATTGATGGCAAATTTCTCTGCGAACCGGGGTCTTAACCCAGTGGATTTCAAAGATCCTAACACCCGCCCATTCTGGATGCCGGTCTGGTCGAAGATGAACAGGTCCTGCATCAGGATGGTGTCACCTTCCATGCCCTGGACTTCAGCCACATGGACAACTTTACGCGTGCCGTCGCGCAAGCGCTCCATGTGGATGATCAGCTCAATGGCGGAGGATACCTGCTCGCGGATCGCCTTAAGTGGTAATTCGAATCCCGCCATCAATACCATGGTCTCGATACGCCGCAGCGTATCGCGTGGGCTGTTGGAGTGGATGGTGGTCATGGAGCCATCATGGCCAGTATTCATCGCCTGGAGCATATCAAGGGCTTCACCGCCGCGTGCCTCACCCACGATGATACGGTCAGGGCGCATACGCAATGAGTTGATCACCAGCTGGCGGATGGTCACCTCCCCTTTGCCTTCCACGTTCGAAGGACGCTTCTCGAGGCGACCCACATGATCTTGTTTTAATTGCAGCTCGGCAATATCCTCGATGGTGATGATGCGCTCTGTGGAGGGAATAAAGGCGGATACTACATTTAACAAGGTTGTTTTTCCTGAACCCGTACCGCCGGAAATGACGATATTCACCCTCGCTTCCACGCATGCTTTCATGAAGTTGACCAGTGCGGTGGTGAGGGTGCCATTGGCAACCAGGTCTTGGGCGGTAAAAGGGGTTTGGGAGAATTTACGAATGGTCATCATCGGACCGATCAGCGAGAGCGGGGGGATGATCACGTTGACACGGTACCCATTGGGTAAACGGGCATCCACCATGGGTGATGATTCATCCACCCGCCGGCCCAGTGGGGCGACGATGCGGTCGATGATACGCATCAGGTGGGCTTCATTTTCGAAGGCGACATGCGTTTTTTCAACCTTGCCATAACGCTCGATGTATACAGTGTCAAAGCCATTTACCATCACTTCGGTGATGCTGGGTTCCTGGAGCAGTGGCTCCAATGGACCAAACCCAAGGATATCCGATATCACCCAATCCAATAACCGGGCGCGCACTGCCCGGGTGTAAAGTAAATTCTCTTCAGCCAAAACCCGGTTGAACAGTGTTTCGATCATCTGGTGCATCTGGGGTACATGGGAGAGATCGACTTCCCCATCCGCTTCAGCCAGCAACCGGCGTTGTACACGCTCCCTGATCATGTAGGCATCTGCAGAAATTTGTTCTGTACCTGCAATGGTCTGAGCTTCAGCTAACATATCATATTCATTGATGTTGCTCGTACGAGTATTTTTTGCAGGTCGGTTAGTAAACATGCATTCTTCTCCGAAGGTAAACTATGGCATGATGGGAATGATCAGCTCGGTATTGGGGGTCAGGCGGGGCTGATTATTCATATCGTTGGCGGCTAAAATGGCTGCAACCGTTGTGTTGTAGCGGTGGGCAAGCATGGAGAGGTAATCCCCATTCTTGATGGTCACTACGGTTGACCGGTCATATGCCTTCACCCGGTTGCGCACCAGGTTGCGATAGGCATAGAACGCACTTTGGTAGTCACCTGCGTTGGCGGTGTATTCCGCATAGTTGAGTGTGTCCGTGAGTGAATTCTGCAAGCCCACGATGATGTCACGCAGCCCGGAGACGGTTAATGCGTCCTGATAGATGAACACAGCATCCTGGTAGTGGTTCAGCAAGCCCTGGGCTTCTGCGATCATCGACTGGGATTCAAAGGTTAACGGCTCAGAATCGGGTAGCTGCTGCGCTAGGACAGCTGTGCGCTGAAAATCCTGCAGCGCAAGCGAGTATTGACCGGAAGCGATGTTATCCGTGCCGCGGGCGATGTACGCATCGAATAAAGTCTGCAGCGCAGTACCATTAGCGTAGTCAGCTTGTTGACTGACGACATACTCAAGTCGTTCGATCACCACATCCCACTTGCTGCTGGCAAAATTATTGACTGCTTGAAGATAAGCCTGGGCAAGCTGGAATTGAAGCAATACGTAGGGATCATCCGGCCTGACCGCCAATGCCATCGCCAGGTAATCCTGGGCAGCCTGCTGCGATTCCAGAGAATCAGGAGATTCAGCAAGGGCTTGCTGGGCCTGGTCGACATAATCACCGATCATGCCGTCTTCAATGACCGAGCGCACCTGGGTTCGCGCTGCCAGGGCTTCACGGTCAAGTGGCCGTAATGCCAATGCCTTGCTGAAATAATCATCGATTTTTTTCAATATCTCCAATGACGGGACCGGTTCCGCAAGTAATGCCTGGGCAGCTTTGATATAGCTCTGGAAGAGATTCTCTTCCACGTAGCTGGTCTCGAAGGACGGATCCATCAACCGTAAAGATTCATAACCCGACAAGGCGGTCTCGTAGTTCCCTTCCATGAAGGCACGATCAGCTTGATCCAACACCGATGTCTTCTCGGTTTGGGTCTGCAGTTTTTTGATTTGCAGGGATACGTCTCGATAATTGGGTTGTTTATTACTGATATCCTGGAGCACCGCCAAAGCCTGGGCTGAATCCCCTACTTGCAACAGGCTCATCGCCTGGGAATATGAGACTTCTATATCTTTTAAACCTTGTGCCTGTGAGATCGCTTGAGTCAAGCCGGGAAAATCCGGATTTTTTGACCTGATATTTTCAAATGCAACCAGGGCTTCATCAGATTTTCCTGCAACAATGAGCTGCTGAGCATTCCGAAAATCTAGCACAAGCTGTGCTTGCAGCATGTTCTCCGAAATATCTGTTTGTGCTTTTGCAATTTGTCCCTGGATCCAGCCCGAATAGGTTAAAAGGATATATACGCCACCAATAATTACGATCAGGGTGATCACCAACCTGAGGCTGTATTTAAGCAACTTTTGTGTTTTTTGTTGCTTATTTTCTTCCAGCTCGTATTCGCTGATGCGTGCCCGTACTTCCATCTCCTGGCGTATTGCTCGCAGCTCGGATTCCATGGGGAATGCTTTTTCGACCTCAGCCAATTTGCTGAAACCTTCCTCCCATTTTCCAAGGCGAAAACAATCCATTGCCTCCCTGAATAACGGAGAATTCATGTACGAATCATTTTCGTTCAAACTTACACCTCCAAAAATCTCTCACCCTATCTGAATACCTTGTTTATCGCAGGGTGCTAAACACCTCTCTTAAGATTGGCAGTGCTGGTCCAAGGATGACTGCCAGCAGGGCTGGGAAGATCAACAGCGCCATGGGGATGAGCATCTTGACTGGGGCTTTCTGGGCCTGTTCCTGGGCGCGAAACCGTCTTTCAATCCGCATTTGTTCTGCCTGGGCATGCAGCGTATCACTGATGCTCATGCCCAGCTGTTCTGTCTGCAGGATAAGGGCAACAAAACTGGAAATCTCGCGGATGTCCACCCGATCCGCCAGGTTGCGCAGCGCATCCCGGCGGGTGAAGCCCATTTCCATTTCGCTGATCACCCGCCCGAACTCATGCCCAATGGGTGTATTCCAATATTCGCTTACCCGCTGGAGAGATTGATCAAACCCCAGGCCTGCAGTGGCGCACACACTCAGCATGTCCATGGCATCAGGTAGACCTTTTCTCACCGCGTTTTGTTTGCGATTGATCCTGCTCTGCAGCCAAAGCTTGGGGAGAAAATAAAATATGATCAGCGTCAAGATGCTAAGTGCCACATTCAGCGTGCTTGTCTCCCGCTTAAAAATCAAATAGGCTACGTAAACCCCGATAAATGTGCTGGCGAGGCTGATGCCATAAAATTCGCGTGCACCCAATCCCATCGGATTACCCGCGATCATCAGTTTATGCGTCAGTCCTTCTATTGCACCGCCGGGAGTCATGCGCCCGAAGAATCGCCCAATCCCACGGATGGCGGGGATAAAAATGCGATTAAAGAATGAACCGGTGATCACCCGGGGCGGGAGGCGGGTGGAATTTGCTCGATTGGTTTGGTCTTCGAGTGGGGATGCCACATATTCGTTGAGCCGTTTGGACATCGATCCTGATCTCAACCAACGAACACTGAGCATCAGGATGATCAATCCTGACACACCTAATGCCGCACTGAGGGAGATTTGACTTAATAATTGCATAAAACCTTCCTCACACCTCAATCCGGGCTAATCGGCGGACGAGGAAATTACCGAGTATCACCATGACAACCGCACCGATGGGGATGCATATGATCGCAGGGTCAAATAAGCGCATCATATACACCGGGTTAATAAAGAACATCGCTCCCGCCATGGCAATGGGCATAAATGTGAGAATATAACTTCCAAACCTCTGCTGGGCAGTGAGCACGCGCACCTCGGCGAACAGGCGCACGCGATCACGGATGGTGTCGGTGACTGCTTCCAACATGGTGACGATATTTCCGCCGACCTGCGAATTGATGTTGATGGCGGTGACCACCAGGTACAGGTCGTCATTTTCCATCCTCGCCACCAGGTTGTTCAATGCCTGGGTGAGCGAAAGACCCAAACCGATCTCATGGCGTACCCGACGAAACTCCTCCGAAGCTGGTGCTCTCATCTCTTTGCTCACCACTTCAACCGCTTGCGGCAGGCTGTAACCCGCCCGTACGGCACCAGTCATCAGGATCAATACATCCACCAGCTGGGAACCGAAGTTCATCCGTCTCTTTGAAATTGCCCGTTTTAGCACCAGGTCGGGGATGAAGAAAGCGATGGCTGCCAGTCCTACACCTGATACCAGCATTTGGGATGCCAGCCATCCCAATCCAAACGCAAGAATGACACCTCCGATCCTGATTAATACATACTCTGTTTCGGTGATCGGCCAGTTTGCACTGATCAGCTGAAGATTGAGCTTCTCGGAAGCAAATCCAGAAAGCATATTGTTCAATCTCAATCGCCAGCGAATTAAACCAGTGCGTCGTCTTTGACCATCCTGGCGCTGGGTTTCCTCATCAGGCAGGGTTACAAAGGTTGCCAGGCGCGAGCCAATATCCTGGCCGGCGAAAAAAACATCGCGTAAACCAAAGATCACCAATCCATACGCCACGAGGATGATCAGTACGATGACAGAGATGACTGCGATCAGGAAGGTGAAGGAGGGCATTAAACCATTTCCTTATACCGGCTGATTAACCCAGGTGGCTCGATGCCAGCAGCATGTCACGCCCCGCCTTCTCTCCTTGCACCGGGGTAGCTTCGTGCCCCATGTCTTTCAGAGTGATCGCCGTGAGGTTGCGGGCAAGCTGTTGGATGGATTTGCTGGACTGCTGCGTGGGTAATACACCAGGAATGGGATTCCACGATTGATGCTGCGCAGTACGTTGGCCGGATCATTGGGAATCTGGTGATAGATCTGGTTATGCAGGACTGATTCGATGTCGCGCAGTTTAACCCCGCCCTCCACTCCAGCTTTGTTCAGGATCGTCAGGATCTTATCCATTGGATATGCCAGCGATCGGCTAAGCTGCAGGAATCGGCTGGTGTCGTGCAAGGATGCCAGGTCCGGTGTCGTCACCAGCAGGATGCGATCGGCTGCATCCATCAAGGTCACCGAGATATCGGTTAATGGTCCTCCAGCATCCACCACGATGTAATCATATAAGCGGGAAACACCGACAAAGACGTTATAAATATCTTCAGCGCGAATTCCCTGGGCGATCTGCACATTCGAAGGTGCCATCAATACATGAATTCCAGAGGGGTGGGGAGAAACAACGTCCCGCACCAGACCCTCATCCATGTTTGTGGCATGGGGGATCAGGTCTGCCAGGGTGTTTTGCACCTTCATATTAAGCATGACTTCCAGGTGACCGAAGAACACTTTCCCTTCGAATAAAAGCACCTTTTTCCCCGTCTCTTCCGCCAGAGCGATCGCTGTATTGGTGGCTATCGAAGTGACCCCAGTGCCTCCCCGCGGGCTATAGACGGTGATCGAGTGTAAGGGCCGGGTTGCCTCAGGCAGCGCCGAGGGAATGTATGTCCTGGTTTGTTGGCGTCGACCTTCCAGCTCAGATACACGGCGCAGGGTACTGACCAGGTTTATCTGTGAAAAAGGTGTGATGAGAAACGCGCGCGCTCCTGCCAGCATTACCTGTTGTGCGATCAATGGGTCATTGGTTGGCAGGATGGCAACCACCGAAGAGCTGGGAAATTGCAACGCCAGGTCGTCGATGATATCCATGGTCGATTCACTTTCCAGCTGGGAATCTACCAGGATGATGTCTGGTTCAGAAGCCCGGAGCTGCCTTGCCAGCATCTCCTTTGTGGCAAGGATATCAACCAGGAGGAATTCGTTTTGTGAATTCAAAGCTTCGGTGATTTGTTGTTGGGTGGCACCCGGATCGCACAGAGCTACCACTCTGATTTGTTTGTTGGCTGGATTCATGCTAGAACACCTCTATTCAGGTTCATTCCATAAAATATAAAGATACGCGAGCAATTCCATACCCATCACTTTGGAATGGATAACTCATATCGTTGTATTAAGTAATCCACAGTAACCGGGCTTAGCTCGAACAGCTCGTTGGATGTGGGTGAGCGGAGAACAATATCAAAATTCGCTCCCGCATCTCGCATATGTTTCAAGACCAGGGCATCCTGCGGAGTGAGCGCCAGCAGGTAAGCCCGCACACGGACGTCAGCTGGGTTCGGGGTGGGTTGTGGCTCGCCCTCAGCGGGTGCTGCCGCATTCGAATCGGTGACGATATCCGCCACCACGGCTGATATCTGCACCCTTTGCATGGCATCAAACGTGAACAGGCGGTTAATCGTTTGCTGTTCTTCGGTGGTTCCCCCACCGGCTGTAATTCTCGTCGGGGTGATTTCAACCTGCATGGATGCAAAGATGTCGATGGTGTCTCCACGTTGCAAAACGCCTAACGTACTCATCAGATCCGTGGATGGAAATGCCATCAGTACCTGGTCATCTTCAATGATGTACCCGATATCATGGGCAACGTTGGTGGGGTCTGCCAGGTGATGCTGCAGCACCATTTCTCCTTGGATCAGGTGAACGATGGTGATCTTCCCCAGAGCGGATTCGATGGTGGTCAGGGCATCCCGTGGAACCAGGCTCACAGGGATGGTGGCAACCTGCACGTCCTCCCGGTTGAGCACCGAACCGACTGCCATATCATGCGTGGTGATGATGACGTCCGTGGTGGCTTCAACCACCGGTGTAGCCTGTACTGGTGGAGCAAAGCTTTGCTTCAGCACCGTGTTGATCGCAAAAATACCAAGTGCGATCAGCCCCACACCTACGACTGCAATGATTATCCCGATAATTACGCGACGGTTCAAATTGAACCTCCAAGGAAAGAAGGATTAGATAACGGATTATACATCCAGGTCTGATGCATTTTGCATACCAGAACTGTAATTAAATTTTAATAAAACTGTTGGCGAAAGTAATTTTATGGCGATTACCATTAACGAACAAGCACTACGGTATAAGTGCCGGTGTCATACCACCCACCAGGGCCTCCATAACCACCAAGGTTCTCCCGTACGAAGTAGCCTTCAATGGTTTTATCATTATCATCAATTGAGCCTGCAGCTACAGCGCTTGCATGGCCATAACAATTCTTGTCTTGGGGTTGAAGGAAATATCCGGGTTCAGCTACGGTTTTATTTTTTCCGGTTTGTACACAGGTGATGTGGAAAGCTGAGAAAGATATCACGTGAAAGTTTAGTGTGCTACTTGTTATTATATTTTGGTTGTCTTCAGTCCAGGCATTACACTGTGCCAGTGTTTCCGGGTTTGTCGCTGGTACATCAGGTAAACCATTACATACCTTGTTGAATACCGGAAGGATCACATCCTTCCCTACCAAACAAGATGCTGTTGAGTGAAAGATGCTGGTTGCCACACCGCTTTCCTCTGGCACCCAGGTATGTACCTGGATAACCGGTGGAGCTGGTTTGTTAGGATCACAGGTGGATAAGATCCAATCTTTCAATTCGTTCGCTCCTCCACCGCTTCCATTCAAGTCAAGCCAGGACCGTGCACCGCCGGCCATCAACTCATCCGTACAGTCATTATCTAAATCACAGTCAATAAATCCGGATGGTGGTGTCTGATTGCAGGATGGGGGTGTCGGGACATAGCAGACGATATCATTCTGAGAATAGCAATATTTCGGATCGGTTGGATCGGTGATATCTGAGTCACAATTTTTGTTCTTTTCCTTAACTTTAACCGAGTCCATTAATACATATGTGCATGATAAACCTTTTGGATCGCTTATCGAACGGCAAGGGCCAATATTGTCATTGCATATCAACTCACCTAGTACGTTCTCTCTACATGACCATGCAACTGGCAGTACTCCAATCCCTGGTGCCTTGCAGGCTGCTTCAGCGACTGCTTGTGGTGAAACTAAATTAAAACCGATCACCCCGGCGAAGAAAGTAGTTCTGGTCACCGTGGCCGTGACAATCACATTGGCGTTACTCAGGTTGGCATAGACTGCGGGAGGATCAACTGCTTCATTCGAAACTGCATAATCTTCCGCCACTGCGATCGCTTGAGGTACCACACCATATTCATTTCGGTGTTTGCAGAGGTAATCAGCACCGGCTAGTGCCCCAGCATCGGCAGCGTTTTGCGCCTGGCGCTTGGCTGCATAGGCATTGCCACCGTCCACCACCAATGCCAGGATGGCAACGAATACCAGGAACCCGATCACGACGAACACTAGTGTCTGACCTTTTTCGGTTGTTTTTGTGTTCATTCTATCTCCATCGAAAGTGGGTAAGAAAAACTATGGAGCAGGTTTATCATATTCAGTTCGCATTTTAGCGTCACCAACGAGAGTGATCATACCGCCTGAGAGGAAGTTTGATAGCAGGGGTGTCGCTGGGCTGAAAGTATAGGTAATGGTCATCTGTACCGTGTGGTTGCCATTGGGTTCGTTTGGTCCCCAACCATATGATGTTATTTGAGCAGTGGTTAATCCTAATCCAATTGCACTATTCATGGCTGCTTGTTTCATCCCAGGCCAGTCAGTGCTCTCTTCGTTATGAACAATTCCATATCGCACACCTTCACGGGCAGCATTATGTATCGCACTTGAGTAATAAACAACTCTTCCGAAATCAACTAGTATGACGGATAGCAATAATAGGATAGGAATCACAAGCGCGAATTCCACTAGTGATTGACCGTGCTGTGAAGAACGAGAGAATGGTTTCATGGTACCATCATTTCAGCTGAGCGCACCAGTGTTAGACCCGTTGGAAAGAAGAAGGAAAGGATAAGATCATGTTGATAGGTCAGGGTGACCAGGATAGGTGCCTCAGACTTGCAAGCTTTCCAGGTTGTTGTTATATTCCTCATCGCATTTGTGGCAGGATCAATACATTGAAAACTTCGGGTCGTAATCATATTAATATCAACGACAGAGTTAGATCCTATTTCATATTCTATGGCATCATTTATATCCGCAAATGTTGTGGCATCCGGTTTAAATGTAAATACTCGTGCTCCCTCCCTGGCAGCATTGGTGATGGCGATGTATGCAAAGAATGCCCGTCCGATATCGAATATCCCGACCAGCACCAGGACCAACAACGGCAGAATAAGGGCAAATTCAACCATACTTTGCCCACGCGATGTGTGAACCATGGATCGACTACGATTGTTAGACATATAAGTAGTTTTCATCTATCCTTCACAGCAGCACAAACCCTGCTCAATGCTGATCCCCTGGGAATTGGAAACATCTTTGTTCTTCTATCCGTCCTCTCGCTTACTTAGCATTACCATTGTTCTTTAGAAAATGTGATCGACAAAATCCCTTGATCTAAAAAAAATTATAACATTTATCTAAACAAGTTGATACTGACAATAATGATAGGAATTTAATCATCGGATTATCTTCGAAACCGGGGGAAGTGTTGTACAATATTGTCAGTAGCGTTTGATATTATATCCATTATTATAACGAATTTCGGACCGCTTTGTTACGCAATGGTTTGAGAGAGGAAGGAAACATGTATTCATTGGATAGTCATAAAGAGATGGCGGATGCAGTGAAACGCCTGGCTTATATTGCTGAATACCGGGAAGCTGGCAACCGCTCCCATTTGGAACGAATCAGGGGGTATACCATGTTGCTTGGGCGGGGCATGGGGTTATCGCAAAATGAGATGCAGATCATTTCGACTGCCTGTCAGCTGCATGACATTGGAAAAATTGGTCTCCCTGAGAGCCTGCTGCAGCAGCAGGGGAAATATTCCGATGCTGATATGATTAAAATCCAGCGCCATACCAACATTGGGGCAGATCTGCTGAGTAATTCACCTTCACCTCTGCTGCAGGCGGGAGAAACGATCGCCCTCAGCCACCACGAACGCTGGGATGGATCGGGTTATCCAAACGGGCTGAAGGGCGAAGATATTCCACTGAGCGCACGCTTATGTGCGGTTGCAGATGTATTTGACGCCCTTACCACGCCACGTTCGTATAAAAAAGAGATATCTGTTGAAGATGCCTGGCGCTTGATCAGTGGAGCCAGCGGTTTGTTATTCGATCCGCAGGTTGTACAGGTATTCATTGATGAGTTTTCCAGCATCCTCAAGATCAGGAATTCCGCATTAAAGACCGGCAATTTAATGAGTTGAGCTAAATATCCGCATCTTAAGGTGTGGGGGTATTCGTTGATTCCCCGCTGGCACGGCGAGTGATCAGATACCAATCTGTGACCTTGTTGAACCGGTCTGCGGGATCAAAGATTGGTCCGATGCTCACTCCCTGCACATCATTGCTCACTGCATACGAATAAACTGGATAGAAAAACGGCAAGGCAGGAAGCTCCTGGCTCCAGCGCACCTGGAAGTTATTGTACAGTCGGGTGCGCTCTGCGGTATCCGTGGTGATCCGGGCTTGCTCCAGGTATTCACTCGCCTGGGGGTCATCCCATTTGGAATAATTCTGACCACTGGTGGTTTGCGTCTGGTGCCAGAATGGATATGGATCCGGATCGGGGGAGTTGGAAAGGTTGAGATCCACCAGGGCTGCCTGGTAGTTGCGCGTATCCAGGTGCTCGGAGACCAGCTGGTCGTAAGGTAATCCGGTCAGCTTCACCTGGACTCCCAATTGCGCCCAATTCTTTTGAACCGTTTCAGCCAGCGCTTTATGCTGGCTGTCGTCTGGGAAAAGTAATTCAAACGAAAGCTGTGCCCCATCTTCACTTGCGCGCACATCACCTCCGGTTGCCGGGATGGTATAACCGGCTTCCCGCAATATTGAAATGGCCTGGTTGGGGTCGTAGGTGTAATGCTTAATACCGTCATAATATGCCCAGGTACCTGGGAAAATCGGGCCATCTGCAAGGATGGCTTGTCCACCCATGAGATTATCAACCATCCACTGCCGGTTGAGACCCTGTATGAGGGCCTTGCGTACATTCACATCCTGGAAAAAAGGTACCTGGGGATCATCCAGGTTGAGATACAAAATGGTCATCGTCGGCAGGCGGGTGGTGTAAATGTTGAGTCCAGTTTCTGTCAGCACATCCGGAAGGATATCTAAGGTCACATCACCCAACCCACCCACCTCTCCAGCCTTATAAGCTGTATATGCAGTGGCAGCGTCCGGGTAATAGCGAAATGCAAACTGGTCAATATATGCAGGCTGATGGTAATATTCTTTAAAAGCCGAGAGCACCACACCGGTGATCAGCCCATCAGCGGTGATAAGGCGGTCAAATCGGTAAGGACCGCTTCCAATGGGTGCCATGTTAAATGGATTGTCGATCATCTCTGCCATGCTGAGATCACCCAGTAAATGAGCGGGAAGAACACCAAAGGACAGGTAGTCAAGGAAAGGCGCAAAGGGCTCAGGTAGTTTAAACTGCAGGGTTTTTTCATCCAGCCGGATGATCTCGACTTGCTTCCAAAATTCGCGTATGTCGGCAGGCAGGGGTGAATCATCAGAGCTCATCATCTGGATGGTAAAGATGATGTCATCACTCGTAACCGGCTGCCCATCATGCCATTGTGCATCTGGGTTCAGCGAGAAGTTGTATATCATTCCATCGCGGGAGATACCCCAGGATGTAACCAGATCACCCTGGGGAATGCCCTGGTCATCGATGCGGAACATGCTGCTATAGATAAGCCGGTCCACATCCCTGTCTGCGTTGTTGTAATAATCCAGGATGGGGTTGAGGCGCATGAATGAACCCACCAGCCCTTCAGTATAGATACCCCCCTGGGTTGGTTGGACTACTGGTGCAGCGATGGGCAGCAGGCTATCAGGTTTCTGGTTGATCAACAGGATGGATATCACCGCCAATGCCAGGATGGCAATCAACAGTGGCCAGCGTAATTTTTTCATGGGTTCAATATTATCACGGATTAAAAGAAAAAGCGCTTTGGAATTCATGCCAAACCCCGTCACTGGTTTGGCACAACATCGGCTCCTCTGCGCTTAAGAGAATAAAGGTTATGATACTTTGACAGATACGATTGCCAGGGTAAAGAACAACACGCTGAGAGCGATGGTGACATAAAACAGGGTTTTTTCCACACCTCTACGGGCTGTGAAAATACCACCGGTATCGGCGCCTGTAAGGCCGCCCAAGCCGGCACCTTTGCTCTGTAAAATGACGCTGATGATCAACGCCACTGATACGATAATAAGTGAAATATCAACTACGTATACCACAACCTGCCTCCATATCAAATGATCAACCAACGAGATACAAATAGAACTGGGCCTTGTTCTTTGCCCAAGCTTGCCGATTATACCCAAGGTTGACTGAATCGTCAAACGAATCGATGGGTTCGTCCATGATAGCCAACCTGACACCTTATCAATCTTGTTAGGCTGTTGTATTTACGATACCAGCTATAATATAGTGACATCCACTCGAGAATACCATGCACGAAATCATCCTCAACCTGCATATGCACACGCGCTACTCGGATGGTGCCGGTACGCACGCCGAGATCGCCGCGGCTGCGATGAAAACAGGCCTGGATGCAGTGATCGTTACGGACCACAATGTTTGGGTGAATGGACCTGCTGGTTATCATAAAGATGGCACCCGGCGTGTGCTGTTGATGGTGGGAGAGGAGGTCCACAACCAGGCAATTCAACCTCAAAAGAACCACTTACTTGTTATTGGAGCCCAGCGTGAGCTGGCCACCTATGCCCATGATCCCCAATTGCTCATCGATACTGCCGTTAACTCAGGTGGATTGACATTCATTTCCCACCCAGTCGATCCCGCTGCACCTGCTGTACATCAGGGGGATATCTCCTGGGTAGATTGGAATGTGCATGGCTTTACCGGGCTGGAGCTGTGGAACGGCTTCTCCGAATTTAAACCTCGCATCCTCTCCAGGCTGCATGCCATATTCTATGCTTATTTTCCACGCCTGATCGCCCGTGGACCTTTACCTGAGTCTCTACAACGGTGGGATGGGCTATTATCTACTGGCAAAAGAGTTGTTGCCGTGGGTAGCTCTGATGCTCACGCGCACCACATGAGTCTTGGGCCATTAAAGCGGACGGTTTTCCCCTATGAGTTCCATTTTCGTGCGATCAACACCCACGTATTATTACCCCAGCCGCTTGGAACCGACCCGGTGACGGATACAAATATGATCCTGGAAGCTCTCAGCCAGGGGCATTGTTTCATCGGATATGACCTGCCTGCCCCAACCCGTGGTTTCACCATGACTGCCCACGGAATGCAAGAGACTGCCCAGATGGGAGATGATCTCGATAGCAAAGGTGGGGTGACATTTAAAATTCGCTTACCCCGGCGTGCAGAATGTGTACTGCTCAAGGATGGTAAACCGGTTCGTACCTGGCACAACCGAGAGCTGTGTACCTACATCACTAGCGAGCCTGGGGTATACCGCCTGGAGGTATATATCCATTACCTGGGCAGGCGCAGGGGCTGGATCTATAGTAATCCGGTGTATGTTCGCTAATACTGAGCTATATATTATGCAAGTAGTGATAAAGTTTCAGTATTTTTACGAGCTACCCTGGAGTCCATGATCATAATATAAACTATCCAAACTAGGAGAGTGATGATAGCAATGATTGGTAATCGGATGAATCCGAAGAGACTGAAATTTGTAAACGCAGTAAATAAAAAGATAATTGGCCATGTTAAGATGAATATCGAAAATGCCTTTTTGGGATAACCTTTCTGGCGCAGATAATCATAGAGTATAGAGGCGGGTAGTATTAAAATCAAGTCATCATGGGGGTATAAATGAATGCTAAAGAAAGCAGTGAGAACAACTGCCAATGAAAAATTTATATTAAACCATGTGCTTTCTGCAGGAATTCCGGATTTGTTAATAAACCAAACAATAAATAATACTACACAGAAAACAATATTACTGAATAGGTTAATGAGCTTGCCATCGGAATAGCTTAGAATATTCGATAGCAAACCTCTGAAGGTATATTGTAAAGCCGGATAAAATCCATACTCTCCAAAATATCTGCTCATTGTCGGCATTAATTTTAAATATTGAAGCCAGCTATTTATACCCATAAATTGGCTCGAAAATAAGATGAAGAAAGTTGATATGATCGTTGCTGCCAATATGATTCGCCAATATCGTTTATTTAGCAGCATCATCATAGGAATCAGGATGGTTTGTGGTTTGATCATTAACAGGGCAAGGAATAGGCCTGCTTTCAAATACTTATACTTTTTAATGCCAATATATAGTTCACACAGGCATAATAAGATGACTAAGGAAATCTGCCCTATTAATAAGGTTATCGCTAAAGGCCAGAATGCTAATAATGACAGGGTAAGAAGCTGCCTTTCTATATTATCCCATCCGATAAATATTTGATTCAATCGATAGATGATCCAAACCAAAAAACCTAATTGGATTATTGTCCACAAATAAAAGGCTGAGCTTAAACTCATGAATGCCATTGGAGCTAATACCAATGAAAATATTGGTGGGTATAAAATCGGTAAAATCCCACCTTCGATTGTCTTCCCATTCAATATTTCTTTCTGATACTCTGCCATGATCCCAAAATCATACAATTTTTCACTATCGCCATTTCTAACGATCGTAAACGTGGTAAATAAATTCGTGAAATCAGCTGCTGAAAACAGGCCTTGTTGCGATGCTCCAATCCAAACAGCAATACCAAATCCAATAATGAGGACATCAATTATTGAAATTATTACAATCAGGCATGTATAGATTTTATTCCCGACTTTCCCCTTATCTTTCATAATTAATCCAAGGAATTGGAAGCGATACTACGTTTATGTAACCTGGTTTATCCATGAGTGATATTTTGTTACTATAGTATTGAATTGCTCTACGATTTTCGCATTTTATTATATACTACTCTAATCCTTTATCTTAGAATTGCTTCCGCCAGTTGATTTTAACAGTTTTCCCGTATGTTGTCTCATATCTCAGATTAATCTCTGCATCGCTCATGGAGATCAGCGAAGAAGGGCAGATCGGCAATCAGCATAGTGCT
Source organism: uncultured Chloroflexia bacterium (assembly GCA_963822175.1). Lineage (GTDB taxonomy): Bacteria > Chloroflexota > Anaerolineae > Anaerolineales > UBA4823 > FEB-25. The sequence continues at coordinate 54,970 of CAWGGJ010000006.1, read as the reverse complement.
GGTAAGCAACTTATTTGTTATAGAACGAGATATTTCTGACATGAATTTTCAGAAAAAAGGTTTCATTATCACTGAATGGTTATTCTCCTCATTCTTGTGGAAAAACAGTATTTTGTGCACTATGTGGGGTCCAAAATCGTTATTATTTATGCATCCTTTAATTCATCCGCACCTAAATTTCACAGGCTTGATCAACAACTCTGGTTTCATCAACATGGAGTATATGAGATGATCGGGTAGAGGCAGCATCACCTTGTTCTGCAACTCACATCCGCCTTAAATAACACATAACGAAAATAGAAAGTGAATGGTGTGCGGGGAGATGATTTTGCACTGTATAATCTAATAATCTGTATTTATTCTCCGATATAAAAAATGGCTTCAACTTTTGAGAAAAAAAATGAAAATAAGGCATATTTGGTATTTCTTGTATGCCTATTCAGCCTTGCTCTGTTCTCTCAAGTAAAACTCTACCAGTACGGGTTTGACGATGCATATATCCATTTTCGAGTTGCTCGTAACTTTGTTGAAACCGGTGCGCCATATTTCAACCCTGGTGAAGCGGTTAAAAGTAAGCACCTCTTCAGGCTGGACTGTTTTCCTCACCATAATTTACGCAGTTTTACGCTGGTTGAACATGATCAACTGGCTTCCACTCATGGTTAGCCTGCTAAATATGGCGTTTACCTTCCTGGGAATGCTTGTATACTCCAAGATCATTGGGATACTATTAAAAAATCGTTGGTCTCTACTGCTAAAAGTAGTGTTCCAGGTTTGCTACATTGCTCTGCTCCTACCCGCCAGCATTGGATTAATGGAGACTTCTTTATCTCTATTGATTGCCGGTGTGGGTATTCTATTTTTAATACACAACCGTCCTTACGGTTTTGCATTTCTCGGTGTTGCGGTCTATCTTCGCTTGGAGCTGATCATATTGCTTGGTATCTTGTTCACTGTGTTTTTTATCCGGGATAAGATAAATCGCCTGTCGATTATCAGTTTCACAGCCTTGGGTCTCCTTCCTTTCATCGCGTACGACTTGTATTTCTTTCATACTGTCGTCCCGCAATCCATACTCGCCAAATCAACGGTTTATTCGATTGAGTGGTTCCGCACGTTCATTTTTGTTGTCTTTATTTCACTCCCAGATAGTATTTTAAATAAGTCATTTATTGGTATTGTTATCGTTGGGACTTTCTTTATTAGCCTGGTGGTGATTTCAGGCATCATCACCTATAAGGAATGGCGATTGTATAAAAACATTTGGCCCCTTGTATTTTATGCCTGGGGTTTATTGATTGCCAGCGGGTATATCCTTTCTCATGCGTTTGTCTTTGATTGGTATATTCCCTTATATACGCTGCCTCTTCTTATTTCGATAATTCTATGTGTTTATTCAGATCTTGCCTCTAGCAAAATGATGACAAGGAGCTTGCTGACAGGCATTATCTTGATATCTTCACTTTCTGTTTTGGGCACAGTGTACTCGAGCATTCAACGTCCAAGTAGTTTCAAGCTTTTTGAGTACGGCTCACGTGTAAAGCTGTATCAAAGGGTCGGTGAGATGTTGTATGACGCGTATCCCGATGCAGATTTACTTACCTCAGAGATCGGTGGACTTGGATACGCATTCCAGGGACGGATTTTAGACGCTGCCGGATTGGCCTCGCCTGGTTCATTGAAATATCACCCTATGGCTGTACCGGATCAGCGGTTAAGCGGTGGGATCGGGGCGATTCCACCAGCTTATGTAAAAGAAACGTTTCCACAACTTATTGTCAGTTATGATTATTTCTCACAGGCGTTGCGCGAGGATGGTTTGCTCGAGAATTACAACGTTATTTCTATTCCTGCCTATCTTCCCGAGGATGAAGTCTATTCGGAAAGTCGAACCATATGGGACAATAGATTTTTGCGCATTTATATTCGGGATGATTTACCCCTTAAAGAACAGGTTTTCCAGTTCTTAAGATAACGATTGCAATTGTATTCAAGAAACTTTCTCATAATCCCCGATACTCTCTCTTGACAACCAGAACCTATGTTCTGAACAGCTGTGGTATCTACTCACCATATTCTATCAATTCTGATCAAGAACCCCCCTTATAGCTTTTCATGACCTGGTATCGCCTTTTCATAATGTGCAGTCCACCAGCCTTTGATCACATTATGTATTTCATCTCCGATATCTATGATTAATTCCATTTTCCCCTTTTATGGATATTCGTGCCTGGATGTAAATACTTTTAGCAATCCCTTGTGCCTACCTGCACGTGCTGTGTGCGATCCGTTCTGGTGAATAGTTAAAAACCTTCCCTAGAACCCTTGTTCTACATTCAATTTTAAGGTATGATAATTGTCCCACTCCTCAAACAGGTAACCTATGGACTTCAAACTTCAAGCCCCCTTCCATCCCACCGGTGACCAGCCGGAAGCCATCCGCCAACTGGTGGAAGGCATCAACAAGGGTTTTAAGCACCAGGTGCTGCTGGGTGCCACTGGCACTGGCAAAACCTACACCATGGCGCAGGTAATCACCCAGGTGCAGCGTCCGGCACTGATCATGGCACACAACAAGACCCTGGCTGCCCAGCTGTATGCCGAATTCAAGGAATTCTTCCCCGAAAACGCGGTGGAATACTTCGTCAGCTATTACGATTACTACCAGCCCGAAGCGTATGTGCCACGCCATGACCTCTATATCGAGAAAGAGACCGAGCGCAACGAGGAAATCGAGCGACTGCGCCTGGCTGCCACCACCTCCCTTATGTCGCGCCAGGATGTGATCATCGTTGCTTCCGTTTCCTGTATCTATGGGCTGGGTAACCCGGCCGAGTATGGGCGGGTGGTGATCAATATTGAGAAGAATAAGATATACCGACGCAATGCCCTCTTGCGTGACCTGATCGAGAGCCAGTATGAGCGCAATGACATGGAGCTCAAGCCTGCCACCTTCCGTGTGCGCGGTGATACCCTTGAGGTCATCCCAGCCTACCAGGATCGCTTTGGCTACCGTGTCACCTACTTCGGAGATGAAGTCGAGCGCATCGTCGAGTTTGATGCCCTCACCGGCGAGCTGCGCCATCAGCTGGATAATGTTGCCATCTACCCTGCCAAGCATTACATCGCCGCCGAGGATAAGCTGAAACAAGCCATCCTGGATATTGAAGATGAGCTTCAAGAACGGATTAAATATTATCGCTTGCAGGATAAAATCCTGGAAGCCCAACGTATCGAGCAGCGCACCAGTTATGACCTCGAGATGCTGCGTGAGATTGGCTCCTGCGCCGGCATCGAGAACTACTCCCGCCACCTCGACCAGCGCGCCGAAGGTACCCCACCCTGGACATTGATCGATTATCTCCCCCACGACTACCTGCTGATCATTGACGAGTCGCATATGTCCGTCCCGCAGATTCGCGGCATGTATAACGGTGATCGAAATCGCAAGGGGACTCTGGTCGAATATGGCTTCCGCCTGCCTTCAGCCATGGATAACCGGCCACTCAAATTCACCGAATTTGAGCAGCACATGGGTATCACCATCTATACATCAGCCACTCCCGGACCCTATGAGCTTGGACGTGCCGAGCAGATCGTTGAACAGATTATTCGTCCGACAGGCCTGGTGGACCCTGAAGTGGAAGTCCGTCCCATTGAAGGCCAGGTGGATGATTTGATCGCGGAGATACATAAGCGCATCGATGTCGGTCAGCGCACCCTGGTGACCACGCTCACCAAGCGCATGGCTGAAAAGCTGGCTGACTACCTGATGGAGCTGGGTATCAAGGTGCATTATCTTCATTCGGAGGTTGAGACGCTTGAGCGCGTGGGCATCCTGCGCGACCTGCGCCTGGGGGTGTTTGACGTGGTGGTTGGCATCAACCTACTGCGTGAAGGACTCGACCTGCCGGAAGTATCCCTGGTGGCGATCCTGGATGCGGACAAGGAAGGCTTCCTGCGCTCCGGCACTGCCCTGATCCAGACCATTGGCCGGGCTGCCCGCCATGTGAATGGCAAGGTCATCATGTATGCCGACAGGATGACTGATTCGATGACGTTCGCCATCGATGAGACCAACCGCCGCCGGGCCAAGCAGGTGGCATTCAACAAGGAACATGGGATTGAGCCGGTCAGCATCGTCAAAGCGGTGCGCGACCTGACCGACCAGCTGGGTGGCAAAGCCCAGGCGGAGGCACGTGGTGAACGTCCCGTCAGCCCCACCAAGATGCCCAAGGATGAGCTCAAACGTTTGATCGGGGAGCTTGAAACGCAGATGAAACAGGCTGCCAAGGACCTGGAATTCGAGAAGGCAGCAGTCCTGCGCGATGAGATCTTCGAGCTGCGTGGTATCCTGGCGGAGCAATCCCATGCACCACCCTGGGAACGGGTGCGCTACCTGGCGGGGGAAGAATAGTTTTTGGGTTGGTTTTAAGTCTCCTCCTCCATTTTTGTTCTATGAAATGAAGGAAACGAGAAGCGCTAAATACTCCTCCCCTGTTTTGTTCTGTAAAATGGGAGAGCCTGCAGTGTATTGATGCTTTCATTGGTGCGAGGTGGTAATTTTCTTAATTCTTAAGTCTCTTGGTAATCTCCAGGGTCATCTCCCTCTGTAGCTCATCCGGGTTGGAGAATAGCTCCAGCGCTGGTCTGGGATTATCATGGATTGGAGAATAAGGGATGTTCAGCTTTTCAATGTAACTGATGCGGTCCTTTGGAGCTGGGTGACTATCATAGGCGGAGGTCGAGCGGGTCATCGCTTTTTCGAATTCTAGCAACATCTCCGTTTCCTGTTTGTCCTGTAAGGGCACATCATATAAGTTAACAATGGTTCGATGCATTGCGAACGCATTTTTAATTTCATAATTTGCCTGTAGTGGAAAGGCAATGCTCTGCCTTATGTGTTTCTTCAACCCATCGATGAAGTTTTCACTGCCATAGGCTACCGCCGCAAACCGGTCAGCTAAAACTTCCTGTAGCCGAGAAGCACCCAGGGTGACCCTCAGGAAGATGCGCTGGTATCCGATTAAAAATAACCACACCGGGTTGTAAAATAGCGCGGCTCCATTCTTGATCATATTTATCGCCATGGCGTTCATGGAGGCATAAACCTGATATGCTAGATTGCCACCAGCAGTATCTCGGTTGGAGAAGTGCCCATATTCATGCGCCAGGATTCCTGCAAACTCCCCCTGGGTCAGGTCTCCTATTGCGCCCATCCCAAGCAGCAAGTTGCGTTTGCCTTTCCCGCGCATCTTTTTTATGATGCTGCCTTTCTCATAAACACCGATTCCCGCATCTGGGGTGATTTGAATTGACTCAACGGGCTGAATCTCCAGCATACGTGCCACGTCTTCCACCAACTTCCATAATTCTGGCGCATCCATTCTGCTTAAAAACCTTCCGGGTATTTGGTCTTTTTTTCTTGAAAATACTGATCGTAAGATCTTGAAAAATGACCCAATCAGCACTATCAGTAGGATTCCGACAAAATAAATTGTTAATATACCGTACATAACCCCCACAACCAGCAGGAGTAATATGAATACAAATGGAATCGATACATAGAAATACAACGAAAGTACGGTAATGATCATTCGATAAATAGACCTGATCTTGCGTTCCCTCGGGCTGATCTGCGTGTTGAGGTCTGGTTTCGAGGCGTTCAAGGCCTTAAGTGTGGCTTTGCTGAGGATGCTTCCGGTCAGGTACAAGCCCACCAGGCCTAGGAACCAAACTCCCATCGCAATGACTCCCCAGCGGATCAGCCTGAAAATCATGGCATTTCTGGAAATTCCAAAATCCAATGCATTCTTTACAGCTTCTTCTGACATTCCCAATTTTTGTGAAATTCGTAGCTCCTTTTCTGCTTTTTCCCATTTTCCATCGTCTGCCGCCAATAATCCAGCATAATAATGGGCAATAGGATTGCTCGGGGCGATTTGTAGCAATTTTTCATCTGCCTGGCGTAAAGTAGGTATGTCTGGGAATAATGCCGCAGAAATAAGCCAGGTTGAAATGACTGATTCGTCTTCGGGCAGTAATTTTGCAGCAGCTGAAGCTAGTTTAAAAGCCTCTTGGTTATCCAATACTGTGTTCTTCTGATTTAGTGCCCAAGCCAGTGCACTCTGGTTATAACCATTCGGCTCAAGCTCGACTGCCTTCTGCAATAATTGTATGGAACCATCAATGTCATTCGAATCCAAAGAGATGTAACCGAGACGGCGGTAAGCAGTGGCAAAATTAGGTGCCAGATTAAGCACTTGTTGGTAAAGTTCTTTCGATGTTTCATAATCCCCTGCATCCATCGCGGTACTGCCATCGCGGTATAGCTGAACTGCATCAGGATTCATAGCCTCCAGCTGAGCAACTGCAGTTGCTTCAAGATTTGGGTCCCGGGTAGCGATCGGGGCAGGTGTGGGGGTTGCCCTGGAAAGGTTCGAGCAGCCAGATGAGATCAACAATAACAAAAATGTAAGCGTGTATAAAATCTTGGCCGTGTTATATATCTGCACTGTCGTATCTCCTCATTACGTTGTATATCCACCCTTAGGTAGATGCCTTATCAGACGACAAGGTATTTTTATATGTATTAGGTATTCAGCACAATGCTTGTTTTATACTTCCACAAGTAAAGGAGACATGAAGCATAATCAGTCAATTGCTTATTTCCACCACGGTATAAATTATATCAATTATTCAATAATGGGGCTCAAAATGTGCTATTTTGAGATGTCTCTCTAGGGTTTAGTTTGGCTGATCGTCACACCCGCTTCTGGCTGAATCCTATCAGGACCGGTTTCAATTGTCCCGACCATTCCTCTATTCAATAACCAGGCTCAGGTAATCACTAACATCTGCCCTGTTTACCTAGATGCTAAAAGGAATCCAACACTTATTGCTTTCTCTTTATTGCACCAATACCACATGCCTGTTTGATGAATGTAGAACAAGACATCTCTTATAATTCTTCATAATTCCTTCATAACTTTCTGGTACACTATTGATCCATAAATACCGTTATTTGGTAAAATTTTATAATTGAATGCTTCTTGGAGGAGTTACTAATGAAAAAAGTATTGATTATCGGTTTGATCGTTGCATTGGCGTTCATCATCGTTGGCGGGGCAGGTGTTGCCTATGCAAGCAAGAACGGAAACGATGCATCAATCTAATTTCACTGTTACACGCTTTACCTCCGGTGATGAAGTGGTTCGCCAATTCAGCTATGGTCCTGGTGGAATGATGGGCCAGTGTTACGATGAAGGTACCTGCCCGTACGGCTTCGAACAAGGTTATGGTCGTGGTGGGATGATGGGTGGATTCGCCGATGGTACCTGCCCTGGTACTGAAACAGCGAAGGTTACGGACCAGGCGGCATGATGGGCAGGCGTGGCAATGGTTTTGGCCCAGGCATGATGGGTGGTCGTGGATTTGCACAGGGTGAAGGGATCATGCATGACTATATGATCTCAGCCTTTGCTGGAGTTGTCGGTTTATCGGTTGATGAGGTGAACACGCGCATTACCGAAGGTGAATCGCTCAAGGAGATCGCTATTGCGGAGGGAACCACCGAAGAGCAGCTCCCCGAGCTGATCACCCAGGTACGCCAGGCTGCCCTGGATCAGGCTGTCGCTGACAGTGTGATTACACAGAACCAGGCAGACTTAATGAACGAGCGAATGAATCAATATAGCGGTCAGGGTTTTGGACCTGGCTTCAATATGGGTGATTGCCCCATGTTAGATGGCGACGAGTAACAACAGCCCTAACGAACATCTGTTTATAAGAATTACCAGAGACATGGTGCTTACCACGTCTCTGGTTTTTAATTCAGCCTTATGCCATTCAGCTGCCTGGTCACCATCCAGGCTTCATCTTCCTGTATCAAGTGGATACCCGTTGATTCTAAGCTGATCGCGTGTATGTGCGTTTGTTCCGATGGAGGCATAGAAAATTTCCAGCAGCCGTTCGGTTATATCATCTGCGGCGATACGGTTGATCGATAGCTTGCCACAATCTTTACAGCGATGGATCAGCATCAGCTCACCAAAGCCATCCACACCGAATTTATCGCGCCCCGGTTTTACGGTCAGCCCGATTGGTTGCATGATGGCCTTACAGGCAGATAAGCGGTCCCCGGGTTTATGCAGGTCAACATGGCGCGACCATAGGCAATACGGGCAGTGATTGCGGTTGTGAACGCCGGATGATAGTGGTTGGGTAGCTACATGCGCCTGGCAATACCTGCAGGAGAATACATCCTCTAGCTGAATTTCCTCTTTTTGGGATCGGGCGATGATGCCTGGTCGGATTATAAATTTTTGGATACATCTGTCAATTCCTTGGTCAAAGACAGGTAACTCTGGTACCGCCGTGGGCTGATCTGCCCTTCCATCACTGCCTTGCGGATGGCACAGCCCGGTTCTTCATCATGCTGGCAGTCCACGCCAAAGCGGCATTTTCCTACCAGCGGGTGCATCTCCGGGAACAGCAGCGCCAGGTCATCATCGAACTGCCACAGTCCGAATTCACGTGTCCCGGGGGTATCCACGATGGCACCCCCTCCATCCAACGGGAACATCTCCAGGTTGGTGGTGGTATGCCGTCCCTTGCCAGTGGACTGGTTCACTTCCTTCACCCGTAATCCCAGGCCAGGTTGGAGCTTGTTGAGCAGGGCAGTCTTGCCCACGCCCGACTTGCCCACCAGCACTGAGACATGTCCTGCCAGTGCCTGCTGCAAATCCTGGATGCCTTCTCCAGTATAGGAGCTGGTGAGCACGAAAGAATAGCCGATCTGCCGGTACTCCTCCAGCGCTTCCATGAGCTCTGCCTCAGCATCCTTGCACCAGGTCCATCTTGGTGATGCAGATGAGCGAGCTGATGCCGCCCTCCTCAGCAGATGCCAGGTAGCGGTCGAGCAGGTTCCATTTTGGGGTTGGCTGGGCTGCTGCGATCACAGGAACCACCTGGTCCACATTGGTCACGATGATCTGCTCGAATGGATGTGCCCCATGGTGCAGTGGTTTCGGGACGGCGCTCCTGCGGGTCAGCTTGTTGCGCCTGGGCAGGAGCTCGATGATCAATCCCTTGTCATCATCTGCATTGATGTAGCGCACCTCATCACCCACTGCCAGGGGGTCCATGTGCTCAAGCTCCACCACCTTTTGCACCCGATGGTGTAGCGAACCAGGATCAGCGGTCGGGTAGATCAGCTGCTTGCGGATCCGGTTGGATAGCTCGCACAACACAACCAGCCCATCTCTATGAACGGTGTAATTACCGATTGTTTTTTTGTAGACCACACCGGTGAAGGTGGGTCTGCCGTCGTACATGTCAGAAAAATCAGCGTGCATTGTAAATTGTCCTAAATAAAATAAAACCAGCCACGTTTGATACCCGTGGCTGGCATGAAGAAAGAACTTTGATGATCACTGCTCATCCTGGTGTGACCAATCGCTGCTTTCCAGCAGGTGATTCGGTCTCCCGGTGCAGTTAAAACGAAAGCCACGGGGCATGGATGCTCCCGTGGCAGGTGACCTGGTTTGATGGGTCTATCCTAGCAGCAGGCGTGCGTCCATGCAATATGTAAGGCAACCACCGAGATTTTATACGACATGAAGCGCACTCCTTTCTCTAGAATAGATTAATACCGGATGAGTTTATCACTGGGTTGATGTGCTGTCAAGGGAACGCAACTAGGGAATCGCAACTAAGGGGACATTTCTACTTTGGGTTGACAGTAGCGCGCCCTCAATGACTTATTAATTGGCACCATCTAATAATGGTATCTGACTTGAAGAAAATCAATACGCTCGTCTCTGACAAGATATACTATACGGTGTTCCTGGGTTAACCTGCGTGACCAGGCTCCCGGGGTGATATATTTAAGCGGCTCAGGTTTTCCTGTGCCTGAAAAAGGGTCGCGTATAATAGCCTCGATCAAATCAAAGGCTCTTAGAGCCAGTTTGCGATCTGTTTCTACCCAATACCGTAAATCTTCAATGAATTCTGGCTGAAACACTGCAATCCTGGTTTTAGGACTCAAGACCCACCTCGCTACGAAGAGAGTCGATACTCTGTTGCTCACCCCCTCCCTTAAGTGCCTGTCCCAATGCAGTCAGCAAGCGTTTAGCATTTGCGGGTGAACGTAGCAAGTAAGCAGTTTCCATCAGGCTTTCTAATTCAGATGCGGCGATCATGGCAACCTCCTCTTCGCCGCGCCGTTGAATCACAACCACTTCGCGGTTATTCGTCACCTGATCGAGTAATTTTGCCAGACCATCGCGAGCCTGGGTGTAGGTTGTGTGTATGGTCATTTTACCTCATTTCTGTACAGGCATACTGTACAGTATAAAGGTGGGATTGTCAATAGTTTTCCTCAAGTTTTACCTGTTCTATGGGGAAATGCAATTATTCCTGAGCTTGATGTATGCATCGGTCGAAAATTTTATCACCATTCAACCAAGTTATCTTCATCATTTCTTCACCACCTCTTCTTCACTAGCGGTATACTTCCCTAATGCCTCAAACCCTGCTCATCATCGAAGACGAACCCGAGCTCGTTCGTGTCCTCCGCTCCTACCTGGAGCAAGCGGGATACACTGTCATCACAGCCTTGCGTGGAGACACGGGCTTCAGGATTTGGGAAGAGAAACACCCCGACCTGGTGGTCCTGGACTTGAACCTACCCGGTATGGATGGCTTGGAAGTGGCACGTCACGTCCGGCGTAAAGAGACACTGCGTACACCTATCATTATGCTCACCGCACGCATCGACGAGATTGACCAGCTTCTCGGGCTTGAATTAGGTGCGGATGATTACATCCCAAAACCTTTTTCTCCACGCATTGTTGTTGCCCGGGTACGTGCCTTGCTCCGCCGGAGTGATTCCACCCAACAGCCGGTTAACCGCCTGCATATTGCCGACCTGGAGATCGACCAGGATGCGCACACCCTCACCCGTGGTGGGGAGGTCATCGAGCTGACCCCCACGGAGTTCAGCTTGTTATATACGCTTGCCAGTCAGCCTGGAAGGGTGTTCAGCCGGCTGCAGCTCCTGGAAGCAGCCCAGGGTATTGCGTATGAGGGGTACGAGCGGACGATTGATGCCCACATCAAGAATCTGCGTGCCAAAATCGAACCGGATAAGAAAAACCCTGTCTACATCGAAACGGTCTTTGGGATCGGTTACCGTTTCAGGCAGGGATGACCAGTTCCTGTAAAGTGATCCAATGCGATTGAAGCTTTTTCTCTCCTATATACTCATAGTGATCGTCTCCGTAACGCTGGTGGCAGTCATTGCACGGCGCGGTGCGGTGAATGAAGTGCGCACCTTTATGTTCAGAGGTGGGATGTATGGCGCAAGTGATCTGGCAACCAACCTGGAAAATTACTACCAGGCGCATGGCTCCTGGGAAAATGTCCAATCGATCGTGCCAAATGGTTCAGGGGGAATGGGCGGGATGATGGGGCAGCGTATGCTTGTGGCCGACGCAGCAGGAAACGTCCTGGCAGACACACGCCCTGTGGGGAACATCACCAAATTGACCAGCGCTGAGCTGGAATCATCCATCCCTTTGACTGTGGGCGGCAAAACAGTGGGCTATTTGTTTGCCTTGGGAGGGATGGGGATCAATGCCTCCTACGGGCAGCAGGTTCTCAGCCGGCTGAACCGTGGTGTGCTCATTGCCGGGTTGGTGGCAGCCGGATTGGGATTGGTGTTGGCTGTTGGGCTTGCCTACACCATGTTGCGCCCCATCCGCGAGCTAACCGTGGCCGCTCGGAAGCTTGCTGAGGGCGATCTGACCCAACGCGTACCCATCCATGGCAAGGATGAATTGGCGACCCTGGGGACGACCTTCAACTCAATGGCGGATTCGCTCCAACAGGCTGAAGAATCGCGCCGCATCATGACCGCAGATATTGCCCATGAGCTGCGCACCCCCCTGGCTGTGCAGCGTGCCAACCTGGAAGCCCTGCAGGATGGTGTCTACCCGCTCACCGTGGAGAACCTCAACCCGGTGGTCGAGCAGAATCACCTGCTGACCCACCTAGTGGAGGACCTGCGCACACTGGCACTGGCTGATGCCGGGCAGATCATCCTGGAGCGCATCCCCACCGACCTGACTTCCCTGGCAATGCGTATCGTGGAGCATTTCCAGCCCCAGGCAGCCTCGCAGCAGGTGAGCCTGGGTATTTTACCGCCTGGTACCCCGATACCCCTTATCCCGCTTGACCCGATCCGGGTTGAGCAGATGCTTACCAACCTGCTCTCCAATGCGCTGCGCTATACTCCGCCTGCCGGTCGGATCGATATCGCCATCACCGCCATGCCAAAGGTTGCCCGCCTGACGGTGCACGATTCCGGTCCCGGCATCCCGCAGGATTCCCTGCCCTTTATTTTTGAGCGCTTTTACCGGGCGGATAAATCCCGCTCGCGCGCTGAGGGGGGTAGCGGCTTGGGACTGGCCATCGCCCGTAACCTGGCGCGTGCCCATGGTGGAGATTTAACCGCCACCAACCATGCCTCCGGCGGAGCACTGTTTACATTGACATTGCCGTTGGACTGAGGAAAATTTGTAAATCGATTGACTAACCCATCTGGCAACAGCCATCGGATAAAATCCGACGGCTGGTCATAACAAACCCGCTCTGCGGGTTTTCTATATCCAGCCGGTGGTTTCCAACCACCGGCGAATCAATCGGCAGATCCATCACCGCATAACCCACCACCAGCGTAGCCCTGCTTCAACACCCTCAATAGCCCGCAACGTGACCCACTTATTGGCTTGTTTCTTCACCCCGTAATTTCCCCAGGTCTTGCCGGTGTAATCGTACTCCAAAGGCCAACGACCATTCGCATCCTGTTTCTGGCGGATAAGCTCCAGCGCATTCCCCAGGCGTGGGTCGCTTCCATAACCCAGTCTAACCAGTGCTTCCACCACTTGTAGAATATCGGTGACATAAAAGACGGGGAAGCCAAACTTCCACCAGTTGCTGCTGGGCTTGCCCGTCATGCCAGACGGCCAGTCTGCCTTTGCCGGGTCGGTGCCGAGCAGGAACTCCACCCCCTGCTGGATGGCTGAGTTGATCAGGACAGTCCGCCGGTTGGCAGGCAGCTTGCCAAAGGCCAGCATCACCTTGGTGGCACCCCAGGCGCAGGATTTTCCAATGTTGGCACCGCACTCGAACAGTGGGCCGCATTTGTAGGCGTAATACCTGCGCTCAGCCTTGGGCTCGGTCTTTGGCGCCATCCCCTCACCGGTGACGGTGCGCGCCATCCACTCGAAGGCTCCGTCCAACCGGAGGTCATCGAAACCCATCTCCATAAGCGCCCATAAAAGGTTACCCTGCAGGCAGTCCACTGTGCCTGAGGGGGCTTCATTCGTGGAGAATATGGTTCCCTTCTTTAGGTTATTTTCCATCAGGTAGCTACAGGCAGTCTTGATGCGCTCATCCTCATCTATCCGTGCTCCCAGTTGAGCCAGCAGGATGATCGACCAGACGGTGGAGCGGTATTTTGGGTTGTACCCTTCATGGGCTTTTTCCCACCATCCATCCGGGTGCATATTTTTCAACACGCTGGCAATGGGTCCCTGGGTGTGGGCGTCACTACGTGCAGTGATCAGCCCTGGGTCATCATCAGGTAGATCCATCAGGTCGCGCTGCGCCAGGTAACGCATCCCAGGATTTTCAGGTTCCAAAAGCCAGTTTATTGAATCCCCATTGAGCTGCTTTTGCCATGACATGACCTCACCTCCTCTTATACCGTATCGTCTGAAACCTAATATCATATACTGTATTTACAAGCGAGGAGGGTACGCCAGCCTGCCCTACTTCCTCCTGCCCCATGCCGAGTACAGCCCTACAAACACGAACAACCCGGCAACAATTCCGATGGTTGGGTTGTTTATCCTGAATACATTGGATATTGGTCCTGCAAACAACCAGACAGTCAATAGCGAAACGCCCAGGATGGTCAGCATGGACATTCCACCCCGCCGTGAGCCAGGTGTGTTGCCGATTCGCTGTCCGAATTGGGGTTGTGAATTATTCTCCAGCACTTTTTTGGCATCCTTCCCTGCGCCCCCTTCCGGGTCAAGCTCGACCACCTTTTGGAAATGTGCTTTCGCCTTTTCGCTTGAATCGGGGATGTACAAGGAATACAAGGAGCCAAGCTGATAATGTGCTTCAAGGAAATCTGGTGCCAGGTCGATCGCTTTCTGTAAATAATCCTCGGCAGCTTCCACCTGGTGCATCTGCAGTGAAAAAATACCCAACAGGTAGAGGGCTGCTGGAAACTCGGGCTTGTTTTCCACTGCCAGCTTTAGCTTCTCGATGGATTTCGTTCGATCCCGCAGGGAGATCGATTGCAAAAATAACAACTCAGCATGGTTCGGATGTTCCTGGAGAGCGCCTTCAATGGCAGCTACTTTTTTCGAAGGTTGTTGCAGGATAAAATTGATCGCCTGGAAATTGGGATTATGCTGGTCGGGTTCACCGTAAAATCCCTGCCACCAATTGAGCACGGCTTTCCAGTCCTTGTTCCCTACGCTCTCCAGGTACTTCTTATTCTTGATGATATCGGGCGGGTTAATGAACAGGCAGGCGATGTTTTTGATGAACACCGCCACCGGTTGTAATGGCTCTCTTTGCAGCAATTCGGAGGCGGTGCGGTAAAGACCATCCCAGTCGCCATCGGTCAATTGGTTATGGAATTGAGAATTGTAAAGATTAATGTTATCAGGGGGGATATTCAGCTTTGGCTCCACGAAAAAATCCTTTCGAATCAATATGAGTGACTGATTCCACATGGGCAGGTGAGGATGGCACGATCGAGTTGATCTCGCACGTTGTTTTTTTGCCCATCGATGGTCAGCCTTTACTATACAGCGTTTAACCGCTCTCGTCAAACCGTGATTTATGTTGTAAGCTCAATCCGGTTTCCATCCGGATCCAACACCACGCTTTCGTAATAGCCATCGCCGGTGTAACGGGGTTCATACAAAACCCGTACGCCATCATACCTCAGCAGGTATGTCAGCTCATCCACAGCCTGCTCACTACCCGTGGCAAACGAGATATGCGCATAGCCGAACCTATTTTCTTCCGTAATACTACGTGTGCCTCGCCTGCCAGGCTGATGCATCAGCTCCAGGCGCGCCCCAGAAGCAAAGCTCAGGAAATAGGATTCAAACCGTTTGCCAGGGTTGCAGTAGTGGTTTCCCACCTGCGCCTGGAAATATTTTACATAAAAGTCTTTTAGCTGCTCCAGCTGGTCCGTCCAAATGGCGATGTGTTCAATTTGCAAGGCGAAACTCCTCCAATTTTAAAGTGTAATTAATACCACTGCCGCCAGGCAGACGCCTACACCGACCCACTGTGCGCGGGTCACTTTTTCCTTAAGGATGATCGTTGCCAGGAAGACCGTGCTGGCAGGGTAGAGCGATGAGAGCACCGCCGCGACATCCATGCGGGTGAATTGGGTGGCCAGCAGGTAAAAAACGTTCCCGCCCGTATCCAGCACACCTGCCAGGAGGGCGATGGGATTGGAGGTCAACCCTGGGGTAGGGATACGCCTCAGTTTGAGCATCACAAAGGCAATACACAGCGTCACGATGCGGGCAACCAGCACTGGGGCGAAAACCTGCCCTCTATCCACCTGGGCGATGAATACGAAAAATCCACCAAAACCGATTCCGGACAGAAATGCCAAAACCATTCCTTCCTTAAATGGCTTTTCGCTTGAAGAAGGAGATTTGCTCAACAGCCAGATGCCACAAAAAGCCAGCACAAATCCGACCAGCTGGATAGGTTTGGGCAAGCCGGCAGTGAATGCTGCCACCAGCACCGGTAAAGCTGCACACACGATGGCAGAAGTCGGTGCAACGCTGGCTGTATTGCCCATGGAGAGGGCGCGGTAAAGCGCCGCCATTCCCAACGCCCCTGCAGCTCCAGCCAGGAATCCCCAAATGAAGCTTGACCGGGTAGGGAAACCTTCCCCCCATATCAGGTCACAGGCAAACAGGATGACCATCCCCGAAAACGCAGCCAGAAAGAGCACCTGGTATTGGTGGCTCTTGCGCGTTGCCTGCCCTCCCGAGAAGTCTCCCGCACCCCAAACTGCGGCAGAAGTGAGGGCAAAGACCACTCCAAGGAGATTAGCTGTCAGCATGATGATTTCACAAAGTTATGTCTGAATTGGCAGAATTTCACCATCGATTAAGTTTATCATGGGTGATGGTTGGATGAATTAAAAAAGGGCACCATCCTCAGGAATGAGAATTGTGCCCCATTGAATCAATGCTCAGACAGGTTACAGCTCGCCTGATTGTTCCTGGCTCACCAGCTCGCGTCGCAGCACCTTGCCAACCATTGATTTTGGCAATGAATCCCGAAACTCGATGTGCTTGGGTACTTTATACGCAGCCAGTTTTGTATGGCAAAACGCTTGCAGCTCTTCTTCTGTCAGCTGTTGACCTTCCCGCAGGACTACCCAGGCCTTGACCGCTTCTCCCGAGTATGCGTCCGGAACCCCCGCCACGCCCACCTCAGCCACGGCCGGGTGTGAAGCGATCACCTCCTCCACATCCCGCGGCCACACCTGGAACCCGCTGGGTTTGATCACATCCTTCTTGCGATCCACGATGAACAGGTAGCCATCCTCATCTACATACCCCAGGTCGCCTGTGAACAGCCAGCCATCACGTATGGTATTTGCGGTCTCGGTGGGATGTTGGTAATACCCAAGCATGACTTGCGGGCAGTTCACGGTGATTTCACCGACCTGGCCTGTTGGCATCTCCACCTGGCCGGTATCGGCATCAACGATGCGCAGTTCGACATCTGGAACCGGCAAACCAGTTGAGCCGGGTTTATAGGTCCCCCCAACGGGTGTGATCACCGTCGCCATCATCGACTCGGTCATGGCATAACCTTCCACAATGTTTCCACCTGTCAGTGTCTCAAACCTTTGCTTGGTTTCGAATAATAACGGGGCGGCACCGGAGATGCAGTTTTTGATCGACTTGAGGCTCACCTTACCGGATTGAACATCCGGATGGTTGATCAGGGCAACAAATAACGTTGGAACCCCAGGCAGGAAATTCGGTTTAACTTTATGTATGGTTTCGAGCAGGTCCTTCATATCGCGTGGGTTTGGGATCAGCACCAGGGTGTTGTGCCCCACCAATCCCGTGGGCATCACCCCAGCCAAACCATACACGTGGAACAACGGCATGTTCTGCATAATCGAAGCCTGCCATTCGGTGGTATTTACCCTGAACCAGGTGCTGATCTGCATACCGGATATCACCAGTGCCTGGTGAGAGCCGATGGCGCACTTGGGAGTCCCGGTGGTACCACCCGAAAATAGGAAAATGGCTGGGTCACCTGGCTTTACTTCCACGGTCGGCTTTGGAGCAGATGCATATTGATCCAGCAGCTCACCCAGCCAAACATCACCTCCCTGTAGCGTGATGCGGTAGCCTTCCTTCTTTTCTTTAAGCAGGGTAAACAGCAGGCGTAACAAGGGTGGCAGGTATTCCTTGATGTTGGTGGCGATGACCAGCCCAACTTTTGTGTGCGCCTGGATGGCTTTTAGCTTGTTGTAGAACGACGAGAGCACAATGACAACGGTTGCGCCGCATTCCTGCAGGGCAAACTCCAGCTCGTTCTCGGTATACAATGGGTTGATTGGCACCGCGATCCCCCCCGCTTTCCAGATGCCGAACATGCCGATAAAACTCTGTGGGCTATTGGGCAGGAGCAGTGCGATCCGGTCACCTTTCTTCACCCCCCTGGCGATGAGCGCAGACGCCATGGAATTGCTTAATTCCTCCAGATCCATGGCACACATCGGTTCCCCTTTGAACAACAATACCGGGAATTGTGGCCTGATCTGGACTGTTTCGCGCAGGGTCTCGATCAAAGTAATTTCCGGGTAGGGTTTTAGCGTTTTTGGGACATCCTTATCATAATGATCTAACCAGGGCTTTGTTGACATATTTTCCTCCATTTTAGATGGCTATACTTCACGCTCATGACTGGCAAAGTGAAAATAAAGGTCAGGTATGATCGTCCATGATCATGGTCCGGCATACCGACGGCCGACATAAGCTAATGAAGCTTGTATGTCCAACAATATAGGTATTTTTACAGTAAAATCAAACAATAATGGAAAGAATCAAACCACCTGGTATTAATGTAATCATACTATACAGGATTAACTTCTGAAAGTCAATCAGATGCCCACCAACAACATCACCCGTATGCTGGAAGCAAAAAAAATCCCCTTTTCTGCCTATGAGCTCCCCGCTGAGAAACTTGGAGCAGTTGAGACCGCACGTCTGCTGGGCGCGCCCCTGGAGCAGGTGTTCAAGACCATTGTGGTAAAGCGGGAGGGGAGAGGTAGACCCATCCTGGCGCTTGTGCCCGGCTCGGCTGAAGTGGATTTAAAACAGCTGGCAAAAGCACTGGGTGAAAAAAAACTATTCCTGCCTACCGAACGGGAAGCGGAACAGCTCACCGGGTTGCAGGCAGGTGGCATCTCACCCCTGGCACTGATCAATAAAGGCTTCCAGGTAGTGCTGGATTCCAGTGCACAGGATTACACCGAGATCCATGTCTCGGGTGGGCAGCGCGGGCTGAATATCCGCTTGCCCGTGGATGCACTGATTAAACTCACCAACGCCCGTGTGGATAGGATTATCCAACAATCATAAAGCCGGGTTATCTGGAATGATCGCATCCCTGAAGGATATTCTTATAAATACTCCTTCTCCTGCAACCATTGCAGTGAGGGTTCGAGATCCCCGAGATAGGTTTCAACTGTCCAGATCGCCCTTGGCGAGTGTTTCTGCAGCAGGTCAAGCACCTGGCTGATATCGATCTTGCCCCTGTCCAGCCGCCAGTGGTCATCCAGGATGCCATCATTGTTGTGTAAGTGCACGTAGCGGATCCTGTCGCCCATCCCGCTGATCCAATCCGTAAGGCTCCTGGATGAATTGGCATTCACATGTCCGATGTCCAGGCAGATTGTCAGGCGGTCGTCCCCGTAGGTCATACTCACCCGATCAACCAGCTCTCTGAGCAGGGTGAAATCGTCATCGTACACGTTCTCAACATGGATCAGGATGGAAGCGTTTTTGTCCCGCAGGAAATCCACCCAAAATACGAGCGAGTTTTGAATCCACTGCTCGGGTTGGTATGTCTTGGGGATATACCCGGAATGCAACACCAGGTGGCTGGCACCGATCATTTTTGCTGCCTCGTATGCCTGCTGGAAGCGCTGGAGGGTTGCATTTCGCACCAGCATATCGCGGCTGGCGGGAACCAGCTCTGAATATGGACCATGCATCCCAACACAAGCTATGCCTGAGAGTTTAGGGCGAATATCTGGAGCAATTTCCGCAGCTTGATCCAGGTTTTCCGGGTTAGAAAACTGCTGGATTTCCAGGCCTACCTGGTATCGTGTAGCAATGGATAAGGCCTGTTCAAAATTGCCCCAATCGGCGATCGAAATGTTCATAATATCTTAAAACCCCAAGTTTACTTAAGGTTGTGAGGGTTGTGTTTGTGTTTTCTAAGGCACCGGTTACTTATTATTTCCATTGAGCAGCAAACCCAGCTCAGGCCTCAACGACATGAAAACGTCGACCACGCGTGGGTCAAAGAACTTTCCTTTTTGTTCCAGGATGTATTCGATCGCCTGCTCCTTCGTCCACGCCTTTCGATAAGGTCGGTCGGAGGTGAGGGCATCATAAACATCCACGACGGCAAATATCCTGGCCGCGATCGGGATCTGTTCCCCTTTCAGCCCGCGGGGATATCCCGTGCCATCCCATTTCTCATGGTGGCTTCCGGGAATATCCAATGCAGGGCGGAGATAGCTGATCGGCGCCAGCATCTCATATGCATATTGCGGGTGCATGTGCATGACTTTCCATTCATCCTTGTTGAGGGGTCCGGGTTTTTGCAGGATGTTGTCAGGGATACCCACTTTGCCCATATCATGCAGCAGGACGCCACGCCGCATATGCACCAGGTCAGCATCACTCACTCCCATGGTACGCGCTAATTTTAGCGCTATATCTGTGACGCGCTTGGTGTGACCTTCCGTCACCCGGTCGCGCATATCCAAGGCACGTGACCAGCCCTCGATGGTGGCATCATACGCCAGGCTGAGCTCCAGGTTGGAGCGCTGCAGGTTGGTGAACAATTGCGAGTTGTCGATGGCGATTGCCACCTGCCCGGCAAGGGTTTCCAGGAACTCCACCCAATCGGCGCCTCTTTCCTTCGGTGTGCGCTGATAAACTTCCAGCACACCCTTCACCTCGCCTTTTGCAATCAGCGGGGCGGCAGAATAGGAGACGAAACCTTCCTCCTTGAAGATATCTGCCCTCAATAAGGTGTGCACCACCGCCTTTAGATCGGAGATATGGATGGTTCGCCGTTCCATGATTTGCTGGCCGACCACACCTTCGCCTAATAAAAATCGTGATTGTTCGATGGAATTGGTGAGAAAACCTCTGCCCACCGAATACTCAAGGGAATAACTGTGTGGGTTGAGCAGGAGCACATCCGCGGCATCCACATCCAGTTGAGTTACGATCTGGTAAAGGATGATATTCAAGATTGCCCGCAGGTCAAAGCTGGAGGCGATGGCGGCATCGATGGTGCGTAAAGCCTGCACCTGTTGCAGGTGACGCTCTGTCCGTTCAAATAATCGTGCATTTTCCAAGGCAGTTGCGGCTCTTTCGGCCAGCAGGTGACAGGCTGAAATCTCTTCCAGGTCTGGCGTATAAGGGATCAGGCTGCTCAACGTGATCACTCCGATCACATGCCCGGAGCGCATCATCGGGTAGGCAAAAAAGCTCTTGATGTCGGGGCGCACAAGGATCTGGCGAATGGTTGGTTCCTGCCGGTCTATATCGGAAATGATCAGTGGTTCACCAGTATCTAGCAGCTTGCGTAGGACGGGTAGGGTCAGCATCACGCGCAGTTTGCCCGTGCTGGGAGGTAATCCTGTCTGGGCGGTGAGTTCTGCCTGGTTTTTATTGGCATCGATCATCATCACGGTACAGGTGGCACTATTCATCAGCACTGCTACGCGTTTTACCAGTGTGTCCAGCACCTCACTCTCTTTGCGTAAGGATGCCAACTCAGTCCCGAGCTGGACGATCTGCGTCAGTCGTGCTGCACGCTGTTTTTCCGCTTCGTACAGGCGGGCATTATCGATGGCTATGGCCACGGTATCCGCTACCGTTGAAAGCAGCTCAAGTTCCCGCTCGCCAAAGGCATTTGCGCTGTACGACTGGACCGATATCAACCCGATCACATCCTCTCCGAGCAACATGGGCACTCCCAACCAGGAAGCCGAAGGTTGGCCGGTGCCCCATAAGGTCATCTTGGGTAGTTGGTCCTTCTCGAGCTCATAATTACGGATCAGCAACGGCTTTTTATGGTTTACCACATGTGCGGTCAGGGCGTTCCCGAGTGGACGTGTGTGGGGAGGCTCATGCACATCCCGGTCCACGCGGATACGGAATTCTAGCTGGTCTGTCTGGCGGTCATACAGGGCGACGAAAAATGAGTCTGCGGGTACCACGCTGGTAATCTCCTGGAAGACGATCTCCAACAGGTTATCCAGGTTCAGGGTGGTGCTGATAGCCCGGGCGATACGGTTGAGCAGTGCCAGCCGTTCTGCCTGCTTGCGGGTTTCCACCAGGCTCACTCGCAGCGCATCTTCGGCTTTCTTTCGCTCAATGGAGACTGCCACCTGGGTGGAGACGAACTCCATCAAGTCCAGGTCCTCCTGACTATAGCGCACCCCTTCGGTATAGCTTTGAGCAACCATCACCCCGGTCACCCTTTCCTCAGATTTTAGCGGCACACCAATCCAATCAAACGAATCCGAACCGACCACCTCGACCTCTCCCTGCGCGACAAGGTTTCTAAACACCCTCTCAGGTGCCCAGAGTGGTTTCTTGGTTCGCATGACATATTCGGTCAAACCTCGCTCAGGTTTCGATGGTGGGGGTGGTTGATCGTACTGATCTACATAATACGGGAAACTCAGCAGGTCGTTATTGGGGTCATATAAGGCAATGTAGAAGTTTTCCACGGGCATTAGCTCACCCAGGATTTGGTGAATGGAGTGATAAAGGTCATCCAGGCTGGCTGTTGTCACCACTGCCTGGGAAATCCTGTAGATCGCCTCTTGGACCTGCTCTGACCGTTTCGTTTCTGTGATGTCGCGATACAGGCCGATAGAGCCGTAGATTTTACCATTTTCATCCCGCAGCTTAACCGCCGATTCGAATACCCAATGGATTTTCCCATCGCGGTCTTTGATACAATATTCGCATTTCCATGTCAGGGCTGGTATTTCCCCAGAACGGGAGATCCGAACAGCATCCTTCCAAGAATATTTCGCCAGATCACCCAAAAGGTGCGCTTCCAGAACCAGCGAATCCCACACATCCGCGGTAAATTCATCGGGTTTATAGCCTGTGAGCTGTTGTATTCCTTCCCCGATAAAATCGTAATGAATTCCATTGCGATCGTCATCGTAGGATTGATAATATGGCACTCCACCTGTGGATTCGATCGCCTGTCGGTATATGGCGATGGATTCACGCAGGGCTGTCTCAGCGCGTTTGAGGTTCTCAAGGTCTTGGGCTGCTGATTCATACAAACGTGCATTTTCCACTGCCACCGCAGCATGGTTGGCGAAAAGTGTCAGCTGATCCAGGTCACTTTGGCTAAATGGATCTATCCTTAACACGTGGAGCACTCCGTTTACCTGACCCTGCCAGACCATCGGTGCACTGATCAATGCCTGGAAGGCGATTTCCTGGTTTTCAAATTGCTTTGATCTGCCGGACCATTGCGAGTAATTCTTGATCATCAACGGCTTGGCGGATTTAAATACCTTTCCAGCAGCTCCCTCTCCCATTTTAAGTGTCGTGCCTGTGTAATCTTGTTGGGTGTTGTAACTCACCACACAGGTGACGGTTTGTTCTTCAGGATCAGCCAGGTACAGCATTCCATGGCTGGCGTTCAATAGCATTGTCGCCCGCTCAACGATCAGGTTCAATAGATCGGGTAGGGTATGCCGCGCAGTGAGGTTGAGTATCGTTTCCTGCAGGGCGGAGAGCTCTGCTGCCCGGCGCTCAAGCTCCAATTCAGACTGCTTGCGTTCGGTAATATCGACGATATATCCCTGCCAGAATAATGGCTTTCCGGAAGCATCGCGAATTAACCAGGATTCATCATGCACCCACTTGACCTGCCCATCACGGGTGCATAAGCGATAATCAACCATAAACGGCTCGCCAATTTCCACTGTGCGCAAGTTTTCCGCCCAAACACGCGCTTTATCATCTTCATGGATGATCTTAAACCAAAGCAGGTCATCTGCCATCCATTCTTCAGGGGTATATCCAGTGACTGATTTTAGCTGAGGGTTGATATAAAGGGTGTGGCTATTCTCGCCATAAGAATCTGTGTAAATGATCGCTGGGATTTGCTCCAAAATAGCGCGATAACGCAGCTCAATGGCAGCCTTATTTTGTTCCCGCTTCCTGGGCTGGCTGTTATTGGGGTGAGGTTTTCCGTTTCTTTTTATTCCTGGCAAATCAATCGTAGCCATATTGTTATTCAAGAACTAAACTCCACCTTGGAATGATGCAATAAATACACCAACTGATAGATCTACTCTACGTCGATTCCATTCGATTAAGTTTGCCTATTATATGGTTCATTATATAAAAAAATTGTTGGATTTGCTTATCACTTCTGCAAGGTTGTTTGCATTTACGCAGGATATTAACCCTCGGGAACAAAAATCCTGCCGGGTTTATCTCCCGGCAGGATTTCTACACCTTTGAGATTGTGTCTAAGCTGCTCGCGGTGGTGTTCCTACGAATCTTATCCTGAAAATTTTGGAGTGTCAGGGAGGAGTATGCGATCTCAAGGTGATGTTCTCGCCATTGGGAGAAACCTGACCATCAGCGCTTCTTGTAGTTCATATGCCCCAATATCGCATAAGGCGGATCCATCTCCGTTGCCATCGCTTGGTCTGGGAAAGCCGCGCTGATCGATGATCGGGCACTGAGCGTCATCTCCTGTATCGATGGCCGGGCTGTTCCAAAGCAGCGCACTCGTCCAGGTCAGGCCTCCATTATCCTTGAGAAAATCCAGGTGGGGATCTGTGTCAGGCATTGACTCATTGGCCAGCTCGAAACCACAGGTGTCATCGGACGAGATATTATGCCCTCCATCGATGATTGGGCCATAACATTCACCTCCTGAAAGGCTGTCAGCCAGGATCGTGTTCACCAGAACTGTGCTGCCTGTATTGATCGAAAATATGCTGCCGCCATAACCATTAACTGCCTTATTACCAGAAAAAGTGCTGTTTGTGATCGACAGGTCACCCCAATTATCGATCCCACCTGCCCAATCATCGGCGAAGTTAGTGGAAAAAGTAGTGTTGGTGATGGTCAGAGATGCCCAATTGGAAATACCACTCCCACTGATTGAGCTATTCCCAAAAAAAGTGCTATTGATAATGGTTAAAGTATCTTCATTGACTATACCACCACCGTAACTAGCACGGTTATTGGAGAAGGTTGAGTCGATGATCGTGATGCGGCCATGAACGATATTCAGACCAGCACCAAACCCATTAATAAATCCATCCGACACTGATAAGTTTTGAAGGACGAACTCACTCGTTGTGTCCACCCACCAGACGCGCCCTGTCCCGCCACCGCTGGTGGTAATTAAACCACCTCCATCGATCACCAACGGTCCTCCGGTAGTTACCGAGAGCTGGCTGGACACAGTGATGGTGCCCTGTACCGAGAACGTGACTGTATCCGTGAGAACACTGCCAATCCCGCAGGTATCCACAGAGGAATTGGTATTGGCAGCCTCAATCGCCTCGCGCAGGGAGCAGAAGCCATTTATGATTGTCTCGTCATCCAGGGTGGTGACGATCAAACTGGTCTGGGGATTCGACGCCTGCACCTGTATTTGTTCTCCCACCAGAAAAAGAAGGATGCTCAGGAACAGGGATGCAACGGTAAATGGGGCAGAAACCCAAAGAACCCTCTTCATTCTATAGCCTCCTCCTACTCACGGAAACAAAATACCGGGACGATCCATCATCGATTTTGATGGGTGGTTTGAATCGATGTGTTTTTCCCACCCTCAATGATGGCAACTATTCATGAAACTCAAGTAATTTTATTGTATAGTTAATAGTAAATAAATCAAGTAGCAATTCACATTCTGGGGACAGACGCTTGATTTCGATTGCTTGTAAATTCTCTTGATCACCCCGTCACGTTTTCCTAAAACATGTCATAGATAACAGAATACAGGTAGAACTGGCTCACGATATGCCTGGTAAATAAGATTTGATCGCGCTATTCAGTTTTTACCCTCTCCCAGCCTCCCCCAAATCCAAAGGATTTGGGGGAGGAGTATTTATCGAATTATTTGAATGGAAGATACATGGGTGGTTGGAATTATGGCACCACAGTGGGCACCAGCATTGCCCATTTCTTCCCTCCATCGATGGTTTTCACCAAAGCCACCTGCTGATTTTCGTCTGTGGCAACCGCCCAGCCGACATTTTCGGTGATGAAATCCACCTCAGCACTCCAGGTGACATTGGACATGGCCGTCCAGGTTAGGCCGCCATCACTGCTGCGTTGGATCTTCCTGGCCAGCGCCCAGCCTGTGCTGGCAGAATAGAAATATAGCGACTCACCCGGGTAAGTGGAGGATGTCCAGGTGGTGCCACCGTCCTGTGTGGTGAAGACGTAGTATTGGTAGGTGATTGGGTTCTGATCGTAGTTGGTGCAGTTCACTGCCAGGTGTCCCAGGTCATTGCTGAAGAAGAACGGGTCATACGAGCCACAGGCAGATTGAAAAGTGGTGAACAACCCTGGAGCACCGCTGGGGTCCGGCAGGGTGACAGATTCCCAGGTCAGTCCGCCATCCGTGCTCTTGTATAGCAACACACCTGCCGCCACACCGTTGCAATCACCCGTCAGCCAGCCGTGAGTCGCATCGGTGAACAACATGCCGGTCTTGGAGCACGACATGATGGAGCTGGTATCGTTATAGGGATCCTGGATACGCAACCAGCTCATACCGCCATCCTGGCTTTGGTACAGGGCGATATAGTCATGGTTCATCCCCGCTCCAACGTGTACCAGTAACCACCCCGACTGCCCATCAACGAACTGCAGAGAGGGCATACCGTAAAACTCGCTCAGATTGCTCACATCCAGGGGTTGGCTGGCCTGCCAGGAGAGGCCACCATCCTGTGTGCGCCAGACGAAAGGTTGTGCAGGGGTTATTCCACTGGTGTTGGTGTAGATCACCCAGGCATTGCTGGCATCCAGGAAATAACCCGCCGCAACCTTCCGCTCTCCCTCAGGGGCTGCCGGCTCGGGAGGGGTGATATCCTTCCAGGCAGAACCACCAGCCTGGGTCTTGAGCACATGCTCCCCCACGCTATCCAGCCCGCCGATCGCCCAACCGATATTCTCATCGATCATATGGATTGAAGTGACGGTGAATTCCTGCCCCACAGGGAAGTGCTCGATCACTGGCCCCGGAACGGCAGTGGCAGTTGCGGTGGCAGTCGGTGGCGCCTGTGTAGCTGTCTCGGTTGGAGGCAGCGCTGTGGCAGAAGGGAGGGTGGTCGGTGTAGCAGGAATACTGGTGGAAGTAACCGTGGGCGGCAGGCTTGTTGAGGATGCACTGCAGCCTGCCAGGATCAAGCCGGAAAAGACTACCAGGAGCATGGAAATGATTTTCTTAATCATTTAATCCTCCGATGATCAAACAATAGCTATTATAACTCCCGGTTTATTTTATTTTGGAGAAACTGAGTAAGATCAGGTGATCCGCTATTAAACAAACAGGAGCGGGTCGATTGGTTTCAACCCGCTCCAAGGTTTTATTATTTGATTGTTTTATCCACTTCTCAGGTTATGGATTTTTCGACCCTCCACTCCCTTTTATTGAAAGCGAGTGCAGTTACCATGTGGCTGGAAGTAGATCCATGGATCATCACTTCGGTTGATTATTTCACGCTGGAGGTGGATGATATGGAAATCGCTGAAAAAGCACCGAGCTTCGCGCCGTTCACCCACACTGTATAACTCCCGCTGGTAAAGCTGCCCACGGGCACCGTGACGGAGAAAGGCTGCAGGACAGTGATGCAAGACGAACCTGGTTTTACCAGGCTATAGACCGAGATGCTGATCGCATTGGTAGCATTAGGAGCACCCACCACCACCCGTAAAACATGGCATGGATCAGGCAGGTATCCCTTCAGAGTTGCGCTGACCTGGACCGGGTAGGTCTGGCTAACAATGAGTCTGCTATTCGCCAGGTCCATGAACACCTTGTCACGGATCAGGTTGGCATCCCCAGGTTGAGGAGCATAACTTGCGGATGAGGTGGATGGGGTAGTTGCCGTGGAGCTGGTTATTTCCGAGGCGATCGAGGTGGATGTTCCGATAGCTGATGATAATGCTTCAGATCCAGCTCCCAGGCTGGCGGATGCCGCTGAAACTGGCCCAGTGAATGCTGCCAGAAGCAGAGAGACGATGGTCAATATATACGCACTTTTTACTTTCATGAGTTTTCTCCTTTGATTGTGATCCTGTTGATATTGTGTCAGTGGATCACTATCTAATAATACGTATATTCGGTGAAATTGGATTGCTTTTGGTTAAATTCCATGGCTTCTTTTCTTACAACCTATAGCCGTCTTCAATGTTCTGTAGCAGGCGGTAAATTTTACATTGGGGATTGTTAGCCTGGGGTTGTTTCTATAACAAGCCAGGAGCGGCATGGTTTTGATCATCCGCTCCTGGTTTTGACATGTTGCTTTGTTAGTGAGTTTACCCGGTTATGCGTCAAACTCTCCCAGCAGTTGACCGTTCACATGGACGGAGTAGTGACCGTCTGAATAAAAGCCCAGCGGGACGTTGGCGGTGAATGATTCAATGACCGTGATACACGCCACACCCGGGTCATACACCGAGTACACTTCCAGGTTGATCTGGTTGTCGGTATTGGCGGGAGTGACCACCACGCGCAGCTGGTGACAGGGATCCGAAAGGCTGCCCTTTAGCATGGCACTCACCTGGATGGGATAACTTTCCATGATCAATAGATCGCTGTTTTCCAGGTCCACGAACACCTGGTCGCGTTTTAGCTTATCATCACCGGGTTGGGGTTGATAGTCTGAGGGTGGGATGGGTGGTACTGGTGTAGGTGTGGCTTGCCTCCCGCCGGGTATCAGGCTGCACCCGCTAATTGAAAGGATGAACAGAATTATCCCAATATGTTGGATCACTGTTTTCATCAGGTCCTCCTTTAATAGGACGCTACCACCATTAAACAAGCACGCATCAAGCCTTGATGGTTGAGAGATGTGAAGCTCTCAGCATACAGCTCATCCTGCTTTCCAACCTCATGCTTACCCATCGAACTCTCCCGGAAAGAGCCCTCAATCTTTACCTTACTCACCCAGCTTTTCATAAGGTTATCAAGGATTTACTTCTTGTGTAGCAGGAGCTACTCCGGATCCATTGCTGAACTCGCCCAGCCTCTCTCCGTTCACCATCACTTTATAATCACCATCCGGATAACTGCCCAGGGGAATTTCAGCGCTGAATGGTTCTAACACGGTTATGCAAGCCGTGCCGGGGTCAACCAGGGAATAGACGTCGAGATTGATCACATTATTCGCATCAGGAGGTGGAACCACTACCCGCAAGGCATGGCAGGGATCGGGCAAATCCCCTTGCAACAAGACTTGTACCTGAGTCGTTGGGGTGGCAGAGGTGGAGAACCGGCTGTTAGCCATGTCCAGGAAAACCTGGTCACGCCTGAGATTTTCATCACCGGGTTGGGGTTCATAGCCGGAAAGAGGTTTCGAGGTGGGTGTGGCTTGGTTCCCGCCTGGTACCAGGCTGCACCCGGTGAGTGAAAGGAAGAGCAAGCCTATTGTAATGGGTAGAATTACTGCTTTCATCAAATCCTCCATGGAAATACCATCCTTGATAACTTTCTTGCACAACCATGCATCATGTTGAAGTTGGACAGGTGTTTGAAGCGATCCTCAAAAGCATCATCCACTTAGCCATCGAACTCTCCCAGGAGTGCCCCATTCACGTAGACGGTATAGTGCCCTTCGGTGTAGCTACCCAATGGGTAAATGACATTGAACGGTTGAATCATGGTGATGCAAGCGGTGCTGGGATCGAACACGGAGTACACCTCCAGGTTGATCCGCTTCTGCTCGTCGGCGGGGGTGTAGGCAATACGCAGCTGATGGCAGGGGTCCGATAAATACCCTTGCAGGCTGGCACTGACCACCAATGGCTGGCTATCCCTGAATAGCAAGGCGCTGTTATCCATATCCACGGAGGCCTCTCCCCGGGTGAGCTTCTCGTCACCAGGTTGTGCCCCGATGGCGGCGTTGAAATCACCCAACTTTTCACCGTTCACCAACACCGTGTAGGTGCCAGTGGTGTAACCGCCCAGGGGAATGCTGGCAGTAAATGGCTCCAGCACCGTGGTACAGATCGCACCCGGGTCCACCACCGAGTAGACATCGAGGCTGATCATGTTATTCGCATCGGGTGGCGTAACAACGACGCGCAATTGATGACAGGGATCAGGTAGATCACCTTCCAGGTTGGCGATTGCCTGGGTGGGTTCGGATGCAATGACGATCACCTGGCTGTTTGCCATATCAAGGAAAACCTGGCCACGGGTGAGATTTTCATCCCCCGGCTGGGGCTCATATCCCGACGGCGGGATGGCGACGGTACCCGTTCCAGGGGTGCCGGGAGCGGGGTAGGCTGATTGGGTAGGAACGCTGGTCACCTCGGCTGGTTCAGGGTACGGGTTTGGCACGCTGGTCACCACAGCTGGTTCCGGGTACGGGGTTGGCACGCTCAAAGTGGGTGTCGCGATGACCGGGATCTCTGTCACCACGTCAGGGGTTTCGGTAGGTGCTTCGGTTGCTACCGGGCCAGCGCATGCCGCCAGTAGTCCGGTTAGGATGAAAAGGATAACGATATTTCTCAGGGTCATGAATGCCTCCAATGTTAATCTGATTAACGGTAATCTTGTATCAACGGTTCCCTAGCCTTTGATCACTGCCAGCGGGCGCAGGCGGGCCACCTTGCGGGCGATCCCGCCACCCACCACGGCTTCCACCACCTGGTCCACGTCCTTATACGCTTGGGGAGCTTCCTCAGCCAGACCGGCCATGGATCCCGCCCGGATATGGATGCCCTCGGATTCCAGGTTAGCCCGTAACTGATCACCGCGCACGTTGCGCTTGGCTTCGTGCCGGCTCATCAGGCGCCCGGCACCATGGCAGGTGGAACCGAAGGATTGGGTCATGCTGGTTTGTGTGCCCACCAATACCCATGAGGCTGTGCCCATGGATCCTGGAACCAGCACCGGTTGCCCGATGGGCTTGTATTCATCCGGCAGCTCCGGGGAGCCTGGTCCGAAGGCACGTGTAGCGCCTTTGCGGTGTACGCATACCTTGATGCGTTCACCCTCGATCAGGTGCATCTCGATCTTACCCATGTTGTGGCAGATATCGTACACCTGGTGCAGGTGCCAGTCCTTCACCTTGCCTGCCAGCACCTGCTCGAAAGCTTTTCGGGCGCTGCTCGCCAGGATCTGCCGGTTGGCAAAAGCATAATTTGCGGCACAGCGCATGGCTGCCAGGTAATTCTGCCCTTCGGTTGAGCTGAGTGGCGCACACACCAGCTCGCGGTCCACCAGGTGAATTCCAAAGCGCTTCACCGCACCCTGGAATTCTTCCACGTAATCGGTGCAGATCTGGTGACCGAAACCACGCGAGCCGCAGTGGATCTGCACGGCCAGGTTGCCCTGTGCCAATCCCATCACTGAGGCAGCCGTGCTGTCGAAGACCTGCTCGATCAGGTCAATCTCAATAAAATGGTTGCCCGCTCCCAATGAGCCAAGCTGCGGACGCCCTCGTTCGCGGGCACGTTTGGATACTTTGTCCGGGTCAGCCCCCTCCACGCAACCGGATTCCTCCGTCCGGCGCAGGTCAGCCTCGCTGGCAAAGCCCTGTTTGAGCGCCCAGCGTGAACCCTGCCGGCATACTGCTTCCAATTCCGCCTCTGACATACGGACAGAACCCTTCTCCCCCACACCGCTTGGGCAGAAATGGTTGAGTGCCGTGGCCAGCGCATCCAGGTACTGCTCGGCTGAATCAAGGCTGATCTGTGAGCTCAGCAGGCGCACACCGCAGTTGATATCGTAACCGATCCCGCCGGGCGAGATGACCCCGTCAGGTAGGCGCGTGGCAGCCACACCACCGATCGGAAAGCCATAACCCTGGTGCATGTCGGGCATGACGATGACATGCCCCACGAGCCCGGGCAGAGTGGCCGCATTGACCGCCTGCTCCAGCGATTTATCCTTCACCACCTCTTCCAGCATGCGGCGCGTGGAAAACAGGCGCACCGGCACACGCATATCTTCTCGAAAGCTTTGAGGAATCTCCCATTCGTAATCGCTGATGCGTTTAAGGTCTTGTAATGTCACCATGCTGAACCTCCTGCCTCAGACGTCAAATACGATGTTCACCCGCAGTCCCTGGGATGTATTTTCCACCTGCAGGTTGTGATAGGTGACTGCCTTGATTTCCTTGCCCAGGTTGGCAATGGCAAACCCATACAGCTCAGCCTGTAAATTGAGCAGGTTGTCGATGGTGATGGAGAACCGATCGAAGCCCAATCCCTGCTCTTCTTCCAGCCAGAGCAGCTCGTTGAGGAAGCGCACCAGCAAGCTTTCTGCATCCTCAGCATGCAGCGTGATCGTACGGGTTTGAGCCAGGTCGGACTGCAGCTGCATCCCCGACAGGGCATACATGCCGCGGGCTGCTTGCTCGAGCAGGCTGGGCAGATCAGGTGCCCATGCTTCGAGCTCCCAATCTGCAGTGTGGGCGTGTTCACGGAAACCAAATACAGCATCCATACGTCTAAAGAGTATACCGTATTTTATCCTTGCGTCGATCGATGGAAAAATGAGCAATCAAGCAACAACTCTAATCTTATGAGTTTTCCAGGTTATTGGATTCTGCGGTTCATTGTGGTTAAATTATGGATATGTCCAGGATTGAGATTTCACTAAACCGCCTCGAAGCACGCCTGCGGGCAGCCATCGAGGGCGACACAGCATCAGAAGGCATCCCTCGGAAATTCCATCGCCAGCTGGTGCATGGATTGGTCAAAGCGATGCAGGCTGGGCTATTAAAAACGCAGGCTGAAAATGGTGTGGGTGCTGGGTCAACCTGTGCTCCCGACCAGTACACCCTGGTTCTACCCACCGATCAGGCACGGCTTCTTTTGAGCCATCCTTCAGAGCTGGACCGCCTCGCTCGCCACCTGGAACAGGCAGCCACCCAGTCTGGATTAACATTCACTGCCTCACCCATTTTGCAAGTGGTGGCAGACCCCCATACAACCACCCTGCAGATCACCACCGCACACAGCCATCCCAGCCAGGGAGAGTCCTCAACCACCGAGTTGGATGGAACACATGACTTCCCTGCTGAGCCGGCCTCAGGGATGACGATCAAGGCATTTCTGATCGTCAATGGCTTGTCGACATTTTTAATCAATCAACCGGTCGTCAATATTGGTCGCGATCCTGCCAATCAGATTGTTCTCGAGCAGCCTGGGGTCTCACGCCTGCATGCCCAGCTGCGCTTCAACACCGACCATTTTGTCATCTTTGACCTTGATTCGATGGCAGGCACTTATGTCAACGGTGTGGCGGTTTCAAGCCATATCCTAAATCCGGGGGATGTCATTTTATTGGCAGGAGTGCCACTGGTTTACGGCCAGGAATCAACATCTCCCCTAGGCTATACCCAGGAGTTGCCGGCTGTTCCACCGAGCCTTGAAGTCTTGTGAGGGTATAATCCAGGTTGTGAGTGCGGTTATCCTGTTGGTCCTGCGTGTGCTTCTGGCTGCCCTGTTGTATGCTTTCCTGGGATGGGCGATTTATGTCATCTGGCGTGACATGAAACAGCAGGGTGAATTACTGGCTGCCCGTCAGCCCACCCCACTCACCTTGACCACCGAGCTGGATAGCCCTCCTCTTACCCGGCATTTTTCCACCCCTGAAGTCATCCTGGGCCGTGAGCCATCCTGTGCTTTCCCCATCAACGATCAAACGGTCTCATCCCGGCATGCCCGCCTGTCTTTTCACCAGAATCAGTGGTGGCTGGAAGACCTGGCCTCCACCAACGGCACGTTGCTGAACAATGAAAGCGTGACCACGGCGGTGGTCATTACGAATGGGGATATGCTCCGGCTGGGGCAGGTGGGGGTGAGGATTTCGATTGGATAGACGAATAAACAAGCCGTTTTTCAAAATTATTTCCCAGGCGTGTGGAATATCTCCAGAGTGAGCGTGTCGGTGTAATTATTGCCATACTTGCTTGCCTCACTGAAATCCTCGAGGATGGCGTAGGTCTGCCCTGAACCGGGTTTAAAATCTTCAAAGAAGAAACCGCTATTTTCCGCAAATTTATCTTCATGTGCAGCCATAAACGCGCCTTCCCAATAGGGGATATTAGCTCCCCCTGAATTACTGTTGCTTTCCATCTTTGTACCATTCTCCATCCACCAACAGTTTATTTCAAAGGCGCAGCAATTAAACATCCCGGTTGTAATGAACATATAGGGCATCGAGTTACTGCTCTCGTCATATTTGAAGATGATCGCTTGGGGAACCTCAATGGTCGAGGTTTGTGAACCGGAGGTGGTATAGGTGCAGGTTCTATCTTCCGCATAGTCTGCCTCCAGGCCTTCTATGTCGAATGATTCCATTTTCAGCTTACCTGAACCACTAGATGCCTTCATGTATTCGATCTCCAACCTTAAGATCACTTCCCCGGTGACATGTATTTTGTACGTAGTATTTTTTCCCTCTGGATTAATGGTTGCGAGGGAGTCGATTTTCATGGTGAAAGTCAGGCAGCTCTGAAACTCTGTCCTTTTATTTTCAAAATTGAAATCGGAAGGAGCTTTACCACCATATAAACCATTCCACTGCTCAACATTTATCATATGATTTAACATATCTTTTGACTGCTCTACATCACCCGCCATACAGCGCCCAAGGGCATTTTCATATCCGAGGATGTTTCCTCGGATCGCCGAAGTGAAACCATTCGCAAGTTCTTTTGCCAATTCATCATCAAGACGCTCCTGTACGACGCTGATAGCCCAGGTGAATAATTCAACCGCAGCTGCATCCACCGTTTCGCCGCCATTCGCTTCAGCCGCCAGGAGGTTGGGATATACTGTGTTGTTGAACCAATTCCGGTAATAATCAACCGCTGCTGCAGGGTCATAATCACCCTGCGATCCGGATTGACTCGAGTGGCTGGCAGCCTGCTGTTCGATATCATCCAGGGGGTCTCCAGTGGGCGTATTCCCGATGGCGTCTGCTTCCTCCTCGGTTCCCTGCCCACTGAAATATCCGCTAAAGTGCACGATCTGAAA
Source organism: uncultured Chloroflexia bacterium (assembly GCA_963822175.1). GTDB lineage: Bacteria > Chloroflexota > Anaerolineae > Anaerolineales > UBA4823 > FEB-25. The sequence goes on along the minus strand of CAWGGJ010000006.1, from coordinate 20,354 downwards.
AGTGAGCCTGTCGCCTTCTAGTTTGGCAATTGTCAGGTGCACCCGCTCACCATTGCCGTGGTAAGCCAGGGGGATCACTTCCTCGGGTGGGGTGCCGGATGGGAGGGTGATGGTGAGTTCTGCCGGCAAGGTCAAGACCGCTCCCTCAGGCTCGAGCTGCACTCCTCCAATGAGGCCTCCACTGAGCGGTAGACCGTCCATTTTCTCGATTGGGATCATGCGTATCTTGGTATCTTCATATAAAGCCCCGGCTGGGAGGCTGAGGTCATATTTCACACCGTTGGAGGATACCGCACTTAGCGTTGCACCTTCGCCAGTTAACGTCGAGCTGATCGCCTGGCTCTCTTCAAGGGTGAGGCTCACCTGGATCGGACCTGCCAGTGTCTGTGGCTGATTCTGCTCCTGGGTCGGACCTGCCAGTGACTGTGGCTGATCCTGCTCCTGGGTCGGCTGCTCCGAGGGTGATCCGCTGACTGGTTGGGTGTTTGTTGATTGAGGGATTCCGGTGTTGGAGATGGCGGTCTCTTGCCCAGTTTGGGTTAGGGGGGATGGGTTGGCAGGTTGAGGTGTGCAAGCGGTTGATACAAGAATGATGAACAGCACGGTAATTGCCCAGGATCGTTTCGGAATCATGATGAGCTCCTTGTTATGGGTTGAATATCGGCTAGTTTTATTGTACCTTAATTCACGATGATTCATTGAGGCAGATGGAGGATAGGTTGTCACAAGGTGAGGTGAGATTTCCTCAACCAGGAATCGGATGACTTAATACAAAACAGATCGTGAATGAACAATATCCTACCAGGAAGAGTAGCGATTCACCTTCGGCTAGGGACGGCTCGAGCGAAAATTATGCTTGGATCAAACGGGATGGGTGGAGAAAATATATCGACAATTACCAGGGAACAGGGGTCGCTATCGATCAGGGTTTAGGTGTGGAATTTATGAACCGGGTGCCCTTGGTGAGATCAACCCCGTTAATATGGCTGGTTCCCTCGGTTTTCACAATGCCAATTGGTTGCCATCCTTCGGAAGGATAGGTAGGTACCAGCTTTGATGCGCAATGGCGTGATCTAGATGCATATTGTGAGATCGACGCGCAGGGTATTGTCCTCGCAGGCTGCGCTGGTGATATTCTCTTTCTCCACGGCGTGTAGATGATAACGAACCAGGTGGGGGTGCGCGTAACGATCGGTGAAACCAGGTGATCTGATGAAAGTTCACCTGGTTTCTTCCCGATCTATCTTTTAAATTATTATTTCCGTTATGGAGCTGGGCTGTATTGCTTCAGTTCCAGGCTGTCTGAAAATTGCACATTGGGGACATTGCTGGAACCCTGGCTTTTAACAACCCCGACATTTGGAGCCATCCAGGTGGTGATCCCATAGCTTCCGTACTCGATCCTGAAATTGGTGATCTCGATACGGATGGATGTATTCACCTTGAGGGCATCATACGTCCCGGCTGCTACGGTCACCGTCTCGTAGCCAACAGCCGTGTAATCGATGACCAGCCGGCCATTGGTGGACATTCCCTGGGCCGATCCTTCCCATTCAATGATCTGCTGCCAGGTATCACCCGGGTTGATGTTTTTCGGCAGGCTGATGCCGGAATTGGAAGTTAAATTAAGTGTCACCTGGCCATTCAGGGCGTTCAGGATGGGTCCCAGGTATTGCTGAATGGGGTTCACCGCAACCAGTCCGGCCGGTGTACAGGAATAATCAACGTTGTAGCTCATCTCTGATACAGTACTCTGGACAGTGAACGCATCCATACCAGAGCTGGTGATGGAATCTGATCGAGCATAAGCCCCTGTTGCAGAGGTATTACCGGCATATTCCCAGGCATCACCCAAGGTGGTTGGAAAATACAGGTTTTCGCATAAGGATGGAACCGGCGTGGGTGTACTCGGCGTGGTGATGCTGTTGGTGGGCGTGATAGTCGCCACTGCTGGTAACCTGTTTGGCAAATTACAGGCAGATAGGAGCAGGGCGGGTAGAAGGATTGTAATAACGATAATAATTTGATTTCTTTTCATTTATATCTCCGATGGTAGATCGAGCGCATTATACACTTGTTGAGGGATTTCAGCCTTAAGCCATCATTAAGCAAAACTTTCCTGGGCATGTGTTCTGGCTGATGCGCTTACAACTTCAGGGTAGACGTTGCTGTTGGATATTCAGTTCCTGGGGAATCGCTGGAAAGTACCGGAGGTTTGAAGATCATCATGTTGACAATTCCTGGGTGTTTACTGGCGTGGAAGGGTCCAATAGGCGAGTATCCCATGATTTCATGGAAGTCATAACACAAAAGCTAAATCGATCAATGCTGTTGCTAAAGCGTGTACTGGTTGCTATAATAAAAAACTCTTACTAAATAAGAAGAAAGGAACCTTCATAATGAGAAAAATAGTAACTTTTCTTTGGTTTAACGACCAAGCAAAAGAAGCGGTAGATCTGTATGTATCGCTGTTTGAAAATGCAAAAATAATAAACACATCGTATCTCACAGAGTCAGTGGCAAAAACAGCCGGAAAGAAAGCCGGAGATTTATCAACAATAGACTTTGAACTGAATGGCCAAAACTTTACTGCGCTAAATGGTGGTCCGATGTTTACTTTTAGTGAGGCTATCTCAATAGTGGTAAACTGCAAAACTCAGGAAGAGATTGATCATCTTTGGGACGCGCTATCCAAAGGTGGCAAAATAGTTTCTTGCGGATGGCTTAAAGATAGATATGGCTTATCGTGGCAGATTATCCCGGAAAGCCTAGACATCATGATGCGTGATCCAGACACTGCTAAAGCTGATCGTGTTGGCGCTGCTATGCTTAGTATGGAAGGTAAACTGAATATTCGCGAACTCGAGAAAGCCTACAAAGGCGAATAATAATTTAACAATAAATAACGAAAAAATTATTAGGAAAAGAAGAAGATACTCCGGTTACGAACTTTCTACTAAAGATTACATCCCCTTCATTTTTCCTGGAGCCTAATTAACCTGGACTCGATACCTTTGGAAGTTTCGGTAACCGAAAGGCCACCAAGCCCGGTGCAGCGCAGTTCGTAGGGTAAACTTTTGCCGACCCGATCCATGGTCTCGATCACCTCATCCAGCGGGATGACGGCATCGAAACCAGCCAGGGCCATATTGGCGCATGCCAGGGCATTGCTGGCTGCCAGGACATTTTTCCCAAGGCAGGGAACCTCAACCCGGTTCGCTACCGGATCACAGATCATTCCCAGGATATTTTGAAGTGCCATGGAACTGGCAGCGATCGCCTGCTGTACAGTTCCATCTGCCAGGGTCACCAATGCAGCTGCTGCCATCCCTGAGCCAGCCCCGCACTCTGCCTGGCACCCGCAAACTTCTGCCGCGAAGGTTGAATGCGCGGCGATTAAGACCCCGATCAACCCGGCCGCCAGCATCGCCTGGGTGGTTTTTTCGAGCGACAATCCCAATGCACTTGCTGCTCCGATGCATGCTCCGGGTAAGCCACCGCAAGATCCTGCTGTGGGTGCAGCAACAATGATCCCCATCGAGCTTTTCACTTCCATCAGGGCGGAAACATATAGGATGATCCGGTTGAGCAAGCCGGCATCAAGAAGCTGACCGCTCTCCATCCTTGCCAGGAATTTTCCCGACTGATGACTAAGGATTCGGTCGGCATAGTGTGTCCCCTGGACTCCTTGCTCGATGGATTGCTGCAAGATACAGATGATTTCCTCCATCTGCGTGATCACCTGGTCGTGAGATAAATTTCCCCTGGCAGCCTCATAATGTACGGCAAGCTCCCATAGTGGGAGGTGTTTCTCCCTGTTGTAATCTAGCATCTCTACACAGGTTATAAAGGGAACCTGGATTTTCTTATGCGATAAAACTGGCAGGACTGGCTGGAGATGCTTTACCGATGATATCTCGAACCTGGAGGTCAGCTCAGCGAGGATCTCGCCATTAATAAAATTCTGCCCCTTGACCTCGATGATCTGCTCTCCCTGGTCTCCCAGTATATTGATCTCATCTGCATTTCCATTGTTACGTATGAAATTGAATACTTCGCCAGTGTCTGAATCCAGGTAAAACAGGGTTTCAAAATAATCACCTGCCATGGAGATTTTATGACCATCGATTTCGATCACCTGGATCATCCCACCTCCCACGGATGTGGCGATGATTGAATGTGCCTCTCTCGAATTCTTGAGCATCATCCTGTATGTATTTGGGTGACTGTCGTGGAAGTCTCGTATTTTTATCTCTACCTTAATACCTGCTTCCTGGATGGCTTGCGGAGACTGTACCAGCCGTTCATCGGTCGCTTCCCAACCCAGGAGACCCCCGAATAGGCCCATATCCGATCCCTGGCTGATATGGGTTGTGGCGAGTGACCCGTGCTTGTCGAACTCGACCAGCACCTCTGAGACCTTGCCACCCATCAGGTCCCTGGCGATTCTCCCGATCCGCAATGCCGCGGCGCAGTGGGAGCTGGATGGACCACGCATGACTGGTCCGATCACATCATTGAAAATGCTTGGATAATACATGGAAGGCCTCTCGATCATTCTTCCAACCTGGATAATTGGATACACTTATGTTCACCCATAAAGTCGAAACCTGTTAATATCAGACTTGTTCCTGCCAGGCAGTTTTGTTGTGATTCTACTGATTTAGCCCGTTTCCAACGGTAATAATCATCAATCCACCCAGGGCCAATCGAGCCTTTGCCAGTTCCCCTTGCTCGCCGCGGGATAGCCACCAAATGTGTACCAGATCTCACCCGTACTTGGGCAGGCTACGTTTGAATAGACCGTCATCAGCCGCAGTTCTCGCCGCTCGATTTGATCATCAGCAAGGATTTGGATCAGGTCAGTGGGGAGATTGGGTGATGTATGCGAAGCAGATATTCCGCGCATTAGGTCTTCCATCCGGCTAAAGCGGCTTACACTACCGAGCAGCTCCTTATCTGCCTCGGTTAAAGTTGGATCCGGGCATGCACAAAAGTGATTCGTTCCCACGATCCAGCTGCTGGATTGCTCCCGTTTAAAAAACTTTGAGCACAAACACTCGTAAATTGCGAACTCCTGTGTTTTCCCATCCACGGCAAATAACATCATACCGCCATCACGGTCAAACTCGGCGAGCATTCTTTCCACATCGCTGAGTTTGGAGCAACGTTCCAGCGCTTCGGTCAGAAACACATAGCCAGGAAAATGAGGCTTGTCTACTGCAGGTTCATCCCAAACGGACAGAAAGTTATAATGCAGCCATAGTTTTTCCTTATTGATGCCAGTAGGGGCGAAGATGTCCCCTTCCATGGAGAAGGTTATGGTTGGGATACGCCCATTTACTTCGCGGATCGTTGCATACCCCCATAAGTCTGGCACGAAGGAATCATTGTTGCGCGCAACCCACACCTTATCATACATTGGAAAAATTGCCCCGCTACATTGCTTGATGTCACATTCTTCGATATATGAAAATTCAACGATGCGCTGGAGAGGTATCTTTGATCCTTCAGCAAACCCTTCGTATTCTTCCCGGAACCTCCTCGGTAGGCGATGAAACCATGGCATGACCTTGGAATGTAATTTTTCGAAATCTTTTGGAATCGGCTGCTCACCGATATACCGGTCTATCACCTGTTCATACCCTCTCCCAAGCAGTTGCCCGGCGGTATATCCAATCTCATAAGGGCTGCCTTTAAAATGATGTATGCGATCGAGATAACTGTGATTCATGCGAACCTTCTATTCCCATGCCAGTATCCAAGTAGAAATGAATCCTTCAGGGGTTCAGCTGATGATATCGACATATTCTGACAAAGTATAACATTCCTGCATCATCACCTTGTATAGGATCACATCCGCATTCATCACTTTTTTCTATGGTATGATAAAACTCCCCAGGCTGGTCGGATGACCGCGGTGGCTAATTACCATCGAGGAAAGTCCGCACTCCACAGGGCAAGGTGCCGGGTAACTCCCGGGACGGGGCAACCTGACGGATCGGGCCACAGAAACAGACCGCATCTCCACCTTATGGCGGAGATGTCAGGGTGAAAAGGTGGTGTAAGAGACCACCGGCGCAGGCGGTAACGTCTGCGGCCAGGCAACCCCCACCTGGAGCAAGGTCAAGCAGAGGCAATCCCGTGAGGGAGGTGGCGGCTCGTCACCTGGATTGATCCGCAGCCTCGGGTAGACTGCATGAGGCGTGAGGTAACTCACGTCCTAGAGAGATGGTTATCGGCGCAGGGTGACCTACGTGCACAGAATGCGGCTTACAGGCTGGCCTGGGGAATGTAAATTGGTTGAATGGCTTTATTGTTTTTTTTACACCTACCGCATTCTTTGAAGCGTGTTCTCAATCTCTATCAATGCCTTAAAGCTTCCCACCATAAAGGTGTTCGAGCCAAAATTCATGATGATATGGGCATCTGTGGATGGATCATAAAACAGATGAGTGGACAGAATACCAATATGGCCTTTAATTTTTGGCAGTTTCCCAAGCAAAAAGAAAAATTCCTTGAAGCGAATTTCCATCATTCCCAGGCCATAATAGATCCCGGGTTGAAATTTATGCGTGCAGCTATCCATTGACTCCAGGGTACTTTTTTGCACCAGCTGACCTTTCCGGAGCGCCTGGTTGAATTTTAGCAGGTCTGCTGTGGTCGAGATGATTCCCCCGCCAGACCAGTCACAGCTCAGGCTTTCGAAACCAGTTATCTCCACTTTGTTGAACCATATTTTATTAATTTCTTTTTTGGGTGTGTTTGCAGGTTCAGAGTAGAACATCAGATACGAGTTGTTCATCTCCAGGGGCAGGAAGAACTCATCCTTCAAGTTCTGGGCAAATGATTTCCCTGTGACCTTTTCGATGATCAATCCGAGTAATATATACCCAGTATCCGAATAATTAAAGACATTGCCCGGGATCCCGACCGACCTTTGATGGTCTCGAGTATAAGCGAGCAGTTTTTCCGGCGTCCAATGAAAACCAGTATTGGTGAGTATTTCATTTATAAAGGATTTACCTTCGGTAGTACCCCCTTCAAAATAATCCGCAACACCTGAAGTATGACCCAAAAGGTGCTCAATGGTCACCTGGGAGGCATAATCAATGTCCTGATATACAAAAAGCCGGTCCAACGTTGAGTGAGGAAGATATTGGGAGATAAAATCCTTCACCGCTAAATGTCCTCTTTCTGCCAGCATTTGCACCAGGGTGGCTGTAAATAACTTGCCAATACTTGCCACATGATATGGCTGGTTGGCAGTGCCAGTTGGGTAGGTATAATCCAGGCCAAGTTTTTCCGAATATACCCTGATCTGGATTGGGTTTGGCTGATTTTTTGAGTGTATCTTTTGAAAATACTTATTAAAATGGTCATTTATTTTTTGTCGCTTGGTCGATTCCGATAAATCCATTATTGTTTCTCCTTTGACATTGCCTCACCTTAGATGTATAATACTAATAGTTATATTACTAATAGTAACATTATGTGTATTTGTTGTCAACCTGGAAAGGATCAAAATGGAAAATGTAGTTTTGGGATTACTAATCATCCAGAGTCTTACGCTTTATGATCTGAACCGCGCATTCAAGCAGGGCATTTCTCTTTTTTATAGTGCCAGTTTTGGTAGCTTGCAGATCGCAGTTAAAAATTGCTTAACAAGGGATTGATCGTATTTACAGAGCAGGTAGAAGGCGGGCGTAACAAAAAGGTTTACAGCATCACCGAGCCAGGCAGGGCTGCCTTTTACCAGTGGATGTTTGATCCAATCCCGGTGAATAAGCTGGAGGTGACTGCACTTTCAAAGGTGTATTTTCTCGGTTTAATCCAATCCATGGAGGATAGACAGCAAATCATTCATGAGATCCTTCGTAAGATAGAAATGGTTCAAGACGAATTGAATTCCATGAACGAGGAATTCGTCCAGTTAGATGTTCCTCTTCCCTACAGGGAAATCTTCAATTACCAGTTAAAAACTCTTGATTATGGACGTAAAGCTCATTCATTTGCCAGGGAGTGGTTCCAAGATTTATTGATTGACCTTGAATCCAGGAATTAGACCTATTTACGAGGCAATTATCTGGAATTTATGATCTATTCAGAAAAAAATAGGTTCACAAGTTCACAATATTTCCATTTTTCCTGGATTTTCTCTCAAGTAACAGCGAATCTGTGCTTCTTCCTCAGGCTGTCCTAGCTTGTGCTTTCATGGAAGGTATGCCAGCCTCGGGTAGACTGCAGGAGGCGGGAGGTAACTCACATCCTGGAGAGATGGTTATCGGCGCAGAGCAACCTGCGTGCACAGAATGCAGCTTACAGGTTGGCCTGAGGATTTATTAACGATGGGGTTTATAATACAACTGGATAGACTAAAGTGGAATATTATGGACTAATACCTTGACCCTTCAACGCTCTCTGCTGGTGCGGAGATACAAAATCCAATGGAACAAACCCTCCAGGAGAGGCAGCTGGAGACCATCATCAGGTTGAAATTATGAGAGTCGCTATCCTACACTACTCGTTACCGCCCATCGTTGGTGGGGTGGAATCTGTGATCCATGCCCATGCAGCTTTGTTGTTAAAAGCAAATATCCAGGTCACGCTCATCGCTGGGTCAGGCGAAGAATCCTCCCTGCCACCCGGTGCGGATTTCATCCAGGTCCCCGAGATGGACTCACGCCATCCCCGCCTGGTTCAGATCAGCCAGCAGCTCGAATCGGGTGTGGTTCCTGCAGATTTTGTGCCATTGACTGCCCTGCTCGAACGGTCGCTGTTGCAAGCCCTGGGGTCCGTGGATACCGTCATCGTCCACAATATATTCACCAAGCATTTTAATCTTCCCCTTACTGCTGCCCTGATTCGCCTTTTGGACGGTGGAAAGATCAGGAACTGTATCGCCTGGTGCCACGATTTTACCTGGTCCAGTCCCCACTCAAGCTCCAGCGTACACCCGGGCTATCCTTGGGATTTCCTGCGTACTTTCCGCAGGGATGTGACCTATGTGACCATATCAGCCGCTCGCCAGCAGGAGTTGGCAGGGTTGCTCAAGTGCCCACCCGGGCAGATCGGCGTGGTATATGATGGCGTGGACCCAGCAGACCTGTACAGCCTCTCCGAGGAGGGTCAGGCGCTTGTCGAGCGATTGGACCTGGACCAGGCTGACCTGATCTTGTTGATGCCGGTTCGCATTACCCAGGCGAAAAATATTGAGTTTGCCCTTCAGGTCATCGCCAGCCTCAAAGCGCGTGGGGTGAAGCCTAAACTGGTCGTCACGGGTCCGCCTGACCCTCATGACCCGCAGGACCAGGAATATTACCGCAGCCTGCTGCAGTTGCGTCACCAGTTGGACGTGGAGCATGAAGCCTGTTTTGTTTACCAATCCGGGTCACTGCCTGGGGCAGGCTATACCATTGGATTACCCCTGGTGCGCCAGCTATACCGTGCCTGTGATGTACTTTTCATGCCCAGTCACCGTGAGGGCTTTGGCATGCCCATCCTCGAAGCTGGTTTGCTGGGTATGCCTGTTTTTTCCACCAAGATTCCTGCCGCAATGGAAATTGGGGCAGGCGTGGTGACCCGGTTTTCTCCTGACAACACACCGGATATGGTTGCAGGCATGCTCCTGGATTGGGCTCAGAACAGCACAACCCAACGCCTGCGCCAGCGCATCCGCCAGAATTTCACCTGGCAGGCGATCTTTCGACAAGATATCCTTCCACTGATAACAAGAGGTAAGCGAACTTGAGATTTACCTCTGAGAATGAGCTGAGTGAGTGGATCACTGCAGCAGAGCACTTGTGGTTATTCCTGGACTATGATGGCACATTGGCGGCATTCACCCGCACACCAGACATCATCTCCCCAAATCCCAGGATCATCGAGCTGGTCAGGCGGTTGGCAGGCTCAAGCAGGGTCCGCCTGGCGATCGTCAGCGGAAGGTGCATGCGCGACCTCCAGGTTCTTCTGCCTGTCCCGGGGATTTTTTTGGCAGGAACCTACGGAATAGAGATTCAAACTCCCGAAGGGGAGCGGATTTAACGGGCGGATTACACTCTCATCCGCCCCTATCTGGAGCAGTTAAAACCACAGTGGCAGGAGATCATCGCTGGGCGCAGCGGATTCTACCTGGAGGATAAAGGTTGGGCACTGGCACTCCACGCTCGATTTGCCTCTCCCCGTGAAAGCATCCAGGTGATCTCGTCTGTCCAGCAAACACTCAACCAGGAATTAATCACTGACGTCTTTCGCCTGATCAAGCGAAAAAAATTCCTGGAAATCAGCTCGGCGATGGCGCACAAGGGGAAGACCGTAGCCTTCTTACTAAACAGTTTTCCACTTCCTGGGGCACGTTTGCTTTATATTGGAGACGATGACAATGATGCAGACGCCTTCGAAACGATCCATGCTTTTGGCGGTGTAGCCATTTCAGTTGCCCAATATTTCGGCTATGTCCGGCCCAGCGGAGGGGATTACGTGCTCAAATCCCCCAAAGCGGTACGCAAGTGGCTGGAGAATATTCCTAATTGGTTTTGAATCCCAATTCAATAAATTTGGGTGATCCAATTTAGTGCCTGATATAGGCAATTATGCCTATACGCGCGCCCGTCAGATAGCGCTCATACCCCCATCTGCTTGCCCGCATCATCTCAACCTATCCCTATAACAGGGGCATATGGCTTGGAATCATCCATTGTTTCCAGGTTTATTGCTTTTTTGTTCGTCATCCCCATTTTCTCTATCAGGCTGCAGCAACCGGGGGCCACCGCCCCGGGTGGTCATTTTAGGCTGTTGGGTCTATGGAGAGGGCAGCCTTGACTGCGGCAACGCTTAAGATTCAGTCTTCTCCCTGAGAGTCGAACCCATTTAACTGTAACTTTACCTCTTTAGTTACATCTAAAGAAGTAAAAAGGAGCATAATTCGATGGCCAGTTACGGAATGACGATAAAAATGAACGGCACCCTGGATGAAGTTAAACCCAGGGTTGTGGAAGCGCTTAAAACCCAGGGCTTCGGGGTTCTAACTGAAATAGACGTCCAGAAGACGCTGCAACAAAAGATCGGGGTCGATTTCAAGCCTTACCTGATCCTGGGGGCGTGTAACCCGCGCTTTGCCCACCGGGCATTATCCGTGGATGAAGAAATAGGTTTACTCCTGCCGTGCAACGTGGTGCTCAAACAGGAGCGCGATGGAGTTCATGTAAGCATCCAGGATCCCGAAGTGATGTTCAGCGTGGTCGACGAAGAAACCAAGAAAACCATGCTTGGATTTCCACAGGAAGTGAAGCACGCCCTCCAATCTGTGTTGGAGGCGTTGAAATAAGCAGGCGGTTGCACATCATTCGGCTTGGTTGGCTTTTATTAGTGGTTGATGGATAAATAGGTCCATTACGATAGTCATTGTAGTCGTGTTATTATTGCCATCTGCCGAATAATAGCGTTTGAATTATAGAGTAGAGGAGAATATAAATGGAAAAAGATCCGGTATGTGACATGGAGGTTGATCCCAGGACTGCTGCGGGCAAGTCTGAGTATCAAGGAAAGACTTATTACTTTTGTAGCCTTGGCTGCAAGCGCGACTTTAACAAGGATCCGGGTAAATTTGTGGGCAATGTACAGGGCGACTCTGCAGAGAATAAACCACACATGCATGCTGCCTGAACAATCCGGCTAAACCAATAAAAGAAGAATCTACCAACTTGGTAATAACAGAATAACCCGGGCACTTTGCACCCGGGTTATTTACGCTCAGGATCTGAGGTCTATATCAATCTAAAAATATTCACACACCACAAACCTGGAGGTGAGAATTCTTATGGTCGCTGGATCACATCCAGGTTGATATTCCTGTGGATAGGTGTGATAAATCACCGTTGAATTAAAGCCAGGAAGGTCGGGTAATTCACAGTGATATAGTCTGGTTTGGTCAGAACATCGCTTGCGCCAGGCCCGTAAATCGTCAGCGAAACGGTGAAAGTACCCGTTGTATCATAGCTGTGGGTGGGGCTTAAACAGACACTGCTGGTGCCACCATCCCCGAAATCCCACTCGCAGGAGGTATATGCTCCGCCAGATTCGTTGGTAAAACTGACCAGAAGGGGTACATAGCCACTGGTGGGAGTGGCAGTGAACTCTGCTTGCAGTGGCTCCCCCATCATCCCGGTCTCATCCACCGACAGCCAGCTTTCGTTCCCATCTGTTTGGTCGTGGGCACCATCAGCGTCTGCATCATACGCAGTCACGGTGAGGTGGTATACACCATCCGGTAATCCGGTTAGGGAGTAGTTGATCACATTCCCCACATCGATTGGTGATGCGCCTTGATCAGCCCCGCTGCCTGTATAAGGGTACCTGTCGTCAATATCATAATAGATTTTATAGCCGATCACATCGCTTTCGGGGTTTGCATCCCAGCTTAGGCTGATGGATGTGAGCCCTGAGGTAACATCCAACCCGGTTGGGGGTGAGACGGGTGCATCCAGGTTGAAATCTGTGCGATAGGGGCTGAAATCAACAATGGTTAAGGCCGGGTCATCGAACCAGTCGTAGATGAGCGCTTGGATCTCCGGGCTGCTGGATGTACCCCACCAGTTGTTCTCGGCATTGATATTGCCTGAACCCTGCAAGCTTAGGCTGTACAGTGCGTAGCCGGTGTTATTATAAATGTTATTGTCGTTGAATGTTGGATGACCGTCGATAGATACCGTTCGAAGATCTCCGGGAGCGGCTTGATTGACATTGTCCACGATGGTGTTGGCGTTGATGGCGCTGCTATCGTCAGAGCCACCATAGACCAGCCCAACATTATTTTGCGCCGTGTTGCGTACAATACTATTGTAGCTGAGATTGGTAGGACTACCCCTCTGGAAGAAAGCGCCGATATCTGACATTCCATTCATGTTATCGGCAATGACATTATGTGAGACCGTCGAGATTGCACCCCAGACATCCATCGCCATCCCCTGATTGTGGATGATGATATTGTCAATGATCGTGGGTGAATAGGACCAATTCGATATCCCGCCGGTAAAGTTGTAGGCAACCAGGTTGTTTTGCATAATAACCACATCTCCACCACCACCACTCACCAGGGCATGACGGTCCCAACATGGGTAACAGTCAGCGATGGCGTTTTCGGTGATTACATTGTCACTGATCGTCGCGGAGCCGGTAAAATCGATGCCACTTCCTGACCAAATATGGGTATTCCCACGAATGACGTTCCTGCTGATGATACCGGTTATAGTCTCTGCTCTGATCCCACCGCCCAGGCTGTAGGCTGAGTTGATATTACCCACAATTGTGCTGTCGGTGATTTCCAAATACGTTATGCCTGTCACATTGATCCCAGTACCTGCATTATTCATAACCGTATTGTGCGTCATCTTGATCGTGACGGGGTTGTGGAAGCCAATAATGCCACTGCTGGCACTATTGTGGACGGAAGTATAGGTGATGAAAGGACCGGCAGCGTCCAGTCGAAGGGCACCGTTATTTTCTGCCAGGTTTGCCCCACCGGCATACTCGATGACCACATATTTCAATATCGAGCCGCTGACATAGTTTCCATCCACATCATATACCGCGTCGGCGCTGCTATCTGTGAAAACGATATAATCCCAGTCCCCGGGATTCGCGCCCACATTGGAAGTAAAAGTGATCGGGTTTTCGTTTGTGCCAATGGCGATCAGCTCACCATCCACCTGGAGTGCCTTATGGCTGTTGAACTTAACCGTCACCCCCGGTTCAATGGTTAATGTCACCCCTTCCATCACCAGGACAGGGCTGACCACGATGTACGGGCTGCCAGCCAGTGTCCAGGTGGTATCAGTATCGATGGGTCCACCCACATCGTCCGCCCGGGCGGTTGGGACGTTGATGAGCAGCAATGCTGCGAGTATACACAGAGAAACAAGCAGATGGAAAAGATGACGAAGGTGTGCGGGGCGAGCCTGACCTTTGACCATGATCTTATCTCCTCTCGAGTGTGGCTGCCAAAAGCCATATCAGCGGGCAGCCCCCGTCCGTTATGAGTTCTTAGTGTTGGTTATATATGAGAAAGCTGGCTTAAGAATAATTCGTGAATAGTTTCATTATACACCCCTCTCACATTTCCGGCTTCAGCTGCGGATCGCTGGCACTCAGCACCTCGTACCTCATTCTCCCCCCACAAAACTCACTCACCAACCGCATCACCTGGCTGGCGATGGCATGGATCTCCTCCATCTCAATGGGAGGCGGTTATATATTTTATTATTCCACTCCCCTTAATCGTATCGATTCATCGAGCTCTTGTTGACTGAACAAGCTGAACATGCATAAGCGATGCTTCATGTCAGCCTACACGCCCGTCCTGGTCAGCAAGGTCGACCCATCCTTTACCCACTCAGATAAACCCTTCTTAATTTACTTGATAGATCATCGAAGAATTAATGGCAGTTTAAAGGTGTAAAAAACCGTGATATAGTCCGGTTTGATCAATTCATCACTTCCACCTATGCCATTTATATTCAACGAAACGGTATAAACGCCGGCTATCTCGTAGATGTGTGTGGCACCTGAACAGTCATTGCTTATACCACCATCTCCAAAATCCCATTCACAGGCATCATAATCACCGCTCGACATGTTGGTGAAGTCAACGCTCAAGGGGGCAACACCGCTGTTTGGAATGCCACTAAAGTCAGCCAGAACTGGTTGGTAAATTGTGATATAGCCTGCCTTCGTCTCGGAATCGGTGCCAATTAATCCGCTCACCGTCAGGGTTACGGTGTAAACACCGGGAGTTTCATAGACGTGAATCGGATTAACACACTCACTGCTTGTCCCATCATCTCCAAAATCCCATTCACAGGTGTCATAATCACCGCTCGACATGTTGGTGAAGGCAACGCTCAAGGGTGCCACACCGCTGTTTGGGGTGCCACTAAAGTCAGCCATAACTGGTTCGTAAATTGTGATATAGCCTGCCTTCGTCTCGGAATCGGTGCCAATTAATCCGCTCACCGTCAGGGTTACGGTGTAAACACCGGGAGTTTCATAGACGTGAATCGGATTAACACACTCACTGCTTGTCCCATCATCTCCAAAATCCCATTCACAGGTGTCATAATCACCGCTCGACATGTTGGTAAAGGCAACGCTCAAGGGTGCCACACCGCTGTTTGGGGTGCCACTAAAGTCAGCCATAACTGGTTCGTAAATTGTGATATAGCCTGCCTTCGTCTCGGTATCGGTGCCAATTAATCCGCTCACCGTCAGGGTTACGGTGTAAACACCGGGAGTTTCATAGACGTGAATCGGATTATCACACTCACTGCTTGTCCCTCCATCTCCAAAGTCCCACCCACAGGTATCATATTCACCACTGGATTCATTAGTGAAGTTCACGTTCAGTGGTGCAACGCCGTATGTCGGAGTGGCTGAGAACTCTGCATTGGGTGTCTCTCCAACGATCCCAGTTTCATCTACAGAAAGCCAGCTTTCATTCCCATCCGTCTGATCATGAGCGCCATCAGCTCCTGGATCATATGCAGTAACCGAGAGGTGATATATGCCTACTGGCAAACCAGTCAGCGTGTAGGTAAGCACGTCTCCAACATCGATTGGTGAAGCACCTTGGTCAGCCCCGCTGCCCGAATATGGGTACCTGTCGTCAATATCATAATAGATTTTATAGCCGATCACATCGCTTTCGGGGTTTGCATCCCAGCTCAGGTTGATGGATGTGAGCCCTGAAGTAACATCCAACCCGGCGGGAGGTGAGACAGGTGCAGCCAGGTTGTGCTCTGTACGATAAGGTGTGTAATCTACGATGCCCAAGGTTGGGTCATCAAACCAGTCATAGATGAGTGCCTGGATCTCCGGGTTGCTGGAAGTACCCCACCAGTTGTTCTCACCGTTAATGTTGTCTGATCCTTGCGGATTTAGATTGTAGAGTGCGTAGCCATTGTTATTGGAGATGTTGTTGTCATTGAAGGTTGGGGAACCTTGAATGGATACTGTGCGCATAGTTCCGGGTGCGCTTAGATTAACATTGCCCACAATTGTGTTAGCGTTGATAGCGCTTCCTGGCATCTGGCCCAGGTAAACCAGCGCAGCATTGTTTTCAGCTGTATTGCGTATAAGACTGTTGTAGCTGATATTGGCAATCAAATCACCCACGCGCATGGCACCTATGTCAATGCCGGTCGTGTTATCGCTTAATATATTGTGCGAGATCGTCCCAGTTAGCAAAGAGTAGCCGTTTATATAAAAAGCGATTCCCTGATTTTGGATGATGATATTCTCAATAATGCTCATGGCACAATTCCAGCCCCACTCAGCATAGATTCCACCGGTCATGTTGTATGCGATCAGGTTATTGCGAATCAATCCCTGACCACCATGGACGTCGAGAACAAAACGGTTCCAACACGGGTTGCAGTCACTGATTGAGTTTTCAGTGATTACATTGTCACTAATCGTCGTTGATGCAGCTGATACGATATAGACAGGATTAGACCAGGATGCGGTATTGCCTCGAATCACATTCCTGCTGATGATGCTGGTTGTAGCACCATCTACCTGGATCCCACCGCCCCCACTTGAGGGAGAGTTAACATTACCACTGATGACATTGTCGGTGATTTCCAAATACGTAGCGGTGATCACCCTGATCCCGGTACCTGAATTATTCATGATCGAATTGTGCGTCAGCTTGAGCGTCGTGGGATGGTTATAGCCGATAATGCCGGCGCTGGCATTATTACGGATGGTTGATTGGGTGATGAAAGGCCCGGCGGCGTCCAGCCGCAGGGCACCGTTATTTTCTGCCAGGTTTGCCCCACCGGCATACTCGATGACCACATATTTCAATATTGAGCCGCTGACATAATTTCCGTCCACATCATACACTGCGTCGGCGCTGATATCAGAGAAGACGATATAATCCCAATCCCCGGGATTTGTCCCCACATTTGAAGTAAAAGTGATCGGGTTTTCGTTTGTGCCCATGGCGATCAGCTCACCATCCACCTGGAGTGCCTTATGGCTGTTGAACTTAACCGTCACCCCTGGTTCAATGGTTAACGTCACCCCCTCCATCACCAGGACAGGGCTGACAACGGTGTACGGGCTGCCAGCCAGTGTCCAGGTGGTATCGGTATCGATGGGTCCACCCACATCATCCGCCTGGGCGGTTGGGACGTTGATGAGCAGCGATGATGCGAGTACACATAGGGAAACAAGCAGGTGGAGCAGACGTCGAAGCTGGGATGAGTGAGATAGACCTTTGACCATGATCTTTCCTCCTCTTGATAAAGGTTGCCAAAAGGAATATCACCTGGCAGCCCCCATCCATTATTAGTTTTGAAGGTTACCGATATTTGAAAAATCTATCTTTATTATAATTGTATATATAATTTCATTATACATCCCTCTCACATTTCCAGCTTCATCTGTGGATTGCTGGCACTCAGCACTTCATACCTCGTTCTTCCCCCGCAAAACTCACACACCAACGTCATCACCTGGCTGGCGATGGCGTGCACCTCTTCCATCTCCACCGGGGGTAAACGGTCGATGTTGATCTCGATGCTCTGCGTCTCCGGCAGGGTGAGGCTGTGGTTGGCTTGTCGCCAGGTCCAGCGCCGGGTGAGCACGGTATTGCCTTCCACGAAAACCACTTCCCCGGGCAAGGGATGTTCCATCTCGCTGGAGCCAAATGCGACGAATTCCTCTTCCCCGCTGGCGAAGCGCAGGGTAATGTCCTGGGTCAGCCCGTCCATGGAATGCCCGCCCACCGGCAGCAGGTGCTGCAGCGAGACGATATTGCCAATGTCCACCAGGGCGTTGATGCTGGGCAGCTGGTCACCCCGCAGTGCCCGGCGTGCCATCGCTTCCACCGACGAGCGGTATTCGCTCGGTTTGGCCCCGAACGCCTTATAAGCCTCCCGCCAGGATTTGATGCGCGGGTGTTCGGCGATGTTCTCGATCGTGGTTTCCTGGCGTACATGTGCCTCTGCATCACGTAGCATCTGCACCAGCTTATCCGGGGATGTGCCATTGTGCACGTCATATGCCAGCACCACCCCCCGGCAAAATCCTGGAAATCTATCAAAAATCTCTGCGGAAATTGAATAGATTCTTTTTGACACTATTTTTCATTATTCCTATTTATTTTATACATCCATAGCTTATCAGGCGTTATCCAAACTGGTATGTTTTGGTTTGAGGGTAGTATCCAAAATCATAATTAAAGTTATTACGACCATAATTACTGCTGGCAGGTATGCCCGGTTGAAGGATACTACCAGGAATAATGGGAAATTTCCTTCTGAAAACGAATCGATATAAAACATAGCCGCTGGAACCATGGCAGTCACTAATGTGATAATACAGAGGGAGAGAATTAGTTTGTTCTTATACCACCGGTTGAAGGCAATACTAACAACAGCAATTATGATTGCAATTGGAAGAATATAACCAGCTTCATGCCACCAGGAGAAATATTGTTTGGCATAGGTATACATGACTCCCCAGGCTTCAAAATTGATATTGCCACTGAGCATAGCTTTAAATGTAATTAATGCACCCCCAATTTGATCCTGCTGCATATTCTTTGCCCCGATGAGGATCAGCCAGGTTAGCGGGACGAAAACGATGGGTAGCAGCGCGGCGCCGATCTGCAGGATATCCACTCTAACTTTTAATATATATTTTGAACAAATCCAAATGCAAGCTAATAGAATGAGGCTGTAACCGATTCCTTCAGGCCGTGTCCATCCAGCAAATGCAAAGAGTAATCCACCGAGGAGGATCGATCGGTTATCTTGATGGAGCAATCCTTCAATACTCCACAGGACGCCCAGGACAAGATATGCAGTAAATGGGCCATTGGCATAACCCATGGTTGAATATCTAAAGAAAAAAGGAGTAGTAAATATGAATAATATACCGATTAGCGCGAGATTATGCTTAACCTCATGCTTCCTCCAAAATTGATAACATCCGATCAGCAGTGAGATCGTCATGATCGGAAAGATCGCCTTTGATCCCGGGACGGCATCACCGTCGGCGAGGGAAAATAATGAGATTAATAATTGAATATTCATCGGATACGCCATTACGTGTCCACCCCAATAATTGCTCGCCCAGATTGAATGCTTATATGCCATGGCATATCCCTTAAGTGCCCAATTGGCAATTTCGTCAAAGGTAGAATAGCCATGACCGATCGAGATGAGACCATTCAGACCGAACCATAAAAATACTCCCAATCCAAGCCCAACTGCAATCGCGTTGTTTTTCCATATTTGCCTGGGTGATCCTATAGGGAAAATCCTTGGTACCTTTGGCCACGATTTCCGTAAGAGAAAATGAACACCAATACCGATAATTAATAGGAGCATGAACCAAAATAGATAGGTGAGAAGTGTGATTGACGCACCCAAATATGAGGACATAAAAGTGCACCACGAAATAATCCCCATGGCCAGTGGAAAACTAAGGCTAAAAATATCCAGCCAGTTTGGTCCCGGAATAAAAAGACTGACAAAAATAAATCCCAGGGTCAATAGACTAATTAATATAACTGTATCAATTAAGTACGCAATTAAGGGTACCTTGGTCCATTGGCTGTAATCATCCACAGTGGGAATGGCTATCTGTTCTCCCGATTCCGAGGGTATATAAACTCCCTTGATATTTTCTATTGATGCTGGGAAAGGAACAAATTGCTTTGCCTCCACAAATTCAGGAGGGGGAAAATTGCCGAATGCAAGGATATAAGATTTCGGGTTGTTGAGATTCTCGACACAATCAGAATTAATGTCTTGGTCGCATAATAAAATCATACGGGGAAACAGAAAGAACTGCATCATATTCTGGTCTGCAAACCATTTTTGACGTTGTAAGTCTCCTGTTTCCTTTTCTGGTGGTAATACGACCTGCGCGTTTTGGGGTATTAGTTGATTTAAAAACTTGAGATAACTTGCAGGATCTTTCTTCAAAATTAAAATCTTACTTCGTTCAGCAGCTGTGATCCAAACATATCGTTTGACAATTCCGAGCTGGATTCGGGCATAATCTTTCCAGATGTAGGATCCTTGTAGAACAATAATTAGCATCAGAACTGCCAAAACAATGCCCGAAATAATCGTGCGGCACTTTAATTGTTTCTTCATGTTTTGCCTATGATTATTATTCGCATTTCCGGGATTGAAAACTACTTATGCAAGAATATCAAATAAAAAGTGATGAAATTGCTGCCAGGCAGCTTCTTTCCTTTTGGTATGTGACCTGATAACCAATAATATCCATAGCATAGCAAAATTCTGAATGGATTTTCTTTTCTGATCTACAGCCCAACC
>CAWGGJ010000005.1:0-424501 GCA_963822175.1 uncultured Chloroflexia bacterium | reverse complement strand
ACTAAAGTGTACACACTTCACAGTCTGACGGCCGATGTTGAGTTTAACATCGGCAGTTTAGTCTCTAAATAGCCTTGACAGGCTCTTGGGGCAGTGATAAAATCCTGCCCGCTCGATTGAAGGAACCTTAACAACTGAAGAGTGATAGGAAATCAGCCAGTCGTTATAACGACAAAAAACGCAGACTTTACGCATCGAAAGATGCATAATTTTTTTGCGGAGAGTTTGATCCTGGCTCAGGATAAACGCTGGCGGCGTGCCTAATACATGCAAGTCGAACGAGGAGTTCTTGTAGCAATACGGGAACTTCCTAGTGGCGAATGGGTGAGTAACGCGTTGGTGACCTGCCCCAAAGAGAGGAATAACTCCGGGAAACTGGAGCTAATACCTCATGTGGTTACCAGGGTTAGAGGCCTGGCAACTGAAGGAGCAATCCACTTTGGGAGGGACCTGCGTCCCATCAGCTAGTTGGTAGGGTAACGGCCTACCAAGGCGACGACGGGTAGGGGGCCTGAGAGGGTGGCCCCCCACACTGGCACTGAAACACGGGCCAGACACCTACGGGTGGCAGCAGTAGGGAATATTGCACAATGGGCGAAAGCCTGATGCAGCAACGCCGCGTGCACGATGAAGACCTTCGGGTTGTAAAGTGCTTTTAAGAAGGACGAGGAAGGACGGTACTTCTAGAATAAGGATCGGCTAACTACGTGCCAGCAGCCGCGGTAATACGTAGGATCCGAGCGTTATCCGAATTTACTGGGCGTAAAGCGTGTGTAGGCGGTTTGATAAGTTGGATGTGAAAGCTCCCGGCTCAACTGGGAGAGGCCGTTCAAAACTATCAGACTAGAGGACGGTAGAGGGAGGTAGAATTCCCGGTGTAGTAGTGAAATGCGTAGATATCGGGAGGAATACCAGTGGCGAAGGCGGCCTCCTGGACCGTTCCTGACGCTCAGACACGAAAGCTAGGGGAGCGAACGGGATTAGAAACCCCGGTAGTCCTAGCTGTAAACGATGCAAACTTGGTGTTGGTGGGGTAAAATCCGCCGGTGCCGAAGCTAACGCGATAAGTTTGCCGCCTGGGGACTACGGCCGCAAGGTTAAAACTCAAAGGAATTGACGGGGCCCCGCACAAGCAGCGGAGCGTGTGGTTTAATTCGTTGCTACGCGAAAAACCTTACCCGGGTTTGACATATAGGTAGTAGGGATCCGAGAGGTGACCGACCCTTCGGGGAGCCTATACAGGTGCTGCATGGCTGTCGTCAGCTCGTGCCGTGAGGTGTCCGGTTAAGTCCGGTAACGAGCGCAACCCTCGCTGTATGTTACAAGTGTCATACAGGACTGCCGGTATCAAGCCGGAGGAAGGCGGGGATGACGTCAAGTCAGCATGGCCTTTATATCCGGGGCTACACACACGCTACAATGGCCAGTACAATGGGTCGCAAAGCCGCGAGGTAGAGCCAATCCCCAAAACTGGTCTCAGTTCAGATTGCAGGCTGCAACCCGCCTGCATGAAGCCGGAGTTGCTAGTAAACGCGCGTCAGCATTAGTGCGTTGAATACGTTCCCGGGGCTTGTACACACCGCCCGTCACGTCATGGGAGCTGGTAACACCTGAAGCCGGTATCCTAACCCGTAAGGGAGGGAGCTGTCGAAGGTGGGACTGGTGACTGGGACGAAGTCGTAACAAGGTAGGTGTACCGGAAGGTGCGCCTGGATCACCTCCTTTCTAGAGTTCTGAGCAACCTGCCTGACCGCAGGAAGCTCTACTCGACCCGAATAGACTTCAGACATCTATTCGGTTGTACCACTCGCTAGCGGTAGCGAGGTCTTATAACCCCTAGAGGGTTTCCTGTCACTTCTCAGTTGTTGAGGATCCGGCTGTCTGGGCCTGTAGCTCAGCTGGTTAGAGCACTGTGCTGATAACGCAGGGGTCACTGGTTCGACTCCAGTCAGGCCCACTACCTTACCAGTAGCAAAGACTGGGGATGTAGCTCAGTTGGGAGAGCGCCGCCTTTGCAAGGCGGATGTCAGGGGTTCGAGTCCCCTCATCTCCACAGGGCCGCCCTAGAAAGAGGTGTACTTGGGTTTGGCGTTTGTCATCAAGACATAGCTTCCGTTTTTGAGCCATCGTATGGGTATTTTGCGACCCGGCGGTGACCGGGTCGCTTTGTCTCTAAAAGAACGGTTGACCCTTGAAGGGTGCTCCGGAAAAAGAATCGGGATCACCCCTCAGCGATCAATCGCTGAAAGCCGAAAGGCTTGAACCTTACCAACTGAATAGTGATTTTTTATCAAATCATGCGTAATGCGATAGAAAGCGAGATGTAAAAAGTAAAACGAAAAGTTTCGATTTCTCCGCATCACGTGATTAAGCTACTAAGAGCTTACGGTGGATGCCTTGGCGTTAAATGCCGATGAAGGACGTGGGACACTGCGATAAGCCCCGAGGAGCCGTGTACAGGCGCCGATCCGGGGATGTCCGAATAGGGAAACCTGCCGTTGCGAACCAACGGCATCTCTCAGTTGAATATATAGATTGGGAGAAGGGAACCTGGGGAACTGAAACATCTAAGTACCCAGAGGAAAAGAAAGTATTCCCCAAGTAGTGGCGAGCGAACGGGGAACAGCCCAAACCGATCTGGCTTGCCGGATCGGGGTTGTAGGGCCTGGCACATAGGAGTGACAAATCGCTCTGCTAACAGAAAGGTGTGGGACAGCCTACCATAGAGGGTAACAGTCCCGTATGTAAAAGCTAAGCGACTCCTGCCAGGTACCTGAGTACCACTGGGCACGCTAATCCAGTGGGAAGCTGGGGAGTCCACTCTCCAAGGCTAAATACATTTGACGACCGATAGTGTACAAGTACCGCGAGGGAAAGGTGAAAAGCACCCCGATAAGGGGAGTGAAATAGATCCTGAAACCGTAAGCTTACAAGCAGTCGAAGGGCTAATGGCGGGTCTGTGCGCCGGCGAAAGCCGGATGCGCGCCGCTATGCCTGACGGCGTGCCTTTTGGAGAATGAGCCTGCGAGTTAATTTTTGTGGCAAGGTTAAGGGAGTGACACCCGAAGCCGTAGCGAAAGCGAGTCTGAATAGGGCGTTTAGTCGCAAGAATTAGACACGAAACCTGGTGATCTACCCATGGCCAGGGTGAAACGAGTTTAACCACTCGTGGAGGCCCGAACCTACTAATGTTACAAAATTAGGGGATGAGCTGTGGGTAGGGGTGATATGCCAAACGAACTAGGAGATAGCTTGTTCTCCCCGAAATAGCTTTAGGGCTAGCGTCATGTGTTCAGTATCGGAGGTAGAGCACTGGATGGGCTAGGGGGCTTACTGCTTACCGAACCCAACCAAACTCCGAATGCCGATACTCCAGAGCATGGCAGTCGGACTCCGGGAGATGAGTTTCGGGGTCGAAAGGGAATCAGCCCAGATCAACAGCTAAGGTCCTAAAGTCCAGGCTAAGTGGGAAACGATGTGAGATTACTCGGACAACCAGGAGGTTGGCTCAGAAGCAGCCACCCTTTAAAGAGTGCGTAATAGCTCACTGGTCAAGTGGTCTTGCGCGGAAAATTTAACGGGGCTAAGCCTGGCACCGAAGCTTTGGGTCTCAGTCTTTGACTGGGGCGGTAGGGGAGCGTTCTGCCAGCAGTGAAGGTCGACCGTAAGGACGGCTGGAGCGGGCAGAAGTGAGAATGCAGGCATGAGTAGCGTAAAACACGTGAGAACCGTGTTCGCCGTAAATCTAAGGTTTCCGACGCCAGGTCAGTCCGCGTCGGGTTAGTCGGTCCTTAGCCGAGGCCGTGAGGCGTAGGTGATGGATATCCGGTCAACATTCCGGAACCACCTTTGATGAGTGATGAGGGGACGCAGCGAGGTAGACCAGCCTGCGATTGGTTGTGCAGGTGTAAGCGTGTAGGCGTTGAGGCCTGGTGAAAACAGGCTGAGCTGAGGCGCGATTGCGAGCCTTTAAGGCGGAAGTGGTTAAGCCTTGCTGCCGAGAAAAGCCTCTAAGCGTTGATTTAAAGGTGTCCGTACCGCAAACCGACACTGGTAGATGGGTAGAGTATACCAAGGCGAACGGGAGAACCCTCGTTAAGGAACTAGGCAATTTAGCCCCGTAACTTCGGGATAAGGGGTGCCTCCTGATGTGAAATTCATACGATTGGAGCATTGGGAGGTCGCAGTGAAATGGTTCTAGTGACTGGTTAACAAAACCACAGGTCTCTGCAAAGCCGTAAGGCGATGTATAGGGGCTGACACCTGCCCAGTGCTGGAAGGTTAAAGGGAGGGGTTAGGCGTAAGCCGAAGCTCTGAACTGAAGCCCCAGTGAACGGCGGCCGTAACTATAACGGTCCTAAGGTAGCGAAATTCCTTGTCGGGTAAGTTCCGACCCGCACGAACGGTGTAACAACTGGAACAGTGTCTCAACGAGGGACCCGGTGAAATTGAAATACGAGTGAAGATGCTCGTTACCCGCAGCAGGACAAAAAGACCCCGTGGAGCTTTACTGCATCTTGGCATTGAGTTTGGGCATTGTCTGTGTAGCATAGGTGGGAGACTTTGAAGCTGGGGCGCTAGCCTCGGTGGAGTCATCAATGAAATACCACCCTGACGATGTTTAGACCCTAACCCCATTCCGTAATCCGGATGGGGGACCGTGCCAGGTGGGCAGTTTGACTGGGGCGGTCGCCTCCTAAAAAGTAACGGAGGCGCCCAAAGGTTCCCTCAGGCTGAATGGAAACCAGCCGGAGAGTGTAAAGGCATAAGGGAGCTTGACTGCAAGACCAACGCGTCGAGCAGAGGCGAAAGCCGGGCTTAGTGATCCCACGGTACTGTGTGGAAGGGCCGTGGCTTACCGGACAAAAGCTACCCCGGGGATAACAGGCTGGTGAAGCCCAAGAGTTCATATCGACGGCTTCGCTCGGCACCTCGATGTCGGCTCATCGCATCCTGGGGCTGGATAAGGTCCCAAGGGTTGGGCTGTTCGCCCATTAAAGCGATACGCGAGCTGGGTTCAGACCGTCGTGAGACAGGTCGGTCTCTATCCGCTGTGGGCGCAAGGGATTTGAGAGGATCTGCCCCTAGTACGAGAGGACCGGGGTGGACGGACCTCTGGTGTGCCAGTTGTCGTGCCAACGGCATCGCTGGGTAGCTAAGTCCGGCAGAGATAACCGCTGAAAGCATCTAAGTGGGAAACTCGCCTCAAGATTAGATCCCTCTTCCCATTAAGGGAGTAAGGCCGCAGGAAGACTACCTGCTGATAGGCAGCATGTGTAAGCGCAGTAATGCGTTCAGCTAAGCTGTACTAATGGCCGAGGGCTTAATCACGTGGTACGGAGAACTCGACACTTTTCGTATGCCATGATCTAAAAATCATTATTTGGTTGGTATCTTAACATGTAAATAGAGTCTCTTGGTGATTGGAGCGACAGGGGTACACCCGGTAACATCCCGAACCCGTTCGTTAAGCCTGTCAGCGCCGATGGTACTTGGTGGGTAACTGCCTGGGAGAGTAGGTCATTGCCAAGAGACTTTATTGTTTTAACCCAGCTCCTCACCCATTCGTGGGACGGGGAGTTTTTGCATTTAAATACGACACCCCCTGCAAGGGAGAATTGCAGGGGGTGTCAGTGAAACTTCATGGACGTGTGTCAGGATCCTTGGTGGATGTCATTCATCTCGATGAGACCTGGCACATTCCAAATATACACACCTTTTGAAACATGCTAGTTCCTCAATGCCAGCGGCATCAGCGTGCGATGCCAGAGAGCGGTGCTGGTCAGCTTGACGGAAGCGGAGACGCGTGGGTCGGCCTGTGAAGTTAGCATTATCGTGGCCTCATCCCAATCCCCGTGGAGTGCATCTTGCGGGATCTCCACCGTTACCAGCATCTCGGTGTCTTCACCAGGCAGCAACGGGCCAACCGTGATAGGCGTGGTCATCCCCCAGGAGGCGCTGATGGTCACCGTGTAGCTGTCCACAAAGTCACCGATGTTGGAAACCTGCAGGGTGTAAGTCAACACTTCCCCGGGGTGACCGGTTTGTGGGTCAGGTGGATCAGGAGTAATATCCACCTGGTAGCCCATCACCCGGGTAGTGATGGTGGTGGTGTCAATTTCAGCCGGGTTGCTAATCGAGGCAGCGGTGATTTCGGTCACACCCAGGTCGTTCCACACGCCATCCTGGGGTACCTCCACCGCGATGGCAATATCCATGCTCTCCCCCGGACCGATTGGTCCAGGACCACCCAAGAACGAGCCGATATTCCAGGTGGTGCTGACATCCAGGGTAAAGTAGTCCGTTACCACCCCGGTGTTGGTGATGGTCACCGTGTACTCCACGGTTTCTCCAGCCACCCCTTCACCTTGCCAGGGCTCGGGCAGGTCCACGCTGTAATGCACGCAAGCTTCTCCGGTGGGGTGATAGAGGTTATAATCGTATACCATATCTGGATTAACCGTGGCTCCACCAATAGACCAGATCTCACCCCCAGTAACCGCCTCGGTACAAAAGCCTGCGGAGTTACCCGCCATTGCATATGGATATGGATCGTAATAAACATCCCAGTTGCTGTCTGGCCAAACCGATAAATCGAGGGTCTCTACCAGGTCAGTTGCTTCGTAATAGTCATTGCCATCCAAGTCGCCTCCCATGGCAAACAATTGGTTACCGTTGTAAGCCAGGGCAAACCCCATTCCACGTGCGCTTGGAAAATCGTCCCATTCCCAAGTGTTTGTTGCCATATCATAACGCTGGGCAACATCTACATTATTTGCGGGCGATCCAGTGCCAACTCCACCAACAATGTACAGATAAGGTCCAACTTGCGTATAACTAGGACTAAACACGGGCACAGGGATCGGGTCACCTCCTACCAACTCCCAGGTGTTTGTGGCAATGTTGTAAATATCAACATAATTGAATGGGGTATTCCATTCCCCTGGAGAACCGCTGACCCGATAGAGTTTGCCATCCCAAACACCTACTGCTGACCCCCAAGCATATCGCGGTACAGAGGTACCGAAGCTCCAGCTGTCAGCTTCAATGTCATATATTTGAAGCTGTCCTTGGACAACGTATAAATGACCTGCATAACATACTGCAGCTGGACTGATTACTGGTACTAGGATTGGTGTCAAGGCGTTCCAAGTATTCGTAACAGCGTCATAAAGCCAGACGTTGGTAGTTGCTGCTCCCCAGTCATATGCCCCACTTATGACGTAGAAGCTATTGGGTTGGTTGGGGCACTGGGCAAAGCCGTAATATGCCACCCCAAAGGGGATGGGGGTAGCCTCCACCCACTCGGAGACTGAAGTGGTCAGAGATGCCTCATCTGCAGCAGTTGGATCTCCCTGGGAAGTGGCAATGACAGTAGCTGAGTCGCTATCTCCCGCATACGCATCACCGGGGATCTCGACACTGACCAGCAACTCAGTGCTCTCCCCCGGAGGAATCGGTCCGACAGTTGCTGGGTAGGTGGTATTCCAGGCAGATTCAACGCTGATATCATAGGTGTCATCCAGCGTGCCATCGTTGTGGATGGATAGGGTGTAGTTGACTACCTCTCCGGGCATACCGGTGGTCGCCAGGTTTTCCGGCTGCAGGTCCACGCCGAAGCTGACGCAGGGCTCGGCAATTGGATAGTAGTAATTGGTGTTATAGGGTTGCAGGTTTTCGTCGCCTCCACCCACCGCCCAGATCTCACCACCGGTGAGCACCTCCGAGCAGGTGGATGCAGCATATATATTTGGATGTGGCAGCGGGTCATCCAGCTCAATCCAGGTGCCGGAAGGCCAGATTGAAAGATCGAGATATTCCACCTGATCGATAACATCGAAGGCCGTGCCTCCATTCTGGTCACCACCAAGTGCATAAAGGTGTGAGCTTGAAGCTGCCAACGAGACAAGTGCCCGGGCACTGGTGAACTGGGGGCCGACTTGCCATTCATCAGTTGCCATGTTGTAACGCTGGGTCTGGTCAACGTTGTGAGCAAAATCACCTGAAGAACCACCTACTGCATACAAATAGGGTCCAGTCTGCACGCTGCCGAAGAAGCTGGCCGCAGTGGGCATGTTTTCCCCACCTTCTGCGGTCCATTCACCAGTAGCGATATCAAAGACATCCACCCGGCCGACCGGGGTATAGGGTACATCTATCCGTGTACCACCCACAACGTAGAGCTTGCCATCCCAGGCACCCATGGCCGCTCCCCAGATTGGATCAGGCAGATTGGGACCCGTCGTCCAGCTATCAGCGAGGATGTCATATACAAACATCGTTTTTACGATGCCTAAGCTCAGCCCACCGGCAGCATATATTTTGCCCTGGTAGCAGGCTGCCGCCACTGCCCGGCGCTGACCCAGGCAAGTCTGCCAGGCGCACCCATTCACCTTCACCTTTGCCATCATCAATATCATAGCGATACAGGCGGTTTGAAGTTATATTGCCGGTCAGGATACCACCCACCATATAGAAGCTGTCCGGGTCGTCGGGGCACTGCACCAGGTTGGCTGCTAAAGGCATAGGAGGTGGCTCAGCCTGGGTCCAGTCGCCATTCAGGAAGGTGCGGAATGATACATCACCATCAGCGGTGAAGGCATCCAGGTTGCCATCACCATCCAGGTCACCAAGCATGGCAATCCCACCAGGGTAATTTTCGTCCATGGTGCGGAAGAGGGTAAATTACCCCCGTGCCATCGTTCGTCCATACCTGATCAGCCATCGGTAGCCCATATTCTCCGGAGAGATATACATCCAGGTCTCCGTCGCTATCCAGGTCACCCAGGGCAGGTATGACGCTATTAATTGTATCCAGAGACTGACCACTGTTTGTGAAGTGACCCGTGCCATCATTCAGCCAGATCTCATCTGGAAGATTGGTAACGTCGATAGTGAGGTTAGCCAGGTAGGCATCCAGGTCGCCATCGCCATCCAGGTCGCCCAACAGTACCCAGTACGTAAAGGCATTGGGGATCGACTGTGCTTCGCTGAATTCGCCTGTTCCATCGTTCAGCCAGACCTTGTTGTAGGTATTTCCCCAGCCAGCAGTGAAGGCGTCCAGGTCGCCGTCGTTGTCCAGGTCTCCCAACGCCAGGCCAGTGTGCATGTAGGATGTATCAAAGTCGTCCATTAAGCTAAAGGCACCCGTACCGTCATTCTCCCAGGTGCGGATTGTGCCTACCTCAAAACCACCTGAGACCACAAAAATATCCAGGTCGCCATCGCCGTCCAGGTCACCCAACCTGGCATAAGTATCAACAATAGAGGTGATGGCTTGCCCACTATCAACAAAGGTGCCATCACCATTATTCAAGTACACCAGGTCAGGGTTATAACCAAGGTTAACCAACACGGCATCGAGGTCCCCGTCCCCATCCAGGTCACCCAGCTCCACATCCAGCATGCAGTAGCTGGGGATGGTGATGGTTTGTCCTGGTGATAATGTCCCTTCGCCATCGTTTATAAAGACAACAGCAAGACCAGCACAGGTTGTGGTGAAGGCATCCAGGTCACCATCACCATCCAGGTCGCCCATCGCAGCATAGCGATTGATTGCGACTGGCAAGCCTTGCTTAGTGTGGAAATAACCATTCCCACCCCAGGGGGCGGTGGTGAATTCCCACACAGTGGGCTTAATTGGCCCTTCCCCATCCATGCTGAGGGTCTGGGTGGTGGCGCTCACCTGCACCAGCTCCCCGGCATGCAGCGGGTCTTCTGGCTGGAGCATGATCATCCCGCCCTCGACTTCCGGCATCTCATCCAACCTGCCGGTCTGGCGGGCATGCACCACAAAGCTACTCGGGTTCACGGTGATCGGGTTCATGTCCTGGTCGTAGGTGATCGAGATAGGTGTGGTCACCTCGGCAGTGTGGGAGCTGGATTCCGGGAACACCGCCACCATTTGAGGCGGGGGTGGCCATACCGCGCACTCTTCAGAAGGGCGGTAGTAAGTATTAGCGAGTAGATTGGACCCATCCGTTCCGCCGATTGACCATATCTCTCCCCCGCTTACCGATTCACTGCAGAACCCTGCATTCCCTTCAATGATTAACGGTAACGGGTCCGTTATATCCTCCCATGCGCCATTAGGCCAGGTAGACAGATCCAATGATTCAACCAAGTCAGTTGGATTTACCTGGCTGCCCCCATCAGCGTCTCCACCGATGGCATATAGGTGCGAAACAGTCGCCACCAAGGCAAAAGATGCCCTGGCGCTGGTGAATTCAGGTCCAACCTCCCAGGTGTCAGTCGACATATCATAGAGCAAAGTAGCATTTACATTATTGTTAAAGTTCCCGGACCAACCTCCAACGATGTATAAATATGGGCCTACCTGAGCATAACCAGCCGAAGAAGAAGCCTCTGGCATGGATTCTCCAGCCTGGTCGCTCCAGGTATCACTGGCGATATCATAAATATCGACATGGTCAATGGGTGTCCATGGGAGTGAGATTAATGTGCCCCCTGCAAGGTATATTTTGCCATCCCAAACACCAATGGCTGCCTGTTTCACAGGATGGGGCATGCTTGAACCCAATGTCCATATCTGGTTGGCAATATTATAAATATATAGTGTATCCAAAGCTGCGGAGCTATCCCCACCTGCTGCGTAAATCAGCCCTTCATAACAAACTACACCACTACGCTCAATCGGTATGGGGAATGGTGGTAATGTGGACCATATATTTAAGCTAGCATCGTAGGAATAGAAATAAGTTTCTCCAGGATATGAACCCAGTACATAGAACACATCAGGTTCGTCTATACATTGTGCAAAACCATGGAAAGCTAAGGGAGCAGGTGCATCAGCACCTTGATACCATACATCAGGTTGCGCTGCCGACACCCGCTGCATATCCCAGGCTCCGAGCAATAAAATCCCAACGCCAAGCAGTGCCAGGCAGATGGGAAAGCTAAATTTCTTGATCCTGTTCATTTTTTCTCCTCATTTAGTAAGACATCTTTGGCATATTTGGTAGATTGGGTAGGGGGCACATTCTTTTGCCCGAAATCCAACTCATATGGACAATTATTGTTGGGTTTCGAAAATCTCAATCCAACCTTCAATCTGGATAAAGTGAAAGCTTTTCCGGTGTTCGATCGGTATCCTGTCTTTGACAATTTGCCTCCTTTTCTAGCACCTCGAAGTAGAATCAAGAGGTGCAGGGTTATCCCCTCCGCCCTGCACCTCGATATGACTCCCCTCAGCTGATGTCTCATGTGTTTCCGCGGTCACCTGGTTTAAATAATCCAGCAATTCCTCCAGGCTGGTAAAACCGCGCTTCTCGCCTGTCAGCACATTCTCGAGCAGGATGCGCAAAGCATTTTCCTGGTCGGTGGGCACCTGCCACAGGCGCAGCAAGAAAGAGAAGTGATCTGAAGCTTCCATTACCCCACCCCTAGGTATTTCCTCCCGCGTGGTAAAAACAGTGGGATCAGTGGAATTAAACCGAACATCCCGGCAGGCAACCAGCCTGTCTTCACCATTGGGCTTGTCTTGGCTGCCGGTTGTATCTCCTCGGTCACCGTCATCGTCACCGGGATTTCCACTACGGGCAGGAGGGGATCATTGCTGGTCACGGCTATTGTTGTAGTGTAAGTATCAGGAAGGAGACTATTAGAATTGAAAATAACCTGGACAGGTTGAGATCTGTTCGCGGGTATCATTCCTAAAAGGGGTTCTATCCGAAGCCAACCAGGTAATTCACCACCGGATGAGAGGCTAAAATCATCAATGATATGCCAGTCTAAAGCTGCTGCCGTAGCAGCACTAAACCCAAGATTAGAATACGTATAATCAAATTCACCCTCCCATGTTAAAACTACCTCCCCATCCAGTGACACGATAAGACCATTTTCATTAACACTTATTTGCACCTGGTGCCATTGGTTATCTTTTACCCTGAAATCATCAACAGAAGCTAAGTGGGTCCAAACATCATCCTTGATGAGAGCAATGTGATGATCACTTGGCTCGTTATTCCCATAATCAAATCCATCAAATTCAATCCCATATCCTTCAGCAGTGCAGTAGAAATCAGAGCCACCAAATCCAAGACATGAACCCTCAGTACCAGGAATATAATCGCTGTTTTTATAAAACATAAAAACGAAACCATCCCCTGCCGGGTTACCTCCCCCAACTCTGTACCGGAATTTCACCACAAAGGGTTGGGTGATCTCTTGTGTAAACCAAACTATTCCAACCTGAGAATTTTCCAGTGGAGTAAGAACAGCGTATCCTTCATTGGCATCTCTATACGAATCATATGTGTATTCCCACATATTAGATTCATTGTTGAAATCGTCAATGAATGGTCCGGGGGAGATAGCATAAGTAAAAGTCAACCCATTATTATTACTTATAGTCAGAGTCTCGGTGACGATTTGGTTAATTAATTGGATGCTATCCAGATTGGTTGGTGAGAACTGCATCCAGGGTGCATCCAGGAGGAGTGCCACGTCCTGCAGCGTTCCGACCTGAGTGCTCACTACAACCTCTACTGCCTGGGTCAGATAACCTATGGCACTGGCATTGAGCGAATAGGTACCTGGCTCAAGCCAAAGCTTATAATAGCCTGTCTGGAGGTCGCTGGTGACGGTGTAAGGTTGCCCCTCAGCAATGATTGTCGCTTGCAGTGGCTCGCCCGTGCGCAGGTCGGTGACAAATCCCTCCACCCAACCCATGCTGAGGGCGGGGTCGATGGCCATGGTCATCGGGATCTCCACTAAAGGCAGGAGTGGATCGTTGCTAGAGATATATCAATTAGTGGTGTAAATATCTGGCTGAAGATCGGTCGCATCAAATGTAATTTGAACAGGTATAGAGCTGTTGGCGGGTATCGTTCCAGAGATGGGATCGAAAGAGAACCAGATATTGTTACCCCCAGGTCCATTCTGGTATAACGCCTGCACATCTTCGGGGGTTAATGTCCTGATCATAAAAAATCACTTCGTCAATGATACCTGGATAATGTTCGTAGTACCCACCACGAAGCAAACTAATTCATTATCACCATTCGCCAGTGGCCGCGGACGCTGTATGGATCAGCTCCCGTAATTTCCCATCGATATATATGATCTCGTAATCCCACCTGATTACAAGTTGATACCACCCGATTGGAACTGATCATCCACGTATTGACCCGGAGGACAATCGGTTCTGAAAGTCACCATCCCATAACCCGAACGCGATCACTATTGCCATTTTCTGGCAGCATCAAAGTTACACGAGCCAGAATTGTCCTCGAATGGGCGGTATTCTACAGCAGTCCGATCTCCTTGCGCAGTTGTCTTTACCCCATGCTGCGCTGGAAATACCTTTGCCTCCTAACTAATACTTCCTGCCGGGACACGTTGTCCGGTAGGGTTAGCGAATATCATCATCGCTCCATCAAAGCCTACGGCATGCCAAGCCTTCCAGCTTACTCCGGCTATCGGACAAGTATTCTCAGAACATATGTCCATGATTGCCATTACCCGAGTGAATCGTAAAATGTTGTTGTTCCGGCGGGTTCATCCAGATGAAGTAATATAACAGCCATCCGATAAATCTCCATTGATCTGGAATCCGAGAGGTACCGTAGCCGTATCCTGATATCGGTCAGGATTAAGGTTGGGCAATTGGCCTAGTTTGACTCAAGCGTTTCGACAACATATTCTGGCGGACTATATTGCAGCCAGGCGCGTCTGGCAGTAAAGCAATATCCGTTATGTCCATGTTCTGCAGCGATGATCTCCACTTGTGAGATATCGATTGATATAACCATCTGAACTTGCCTGGAGAGTGTAGCCGCCATGCTCAAGCCAGAGCTGATAATATCCAGTCTCGGCGTCACTGGTGGTGGAGTATGGCTGACCGACCGTGATCAATGACGCCTGTACTGGCTCACCGGTGCGCAAGTCTGTCACCACACCTTCCACCCATCCCATGAAGGGTGAAAGTTGGGCATCATTTTCCATGAGTGGCAAATAGTAGGTATATGGTATCTCCTCCAGGCTGATCGAATGTGTGTCCATTACCACCCCATACGCATTCGAGGCGGTCACACGGATGATGCTGACACCTGGTGTATCCCAGGTAAACGAGATTGTGTCTACGATGCCCGCAGTGTGAGTAATGGGGATTTGATCATCCACCTGCCAGATATATGTTATAGGAGTCAGCGCAGTTTCCGGGCTGACCGTGGCAGTGAAGTCATACTCCTTGCCAATCCAACCCTGCTCCACCCCGTCGATGTCACTGCAGGTGGGCGTCACTTCCCCGGTCACGGTCATGGTTATTGGGATTCCCGCCACAGGCAGGAGGGGGTCGTTGCTGGACAGGAACAGCGTGGTGGTGTAGGTGTCCGGCAATATGCCGGTGGCATCGAAGGTCAACCTGAACGGGAGCACTGCTATTTGGAGGGACATCACCAGTACTCGGGTCGACTGACAACCAGGGGGTATCCCCAATTGATCCACCTGCATAGAGCAGCAGCACTTCCTCAGGTGACAGGGCTCGATTGTATACAACGAAATCATCGATTACCCCATGGAAATATCCATCACCATCCCAGGCACTGCGCCCAATATATTGAAGATTGCGCAAGATGTTATTGGGTGTGTGCATCGGGCCTGATGCAATCAGCGCTCCATTCCAGTAGATATACCCCATGCCACCCTCATCAACAACAGCCATCACGTGCACCCATTCATTTACTGGAAATGCCTGCTCGGTTTGAACAGACTGCCAGTCACCACCCCGCCAGATCCCCCAATGCATCAATCCGATGTTTTCCCGCCAGGCAATGATGATATTGTCAGATGATGGTCCATTCGAAAAATCGAACAAGCGTGCCCACCAGGGTGTTATGTCATAAGAATATACCCATGCCCCCACACTTATTGGACCTCCCATACTGAACCCCGGAAGCTGGATAAAATCATTAAGTCCATCAAAACTCAATCCAGTGCCGAAATGACCTGGAACTCCGGCAGATGGGCAGGTTGCGCCGGAGCAAAATCCGTCATAACCATTGCCTGAAGAATCACGGAAGGACATTGATCCTTCTGGCTCGTCCAGGTGGAGTGCTAACATTGCACCTGCTAAACCCTCCGAGATGTTGTAATCCATATCTTGCGGGCCTGAATTGGTTAGGGTCAACGTTCGTGTGATCACCTGGTTGATCTCTGCCATGACCTCAAATTTTGATGGATCATATTGCATCCACGGCACATCCAACAGCAGCGCAAAGTCTTGTGTGCTCCCCATACCGGTGTTTACCTCTACACCCGCTGTTTGGGTCACGTAGCCCGGAGAGCTGGCTTCAATCAAATATGTACCTGGTTCCAGCCATAAGATGTACTCTCCTGTGTCGGCATTGCTGGTCACTGAATAAGGCTGCCCCTGGGCGAGGATGGTCGCTTCCAGGGGTGCCCCTGTACGCAGGTCGGTGACAATCCCCTCCACCCAGCCCATGCTGGAGGTGGGTATGATTTCCAGGCTCACCGGAACCTGGATGGGTGATCTCATCGGATCATCGCTGAACAGGAGCAGGTCAGCAGTGAGCTCGCCGGGTTGGTAGTTAAGCGTATCGAAGATAACATCGACAGTTATGGCACCACCATCAGCGGGCAAGGTGCCGCTGATGGGCTCCGTCTCCAGCCAGGGGATGTCATCCCCGAGCAGGAACCACAGGATGGCGTTATGCACCACCCGGTCCATCTGGCCTGTCCAGCGGTAGTAGTAGCCTACATAGCCGGTGATGGAGATGACAGTCCGGCCCTGGTTGGCAGCCACGAAGATCTCACCATCCTGCCAGCGGGCAATGGCGGTTGACCCAGGGGTCAGCTGGGTGTTCTTCAGGCGGTAAAACTCGCATACATCCTCCACACCCTGGAAGATGAAGTGGGTGGGATGGTGCTCCCCCAGGCAGCTGGTCTGGTATTTCACCAGACCACCCTGGATGGCGTTATAGCCTTCGTCCATGAAGCGCCCTTGCATCTCCCAGCCATGCTCCCCGAGGGCATACAGCATGTTGATGACATAGCCGCCTGTATCCACATAATCCGCCAGCACATCCCCGATCCCAACCGGGTCGGCGTAGGGATAATTCGACCAGGTCAGGATCACATCGTAGGCGCTAAGCTCGTCCAGGGTCGGGGTGTCCAACCTGGCATTGAAGGTATCCACTGCAGCCAGGTCACCATAGGCATTCAGCTGGTCGCGGATCCACTGCCCGTCCCCATCGTCGGCGTGCAACAGCAACACCCGCGGTGGGGTGACTTGCATGATTTGAGGCTGGATCCGTAAAGTGGTTTCCAGGCGTGGAGTGTAGGGTCCGGCGGCCACTGCGCTGCCGACCGGAGCATCCTTTGGACCTGCCGGGATGGTCAGATCGACTGCTGCTCCCTGGATGGGGATCGCCTGCCCAGCATTACGTTCTATGAGCTCAAAAGAGGCTGGAGCAGCCCCGGTGTTGGTGATGAGCAACTGCAATGTGCCCGTCATGCCCATCTGTAAAGTCATGGGCAGCTGGTCAGGCGCCAAGTCCAGGCAGGGTTGCAGCCAGCGCAGGCTGAAATCTTGTGGGGTAGTTTGTCCACCTATGATGCTCACCCCGCTGGCAAGGATGGTCTCGTAGCCGGGCAGGGAGGCAGTGACCGTGTAAGGGCTACCGTTTTCATCCAGCCAGTAGGAATAATTCCCCGCTTCATCGGTGGTCACGGTCCAGGTCACGCCGGTGCTGCTCTCGATCAGGATCTCCGCTTCTGCCAATACACCGGGGCTGTTGTCACAGTATCCTGGGGTAGAGACTAATGCCATTTAGCTCGCCGTACCAGGCTGGCGGGGTCACGGTCATGGTGACAGGCAGCTCTACAAGCGGATTGAGGGGATCGTTGCTGGTGACATATAGGGTAGTGGTGTAAGTGTCGGGTTGGAGATCTGTAGAATTGAAGGTCACCTGGATGGGCAGGAAAGTATCGGCTGGTACAGTGCCGGAGATGGGAGCAATAGATAGCCAGGAAGAATAACCTGAGTATCTATTCCGGTAAAGTCTCTGTACTTGTTCTGGTGTGATCGCTTGATCGAATATCATCACTTCATCCAATGACCCGTTCCAGTAACGCCCACCCCCACCCCAATTACCAAGTTGAAGAAATTGTGAGCCATCGTAATTGATTGGAGAACTGCCTGT
This sequence comes from uncultured Chloroflexia bacterium, assembly GCA_963822175.1. Lineage (GTDB taxonomy): Bacteria > Chloroflexota > Anaerolineae > Anaerolineales > UBA4823 > FEB-25. Next base: position 407,318 of record CAWGGJ010000005.1, on the reverse strand, counting down.
TGCTGTACCAACCAGATTGCCATCCAGGTATACATTGCTCATGAAAGTGGACTCGTCAACGGTAACAACAAGGAATTGCCAGATGCCAGGATTCAATCCAAATTGGATAAGAGTTTCATTATTCGCTACATGGAAATAATATTTATCCGTTGGATTGTCATTCCAGCACTTTTGTACCACCCAAGACCTGCCACCATAATGGTAGTTGTCTATAATGTCTGCACAATCCACTTGCTGGCCAGGATCTTCTTTGATCCACATAGCAATGGTGAAGCTTTGCATGTTGAACCAGGTACCCAAAGCGATAGCATCGTCTTCCCCGTCAAAATCCACAGCAGAACCGAGTATTCCGGGAACCTGCGCAGTTGGGCAGGATGGAGAAGAGCAGGAACCATGATGTTCATTACCCGATGTATCATTAAAGAACGTCGACCCAGTTGGCTCATCCAGGTGAAGTGTCAACAAAGAGTCTGAAGTACCTTCCCCTAAGGTAAATTCCAGGAGCGCTGCACCAGTATTGGAAAGCGTCAAAGTCTGGGTCTCCACCTGGCCCATTTCTTGAGTGCTTTCAAGGCTCCCGGGCGAGTATCCCAACCAGGGAGCATCCAGCATCAAGGCAAAGTCTTGGGTCACTCCGTGCCGGTTTCTAACCCTCACCGGTGCCGTCTGCCCGATATATCCCGCTGCACTAACCTGAAAATTATATAAACCTGGCTCCAGCCACAGCTTGTAGTAGCCGGTCTCAATGTCGCTGGTGACCGTGTAAGGCTGCCCTTCGGCAACAATCGTTGCCTCCAGGGGCTCTCCAGTGCGCAGGTCGGTGATGATCCCCTCCACCCAACCCATGTGCTGGGTAGGTTCAACGGTCATGGTGACAGGGATCGGGAAATGGGGTTGAAGCAGGTCGTTACTCGCCATATACAGTGTGGTGTTGTATATCCCGGGCTGCATATTGGATGATTGATAGGTAACCTGAACAGGTAGTGCTTCAGCGACAGGGATGGTGCCGGTAATTGGTTGTAATGATAGCCAGGCGGTTGGATTTACGCCCTGGTAGAGGAAAATGATCTCATCCGGAGTCAGAGCGCGATCAACAATTAGAAGATCATCCATCAAGCCATTGAAATAGTCACTCGGTGGAGCTCCCGCGTGTTTGGTTCCAATATAGAGTGGTTCATTGGTGGTAGCGATCTGACCGCTGACTGGTTTCTCTGCTATAAGTTGGCCATCTACCCAAATCTCCATGGAAGAGCCATCATACAGACCAACTACGTGATGCCAAGCATTTGGAGTGGGAAGATTGGTGTCCAGTACACCTACACCAAAAAGCTTGAGCTCTAAGGTTCCCCCAGTGCCACCATTGCATCCTAAAATATACTGATTGTCCCCTGATCCCTTTTGAAGAATTCGTCGATTAGAATTCCAATCGTATGGATAGATCCAAACGCTAAAAGATACCGCTTCCACTGGATTGAGTTGTTGGATATTTGGAACTGTTATGAAATCATTACCATCAAACTTGATTGCATTACCAAAGATACCTGGCAATCCTGCATCAGGACAGGTATCACCGGAACAGGTGCCATGATTATCATATCCCGACGAATCATAAAAAGTGGTTGCCCCTGTTGGCTCGTCCATGTGCATGAGAAGCACCGTTCCGGAGGGGTAATTCTTATTGATATCTTGATAATCACCCAGGGGATAACCTTCAGCAATGGCGAACTCCAGAGGCATACTTCCAGAGTTTGTGATTATCATAGTCTGGGTCACAATTCCATTCAGTTCTAGAGTGGCTGAGAGTGTATATGACGAGAGTTGCATCCAGGGAGATTCCAATAGAAGGCAAAGTCTTGCGTCACCCACTGCTGGGCGGTGATATCCACGCTCACACTCTGAGACACATGTTCCTCGGAGTTAACCTGCAGGGTGTAACTACCCTCTTCCAGCCATAGCTTGTAGTAGCCGGTCTCAAGGTCGCTGGTGATGGTATAAGGCTGTCCCTCGGCAATAATCGTTGCTTGCAAAGGCTCCCCCGTACGCATGTCGGTGACCACTCCCTCCACCCAGCCCATACCCGGGGTGGGATCAACGGTCATGGTGACCGGGATCTGCGCCAGCGGATTGAGCGGGTCGTTACTGGAAACTGATAAAGTGGTCGTATAGGTATCTGGCTGGAGGTCGGTTGAATCGAAAGCAATCTGGATCGGAATGGAACTGTCCGTGGGAACCGTACCGGAGTTGGGGTCGACGGATAGCCAAGAGTCGTATGCTACCAATCCATATGTAGAGTTCTCTACCTCTTCTGCAGTAGAGGCTCGATCAAAGATCATCACTTCATCTATAAGCACCATTCCAGTAACGCCATATTCACTCCCCCAATGGCTGAAACCTAATAAATTGGGTCCATCTAGGTGTATCTGGAATATCTACACTGTAGCTGTACTCCACCAGATCCCCATCCATGTATACATAGTACTTATATAACTGGTCTCATCAACAGTTATAACAAGGAATTGACCAAACGTCAGGATTAGAGGGATACACAATTGGATAACACCATGATCTATTATAGACAATAAATAATAAGAACGTATCGTGAACCGCCCCATACCATTGAATCTACCCATGATCCGCACATAATCGTGATTGTTGTCCATAATATCCGCATTATCCATCTGTGAGTATTTGCATTCTGACCCACATCAGCGATGGTAAACACCCATGTAGATCGAATTCAACTACCTGAGATCATTACGATAATCATCCTGCCATCAAAGGTCACAGCTGTATCAAACTTTCCGGGCATCCCCTGCTTCGGCAACTGGGCTTGTACAGATACACGATCCATGATTCCATTCCCCGAAAAATCATGGAAGGAATGTCGCTCCGGCTGGCTCATCCAGGTGGAGAATGAAGCATCTGCATCAGATAAGCGGAGTATATATTGTAAGTCATTGTCACCCCATTGCCATTGCTGATGGTCAAAGTCTGGGTCACGGTTTGATCAGGCAATTGGGTGCTCTCCAGTGTCTCTGGCGAATAAGACATTTCAGGCGGAGCATACGCCGTGGTGGTAATCTGGCTGGTGTCGTAAAACTCTGCCGGGTTGGCTTGTGAAGTGCGCCGTGACCACCACCTCATCCTGGCTGTACCAGGGCACTTCAAAAGGAATATACACTGTCACATTAAAGGTCTGCTCTCCGCCGTCCGGCAGTGGGCCGATCTGATCCATCGAAAGCGTTGTCGGCCACGCATATGCACCGAGCTCCAGGGAAAAGGTGTCAGTTTGCCCGGTTGCGTTGCGCAGGGTGAGCGGGTAGGAAACCGTCTCCCCTATTCCACTTTCCCCTTCTACCAGTGCAGGTTCCAGGATCAGCTCCCCATTCCGCCCGGTGGTCAGGCTGACAGTGGCTGACCTGGATGGGTCACCCTGCGACGTGATGGTCACCTGGGCGGTATCCGTCTCGCCAGGCAGCACATCCATTGGTATCGTAACGGTGACTGTTAACGGACCGTTGTTTCCCGGCCAGACTGGTGATAGCTTTCCGGTTACAGCTGGCCAGCCTGAGGTTACTGAGATCTCATACGCATCCGGGATACCGCCTGTGTTGGTTACCCAGACTGTATAACTCACCTCGTTGCCAGGGAAGCCGATTCCTGCCTGTGCATCTGGTCCAGCCTGCAGCTCGAAAGACCCGTGCAGGCAGCTGTTTTCAATATCTCCCCACTGGTTGGTGGTAACTGCGTTTAAATGCTGCTCATCAGGCTGAGCGCCTCCTACCGTCCAAATCTCCCCGCCGGTCAGGACCTCGGTGCAGAATCCACCACTGTCAAACATTAATGACGGTGCGATGCCATGCCCGGTATCTGTCCAATTGCCTTGAGGCCAGTTAGCCAGGTCCAGGTTCTCTACCAGGGCTGTCTCATCGAGATAATCATCGCCATTCATATCACCCCCACCGGCATAGAGGTTGTAATCGGTAACGGATAAAGCAAAGGCGGCACGGGCACTGGTGAATTCCGGTCCTTGCTGCCAGGTGTGGGTGGATAGATCAAAACGCTGGGTAGCATTCACGTTTTGCTCAGGCGAATTAACTCCAAAGCCACCCACCACGTATAGATACGGCCCTGCCTGGACATAACCCGGAAAGCGAGTTGGTATGGGGATATTTATTCCAAGGTAGGGTATCCAGCTACCTGAGGCAATATCATATACACTTACATCACTTACTGGGGTGCTCCATTCGGATGGAGCACCACTCACCAGGTAAATTTGCCCATCCCAGGCAGCTATCGCCGCTCCCCAGGCTGCCCTGATCGGTGGTGCAGCATCGTTCCAGCTTTCGTCCAGGATGTCATAGATATACAGATGTTGCTCGGGTGTCACCGCGTAGATTTTTCCCTGCCAGCAGGCGGCTGCCAGACCTGCTGATGCCTCCGGCAGTGGTTCCAGACGGTACCACACACTCTCTGCACTGTTGTACCGCAAGAAGTGGTCCAGAGGATGGTCCCATTCATCACGCCCCCCGATCACGTAATAACTTTCCGGCTCATCCAGGCACTGCGCAAATCCGTACATACTTATGGGGAAAGGGATAGGCACTGCTTCATTCCGTGGTTGACAACCCACCACACCGAGGGCTATTAAAAGTACACACGCAACGATACCCCACCAATGCTCAAGGAATGAATGATCTGTCTTCATCTTATGTTCTCCTTATCACAATAGCGATGAGCAGGATAATTCCATATAAATTTGGGTTAATGAATATCCCTTTTCAACGATATTTTCATTTATATTGCTGAGGAATCATGAGGTGCAGGGTTATCCCCTCCGCCCTGCACCTCGATATGACTCCCCTCAGCTGATGTCTTATGTGTTTCCGCGTATAACTGGTTTAAATAAGCCAGCAATTCCTCCAGGCTGGTAAAACCGCGCTTCTCGCCTGTCAGCACATTCTCGAGAAGGATACGTAAAGCATTTTCCCTGTCGGTGGGCACCTGCCACAGGCGCAGCAAGAAAGAGAAATAATGTAAAGCACCTTCTACCCCCATAGAACTACTCAACGCGGTCTCCTTTTTTATTAAATAATTTTCTTGTGTGATAATCTCATCCTCTTTGTATCAAACCCCTCTCAAGAATTTCTCAAATAAGATTAATATAAGATTAAATATAAGGCACCCTCCGCCATTCTCCCCTCAGAGGGTGCCTATGCACTCAATGGACATATGTCAAGAACCTTGGAGGAGGGCAATCAGCCCTGTGTGACCTGACGTATGTCCAGAGCCACATCCCATATCTCTTACGATGGAGAGGTCATAAGGTGCAGGGCGTTCCCCTCAGCCCTGCACCCTGATATGACTCCCCTTGCCTGATGTCAAATCTGCTTCTATGGTCACCTGACCTTATATAAAAAGCCAGCGGAACCACCTTGATTACCTCGATATCCTGTAAAAACCCTGGAACCTGATTTGGGTCAGCTTTAATATATGTAACATACAGGTCTCAAGAAATTATGAATTAAGATTAAAATAAGATGAAAAAAAGATATAATAGGATTGATAATTTGATAAACGTGGTAAGGCGAGGATAGTTTGGCACGCCTGGTGTTGAAACTGTTGGGTTCATACCGACTGACCCTGGATGGACAGCCCACCGCTCCCATGGAATCGGATAAAGAGCGTGCCTTGCTGGCGTACCTGGCAGTGGAAAATGACCGACCTCACCTGCGCGAGAAGCTGGTGGGCATCTTCTGGCCGGAACAGGACGAAGAACACTCCAGGGGCAGCCTGAGCCAGGCGCTGTATCATTTACGCGGCATCGTGGGTGACCGGCCGCTCACTGGCATTCTTCCTGCCGATCCCAACATCCAATCCAGGGAACCGTACCTGCTGGTAACCCCACAGGATATCCAGCTCAACCCCAAGAGTGATTTCGAAACAGATGTAGCTAGGTTTTCGCAGCTGGCTGCAGCCTCCCGAGCGCATTCCCATCCGGCAGATCAAATATGCAAAGACTGCCTGGAGCGGCACCAGGAAGCGATCAGGCTATACGCAGGTGATTTACTGGAAGGCTTTTACCTGCCGCGCAGCCTGGCGTTTGAGGAATGGGCGACGGTGTTGCGCGAGCAGCTGCGCCTGGAGGCGATGGCGGTGATGGAGCATCTGGTGGTGGCATTCGAGCGGCGTGGGGAGCTAGATCAGGCGCTTGTCTATGCGCGCAGGATGGTGGTGCTGGATGAGCTGGGGGAGGCGGGTAATTGCCACGTGATGCGGCTGCTGGCACTGTTGGGCAGGCGAAGGGAAGCATTGGCTCAGTTCGATTCTTTCCGCCAGGTGATCGCCATACAGATCGGTGCTGAACCGGGCATGGAGACCAGACAGTTATATCAGCGTCTGCGAGTGGAGGAAGGCGGGATTGCGCTGGGGAATCTTCCCGCCAACCTGACGCCCTTTGTCGGGCGGACGAAGGAGCTGGATGAATTATGGGGTTGGCTGCGTGACCCCGAACGGCGATTGATCAGCATATTAGGAGCGGGTGGCAGCGGCAAGACCCGCCTGGCGTTGGAAGCAGCCCGGAGACAGCGCTATCTCTTCAAGGACGGTGTCTATTTTGTGCCGCTATCCGTCCTTGGTGCAGGTAGCTCGCTGCTGGCGGCCATTGCTGAGAGGTTGGATTTCACTTTCCGCGACTTGGGGGATCATAAAAGGCAGATGCAAGACTACCTGAGGAATAAGAAGATCCTGCTGATACTTGACAGTTTTGAGACGGTGGTGGATAGTGCCGGGCTTGTGGCGGAGCTGCTGTCAGCTTCAGAAGGGAGCAAGGCGCTGGTGACCAGCCGGGTGCGATTGAATTTAAGCGGGGAGCAGGTGTTTACTTTGGAAGGAATGAACTTCCCGGCCCAAGATACCATAGGACGCATTTCGGATTACAGCTCGGTGGAGTTATTCCTCGACGCAGCCAGGCGGGTGATGCCGGGTTATGTGCCTGACAACCTGGATGGTATCGCCCGGATATGCCGGCTGGTGGAAGGGATGCCAATGAGCCTGCTGCTGGCATCCAGCTGGGTGGCTGAATTCTCTACCCAGGAGATCGCTGAGCAGATCGAGCATAGTTTGGATTTTCTGGCGGTAGAGTGGGCAGACCTGCCTGAACGGCAACGCAGTTTGCGGGCAACCTTTGAATATTCCTGGAACTTGCTAAGCAAGGCAGAACAGCAGGGGTTAATGAACATAGCCGTGTTCCATAACCCCTTTACTGCCCAGGCGGCTCATCAAGTGGCAGGCGCCAGCCCACAGCTGCTGCATGCCCTGGTGGGTAAATCCCTGCTGGGGAGCATTACCGAGGGGAAGTACCAGATGCATGACCTGGTGCACCAGTATAGCCTGGAAAAACTCACCCTTACCCAGGATGCCCAAGAAAAAACAGTCCGCCAGCAGCATTGTGATTATTTCCTGGAGCAGGTAGCTGGGTGGGCCAAGGTGTTTAAAAGTGCACAACAGTTGATCTTGCTTTCACAGGCAGATAAGGAGATCGATGATGTGAAAGCAGCCTGGCTGTGGGCAACCCAGCAGAAGAACCTGGAACAATTATCCTCAGCCTCGGAGGGATACCTTTTGTACTATTTTCTGCGCTACCGCTTCCAGGAGGGCGAGCGTGCCTGCCAGGTGGCGCTGGAAGGTGTGAAGACTGCTTCTGAAGGAGGAGAGTGTCTGAACCTGGAGGGCTGGCTGCTGGCATGGCAGGTCCACTTCAACCGCTTGTTGGGCAAAGTAGAGCTGGCCAGGCAGATAACAAACGAGAGTATGGAGAAGCTGAGCCAGGCAGAGACTGCCGGAGAGGATACCCGATACGGGCAGGCAATGCTATGGAGAGAAAGAGGCTACCTGGCAAGCAACCTGCTGGAACAGACCGACTATTTCCAACGCAGTGCCGAGCTGTTCGAGGCACTGGGTGACTCATGGTGGCAGGCGATGGTCCTGTCCTGGGCAGGCGAGATTACCAGTCGCATGGGGGATCGAGTCCTGGCTTTGAAGCAACATCAGCAAGCGGTGGCATTGAGCCGGGCAGCAGGTGAGCCGCGCCAGCTGGCTAAATCTTTGACGAATTTTGCCTATGACCATTTGATCCATTGGAAGTGGGAGACCGGTGCCCGGTTGATGGAAGAAGCTGCAGGCTGGTACCGGTCGGTGGGTGACCTGGGAAGCCAGGCGACTGGTGAGCTGCATTTAGGCGTGTCTTATGGATGGACGGGGCGCATTCAGGAGGCCTGGGTGACGTTGGAGCAGGCGCTCGCCAAAATGCGCCAGTTGGGGGATCGTTATTATATTGCCTATAATACCCTGGCATTGGGGGTCATGCAGATGTATAGCGGCAGGTACGACCAGGCTGAGCTGACCCTGCTGGAGGCTTTACAGGCTGCCCGGCAGGGTGGCTTTCTTCGTGAGGTAGCTTCCGGATTATCGCAAACCGGGTGCCTGTTTTTAGTGCAGGGAAAACCAGAGAAGGGGTTGGCAGATTTACGACAGAGTGTTGACAGCCTGCGACAAATGAGGTTTGCCGGTGAGCTGGGCATGGCACTTGGCGGGTTGGCATTGGCGCAACACCTGCTCGGGCAGGAAGAACAGGCAAGGGTCTCACTGGAGGAATCGCTGCGCATTGCCTTCGAAACCCACAGCCGGTTTGTATTATTCAATCTCGGTGCTGCACTGCCCATGCTGCTGGCAGATTCTGGTAACTGGGAGCTGGCAGTGGAAGCGTATTCAGCCTTGATGACAGACCCGATCATCTCGAACTCTCAATGGACCGCAGATATGATCGGTAAGCGGATGGATTTAGCCAGAGCGCAATTGTCCGAAGACGTCTTCCTGGCTGCCGAGCAGCGTGGGCGGGAGAGTGATCTCTTTACCGTATTAGGTAGATTGGCGCAAGATATTGAAACGCAGGGAGAGGCAGCTGGTTGAGAGCGTCTCGATCATTTCCCTAACCTCATTCCTTTATCACTGGACGCATCCAATAATCCATCCACCATTCACTGGATGGAATACGTATAGGTTTTCCCCTGCATGTTCCACCTTGCAATTGAGACTTTACACCCCGAAGTAGAACCCAGACCTTATTTTGGCCTTATAAAGTGGCTACCCTGCTCGCTGGACAGCCCCTTGTTATAACAGAAAAAAACCAGTTTTGTTAATACCCTATGAGCCACGCTTAGGGTGTATAACCATAATATGTCGCTGAATGGTTACCATTAATTGGTTTTCTTATCCAGTTCATATCTGGATATCCTCCTGATATATACATCCCATCATAAGATATCATGGCGAGAGTGATAATCATATCTCCTTCGCAAGTAAGCGAGGGTGGTGGTGGCGGTGGAATGATAATTTCGCCTCTAAAAACACCATTCTTATCGTAATGTCCACTGGTAACAACACCGCCTCCTGTATCTATAACTTCTTGTTGTATAGGATTGGGTAGAAAGTCTCCATTTAATGGTTTGCATGCATATATTGCATCTCTATCAGCACTTGCCCCTATGGAATGTAAACCGAAAGATGAAAAGTCTATCGTTAAGTTACCGGTAGCATCTGGTCCTGATGCACTGACGTTGCCAAAATGGTAGTGACCAGCCAGGACTGGTGTGACGGTTAAAAGCAAAGCCAAGAAGAGGGTTAAGATAAGTGTGGTTATTCTTTTCGTATTCATTATTTCCTCCATAATTTGTTATACCTGGCATGTGTAAATGGTGTAGGCATCTACCTCTACCAGGAAGCTTTGTATGAGAAAGTATTGCTCGGTTGGCAGATTCGGGACGAAGCTGTGCTGATTGCCACTGGGGTGAACCCGGAAGGTAAGCGTCTGATCCTGCATGTGGCTACTTTGCTGGATTAGCAAGAACGGAACTAGCAAGAGTGACTGAATAGGCAGGGGAGAGTCCTTAAAAATTATTAGCATCCATCTCCCCTGCCTGAGTCTCTTCACAAACCCTGTGAAAATGAATTTATGGCGCTGGTGGTGCTAAATATTCACAAACCGGACCCCAATTAAAATCCTCTGAAACTCCAACATCTTTTCTTAAATCAGTTGTTATAAAGTTACCGTCCTCATCTACAATCATGTTTCGTATCCAAAGTCCGATATCTTTCACCACAACGCCCTCTCCCGGTACTGTGACTTTATACCAGGTTCCCATAATCGAATAGTATCCATCTCCATCAGTCTCTACCTGGGCAAGAGCAGGATTAATGATCGTGAATTTTAGGGTATTGCCACCTCCATCCCAAATTTCTGTCCAATGATATAGTTGAACAGCTTTGATATAACCACCATTTTCATCAAACCAGACCTTGGTTTCTGTGGTCCCATACACATGACTTTCAATTGGAAAACCGCATGGATTTTCAACTGGGTAGTAGAAATCATCTGGCCATTCGAAGGTTACTGGTGCCTTGGCAGATGCCGGAGTGACTGCAAAAACGGTGACCATGATTAGTGCTAGTGCGAAAACAATGTTGAAATATTTTTTGCTATTCATTTTTATCCTCCTTGTTATATGTCTTGTTGGTATTTTAGGTTTGGTGGATTAGATATGCTTATCACATCATCGAAAAATCCCTACCTTCTTGTTCCATTGAGGCAAACAATCCTGATTTCTCTTATCTATCAGCTTACGGTGTAACACAGGTATTTCCGGTGCTTGATCGTTTACTTCATCTGGCAATTGTCCCTCCCTTCTCACCTATGAGAATGGGATCAGGAAGTGCAGGGCTTTTCCCTCAGCCATGCACTTCAGTTTGACTGCCCTCAATCAATGGATTATTTCCTTGAGCAGTTACCTGGCTCAAATACGCTAACAGATCCTCCAGGCAGTCAAAGCCGCGCTTCTCGGAGCTCCCTACATCTTCGAGTGAAGCCCTCCACCCCTGCTCACCATGTTCCTTCACCCGCCACAGGCGAAGCAGGAAGGAATAGTAATCGGTCCCTTTATTCTCATTCACTTATTCACGATATCAAATGGGTATCAACTAAGTCTCAATTCCTGGCAGGAAAATAACTAAAAACTCATTTGAAATCGGTCGGATTTTGTTATAAAATGAGAGCAATCACGTTCGTACAGCGTTGCTTCCATGGCTCATATAGGAGGGTTTCCTTGGCTCGACTGTACATCTCCCTATTTGGCATCTATCGTGTTGTTCTGGATGGGATCACTCTAACTGGCTTTGATTCAGATAAGACGCGCCTGCTGCTGGCATACCTGGCAGTCGAGGCTGGCAAGCCTCAAAGACGGGAGCATCTGGTGGGGTTATTCTGGCCCGGGCAATCTGAAGCGCATGCCCGCCGTAGTTTAAGCCAGGCATTATACAACCTGCGCAGGCTAATGGGTGAGCATGGCGGGACCGGAAAGCTTGGAAAAACCAATGCTCCCCTTTCCGACGAGCCTTTCCTGCTTAGCGATGCTTTAACAGTACAGTTCAACCCCACCAGCAGCTATGGATTGGATGTGCGCGCTTTCAGCATGCTGCTCTCTGCCTGTCAAGTCCATAAACACCGTCATTTTGAAGCCTGCCCCGATTGCCTGGAACGCCTGGTAGAAGCAGATGTGCTCTATCGGGGAGATTTTCTGGAAGGTATTTCCCTGAAAGACTCAGTCGCCTTCGAAGAATGGGCGATGGTACAGCGCGAGCACTTCAACCGTAAAGCGTTGGAGGCTTTACAAACACTGGCAACGGTTCATGAATACCGCGGGGAGCTGCAGGAGGCGATAAAGGTGGCCTGGCGCCAGGTGGAGATAGACCCATTATGGGAGGCTGGACAACGCCAGCTGATGCGTTTACTGGCACTTGATAGACAGCTCAGCAAAGCTATAACCCAATATGAGCACTACAAGAATTTACTGGAATCCGAGCTGGATGTCCTTCCTGAAAAGGAGACCCAGATGCTGGCGAAACAGCTCAGCCAGCAAGCCCGTACTGAAGTTCCCTCTTTCCATTTACCTGCACCGACCTTCCCGCTCATCGGGCGCAAGCAAGAGCTGGCAGAGCTGCATGGATACCTCCACAATTCCGATTGTCGACTACTCACCATCTTAGGTTCAGGTGGCAGCGGCAAGACCCGCCTGGCGTTGGAGATCGCCCGGGCATTGCAATACAGCTTCTCGGATGGTGTTTATTTGATCTCTCTATCGACGATGGACCCATCCCAATCCTTTACCCCGCTAGTGGCAGAAGTGTTAGGGTTCAGCTTTCGTGAGCAGGGTGACCCAACTCAACAATTGCTGGATTATTTACGCCACAAGAACCTGTTGCTGGTCATGGATGGTTTCGAGGCAATCCTGCCAGGCGTAACATGGGTCAGCGAAGTCTTGCAGGTTGCGCCGTCGGTAAAATTCCTGGCCACCTCTCGATCCAGCTTGAATATTAGCAATGAACAGGTATATACCCTGGAAGGGATGCCGGTACCCGAGGTAGACGAGCTTGAGCAGGTCGAGCAGTTTGACTCGGTGCAGCTCTTCCTGACCTTCGCCCGGCATCGCCAACCGGCCTTTACTTTGGATGAACGCTCCTATCGGGGTATAGTGAGCATTTGCCGCCTGTTGCATGGGTTACCCCTGGGCTTATTGCTAGCTTCATCCTGGGTGGAGTTGTATTCCCTTAATGAGATAGCTGAACAAATCGAGCACAACCTGGACTTTCTGGAAGTGGATTGGGCTGATATGCCGGCACGCCAACGCAGTCTGCAGGCAACTTTTGAGTATTCTTGGAATCTGCTCTCGGAGGAAGAGCAGTGCTTCTTTGCTGCCCTGGCGGTTTTTATTGGCAGCTTTTCACTACATGCAGTCCGAGGGGTGGCAGGTGTCTCGGAGCGTTTGTTGCAGTCGCTGGTTGATAAACGCCTGGTCAACCATACAGCTGCGGGGCGCTTTCAAATCCATGATCTTGTGCATCAGTTCGCTATTCAACATCTCGAGCAAAACCCTGGATACACATTTGAGATCCATACCCGGCACAGCCACTTTTATCTTGAAGCGCTGGAGGATTGGGGGAAGGATCTGAAGAGCGCCTGTCAAAGGGAAGCTCTCGAAGCCATGGATCTGGATGTGGAAAACTTGCGCGCAGCCTGGCGTTGGGCAGTTGAAACCCAAAATTGGCAGGGTATCGCTGACGGGCTGGAGGGGATGGGTTGGTATGCGGACCTGCGTTTCCGTTTCCAGGAAGGTGAACGCGCCTGCAGGACAGCATTGGAGCGTATTTCTTATCAATCTCTTGTTCACTTGACCTCGGCTTTGATGGTTTGGAGGGCGCACTTCTTACGCCGATTGGAACAGGCTGACAATGCCAGGCAGCTGTTGGAAAACGAAATGGAGCGCCTGGAAGAGCGACAAGAGCAAGGTGGTGATGTCCGCTTTGAGCGAGCGCAGGTCTTATATGAGCTTGGTGAATTGAACATGTATGCCAACCGGGAAAAAGCCTGGGAATATTACCAGCAAAGCCTGGAGATGTTTCAGGAGATTGGAGATGATGAAAATTCAGGAAAAGTATGCACACGCTTGGGTGAGGTAGTTCACCATGCTGGGGATTACTCATTAGCAGGGAGCTTATTATCAAAAGCGCTGCCGCTGTTGCGTACCTCGGGTGAACCGCGACGACTTGCTTCCAATCTGCGCTGGTTGGGGTTCAATGAAATCCGCCAGGGACACATTGAAGAGGGGGAACCTTATATTCGCGAAGCTATTGAGGTGCGTAAACACATTGGGGATCTATGTGAGGCAGCTCAATCACAGGATGATTACGCCACTGTACTGGCCTGGCGTGGACGATTTCAGGAAGCAATAGATTTATTTGACCAATGCCTACCTCTATATGAGGAGCTAGGCATGCATGCAAAAGTCGCCTGGGTTCTGGCGCTCCTGGGATTAGTAAATAATTATATATGCCAAAACGAAAATGCTCGTCATGTTGGATTAAGATGTGTTCAGATCGCCAGCCAGATGAATTTTCCGCGCGAGCTGGCTTTAGGATATGTAAGCCTCGGGGAGGCTGATTTAGGTGAGGGGAAATTCACTGAAGCGCACAATCACATGCTTCAAGCATTAGCAGTGGAACGGTCAATCCCCCAAACTGATGAGCTGGCATTCACCCTGGGTCATCTTGCGATTGCAGAATTGTGTAATGACCAAACAGAGCAAACGTGCCTACATATACACGAAGCGTTGAAAATCATCCGGAAAACCCATGGGATGTTTTCGGCTGTTATTTGTCTGCCTACATCTGCAGCGGTATTAGCAAAAATAGGAAAACTGGAGATGGCAATTGAGGTGCAATCACTGATCCTGCGTTATCCTGCCGTTGCTAACGCGCCCTGGTATGAATACACCTGCTGGCGGTATATAGATATAGCTGTAGCTAATCTATCGCCTGAGGTGGTGCAGGCAGCGCGTGAGCGTGGTCAACAAAGAACTCTCTCAGCCACGGTCGAAGATTTACTTAAAGAATTAGCCGAATCCATGATGAATATTGAACCCATGCAAAGTATCAATTAAAATTGACAGAAACCGGTAGATGGATTAAAATCTGTTCGACGTTAAGAAATCGCTCTTTGGAGATGGTGAATTAGACTATTACTGAAGACTGAACACAGGAGTGCATTCAAAACCTGGCTCGGCTGAGAGCGTGAACGTCAGCCGGGTTATTTTTTTCCTACCACCCGGCAAGCAGGATATTTGAAAGAGCAAGGAGGTGAGGAAGTTGACCACTGTAAATCTACGCCCGAACGAGTCGCAGGACGCATTGCTCAAGCGCTTTCGTAAAAAGGTTGCCAAAAGCGGCATTTTGAGCACGGTACGCCGCAAGCGCTGGTTCGTTTCGAAAAGTGAGTTGCGCCGCATTCAAAAGAAAAAGGCCATTCGCCGTATTAGACGAAAGGAACGACCAGAGACGGAGTGAGCTCGTTTGAGCGAAGGGTTCTGCTGCCATAGATGGGCGGCAGGACGATCAGTCAGGAGGCATGCATGACGAAAGAAGAAGATAAGATTATTGTTGAAGGCACTGTAATTGAAGCCTTGCCCGGGACGCAATTTAAGGTGCGTCTGGAGACGGGTCATGAAGTCCTGGCATATCTCTCAGGGAAAATGCGCAAGTATTATATTCGCATCCTATTGGGAGATAGTGTGCGGGTGGAGATGTCACCCTACGATCTCACTCGCGGCCGGATCGTGTACCGCCACAAGAAGGCACACGACGGAGAGCCCGAAGTCGAATAACCTGCATGCCGCGCTATCATTTATAAGATACGAGCGGACGCACAGCGTCCGCTCGTTTGCTTTAATCCGTGAATTTTCCTACCGGTTACATAGAATCGGGGTTGAACGAATTGAGCACCTTCATATAATTGGCACGCTCGAATGCAGCCGGTTCTGCCACTGCACCCTGGCTCATGCTGCCGCGCATTTGTTTCACTGACTCATATTCGTGCGCGACCAGCCATTCTTCCATCCCGGTCAGGATGTACTGAATGGCATTGCTCCCACGTTTGAGTATAGCCGAGGTGCTCATGGCAACATTGGCACCAGCCATGATCGCCTTGATGGCATCCTCAGGGGTGTGGACACCGCTGGTCAGGGCCAGGTCGGCTTTCACCTTGCCATACAGGATGGCAATCCAGCGCAGAGGCAGGCGTAACTCATCTGAATTACTCAGCACAAGATTTGGCACCACTTCCAGGTTTTCCAGGTCCAGGTCAGGCTGATAGAAGCGGTTGAAAAGCACCAACCCATCCGCTCCCGCGTCCACGAGGCGTTTGGCAAAGTTCGGCAGGGCAGTGAAGTATGGTGCCAGCTTGACTGCCAGTGGAATACTGATCCCTGCCCGGACGTCACTTACCAGTTTGAGATAATTATCCTCCAGCTGGCTGCTGGTGAGGTCGAGGTCGACGGGCAGATAGTAGAGGTTAAGCTCCAGCGCATCAGCTCCGGCATCCTGGATCTTGCGACCATATTCGATCCAACCGCCAGAGGAAACACCATTCAAGCTGCCCAACACTGGGATATTGACCGCCAGCTTGGTCTTCTTCAGGGTCTCTACGTATTTCTCAGGTGATAGGGTGAATTTGCCAATATTTGGAAAGTAGGTGAGGGCTTCAGCAAATGATTCAGTCCCTCGGGTGAGGAAGTAATCCAGTTCAAGGCTCTCATGGATGATCTGTTCTTCGAACAGTGAATACATCACGACTGCAGCAACACCAGCCTCCTCCATGCGTTTGACGTTCTCAACCTTCTCGGATAGCGGGGAAGGGGATGCCACCAATGGATTTTTAAGCTTTAACCCCAGGTATGTTGTGGTTAGGTCTACCATGTTATTTTTCTCCAATCACTCTCAACGATTATATGTTTTCATCAGTATTGCCATAATGCATGGCAGCCATCTGCTTGTAGAGCTCCCAACGAGATTTCACGTCCTGCTGAGCTTGCTTGAGCAGCATCTCTGCCCGTTCCTCATCGCTCTGGGTCAGCATTTTGTAACGGCTCTCGTTGTAAACGTACTGCTCCAGTGGGATGGACGGGTCTTTTGAGTCAAGGGTGAGTGGATTCTTACCCTCCTCAACCAGCCTGGGGTTGTAGCGGTACAGCGGCCAGTGGCCCGATTGGACGGCCAGTTTTTGCTGCTCCAGGCCTTTGCGCAGATCGAATCCCTGATTGATGCAGTGGCTGTAGGCAATGATCAGGGACGGACCTTCGTGGGCATCCGCTTCCAGGAAGGCATTCAGGGTCTGTTGGTCACTGGCACCCATCGCCACGTGTGCCACGTACACATACCCATAAGACATGGCGATCAATCCCAGGTCCTTTTTGGGCATTCCCTTGCCATTGGCAGCGAACTTTGCCACCGCAGCGCGTGGAGTGGACTTGGACGACTGTCCACCGGTATTGGAATACACTTCAGTATCTAACACCAGCATGTTAACATTGCGTCCCGTTGCCAACACATGGTCCAGGCCGCCGTAACCGATATCATAAGCCCAGCCATCGCCACCCAAGATCCACACGCTCTTACGAACCAATACATCTGCCAGGCTGAGCATGTCGTGTGCCCGGGGGTCTTTCACCCCTTGCAGGCGTGCTTTGAGCAGGCTGACGTGTTCACGCTGCTCTTTAATGCCGGCCTCCGTGGTTTGATCAGTATTCAGCAGGCTGGTCACCAGGGGTTCGCCAACCAGGTTCGCCAGCTGGGGCAGTAACTCGCGGGCGTATTCATTTTGCTTATCCAACGTAAGGCGGAAACCGAAGCCAAACTCGGCGTTATCCTCGAAGAGTGAGTTCGACCAGGCAGGACCACGCCCATCCTGATTCACAGTATAGGGTGTAGTAGGCAGGTTGCCACCGTAAATTGAGGAACAACCTGTCGCATTTGCCACCATCAGCCGGTCGCCAAATAATTGGGTGAGTAACTTGATATAAGGGGTCTCGCCACAGCCTGTGCAGGCCAGGGAGAACTCGAACAGGGGTTCCAGAAGCTGGGTATTCTTCAATGTCCGCATGTTGATCAATGGGCGGTCAATGTTGGGTAATGTCAGGAAGTATTCCCAGTTGGCAGATTCCTGCTCGCGGATGGGCTGCTGCTCGACCAGGTTGAGAGCTTTACGGCCGACCTGGGTCTTATCCTTGGCGGGACAAGTCTCAATGCACAAAGAACAACCCGTGCAGTCTTCGGGAGACACCTGGATGGTATATTTGGTATCGGGAAATTCCTTGAACTTGGCATCCATCGACTTGAAGGTTGGTGGTGCTTTTTCTAGATGTTTCGGATCATAAATTTTTGCTCGGATGACCGCATGTGGGCAGACGAAAACACATTTGCCGCACTGGATGCACAGATCGGGCACCCATTCGGGCACATCCAGCGAGATGTTGCGCTTTTCCCATTGGGTTGTACCTGAGGGATAAGTACCATCCACCGGGAAGGCACTGACTGGTAACTCGTCGCCCTCCAGACCGATGATCTTGCCCAGCACATCTTTGACGAACGCAGGAGCTCTTTCGGGTACCTGCGGTCGGCGTGTGATGGTACTGGTAACCGTTCCAGGCACTTTTACTTCATGCAAGTTAGCCAGGGTCTGGTCAACTGCCTCAAAATTCTTATTGATCACTGCTTCGCCACGTTTCCAATAGGTCTTTTTAATGCTTTTCTTGATCTCGGCAATGGCATCCTCGCGCGGCAGTATCCCGCTGATGGCAAAGAAGCAAGTCTGCATGATGGTGTTAATGCGCACTCCCATGCCGGTATCCTTGGCGACTTCGTAAGCATTGATGACGAAAAAGCGAAGTTTTTTCTTCAGGATGACCTCCTGCGCCTCTCGGGGTAGATAATCCCATACCTCGTCTGGACCGTAAAGGCTGTTCAGCAGGAACACGCCACCCTGCATGGCGAACCTGAGCACATCAAACCGCTCGAGGAAGTTAAACTGGTGGCAGGCGACGAACTGCGCATGGGTGATCAGGTACGGGGCGCGGATAGGTTTCGGCCCGAAACGCAGGTGCGAGATGGTGTTACCCCCCGATTTCTTCGAGTCATACCAGAAATATCCCTGGGCATAGTTATCGGTTTCCTCACCGATGATCTTGATCGAATTTTTATTGGCTCCTACTGTGCCGTCAGCGCCCAACCCCCAGAATACACAACGTGTCGTCTCGGGTGATTCAATATCGAAATCGGGGTCATATTCCAGGCTGGTGTGGGAAACATCGTCATTAATGCCAACCGTGAAGTGGTTTTTCGCCTGGGGCTTAAGCATCTCATCGAAGACGCTCTTGACCATCGCGGGCGTAAATTCCTTGGACGAAAGGCCATACCGCCCACCGATCACCTTGATCTGCCGGCCTGCTTCAAATAGGGCATTGACGACATCCATGTAAAGTGGTTCGCCTGCTGCACCGGGTTCCTTGGTTCGGTCTAAAACCGCTAACGTCTTGACAGTTTCTGGTAGTGCCTTCAGCAGGTGTTCATTTGAGAACGGGCGGTACAGGCGCACCTTGATTACGCCAACTTTCTCTCCTTGATTGTTAAGATAAAGGGCTGTTTCGCCGGCAGTCTCAGCGCCGGAGCCCATGAGGATGATCACCCTTTCTGCATCCGGTGCACCCACATAATCAAACAGGTTATATTTGCGACCGACCGTGGTGGCAAACTTTTCCATGGTTTTTTCCACGATCTCCGGGCAAGCTGTGTAGAAGGGATTAACCCTTTCTCGTCCCTGGAAATATACATCCGGGTTCTGCGCAGTACCGCGAATGTAGGGGTGGTCCGGTGAAAGCGCACGGGCGCGATGTGCCTGAACAAGCTCGTCTGATACCATGCTGCGAATCTCGTCATCACTGAGCATCTCGATCTTATTAACTTCTGCCGAGGTGCGGAAGCCATCGAAAAAATGCAGGAAAGGTATGCGTGATTCCAGGGTGGACGCCTGGGCAATCAGGGCGAAATCATGTGCTTCCTGCACCGAGCAGGATGCCAGTAAGGCAAAACCTGTGGACCTGGTGGCCATCACATCCGAATGGTCGCCAAAGATCGAAAGCGCATGTACCGCCAGGGAACGTGCCGACACATGGAACACAGTCGAGGTTAGTTCACCAGCGATTTTGAACATATTTGGGATCATCAGTAGCAATCCCTGCGAGGCGGTGAATGTGGTGCTGAGGGCACCAGCTTGCAAAGCGCCATGAACAGCACCTGCTGCTCCACCCTCTGACTGCATTTCAACGACTAAAGGAATTGTTCCCCATAGGTTCGGCCGCTTGTGGGCAGACCACTCATCAGCAAACTCTCCCATGGTGGATGATGGGGTGATTGGATAGATTGCAATCACCTCACTCGTTTTGTGTGCAACGTAGGCGGTTGCCTCGTTGCCATCAATGTTGGCAGTAAGTTTTTTCATTAACTATGCTCCATAAATGAAATACGCGTGTAGCGTTGGAAATTAAGATTGATATAAATGACCAATTTACTAGTTTATCCGCGCTGTATTGAAAGAGACAGTTATATAAAGCATAAATATTACCTGTCCCCTGTCATATTTCAATTTCATTTGGGAATTATGACCTTCCTTGTAAAATTGCATGGAAATTTTGTGCTATACTTTAATCATGGATGAGAACCAGACACTCTGGATAAATTGGTCGCGTATATTACACCGTTGGGGGATCAGCCGAGACGTGGCCTCTATACTTGAGGGATCTGGCTCGCTCAGTTTCCTGGCTGCCCAAATGCTTTATCTCAGTCAGCCTCTACTCTCTAGTGTTGTATCTGTGCATTCACTTCAGGCGTTTGCCAGGGTGCTCGAAGATCCTGCTGAAAGAAGTGCATTTGTATCTTATTTAAGGGAGGCGCCTCTCAGTGGAACAGGTGCTTAGCTTGATAAAAGACTATATCGGTTTTCTCTTCATCCTGCTTTGTCTTGGTTTGATCCTGTTCTTCACCTTTTCGGCGCGTAGTGGGCCAAAGATTGTTTTGCGTGAAATTCAGGCTTTTCGCCGCTTTCGGCGTGAGGTTGACCTTGCGGTGGAAGCAGGCAAGCGGCTCCATGTTTCATTAGGCCGTGGGACGATCAATGACCTCCAGGGCGGGGCAGCTTTTATTGGGCTGACCATCCTGGATCGCTGTGCCCGGGCAGCTTCAAATAGTGACCGCCCTCCCGTAACCACCTCCGGAGACGGGGTGGTCACTGTCCTCAGCCAGGATACCCTGCAAAGCACCTACCGCAGCCTGGCAGCTGAACCGCGTTATGATCCCACGAATGCACGCCTGACTGGCCTCACCCCCTTGGCATATGCTGCTGGTGCAATGCCGACCATCCACGATGAGCATGTGACTGCCAACATCCTTACTGGCCATTATGGGACTGAAATTGCTTTATTGACTGAAGCAGGTGAACGCAGTCAATCATTAACTATTGCTGGTACAGATAATATCTCTGCTCAGTCAGTTCTTTATGCAACTGCTGATGAGCCACTGCTCGGTGAGGAACTATATGCTGCAGGTGCATATCTTGGAGCCAACACAGCTCATTCAGCCAGCCTATCTACACAGGACATTCTACGCTGGGTATTGATCGTTGCTATTGTGGTTGGAGCAATCCTGAAACTGATAGGGATCGTATCGTGAAAAAAATCCTTCCAACCACCAACGCAATTATTGCTGTCATCTCCGGTCTGCTCGTCTTATTGGGATACTTTTTTCCGGGAGTGTTTGGAGGAATTCAATCTATCCTGATTGGATGGGCGGTTATTTTGGCTGCTTTCGCCTTATTATTGGGTATTTTTAACCTTGCCAGTGTGCATTGGAAAAAAACTGGCATGGAAGGAACGAAAAGTATTTACAGTGTTGTTTTATTGATATCCCTGTTCTTAACGATGATTATTGCGAGCCTCAGTGGTCCAACGGGTTTTTGGACGCTATGGATTTTCAATACATTCCAGTTGCCAGTTGAGGTCAGCTTATTGGCGCTGTTGGCCTTTGTCTTGGTGTATGCGGCCGCACGTTTGCTAACCCGCCGGCCAAAATGGTATACCGTATTATTTCTCGTCACCGTGTTGGTTGTCCTGCTTGGCTCAGTACCACTTTTCTTCCTTGGTGAGGTCGCTCCGCTCAGTGCATTGCGGAGCTGGTTAACCCAGGTGCCTGCGGTTGCTGGGGCACGTGGCCTATTGCTGGGTGTGACTCTGGGAACAGTAGCTACAGGTTTGCGCATACTCATCGGCGTGGATCGCCCGTATGGTGGATAGTTTATGACCGATACCATCTGTCCATTGTGCGGTAAACCCAATTCTCCTGACCGCGATGAGTGCCAGTATTGCCAGGCGCCATTAAAACATCTGGATTTTTGGTCCCAGCAGATGACCACGATGAATTGGGTCAATTATTATCCCCAGCCAGCACCGCTGATGAGAGTACAGGGCCACCTGCGCAACCCGAATCGACATCGCCTTTTGAGGATGCCATCCCGGATTGGTTAAAAGAAACAGAAGCCGGATTCCTCGAGAAATCGGATGCTGAGCAAGAAGGACCAACACCTGACGAGGTATCCGCACAGATCGATTCCCTGCTGAGCCAGGCATCAACCCCCGACAGCGAGAATCAACCCAAGATCGATGATGATTGGCTGGCCAGCTTGCTATCAGAAGTTGGTGTGGGTGAACCTGAGCCAGAAATCCAGCAGGGTATGACAATAGAAGAAGAGGCGCTTGAAGCTGAAGTAGCCGAATCAATTCCTTCCATTGAAGAACCCGCTGAAACAGAAACCCACGTTCCTGTTGAGGGTGGGGAAAAACCTGAATGGTTAACCAACCTGGAGGCAAGTTCCATCTATAAATTGGAGGGTGGAATTCCCCCCATTGAGGCTGGACCGATGGATGCCAGTGTCATTGAAACTGGCGAGACAGAAGTTCAAGGCCAGGTGGAGATTCCAGATTGGATTGGTGAGGCATCTCCCGAGAAAGGTCCATCGACCTCTCAGGAGGCCGAGACCCCCCTCTCTCCGGCAGAGTTGCCTAGCTGGTTGGAAGCTCTCCGCCCAGCAGACACAACTGAACCCAGTGGACCGGTTGAGGACGTGTCGGCTGCAGATGTTGTTACCGCTGGACCTTTAATTGGCTTAAGAGGAGTGATCTCAGCACATCCGACTGCCATCCGGGCGCGCAAACCGCCCACTTACTCAATAAAATTACGGGTTACTGATGAGCAGCGTGCCCGTGTGGAAATGATGGAGACATTGCTAGCGGACGAACAAAAGCCAAAGGCATTGCCCTCACAGCCAATCCTCACTTCGCGAAATATATTCCGGTTGGTCATTGCCATTGCTTTGCTTGTGCCCATTGCATGGATGATCATCACAGGGAGTCAGCAAATCCCACCTCCCCAGCCTGGTAATCTTCCTGGGGTGGTAGATTTCACCCAACAGGTGCAATTGCTACCAGCTGGAGCACCTGTACTTATCGCTTTTGACTATGAAGCTGGGTTTTCAGGGGAGTTGAATCAAGCTATCTCCACATTGATCAACCAGCTGATGATCAAGGGTGCTTTCATGACCCTGGTTACCACGAATCCATCAGGTTCCGCATTAGCGGAAAGCATGATTCAAAACAGTACACAGGTGTCAGGAACCAATTCGACTTACGCAAACCTCGGTTATATCCCTGGTGGAACGATGGGTTTACTTGGGCTGGCTACATCACCGAAGGCTATGCTACCGTATTCGTTGAATGGAGATAATGTTTGGGCAAATGCGCCATTGAATACTGTCTCGAGTGTAGCAGATTTCAATGCCGTAATTGTGATCACCAACGATGCAGACACTGCGCGGGCCTGGATCGAACAGGTGGGTCCATCTCTGCAAATGGCAGGCAGACCTCTGTTATTCGTCGCCAGCTCTCAGGCAGAGCCACTGATTCTCCCCTATTACGAAGCCTCTCCAGCCCAGGTTCAGGGGCTGGTGGCTGGTCTTCCTGGAGGGTTGGCATACGGCCGTACTGTTGGTAGTGTCCCACAAAATGGTGTGTGGGACGCGTTTAGCATCGGTATCTCGGTTTCTGTATTAATTATTCTGATCGGTACGATCGCGGGTGTGGTGGTAAAGATGCCCGCGAGTGATAAGAAGAAGGAGAATTAGGAGCGACCATGTTGGAACGTATCTACCAGATGGCTGACCCAATTGGTGCGATCATTGGCTTCGTGCTCACGATCTTGGTGCTCAGCTACATTATTGGAGACAATTTCCTTTTCCGACTGGCGATTTCCATTTTTATCGGCGCTGCTTCAGGATATGCAGCCGTTTTGATCCTTTATAATGTGATCTGGTACCAGGTATTGGTACCTGTTATCCAGGTATTTACCACCGGCAATCTGGATGGTTTAACCACGTATGCAATCCGTGTACTGCCTGCCGTCATTCTGGGGATATGGATGATGACCAAGGTTTCACCGCGCCTGGCGCGCTCAGGTACGCCGGTGCTAGCTTTCCTCACCGGGGTCGGTGCTGCCACAGTGGTAGCTGGTGCGGTTCGCGGAACGATATTCCCCCAGGTTGAGGCAACGATCAATTTACTCAACAGTCAAACTGCACCGCAGGAATTTGGCAACCTGGCTGGCTGGTTTATCAATGGAGTAGTTGTACTGGTGGGAACCGTGACCACGCTTATTTACTTCCAGTTTGGCATTAAACGCCATGAGGAGGGCGAACCTGTTCAACGTTCCGTTATCCTGGAGTACCTGTCCACAGCTGGGCAGGGTTTCATTGTTATCACTCTGGGAGTCTTATTTGCCGGGGTATATGTTGCTGCTCTTTCAGCATTGATCGATCGTGTTCGTTTTCTTTGGGACATTGTCATCCGTTTCTTTTAATGATTATTCGATATGCCAACTTCACTTATTGATGCCGACTCGGTCCTTGCAATAGAAATTGGAACTGTATCCACGCGCGTGATCCTGTATGATGTTGTTGAAGGGCGCTATCGCTTTTTGGGTCAGGGCAGTGCGCCAACGACAGCGATCGCACCGATAAAGGACGTCAGTGTGGGCGTGAAAGCAGCCCTTGACCAACTGTACAACATCACGGGCAGGATGCTGTTTAATCCTGATGGTCAGCTCGTGGTACCCTCCCTACCCAATGGAACTGGAGTGGACGCTTGTGTCGCCACAGTATCGGTAGGACCTCCACTAAAGGTTGTTGCCATCGGGTTGCTGGAGGATATCTCCACTGAAAGTGCAAAGAATCTGGCATCCACAACCTACGCCAGGGTTGTGGAGACAATGAGCTTGAATGATCGGCGTAACACCGTTGAACGGTTGGACTCAATCCTACAGGTGCGTCCAGACCTGATCGTTGTCGCCGGAGGGATTGAAGGGGGTGCGACTGGGTCCGTGATAAACCTTCTCGAATCCGTTGGTTTGGCGTGTTATCTGATGCCCAAAGAGCAGCGCCCTGAGGTGCTTTATGCTGGTAACTCTGCGCTGGTAAAAGAGGTGCAAGACTCAATTGGCACTCTGGCAAATTTACACATTGCACCGAATGTACGCCCATCCTATGAGAGTGAACAACTGACACCTTCGCAACCAGCCCTGGCGCAGGTATTCAGATTGGTGCGTTCTCGCCAGATGCGGGGGATCCAGGATGTTGATTTATGGACCGGCAACCATTTGATGCCTGCTGCTACTGCTTTTGGGAGGACTATCCGCTATATCAGCAAGGAATACGCTCATACCCGTAAAGGAGTTTTAGGTATCGATATTGGCGCCTCGGCCACCACCGTGGCATCAGCATTTTCCGGAGATTTGATAATGAGCATCCATCCAGGGCTTGGTTTGGGGGAAAACCTGCCGGAGATCCTCAATCAATGTCCCATTGGGGATATTCTACGGTGGCTGCCGATTGAACTATCCGAGAAAGACCTGCGTGATTATATTTATAATAAAGCCTTATATCCCAACAGCATCCCCATTGGCGTTGACGAATTGGCAATTGAACAGGCACTTGCCTGCCAGGCAATGCTGCTGGCTGTCAAACAAGCCAGTAAGGCCTATCCCCCCGATGTTCTTCGCTCCCTACCCGGGCTTTTACCCTGGTTTGAGCCGATCATTGCATCAGGCAGTGTGCTAACGAAGGTGCCGACCCATCAACACGCACTAATGATGTTATTGAATGGGCTTCAACCCACTGGGGTGACAACAATTGCTTTAGATCGTAATAACCTAGCGGCCTCACTGGGTGCTGCGGCGAGCGTTGCTCCGCTTCTGACCATACAATCACTGGATGCAGCTAATTTTGTTAATCTATGTACAATTATCTCGCCTGTTGGGAAAGCCCCACTAGGGACACCCATCCTGCGCGTACGCATGACCACTGAAGATGGGAAGGAGTCTGAGCTGGAGGTCAGGCATGGCTCCCTGGCGGCTATTCGATTGCCGGTAGGCCAGGCAGGATCACTTCATTTGACTCCACTTCATCGCTTCGACGTGGGTATGGGAGGTCTTGGTAGAGGTGGGACGGTCAAGGTGATTGGTGGAGCTTTGGGAGTAGTGATTGATGCACGTGGTCGGCCACTCCGCTTACCAGCTGAGCCTTCAAGGAGACGAGATTTGTTGAATAAGTGGCAAGCATCAGCCGGTTCTGGGCAACATTAATGGTATCCTACTTGCACCCCCTGTATGTTGCCTGGCCGTTTGTTATGGCTACGATGGAGATATGAGCATGCAAGCTCCGATCACACATATCATGCCTGTTGCTGCGATCCAGCGAGAAAGAGTGATGCCCGCTGCTGGGCGGATCATTGCGCGTAGAGGACAGCAAGTAAGACCATCTGACGTGGTTGCTGAGGCAGTGCTACGCCCCGAGCATTTGTTTTTGGATATTGGGCTCGGTTTGGGGTTACCATCAAAAGAAGCCGATCATTATATCCAACGTAGAGCTGGTGATGAAGTGGGTGCGGGAGATGTTATTGCTGGCCCCGTTGGCATTGGGCGTCGCGTGGTGCGCGCTCCACAATCTGGAACCGTAGTGGTTGCAGGTGGTGGCCTGGTACTCCTTGAACTGGAGGGGGAGTTTTCCGAGCTCAAGGCAGGCTATTCTGGAATCGTCTCTGATATTATTGGCGATCGTGGTGTGGTCATTGAATCGGTGGGTTCGCTTATCCAGGGAGTGTGGGGGAATGGCAAGACCAATTTTGGATTAATAAATATCCTGGCACAGGCTGCAGACGATGTGGTTGCTCCGGAAATGATGGAACTTAGCTTACGAGGTTCAGTGATTGTAGGCAATTATTGTGAAAGCGAGAAAGTCTTGCGGTCAGCAGAAGAGCTACCTATACGTGGCATGATTCTTGCAAGTATGGATTCATCTTTAGTGGATGTGGCTATAAGGATGAGCTATCCAATTTTACTCATTGAAGGTTTTGGTAAACTTCCCATGAACCCGGATGCGTTCAAGATCCTGACCTCGAGTGCGATGCGCGAGGCAGCCGTGAATGCTGAATCATGGGATCGGATTGGGAACTCGAGACCCGAGGTGGTGATCACATTACCGGAGGGAAGCCTTCCCGAGGTTCCTACCGAAGCGGCTTCTTTCTCAATTGGCCAGACCGTGCGGGTGGTTAGCCCTCCTTACAAATGCATGGTCGGCACATTGACCAGCCTACAGCAGGATCTTTCAGTTCTGCCGAGTGGTTTACGAGCCCAGCTAGCAGAAGTTCGTTTAATAAATGGTGACACAATAATGGTCCCCATGGCAAATTTAGAAATTATCGGGTGAAGATCCATCACCAATAATGGATGAGTGAGGAGAAAGCACTATGGCCTTTACAGACATGAATGATGTTGAACAGGAACTTGGAGACGAGGCACCCCCGGAAAAAAATGGTAATCGTACCTTTTTGATCATTGCGGGGATTCTGGGTGGAATTATGGTGCTTGCCTTGCTTTGTATTGCCGCCCTGGCATTGTTCAGGTATCTACCCGGGCAAAGGGCTGATCAGAGTGCGAATGCAACCAACATTGCCCAGGCAACGGCTATGGCTGTCGCTGCCAGTGAAACCGCCTCTGCACCCATTGTACTCCCAGCTACCGCAACCTTGAGACCGACCGCTATCCCTACCAATACTCAGAGGCCGACGAATACTCCGGTGATTGTTGTGGCTCCCACCAAGTCGCCCACCATTGATATAGCACTGGCTACTCGTAATGCTTTGCTTACCGAGGCAGCCGCGGCGGAATCACCAACACCCCCCCAACCAACCACATCGAGCCCAACCACAACCAGCCCAACCACAACCGCTCTGCCTGAGACCGGAATTGCGGATGAACTGGGTACTCCCGGCTTGCTGGCTGCTGCGTTTGTCTTGGTGGTGATTATCTTCTTAATGCGTAGATTACGGACTGCATCCTGACGGATGAATTCCCCAGCTAGTGAAGATTGGGATCATCCAGGCTCAGTGGGCCTGTGATTTCCCAATCTTCATTTTATTTGCCCGGTCATGCTGCCCTGATTGCAACCTGTTCACCATATCCAAGCAAGGACTGAACCATTTGAGGTGAACGACCTTCGGCATAAACCCTTAAGACAGGCTCAGTGCCGGATGGGCGAATTAACAACCAGGATCCATCAGCAATCATATATTTGACACCATCGATCGTGGAGATGCTGGATACAGTTTCTCCTCCAATCTCTGTCGGTGCCTCTTCGACCAGCGTATGGCACATCACTTCCTTGGAAATGGGGTGGCTCAGGCGCAAGTCGGTCCTTTGATAGAAAGCTGGGCCCACATCTCCTAGCAGGTTTTCCACTAGCTCATATAAGGTTTTGCCAGATGAGGCGACTATCTCCAGTAGTAATAGTCCCATCAGGATGCCATCACCCTCAGGGATGTGTCCATGAAACGAGATTCCCCCCAACTCTTCTCCACCGATCAAAACATTACCTTTGAGCATATAATCGGCGATATGGTTGAATCCTACCGGTGTTTCATGCAGGGGGAGGCCATAACGTTCTGCCAATCGATCGATCATACTGGTGGTGGATACTGTGCGGATCACAGGCCCACGCCAACCACGTTTTTCCACCAGGTATTGCAAGGATAAAGCCATGATCTTATGTGGATCAACAAAGTTGCCGCGCCCATCCATGGCACCAATTCGATCTCCATCACCATCGGTTACCAATCCAAGATCTCCCATGCCCATGCTGATTGCACTGGCGAGTGCCCCCAGGTAGCGGCTGATCGGCTCTGGGTGAACGCCACCGAAACCCGGGTTCAGCTCAGCCCGGATCTCCTGTACTTCACATCCCGTTCCTTGCAAAACGCCTTTGATGACTCCTCGGCCGGAACCATACATAGAATCAACAACAATGCGTTGAGGATTCTCTGCAATGAGATCAAAATTGATCAGCGTGCGCAGATGATCGTAATAGTCTGGGAGGGGATTAAACCGCTGGATCAATCCTGCCTGCCTTGCCTGGTCAAAGTCCATCTGGTTGGGACCCCGGCCGCGTTCCTCGTTGTCGTTTAAGTACACCTCCACCCGACGACACTGCTCGGTGAGCGCAGAACCGCCGTAAGCAGCTTTCAGTTTTATCCCGTTGTAACGAGGTGCATTGTGAGATGCAGTGATCATCACTCCGCCGATTGCCCCTTGTTGGCGCACAGCAAATGAAATAACCGGTGTGGGAGCATCGGATTGAGAAAGGAGAACCTTGTAGCCATTGGCTGCCAGCACACGCGCCATATCCACCGCATAACGGTCGGAAAGAAAACGGGTATCGTAACCGACCACCATTTTGTGGAGATCGATGTCTGCGGGGGTTGTTTTGCCATTCAGCCAGTGTTCCGACCCGACAGCATCTGCGATTGCCTGCCCGACCAGGCGTAAATTGTGAAATGTGAATGTATCCGAGATGACAGCCCGCCAGCCATCGGTGCCAAAGTGGATGGGCATGAGAGCATCCTCCTGTATGGGATAAAGGTGGAATTGATTCTATCATATGCTTATCTATGCATTGATTAGGCTCCTACCTCACCTGGTATACATTGTGCACCGATATAAACGAAAAGCATTGTTCATGCTACAATCATATTATGCCTGAAGATGAACAAGTCATCACGTTGATGAAAAATATCAGGCTATTCGATGGGCTGGAAAACGAACAGCTTAATCGAGTGGCAGCTGTTGCTCAGCTGATCCAATTAAGTGAGACGGAATCTCTGCGTCAGGAAGGAGTGGATACCTCGCTTTATGTTGTTGCAACAGGCAAGGTGCGCTTTATCTACCTGAATAAGGGAAGTGAAGATACAACATATACTCTTAAACAAGGGGATTTTTTCGGCGGGGATGTCATCTTTCGCGGCAAGACAAGGCCATACACCCTCGAGGCAATACAACCGACACTGCTCCTCTGCTTCCAGGTGGGGCAGCTGCGTTCCTTGCTGAACACTACCCCCGTTTTAACTAAAAACATAAAAAAACAGTTAGCCTGGTACAACCTGATCCACTCAAAACCATTCAACTGGCTAGGGGAGGAAGAAACTGTAAAGCTGATTTGCCGGAAACACCCGGCATACCTTTTTGTCCTTGAGCTTGCCCCCGTTGTTATAGCCTGGGTGGGTGTGGTGGTCATTTTATTGGCCACCTTTATCCCGACCACCTCATTCCGCCTGGTGCTAGGGTGGTTTGGTGCTGCATTGGCGGGCGGCGCGGTGGTATGGGCAGTCTGGCGCTTTATAGATTGGCGAAATGATTATTACATCATCACCGATGAGCGTATCGTTTGGTTGGAGCGTACAGTTGCCCTTTATGATAGCCGTCAGGAAGCTCCACTTGTTGCGATCAAAACCGGGGAGACAAAATCAAGTCAGCTGGGACGCTGGTTGGGGTATGGCGATGTGATCACCCAGACTTTCATGGGGCAGGTGTTCTTCCGCTATGTGGGAAACCCAGGCGAGATCAAAAACCTAATCGATCATGAGCGCAAGCTTGCGATTGAGCGCCAGATGACGACGGATATTCATACCATCGAAGGGAAGATCAGGCAAAAGATTGAGCCATCCCAGGCAGTAACGGCTCCAGGATCGGTGAACGCCACTGCACCAATAAGCAACTCGATCAATTCAATGGACCAGGAGACAAAATCCGTCACAGGGCAATTACCTTTTTGGGAATCGCTGCTGGCACGCTTTCAAACCCGGCGGGAAGCTGACGGGATGATCACTTATCGTAAGCACCTTTACGTGCTTTTCAGGATGACATGGTTCCCAGCAGCCCTTGCGCTGGGCCTGGTTTTTGGAACGGGTACACTTTTTTATTGGCGGCTGAACGACCAGATCAGCCTGCTCACCCCGGCTTTGATCCTTCTGCTCGGCATTCTTCTCCTGGGGGCAGCCATTCTGTGGTGGCTGTACAGGTTTGTGGATTGGAGCAATGACATCTACCGGGTTACTTCCGAAAAGATCATCGATAGTGAACGCAAGCCCCTGGGAGATGAGATCACCAAGTCGGCTTCTTTGGAGAATATTATTGGGCTGGATTATGAACGCCTGGGTTTCCTGGGTGTGGTGCTGAATTTTGGTAACGTGATCATAAACATTGGCACCGACAACAAGTTTATTTTTTATGGCATCCACAACCCTGCGCGGGCGCAACGGGATATTTTTAATTATATGTACGCATACCGGCGCAAGAAACAACAGGCTGATACCTTACAGGAACAGGAACGGGTATCTAGCTATATCGCCGCCTACCATCGCCAGGCTGAAGATATGCGGCAAAATGCCAAAAAACCTCCCCAAATTTGACCAAATTCGGGTAAAATAGCCGCCATGTCCGTTCTAGAAATTGTCACCCTTCCGCAATCCATTTTGCGGCATAAAGCACATAAAGTG
Organism: uncultured Chloroflexia bacterium; assembly: GCA_963822175.1. Lineage (GTDB taxonomy): Bacteria > Chloroflexota > Anaerolineae > Anaerolineales > UBA4823 > FEB-25. The sequence goes on along the minus strand of CAWGGJ010000005.1, from coordinate 375,900 downwards.
AGCGACTTTGGACCTGATTTCCAAGGCCTGGTGGATGATATGATCGAGACCATGCGCCATGCCCCTGGTGTGGGCCTTGCGGCCCCACAAGTGGGAGAATCGATCCGCCTGATTGTCGTAGAATACGGCGATGAGGACGATGAAGAGATCCCACCCAGGTTGTATGTCATGGCGAACCCCGAGATCACTCGCACGTCTCAGGAAACCCTGCTTGGAACTGAGGGTTGTCTTTCTGTTCCCGGTATCCAGGGGGATGTGGAACGCATTGAATCTCTAACGGTAAAGGGATTGAACCGGCATGGTCACCCTATGACTGTTAAAGCCAAGGGCTGGTTGGCGCGGATATTCCAGCATGAGATTGACCACCTGGACGGCGTCCTGTTTGTCGATCGAGCCGAAAAACTATGGAAGGCCGAGGAACATCAGGGGCAGGTCATACCGGATAACGTCTAAGCCAAAATTTCTCAAAGCTTGTATCTGACCCACCAAGCCCTGGGTTTTGATATAATCAAAAACAACCTCGTAATGCCACGGCGAAACCCATCCGTGGCATTTGTGTGAATGGCTTAGTAAATGCAGCTCACCCATCTTTCACTTACCAATTTTCGCAATTTCGCCCGGTTGGATATGGATATACCGAGCGGAACGGTGATGTTGGTGGGAAATAATGCCCAGGGGAAAACCAGCCTGCTTGAGGCCATCTATTTTCTGGCCACATTGACCTCGTTCCATGCCAGCAGTGACCGGCAGCTGATCAATTTCATAGAGACACGCCAGGACATCGCTGTTGGGCGCATTGTGGCGGACTTTTGTCGCGGATCGGAAAATCACCGCATTGAGGTGAGGATAATCCAGGAGGCCAATGGCCAAAATGGAGGGACCCACCTGCGCAAGGAAGTTCTTTTGGATGGTGTCAAGCGCAAGTCCAGTGAGGTCATTGGGCAGTTTAATGCGGTCCTGTTTCTACCCCAGATGATGGGCGTGATAGAGGCAGGCCCGGAGGAACGCCGTCGCTACCTTAACCTGGCATTAGCCCAGGTAATTTCCCATTATCAGGCTGCCCTGGCGGAATACAATAAGGGGCTCTTACAGCGCAATGCCCTGTTGAAACAGCTTTACGAGCGAAAAGGGGATGCCTCCCAACTGGATTTTTGGGATGACCAGATTACTACCTTTGGGGCGCAGCTTATCCATGCCCGCATTCGCGCCGTTCAAGAGCTGGAGCGGCTGGCTGCTCGTATTCACCGGGAACTCACCCATGAGAATGAAGTATTACGACTGAGCTATCAGCCTGCTTACGATCCTCTGCCTCGCCCTCGCGATCAATTCTCACTGCCGCTGGATGCTGCCGTGGACCGCTGCGGTTATTCAGTGGAACAAATTCGCAAGGGTTTCCAGGAAAGCCTAGTGAGGCTGCGGGGCGAGGAGATTGCCCGGGGGGTTACTACCATTGGGCCTCATCGCGACGAATTGCGTTTCCTGGCAAACGGCATTGACCTGGGAATTTACGGCTCGCGCGGCCAGGCACGTTCAGCCATCCTGGCACTTAAGATCGCCGAGGTGGCATGGATGAATGCCAAGAGTGGACACTGGCCGATTTTATTGCTGGATGAAGTGCTGGCAGAGTTGGATACCGAGCGACGGTACGACTTGCTGGCGAGGTTGGGCCAGTCGGAACAGGTGTTGCTTTCTACCACAGACCTGGATCTATTTGCACCCGAATATGTGAAAAAAGCGGTTGTCTGGCGAGTTTCTGGTGGCAGGGTGGAAAAAGCTTGATCAATGACCTATATCGGACGCCTGGCAGGTATTCCCACTTTGCGTGGGTATCCTTTGGGGGTAGCGGCCACTTTGTCGATCATCACCAGGTAGCGTTCCTCAGCGACGCCCGGCAATGCCACCGGTAGAAGCTGTCGCAAATGTCCGCCCAACACCCGCAGGGCACGTTCGGCCGAATGCGCCTCAACCGGACCACTCTCACCCTTCATTGCCAGCATGCTTCCCCCCACCCTCACCAGCGGTAGCAGATACTCCGCCAGTACTGGCAGGATGGCCACTGCTCGTGCCACAGCCCAGTCATATTGCTCCCGGTAGGATGGATTTTGACCCAGGTTCTCTGCACGATCCTGGACCACCTCCACTCGCTTTAAGTCAAGAATATTCACCACGTGGCGGCAAAACTCGGCTTTCTTGCCCACCGACTCTACCAGCGTCACCTGCATCTGCGGAAAGATGATTTTAAGAGGTATCCCGGGAAAACCTGCCCCGGTACCTACATCGATGAGGCGATCAAAAGGAGTCTCCCGCAACGCCATCAAGCAGGTAAGTGAATCGAGGAAATGCTTTATGTGAATCTCGTGCGGGTCACGGATGGCGGTCAGGTTGAAACGTGTATTCCAATCGATAAGCTCCCGTTCATACAAGGAGAGAGCTGATAACTGGGAACGGGTAAGATGCAACCCCAATTGTTGCTGGGCAAGTTTGGCCAGTTCCTGCATAATTCCAGATTATACACGTATTGGAAGCATGGCATAAAGTTTGCAACTGGAGGACGGTAGATGGTTGTTACGGAGAAAGTGGATCCAATGAAACGATTAGCGCGTATATTAGCCTTTGTCATCTTGCTTAGCCTGACTGATTTCTCTTCCGCTCGGGGAGACACACTCCCGGATTCATCCTATATCTCAGGGTTCAGTGGGCACGCCCAGCGGTATTCACTCTCCTGTGAGTCACGCTCCGCTGCTGATCTAGCTGGTTTTTGGGGAGTAAGCGTCAGCGAGAGTGAATTCCTGGACGCTCTCCCGCGTGCGGATAACCCGGAGAAAGGTTTCGTTGGCGATCCTAACGATGCCTGGGGGCGTATTCCGCCCTCTGGGTATGGGGTACACGCTGGGCCAGTGGCTGAGACGTTACGGGAATTCGGGCTGGAAGCGGAGGCGCATAATAACTTGACTTGGGATGACCTGCGTGGAGAAATTAAAGCTGGTCAACCTGTTATTGTGTGGGTCATTGGGCAGATGTGGGCAGGCAAGGCAATAGAATATGAAGCTTCTGATGGCAGCAGCTCGGTAGTGGCTGCCTATGAGCATACCATGATCCTTGTTGGCTACAGCCCCGAGTCTGTCCAGGTGGTGGATGCCTACAAAGGCCAGTACCAGACTTTCCCATTGAAAACGTTTCTGAAATCATGGGCAGTGCTGGGCAATATGGCGGTCTTTAGCTCTCGGGAGGCCCCAGGAAATGATGTTCCTGCAACTGAAGCCCCTGAAACAGAAGCCCATGGAGAAACCTATACGGTACAGCAAGGGGAATACCTGGTGGCGCTCGCGGATCGCTTTGGCACCACCTGGCAGGTGCTGGTGGAGCTCAATTCAATCGCCTACCCCTATACCATTTTTCCTGGCCAGGTGCTTATCCTACCCGAGGAAGAAGCTGTATCCACTGAGCCTCCACCTTCGGTAACCCAGGTGACATGGTTGGTGCGACTACCCATGATCTATCAAAACTATGCTGTCCAATCTGCGCAATCAGCGGCATCCTCCCCAATTAACAATATTTCCAGTGATACTTTTGTCATTCAACATGGCGTGACACTGTTTGGTTTTGCCCATAAATATGGAGTAGATTGGCATCTGCTGGCTAAACTAAATGATCTGCATCCCCCGTATATTCTCCTTCCTGGCCAGGTGCTCAGGTTGAAATAAAGGATATAGATTGGTAAGCAACCTGCCGCCTGGCAGGGCTTTCCAATGCTATTGCGCACCTCCATATAATATTGGAATTAAATAATTCGAGCTGTCCAAGGTGATAAATTGGACAGCTCGTCATTATTTCTATATGTGCTTACGCCTGGGGATCGGCTGGTGGAACTTTTTTTGCCTTTCGCCCTCTCTTTACCAGGCTCACAATTCCCCAAATGATCAGACCGATGGGGACAAAGATGATCAGCAGGACCGGTATGATGTAAATGACTAAACGGATGGCGAAGTTCGCCAGGGACTGCAGTGTATGAATGAGCGATTGCAGAGCTTGCTTGGCTACTCCACCCGGCTGCCAACCACCGATGCTGATGGGCTGCATGGCAGCATTGGCGATCAGCTGGATACTGATGGATGAAAGTGCTGCCGACTGCTCGTAATATTTCATCTGGCCTTTAATCAGCTCGATCTGCTCACGCACAGAGACCAGCTGTGAATAAACTGCCAGCACATCCTCGGTTCGGTTGGCGTCATCCATGATTTCCTGCAGCTGCTGCTCGGCAGCCTGCAAGTTGACCAGCCTGGAATTAAGGTCGGTGTATTCAGCCGTCACGTCCTGGCTGGACAGATTTTCATTAATAATGGGTTGGTTGGTTTCCGCTTTGATGGTCGTCAGGGCTTCATCCAGCCGCTCGGAAGGGACGCGGATGGTCATGGAAACCTGGGGAACCTGAGCACCATTGCTCAGTGTTTGCTGATACATATCCGCTGAGACAACAAACCCACCCATTGCTTCTGCCATCCGGGCGATATTATCCCGGGAGATCAGGGGGTCATCCACTGCCATGGACAGGGTTCCATTTTTAATCACCAGTCGGTCAGAAGACGCAACGGTCTGGTCCTGTGAATAGGCACCTTTTTCACCAGACGCTAATGGTGCAGCAGCAGGGGCTTCGGCGTACATCATCTCTGTTACCGCATCGTTCTCAGTTGACGACCTGAGACCTGCGGGGCTGCAGGCCGCTAGAAGCAGGGAAATGACGATCAGGGCGAAAGAAACTTTTTTAATCATGGACTCCTCCTTAGAATGCTTACTAGCCTTAAAACGCCCCCGCGGGTTGGAATGTTCCCTGCTGATCAACAGTCTAGCTGCATTCTACCATCCAGCAGTTAAACGGGTGATATGGCGTTCCGGTAAATCCTGAATGCGCATACGCTCCTGGACACTTTGGATATCATATGTCACCCGGCGCCATTCACAGGTGTAATCAGTCAGGTCCAGGATGGCATACGCCGCCCGAGGGTCGCGATCACGCGGCTGCCCCACCGAGCCAGGGTTAAGAATGGCACGTGGCGCCATGGTCATTTGTGAAAAATGCTCAGGCATCAACAGCTGGGCAGCAGTTCGATCATCTGGCAGGTAATATATGACGGGCAGGTGGGTATGACCCACAAAGCAGTATGGGGTATCGAAGTATTCGAAGTTAAGTGTGGCAGTGCGGGTGTCGAGCAGGTATTCCCAGATGGGTCGATACGGGCTGCCATGTACCAGGGTGATGAGCTCGAGGTTGACCCGTTCTGGCAGGTTATTCAGATATTCTTGGTTGGCCGGGGTTAGCCGCTCACGGGTCCATAAAACCGTCTTACGGGCTTCGGGGTTGAATGCATCCACTTCAATTTTTCCCACTGCGGCCGCATCGTGATTGCCGATGATGCATTGCAGGTTGGGGAGCTGGGCAATACGCTCGATGCACTCATTTGGGTCTGGTCCATACCCCACCAGGTCACCCAGGCACCAGACAGCATCAAATTGACCGGCATCACCGAGTACCGCTTCCAGGGCGGTGAGGTTGGCATGGATATCAGAAATGATCAGATTGCGCATGGGTTAATGGTAGCACGATTTAAAGCAGTTAGCAATCTTGAGATGAGCACTCGATGCAGATTTGTTATTCGTATCATGTCTTGGATGATTTATGCAAGAAGCAACAGGAAATCATATTCCACCGGCACAGTCTGAAAATTGCTACCAAAAGAAGTGTTTGGGTTATGATTTGTTTCAAAAAAAACAATTACATTCAATATGGATTCTGTAGAGACGCCTCGCTGTAGAGACGCCCCGCCGTAGAGACGCCCCGCTGTAGAGACGCCTCGCTGTAGAGACGCCCCGCCGTAGAGACGCCCCGCCGTAGAGACGCCCTGCCGTAGAGACGCCCTGCCGTAGAGACGCCCCGCCGGGGCGTCTCTACCCATTGGATGTGTAATCGTCAAAAGATTGTCTTTCGTCTTTATTTAAACCTGTGCTAAACTAAACTACCTATACTTCCTGGATAACTTCCGGTTAATCAAGAGATATTCCAATGGGGTTTTTCTATGGGAAGAGGTTCGGGTAATGAAAGACTTGCCTCTGAAATTCAAAAATAAATATCGTATCGCCTCAGATCGATTACAGGGATGGGATTATGGAACACCAGGGTATTATTTTGTGGCCATTTGCACCCAGAACCAGGTGCGATGGTTTGGGGAAGTCACTGGAAATCAAATAATCCTGTCGGCGGTTGGAGAGATTGCCCAGCAAGAATTGGAAAAAACACCGCAGATTCGAACGAATGTCAGCCTCGAGGCATGGGTGGTGATGCCCAACCATATCCATGCGATCCTGGTTATTCTTGAAGGGTCTGGTGAAAGGGCAGAGACGTCTTGCACATCTGTAGAGACGCCTCGTACATCTGTAGAGACGCCCCAGCGGGGCGTCTCTACGATAAAAAATTGGAGACCGGGGACATTGGGGGCGATCATCAATCAATATAAATCAATGTGTACAAAACGAATTCGATCAATGGGGTGCGTGGATTTTGCCTGGCAGAGGCGATATTATGACCATATCATCCAGGATGAAAAATCCCTGGAGAATATTCGCACCTATATCCTGGAAAATCCAGCAAAATGGAGTGAAGATGATTATTTTTCCAACCTGTAGTCCATGCTAACCGATGTTAATGGCGTCAGGCTTCTAGCACAATTACTGACGATAGCAGAGCTAATTATCTGGCAAGCCCACAGGATCCACCCCCCAAAAGGGATTTTCGCAGGAAATAATATCCTCCCCGGTGGTGTACCATCCTGATAAAATCGCCCCAGTTCCTGTGCCCAACTCTGATTAAAATCACTTACTAATGAAAAATAATAACTTTGCTCGTCACCGATATAACCATATTTGCCTGATTCAAAATTAATATATTGTTGCATATCGGGCATCATGGAAGCATAAGTTATCAATCCTCTGTATCCACCATTAAAATATCTTGGTAAATCTCTTAATAACTCACCTAACTGATTCTGGTTAAATCCCGATAATTTCCTCCATAAATACTATACAATGCTCCGTTTGGTAACGTAACCAACTGTGGAAAAACAATTGATTGAAGGTTACTAGCTCCATCCAAATAAAATCCCCTGACGCTGACTCTGGACGTTGCTAATAGCTCTCCTGTTTTTTTAGTTACCTGAAATGGTTGTGTCAAAAGTTCTCCATCAGTTACTAAAAAAAATATATACCTTGGACCAGCTGATTGCACAGCGGGTACCAGGTAATCACTCCAATTATTCCCAATCCTTGCGGTAATCGCCTCTTTCCACCCTGCAGTTGATGTCCATTTTTCGTTATTGTAATCATAATATCCCAACACCCCTTCTGTTTGGCTGGTCAGTAAACCATCCGTATTTACTCCGGGGTCACTAACCAAAGCACAGTCCGGGCAGTTCTCATACCCCAGACTTCTTGCTATCTCCAATGCTGGATTTACTGGTGTATTGGTTGGTGTTTCGGTTGGTGTGTTTGTAGGCGTAGGTGTATTGGTTGGTTTGGGTGTATCAGAAGGTCTGATTGTATTTGTTGGCTGGGGCGTATTGGATGGTGTGGCTGTTTCAGAAGGACTAAAAGTAGCAGTAACGTTAACTCCAAAAGCTTTGGCACATGCTTCCAGCATCAAGGCTGCAGGTACCAATGCCAGTAATTCAAGAAACCGCTTGCGGGGTAATCCATTAAAGTTTGTCATTCCAGCCTCGGTGGTCCCTTCTGTAAGCGAGCAGCAGCCTGCTCCTGTGTGGCTTCCCACAGGCCTTCCACCCACCAGGTGGCACCAGCATCAGCCCACTCCTGGAGCTTTTCCTTATCTTTTGATGGATCAAGCCTGTCGGTTTTGCCTTCAGCCACATAATCAAAGGGGGTGGTCAGAGTACGGTTGGCATCGATGTAGGCTTTCATCTGGCGCAGGTCATCCGGGGTGACTTGCTCGAACTCACCCTTTGAATTCATTTTCTGCGAGAACAGACCGTCGCATTTGAGGATACGCCGCATGGACTTCATCCGTGGCCAGATACCCGGCACCCACAGGGGAATGCGCGGCTGCTGGATGGGTTTTGGAGGGTAGTACATCGGGTCCAATTGCGGTCAGCTTGAGGTGGTAATGCCTGCCATCATAATCAAAAGGTTTACGCTGGTAGAGCAGGTCAAGGATGTCAATGGTTTCGTCAAGCATCTCTGCCCGGATTTTGGTATCGGTCACTTCATCCGGAAAAGCCTGCCAGCCCATCCACACTGCTCCGGCACCCAAACCCAGCGTCAGGCGACCATTGGACAGATGGTCCAACGCGACCGACTCACTGGCCAGCTTCCATGGGCGGCGAAGGGGTACAGGCACGACCATGGTGCCCAGGCGAATGCGGCTGGTGGTCATGGCGGCGGCTGCCAGGCAGATCATCGGGTCTTCCAGCCAGATGGCATCACCCAGGAAGACGCCATCCCAGCCGGATTGCTCGGCGAGTTGGGCAAGGTTGGCAGCGGCACGCGCACTGCCATAAGGTAATGCGGCTCCATATTTCATGCTAATCCCTTCATTGAAGCAGGTTTTACGTGGATCAAATACCGGCGTTGCTCAGCGTAGCCAGCAGCTTGGAGACCAGTACCGTCAGCTCAGGGTGGGTGACTTCAAAATGGCTGACTGTGCTTTCCAGGGTTTGAATGATGGAGGAATGCACCTGTTCCTGGGTGTTCCTCCGATCTCTCCAGTAATTCACGAATATCGCCATCAAGGTCGCGCAGCAGCTCTTTGCCCTTATCGTCAACGGTCTGGGTTTTATTGATTTCATCATGAAGTTGTTGGAGAAGCTCACGATCTATTTTGTTATCCATACGGATATGCCTCCTTAATCTACTTGGGCTTTAATTCTAGCACTATCGCACCTAGCCACGGTTATATCCATTGATGTGGAGTGATCAACTCTCTTACTGCCACACCTGGTATAAGCCCAGGCGGCCGTTTTCTCCATCAGAAAGGAAGCTCTCTTTGACCTCAAATCCAGCTGCTTCAGCCAGCCGCTTCAGCTCGTCTTCAGAGAAGTAATGCACATAACGCAATCCCTGGCCACCCTGGCGCCAGTCCAACAAATAATCTCCGGGGTCAACATCGCTTTGGGATAACCCGATTGCTTCCCAGGGCTGGATGCGGCTTACCAGGCGCGGGCTGTTGAGGAACTGCCACTCCGAGTGGACAAAGCGTCCATTAGGTGCAAGCAACGCTTTCACCTTGCTTATCACCTGCTGGCGCAACTCAACCCCGGGAATGTGATGCAGGACGGCAAACAACAGGACGGCATCATAAAGGTTTCCAGATAACGGCTGCATCCCAATCCGGAGAAGACAGGTCTGCCTGAACGAAGCGGAAATTGGGTGGCTGGTTGGCGGAAGCCTGCTCAAGTAAAGTTGGGGAGAAATCCAACCCGGTGTAGGAACCGGCATGACCACAACGGGCGAGCTCGTGGGCCAGCTCACCGTTACCGCAGCCTAAATCCAGCAAGTCATCCTCCGGGCTGATCCCTTCCAGGATGCGCAACACCCCTGGCTGAAGACGTTGCCGCGTGGCGGAGAACTGCAGTGCAAAGTCCTTGTAGAATTGCCGGTTGAGCTCGAGCAGACGCGAAAGCGTGGTAGGATTCATCGTGTTTAAATCCACGAGTATTATAGCTTATTGAAATTGCAGGTCGATAAATTCGGGTATGGATCGAGAAAATTGGGTAAAGTCGCAACAATATACACCTGAGATGCTGCTCCAGGCGCGCGTAATCCTGGAAGAAGTTCGGCGTGGAGCATCCTTGGAGAAGGCACTGCGCCGGCACCCCAACCCGCAGGGCGGCTACCTGGCCAAGCATGTGCTGGTGGCAGCCTATCGCGGGATGGTCGAGGCGGGCGATTGGCCACCTGACCCGGGTCTGCTCGAGCGTATCCGCATGAAGCCTATTCGTACACTTTCCGGTGTGGCTACTGTGACTGTGCTGACCAAGCCTTACCCATGCCCAGGGAAGTGTATCTTTTGCCCGACTGACGTGCGCATGCCTAAAAGCTATCTACCGGATGAACCCGGGGCGCGACGCGGGGTGGAACATAACTTTGACCCATTCGGTCAGGTATCCAGCCGCTTGCAGGGCTTGCAAGCGGTCGGGCACCCGACGGATAAGGTGGAGCTGCTTATCCTGGGTGGTTCGTGGTGTGCCTATCGCCGTGATTATCACGAATGGTACATCAAACGCTGTTTTGATGCATTAAATGGTGTGGAGTCTGACAGCCTGGAAGAAGCGCAATTGCTCAACGAGACTGCGTCAAATCGCAATGTCGGTCTGGTCATCGAAACTCGACCACCAGACATCACCCCAGCAGAGTTGGCCTGGCTGCGCAAGCTGGGGGTAACCAAGCTGCAGATGGGTGCGCAAAGCCTGGACGACCACATCCTTGAGTTGAACCTGCGCGGGCATAGCGTGGCGGAGACACACCGGGCAACGGCACTGTTACGTGCGGCGGGTTTTAAAATCGTGTTGCATTGGATGCCCAACCTGTTGGGGGCAACGCTTGACTCAGATCGGGTAGACTTTTCACGCCTGTGGGATGACCTGTGCCCCGATGAGATCAAAATCTATCCGACCCAATTATTGGCTAATAGTGACCTGTATGCAGTCTGGCAACGTGGGGAGTACATCCCTTACACGACAGAGCAGCTGATCGAGCTGATCGCTGATATTAAACCGACTATCCCGCGCTACTGCCGTGTGAACCGCGTAGTGCGCGACATCCCTTCGGTGAATGTAGTGCAAGGTAACAAGCGCACCAGCCTGCGCCTGGATGTACAGCATGAGCTGAAGCGCAGGGGCACCCGATGCCAGTGCATCCGCTGCCGTGAAGTGAGGAAACAATCGGTCCGGGCAGATGATCTTCGACTGGATGACCTGGTTTACCCGGCTGGGGGAGCAGAGGAGCATTTTCTCTCTTATGTCACCCCGGATGACTCCCTGGCGGCGTTTCTGCGTTTATCTTTACCGGGCGAGGCTTCACCCTCCACGGGCCTGGATGACCTGGCCGGGGCTGCCATTATTCGCGAGGTGCATGTCTTTGGTCAATCCCTTCTGGTGGGGGAAGAGCAGAGTGGAGCTGCCCAACATACGGGTTTGGGAACGGAGCTGCTGCAAAGAGCGGAGCAAATTGCCAGACAGCATGGATTTGATCGGCTGGCGGTCATTTCTGCCGTGGGTACCAGGCTTTATTATCTTGAGCGCGGGTTTAAGCGTGGCACTCTCTACCTCGTAAAATCATTAAATAACTTGTGACACTTGGCACATATAGAGGGGGATAAGCGTCCCTTGCATTGGAGTGATTTTTTTGTCAAAATACAATGGCTGAATTCCAGATATTTACCATCAAAATTGATCAAGGAGGAAGTTTGCAATGAGTCCAAAAGGTGGTTCACGTAAGTTTACCCCATCGAAGCTTAATTTAAGATTCCCTGTTCCATCGGATATCGATATTGCTCAGGAAGCCACACTCAAACCCATCTCGGTGATCGCAGAGGAAGTTGGTCTTCTGCCTGAGGAGCTTGAATATCACGGTGAGTTTAAAGCCAAAATCCGCCTGAGCGTGCTGGATCGCCTCAAGGATGCACCGGATGGAAAATACATAGACGTCACGGCGATCACCCCAACCCCGCTCGGTGAGGGCAAGAGCACAACCATGATGGGTCTCAGCCAGGCACTTGGGGCATTCCTGGGCAAGAATGTATTCACTTGCATCCGTCAACCTTCCCAGGGTCCGACATTTGGCATCAAAGGCGGCGCTGCGGGTGGTGGGTATAGCCAGGTGATCCCCATGGAAGACTTCAATCTGCACCTGACGGGTGACATCCACGCCATTACAGCAGCCAATAACCTTCTGGCAGCGGCCATCGATGCCCGCTTGCTGCACGAAAGAGCAACTCCAGACGACGAGAAGTTATTCAACGCTCTCTGCCCACCCGATAAGCAGGGTGCCCGCCGGTTCTCCATTTCCATGCTACGCCGGCTGAAGAAACTGGGAATCAACAAGACTGACCCGAACGATCTGACCCCTGAAGAGCGCAAGCGCTTTGCCCGGTTGGATATTGACCCGGCCAACATCACCTTCCGCCGTGTGGTGGACACCAACGACCGCCTCCTGCGCACCATCACCGTTGGGCAGGGGCCAGAAGAAGCCGGCAATGAGCGCCAGACAGGTTTTGACATCACCGTTGCCAGCGAGATCATGGCCATCCTGGCACTGACCAAGGACCTGGCAGACATGCGCGACCGCATGGGAAATATCGTGATTGGGACCAGCAAGGCAGGAGATGCCATTACCGCTGAAGACCTGGGTGTGGCTGGAGCCATGACCGTCCTGATGAAGGATGCCATCATGCCCAACCTGATGCAGTCCTTGGAAGGCACACCGGTATTCGTCCATGCAGGACCGTTTGCCAATATTGCCCACGGGCAGAACTCGATCATCGCTGACCGCATTGCCCTCAAGCTGGCGGATTACGTGGTAACCGAATCAGGCTTTGGCGCTGATATTGGAATGGAGAAATTCTTTGATATCAAATGCCGCACCTCAGGTTTGATCCCACAGGTTGTGGTATTGGTCTCGACCGTGCGTGCGCTGAAAATGCATGGCGGTGGCCCCAGGGTGGTGGCAGGTAAGCCGCTGGACCACGCATACACCACCGAGAACCTGGACCTGCTGAAGGCGGGCCTGGGAAATATGCAGCACCACATCCGCAACGCCAAGAAATATGGGGTGAATGTGGTGGTGGCGGTCAACTCATTTAAAGACGACACCGATGCCGAGGTGGATCTCATCCGCCAGGCAGCCATTGAGGCGGGTGCGGAAGACGCAGTGGTGTGTCGACACTGGATGGAGGGCGGAAAAGGTGCCATCCAACTGGCAGAGGCTGTTGTTGCGGCCTGTGAAAAACCGACCAACTTCAAGTTCCTCTATCCACTCGAGATGTCGATCAAAGAGAAGATCGAGACCATCTGCACCCAGATCTATGGCGCAGACGGTGTGGAATATTCACCGGAAGCTGAGCGCAAGATCGAGCTCTACAACCGGTTGGGCTTCAACAAGCTCCCGCTGTGCATGGCCAAGACGCACCTCAGCCTGAGCCATGACCCGAGCCTGAAGGGTGTACCCAAGGGATATAAGATCCCCATCCGCGACATCCGTGCTTCAGTGGGTGCAGGCTTCCTATACCCGCTGCTGGGCGAGATGCGCACCATGCCTGGCTTGCCGACTCGACCGGTCTTCTATGACGTGGACCTGGACCTGGAAACCGGGCGAGTGTTGGGCCTGTTCTAACCATAAGAAATAACTCAAGTGGGCGACCACCAGGATCGCCCACTTTTATTTTAATGGCTGCTATTGTGTAAATTGGATGCTATATGATTAATCTGGCCGAGGGTAAGATCACACCATCGATCGTTCAGCTTTCATGGGCAGGCTTAGGCCAGATTATGTCAGTCCTTAATTATTTAACCACATAATTATTCGACTGAATTCCAGCTGATCTAGTGTTAAATCGAAAGGATTACACGGATCTAATTATCGTGAAACCAGTGACAGGACCATCGCCAGGATGATCATCACGCCGATCACACCCATTACGATTTGCTGGGTTCGCATTGAGCGCTGCTGTCCTTTGGAGGGTTCTTTCTTTTTTGCCATATCTTGCTCCTAGGTTACCGATTATACACGTAAAACATTAATAATTTACCTTTAAAACCGGGTCAAGTCTTGATTGATTCCAACTGCTATCAAGCCATCGAGTGGGTGCAAGCTTTGAAGCATAACTTCTATCGCAACCTCAGTCCGATTTTTTTTATATATCCTCTTTCACCAACGCGGCCTGCTTTTCGTTCATCCCCTTCACTGCCTTGATCTCCTCCACCGGAGCTTCGCGGTTGCCATTGATGTTGCCGATGTGCACCAGCGGGCCTGCCGGTTGAATTGATTAGCTCCAAAATCAGCATGCTGTGCAAGTTTATTGATGGTGTTATAAAGGAACGCGCACTGAGTCAGACCAGTTAAAGTTAATTCGTGCGTGCAGCCGCTTGATCGCTACAGCGACCAGGCGTTGTAAAATCCTACGTGGATCGCTCTTCTGTGTCTCCACCAACCCGGGTCTTGGAACCTATTTCAACCGCTTGAAATTAAATCTGGTACCTTTTGCCATCAATTTCAGCTTTATCCATCCCATAAAAACCACGAGAACCGGTCTTGAATGTTTTTGGGTTGGCGGTGATTAACTTTACTGTCTTGCCATCTTTATCCTTGATTTCGACGATTAACATCCCGAAATTCTCTCCTTTATTGTTCGTATACTTCCCAGGCTTTCAACAAATTGGTTTACTTCACCCTGGCCTCAGGGTTGTTCCTGCTCAAAGCCACTAGTCCGAAGATCTGCATAAAAGCTTAATCTTCTAAATCGAACCATGTCTCATATTCCTCGCCAGTATCTAATTGGACTTGTACGTGTAGCGCCATTTTACCTTCATCATCAACCAGTTCACGTTGAATTACGGTCCCACGGCATTCCGATTCTGACGAATGAAAATGAACTGGATCTCCAAGTCTGGGCAGGTCAGGATACTGGATAGTAAGGCGCTCTTCATCAGTTCGCGCAATGATAACCCTACCATCTGAATAATCTCATTAAATTTCTCACTCAGCAATTCGGCAGTGATTGAATCTTGATCATCGATTTGGAATGTCCATTCAAGAAACAGGCGTAAGGTGCATTCTTGAAGTTCATCAAGCATGTACTGTGGAAAAGGCACGCGGTAATCATCACGATCCTCAAGCCAATAATTAAAAGCTTTGTCCACATAGTTTTTCGTGATCAATTTTTGTTGGTTAAGTCTCTGTTCAAATTCCTCATCCGAAAAAGCGAATTCCATAAATTACTCCTTTCTTCATGTGACATTTCTACTAAGTCAATGAATTCGCATCTTTGGATAGAAGCTAAATTCGTTGTAGATAGTCAAAGAGTCTACCTACCTATTCTAGCATAAGGAACGTTTTGGACTGTATATAAAAATGGCAATCAAATCTTGGGTTATTAATCGGAGTGAAGCCTATAAATTTTCTTTCACCACCTGGGCCAGCTTGGCGTTCATCCCCTTGACCGCCTTGATCTCCTCGATCGGTGCCTCCCGGATGGCATCAATACTACCGAAATGAGCCAGCAGGGCTCTACGCCGGGAAGGACCAATGCCGGGGATCGAGTCAAGGACGGAAGCTACTCCAGCCTTATCGCGTCGGCTACGGTGAGCGGTGATGGCAAAGCGATGCGCCTCATCCCGCACCCGCTGGATGAGGTAGAGCGCCTGCGAGTGGCGCGGCAGAAGTACCGGATCCGACCTGTCTGGGACAAACAATTCCTCATTTTGCTTGGCAAGACCGGTTACCAGGAACTTCCCACCTAGCTCGAACTCAGCCAGAACCTTGACTGCCCGGCTGAGCTGTCCTTTTCCGCCATCCACGATCAATAAGTCAGGCAGGATGGCAAAAGCGGGGTCAGGTTTCTCTCCTGGGGCTTCAGCTAACTCCTGGGCAGCCTTCCAGCGGTTGAAACGGCGGGTGAGCACCTCCTCCATGCTGGCGAAATCATCCGGACCATCCACACTGCGGATATTGAAACGCCGGTAGAGATTTTTCTTCGGTACTCCCTGGCCAAACACAACCATGCTGCCCACTGCCGCGGTTCCCTGGGTGTTGGAGATATCATAACACTCAATGCGGTTGGGTATCTCCGGAAGGTTCAAGGCAGCTTTGAGCTCTGCCAGTGACTGCTCCTGGCGATGAGTGTCGGCATGCCACTGTGCCTCCAGGGCTTCCAGTGTCGCGCTGGCGTTCTCGGCTGCCATCTGGATCAGCTCCTGCTGTGGGCCTTCCTTGGGAATGCGGATTTCCACTTTACTCCCCCCACGTTTGGTATTCAGCCATTCACGGATGATATGTAATTCTTCTATCTCTTGGGGTAGCAACACTTCCGCTGGAACAGAGGGGGATTGATTGTAGAACTGCTTAATGAAGTCAGCAATGACCTCTTTGTCTGGCGTTTCCTCCGCTCCTTCCATCAGGAAGTACTCCCGCCCGATCAACTTGCCATTCCGAATGAAGAATACTTGCAAGCAGGCTTCTCCATTTGTTCGCGCCATGGCAATCACATCTGAGTCAATGTAATCACTGGACACAACCTTTTGCTTCTCCACCACCTTTTCAATAGCCTGGATCTGGTTGCGTAGCGTGGCGGCGCGCTCGAAGAGCAGATCCTCGGCCGCTTGCCCCATTTCGATGCGCATGCGTGAAACAATTGGCTCGGTATGCCCCTCCAGGAATTGACCCAGGTCATCGATCATCTGGCGGTAACCAGCCAGGTCAATTTTTCCGATACAGGGTGCGCAACATAATTTGATATCGTAATACAGGCAGGCGCGCTCGTCCTTACCGGTGATCACCCGGTCACAGGTCAGGTAGGGGAAGATATGGCGTAGCACATCCAGGGTTTGGTGAACAGCCCAGACGCTGGTGTAGGGACCGTAATACCGTGAGCCATCCTGAACCATCTGGCGGGTTACGGTTAATTTTGGAAAGGGGTCGTTCCAATGCACCTTGATATACGGGTAGCTTTTGTCATCCACCAGGCGAACGTTGTAATGAGGCCGATGTTTTTTGATCAGGTTCATCTCGAGGATCAACGCTTCCAGCTCTGAACCGACCACGATCCACTCGATCTCAGCGATATGGTTCACCAGTTTGCGCGTCTTGCGATCTATCTGGGCACTGGTATGAAAGTATGATCGCAAGCGGTTATGTAAATTGACCGCCTTGCCGACATAGATCACCTTGCCATCCATGTCTTTCATCAGGTAACAGCCGGGTTTGAGCGGGGCTGTATCCAGGATGCCTTTTAGATGTTCATTAATATCCATCGGGCTTCGATTTTATCACTGTTGAGATGAGAGCATAAGGGAAGCCTGCAGTTATTCAACCTCCCTTAATCCATTGACGCCTGCCTGGTGTTGTATAATTGCGCCAACCTGTATGATGAGCTTCTTTGGTCCAAACGGAAATTTAAATTGAAAAAACCGCTTGAAGTGAAGGTAGGTGAGATCTTGCGCCAGCGCGGCCAGCGGCTGGCAGTGGCTGAATCCTGCACGGGTGGCCTGATCAGTCACCTGGTGACGAATGTTGCTGGCTCTTCCGCCTATTTTGTGGGTGGTGTGACCGCCTACGCCAATGAAGCAAAAGTACACCTGTTGGGAGTACACCAGGAGACATTGGAGAAATTTGGTGCAGTAAGCTCCGAAACTGTCATTGAGATGGCGCACGGTGTACGTAAAGCCCTGGCAGCTGATGTTGGAATATCTGTGAGTGGGATAGCCGGACCGGATGGCGGCACTCCCGATAAACCGGTAGGTACGGTCTGGATCGGCCTCAGCTCACCCCAGGAGGAATATTCCCGGCACTTTCTATGGACAGGCGATAGGCTTGACGTCAAAGTACAATCCGCCCAGGCAGCATTGATGCTCCTGTTGGAGTATTTACAGAAAGAAAAACCGTGCTAGGATTTGCATACCTAGAATCCTTATCACGGGTTTGTGGGATATTAAATAAATATGGAATCCATAGAAATTACTGCCCGTTTTGACCAACAGGGTACTATCACCCCGCTGAAGTTTACCTGGAAGGGTAGTTCTCAGCGTGTGGTGTCCACCGGTCGGCGTTGGGAAGATGAATCTGGGTTGCATATCCTGGTCATGGTCTCAAGCGGGCGGATCTATGAGTTAATCTATAAAAGTGGAGAAGGATGTTGGTATATTGGGCGAACTGAACCCGACCACCCGATGGTATAAGCCGATGAAACGGAAATTCTTTGCACTGTGGATATGCTTTTCTTTGGTTTTGCTGGCGCTGTTGGGGAATTTCATACGCAGCAGTGCCCAGGCTGGCGACCCTTACTCCTTGATCGCTGCAGTCAATAGCCTGCGTGCAGCAAATGGGTTGCCAGAGCTGCAGTCAAACGGCATACTGATGTCAATTGCCCAGTCTCACAGTGATTACCAGGCGTCCATTGGTCAGGTTACCCATACTGGGGCTGGGGGTACCCGGCCAAAGGATAGGGCTGCTGCAGCCGGTTATGGCGGTGGGGCGACATTTTTCCTATCCGAGAACATTGCTGGAGGCACCGACTTATCTGTGGATGAAGTTATCTCGTGGTGGCTGGGTGATGACCCGCATACCCAAACCATGCTGGGGGCCAACTATCAGGATATTGGTGCCGGGGTGTCGGTATCCGGTGGCGTCGTTTACTACACCATCGATGTAGGCTACGTGGCGGGAAGAAGCAATTACACCCCCCCGGGCGTAGGCACCCCGGTTATCACCACTCCCGGCGGACCCACTGCCATCCCGGTCTACATGGTTCAAACTGCTACGCCCAACCCGGATGGGTCGGTTGTACATGTTGTTCGGTCAGGGCAGACGCTGATCGGAATTGCGATAGCCTATAAAATCACGGTTGCTGAAATCAAGAGCATGAACAACCTGACTAGTGACGTTATTTACGTGGGTGATACGCTGGTCATCCATGCTGCCAATACCCCCGGGCCAACCAGCACCTCCACAGCCACCACCACCCCCACCCGGGCAGCTACAGCCACACGCAGCCCAACCCGCACACCTACTCCTACAGCAACACCTGGGGATACAGAATCAGCCTCCCCCGCCGATCCAGCGCAGAAGGGCGCATCTGGATCTGGTTCGGACCCACTTGGAACCATCCTGGTGGTAGCGATTGTCGTTTTGGCTGTTGGAGGGGTGATCTTGATGGTGGTGGGCAGTATGATCAAGCGCAGTGACAGCGGAGACCAGGGCTAACCCTCACGCGGTGTCCAAAGAGTTTGCAACCTGCCATCGGTGGCCTCATTTAATTCCTGCCAGCTGGAGATTGGCAGATCCAACTGCACCAAGGTTGCAGTGGTCAGGTGTTCGCTGACGTCTGTCAACAGGGTCAGCAATTCTTCCAGGTCGGGGTTGTGACCCACGACCAGGACCCGGTTGGTCTCATCTGGAAGGCAGCGCAGGATATCCAGGTAACAGGATGTGTCAGAGAGGTACAGGTCCTGGTACAGGTCAATTTCCCCGTTAAAACCGCTCTCGTCTGCAACAGCCTGGGCAGTATCCTTGGCGCGGCGGGCAGTGGAGCTGATGATCAGGTCAGGTAAAAGGTCGTTGTCTTTCAGATATTTGCCCACCATTGGGGCTTCCTTTTTGCCACGTTTGTTTAATGGCCGGTCGTGATCATGCAGCTCAGGTTGATTCCAGCTGGATTTAGCGTGCCGTAATAGAAGAAGAGTTTTCATAGGTCACCCGTCACCATTATAATTGCATCTTGATATTTAATCAGGAGAAGCTGTATCCATGATCCATGCAGTCATATTCGACTTTGATGGCTTGATCCTTGAGACCGAAGAGCCCACGTATAAATCCTGGCAGGATGTTTATCGGTCCTTTGGTTATCCGCTTTCATTTGACACCTTTTCCAGTATGGTTGGCACCACGCACGGTGATTTTAACCCTCAGCTGGAGCTGGAGAGATTGTTGAAGAAAAGTTTAAATTGGGATGAAATTGAAATATGGCGAAGAGACATTGAGAATGAATTAATCGAGGCACAGCCTGTCCTACCGGGGGTTGAGGATTATCTCAGTGACGCCAGGCGATTGGGATTAAAAATAGGTATTGCATCCAATTCACCCTCTCAATGGGTGAACAAATACCTCGCTCGCCTGGGTCTCCAGGACCATTTCGATCATATCTCGACGTCCGATAATGTGCCTTATCTTAAACCCGACCCCGCGCTATACTTATCTGCCCTGGATGGGCTGGAGGTGGGTGCCAGCGAAGCCTTTGCCCTGGAAGATTTGCCTCTTGGCATCCGATCAGCCAAAGCAGCCGGTTTATATTGCGTGGCAGTTCCCAACGTCCTCACCAGTCGCCTGGATCTTTCTCAAGCGGATTTTCAGTTGAATTCACTGGCAGAGATGCCTTTGGAGGAATTATTAGATTGGATCAATGGCGTTTAAACACAGAGAGCCGCTTTTTGAGAGGCTCCCTGGCGCGCTGCGGATCCCTTATCCAATCAGGAGGAGGGATGCCGCAGCGCTGTGTCTTATACTATCACTTGACATAGCTGACATCACCTCCTATATGGTGGGATAGCATGTTAAGGTGGTGTTTCCACCAACAAGGTAAAGTATCACACAATTTCAAGACGGCGTCAATGGATGTATAATAATCGTTCGTTCTTGAAGGAGAGGTACTAATGGGAGTTCATGGTGGTGGGTGGCACTCGTACATAAGATCAACTGACGAAAAGCCCAAGGTCACCCTGGGGTTGTTGCGCAGGGTGTTGTCATACTCAAGACCATACCGCTGGCAGCTTGTTGCGATGTTGGTATTGATCCTATTCTCCACCGCCCTGACGTTGCTGACTCCCTTGATCTTGCGTGACCTGATTGACAAGACCATTCCTTCGGGTAATGTGACCCGCTTGATCTTCCTGGCGCTGGCCTTGTTGCTTATCCCCGCCCTGGGAGGGGGCATCGCCATCATCCAGCGCCGGCTGAACGCCACAGTGGGTGAGGGGGTCATCTATGACCTGCGTGTGGCATTGTATGCCCGCCTGCAGCGTATGTCGTTGCATTTCTTCACCAATACCAGGTTGGGTGAGCTGATGAGCCGTTTGAACAACGATGTGGTGGGTGCCCAAAACGCCATCAGCAATACCATCGTGAGCATTATTACCAATATCATCCAGGCTGTGGCAGTGTTGTTTGTCATGTTCAGCCTTGAGTGGCGGCTGACATTGATCAGCATTGCCATTATGCCACTCTTCATTTTTGCTGCCAGGCGCATGGGCGGAAAGTTAAGGGACATTTCGCGCCAGCAAATGGAATCCAATGCCCAGATGAACGCCACGATGAACGAAACGCTCAACATTGGTGGAGCGCTTTTGGTTAAGCTGTTTGGACAAACCATGACAGAAGTAAAGCGATTTGAGAGTCGTGCCGTCACGGTGCGCGACCTGGGCATCAGGCGCGCAGTCCTTGGGGCGATCTTCTTTATCATCATTGGCCTGGTGAGTGCCGTTGGGACTGCGCTGGTCTATGGCATCGGTGGTTATTTAGTGATGCAGAATGCGTTTACCATCGGTACCATCGTCGCATTCGGGGCATATATGTCCAGCCTCTACAGTGCCTTGCAGGGTCTGACCAATGCACCGGTGGATTTTGCCACCTCGGTGGTTAGTTTTGAGCGTGTTTTTGAGGTGATCGACCTGCCACAGGATATCGCCGAATCTCCGCATGCCATTGAGCTGTCCAATGTGCGCGGCAAACTCAGCTTTGAGCATGTTACTTTCCGTTATACAGTGAACGAGGAAGCCTTGCTCAGCTCGGTAAAACGCTTTGGGGGTATGGATAGCGTTGAGGCTGCCCTTTCTGGTGAAACCCGGGAGGACAAAAGCAAGGATGGCAAAGGAGATGACACTCTCCATGACATGGAAGAAGAGACAGTGCATACCCAGGCACGCTTGAATGCACTGGAGGATGTCAGTTTCATCGCTCAACCTGGTCAGCTGGTAGCGCTGGTCGGGCCGAGCGGAGCAGGCAAGACCACCCTCACCTACCTGATCCCACGCCTGTATGATCCAACCGAAGGGCAAATCCTGCTGGATGGACAGGATCTGCGCCAGGTGACCCTGGATTCGCTATCCAATCAGATCGGCATGGTCACCCAGGAGACTCACCTGTTTCATGATAGTATCCGCACGAACCTGTTGTATGCCCGCCTGGATGCAACTCAGCCTGAGCTCGAAGATGCTGCCCGGGCTGCAAATATTCATGATTTTATCGCCGGACTGCCGGATGGTTATGATACCATTGTGGGCGAGCGTGGGTACCGCCTGAGTGGTGGTGAAAAGCAGCGGGTTGCCCTGGCGCGGGTGATCCTGAAAAACCCGCGCATCCTTGTGCTGGATGAAGCCACCAGCAGCCTGGATAGCGAATCAGAGATGCTCATCCAGGAGGCGCTCAAAACGGTCATGGCTGGGCGCACCAGTATTGTCATTGCACATCGGCTGAGCACAATCTTGGCTGCTGACCTGATCCTGGTATTTGACCGGGGACAGATCATGGAGCGCGGGACGCATCAAGAGCTTTTAATCAAGGGAGGACTTTACACTCATCTCTATGAAACCCAATTCAGCCGGGAAAAGGTGCTCTTATGAACATTTATTTTGCCTGTTCCATCACTGGAGGCCGGCAGGATGAGCTGGTTTACCAAAAACTGGTAGCTGCTCTGCAGAAGTACGGTCACCATGTGCCGACCGCAGTACTGGCAAGCCCGGAAGTCATGCCCCTGGAGGGCGTGGTGACGCCTGAGGAAGTGTATACCCGCGATGTAGGTTGGATCACAGAATGTGACTGCCTGGTGGCTGAAGTCAGCACACCATCCCATGGCGTGGGGTACGAGATCGGTTATGCCCTTTCACTGGGCAAGAAGGTACTTTGTCTTTTTCGGCAGGGTCGCAAGGTTTCAAAGATGATCCTGGGTAATCCTGACCCTAAGTTGACCATCTATACCTACACAAAACCCGAACAGGCGGTCAGTTTGCTTAATTCCTATCTTGAAAAGATGGCTGGATTGGAGTGACATGAATAAGGGCATCCTGGCAGCCATTGGCGCTTATGTGCTTTGGGGATTGTTTCCCATCTACTGGAGATTGCTTGAAGAAGTACCGGCGATCGAGATCCTAGCCAATCGCATGGTGTGGTCGCTGGTATTCGTTGCCATCCTATTAACCGTTCAGAAAGACTGGCAATGGTTAAGGGAGGTATCACGGAAGCGAAAGACGGTGCTGACGTATACCCTGGCTGCTGTCCTGCTCTCAGTCAACTGGTTTATCTATATCTGGGCGGTAAATGCCGGTTATGTGGTCGAAGCATCGCTGGGTTACTTCATCAATCCGCTGGTCAATTTTCTGTTGGGGGTGATATTCCTGGGCGAGAAACTCCGCCAAGGCCAGGTGATCGCAGTGATCCTTGCCGGGCTTGGGGTGGTCTACCTGACAGTGAGCTATGGCTCGCTGCCATGGATATCCCTGCTTTTGGCTTTCACCTTTGGGATGTATGGCTTGATCAAGAAAACTGCTCCACTGGAGTCCATGCATGGGTTCAGCCTGGAAACCATGGTCATGTTCCTGCCTGCCCTGTTTTTTCTATCCTATCGGGGAGCAATCGGCCAGGGTGCATTTATTCAGCTGGGAACAGCAGTCACCCTGTTATTGATCTTTGCGGGCCCGGTCACCTCGATCCCCTTGTTGTTATTCGGCTACTCTGCGAGAAGGATTCCCCTGTCGATGCTTGGCTTTATCCAATATATTGCCCCCACCCTTCAATTTATGTTGGGCGTATTTGTGTATCATGAGCCGTTCCCAACCGCAAGGCTGGTGGGGTTCAGCATCATCTGGTTGGCGCTATTGGTATATTCACTGGAAAGTATAGTTTTCAGTCGGAAGGCAAAATCAGAATCAACCCTGGTCGAGCCTTTGTAGTAATGCCCAGGCAAGTGCGTGGATCCGCTCCAGGGCGTCCATCTGCACACGATTGGGGGTATCGGTCAGGCGATGCCATTCAGGCAGAATGGGAGAATTTTGGTGATGAGCCGAAATGCAGGCAGCCCTGAAGCCATGCTCCCATAAGGTTCCGCTCTCAGTAAAAGCGCCAACCGGTGGTGTGCTGGCAGGCTTTAGCCCATAAGGCTCGCCAATTTCAGACAAAACAGCCTCAACATCCTTGGGGATGCGACGCCTGCGCACATTTCCTTCAGATTGGATATATCTTAACCCATCACCAATTCCCACCATCTCAAAATCAATAAATAATGCCTCCCTGAGCGCACCCCCGTGTTCGTTGATCAGGGCAAGCACGCCGTCGCACCCCGATTCTTCACACCCGGTGAATGCCAGCCAGATTTCCGTGTGCCCCAAAGGCTGTCCTTTCAAGCGCTCAGCCAAGGCCAGGATGGTCCCAACACCTGAGGCATTATCGTTCGCACCTGGCGAGTATCTTCCCAGGTCAGCAGTCACACCGGTGAACCAGCCCAGGAAATGGAAGATAGCCAGGATCAACCCGAGCCAGGCAAAGGGTTGCCATCGGGTGAGGACAGCCAGGATATATGCCCCCATGGATAGGTACACTCCGTAGAGGGTCACAATGGAGAGAAGGGCGAACAGGGTCACAAGGAGATTATTCGCAAACCAGAACACTGCCCTGTGGCTGTCCAGGTGAGCCACCAATACCACCCGTCGCAGAACCTCTCCTTCGGGGGGAATGATCGCGATCACGTTCTGGCTTTGTGCATGGGGTAGGTTATTCTTCAAGGGGTAGTCGCGAAAAGTGAATTTCCGCCACAGCAGGAAGCCACTCAGGCTGAAGGCAAGCAGGGTGATGACCAGTGCTGGGTAATCACCAGCGGGGCTGCGCAACAACCAGAAGGCTGCGTGGCCCACCAGGGCGAGGCCAAAGACCAGGGCGATGAACAGCCAGATGGAGCGTAGTCCCATGAAAGGCTCGAGCCTTACATCTTCTATACCAATTCTTTTTAGCTGTAGCCGGGTATATTCGGCAGCCTCCCTTTCGGCCTGTGTCGCAGAGCCGCGTGGGTTTTTAGCCAGGGTTTTTACATACTCCAGGGCAAGCTGTGCATAATGAGATGCCAGGGGCTGGTCTGTACCCATGTTTTGACCTTCTATAAAGTAAGCCTCCCACAGTTTTTCACGATGGGAGGCATTGAATCAGGGTTTGATCTCCATAATATCTCCTGCACTGTTCCCCTGGACTTCTGGGAAATAAAGCATCCTGGCATGTGCAGGTAAAATGCGGTACTCACCTTGTTGCACGATGACCAGGGTGTAAACCAGCTCATAGGTTCCCGCAGGCAGGTAGGAAGCAGTCCAGGTGATATGGTCGTTGTAGATTTGAGCCTGGTCAAATAGCCACCAGCCCCAACCCTGGCTGAATGGATTTTGTGGATCGTAAAGCGGGCCAATCTCGCTGCCCTCGCCTTGCTGGGAGGTCTTCAGGCTGGAATTAAGTATTTCCGTGCCTGCAGGGATATAATCCTCCACCACAAAATGGTATACATCGGTGGGTATGACGATTGTCAGGCGGGCGGTCAGCATATTCCCGACCTGGGTGGTATTGACCGGCGTCGCTGTTGCCAGGTCGGCCCCGGGTGTGAAGTAAGCCCGGGCAACACTGATGCCCTGGTCAAGGGGGGCGACATCTTCCACCGGTCGTGATACATTCAGCGCAGCGGTGTAATACAACCGTCCGGTGCCTGGGTCACGCTGAATGATCAGTGCGTTGGGGTCTTGTGGATACAGGTCGCTGATAGGCAGGCTGGTTGTCACAGGGTTGAGCTGGGTGGTGCCTCCCGCCTGCCCTGATGCAATTTCCTCGTCGTTCAGGCTGGCACTGAAAGCATAATTACTCTCCAGCTCGCCTGTGCTTTTCATCACTTCATCCATTGCCAGCAGGATCCAGGTGCTTTCATAGCTCGAGCTCCACCATCCATTCGCCTGACGGTTGGACATCAGGTAATTTACCGCGTCCGGCAGGACGGTCGAGGCAGGCTCAAGCTGTGCCAGGGCGTATACCACCATGGCTGAGTTGGACAGCGTGGAAGTCATATTGCGCCAATCAAGAGTTTCAGCCTCCCAATGAACTCCAGTGGCAGAGCGAATGGCAGTAGCCTGCAGGTCTGACAGCAATGTCGATACTTGTTGGCTGTTTGAGGAGAAGCTGTCCAGGGTTATTGCCAGCAGGGCTTCAGCCCATGGGCTGAGTTGGTCGCGCACTGCATAGAGCTTATTGGCGCTGGTTTGGTTGCCTGGTCCTGATTCCACCAGTGCAAAGTTTTCAAATGCCAGCCGGTCAAGCATCCAGGTCTCGCTGGTAGGATTGGGGTTGATTAAGCTTGAGGTTATGTAGTTCCTGGCATTCTCGATGGCGCTCTCTGAGACAGTGATGCCAGCCTCCCTGGTTATTGCCAGCCCGTAGAGAACATAGGCGGTGATGTAGCTGTCACTTTCGGTCTCCCGGCACCAGCTCCAACCACCATCGGTGTGTTGCAATGAAAGCAGGTGAGTCAAGCCCTGGTCGAGTGAGCTGTCCAGGCTGGCCTTCAAATCAGGTGAGTCAATGCCAAAGGTTTGCAGGGTGGTGTAGGTCACCAGGTTGGGCAGGAAAGATGAAAGGATTGGCTCGGTACAATCGTACGGGTAATCTTCAAGCGCCTTCAAGGCATCCAGCATGGCGGCAGCCAAGGAAGGATCAAGCTCTACATCCAGGGAGCCGCTATTGGCATCGAAGGTCACCGGCAAGCTCACCAGCTCGAGCTGCTCTCCTGCCTCGGGTAAAGTGCCCGAGGTGGCAAAGGTCTGCGGAGCGGTATAACGCAATACGGGCAAAGCACCGTTGCTAACCCGTACAGCATCTTGCAGGTCCCCCGCCTGGGCCCGAAAGCGCAGGTCTGCGCTGGCAACATCCGGCACCGTCCCCCACCATTCCACGCGGGTGCGGCCATATGCCTGGATGGTTACCTGTTGGGTGGCGCTGTTCGGGTCATCCAGCTCAAAGCCAGTGGCTTGCAGCGTGACTTTGCCTTGAAGTGGGTCAGCAGTGTTATTCTGCACCACTGCTGCCAGCATGGCATGATCCCCGGCCACCAGGAAGCGCGGTGTAACCGGTCGCACCAGCAGGTCCTTGGTGGTAATGACTTGCAGCTGTGTTTCACCCACCAGGGTATCCTGGGTCAGACCGCGTACCAATACCTGCCATGTGGTCAGGCTGTCTGGCAGAGTGATTCTAACCGTTGCCTCTCCGTTTGCATCCGTTAGGACCTGCGCATTCCAATAAGCGGTATCAGGGAAATATTCGCGGGTGACCGATTGAGCCTCATCACCTCCACCACCGCCCATTCCACCCGGCATATAACGCAATCGTTGCCCGGAGGCTGCCAGGCTGATGCCAGTGCGCACATTGAGCGCCTGCTGCCCATAGAAGGCGGTAAAGATATCCTCTACATTGGGTTCTGTCAGGGAAAGCACTGCCAGGTCCACCACTGAAAGGGAGAATTCACCCAGGACCGGGTTGCCATCGGCATCGGTGACCCGCATGGAAAAAATCACCGGCTCGCCTGGACCTGTACGTTCAGGCTGGCTGGTAAGCTCAACCGTGAGGTATTCGAAAGATGCGTCAACCATCAGGTTGACATACCCCTGGCGAAAATCGGGGTTGCCCTGGTCATCCTGCCCGAGCAAGGTTACCGCGACAATCACATTGGGAGCGTCCTCATTGCTGAGTGCCAGCGGAGCGGTGCTGCCGCCGGGCTCCAGTTGCAGGATTTGATAGCGCATCACCGTACCACGCTCAACCGTAAGCAATCCAAGAGCCTGGCTGCCAAACGGGTTGGGCACAAAAACCTGGGCGGTATCGCCGGGTTTGTAGGAATCCTTGTCAGCCACCAGGCGCAACCGCTGGTTGGGCAGGGAAGGCCAGACAGCCTGACCTTCTCCACCCACCCATACAATAACCTGGGTGAGTGTGCCATCACCTGAGATATCCAGCTGGTACGTGCCAGGCTCAGGTGAGGTGAAACCTAGGCGCGCTTTTCCCTCTGCGTCTGTTGTGATTGTGCTGCTGTCAATGGGGGTATATTCCGGCTCATAGGTGGGGAACGTGTATCCCATCGTATTGGGGGAGGGATCATGGCGCACCCAGACCACGCGTTGGAATTGTGCGGAGAGGCGATGCTCCCCTGCCGGGTTACCTTCCCAATCTGCAACCAGCACATCGAAACCGGCTTCAGAATTCGCCTGGTATGACCAGGCATCGGGATGCACCCCAATATAGTACTCTGCAGGGTTAACATAGATCGAGCTGCGAGCGCTGGTGGGTAAACCACTCTCATCGGTGATCGTCGCTTCCAGTGTGTATTGTTGTCGTCCGGGCTTGGCGGGCGTGGAAAGCTCCAGGTTCATCAAGCCATTCGCATCCGTTTGTCCATCACCTTCTTCCACTGGCTCACCGAGTCGCATCACGCCGAAATTATAGTTATAGGCATTAAGCCAGCTGGTGTCCACCGGTCCCACCTGGTAGTTGGGGATACTAAAGTGAGAATCCTGCCTGTACAGTACCCAATGCACAGGTGTATTTCCAGCAGGGGCATCGAAGAAGTAGCGTGCATTGACCTGCGCCAATAAAGCGGTTCCGCTGAGCACATCGGTGGATTGAAATGACACCTGGAGGTTGATCTCTGGCTTGCGATAATCGGCGACATCAAAGTACACACCTGCATATTCATCAGGGTTGAACAAGCTGTATGTTCCCGGAATAGCACCGGAAGGCAGGTTGTATTCACCGTGGGCGGTGCCAAAGCCAGAAAGTTGCAGGTCAAAGCTGGCTATTTGCTGATAGAAGGGATCATTTAACGTCAATAAATAGGAGCTGATATCCGGTAAGGAATAGCGCCCGTTGGAGACCTGCCGCAGGACAAGACGGAAGTGAACTGTATCGCCGGGTCGGTAAATGGGGCGATCGGTATAGACATACGCCAGGAGTTTTGAGGGGTAATAATTGGCAGGGATATCGAAGTTCCACGGGGTAACACCATCGTTCCAGTATGCCATTGCGAAACCGAAATTATCCTCACCCGGCTGTCCCAGCATGGCAAAGGATGCGTCGTATGGGTCAGGGGAGGCAGTGATGGGGCTCTGGAAGATGCCACTGGTATCTGTTGTCCCCGAAGCCAGCACATTTCCTGCCTGATCATAAACCGCAACGGGCAGGTCTGCTGCAGGTGTGTTGGTGTCAAGATCAACAGCCCACACGAAGGCCTCGCTGGGGGAGAGTTTTACCGTGGTCTGGTAATGACTGACTGCCAGGATCATGGTGTCAACATACCCATAATTGCTAGGGATATCCAGGCGCATGAAGTACAGGCCCGGTGAGCGTGGCTGTCCATCCGGTGAGACAGGAATAGTGATCGTGGTAGATTCGTTGTGCGGCATTTCCGGGTAATAAGTCCATGATTCAGCATCGCTTGGATAAAAATTTTGGCGGAAATCGTAGCCTTTATCACTATACATCTGCGCCAGATCATCGATCGTCATTGTGCCTACGGAAATCGGGATCGAGGTCATGTTGGTGGCCTGGGCAAGCACACCGGAATCCTGTGTGGTGAGGAAAACAGCATCGGAGGTATACGGGAATTGAATGGATGGATCGAGGGGACCGGTACGGAAATGCAGCATGTAGGTTTCACCCAGGCGGCTGCCCCAAAGATCGGTCAGCTCCGGTGAGACCGTGAGGGTATAGCTGGTTTCGGGACTGTAGTCACCGTAAAAGTTTAGCACCATCTGTTCTTCATCCATCCAGGCTCCAATATTTGGAACTTCTGGGCTAAAGGTGAAGAACTCCTTAAAATTATCGGTGGCGATCACGGAGGAAAAGAACAGCCGTAATTGGGTGTAATTATCCTTTATACCTCCCTCAGAAGGGTCGCTGCCAGAGATAGCCAGCTCTGGTAAGGTGTACCAGGACAGCTGGATCGGTTCTCCCAGGGGCGTACCACCCAGTGCAGCTGCCTCGGCACCCAGAGAGACTGAATAAAGAGTATCGCGCTGCAACAGGTCAGCAGGTGTAAAGGTGTACGTGGTGAAGTCATCATTCCAGGCTGACTGCCCGTTCACCGGGGTACCGTCGCTGGTTTGCAGGGCGAAATTGCTTTCCACACTGGCCGTATCCATGGAATAGCTGAAATTGAGCTGTACGCTGGTATCCAGGTGTATAAAATATGTGTTATCTGCGGGCGCGGCGCTTACAAGGCGCGGCATGACGGTGGTAAATGACCAGCTCTGGGCTGATCCCAATGGAGAGCCACCCGTGCTGGTCAGGTCGGGGTTGGTGTTCACCTGGTAGGTTGCACCTCCTGCCAGGCCGGGCTCGGGAAGGAAAATATAGGTGCTGGTATTGATCCACTCGCCCTGCCCCTCCGCAGAGGGTTCCAGGGTGAAACCTTCCGGGAGGCTGGCTGGATCAGCTCCCAGCGCGACGACTGGCTGGTTGAAATTTGCCACAATTGCAGAGGTTGGATTGACGTCCGTTGCTCCGTCGGTGGGCAAGCTCTGCACCAAATTCAGGTACCCACTGGTGGTGAAGGACAGCTCTATGGGTTGGAGCAGGGCCATGCCTTTGGAGGATTGAGCTGTGGTAGCAATGTCGATTACCAGAGAGGTGCCAGGCAGGTATGCTGAATCGGGGGTGAAAGTGAGGCTGGAATCATCCTGCCAGCTGAAATTGCCGGAGAGGCCTGGCTCTCCGCTCAGGGCACCTTCAACCGAAGCCTTGTCCATTGGCTGGTTGAAATAAAAAGTTAGCGGGCTTTCAAGCGCGATTTGCGCCCCTTGGAGAGGGTCGGTCTCCACCAACGCAGGTGGCTGAGGCTGTGGAGGTTGGGTGGCTGTGGCTGTGGGAGCAGGGAGAGTTGGGGTTGCTGTAGGTGTTGCGGTTTTTTTGCTGCATCCTGCAAGTAAAAAGGACAGGCTGGCCAATACCAGGATGGAAAATATCGTGATGGATCTGATGGTTTTATTTCGGTGAGATCCGAATGAAATACGGGAGGAGTGCATGGTTTTCTCCTTTTTACCTGATAACTTGATGATTTCCCATAGGTCAGGATAAGCCGGTAAATAAATGGGTCAGTATCTCCAGGAGCGCCTGCAGATATGATGCTAGACGCAAAATCCTCCTTGCGAGTTCCTATCTATCATTATAGGTAAACCAGCTAATATAGTTTGATCATGGAGGGGGAAACCTCCACACAGAATTATAACACCCGCACTTTTTATGGCTTTACTAACATCCGTGTTACAACAAAGCCTGTTCCAGGTCTGCCAGGATATCCGGCAGGTTCTCGATACCCACTGAGAGGCGAACCAATCCATCGGTGATGCCCTGATTTAAGCGGTCTTCGCGCCGTACCGGTCCATGGGTCATGCTAGCCGGGTGCTCGATTAATGTATCCACATTGCCCAGGGAAACAGCCAGGGTGGCCAGCCGTACCCGCTCCATCATTCGGATGCCGGCCTGCATGCCACCTTTGAGCTCAAAGGATAGCATGCCACCAAAGGCACTCATCTGGCGCTTTGCAATCTCATAGCCCGGGTCGCTTTCCAGGCCGGGATAGTAGACCGTGGATACAGCCGGGTGGCTGTTTAGGAATTGCGCTACCTGGAAAGTGTTCTCACAGTGACGCTGCATACGCAGCTCAAAGGTCTTCAGCCCCAGGTTCGCCAACCAGGTATCAAATGGGCTGGGGATGCCTCCCATCACCTTGACGTAAGTGTACAGGGATTTTTGAATATATTCCGGGTGTGAGCTGGCCACTGCACCGCCGGTGAGTGCTCCATGCCCTGAGAGGAACTTGGTTGTAGAATGAATCACGATATCCGCCCCCAGGCTGAGAGGGCGCTGGCAGTAGGGGGTGGCAAAGGTGTTGTCAACTGCCAGCCAGGCTCCATAGTGATGGGCAATCTCCGCCACCATCTTCAGGTCGACCATCGCCATGGTCGGATTAGCTGGAGTTTCAGCATAAGCCAGCCTGGCATCCGGGTGAGCTTCAAAAGCTGCTTCCCAACCTGCCTGGCTGGTGTCACGCACCCATTCCACCCGGATCCCCAGCCCCGGAGCGATCTCCTTCAGGAAGGTGAATGTGGCACTATAGACTGCTTCCTGGGCAATAACAGTATCGCCAGCCTTGAGGTGGGATAATAACACTGCCGTAATAGCAGCCATACCCGAGGTGAAGACCTGCCCGGCGACCAGGCTCTCAGGGTCAGCCTGTGGTTGGCTCCTGATCAAATCAAGGCCCTCAAGATAGGCGATCTTGCGTGCCAATTGTTCCAGGTTCGGATTGCCCAGTCGGGTATAGTAGAAACCAGGCGTCGTACGGGCGACGATCCCCGCACCTGTGGCAACATCAGGGAAATTAAAGGTAGAGGTCTGGTAGATGGGGGTTACGTGGGTATGGTGTGGGTTGTCGTCCTCGCCCACGTGGGTGACTAGGGTACTGATGCTATGGCCGGCAGAAAATTGGTACATTTATTGCTCCTCCTTGTAGATTGGAACCCGATAGCGTGATTATACGTCTTAATGCTTGTTATCGATTGGTATCTGGAATTACTCATCCAATTCTTAGCAAAATTATCGCATTTTGATGATATTTGAACATACTATTTGGTAGAATCTGCTTATGATCCCGAATACCACACCCCGTTCGAGCATGGCTCATACACCTGCCCGTCCCACGAGTCCCAAACCCTTGGGTCAGGCAATGCTGGCCTTGATGATCGGTCTCGCCCTGCTGACCATGCTGATCGGGCTGTTACCTGCTGCATATGGATATTTTAACGAAGGGCTGATCTACCCGGGTGTGTCTGTAGGAGGGGTGGACCTTTCAGGGATGACCACCCAGCAGGCAGCCACCTTGCTCGCCCAGAAGCTGGATTATCCCCAGCGGGGGAAAATTGTCTTCCAGGAAGGCACAACCATATGGACTGCATCACCCGCAGACCTGGGCGTAGCCCTGGATACCCAGACCAGTGCCCTGGTCGCCTACAACCTGGGTAGGACTGGCCCATTCTCCGAGCGCCTGGCTGATCGTTGGAGCGCCTGGTCCTCAGGTGTCGACCTGGCCCCGCTGTTTATTTTTGATAAGCGAATTGCTCAAAATTACCTGCAGGGCATTGCCCAGCTGGTGGATCGTCCCATCGTCGAAGCGACCCTGGGGGTCAATGGTGTGGACGTGGTGGTCAATTCGGGGCAGGTAGGGCGTACCCTGGACATTAATACAGCCCTGGCCAAGCTGGACACCCAGCTTCAAACCATGACGGATGGTCTGGTGCCATTGGTGGTGAATGAAACTCCGCCGGTGATCCTGGATGCAAGCGCCCAGGCAGAATTGGCCAGGCAGATCCTATCTGCTCCGCTACAACTGAAAGTCCCAAATCCGCAGGAAGGTGATCCGGGACCTTGGTCTTTTGAACCTGCTGCCCTGGCCGAAATGCTGGTCATCCAGCGCGTGAGTACCGACCAGGGAGAGAGTTATCAGGTCGGCTTAAACCCGGAGGCGCTCAGAACGTTTCTTGTCAATATTGCCCCGGGTTTTACCCGCAGCCCCCAAAATGCCCGTTTTATTTTCAACGATGACACCCGCCAGCTGGACCTGCTCCAATCGGCAGTCATCGGCCGGGCATTGGACGTGGATTCAAGCCTGCAGCAGATCAACCAGCAGCTCCTTGCCGGGCAGCATAGCGTAGATCTGGTCATGCAGACCACCAATCCGGATGTGACGAACGATTCCACCGCCGAGTCTCTCGGGATCACCGAGCTGACCAGCTCCCATACCTCCTATTTTTATGGCTCAAGCGCTTCACGCGTGCAGAACATCACCACGGCTGCCTCCCGCTTCCACGGTTTGCTGGTGGCACCGGGGGAATCTTTCTCCATGGCAGATGCCCTGGGGGATATCAGCCTGGATACAGGCTACTCTGAAGCCCTGATCATCTTCGGTGACCGCACCATCAAGGGAGTGGGTGGTGGCGTGTGCCAGGTGAGCACCACTTTGTTCCGCACCGCCTTCTTTGGAGGCTACCCGATCGACGAACGCTGGTTCCATGCTTACCGGGTGGGATACTACGAACAAACTGCCAGCGGAGGATATGATGAAAACCTGGCTGGTCTGGATGCCACCGTTTTTGCTCCCCAGGTAGATTTTCGCTTCACCAACGATACACCCTATTGGCTGCTGATGGAGACCTACGTGGGAGCCAACTCCCTCACCTGGAAGTTCTATTCCACCTCCGATGGACGCACCATGGATTGGAATACCACCGGTTTACAGAATATTGTTGAGCCACCAGAACCGCTATATGAAGAGAACCCGGAACTGGCACAGGGTGAGATTAAACAGGTGGATTGGGCAGTGGATGGCGCGGATGTAACCGTGACCCGCCAGGTATATCGCGATGGCGCCATCATTTTTGAAGACACCTTCAACACGCATTACCTGCCATGGCAGGCAAAATACCAGTATGGACCGGGCACTGAAGTACCCACCCCTGAGCCAACCGAAACACCTTAAATAATTATAGAAACGACGAAAAATTCATCATTCCGGCAGTTGAGCTAGATCATCCTGACCCTGCTTTAAGCGTTTGTAGCTGCCGGGAAAGCTGTTTTTGGAGTAGAATATTCTCTTAACCCGGTGACTTTTGTCTCCAGGCGGATGACCTGAACTTCGATTTCCACAAGGAGAACCTTGAGCAAGAGGCCTGGTGGCTGTCTTGCCAGTGAAGGTCATGCAGAAATTGTTATGATGGGAGTGAGCTATGGTTAGCCAAGAGCTGCTTGATATTTTACGCTGTCCAAATTGTGTGCGTGAAAAAGATGGATTGTTGGAGTATTACCAGGAATCCTGGTTGATCTGCCAGGATTGTGGGCGTAAGTACCCCATCCGTGATGACATCCCGGTGATGCTGATTGACGAAGGCAGCAAGTGGATGAACACACCTGTGGAGTCGCTGCCCATCCCTCCGCCAAAGGATTAGCTAAACCCTGCCTAGCGGGCGTACAGGGATAACACACGAACCTGTAAGTTTTAATGGTGTAAGCATGAAGAATTTGTCGGTCTTACTCTCCCAGCTCAGCTGTGGAGAGGATGAGCAGGCTGAGCAGGCCATATCTCAGCTGGCAGCATGGGGGTCAGACGTGGTGGAACCCCTGCGAGACAGGTTGACCCACCCTGATGCAGAAGTGCGTTGGTGGGCGGTGCGAGCCCTTGCCGAAGTAAATGATGAACGTGTCCCTGAATTGCTGGTGCAAGCCCTGGCTGACCCGGATAATGGCGTGCGCTGGTGTGCCGGCCTGGCACTGCGCTCTCATCCTTCTCCGGAAGCGCTTTTGGCATTGCTTGGAATGCTGGCGGATAAAGATGGCCTTACCCGGCGGCTGGCCGGTGATGCGCTGGTGGCAATTGGAGAGCCGGCTGTGCTTCCACTCGTGGACCTTATGCGCAGGGAAGATCACCTGGTGCGCCTGGAAGCTGTGCGTGCCCTGGCAAAGATCGGTGACCAACGCGCCATCCCGGTGCTGTTTGAAGCCCTGGACGATTCCTCCGCCCTGATCGAGTATTGGGCCAGTGAAGGCCTGGAAAAGATGGGGGTGGGGATGGTGCTGTTCAAGCCGGAATAGGTAGGGATTATCACCAACCCGAGCAGGATATGATTGCAGGGGCACGAAATTTCGTGCCCCTGCTTCTCTTCATTCTAGGATAAACTGTTTCTCATTAATTATTGCAGGAATGAAATTCACACACATAAATAATACGTGGGGCAGCTATCATCACCCATTGATCAGAACCTGCCTTCGAACGCTATTTTTCTACCTGTTTATCGCCCACACCAACCACACCCCGATCATTGCTGCTCCGATTAAAAAACGTACGACAAACGCTGAACCCCAACCGATTGCCAGGCCGCGCAGGGTAGCAAAGGCGCGCTTAAGATCACGCTGGCGAATATATTCAAGGATTAAGAGGGCAAAAGGTGCAGCAATTAAACCGCCAAACGGTGGGAAGAGGATGGTCCCCAGGATGCCCGCCAGCACCCCCAAAGCGATCGTATACCAGGCGGCACCTTCCTTATACGCCTTCGCACTCATTAGGACATTGTCAATGATCGCCCCAATGAAGAACAGCACGGTGATCACGGCAAACAGCACCCAACCCAGCGTGGTAAAACCTGTAGCCACTCCATACCCCAATGCAGCCAGCCAGATGACGGCAATTCCTGGAAAGATGGGCACGATCAAGCCGAACAAACCCACCAGCATGATGACCAGGGTGGTCCAGATAATGGTTGTGGTAAGCCAGGCAGGCATGCTGTTCTCTTGCTATGCCTCGGGGTGAATTACGTCAATGCCGCCCATCCATTGTCGCAGCACCGGTGGAACAACCACGCTGCCATCTGCTTGCTGGTAATTCTCCAGCACGGCGATCAGGGTGCGCGGCATACCCAGCCCTGAGCCATTCAAGGTATGCACCAGGCGCAGCTTGCCACTTTCTGATGGGCGATATTTAATATTGGCGCGCCGTGCCTGGAAATCTCCCACATTTGAGACCGACGAGACCTCCAGCCATTCGTTGCAGCCAGGTGCCCACACTTCGATGTCGTAAGTCATGCGGGCGTTGAAGCCCAGGTCACCCGTGCACAATTGTTTGACCCGGTACACCAACCCCAGCTCAGCAGCAGTCTCCTCGGCATCCGCGCGCATCTTCTCCAGCAGCTGGTCCGACTCGTCTGGCTTGCAGAAGATATACATCTCCACCTTGTCAAACTGGTGGCCACGCTTGATGCCGCGCACATCCCGCCCGGCGCTGATCTTCTCCCGCCGGAAGCAGGGAGTGTAAGCGGTGTAATAGATCGGCAGGCTGGCTTCCTCCAGCACATCGTCCATGTGCAGGCCAGTGAGGGGCACTTCCGCGGTAGGCACCATCCACAGGTCATCTTCGACGTCATGGTACAAATTATCTTCAAACTTGGGCAGCTGACCAGCGCTAAACATGGTCTGTTGCTTGACCATGAAGGGGGTGTACTTCTCGGTGTATCCCTGGCGGATGTGCAAGTCGAGCATCCAGGCGATGAGGGCGCGCTGCAGCCGGGCACCTGCCCCGCTGAGCACGTAAAAACGTGAGCCGGTGATCTTCACCCCTTGCTCGAAATCCAGGATGCCGAGTGCAGGCCCCAGGTCCCAGTGTGCCTTGGGCTCGAAATCATACTCGGGGATGCTTCCCACCCCCCGCAGAACCACGTTCTCGCTGTCGTCTTTCCCGTAAGGTGATCGTGTATCGGGGATGTTGGGGATGCCCGCCAGGATGGCATTCAGCTCTTCCTCCACCTTGCGCAATGTTTCATCAAGCTGGCTGATGCGCTCCCCCACCTGGCGCATGGCTTCGATCTTTGCCTGCCGTTCAGCCGGGTCCTTGGCTTTTCCGATCTCCTTGGAGACCATGTTACGCTGGGCTTTCAAGCTCTCGCTCTCCTGGATGGTCAGGCGGCGATGCTGGTCCAGCTCCAGGATCTGGTCAACGGGGGCGGCATCCATCTGGCGGTCTGCCAGGGATTTGCGTACCACTTCGGGCTGTTCACGAATGATGTTGATATCTAACATACTGCACCTCCAAACTTGCATAAAAAAGCCCCCTCTCCAGCAGGACGAGGGGGCTCCCGTGGTGCCACCTGCAGTTCACCAGCCACCTGACCCGTCCGTGTGATGGGCAATTGAGCTGGCCTCATACAAGCGCTAACGGGCTAACCCGGCTCCCTTATCCAGGTTTCTGCCAGGTCTGCGGGAGCAATTGGACCGAAAATCGGTCCTGCGGAGCGGATTTCGCCCTTTTACCTGCCGCCTCGCACCACCCGGCGGCTCTCTGGTGGGCAGATGGGCTACTTGTCTCCGCGCTGGTTTTTAAGCTATAGGTTGATGCGGATTATACATGAGCTTGGGGGGGTGTCAAGAGAGCGGGCTGGGTATTGCAGATGCCAAATAAAAGAAAACCACGACGGACGCAAAGGGCACAAAGTAACCTTGATTATAAAATTGTTAACCCTTATTTTTTCGCTTGTGAAGGCCCGCTGCTTAATCATGGAGCTTGATAAAACTGCTAAAAGAAATAAAATCTTGATTTGTCCGGATATTTGCTGTACAATATTTGCAGGGTGGTAGCTATTATTGGTTGATGGTTCAGGGTGGACATCGCGCAAGGGAATAATTCCCCGCAAACTAAATCAAAAAAGCTTTATATGAGGAGGATAAATTATGAAGCGTAAAGTCGTAATAATTTTCACAATCCTGCTGTTGGGATTGGTCCTGGCAGGCAGCAGCCTGGCGCTGGCGCGTGCGCAGCATTACCAGGTACAACCGAGCAATCCAGTCTCATCCCTGCCCCCCGCCATGAACTGGGAACGAGTAACAGAGTATGGTTTTGTATACTCGGAAACTCACATTGGTGCGGTCACTGCATTGGAGGTCTTCAGCGGTTCCCTGTACGCCGGCACGACTGCTGCCACGACGGGAACGGTCATTTACCGCAGCGAGGATGGCACGAACTGGGTATCGGTCAATGAACCCGGGTTTGGGCTCCCCATCCCGACTTCCGACCCTCCGTGCAACGCCTATTGGTATTACATGTGGGATACGGTTGTGTTCAGCGATGATTTATATATCCCAGTCGGTGTCATGTGCCAGGACCCTGCATGGTACTATTATGGTGGTCAGATCTGGCGAACAGAGGATGGTCTGACCTGGGCCGCAGTGGTAGCCGATTCCTTCGGTTACACCAACACCCAGGGTGTCAATATCCTTACGGAGTTCGACGGCATGCTGTATGCAGGCACAGTAGACCTTACCAGGGGATTACAGATCTGGCGCAGTGCTACCGGCAATGCAGGCGATTGGGAAGACGTAACACCAAGTAACCTGGTTATGCCAGCCCAATATTATGCCAATGATTTCCAGGTATATCACGATATGTTATTCCTTGCTACAGGGGTGTATACGGTTTCCGGAGAGTCACAACTCTGGTTTACTGAAGATGGTATTACCTGGGAAGAAGGTCCCATTGAGATGTTTACGTGCGAGCCAGATTGTACTATAGGCAATCTGGAAGTGTTCAGTGAAACTCTGTACATGGGCACATATAACTTCATCTCGGGCGGTGAGCTTTGGCAAACAACTGATGGCATCACATGGACCCTTTCAGCCAGTTCTGGTGATCCCAATGTGTGGGAGTTGGACCCCTCCGGAGTTTTCCAAGGCTACATGTATGTTACCCAAAGAGTATCCGATGATAGTGGCTTTGGTATTGGTTCTCTTTACCGCACAACCGATGGGGTCAATTTTGAGCTTGCCAGTCGCCCTGGTTTCGATTTGAGGTATGGAGGAGCCATCTTCCCCAACGGCTCGGCCATCTTCAATGACCGCTTATACCTCGGTAAATTTAACTGGGATGTGGGTGGATCGATCTGGCGGAATGCGCCTCTCGATTTCTGGCTACCCATCATCCAGCGTTGACCGCAGCTCAAATCACCACCCTGAACTACAAAGCCGGCCTGTGGAAAAACAGGCCGGCTTTTGGTTGTTTAGCATTGCAGCTATATCTTTTATTGGTGATTGGTAGGAGTGATCTGTACGATATCATCGTAGGGGCACGATATTAAACATCCGAAATGCAATGGTTTTTCCTTGAGGATGATCCTGCCCTTGCTGTCGTATAGAAATCGGGGAGACAGCCTTACTCAACCGCAATTGCTTCTTCTGGTTTCACCAGCGAATAGTAGATGTTGCGACCGCGCTTCTCCCCCTGGATCAGATTGGCTTCCTTGAGCACGCGCAGGTGATGCGAGGTGGTGGACTGGGGGACTCCCAGGACATCGACGAGATCATCCACGGTGAACTCACCCTTGGAGAGCAGCTTGACGATCTTAACGCGTGTTTCATCCGCCAGACCGTTGAACATATTGGCAATCACCACCACCTGATCCTCGTCCATGCCATCCACCCTGGCGAATCCACTCAGCGCCTGGCAGCAGATCTGCCCGGGGGCAAAATCATCCGAGGTTGAACTGGTAGATATTCACCAGCCTTGGCTCAACGAAATCCGGGTTGAAGACCTTTTGCACCACGACAGGTGGGGTGCTGCTCTCGAGCACCACGCGCGTCAGGCTGAGCAGGAACTCCTGCTGCCCTTCAGGCGGCAGCTGGGCAAACAGCTTTTCCACGAAGGCCAGCCGTTCTTCTGCTTTCGTGTTTTCCAGCGCCTTGTCCAGCAGCTGAGAGACTAATGTAGAGATGATATTGTCCATGGGCTTTTCCTGGCTCATAACCTATCTAAAATAATCAATGTAATCGGACTACATCTTATCATTTATCGCTGTTTATGTCAAGAAATTGCCTATATATCGAAAAATACGAGAATATGTGACATTCTTCCTCTTGACGCATCGAAAATAATGGATATAATATGGTTGATGTCACTGCGAGCAGCGATTGATGCGACGAAGCAGTCTTCAAGAAACAACTGGAACATTTTTGATGCGGAGAACACCGCTTTATAATCACAGGCAATTGTTAAAGGAGTGATGACCATGTCAGAATCAAACGTAGCAGAAAAACCAACCGATATCCGCACCACGGTGCGCCAGCATTATGGGGAAGCTGCCGCCAATTTCCAACCCAAGGCTAAAGCCAGCTGCTGTGGCTCGAATGACCCGGTGGATCTATCTGCCAGCAAGCTTTACCCCGTTTCCGAGCTGGAGACCCTGCCCGAGGATGTCACCGGGTTATCCATGGGTTGCGGGGACCCCATCACGTTGGCCTCGCTCCAGCCTGGTCAGACCGTGCTCGACCTGGGCTCGGGAGGCGGCATTGACTGTTTCATGGCGGCGAAAAAAGTCGGTGAGACCGGGCATGTGATCGGCGTGGATATGACCCCCGAGATGCTTGAGAAAGCGCGCCTCAACCAGGTCAAAATGGGCTTCAAGAACGTCGAATTTCGCCTGGGTGAGATCGAACACCTGCCGGTGGCGGATAACACCGTGGATGTCATCATCTCCAACTGCGTGGTCAACCTCTCACCCGATAAGCCGCAGGTCTTCCGCGAGGCGTTCCGCGTGCTTAAATCCGGCGGCAGGCTGGCTCTAAGCGATATCGTCACTGATGGTCCCTTACCCCAGACGGTCAAGGACAGCCTGAGTGCCTGGGCGGGTTGTGTGGCAGGAGCGCTGGACGCAAAAGACTATCTTGACATGCTGGCGGAGGCTGGTTTTAACAATGTCGAGCTCGTCCCGGTCTATTTCGACCAGGAGACGGTGGATGAGTATGTCAAGGTGGCCGAGGGTGGATCGTGCTGCGGGTCAGGCAGGCAGGTGGTGATCAGTGATGGCACCAAGACTAAAGTCGTCGAATTGGATGAATTTATCGACCTGGGCGACAGGCCATTCCGGGAAGCCGTCTTCAGCGCCAAGATCACGGCATATAAGCCGTGACCTCAGGTAATAACACTAACTGCCAAAGCGAAAGGATTTTTAGTTACGGTTTTTGTTTAATAACGGAGAATAACATCCGCATCCTGTAGCGCAAATCAGTTTGTTCGGGTGAAGTGACTATTATCCAACCTGGAACATAATACAGCTTGCCATAGGTTTGCCATTGTACAATGGTTGAGACTACTGAGCTGATTGTTTTGCAAAGAGATAACGAAAAGGTATCGCGATCAGATCCCCCACAATAATGGTGGCAAATAATATAGCCATGGGTATTCCATAGTTTGGATACTGTCCAGCCACCAACGATGGCAGAACGACGCCAACGAACCAGATTGACTTATAGAACAGTTGCAATAATAGAACCGGCGCAAATTTAAGCGGTGACCTCAGGCCAAAGATTGATAATATTCCAAACGCCAGGTAAACGCTACCTATAATTCCCAAAAATATTGGCTCTTCAAATGGCCATCCAAACACAGATTTTATGAGTTCCGGGGCGAATAATATTCCCAACCCACAGATACCTGCCGTCAGGATAGTGAGGATATACATGAAATTTAGCCATCCCCAGCGAATATTCAGGTTTTCAGACATATATCCTCCTTCTTTATCCAAAACCCAACCCAATAAACTCACTGTTCCATCAATTGTTTTTTGAATCCCTCCAGCGCTGCTATTGGCGTCGGGTCGGTCTCATACAACATTGCCAGGTAATACGCCACGTAATCCCCGAAATGCAGCGCGGTCCACTGCTGGGCGAGCGGCGTTTCCCCCTGCGCATCGATGAAATCGGTATTCAGCCCTTCAAGCATGTAGGCCTGCTTGGTCAGCTCTACCCGCAGCAGGTTGCGCGGGTGGTAGGAGCTGGCGCGCAGGAACAACGCCATAGTGTTTGATAGCGCCTGCTCCGGCTGCATCAATCCAGCCAGGGCATTGTGATCCGCCTCAGGCAGGGCTTCGAATTGCGCCCAGGCCTTGGCCAGCTCGTTGAGCTGAGTCTTCCAACGTCGCGCCACCGGTTCCAATACATCTGCCCCAAAGACCATCACCCAGCGCCCGATCAGCTGCCCTGCCTCGCGCTTGGCCGGGTTACGCACCACCGGGACCTCTTTCTGCAGGCTTTCCTGTTGGCTCCGCATCGCTGTTATTGCTCCCGATAGCTCCCCAACCGGGCCGGGGATCAATCCTAGGCGTGCAAACAATGCCAACAGCAACCCGAACGAATACCCTACCGCGGCGCGCGGCTGCCCATGATGCTCAAAGGTCCACAAAGGGACATTCCATGCCTTGGCTGCCTCGGCCAATTTCCCCCCTGTGGAAAGTGCCAGGATGCGGCACTTGCGCTCAACTGCCTGTTCAAAAACCGCCAGGGTTTCTTCAGTGTTGCCCGAGTGTGAGCTGGCGACCACCAGCGTCTCTGGTCCTTGTACCCATGCAGGCAAGGTATAGTTGCGCTGCACGATGATGGGCACAGGGCAGGTTGGGGCAGCGTATGCTGCCACAAGGTCTGCCCCGATGGCAGAGCCGCCCATCCCGGCGATGAGCACACCGCGTAATCCCTTCCATTCGGGCAAGCTCATGCTCAAGCCCTGCTGGTAGGCGTTCTCAAGCTGGCTGGGCAGACCCTCGATCTCTGCCAGGTAATTTTGCTTATCGATATTCGGGAAGGAAGTGTGATCGTTCAGGTCCATAGTCTAGGAGATTCCCATTTCAATCATAATAGGATTATGCTGTTCCCGGTTTTATTTTCCCCTGGATTTTAAGCAGGTGCTGGTAGACTTCGCGCCGCGACCAGCCGGATGTTTCTGCCAGTTGGGCAGAAAGCTTTGAGGCAAGCGTTCCTGTGGCAAGGTTTGCTTGCAGAGCAGTGTTCAGCTGTTCCTCTGTCCAGCGCTCCACCTGTTGGATGCTTCCCCTAAGCACCAGGGTGAATTCACCGCGCGGTGGCTGCACTACGAAGTGTTGCAGAGCCTGGCTCAGGCTGCCGCGGAAGATTTCCTCATGCAGCTTGGTCAGCTCCCTGCCGATTGCTATTTGCCGGTCACCGAGCTCATGATGCATGTCCTCCAGTGCTGCAAGCAGCCGATGGGGTGCCTCCAGGAAGATCAGCGTATAGGGGAGGCTGCAAATCTCTGCCAGCAGGCGCTGCCGCTCGGCAGCTTTGCGCGGCAGATAACCCAGGTACAGGAAGGAATCCGTTGGAAGCCCGGATGCCACCAGGGCGGCAATGGGTGCGCACGCTCCCGGGATTGGGCTCACTTCATGACCCGCCGCGATCGCCTTCTGCACCAGCTCATAACCCGGGTCGTTCAGAGCGGGGGTACCAGCATCCGATACCAATGCCACATTGCCTTCCTTCAGGGCATCCAGCACACGTTCCAGTCGCACCAGCTTGTTATGTTCGTGATAGGAGAGACTCGGGGTGTGGATGCCATATCGCTGCAGCAGCTTGGAAGTCTGGCGTGTGTCTTCAGCTGCGATCAATCGAACTTCACCTAAAACACGCAGGGCGCGGGCACTGATGTCCTCAAGATTTCCGATCGGGGTTGCCACAAGATAGAGGGTGCTCA
The DNA here is from genome assembly GCA_963822175.1 of uncultured Chloroflexia bacterium. Taxonomy (GTDB): domain Bacteria; phylum Chloroflexota; class Anaerolineae; order Anaerolineales; family UBA4823; genus FEB-25. Next base: position 332,006 of record CAWGGJ010000005.1, on the reverse strand, counting down.
CGGTAATGCCCAGGTAAGCAGGTCCAGGGTCAGGGTGAACGTATCCGGATCAAGGGAAGTAAAGAATGCCTTGCCGTACCTGCCCTCATTTGTGAGATAACACAGATATGTTCCAACAGACAGGCTTTCCACTGCAATTGGTGCAGTGCTCATGCCAGCCGATTGGCAATCCTCCAGGGACGGCTCCAGCCTGCTATAGACGCCGATCATTGCCCCAATCTGCGGTGCCAGCCAGTGATAATTATTGGAATCCACCTGGTAGGCGAGATCTTCATCATCACTATTTATGGTGAGCGTATCCAGGTCAATAGAATCCCCCGGGATAAATGAGATTTCGCTGCTACCCTGGACGGGAGGTGTGGTGGTTGCGGTGGGGGAGGGTGATTCAGTCGCGCTAATGGTGGGCGTAATGCCTGGCGTAATGCCTGGCGTGACCGTGGAAGTGTTGGATGGATTTTCTGGGACGATGATACGCACCCAGAATGGTGAGTCACCGTTTGGTCCAATACCGAACAGGACCCCAGTTGGGTTCATCAGCTTCCAATTGCCCTGGTACGTACCCGGTGCCTGGGGGGCGAACATTTCAATGGATATATCGACGCTTTGGGCTGGTAGGACGGTTTCCTTCAGTGCCTCGCTTTCAGGACCAGCCATACGATCGCCGTAGAAAAAGCTTACAGAATAGGCTGTCGTCCAGGTGCAAGAGCCAGTGTTTACCAGCTTCCAGGTTTTTGTGAAACCCTGTCCGGGTGCCATCAGGCTGTCATCCGGGATGGTGACATCGATTGGGTTGCCTGCCCCCGCCCGATCGCAGAGGACAGGAGGAGTGCTGGTTTGATTCCCACTTGATGGCGTGGCGGTATTATTTTGAGATTGAAGTGGAGTGGGCGGTGCCTGGGTAATACGGATGGTTGGTGATGTTGTTGGAGATGGAGTTATCCCCACGGAAGTAGGAGAAGCTGAGCTGGTATGTTGTGCGGTCATGTTGACCGCATTCGTTTGGTACACCTGGGTCAAATTTGGAGTGGCGGTGCTGGTGGGTAATTTGCTGGCCGAAATGCGTGTGATCACCTGCCACAACAGGAAGATGATACCCGCGGCGACTGCCAACCAAACGATGAACGTCAGCAGACTAAACCGAAGAGGCGTGCGATTGGTACTTGACATAAACACGGTTCCCTAGTTTTGCATCCCCAACCGGTCAGCCAGGATGTGGGCAATCTCCCGGGCCGCCTGCGGGCGAGCTGCCTTCCGGCATGCGTGAGCAGCCTGTTCGCGTGTCTCCGGATGAATGATCCATTCCTGTAAAGCGGCAATGATCTCACGGGTATTTGGTGCCCATATACCCACGCCTTCGGAGATGACATAATCCACGTTGCCATCCTCCTGACCAGGCAGTCGGCTGTATAAGAGCATGGGTAAACCAGCGTTCAGTGCTTCACTGATCGTACCCGGTCCCGCCTTAGTCACCAGGATATCTGCGGCGCGCATAAAATCCGGCATCTCATGGACAAAACTATACACCAGGGTTGGCATTGGCCACAGGTGGGCTTCCAGGCGCTGCTTAAGGGTAATATTTCTACCGGCAACTACCACCAAACTGATGGGCAGGTTAGCTTCAGCTATCGCCAGGGCGGTCTTCTCCAGCGGGCCCATACCTTCTCCCCCACCCACCAGTAGCACCACGGGGTGTTCCAGCGGCCAACCAAGCTGCTGGCGGAGTGTATTCTTATCCCCAGTGGGCTGGCAGAAGCGATCAGCGACCGGTAACCCGACAACCTTTATCTGTTCCGGCCTGAGGTCCGAAAGCAAACCCCGCTGGCGGGCGTCTTCCGTTGGAACGAGGCATAAATCCACATCCTTGTGGTACCACAGGGCATGTGTTGTCACCAGGTCGGTGACAATCGTGATGAAAGGTGGGTGCTGCTTGCCCAGGGCATGCAGGAAGGGGTCATTCGCCAGGGGGTGGACTGAGACGATTAAATCCGCCGGGTATTGATCGAGTAATTTATGCAGGCTACGGCGTACATACGGGTAAGCGCTTTCGACGATCAACCTGGCTCGATGACTGCCATTGCTCAGTTTATAGCCAGCTCCCCACACGCTTGGGAAGCGGACCATATATGGGTACCATTTGGGTAGATAGTTTAGCGGTCGTGGGGCATTATGCAGAAAAATGTCCACCATTTGGGTGGTGATACGTTCATCATACTCGAGCTGAAGGGCTTCGATGATGGCTTCTGTGGCACTGCGATGACCCCCACCGGTATCCGAAAACAGGAAGAGAATGTGTGGACGAGTGGAAGGGAGGTCATCCATTGGGTGAGAGTGACGCATCAGGAGGGGGAGAAATTGACTTCACCCGGCGGGCTAACTGGCGCCTGGGTAATAACACCCTTCGTCCACAGATCAGGCATTCCAGGCCAATATCCGCACCCAGCCGAACGACCTTCCACTCATAGCCACCACACGGGTGCGGCTTGCGCAGGCGAAGAACATCATTCATCTTCAGGTCGGGAAGCATGAGGGCATTATAACATGCAGCCGTAATAACACTGGATGGTATAATCCTTGCCTGAGGAGATATGATTTAGTGCAAAACTTTTTGCCAACGCCGTCACAATTAATTGTATATGGCATAATCTTACTTACTGCCTTCCCTGTGCATGAGTTTGCGCACGCCTGGGTGGCCGATCGCTTTGGGGATAATACGCCGCGCGCCAATGGACGTCTGACACTTAACCCCCTGGCACATCTGGATCTTATCGGTTCACTAATGATGATTCTTGTTGGGTTTGGGTATGCGAAACCCGTACCTATCAACCCATACATATTGCAGCGGCACTCGCGATCCGCAACCATGCTGGTTTCAATTGCAGGACCCACTTCGAATCTGATCATGGCGATCTTTGCCTCGCTGTTCTTCCGCCTGGGTATAGTTTCAACTGATTCGATCTACACGGCTCCTTCAGGGTTCCTTCCAAATATTGGACAAATACTTTTAATCTTCATTCGAATTAACCTTTTACTGATGTTGTTCAATATGCTCCCCCTGTTCCCTTTGGATGGGGAGAAAGTCCTGGATTATTTTTTACCTCCCTCTGCAGCCCGGGTTTTTGAAAGTATTCGCCCTTATGGTACGATGATCCTGTTGGTCCTGGTGTTCGTATTACCTAGGCTGTTTGGAATAGATTTGCTCGGCACGATCATCGTGCCAGCTTTAAACAATCTCACCCGGCTGTTGATAGGTGCGTAACGTTTGTGCGTATCCTGTATCGTGTGCGCCAGTTCTGGCGTACGATTTTTGTAAAAACCGATCCCATTGAGCTTGAGCGGGCTATGGCAATATTGACTACCGAGCAGGCAGGACTTTTCTCACAGCTGCAGCCTGCCGAGAAGGAACATGCCCTGGTCATGGTACGCAAGCTGACCGTGCAGGGTGAAAATCAACCTGATTTATTGATGGCAGCCTTACTCCATGATGTCGGCAAGCTTCGCTACCGCCTGCATCCATTGGAACGGACGATGGTTGTGCTGGTCAAGGCAGTCATACCAGGGAAGGCTCACCAGTGGGGCAGCCTGCCTCCCGCCGGATGGGATGAGGTACCTGCCTGGCGCAGGGCATTCGTTGTGGCAGAGCAGCATGCCGAATGGGGTGCTCAGCTGGCTCACCAGGTTGGGGTCAGCTCTCTGGCCGAGACCTTGATCCGCGAGCACCATAACCCACACTCATGTGCTGCAGGTAGTGCAGAAACCAGTCTACAGCATAAACTGTGGGTCGTTGATAATGAAAGTTAGTGAGAGTGAAAAGATGACCATACAGATCACCATCATTGGGACAGGGCAAATTGGTACTTCCATTGGCCTGGCCCTGGCTGAACACAAGGATGTGTTCTTTCGAGTGGGGCATGACAAGGATATCAGGGTTGCTAACCGGGCAAAAGACAAGGGTGCCTTTGACAAAGCAGAGATCAACCTACCAAACTCGGTGGCAGATGCCGCCATCGTCATCCTGGCAATCCCACTGGACCAGATCCATGAAACCCTCAAAATCATCGCCACGGACCTGAAAGAAGAAGTGGTGCTCATGGATACCGCCCCGGTGAAACGCGAGGTGATGCAATGGATCAAGGATCTATTGCCTCCCAAGCGCTATTACGTGGGGTTGGCCCCTGTGATCAACCCGGCGTACCTGAATAGCTTTGACTCAGGTGTGGAAGCAGCCCACCCCGATCTTTTCAAAGACGGCATGATGGCGATTGTATCTCCCCAGGGAGTGCCTTCGGATGCCATTAAGCTGGCGACCGACTTCAGCCACATGCTTGGTGCCGAGCACTTATTTATGGATCCCGCTGAGCTGGACAGCATGATGGCAGCCACCCATATCCTGCCCCAATTACTTGCTGCCATACTCGTCAATACCACCGTTGATCAACCCGGGTGGTATGAGGCACGCAAGCTGGCCGGTCGACCTTACGCTGCTGCCACCAGTGCTATGGGGCAGCTTACGGGAGCGAGTACTCTCTCCTCCCAGGCGATCTCTGCCCAGGAACACCTGGTACGGTGGATTGACAACTTGATGGAAAACTTATACACCCTGCGACAGCAGGTTTCTACCGGGGAAGCTGACAAGCTGCTCCAGGAGCTAACCCGTGCCAGGCTTGGTCGTGAAAAATGGATCAGGGAAAGAACCAATGCCAATTGGGCAGCGACTGAAACTGCCCCAAATGTGGCGATGCCGACATCCAAAGAAGTTTTCTCCCGCATGTTCTCCTTTGGTGGTGGCCGAAAACCAAAAGAACCAAAAGACCCAAAACAACCCAAGTAATTCATATCATTGACACTGAGGAACCCAATGGCAAACAAACTTCAATGGATCCAGGATGAGATTCAAAAACTTAAAGACGATGGGCTATATAACCGCATCCGCACGCTCAGCTCACCCCAAGGGGCATGGCTGGTTGTGGATGGCAAGCGGGTACTCAACTTTTGCTCAAACAATTACCTGGGTATGGCGAATCACCCCCGCATCGTCCAGGCTGCCCAGGAAGCGGTGAAGAAGTATGGTGTCGGCCCGGCTGCAGTGCGGTCTATTGCCGGTACCATGGACCTCCACCTGGAGCTGGAACGCCGCCTGGCAGCCTTCAAGGGGGTGGAAGCTGCCATCACCTTTCAATCCGGTTTTACCGCCAACCTGGGTACCATCCCTGCCCTGGTGGGCAAGGATGATGCGGTTTTCTCCGATGAGCTCAACCATGCCAGCATCATAGATGGTTGCAGGCTTTCAGGTGCCAAGATCATCCGTTATGCTCACTGCGATCCCCAGGACCTGGACAGGGTGCTGAGCGAGGAACGCGAGAAATACCCGCGGGCAATGGTCATCACGGATGGCGTCTTCAGCATGGATGGCGATATCTCGCCGCTGGATAAAATATATGAAGTTGTACAAAAGTACAATTCCATCCTGATGGTGGACGATGCCCATGGCGAGGGTGTAATTGGTAAAGGTGGTCGCGGCATTGTCGACCATTTTGGTCTGCATGGCAAAGTGGACGTTGAAGTGGGGACCCTCTCCAAGGCATTTGGAGTAGTCGGTGGTGTTTCCGCCGGTAACCCGGTGGTGGTTGAGTGGTTGCGCCAGCGTGGGCGTCCATTCCTGTTCTCTTCCGCCATGACCGTTCCGGATGTGGCAGCCTGCCTGGCAGCGGTAGATATCCTGGAAGAATCCACCGAGCTGGTCGATAAGCTATGGGAAAATGCCCGTTATTTCAAGGCTGAGATGCGCCGCCTGGGCTTTGACACGGGGTTAAGCACCACACCCATCACCCCCATTATGCTGGGTGAAGCCCCCCTGGCTCAGCAGTTCAGTCGTGAGCTGTTCGAGAATGGTCTGTTCGCCATGTCGATCGGTTTCCCGACCGTGCCCAAGGGCAAGGCACGTATCCGCGTGATGATCTCTGCCGCCCACGCCAGGGAGGACCTGGACAAGGGTCTGGAGATTTTCACCTTGGTGGGTCGTAAGCTGGGTGTTATTTATTAATATTCTTAAGAAAAGGAGCCGATCTAAAAGGATGGTTTCCTTCTGATTCCCTAATAGCAGGTTATATTTTGTTTGGTGACTATCGGTATTCGATGTAGGGACACGATATATCGTGCCCTTACTCCTGGAAAATGGTTTCGAAATCAAATATTGACTGGCTATCTGCCATGAGGTGAAAGTAGGGACGAGTCACAACTCGCCCCTGCAATAATTTATTGCCGCGCTCTGAGGCTTATTCTTTAAATGGGTCGAAGGTTGGGTTCGTGCCAGCCCAAATGCAGCTCGGTCGCCCGTCCAGGTTGCAGGCGAACCCATGAGAGCAGCGGTGTGCCAGGATGCGTGCTGGTTGGTCAGGCATCATATCTGGTGGGTAAACCACCTGCGCCTGGAAGCCAACTTTCTCGTCGATATGCTGGCAATACTGTACTTTCAGGGTTTCCCAGGTTTTTTCTGTCATGGTAAGCTCCGCGTGTCACTTAGTATACCTTGAACTTTTAGACTGGCAAAGAGTAATCCATAATAACATATCGTGCATAATATTTATTTTGCTCACTTTGAGGGTTGTATTAATCATCCTTATTCTGATGCAAAGCTGTTGTATAATCGGGGCATTCTAATGACGCCAGTGATATGTTTTGTTCGCTAAAGGAAAGGAGGTGAATTACCCTAGAATTGTTACTGATCGTATGTTCAACTGAAATAGTTTTACCTAAATCTAAAGGAGAAGAGAAAGATGAAACACAATAAACTATACATATTGGTGGCGGTTGTCGTGCTGTTCAGCATGATCCTGTCTGCTTGCGCGACACAGGCAACCCCCACTGAGGTGGTGACTGAAGCTCCTGCAACCGCAGCGCCGGTAGTTCCCACCGAAGTACCACCCACAGATGTACCTGTTGTGGAACCTACTGCAGTACCCCCCACCGAAGCACCGCCTGCTTATGAGGGTATCTCACTCAGTGCCCCCGATTGTACTTATGGTGGTGAATTTAAGAGCATCGAAGCAGTGGATGCACTGACCGTTAAATTTAGCTTATGCTATGCGGATCCAGGTTTCCTGTCCAAGATCGCCTTCTCGGCTTTTGCTGTCCACTCCTCCGACCAAATCATGGCCACTGGTGGTGGCGGTACAGAGCTGCTTGAGAACCCCATTGGAACTGGTCCATATGTGCTCAGCAACTGGAGCCGTGGTGACGAGCTGGTTATGACCCGCAATGATAATTATTGGGGTGAGCCTGCCGCCAACCAGACTGTAGTTTTCCGTTGGAGTTCCGAAGCTGCCCAGCGTTTGCTTGAGTTACAGTCAGGCACCGTGGATGGCATTGACAACCCAGGCCCGGAAGATTTTGCAGTTGTTGAAGCTGACCCAAATCTCCAGCTTGTGGTGAGACCAGCCCTCAATGTCTTTTATGTGGGCATGACCAACACCTTCGCACCCTTCGATAATGAGCTGGTACGCCAGGCAGTTGCCATGGGTATTGACCGCCAGCGTATTGTTGATAACTTCTACCCCCCTGGGTCTGAGGTTGCTTCTCATTTCACCCCATGTGCACTGCCCAATGGCTGCGTAGGCGATCCCTGGTATGAGTTCGATGTCGCAAAGGCCAAGGAATTATTGGCTGAGGCTGGATACGCGGATGGTTTCGATACCACCATCACCTATCGCGATGTTGTTCGTGGCTACCTGCCGCAACCCGGCGTTGTAGCTCAGGATCTTCAGGCACAGCTTAAAGAAAACCTGAACATCAATGCTGAGATCGTGGTCATGGAATCCGCCGCCTACCTCGACGCAACCGCTGCAGGCCAGGTGGAAGGCTTACACCTGCTGGGTTGGGGTGCCGACTTCCCCGATATCGTCAACTTCCTGGATTATCACTTTGGTGCCGGTGCTTCCGACCAATTCGGCACAAAATGGCCTGATATCACCGAGGCTTTGGCAGAAGGTGCCAAGCTTGCCGATAATGCAGCCCGCGAGCCTTTCTATGTGACTGCCAATAATGCCATCCGCCAGCACGTGCCCATGATCCCAGTTGCCCATGGTGGTTCTGCTGTTGCCTATAAAGCCACTGTGGAAGGCGCCCATGCCAGCCCGTTAGGGAACGAGGACTTTGCAGTCATGTCGATTCCCGGGCAGGATACCTTTGTCTGGATGCAGAATGCCGAACCCATCTCGCTGTACTGCGCGGATGAGACCGATGGTGAAACACTGCGTGCATGCGAGCAGATCAACGAGTCGCTGTATCGCTATGAAGTTGGTGGCACAGCTTCCATCCCCAACCTGGCGACCTCCTGCGAACCAAACGCCGATCTGACTGAGTGGACCTGCTTCTTGCGCGATGGCGTGACATTCTCCGATGGCTCAGCACTGGATGCTAACGATGTAACTCTTTCGATGATCGCCCAGTGGGACGCCGCCAGCGAATACCATGTAGCCCGTACCGGTACATTTGAATACTGGGGCGGACTCTGGGGCGGTTTCTTGAATGCACCCGCTCCGTAAAGTAGAACCCTGATCCTAATACCTGCTCCCCGGTGGAGAATCACTTCTCCGCCGGGGACTTTCCTAAAAAATGTTCACTTACATTATCCGGCGCATCATCTACAGCATTCCTGTCCTGTTTGGGATCCTGGCAGTTACCTTTACCATTGCCAGGCTTATCCCGGGTGACCCGTGCCGTGCCATGCTGGGGGAAAAAGCTACTGATGCAGTATGCGACGAGTTTATCCATCGTTACGGCCTGGATAAGCCAATCCTGGAGCAATTTATCATCTATGTTGGGGATATTCTAAGCGGTGATTTTGGTGAATCCATCCGTTATGGGAAACCAGTCACCGAATTAATGATTGAGCGTCTGCCCACCACCCTTGAGCTGACTTTTGTGGCCATGGCTTTTAGTACGATATTGGGCATTCCACTGGGAATCATCTCGGCGGTGCGTCAGAATTCCTTCGCTGACATCGGTACCATGCTGGTGGCAAATATTGGTATCTCCATGCCTGTATTCTGGCTGGGATTGATGTTAGCTTATATCTTTGCTTTATTATTAAAAGACACACCATTCCAATTGCCACCCTCCGGCCGGCTTACCCCGGGGATGTCTCCTGACCCTTTTTATGTTGTCTGGGGTCTTACTACTACTTCACAAGGCGTACAGACTTTGTTTGATTTCATCAGCCGGCTCAATATGCTGAATGCCATCCTCATCTGGCGCTGGGATGTGTTTTGGGATGCCGTAAGGCACATCATTTTGCCTGCAGTTGCGGTGGGTACCATCCCTCTGGCGCTGATTGCCCGCATGACCCGTTCAAGTATGTTGGATGTATTGGGGACTGATTATCTCCGGACTGCACGCGCCAAGGGAGCGACGCGCTATGCGCAGGTGATGAAACACGCCTTACGCAATGCCATGCTGCCTCTGGTGACGATCATCGGTTTATCCCTGGGAACTTTTTTGGGCGGGGCAGTGCTCACTGAAACGATATTTAACCTCTCTGGTGTGGGTAAGATTCTATATGATGCCATTACCGCCCGCGATTACATCATCGTCCAGTCCTTTACCGTGGTGATCGCCATCTTTTTTGTAGTTTTGAACCTTATCGTCGATGTATCCTATATCTATCTTGACCCGCGTGTTCGCCTGGATTGACCTGCATGAGTGAAATTGCAGAAATTACTTCCGCCAGTGAGGTGGAAAGATTATCAGCCGAAAGATTGCGTTCCGACAAACCGGTCACCCTTTGGGGTACAGCCCGGCGACGCTTATTCAGGCGAAAATCTGCGGTTTTAGGCATATTCATCCTGGTCTTCCTGGTGATGATTGCCCTTGGCGCTCCCTTATTGGCACCCTATGATCCCTTGCAGGTGCTGATTGGTGTAGAAGATGTGAAGGCGCGCCAGGCACCCTGTATCCATCTTCTGGGTTGCCCTGCAGACCAGCCGCAGCACCTGATGGGTATAGATGGAAATGTGCGCGATGAGTTCAGCCGGGTTATCTACGGAGCCAGGTTGAGCCTGATCATCGGTTTTACCACAGTAACATTTGCTATCCTGATCGGCACAGTGCTTGGTGCGCTGGCGGGCTATATGGGGGGAGTCCTCGATAATGTCGTCATGCGCTTCATGGATGTGCTGCTGGCATTTCCATCTCTTCTTTTAGCCATTGCCATTGTAACCATCCTGGGTCCCGGTTTGATCAATGCCTTGTTGGCCATTGGTATCGTCTCCATCCCTGCCTATGCACGCGTGACCCGCTCAGCCATCCTGACCACCCGCGAAATGGATTTCGTAGCTGCCTCACGCGCCTTGGGTGGCAGTACCTTGTATATCTTGTTTGGACGCATCCTGCCAAACTCGCTGACCCCGCTGATCGTTTTGGGTACCTTGGGGATCGCCACTGCTATCCTGGATGCTGCCGCCCTATCCTTCCTTGGTCTGGGTGCACAACCACCCACGCCGGAGTGGGGATCAATGTTAAGCGCGGAACGCAACCAGGTGTTCACGGCACCATACCTCGTTTTCTACCCTGGGTTGTTCATCATGCTGGTGGTGCTTTCATTCAACTTGTTGGGTGATGGTTTGCGCGATGCCCTCGACCCACGCCTGGCGATGAGAAGCAAGTAAAAGCGTCCCTTTTAGCTAATAAGTAAAAAAACTCCCAGCTTGTAGCACGAATAATCTCGAGCCTGGCTGGGAGCTGATAATGCGTTGATTGCGAGTATTAAGGGCAGGTCACGTTTCGATTGAATTGAGCAAAAATTCCATCCGGGTTTGCCTGCCAGATCCATACATGCAGGTCATAGTGCGGAGGCATTTGGGGGTCATGACCCAGCATCGGACCATCGAATGCCCTGCCGAAGAGATATGGAGCCGGAGGGGGAGGATTGGGGATCGGGTCTCCTGGAGCGCCAATGCCGTAGAAGTATTCCACACCCACCAGGCGAACACCATCATCAGTGGCTGCATACAAAAGAACCTCAGGCGAAGTAAGACTGATGGCAGGGTCTTGGGCTAGGGTTGGATTCACATAATGGTAACCCATCGCTGCACCACCCGGACCAGAGACACACATCTCTGTAGGTACATACCCATCAGCGATTGCTACATCAACATCGTGATATTTTGCAGTAACCCGGCGTACTGCTGCCAGGTCTTTTAGCCTTTGGCTGTCAGCAACTTTTGCATCGGCGGCATAACCTACGCCAATCACAGAACTCAAAAGCACGAACACCAACATGGTTGATAAGAAAAACTTTTTCATTTATATCTCCTTATAAATATAGTATTTGCACACTTTTGTACTTCCAACCAGTAATAAAGTTATTGATTTGTTGATGATAGAACCTCCTTATATCATTTCCACCTTTTGTGTGTCCTGCCAAGACATCCGATGAGACAGGGTTCTACCAGCCCATCGTGTTGTAAGTTCTTTACCTGGCAAACAGGACAATTATGGTCATAATACTCGATAATATGGATAATGTCAACCTTTAATATCCGATATTATGATTCGCCTGTGGAAACTTACTTTGTAAAGATAACCTAATTAACTGTTATCTGGCATCATGACCCATCCATTGGATTGATGCAGGAACTATTCACAGCCTGTATTTTTATGGATTGTGCAGGTATTTTTCTGTAAAAGTAATCTGGTTTCCATCCCATATAGGCGTATATCGTCTATACTATCCCCGTCTGAGGGGTATAGATGTCCAACATACCCATATTTTCCATACCGTGTTAAAGGCTTTGCAACGGTTGTAACAGGATCATAAATCCTTGGGATGAAGCGGGGAGATGTGATTGTCAGTCGTATCGATCGGATGAGCTCAGATTCGTTGTAGGCTCAACATCGGAGGATGTTTTTGACCGTAGTAAAGGTGCTGGAAGGGTTGCTTCCAGCACCATCATGGGAAAGGATCGAACGAGCGGACGATGGTCAACACCTCTTTCGCAGGTAAGCAATTTTATTTTTTCGGGTGTATCCTGATCATCAATTAGCATTACTATGAATGTTCAAGCAGCCAATAACCGGTTGCGTTTGAAATTTCGGCTGCCTAACCAGATCAGCAATCCAGCCAAAAGCCAGATCCCTAACCCCATCAAAAGCAATATGCTTGTATTGATAAATATTGCTCCTGCCATCTGGGCATAGAACAGTGCTACGATGGGTAATACCACTAACCCAGCTGCCTGATTGGCATCCTGGAACCCCTGCGCATGGGATGAAACCACCACCATCAGACTTACACCTAATCCAGATAGGGCTGGTACCACCCAGATAATCAGCACTAACCACAGGGCATTCGGGAAGAAGATACGCTGCATTTGAGACCAGGCAGCTGCGTTCACATTGATGGCATAGAGAAAGAATCCACCTAAGGCAACTGCAATGGCTGCCAGCCAGCCCGAGAGCATCTTGGCAATAAATAATTCCCGGTCGGTGGTGGGGGTATACAGCAGCGCTTCAAGCGTCTTGCGCTCTTTTTCACCGGCAAAGCTATCTGCAGCCAACATGGAGGCTGTCATCAAGGGGATAATTAAGAAGAAGGGTAGCTCCATATACACCAGAACAAATACAATTACCTTCTGGGTGACTGCATAACCTGCCAATTCTTGCAGTATGCCCGCAGGCATTTTTGCCAGTAAACCCTCCAGGGAGGTCATCTGACCACCGAAACCATGGATAATCGCAGGGGCCAGACCGATTAACCAGGGAATACCGATAAAGAAGACTGCGATAATGATGATTATTGGGGTGACTATGTTTTTATTTTGGATGACCACTTTCAGGTCTTTTCGTACGACAGCTGACATCGCGCGAGCGTTCATTTCTCACCGTCCTTTTCTTCGTGAAGTGTAAAGTACACCTGTTCCAGGTTGGCTTCCTGGGGAGCCATACGGTAAACCCGTACATGGTTTTGCACCATGGAAGCCAGGACATCTGGGATCGATTCGCGTTTATTGATGGTTACAACCAGGGCACCATTAGGTTTTGCTGGCTCACCCAGCACAAGCTGCGGCATGCTGCGCAGTACATTCAGGGCAAACTCGGTCTGTTCTTGTGCTACTTCAATTTCAACGTCCAGGCGGCGGACATATTGGCGGGTCAATTCGGTGGGTGTGCCCAACGCCACCAGGCGTCCATGCTCCAGGATGGCTACCCGGTCACATAGGCGCTGAGCTTCCACCAGGTTATGGGTGCACATGAAGACCGTGCAGCCTTCCCGCCGGGCCATGCGTTCGATCAACTCATTCACATGGTGGGCAGATACCGGATCCAACCCGGAGGTAGCTTCGTCCAGGAAGAGCAGCTCAGGCTTGTGCAACAGGGCACGCGTAAGAGCCAGGCGCTGCTTCATCCCTTTGCTAAAGCTGCCTACTTTCTCACTGGCGCGATCCGCTAAATCGAATTCAGCCAGCAACTCCTGGATACGGGGCTTAATCGTCTTTCTGGGCATACTGTAGAGGTCAGCATAAATGCCGAGGATATCCCAGGCAGTCAGGCGGTCATCCAGCGAAGGGGTTTCGGTCAGCACCCCAGTTCGGGCCCGAAGTGCCGGTCCATCCACTTGAGGGTCAAAGCCAAGCACGCGCATGCTGCCCGAGGTCGGGTCAATCACGCCGTTGAGCAGACGCACCGTGGTCGTCTTACCGGCGCCGTTATGACCCAAGAAACCGAAGATCTCACCCGCCTGCACTTCTAGCGAGAGGTTGTCTACGGCAACGGTCTCCTTGAAATGGCGGGTGAGCTGGTTGATGGTGATAACTGATGTATTCATTTCTTCCTCCTGGATCTCCTCGCCCTCGTTCGTTTCGAGGGCGAGGATGATGAATAGATAAACGTCATATCAGGCTTACAACTCGACCTTCTGGAAGCGCCACAGCGCTATCAGGGTGAACAAGATGCTCAATACTGCGGTGGAAATCAATTCCGAAACATATAATGCCGGTAAGGGTATTCCCTGCACTACACCCAGAGCAACCCCCTCCATACCCAACGGCAAGACATACAGAATCTGGGGGATGAAATTTCTCAAGATCATTCCGCCCCACAAGACTCCGAAGGCAATCCCCAGTACAGGCCCGCGGTTCTCAAACATCACGCCCAGCATGATCACCAGGCTTACATAGAAGAAAAGCGCCAGCCAGACCACCCCCACCCCTGCCACGAAAGGCACCAGGGCCGGCACCTTATGGGTCGCCAGGAAAATTTCGCCCAGGATGATCAACCCGGGAATAGCGACTATGAACACCAGTACGCCGATGGCATTCGACAGCAGCTTGGTCAGGATGAAACCCTGGCGCGCCGCCGGCTTGGAGAGGATCCAGGCTGCAGTCCCCGACTGCTTTTCCTGGATGATCTCATCCTGGGCAAGGATGATGGCGCCTATTGTACCGGTCATCACCACAAAGCTGAAGAACTGTATCATGGCTCCAACTTCGGGTGGGGTTCCTACAAAAACCTGCTCTTGCGTCGGTAGCCCAGGCATGAGGTTATTCAGCAGCGGTAGGCCGAACAAAAAGAAGGCGATCAGGCCACCGAGGATGACCGACCAGATCAAAAGCTGCCATAGCCAGCGGCGGGTGCAAAACCATTCGCCCATCTCTTTGGCAAGCATATTACCGAAGCCGGCCAGCCAACCGCTGCCGCGTGCGGGCAGCAATCCCTGGCGGGCAGCCAGGCGGATATCACGGGATACATGAGGATGTGTTTGAACAGTCATTTCGAATTCTCCTTTCCAACAAGTTCCAGGAAAACTTCTTCCAGGTTATAGGTCTTGCGCCCGAAGGTCTTCACCTTCAGGTTGCGGTCTTCGAGGATCAGCCGCTGGAGCTGGTCATCGGCCACCGTTTCATCGGTTACACTGACCTGCCAACAGGTTAGGCCGTCAACCGCCGTCACACTCAGGTTTTGTACCCAAGACTGACTGGCCACGCGCTCCCTGGTAACAGCCAGTGCCGCTTCCGTCTCGCTCATCAGGGTGATGTCATATATGGTAGTGCCCTTATCACCCGCCAACAGCTCGTTAATGGGAGCTTCAGCGACCAGCGCACCCTGGTTCAGGATGGCTACCGAATCACTCACTCGCTGCACATCTTCGAGTATGTGCGTAGAGTAAAAGATAGTAGTGTACTTGCGCAGCTTCTCCATGACCTCCAGCACATCGTGGCGGCCCATCGGGTCGAGCGAAGCCGCTGGCTCGTCCAGGATCAGAAGGTCGGGGTAGTTCACCTGGGCCTGGGCAATGCCCAGGCGTTGCCGCTCACCGCCTGAGAAGCCGTGCACCGGCCGGTCAGCCTTGTTTTCCAGACCAACCAACTCGATAACTTCCTGCACGCGTGCTTCGAGCAGGTCTTTTGGCCCGCGGTAGAAGAAGCGCGCCGTGTAGTCAATGATCTGGCGAGCGGTCATGTGCTCGTAGTAGCGCGGGTCCTGGGCCAGGTAGCCGACACGATTGCGGATTTTCACGCTATCGCGCGTCACATCATACCCGAAGACGGTCGCCTGACCTGCGCTGGGCTGGATCAGTCCGAGCAGAATCTTGATCGTAGTGCTTTTACCCGCCCCGTTGGGCCCAAGGAAGCCAAAGATTGAGTTCTGCTTTACCGTCAGGTTGAGGCCTTTCAGGGCCTGCGCCTCTTTATACGTCTTGGTCAGGTTATGAGTATCAATTACTAAAGGAGAAGGAGATTCCATTTTCCAAGCAAGATCCTCCTCCATCGTTGAATTTTGTTGTGAAAGTTTAGGTTTCATAGAAAGCCTCCTAAATTTATTACATCCAATACATCTGAATGTAGATACTTATTGAATTCATTCGTCTTCACTTATTTCGTGTTCACGGATTATGGAGATCAGCCTCAGGTTGAGATCGCGGATCCTTGCCAGTAAGCCGTGAAGTGCTGCCTGGTCGACCACCACACCGGATAGTAGTGTTTCACCATTCTCCACTGAGGTGATGGTCATTCCGTCGAGCCACTCGGACCAGGATTGGTCGAGGTGACCTTCCAGGCGGATACTATAGATCGAGGTTTTGGATTTATTCATGTTTTCCTTTGCCATCATTGTCATATTTTGTCTCTCCATTTTCTCCTGTCCATGCTGTGGTAAAAGTTGATGAACTACCCGTACCTTTAACAACATCCCATTAATTGCTGATCATGTTTACAGTGTAACGATAAACCCTGGTTGATGTCATCCAACCAAAGATACATTATGGGTGTATTGTGACGTGCATTAAATAAAAAATGCCTGGAGCTTTCCAGGCATTTCGCTTGTCCAATGGCAGATTGTTACAATACACCCAACTGGCGTGCCTTCGCCACCGCTTCTGTGCGATTCTTTACATCCAATTTGGTGAAGATATTTACAGTGTGCCTTTTAACTGTCCCAATTGAGATGACCAGCTTAGCCGCAATCTCATGATTGGAGCTGCCTGCAGCTACCAACCGCAGCACTTCCAGCTCGCGCTCACTGAGTGGCTTGAGTAGCGCATCAACCGGGAGCATTTGAATAAGTAAGGCTGACCGTTCAGCTTCTTCGCGGAAAAAAGCAGCCATTAACATTTCGGCGTATTCACTAATATGTCCGCTCGCTTGAGTTCTCACTTTATAAAGTAGTTTTAGCATTGGTGCGCCTTCATCAAGAAACAAGCGCACATACCCTTCAGGTTCAGCCTGAGACAATACCTGGGAAAGCATTTCGACTGCCTGAGTATCTTTGCCTGCTGCCTGTGCTACCAATGCCAGGAGCATATGCGCTTCTAAAGCGCGCCCATATCTACCAGCCTGGTCTGCCTCAATGCGAATACGCTCAAGCATTACCCGTGCCTGGTCATTTTTTCCCTTCGCCAGCCAGATGCGGGCTATGGTAAGGAATTCAAATTCATGCTGGAGATCAAGTGTACTGACAATCTCGCTCTCCAGCATCTCAGCCTGCAAGGATTCTGCCCACAATGAGGCTTCAGCCAGGTTCCCCTGGGCGAGATGCAGCCTGGATTTCCAGGCGTGTAGGCGTTCATTCTCTATCGAGGAAGGGCTGCGGCGAACAACCTGTTCAGCTTTTTGGATATGACTCCAGGCAGCCTCCCAATCTTTCTGCGCCAGCGCAAGGCGGACTCCTGTTAGGTAAACATCGGTCAGGAAAAAGATATGGTCACTTGCTTCCGCCAGCTCCATCCCTTTTCGGATATCGATGGTTGCCTCGTCCAGTTGGTTCCATTCTCTTTTCAGATCACCCACACAGGCATACTCAGCACCCCCGTAAATGGGTGGTTCATGTTCCCTTGTTACCAAAGCTGCTTGATCGTAAATCGCTCTGGCATCATGCAGACGTCCTTGGACCACCCTGAGCTGGGCAAGATGGTGGCTGGCGTTTAAGTAAGCCCCCAGGTGTCCTGAGGCTAAATTCGTCTGGATGGCATCCGTTAAAACTTGCTCGGCCATTTCCGTGTTTCCAGCGTAGAAACGAGCGTGACCCAGGAACAGGAGAGCAACCCCCACATATCGAAGTCGAAGCTCAGCTGTACTTGGGATCCGTTCTAATACACTCTGGCAGAGGGCAGCCGCAGTACTAAAATCTCCGTGAAACCGGGCTTGCACCGAGCGGTAAATCGGGATCATCAGGCTCCGCAAGGCTGCATGCGGGTCATTAGCTGCCATGGGGCTAAAACCGGCCTCTGCCAATGTCAGCCATTTTTCAGCCTCGTCGAAACACCCCATCATGATCAGGCAGGTGGCGTAATTAAGGCATAACTCAGGTTGGGATTGGACTACCTCAACAGGCAGGGTGTTGAACCAACTAATCAACGGACGTACCTCCCCGCGGCCCCATAGGTCATTCTTTATCCTGTCGATAAGGCGCGTCGCAAGCTCATAGTCTTGTGCCTTCAAGGCATATCCAACGCCATTTTCAAGGAAACCGTTCGCTTCGTGCCAGACAGCCGCCCGTTCATACAACTCCTTCACGATTTCAGGCTGGGTTTGCCTGAGTCGCTGGGATAGTAGATCGGAAAACAGATGGTGATAGCGGTACCACTGCCTTTCATCATCCAATGGGATGAGAAAGAGGTTTTTCCGTTCCAGCTCCAAAAGCACCTGGGCACTATCCTTAGATTCGCCCAAGACAGCATCGCACAGCGAACCATTGAGGCGTCCAAGGATGGAAGAATACAGGAGAAATGTCTGAATTGATGCGGGTAGCTGATTAATTACTTCTTCGACAAAGTAATCCAGAATATATCGATGACTGCCAGTGAACGCTTTGATAAATCCGCTCGTATCACTTTTGCCCTGCATGGAGAGGGCTGCCATTTGTAAACCAACAATCCATCCTTCAGCTCGCTGGTCCAGTGCAGATACGTTTTCCATGGATAGGTTCAACCCCATCACGACGTTTAGGAATGCAATGGTTTCCTGTGTATTGAAGCGCAAATCTTCGGCGCGTAACTCGACCATACAATCTCCAGCACGCATCCGGGCAAGAGGAAAGGGCGGATCGGAACGGGTCAACAATATCAGGTGCATGTTGGGCGGCATATGATCCAGTAAATAAACCAAAGCCGCATGGATGGCTTGATTGCTAATAACGTGGTAATCGTCCAGGATGAGGGTAAAATTGCGGGGGAAAGCATTAACCTCGTTGATCAGCAGTGTGATCAATTCTTCCAGCGGAGGAAGTTGGGGAAGATGGAGGCCAGCGACCAGGCCCTGGGCAAGATCGGGGTCCAGGGTATCCAGGGCAGCCGAAACATAGGATAGGAAACGTGCCAGGTTATTGTCATCGGGGTCAATCGACAACCAGGCAACGAGATAATCACTTCCACTCCTGGAATGCCAATCGCATAATAAGGTGGTCTTTCCATATCCAGCAGGAGCGGAAATCAGCGTCAGTGGTTTTTTTAATCCGGCATTCAGCTGCTCGATCAAGCGCGGGCGAGGGAGGAGGTTGGTGCGAGCGGGTGGAATGTAAAGCTTTGTGCTGAGAATTGAAACGGTCATGCTTGTAAAGATTATACATCCAGACAAACGAGCAGATAATAAAAAAATCTGTCATTTGGTAGATTTTTCGCAAATAATTGATCGCTGATCGCTTTTCTGGTTGTAGAGTGGTCCAATCACTCAATCGATAGCGTAAATTGACAAGTTTCAGTCCAAATCATTGAGCCTCATCCATTCAAGAAAAGTAAACGAGTGGCGCAGGAGGGACTTGAACCATCGCCTTCATCGATGCATCTGAAAAGAAGGGGGAATCCAGCGCATTTGCTGCACGCAAATAGCAATAAAACATCCATAATCTCCCCGTCTGTGGGGGCATAGACGTTCAGGATGTCTGGATTTTCTATGCCGTAGTATTGGCGTTGCGGTTGATTGCGGCAAGATCACAGACCCACGGTATGAAGGTAGGAAAGCGAGTCTCAGCCTGGGTTCGAGTTGGTACACTGATTTGCTTGGGACCGCTGTTATCTCATGTAAAAAGGGGCTGCATTCCCAGTCTATCCGTCTGCGTCTGCATTTCGTCATCCGTAGGCGGGGTAATAAAACGATTGGCTGCGTCTAACACTCTCGGTAGAACATGAACATCTCCAACCGAGTTTAGAAATAACCCGGTATGACCAAGTACCCAATGAACTGCCATATCGATATCAGCTTGCTTTTCAAGAGGGCGGTACCAGGTAGCTCGAGTGGGCTTATGTTTCCCCCAGGGAGTATGTACGATTGATTTGATGGTTTGCATTGCCACATTTCGGGATTGGCATACGCTGGTTAAATCCAAAAAATCGCTGAAATATTGTTCATACTGAGCCATCAGATAACTAAACGGCAGTAACACGGAGTCAAAATCAAACCGCTCAAGTGCCCGCCGGTGCATTGCAGCTGCAGCCAGCCCATGTCCTGTAATGCCGATAAAGCGTACCAACCCTTGCTCGCGCGCCTCGATAGCGGCTTCTAATGCGCCACCTGGTCCTAATGCTGTTTCCCACTCTTGTGGATCAACCAGGTTGTGCAGCTGCAACAGGTCCACCTGGGTTACCTGTAAGCGCTCCAGTGAACGTTGAATCTCCTCGCGTGCTTTATTCAGTGTGCGTTCTCCCGTTTTCGTGGCAAGGAAGAAGGGTTTGCCGTGTCGGCTGATCCAATTTCCAACACGGAGTTCAGCCTCGCCGTAACTGGCAGCTACATCAACGTGATTAACCCCAAAAGACAATGCTAACTCCAATGCTGCATCCGCCTCGGCCTGAGTAACCTGTGAAAAGGCTGCTGCACCCAGAAGGATGCGCGAGCTCAAATGCCCGCTGCGTCCAAATGCTTGTTGGGTGATCATATTACACCTCCTGATTGGGACGATGCGACGGTATAGCGACTATTACAATTATATTTCATCTTTGCCATCACACATCCCTGCTCGCCTTCTTACCAATCGAGAAGGCATTCCAGAAATTCAATCCGCAGGATCAAATTTAACCCGCCGTATAATATCTCCCCCGGTTGATCTGCCAGGTTAGTGGACCTTCATCAATTGATATGGTATTGGGTGAGGATGAAATACTGAATATATATAGTAGTAAATAGTTTTTGTGGAAGAAGCTATTGAATTATCCTGTTCTCACCCGACATAAACATAGCTAACCGGCGGCTCAGGTTGAGCTCAATTCTCATAGGAACAAGTAAGCAAAATAGCATAACGTAATAAAGTAATTTTACTTACGGTTATAACTGTCCAAGACAGGATTTATTCATTACAAATAACGTCTGCAATACACTGGGCGGATTCACCAACTCCCAGGAGAAACCCTGATTTAAACGTATTCATCCATGGTAAGCCGAGAAAATATAAGCCGGAATGGCTTGTAACACCCCGATTTGTGGATGGATAACCATAAGCATCTAGGAATGGGAGCTGCACCAGGCTGTAGTCACGCGTATAACCTGTTGACCAAATAATCGTACTAACTCTTTCTACAAATAAATCCAGAGAAAGGATCTCGGGTGCCCGGTATCCTTCATTCAAAATCATCACTTCCTCAGGGGGGAGATTCAAGGTGTTTTTTTGGATATATTCATCTATCTGCTTGATTAGATTGGCGGCAAATCCATCTGACTTAGCCAGGTTCTCCTTTAAGTCTGGAGCAATCACAAGTTTCCCAGCCTCATAATCACGTACATGACCCAATAAGATGATGCCGTCGCGGCAGAACTGATGCAAGTTGATTTCATGCCCGCCTCCCTTTCCCGTTGAATGTGGAGCTCCGAAAAAGCGATCCTTGGGGGAGTCCAGGTTGGCCACGGTGCGGTCGAAAAATCCGATCAGGTGGAGCCAGTCATATCCGTCTTTACCGCGGTAACGGCGGGGAAAACGCCCGGCAGTTCCTGTTGATAAGTAAACCTTGCGTCCCGCTTCATTCAGCTCCTCGGCAATCTGGCACCCCGACTGGGCTGAGCCGACTACCAGGACAGCCCCGGGTGGTAGTGACTGCGGATTGCGGTATGCATCCGAGGGAATTTGTTGAATATCTTGCGGTATTTTTGTGGCAAATGCAGGGATTTTCCCTTTCTGAAACATCCCTGTGGCGATGATCACATTCTTTGATTCATATACCTTGTCCTTGGTAAATATGCGGTATCGATAATGGTTTTCCATGGGCTCAACCCGGGTGACCTCTGTCGAATAGCTTACCGGCAGGTGATTTTCCTGTTCGTACTTCTCGAAACGATGAATAATCTCGCTCTTTAGCATGAACCCTCCCGGCTCTGAATCTGCATATTCTGCTCCAGGCAGTCTGAAGGTCCAGTTCGGTGTGATCAGCGTAAACGAGTCCCAGCGATGGTTGCGCCAGGTGTTCGCCACCTGTGAGGATTTTTCTAAAACGACGTGCTCTCTGCCCGCCCGTGAGAAATAATAGCTGAGTGAAAGACCAGCCTGGCCGCCGCCGATGATGACTGATTCGATTTTATTAACCATAATATACCCCTTCCCAATATCTATAAGAACACCTCAATATAGATATAATAGACCAATTATATCATAATATATTCGCTTGTGGTGTGGAGTTATTTAATTGGCCTAAGAAAATTTGGCAAAAAACTCCAGGAACAATAGCTCAAATGCGAATTCACCCCCATGATCACGTTGGGAATAGAGCTATCTTATCCTGCTTCGTTATCCCCATTCTTCATGGATCCAGCTGGAGGTATGGCGAGCGTACGTTGTTTAACATTGAGAATATAAAAAGTGCCTGTGGCTAGCAAAAGACTGCATAAGACGGTGATCATCGCTGCAGTGGCACCATAGGGGACGATCAGCTGCCCCATGATCCATGGTACCACCATGCTGCCTATGCTTGAGCTAACAAAAAACCGGCTAGTTATTTTGCCTGACATGTGCATACGGCTTTGGGCATCGTTCAGCAGGGTTGGAAAGATCGGTCCCATAAAAAAACCTGTCCCGATCGTTCCAATCCATAGAAACATTTCGCTTGAGGAGAAGCAAATGATGACGAGCAAGCTTATGAAAATTCCACAGAAATTCACCCAAAGCATTTTTTGCGGTCTTAGTTTTACGATCAGCGGAATGGAGACTAAGCGCCCCACCGTTAGAGCAGCCCAAAAAACTGCATTGATCCTTGCTGCCATCGTAGGATTGGCGTATTCTTGAAATGTCGCATAGGTAAATATCCAACCGCCAAATCCCAATTCTGCACCAGTAAATGCAAAAAAGATGATCGAGAACAGAAAAACGAGAATTGGAACAGCAGGGCGGAGCTCAGCTTGTTGCCTGGCCTGGATATAAGATGGGCTGGGGAAAAAAAGGATGAGCAGGCTGACGGGCAGGATCAGAATAGCCAGGGCCCAATAAACGCCGTTCAATGATGCTGTGCTGCCTATTACCGCAGCAACGATCAAAGGGGCAGTGGTAGTTCCGATCCCATAAAAAGCGTGAAGGCCGTTCATAAACGGTGGTACACGGTCCCCATGCAGCCAGACAATCAAGGTGTCGATGCCTACATCAAGGTTGCCTTCGGCAATACCAATGATAAAAAATATAACCTGTAGGAAAAGTAATGCTTTCACCAGGGGAACAAGGACCACCATCGAGGCAATGATCAACAGGGCAAGACACAAGATCGGATGTCCTTTAACCCGGTCATATACTCTTCCAGAGACAAACGAGCCAATCAGGTATCCGAAAGAACAGAACAGAAACAATGAGCTGATTTGCGCAAGGGTGGAATTCGTATTTTTAGCCAATCCTTGCAAGGTGGGTCCAAGCACGGCAGTCGCCATACCCAGGCAGATGAAACCGAGGTAATAAACTGCTGTGGTAATGTAGGGATTCCCCTGGCGTAACTTGGTTTCCATGGATAGGCTTATCCGGTTGTTCAGTGGCTTATTTCCGCTGTTATCGGCGGTAAATCAGGCTGGCTGGTCAGTATAGGTTATCTTTTCTTGGGTATTGCCTGGTTATGACTGGTAAAACCAGATTTCCTTATTAAAATTCTGGTATTCCCTGAATTAAAGAAGGTGTATAACTCAGGGTTGATTGAAGATGGTTACATATTTCCACCGGGCGGAGATTATCGTACCGCTTTCCAGAACGCATCAATCGTTTGTAGAGCGGTATAGTTGCGGACAGGCCAACCCAGATCCATTGATACGGGGCTGTCAAAATAATTCGGCCCATTGGTCAGGTGGAAGCGATCCTCTAACAATCCCTGATCGGTGAGGGGATTTGCTGCAGCCCAGAAATTCCACATAGGAATATCATAATCAGCAGCCACTCTGGCAACAATCTGGTTGATCGCATAATTGCCCTCCAGGTTATCTGCCTTGGTTGCCACGATAGGTAGCACGTTTTTGGAAATGGCATACTCGATGATCTGACGCAGGTAATTTTCATAAGCATCGACAGGTCGATCGGGAGTCCAAACTTCAAAGCTGATGAGCACAAACGAGGGATTCCAGATCCGGATTTCACATGCCAGCGGTGTTTCTACGGGCAGGCAGTTCTCAGGGTTGGCGTGTAATGGTGCCAATACTGAAGCCACATTGAAACCAGTTCGAACCGACTCACTCAGGCGGTCCCAATTACCAGCAAAGTAGTCGATCGTTTCCTGCAGATAAGCTTGTTGATTACCCAGTCGATATCGACCAACATAATCGAACAACCCCAAGAAATATTGGCGAATATTCTGACAGTCGCCGACCCTGGAGAAATGCTGCGGATTGGTTCCCTGGGCAATTCCTGCCCGGTAAATTTCTATGGCGCGATCACTAATAACCGGGACCACTGGCCATTCCTGCCACCTTTCAGGAGGTAGTTCCTGGCCACGAGCGCCAGCTGGGCGAACATAAGGTGTCGCAAAGGTATTATTGACCAGGGTAGGCCAGATCGTTGTTGGCGTTGGGGGTTCCCCTGGTGTAACTGGTACGGTTGGGGTTACGGTTATCGGCTCAGGGTAAGGAGTGGTTTGGTCGCCAGTGCTAGCCGGATCGGAGTTGATTACCGGCATGAACAGGGATTGGTGTGACTTATCTGTCGGGGAAGGTTGTATATGATAGGTACTGATTATGGTTTCCTGCGATGTACAGCCAGCTAGCAATAAGAATAGGAATACGATCAGGCCAGTGGCTTGCAGGGTGTTACTTTTCTTCATGATTTAAGCTCCTGGGAAATACAACAGTATTTAGCAATAAATAAATTGGACAAATGGTGATGCGCTTAAAAGTCTCCTTTAACAAATCCGTATTGTTAACAAGGTTCAGCTAAAAGTATATCATTATAATGGGCTAATCCAATGATTAAGTGCCCACCTGCCAGGTGGTTATCTGAATAGTTAATGTTTAGGTCAACTTTTCGAATATCAAACCACTCAGCTCCCTTATTCAATAATCTTTCACAGGCTACATTTTCAAAAACAGCCTATCCTAGAAATATTTAATGGTCAATACTAAGCTTTGCATCACCTGGCTACCAGTTTATATGCATGCTCGCTTTCACCGTTTTTCTAGGTTCAATCCCAGGCTCAGCACAGGCTGGGCGTGTGAGAAGAGAGAATAGAGATGGGACGCATAAACACCTCGGTTCCATCCTGAAAAGATATCCGAAAATATACTTCAGCGGAAAACTTGATATAGTGCCGTGGAACCTGATCAGCCATCCAATTGCCTGCTTACATTGCCAGTCACATTGCCCATTATGCAGCCGGCTTGATATTGCGGTTGGTGCGGAACATGTTCTTTGGATCCCATTTCGCCTTGATCTCGGACAACCGCGCAAATCCTTCACCGAGTGCATCCTGGATACGCTCTGGACCTTCGTCCTCAGTTTGGAAGTTTAAGTAATTACCACCGGTTGAGAACTGCCTTATGTCAGCCCATGCCTGGCGTGCCCATTCCATGTTTGCCATATCTCCATCTACGTGTTCCCAGGCAGCCGTCAAGTTGATTACGTAGCGTGCATCGCGGTTTCCAGCGGGCAATTGGTCATTATTATTAAAACTATTCAGCGCACCACCGAGTTGGAAGAGGGTAGCTCCCGAAAAAGGTGATTGAATCTTGGCTGCGTGCTCAATGAACTTCTCAGCCAGGGCTGGTTCGATGGATGGGAGATACTCACTCTTCCAGTAGCAACGCCTTCCCTTTGGATTAGCCCCATCGAGCAATGATTGCAATTGTGTATAAGGTCGACGCACGAGGATGTCACCGATGGGAGTACCAAACGATTTGAAGGGGGCGACGATTTTCTCTCCTTCTTCAAGTTTCCCAGTGTAACAGGCTCCAATGAGGACGATTGGAGTCCCATGCCGCTCCTTCGGTAACCAGGGTGCAGCAGGTGCCGGGCGTATGATCAGGACAAGAGTGAGTTCATTGGGGGCTTTTTCTGCCAGAGTCCGATACAGCTCGATCACTTTGGGTGCTTCGGATGCAGGCCAGGCTACAAAACCGCCGATGACCTCTGGTCCGACAGGGTGGAGCTTGTAATCAATACCAGTTACTACGCCAAAATTTCCACCACCCCCCCGCAGACCCCAGAAAAGATCGGTGTTCTCGTTGCCGCTTGCATGCACGAGATTTCCTTCTGCGGTCACAATGTCCATACCGATGACATTATCCACTGTCCAACCAAAACGTCTCGTCAGATAGCCCAGCCCACCGCCTAAAGTTAGACCAGCGATGCCGGTAAGGGATACAAAGCCCATAACGGTGGCTAACCCGTGCAGTTGGGTTTCTCGATCCACATCACCATTCAGGCATCCAACCTGTGCGTGGGCGATCTTTTCATGCGCATCCACCCACACACCGCGCATGAGTGACATATCAAGCATCAACGCACCATCAGCGGTAGCTAAACCGGCAATGTTGTGGCCTCCTCCCTTGATACAGAGCAAAAGATTGTGTTCACGGGCAAACCGGACACATGCAATTACATCAGCAACCCCCAAGGGACGCGAAACAAGTGCTGGCTTTCGATCGATCATACCATTCCACACCGTCCGGGACTCTTCATAGCCAACCTCACCCGGCAGGAGTAATAACCCTTTCAGACGTGTTCGTAAACTATCAAGAACATCCTGCGTGAGGTCAAACACCCCACCATCTAACGTCTTTACTTTTATAGAAGATATCATACCAATTCGTCCTTTCTCTCTTGGTCATTCAAATCTATACCCGTTATCTAATGCTTAATTATTTCTCTCGAAATTCGATCTATGACCCATATATATTTTCAATATATATCGAATAAAAGGTGCTTGGAGTTGGTATTGCAATAATGATCAATCGATAATCGTTGCTTACCTAGATAGCCAGCCCTTTATTAATATATATCACAAAGCCCTTAAAATAACAAGGATAAAATTAGAGTATTTTCATCTAATTTACCATAATATAACAGGGCTGTTATCTGGGTATGCTTATCTGTGTCCATGTTGCCGGTTTAGAGTATCGTTATCATCCACAGTTTTCCAGCATGCATTACTTCCCTCTTCGAAATATGCAATAACCTTTGACATTCTGCATTAGCGCGGCTAAAATGATAATAGGAGGCAAAATGAGTGCCTGGCCGGGCAAATATGTCATTGGTTTGACGGGGAATATTGCCACGGGTAAGAGCGTGGTACGCAAAATGATGGAACACCTGGGGGCATACGGCATTGACGCCGATGCCTTGGGTCACCGTGCCATCGCCATGGATGCTCCAGGTTACCAGCGCGTGGTGGATACCTTTGGCAAGTGGATCTTGGGTCCGGATGGGCAGATTGACCGGGCCAGGCTTGCCAGGTTGGTGTTCTCAGACCCGGATGCCCTCGCTGAGCTTGAATCCATTGTACATCCACTCGTACGTCAGGCTGTTGATTTGCTTATTCGGAGGACCTCTCATAAGGTAATTGTCCTCGAAGCTATCAAGCTAATAGAAGGACCTCTACGCCAGGCGTGTGATACGATCTGGGTTACATATGCCCAGAAGGAAGTACAGATCGCTCGCCTGACCAAAAAACGTGGGATGAGTACGGCGGTGGCTCATCAACGGGTGAACGCGCAACCACCTCAGATTGAAAAGGTTAAAGTTGCCAATACTGTGATCAACAATGAAGGCTCGTTTGAAGATACCTGGCGGCAGGTAACCAAAGCCTGGAAAGAGCTCTTCCCAACCTATGAATTGGGTGTTACCAAGCCTGTCTCAGCTGAAAGAGGTGTGTTATTGGTGGAGAAAGCCCGGCCGCGAAATGCGGTTGAGATTGCGACCCTCATCAGCCGCTTGAGTAGGGGAAAAGTAAAACCTACCAGTGAAGATATCATGGCAGCATTTGGTGAGAAAGCCTTTTTATTCCTCAAGCTGGATAGCACCCCGGTTGGGATAATTGGCTGGCAGGTGGAAAACCTGGTTGAGCGTACTGACGATGTATATATTGATCCGGGGCAACCACTTTCAAAAGCGATGCAGGTACTATTGAACGAAGTCGAAACGACTTCCCGCGATTTACAGTGTGAAGCAGCATTGTTGTTTTTACCACCTGAATTAAGCAGACAGGAAGAAGTCTGGAAGTCTTTGGGATACGAGCCACGCACGATCGAGTCTTTGAGTGTGCGTGCGTGGCAGGAAGCTGCCCAGGAATCCATGGGAGAAGGGGAATCCATGTTCTTCAAGCAGCTGCGCAAGGACCGTGTTTTGAGACCGGTATAGCGTTATAAACCCACCTTGCCTGTTGGGTCAGGCAGGTGCAGCTTACCTAAGTATAATTTTGCGTGATTGATGGACCAGGGTTATTGTGGAAAACCTGATTACATATTTGGTTGAAAGCCTGGGCTTTATTTTTGAGCGGGTCAATTGGCTTAGCGTCCTTGACCTGGCAATTGTCACGCTGATATTTTTTGGCCTGTTGATCCTGCTGCGTGATACACAGGCAACGGTATTACTGCGCGGCGTGCTCCTGTTGGTAGTTTTGGGCAGCCTGCTAAATAGCACCCAGGTCTTGCCTGCATTTTCCTGGTTGATACGTACGACTTTACCTGCACTTGTGTTGGCCATCCCGGTTATATTTGCCCCCGAGATAAGGCGCGGGTTGGAACGCCTCGGCAAAGCTGGTTATATATTTGGGAAAGGAAAAGCTTCACCCGGGACTCAAAAATCCATCACGGCAGTGGTGAATGCAGCTGTTCGCCTTTCCGATCGGCGACACGGTGCCTTGATCGTCCTCCTGCGCCTGGATAACCTGGAAGAGTACATTAGAACCGGCGTAATTGTGGATGCGCAGGTGACGCCTGAATTGATATTACAGGTCTTTTATCCCAATACTCCTTTGCATGATGGTGCTGTCATCATTGAGGGCTCCCGTATGCTGGCTGCTGCTTGCGTTATGCCGCTTTCAGCTAGTGGGGTGTTGGCACATGTCCCTGATAGGCAGTTGGGCTTACGCCACCGGGCTGCTTTGGGCATATCAGAGGTTAGTGATGCGGTTGTGGTGGTTGTATCGGAGGAAAGTGGAACGATTTCTGTGGTCCACGATGGAAGGATGATTTGACGCCTGGATGCGGAAAGGCTGGAAAATATTCTCAGGGCTTTCTTCAGTCCTTCTGCACAGCGCCAGGGATTGAGTGATATATTCAAGGGTATTTATCCCGGAGCCAAGAAGCCGGGTGGTGAGGACCAATAAGTGAAAATCCTGCGTTGGTTGGCAAAAAACCTGGGCACATTATTAACAGCCTTCATACTGGGTGTCATTGTTTGGGTATCCGCTGTCATTGCGTCCGACCCCAATGAAGAGCACGTCCTTGCCCGTGCTGTGCCCATCGAGATCGTTGGACAGGACCCCGGCTTGCAGATTATGAGCGATGTTCCTCAGAATGTCACCCTTGTT
Source organism: uncultured Chloroflexia bacterium (assembly GCA_963822175.1). Classification (GTDB taxonomy): domain Bacteria; phylum Chloroflexota; class Anaerolineae; order Anaerolineales; family UBA4823; genus FEB-25. The sequence goes on along the minus strand of CAWGGJ010000005.1, from coordinate 302,611 downwards.
CTCAGGGCACCCACATCAGTATGGAACCAGCTCAATAATGACGAGCAATCTGTGCGAGCCTGGGTGGATCTTTCAAGCCTGGAACAAGGAACATATGACGTTCCAGTGCAAGTCCAGATCAGCCCACACCTTGTGCGCCTGGTTCGCCAGGACCCTGAACAACTGACCATTACCCTTGATTCCATCGTCACTCAAGTCTTTCCGGTCAACCTGGTTGTTCGGGGTGAGCCTCCAATTGGTTATCAAGCCCAGCCTCCATTACTGGAACCACCTGATGTGTCTGTTAGTGGTCCGGAATCCCTGGTATCCCTTGTTAATGAAGTCCGTGTGGCGATCGATATCACCAACGCCAATCAGACCATCATTAAGGAGGAAACGCCACTGCCATTGGACAATGAAGGTAGATTGGTCAGCGGGGTGACCGTATCACCAGATACGGTCAAAATAACCCAACCCATTACCCTTTTGGGTGGCTATCGCTATGTAATTGTTCGTGCAGTAACCGAGGGGCAGGTGGCAAGTGGGTACCGTTTAACCAATGTTTTTGTCTCCCCGGTTGGCGTGGTGGTATTTTCCTCCGACCCCGAGCTGGTGAATAATTTACCTGGGTATGTGGGGACGCAACCTATTGATCTTACCGGGAAAACAGACGACTTTGAGACCCTGGTAGAGTTGAATCTGCCAGAAGGGATTTCGGTTGTTGGAGATCCAATAGTTTTGGTGCAGGTAAGTATCGCTGCCATCGAATTAAGTCTGGCGATATCACTTCCCGTGGAAGTGATAGGGCTGGCTCCAGGTTTGGAAGCCAGTGTAGCCCCATCCACCGTGGATGTGATCCTCACAGGTCCAGTGCCGGTGTTGAATACGCTTAGTCCGACGGATGTAAGGGCTGTGGTTGATCTGACCGGATATGAAGCCGGCACCTATCAACTCATACCTGTGGTAAACATCTTACCCGAGCAGGTACAGAAAATATCAATGCTGCCTGCCACAGTTGATGTCACGATTAGTTCCACCCAGCTCACCCCAACGGTCACACCTGGCGGAACGGTTACCCCGACTCAAACTGCAACTCCGACTGGTAATCCATAAGGAATATCCATGACAAAACCCGTTGTAGCCCTGGTTGGGCGTCCCAATGTTGGAAAAAGCACGTTATTTAACCGCCTGGCCGGCGAGCGCCTGGCAGTTGTGGATGATATCCCCGGAACGACTCGTGACCGCCTGGTGATGGAAGCTGAATGGACTGGCACGACATTTGATATTATCGACACCGGCGGAATTGACCCGACCAAAACCGGCTTTGGGCGCACCCAACAGCCGCTTTCAATTGGTTCGGCTGATTTTATTGAACAAATCCGTGCTCAAGCAGAGATTGCCATACAGGATTTTGATGCTGTGCTATTTATCACCGACGCTGAGAGTGGCGTGACCGCAGCAGATCAAGAAGTAGCGGAAATTCTGCGCAGATATCAACGCGAAGTGGATGGACAGCTCACGCCACCTGTATTCTTGGTGGTGAATAAGTGCGAAAATGAAGCCCGGCGCATGGCTGCGATGGAGTTTTATGAGTTGGGTCTGGGAGAGCCTTATCCAATCTCTGCCTTACATGGAACTGGCACCGGGGACATGTTGGATGCGCTGGTTGCTTCGTTTAAAAAAGAAGGTGAAGAGGTTGAAGACAATTCAGTAAAGATCGCCATTGTTGGCAAGCCAAATGTGGGCAAATCCAGCCTGCTTAATCAGATTTTAGGCGAGGAGCGGGCCATTGTAAGCCCGATCGCAGGCACCACCCGGGACGCGATCGACACCCGCCTGACATATGGTGATGTTCCCATACTGCTGATCGATACCGCAGGTATCCGCAGGCGTGGGCATATTGATCCAGGCGTGGAACAATTTAGCGTCTTACGTTCTTTGCAAGCCATCAAACGATCAGATGTAGTCCTTCTCGTGCTCGATGCAACCGTGGGATTGACTGCGCAGGATGCGCATATTGCCGGGTTTATTTTGGATGAATGGAAGAGCGCCGTGGTGTTGGTGAACAAGTGGGATGCGGTTGAGAAGGATTCTTATACCATGGCTTCTTTTACTCAATCCATCAGGCAGGATCTTAACTTTATGGATTATGTCCCGATCCTATTTATATCAGCTAAGACGGGTCAGCGTGTGGACCAGGTCTTGCCCATGGCATTAAGGGTCCAGGAAGAGCGCTTGACTCGACTGCCAACGTCTAAAATCAATCGAGTTATACAGGAAGCGCAGGATCGTCATGCAGCACCGTCGCATGGCGGTACAGGGTTGAAGATCTATTACGGCACACAGGTGAGAAATGATCCTCCGGTTTTCCTGATGCATGTGAATGACCCGAAATTGGCTCACTTCACTTACCTGAGGTTTTTAGAGAATTGTATTCGCCAAGAACACCCGTTTTTGGGAACTCCCATTCGGATCGTTCTGAGGCCGCGCAGGAAATAAGCAACAAACATTGCTAATTTTTGTAATAGATTCACTAACTATTAATCCCCCCTCCCTTGCCCTGATGGAAGAGCGGTTATATAATCCCAGGGAAGTGGAGGAAGTTTGGATACAAATCAATCAGCAATTATTCCTGAGGCTTCTCAGCCCAAAAGTAAACGTTCCGGATTTTTAAGTTTTTTAGTGGATATCCTCGAGACGCTTGTTCTCTCAGTGGTTTTGTTTGTCAGCATCAACATAATCTCTGCACGCATCCGCGTTGATGGTGCCAGCATGGAGCCGACACTGTTTTCAGGAGAGTATGTGGTTGTCAATCGATTGAGCTACCGCCTGGGCAGTCCACATCGTGGAGATATCATTGTCTTTCACTTCCCGCGCGACCCCAAGGAGGAATATATCAAGCGTGTGATCGGTTTACCCGGTGACGAGGTTGAAGTCAGGAATGGCACCGTATATATAAATGGTCAGCCATTGGATGAAAACTATCTGAAAGTAAAAACCAATTATATCGGCTCATGGGTAATCCCTGAAGGCCAACTATTTGTCTTGGGTGATAATCGCAATAATTCATCCGATTCGCATGATTGGGGAACTGTCCCCTTGGATTATGTCGTCGGCAAGGCTGTCATGGTCTATTGGCCACCACCTGCCTGGGGATTGATCGATCATATATCATTAGCGAAGGCTGCACCTTAATAGGATAGAAATAATGGATCTATCTCAGATCGTATCATTGGCACAGGAATACGAGCAACGATTGCCTCCCATCCCGGCACAACCAGATATCCCGGCCGGCCGGCAGATTGTGAGCTGGATCGATCATACCCTGCTCAAACCTGAGGCAACCGCTACCCAGGTGCGCGTTCTGTGTCAGGAAGCCATGCAATATCATTTTGCTTCGGTATGTATAAATCCGGCCTATGTCCCCCTTGCTTGCGGTTTGCTGGGAGATGCACCGGAAGCCGTCTGTACGGTGATCGGTTTCCCACTCGGCTCTGTCTTACCGGAGTTTAAAGTCTATGAAACCCTGGCGTGCATCAATGCAGGTGCCTCAGAGATTGATATGGTGATCAATGTTGGGGCGTTGAAATCCGAAGCGTTTGGATTGGTCATGAATGAAATCCAGGCAGTGACTGAAACAGCTCATAACCAGGGCGCGATAACCAAGATCATTATCGAAACCGCCTTGCTGACCACCAGGGAAAAGATCCTTGCCTGCCTGATCAGTAAAAATGCTGGGGCAGATTTTGTAAAAACCTCCACTGGATTTGGCCCGGGAGGTGCAACGGTTGAAGATGTGGAATTGATGCGCCGTGTTGTAGGCCCGGAGATGGGCGTAAAGGCTTCTGGAGGTATCCGAACCTATGCCGATGCTTTGGCGATGATTAAAGCAGGCGCAAACCGCCTTGGAGCAAGTGCAGGAGTTAAGATAGTCCAGGAAGCTGAGGCCGCCTTAAAATGAGCGACGAATCGAATAAGCCTGAAGAGAAATCTATGGATGACTCGTCACAGGATTATTCCCGGATATGCCCGGAGTGCCATACAGGGGTATTCCGACTGGAATATCTTACATATTTCACCTGGCTGAATGATGAGCTCATCACAGTGCCGAACTTTCCCTCCTGGGTGTGTGATGTGTGCGGAAAGCGTGAATATGACGCACGGGCTGTTAGCTGGTTGAATATGCTGCTCAGCCCGACGACTGGGCGTAAGCCAAAAGTGCGCAGGAAGAAGCTACCTGGCAACCTGAACCGGCCTCAACCACATAATTGAACCTTATTAACGAAGAATGAAATGGTCTCCCCAAGCGCCCATCGCCTCATCCCAGCAGAGATATTAACCAGCAGCCACTATATTTTTGGTCAGATCAAGGTTATTCAAAGCGGCTTGTTAGGCATGTTGACCGATACGACCACATCACATATTGAGGTAAATGACGCCAGTCTCGCCCCGATCCATAAACCATCCAGCGTGATGAATTACACCCCTCAGTTATATATGGTTCGCTCTGAGATTTGCGCAGTATGCTTAAACAAGCGCGAATATATGGGTACACAGGGACTGATGAAAAGTGGATACCAGCGTCTTATCCCATACCTGGTTCAAATTATCACCCGGACGTATCAGCTCACAGGGACACTCGAATGGTCAGGCCGGTTTGAATTCTCCGCTTTGATCACTGAGGGCACCAGCAATTTCATCATCATCTATGATAGCAAACTGACCGCTCCCCTGTATCCAGAAATTAAAATCGAATCACCCGTTACTTTACTCAACCGTAATTTCCTGGAATCACTGATCGTTTCTAAGAAATCGCCCTCCAACCCGACTCCCGGGGAATAAGTCTATCCAGTCCCTCTAGCCGAACAAGATAGCAGTGCGTTTTTGAACGAAAACGGTTACCTGGATTCGATAAGATAGGGTTGAGCCAGAAGCAAAGCCGCAATGCTTTTCCCATCCTGCAAACCGCCATTTACTACTAAATCGTATGCTTGTTCAATTGACACGTACTCAATGGTGATGAATTCATCGGCATCTCCTGGCAAAGGGCTTGGAGTGAGGCCCGTGGCCAAAAAAACAGTCATATATTCAGTGGAATAGCCAGGCGCCAGGTAGAATTCTCCCACTTTGACCATCTTGCCAGCAGCAAAGCCTGTCTCTTCACGAATTTCACGCAGGGCACAGTTTTCTGGCTGCTCATCCTCTTCCAGGGTACCTGCTGGGAGCTCGAGCAGCTCTAGACCTACCGCATGTCGATACTGGCGGACAAAAATGATCCGTCCATCTGTATCCAATGGCAGGATAGTCACCGCGCCGGTGTGATCAATGATATCCAGGTGAGCAATATTTTGATTTTGAAAGCGCACCTTGTCGCGTCGCACATTGAAGGCGCGGCCATGATAAATGGTTTCACTGGCAATAACTTCGATGGGCATGTTGCTCCTTTTAAAAATAACGAAGGTTTAAACAAATCCACCGTTTAAACCTTCGCAAGAATCACTTTCATGCTTATGGTATGAGTAGAACCTCACCAGGGGGCAGGTCAGGGGAGCTCAGGTTATTTTGAAGAGCGATCATATCTGGCGACACGTCTCCATAAGAGCAGGCGATGGTGTTTAGCGTATCACCAGATTGAATATCATAGTAATCTGGATGTTCTTTCAAGGTGCGCTGTCCATCGAATGGGTTGCCTGTCTGTGGGAGTTGTAAGACCTGGCCTGCATAAACAAACGAATTTGCGGTTAAGTTATTCAGACTTAGTAGCTCGTTCTGGTTTACATTGAACCGGCGGGCAATGCAGAATGGAAATTCTCCCTCTTGAAGCGTATAAGTAGCCGGTGGTCCTCCTGGTGTGGGTTCAATATATACGACTGGAGCTGATGTTGGTTCAGGGGCTCCAGGGTAAGGAGTCGCTCCCGGGGTGGAGGGCTGGGCTGGGTTTTGTGTAGGTACCGGAGAAGTGACCACAACGGGTTGGTTGACCTGAGCAGTCTGCGTGGCGAATGTGTTGACATCGATCCCGCCGGAGGTTTGCTCGGTTTCGCCTGGGACGGGGAATCCTCCGCTGGTCTCACTGGTTTCGCTAGTAGTTTGAGGGCCTTTGGAGGCAGGAAGCTTGCACGAGGTCAGGCTGATCACAAGCAATCCGACAAGCAGTAGCAATATAAGAGTTCGTAGTGCGTGTTTTAGGTTCATTCTAACTTTTCTCCTCCACACAGTCGCCCACGCTGCATGGTAGACTGTAATCATAAGCTGATCAATCGCGCTGATAAGATGATACTAGCATAATACGAATACTGCGTCAAGCAAATTACCACTGGGGTTTTTAACTGCTGCCGAGCTCAAAGCAAAAGTCACAGATATCTGCTCCTTCCATGATGGTCTGGGAGCGGGTGAGATGAATTTTAGGATTGTAACCCTCGATCAGGGAAAAATCCCGTTCACAGGAGATCATTTTTCCCAACTCTGGTACACCCAGGTGTTGGTACATCTCAGCATATCGACACCGGAATACATTGAAAACAAATTTTTTCCGGTTCAGCTCGAGCACTTCCGTTAGAATGGCATTGTCTTTTTTCCAGGCTTCCTGGGCTAAGGCGAAGTGTTCAATGTCGTTTGCTTCCATGCTATTGGCAAGCTGAACACCTTGCTGGTAGGCGATTTCCCGGATAACCTTGCGGGTGATTTCCCAAATGCGTTCGCGATCGAACTCAACGCATAGAGCCTCCAGCAAAGGGGCAAGCAAGCGGGCTTCGATTTCTCGTCGATTGAGCAAACCCACGGCATTCATGTAATCAGGAAAGGGAGATGGATGAGGTTCCATAGCAATAATCAGGTTGCAAGTTGTGTGCCAGCGCAGCTGAGGCTGATGATCATGCCGCCTGGTTGTAATCCGGGCATATTGGTTAGTCGTCCTCTAGGGGTTGCCCGGCTGCAAAGCCAACCCCGTGGATGAAGCCGCGTGCCCGTTCAGTCAATGGGTACGCGGTTTTTAAATCGTTCCAAAAGGCTTCAGAGTGGTTAGGATGCCTGCGGTGCAACAATTCATGGGCAATCACATAATCAATCACCCAATCTGGCCATTTTTTGATTTTTTCGCTGATACGAATTTGACCATCTGTAACCCCACCGCGGGTGCAACTTCCCAGGCGCAATTGCATATTACTCACCCAACGGATGGCATTCCATTGAATTTTCCCATCAAAGTGTTTTTGGTTGATCAGCTCTGCACGTTGTTGCAGATCAGCATCCGTCCGGCGTGATTGAACCAGGTTGGTCTGATCTAGCTGTGTAGCCACCTGTTCGAGCAGGGAGTTGACCTTGTGCCTTGGAAAACGGTTGGGCACACGTAATAGTAATGAGCCATCCGGGAGTCGTTCCCAGCGTAATGTTTTCTTCAGGCGTTTATCTCGTCTGAGCTGGACCCGGATTGGATTACCTCGGGCATCATGGATGGTGTAATGCTTTTCAATGCTAAACATGCTATTTGCTGGAAAATCCTAACAGTTCTTCCACTTGTTGCCCGATCTTCACCAGGTGATACGGCATCCATGCTACCCCGAAGAAGTCAAGCACAATATCACTCCTCTGCACTGTTATTGGAATCTCGGTGATCTGATTGGCAATCTCTCCCCACTTATCTTGCACTGCCTGTAAAGCAGCTTCTTTCTCCGCCTCGAGCTCTGAGATTTGCTTTTGGTATTCGTTGATTGCATTGACGGATTCTTCCACATCGCTCTTTGCTTGTGAGGTCATGCGTCTTTTGGTGAGTGAGGAGGAAATGGAGCGTTTGCGACCGATTCCAAATAACCCTGCCACTGTTTCAGCGACATTACCCGCTTCTTCCAGTTTTCGACTGCTAAGCTCAGCCTTATCCTGATCCAGCTCGCGTTGTTCCCGCTCCATCTTATCTTCAAGGGTGCGCAGTTTAGTTTCGTATGTTGCTGTGGTTTTCTTGAGCTCTGCTTTAGATTCTTCACGGGCAGCTTCCGAGCATTGTGCGCGATACTCTCCCTCCGTTATTTCCGGTCCTGCATAAAGCTTGAGAGTTTCATTTGCATGGATGATTACTTCGCTGCTGTGGTACACCCAATCTATGAAGTCCTTCTGTAAGGCATTCATGCGTTTTACATCATTCAGTGGAGCTTCGGGGTGGGCAAAGCGTGCCTGGGGGTTGGGGGCATGGTCAAGCTTCGCCGCATCGATCCTATCGGTGAGGTAATTTTCCCAGCGGATGATTCCTCTTCGGTCGGGGTTAACCACCAGTGCGGTTTTAATGAGCTCACTATCAAGCTTATATTTAAAGTTGATCAGGCGGGCATTCACCTGGCATAGGATGACCGGGCGATAGATCAATCCCTGGCTGAGGGCTTCGGGTGGGAATTCGCGTCCCGATGCCTTGAATGCCTGGGTAAATGTAAGGTTGTTGGGAAGAAAATACTCATCGATCCCGGCAGGGATGGCAGGGCGGGTGACGGAGAATTCTGAGCCCTGTAAGGGCGAGGATGTTACCGGTAGGGGAGCATCAACAACATCGGAGACTACCGTTGTGGCCAGCGGTGAGCTTCCGGGCACGGATGGGGGCAGCAACGTGGCACCTGCCAGTTTGTTAAGCGCAGGGATTTGATCCCTGGTTAATGGTCCAGTCAGGTAATTCATTGCCCAGCGGGTTTGAAACAGTGCAGCAGCTTTAGCATTCACATTGTGAAGCAGAAACACACGTTTCCCCAATGTTGAAATGAGGCGATCATACTCTGCCCGGTCGAGGCTGCCCGACATGGCGCTATCCAGGCCATCCAACAGGCGCTGTTTATCCTGGTCTGTCTGTAGCTTGCCGATCATCCAGGTGCCGGCATTGGATAGCGCTTTATAATCCACATCGACAGGGTTTTGGGTAACCAACACCTGCCCCACCCCAAAAGCACGTGCCTGCTTGAGCATGCGCAGCATGGGCTGTTTGGAAGGTGGATTAGCAACGGGTGGTAGATAACCGAAGATCTCATCAAAATAGACGATTGCGCGCAAACTGGTGGTTCCTGTCTGTGAACGCATCCAGGTTTCCACGGCAGAGTAGAGCAGTGTAACAAAGAACATACGCTCAGAATCACTCAAGTGGGAAATATAAAACACGCTGTGCCGGATCTTTCCTTCAGGTGTATATAGCAGAGAAGGTACATCCAGGGGTTGTCCTTCGATCCAGACCTGGAACGCAGGCGAAGCCAGGATATTGTTGAGCATCATTGCCAGTCCAAAGCGGTCCTTTTCTGGGTAGAAGGTGTTGACATCGAATACGCCGAGCTTTGGGAAAGGCGGGGTTTGAGTCTGCAAGATCAGTTCGCTCAGGTCGAGATCTTTTGCCTTGCTCCAGGCGTTTTCAAAAATATTGGATAGAAGAATGTGCTCGCGTGAGCGTACCGGGTCAATATCCTGCATACCAACCAGTCCTAGCAATGCCGTGACTGTCCCGGAAATTTTCTCCCGCAAGATCTCCTTGTTGCTTTCCCATGGAATAGTAGGGGCCTTCAATGATGCCAGGATGTTGATCGGGATACCTGAATCAGAACCGGGGGTGAAAATTGCATATTGTGCTGCCTCTTTTAGCTTCAGCATGCGCTGTTCGTCAATACCCCATTCTGAAAGACCTTGTTTCCAAAGTTGGGCAGTATCTACCGCAGCCTGCTCCACGGTTTTGCCAGCACGGCGAGCCTGGTCCGGGTTCACCCAGGGTTGGAAGTCCTGGGGCAATAGGCTGGGGAAATGAAGCAATGTGTTAGTGATGTCTCCTTTGGGATCGATCATCAGTGCGGGAATATTGTTTAGAGCTGCTTCTTCCAATAGGTCTACGCACAGCCCTGTCTTGCCCGAGCCGGTCATACCTACCACCACTGCATGGGTGGTCAGGTCTGCCGGGTCATAGAGCAGGATCTGGTCGGTGGTTTTGGTTTGCTGGGGATCAAATATACGACCGAGGTAGAATTTTCCGTTGGTTTCCATCATCCTTCACCTTTGTGATACGTTAAATATCCGCTCAAATTCCGCCAGGTATTCTGCGGTGATACCCTGATTATGAATTATAAGTGTATTTTCGTTGTTTATATGCTCTGCATTGTTGCTGAAGTTATACGAACCAGTAATGACAATCTTCCCATCGATGATGAGCACCTTGTGATGCATCAAGCGTGGGTTGCCATCCAGGCGGACATCAATTCCTGCACCTTGTAACGTATCGAATTCAGTTCCTGAATTGGAGTGATATTGGTCTTCATCGAAGACTCCGCTCACCGTCACCCCTGACTTAGACTTTTCGATCAAGGCATCCGCCAGCTCGTCGGAGGTGAAGGAATAAGCCAGAAAGTAGATACTTTCCTGGGCTGAGTTGATCGCTCTCAGGATATATTCCAGGGTACCATCCTGGGGAGAGAAATAGACTTCCACCAAGCTGCCGTTTATCGTTACCGTCGGATATCGACTGCCCGGTGTCTTTAGTGTTCCAAAATGGTCATCCACGAACATCTGCTCAAATTCATGCGTGTAATCATCAGCCAATTTTGAGGATTGGACACGAATGAGATTGTTATTATCCATGTATGTTCCACCGGTGGTGAAGTTCATCGAGCCTGTCCACACCTCATAGCGATCGATGACGACGAATTTGTGATGCATCAATCCTTCTTGCCGATCCCCCACCACCTCAATACCGGCATCTTTTATCTCCTGGATTTCCTGCTCATCCATGTTATCGCTTTCAGTCACCACCCGAACTTCTGCTCCCCGCTGGTGTGCCCTGATCAGTGCATCACGAATAGACCACAGGTTGAGGTCGTATATTGCCATATCCACACTTACACGTGCCTGGTCAATGGCCGCCTCAAGGGCTTCATCGATCCCTCCACGATAATAACTTGCGGTGGAGTGGTTGGATCGGTGAAAAATACCGTATACCAATTTTCCACCATGGTTGGAGGTGAAACAGATGTGATTGTACCCGGCAGGCCTGCGGCTGGTGTACACGCACAGGCTAATAATATTATAGCCAGTAGGGGTAAGCTTATTTTTACCAATGGATGATAACCGGTTGGGCGATCCGAAAATACCATTTGTTGGAATGATTATAGCTTAAAGGAAGATTTCTTCTGTTTGCACCTTTCAGAGACCAAGGAGCCGATCGTTTGGTAGATGGTAAGGTTTTATCGAAGCCGGATCAGACCGATGGTGTTCCCATTGGCGTCTTTTGCACGTGGTAATATCCCTGACGGGATAGATAATGGATGTGATACCGTGGTTTTTTTAGCTCCTTGATTGTTGATATACGATAAATTGGCTGTCTATTATTTTAAGACCAACCATCACTGCCCAATGGAGCTGGATTGGACATCGGGATGTTCCTATAATTCCTTTTTCTTGATTGTTTTTCTCTCGGCTCTTTTTAGATTTTCCTCGACTCTGATATATCGAATTTTCCTGACCAAATCCAGCGGTAATGGTTCGTTGATTGGGAATTGGACTGCGCCTTTTGAGTTTTTATAGGCTGCCAGCTCGTTCTTGAAAGCTTCAATACCGCTGGGTGCGGGATAAAACCCTATATGGCTGGTATGGGCAGCAAAATGGACCAGGTTTCCTTTTAAGTAAAAAGTGGGCATCTGGTAGCTGATTTTCTCCTGTGCATCAGGAGCAGCAGATTTGATCGTCGCCCGTATTTCTTGCAGTTTCTTTTGGATATCCTCGGGGAATCCTGCAATGTATTCATCAATGGTGGCAAAGCTGTCTTTCATGGTGACTCCTTCTCCTGTCCTGCTAATCTACACCTAACTCGGCTGACTAATGATCTATAGAAACCGGTTGTGTGGATTTCACCGGCACCGTCATTGTGGATTGTATGAAACCGATATACATCAGGATGACACCCAGGAATTCGCTTAAGTAAAGAAAATCGGGTAAGCCCATTTTAATTAATGAGCCGCCAATGGCAGGCATCAATGCTCCTGCTGCGATCAGGATGTTACCGATCATACGGTTGAACAGCACGCGTTTACGCCAGAATATGTATGCAGAGTAGATGGCACCACCCACCAGGGTGAATGTGCCATAGACATTAAGCAGGATGGTCAGTAGCACAATCATGCTGGAGCGCGTGAGGATCTCCTTATATTGGGCTGAAAGAGGCTGAGCTGGGTTGAAGTTGGCTGCTGCTGGGGTGATGGGTGCAAATAAAACCAGCACCATGGCCAGCAAGCTGACGATGATCAGGATGATGTTCAGGGTTTGAGCAATGCCTCGCCGGCGTACCAATAAGTTAACCGTTCCCTGACCGAGCCATGCGGCAGTCAGCATTGCACCACTCAGGTACCACAGCTTCAAGGCTATTTCACTAAATCCAAAAAGCATAACCACTTCGGTGAATGTCCCAATTCCATATAGCACCAATCCAATGCCCCAGAATAACAGGTGCACTCCATGTTTCACCCTGAAGCGGTTGAATACCACAAAAGCGAAAATGAAGGTGATGATGGTTGATAGGATGGGCAGGTAATGCATAATTTTTCCGTGTTTATTTTATTATTCTATTTATCATTTGCTCAACGGCTTCCGTGCTGAGTTGCTTCATAGGTATCGAGCAATGTGATGATGATCAAATCTGAGAAGGCGTTCATCTTGCGGAACAAGTCTGCCCACACTTTCGGTGATCGCACATCTGCATTTTCATAGGCGCTCAGCACCGCTTCCAAAACCGCAGTCCGAAAGAATTGAAATGCATGGGCTGCTTCTGTGCTAGAAAGTTCCACCCGCTGACCGCGAGAAGCATACTCATATCCAAGGGAGCGGGCTTCGGCTTCCAGGCCACCTTCATCGGAGGTCAGGTGTCCGATCAACCCCTGTACTAATGAACGCCCGCTTAATCGATATTGCTGGCGCGCTTCTTCATCCATCTTGCGGTACCATTTTTCTTCTTCAAGGTGACTCTCGTTGATTTGGATCCGTGTATTGCGCAAGACATTGGCATAAATCGATGTTGCCTCGGGGGTCTGTCCCTCGTACCTGGTATGCATGCGGATATCTATGTCCGATCGGCGGAATCGTCGATGACCACCCTGTGTGCGCTGGGAAGGTAGATAACCATTATCTGACCAGGCACGCACTGTGCTCGGATGCACCCCCATTTGTTTTGCTGCCTCACTCAAGCTAAGCCATTCATCCATCGTGGTATCTCTTTACCATCGAAATTTGATACGATTTTTCCAACTTTATCAGGTTCCGATTAAACCTACCATGTAGATTTCCTTAGAATTTGTATAATAAATTCTAAAAAAAAGCTGCGGAAGAGTATCCGCAGCTGCGTTATTTATTCTTGTAATGATGCCAGGCTGATTTATGGCGTCAAATCCCAGTAAGTCATTCGCACTACCCGGTAGGTGTAATTGACAGTCACATCCGGGCTTACAAAGACCCCATATCGACCAAACTTGAACTTGCTGTCCTTCACCTGGGCGATCTGGTTCCCGTTGGCATAGACGGTCAATGTATCACCTATCGCCTGGATGCCCATCACGTTCTGCTTGTTAGTGCCTGCGATGATATAACTGCTGGGCGTCCAGCTAACCAGGTCCACGGCAGTGTATGGGTTGGCACCATCCAACCGAAAGACCCAAACTTGACCATCGCACGAGAAAGCGACCACATAACCATAGGAAACGCCTGCCTGGTGTTCAGGTCCACGGATGATCATGCCGTATGCATCCTTAGCCGAGCAGCTGCCAGAATCATACGTTGATTGCATGTAGAAATCGGTCAGCTCAGGCCAGGAGTAGTACCAGGTGCTAAAATCAACCAGCTTTCCGGTAACATAGAATTTTCCACCCGATTGGGTGATCTTGATGTACTTGGTGTCGGGTAGCAGCCCCGTGGTCGGGCTGACCCAGCCTGCCATATTACTGCCGTCCATTGGGTCATCCATGGTTGGAGTGCCGTAGGTTGCATATGGATCAAATGTGCCTGCAACGGGGGTGACGTTTGCCGTTGGGACAGCTGCCGTTGGTGAGGTTCCCAGCGGTGGAATCTCCACCGATAAAGAATAACTGGTTGTACCATCCCCAGCGGTCAAGCTGAGGTAGTAATCCTGGCTGGCTGGCAGGGTGCCTGACCACAAGGTATCATGGGCCGAGCTATTGAGAAATTCAACTCCATCAGCGCCAAAAACACCCAGGTATACATCTGCATTGGGTGACCAGACTTTAACACTCATGGTCTGGGTGGCGCTGGCTGCAAGCACGTAATACAACGTCTGCCCGCCGTCAATATTGCCGTTGATAACCGCTGAGGTGCCCCCTACAACAAACTGGATACGGCTGGCTTGAGGCAAAGGAGCTGCCGTGGGGGGAACGGGTGTTGGTGGCACAGGTGTGGGTGGAACGGCTGTGGGTGGGGCGGAAGTGGCTGTCACCATCACCGCTGTCGGCGGGATGGGGGAATTTGTCGGTTCAGCTATCACACCCGTGGTCGATGTTGGCTCCGCTGCCTGGGTATTGGTAACCGGCGGGTTACCGCTTGCCGGTAATTTACAGGATGTGGCTACAAAAGCCAGCATCACCAGCAATAATCCTGTGAAGATGATTTTTTTAGTCATGCTCTTCTCCTTAGCTTTATTCAGCGTTCACCCATCGGTTAATCCCAATGATGATATTCTACATCATTTTATGATTCGCTTTGGATGGTTTCAGTAAGGATTGGGTTGCAATAAACAGGCCAAAATTAACCGTCATATACCCGGATGGCGGCACTGCCTTCCAACGGGCAGTAGTGTTCACAGATTCCACAGCCAATGCACAGGTCACGCAAAACGGATGGTCGCAGGACGGTTCTCGTTTGCCCGCTCGAAATCAGTCACCATCGCTTCTTCGAGGCGGATGGATTTCTGCGGGGTGGGACACATCTCCTCGCACACGATACACGGCACGCCACTTGCCCATGGCAGGCAGCGATTCCGGTCGATGCTGGCTTTGCCGATCACCGCCTGGCGTTTATCTTCCAGGAGCAATAGGGGTATGGCTCCGCTTGGGCACACCTGCCCACAGGCTGTACAGCCATAATCACAATAACCCACTCGGGGTACCACCAGCGGTGTCCATATCCCCTCCAGGCCAGCCTCAGTCAGTGCCGGTTGCAGGGCTGTGGTCGGGCAGATTTTCATGCACTGTGAGCAGCGTATGCATGTCGACAGGAATTTATCCTCATCGGTCACACCCGGTGGGCGGATGCGCCACGGGTTTTCCTGCCGCAGGCGCAGGTCCGTGCTTAATAACAGTATCCCTGCTGCACCAGTTGCCATTGCCCCCAGGGCACCGCGCCGTGAAAGGTCGAATTGCTCCCGTTTGGCAGGTTTCAGGCTAAGGCGGAAACCAATGTCACCCGGTTTGCAGTTGGCCATGCAGTCCAGGCAAACGGTGCATTCCGATGGCATGATGTGGAAATCGTCAGGGTTGGTGTCAACCGCCCCTGGCTTGCATACGACGGCACAACGGGTGCAGTGTGTGCAAGCAGTGCCAATTACCGGGCGAAATAATGAGACCTTTGAAAGCAGACCGAGTAGAGCACCCAGCGGGCACAGATACCGGCACCAGAAGCGATGTGCCAGCAGATTCAAGGCGATCAGTCCAAAGAAAAGTGCTGCGATAACCAGGTTTTGGGCAAAAGCGGGCTGCTCGACAGGTAAAATGGTCCCACGCACCAGCCCATCGAAGCCATCCAGGGCGGGTGTGAGTAGATCCACGCGATAAAGTACAGTCTCAATGGAATTGATGGCATAAAATAAGCCGGGCAGGATGGCAGTGGTTAGTGTGCGGGTGAAGATGGCAATGGGGTCCAATACCAGCAGGGTCAGCCCGCCAAACAAGGCCAGCCCCAGGCTGGCTGCCAGCAGGAAGTATTTTACCCATCTCCAGTGTGGGGAGATCGATTTAACTCGTTGGCGGGCTTTACGGAAGGATACCCACTCCAGCAGGCTACCCAGCGGGCATATCCAGCCGCACCAAACTCGGCCTATAATGAGGGTCACTCCAACTGTGACCAGCGCCAGTGCGAACTTTGCGATCCACTGGCGGCTGGCCAGCATCGCACCCAATGCCGAGTATGGATCAAGGCGGAAGAAGATATCCGCCAGTGCCGGGGCAACCCGTTTTTGCACCACGGCAAAGATCAGGATGATGTAAAAAAGGAAGAACAAGATTTGGGCGGCTTGCCTGGCTCTTTGCCAGCTTTTCCAGCTCATCCCAGGGTGACCTCCCGAATATCCATGCTGC
Organism: uncultured Chloroflexia bacterium; assembly: GCA_963822175.1. Lineage (GTDB taxonomy): Bacteria > Chloroflexota > Anaerolineae > Anaerolineales > UBA4823 > FEB-25. The sequence goes on along the minus strand of CAWGGJ010000005.1, from coordinate 286,340 downwards.
TCAGGTCCATGCTACCCAACCCCATATCCGCGCTTGCCTGGATATAGCCAATATCTGACCCGGTCAGGCCAAATAACGTTGTGGCGTAGGCATCAGCCGCCACGAGGTCGCGGCTGGCAATGATGGTGTCCTTTTGCTGAACGTCCGCCAGGTCTCCCCCCGTCGGTCCGTGGTTGGTCAAGATGCGCACTGCATCGATCACGGTGAGGGCTGGGAGCACCAGGCTGGTCAGGTCGGCGATGCGCTGACCAAGGTTAAAGTGCATCATGCCACGGTCCAATATCACCCCCATCAGGTTCTTGCCACCCAACGTCAGGCGGGTGGAGCCGTGGTCTTTGGCGATGGGCACGTTGATCAGCAAGTCAGCTTCCAGAATATCCGGATAGATTTCCACTGAGGTAATGTCCCTGCCTTGCGGGATCTCCACCACCCTGTATTTGGCCTGGTTCATCACGTGCATCTCACCGCCAGCTGCTTCGACTGCCTCCGCGATCCCCGAGATTTCATACGCCGATCTGGCTGTCCCCCCGAAGGGGTAATCCATCACCCGCACCCGTTTGGCTCCCGCCTCCAGGCACATGCTCACCAATGTTCCCACCACGGTGGGATTGGTGGTGGTGGCATACTCCGGGGGGTGATAATCGGTACAGATATTGGGCTTGATGATCACGTCGTACCCGCTGCTGACGAAGCTCGCCATGCCCCCCAGGGCTTCGATGGCAGCGCGGGTGATGGCTGCCGGGTCTGGTCCATGGATAACCGCCAGATAGGCCGGGCTTGTGGCCTGCGTTGGTTCCGGGTTGGAGGCGGTTTCCGTGGGGATGGTTTCAGCCGGGCTGGTGTCCGTTGGGATGATCCCGCTGGTCGGGCTGGGTGGCAGGGTTGGCTCTATCGCTGTGGCTGCCTCTGTCGGGGCGGTCGGGTTTTGCTTTGGGCTGCAGCTGGCCAACGCTGCACCTGCCGCCACGGTGGCAGTCAGCTTGATGAACGTCCGGCGCGAAAGGGGAGGTCGACGGGTCATAGGGGATCTCCATGTCGAAAAGCAGGAACGAGCATGAGATGGGGGTATTATAAATGTAATTCCTTGTGATTGGAACCGCATCACCCTCCACCCAACGTCTTGCTATCGTCTGTATCGTATGGGCTGTATCATAGGGGCTGGTCGCGACCAGCCCCTACTTTTTATTACAATTGCCTGATTAATTCTCCGCCTATAAAAACACCTCACCCATGGGTGTACAAAGCAAAACCGCCGGGTAATTCCGGCGGTTTTTTATCAGAATAGATGACAGGCACACGTATTTACCCGCTAAATTCATCTTCCCATTTATGGATCATTGCGTGTAGCTCTTCGTGCACGCCATGCCCAATGACTGTTTCTTCATGTTGTTCAAATTTTTCAAACAAGTCATTTTGCGCAGCATCATCCAGTAATTTATCCGTCATCATAAATAACACATTGTTTTCTTTTCCAATATGGCTGATCAGAAGATCACGATATTTTGTTGCATTGGTCTTGAAATCAGCCAGGTCTTTAGCTTCAAGGGATTTACCCATTAAGGAGATATACTCTCTTCCTAATTTGTGCTCATAAAGCATCACCGCGATCGGCCCACCTTCACTTGAAATTCCCTTGGCGTTCAATGCCTTGAATAGATAGTCCTCTTCTTTTCCATGATGGCATTTATCTGCAAATATTTTTAAAAAGTAGATCAGCTCATTGCCAAACTTGAAAATTTGATCCTCATCAATTGTATCGGTTGACACGACTTTGTCTACAATTTTTAAGACATGCAGAATTGCATCATGTTCATGTTTTAGATCTTGGGTTGCTTTTCCCATAATTTAGTCCCTCTTTCTCAATTGTTTTCTGGTTGAGTGATGATATCCTGATGATCACGATTTCCGGTCATAACGAATCATGGATTGTATTTTAGTATATCAAATAATCTGCGCTTGTTTTGTCTCTAAAGGTAATTTATCCCGGGCAGGAAGGAGGGCAATGGGAAAAGAGCTGGTATCACCTCTGCCAATGCGCCAGGCAACTGGATTGGTTCTTTATCGCCCTCGGTATTTCCCATCACCAGCCGCGTCATGGCTGCGCCGTCCAATACTAGGCGAGCTGATCCACGAACGATCGCATAACTGTCAGTTCCAGATCCGCCGACAAGTGGGCCACTTTGCTCAAAGTGCAAACCGCGCAATAACTTCGTCCCAAGTCGTGCCTGCAGGTTCGGACGCAAATCACGCATCAGGCCTGGGAAGTTGACGATCCTCAGGGTATGGCCTTCCAACGGTGCCAATGATCCACTGTAACCATGATCATGCAGCAGTTGAATCAGCTCCAAATCTTGCCAGGCAACCGGCCAGGTTAATTCCTGTAATGAGCTTTTTGTCAGTAAGGGTTGGAGCGCATCCACCATTGCCAGGCGGCTTCCTGCATATTCACCTACATGACGTATACCCGCTCCAAGCTCGAGCTCCCATGGGCATCCCAGGAACAGGTATGCCAGGCTGTGACCAGAACGCTCAACGATCCATTGGTCAGCGTAAACATAAGTATTTCTCGATGGATCATGCAAAGCTTCAGAGAAATCGAAGCCCTGGCGGATGAAGTGAACCGGCTCAGCTTGATAAAGCCGGCTGATCGGCAGGGCATCTTCGCTGGTCATTCTCCGTAATAAAAGGTCATTAGGTGGTGCCCGCCTGGGAGTATTTTGCCCGGGTTTGATCGAAAAGTATATAAATCGACCGTGGGGCACATTGCCCTGGCGGATATAGATCCCGTCATCGCCCGAGATGAGCATCAGGCATGCCCCTTCCTGGGCTAATTTCATGGTGCAGTATTCCAATAATCGGCTTGCGTGACCTTGGTTTCGGTAATCTGGGTGGGTGCATACTCCGCCAATACTGGCTACCCGGATGACCCCATCGTACATTCTGATTCGGTCGTGAGAAATGATGATCTGTGAAATCAGTTTATCATCATGAGTTAAGACATACGTTCCCCCTCGCCTTGGTGGAATGTAGCTGGCGAGTTCTTTGGGGTCGATGATGACCTCAGGACCCCCAAAGCATAAGCGGGCTAGCTCTTTCGAAGCGAGTAGTTCCTCGGGTTGAAGCAGGTGTATGTCACCGAATTGAGAGAAAGAAACGCTCAACGGTATCTCCTATAATTAAACATGTTTTCAGATATCCTGGATTGTGATTATTCTCTGCCTGATATGATGACCAAAAAAATCCATTCGAGCAATGTAGGGATTTCGAATCCTGCAATCACGGATGGATCATCCCATACACATGGTTTGCATCAATATCTATTTATCGATATCTTTGCAAATCCAGACCCCCCTCATTACGGGGTCGCCGGTCTTAATACCGGTTGCGGTCTTTCCCTTGGATCCGTGATCTCAGGCAGGGGCAGCGGCTCATAACTCGCACCCGTGCCGATACTTCCAAATGGGATGTAATACAGCCTGGTAGTGCTGGCTTGCCCAAGGGTGATGTCTTGAAAAGCAAACACCAGGTAGCTGCCATCCGGGCTGAACTCCGCATCACGGTAACAGCAGGTATTATTGACCGGGTTCACGGCACCACTAAATGTAAAAGTATCCATATTGAACAGGTGTAGATCACCAAAAGCATCATTGCGGACGATCCCATGAAACGCAAACAGGGAAGTACCATCGAAGCCCAGGTCTTGTATCTGTGGGTATTGTTCGTAACCCGGATAGGTGAAATGGGGTGGGGGAAATTGAATTTCAAAGGCTGCGTAATTATCCGCATAACACGTGTCAACTGGGAAGACTGCCACAATATCGGCGCGGACTCCATTGTATGGGACCTGGGCCACGAGCGCCCACCGCTTGCTGTCTTTGGACCAACGCGCATAACGAGCGGTATTGCGGGTGTAAGGTGCCATGTTTCCACAGGTTGCCAGAGCGGATAAACTATCATGCGAATGTGCTGTAGAAAGCTTTTCCAGGTCAAATGGCACCAGATAGACCTGGCTATCCAGGCCGATGACCACCTGGGTGCCATCCGGTGAAACTTCAAAGCCTTCTAATACGTTGGAGTTATTGAAGCAGGCTATTTGCGAAATTTCGCCTGAGAGGGATACCGATTCAATACATTTTCCACTGATATAGGTTAATCCTTGTCCATCGGGCAGCCAGCGCAGATAGGTCTTTTGTGTATTATCCTGGGTAAGCTGGGTCAGCTCGCTGCCATCCAGGTTGGCGACCCACACATTCTTCCCCGAAAAAAAGGCGATCTTATCTGCTCCACCGATCACGATCGGAGCAGGTGTGGCGGTAGGCGCTTCCGTTGGAGTTGAGCTTGGTATTACGGTTATTGTGGCTGACGGTTGTAATGTGGGAGTTGCCTCCAACGTTGCTGCACTTGTACCGGCTAACGGTAACAGTGTACCACTTTCAGCAGTTGGAGATGGTCCTGGCGAAAACAAACCACCACCCAGGAGATTTGTGTAGGCAAAGTAGCCTCCCCCACCCACAATCAGGAGCAATAGCACCAATAAGATCGCTATCCAGGCTTTGCTCTTTTTCCCCTCAACGGACTTTCTTTCTGGCACAGCTTCCGCAACAGGTCTGGCTGCTTGTTGCACTGGTTGGATAACCTGCTCAACGAGCGTGGGCTGATATTCTGGTTGTGCTGGGGCTGGCTTGACTGCGGCAGCTGCGGGTTTTGAGGGTTCTTTTGCTGGGGTGATCGCACCAGGGGCTTCGATGATGGTCTCACCCGTATCTTTAATCACCGCAGCTTCAATAAAGGTCACCTCAGGAGATTGTGGCAATGACTCAGATGGCTGGGCTACGATTAGCGGTGTTTTCTGGGGTTGGTCCTGCAATTTTCGCAGTGCATTGGCCATATCTGATGCGGTCTGGTAACGCTCGTCGCGGTTTTTCGCCAGGGCTTTGGTAGTGATCGCCACCAATTCGGGTGGTGTGGGGGGTTTGAGTTCATTCAGATCGGGAATCGGGTCATTCAAATGCATCATCATTAAGGTCATGGCAGAATCGGCTTCGAAGGGTGGTTTCCCGCTCAACATCTCAAAGAGCGTGATCCCGATCGAATAGATATCAGCCCTGGCGTCGGTATGGAGACCCTGGATCTGCTCGGGAGACATATACATGGCCGTTCCCAATACCGCACCGGTGGCTGTGTGTTGAGACGCACCGACCATCCTTGCGATGCCAAAATCCATCAGGATGGCTTTACCGTCGACATCCAACATGATGTTGGCAGGCTTGATGTCTCGATGGATCATGCCTCGTTGGTGCGCATAATATGCCGCATCACAAATATCTGCCGTGAAGGAGATAACCTCTCTGACGCTCAATCGGCGTTTGGACGAATTCAGCCTTTTTAATCGAGTTTGTAGGGTTTCCCCCACTACAAACTCCATCACCATATAATACAGATCCCCGTCGTGGTTAAAATCATACATCTGGACAATGTTAGGATGCCGCAGATGAGCGACTGCTGTAGCTTCCTCTTCAAAGCGCCGGAAGAATTCTTGGTTATTGGAAAGATGGGGATGAATAACCTTGATCGCCACAGCTCGGCGCAAGTTCGGGTCATAAGCCTTATAGACCGATGCCATGCCCCCCTGTCCGATCAGGGATTGGATTTGATACCTGCTTCCTAACGTTTGTCCAACCAGGTTCGATGTACTCACTCATGACCTCCGATCAAGGCTCAAGGATCCATAACCAGGCATTGTCGAATTGACAAACTACCCGACCACCCTGGGTGAGAGCAAGCATGGATAAAAACCCATCCGTAAATTCTGCTTTTCCCTCCTGGTAATTTACTGTGGCTACCTGGAAATTCTGTTGAGCTTGCTGTGCTACCTGTTGATATTCCTCTAACTGGGCTTGGTAAAAATCCTGGGCAGCTGTGTCCGAGCTGTCAAGAGGGGCTGTTGGTGCGGCTGGCAACCCGATCTGCTCGGGCGGTTGGGTGGTGTCTACTTCTCCGATTTTTATCCTGTTGGTATAAATATCGATCAGGTTGTCGCGTGCCACGATCGTAATGCGATTGGTTGTGTCATTTTCCCATTGGAAAGAACGATCCGCATCCCTTGGATAAAAATCATGCATGTTGGCGAGCTCACCATCCGCAAGTGCACTGAAGATTACCCGGCCATTGGCAAAACGGGTGGCAATCACCATGTATTGGTCCGGGTTCTGTTTATCACCATTCGACCGGAACATGAAACCACAACCCGAGTCGCCATACTGTGTGTTCCAGGTCACATCCGCAGCCAGGACGAAATTCTTCGCCGTAACATTCATATAATCATTCCCGTAAGCCATCTGCTGGTAGCCGGAGACATCCAGGGTAAGAGGATCATGAAACCAGCCAACGCTTCCACTTGAAGCATCTAGTCCATAGAAAGGCAGCTCAGCAATGATCGGTGCGGCAACGGTAGCCGTCCCCAGCTTTGTTACATCTCGATTGGCAAGCTGGGCTGTTTGGGTGGCGGAAATATCCTGGTGTTTCTGGGTCGCTTCGGCTTGTGCTGTTGCCAGATCACCCGCATTCGATGCATTGGCTTGCTCTGCAGTGGCAGTCCCTGCGATCGCCTGGCTTATGGCTGTCACAGTCGCATCCAATGAACCGTTTTGCGCATTCGCTCCACAGCCCTGGATAGAAAATGTCAGAATGATTAAATATTAATAGGCAGATCACGAATGGAACAAAATGAAGTGTTCTTTTATAAACTCTCATTGAAATCCACTCCTTTTATGCGGATGCATCCTTGCGTTTTATGAAGAAGAGGATGAACATAAAATACACACCAATAATGATCAATTGGGCAATCCAGGTTTGTGTTACCCAGGGGATCAATATCTTCATATCCCGAGTATTCACAAAAGCCCAACCTATTTTATCGATACTCCCTTTGATCAATGACTCCGCTGAGCCGATTGCTTTGACACGGACCGTATCATACGAGATCTTGGCTGTTTGATAATCCGTCATTTGGGCGGTATACAGGTCCGCCTGGGACCGATACAGATTCATCTCGCTCCTGTATTGTTCCTGGATCACCTTTACGTCGTCCTGGTAGGACTGCAGAGCATTCATATATTGGATCATCGCCACCTGGTCACTCTGATCCGCAGGTGGTTCAGGGGCAGGGGGTATGGTTGGTTCTTTGGGTTCAGGGCCAAGTGCAGCGGGTTCTACGGGAGAAGGTTGATCAATCTCGGATTTATAGAACTGGCCAATGCCGGGGAAATTACACGAATTGAGGTCAAAGACAGCCAACCCCAAACACTTACAGCCGAAAGCTGTTTTTTGGTCCAGGGTCATCAGATCGCGTTCATCTTTGGTCAGCTGCCAGCAAGGATCTGAGGCAACATCAGAACCCATCCCGGTCAGACCGGCAAAATCCTGAAAAGCCCAGCGAGTTGAAGCAACCGCCGTGACTTTTTCGGATAATGGCACAAGACTACCGCTTAATACAATCTGCGGGATGATCAGTAATATCATTATTAATGGTGCAACGCTCGGTGATTTTGAGATGGCCGAGGCAAGTAAGCCGCTTATACTGCCAGCCAAGACCGCCAGCACCATGGAAATAAAATAGAGCCCAAAGATCAAAGGAGTTGTCGGAATATCAAACGCTAGAAAGCGAATGGATAGAAAAACAGCAGCCCCATAAAAAGAAAATAGCAGCGCCACCCAGGCTTTCGAGGCAACATAGGGGAATATTTTTAGATTTACCAGGCGCTCGCGTTTGTAAACATCGGATTCTTTGACAAACTCTCGCATCTGGGAGAACCCCCCCACCAGCAGGCAGTCGATGGCTAACAGGAAATTGATCACGGAGGCATTGGCAGCACTGCCGGTCTTGTAATCATATAAATGTTTTCCCATGGCTGAAGCCAGGAAAAAATCCAACGAAGCAACCAGGACCGGTACTAAAAGCATCAGCACCAGGCTGGTTCGATCGCGCGAAAGGATTTTGATATTACGCGCAGACAGGATCATGAATTGGCGAAATCCTGAAGCACGCCGCTTGCTCTTTGACCGGGAAACTTTTCCTTCCTGCTTTTCTTTTGATCCTTTCACGGCGGTGGTGCGTGCACCTTGAAGTGGTTCAACGATATATTTCTGATAGGCTGGGAGCTGCATGTAGCGCTCCGCCCAATCTTGCGCTTTCCCCTTGGTTTGATCATCCAGGATGGCATAGATCTGGTCGAACTCCATCTCGTGGGCACGTTGCTCGCGTTCGGAACGGTACTGGTTGAAATATTCCAGGGCTTCTTCTGGTGGACCAAACCAGGCCACATACCCGCCTCTGGCCAGGAATACAACCTTATCCGCCAGCATCACATTCTTCGTTGCATGGGTGATCATGACAATGGTGCGGCCTTGATCTGCCAGCCTGCGCATCAGGTGCATAAAGGCGGTTTCAGTTCCCGGGTCTAAACCGGAAGTCGGCTCATCCAGGAAAAATAACCCGGGTTTGGTTAACAACTCCACACCGATCGAGACGCGCTTGATCTGCCCGCCACTCAACCGGCTGATGGGGGTGTCTTTACGTTCGACCATATCCAGGTCTTCAAGCACCTGCATGATACGCTGGTGGCGTTCTTCTTTATTTGTGTCGCTTGGCATACGCAGGCGGGCTGCGTAATTTAATGCCTGGTAGACAGTCAGCTCATAATGGATGATGTCGCGCTGTGGAACATAGCCGATCTCATTTTGAATCACATCAAAGTTGGAGTAGATATTCGTACCATTGACCATCACCACCCCGTGGGTAGCTGGGCGATACCCGGCGATCGCATCGACCAGGGTCGATTTCCCTCCACCAGATTGGCCCACGACCACGATAAACTCGCGCGGATTGAACGCCAGCGAGATATTCTTGAGGATATTTAGATCTTTACGTACCCATTTATTCAAGTCGAGAGCATCCACCCGCAACCCCCGGCTTTCATCATACTGCCCGAGTTCATCCTCGCCCATTACAAGGCGGAAAGCGCCAATGCGGATCACATCGTTTGGCTGCAGCCAAAAATCTCCTTCAACCCGTTCATCGTTTACAAAAGTGCCATTCGTGCTCCGCAGATCGGTCAACCGGTGACGCTGACCGACACGCTCGATCTGGGCATGGTACCTTGAGACTGCAGGTGAATTTAGAACGACATCATTGGTGCTATCACGGCCAATCTGGATGATGTTCTTTTCACTAAAGCGGATCGGGGCAGCCTGGGGCTCAACCGCCTGGGAAAGATCGATGTAGCTCAGTGTAACCATCATCCCCGGATCCAGGCTTCCAATGCGTAATATATCCCCATTTCGTAGCTTGCGTGGGGCAGTCAAGGGTCTGCCATCGAACAACACTGGATTACCCACTCCAGGCAATACATTCAAAAGGTAGGCATCCTGCACGCATTCCAGGTATGCGTGGTGCCGCGAGACGATCTGTGAATTGATCACGATCTCATTGTCTTCTGCGCGACCGATCGTTACCCTGTCTTTACTCAACGAATAGGTTTTAAGAGCCTGGCCAGCAATGGCAATGATCAGTTGTGGCGGAGTGACTTTTTGTGGAACAGGCATCTCCTGGCCGATCATCGTCATTTGCGGTTCCATAGGGGGTTGAATTGGCCTCGCAGGCATTGCAGGCAGTTGAGTTGGAGCAGGGGTATGTTGCGATATTTCCTCGATGACAGTTCCGCCTGCCAAAGGCAGCTCGCTCTCGATCATCGTCATAGAGACTGGGGGCTGGGCAACTTGATACTCCAGCTGGATCATCTTCCCCAGGCTTATGATGTCTCCATTGTTCAATGGCCAGGGTATTGAAATTCGGTCTCCGTTCACAAAGGTACCATTACTACTTCCAAGGTCTTCAAGCAGATATTGGTTGTTTTGGAATATGAGACGGGCATGCTTGCGTGATACACCAGGGGAATCGATCTGGAGCGTGTTATCAGTCTCGCGACCTATGAAGATTTCATTGCCTTCTAACGGGTAAGTCTTTCCTGTGGAGGGTCCTTCTGTTATAACTAGGCAATAGGGATATTGAGCATTCATTGTCACTCCACCGAGATGCGAGTTTATTAAGTTATTTGGGAGTTCATATGTTTGGATTGATGCTTATCGTACCAGATAGATTAATGAAATATTATATAACATCTTAGATTTAATGAGTAAGGAAACCGCCCAATCAAAAATGTAAGGTCGGCAATCTTCTCCCTGGACGGTCGCCTGACAGGGAATAGTATTACCCAACTGGTTGAGGACTAGGCTTGCTGGCGAGCCTCTGCAAAAGGATGCTCCCCATATCCCCGGGTATCCAGGCAAACCTGAATGGGATCATTTACATGTCATTAAGAATAATAAACCAGGAATCTCCCTTAATGGCGGGGATGTCCCTACGGCAGTAGTGGTAGACTATTATTGGAATGTTCGGTCTAAAAGCGGCGTTCAGTGTTTCATGGATGATCTCCGAACGGGAAAACAGTGATAACCATGAGATGGAGGAATTATCGACTTATTTGCTGAATGCTGAAAGATGTCTGGTCAATTGGTGGCAAAAACAATCCTTACAAGAAACATATTTTCATCGGCTTTACCATGAACATTTTTGCTGCAAAATTACATTAATTGTTACAGCCTAATGCAAATACACAGCAGGATCAGTCAGACGATTCTAAAGAGGATTAAACCTTCTGAGGAAAATATTATGAATTTAGTAATTCGTCCATTCAATAACAGTGATCTTCACGAATTAATAACACTCACCTTGCTGGCATTTGAGCCAATTTTCGTCTCATTTGAAAAAATCCTGGGACCGAGCATATATCCGGTCATTTATCCTGATTGGCGTAAAAGACAAATGGAGGGGGTTGAAAAGCTCAGCGAGGATAAAAAGATCAACCTTTGGGTTGCAGAAGTGGATGAAAAAGTTGTTGGTTATATTGCCTATGAATTCTATGATGACTGGAGCGCGGAAGTCCAATTACTTGCAGTTCATCCTGAATATCAAAATCATGGCATCGGCACACAATTAAATTCCTACGCCCTTCAAAGGATGAGGGAAAGTGGGATTAAAATGGCAATTGTAAGCACCGGTGGAGATGAATCCCATGCTCCCGCCAGAAAATCTTACGAGAAGGCAGGATACACTGCATTACCCTTAGTGAAATATTACCAGAATTTATCAGTTGGAGGCGAATTCCAGCCCTAGGTAACACTTCAAACTATAGATAATACTGTTTCCTTCAAGGCTTTGCACATGGAGTTGGTCTACTAATTTTTGTAAGGGAGCGATGGATGGCATGCACCTGCACGATCCTTTCTCACAAAATAACATGTTGTCTTGCTTGCGTAGTTTTTTTGCCTTGCAAATCCTCCCCATCTGGTGTATTCTCTCCTTCACATGAAATCCTACCCCGTCCCCGCTGAAGAGATCCGCCGCGAGCTCACTGTCTCAAACTCACGCTTCATCTCCACCCTTGCTCCCGTCTTCTCCGTCGATGATGCCAAAGCATTCATTATCCGCATCAAGGCTGAGTTCTCTGATGCTTCCCACAACGTGCCCCTCTAACTCATTGGGCATGGCGACTCGGAGATCGCCCACTGCACGGATGCCGGCGAGCCTTCCGGCACAGCTGGTCGCCCAGCCCTGGCGGTGCGGCGCGGCAGCGGGTTGGGTGACGTGGCGGTGGTTTGTCACGCGCTACTTCGGTGGCACCAAGCTGGGCACAGGTGGGCTGGTGCGGGCATATTCCGAGGCGGTGCGCCTGGTGGTGGACGCTGTGCCGCGTGCCGAGAAGGTGCTTACCCATACTATCATGCTGGTCTTCTCCTACACCTACCTGGAGCGTGTACGCCTGCTGGTAGCTTCCAACGGAAACTCTGCATTGGATAGCTGAGTATGCTTAGATCCATTGGATATCACCATCCTTATTCCAGAAACCACTCCCGTAAGATAGCTGTAGCGCGGTGAACCGCTGCTAGCAGGGTTGCTGTAACCTCCGGGCTGAGGCCCACACGCACCGACAGGTCGGCGGGTTGGACTCCGACCAGGTATAGATGAGTTGGATACCGCTCACGGAATTTAGCCATCGCCAGCACTTCCTGAAAACCGATCTGGTGCTCAGACATTTTTACCCCGTTATAAAGAGGGATGTCCTCGCCAGCCAACTCAATCAGTGTCCCAGCCGGTTGTTCGGCATCCACCGCATCTAACACCAGCAGGTGGCTGCAATCCTCCACCAGCGGCAGCAGGTTTAAGCCCAGTACGCCGCCATCGATCCATTCTACTGGGAACTGTGCTCCTTGCTGGGCAAGCAGGATTTCTACAGCCCGGATTCCGAAACCCTCGTCGCTGAAGAGCAGGTTGCCTAAGCCGAGAACAACTTTCCGATTTGCCTGGTCCATGAGAGTCATATTTTCCTTGTAACCCGCCATTCACCCCTTAAAAGTCGATGGGAAAATGGCGGGTTAAGTTGGTTTTTACTTTTCTCTTAGCGCACCGTTACTTCAATGCCCAGCTGCTTGCCTTTTGTGTCAACCAGGTGCACCGAGCAGGCCATGCACGGGTCAAACGAGTGGATGGTGCGCAGGATCTCAACCGGGCGGGCCGGGTCGGCGATGGGCGTGTCGATCAAGGCTTGTTCAAATGGACCGGCCAGGCCGGCTGCATCGCGGGGCGAGCCATTCCAGGTGGTAGCAACTACCGTCTGGTAATGTTCGATCTTACCATCTGCGATCCCCACCCAATGGCCCAGTGCACCGCGCGGCGCTTCAGTGGTGCCCCAGCCAGTCGCTGTCGGAGGCCAGGTGGAGGGATCCCAGAGGCTGCCTTCATGGATGTCCAGGTTGCCGTTATTCATATTGGTTTCCAGCTGATTGATCCAGGTGCCCATTTCTTCAACCACCAGATTGGTCTCAATACCACGGGCTGCAACACGCCCCAGGGTTGAGATCAGCGCCTCGAGGCCAAGCCCAAGCGCTCCAAGCATTTCGTTCACCAATATGCGTACCTGCTCATGACCGTTTGTATAAGCCACCAGCATGCGTGCCAGCGGTCCCACTTCCATCGGCTGGTTATTGTAGCGGGGTGCCTTAAGCCAGGAGTATTTTCCCTCCACGTCCAGCAAGTCATAGGGTGGCTGCGGACCAGTATAGGTTGGCTGTGTTTCACCCTCCGATGGGTGCAAGCCCGACGGATCGCCTGTGCTGTAGCTATACCATGAGCGTGCAATGAATTCCTGGATGGCTTGCTGGTCCAAAGGCAGGCTGGGGTCGGTGAGGTTCTTGTTAAAGATCACACCGCGTGGAAGCCAGTAGGAATTTGGATCATTCCCATTGGATGGGAAATCACCATAGGATAGGAAATTACCCACACCCGCACCATAATTCGCCCAATCCTTATAGAAAGAGGCGATTAACTTCAGGTCTGGGATATACACCTGGGTCACAAAATCCCGCGCCATGGCCACCAGCTGTCGTAGCTTGGCGATCACTTGCGGGTTGATGGCATGGCTCCCGGCCGGGTTCACTGGAATAGCCATACCACCGACAAGATAAGTCTGTGGGTGCGGGTTCTTACCGCCCAGATGGGCGTGAAACTTAATAAACTCACGCTGCCAATCCAGGGCTTCCAGGTAATGTGCCACCGCCAGCAAGTTCCCTTCAGGTGGTAATAGATATGCCGGGTGTCCCCAATATCCATTCGCAAACAGGCTTAATTGTCCGTTACCGGCGAAATTCTGAAGTCGGTTGAGCACACTGGCAAAATATTCAGGGCTGGAGTTCGGCCAAGGCGAAATCGAACGGGCTAACTGGCTGGTTTTGACTGGATCTGCTGAGAGCGAGCTGACCACGTCAACCCAATCCAGGGCATGCAAGTGGTAAAAGTGGATCACGTGGTCCTGGACGTACTGGGAAGCTTCCATCAGGTTGCGTACCAACCGGGCATTATCGGGGATAGTGATTCCCAGCGCATCTTCAACAGCCCGCACTGATGAGATTGCATGCACAGTTGTGCAGACTCCGCAGATACGCTGGGTGAACAGCCAGGCGTCGCGCGGGTCACGCCCGATCAATATTGGCTCGATACCACGGAACATGGTGCTGGCACTCCAGGCATCCTTCACCTTGCCAGCCTCCACTTGGGCTTCAATACGCAGGTGGCCTTCAATGCGGGTTAGGGGATCGATCACGATATGGGTGGGATTTGAACCCTCGCTGTTGTCTTTTTTTACAATCGGCAGGTAGATTTCTGGCATTTTGATTACTCCTCTCTAATCCTCAACCGGTTGGTAGAATGGCGTCATTTTGTCCCAAAAATTTGGTGTTGTGCAGCCGATACAGCCATGTCCGGCACCGATCGGCCAATTCGTGCCATCATTCCATTTCACCCATCGACAGTTGGAATCCGTCTCTGGTCCCTTGCAACCCATCCTGAAAAGACACCAGCCGTTCTTGTGCCCCTCATCTCCCCAGGCGAGCACGAACTTGTCTTGCTCGTAGAAATCGTGACGCTCGCATTCATCGTGGATCTCTTCGCCGTAGGCAAAGTATGGGCGATGGAAAGAATCCATTTCCGGGGCTTGATTAAAGGTGATCAGATAAACGATGGTTGCCACTAGGTTAACTACGTTTGCAGGACAGCCAGGCAGGTTTACCAGGTTGCCTAAATCCGGGAAGGCGTTGAGGACGCCAGTGGCACCTGTCAGGTTAGGTAACGCCGCAGATAAGCCACCATCTACTGCACAAGAACCCATGGCAATGGTTGCCTTTGCGTTGGGCAATACCTGTTGTGCGATGCTTATGGCTGTGCGCCCGCGGATGGTACAAAAGATACCGTTCTGAGCTTGAGGAATTGCACCTTCAACAATGCATACATATTGGTTGGGATAGATCTCCAGGACGTCGCTCAATGATTTCTCTGAAGCGAATCCGGATGGCGCCATGAGCGTTTCATGATATTCAACAGATATGAAGTCGAGTAGAAGATCGACCAGACCGGGGTCAGTGACACCAGGTTGAATCGGGTCAGTCCGACTCCCGGCACGTAGGAACGACTCGGTATCCCCAGTGCAGCCCTGGAACTCCAGCCAAATGACTGGCAGTCTGATCGCCTGGCTCAATGCTTTGGCAATCTTATCGACGTAAAAGGTGGGAAGCGCCAGCGTGGCAGCCATCATACTGCAGAACCTTAGGAAATCTCGTCGATTGAGGTTCCGTTGCGGAGCGCTTTCCGAGGATCGATCGGTTTCTGAAGACATATTTACCTCCAAGTTTTTATGGATTGGCGAAGCAGCCGTTAAGTAAAGTTTGTGTTTTAAACGCATTCCTTGAAGATTCCATTGTCTATTTTTAAATAGTCGTATAAACCGTTAGTATGGGTATGCTTTTTTATTTATTATGAATAGTTCAATATTGTTATGGGAGAGTCATATTAACCGATAAGTATTGTTTGTGCTTTTTGTGCAGAGAATGAAAATCACATTTTCATTTTTGGGAAAATACCGTTAATCAATATTGTAATTTAATTATTCTACAAGAAAGTTTTATTAAAGTCAAGGCTGTATACCGCAAAAAAAATTGCATTTAACCTGTGTCTAAGAATAGGACTTCCTATATCACGTGTTTTATAATGAGCAGGGGTGAAGGTTTTCCATTTTCCTAATATCGTTTTATAGGTTTTGGGGATGAGAATCATTTTCCTTTCCTGCGCATGCTTGTTGAAAGGCTTGGTTACCCTACGCTTATCTTAATACTTTCATAAACCCCTTATATAACAGAACATATGTGCTGTAATTAGGGTGTGTTCATAACTGATTTGGTGTTTATTAATGAACTCACCCGTACATCGGGTGGTTTTTCCCGATGCAGAACGCATTCATATATTGTTTTTTATTCAATAAATGCGTTCGTATATCGATCGCTCTTTGATCGATAAAAGGTACTTCTGTACCGATTGATCATTACCGGTATAAAGGTGCATCCATATGTTGTTTATTTATTAAATATAAGCGTTCGAATACCGATTGCACTTCATCGAAAGACCTCTCTCCAATCGTTGATACGGGGTTGCTCTTTTCAAACCATTGATCCCAAGGATTCATATTCGTTCCTCGTCGTTTCAAGGAGCGGTTTTTGTGACGCAGTATTGAGGATTTTTATTAATCCGAAATGTCGTGAGTTTTTTACGAGCGATTTCGAGGAATGAATAACTACAATCTCAAAGTCTCATCCAACCCACCTTGGGTGGGCACTTGCAGTGTCTTCAAAGTTTCACTGTCGTGTTTTTTTACTGGTACGACCTTGGTTGCAGGTTCTTGAAATAAATTAATTGAATGCAATTGAATTTTTTGGTTCAATTCTCCCTCACATGAAATCTCTACGGGCTGGATTACCATTTAAAATACTTATAATGAACATTTCCCTTTGTGTCCTTTTTTCAGAGAGCGTTATTTTTGTGCACCTTTGTGGTTGTCTTTTCTTCGTCAGCATCCTGGTTATCTTTTCTTTATCAGCTATAATCACCTCATGCCTTCCTACCCCGTCCCCGCTGAAGAGATCCGCCGAGAGTTCACTGTCTCAAACTCACGCTTCATCTCCACCCTTGCTCCCGTCTTCTCTGTCGAAGATGCCAAAGCCTTCATTGCCCGCATTAAGGTTGAGTTCTCTGATGCTTCCCACAACGTGCCCCTCTACCTCATTGGGTATGGCGACTCGGAGATCGCCCACTGCACGGATGCTGGCGAGCCTTCCGGCACGGCTGGTCGCCCAGCCCTGGCGGTGCTGCGCGGCAGCGGGTTGGGTGACGTGGCGGTGGTTGTCACACGCTACTTCGGTGGCACCAAGCTGGGCACAGGTGGGCTGGTGCGGGCATATTCCGAGGCGGTGCGCCTGGTGGCGGACGCTGTGCCGCGTGCCGAGAAGGTGCTTACCCATACCATCATGCTGGTCTTCCCCTACACCTACTTGGAGCGTGTACGCCTGCTCGTGGCTAACCTGGAGGGCAAGGTCATGGATGAAGATTTCGCTGCCGATGTGACAATGACTGCCCGTCTCCGGGTTGAAAGGCTGCCAGTTTTCCAGGCGTCCTTGAGTGAATTGACCAACGGCAGGGTGCAGGCTGAGATTATCGAATCCCAACAGATCCTGATGCCCCTGTCCCTCCCTTGAGGCTAAAACATCATCAGCTTGCATTATTACTTTTATTCTCTTCGTATGGGGGTGCTTGCCTGTGTTGTCTTCGTAGGGGCACGATTTTTCGTGCCCCTACACCCTGCTGTTATTTCTACCCTTTACGCTTGGTTTAGCTTAGTAGATTCCTTTGTATAATCTAGAAAAGACGATTCCGTTTTTAAAAGTCTGGAATCCTGATTATGCCAAAATGCTTTCAACGTCATCAGCACTTGGGGGCGATCTTTGCCCGAAACATCGAGAGCGAACTTTGCTAGAAGCAACGCGAGTGATTAATATGAGCGTTGAAGAGTGTTCTTCACGAGCGATGCTGCTTTACAGCATCATCAGAACCCGCTCGTGGGCGGAAAGCTCCTTGTAGATGGCGTCCAGCTGATCCTGGCTCTCCGCGTGGATATGTACTGTCACGGACAGGAATCTGCCATTACGGCTGAGACGAGTGGTTACCACTTCATCCGTCGAAATGGAGGCATGTTTATGGATGATCTCGACCACCAGGCTTTTAAAATCATCCTGGTTGGCCCCCATCACCTTCACCGGAAAGATGGTTGGAAAAGTGATCAGCTCTCTCATCGGGTTAGGGTCTCAATATTGCCGTATGGTGGTCGAGGCTGTTCCAGCTCAGCAATCATCTCCAGCATGTGCCCATAATGCGAGCCCTTCCAGTAGACCTGGTCGCAGGCTGGGCAGAGGTGGAATTCCTCAAAATATAGTTTGGTTAAGAGCTCCAGGCGCTCGATTATGTCTTCTTTTCTCACCAGCTGGAGTGGACTGTTGCAGCGCAGGCAGCGTTGGAAAGGCTTTACCTGGTCAAACAGTTTGAACCTGTGCAGCACTTCCACTACCTGCTTGCGTGGGTCAGTCTGGTGTGGGCAGTAACCCAGCGTGATCACCTTGCGCATCAGCAATCGACGATCGCGCGTAAGCAACACCCGTCTGTCCCGGGTCGAGATCAGTGCCAGCTCGTCATCATGAAAATCATTGCGGTACAAGCTGTCAAACCCGAGCATGCGCAGGTATGTCGCCAACTGGCCCAGGTGATTGTCCAGGACAAAGTGGGGTTCTCCTCCCAGGGGGGAGTCGGCTGGGGAAACAGTCACCAGGTTCCCTTCACATAACCGGCTGGCAGGATCCGCCTCCTGCCCATTCACCAGCAACTGCCCGAACTCAGTATGCGGAACACCGAGTGATTCGATCAGGTGTTTGAGACTCTGGTGAGGTTCGAATTCAAGCGTGAACGAGGTATGCCTGTATTGGTGAGGCAGGAAGTCGTTCAGCTCATCCAAGAAGGTGAAGGTTGCATTCATTGAAACTTGTACTTTCAACCCTCCTGGATGTGCTTCAGGCGCAAGGCTGACCAGTCATCGTCAATCGAGATCATCGCCACACCCTGCAAGCCAAGGCTGAATGCATAGGCATTGATGGTATCCCGGTTGATATCCGTCTTTACTTTGGAAGTGCCTTTGTGGTATGTCACCCACAGCATTCCCTTTGGCGCTAAGAGCTGCCTAAGCCCTGGGAGCAGTGATTCCAGCTCTGCGCGATTTAGAACGAATACCTGGATTGCCTCAACCAGGCAGCTAGAATTGCTCAGGATGATAACACCCGTGGGTAGCTCACCCAACTTTGCCAGGTAACCATCCGGAGGGTTGACCAGCAGGAACTTATAGCCCGGTTTGATGAACAGTTTTTGAGCGATCGATTTATCAGGCATATTCACTCCTATGGGATACCTATCTCTTTCGGCTTTTGGATGGTTTCGCAGCTAAACCGGGAAACTCAGGGGCACCCATGGAGCGCATACGCTGCTCCTCGGTGATCTGGCTGACATGTGGCCCTTCGGTCCATTCACCGCCAGCCAGTTCAGTAGTGGCAATTTGGATGGCTTCCTTTGAGCTGTTTGCCCAGATGGTCCTGGCATATGGCTCGATGGAGCCAGGAGGGTACACACCTGTCCTCAGTTTCTTCTTAGCACCCTGCCTGGTGGCGTACAAGCCTTCAACATAATACTGTGGCATACGGTTCCTCTGGAATTATTCCCCAAACAGCTGTGGTGGTGCCTGGATGGCTACTACTTCCCCTCGTGCGCACACTTCACCCAGGGCAGATAACCATGCTTCCATGACTACTTTACGCCCTTTGATCTCCTTTACCTTTGCACGCACTTCCAGTGGCACACCCAGTGGTGTGGGTTTCAGGTAATCCACTTTGAGCGAGCCAGTGACAAACCGAAAGGGTGGCTGTGTGTCCATTGGGCGCCCTTCCGATTTATAAGCAGCGGCAGCTGCAGTACCTGTGCAGTGGCAGTCGATTAGCGATGCGATCAGCCCTCCATAGACATAACCGGGAATGGCAATGTGGTAAATCCTGGGTGTATAGGTACACACAGTTTCTTCGCCATCCCAATAGCTCTTGATCTGCAAGCCGTGTTCATTCAAACGTCCGCAGCCATAACAGTAACTCACATTATCGGGGTAAAAGTCCTGGAACGCCTTTTCGTTCATCTTTTTGCTCCAATTTCTTCAGCAGCTTTCCTTAAAATCTTAAAACCAATTTCTACCAATTGATCCAGCTCAGGTTGGTTCACTTGCATACCTGATTCCAAGTACTCGATACTCCGCAAGTATGTCCCACGAAGCCCACTTGCCTGGTGAGCATAGGCTGAATTTGCCGAAAGCCTTTCAAGGCGGTCACCCAGGCGCTTTAACAGCTCCATATATTGTTCGTTCAATCTCTGATCCATGGCCGGCACGAAAATGCATTACTTGAATGACCCAATCTACCAGGACATGATTCGATCGGGAGTGAGCTTGATCAGCAGGTTTTCAGGGTCATTAAGCCAGGATTGTGGCTCAGCTTCTTTAATACCTTCAGATCCAAGGTAGCGGACATAAATCCGACTGGCTATCTCGCTCACCAGATGTCTCGGCTGGGTCACCAGCTCAACAGCACCTTCCAGCAGCACTGCCTGGAGCTTGCCTCCTTCTTGCTTGGACTCGACTAATACAGCCCCGCGCGGGTTGATCTTTAATTCTCGAATCTTTCGGGTGCTGACGAAGCTGCTGATCCAGATATTCTCTCCATCCCACATAAACCATACTGGCACCACGTGTGGTTGCATGGTCTTTGGATTGGTAGTAGCCAGGCGAGCCAGCACCGCCTCTGCCAAAACTGCTTCGATCAGGTCTTTTCTATCGCGTTTGGGTTCCTCTGCCATCGGCATTCTCCAAGAAGTATATAGGCTGGAGTATAGTACAAAACCTAGCGCGCTACAACACCCCCAGAATCACGAGAGCCGGGTTGCTGCCCGGCTCTCTAAAAGGAGGAGAAGAAATGTACCACGTATGAATAGATCATATCAAATACCAGAATAAGGTGCTTGACGTTCCCCATACGTTTAACCGACGTTTATCCGACAATCCGCAAATCCCGGCGCAGGCGCTTGATCTCACTTCGCTTGCGCTTGGTTTCCAGCCGCCTTTGAACTGAAGCACGCGTGGGTCTCGTTTTATGCCGCGGTTTGGGTGGTTCAGCAGCCTGTTGGATGAGTCGAACCAGCCGCAGCATGGCTGCCTGCCGATTTTGTTCCTGCGAACGGTATTGCCTGGCCTCAATGATCAATGTGCCCTCCGAGGTCATCCGCCTACCCGCCAACTTGATCAACCGCTGTTTTACCTCCGCGGGTATGGATGGAGACTCCTGGGCATTAAACCGCAATTGGACCGCGGATGAAACCTTGTTCACGTTTTGGCCTCCTGGTCCGGGTGAGCGGATAAATACAAACTCGATTTCCTGCTCATCGATCTGTATCGACGGTGTAATTTCGATCATGTCCCAAGTATATCAGCACGCTTCTGCTGCAGACAATATCCATACATGGGGTGGAAAATGCCCGTGGTAGGAGTTATTCTGATCAAGATTTGTTTTTGGGTAAAAAGGCTCTCAGAGTGCATAATTAGACTTATTAAATCCTGACAACTATATTCTGGGCTATCGTTGACACCTAAAATATTTCGGGTTAATATAGTACAGATTAACGCCAAATTTGATGGGGATGCGTTAATTTCTTTCGAATAAAAACTGCTTGAGCATAGGATAATAATAAGAC
This sequence comes from uncultured Chloroflexia bacterium, assembly GCA_963822175.1. Taxonomy (GTDB): domain Bacteria; phylum Chloroflexota; class Anaerolineae; order Anaerolineales; family UBA4823; genus FEB-25. The sequence goes on along the minus strand of CAWGGJ010000005.1, from coordinate 265,018 downwards.
CGTCTGATCTCTTCAAATATGCAAGCAGTGGCAAGTTTCTATAAAAGTCATATAAATCATTATTGTTTATCCACGCGGTTTTAATTTTGTGCCATTATCATCATCTGGCGTCATCCAGCCAGGATAACTGTTCATTGTCTGATTATTTAGATGAGCAGCCGGAAAGAACAATTGACATGATGTTGGAGGTTTGATGCAAAAGACGACCGTTGCTGCAGCGTTGGGGGAGTGTGTCCATGTTGCTGGTGTGCTGAACTTCCTGCGCCTGGCTGAAGCTGCCGGCTGGCGGACGGTTTTCCTTGGTCCGGCAGTGACGATTGAGCAGGTGCTACGATCCGCTCGCAATGAAAATGCAGAGCTGGTTGGTGTATCATATCGCCTGACCCCAGAAAATGGAGAGCGCCTGTTGGGTGAGTTTGCTGAAGCTGCGGATGACCTGCGCCTGGCAGGAGTTCGCTTCGCCTTCGGAGGCACACCACCCGTGGCAACAAAAGCAGCCAACCTGGGTTTCTTTGAGCGTGTTTTCGACGGGAGTGAATCTTCCGAGGAGGTCCTGGCCTACCTAAAAGGGCAAACCTCCTTCCAACCTTCTGCACAGGATTACCCACACTCCACCGTGGAACGAATAGGGTGGAAATCTCCCTATCCACTTATTCGCCATCATTTTGGCTTGCCCACCATGGAAGAAACACTTCAGGGAGTGGCAAAGATCTCGCAGGCGAGGGTGCTGGATGTGATTTCCCTGGGGATCGACCAGGATGCCCAGGAAAACTTCTTTCATCCCGAAAGGCAGGATGCCAGGCGCAAAGGGGCTGGTGGAGTGCCGGTTCGCTCAGCTGATGACTATCGATCTATTTATGCTGCCAGCCGCCAGGGGAATTACCCACTTATGCGCACCTACTCTGGCACCGACGATTTCCTGCGCCTGGCAGAGATGTATCTTGATACGATTAATAATACCTGGTGTGCCATACCCCTATTTTGGTTTAACCAAATGGATGGGCGGGGACCTTGGGACCTGGAAGGATCCATCCGCCAGCACCAGGCAGTGATGTCCTGGTATGGTGAGCGTGGCATTCCCGTGGAGCTGAATGAGCCTCACCACTGGGGGATGCGCGATGCCCCCGATGTGATATTTGTGGTATCGGCATTTCTTTCCGCATACAACGCACGCACCAATCATGTAAGGGATTATTTGGCCACGATGATGTTCAATAGCCCCCCGGGTACTTCCGGAGCGATGGATGTGGCAAAAATGTTGGCAGCTCTAAAGATAATCGCCCCTCTGGAAAGTCCAAACTTTCGGGTCTGGCGGCAAACCCGTACCGGCTTGCTCAGTTATCCGGTAGACCCAATCGCAGCGCGGTCACACCTGGCCACCAGTATCTACTTGCAAATGGCATTAAAGCCACATATCGTTCACGTTGTTGGACATACCGAAGCTCACCATGCTGCCACTGCCGATGATGTCGTCGAAGCATGTGGGATTGCTCGTAAAGCGATCGATAATGCCCTGCTTGGTGCTCCTGATATGACTGCCGATCCGCTCATCCAGGCTCAGGTGGAGCATTTGGTTGCTGAGGCCGAGTATACCCTGCAGGTTATCCGTCAGCTTGGCTCGGAGATCAGCAGTGATCCCTGGGTTGACCCAGCAATCCTGGAAAAGTCCATCAGGCTGGGCGTGTTGGATGCCCCCCACTTAAAGAACAACCCCTTTGCTTTAGGGCAGATTAACACCCGAATTCTCAATGGTTCGTGCGTAGCCACTGATCCACAGGGTGTTCCCCTCAGTGAAGCAGCTCGTTTGGGAAAGCTTTTAAGATAAAAAAGGAGGTTTTTATGTCTGGAAAAATCAAGATCACTGTAATTGGCGCTGGCCATGGCGGAAAGGCCATGGCAGCTCACCTTGCGATAATGGATTTTGATACTACGTTGTTTAATCGAACTCCCGCAAATGTAGCTGCCATAAAGGAGCTGGGTGGTATCTATCTTGAAAGCATAGAAGGAGCAGGGCGGCATTTCGGTAAACTGGTCAAGGTGACATCCAGCATGGCTGAAGCCCTGGAAAAAGCCGAGATGGTGATGGTGGTTGTCCCATCCTCGGCCCATGCTGATATCGCCAAGGCATGTGCACCCTATTTACGTGATGGACAGATCATCATTTTGCATCCCGGGCGTACGTGTGGGGCAATTGAATTTAGCAAGGTCATCCGCGACAACGGCTGCACTGCTGATGTGACCATCGCAGAAGCTGAAACATTTATTTATGCTTCCCGCTCCGATGGCCCTGCCCAGGCGCGCATATTCAGGGTCAAGGAAGCTGTACCCCTGGCAGCCCTTCCGGCAAACCGAAACCAGCTTGTTTTGGACCGCATCCGTGATGTATTTCCACAATTTATTGATGGAGGCAATGTTTTACAAACCGGAATGAATAATATGGGGGCTATATTCCACCCTGCCCTAACCATCTTGAATTCAGGATGGATCGAATCCACCCATGGTGACTTCCAATTCTATATCGATGGTGTCACACAGTCAGTCGCGCGGGTTTTGGAAGCCCTGGACCGTGAACGAGTGACGGTGGCTGCCTCCATTGGTATTCGCGCCCGGACGGGCATGGAATGGTTGAAACTATCTTATGATGCAGTTGGAGAGGACCTGAATGAGGCAATTCATAACCAGCCTGGCTATTATGGGATCAACGCACCACCAACGCTAAATCACCGCTATATCTTTGAGGATGTCCCCATGAGCCTGGTGCCAATCGCCTCTTTGGGTAAACGGTATGGGGTTGCAGTGAGCGGAATTGATGGCATAATTAAATTAGCCAGTATAATTCATCGTACAGATTATTGGCGTCGCGGGCGAACCATTGAAAAATTAGGTATAAATAATCTAAGTACTGATGAGTTGATTCATTACGTTGCAGAAGGTGTTTTAGGAGATGACTGAGCCGCAGGTGATGAGCATCAATTAATCACTCACGGACAAGGAAGGGGTATATGGAAAACCAAGAACAATCTAAGATGGTGATACTCCTGGCGGTTTTACAATCTCAGGATGTAGACCTGGTCACGCAAGCCTTGAGAAAGTTTGGCATTGCCGGATATGAGTTATCCAGTACTGGCGCTTTCTTGGGGAGAAAAAATATCACCTTGCTTATCCCGGTCCAGACCACCGATGTTGACCTTGTGCTATCAGAAATAAAACGAAATTGCCGCCAGCGGATTGAATATGTTTCGATGCCAATTGAAGGTCAACCCTTACCAATTCCAAGCCCGATACCGGTTACGGTTGGAGGGGCAACGATCTTTGTTCTCGAAATTGACCAATATCAGGAGGTGCTGCGATGAAACTGATGATTGCGATTGTGGATGATGCTGATTATGACAAGATCGCCCGTGTGTTGACCGATGAAGAATACCGGGTGACATGCATCGCATCTACAGGGGGGTTATTCCGTCGCGGCAGCACGACATTGTTAATCGGCCTGGAGGAGGAAAAAATTAGTCGGGCAATGGAGATCATCCAGGAGAACAGCACCAAATCTGATGGGGCGGCCAGCCATAAAGCTGCCATCTTTGTGTTGAACATCAAGGATTATATTCGCTTGTAAAGGCAAACCAGCGCAAGCGTCATTTTTCGGATCACCAAATTTCATGTAGAAAGCTTTCCCCTGTTCTGGAGAAAGCTTTCTGTTAATTAATAGAACAAATCCCTTGCCACCTAACACACTTAAGATGGTCAGCGCTCTCGTGTGGATTTGCATCAGAGGTTTTGGCTGAAAAACTCTACCACCCGCCGGATGTGTTCCTCCGGGTATAACTGGCTGGCATTGGTGTGGCCGGCATCCGGGAGTCGCCAGAGCCCTTTAGGGGAGCTGGCAGCCGAATAGAGGTCGTCGAAATCTGGCAGGTATTGATCCAGGTCACCATGGATGAATAAGATTGGGCGTGGGGTGATCTTGCCCACCCAACGGATAGGCTCATATCGAAACAGGTTTACCCCCAGGCGTAGTGAGGTCATGCTAATGATCAGCCAGGCAAGCGGTTTGGTTAGCCACAAAGGGAAACCCATTTCCAACCCTCTTGCAGCGATGGCAGTGCGTATCCGGGCAGGTCCTCCATCGGAGATGACCGCCTCCACATCCGGAGATCCAGGTGTGGCGATCATGGCAGCCATACCACCATACGAAAATCCTAGCAAACCGATATGTTTCATGCCTTGCTTGTGGACAAATTCGATCGCCCCGGCTACATCCCTTTGTTCTTCATAGCCAAAGGTCATGCGTTTTCCTTCACTGCGCCCATGGGCTCGGAAGTCGAACAATAGCACATTGAAACCTGCTTCATGCAAGGCAGGAGAGCGATATACGTCAAAATCATAGCTGCTCCCATGACCATGCAGGATGATCACGACCTTTTCAGAGCCAGCGGCAGGGATCCATACCCCGCGCAGCGTCAGCATATCGCTGGTTTGAAATTCGATCGTTTCGAATTCCATACCATATTCATCAGGGGAGTGCACTTCACCCAGCTGGCCACGGTGCGTAAAGAAGAAGGAGAGACTCAACCCAATTCCAAGGATGAGCAGGATAAAAAATAGGAGGATCCAGAGTAAGTCAGTCACTGTCGTGCCTAAATCAAATAATTGCAACTGGAGATGGCTTTTGCTCGCGGATAAACCGCAGGCTGACGGTGCTCAGGGCAAATAGCACTGCGTAACCAACAAAAATCACGAAATAGCCCAGGCCTGGTGTGCTCAGATTCAGGTAGTCAGCCACCGGGCCGCCAATGCTGCCGCCAACGATGCCTGCTCCAGCGCCAGCCAGATTGGAAATACCCAGAAATAATCCCGCTTTTGCAGCTGGAACCAGGTTGGTACCCATAGCCCAATTAGTGGTCATGAACACGCCGGTCGCCAGGCCAAGCACAGTTCCTGCCACATAGATCAAAGCTTCGGTAGGCACCAGAATGGTGCCAATCAGTAGAGTGCATCCCAGCACCCCTACGATGCCACTCCAACCGACCAGGAGTTTATGGCTGAAGCGGTCCGCCAACCAGCCGCCAGCTAGTGCTGAGGCAAGAGTGAAAACACCAACCAGGGTGATCAATTTTCCAAATAAGATGGTAGCTGAACCGACATCGATTTTGAAGGAATACATCATAAAGTATAGGGCAAATCGCTGCAGGGAGGTGATGGCTGCCAGGAAAAACAGACGGTTGACAATCCACCAAATAAACGATGTATGATTGCGCGCCTCCTCTTTGCCAATGGCGGTGGTTGAGCCAGCCCATACACCGATCACCACTGCCATAGCCATCGCCAGCACACCTCCGACACCCACTGCTACAGCAATAGCAATCCCTTTACCTGCAAAAAGCCAGGTCACTAAACCAGCGAGTCCACCAATCAGTGCCCCTCCAAGCAGTCCTGCTGCGACACCAAGGAATATACCCCCCAACATGAGGAACACCCGTAGCATCGGTGGCCAGAATGATACTGCAGGTTTTTCCTTAAGTGGCTCCTCTTTTACAGTGAACATGGTCACCAATGCCGTTATGAGTAAGAATACCCCGGTGGTGACAATTGCCCAGCCCAGATGACCTGCTCCTACCATTTTTGCAATGCTGATACCAACCAGGAAAATAGGCACCAGCTCAAACAGGGCTTTGATTGCAGAAGCACGCCCACGCTGGTCTTCCACCACCAGGTCGGGGATCAATCCCTGCAGAGGACCATGGGATATATTGGCTGAGAACTGGATCAGAAGGATGGCTGCCAGCAGCAACCAGTAATTCCACGATAAGCCAATCGCCACCAGGAACACCAGGTCGAGCAGGGTTCCTACCATGATGTAGGGACGCCGGCGTCCAAAGCGCGAGGTGGAGCGGTCACTGAATAACCCGGATAATGGTTGGACGATCATGGCAATGATCAACCCCGCCGTACTCATGGCACTCAAGGCACTGTTCTTCCAGTCGGGAGGTGCATATAATGCCACCAGGTATGGCATGAAGACAGAGAAAACGGCAGTGTTACGCACATTCATCCCCAGCCAGAAGAGGTTTATGAATAAGAAGTCATACCAGCGTAGGCGTTTCATGGGTTAAAGTATCGTATGGCAGCATATCATGGAATTCAAGCGACAAAAAAAGAACACGTACTAAGCAGTGCGTGTTCTTTTGCTTCAATTTAGCTTGCCAGGATTTGTTCGATCTGGTCCAACTCTTCATTATTGAATTGTAAGTTACTTAATGTTGCCACACCATCCTCGACCTGCGACACCCGGCTTGCTCCAATTAATGCTGAGGTGATCGCGGGCTGGCGAAGTACCCAGGCCAGTGACATCTGTGCCATGCTCTGGCCGCGTTTTTGCGCAATTTCATTTAATCGGCGCACTTTTGCCAGCTTGTCAGCGGTGATATCTTCGCGATCCAGGTAGGTATCAGGTTTGCCGGCCCGTGAATCCTCCGGGATGCCTTTCAGATACTTATTGGTCAGTATTCCCTGGTCAAGGGGCGAAAAAACGATGCATCCGATACCCTCTTCAGCCAGCGTATCCAACAATCCACCTTCCACCCAACGGTCGAATAGGCTGTAATTTGGCTGGTGGATCAGGCAGGGAGTGCCCAGGCTTTTTAGGATTTTAGCTGCCTGTTGGGTCAGGTCTGGAGGGTACATCGAAATACCAGCATATAATGCCCTGCCACTGCGCACAATATAGTCCAACGCCCCCATGGTCTCTTCCAGGGGCGTCTCAGGGTCGGGGCGGTGGTGATAGAAGATATCCACATATTCGAGCCCCATGCGCTTCAGGCTCTGGTCAAGGCTGGCAACCAGGTACTTGCGCGAGCCGAAGTCGCCATATGGTCCAGGCCACATGTCCCAGCCTGCCTTGGATGAGATCAGCAGCTCATCGCGGTAGGGTGTAAAGTCCTTGCGGAATATCTGCCCGAAGGTTTCTTCGGCCGAACCATAGGGCGGACCATAATTGTTCGCCAGGTCGAAGTGGGTGATACCCAGGTCAAAGGCACGCCTGAGCATTGACCGGCAGTTTTCAAGCACATCCACCCCGCCAAAGTTATGCCATAAACCCAGGCTAATGGCGGGTAGTTTAATGCCACTGCGCCCACAACGGTTGTAGCGCATGCTTTCATAGCGCGTGGATGATGGGGAATAGGTCATGCTTGCCTCCTCTACTTTGCTGGTGACATATTCCCCAATTATAAACGCCGCGCCTGGTTTTCTCGAATCATTCGCCCTTCATGGATGCAGAAGCTGGCGGGATGTTCTGGTTTAGCCTGAACAGGTTGGTCGGGTCATATCTAGCTTTGATCGCCGCCAGCCGTGCCCAGGTTTCTCCTGGATAAGCTGCCCGTACCCTATCCACTCCTTCATCGCCAAGGAAGTTCACGTATGCTGCAGTATCTTCCTGCCGCAGGGTGGTGGAAAAATCCTTTAGCCACTCCTGCCGCACAATTCGGTCTTCTGGGCTGGTATAGAATGCAGCCAGGTTAGCCATGATGTTGCTATCGCGGTGATAAAAAGCGGTGGCATCCTTATGTATACGCCCGATCGCCCCTCCCATCACGCGTAGCTGTACCACGCGTAACGGCGCATCCGAAGCCTGCAGGAAATTAATGATGGTTTTGGCTGCATCTCTGTCGATATGGTCGAGGAACATGGTGTGCCCAACCGCCGTTGGGTGGTAGCTTGGATCCTCAGGCGGGTAAATCTCCGGGTAGCGCATTGGGTGCAGCATATCCGCCAATGGCTTTGCCAGCTTGCGGAACGGGATTGCCATGTTCATTCCCATTTCCGGGTCTCCTGCGTAGACCATCATCGCCAGGATCACCAGCTTTCCGTGCTGCTCTGGCGGCAGGAATGGCATGGGTGGTGCAGGCATGATATTGGCAATCGTCGATAGTTCATCCGGTGCAGATTGCGTTTCAGCGATGAATCCGGCAATGGTTTCGGGTGTGGCTGGCAGGACGAGCATCCCCCCGAACACCTTTCCCGTTTTGTGGAGCCTGAACTGGAAACGGGTAACCACCCCGAAATTTCCTCCACCGCCCCTGATTGCCCAGAAGAGATCGGGATGGTTCTCTGCATCCACGCGCCTGAGCTGTCCGTCAGCGGTCACAATATCCGCTGCCAGCAGGTGATCAATGGTCAGGCCATGCTTACGGCTCAGGTAGCCAATCCCCCCACCCAGGGTGATGCCTCCGATTCCCACCGTAGCAGTATCTCCAAAGCCGGTGGCCAGGTCATGCGTATCAGCCGCAAGGGTATACTCACCTGCGGTCAAGCCAGTTTCAGCCCAGGCGGTGCGGTTTTTTGGATCGATATCCAGCCCTTGCATATCCCCCAGATCAAGCACGATACCGCCATTTGAGAGGCTGTGCCCGGCAGTACTGTGACCGCCGCTGCGAACGGCTAGCTCCATCCCGGTTTCATGCGCCAATTCGACAACGCGTCTCACATCCTCATCGCCTGCCACCCTGACGATGGCTGCCGGCTTGCGCTCGATTCCTCCATAAAAGATTGTGCATGCCTGAGAGTATTCGTCATCCTGCGAGCTGATTACCCTACCTTTAATTTTTTTACGCAGGCTGTTTATATTTAATCCTTTTTCAGTTAGATTATTGGAAATATTAATATTGTTCATAGTTTTTCCCTTATTGTTAACCTGTCTGGTTGTTTCGAAAAATCCAACAGCTTAGTTTCTCTGGATTGCCTATCATACGACACTCTTCAGAGGTAATAGGATCAATTTAAATTAGAAGTAGATGAAAGGTAATCCCTGGCCCGTTGTATAAACCATGGGTGTTAATACCTGCCAGCCCTCAAATCAGAGTGCCGTAGGCTTTGACCAATTATCCCGGGTATGCTCAAGCAGCTGCGATGTGTCTTCTATCGCCTATTTTTGGTCTCACAGGAGGTTGAGGCGCACCTGTTCTAATCGCAGTTTGGTACACCTACCCAGCAGGGATATTGGTCGATGATGATTGCGCCAATAAAACCCATTAGGACCAGAAAAATTGCCCCTGCCATGAGCAGGTTAATCCTTGTCGTGAACGAATGGTCTCCCTGCTTGATACCCAGCCAGGCGGTTTTACTGCTGATGCCGAGCCCCATTAAGAGCAAGATAAGGGCTCCAAGCACTATGAACGTGCCTAGATGGCTGCCCTCTGCATTTAGCAAAGGATCGAGCGCTCCAAGACTGGGCTGCAAGCCGAAGATGAAAGACAGGAATAGGATTGTGAACGGGAAAGCCAGCAAGAGACTGACTAGTGCGTTTGACTTGGAATTATTTGTCAACGCTCCCTCTTGTTTCTCCAAACAGACATAACCTCACTCTGAGGCTTTCTTTCTGTGTGGTATTTCCAACTGTAAATTATGCCTCTACCAGTATTCACGCTGGACGAATTTTCGCTTATAGCTGTGTGTTTTTAGGGAAATTATGTTTTTGTCACATAGGTTTTGATCATGTACGTTACCGACTCGTGGATCAGTTTCTCCAACGTTGGCAGGTGTACATCCGATAGCCGCTTGATGTACAAGCACGACTTGCTACGCGAGTATTTACCCAGCTTTACCAGTAATTCTTCATACTGCTCAAACCCAGACATGATATATAGTGAAATGTTCTGTTTGCGTGGGGAGAAACTGATCAACGGCCAATCGCCTTCACGACCGCTTTTACCGACATAATGATATGTGCCAAATCCCACGATGCTGTCTCCCCACATCACAGGCTCAGCTTTGGTTGCAGCTTGCATGATACCTGTTATGATCCAGCAATCTTGACGAACCTGGTCATTATCGATTGCATTAAGATAATCAGCCACAGGAACATCGGTAGGTTTGGTTTTTAACTCAGCCATATGATCCTCCAATATGTAGAAAAGAAAATCCGTATTTCATAACATTCTAAAAGATTAGCAATGCATAACACATTGTACCCTAGGTAATCTTCACTTCGGAAAACCAAGAGGCTACCTATGATAAATAAAATTCCCTAGCATGAAAAATGGTGTGCAAGATTTAATTAGGTCATGTTTGGGATGGTAGGGCTTTAGCATCGTCCCCTTAGGCGATCAATTTCCCCACTATGCCTGCGGTGGAAAATCGATGATGTAGGCTAAAACGCTATCAGCTCAAGACTAACTGCTGACAGCTGTAAGCTGATTGCTGACCGCACATGTATAGCGTTGTTTATTTTATGATTTTCATGTATCATGATTGTGCCATGCAGACATCACCGGAAAAAGGAGAATGAAAGATGACTGATCGACCCTGGTTTAAGAGCTATGATCCACTGTTACCCCACACCTTGGAGCCTTATCCCGATTGCACATTGCTGGACGTTCTGGCTGAGACCGTCCAGCAGCGACCAGATCAGCTCACATTGATCTTTAAAGGGTTGCAGGTTAATGCCTCACAGCTTGAGGGATACAGCAACGATCTGGCAGCAGCCCTGCTCAATTTGGGTGTGAAGAAAGGCGACCGGGTGGCGGCATTGATCCCCAATTCGCCCCAGGCCGTCATTGCCCAGCTTGGCTCTTGGAAAGCTGGGGCGATTTTTTGCCCGATCAACTCCACCTATACCGAATGGGAGCTCGAGCATGCCCTCAACGAGTGTGAAGCTGAAACGGTGTTGGTGTTCAATCCGTTCTATGAGAAGATCAAGTCCATCCAACCGCGCACAGGTGTGAAACGAGTCGTGGCTGTGCACATCAAGGACTTTTTGCCACCCGTGCTGGCAATCCTTTTCACCCTGGTCAAGGAAAAAAAGGAAGGCTACCGTATCAACCTACGCCCCGGTGACGATACGTTTACCGGCCTGATGCGCAAATTTACCGGCTCGAAGCGCCCACCGGTTGAGGTGAAACCATCCGACCCTGCCATTCTGCTATTCAGTGGGGGTACCACCGGCAGGCCGAAGGCCGTCTTGGCGACGCATCGATCGCTGTTGATCTCAGCCATGCAGCTGCACGCCTATGCCGCCACCGTGCTCACCGATTGGGATGACAAACTAACCCTGGTAATGCCGTTGTTCCATGTTTACGGTAATATGGGGATGAATACTTCCATCGTGGCACGCTACCCGATGGTGGTTATTCCCAACCCGCGCGATATCGATGACCTGGTAGCCACATTGCGGAAAGAACGCCCGGCTGTCTTCCATGGCGTACCCACCCTGTTCAACGCCCTGCTTAACCACCCCGATGTCATCTCCGGCAAGGTAGACTTCAAGTCGATGAAGGTGTGTTATTCGGCAGCCGCTCCACTGTTGAAGGAGACCAAGGACCGTTTTGAAAAGCTGACCAATGGCAGGCTGCTGGATGCCTATGCCATGACCGAGACGGTGCTGGCAGCTGTGGTCTGCCCGGTGCATGGACAGCAGAAGGACGGTTCCACAGGCCTACCCCTCCCCGATGTGGATTTGCGCATCGTTGACTTGCAATCCGGTTTGGTAGATCAGCCTCCCGGCACGGCTGGTGAAATCATCATTCGCGCTCCTCAGATCATGGAGGGCTATTGGAAGCGCCCTGAAGCAACTGCTGAGATGATCCGGGACGGCTGGGTGTTCACCGGTGATATTGGCTACCTTGATGAAGATGGCTACCTGTTCCTGATCGACCGTAAAAAGGACGTGATCAAGCCAGGAGGTTTCCAGGTGTGGCCGCGTGAAGTGGAAGAAGTGATTGCCATGCACCCAGCGGTGCAGGAGGTGTGCGTGGGCAGGGTGATGGATGAGCAACAGGGCGAAGCAGTAAAAGCCTGGGTGGTATTAAAGCCAGGCGAGCAGTTTGATGTTGAGACACTGCGTGGATTCTGCAAGGAGAAGCTCTCCGGTTACAAGGTGCCGCGCCATGTTGAGTTCAGGGAATCACTGCCCAAGAATATGGTGGGCAAGCACCTGCGCCGGGTGTTGATGGAAGAGGAGGCAACCAGTTCACTTGCCAGTGAAGCCAAAGATCCTCTAAAAATGGAAGGTTAATTGCTTCTTTCCTGGCGGGGAGGGCGGGATTCGAATCGGATCCCCTATACGGGGATCCGCGGCGGACTTGTTGATACTATTACTGGCGTGGAAGGCGGGTTGCCTCCCCGCAGTTGGGTAATCTTTACTAGCTCTCTCCACATGGTGAGGGCTTTTATTAATGATGCTATGTTTAGGCGTTTAAAGTGATTGTATTGCATCATTTAAATAAAGTCGATGGGCATCTATCCCGTGTTGATGGGGACAAATGTCCTGAATATTCATGGATAATCTGAAACATCATCGGTAACTTTGATCTCGCCCTCAGGGCAGGGCTACGGGTCGCCTTTCCTTGCTTCATACTGCGGGCACAATTTGGAAACAGATATGCTCGATCAGTATGGTGATTTTAATCGATATTAGACGTAAAAGACGGTAAATTTTTCCCGTGTCGACTGTATTTTTTTCCATCGGACTGAAGAAGTCGCGGATTCGAATTCCTCCAGGTCTACTGTAATATCTCCCATATATGAGCATAGACGGACTCTTTATAATCAGTAGATAACTAGTTGAGCCGCTCCACGCTAAAAAACAGCAATTAGCGTAACTTTTAGCATTATGCAAAAACCTGCTTGCCGGCAACCAGGTTTTCCTGCTGCTTCAGGTGAAAAGCTTGGCTAACCAGCAGCCAACCATCCAGCGCCCAAAGGACTCAAAGCAGGAAAAATACAGAGCTATCAATCCAATTGCCTGTGAGAGTTCAATACTGCATCGGTGTAAATTCTTTCAAGCGCTCTTGAAATTGGTATCCATACTCACGGTGCAAGATTGAGAGTTCAGCCTGCATTCCAGGCATATTATTTAGGGGAAGTTATAGAGCAAGGTACTCAGGATCTGGCGCAAATGCATTCGGGCGCGAGCAAGGCGGCTTTTCACCGTTCCGACCGGGATGCAGAGGACTTGAGCTGCTTCCTGGTAGTCAAACTCTTGCTGGTCGACCAGGATCACCACGGCACGCTGGTCCATTTCCAGCTGATTGAGTGCACGTTGAACAATATACGCCAATTCATGGCGCTCTACCTCAATCTCAGGAAGCTGACCGGAGCTCGAAAAATTGTCGAGCGGTGATATCCTCTCTTCTGCAAGGTCCTTATTCTCCATGGACACCACTGGGTGGCGCTTATGAAGACGGTACACATCGTAACAGGCATGGGTGGCAATCCGATATAACCAGCTGCGAAAAGAACCGTTACGAAAGCATGGCAGATTGAGATAAGCCGTCAGGAAAGTATTTTGTGTGATATCTTCGGCGGCGTGTTCATCACCCAGGATACGCAGTGCCAGGTTATATATCCGGTCCTGGTAGACCAGAACCAACTGATTGAATTCATCCATGTTGCCCTGCTTGGCGCTTAAGATCAGGGCGGTTTCATTGGGTGTGTTTGGGCTTTTCTGAAAAGCCGCATAACTCGTCGTCGCCATATTTTCCACCGGTATCCTGCACCTTCTTCCTTACACCAGGCATTAAGTGAGTCACATTGAGGTGCTTTCAGAGTTAATCTTGCCGATACGAACCTTGATTTAAATTCCACTCCCAACTTGAACACTCGGTGGAATGGAAAACATGAGGAATATTGCCCAAGAAAGCAAGGCAAACACCAGATCAACTGCCACGCTGAGCCACCCAGTCACCTTATTATTCGCCTTGAGCAAGACAGATATACCTGCTGCGAAGGAAACAAGACAAGCCGATAAAAACGCAGGTAAAAGTAATGTGATTAACATTTTTACACGTCCCATGCTTAAAGTTTATAGATCAGCATTTCTGATAGTGAATCACGGTTTACAAAACCATGGATGATTTCAGTGTGGAGAAATTCAACCTGCTCTTTATCTGACACATCAATGCGACATGCTTGGCATGGCAGGTGGACGAAACCAGTTGTCACAGCGGACAAGCGTTCATCAATCCAGGCGTCATCTTGATCAATCCAGGTTGATTGATCAGGCTGTTCCACACCAGCGGAGCCGATCGCAAAGATAGCACCTAACAGGAGCAGGACACTAAATGGGAGTAAACAAATCTGTAACAATATCATTTTACGTTCCTTTCCTTCACATAAAAACTGGACTGCGAGCTCTGCCGTGCCGGAATATATTTGGCAGGACAGAGTGCTGTCATGTATTGCGATACTTTCAAGGGTAATTAAGCATTGATTTATATGCTTATGATTTGTCAAGGGAGGCGGGATTTGTGCGTGTCTCCGTCTCCCTTTTGCTGTATCACATGATTAACATGTCCTGTTTACCGGTGTGCACTACGATATTGCCGCCTCCGCTCGAGTATCTTCTCTTCACGAATGGTTTGCCTCTTCCAATGCGATGAGAGTCACCAAGCCAATGTGAAAACGGCTTGTACCTCCATGTCAATCGGGTCTGTATCATCGATCGTCACCGTGCAGATCAACGAAGGCTCTCCTTCGCATACACCATCCCAGCCGCCAAAAGTGCTCCCGTCATCAGGGATTGCCTCAAAGGTGATGGTTTGACCTTCGGGATAGTTATAGGCGCAATATGGGTCGGAGCAAGTCTGCCAACCATCAACAAGAACAGAACCGCTGGCGATATAGTTATAGGGAGGCATTACGAACTCTTGGAAGAAAAGGCTAAGCAGGATTTGGTGATCAGTAGCAAAAGTTGCAGTGACCGTCATATCCGAGTTCATGACCACCTGGCACGAACCTGATCCACTGCACGCACCTCCCCAACCCACGAAGCTGTCCCCATCATTGATGCTCAATTCGATTAATCTCCCGGCTGGGAAGGCGAAATAACAGGTTGAGCCGCAGCCAATACCAGCTGGGTAGCTGAGGACAGTGCTGTTGATCCCGCCTATTTTTTCAATCGTTAAGGTATACAGGATGGTGGGATTGCATGCGATTACTGCAATTCCCGTAGTCGGATCATAAGATAATGCAATCACCCCTTCTCCCGGTTGACCAACCTGGCAAGGTAGGCCATCCAGCTCGTCAAGCGACGCAATGCCAGTTCCTGCCGGACCGGGCTCTCCTTGTGGCCCAGGTAGGCCTTGCTCACCTTGCGGACCTTGAGCACCGGTCGCGCCCATTGCGCCATCCTCGCCCTGAGGACCGGCAGGACCAGCGGGACCTTGCGGCCCAACAGGACCAGTAGGCCCGACCGGCCCAGGCACGCCTGGAATTCCTTGCTCGCCTTGGAGCCCTTTGCAATCCATGGCATTCCATTTGTTATCCTGGTTGATATCTTCTTCGGGGTCCTCGAGGCTGTCGCCATTTAAGTCCCAGCAAGCCGGCCCAGGGTTGCCCTGGAGGCCCGGTTCCCCGGTGAGACCTTGCTCACCCTGAGGTCCAGCAAGGCCAGCTTCACCCTGAGGTCCGGCGGGACCGGCAGGGCCTACATCACCCTGAAGTCCAGCAGGTCCAGCAGGGCCGATATCACCCTGAGGTCCGGCAGGTCCGGCAGGTCCAGCTTCGCCCATAGGTCCGGCAGGTCCAGCTATGCCCTGGGGTCCAACAGGACCCATTTCACCTTGGGCTCCAATAGGTCCAGCTTCGCCCTGAGCCCCAGCAGGACCAGCGGGTCCTATATCTCCCTGCGGCCCCTGGATCCCTGGATCACCTTGAACACCAGGGTCCCCCTGAGAGCCTTTACAGTCGACGGTATCCCACAGGTTATCCTGGTTGATGTCTTCATCCACATCCTCGAGCCCGTTGCCATTCAGATCCCAGCAAGCCAGCCCCGGGTCGCCTTTTTGCCCGGTGATATTCCAGGAAAGCAATTCCTCGTTTTTCTTGCAATTTGCTGGATCAGAAACGATACGAATTGTGCCATCACTTGGGATAACGCACGCGTAGATCATTCCATCTTCGCCGATGACCTGGGCCAGAACCAGGGAGGTGCTCGCAACAAGCAACCCTAGCGCCAGGACCAGAATAACTAACAGACGATATTTTTTAATTTTCATTTGCAGGTTCATTTTTTCTCCTCATTAAATGTGTTTTTTATTTTTTGACGATCCTTTATATAGATGAGTCTTTCTGATCGCAAAGAATCTCCTCGTCTCGCTTTCACTCTCGCACTCATGAATGATTTTTTCATTGCATTCCACCTCCAATTTCTCCTGATATGATCATAAGGATATTGCAACCTTCAGGACTGCTGGATTTTGTGATAATCTGTTAAGGAAGTTATTGTCTTTTCGTGATCGATTTATTCTGTATGAATTAAACAATAAATCCATGGTCGTTTGGGGTTACACAGGTAACCCTATTTCTAACCCATGAACTAACACAAATAAATAATATTAAATCCAATAAAGACCCAGGTTGTGAAATATTTCATTAATTTGATTTCTGTTTTGAAAATACAGATAATATATACACAACAAAATCCAAATCAATTGAACAAGCCAATACACAGGTAATGACCACCATAGATGCAAAGGGAACGACCTTTCCAATTGGTGAAGAAGAGGAGTTCCCCCTTTATTTCAGCGAGTGGCTCAAACGCCGTCGTAAGCAGCTTGACCTGACACAGGCTGAGCTAGCAGGACGCGCTTGTTGTTCTGTTTTTGCCCTCCGAAAAATTGAAGCAGGGGAGCGTCGACCATCCAAGCAGCTCGCCGGGATGTTAGCCAAAGCGCTGGAAATCCCAGGTGAAGACCAAACAACGTTTATAAAAGTTGCCCGTGGTGAGCTGGGCATTGAAAAACTACTTTCTCTTGTTAGCACATCTCCGCCAGCCGGAAAGTCCAGCACAGTTCTTGAAAATCTACCTCGGGAGCTGACCCCTTTCATCGGACGGGAGCCAGAGATCACCGCTCTTACCCAGCTGCTGCAAGACCCTCAATGCTCGTTGCTTACCATCGTAGGTCCAGGAGGAATTGGAAAAACCCGGCTGGCTATCGAAGCTGTTCACCATTCCAAAGATTTATTTCCAGATGGTACCTGGTTTGTTTCACTTGTCTCCTTGAATTCGCCAGGCTTGATCGTTCCAGCGATCGCTGAAGCTGTGGGTTTCAAGTTTCATGATCCAACCGACCTTCAATCGCAGCTTCTCCGCCATTTGCGCGTGAAAAAAGCTCTGCTCGTGTTGGATAATGCAGAACACCTGTTGGAAGGTACGGGAGTATTTACAGAAATAATAAAAGACTGCCAGCAGATAAAACTACTGGTAACTTCCCGCGAACGCTTGAATCTGTTGAGCGAGTGGGTGTTTGAAATCCAGGGACTACCAGTGCCAATCAATGATCAGGTAAAACAATTTGACGCATACAGCTCGGTGGCATTGTTTTTACAAAGCGCGAGGAGAGTACAGGCTGGCTTTGAGATTCAAGCTGATGAGCGGCAGTGGGTTCTCAAGATTTGCCAAATCATGGAGGGGATGCCGCTCGGAATTGAGTTATCCGCCGCTTGGGTTGGGTTACTGTCCTGTGAAGAGATAGCTAAGGAGATCGAGCACAATATCGACTTTCTTTCCGTCTCGATGCGTGATCTTCCTGAGCGGCACCGCAGCTTGCGTGCCACACTGGATCACTCCTGGAATCTGCTCAACACTGAGGAGAAATTGATTCTCACCCGTTTATCTGTGTTTCACGGTGGTTTCAGCCGGGAAGCTGCCCAAGCGATTTGCGGAGCGAGTTTACCCGTTCTGGCTTCGTTGAAAAATAAAACCCTGCTTTACCGGAACGATCAAGATAATTATGGCCTCCATGAGATCATCCGCCAATATGCAGGGCTCAAGCTGGCTGAGCTTCCGGACGAAAATGCGTGCATAAAAGACCAGCATGCATTGTATTTCGTTCAGTATCTTTCCGATCGAGAGGAAGAGCTGAAAGGTCTCCAGCAGGTTAATATCCTCAACGAAATGGGCAGGATCACCGATGATTTGTCTCAAGGTTGGCTGCATATGGTGACCCATTGTCAACCCAGTTTAGATAGTAGCCATTCTTTTCCTGCAGAATTATTACACAACGCCTTGTTCAGCCTCAGCTTATTTTACGAAATGCGCAGCAGGAGCCTGGAAGCGGTCAGCATATTTTCCGAATCCGTCACAGCGTTGAAAAAGGTCCAGGCTGAGTTTGAAACAACAGCGGACGCCCCAGGCTTCAAAACGGTACTGGGTCTTGTGACAGCCTTCCTGGGTCTGCATGTACTCAATGCCCATACGTATGATGTCGCCAAAGAATACATCGAATCAGCCATCAATTACCTTGGGGATGAACAGTTCAGAGTGGAAAGAGCCCAGGCAATGCTTATGCTGGCTAGCACCAGCCTATTCAATGGACAGATCCTGTTAGCTGTCACTTTGAGTAAGCAAAGCCGGGAGATTTTCCGGCAGGTGGGCAATGAATGGTGGTATGCATTGTCCAGTATCAATCTCGCATCACACTATTACGCGCTCGGGAAATTATCGGAAGCTTTAGAGTTATATCAAGAAGTCTCTCCGATGGTAAAACCAGGCGACTTACGCCTGAAAATACCTTTGTCCATAGGGATGGCTTATATACTTTTCGTAAAGAAGGATTTTGATAAAGCAGAGCAATTGTTACAAGATACATTGCCCCTGTGTTACCAATTACATGATGTCTTTTCTGCTGTGATCATCCTGTATTATTTAGGTAGAGTGGCATATGCCACCCACAGGCTTGAGCTAGCGGAAAGTTATTTTCTTCAGAGTCTCAACCTCCAATTAGAATTTGGGGACTCCTATAACCTGGCTATGATTTACATCCATTTAGGGAATTGCTTAGCTGCACGAAGGGATTATGATTCTGCTCACAATCAATATCGCCAAGTTATCCGCATCGGCCAGGCAATCAAAAATTTCGACCTAGTGTACTTTGCGCAGGTATTTATTGCCAGGCTGTTAACGACCCAGGGTCAAACAGGGCAAGCCCTTGAGATCTTCCTCCTGCTCAGGGCATGTTCAATAGAAAGAAAAAATATGCTAGAGGAATTCGATAATCTTCAAGCTGAATTGCAGGCAGCCCTCCCGGAGGGGCGATTGGAAGCCGCCATACAGGTAGAAGGGAAGACTTCTTCCGATGAAGCCATAGCGCAAGTGCTCGCTTATGCTCAGGCACACGAATGTGGATGATGCGTTTTTCTTACCAGGCTACGCCCCTTCTTTATATATATACAAATCCACCCAATTATATGTGCTCCGAGACGAGCCGGGCTGGTAATTTCCATCTCTCTCGACCAGGAAAAATCCCCATCCCCCAATTGTTTCTGCATCAGACTGATGGATAATGTGTGATGGATCAGACGTTTGTTCTGCAGTAAATTGGTTCAAAGATTTCGTTGAATTTACGTCTTCTATCGTCTTTTTTTGGAAAAACAAACGAATATATACTGGGGATTCTGATCTTCCTTGATTGAGATGCGCCATCGCTTCTTTGGAAAACCCGATCAACTTACATTCAATGTTGCTGAGAAACTCTGGTTGTATACCCATATCTCTAATCGTTTGAAATAGCAAACTAGTATTAGTCCTATTCCACTTATCCAGCTCAATCATAAATTTGTTCAGAGGATATTCTCCCAGAACACGCCATTCAGGATCATTTGTTCTTGAATTTGGATTATCGTTTGTTGTTTGCATAATTTATCGTATTCCGATCTAATCAATTCCTCTACATATGAATGTTTGATCAGATTAAACAGCATAATTAGTTTAATTGGGTATTACTTCGGAGGAGCTTTCTAACCCAAGAAGTAGTACATTAAACTCAGTGTGTCACTTATGTGACCTTAACCCGAATTCTTTTCCCCTACCTGCTCATCCATCGCACTGAAGTAGTAGCGAATTCGAATCACTTATGGCACACAAAATTTCCTCACAATAGTATTTTAAAAGAAGTAGGATAGACTCACAAGTGCAACTTGTGAGTTTATCCTACGATTGTGGATTCAGAAGACTGGGATTTCATTGACTTGCCTGACAATCGCTTGACCTGCCGTTCACCGGAGAGTGCAATTCAAATCAAGGAATACAAAACGAAATCGCCCAGCTTGATTGAGCGAGTTCATATACAGACGTTCTGAACTTTAGTAACCGTTACACCCAGATTGATAGCCCTTAGCAACGGTAAAAATTTTACGCAAGGCGGGGAGGGCGGGTTTCGAACTTTAGTCCCCGAGCGAATGTTATGAGCGAGTGGGATGGATCCCCTTTATGGGGACCCACGGCGGACTTATTGATACTATTTTTGGCGGAGGCGGATTCAATGGATCCCCTTTATGGGGACCCACGGCGGACTTATTGATACTATTTTTGGCGAGGATTCAATGGATCCCTTTATGGGGACCCACGGCGGACTTATTGATATATTTTTGGCGGGGATTCGAACCCGCGGCGGAGGTTTTAGCCCCCGCACTCACTTAGCAGGCGAGCCCAATCGGCCTCTCTGGCACCTCCCCGTAGGCGGAGGGAGAGGGATTCGAACCCACGATGGATTTCTCCATACCTGTTTTCAAGACAGGCGCCTTAAGCCACTCGGCCATCCCTCCAACAAGAGGAAACCCGTAAAACACTCGGGTCATGAAATCCCTCTCAAGCGCACGGAATTCTACCATATACAGGGTGAGGATGCAACGTTTGATCACCCAAAGAGCTCGACAGTGCTCCATCGGTCTGGGATTGCTCCTGACTTGTGTTAATTCATCGGTCATACCACCTAGAATAGTAATGCAAACTCATGCTATACTTGCGCAATGTCACGTTTCGCCAAATCAGCCTTGATCGTTGCAATTTTCTTTGGTCTGGAAAAGGTGTTGGGATTTGTGCGTCAGATTATCATTGCGCGGCAATTTGGGCTCTCGCCCGCACTGGATGCATTCAACGCTGCCAATAATTTTCCAGACCTGTTGTTTGCCCTCATCTCAGGTGGGGCATTAGCCATTGCCTTCATCCCTGTATTGTCAGAAACCATCCAAAAACAAGACCGTCAGGCTGCCTGGGACCTATTCTCGCGTATTGCCAACCTAATGTTTTTGATCACCGGTGGAATTGCCTTGGTGCTGGCTATTTTTGCTGGTCCGATCGTACAGAGAGTTGTCACGCCTGGTTTCTCTGTTGATCAGCAACAACTTGTCACGAACATCATGCGGCTCGATCTCATTGCCACCATGATCTTCTCCCTCGGTGGGTTGGTGATTGCCGGCTTGCAAGCGAACCAACACTTCCTGCTGCCTGCCATGGCACCCAGCATGTATGACATCGGGATGTTATTTGGCGTGATCATCCTAGCGCCTGAGACCGGATACCAAATTGGACCGATCACCCTGCCAGCCTTTGGGATGGGGGTTTACGGCCTGGCTTACGGCAGCATCATTGGCGCGCTCATGTTCCTGTTGATCCAGCTGCCTGGGCTGGTGATGTATAAGTTCCATTGGACCCCTGCGATTGACCTTCATCACCCGGGTGTGCGTAAGGTCCTGGCGCTAATGGGTCCACGTGTCCTGACCGTGATGTTCATCCAGATCATCTTCATTGCCTCCGATAACATTGCCTCCTGGTTGGTGCCTGGGTCAGTTTCCGCCCTGGTCTATGGCTGGTTGTTCATGCAGGTGCCGGAAACGCTAGTGGGCACGGCTATCGGTACAGTTCTCTTACCAACCATCTCGGAGCAAGTGGCACTTGAGCAGATGGACCTCTTTAAACAATCCCTGAATCGGGGCATGCGCATCATCCTGGCAATCACCATCCCAGCGGCAGTATTGGAAATGATCGGAATCCGCTCCATAGTGAGTGTTCTTGGCTTTGACGCAGCGGGTACAGAACTCGTGGTCTGGGTCACGCGCGGTTTCCTTATTGGTTTAATGGGTTACTCTCTGATCGAAGTTGCCTCGCGTGCATTTTATGCTCAACAAAATGCCATCATCCCTCTGTGGGCTTCCTTTCTGACCATGGTGACTTTTATCATCCTGGCAGTCGTGTTAGGCTTCACCCTGGGCGCGGCTGGTATTGCGCTTGCCAACGGATTGACCTACACCGGAGAAGCAGTGCTGTTATGGTATCTGCTAAACAGGCGGTTTCCTGGAGTTATTGCTGTGAAAGGCACGGTCTTGCGTGCGATCCCAGCTGCATTGATCGGCGGGCTGGTGGTATATGTTATTTTGCACCTATCCCTGCCTTTGACTGGGTTATTGCTGGGAGTTTTCGCCTTGGGGGTGGGGGGTTTGCTGGTGTTGCCCTTCATCATGCCTGAATTGAAATTGCTGGTAAAAATGTAGGAGAGACGAATGCACAAACATATCAATCGCTTACTGGTTGTACTATCCATTTTATCCATCATTCTTGTTGGTTCAGCTGTTCCTGCATCTGCAGCGCAGTGGAAGGATAAAGTTGATCCCTGGGTGTTGCAGACTGCAGCTCAGGGAGAGACCGAATTCCTGGTTTTCCTGACCGCCCAGGCGGACCTCAGCGAAGCAAAGGTGTTACCAACCAAGCTGGAAAAAGGTTGGTACGTTTTCCAAACCCTGACTTCAATTGCTGAGAGCACTCAAAAACCGCTCATTACTGAGTTAGAAAAACTTGGGGTGGACTACCGACCCTATTGGATCGTCAATATGGTTTGGGTGCGCGGTGGCTTAAGCACCGTCCAGCTATTGGCCGAAAGACCGGATGTGGCGCACCTATATGCCAACCCACAGGTGGCATTGGATGCACCGGTGGAAGTGCGTGCCTCTTCTACTCTTCCCGATGGAATTGAATGGAATATCACTAAGGTGCGGGCCCCCGAGGTTTGGGCTCTCGGCTACACCGGCCAGAATGTGGTCATCGGTGGGCAAGATACCGGTTATGCCTGGGATCACCCCGCCATCAAGAATCAATACCGGGGTTGGAATGGACTTTCGGTGGACCATGACTATAACTGGATTGATACTACCTATAACCACTCTACTGTTCCGGTCGATCCCTATGGGCACGGTACACATACCATGGGCACCATGGTGGGGGATGATGGTGGCAATAACAAAATCGGCATGGCTCCAGGAGCACGCTGGATTGGCTGTAGGAATATGGACGCAGGAGGTAATGGCACTCCTGAGACCTATATTGGCTGTTACCAATGGTTTGTTGCCCCAACGCGTGTGGATGGCAGCGAACCTCGCCCTGACCTGGCACCGGATGTGATCAATAACTCATGGGGTTGCCCACCCAGTGAGGGTTGCACTGATCCAAATGTGCTTCTTGAAGCAGTCCAAAACCTGGTTGCGGCTGGAATAGTGACTGCTCACTCAGCTGGAAATTCAGGTTCATCCTGTAGCAGCGTTGAGGACCCTGCTGCCATCTACGATGAATCATTCACCGTTGGTGCCACCGATTCATCTGATAATATAGCTGGTTTCAGCAGCCGTGGACCCGTGACCGTGGATGGCAGCAACCGTCCCAAGCCGGATATCTCCGCTCCTGGTGTAAATGTCCGCTCGTCTATTCCAGGTGGAGGTTATACATCGATGAGTGGCACCAGCATGGCAGGTCCGCATGTAGCTGGTCTGGTGGCACTGCTCATCTCAGCCCAACCCGCCATGCGTGGCCAGGTGGATCAGATCGAATGGGCGATCGAACAAACTGCAGTCGGCCGTGCCACGAATGAGGGTTGTGGTGGTGACTTGCCGGATGAAATTCCCAATAACACCTATGGCTGGGGGCGCATCGATGCTTTAGCAGCAGTTGAATCACAACACCAGCTGGAGCTGGATAAGACGGCGTCGGATCCCGTTGTTTTCCCTGGTGATCTTATCACCTATACCCTTACCATCACTCATATTTCCGAGCTAAATCCGACCACCAATGTGGTACTGACAGACACCCTCCCAACCGGGTCGACGTTCGTCTCTGCTACCTCACCCTATACCCAGACAGGAGACATCATCCACTGGGATTTCCCCAGCCTCGATCCCATGACTGTCACCAGTGTTGACCTTGTCGTACGGGTGGATATCAGCTCGTTCGGCTCAATCACAAATGAGGATTACGCCGTTCAGAGTGACCAGGTGGCACAGGTGAGAGGAGAGCCGGTCACTACCCTGCTGGAAAAACTTGACTTCTTGGAGCTCGGCATGGCTGCATCGGCTCCCATGATCTTCCCGGGGAACCTGCTGACCTACACGCTCACCATCACGAATGCAAGTGAGCTCATTCCAACGACCAATGTTGTACTCACCGATAATATCCCTGCCGGGTCGGTGTTTGTCTCTTCAACTTTACCTTTTACGAGAATAGGGGATACCATTCGCTGGGATATTCCCAGCCTGGATCCGCTGGAGACGATCAGTATTGATCTGGTTGTTAGGGTTGATATTAATTCGAATGGTATGCTGATGAACGATGATTATACCGTCGTGAGTGACCATGCAGCACTTGTGAATGGCGAGCCCATCAGCACGCTCGTTGGGAGGATTTACTTCCTACCCATAACGGTGAATAGCCCTTAATAACCCTGGTATGGGTATGGACGTGAATTATCGGTAGTTCTCGTATATAGAGAGTACTCGATCCGCATAGGAATAATCAACATCCATTGGCCCGTAAGCCTTCAAAGCTTCACGGAAGCTGCCCTGCCTGGTGACCAGGCCAGACAGCATCTGGCTGCCGTATTCGATATTATATCCAGGCTCCAGGAGCTCTTCGATGGTGGGACGGCTGGCAAAACAAGGTCCATTGATACACTCAAACTCTGCCGCGATCCCATCGCGGGGCATTACCTGCATCAAGCCCACCGCCCCACTGGCGGAATAGGCGGATGAATCACCACCACTTTCCTGCAACATTACTGCTGCGATTAAGTTGGGGGGCAGCTCCGCCTGGATGGCTTCCTCGGTGATGATCCTGCACCACTGCAGGATTTCCATTGGAAAACTCTGGCTTACCTGGCAGATATCCTGCGCCTGCAGTGATTCAGCTCCTTGAGATGATACTGCAGCATAAGCTACTTCTGTGCTGGTTGAGATTTTGATCTGGCCAGCCAGGAACCAGCCCAATAACGCTAAACCCAGGCTTCCCAAGAAAGTTCCCCGAATAACTAAAGAAGGTCCGTTGCGCATAAGTCCTCCTATACATTGGTATTGATTTTTAGATAATAGCACAAATGTTCTAATTAATCAAGGGGCCTGGCAGAACTGAGCTTATCATCAGTCTGTTGAAGACATGGATTTGTTTCGAAAAACTGGAATAAAGTTAACTGGATCCCACTGAATTTCAATAGCAGAATGAAATTATTCACTGCTTGGGAACTGTGTTACATCGCTGATATTACAGTCTGTCCTGCTACAGCTTATGCCAGTGCAGGGATTCGCCGTATAGCCTCAACCCAGTCATTACCAATTGCCTTTTGGATGAGCTGCTTGACTTGCTTAAATACTGGGGGTGGCAATGCCATTTGCCAGATACGGGTCATTTACTACTATCGTTCCCAAATTCCTATGTGCGGAATAGATGCACAGGGTAGACCGCCCAATTTGGTGGTTAGCAATGATTTAATGGATCAACAGCTCACAAAATGACCCTGGGATGTTTAAGACTATACTATGTTAATTCAATAACATTGGAAGTATGATAGTTCTGTACAGATAGCGTAGAAGGTCAACCATATAACAAGTAATCAACCCAGTCATATCATGTTCATGTGCTGGATGGATTGGAGCGGAGCGTGGATGAGGGAGGTTTTGGTGATAGATACTATTTTATTAAACGACATGAATCCAATCTTGCATCTGGGTCCACTCAAAGTGTCCGCATAGCTCTTTCCGTCACCCAATTTTTGCATACTCCTGCAGGATCTCGCGGTGAGCAGCCACATTCTCCAGGTATGAGCGACGCATTTCCTCGTTTTCTATTCTGGCGGCCCGTTCTTGCAACAATTTATGCGTTGCTATAAGCAGTTCCTTGGAGCGCGAGTCCTTGTTAGCCGTCAAAACTCGGTAGCAGGTAAGGTAGACGCGCATCGGTTCTAATGTTCCTTCAAGTGTGTGGATTTTCAGAAAATTAAAGATCTCTTCTACAAAAGCCTGGGCTTCACCTGGTCTTTCCTGGATCAGGCAAATGCGCGCCAAACCAGCCAAAGACTCTGCCGCCAGGTGAAGCTGACCCAGTTCGCGACGCAGAGCCAAGCTCTGTTGGTAGGCGTCTATAGCCTCGGCCAGATGGCCAAACCCCACCAGAGCGTGGCCCAGGTGGGTCACAGCAGACGCCTCGACTTCGCGGGTGCCAAGCTCTTGCGCTATCTTCAATGCAAGCTGGCTATATTCTTTGGCGGGTTGGTTTTCACTTAGATGATGGCAGAGCAAGCTCAGGTTTACCAGCACATAACTTTCTCCAAACCGGTCACCTAAGCTGCGGGCGACCTGTAGGGAAGCCTCATAGTGATCTCGAGCACTTAGGTAATCACCTAAACAATCGCAGACAATACCCAATTTGCCGAGTGCTTCTGCCTCACGTATCTGATTACCGAGTTTACGCGCAATCCTCAGCGACTGCTCGCAACACTCATTGGCAGCGGAATAGTTTCCCTGCATGGACATGGTAAAGCCCAGTTCCTTAAGAAAAAAGCATTCATCCGCCTGACTACCAATCTCGCGGGCGAGAAGCAGCGCCTGCTCAAAGGAACACTTAGCTGTAGCAAAATCGCCCAACATTCCAGATACCCCACCGAGATTTCCCAGCATTAATGCCTCACCATCTCGGTCGCCGATCTCCTGGCTGATGAGCCTGGCCTCCTCATAGTAGGTTCTGGCTGATCGCAGGTCACCCAGGTTCTCAGAGATGAGCCCAAGGTTTCCAAGCTCGACACTTTCACCTAGACGGTCACCGATTTCACGAAAGACACACAGGGCTTGCTCGAAATAGGATTTAGCGCTCGCATACTCCCCTCGTAGTTGGCAAAGATTACCCAGGTTGTTGAGTGTTTTACTCTCAGCCCGTAGGTCTGCATCCTCATGGGAGATATGTAGAGACTCCTCATAGTAAGATTTTGCCCTGTCATGGTCGCCCTGCTCCATACTGAGCACACCCAGGGCGCGCAGGCTGTTCGCTTTGCACTTGGCGCAATCCAGCATCACGGGACAAAGCCAGAGCTAGCTCAATTTGGCTGAGGGCTTTCTCAATGTCTCCCTGGTATTTAGCACCAGACCCCCACTGAAAATGACCTACTGCCTGACCCCTGATATCTGGGATAGCTTCAGCAAGGTGAATAGCCTCTTGAGCTGAATCAACAGCTGCAGTGTAGTTATTCGTCGCATTAGCATATATTGCATTCCGCAAGGCAACCTCGATCCGCTTCAAATCATCGGCCAGAATCTGGGCGAGTTCCTGCAGCGCGGTTAAGTCATGCGCTTGGTGCTCACGCTTGCCTTGTAAGCCATAGATCTCTTCGCGCCTGAGCAACAATTTATAGCGTTCGTTGGGCTTATTCTCTGAGGTCAGATCGAGGGCTCGGGTGAAATACCCGATGGCTTCGTCATTGGCATATCTATCCGCTGCCTGCTTCCCAGCCTTCTCCAAATAAGTGCGCGCTTTCTCTCCTATTCCCGCCAGATCAAAATGTCGCGCCAGTTGCACTGCAATCTCATCCACCTGATCGTCATACAACGTCTCCAGTGCATTCCCAACATCTTCATGCATGTACGCATGCTCTGCCTCATTCAATTTGTTGTACAGGTATGTCTGGAATAAATTGTGCTGAAACCGGTACATGGACAGGCGCTGACCATCAGGGGTAATCCGCCGAATGCCCTGTGACTTCACCAAGCGATGCTGTCGCTCCAACTCCTCACTCAGCTTGGGAATCAGCCAGCGCACATCCGCACTCTGTACACGAGCGACCACTTCAGCCGTGAAATCCTCACCCTCCACACTTCCGATAGTCAGAATCGATCGTAGATTTTGCCCCAGGCGATTGATGCGCTCCTCGATGACGCCTTCCACGCGCATGGGTAATGACTCCCAATCCAGAGCTGAGGACTCCATCCATCGACCTTGATCATCTCGGACCAAGTCACCTCGCTCTTGCATGTTGCGCAGTAGCTCGATGGTAAACAAAGGGTGTCCCGCAGTATGATGAAAGAGCTTCTGGCAAAATTCTTGATTTAGCAGGTTGGGCTCGGTATTCAGGAAGGCAGTTACAAACTGCTTGCCTTCGACCTGCTCAGCCATGTCCAGATCCACCCAGATATCTCCATAATAGCGCTTGAACTCGGTCAGCACCTTCTCCAGGGGATGTCGATCACCTGCCCTACCGATAGCCACCTCTTCAGGTCGATACGTACCTATAATTAAAATTCGGTGTTCCTCGATGCGCCTCCCTAAGCGGAATAATAATCCAATTGACGCTGAATCTGCCCACTGCAGGTCGTCCAGGATCAGTAGCAGAGGGCTTTTACCTGCCAGGGTGGTCACAAAGCGTGTGTATTGCTCAAATACCATGTTCTGATCCAGGTCTTTGTTACCCATCCCTTCGCCTGCCTTAGGTCTCTGCGACAATTTCTCTAGCTTCCCCAGCCAGCCGGCTTTATCTGCGGTCGCTTTCGCGGCCTTCATAGCCAGCCCAGCACCAGGTACGAACAAACCGACCAGGTCGGGTGCGATTTCCACTAGAAAGCGTGCAGACACACTCACCATTTTGCGCAACCGGTCTGCGTTCTCCGCACTGATTGCACCCTTGGCGAGCTTGGTTTCCACATCCCCTGTCAGTTGCCTAAGCACCTCACGAAAGGGCAAATAGGGGTCGCCCACCCCTGTCTGAGCATCGCTTTGCCCCACGGCGACGACCAGGTCTTTACGCTGTTCCAGCGCTCGCCGGGCAAACTCGGTGACCAGGGTTGATTTACCGCTGCCAGCTTCGCCTGTCACGAAGCATATCATTCCCTGATTGATTAATGCCTTTTTGAGAAAACTGTCGAGCTGTGCCAGTTCCCCCTCGCGAGCAACGAAAATTTGTTTATCCATGCTTAACCTCGCTTTATTCAGCTTCTCAGGATTAAGACTTCATAAGTTAACTGCTGTCATATAGGGATAGCGGAGAATATTTGTGACTTGGTGCGTTGTTACCCAGAAAATTACATAGAATAATCTTGATAATGGAGCAGTGATAGCGGTTTCGTTTGGGTATGATAATTGGATTGTATGCTTATCCCTTTAATACGTCAACTCAACGACTGTACAGATTGGGATACCGGAGAGTGGTATTGAGCCTGGAATTAACTCACAGTGATATCACCCCAAATCAGGATGTCCATTCAGCTCCGATAAAAACTTGATATTGTGCAGGAGTGCCATTGCTACATTCTATGAGTATGTTCATGAGATGCATCCAGTCTGGGGGTTTAAGAAATTATGGCTAGTAATAGACTGCATACCGACCGCATGCCCGCTTTTTGGTATACAACCGGTTTCTGGTTGTGTGGCAAGTAGTGTCTTTATTATGAGGACAATTAACATCACGCTAAACGATCCCGCTCTACTCGCAAGGTGTAATCAAATATGTACTATTTTTCGCCCCTA
The DNA here is from genome assembly GCA_963822175.1 of uncultured Chloroflexia bacterium. Taxonomy (GTDB): domain Bacteria; phylum Chloroflexota; class Anaerolineae; order Anaerolineales; family UBA4823; genus FEB-25. The sequence continues at coordinate 235,482 of CAWGGJ010000005.1, read as the reverse complement.
CAGATACATATTATGCCTGTGAATATCGAAAAACACGACAAACTAAAGAAATGTGTTGAGTGGGAAAGGTGGGAAGTCATGGAATCAGAAAAATTACCTCTTGACAAAATAGAACAATTGTTCTATATTATATACAATTGTTCCATCGGATGTCATCCTATATCAATTAACAGGTCTATCAAACCAAAGGAGATACAAATGAACAAAAGTGGAAATTCTATCGTCAATGTGAGCCGAATCACACACAGCGTGAAGCCCTCACGCGGCTTTTTATTCGGCGTGTTGATCATTGGAGCCCTGGTTGCATTCGAGATCTTCAATTACAGTACCACCGACTTTGCCCTGACCGATTTACTTGGTGATTTACGCTTTGCAGGAATAGGTTGGGCGACGATCCTGGCGATTGCTTTTTGTGGCATCGATTTTGCTGGGATCGCCCGCTTATTTACCCCCGAAAAAGGCGCCAGTGAGCCAAAGGAAGTCTGGTACCTGTTTGGAGCCTGGCTGCTGGCTGCCACGATGAATGCCATCCTCACCTGGTGGGGAGTGGCAATCGCCATTCTTGGTCACGAATCATTGGGCGGATCGGTTGTACCTCGGGAGACGATGATTAAAGTTGTGCCAGTCTTTGTCGCCATCATGGTGTGGGTGATCCGGGTACTCATCATTGGGTCTTTTTCAGTGAATGGGAGCCGGCTATTCAGCCAGGCTGCACCCCGGCAGGCGGTAAATCCGATGGCAAGACAATCTCAGCCTCAACCCCTAACTACCAACCCTGCACTATCCACACATACCGCACAATACCGCAATGTATCGCAGCCAGCACCAAAACCCGTCCAGGCTGCACATGTGCGCACTGAGCCGACCTACCACCCAGCATCCATGAGCGGGGTGAGCCAGGTATCCAACCTGACCCGCAAGTAAGCTTCCCCCCACAAGGTAAACCCGGAGGGTTTTGGCTACTTAGCCAGAACCCTCCATTACGTTAAACGGATGCCGGACGTGGGGGGGACACGTCCGGCAATCTAAGGAGGGCCACCGGTATCACCTGCCCGGGGGGGACGGACAACTGACATAACCCGGTGGTGGACACCTGCGATACCAATAAAAGTTTTTTGCAAGTGTCAACATCACTAATATACACCCAAATTATCCAGTTATGATTAAAACTTGATTAGGGTTGCTTTTCCTTTTCAAAAGCTATTGTTTCCTGTGGAAACCCTTGAATCTATATATGCTCTTGGGTTGCCAAAGCAGGAATTGTGCAGTTATTAAAAAATGCATCCCCGCGCTCTAATCTAGAAAGCACGGGGATGCAGATATTCGATGTAACAGCCTTGGGTTTATTGACTGCGCAATAACGCAGGCAGATAGATTTGATATCCTGAGACCGTAATTTGTACGGTGGCAATATTGGAGTCATCCATGCCATCACTGGCGTGGTAAGTGAATGTGTCCACGCCGATAAAGCCAGCGTCAGGTATGTAGGTGAACGAACCATCAGCATTTATATCCAACGTACCATGCGATGGACTGCTATCCAGCACGGCGGTGAGTGGGTCGTTCTCCACGTCAGTGTCATTGAGCAACACGCCAGGTGCAGCCACCACCAGAGGCAGGTTCGCCAGGATACTGTAGGAATCGTCCACAGCCAGTGGTGCGTTGTTGACTGGCGCAACTGTGATATTCACGGTTGCCAGATTGGAGTCATCCATGCCATCATTGGCATGGTAGGTGAATGTATCCAGACCTTGAAAGCCAGCCGCGGGGGTGTAAGTGAACGAGCCATCGGTGTTGAAATCCAATGTGCCATTCGATGGACTGCTATCGAGCAAAGCGGTGAGTGGGTCGTTATCGGGGTCACTATCGTTGAGTAACACACCAGGTCCAGTCACCACCAGGGGTAAGTCCACATGGGTAGAGTAAGAATCATCCATTGCGAGTGGTGGATCGTTGACCGGTGTGATGGTGATATTCACTGTTGCCAGGTTGGAGTTAGCTGCTCCGTCGTTAGCGCGGTAGGTGAACGTGTCCATACCATTAAAGCCAGCTGTTGGGGTATAGGTGAATGAACCATCGGCATTCAGATCCAGCGTGCCATGCGACGGTATGCTATTGAGCACGGCGGTGAGTGGGTCATTATCAGGGTCACTATCATTGAGCAGAACACCAGGTCCGCTTACCACCAGCAGTATATCCTCCTGGGTGCTGTAGGAGTCATCCACCGCCAGTGGTGCGTTGTTGACCGGAGTAACTGTGATACTCACTGTTGCCAGGTTGGAGTCAGCCAGTCCGTCGTTGGCGTGATAGGTAAATGTGTCCAAACCTTGAAAGCCTGCTGCTGGTATGTAGCTAAAAGAGCCATCGAGGTTTAAATCCAGAGTGCCATGCGAAGGGCCACTATTTAGCAACGCAGTGAGTGGGTCGTTCTCAGGATCTACGTCATTTGATAAGACACCCAACAATGCAGGTACCTCAAGCGTTGTATCGATCTGGGTGGAATACTCATCGGCTACTGCTTCTGGTGGTTGGTTGGGCTGGCCGACGTAGATGGTCAGTGTGTCGGTTCCAGTAGCACCCCGGTCGTCCCAAACGGTGAGCGTTACCTGGTATATGCCAGGCTGATTGTAGCTGAAGTAAGCCGTTGAGTTCCAATATTCACTACCGTCGTGGAATTGCCAACGCGTGTTACCCAATGCACCATCAGGATCATAAGAGCTGTCTGAATAGAAAGTCACATCCAGGGGTGGTGATCCGCTCAGTCGATCAGCCACTGCCACTGCCACCGGCAGCTGGTTAGGGGCTAAAACAATAAGCGGGACGGTGTTGACTGTTTGCGCTGCCTGGTTGTCAGTGATCGTCAGCGTGGCTACATAGTTACCAGGTACAGTGTATGTGTGGTTGGGGTTGGCCTCGCTGGAGCTGCTGCCATCACCGAAATCCCAGGCATAGCTGGAGATGCTCCCACCCGGATCAGCGCTGCCATTCGAGCTGAAGCTTACACCAAGTGGAATAACCCCATTGCTGGGGCTCGCGGAGGCCACTGCCACTGGCCACGGATTCCCTCCAACGCCAAAACGCTGATAACCCACACGATAGGCTGCAAACGGTGACTCGTTCCGCACCACCGAACCGGTGATCAAGCTTATACCACCCGAGGCTGCCACATTGGGAAATGCCTCGCCAGATGGAGAGATGGAAAAAGCAAAACCCTTAGGATCGATAGCTGTGCCGGTTGTGCTGACGCGCATGCCAAACAGGTCACTGCGTCCATCCAATACATCCAATGTCGAAGGCGCAAAGCGGTTCCTTTGCTCGTTGTAGACTACCACGAACTGACTGCCATCCCAGGCAACCCTGGGTCTATATTGGTTACCCAGCCATGGCGTCAGGTTGACAGCAGGCTGCACGGAGCCATCGACGTTCACTATGTTGGCTGCCAGGTCGGTCTCGACACCTGAGGACAGCTCGCTGGATTGGAGCACCAACGCCTTGCTGCTGTTGGCAGCAACCGCTACCTCAAAGATGGCGTTTCCACCAGCCGCTGAGTAGGGTCCGTTGATGGAAAATTCACCCGGGCTGGTGCCGTCGGCGTTGACAAAGCTACCAGTTGTGCTACCGATGAGATTGTCGTGGCTCGAAGTCACGTGCCACACCGCCAGCCAACGGTCACCCAGGGTGGTAACGGCTGCAAAGCGAGCAAAGGTACCAGCCAAGGTTAACCCTGCTGGATCCAGAACCACGCCATCGCTGCCGCGCACGCGCGCCCCAATGCCATAAACCCACTCGGGGTAGGAATCATACCGAAGACCCACCACGAGGAAGTAATCCCCGAGTGCTGAAACATCGATGGGTCCAAAACCTGTCGTGACCAGAAATGGCACGGGATCGACAAGCGTTCCATCCTGCAATATGCGCTGGGCTACAATGCCGCTGCTATTGTTCCAGGTGACCAGGTAAAGGGAGCCATTCCAGGCGACCGCAGGGATATTGGGTCCATACAGGTTATCGCCTGAGTCGAGTTGGAGTGGGTCGGTGCCAATTGGATCGCCATTGGTATCCAGCGGCTGTGCCATAATTCGTCGCGTCCCACCAATATCAGAGCGGTAGACGACCATATAGCCGTTAGTACCCACTGCCAGGTCAGAACGGATCTGCATTGGACCACCAAGGGATAGCCCGCGGGTGGGTCCGGCAGAGTTGTCAGCACTTACGTGCGCCGTGTAGATGTCATTCTCAGCTGTTATGTAGCTGCCCCACACGATTTGCACACCACCGGACGATGTGCCGACAGTCGGACCCGTCGATGGACCTGTGAGCGCCACGCCTCCTGGATCCAACACCTGTCCATCCGCATTTACCCTGGAAATAAGCACGCCGCCGTTAGAGCCCCAGGTCACCCTCCAGTTTGTGCCCTCCCAGGCAACGCTAGTCATCGTGCCGTTATCAGGCTGGTTGCTGCCAGAAATTTTGACTCCCCCGGGTTCCAGTTTCTGACCGTTGGTATCTACACGTGAACCCATGACTGCCGTTGAAAAATCCGGCTGTAGTTGGTGCCAGGTGATATAGAACTGGTTGCCGTTCGAAACCAGGCTTTCCAGGCCAATACCAGGAACCAGGGTGATGGGATTGGCATCCAACACATTCAGCGCACTGTCGAAGCGCAAAGCTAACGTGTCGTTTATGTCCATCCAGGTGAACATGTAAACTCCGCCAGCATAGGCCAGGCGCAGATTGAAGCGAAGATAGTAGGCGGACGGTATGAGGAGCTTGGGAGGCTGTTCGACAACCCCGGAGGCAGTAATGCGTATTGCCTTCAAGCTACTGTTAGAGTCACTTGTCTCACAAACCACGACCCAATTATTCCCATCGCTGGCGACTGCCCAGGCGCCTCCCACCGGTGAGTAATTGTAAATTGGGATGGGGTTGGCATCCATCACTTCACCGTTTGGTGATACCCGCACGGCAGCCAACGACTTTTGGTAGTAGCCTCCTGCAGAGACGCTATAACTTTCAAAGACCACCAGCCAGTGAGTACCATTCCAGACCGCCTTGGGATTATCCTGGGCAGCCTGGGCTTGAGTTATCACGAATGGCACAGCGTCGAGCAGGTTGCCATTACCATCCAGCCGCATACCATAGATATCGCTCGCCGTCTCGAAGAAATCGCCACTCCCGCTTGGCATTGACCGACGATCCGCCCATACGGCCAGCAGTATGTCGCCACCGCGAGCAATAGTTGGGGTATGCTGAATCTCAGCGGCCATGCCGATGGTATCATCACCAGGTAACCAATTGGAGGGGGATGTGTTCACTCCCTGGGCAAACGCGTTTCCTACCAGCATCCAGGCTGCTACAATCCCCAGTGCAATGAATGCTACCAAAATACTAAGCCTGATACCGTTCCGTAGTCTGTAGATCATATTATTCTCCTCATTAGCTAAAAAATTAGTTTCATTTAATTAATGCAGGGATGACGAGCTAAGGTTCTGCATCTGACAGTAAGGATCCAGTTCATAAGGACCAGATGCTTAAATCAATTATTGTTACAATGGAAGGCTCGCTCTTGCCAAGGCAATTCGATTGAGCTCACAGGTTGCATCCCAACTCTGGCGAACTTTTCGGAACCGGACTGCACCAGGGATGCTCCTGGTTATTACGAAAGCCGGTGTAGCATGTACGTAGTTCAAGCACCAGGATATCGATTACTCAGTATCCATAGCTGTTCACCAAGAAGTCTTCACTACTTCTGCATGCTCAGCCGTACATCGTCATAGCTGGTCTGTTGCACCGTGCCAACTGAGTAAGTATTTCAGCTACCAGCCATACTCCCACCCGGAGCTCATACCCAGGCTGCCATGTGTTCCATGAAAAGCCTCGGTCGGTCCACCGCTCCCACTTCCATCTCCACGCCCCATCAGGTTTTTGAATGAACCTGCCGCCAAACATAAAGGTTTCTGGCGGCAAGGATTACCAGTATCATCCACCCTGGAGGGTGGGTAAATAACAGGTCTAAATTAAGAAACTTGAAAATAGACAAAGGATTACTTAAGGTTAATGTGTATAATATACACCAAAATTATCTACTTTGGATTAATACTTGATTAGGCTATCCAGTACCCGAGGCGGCTACTTCGGTTTACGCCCCTGCCTGAAAATGGCTTCCCACTCCTTCACCTCTGCTTCACTGAGCGACTCGTCATTGCTAGGGGTGAGGTGCCTAAGCTTTGGGGAGGCACCCGCCAACCGATCTTGCAGCAGGTTGGCAAAATCCACCGAACTCATCACCCTGGCATGGGATTCACGCGCGGCAGCCTGCACAGCCCGGTCGGAGGAGACCACTGACCAGGATTTAGCTGACTTTCGAAGTGACATCAGCCGTTTACGGATGGCGTCATCAGCTGTTTGGTTCTGTGGAACATAATATGCCTGCACCCGTCCGAAATTCTGCATACCTGCCTGTCCGATCGCTGCCCGGTCAAAGTAGACCTCCAGCCTGTGGTGGTCGTACCTGGCAAGGCGAACCAGTAACTCGATCAGGCGTTGCTCGTCATCAGGCATGCTCAGGTCAAGCCCTGCGAGTTGTGCGATCAGATTATGTCCATCGATGATGTAATTCAATAGGTTGCCTATTTGCGTGTTTAGTTTATCACAAGGAACCACATGACCGATTAAAAAATCATTCTCCCTGCTTCTCCAGGAGGTGCTATAATTTCGTTCGCTAATTTGTCTGAAGCACCGGCGAGGATTTCTGAGGAGTTGTGATGCCATGGATGACCAGGAAAAAGTTGAGCAACTACGTAAAGCCCGGCAGGAATGGGAAAGCACTACCCTGCGCAAGACCCTTTCAGAAATGCCTGAGCGTCAAGCATCATTTATCACCACTTCCTCCGAGCCCGTGGAGCGATTGTACACCCCGCTTGACCTCCCAAACTTCGATTACCTGGACGACCTGGGCTTCCCTGGTGAGTATCCCTATACCCGTGGTGTACACCCCACATTGCACCGCGGTAAGCTGTGGACCATGCGCATGTTTGCCGGCTTTGGCACCGCTGAGGAGACCAACCAGCGCTTCAGGTACTTGTTGGAACAGGGACAAACCGGTCTTTCGATCGCCTTTGACCTGCCCACCCTGATGGGCTACGATACTGATGCCCCTGAAGCGGAAGGCGAGTTTGGCAAATGCGGCGTGGCGGTATCATCACTCCGGGACATGGAAATCCTGCTAAACGAAATCCCGCTGGACAAGGTTTCCACCAGCATGACCATCAACTCGCCGGCCTCCATCATCTGGGCGATGTACATCGCCGCAGCCGAGAAGCAAGGCGTGAGACCTGACCAGTTGCGCGGCACTACCCAGAATGACATCCTAAAGGAATATATCGCCCAAAAAGAGTACATCTTTCCCCCCGAGCCTTCCATGCGCCTGGTAGTCGATACGATCGAGTTCGGCACTACCACCGTTCCGCAGTGGAATACCATTAGCATCTCCGGTTATCACATCCGCGAGGCTGGCTCGACTGCTGCCCAGGAGCTGGCATTCACCCTTGAAGACGGTATGGAGTATGTGCGCTGGTCTTTGCGGCGTGGGTTGGATATCGACAGCTTTGCCCCGCGCCTGAGCTTCTTCTTCAACGCCCACAATGACTTCTTCGAAGAGATTGCCAAGTACCGAGCGGCACGCCGCATCTGGGCGCACGAGATGCGCAATACATTCGGGGCAAAGCAGGAGCGCTCGTGGTTGATGCGCTTCCATACCCAGACGGCAGGTGTATCGCTCACCGCCCAGCAGCCCGAGATTAACATTGTGCGTGTAGCCGTCCAGGCGTTAGCAGCAGTGCTTGGAGGCACCCAATCGCTGCACACCAACAGCATGGACGAAGCCCTGGCTCTCCCATCGCAGCACGCCGCCACCATCGCCCTACGCACCCAGCAGATCATTGCCGAGGAATCAGGTGTGGCGAATACAGTGGACCCACTGGCGGGTTCCTACTACCTGGAAGCAGTAACCCGACGCATTGAAGCGGAAGCATACGATTATTTCCGGCGTATTAACGACCTGGGCGGGGTGCTTCCGGCGATCGACAAAGGCTTCTTCCAGGGAGAAATTTCGGATGCAGCCTACCGCTATCAGCGGGAGATCGACCAAGGCGTACGTAAGATCGTGGGGGTGAATGCCTATGCGGAAGATAAGCCACTCACCATCCCCCTGCTGGAGATGGACCCGAAAGGGCATGCCCGCCAGGTGGAACGATTAAAGCAGGTGCGACTGGAGCGAGACCCAGGCAGGGTGGGGCAAGCGCTGGACCGTCTGCGCCTTGCCTGTGCTGGTACGGAGAACACCATGCCTTACATCCTGGAAGCGGTGAGAGCTTATGCCACGCTTTCCGAGATCATCGGTGTAATGAAGAAGGAATTTGGAATTTACCAGGAACCCACCTGGATATGACCCGGGCAACCAGCCTGGAATTATCCTGGGAACCCCCCTGGATATACTCTTTACTGAGAAAAATTAATTTTGGAGTGATTTATGGCAAACATCAAGAAAACTCAAGCTGTAATTGGTATATTGACCGGTGGTGGTGATGTACCCGGGCTCAACCCGGCCATCCGTGCCGTGACGGTGCGCGCTTTGCGCGATGGTTATAAGGTGGTCGGCTTACGCCGTGGCTGGGCAGGTATTATCGATGTGATTCGCGATGAGAAAGCCGACAACAGCGATAATTATCAGGTCCTTACCGAGGAGGGAGTCAACCGTGCCGGCCGCACCGGCGGGACCTTCCTGCACACCTCACGCACCCGCCCGAGCTCAGTGAAGAAAGACAGCGTGCCGATCCACCTGCAGGACAAGTATAATGCCGAGACCAATGACCTGACCCCCGAGGTTCTAAAGAACCTGGACTGGCTGGGCATCGATTACCTGATCCCCATTGGCGGAGATGATACGCTGAGTTATGCTGTGCGGCTGTACCAGGAGGGGGTGAAGGTCATCGCCATCCCCAAGACGATGGATAATGACGTGCCAGGCACAGATTACTGCATCGGTTTTTCCACCTGCGTTACCCGCACCATCCAGCTGACTAACAACCTGCGCACGATCGCCGGCTCTCACGAGCGCATCATGGTGCTGGAGGTATTCGGGCGTTATGCCGGGTTCACTGCCATGTTGCCTACCATGGCGGGTGCAGCCAACCGCTGCGTTATCCCGGAATACAAGTTTGATATTGAACGGCTGGCCGAGCTGCTGGTTTATGACCGCAACCGCAACCCGAGCAAGTACTCAGTGGTGCTTGTTTCGGAGGGAGCTGTGTTTGAAGGGCAGGATATGGTCTTCCAGGATAAAACCACCGACGCCTACGGGCATGCCAAGCTGGGTGGCATCGGTGACCTGGTGTCGGCACGCCTGGCAGAGCTGACTGGCAAACACAACAGCGGCAAGCCGATCAACATCATTAACCAGAAGCTGGGCTACATGGTGCGGGCGGGTGACCCGGATGCCATCGACTCGATCGTGCCCATGGCCTATGGCAATCTGGCGCTCAACCTGGTGATGAAGAAGGTGCATGGCAGGCTGGTGGTGCTGAAGAACGGGCGTTACGACAATCTGCCGGTGGACGTGGTGGTGGGGAAGAAGAAGATGGTAGATATTGCCACCTATTATAACTGCCAGCGCTTGCGACCGCATTATGAGAGCTTCGAAATGAAGCCGCTGTTCATCATGACGAGCGAATAAAAACAATACACAATGTCCAAAAGTGCTGGCTGTTAGGCATTATCACGGATTAAACAACAAAGGATTTCTATAATATATTTGTTCAGGCGCAGGACATTACTGCGCCTGTTTATTTTCTACTTCTCGAAGCAGAAACCATCAGGGCTGGATAGCATATTTTATGATCCTTGAGTAATGAAGGATCTTACCCCCAGTAGTATAGATAAACAATACCCATAAGACTCTGTAAAACCGAACCCTCATTGCAGGAGAAAAGGGAACCTGCTGTAATCAAAGGGTATCCCAACAAATATATAACTTAATAGATTAGTGATTATGGCTGATCCAGGTCAATATCATTGGGTGCAGATAGATGGTAATATGCTACTTTCTGCTGACCTCTACGCCTTGAGCATTGTAAAGTACGGCAGGATCAGGTTCTGAATTATTCCATATTGGGTTGCTATATCCGCAACTAAAGCCACTCCCTTGGGCGGTTCCAGCCCAAATTCGCAGTATCTCACCACTTTTAATAATTCCGGAAAGATAACATTCCTGGTGGCCTCTTTCGGAGACCAGGTTCCATCCTGCCAGGTCCACATCGGAGTTCCCAGCATTTTGAATTTCTACCCACTCTTCTCTCTTATTCACCGAAACAACAATTACAGTTGGGGAAGAAGATTTTGGGGTTGGTGTTGCAACCCACATACCCATTTGGCTCCCTCGGGCTTCATCCTCTGCCAATGTAAAAGTATCTGCGCACGAAATATCCGGTGGATAGGATACCGCTTTTGCAAAACCATTTCTCACCAGCTCTTGGTTTACGAAAACATCACCCACAATAACATAGCGGAGCAACCGATCGAATTGATCCGTTTCCGAAACATCCTTTATGAGAATCACATCCTTTTGAAGGACTAGATCGGAGTTTGCATTAAATGACTCTGTGAAATATTTGGCATCATTTTCAGGCGCATCAACTCCTATATATCTGATTGTATAGGTCTTCCCATCCTCTAAAAGAACATAAATCGTATCCCCATCATTAATCTGGGTCACCGTTCCCCTCTGGGTCAGGGTATTTTTTGGAAGGCATGCAGCAACATTGTAAAAAGGCAGGACTTCAGTTGGAGTCAATGTCACTGAAGGGGTTGATGTAATTGTTGCAGTCCTGGTCGTCGTTGGTGATGAAGTGTTGGTTGAGGTTGGTTTCGGGGTTGAAGTGTCAATTGGTGTGACGGTTTTTACTTTGGCAAGTTCAGCGAATTGTGTATTTTCGATATCAGGTAACTTGCTTGACCGGGATGAAGGCGTTGAACAAGACGAGAGGAGAATGAAGAAAACAAGGATGGCGTAGAAGCTTTTCATATTCCCTTATGTTGTTCACAGAAAATTAATACAGTCATTATTATTGTAATCATATCACCCGAGATATACCAAGCTAATTGGCCACTTTTCTGGTAAAACCATCACCATTCCATAGGGTTCTCAGTGGAATTTTATCCTGGTTATTTCCAATAATTAGGTGGCTCACATATCTTTCAGATAGTTATAAATTCGAATGTAAACTACCCTAAACTATACAACGATTTCATAAACCGTCAAGTTTACTGTTTTTATATTCGTAATACTGAAATATCTCCTCGTTTCCCACCCCCTATTCGAAGTTATCATTAATAACGCAAGGCTCATGGCTCAACCTATTCAGCATGATTATGATGTGCGATATTTAACTTTATGATCTCATCCACAAGAGCATTCCTATTCAAGATCAGCGGATATTCTACTCACCCAATGCCTCAATAATTTAAGCTGTTTCTTTCGACAGTCAGAAAACCGGGGTTTTATCACGACCAACAAAACCCGGGATCATTCAAACCAGCAATAGGATTACCTCTGAAAGATAACCTTTTCGCCCTTATTTTTCTTGGTGGTTTTTGGTGAGATTAGTGCAGTCGTAGAGGCTCGACAACGACATTATCTGCCCCGACGATACTGGCCAGACGCCCAACGAGCTCAGCGCTGAAAAGAGTGGTGTAGTTGGGGAATTCGATGCGGTAGCCACGGCTGCGCTCGAAAATCTGCAGGGCAAAGCGATCGTGTCCAGAGTAAGAAATAAGAATCCCATAGCATTGCCTCAGGCGCAAGTTATCGCGCACCTTGTCTACTCCGGTGCGTAGGATAACGGTGATCATGTGTAGATCCTGACCGGCATATACTTCGGCTGGGGGAAGGATATAGGGAGGTACGGCTCCAACTGGGGGGCCATCGTTACTGAATATCGGTGCTTCAGCTGGTGTCTCCGGCTCAAGCGGGATGGAGGAGGCAATGGTCACCCCGGTAGTTGTACCAGCGCCTGGTGCGTGTCCCTGCCCTGGTGATGGGGAAGAGATCACCACTGTCGGTGTGGGCTCTTCCACGGTTCCGGGCAATGTGGGTGTGGCTGGCTCAACCGCGCTAACCAGCAATTCCGCTGTTGGTGCTGGGGCTTCGGTTACCAGGATAGGTACCCCAGTCTCGATCACAAAACCGCCGGGGATAACCTCCTGGGCTTTCCATTCTGGTGGGAACTCATCCGGGGGCGGGGGGGTGTCATCCCAATCATTGGATTCGGATGAAAGTTGCTGGGTGGATGGCTTTATGTAGTTCGAGAACCCTGACGGGGTGGACATCTCGTTTTTAGAGACTTGTGTCAAGGATGGAGGCTTATCAGCGATATTGGTCGGGCTTGGAGGCGGAGAGATCGGAGGTGGAATGGCAGTGGCAATGGTTTTTAAGTCAGTGGTGACACTATCCACGAGCACCTTGGGGTCACCACTTTGGGCATCCACTTTGCCATCCACCAACACAACATTATCAACATCGAAGACCTCCCAGTACTGCTCCCAGGTGCGCGGGAAGACCACCAGCTCGATGTTGCCTTGCAGGTCTTCAAGGGTAACAAAGCCCATCGATTTGCCGGTTTTAGTCTGGTGGGGACGCACACGGCTGACAATGCCAGCCACACGCACCTTTTCTCCAGGGGCAGCATCGGAAAGTTGGGCGGAGAAGTGAGTGACGGCCTGGGTGAGAGCGTCCATCACCGGGCTTAGTGGATGGTCAGAGACATACAGGCCGATCAGTTCGCGCTCCCATTCCAGGATTTCACGGCGGTTGGCATCCAGCACGCCCTTCGGGAGCACAATCTCATCGCTAATACCTGTATGAGCTCCAAACATGGACATCTGCCCGGCGTCGGAGGCACGAAAATGCGAGGCGCTGATGGACAGGATCTGGTCGAGCACTGAAAGCAAGGCAGTGCGTGAGCCGAATTGGTCGAGAGCGCCAACACGGATCAGGCATTCCAATGAGCGCTTACCTACCTGGCGCAGGTCAACGCGGCGGGCAAAGTTGTTGATGTCGGTGAAGGGTTGGTCCTGGCGCGCTTCGAGGATGGCATTCACCGGACTATGGCCGACATTCTTGATCGCACCCAAGCCGAAACGGATGGCGCTCCTCCCTTCAGGACGATCTTCGATGGTAAAGTCCCAGCCTGAGATATTAACACTGGGCGGTTGGACGTCGATACCCATTCGGCGGCAGTCCGCAACGTATAGTGCCACCTTGTCAGCATCGTTCTGCGTGACCGAGAGCAGGGCGGTCATGTACTCTTCGGGAAAATGACACTTGAGGTAGCCGGTCTGGACGGCGATGATGCCATAGTCGGCGGCATGGCTCTTGTTGAAGCCATAGCGGGCGAATTCCTGCCAATCTTCAAAAATAGCGCTGGCGGTTTCCTCTTCAATGCCACGCTTTACTGCCCCACGGACGAACTTTTCCTTGTGCTTGAGCAGTTTATCCTTGATCTTCTTGGAGATGGCTTTACGCAGGTCATCTGATTCAGATGGAGTATAGCCAGCCAGCTCCATCGATGCAAACATGAGCTGCTCCTGGTACACTGGGAAGCCGTAGGTCTCCTTGAAAATAGGCTCGAGCAGCGGGTGGCGATATTGGATGGCTTCCTCTCCATGCATTCGGCGGATGTAAGCCGGGATGAAGTCCATGGGTCCGGGGCGGAACAGGGCGACCATGGCAATGACGTTCTCAATGGCGTTGGGCTTCATCTGCATCAGCCAGCGGCGCATGCCACTGCCTTCCACCTGGAACACACCGGCAGTCTCACCTCGCCCCAACAAGGCATAGGTGGCAGGATCCGCTGTTGGGATATTGTCCAGGGTCAGCTTGATCCCATGGCGCTGGCAGATGAGGTCACAGGCACGCGCCATGATGGTGAGGGTGGAAAGGCCGAGAAAGTCCACCTTGAGCAAGCCGAGCGAATCGATCACACCCATCTCGAACTGGGTGACGATCTTGATGGGTGATACTTCAGCTGCAGCAGTACCGGTGGGGCGATGCAGGGGTACGTATTCGACCAGTGGCTTATCAGCGATGACCACGCCAGCGGCATGGGTACCTGCATTACGCACTACACCCTCCATGGCGGCAGCCGTGTCGATCAACTCCTTGATATAGCCTTCTGATTCATACATCTGCTTGAACTCGGCAATTTCAACCAGCGTCTCATTGAGGGTGATAGGTTTGCCGGGGATATTGGGGATGAACTTGGCGACGCGATCGACTTCACTGAGCGGGATATCCATTACCCGTCCTACGTCGCGAATGGCAGCGCGTGCACCCAGGGTGCCAAAGGTGATGATTTGCGCCACGCGATCATCACCGAACTTATTGGCAGCATATTGTAGTACCTCTGAGCGGCAGTCGTCACGGAAATCCAGGTCGATATCCGGCATTGAGATGCGCCCGGGGTTGAGGAATCTCTCAAAGATCAGCCCGTGATGGATGGGCTCAACCAGGGTGATATCCAGGCAGTAAGCGACGATGGAGCCGTTGCCAGAACCGCGGGCGTTATACCAGATGCCTTGTTCGCGGGCGTAACGGCAGAGGTCCCACACGATGAGGAAGTAGGTATCAAAGCCCATCTTGTGGATGATCTTCAACTCATAATCCAAACGATCACGTACCACTGCATCGTTTGCCAGCTCTCCATAACGACGGGAAAGTCCTGCTTCACACAGCTGGCGGAGATAATGATCAGCTGTTTTGCCATCGGGTACATCAAATTGTGGCAGATGGTAGCCTTTGAAGCCCAGGTCGAGATTGCACCGCTCAGCAATGAGCAAGGTATTGGAAAGAGCATCAGGGGTTTCCGAGAACAGCTCTGCCATTTCCTGGGGGCTGCGCAAATAATAGGTATCAGCGCTCATGCGCATACGCCGAGGATCAGAGAGAAGGCTGCCAGTCTGAATGGCCAGCATGATATCCTGAAGGCGGGCATCCTTCTTCTCAATATAATGAACATCATTGGTGGCAACAAAGCGGGAACCATGCCGCTTCCCCAGCTCGAACAGCTGCCGGTTGACCGCATCTAGTTCGGGGATCGGGTGATGCTGAAGCTCGAGGAAGTAGTTGTTCGGGCCGAATATGTCATAATACCAGCCCAGCTGCTCATCAGCCTGCTCGAGCCTGCCTTGCTGGAGCAAACGGGGAATCTCGGCAGACATGCAGCCGGAGGTGCAGATCAACCCATCAGCATGCTGTGCCAGGAGATCCCGATCTACGCGTGGGTAATAATAGAAACCCTCCAACTGGGCGATACTGGCCAGCTGTAACAGGTTCTTGTAGCCAGTTTCATTCTCTGCCAGCAGGAGCAGGTGTGTGGATTTTTTGTCTTCCTGGGGATCGTGTTCCTTAATTGTCCGCGCTGCCAGGTACGCTTCCAGTCCAATGATGGGTTTGACCCCCGCCTGCTTTGCGGCGTTGTAGAACTCTATCACACCAAACATCGTGCCGTGGTCAGTGATGGCGATGGCAGGCATCCCGAGTTCGTGGGTACGTTCGACCAGTTTACGAATATTGCTGAAACCGTCGAGCAGGGAGTATTCAGTGTGGACGTGTAAATGGACGAAAGACATGATTTTGGAGAGACAGATTATAGCATGCAGGGAAAGAATGAACCCGACGGTAAACTTAAAACATTCAATTTGAATCTTAAAGAATTCGATCCTGTCGGAGATGAAGGCAGGACCATGGTTAAATGGCGGTAGAGGTGAAAAGCAACCAGATAAACCCGGATAATTCGCAGCATGAAGATTGACCCCAGACGATGCAATTAGAATTGATTGTGGACTTACCTAGTTTATGACCAATTGAGCGAAAACGCAATCCCATCCAGGCTTATTGGTTGATTTTCTAATCTTTTGGAGGGCAGAGGCAGGAGTGCGTAAAAGTTGACATACACTTCCTTTGGGGTATAATTCCGGTGCTAAAATGCCCGCTAGGGCGACCCGGCAGAGCAAATCTAATTATTTATGTTCAGGTTCTTTAAAAGGCAGATCCATTGGCCCCGTAGCTCAATTGGCAGAGCAAGCGACTCTTAATCGTTAGGTTAGGCGTTCGATCCGCCTCGGGGTCACCATATATGGGGGTTAAACCTGCTGAAAAGGCAGGTTTTCGTTTTAATGGTGCAGTTGAAAAAGGGAAGTCATCTGTATTGTGTGGTTTTTTCCACCCTGATACCCCATGTATATGGATTTCCCAACAAATGATGAGCTATAGTATTAATGTAGAGCAATACATATAATAAAAAGAGATCAGATAGCCGCAATGTACTTGCATCGTCAATGTCCAATGGACTAAGCCAAAATTAGCAGGACATTGGTTGGAAGAAGCCGATTATTCGTATCGTCCTTTTGAGCATTTGGTCAAGCGTTCGAGCCGCTCCAATTCACTGAATATATATATAAACAAGCTAATCCGCTTGCTCTCCCCCTCTGGACAGGGCTACAAACTGCATTTCCTTGCTTCGTGCAGAGGTGCAACGTGGTGCACAGGTGGCGCAATTCATTTAGCACTGCATAGAAATACCGGATTTATCACGAAGAAGATCTGTTTTTTGATCCAATAAAAATGTGCTTGTTTGGTTTTGCGGGCGTAATGCTTGACGCGGATGGCCTCGCTCACTTGGTCCAGGAGTTTTTTAGGGCGGCTTTCAATGTTGTATGCTTCGAGGATTTGCATGAGAGATTGAAGAACCGAATAATAAGTATCAGTAGACTCTGTTTTTGCAGGAGGATTCTGCATATAACAACGAAACGGCTGTATATACGGTTATTTTCCGTATATATGTAGTTGAGTGGCTGATTTACTACCGAAATTCTGTACACAAATAAACAAAATTTCTGGAAAAGAAAATGAGTGTCTTTGGTTTTAACTTTAAAGCTCTATATCACCTTGACGTTGATGAATTATGGGATATTGCCCGTCTTATCAAAGGTGAAAATCATTATCTGCCCAAGAATAAGGAAGTTCTTATCCGGGGAGCCATCATACCGTTCTTCCGTGAGGTAAGCAAAGCCTCCAAGGATGCTGACAAAGAACAGGTGATGCGATCTTCACTTGTAAAAGTAACCCAAATTTTGTCAATTGACTGTAAAAATTGGGATACAGAAAGTAATACTTGGTTCGTACGCCAAATCCGGCGAAAATGGAGGGAAGCATTTCGCAAACGTCTGGAAAATCTTGACGAAGATGAATTGCAAGCTATCCTC
Source organism: uncultured Chloroflexia bacterium (assembly GCA_963822175.1). Classification (GTDB taxonomy): domain Bacteria; phylum Chloroflexota; class Anaerolineae; order Anaerolineales; family UBA4823; genus FEB-25. Next base: position 218,163 of record CAWGGJ010000005.1, on the reverse strand, counting down.
AATCGAGCTCACGAAGATCAAAAAAAGCGAGCACAGAAAACGGGAATTGGTTTACTACCCGCTGGCGGTGTGATTGCCGGTGAACATTCGAGCTATGGTATATATTTAGAAACCAGAACAGGACGGGGAGCCATTTCTTCAGCTATTGGTGTTACTTACCCCTGGGCTGTATATCAGTGGGCTACAACCGTGCTTGGGTATATGTTAGGTCCGATCGGTTGGGCACTTGCTGGTGCAAGTGAGGGTGTTGGTGGTATTGTTAATTTTAGACAGTGGTTAAAACGTAAAGATCATAAATTAGCCATCGTTGTAATTGCCATCATAATAGCTATTGGCGACAATCCTTATGAGTGGTTTGGGTTTGAAGATACAGCCCCATTTCCAGAAGTTAGTCAAACTTATCGAGCAATGATGGAGACATTTCATCCAGATTTACTACCGAAACATCTACCCGACTGGGTGAAACAACGTTTTAATGAGTTTCTGCTTAAAACCCAAGAAAATTATGAACAGATTGGAAGGTACCAACCCGAGGAGACATCATGACAACTACGGCTCAAACCAAAATTTTTGAGCAATTTATCAAAATGATAAAGACATGGCTCAAAGATTTGGGAGTAAACTCTCAACTATTTAATGAGTTAGTCGAAGATGACGCTCTGCCAATAAGGGTCAGGACTTTAGCCGTTGGTGTGTTGATTTACCTGAATGTGCGGGTTGATCTCATACCCGAAGATTTGCCACTCATTGGTTCAATTGATGATATGTTGGTTATGATTGTTGGTTTAGTAATAATCGTACCGCTGATACCTGAAGAAAGATTGACATACTACGTTCAAAAATACGAAGCTGTAGATAAAATCGGGGAGTATGAGCAAATCGTAAAACAAACACTGGGGGTTCTCTGGGAACGCTTTACCCGATTCGTTGAAACGCAACAGAAGCGTACTTTCAAAAAGAAGACTACAGAAGAAGTTGCCCAATCAGCTGAGTTACGTGAAGCGTTGTATGATGAAACAATGGTTTTTGTGGCTAATTTCGGACTTGACCCAGAAACTCTGGATAAAGAGACTAAACGATTACCTTCCCCTGAAAAGGTAATTGGTTTGTTGAGCAGTGGCTTGGAAGAAGCGCATAAGCGTGATAAAAAATAAGAGAATCTCGGTTATCTATCCAGTGCAGTTCGTAGGCTAAGTTGCCGCCAACATCGTTTGCACCGGAAAAGTGCGGGCCTTGCCCACACTTGAGGGGATTCGGTTCCTAAAACCGGTTTGCCTTTTGGTTTTTTCTCTCCGAATTCTCGCAATTGCCGGTAAAACCAGCCGTTGGGGGATCTTTGGCCATCATTGCTCTTCTCCCACCAAATATAATTTCTTGACTTTATCCCTGGTATTTGGGATGGTGAAACACCATTGGAAAACAGTGCGGGTGTTAGGGCTCGATGGTCTGTATCCGCGGGGAAAAGGCAAGAAACCATCTGTTATTATTGCTATTGATCTGGGTAGAGGATAGACGGTGGCGATTGGGTATGTGAATGAATATGACCCCTGGGCAGTGCGCTGTTTCCCGGAGCCTCTAGTCAAGCGCCCTGGGGTGAGGATCATTTTATCGGATGGTCTCACACTTACCATAGGGTGTTTGAAAAATTATATTTGGAGCACCAGGTATGCCGGCTCCATGTACGCTGCAGTATTAGACGCACTCCACATTAGCTTAGAGAAACGATACCCAATGACTAGTGCTGGATTGAATCAAAACTATGCTGGTTGAAAAGCTACCCGAATGAAGTCGTCGTTTATTTGAATAGTGGAAACAGATCTCCGAAAGACATGCGGCGCAGAGGAAATTGCGTTCTGGCCTCACTAAGTAACGTGAGGATTTAATCCGTCTGATGGAATATTAACCCTGTTTTATGTATTTGTTTGGTAGAAATATGTACCTTGGATCAATAATGCCACTGAGCAGGCTATCAGGCGAATGAAGATACGCAGTCGAGCTGTGCAATGTTGAAAATCCTGGAAGGGTTTGCGGTCAAGATGTATGCTGAGTTGTTCAGGGGTGATATGATAAACCCAATCGTCAGTCTATAATCATTGTTTAGGTGTCAGTTTTTAAAATCACCCACCACTTAAGTTACAAAAACACGTCTCGCTCTTACTTAATCTGCACAAGGTACCCCTCTTAAACCCTTAATCAGGAGTCCAGATTCAAGGGTTCTTCACACCAACCTCAATTATCTCCTACCCAATTTGTAACCTAGTATATATACTCTATCAGCTTAATATCGACAAGACCCACGTACAGAGATAGGATAATGAGCAGCAAGTTTCTACAAGGTCATGGCACAGCCATCAGAACGCGGATCTGAGCCGCCACACAGCACTCCAGTGCCAACTTCGCGCTGGATAATCTGTCCCCGGCCAAAGAGAGCGCGAGATTGTCCGCTGACAGGGTATACTAAATGTCCACGCATACTCAAATCAAGTAACACGTCTGGTGATATACACTCTTCTAGTGCCACCTGGCCACCAGCTGAACCATCATCGATGCAAAAACGAGGCTGATCAAGAGCTGCCTGGGGGTTTAATTGGTCATCGCACAGGCTTACAACGACTTGCATATGTCCCTGGGGCTGCATAAATCCACCCATTACGCCAAAACTGGCATATAGTATATTTGATTGGACGGACGACTTATCGCCATCGATGGTAATCAAACCAGGAATGATCGTGTGATACGGTCGTTTGCAAGGAGCCAAGGCATTAGGATGTGATGGGTCGAGCGAGAATCCCAGCCCACGGTTTTGCAGGGTGAACCCCCAGCCAGAAGGTACGATGCCAGTTCCGAAACCCATATAATTGCTATTTATAAAGGAGCAAGCGTTACCTCCACCATCCACCACACACAGATAGACAGTGTCGGACGAAGAGGTGGGAGTGCCATGCTGCTGATCGAGTGAGGCATGGTCTAGGTGAATCAGCTTTCGGCGTTCGGCTGCGTAATCCTTTGAAAGCAACCATTCTAATGGGAGAGGGTTGAAGAGTGGGTCTGCCACATGCCAGCGCGTATCAGCAAATGCAAGCCGCATAGCCTCGATCATTAAGTGTAATCTTTGCGTGGAGAGCGGTGGCATGGCGGCGAGATCAAACCCTTCCAGCAGATTTAAGGCTAATAATGCAGCCAAACCCTGTCCATTGGGTGGACATTCCCACACTCGCAGGCCGCGGTAGGTAGTGCTGATTGGCAGCTCCCAAGTACTAGTGTGGGCTGCTAAATCGTCGATGCTCAGGCAACCACCCGCCTGCTGCACGACCAGGGCGATGGCCTCTGCAATCTCACCCTGGTAGAAGGCCGACTTACCTCCCTCAGCAATAGTGAGAAAGGTACGTGCTAGACCGGGATTCCGGAAAATTTCACCTTCCCTGGGTGCATAGCCATTGATGATCATTTCGTTTCCCCCGGGGACACCACGAAGGCGCTCAGCGGCTAAATTCCAATGATGAGCAATAATAGGTGTGACCGGGAAGCCTTGTTCTGCAAGCTGGATGGCTGGCTTAAGCACCGTCCTAAGAGGCAGCCGCCCATGTCGATCCAGCAAATCACACCAACCTGCGCATGCACCTGGGACAGTGATGGTATACGGGTGAAACTTGGGTAGCCCCCTTCCTAATCCTTCCTTCATTAGGCGATCGATACTCAGGTTAGCAGGCGATCGGCCTGATCCGTTCAGGGCAGTGATCTGTCCGGTGGCAGCGGTATAGTACAATGCAAAGCAATCGCCACCTAGACCAGTGGATGTGGGTTCAGTAACATTTAAAGCTGCTGCGGTAGCAACAGCCGCATCAGCTGCATTGCCACCTTGGGAAAGAATTTCCAATCCAGCAGCAACTGCTTGAGGTTGAGATGCCGCGATCATACCACGCAAACCGTAGACCGAGGAACGTCGGGAGAAAAATTTTAGATCGTCATTTGGAGACATAATGCACCGTTTTGAATAAAATCAGGCAAATACTTATGGTAATTAGAGGTGTCGAGTTTGAAATTAGAATTCTTAAGCCAAAGTGGGCCGACGGTTTCTTAAATTTTTCGGAAAATGAAACCGTGAACGATTCTATCATATAGATACATGAGATGAACTGACTTCAACCTTGTACAATTAGTCCCGGTTTCACCATTCCATATGACTATGAAGGAATTGCTTTCATAGAGATCTTTCTCCACCGACACTAAAAACAGACTTGTTTATATTGTCATTTTAATGTTGTGATTGACAATTAATGTTTTTTAATGTATTATAATGTGGTACGTTGTTCCACGAAACAATGTTCCACATAATATGGAGATAATTATGGATGAACGAGGAGCGGTTGCAATTTTCCGTGTGGTAGATATCCTTGATTTATTGCGCGAACATCCAAGAGGGCTAGGGTTATCGGTAATTGCTAAATTACTAAATCTACCAAAAAGCACAACTTTTCGATTATTGAATGCCTTAGAGACACGTGGATTAGTTCGTCAAGATAACACCACTGAAGTATATAAACTAGGTTTTTCTGTAATGAGGTTGGCTTCGGCTTTCTTGGATGGGTTTAATATCACCGAGGAAGCTAGAATCTGTTTAGAAAGACTCAACAAAGAATGGGATGAGACAGTTCATTTGGGGGTAATCGATGAAAGTGGTTTTAATATGGTTTATATACTGAAATTTGAATCAACCAAGATCGTACGGATGGTCTCTCAGATTGGACGTGCAGTTCCAATTCATTGTACTGCATTAGGGAAGGCATATTATTCATATATCCCGGAGGATGTTGTACAGGCCAAGCTTGAAGAATATGAATTTAAAAGATTTTCTCCGACTTCAATAACCAATATTAACGACTTTTTGAAGGATTTAGAGTTAACAAAAACAAGAGGCTATTCCATTGATCAGGGTGAAAATGATTACAACGTCTTTTGTGTCGCTGCACCGATCATTAAATCTTAAGAAACAGCCTTTGGCCGCCATTAGTATGTCGATGCCGAGTGACCGGTTCGATATAAAAAAGCTTCCCGAATATGGCAATTCAATCAGCCAGGCAGCCCAAGAAATCAGCAATCATTTAGAGTACATTCCTATTTAGAACTAATGCATGGGATTGGAGAATTATGAAAGGTCTTGTAAAAACGAAGCCTGGTCCAGGTAATGTGGAACTCATAGACGTTGATGAACCGCGACCGAACACAAATGAAGTAAAAATTAAAGTTCACGCATGTGGAGTATGTGGAACTGATCTGCATGTTTTACATGATACAACAATAAATTCTCCACCTGTAATTCTCGGTCATGAATTTTCTGGAATTGTGACAGAAGTTGGATCGAGCGTAAAGAGAATAAAACCAGGCGATCGCGTAGTTGCCGAGACGACAGTGGAAAGCTGTGGTACTTGCCAATATTGCACATCCGGGAACCACAATATTTGTGCAAACCGTCGGGGTTTAGGAAGAACAGGCAATGGTGCATTCGCAGAAGTACTTAATCTTACGGCAACAATTAATTCATCTTCTACCTGAATCTATTGAACTCAATGAAGCTGCACTTCTTGAGCCTTTGGCATGTACAACACACGCTGTTTGTGAAGTAGCATCGATACATGCGGGGGATACGGTTTTGATTTCCGGCCCAGGGGCAATTGGGTTGTGTGCGATGCAGGTTGCGAAAGCCGAAGGAGCAAAAGTAATAATCATTGGCATCGCCAGGGATATTGAGCGGCTCGAGCTCGCAAAACAGCTGGGAGCAGATCGTGTAGTCAATAGTGAAACTGAAGATCTTGACGAAATCCTTGGTCAAGAAGCAAAGGGGGGCGGATTTGATGTCGTGGTTGAATGTGCGGGAGCGCCTTCGGCAATTAACTCAGCCCTAAAATATACCAGGCGCCAGGGTTTGTACGTCCAGATGGGTCTTTCTGGGAAAGACATGACAATCAATTTTGACCAAATTGTAAACCGTGAGCTTAAAGTCTTGGGTTCTGTAAATTCAAAATGGTCTTCATGGGAACGAGCAATAACGCTACTTGAAAGGAAAAAAGTCCAAACAAAGCCCATGATAAGTCAGATATATCCTTTAAATAATTGGGAGATAGCTTTTGAAAACATGAAATTAGCAAGAGGGATCAAGTCTTTGTTAATTCCAATACAGGGCTAAAGTCATCGCCAATTATTATTGTGAAAATTAAAACTTGCAAGGTGCTTAATAAATCATGACTTGGAGAAGTAGGAAATAGGATGGCAGGTTCTCCCTTACTGATCGGAGTAGATCTAGGGACGCATTCGCTTCGAACGAATGTATTTTCGACTAAGGGCAAGATCCTTGATTCGGCGCAAGGGAATTATCCGATATATAAAACTCGACCCATGTGGGTAGAACAAAATCCTGATGATTGGTGGCAAGCATTTTGTAAATCAATAAATGAAATTTATAAGCGGGGAAAAATCGATTTGAAGCAAGTTGCTGTAATCGGAGTTGGGGGACAGACAAATGGTCATGTTTTACTTGATGAAAATGGTGAAATCTTAGATCGATCGATTATTTGGATGGATAGAAGGGCAAATGAAGAAGCGGAGTGGCTCCAAAAGACATTTTCAACCGAAGACCGGATTCGCTATCTGGGTGTTAATCTTCCATTAGATTCAACAACCATACCGGCCAGGTTATTATGGTTGATAAAGAATAAACCTCAAATTATGATCAAGGCGAAGGTTACTCTACAACCAAAGGATTACATAAATTATAAGTTGACTGGAAAATTAGCAACTGACGTGGTAAGTTGTAAAACTGTCATAAACTTAGTAACCCAAAAATTCGATCCAGAATACTTTTCCCGAACAAATATACCCCTTAATATTTTTCCACCTGTCTATCAATCAACCTCAATAATTGGTACCACTAATGGGAATGAGAAATTAGGTATTCCAAATGGAATCCCTGTAGTTGCTGGAACTATTGATGCATGGACAAATATCCTTGGGTCGGGTGTCATAAACCCAGGACAAGCGGCTGAAGTTTCTGGTACCTCAGAAGTATTGAGTGTTGTTAGCGAAAGAGTTGTCTACACAGATCGGTTTAATGTAGTCCCTTCCTTTGATCATGTGATTCTCAATGGCCCAACACAATCGGGAGGGGGATCATTAGATTGGTTTGCAGACATAGTTCTTGGTAGTACTGACGAAGGAACGGTATCTCGAAAAGAATTATTAGATAAATGGCATAAAAACCTGAAGCAGGTACCAGCAGGTAGCCAGGGAATCATTTTCTTACCTTATTTACAAGGTGAACGGGCTCCTATTTGGGATTCAAAAGCACGAGGCGGATTTATCGGTCTGAACTCTGCTCATGATCAACTCTGTATGGTCCGTGCAATTTTAGAAGGCGTTGCTTTTAATATGCGACACGTTATCGATACCATCGAAGAATTAGGTGATATTTGTGTAGAGTCGATTTGTATTTCGGGTGGAGGCTCTAAGAATAATTTTTGGAATCAAATAAAGGCAGATGTCACTGGTAAAAAAATACAAAAACCTTTGGTATTAGATACAACATCATTAGGTGCAGCAATGTTGGGGGGTATAGGGGTCGGAATTTACTCTAATTATTCTCATGCAGCCCAAGAAGCTGTTACCTATACAACCCAATATCTACCTAAAAGTAAAAATCATGACATATATGAAAAATCGTACAGAATTTATAGGGAATTGTACCCAAGGCTTAAGGATTTGTTTCCATTAATGGGTTAAAAGCAATTATTTATAAATCTAAAAGGAGAACATTATGTTAAAAGGTCCCACACTAAAAAAATTCAACGAATTCGGGATGATTATTTCCGAAAAGGTTCATCCAGATGTATCCGGTTTACACTTGCTTGCATATTCTTTGATTGAAATCGCGCCTAATTATATAAGTGCCCCCTTCTACTACAACGACCGTGAAACCTTATTTATATGTTCTGAGGGCAGGGGTTCTGTTGAAATAAAGAATAAGAAGTATTCAATGAAGCTTTATGACATGATCTATATTCCTGAGAAAACGCCATTTCAACTAAAAGGCGATAAAGATAGTTCATACATACTTGGAATGGCATCTGCTCCCAGTCAAGCACAAGCCAATGTTGTCCATATTCCTTTTGATGCTGTCAGAAAAGATCCGGACCGCACCAGACCAATGGCAAATAAAGTAGTTTATCTGAATTTCAGTGAAAAGAATAAAGCCCAAAATCTTGTGGCAGGGTTGGTCTTCTTTGAACCATTTACTCGTTCTTTTCCTGCCCATATGCATACTGATCAAGAAGAGATATACCATTTTTTGGATGGCAAAGGCTCAATCGAAATTTATAAATCTGAGGAAACGAAAAGTTTTATATATAATGTCGAAAGAGGAGACGTAGCTTCTGTCCCTCTCGAACATTATCACCCTTGTTTCTCACAAGAAACACCACTTGTTTGGTTATGGGTAATTGCTGGTGAACGATATTGGGTTGGGGATCGTGATAAAAATTGGATGGCAGCATCAAAATTAGGTAAGTAACACCTTGAATTTATCTAGGCATAAAGTTTAAAATAATCTTAAGGAGAAAAAGATGAGTAAGTTCCGTGTTTTAACTTCAATTCCAGAGGCATTTGCACCTTATTGTAAACCTATGTTTGAGACACTTAAAGAGGGTGGGTGTGAAGTCATTGACACTTGGTTCTCAGAAGGATTGCCAACCAAGGATTTTTTGGAGTTGGCTCCAACTTTAGATGGCGCTATTGTTGGTTTGGATAGAATTACAAGAGACCTTATGAAAGGTGGGATGCCAAGATTTAAAGTGGTGTCTAAATTTGGGGTTGGTGTTGATGCATTCGATATTCCTGCAGCAAACGAACTTGGTTTTGTTCTCTGCAATGTACCCGGTGCAAATTCAGATGCTGTGGCAGATTTTGCATTAATGTTTATTCTTTCAATGGGAAGACAATTGATCGTCTCCGAAAAGGAATTAAAAGCTGGCGGATATAGAGCAATGGTGGGAACTCAGTTAGGTGGAAAGACACTGGGTATCATTGGATTGGGAAATATTGGAACTCGTGTAGCACTTCGCGCTCGCTATGGATTTAACATGCGCGTTATAGCAAATGATTTAGTCGAAAGACCGGATTTTGCTATTACCCATCACATTGAATACCTACCCAAAGACGAGATCTATCGCCAGGCTGATTTTATCAGCGTCCATACACCCTTAACGCCTCAGACACGAAACATGATTTCCAAAAGGGAATTAAACATGATGAAGCCCAATGCAATATTAATTAATACTGCCCGGGGAGGAATTATTAATGAAGATGATTTGTATGATGCATTGGTAAATAATGTTATTGCAAGCTCTGCTTCAGATGTATGGGTATCTGAACCCCCAGTTGGTCATAAATTATTGACTCTTGAAAATTTTTCTGGCACAACACACACAGCTGGAAGCACTCCAGAGGCATTAACAAAAATCGGTTTAACCGCGGCACACAATGTATTACGTGTATTAAATGGAATCAAACCTATCTACTCTATTACTCCAAAATGTGTCGAGACATTAATTGATGCATAAGAGACTATTAGGAAATGTTATTTAGGTTAAATTATAAAAAGGAGAATGTTATGAGTCAACCAAAGCAAGTAAAAATATCTAAAGAAGTTATCGAAAAGTTAAAAAAGATCAGTGTAGCAACTGCATGTGGGATGCTGTTAAAACTTGGCTATCATAATACATACGTGAATGGAATGATCCCTATCACACCAAGTCAAAAGCTGCTTGGTATTGCCCGGACTGTTAAATATTTACCAGTCAGAGAAGATATCATGGATCTAAAACCTGGCGAGCGTGCCACCCTCGCTGATTTTAGAACGGTTGATACATTACGTGAAGGTGAAGTAATTGTTTGTGATGCTGCACTCTACGGAAAAGTTGCATCGACTTTTGGCGATGTAATGACTTCCCGAGTGAAGAAATTAAAAGGAGCTGGACTAGTTGTTGATGGCGCAATCCGTGATATCGAAATTCTACGGTCAATGAATATTCCTGTTTTTTATCGGGAAGCGCATGCTGTTCCTGGACCAAATGCAATTTGGCCTTGGGATGCTGATATTCCGGTTCAATGTGGTGGAGTTCTTGTAATCCCAGGTGACGTAATTATTGGCGATGAAGATGGTGTGGTAGTGATTCCGCAAGCATCAGCGGCTGAAGTTGCAGAAATGGGTATCGAAGAAGAAGAAATGGAAGCTTTTGTTCGCACCTATTTATCTAAAGGCGGAAACCTTGGCGATCTCTATCCGCCTAATGAAAAAACATTTCAGGCATTAGCAGAAGAAAAAGCAAAAAACAAGAAATAACCGATAAAAGCCAGGATGATAGTGGATTATGAAAAATATTAACCTTACAACTGCTTCACCGAAAATTGCTTTGCTGACCTTTCATGACGGTAGAGAAAGAATGTATCAAAAGCGCAAAGCGATGGTTGATGAAGAGGTCCAGAAAATCCATCGCGCTTTGTCAGGAAATGCTTCTATACTAATCGATCAAGAAGTTAGATTTCTTGATTCTATTGTAGAAGCCGCGAAAGCAATTAATAGTAGTCAACTTGATGCGTGCATCATTCACGTACCAACATGGGTTAATCCAAATATTGTCATATCCACCGCCAATCTGGTGGAACGTCCCCTTTTAGTTTTAGGTAATAAGCGCCCAGAAACCGCAAGTATGGTTGGATGGCTTGCTGCGTGCGGAGGTCTGGACGAAATTGGTAAAAAGTATAAGCGGTTGATGGGATCCGCTGACGAGCCTGAAGTTGCCCGGCAACTTCAAGCATTCGCAAAAGCCTCCTATACCTTTTATGCGTTGAAAGGTCAAAGGTTTGGTTTGTTTGGTGTAAGGTCTTTGGGAATGTACACGGCAAGCCATGATCCCAATCAATGGCAAAGGTTATTTGGAATAGACACAGAAGTATTTGACCAAGCAGAGATTGTTCGCCTTGCTGAAACTATATCCATTGAAGAAGTAGATTCATTTAGGGATTGGTTTACCAAGAGAATTGGTGGGATAGACTTCGATGGAACAACTTTTACTCCAGAAAAAATGGAAAAGCAAATTCGGAGTTATTTGGCAACACGGCAGATAATTGAAAAACAAAAAATTAACTTTACTGGCGTGAAATGCCAAACCGAATTAAGTGATGGATACTGCCTCCAGTGCTTAAATATTGCAATGCTAAACGATCCATTTGATGAAAAGGGTCCCAAGAAAGTAATACCTACAGCATGTGAATCCGATGCAAACGGGGCTCTCACTATGCAGCTTCTCTCAATATTATCTGGAGGAAAACCTGTTTCCTTGATGGATATTAAGCTGTTTCGTGAAAGTGACGATGTTTTAGTCCTTGCAAATTGTGGGGGTATGGCTCTTTCATTATCATCCAACGAAAACAATCCTGATGAATACTTGAAAAATGTAGAAATGCACCCTCATCTGTTTGGTGATGCAGGCGGTGGCGCAACACAGTTTGTTGTTGCTCCAGGACCTGTCACCGTTGCCAGGTTGGTTAGGGTCGCAGGAATATATAAGATGTTCATCATTCCCGGTGAAACGATCAACGCAACAAAAACCGAACTAATCCCCACTGGTTGGAGTTGGCCACATGCATTTATTAAAATGCGTTTGGACCTGCAGAGATTCTTACAAGTTGGCGCTTCTAACCATCTACATCTGGTGAAGGGTGATTACGTCTCAGAGTTGAAAGAACTATGTCAACTTTTCCAAATTGAATACGAAATTCCTTTACGAGCTTGAGGGAAAAATGAAATTAGCATGTAATTCTTTTATTGCGCCAGGTGAAAGCTGGCAGGAAAAATTTGATAATCTATGGGATATTGGTTTTGAAGGTATTGAAGTTAGATTAATTGGTGATCAACAACAACAGGAAAAACAAATATTCGAGATCAAAACGTTAAGCAAACAGAATGGAGTTAGGCCTTGTTCCTTAGTTAGACCAACTCCGGAATTTTTAAAGGTATTAACAAACGAGTCATTTGAAGAAAAGCTTATTGATATATCAAAAACAATTGGATTTGCTTCAGATCTTGGTGTTCCAACAATCGTATCTGTTGGGGTATGTGTATCACCCTCGTTGCCATCACCGTTCTTGCCTCTTCCCGCAATTGATCCTCCCAGAATGGCATTGTTAGAAAAATATCTGCAGGAGGTTGGCAGCATCGCTAAACAAAAAGGTGCTCAATTGCTACTTGAACCTTTAAACCGATATGAAGGAACTTATTATCACCGTCTTTCTGAAGCAGCTGAAATTTTGGACAATATTCAAAATCATCAATTCGGGATATTAGCTGATGTGTTTCATATCAATATAGAAGAAGCAAATACCAGGGAAGCGGTTCTTAGTGCAAAACAGTGGCTCAAGCATGTCCAACTTGGAGATAATAACCGGTTATTACCCGGAGAAGGCCAGTTTGATTTCAGGAGCTTCTTCCAGGTTTTAAAAGAGATTGATTATACAGGTTATTTAGCATTGGAATGTATCTCTCCTAAGGGTAATACCACTCCCATGAAAGACAGTTTTACCTTTCTAAAGCAAATTCTTATGGAAATTGGATAATTAGGCGATGGATTCACTTGGAAATATTGTCGTTCTGTCTAATACTTTTGCTCGGACAAAGGTTGCATGTGACTTCTTGATCAATGCAGGTTATAACTTAAATATACTGCCTATTCTAGAAGGGCAGCAAAAAATTGACTGGATAAAGCGAAACCTTCATATAGCAATTGCTGTAATTGTTGGACACGACCGTATTGATAAGGAGTTGATTGAAAATTCACCGTCTTTGAGAGTGATTGCGAAACAAGGAGTGGGTTTAGATAATATAGATACATTGGCTGCCAAAGGACGGGGCATTGCAGTCATTACTGCGACAGGTGGAAATTCTGATTCCGTTGCGGATCTAACATTTCTATTAATCTTAGCTATCTCACGGAAGTTAATACTTGCTAATGATGTGGTCAGAAATGGCAAATGGGACCGTATTGTTGGGAATGAATTATGTAATAAGAACCTGGGAATAATTGGTTTTGGGGAAATAGGTCAGAGAGTTGCGGCAAGAGCCACTGGCTTTTCAATGACCATTGCATATTATGACATCATCGAGCATCGTGTTGCTGAACAATTGTTCCGGGCAACAAAAATGGACCTCTTAAAGCTAATGGCATGGGCAGATTACGTGTCGATACACATACCTCTAAACGCAAGTACAAAAAAAATAATAAATGCCGATTTACTTTCTTTAATGAAACCAACCTCTTTTCTTATTAACACATCTCGAGGAGGTGTGGTCGATGAGAAAGCATTATATGATGCCCTTCTTAATAACCGGATTTCTGGAGCAGGCTTAGATGTTTTTGAAGTCGAACCACCATGCGATCTTTCTTTGGCACGTCTTCCAAATGTGATTGCTACGCCTCATATGGCGGCTTATACCACCGAAGCAATAGAACAGGTATCGATGCAAGTGGCGAATTCTGTGTTGGAATCCCTAAGAACTCCTTCAGGCCTTCGATAATTACCAAAAACGAAAAGGAATATTGTATGGAAAACAAATACTCAAAATTTCATGGTGTAATAACAGCCTTAGTAACCCCATTTATTGATGATCAGGAACAAATAGATTTTGACGGAATAGCAGAACTGATTGAATTTCAAATCAGCAAGGGTGTAAATGGTGTATATCCAGTTGGCACTACTGGGGAAGGATTGCTCCTTTCTGAAATAGAAAAACATGCAGTAATCGAGAAGGTAATGAAGGAGGTGAAAGGCCGGATATTAGTTATACCTCAAGTTGGGTGTATTACACAGCATGAAACAGAAAGTTTGGCTTTATTTTCGAAAAGTGTAGGTGTTGATGCAGTAGGTCTATTACCGCCATTTTATTATTCGATCCCGGCAAATTCGCTAATTAAGTATTTTATTTCTATATCTAACAAAATCTCACCGCTACCTGTTTTCTTATACAACATACCTTCAAACGCGAAAAATGATATTACACCCGCAATTGTAAAAAAAGTTGTTGCTGAAACGGATAATGTAATTGGAATCAAAGACACATCCAAAGATATTAACCGATTTGAAGCATATATATCTACTATGGGGAAGGAATTTCGATCAGTAGTCGGTGCTGATTCGTTGTTCCTACCTGCACTTGCTGTCGGTGGATGTGGAACTGTGACTGCAGCAGGAAATGCATATCCAGAACTTTTTGTCGCTTTATACGATGCATATAGGCTAGGTGAATGGGAAAAAGCGATGGCCCTTCAGTATCAAATCAATCAAGTTCGAGACATCATTCATGAGGGCCCTCAAATCGTTAGTTATAAAGCTGTACTACGAATGAAAGGTTTGAATATAAAAGGAAGCAGACAACCGATCCGGGAAATAACAACTATAGAGTATGAAAACATGGCCACAAAGCTGAAAGCCATCGAAATGTTATAGGTAAGATCGTTTGAAACTGCGACTCTGTCATTTGTGTGTTTAGAAAGGAGGTGAAATATCAATACCCATTAATACGTTCGTAAAAATTTAAAACCAACCCACATATTAATAAAAGGAGAGATAGTCAGGATGAAGAAACTTATGTTTTGTTTGGTAGTCGTAATGGTTTTGTCAATGCTCTTGTCAGCATGTGCAACACCGACTGCGACGACTCCGCCCGAAACGGTAGCCACAGAAGCTCCCGAAGTTGTCGCGACTGAAGAACCAGCTGTAGCAACCGAAGAACCTGTTGTTGCGACTGAAGAACCGGCTGAGCCTACCCTTGTTCCAACTGAAGAAGTCAAATACCCTGAGACTTTTACAGTCTGGTATAAAAAGGAATTTACACAGGAAACCTTAGACATTGTTACGCAATGGGCGAAGGAATTCGGCGATTTAATGGGTGTCAAGGTTGAACTGACTTTTGTTACGATGGCCGATGCCCCAACTGTTTATGTGGCTGCTATTGAATCCGGAACTACCCCCGATGTTGCCATGGTTCCATTTTGGGGACCTCCACGTTACCATAATATGGGTGCTCTGACGGAAGTAACAGAATTGGCAAAAGAAATTGGTGAAACAAATGATGGATGGCTAGAATCATCAGAGACTGCGGTTACTTTTGATGGAGCAATGTATGGCATCCCCTGGGCGAATGTCACTGAACCATTGTTTTTACGGACAGATGTTATGGAAGCTATAGGTTATACAGATCGCCCTCAAACTTTTGCTGAATTAATGGAATTTGCTAAAAAAGCAAATGAATACGGAGCTGGTGAATTATTTGGTTGGGGGATTACCTACAACCGATCAGATGATGGGCACTTAATGACTCAGCAAATTCTATGGAATCATGGTAGTGAGACCACCGATGAAACTGGTTGGAAAGTAACCTTTAATTCACCTGAATCTATCGCAGGGTGTCAGTTCATGAAGGATGTTTATCAATATGCTGCACCTGGTACGATTGGGTGGACTGATAGTGGCAATAACCAGGCATGGCTGGCTGGGACGATAGCAGTGACTGGAAACGGACCCAGTATTTGGTATGCGCTTAATCAACCGGATGCAGATCCAGTTCTTAAAGAAAACACTCACATGTACGACTGGCCAACCGGACCAACAGGTCTTAGTACGACATTGGCCGAGGCATTTTCTTGGGTGGTCTTTTCCAAAGATCCTGGAACGATTGCTTTGGCTGAGGAATGGTTCAGGTATATATACGAACCTGCACGCTATGACTTGATTGCTGAATCATCATGGGCGCAAGAAGGACCTGCTCATAATCGTGGTATGCAAACAGACTTTATGCAACAACCAGATTTTGCAGA
Source organism: uncultured Chloroflexia bacterium (assembly GCA_963822175.1). Taxonomy (GTDB): domain Bacteria; phylum Chloroflexota; class Anaerolineae; order Anaerolineales; family UBA4823; genus FEB-25. The sequence goes on along the minus strand of CAWGGJ010000005.1, from coordinate 202,243 downwards.
CCTACGCAAAGCCATTGAGCGATCAAGCGTTCAGGGATTCCCTGGACCTTATACAGTTGCTGCAGCAGATGTTGCTTCTGAATATGTATTCCCTGATATGATGGTCAAAGTTATCGTAGATGGAGTATCCTGCGAGGATGCAGTCCTTGCTGCCCATAACCGAATTCTACAGATTTATTCAAGGTACTTTAAAGTTAGTCCTTGATGCATTGTAAGTAGATGTATAGCTTGGGGAAGCAAATAAGGATTCACTCAATTTTGAGTTGCTTCCCCAAGCAAGTGGTAGCACAAAAAATATACTAAGAATACCGTGTCTTTTGAAGAATTGATTTACCAATTTATATTAATCAAAGTAAATAAATCAGGTAAATAAGTCACTTGAGTATTCAAGGGAAAAACTGTGATAAAAAATATTTCGAATGCAAACCACTTATTTCCAAAGATGGCGACGAGAAGAGTTTTTCGTAAAATCGAGCCGTGGTTGTTTCTTACACCACTGATTATTGTCCTTTTATTAACCGTTTACCCCCTCGGTAATGCAATTTGGATGGGTTTTACCGATAAACAAGTCGGTTTTCCCGCACATTTTATTGGCCTGGAAAATTATATTTCTTTATTGGAAGATGAGGTTTTCCTTAAAGCTGCGAGAAATACTTTAATTTTTACGGTCGCGGCTGTATCCATCAAACTGGTTTTAGGTTTAATAATGGCATTAATTCTCAACGAGTCCTTCCCGTTAAGAAATATTGCACGGGGAGTACTTGCTTTACCCTGGATCATCCCCACAGTTGTTGGTGTACTGATTTGGTTCTGGATGTTAAATGAAACGAATGGCGTAATAAATGTACTGACTGATAAACACTTTCCTTGGCTCTCTGATCGTTATTTCGCATTATTCTCTGTGATATTAGTCAATTTTTGGCGTGGTTTTGCATTTTTTGGGATCAATCTTCTGGCAGGGATGCAATCGATCAGCCCAGAATTGTATGAAGCTGCGAAAGTTGATGGTGCTAATTCTTTAAATCGTTTTATTTATGTAACTTTACCTGGACTTAAATATGTGATTTTTGTAACAACCACGCTCTCAACAATCTGGACCATCAACGACTTTCAAGTGGTCTTTCTCCTGACCAGAGGCGGGCCAGGTACAGCAACTCAGATATTTCCAACATTGACTTACGAAATCGGGATTGCCAGTCTACAGCTGGGTCGTGGAATAGCTGTATCAATGTTTATGTTTCCATTAATTGTCATTGCAATAATTTTTATGGTACGGTGGATAAACAAAGATTAGTATTACTATTCGCCAGAGGCATAAATGAAAATTAGAAACATTAACAAAAAACTCCTTCTATACGGTGTTCTATTCCTCTTTCTAATATTTGTTCTTGGCCCATATTTATGGGCGGTTGTTACTTCTTTAAAGCTTGATTCGCAGATTCGGTCAAACGAAAGTATGTTCTGGCCAAACCCATTTACATTAAAGCATTATGTTGAGGTTATTACAAAAACACCGTTTCTTAGATGGTATCTTAATAGCACAATTGTTGCTATTACCAGTACTGTTGTTGGTATCTTAGTTGGTGCACCAGCAGCTTTTGCATTGACTCGTTTCCATTTTCGGGGAATCAACCTTGTATCTACGTCTGTATTTATTACTTATGTTGTTCCAGCTACCTTGCTCTTTATTCCTTTTATGATAATGCTTAGCACCTTCAAATTGCAAAATACCTTAACGGGAATTAGTATTGTATATGCGACATTGACTGTCCCGTTCTGTACTTGGGTATTAATCGGTTTTTTTAAGAGCGTTCCAGAAGAGCTCGGTGAAAGTGCTCAAATTGATGGTTGTAGTAAATTTGGATCTTTCATACGAATAGATTTACCGTTAGTACGACCAGGAATTATTGCGGTGGCTTTATTTAGTTTTAATATAGCTTGGATGGAATATATTTATGCATTAACAATATTGACTAATGACATGAAGAAAACTCTTCCAATTGGGATTAGCTCTCTACAGGTCGGTGATATGTTCCCTTGGGGTACCTTAATGGCTTCCGCAGTATTAACATCAGTGCCGATTATTATATTGTTTATATTCCTGCAACGCTATTTTATTAGTGGCTTAACGCTGGGTGCTGTGAAAGGATAGCATCCCATCAGACCTTTTTTAAGAGCGGCTGAGTAGTCGGTGAGGATGTGCATTGTATTAATTTAGCAGGAATAAATGTTACTCGCTGTTAGCATCAAGAACATTAGTTGAAATTATCCTGGGTATGAAAATTATCGCTATCAACTAAATAGACATGTTATGTTGATGACAGAAAATAAAATACGCGAAATAATCACAAACAACGAATTTGTTACTGGATTCAAAGACCAATTACCGTTATATGTTGGGGTGATTCCTTTTGGTTTAGTATTCGGTGCATATGCGATAAGCATTGGCTTATCTCCCTTTCAGGCTATTGCTTTTTCCTTGTTAATTAATGCAGGTAGTTCACAAATTGCTGCTTTGGGTTTACTTATCCAAGCCGTAAACCCGGTTTTAATAATATTCTCAATAGCACTCATAAATTTACGATTTATGTTATATAGCGCAAGTTGGGCAATGTACCTTCACGCTATAAAAAAACCTCTTAAATTATGGTTATCTTATTGGTTGACCGATGCCACATTTTTATTAGTATTAAAAAAATACCAAACAATTAATTCACCAGATAACCTAAAATATTCTTTCGGAGTTGGATTTGGGCAATGGTCGGCATGGGAAATAAGCTGTATCGTAGGTGTTCTCCTTGGCCCAATAATACCATCTAGATTGACATTGGGTTTTGCCCTACCATTGCTTTTTATTACACTACTCATGGGACATCTTTCTAGTGTTTCTATGGTAGCATCCGCAATAACTTCTGGGATATTGGCAATCATACTAATAAATATTCCGAACAATTTAGGATTGTTTTTTTCCATTTTAGCAGGGATATTTGTTGGATTACTTGTTGAAGGGAATAAAGACATTAGAAAGCCAACACCTAGCTGATGGAAGATAGAGATATATGGATCGTGATTATTGGTGGAATGACAATCACTTATTTACTGCGATCTTCTTTTTTAGTCTTTCTTGAGAGGGACAAAATCCCCTTTTGGTTAATTCGTGGATTAAGGTTTACACCTCCTGTCGTTCTCTCTGCACTAATTACACAAATGTTGGTTAGAACCGGCGGTGAGATTCAAATCACCTTTGGAAATCCCCAAATTATCGCAGGAATCGTCGCATTCATTGTCGCTTGGAAATTTCGCAATGCGTGGCTTACGCTTGTTGTTGGCATGTGTGTATTATGGTTATATTCGTATTTATTAAGTACTTGAGGCACGCACTTTGAACGATTGCAATAATTCTGCCTGGAATTTTAAAATTGTCAAAGATCTAAGGGTGTAAGACTTAATAGCAATATAAAAACGCAGAAAGATCTTTTCAATTAGACCATTGTTTAAAAGAGGAATAATATGCGCTCAATTGTTGTTCATGAATTTGGAGATACGAGCAAGTTAGTTTTCGAAGATTCAGATATACCCTTACCAAAAGCAGGCGAAATCCGCGTTAAGGTAGCTGCAATCGGCATAAATTATACTGACATATATCAACGAAAAGGTATATATAGAAATCCATTACCGTTAATTTTAGGCTATGAATTTTCAGGTACAGTTGATGTTGTCGGTGAAGGTGTTACCGGTTTTAATATCGGCGATCGAGTAGGTACTGCTAATGGTTATGGTGGTTATGCAGAGTATGCTATCGCGCCTGCATCAAAACTGATCCATCTACCTTCCAATATTAGTTTTGATCAGGCAGCGTCAATATTATTGCAGGGAATGACCGCACATTACCTCGCTACTTCGACATTCCAGCTTAGACATAACCACACTGCACTCATTCATGCAGCTGCGGGAGGAGTGGGTCAATTACTAGTTCAAATTGCTAAAAAACGTGGAGCTAAAGTGATAGCAACGGTTTCGAATCAAGCAAAAGCAGATTTAATCATCGCGCTTGGTGCCGATCATGCTATCCTTTATATGGAAAATGATTTTGAGACCGAATTATTGAGGATAACCAATAACATTGGGGTTGATGTAGTATATGATGGGGTTGGCCAAGCCACATTTCTTAAAGGGCTAAATTGCCTTAAACCAAGGGGTATGATGGTGCTTTTTGGGCAAGCCAGTGGTCCAGTTGAGCCTTTGGATCCACAAATTCTAAATAGAAAGGGCTCTTTGTATTTGACGAGACCGACAATCAATCATTATTTACAAACTGAAGGGGAGTTGTTAAATAGGTCAAATGACCTATTCACCTGGTTGACATCTGGCGATCTACTGCTTCGCATCGATAAAAAATTTAGACTCGAGGATGCCAGTGCAGCCCATATATACATGGAAGAACGAGCCACTCAAGGAAAAGTGCTGCTAATGCCATAATTACAGTGTAAATAATAAACTTGCAAAGGTAAACAAGTACTATATATAGTCTTATATATTGTCCGGATTACGAAAAGGATGAGAGTTCTTAATTAGCATTCCCCCTTTGGACAGGGCTGCAAGCTGCCTTTTCTTGTTGATTTATTCTACTTCTATCCCTCAATGGTGCAATTGTGGTGCAGATGGGCTGTTAGACAGTGGATTTAATGGACATATTGGATATATTCTCCACCATATATGGGATTCAGTGGACACGATAACACCATATGTACGGTATAGAACACCAGTTCTACAACTCTTAATCGTTAGGTTAGGCGTTCGATCCGCCTCGGGGTCACCATATATGGGGGTTTCCTCCCTGATATCCCGTATATACGGTGGTAAAACCTGCTGAGGAAGCAGGTTTTCGTTTTAATGGTGCAGTTGGAGAATTATCCAGTGCATTCGTAAGAAATTTTGGTTGAAATTACATCTATATATGGGATATATTGGATGTTCCATTACCATATGAACGAGGTGGACATTGATGGGTTCGGCTCTTAATCCATTGATTGAGCGTTCGAGCCGCTCCACGCTCACTTTTTATTTAATCGCTTTTGGTTGAGCGCACCCGCAGGGGGTGTGGAATTCGAGCCGCGACACAGTTCTATTACTGAGATTGAAAGTTTGGACGATTACTATAAATTCAAAAGAAATAACGATTGCCTGAGCAGCATGTTGTTAGATTTAATTTCTGAAATGAATGCCGCGAATATAACTGCTTTGTAGATAAATGTGTACTATCTGTGAGGAATCTTGATTAGGATATGACTTTTACAAGTGCCCCATATAACCGATCACAGTGAACCGCTCAATTTCTTCTACATATCCCCGCAAGAGGTCCAGGCAAGTGTCTAGATCACGGTAGGCGAAAGGTCCTTCCGTCCGCAGAGAGGCATCCTTGATCATTGATGGGAGCAGGACTCGTTTACGTAAGTTAGAAAAGTCATAAATTTCTGCGAGCGGTTTACTTTCTCCCCTGGAAATTGCTCTCCCAGTCCCATGGCTAATTGAATTGAGTGATTCATCAACCTTCCCTGTAGCCTTCACCAACGAGACATCACCTAACATATGCGATGGGATTATATTAAGGTCGCCAGGGCATACGTGGACTGCTCCTTTTCGAATGATTGCGCCTCCTTCTGGCAATGGTTCAAATGTATTGTGCGGCAAGTCGAGGATCAATTCTAGGTGACCTAATTCAGTCTCTACAATATTGTGAACTTCCGCACGGTTAGCAACTGCCCAGCCAACAATCCGGTTGAACTCAGCATCATAAGCAGCAGGTTTGTCGACCAGTGCATCTACGAGACCGGATTCTAAACGAGAACCAGTATGGATGAGCAAGTATAAATAGTCGTCATTATATGGAGCCAGTGCGTCAAGGAAATGATTGCCACCCCCCAGGTCACCAAGCTTACCCTTATTCTTGTGTAGTTTATTTGCGATGGCTTCCCACGATGAAGAATTGAGATCAGTAGGTGCTAGGTTGCTGCGTACAAGTCGCATCCCACATCCGCAATCGCTTACTGCAAAACGCCGCCAATCTGCCTGGTGAGTGAGTACTGCGGTGCCTGTGGGTAGGGGAGCTTTGCCTGGACACGCATCAGGCAAAAAGACAATCTTCTCAGCCTGGAGATCGTGTGGCAACCACGAGTATAGCCTCCCAAGTGGTTCTAGAGATAGGTTGAGTACCTGCACGCTTTTAACCTTCTCATGAATGATTATACCTGATTGGTGAACAGAATTTTTTACCTACCAATTCGTAGTAGATATATCAGACTTACCTGGTCATGGGTTATTAAATTAAGCTATATATATAGTAGAAGTTTGTATTCATCCGGATCAATTTTTAGGTCTCTTAGAAAAACATATACTTGGTCCATATCAAATGATTGAAACTTACGCTACGCTCTTTTCAACACCGATTGACATTCTTGCCAGGCAGTAAAGGCATCTAAATTATCAAAACGATCATGGATCAATGTGATCAACCCCAATGGGTGAAGTTCTGTTTGCAACTCCTCTATAGATAAAGATCTCATTCGTTGCATGCCTCCAGGAAATAACTCGACTGGAATTCCAGGGGGATTTCTAAATTCATAATCAATAAGTGCGGAAACAAATAGTCTGGAACGATTAATTCCTTTATAACATGCGATGTAATTAAGATAATTAGAGAGTTCCATGTAGTTTCTGTGCGTGTTTAGATTTAGTGAGACTTATGTGCACTCCTGAAAGTCACGAAAAATATTACTCCAAACTATACTCGGTCATATAATTCTAGCGTCATTTAGATAACTTGAGAAGCTAAAGAAGCGTTAAAATAAAATTCTCTACTACCTTTGGATACATTTATACATATAATGGTACTATAAATTTAGTTGTTGCTGCTATGGTTTTTCATTTTTACATTGTTAAGAGATTCCACTGGACGTCAAACCGTTGACAGAACCTTAATAAACTCATCCAATGTACTAGCTTAGCCACTCGTCCAATGGACTATGGCCAAAAGAGCAGGACATTGGTTGGGAGTAGTCGATTTTTAGGATCGTCCTTTTAAGCCATTGGTTGACTGCATCAGTCGCTCCTTTTAGAAATAATTTCTAAATAATTTCTATTTATCTCCCCCTTTGGACAGGGCTGCTAACCGCATTTTCTTGCATAGTGCAGTGGTGCAACGTGGTGCACAAGTGGTGCAATTCAGTTAGCACTGCACGGAAATAACGGATTTATTGCACAAAAAACTCCCACATATAGGACACAACGGATAACAAACCACCATATATACGGTGTGGAGCACTTTTTCCTCAACTCTTAATAGTTAGGTTAGGCGTTCGATCCGCCTCGGGGTCACAATATATGGGGGTTAAACCTGCTGAAAAGGCAGGTTTTCGTTTTAATGGTGCAGATGAAAAAGGGAAGTCATCTGTATTGAGTGGTTTTTTCCACATAATCTAGCCAAGGGGTAGGTTTTTGGTAAAGCAAGCATTACAGTGCACTTTATTGCAGAAATTCTTCACCGCTGCGACCCGAGTTATGATATTTTATATATTATTAGTTCTAATCAGAGGAAAAAACTGCCGAGGAAATTGAGCACTGAATATTTTTACCTCACCCAGTACACTCCAATATCTGAGTAACAATCTCATCCACCGGCAGCGACACGTCAATTACCAGTCCATTCGTTGGCTCTTCCAGCACCTCGTACTGGCTTTTTAGCATTTCAGATTTCATGTAATGCCCCGAACGGGCGATCATCCGCGGCCAGATCAAGGCATAATCCCCTTTGAGGTACACGATGAGGACACCCTGGTTACCAGACAGAAGCTTTTGCCGGTAGGATTCTTTTAGTGCTGAGCAAGCCAACACGCCATGTTTATTCTCTTTCAGGCAAGTAGAGATCAATGTATGCAACGAGGCCAGCCAGGGAGCTCGGTCATCATCATTCAGCGGGATACCGCTGCTCATTTTAGCGATACCTTCGGGGGTGTGAAATTCATCCGCATCATAAAAGTCCCACTCTAATTTTGCAGCCAGCGCTTTTCCGATCGTGGTTTTACCACATCCGGCCACGCCCATCAAAAGGTAAAATTTTGGTTCCAATTTATCTACCCAGGCTGGACATGATTATATTTCGCACGAAGCAGTTCTACAACCTCACTGATCGATCGATCAAATGGGCCGAGTCTTTCCATTTTTAAACTGGTAACGGCAGCTGCCCATATCCCGGCTTCATATGGATCCATGGAGAGACGCATCGCCATATATGCACCAATACAGGTGTCACCCCTGCCACTACGTCCATCTAAATTCTCTGGATAAAAACCGATTGCATGGAACTCTCCCCCTGCATATACCAGCAAACCATTCCTATGGGTCAAGACGATTTCTTTTGCTCCCATCTGGGAGAATATTTCGGCAGCTTTAAGAATATCCGTTTTACCAGTTAGGAACTCAGCTTCGACTGCGTCACTTTTAAGCACATCCAGATTGGCAACGGTTTCCTTCATTTCCTCCCACGATTCATAGACCAACGACTGGCCTCTCAGCACGCGCACAAACCCCTGCATATCGGCTGCTAAAAAGACATTTTTCTTCCTTAGTAATGAGATTACATCTAAGCCAACCTCACCTCGCAAACTTGAGCCAATGACTGCTGCTCTGGTTGGGATATTTTCCACATCGAAAGATGTAATCGATCCAGCTGTGCTGGCCACTGATAAGGTTCGTAAATCCGGATCATTCGTTGGGTATTCCAACTTCATCGTGGTGGAAGCTGGTGTGTAGGTCGGATAACAATCAATGCCATCCCCATTGAATTTATCGATGACTCTTTTATCTTCGTTGGCGAGCCTGGTCACGACAGCAACTGACAGGCCAAGCTTTTTAGCTGCATGGGCAGCATAATTTATCGCACCCCCATCTACATATCTTGTTCCTGAAGGGGAGATGATCGTGTCCTTGGTGTAATTACCAATACATAATAGATCATAAATCTTCATTGTTTCCATGATGTGACAATGCCTATTTGATTTTTAATGGATGAAAAGTGATAGGAACCAATATAATCCAGCCGCCACTATGGCGGTGGCGGGTATTGTGACCACCCAGGCTGTGGCGATATTCTTACCCACACCCCAGCGCACCTTGTTCTTCCTTTCGGCAGCACCCACCCCCATGATGGATGAGCTGACCACTTGCGTTGTACTGACAGGTCCACCAACCAAAGACGCACCGAGAATGACAACCGAAGAGGCTAATTGTGATGCAAATCCATCAATGGGTTTGATCCGAAATATTTTTCCCCCCAATGTACGGATCAGACTCCAACCGCCAACCGCAGTCCCCAAGGCGATCATGGATGCACATGCAAATACTACCCATTGAGGAACTACAAATTCATCTAAAACACCTGCAGTCACCAGGGTAAGGGTGATGATTCCCATCGTCTTTTGGGCATCATTTGTTCCGTGCGATAATGCCAGGGAGAGGGATGTAAATATTTGGCTGCGTTTGAACACGTTATTTACTTTGGGTGTCGCATTCCAACTGAGTAGTAACAAAATCTTCAGAAAGAGATAACCAAATAAAAAACCGATCAGTGGTGAAGTTAACAGGGTGAGCAAAACTTTTAATAATCCAGGCAGTAAAATCGCTTCCCATCCAGCTCCTACAAGGACTGCGCCGATCAGTCCGCCTATCAATGCGTGCGATGAGCTGCTCGGAAACCCGAGGTACCAGGTTAATAAATTCCATAGTATGGCACTGAGTAAGGCTGTCAAAATCACTAACAGGCTGATAGCCTCAGAATCGACCACCTCATTTCCAATTGTTTCTGCGACGGCAACACCAAAAATGAAAGGTCCCAAGAAATTTGCCACAGCCGTCATTCCAAGCGCGGTGCGGGGTGAAAATGCCCGGCTGGCAATCATCGTGGCAACGATATTACTGGAATCATGAATCCCATTTAAAAAATCAAAGCCCAGAGCCAATAAGATGATGATGATGATGAAAGGAGTCATAGAAGATATCTGTGGTTAAGAGATTTTTACAACGATATCAGCGATCACATTGGCAGCTTCATCTCCCTTGTCTGCTGCATTGCTCAAATGACGGTAAACCTCACGTGATTTAAGCATTTTCATGACGTGTTTTATATCTTCGGCACCGCTGAACAAATCTGCCAAGGCTTCACGATATACACCCTCGACCCTATTCTCGATAGATTTGGCTCGCTGGGCATGCTCATTGGCGACCTCGGGGTGTAATTCCAGCCGATCTACAGCCATTAAAAGCTCATTGGCAGCATCTCTGAGCAATGAAGCAATGCTTAACATAAATGAGGTTGGACGCACCCGAAGCACTTCCATTTCAGTGACAGTGCTATATGCATAATCCAGTACATCGTCAATCGTGCGGGATAAGGCAAAAATATCTTCACGATCAAAAGGCGTTACGAATGTCTTATTTAATTCGGCAATCAGGATGCGCCTGGCCTCATCAGCTGCTTTTTCCGCAGTCGTCACCCTTTCGGCGGCTGATGTGTCTTCCCCCATGTACGCTTTCAACGCTTCCATTCCTTCTAATGTAAATGCAGCTTGATCGTGGATAAGCTTGATAAAAATGCTCTCACGTTTTTTAAAATGACTTTTCATCACGCGACTCCTTTTTCATCATAGATAATTAATGCAACCAGCTTCTGCTAACAACTTTAAACCTTCCTTAATCTGTGCAAGAGTGTTGCCAGGCAACAGCTCAAAGGTACGAAATGCATCTACAGGTAAATATGGTGCGATCCTTGTAAAATTAATTTCACCCAAACCGGGTGCATAATGATCAGTAACCCCGATGACGTCGTGGAGGTGTGTACCAAACATCCTTGATGAATATCTCTTTAGCCAGTCTTCATGGGAATAAAATCCCAATCGATCGAGAGCCTGGGCATGTCCTACGTCATAAATAAAACCAAGCTGACTGGAGTCAGCCAGGCTTAAAAGCTCATCCATTTCATCTATCGATGGTATGTCCATGTAATGATATCGGTTTTCCAATCCCAATCTAACTTTTAACCTGCTCGCATACTCAAGTAGCTCATGCAAACTCTTTTTTACTGCCTCTAATCGAGGACCAATTGATTTTTGCCTGTGATCGATCAGCTGGGATTTGATTTGCAGATATTCATCCGATCCAGTATTCCCTGCCCCGAAAAGAGTGCGTAGTTTATTCTCATAGTTAATATTGGAAGGAACCGTGCCACAATGGACAACAACGATTGGAGCCCCAAGCTTGTAAGCCAAGTCGATGCTTTTTGATACAGAGTCGACCCCGTGTTTTCGAAAGCTCTCATCTGCTGAGGAGATTAACCAATCCCGGTCTACTAGATCCTTGGTGGTGATATCTGCTGGACAGGGTTCATGAATGCTGCTCAATTGATAGTGATCTAATTTAATCTGTGCCAGCATGGCTGAATTAATTTGATGGTTCAGTTCTATTTTTTGAAATCCCAAGCGCATAGATACAGTAAAAAAATCATTTAAGTCAAGGTAGTTTTTAAATGCCCACATGGTTGATAATGAAGCATTAGTGGGGCGATTTTCGATAGTCATTATGTAATGTCAACCTTGATTAAATATCGGATATAAAATACCTTAGTCCATGATCGGTAATTTCGGCAGATCAGAAAATTCCTCAATATAAAAATCAGCTTTGGCATCAGCATCATAATTGAAAGCTACAGTTTTCATCCCTGCATTCCTGGCACCTTCAAGTTCGGTGGCTTTATGTCCAACGAATACTGCCTGGTCACAAGTGACGCCCAATTGATGTAAAGCAAGCTGATAGATCCTTGGATCTGGTTTTTGGACACCAACTTCGCTGGAAGGGGTGATTGAATCCCATAGGTTTCCAATTCCACCACGCTCAAGCTTATTGATTTTTACATACAAGGGATGGGCGGTATCAGTCACGATCCCAAGATATAAATGCCGGTTTTTTAATTGTAATAGTGTCTCACGCGCATGATTAAAGAAATGAATTTTATCCTTTTCTTTAATAACTTTTTGTATCCCGCTTGTGACTAAGTAGGGATCAGTAATCCCATGCATGTTTAAAACAGCAGTTTTATACTGCTCAAATGTGATTTGCCCCACGAATGCCTGGTGCCGGAGTTGGTTAATCTCAAATTCTGGAATCTCCCGACCTGGTGTGCCATATTTCTTAATAAATGGATTTAACTCCTGATCTTTATTCTTTCGATAATAAAGAACCCCATCTGCATCGAATAGAACTGCCCGGATTTTGTTGTGTGGACGCTTTTCTGGTTGTTGCTGCTCACTGGTAGGATTTTCTTTTTGTAGGATCTCCAATAATTCAGTCATGTTGGCAATGATTAAATCAGGAATAGCACCTTCATCACTTTCGCCATGGTTAAAATCGTGCTTAATTTGAATGGCTAGCTTAAAACCGGCACGCTTTGCCCCCACGATATCTCTTGATATGCGGTCTCCGATATAAATGCATTCACTTGTCGGGCTGTTCGCAAGACGAGCCGCATAATGGAAGATGGCTGGATCAGGTTTACGTCGCCCATATTCACTCGATAATACAATGGGATTGAAATAATGTTTTATTCCATACTGGCATAAATTTTGCGGCACCTGCCCACGGCTGGTGACATTGCTGATCAGACCGATCTTGTATCCCAGATCTTGGATTTCAGCTAACACTGATGGCATTTCGGGCCGCATCTGCCTGCGATAATACTGAGTTTCTATCCAGACCATCAAGTCATCGGCATATGCATCCAGCTGGGGGAAGTCATATGGATAATCAGCCAGGATATAATTACGCCAAACCGCACTCACTGGTAGTTCTTCGAGGGTTTCCAGCCTCCATTGGTGATAGCGTGCAAGTCCACCTGTTACCAGGTTATGTAAATGCGCATCAGATAGGTGTATATCTATCCCATGAGCCGAAAGAAGCTGTTGAAGTCCAGGTGTGGCTTGCAGACGCATTTCTGGTGAATGCCAAAATGTTTCTATTGTGCCACCCATATCGAAGAATACGGTCTTAACAGTCATTTAGATTTTCCCTTAAAACCAGAACACAAAATCCTTCCCAGCTGGAATAATACAAATTCTGGTAATCAAAAAGACAAAATAACAATAATGATCATTTACCAAATAATTACGAAATTACTTTGGGACACGGACAGGCTGCGTCCGTGTCCCAAAAGCACATCGAGCTATGGTTAAGTTATGAGTAGCTTATTCTGACTAAGGAGCGACAAGCAGGCTAGCCGCCCAGAAGTCGCGTACTTTACTAACGTTTTCCCAGTCGAAGACCGGATCCATCTCCCAGACCTGAGGCAGTAGCTCATCCAAAGGCAGGTTGTCTTCAAAGACTGGAAGACCTTCAGCCGCTGGGTAAGTACCGATCTCGTTCCAGGGTTCAAAACCTGCTTCCGAGAGAATAAAACGGATGAAGAGTTTGGCTGCATTAGGGTGTGGGGCATTGTTGGCTACAGCAAGGAAGCTGGTCTTGAAGATACCCATGACCGGTTCCATACCAAAACAAGGAGCCATATTCAATTCGCCTTCTTGGGTAGCTTCGACGCTTGAGTAGCCCGTCCAACCAAAACCAGGTTCTTCGCCTTCGGGTAATTCAAGCCCGGCAAAGGCTGCATCCACCATATCGCCATCGTCAAGAACCACCACATCGTTATACGCCAATTTCTTGAGGAACAGATAGCCGGCATTCTCCGGTGCCATACCAGAAGCATCCGCGCTCGCAAGTTCATCGGTAGTCCAGTCTTTGCCATAAAGATCCTTGTAAGCCTGGGCCATCTCGTCCCCATTTTGAACAAAAGTGGCAATCTTTGCCATGGTGCTGACGTCTGACATCGGGTCTTCCATGAAGAATTTACCCTTGTAATCGGGTTCTGTTAGCTGCCAGATGTTGGTGAGTGGGCAGCCATCCGGGTGGACCTTGTTGTTATACCCGATTACATCGGTCGAGTGGCGCGCAACTGCAAACGGACGCTCTTCAGTTAGCTCAGGGATAGACACATCCCTTGGAACGAACGACCATAACCACTGGTTTGGAACGAATTGGCCAAACAGGATGTGCCCATCGCTGTTGAACCAAACATCCCCAACAACGTTCCCGCTTTCCTGCTCTGCAGCCATCTTGGTATCGATGCCATCGGTGTCAGCAACATCGAATTCAATGTCTGGGTATAGGGCATACCATGCATCAGGCAAATCCTCAACACCGCCTGAGTTGGCATAAACCGTCACCTTGCCTTCCTTAATTGCTGCAGCTTCGATAGCCTCCCAGTCATCGGTGGCAGGCTGGTAAGGACCAAAACCGTTATCCTTTGCCCATTGTTCGTTCGGGGTGAGTGTTGGCTCAGATACAGCAGTAGGTTGTTCCACAACTGGCTCAATTGCAGGCTCTGTCGTTGGGGTAGCCGTGCTGGCACAGCTGGCGAGAAAACTAAATACAATACAAATCGTTAAAATCCTTAAAAGATCTTCATTACATCCTCCTTACAGGTTGTTTGAAAGAAAATGATATTTCATGCTTAATAGAAATAACTGGGTTTTAGTTTTCGTCTAATATTCCTCCTTTTTAATGGTGTTTTCTCCAATTTCTATAATCACATGTTTAATTATTCCCATATTTTGGCTCTTATAGCCTCCTAAGCTCTCTGTTACTGTACATTCTCATGATCCTTCATCAATTCTTGGTGACAATCAAATCTCCGCTCGCTTTATCATATAGATTTAAAGTTTGAGGATCAAATGTAAGCCAGATCCGGTCATCCATCTGGATTTTGCTGATGCCCATGACTCTGATAGTCAATTCGACATCACCCAGCCGGGCGACAATGGTCGAGTCGGCCCCGGAGGGCAGGACGGAATAAGCGCTGAACTCCACCGCATCCGGGATGGGCTGGGATGATACGGTGATATCTTCCGGCCGTATGCCAACCACCACGCTGCCACTTGCATTACCGGTAATAATCGTAATCTTGAAATTTCCGAGGTCGACAGAATTTTTACCGCTCACTACACCATCCAGCAAGTTCACTTTTGGATTACCAATAAAATCCGCTACGAAAAGATTAGCTGGGTAATGATAGACCCTATCGGGGGTATCAAACTGTTGCACAACACCTTCTTTCATGATCGCAATGATGGTGGACATGGTCAACGCTTCCACCTGGTCGTGGGTCACATAGATCGTAGTAGCGCCGGAAAGATGATGCAACCGTTTGAGTTCGGTGCGCATGTCCATGCGCAGGCGGGCATCCAGGTTTGAGAGCGGTTCGTCCATCAGGAACACCTTCGGGCGATAGGCGAGCATACGAGCTAATGCAATGCGCTGCTGTTGGCCTCCACTCATCTCGCGTGGATAACGGTCTTCAAAGCCTTCCATCTGTACTTCTTTGAGTGATTCTTTTACCCGCTTTTCCATCTCAGCCTTGGGCATCTTCTGGATTTCCAGGGCAAATGTAATGTTCTTGTCCACCTTCATATGCGGCCATAAGGCATAATTCTGGAAAACCAACCCTAAATCGCGCTTACTGGCGGCAAGTGAAATACCCTTGTCGTAAGAAAATACCAACTTATTGCCAATATAGATCTCGCCACCGTCTGGGTCTTCTAAACCAGCCACGCAGCGCAGCAGCGTCGTCTTGCCGCACCCAGATGGACCTAAAAGTGTTACGAAGGTCCCTGGTTCGATTTCCAAGCTGACATGATCCAGTGCAAGCACATTACCAAATTTCTTGGTTAAATTATTTATTGTAATGGTTGTTTCCATGAAGCCCTCGCTTTACATCCCGAGACCCTTTTTTAGACTGCCGCCAGAGAAGCGACTAATGATGGCGTTCCCTATGATTGTGATGGCTATCAAGAGCAGGACGACAATATTCCCCATTTGATCTCTTCCGGCCTCTATATACCTCATCGTCAGGCTTGCCAGCAATTGGGTGTCACGGGTGACAAGCAGGATAATTAAGGACAGCTCGCGCATGGTAGTGATAAACGTCAGCAGGAAACCGGAAATGAAACCGCTCATGGTAAGCGGAAAGATGACACGTCTGAAACGCTGCCAGACACTGGCGCCGGATACCTGGGCAGCCTCCTCCAGTTCGTGCCCCACCTGCATCATGGCCGAGACTCCTGAACGGGAAGAGTAGGGGATGTGTTTAGCCACCGAGACAATCACCAACAGGGCAAATGTTCCATATAAGGAAGGTAACGGTCCTATCTTCTTGGCGAACATGGCAATATAAACTGCGCCGAAAGCGATGCCAGGGATGACATACGGAATATATGCAAGCTGATCGACCAGCTTTGCAAGCCGGGTACCACGGCCTTTAACGATGGAATATCCAAGCAGGACACCAAGCAGGGCAGTGAAAAACGATGTATACAAGGCAAGCCGGATGGAATTCCAGGCGGTATCGTAGATTCTCGGGTTAAGCAGAACTCCCGGTTCGCCGTCATTGTACAACGGGTTAGGTTGTCCGATCCAGTTCTGCAAAGTCAGATTACTTAAGCTGTAATCCCCCGTCCGCAGCAGGAATGTATCAAAGATCAGCAATCCCAACGGTACTACAAGAACCATCAGCTGAAAGCTGATCACGATCACAAAGAAAACCTTCTTCATATTCCTTAATTTACTTGGATTGGAGACAAACCCTCGCCCCCCGATTGTCTCATAACTCCTGCGTGTACCGGTCAGTCTCTGGTTGAGTGAAATGGTTACCATGGAGAACATGATCAGGACAATCGCCAGCACGAAGGCATCGGCCTTGTCTCCAGCTGCCAAACTGCCTCGGATCATGGTAGCAACCACATAATACCGAACCGGTGATCCCAGGATATTCGGTCCGCCAAACGTGCCCATCACCTTGGAAAAAGTCATAATGAAACCAGACAGTAAAGCCGGTAGAACCAGCGGCAGGGTGATCTTGCGTAGGATACGCCACCGGTCGGCACCCATCAGTTCTCCTGCTTCTTCAAGGTTGGAATCGATCGACATCAGCGCTGCCGAAACAAATAGAAAAAAGAAGGTGTAATAGTGCAGCGCACAACAGATGATAATCGGCACCGGTCCATACGACAACCAGTCGGGCGGACTCACTCCAAAAATGGATTCAATCATTCCCGGGGCGCCACCGACAGTCCTATTCTTGAACAGCACCAGCCAGGCTTGGGCTAATGTCCAGGAAGGCATAATGTAGGGTAAAACCGCCAGTGAAGTGACAAGCTTTCTACCAGGCATATCGGTACGCACAACCAGCCAGGCCAGCGAACCACCGATTAATAGTGCAAAGACAACCGTGCCCATGGCGATGGTCATCGAATGCATCAGGGGGTTGTAGGTATATATTTTCCCAAAAATCCCCGTCGACATCCTGATCCAGTGAAAAAGCGTGAATTCACCCTGAACGGCACCAGGGATGCGGCTGGCATCAACAGGCTGCCAGGTTAACGTGGTCGCCACCAGTTGATAGAGAGGGTTGACGACCATTACGGCCATCAGCCCGAGCATTAACAAAGCTAAGACGACATGTGGTTTGGTCAGCCAGTGAAAGAATCTACGGGAACTAGCCTGAAGCTTTAGTAAGAAGGGTTGTGAGGAGGTCGCAGGGATTTGCATGAATATGCTCCAAGTAATCCATTCTACCTAGTAAATTGTCTCATTGGTTTTCTTCAGTCGTGCGCGCATCTGATCCAGCTTATCCAGGTTTGTCATTACATACCCCTGGTCTTCCTGAGCAACTGCCAATAGAAGAGTATTAATAATCGTCATTGGCACAACCAGGGAATGGAATTCTGAAACAGGACCGCGCTTTGCAGACAGCACCACATCCGCTTTATCACCAATGATCGAGCCAAGTGTGTCGGTCAGCATGATCACAGGACATTTAATCTCATTTGCATAATCCAGGATCAGCTGGAGAGCCCCAGAGATATCAAAGAAACAAATCACGAATAAGAGGTCTTGATTGGTCATTAACAACAACGGTTCCAACATTTCTCGACCAGCAGTTGTCAAAGGGACTATCTGCCATCCAAAACGACCCAACCGGATTTCCATTAAATTTACCAGTGAGATGGATGGTCCAACTCCAAAGATAAAAATGCGTTTACGTGAGCGGATCATCTCCACAGCCCGATTTAGTGATTGACGTTCAATTGTCTCAAGGGATAGGGTCAGGTAATCGATTTCGGAAACAACCAGTCGATCAAAGATATCCCCTGCTTCCCGTAAATCATCCAACCGGCTGCGCAGTCGAGTTGAGTGGGTGACTCTGT
Source organism: uncultured Chloroflexia bacterium (assembly GCA_963822175.1). Classification (GTDB taxonomy): domain Bacteria; phylum Chloroflexota; class Anaerolineae; order Anaerolineales; family UBA4823; genus FEB-25. The sequence goes on along the minus strand of CAWGGJ010000005.1, from coordinate 183,887 downwards.
GACGAAATGCCTCTTGCAATATCGTACGCATGGCAGGGTAGCTGGAGAATCCGAGTGTGCGGGCGAACCTGACCAGGGTGGCTTCGCTTAAACCGAGTCGGTCTGCGATTTCTCCAGCAGATAGGAAAGCCGATTCTTCTTGATTTTTCCGCAGGTAGTTGGCGATGCGCTTCTCACTTTTAGTGAGGTTTTTATAATTATCGCTGATGATCTGGCTGAAGTCGATGACACTTTGATTTTCTGTTTGCATAGCTCATCTCACTTGACAACCGGTTGCCAGGAACTCGCATTTTTATTATTTCTGAAAGAAATGTTACATTTGAAGATGATACAACATTTTAAATAATAATGCAAGCATTCTTTCAAAACTCATTACATTTGATACATATCCGGCGAAACCTTACTAAATACTTTCTGCCTGTTAATCATAGCTATTAGCGATTGCAGGCATGGTCATTTCTTGATCAAAAGCTGGATCAGGAGAGAGTGGGTATATCATGCTGATCTAAATTACAAACAGTGATCTGTTTCCTCGCTCAAAGCTCATAAGATTGACATGCAATTTCTTCAAAGATTCGATGGTTTCTAAAACACCAAATCCCACATCCATTACCTTGTGGGCATCAGACCCCAATGTGATGATTGGATCCCTGCCCAATGCTTTCGACCTGGAAATGTACAACTCCAGGAATGCATCGGAGGGATAGGGTTCCTGTATCGGTCGTCGTAAACCCTTCGTGTTTATCTCGATCCCCACCTCACGGGTGACCAGTTCATCAATTAACAATTCAACTGCATCCTGATATTTTTCAAAAGAGACTGGAGGGGTCAATTCATAGGTATATTTCTTTATCAGATCAGGATGCGCAATGACGTTGAATAGGCTGGATCGAGCTGCGCACGCTGCCAGCTCAAAATACTCATGGTAGGTCGCAACGATCTCACGGTCCTTGAAAAACGGAACTGCCGCCAATTTATTGGAGAAGAAACCTCCCTTGATATCATGGATAGAACCCAGGACAAAATCAAAAGGTCTGCCAATTAATCCTTCATAATAATGGATTTTTGCCCCTATATCGCTTTCCCTATTTGGGTAATAATCCATTTCGATCCCCAGTCGGATCTGCAGCTGGGGGAATTGTTCCTGACACTCATGAATATTTTCCCAGTGTCTGATAAACGAGGCTGGAGAGATGAGGTAATTTGGCTGGTTGAGCATCACGTGGTTGGTAAAGGCGATCTCCTGGATGCCCAGCGCTAAGGCACGGTCACATGCCTCGACCTCATGCATATTGCCGTCAATTGTCACGGCAGTGTGCAGGTGATAGTCCATCTGCCTTGGTGCATCCATATTTATGTGTCTATCCATAGTGCAATTCTTCATCCAGGATTTCTTTTATTTCGGGCGTCGTCCACAATGATGCACCCGTTGTGTCCACCACCAAATCGCAGACCTGCATTTGGGGGATATAAGCGATCTGAGCCATGATAAATTGATCTTTAAAGAATTGATTACGGAAATAGGTGGGTTCATATTTCTTGCGATAATCGATATCCCGCTTCCATTTTCGCTTCAATCTAACCGGATCATCGGTCAGGTAAACCACCTTGATATTGATCAGGTGAGCGATCTCTGAAAGCAGGAAGGGGAAGTTACCTTCCATGAAGATGATATCTGCTGGTTCGATCTCGATAGGTTTCCCACCCGGCTTCAGGTTGCCATTCAGGTCGTGGCTCGATGTAGCATACACGAAATCGTACCTGGGGATACTGATGCTTTTCCCCTGGCAGATCTGTGAAAGGCTTGTTTTTAATAGTTCAAAATGCAAGGCTGCCTCTCCCTGGGTATGGATGCCTTTTTCCTCCCGATAATCCCGGTCGGTTAAAAAGTTATCCATCTCGATCGAGGAGGTGTTTTGCCCGGCAGTCTCACATGAAGTGCGCAGCCGATCAACGATCTCTGTTTTACCCGCAGCAGTCGGTCCTGCAATGGCAAGCAGAACCGGGGTTCCCCTCTTCGTGATCAGCATTTTAACGGTTTCAATAAACAACGCATCCACCTGCTGGTTGGCTCTTTTAAAATCACGGTAACCAACTCCCTGATATCTCTCAAACAGCTTTTGTTTCGGCTCAAATCGCCGATAGGGTTGGTTCCCAAGGTGAACCAATACGTCATCTGTAAAATAATGGGTGCGATGCAGGAAGAAAAAGCCCCGGACATCAAAATAGAAGTGGCGGTTTACCCAATCCAGTGGATAAGCGCCAGTGACCAGGCCAACGAATAGCATATTGGTCAGCCGCACGATTTTTTCGTCCAGGACGATACGGTCTTCAACGCGAGGTTTTATCTGGATGGCGTCATAGAATGAGCGGGAATTAACCAGCTGCTCAACCTCATTGCATGCATCCAATTTAACCGATGACCAGCCTTTCTCGGGGAGAAGGTTGTTTAATCCGTATTGAAATTCGTACAGCTCAAGGTCTTGTAGAGCCGGCGTCAAAGTTGTTAATTTTCTGAACAGTTTCTTTGTAAAGGCATCCATATTATCCAGATTAATTCCAGCGCTTGGCATACAGGCAGATCCTCCGAAAGAAGTAATGTATTACACCATTTCTCGAACCCGGGGAAACTTGAAGAAGACAAAAATTCCATAAAACAAGGATAGCGTTGCTCCGATTGCCACTGATAACGGAGCACCGATCCAATCTGCTACAAAGCCTGCTTGCAGCCCGCCTAATTGGTGCATTCCCTGTGTCACCAGTGAGTATTGGCTCATCACCCGTCCCCGTAATTCATCCGGTGAGGTGATTTGGAGCAAAGTATTTGCAATGGCATTTTGGAATACCTGACCCAACCCAACAAGTACCAGCAGAAATAGAGATACAAAGAAGATTTGGGAATTAGCAAAAGCAATAAGCAGGATCGGTAAGCCTAAATTACCCAGGGTTAGTAATCGACCTCTCCTGGCATGTTCAGGCAAGGAGGCAACCAGGATTGCCCCTGTAACTGCGCCGATCCCCACAGCAGTATTCAGCAATCCAAGGGGCAAAGCCTCCGGTTTTACGCATTTAAGGATAGGGTTGTCTCCATAACACAAGGAAGATATCACTGGTTGGGCGCTGCCGGAGAGGCTCTCAGTTGCAAATACAGGCAGCAAGGTCTGGTAGGGTCTGGAAAGAAAGGAGGTTACTGCCACCAGGCTCATGATGACCAGGAGCACTTGTTGGCTGAGGACATAGCGAACCCCCTCCATCATATGAGCAATCACTGGAGGATTTGACTTTACCTGTCGGGTTGTTCGGGGTAAATCGCGCATTAATAGTAAACTCGCAATCACGGCAATAAAACTCAGGCTGTTCAGGAAGAATGCAAATGCCTCACCTCTTAGTGCGATCACAACGCCGGCAATTGCTGGTCCAAGCGTGCGGGCGCTATTGTGGATCGCTGAATTCAGCCCAATTGCACTGGTCAGGTCTTCTTTCCCTTCGACCATCTCTACAACATAGGATTGCCGGGGAGGCATATCCACTGCTTTGAGCATTCCAAGGATAAATGCCATTAAATATACATGCCAGACACGGATAGCACCTGTCCAGGTGAGTGTGGCCAGAATTAGCGCTTGTAATAACATGAGCGATTGCGTGATGATTAATATCCTCCGTTTAGAGCCACGGTCTGCAAGTGAGCCGCCCCAGAATGAAAAAGGCAGGAGTGGTAGAAAAGTCATTAGATTGACGATTCCTAATGAGATCGCTGAGCCTGTCAAATTGTAAACAAGCACCTGTTGTGCTATGGATTGCATCCAGGTCCCGATCAGGGATACACCCTGACCGAAAAACCACAACTTGTAATTCCTGTGTTTGAGTGCCCGGAATGTTGTTTTAAATCGGGGGCCCGGTGTAAATGAGGGGAAACGAAAATTACGCGCCATATTTTGTAATACGCAAGGCATTTGCGAGTGCTAATGGCATGATATCCGTTGCTTGAATGACCCCCAGGCTCCCCAGGGCGCAAGTGCGTTCTCCAAATTCTGGCAATCCATCCGCTCGAACGAAGGGGGAGTAAATGAGCAGCGGGACTGTATGCCACGAATGAGATTTCATTACTGCAGGGGAAGAATGATCTCCGCCAACAATGACCACATCGGGCTTTAAGGATAAAAGCCGTGACATCAATGCGTCAACTTCTTCGATAGCTGTGACCTTTCCGTCAAAGTCTCCTGATTCCCCCATCGTATCGGTTTTTTTCACATGCAGGTAGAAGAAATTGAATTCTCCCCAATTTTTCTCAAGTGTTGTAAGCTGATCCTCTAAGGTATCACCCTCTAGCGGGAGTACCTGCATTCCCACCATCCTGGCAACCCCTCGGTACATTCCATTGACCGCAATAGCGGCAGCGCGCAAACCATACCTTTCCTGGTAGGTTGGCAGAACCGGCAGCCTGGCAAAGCCGCGCAGTAAAATCATGTTCGCTGGTGTATGGTCTGCCAATGCTTTTTGGGCATGAGCGATAAATCGATTCACAAGGTTGGCTGCTTTGATGGATTTCTCGTCCAGCGCACACACAGCTAAAGGTGCCACACCTATTTTCTGTGGGTCGGTTTCGGATAGCGCATCGTATAAACCTGGAGCACGTAATATAAAGGCAAAACGATGTTCCTTGACGGGTTTGATGAAGATTTCTGCAGCCTCAATTTTTATGGATGATAGCAAGTTTGATAATGTTTGATTAATATTCGTCCCAATTCGCCCTGCCCGCCGATCAGTGATCAATCCGCTTTGATCAATCGTACAATAGTTTCCCCTGGCTGCCAGGTCATCCGGGCCAAGCTCAAAATCAACTCCCAAAGCTTCCATGGCACCCCGACCAATTTCATGTTGGATGGGATCATAACCGAAGAGGGCAAGGTGCCCAGGACCGCTGCCAGGTGTGATGCCGGGAGCTACAGGAATAGTTAACCCCAGGTTTGATCGCCTGGCTAATTCGTCCAGGTTCGGTGTACGGGCTGTCTCCAATTCAGTCTTACCTCCAGGTTCACGAGGCAATCCACCCAACCCGTCCATGATGAGCATTACTATCTTGGTCTCCGCTGGGATGATCAATTTTTGTAATAGGCTGGTATTCATGCAGCTACCTCAAACATATCGATTTGGCTGGAGAAATATTGCCCAGGATCGCATCAACAGCCTGACAATGCAAATGATCAAAAAGCCATCCCAGGTTAAGCTTTACTCCCAATTTACCTGGTGTTGCTTCCCGACCCCAAAAACCAGTGCATCGTAAGCACTGCGTGTTTTTGAATAATTTCCATCGCGATCCAGGGCAATGCCCCTTCCGATCCCGGTGACTATTTTCCCAATACCAGTATCAGTGATCTTATTCTCGAATTTCGTAAGCAGCTCAGGTGCACTACCTGGTTCGGTGCTGCGGCCATCAAAGATAACATGAATGAATACATCATTCACCTGATGGTCTTTCGCCATGCGTAACAGTGCAAGCGGATAATCGATCGAGCCATGCGAGCTCTTTTCGCTGAGCAGACAGATCAAGTGCAGGCTAGAGTGATGCTGTTTTACGTCTTCGAAAGTCTTGAGAAAAATTCTATTCGAATAGAACGATCCGTCCTGCATGGCAGCATCCAGCCTCACGTCATCCTGTTGAATGATCCTGCCTGCTCCCATGTTCATGTGGCCAGCTTCGGAATTACCATTTTTATCAGCCTTCAACCCTACTGCTTCTCCTGCGGCATGTAGTTGTACAAAAGGAAAACATTGGACGAGATCATCCCAAAAGGGTGTGTGTGCCAGAAATATTGGGTTGGTCTTGTCTTGTGGTCCAACTCCCCAACCATCAAGGATCACCAGCAACAATTTTTTTGAAAGGAGCTGATGCACTGGAGCAATGAGATTGTTTCCGCTCATCTCCGGTGGCTGTACAATCCCCAGGATGGATAAAATAGTAGGAGCAACATCAGAGAGCTTCCCCGGGATAAGTTTGATTTGTTTTCCTTTTTCCGCTGTCACGAGCAAAAAAGGAACCGGGTTGGCCGTATGGGATCCATTAAGAGAACCATCGGAGTTGTACATAGCTTCCAGGTTGCCATGATCAGCGGTGATGATGACTGTATAATTGGCAGCAATGGCAGTATTAACAACGTGGCTGAGGTATTGGTCAATATATTCAGCGCATTTGATCTTCGCGTTTGCATCCTGGGTATGCCCGACAACATCCCCATTGGCGAAATTGGTGATAATGAGTTCGTATCCCTCCATTATTCCAGCTTCCACCTGGTCAACGACCTGAGCTAATTGCAATTCAGGGAATTGCTCAGGCGCAATCCCCCGCAGGGATGGGACAAGGATGTCCTTCTCGCCAAAAAATGGTTGGTTATTTCCACCATTGAAGAAAAATGTGACATGGGCGAATTTCTCTGATTCAGAGACATGCAGCTGCCGTAAACCAGCCTGGCTGATAACCTGTGCAAGGGTATTGGGAATCTTAGTTGGGGCAAAGGCCACGGGCAGGTCTTTAAACTTCTCATGATATAGGGTGAGGATGATAAAAGGCAGATGCTTGAAATCGGCACGCGGGAAATTACCCACTTCCCGGTCTACAAAAGCATCGGTCAGTTGCACTTCCCGTTCACCGCGGCGCAAGCAAAATATCACCGAATCACCATCCTTTATCCGACCGATGGGCTTGCCTTGTGGACCAACAATTATGATCGGTTCAATGGAATAGTCGGTTTGCCCTGCTGTATATAATTCGCGAACAGCTTCAGCTAGCTCTATGCCACCATGGGATGAATTTTCAGCGCACATAACAGGCTCCCACTTCAAAACAACTGGCTACATTGCAGGGAAGATATCTAACAGTTGTTTAAATTCATGAATGATCACATCGGGTTTATTTTCACCCATTGGAGGATCCTTCTCGACTACCTCAGGGTCCATCAAAAGGATGACCATCCCAAACCCGGCATTCCTCGTTCCAACCACATCTCTTGAGGGGTTGTCTCCCACATACACACACTTTTCTGGTGAGACGCCTATTCTTCGTGCGGCCTCCCAATAAACTTCCGGGTCCGGTTTCCTCCGTCCAAGCACAGATGAGAGCACAACTGATTTAAAATATGGACTCAGGCCATCCGCATCAAGCCAGTCAGGAATTTCCTGGGTTGAGATGACATTGCTGATGATCCCCAGGCGATAACCGCGCTTGTCCAATTCGAAAACGACCTGTTTAGCATCCCGCTGCAGGATACGCCTCCCCATAGACTGGCGGAATTGATAGGTCAATTCGGTGGCGATAGGAGCAAGTTTTTCGGCTGGATAATCCGGCAATAACCAACGGGTCCATAATTCACTTTCCGCTGCTTCGATCATCGTTCCGAACGCCCATTTTCTATATACTTTATAGCGTTCGTCAATGCGTTGGCATAATGCCTCCGGGGATTCCTGCGCTCCGACCAGCTCGGCAATTTTATTCCTGGCTATGGATTGGTGTTCAGCATCTTTCACCAGGACGCGCATGGTATTTCCAAGGTCGATGAAAATGGCTTTGATATCTGGTTTCATTCGATCCGCCTATTATGAGAGTTCTCCAGGGGTTCTTTCGTGATACAAGCATAATGGAAGGTTGAATTTATCTCAATGTTGCTCGTGGAGAGAATATATCAAGCAAGTCACTGCACTCACGAATGATGTGATCGGGGTTATTCTCCCCTTCGGGTGGTTCCTTGGCTAATTTCTCCGGGTCCATCAAAATGATCACCATCCCGAAACCTGCCTTCCGCGTGCCAACCACATCCCGCAGAGGATTATCCCCGACATATGCGCAATGGGCAGGTTCAATGCCCAGCCTGCGTGCCCCCTCCCAATAAATCTCGGGTCCGGGTTTTCGGTAACGGATTTTTGAGGATAGAACAACTGCTTTGAAATAGGAAGAGAGCTGATCATGCTCCAACCAGTCTGGTATCTCAGTCTCGGTGATGGTATTCGCAATAATCCCCAGGATATAGCCACGCCTATCCAATTCCAGAACAACTTTTTTTACATCCGGTCTAGGTATCCTGCGTCCATCCTTATCACGCCATAAGCGGGTAAGTCGACCAGAATGTGCACTGATCCTTTCGGAGGGGAAGTCTGGTAGCAGGTAACGCGTCCATAGTTCTTTTTCAGACGCCTCAGTTAAATTCTCAAATGACCATTTCCTATAAGCTTTCCACCTCTGGTCCAATTTTGTAAAAAAAACATCTTCGGTCTCCTTAGCCCCAACCAGGTTCATCAGATCCTGCCTGGCCTGTGCCTGAAACGGTGCGTCTTCCACAACCACCCGCAGTGTATTACCGACATCCAGGAATATTGCCTCGATACTATCCTTCATGTAGCCTCCTAATTTGAACGAAAACGTAACTAACAAAAACGGAAATCGTGAAATTATACTTTCATTTGTTTATCATACAACAATTTTATTAAAAATGCAAATGTCCTTTCAAATAAGTATTGACTTTTTACGTTGAAATGTGTACACTGTAGCTGATGCACACGTGTGCATTGCGAGCAAAATAAATGGCAACCACCATCAAAGATATCGCCAAGCAGGCAGGGGTCTCTCACGCGACAGTGTCGCGTGCCTTGCATCACAGCCCGCTCATTTCTGAAGACACCACCCAAAGAATTCAAAAGATTGCTTTAGAACTAAATTACCACCCAAGTTTTGCAGCGCGCAGTTTAAAGACTAACCGCTCACAAGCCCTGGGAGTGATCGTCAGCCATATTGATGATCCTTTTTTTAGTGAAATCTTACAAGGGATTGATGATATTTCTCAAATGAACGGATATAGCCTGTTCATCGCCGCTTCACAGCATGATCCTGCCCGAGAAAGGGCAATTGTGCAAACCATGCGTGAACACAGGGTTGATGGAGTGATCCTATGCTCACCAAGGTTCACCCGCGAACAGAGCGACCAACTTCATTCATACGATATTCCGATCGTGGCAATTAATAACCAGGCGATTGATGATTATCCATACTCCATCTACCATGATGATGTGGATGGCGCTCGACAGGTCTGCGAATATCTGATCAGCCTGGGCCACAAGAGGATTGCCTTTCTTGGGGATGCCACCTCCGGTCGTACGACCAAGGAAAGGATGGCTGGTTTTAAGCAAACCGTGGATAAAGCTGGGCTATCCATACGAGCCGAACACCTGCATCTCGTACCCGGCAGCAGTGCTAACCAGGGTTTCGAAGCCGCAGAATATTTCTTGAGTCTTGATCCTCGACCGTCAGCCCTGATTTGTTATAACGACATGATGGCAGTGGGTGTGCTGAAGAGATTCCGTCAGGCTGGCTTGCGGGTACCTGAGGATATTTCTGTCACAGGGTTTGACAATATCACGGTTTCGGATTACACCGATCCACCGCTTACCACCATAGACCAACCCAAGCGTTTTCTTGGTGCTGAAGCAGCAAGGATGATGCTTGATCAGCTCAAGGATAAAACAAACTCAACCAATAATGGCTCCAGTGTGAAACGATTAAAAGGGACTTTATTAATCCGCCTTTCAACCGCGATGCTGATAAATGGCTAAAAATTATATGGAAATGCAATTGTTGTCCTCAAGACTCGACTTATTTCAACGCTCACTCGTTTCCACGAGATATGCACAATTTGGGCTTGCACAGACCAATGAGGGCCTTAAATTGGCTGTTGTAAACCTCAGGAAACCTGGTTTTATCGATCAGTTTGAGGGCGAAGTTTCGGAATATGGTGATCATACGCTGAAATTGTGCTCCCTAAATCGTCATAATGCAGAAAACCTACGCTCCAACCTGCCCTGGCTTAAGCCGAGGTTATTGGGTCTCCAGACCTCGGCAGGTATGGGTGACCGAATGGGGATCGCCACACCAGGCCATGTGCGCGCGGTAAGAAGTGTAGATGGAAAGGTCGTACCGATCTTTGCCCAACAATCCATTCGCGAGATGAATCGAACTGGAAGGAACCCGCAGCAAGTCATGGACGATGCCACCTGGGGTATTTTTGAAGAAGGATGGCAGGCAGGGGTAGGAGCAGATGCAGATCACTTAAAGACTATTGAGGATGTTGACGCCTGTTTTGCAGCTGGTTTCACTTTATTTACCTTCGATCCGGGTGAATATGTCGACAATTCCAGCCCGACCGGAGATAACAATCTGCTTGAGGAAAGGATAAAAACCCTTCCGGTTTATTTGCAACCTGGCGCAACTGGGTTGCTTGGACGATCGTTGGATATTGAAGGCCACAAGATTTTTATAAGCAAGGAAGTTCTAACCCGGGCAGCGTTGAAGTATGCCAAAGCAATCGACCATGTTGTCTATTTATTCGACCACCTAAAAAAAGTGGCGGGTTACCTGCCGTTTGAGGTGGAAATTTCGATGGATGAGACCGCACACCCTACTTCACCTGCAGAGCATGTTTACATCGCAAGTGAATTAAAGCGCCTTGGAATCAATTGGATTAGTTTTGCCCCACGCTTTGTGGGTCGCTTTGAAAAAGGAGTGGATTATATTGGAGTTTTGACAGCCTTTGAAGCTGATGTTGCCATACACGCTGCGATTGCCAGGCAGTTTGGACCCTATAAGCTCAGCTTGCATTCTGGATCAGACAAATTCAGCATTTATTCCATCTTCACAGAGGCAACGCGGGGGCTGGCACATCTGAAAACTGCCGGTACCAGTTACCTGGAAGCATTGCGAACCATTGCTGCTCTGGATCCATACCTGATCCAGGAAATCTATCGTTTTGCCCGGGAGCGCTTTGAGCAGGATCGACAAAGCTATCATATCTCAGCTGAGCTTAACAACGCACCACAACCAGGTGAAGTAAAAGAATGGACAGACCTTTTTTCACAATTTGATGCCCGTGAGATCCTGCATGTCACATTTGGATCTGTGTTAACAGAGAAAACGAGCGATGGAAGATTGCGGTTTTATGATCGCATCATGACTCTTTTACGAAATAATCGTGAAGCCTATTTTGATAACCTAGAAAGCCATTTTCAGCGTCATCTGCAACCTTTTTCGATATAACAGATATAGAGGATGAATTATGAATAATCGCCCTGCACATAAATTATTTGACCTTTCTGGCAAGGTGGCGGTAGTGACCGGTGGGGCAGGGGTCCTGTGTGCTGCATTGTCCCGTGGTCTGGCACTTGAGGGAGTAAAAGTGGCGATATTGGATGTCAACCGGCAGGGTATAGATCAACTGGTGAGTGAAATTAACCTGGCGGGTGGAGACGCCATAGGGATCGAATGTGATGTGTGCGATACCGCCAGCATTAAATCAGCTGCCCAACAGGTCATAAAAGAATGGGGAAGGGTGGACTTGCTTATCAATGGGGCTGGTGGCAACAGCCCGCATGCAACCACCAAGGCCGACTTGCCTTTTTTCGATCTACCTGATAATGCGCTTGAATGGGTGGTTGAGCTCAACTTATTTGGAACAATGCTGGTTTCGCAAGTTTTTGGAAGGATCATGGCGGATCAGAAAAATGGGATCATTCTGAACATTTCCTCAATGAATGCATTTCGACCGTTGACCAGGATCCCAGCATACTCTGCGGCAAAAGCAGCGGTCAGTAACTTTACCCAATGGTTAGCCGTGCATATGGCACTCGAGTATTCGCCGGATATCCGCGTGAATGCCATTGCACCAGGGTTTTTCCTCACCGATCAAAACCACTATCTCTTGATTAATAAAGATAATGGTGAGTTAACAGAGCGAGGACAGGCTGTGATCACCCACACCCCGATGAAACGATTTGGCAGTCCGGATGATCTGTTGGGTGTGGTCTTGTGGCTGCTTTCGCCTGCCTCAAGTTTTGTCACCGGGATCGTTGTGCCAATCGATGGAGGTTTTTCTGCATACAGCGGAGTTTAACGTTGAATATGTCCAGTATTCTCTATAACCTGTTGGGAAAGCAAAGATAATTATGGTGATCGGGTCAGGATTAAGGGTTGGGTATCTAAGTTCGGAAGAGATCCGGGTGATCGTGAAAGAGAGCCTGGATACCGTGGCATTGGATGGTAAACGTGTTCTTATCCTGATCCCAGACAATACCCGTACGATGCCCATGCCATTTATGTTTGACCTGTTTGAGGAATTTTTATCTCAGCGAGTGCGGCAATTGGATTACCTGGTTGCCCTGGGTACCCACCAACCTTTGGATGATCGTCAGCTGGGCAAGCTGGTGGGCAGGCAGGTGAAAAACGGGGCGGTTGGATCTATCCGGATCATCAACCATGAGTGGCATAACCCTGAGAATTTTGTCCAAATTGGCTTGCTCACCAAAGAAGATATCACGCAGATATCACAAGGCCTACTTTCTTATGATGTGCCTGTCCAGCTTAATAAACGCATTCTTGATTATGACCAGATCATCATCTGTGGTCCAGTTTTTCCGCATGAAGTAGTGGGATTTTCTGGAGGGAACAAGTATTTTTTCCCTGGGATTGCTGGGCCGGAGATCATCAATTTCACCCATTGGTTGGGTGCACTCATCACCAGTTATAAGATCATAGGCACAATGAAGACGCCTGTGCGATCAGTCATTGATCAAGCAGCGGAGTTTGTTTCTATTCCCACTGCGTGCTTTGGTTTGGTGGTGACACAGGAAGGTGTCGCCGGTATTTATTTTGGACCAGCAAAGGAAGCATGGCAGGCGGCTGCTAGATTATCCGGCGATAGACACATCATATACAAGGATAAGCTTTATAAGCGGGTATTGTCCATCATGCCCGAGAAGTATGATGATCTTTGGACAGCCGCCAAAGGCATGTATAAACTGGAACCCATCATTGAAGATGGTGGTGAAGTGGTCATCTATGCCCCCCATATCCATGAAGTCAGTTATACCCATGGCAGGCTGATTGACATAATCGGGTATCACTGCCGTGACTATTTTTTAGCGCAATGGGAGAGGTTTAAAGATTATCCCGGTGGTGTTTTGGCTCATTCAACCCATCTCAAGGGCATGGGTACTTACGATGCCACCCATGGAATAGAAACACCCCGCATAACCGTAACCCTCGCCACCGGCATCCCTCCAGAGCGTTGCCAGCAAATTAACCTGGGATATTTATCACCCCATAGAGATACATCTTGATGAATGGCAAGAGCATGAAAACGAAGGAATATTGGTCGTCCCACACGCGGGTGAAGTTTTATATCGCATTCGAGAGAAATAATATACACGTAGCATGTGCCTGCGTACGGTATCACGGCAAGAAAACAGAATGAAAATTTTCATAACGAATTGCAATTATTGAGGAGGAAGAATGCAAACGATGAAGGCTCTTGTTTTTAGAGATATTGGCAAGATTGAGCTGTGTGAATTACCCATTCCAAAGGTCACTCAACCTGATGATGTGCTGATCAAGGTCTCTGCGGTGGGTATCTGCGGTTCGGATATTAAGATTTTGGAAGGCAAACACCATTACAAGGAAAACACGGTTTTAGGGCACGAATTTTGTGGAAGGGTGGTTGAAATTGGCACACATGTAACCCATTTCAAGGTGGGTGACCGTGTAGCCGTGGACAACAACATCCGCTGTGGATTTTGCACATTCTGCCGAATGGGATTGACCAGCCAATGTGTTGAGATCAAGGTCAATGCCATCGGTGTGATGCGCGATGGAGGTTATGCAGAATATTGCCTGGTACCTGAAAAACAATGCTACGCAATACCGGACGACATTGATGACATCCTGGGGACCCAGGTGGAGACGTTGGCAACGGTTGTAAACGGGATGAATACACTGCTTATGTTGCCATATGATTATGTATTGATCCTTGGGTTTGGGCCAATCGGCTATCTCTTCGCCCAATTTGCAAAAAATATCGCTGCCAAAGTAGCCGTGACTGAAATTGACCCATTTCGGATCAATATCGCCAGGCAGTGTGGCCTGACAGTTTGGAATCCGCACGAGGATGACATCGTCAAGAAAATAACCGATTTCACCTACGGGCGAAAGGCGGACATCGTGATTGAAGCAACGGGGAACGCCCTGGAACAGGCACTGCAGTGCGTCACTCCCGGCGGCAAGGTTTTACCATTCGGGATGGATTCGAGCATCCAGGCAACAGTGGTTCCCAATGATATCACCCGCTGGGCAACAAAAATCCTGGGCTTATACCTGGGGCAAAACACCATGGTCCCATCCATTCGGATATACCAAGAAAAACGGTTGAATATGGATCCATTCTTCTCAAAGGTCATTCCATTGGAAGATGGAATTCGGGCATTTGATGACTTGGGTTTGGATCTAAAAACATTAACCCACCATCCCAAAAGCGCAATGAAGATCGTGATGAAAGTATCGTGAGGAGAAAATGAAAAGACAAGTTAATCTTGCAGTTATCGGTACGGGTCGAATTGGCAGTGTCCATACCCGAAACCTGGTTCGCAGCATCCATGAAGCGAACGTGGTGGCGGTTTGTGATATTCGCCTGGATGTTGCGAAGGCAGTTGCCGATGAGCTTGGTGTTGAGCGCGTGGTCAAGGATTATCACGAGCTCCTCGCAGATAAAGATATCGAAGCAGTGCTAATTGCAACAAATACTGACACACACGCTTTCATTGTTAAAGATGCGGTGAATGCTGGAAAGCAGGTATTTTGTGAAAAACCACTGGCCTTAAATTTAGCTGATATCGATGATGTTATGCAAACAGTCGAAATAAAAGGGGTAAAACTTCAGGTCGGTTACAATCGGAGGTTTGACAAGGGCTTTCGGCAGGTGCATCAGCTTGTTGCCTCAGGGGAAATTGGTCAACCATGTATCCTACATATCACCAACCGTGATCCAGAACCACCTTCCCTGGAATATGCGAAGACTTCCGGAGGAATGTTCCTGGACATGAGCATCCATGATTTTGACATGGTGCGATTCCAGGTCGGGGAGGTCGATGAAATCTACGCCATCGGAAGTGTAATTGTAGCCCCTTATCTCAAGGATATTGGGGATGTGGATGTGGATATCATTTCCTTACGATTTGAAAATGGTGCAGTTGGCGCAATCGATAACAGCCGTAAATGTGTTTATGGATACGACCAGCGCCTGGAAGTATTTTGCTCGGACGGAACCGCGATGGCTGGAAATGAATATGAAAATATGGCTATCAAGGGTGATGGTAAGGGTTACCATTCTGCAAGAGTGCCCTATTCGTTTATCGAGCGTTATGCCGAATGTTACGTTGAAGAAGTACGCCAGTTTCTTCAATGTGTGCGGGATGATAAACCCGTATCACCCACCGGGTATGACAGCCGCGCCTCGGTGCTATTGGGGTTAGCCGCCTGGGAATCGTTCAGACTGAAACGCCCTATCAACATGAAAGACTTTACAGGATAAGAAAATTGATCATATCCTTCCGAGTATTGGAAACTTAACCCATAATAATAATGCGATGGCTATTTAAAATCTACTAGGAGAAATGCTATGACAAATATCAAGACACTCAAAGGATTTATTCCCACCGATCAACCTGACCTGTATTTCGAAGATAATCCAACCGGGCGTTTAAAAAAGGAAATTTGGGATGCATCGGACAATCAGATTGATGCAATATTGGCTGACTATGGGATTCCTTCGCCGGTGGAGTGGGCTAAACCAGGCTCCTACATCCAGACGACAACCCGCTGGCAGGTGGAAGAAAATCGTAAGCGTAATGACGTGGTATTCATCCCTGTTGGCTGCACTGAACTACATGGCAGGCACCTGCCGAGCGCTGCCGATACATTGTACGTCAGTGCCATCTGCGAGGGAGTGCGGCGGTTTACAGCAAAACGCGGGGCAGCAGTAAATTTAGCCCTGCCACCGTTGATGTATGGGGGGCACCCCTACCACCACCTGGGGATGCCGGGCACTGTAATCGTCAGGGAGCATGTGGTGCGGGAAATGATGATCGACGTGATGCTGGGTTTATGGAACGATGGGTTTCGAAAGCAGTTGATTGTCAACAATCATGGTCAATTATGGATGCTTGAATCGGCGGTGCAGGAATTCCAGAAACGCTACCAGCTGCCTGGGATATACCGGGTCATTGATTGGCATCGCGGTGTGCGGGAGTTCTTCCGCACCACCGAGCGCGGCGGGCAGATGGGCACCAATTTTGTGCACGCCGATGAAAGTGAGACTTCACTGAGCCTGCTGCTGCATCCTGATATGGTTGACATGGATTATGCCGTGGATACAGAAGGGAAGAATTACCTGCCGGATGGGCACTTTGATAAATCAGTCGATCCATTTGGGCGTCCCAGCCGCTGGTCTGAAGGTGAAGGGCATTTTGCCATTGAGATCAAGGCCACCCCGGAAGGCGTGGTTGGTAAAGCAAAGGATGGCGCTGCCTACAAGGCGAAACGCCCGATTGCGGCAATATTAAAGTATCTTACGCTGTGGAATGATGACATCCTGGCTGCATTTCCACCGGGGAAGCTGCCTCCTGTGGAGGAGGTAACCCTGCGAAGTGCTGAAGAGCTGGAACCTTACCTGCGTGAGCCGCTCAGCCCAGGTTGGAAACCAGTTTACGCAATCCCCAGGATCGGCCAGGGAACAGAGGTGTAAAGTCAGTAGTGTTACAGGATGTGAAATATATTCATAGATGAGGAGATGTGTTATGAATGGGAAAATGCAAGGTGTCACACTGGTTGCAGATTGGGACCCAAAACCGGGATTTAAACTTGGATCGAAGGATATTGAAGGACGCCAGACCTACCTGGGTAGCCAAGTGTGGCGGAATCCCAGGCTGGAGATGCGTGAATATGATATCCCCACGCCTGGCCCTGAACAGGTGTTGCTTGAAGTGAAGGCTTGCGGGATCTGTGGTTCTGATGTGCATATGGCGCAGGCGGATAAAAATGGATATATCTATTACCCTGGCCTAACTGGTTTTCCAAGCATCCTGGGACATGAATTCTCCGGTGTCGTAGTGGAAGCCGGAAAGAATGCGATCAATAAGCGCACCAACAAGCCCTTCAAAGGTGGTGAGCCGGTTACATCGGAAGAAATGCTGTGGTGTGGACAGTGTAAACCTTGCGCAGATGGGCAACCCAACCACTGTGAACGATTGGACGAAGTAGGGTTTAACGTTAATGGCGCTTATACGAAGTATATCCTGGTGCCATCCCGGACGGTGTGGAGCCTGGAACCATTACTTGAAAGGTATCAGGAAAGCGATATTTTTATTGCTGGAAGCCTGGTTGAGCCGACCGCCGTTGCATACAATGCAGCAATTGAGCGTGGAGGCGGCATCCGTCCTGGTGACCGGGCAGTTATCCTGGGCGGTGGACCGGTTGGGATCGCTGCGTGCGCCATCCTTAAGCGTGCGGGTGCTTCGAAAGTTATCATCTCCGAGACACAGCCAGAGCGGGCAGCAATGGCGTTGAGGTTAGGAGCAGATTACCACATCAATCCGTTGGAAGAAGATTTCGCAGACAGGGTGTTGGAAATCACGGATGGCATGGGAGCAGATCTATTCATGGAAGCCACCGGTCTACCCGAGGTGGTCTATCCCGGAATTGAGCGTGTGATCTGGGAGGGAAGGACCATTTGTAGCACAGTGGTTGTTACTGCCAGGGCGGATGCAAAAATGCCGGTCATGGGGGAAGTGCTGCAGGTAAGAAAAGCCCGCATTGTTGGCGCGCAGGGTCATTCGGGTCATGGAAATTTCCCCCGGGTTATCGATTGCATGGCTTCGGGAATGGATATGACCCCCATGAGCACCAAGAAAGTCAGCTTGAGCGAGCTGCCTGCAAATATTATCAAGCTACAAACAGACCGTACAGAATGCAAGATCACTTATCTGGCCGGGTAATATCAGAACCACTCACATGAAATAGAAATCACTGTGATCAGGGAGCAACGTGGATACAATCCAATCAACTAAAACTGTCCATTGTTTTATCTACCCATCCAGCACAATTCGAGGCTGTTGCCTTTAAAGGTGATTTTGAGAATAATATAGCCAAGATAGCTGGATGGGGTTATGAGGGTGTCGAGCTTGCGATACGTGATCCTGATCTTGTGGATGTGGCTACAATTGAAAGAACGCTGGCAAAGCATGGTTTACAAGTGCCTGCCCTGGGTACAGGCCAGGCTTGGGGAGAAGAACGGTTATCATTTACCAACCCTGACGAAGATGTTAGAAAAGCTGCGATACAGAGGATCAAAAGCCATATACAGCTGGCGCATCAATTGAGGGCGAAGGTTATCATCGGTTTGATCCGTGGAGTTACACCGCCAGCGCAAACGAAAACCCAATCCATGCATTTTCTGGAACAATGTTTACACGATTGCCTCGAGGCTGCCTCAGCACTGGGTGTATATATGGCGCTGGAACCCCTGAACAGATATGAAACGGACTTGATCCACACGATAACAGATGGTTTGGAATTAATTGATCGGATTGGTTCACCCAACCTTGGTTTGCTGCTAGACACATTTCACATGAACATCGAAGAGTCAATGATTGAGGAGAGCATTCGTTTGTGTGGTGAACACATTTTCCACTTTCATGTCGCTGACTCCAATCGCAAATACCCGGGTGCAGGCCACCTGGATTTTGAATCGATCTTAAATACTTTATATTCCACCGGCTACCAGGGTTGGGTATCTGGTGAGTTTATGCCAATCCCAGATTCTGACACAGCTGCTCAGTGCAGTATTGAATATCTACGCAATATTTTCTTACCACCACAGTGAACCTGGAAGCGTAGATTACTGAAAACTTAATAGCTACAAAGTTTATATTTCAGATGATCGTAAAATCAATGTTAACCGCCATCTCTAGGATGTGAAAAGCTATGAACACGAAGCTTGTTGCGCTTTATATCTTGGATCAGATCCTGGGTGTTGCCGCAATGGGAGTAGCCCTGTTCTGGTCTGCCGGTCGAATTGACTGGTGGGCTGCTTGGGCAGCCATCGCGGTGTGGTTAGCTTTTTATACGGCGATGGATATTCTCCTGCTCCGGATCAACCCGGAACTGATGGCTGAGCGCTTGAGCCCCCCCAAGGGAGCCAAGACCTGGGACAGAACCATCATGAGCATCTTCCGCCTCACTACTTTGGTGCGTTATATCCTCGCTGGTCTTGATCAGCGTTATGGCTGGACGGTTGGCTTTCCGATCGCGGCTCAACTGGCAGGGTTGGTTGTGTGTGTCCTGAGCTATGCTCTACTTGCCTGGGCGATGACCTCCAACGCCTTCTTCTCGCAGATTGTGCGCATCCAATCCGAACGTGGTCATGCCGTCATTACACATGGTCCATACCGCTATGTGCGTCACCCAGGTTACGTCGGTATGATTTTTTTTGAACCGGCCATGTCCATTCTGCTTGCTTCCTGGCCGGCTATCATCGCTGGCGGATTGTGTTCAATCCTGCTCATCCTCCGCACAGCACTCGAAGACCGAACCTTGCAAGCTGAGCTACCCGGCTACGTGGATTATGCTCATCAGGTGCGTTACCGCCTGCTACCGGGTATCTGGTGATCAAGGATTAAAATCTCTCTGGCATGGTGCCGTTGAAAATAAGCACTCCCAACCTTTTTTGCCAATGCCCGCAACAGCGAATACACAAATGTAGAACCATGATATTTTCAAGGTGATCCGCTATATAGCTAATAAAAACTAACTTGAGCTTTAGAGCCTACGCTAGAATTTATTATTTTCTCCCTATGCTATAATCAAATTCAATATACCTGTTTCGACCAACCAGTTGGAACATAATATCAAAAAAGTTAAACCGATGGCAAAGCTAGAGATTTACCTTTTTGGCTCGTTACAAGTCCTGGTGAATAGCCTGCCGGTCACCCAGTTCGAGTCGGTCGAATTACGCGCCTTGTTGGCTCAGCTAGAGGTGGAAACTATTCATATCAGGCAGCATGGTAGCCTGGCAGCGCAACGATGACCCGATAAGCCTCAGCATATTTGCGAGGAAATTCTATGGTTCTTGACACGCATCCATCACTCCCCGAATTTGAGTATATCCGACCAGAATCCCTGGTCGAAGCCAGTAATTTTTTAGAAAGTCATGCCGCCGACGCACGCCCATTCCTTGGAGGAACAGACGTGTTCGTACGTATGCGAGATGGCTTATTGATCCCCAAATTCCTGGTGGACGTGAAAAACCTGCCCGGGATGAACGACCTGCTTTTTGACCCGCTTTCGGGCCTGAAAATCGGAGCCGCGGTTAATATGAATCGGGTGATTGCCTCCCCAGAAGTCAGGGAACACTACCCCTTGCTGGCAGATGCTTGCGGGTCAGTCGCCAGTTACCAATTACGTAATCGCGCCACCATCGTTGGTAACATTTGTAACGCTTCCCCGGCAGGCGATACGCTTGGGGCGTGCCTGGCTTTTAACGGGCTTTTACAAATCCATGGAACAGGCGGGATGAACTGGGAGTCATTGGAAAATTTTTTCCTTGGACCTGGCAAAACCAGATTGAAAGCGGGGGATGTTGCCATCGCATTGCAACTACCTCCACCTCCCAGTGGCAGTAAAGGTGTTTATTTAAAGCTGGGGCGAAATAAAGTAAGCGATCTATCGATCGTTGCCGTGACTGCCTTTGGCTATCCTGAACCTGCTGTGCCGTCGGGTTATTGCTTCCGCCTGGTGCTGGCCTCGGTGGCTCCGGTGCCATTTGTGGCGAAAGAAGCCGAAGCATACCTGGCCAATACAACCATCACGTACGATTCGATCCATGAAGCGGCATGTATGGCAGCCGAAGCCTGTACGCCGATTGACGATTTACGCGGCAGTGTTCGCTACCGTAAGCAAATGGTGAAGAACCTATCAGCCAGAGCATTGTCTGAAGTTTGGGAAAAATTAAGAAAATAGACCGTGCCGCATCGGAGGCGCGAATGGCATTTCATAAAATCAATGTCACGGTGAATGGTAAAGACGAACTGCTGGTGGTTCCATCGAATATGACCCTCATGCGCATGTTGCGCGAGGGTCTGGCATTAACCGGCACTAAAAATGGCTGTTCTGCTGGTGAGTGCGGTGCTTGCACGGTATTGATCAACAGGGAACCGGTAAATAGCTGCATGGTGCTGGCTGCTGAATGTGATGGGGTAGAAATCGTCACCGTAGAAGGCCTGGCAGGCGATGAACAGCTCGATCCCATCCAGGATGCGATCATCGATGCAGGAGGCGTGCAGTGCGGATTTTGCACCCCCGGAATACTGATCTCATCCCGCGCATTGCTCGACCGCATCCCCGATCCCAGCGAAGACGAAATTCGTGCAGCCCTGGTTGGAAACCTGTGCCGCTGCACCGGTTACGTCCGTATCATTGAGAGCGTGAAGGCTGCTGCGAGGAGGTAACTTATGGTTGAATCCGACCAATTCCATGCACCCAGCCCGGTTGGCGAGAGTAAACCACGCATTGATGGGCGTGAAAAAGTGACCGGCGCGGCTATCTTCGCGGATGACCTGCAATTTGGTAATGCATTGCTATATGCCCGCATCAAGCGCAGCCCGCATCCCCATGCGTTGATCAAAAGAGTGGATATTTCCAGGGCGCGGGCCTTGCTCGGCGTGAAAGCAGTTGTCACGGGGGAAGATTTCCCTGGCTATATCGGATTGTACTTACAGGATCGATATATTTTTTGCCGTGACCGTGTCCGCTATGTCGGCGACCCGGTTGCCGGAGTAGCCGCGATAAGTGAGGAGATCGCCCACCAGGCGCTGGATTTGATTGATGTGGAGTATGAAGTCCTGCAGCCGGTGCTCGACCCGGAGTTTGGAGCCAGTGCCCAGGCACCTCTGCTGCATCCAGATCTGGGGAAATATGTGGTGGCGAACTTCATCTTCCCGGAGGCTGGAACGAATGTTTCCAACCACTTTAAAATTCGCAAAGGGGACGTGGATAATACCTGGGAAAAGTGTGCAGCGGTAATAGAGCGCAGGTATTGGATACCCCATATCCAGCATGTGTCCATCGAACCCCATGTCGCCATTGCAAAGATGGATGAAACGGGTGAGTTTACCCTGTGGGATAGCTCGCAGTCACCCTTTGCGCAGCGTAACCTCATCGCTGAAGCCATGGGCATCCCACCGAGTAAGATGCGCGTGATTGCGCCTTATGTGGGCGGTGGGTTTGGGGGCAAGGCTGGGGTGAGTATGGAAGCCTTGGCGGTTGCAATCGCTTCCAAGGTGAAGGGGCACCCGGTCAAGCTACTTTTAACCCGCGAAGAGGAGTTCTATACTGCCTTCGTCCGCCAGGGTTTGGTAGCCTATTTCAAGATGGGCTGCGACGAAAATGGCCATCTCCTGGCGATGGAAAACAAATTTTATTGGGATGGCGGTGCTTATACCGAGTATGGGGTCAACATTACCCGTGCCGCCGGATACAGCAGCAGTGGTCCGTATGAAGTACCCAATGTCAAGACGGATAGTTATTGTGTCTATACCAACCATCCCGTCGGCGGGCCCATGCGCGGTTTTGGAATGCCAGAAATGCACGCCGGTCTTGAACAATGCATCGATGAGCTGGCTCAACAGATCGGGATGGATGCCGTTGAATTTCGTAAGCTCAATTGCCTGAAAACCGGCAGCACGCTGGTGACCGGCAGTAAGATGCATCCCACGGGCTTGCTGCAGTGCATTGTGAAGACAGCCGAAGCGATCGGTTGGGGTAAAAAGGTCCTGCCGAGTGCGCCTAACAAACGCCGCGGTAAAGGGATAGCCATAATGTGGAAAGCACCGGCTATGCCACCCAATGCTGGCTCGAGCGCATGGGTAGAATTGGTCGAAGATGGTACGCTTAATGTAGGCGTTGGAGGCCAGGATATCGGTCAGGGTGGGTTTACTGTGGCAGCCCAAATGGCCGCTGCCGCTCTTGGCGTACCCTATGAATCTGTTCGCATCGCTAGCCCGGTGGATACCCGCTATAGCCCATACGAGTGGCAGACCGTTGCCAGCCGCCTGACCTGGAGCATGGGCAATGCCATTGTCAATGCCGCCCGGGATGCGCGCAGTCAGATATTGAGCACAGTGGCTGAAGCCTGGGAAGAGTCCCCAGAAAATTTGGATATTGTCAACGGAGTTGTGATTTCTTATAAAAGCGAGAAGGAAATCCCGCTAAAAAAGCTGGTGGTCTATGGCCTACCAAGCCCGGATGGTCAGGGCTGGCGAGGTGGGCCGGTGGTCGGGCGGGGCAATTTCATGCCGACCTATGTCACCGGTCTCGACGCAGAAACCGGTCAGGGTGAGCAGGCGGTGGTGCACTACACCACTGGCGCGCAAGCCGTTGAATTGGAGGTCGACCTGGAGACGGGGCGTATCGAAATTCTCAAAGGCGTCTCCGCTTTCGATGTAGGCAAAGCCATCAACCCGGACCTGGTGAAAGCGCAAATGGAAGGTGGTTTTGTCCAAGGCTTGAGTTCAGCCTTGTTTGAATGCTTGCAGCTGCGTAACGGCGTGGTACAGAACCCCAGCTTTGTTGACTACCGTATTGCCACATCCACGGATGCCCCCAAGGATTTACAGGCTTTTATCGTCGAAGTACCACAGGATGACGGACCCTGGGGGGCGCGCGGCATCGGAGAACACTGCATGGTACCGACCATCCCGGCGATTGCCAATGCCATCTACGACGCGATCGGCATCCGCTTTGAAGGTCCACCTTTCACAGCAGAGAAAGTCTACCTTGCCATGCTGGACGCTGGGATAATTAAAGGTGAGGAATGACGATTCGAACATTGATCAAGCCTAGTGCATATCACGATTCAGTCAGCCTGATGCTGGTGGCGCGTGAACTCTCCACACTGGAAGGGGTCAGAGATGCCGCAGTAGTGATGGCGACTGAAGCGAACAAATCCATACTGGCAGAAGCGGGGCTGTTGTCAGACGAAGCCAAACTCGCCACCCCGAATGACCTTTGCATCGCGGTCAGTGCCACGAGTGATGCACTGGCTGAGGCAGCCTTACACAAAGCAGATAGTTTATTAAAAACGAAAGTTGTCACAGCTGAAAGCGGCGAGTTCCAGCCCAAGACTATTCGCACCGCAATAGCTTCGCACCCAGAGGCGAATGTGGCAATCATTTCAGTAGCAGGCCGCTATGCTACGGACGAGGCCTGGGATGCACTACAACGTGGCTTACATGTATTACTCTTTAGCGATAATGTCTCATTGGTGGATGAGATCGCCCTGAAAACCTATGCTCACGACCATGGCTTGCTCTTGATGGGACCTGGCGCGGGGACAACGATTCTCAATGGGGTAGCGCTTGGTTTTGCCAATGTATTACCTCCCGGCCCGGTCGGGATCATCTCTGCGGCGGGCACAGGTTTGCAAGAAGTCAGCACATTAATCGCCAGGCGGGGAGTGGGTATCAGCCAGGGCATAGGCATTGGAGGCCGCGATCTAAAAAAAGAAGTCGGCGGTATCATGATGCTCGAAGCATTAAATGCGCTCCAGCAAGATCCCGCGACCCGCGTGTTGGTCCTGGTCAGCAAACCTCCTGATCCGGAGGTAGTGCCGATTATTCTCCAGCAAGTCTCAGCCAGCCAGAAACCGACCGTGATCTGCTTCTTGGGTGGTGAGTTGTCCGCTCTAGCGAATCTACCCAATGTGCAGACAGCTCATACCCTGGATGAATGTGCCTTACTGGCAGCTCGAGCGGCCCAGCCTGAAGGTGAATCGATCCTGGCATTACTTAGCGCAGAAAAAACCGGGCTGATAGAACAAGCTCAGGTGCTCAGGCCAAAACTATCGGCCGATCAACGCTATCTGCGTGGGCTGTTTTCCGGGGGAACGTTGTGTTATGAAGCTCAGGTGATTTGGAAAGATATGCTTGATACCGCGGTGTATTCAAATGCACCTCTGCCCGGCAAACCAAGGCTGGCCGATCCAACCAAAAGCTACCAGCACAGTGCAATTGACTTGGGAGAGGAAGAATTTACGGTTGGGCGCCCGCATCCCATGATCGACAATGACCTGCGCATCAGGCGCCTCCTGCAGGAAGCCCACGACCCTGAAGTAGCTGTCGTCATGTTAGATTGTGTCATCGGTTATGGGGCGCATCCCGATCCAGCAGCCGAGCTTGGAACTGCCATCCAGCAGGCCCGCAAACTTGCTGAGAGGGAATTGCTGGTTGTGGCTTCAGTTACCGGCACAGAACAAGACCCCCAGCGATTGAGCGATCAAGTCGCTACCCTGCAAGCAGCAGGGGCAATCGTCTGTAGCAGCAACGCTGCTGCAGCACGGCTTATCGGCCTGCTAGTTTCACGGCAACAGGAAGGATAGCTGGAGAAGGTAACTTAATGATAAAAATCAACGATATTTTTGGCAAAGACCTGGCTGTTGTAAATATTGGCCTGGCAAGCATGGCTAAATCGGTCCGCGACCAGGGAGTGAAGGTGATCGATCTTGACTGGCAACCTCCCCAAAATGGCGTGCCGCGTTTGCGCATGACCCAATCCGGGATCAGCATGGAGACTGCAAACCAAGAAGTCATCAGCCGCATCCAGCGTGGGCAGGCAATCCTGGTTGGGATGGGAATAGCCCGGGAGGTCATTCCAGGCATGCATGCGCGTATGATCTTGCATGCCGGGCCGCCTATCGAATGGGAGCGCATGTGCGGCCCGATGTGCGGTGCAGTGATGGGTGCATTGATCTACGAAGGTTTGGCTCAGGATGAGACAGAAGCCCAAAAAATTGTCGAGTCCGGCGGGATTGAATTCTCACCCTGCCACCATCATCACGCGGTCGGTCCGATGGCTGGGGTGGTTTCTCCCAGTATGCCGGTTTGGATCATTGAAAATACCCCCTTTAACCATCGCACCTATTGCACCCTGAACGAAGGCCTGGGAAAAGTCTTGCGTTATGGTGGTATGGGTCCGGAAGTGTACACTCGGCTAAAATGGATGGAGATCGAACTGTACCCGGTGCTGGACAGGGCTCTGCAAAACCTGCCCAACGGCATTGATATAAAAAGCCTGATTGCCCAGGCCTTGCACATGGGCGATGAGTGCCATAACCGTAACCGCGCCGCCACATCCCTATTTTTTCGTGCTATTGGTCCGGCTCTTGCTCGCACCAACAAAGATAATCAAGTCCTGGCAAAAGTCATCGAGTTCATTGACCGCAACGATCATTTTTTCTTAAATTTGAGCATGCCCGCCGGGAAAGCTATGCTTGAGCCAGCGGAGGGCATCCCAGGTAGCACGATCGTCACGGTGATGGCACGCAATGGTACAGATTTCGGGATCCGCCTGGCTTCCATGCCGGAGCGATGGTTTACTGCACCCGCTGGGAAAGTCAGGGGGCTGTATTTCCCCCAGTACTCCGAGAAAGACGCCAATCCCGACATTGGCGACAGTACCATCACAGAGACAGCTGGCTATGGCGGCATGGCCATGGCTGCCGCACCTGCCATCACCCAGTTTGTTGGCGGGAGCCCACAGATGGCACTCCAGACCACCCTCGAAATGTATGAAATTACCTTTGGTGAGCACGAAAACCTGACCATCCCAACTTTGAATTTTCGGGGCACACCCCTGGGAATTGATGTGCGCAAGGTGATGGAGACCGGCATCCTGCCACAGATCAATACCGGCATCGCTCACAAAAACCCTGGTGTGGGCATGGTTGGCGCAGGAATTTTGCGCGCCCCAGAACAGTGCTTCAAAGATGCATTTAGGGCGTTGCAACAAATGTGATTGTAGCAGCAAGCTGGGTTGGATCTACCAGATCTGCTGGTCCATTTCTATGAAAATCAAACGATAAGGAGCTAAAATGAAATTCATTGACCTGACCATTCCCCTAGGTATTGCCACACCACCCTGGCCTACGTATGAGCCGCTCCAGGTGAAATACTTTAAACGCCTGGCGCCCAACGGAGCCAACGGGCAGGTGATCACCCACTCTAACCATCTTGGTACCCATCTGGACGGCGAAATTCACTTTCACACGCCTGGCAAAGACATTGCTTCGCTGGACATGGATTACCTGGTCCACGAGGCAGCAGTCGTCGACCTGAGTGATGTGTGTGGTGACTACGATGTTTACACCAGCAAGATGGTCGAAGAGCGTGTTGATGTTCGCGATGGAGACATTCTTGTTATCCACACCGGCTACCACCACTTTGGTTGGGATATGCATACCGCTGATGAAATTCGTTACATGGTCAAGCATCCTGGTCCAGACCGTGAGTTCGCTGATTGGGCAAAGGCAAAGAAACTACGCTGGATCGGGGTGGACTGCGGTAGCGCTGACCATCCGATGAACACCATTATCCGCGATTGGATGCCGCGCCAGGCCCGCCAGGCCGACAAGGTCTTCAAGAAGAAGTACGGCATGCCATTGGCAGATTTTTTCGACGATACAAAATACCAGCTCATGCACCTGGAAATGTTCCCCTTCAGTATCATCCATGCAGAGTGCTTGGGAGGGGAGATCGATTTACTGCTCAACCGCAGGGTGACGATCGGGATGTTCCCGTGGCGGTTTGTGGATGGTGAATCTTGCATCGCTCGCTGTGTTGCCATGGTGGAAGACGCCGATTACGAAGAGTTGGTAACAAAGAAAGTATCCATGCCCAAAACCAGATTTGGTGACAGCTTTAACCCAGCCCATGTAGAAAATATTAATAAGCTGAGTCAAATCAATCTCAGTTAAATAATAGAAGGAACGATAGAGGAGGAACTATGCCCTTAGATATGGAACTCGAGGCTGTTTTACGGCCGATCCAATATGCGATGGTGCCTTATCCACCCAAGGTCATCACCCTGGCCAACGGCAAGAAAATGGTTATACGGCAGGCTGCCCGCGAGGATGTTCCCGCAATTCTCAAGTCCGTCCATCCATGCATGTTCATCGAGCGGGATTACTACGATATAGTCAGCGCCCGGTTGTATGGTGAGTTGCTGGCCTGGTACCGTTACCGGGTTAAAAGTGAATACTGCCTGATGGGACAGGTGGATGGTTACCTGGTGGGCGTCGTCAATGGCAGGATGGAAGACGAAAAAGTCGGGATGAGTTATCACACCCTGGCGATCGATCGCGGCCTACGCATTGGCTCGCACCTGTTTGCCGCCAAAATGGAATATCACATGGAATACCTGAAGCAGGATTCTGTGCTGATCGTAGCCGAAAGCCCGATCGGCTTCCGGCGCTGGATGATCGAATACCCGCTGGAGGCGACTAAAATCCCACATGAGTTGGGCGGGGGTGATTCTTATCGCCTCACCCGCAAGATCTATTTCAAAGCCAAGCCGCGCCTGGTGGCTGGCACTCGTCCTGTCCCGCAGGAATTGATGGACGAGGCCATGGAGGAGATCAAATTTGCCGATGACGATACCATCCGCGAGCGTATTGCTGGATTGAAAGGAAGATGACATCATGAGAGATGTAGCAATTATCGGCGCCGGGATGATCCCGTTTGGCCGGCGTGATGAGGATACCCTGATGGATATGCTGGCTTATGCTTCATTGAAGGCGCTGGATGACGCCAGCCTGGGAGATAAACCTGTAGGTGCAGTCTACGTCGCCAACATGGGTGCTGGAATGCTCCAGCATCAATCGGCGATCGCCAGCTCGCTGGTGGATCGTCTCAGCCTGATGCCTGCGGCTGCCGAAACCATTGAGAATGGTCCCGCTTCAGGGGCATCTGCGATCAAGACTGGTTTATTAGCCGTTGCCTCGGGCTATTACGACTATGTGCTCGTGGTGGGCGGTGAGAAAATGCGCGAAGTCACCGGCTGGCGTGCCACCGACGTTGTCGCCACCATGACTCACCCGCAAGCTGAATACCCCTACGGTATCACCCTGCCTGGTATGGCGGGAATGTTCACCCGCCTGTACATGGAAAAATATGGAGTGACCCGCGAACACCTGCTGGCCGTTTCCTTGAAGAACCAGGAAATGGGCACGCTCAATCCCTATGCACACGTTGAGATGGCGCTGGACCGTGAGGGTATTTTCGATAGCCCGGAGGCTATTGTTAATAATCCCGTTTCGGCAGACCCTCTCCACCTGTATGACCTTTGCCCGGTCAGCGATGGCGCGGCAGCTGTTGTCATCTGCCCTCTGGAAATGGTGAAACCTGGTAATGGTGTGCTAAAACCACCCGTATTGATCGCCGGTTTCGGTCAGGCAACCGACACCCAGACGCTACAGGAACGAGACGACCCGACTGACCTGAAAGCTGTGACTTTGTCTGCCCAACAAGCCTTCGAGATGGCAAAACTCAAACCAGCTGACATCGATGTCGCCGAGCTGCACGATGCTTTTACCATCCTTGAGATCGCCGAGAGCGAGCATGTCGGTTTCTTCAAGAAAGGTGAAGGCGGAAAAGCTGCCGTGGCAGGCAAGACCCGGCTCGGAGGTCAGATACCCATCAATCTCTCAGGTGGGTTGAAGGCGCGTGGACACCCGGTAGGCGCGACTGGCGTGGCACAAGTGGTGGATATTGTCTGGCAGTTGCGTCATGAATTACCAAAATCGCGGCAAGTCCAGAAAGCCAAAATTGGCCTGACGGTCAACTTTGGCGGCTTTGGGAACAACGTACTGGCCTTTGTGCTGAAGAGGGTAGAAGCATGAAAAGAGAAATCGCCATTACAGCTTACAAGTGCAAGAACTGCGGCAAGATTCACTATCCATATCATGACCGCTGCCTGGTGTGTAAAAACCGTGAGTTCGAACTACTGAAACCTGAAGGAAATGCCCGACTCCTGGCTTACACAGCCATCTTCAACCTTCCATGGGGTTTCGATCAGCGTTATCTCATCATCGGCATAGCAGAATTCGAAAACCACATCAAAGCCATGGGTCAGATCAAAGCTGATTCGATCGATCAGTTGAAAACAGGGATGAAAGTTCGACCAAGTTGGGAGCCGATCCGGGTGCAGTATGGCGAAGATGTGTACGGACTGAAGTTTGAGCCGATGGAATAGCAGTATTTTAACAGCCTGCAAGCATGTCTGGGGGTACATCTCTCAGGCTATGCGGTAAGGGAGTGGTAGTTCATGCGTCTACTTGCAATATCCACTGGATATGCCGTACCGTACATTGATTTTGACGCCACTATCCACAGTATTTTCCATACTGCCCTAAACCTGAAACCAGCGGATAAAGACTTGCTACTTACCCTGGTGGTTCGCGGTGAAGATGACCTGCCACAGGGAATTCGCCTAGACTCGCCGGACGGTTTTTCTTTTAAGCAACTGGGTGCCGGAAAGAATGTCCTTTGCCGGGACAAAACCTTGATTTTTGAGAATTCGACCTTCGTAGTTGACTTCAGCCAGGGTAGGCACTGGCACTGCGACCTTCCAACCCTGGGCACAGATTTGTCCAGTCCAGCAGTCATGGATGCCTGGAAGTGTGTCTGGCAATCACTGAATGAGTGCCAGGTGCGGCTGGGAGCTGAGATCGACGCCCAATCTTTGTTAGTTACAGGCGAAATTACCAAATCTGGCATTTCCCGCCGCGCTGGTAAAGCCATCCGCATCCTGATCGAGACCACGCGCGGCTTTAAGTTTAATGACCTGTCCGCACTCACCCAACTGATCGGCCTTGGTAATGGCCTGACACCTTGTGGTGATGACATTCTGGTCGGTTACCTGGCGGGATTATGGTGTACCATGCGAGATTTTGTAGTACGCAGGCTGTTTGTGTCAGAGCTAAGCCAGGCTGTAATCCGGCTCTCGGGGAGGACAAATGACATCAGCCGCACGTATCTTCACCATGCTGCGTGTGGGCAGGTATCCAGTCGACTGGATACATTGGCAAGGGCGATCAGCAAACCGGAGAACCCTGGGCAGCTCCTGCTGGCAGCTGACTCTGCCATGCAGTCTGGGCACACCTCCGGCATGGATGCGGTTACAGGCCTGTTATTAGGCCTTGCCACCTGGGAGGGGGAGACAAGCTTGGCTTTTCGCTGATACAGTTTCAGGGGCGGTCCAGGAGCGCCCCTTTACACTAATATCCAATGGTTATTTTTCTAATATCAAATCATCTACCATGAGCGGTATAGCCGGGTTGGTGTCAATATCCACCCACCGCACGTGGTAGTTTTGGAGGCATTTGCCTTCGGGCTCGTCGTCCCTCTATCCATTCTGTGTATGGTCGTTGTCTGTCTCTTCACGGTTTTATCGATACTGGTGGTCCACCTTCGACAGTTAAAGGTTGAGGAGTGGAGAATGGCCCGGAAGTTTCAGCCTGCAGGCCAGCTTGCAGTATTGGTTCAGCTTTCTCGATCAGTTGGGTGAGGCGCACCATGCTGCTGGTCACCAATGGCAGAGGTGGTTCATCCATCGCCTTGATTGCATCCCATACCAATGCTTGCCGCTCCTTGAGGTCTGATATTTGGACCGCAGCGCCTGAAACAGCACGATGGCTGACCAGGCGGCTCCACAGGATTTGGCACACCACTGATAAAGCTGGTGCTACGATGATACCGACAATGCCAAAAGCGTCTGCCAGGGCAATGAGCAGGACTACAGTTAGAATGGGATTATCCCATCTACGATTGAATAGTCGTGGCTTCACCCAAACTCCCAGTGCAATCAATACAACAAGTACATAGAGAGCCGTGAATAAACTCAGCGGAACACTGGTTAGCAGGCCCACCAGGAGCACTGTAACTACCGCTATGGCCTTCCCCACCACAGGAATTAGGCATGCCAGAGCGCCAGTTAGCGCCAATAGCGCTGGGTATGGAGATCCAAGCAACCAGCAACCAACGTATATTAGCAACCCGGCAAGGAGACTTTGGATACCCTCGCCACGAATGTAAGCACCGATGTCGGGCTCGATTATCCGCCAAATCCCACGTGCTCGTTTGCGCTGACCAGATGGAAGCAATGAGAGCCACAGTCGCTCAAAATGAATTTGATTAATGCTCCAATAGAGGCTCAAGAACAGGATGACAAATAGACCACTCAAGATGCTGCCAATGCCTTGCGTGAACCCAAGGAGGGTTGGCAGCACGAGCTGCCCCTGGCTGCCGGTAACAGCTTCGAAGAGCTTACTGGGCGGTGGCAGCTGTGCTAACAGAACCCCTTGAAATGAGCTGCCCTCCAACCATACCGGTAGCACCCACTTATCCTGCACTGCTATCATATGCCCCAGTTGTTGAATCTCTTGGATTGCGGTTTGTAAGGTTAGGAATAGTAAGAAACCGAGACTAACTAAGACCACCAGGTACAGTAAAACCCAGGCTATACGCACCAGCCGGCCACGTCCGATCAGGCGGTTAAACAATGGGCGTACAGCTGCCGCAAGCATGAGTGAGATCAAAACGTATATTACAGCAATGCGGAACTGCCACAATACCACCAGCGCCAGCAACGTGGTCATCACCGCCACACCGAACATTACCAGCTTCTTCGTCATGGCGTACCTGGATTACTGGCTTGAGCCAATAGTGAGTCAAGGTCGGTTGTTATGGTCTCGATTTCATCTAGCACCTGATCAACCTGTTTGATCTTCAGATCAGAGCCCCCTTTTTTGAGCCGTGCCTGCTTGCGTAAATCTTGGGCCAGATCCAGCGCTTCATAACGCAGCCGGCTGGCAAGGTCGCGCCCTGTCGAGACCTCCGATTCTATCGATCCTGGATGAAATAGGAAGCGATCGAGTAAGAGCTGGATAATAGCCGCCATGGGAATTGCCATGAGCGCACCGGCAATGCCGAACAAAGAGCTGAAGGCAAAAAGCGAGAGCAGGGAGACGAACGGATTGATCCCCACTGCCTTACGCATCACGCGTGGTACCAGGAAGCTATTTTCGATCTGCTGAATGACCACCGTGGCTACGATCACCCAGAGCAACTTGGAAGGTGCGATGGATAGGGCAACGACCGCTGCAGGAATGGCGCCGAGCAGTGGTCCAACCATTGGTACAGCTTCCAACACACCCGCCACCAGCGCCAGCACAAGGGCATTGGGTAAACCAATCAGCATATAGGCAACCAGCGCCATGATCCCAATGACCAGGCAAAGGATGCCTTGCCCGGCAAGGTAGGAACTAATCTTCGTTTCCATATCCGTAATGAGTTCACCAATAACCTCCCGCTGATCCTTTGAAACGAGCGGCAACAAGGATTGAATGATGCGCGGCCCATCCAGCGTCCAGTGGTAGGCTAATAGCAGGACGACCATGGCGATGAAGATGGCCTTGGCTGCCAGAGACACGTAACCCAAAGCCTGACCAGCCGAAGCCAGCATCTCTTGTGCTGTTTGCTCTATCGGTTGCAGACTTGGTAGCGTCACTGGGAGGAACTCACTTAAGCGCACGATCGACTGGTTGGGATAATTAACCATCCACTCGCGCAGGCTTTGGTAATAACCTGGCACAGAGGCTGCAATCGTCGAACCTTGCTCTACAATCAAGGGGAATAACAACAGCACGAAGCCGATGAGCAGAGCAAGGAGGATAAGGAAGACAAGAATTACTCCCGCAATCCGGGGGAGGCCTCGCCGATATAACCAATTAACAGCTGGTCTGATCACTGTGCCCAACACGATGGCAATGAACAAGATAAAAACGACCTGGTTAAATCGATAGAGAAGCCAGAATCCAAGGGCAATAAAAACCAGGACGAGCGTCGCCCCCATGACTCGGCGAAATGTCCATTGGTACGGTTGTGAAGGTGGATTAAGTGCCATTGATTATTTAAACCCTTCGGAACATCTTGAATCAACTCATGCTCGCGGAGGTAATGCCAGCCGGCCACGATTTCCACGAAACAAAAAGGTCAATAAAAACCCGACCACGAATCCGCCGATGTGTGCCATATAAGCGACACCACCCGTCTGCGCGGTGCTGGCAATAGAACCGAAGTAGACAAAAAATTGCAAGACGATCCACATCCCAATGACAATCAGGGCGGGTACTTGAACCTCTCGTTGGCCTTGCATTACTCTGACCTTTCCTTGAGGGAACAGTAATATGTAAGCCCCGAGTACACCTGCAATCGCCCCCGATGCTCCCAAATTGGGCACATCGGATCCGCTGCTGACAGCCAGCTGTGCAAAAGTAGCTGCAAGCCCACAGATCAGGTAGAAGATTAAGAACTTGACATGCCCGAAGCGGTCTTCCACATTGTCACCAAAGATCCATAAGTACAGCATATTCCCTCCCAGGTGAACCCACCCGGCATGCATGAACATGGCAGTGAACAAGGTTAGAAAATCAGCCAGGGGATTGGCAAGGAAGCGGCTGGGGACGAAAGCCCATTTCTCAATAAAAGCGTCACCACCAGCCAATTCTACAATAAAAAACAGAACGTTCACAGCAATCAAGCCATACGTGACATATGGAACCGTTCTGCGAGCAGAATCATCATCACCAATGGGTAACATAAGTTATTACTCCTTTATAACTTCGGCGAGGGTTTACATATAAAAGCTGGGAATTAAGCTTCTCCGAACCCTCACCTTGAAGATGATGCTCACTAAAATTTCACAGCAATGTTTATCGTTTGCATCAAAAGTGGTAATCCCAACTCCATCAGCTAATCACGAATTCACGCAAGATTTATTCCGTAGTGAATGAGAAAATTCTTACCATCTGCCACCCGGTTGATTGATCGGCTGGCAGATGGTCTTGCGATCTAGCAGGATGAAGATATCATCATCTTCGACAGGTTTGGTCAAATCATTGAAGTTTGAGAGGTCATATCACTCCGAGGAGGTTCAAGATGATGAGGATGATGGCAAGTACGAGCAGAGCGTGGATCCAACTGCCGGTCTTTGGAAAGCTCGAGCTGACGTTCCGACCGAAAAAGCCAAGAGCCCATAGAATTACCAGAACGATGACAATAATCCAGATTAGTGACATTAGATTTCTCCTTTATAGCTGATGTTATTAATTATTGGCAGTCACCTGGTTGGGGTTGACCAAGGGACCGTTGACCTAACGGTCATTTCTAGCGGCCCAGTAATATAAAGATGCCAGCCGCGATGGCAAGCAGTCCCATAATTATCCCGAGGCCAGTAAAGGATAAACTGAACAATGCGATCAGCCCATACAGTATGAGCCAGATGGCCAGTAAGAGCATACCGATATTCTTTGTGAATCTTTTCATGCAAGGATCCTTTCTTGTAGACCAGGTTTATCTATTGGTGTCATGCGGAGGGTTTTCACCCTTCGCATGACAGTTTCAACAAGGAGGCTTAGCTCTCCTCATAGCTGGAAACTATCACAGGTACTTGTTTGTGGGTCCAACCATATTCTGTTGTAACGATCCGGCTGGCAAACCAGCCAATAACCGCCCCAGCAATGAGCCAAAGAATGAATTTGATCAGTTCCATATCTTTTATCCTTTCATGTTTTTTCACAATACTTTTGAAGCTACCCAATATGCTGACGGCCTGGTTTGAGCAATATACCAAGCAGCAGACCAGCAACCAGGGAAATCGTCATCGTCACCCAGGGGTATTCGGCAGCCTTTTTGCTAAAGTCACCTGGAACCCTGTTTGCAACATCCTGGACTTTCGCATTGTATTGGCTTAATCCTTGTCCAACTGCCTTATTAACATTCTTTACTGCCACGTCCACCGATTTCTTTGTGTCATCTGTCAATTGTTCAAACTTCCTGGTCAATCCGGTGATGCCGTCATCCCCTAAAGTGGTTAATCCTCTTTAGCGTTTTCAATGTCGTGATTAACTTTATTTTCAAATTGTTTATCGTTCATTATTAATTTCCTTTCTAGCTATCGCCATGGGTATGTTTAGGGTGCTTCAAGCTTATTTAACTTTCTCTTTCACATCCTTTATTCGCCGATTGAATTCCTCCTCAGCGGCTTCGCGGGTGTAGCCATACTTCTGTTGCAGTAATCCAACGATTTGTTCGGCATTGCCGCCTGCTTGTTCCAGCTCATCATCTGTGAGCTTGCCCCACCACTCTTTGAACTGACCGTGCATTTCTTTATACTTGCCTTCTAAAATGTCCTTGTTCATTTTTGTGCTCCTTTTTCCCTTAAGTAATTACCTCTGTCTTATGAAAGATTTAGCTTCTTTTTATCAGGCGCAATACGAGAAGCAATATTACTGCTCCGACGAACGCGATCAGGATCGACCCCAGGTTGATCCCCGTCATATCGCCTAAATGCAGCAAATTGACAGAAATCCAGCCTCCCAACAATCCGCCAACTATGCCGACGATGATGTCGCCAATCAATCCGAAGCCTCCGCCTTTAACGACCACTCCGGCCAAAAAACCAGCGATCAAACCAACTACGATCCAGGATAATATTGTCATTTTTTACTCCGTTTCTTTTGTTTTTGAATATCTTAATTTGATGTCACCCGATGGTACGAACCCATTCGAATGGCCATTTCAACAAGAAGGTTTAGTTCTTCTTGATGTTGCTAGAACTCAACTTCCACTCAAAAAGCAGCTCCTGGTTGGGTGGGAGCGGGGTTGGCTGGGCGAATTGTTCGTACCCGGCCAGGTTGACACCATGCAGCTCCTGAAGCTTATCCCGATACCAGACGTCAAACGGGAGCTCTGAGGCAATGATCTGCCCCAAAGCCTGCGCCATATCAGGTGCCTCAAATGTCGTTACAGCTGTCGCACCAAAGGCAGTTTCCACCAAAGCCAACCGTTCGCGCGTGATCCCCAACAGCTGGCGCGAAGCTTCGAACGGCTTTTGTCGAGAACCGGATAATTCCTGGCAAAATCGCCGCCAGGCTTCCACCTTACCGTCCAGGATGGGAAATGTTAGAACAATGCCAGACATCGTGTGCCTTCTTTCAGGATACAGTTACTGATCAAGCAATATCTTCATCTTTCCGTTATACTTTAGTCTTAGTATAATGACGAAGCGTCTCAAAAGCGTCTCAAGGTACCGGGCAATGACTGACCAGGAACTACCATTACATCTCTATGCATTGGGACCGCCTGAAGTGCGCCTGGGTGAAAACCCAGTGACTTTTCCCACGCGCAAGACCTTGGCGCTCCTGATCTTCCTGGCGATAGAGTCAAGGCCACAACAGCGCGAATCTCTGGCGGCCCTATTGTGGCCGGAAGCCAGCCCTGGGCGCAGCCATGCATCGCTTCGCAACACCCTCGATCACCTGCAAACTGCCTTACGCCAGGCAAGTGGGCAGGCTCAAACCTCCTATCTTTCGGTCACACATCATTCGCTTAGTCTGAATCCAGATGCGGATATTGACTTTGATCTGAGAACGGTAGAACGTGCGTACGCTCAGGCACGCGCCGATCGTTCGAACCGGACTCTGCCGGAGGGTTCAGCCAGCCTGCAGTTATTACAATCAGCGGCAGCCTGCCAGCGGGGTGATTTTCTGGCCGGATTTTCGCTGGGCGATGCGCCAGACTTTGATGATTGGGCTGCCACTCAGCGCGAAGTCTGGCATCGCCGGATGGGCCTGATCCTTGATCGGCTATCCGAAGTCCAATTTGCACAAGGCGAGTTTGCCGGAGCTACAGAAACTGCCTCGCATTGGATTGAGCTGGACGCGCTGAATGAAATTGCCTATCGCCGCAAGATGAAGGCGCACTTTGCAGCTGGCGAGCGTGGGCAGGCACTGGAAACCTACGAGACCTGTCGCACCATTTTAGCAGCAGAATTAGGTATCGAACCGGAACCGGATACAGCAGTGCTTGCCGAGAGTATTCGGTCTCAAGCCTCTCCTGTACAACCTTACGTCCATAAAGCCACTTCTCGGACAAAGCGACCCGATACCTCAGTCAATTTTCTTGGGAACCTGTTTGCCGGGCGCAACCGCGAGTACCAGGAGCTTGTAAAATGCTATGGACGCACCGCTGAAAGCCAGCCCCAGCTTGTGGTGCTGCGTGGCGAGGCTGGGATCGGCAAGACCCGCCTGGCCAGGAAATTCATCCATTGGGCCAGTGCCCAGGGAGCAGAATTGCTGCAGGGAAGCGCCTTTGAGAGCGGCAGTCATTTGCCGTTTCAGCCTCTGGTGGAGGCTCTCCGGCTGCGGCTCGAGGGAGAAAGCACATTAACAGATTTAGTGGATAAGATCTGGTTGTCGCCGCTCAGTCAGCTGCTGCCAGAATTGCGTCAAAAATTTCCGCATTTATCCACCTCTCCTGTGGAATTACCTCACTCTGAAGCAGATATAAGCCAGGCACAGCTGTACGAACCCCTGGTGCAGTGTATGCTGGCGCTGGCCAAACAGGCACCACTGGTGTTGTTTATCGACGATTTGCAGTGGGCGGACAGCGCTACATTAGACCTGCTTCACTATGCCATCCGGCACTGGCAAGATAACGCTGCAAGGATCTTGTTTTTGGCCAGCCTGCGATCGGAAGCCTTGCACCCAATGACTCAACCCCAGCAAGCAGGTGGACCGCAGGGCTTGAGCCAATGGCTGGAAGGTGTGAGTCGTGAGATGACGCCGGTTCATATCCAGCTGGAGCCGCTTGGGGAAGGTGAGACAGTGCAAATGATGCAATCCATCCTGTCACCGCCCGAGAATGACTTCGCTCAGTGGATATACGATGAAACACATGGGCAGCCTTTCTACCTGGTTGAGACCCTCAAGGATTTGCTCGAACGGTGTGTATTGCACCCAAAGAGGCGCGCGCAGGGACAGTGGACCTTTGCTGTGGACGCTGATCACGATCTTGGGCAGGCAGTGCGCGTCCCATCTACAGTGCATGCTGTGATCCGCTCACGCTTGAATCGTCTCAGCCCGAATGCCTTTAGCTTGTTGGCAGGTGGGGCCGTGCTTGAGTATCGCATCACCTTTGAGCGCATGTGCGCCATCTGCAACCTGAGTGAAGACCTGGCTTTACCAGCCCTGGATGAATTGATCAGCGGCCGGCTCTTATTGGAGACTATCCAGCCAGGTGTGACCAATGCTTACACATTTACCAACGACATGCTGCGGGATGTGGTGTATACCGAAGCCGGGGATGCGCGGCGGAAACTTTTTCACCGTCGGGTATTGGAAGTTCTCGAAAAGGGTGGGGAGTCAGCAGCTGTGCTGGCTCACCATGCGATAGTTGCCGGGCTGGCACAGGACGCTTTCCGCTACAGCCTGTCTGCCGGGCGAGAAGCTTTGCGTCTCTCAGCGGTGAATGAGGCCATCGTCCACTTTGAGCGCGCTTTACAATTCATACGGGAGGCTGGGCTTCCAAGGACACCAGACAAGACAGAATTACGGGAATTGTTCACGCAGCTAAGCCGCGCTTACAAATTGGGCGGCCAGGCAGAAAAAGCTTCAGCAATTGATGCAGAAAGAAAAAGGTATTTATCGGATTGACCGTCAAATAAGTGCTTTTCGTGCCTGCTGGGCAAAAGGTAGGAACTTTTCAGGTTTTATTCTTCATCGGATCGTGGTTTGCAGTATTGGACTTCTCCCTGCCTCTCTTAGTCTACCCTTGCACCATCCCATTAATCCCAACAATAGTGTAGGCCTGGTTGGGCTCACCAGCCCGATCGAGGTAATTAAATATTCAGGCTTGCAGGGGTGTATCTTCATGGGATATGCCACTAGCATATCTATTGACCGGGCATCGCCAGCGACCCTCATAATACTGATCCCTGCATTCCTGAGTCTTATTAAATTCCTCGGTACTATCAGCGTAGCAGGTATTCTGGGGGGCTATCCTAGTACACGCCTGGGACTACTTGGATTCTTTATCGACGGATATGGTTAAGTGGAATCGGGTAATACCTACGAGGTCGGGACGTATCGTAGATAGGTTGCTGATCTGGTACACACAACCGGATGGCATTTTGAGACGCTTTTGAGACGCTATTCCAATATACTATTATTAATTAAGCGTAGGAAATAAATCCTTCGCGTGGTCACAAGAGATAATCCTCTTACTGAACCGTTAGGTCAATTGCCACTCGGTCATCAGACCTGTGGTTTCCAACATATCATTTAAAGGAGGCGTTTTATGGATAATACATCAATTATTATCATCGTTGTTTTGGTTGTGGTGATAATAGGCATCATACTAGGTCTGGTTTTTTCTCGTCGAAAACGCTCGGAACAGCTCCATGAAAAATTCGGGCCTGAGTATGATCGCACCGTGCAGTCCATGGGTGACGAAAAGAAAGCACAAACAGAGCTGAATGAACGGCAAAAGCATGTTGAGGCTTTAGATATTCGTCCACTTTCGATTAGCGAGCGCGAGCGTTATCTCGCTGATTGGACTGCTGTCCAATCTAAATTTGTTGACGAACCGGGACAGGCAATTCTAGATGCTGACCGCCTAATTATGGAAGTCATGCAACTTCGTGGTTATCCTGTATCTGATTTTGAGCAGCGAGCGGCAGATATCTCGGTCAAATATCCTGCTTTGGTGAGTAATTACCGCGGTGCGCGGGAGATTGCCGACAAAAATAAGCAGCAACAGGCAAATACAGAAGAATTAAGACAGGCAATGATTTATTACCGGTCTCTTTTTGAAGAACTTCTAAAAACAGAGTCAGCCATTGGAGAGGAGAAAAAGGAATGAATGAACAGTATGATAACTCAAATATCGTTGAGAGAATCGATGAGGACATGAACAGTCCAATTGCAAATTCGGATCCTTTTACCGAAAATGTCCAGGTGGATACGGATCTAATTCACGAGCCGCTGATGGACGAAACGATTATCCACGAGACACCGATGGGAGCGCAGGCTGTCCACGAGCTGCCGATGAACGAGACAGTTGTCCATGAGATACCGATAGGCGAGACGATTACTCACGAAACCCCTACTGACACTAATGCTGGATTATCAGCTTCCCTACTTAACCGTGAGGAATCAGAGCATTTTCGCACGCAGTGGAATGAGATTCAGGGTAAGTTTGTGGACGATCCGCGCGCTGCTGTTGAACAAGCCGATGCGTTGGTATCTGAGGTGATCGATCTTATCACCCAGATGTTTGCCAATGAACATAGGTCACTTGAGGGTCAGTGGAATAAGGGCAATGATGTCTCTACTGAAGATCTCCGCGTAGCCTTGCAGCGGTATCGCGCCTTCTTTAACAGCCTGGTGGTTTGAAAGCAGTATAGATAAGCTAGACCAAATAAATTGTGATTGCAAAGGGACCTGACCCGCAATTCCGAAGGGTCAGGTTGTTTCTATTTGGTAGTAACTTTTATTCCTGGCCATAATGATAATTAACTGAAGGAGTATGCCATGAAGGATAACCAAGCCTGGGAGTTTACCTGCAAAACATGCGGCGATCATAAATTGGCCGTCACTCGCATTTGGACCATCCTTGCTGGTCCGGTCAGTGAACGCTGGCAGGAATGGGGACCGCTTGAAGCTGACCATCACTGGACTTACGAATTTAAGGAAAGGGTGGAGGAAAAACCAGATAAAGAAGCTGAGTTAGGGGATTTCGGTGAATTTATGGAAGACGACTCTGCTTCTGAGCCGGAAGAGTATGAAATATTTGAGCTGGAAGACGACCAGGAAAGTGACGAGTTCTATGTGAATTGCGCAAACTGCGACCGGGAGATCGAATTTGGTTGGGAACAGCCCAACCGTGGTGGGCGTATCTTTCCCGTGGAATGTTCAGACTTTGTCCCGGGGGAAACCTGGCCGGAACCCAGATATTTCGATTCCTGGCAGCAGAAACACTGGCTACGAACGGGTGATGTCCAGCCATAACCAAACCCGGACCGAGGTTCTTCGCACGATTGTATATTCCACGCTAAACAGGGCTGCCAAACCCATCTCCTTGCTTCATGCAGAGGTGCAATCGTGAAGTAATTCAGGTTGCATTGAATGGTAATTTTCATTGTGGTTTTTCAACTGACCGGCATGTTAGTGGAAAGCAATAACTCTTTCTTTGCGTAAGTGGTAAATTATTAGCCACATAATCATGCCTAAAAGTTCAATATACCTTTTCAAGGCCCACATCACTATGAAATGATCAGGTGTCTGGTCTTTATATAATAAGCGCTTCCAGTTTGGGCAAATTACACATAACCGAGTATGGGATGTGGATGATAGGCTTCTTCCAAATGGTGAATCTCCTCCGGGGTGAGCTGGACAGAGATGGCTGCAACAGCATCCTCCAGGTGATGAGGCTTGGTTGCGCCAATAATTGGTGCGGCAATGACTGGTTTTGAAAGCATCCAGGCGATAGCCACCTGGGCCATGGGCAGTCCGCGGGCTTCAGCCACATCACTGACCCGCTGAGCGATGGTTAGATCTTCGTCCGAGTACAAACGTTTGCCGATGGCATCGGTCTGAGCACGCTGCGTTTCATGCTGTTCCTTGGACGGTTTGCGAGCCAATCTTCCTTTAGCCAGCGGCGACCAGGGGATGACGGCGATCTTCTGATCCTGGCAGAGTGGAAGCATTTCCCGTTCCTCTTCTCGATAGATCAGGTTGTAATGGGGTTGCATGGCAACAAAGCGCCTCCAACCATGAAGATCAGAGGTGTAGAGAGCCTTGGCGAATTGCCAGGCATACATCGAAGATGCACCGATGTAGCGGGCTTTGCCAGCCCGGACCACGTCGTTCAAGGCTTCAAGTGTTTCTTCTATCTGGGTATCATAATCCCAACGATGGATCTGGTACACATCGACGTAATCCGTCCCCAGGCGCTTAAGGCTGGCATCGATCGCGCTGAGGATATGTTTACGGGAAAGGCCGCGGTCATTGGGACCTGGACCTACATCAAAATAAACCTTGGTGGCAATCACCACCTCATCCCTGGAAGCAAAATCATGCAATGCCCGGCCAACAATCGTTTCACTCGAACCATTTCCGTAGACATCTGCGGTGTCGAAGAAATTGATGCCCAATTCCAGGGCGCGCTGGATAAACGGCCGGCTGTGCTCTTCATCAAGTGTCCATGGCCAGCGCTCGGTTGGCTGCCCGTAGCTCATGCAGCCTAGGCAAATGCGCGAAACTTTCAAGCCGGTTGATCCAAATCGAACATATTCCATTGTTTTGCTCCTTATAAAATTGGTTACAAGTCTGTCAAGCGTGGCACTAATTTAATTGTTGCAGCCCGTACTTCAGGGGTTACCATGGGAGCAACGTACTGTGGGTAGCGGTTGTACTTGGTGAGGTACGCGTCATCAATCCTGTCATTAATATCGGGATCGGTTTCCTCTAAAAAAGTGACGTCTTTTTCCACGCCACCTGCCTGGATACGACCTTCATGCCGCACCAGGACGCCACGGAACCAGCCGGAGGTGCGCCCGTTCACAGACCGGACGTAAAGTTCATCACCGTGGCGGACAATCCATATCGTCACGAACTTTCGCAGCGTGCCGTCGTTTCGAGTCGAGGCAATTTCCAGTTCCTCTGCTGTTCCAATCTTGGTGAGCTCCTCACTTGTCCATGTTGTCATTTCCTGATCTCCTTCATAATCTCGGTTGCGATGACCTTATTCCCGATGGCAAGAGCAGCCGTGGTAATATTTCCGCAACCTCTGCGACCCTCATCCATTTTATTCTACTTTATAGTTTATCACTTGGAGTTGACTCCAAGTCAGGAGGATATAAGAAAATATCTGGCTGAAATCCTTGACCCGAGTTCAAGCCGCTCCATGTTCACATAAATCCAGGAGAGATTCCCAGCTCTTTTCCTTTCCTGGACAGGATTACCTACCACATCTTATCATTTCGTTCATTGATGTGAACCTGCTGACACCGCATAGATATAATAGATAAGTTGATTAACTGACCACCATATATATGGAATGAACAATAAAGGCCTCAACAATTAATCGTTCGGTTAGCTGCTTAATCTGCTTCGTGGGTTACTAGTATCCACACCAAGCAGCTTGATACAGCTTGACTCAAGCTTTTTGTGTTTAATCCAGGCTGGTGCTTCAGGCATTGGTCATTCCAAGTGGAGAGCAGGATATTCGGTGAGTGTAATCAAGGTAACCTGAGTGAGAGTATAATACTTTAAGCTTTTCGGACAAGTAAACCGAGGTGTAGTATGAAAAATGAACGAAACGTTTCACTGATCATGACCCACGCACAGCTTCAGATTGAGTTGTTGCGGTGCGAGTATTGCGAGGAGAGACCATGTAAAGAAGCCTGCCCTGCCAACTGTTCGCCGGCTGATTTCATCATGGCTGCAAGAGAGGGGCATCCATCTGATCTCCGCCGATCGGCAGCTGAGATTATGCATGCCAACCCGCTGGGTGGCGTATGCGGGATGGTTTGCCCGGATACACTGTGCATGGCAGCCTGCACCCGCAAGAAATTCGATGGCGCTATCAATATACCGCTGGTCCAGGCGTCCATCATCCAGCTTGCCAAACAGCATGGGGGTATCCCAGAATTCTCGAAGCCGGAGGTGAATGGAAAGAAAGTAGCTGTTGTCGGTGGGGGTCCAGGTGGGCTTGGTGCAGCTGCAGTGCTGGCGCAGATGGGCTATACCGTGGACATCTTCGAAGGACGCAACCACCTGGGTGGGATGATGCACCTGATCCCCGACCATCGCCTGGATAAAAAGGTGGTTGAGTCAGATATTCAATTCCTTCTAACGCTTGGGAATATCCATGTTCAAACTGGCACCAAGGTAGAGGACCCCAAGGATTTATTGAAGCTCGGGTATGACGCCGTTTGTGTCACTGCCGGCTTGTGGAAACCGATTGAGTTGGGCATCCAGAATGAAGACCTGGCGATTAAAATGGTTGACCTGCTGGCAAAGCCTTACGCACACAAGCTTGAAGGCAGGGTGGCAGTCATTGGTGGAGGTGCTACGGCTCTCGACTGCGCGGTCACGGCTAAAGGGTGCGGTGCCAAGCATGTGGAGCTCTTCATGTTGGAGAAGCTCTCTGAGATGCCCCTGACTGCAAAAGAGCGCAAAGAATTAATGGATTTTGATATCGAGGTGAACGGTCGCATTCGGATCAGCAAGATCAACAAGAGTGGGAA
This sequence comes from uncultured Chloroflexia bacterium, assembly GCA_963822175.1. Classification (GTDB taxonomy): domain Bacteria; phylum Chloroflexota; class Anaerolineae; order Anaerolineales; family UBA4823; genus FEB-25. Next base: position 139,048 of record CAWGGJ010000005.1, on the reverse strand, counting down.
GAGAGCCACTGGTCTTGAGACGGTCAAGGTTGAGCTTCCTGATGGTAAACCATTCAGCCCGGCGAACATCAAGGATGTACCGGGTACGGAAGGCATGCGCACTGATATTAGTGCAGTTATCGTTGCAATCGGCATGCGAGCCACCCTCCCACACCAGCAAGTCGATGGGATCTTCTATGCAGGTGATATTTCCACCGGGCCGACGACGGTTGTCCAGGCAGTTGCCTCTGGCAAAAACACCGCGCTAGAGATCGATGCCTACCTGAAAGGGAGCGAGAAGCCCGTTATCACAAAACCAACCAAGTCTTATTACAGTCTTCCCGGTTACAACCCGGTGCCGGTGTCATTGGCGACCGATTTCTTTGGTCGATCGATCATCTCCCCCTACCTCATTTCCGCTTCACCATCCACGGATGGACTGGAACAGATGACCCTGGCCTACCAGGCTGGCTGGGCTGGTGGAGTGATGAAAACTGCGTTTGATAATGTACCCATCCATATCCCGGGTGAATACATGTTCACCTATAACCCTTACACCTATGCCAATGCCGATAATGTCTCCGGTCATCCCCTTGACCGGGTGTGCCGGGAAGTTGAGCAGCTGGTGAAGAAGTGGCCTGACCGGTTAACGATGGCATCAACCGGTGGTCCGGTCACTGGGAGTGAAGAATGTGATGCCGCAGGCTGGCAATCCAACACCAAAAAACTCGAAGCGTCCGGTGTGATGGGCATCGAGTACTCGCTATCCTGCCCACAGGGAGGTGATGGTTCTGAAGGAGCCATTGTCTCGCAAAATGCGGCGTTGACGGCGAAGATCATTGACTGGATCATGCAGGTCGGTGATCCTGACATCCCCAAGCTGTTCAAGTTGACTGCTGCAGTCACCTCCATCGTTCCCATCCTGCGGGCGATACGCAAAGTGCTGGATAACTACCCGCACAAAAAGGCGGGCATCACCCTGGCGAACTCCTTCCCCACCCTCGCATTTCGTCCCACCACAGGGCGTGCATGGGAGGAAGGAGTAATCGTGGGGATGAGCGGGGAAGGGGTCACACCCATCTCGTACCTGACATTGGCGCAGGCCGTCCCCGAGGGGATCGAGATTTCAGGTAATGGCGGACCGATGAACTATAAGGCTGCCATGGATTTCCTTGCCCTGGGAGTTAAAACTGTCCAGTTCTGCACCATTGTCATGAAGCAAGGCTATGGCATCATCCAGGACCTTGAATTGGGCACTTCCTTTATGATGCAGCAGAGAGGCATTATGTCAATGGGTGAGCTGATCGGCATCGCCCAGCCCAACCCCATCACCGACTTCATGGCACTAACCCCGGTTAAGAAGATCTCCCAGGCTGACCAGGAGTTCTGTGTATCGTGCGGTAACTGTGCCCGCTGCCCATACCTGGCGATCACCCTGGATGAGAATGGGTTGCCCATTACTGATCCAGCCCTGTGTATTGGCTGTTCGATCTGTGCCAAGAAATGCTTTGTAGGTGCCATTACCATGCGGGAACGCACGGCAGAAGAGCTTGCTGTTTTACAAGAGCACTAAACCTGAAAGGATAAATATGGCTACTCGCTTTGAAAATGGAATAGTTGTCACCCTGGGAGAGAATAACCGCGTGCTTTGGAATGCAACGGTTGTCACGGAGGGCGAGCGGATTGTGGCGGTGGGTGACTCAGCAGAGATGAAGCAAAGATTCACTCAAGCAGAAGTGATGGACTGCTCTGGAAAGATCATCCTACCCGGTTTCATTTGCAGCCATCACCATTTTTACTCGACCATGGCACGCGGGATGAGCATCCCGGGTGAGCCTGCCTCGAACTTTGTGGAGATCCTTGAGCGATTGTGGTGGAAAGTGGATCGGGCGTTGGACGAAGAAGACATCCTCCTATCAGCGCAAGTGCCATTAATCGACTGCATCCGCAATGGTACGACCACGGTGATCGATCACCATGCTTCCCCCGCTTTTAGGGATGGCTCATTGGATATGATTGAAAACGCTGTCCGGCAGGCGGGTATCCGTGCCTCGCTGTGCTATGAAGTTTCTGATCGCAATATCCCAGGCGGTGGGGTCGCAGAAAATAAGCGCTTCATCAAGAAGGTTGGCAAAGGTGATGGGCAAATCGCTGCAATGATGGGAATGCACGCATCATTTACCTTGTCCGATGCGACCATCGAGGAATGTGTTGGCATTGCCAGGGAAGCTGGGGTGGGTTGTCATATCCACGTCGCCGAAGATGCAGCAGACCGGGAAGATTCCCTCGCCAGGTATAAGACACCTACCGTCAATCGCCTGCACAAGCTCGGTGTAACCGGTGAGCAGTCCATTTTTGTCCACTGCGTCCACATTGACCAGGCGGAGATGGATATCCTGGCTGCAACGGGAACGAGCGTGGTTCACAACCCCGAATCGAACATGAATAACGCCGTAGGTGTCACACCCCTATTGAAGCTGCTGAAAAAGGGTGTGCTGGTGGGGTTGGGCACCGACGGGATGGGGTCCGACATGCTGGTCCAGATGCGCTGTGCCTATCTGTTGCATAGACTGGCTAACCACGACCCGCGTGTTGCTTTCATGGAAGCCCCCCAGCTCCTTTTACAGAACAATGTAAAGATTGCCGAACGTCAATTCGGCATAAAACTAGGCGAGATTGCTGAAGGAAGACCAGCCGATCTGGCGATCATTGACTACCAGCCTCCCACTCCGCTCAGTGAGGCGAATTTCCTTGGGCACCTCATCTTTGGGCTGGTGGATGCGACCGTGGATACTACCGTGTGTAGAGGCCAGATCTTGATGAAGGGAAAGCAGGTGCTGAGCCTTGACGAGGAACGCCTTACAGCCCGCTCGCGTGAATTAGCCCCCAGGATGTGGAAACGGCTGCAGGAGTTATGAGGTTTATTCCTGCCCACCAGAGATTATTGGTTGATAGTTTGAGGTGATCATTATGGAACGTGTTGCACTATATCTTCAAGACGCACATGACCTGCGGGATGGACTCGATTATGTGAAATATGCCGAGAGTAAAGGCTTTGAAGCTGTCTGGCAGGCAGAGAGCCGCCTGGTGAGAGACGCCATTGTGCCCATGGCGGCTTATGCAGCAGTGACCGAACGCATCAAGGTTGGCTCGGGAGTGATCAATAACTGGTCGCGCAATATCGGCTTGCTGGCTGCCACCTTTCTCACCCTGGATGACCTGGCTCCGAACCGCGTGATCTGCGGCATCGGTGCCTGGTGGGATCCATTGGCTAAGAATGTGGGCATTGAGCGCAGGAAACCCCTGACTGCGATGCGAGAGACTGTCGATGTGTTACGCCGGCTCTTGAACATGGAACGGGTTTCCTTTGATGGGGAATTCATCCATGTGAATGGTATTGAGCTGGATGTGGTGCACGGTCGCCGTGAGCCGCGCCATGTACCCATCATGATCGGTGCGACAGGTGATCAAATGATGGAGCTGGCGGGTGAAATCGCCGATGGGGTTGTGCTGAACTATTGCGCACCGCCGGAGCATAATGACCATACCCTGGAATTGTTGGAAAGGGGTGCCAGGAAGGGTGGACGTAGCCTGGAAGAAATCGACCGTCCGCAGCTGATCGTCTGCTCGGTGGATGAGGATCATGATCATGCATACGATTCAGCACGTGGGCTGTTGACCCAATACCTGGCACAGCAGCCGCACATTGCCAAAACATCCGGCGTTTCTGATGATGTTGTCAGGGAGATTCGGTCCATCCTGGGCTGGCCTGCCACCCAGGAGCAAATTGATCAAGCCAAGCACCTGGTATCGGATGAGCTGATCGATCGCATCACTGCCTCAGGAACACCTGACGAAGCGCGCTGTTGTGTCAATGAATACCGCAAGCGTGGCTGTACCTGCCCGATCCTGTATCCGGTGTGTGGAGATGTGAAGCTGTTAGTGGATACATTTGCACAGGAATAGTAACTCTGATTCTTCAATGCCTTGGCAATTGTTGATGGATAAATACTAAACAGCTGGTGGTCGAGCAGATTGCCAGATGGTTGATCAGGAATTTAATTGGAAATCAGCGGATAAATACAGGGATTTTATACAGAATCCCTGATCTATATTATTATTGGTACATATCCTTTTATTGTCAGGATGGCATATGAAAATTCGCCCTGAATACGGATTAACCTTTGACGATGTCCTGCTGATTCCTCGTCGTTCGGCGATTCACAGTCGCAAGGATGTCTCCACTGGCACCTGGCTTGTACCGGGTATTCACCTTTCCATCCCCATCGTCTCAGCGAATATGGACACGGTCACTAAAACGCGCATGGCCATTGCCATGGCGCAGCTGGGGGGTATTGGAATCTTGCATCGCTTTATGACCATTGAACAGCAGGTTGATTGTGTTTTACGCGTAAAGCGTTCTGAAAGCCTGGTGGTAGAGTCACCTCTTACCATCTCTCTTGAGGCGAGTGTTGGGCAGGCTCGCCAGCGCATGGACGAGGATGAAATTGGTGGACTGATGGTTGTTGACGAAAATAACTTTCTCCTGGGGATTATCACCAATCGGGATGTCCTGCTTGCCCCAAACAGTGATCTCCCCATAAGCCAGGTAATGACACCGCGTGAAAGGCTTATAGTTGCATCAAAAAACGAAAGCCTGGAGGATGCACGTCGAAAGTTATATGAGAATCGCATAGAAAAACTTCCCCTGGTGGATGCAGAGGGTCATTTAGCAGGTCTAATCACAGCTCAGGACATTATCAAGGTTCAGAAACATCCGGATGCCACAAAAGATAACCGGGGTCGATTGCGTGTTGGCGTAGCTGTAGGGGTTCGACCTGATGATATGGAACGGGCAGCCAGCTGCCAGGCTGCAGGTGCGGATGTGCTGGTGGTGGATATTGCCCATGGACACTCCGACCATGTGATCCATATGATTCGCAGCCTTAAGCTGCGCTTCCCCAATATACCTGTTATCGCCGGGAATGTTGCCACTGCCCAGGGAGTGCGGGATCTTGCCGAAGCTGGGGCTGATGCGGTTAAAGTTGGGGTGGGATCCGGCTCAATCTGTACAACACGAATTGTAACTGGTTTCGGTGTGCCACAGCTCACCGCAGTTGTTGAATGTGCTGAGGCCGGGCATGATCTGAATGTGCCCATCATCGCGGATGGTGGCATCCGAAACTCAGGTGATCTGACTAAATCCCTTGCTGCCGGTGCCAGCACGGTCATGATCGGGGGAATGTTAGCAGGTACAGATGAAAGCCCGGGTGCGACGGTTATCCGTGAGGGCAGGCGTTATAAAATTGTGCGCGGTATGGCATCATTGTCTGCAAATATTGACCGCAGGAAGCTTGCCAATGGTGAGCTGGCCATCGAGGAGTGGGGTGAGGTTGTTCCGGAAGGCGTGGAGGCCACCGTACCCTATAAAGGTACCGTTGTGGATGTGATATATCAGCTCGTGGGTGGCCTGCGCTCCGGGTTGTCGTATGCAGGTGCATGCTCTATTGAAGAACTATGGCAGGTTGCCGAGTTTGTCCAAATCACACCTTCGGGGATGCAAGAATCGCGTGCTCATAATGTTGACCTGATTTAATTAGCAAGCGAGAAATTATGCGTTAGCTTTATAGTCTGATTCATCCCCTGGCATATTTTATTATTCACTTAAGCTATTCAATCCGGTGAGCTTCCAATTGATAAAACAAACATTTCCAGGCTACAGCCAGGATAAGGGTCGTCCTGACAGCTCCATGGAAATGTCGATCAACTTAATAATGAGCTTACTACTGGTTTAACCCTCGGTCAATATTTGCATCTGCCATGGAAAGCGGATCATCGATCGGCTCGATGTGGGTGACGATATTTACGTTTTTAATCGTCTCGAGCACCTGTGTTTCAACTTGCTCGGCCAACAAATGACCTTTACGAATGGTCCAATCACCGGGCACGAGCAGGTGCACAACCATGAACTTGCGCGCGGCAGCCTGCCTGGAACGCAAGGCGTGGTAACTTACACCCTGGGGTTTGTAAGAATCTAAAATTGATTTCACCGAGGACAATTCTTCCTGCGGCACAGCCATATCCAACAAGCCACGTCCCGAACGGACCAGGAGGCGGTATCCGGTGAACAGGATATTGACTGCCACCAGAATAGCGATGATTGGATCCAAAATGAGCCAACCCGTCAACCAAACCAGGGCTATACCCACCAGCACCCCGGCGGTGGTCCAGACATCTGTCATCAGGTGGCGGGCATCCGCTTCCAGGGTGATGGAGTTGTAGCGCCGACCTGCGCGCATCAAGATCTGTGCCACTGCAAGGTTAATTAACGAGGCGGTAACGGATATTGCCAGGCCAATGCCAAGCTGCTCCAGGGGCACAGGGTTAAACAAGCGTGGCAAGGCAGTAATAATGATGCCTCCCGCAGCCAGTAAAATCATGCCTCCCTCAAATCCACTGGAAAAATATTCCGCCTTGGAAAAACCGAAGGTGAACTCGTCATTGGCTGGACGGGCAATCAGACTGAGGACCAGCAGTGCGACAATAGCCGCAGCCAGGTTAACCATTGATTCAAGCGCATCAGACAATAGCCCAACAGAACCGGTTAGAAAATAGGCTGCAGACTTCATCGTAATGGTTATTATTGCAGCCATAATGGATAACCAAGCGTACCGGGTGAGAGGGACGGACTGCTCAGTATCACTATTTGTGGGCTTATCCATTTTCCAGAATTCTCCTGCTCCGAAATCTCACATCGAAAATATACTTCATTGTGCCATGTGAATGCAGATTACCAGGCAATCCCATTCTCATAGGGTTAGGTTTGTGGCTTTTGGCACCCGTATTTTATAGGCTTTAATCTATTTAAAATAATCCCACTTGGTGCGCAGTAGCCAACCTATAATGACGAATGGCAGAACCATATAGAAAACCGACCAGATGCCGATGGATAGGAGACCTACAACAACTGCCAGTATCGTGGAGGCGGCATAGACATACATCGCCCATTTCTTCCAAAACCAGATACCAACTGCAGCTACTACATTCAACAAAAAGTGCAAAGACATCAAGGCAATCAGCCAGGGCCTGCTCATATAGGCAGTCGATAAGGCATCCTGGCGGGCTACAGCGTAGAAAATGGCTGCAGCAAGGCCGTGTAAAACCATCACCACCAGGGCGATGGTCAATAGGGTCCCTCTGGTTTTTACTGGAGCTTTCTGTCCTTTCTTTTGTTTACTCTTTGATGATTTGGCCATAATCCTTCCTTTCGATGTTCAGGAATCCACCTGAGTTAGTATAATAGGGGCATTGCCCCAATTTCTCTGAATATCATCCACACAAGAGTGGATAAGCGAAAAATCCAATCTTACATTCGCCTGGCGAATATATCATGCATATTTCGAATCATCAACCCCATTATTGTTTGGTCGGGGATTAACTAAACCTATTATCCCAAAAGCTACCTCCAGTCGGTGACCTGATCCTGAGAGGGATGATTGGTCAGATTATGCAGTTCGGAAGTGCCAGGTTTCATAATGTAAATCTCACGATTACCATCCCGGTCGGTGGTAAAAGCGATCCAGGCTTGATTGGGTGCCCATGAAGGCTCAATATCGTAAGAGAAGTAAGTTGTTTCGTTAGCCTGAGCATTTCCATCGATCCGCATGGTATAGATCTCGGGGTTTCCATCTCGATCGGTAGAGAACGCCACAAGCGCACCATCCGGTGAGCCCTTGGCCGTTTGATCCCCTGCAGGGTTTGCAGTCAGGTTCGTCGCTTCAGTGCCATCAGTTTTCATGCGGTAGATCTCAAGGTTCCCATCCCGGTCGGAAGTGAAAAGGATAGTTTCACCCGATGGATCAAACGTCGTGCTTCGAACCCAGTTCGGTTGAGAATCATTTCCCGGATTATTGGTCAGGTTGATTGTTCCCAAATCGCTCACCTCGTAGAATATAGATCTCATAGTTGCCGTCCCGGTTACTGGTAAATGCGATCCATTGTCCATCCACCGACCAGGCAGGCTGCTGATCATCAGCCGGGTTGTTGGTCAGATTGACCGGATTCGTTCCATCGGCATTCATCAGGTAAACTTCATTTTGACCATCACGGTTGGTGGTGTAGGCGATCCGCTGCATGGACGGATCCCAAACTGCCTGTGTATCGGTAGCAGGGTTATCCGTCATCCTTCTGATCTGGCCGGCATCATCAAGTGCATAAATCTCAGGATTACCATCACGGTCTGACTCAAAAAGGATTACGCCACTGAATCGCGGGAGTGATACTGCAGTTGGAGATGGGGTGATCACAACAGGCGTTTGGGTGGGAACTGCAGTCGTAGGAACTGGTGTTGCCGTGGGTAATAAGCTGATCGCAGTGGCTGTCATCGATGGATTGTTTGCATCGCATGGATCCAAATCTTTACTATCGAGAATCCCATCCTGGTCAGTGTCAGGGTTCAAAGGATCAGGGCAGGGGGGGATTTCATTGCCATCGAGTAATCCATCCGCATCTGTATCCGGATTGATGGGATTGGTACCTACCTGAACCTCAACCCCATCCCAGCTTATGTCTCCATCGGTATCTGGATTGAATGGATTAGTCTGAAGCTCAGTTTCACGTTGGTCAGTCAGGCCGTCACCATCCGAATCCAACTGACCAGCAATGGCTGCCGCAGTCTGATTGGCTGTAATCGTTTGGGTTACACCTGCCATTACTGTTGACTCTGCTATTGCAGTCTGAGTTGCAGTGCTAGTTTGAGCCCCATCGCGATATCCAAACCAGGCAGCCAGAAAAACAACCAGGCAGAGAATGACTACCACAGGAAGCACCCATATTGGAATTATGCCTCGGCCAATGACCTGGCCTGGCATTGCCGGAGTTTCCTGCTGTTGGGATTTAACCGAAGCTTCAAATGGATAGGCGACTTTTCCCCCGATCCATGGACGTTGGCGAGGCCGGGCAGTAAACCTAAAGGCTGCAGATGCCCCAGGAGGAATGCGGAGGACATTAAGCTCTCCAGCTGGTTGTCCTGCAATCGGTTTTGGGGATTGTGGTTGGGCGTAGGGAGAAGCGCCAGGCTGACCGCCTACAGCGGAATTGGCACCCTGTTGAGCTATGGAACCAGGGGTAGCAAACTTGATCGGCGGCTGGAATTCGAATAATAGCTGGTCATTCTTACTGGCACATGTTATGTGAAATACCTGCTGGGTATTCCCATCATTCTTGACACTCACACTGATGAGTTCCCCGGTTTGAGCCTCCCTGGGTTCCAGCTCAGTACTAAATTGTGTATACGCAGACAATGTCAATATGCAATCGACACGGACAACCTGATCCGAGGTTTTCTGGCTGGCAACGATGACTTGGAACTTATAGCGGCCGGCCTGGCTTGTTGGAGAGATTGGCGGACGAACCAGCAGGGATATCTCCTTGTTTTCTCCAGGCTCCAATGAAATGACCGGCGCAGAGGTTGATACCCAGTTCACTGGAACCCCATCGATCCCCAGGCGAAACGTATCGCTATCCAAGCCGCGATTCAGCACGGTGATGGGAACACTGAGGCTGCTCCCTGGGGCGGCGGAAAATTGCACAGAGCTCATCATCACCCCAACCCGCCCGTGAGACTCAAAGGCGGAAATTCCAAGTTTTACCCCGGTCTCAGCTTTTATGGTGGGATCCTTCTGGCTTAGGGCGGAGATTGTAAGTGGGAAATATCCTGCACGAATTTCTGGGGTAGATGGGATTTGGAGAGTTACCTCGATCCTTTTTTCCTCGCCCCCATACAGGGTAACCACCGGGGAGGGAAGCGAGATCCAGGTGGTCGGTACTCCCTGCACAGATAACACCAAGAACTCACTCGCTGGTGATAAGTTGCTGATCACCAAAGGTATTTTTACCGCGGTTCCCGGTACTGCCTTGATCTCAGATATTTCGGGACGCAGTTGAATAACTCCCTTGGGTTTCTCTTCAGGTAAAACCTTGAGCAGAAATTCCAGCACTTTTTCATTTTTAGGAGCGCTTTGGCTGAACACGTGCAGTCGACCGGGATAGAGCCCGGGGACAGTCTCGACCGTCGCCGGCGGATGGATACTGAGGCTCACTCTCTCCCGACCCGCTACAGGCACCCACACAGCAGGTAAATCAGGGTAGGTGATCCAATTGGGTGCAATACCAAGGATATTAAATTTGTAGTAATCCCCCGTAGATGTTAGATTGGTAATAAAAAATACAATTTCAACGCTCGTTCCGGAAATTATCGTATACTCCGTTGCTTCAAGAGTCACCTCGATCGCATCAGGTTTGTTTACAGTGTTATTTTCATCCATTATGGATCACCTTATTCTTCAAGATACTTCTGAATATGGGATGGTTATGAATATTTTTCCATCCATCCCAAGATTTGAATATCCTTCTGTTCTGCAATCGTCCCAACGTCGGTTTTCCCATCAACATACTTCACCACTGCAGCGGTGGTACCTCACAGGTGGTGAAGCAAATGAGAAACATTCCAATTGCCAGAAGGGAGACAGACGCCTTTAACAGACGGTCGAATTATACTAAACACTTGCCGATTCCGATGAACGAGCTTATCCATAAAACCATTTATACCGTGACATCATAACACCACTGGTACAAACTGGAATTGCATTGAGACAATACGGTATCCATTTAAATCAAGAGACCGGCTAGCTTTATTTAGCCAGCCAGTCTCTCTAATATACTAAAGTTATTTAATTATTGTACAGTGATGAGCACCCAGAAGGTGCATAATTGCACATCATTCTGGACAAGTGCCCAGGCTTCTCCATACTCACCCGGAGTGGCAGGTGTGATCATATTGCCACTTACTGTATAAGTGCCTCCAGGTACAACGGATTCAGTGATACCATACTGATCCCCGTTCTGATGAAGGCGTTGGCCATTTGCTGCACCCAGGAAAACAAGACTTGTATTGGGTCCATCCCAGGACACAGTACCGGTATTCTGCACGACCCAGGTCATGCCAAATCCAGTGCTTGGTGGGAAGACCGTACCGTCCAATGGATCCTGTGAGACTAATACGCACGAGGTCACAGGCGGCGGTGTGGTGGGAACTTCAGTCGTGGGCGGAGGAGGAGCAGCAACCACAGGTACATTGTCAGTGTTGGCAGGGACTACCCAGTCACCTGATACCCAGGCAGTGCCCGGGGAGTAATAGGTCGTGGATACTTTTACCTGCCACCATAACCCATCCTCGCTCTTACCGGTCACTTCACCAACTGCACCGGGGGCTGCTGTACCAATTATGTAATAGTTGGTTCCCGGACCAGAGCGCACGTTGACATAGTCTATTGCAGTGACTGTTGCGGCACCGGCCGGTGGGGGTTCCACCGTTACAGGAGCAGCCGGTTCAGGTGCGGCTACTACGGGCACTGTTTCGGTATTGACTACCTCGAGATATGCCACAGCTGCCCAGCCATAACCAGCTCCAACATTCTTTGGATCAAGGCGCACAGTTACCCAAAGCCCATCTTCACTTTTACCGATCACACGCGCTGCCATGCCGGGCTGGGCGATACCATAGGCGGGGTAGGTCTCAGCTGGACCAGTGCGAACATAGGTCTGGACTAAGGCAGTTGCTTGTGGGTCACCCTCAGCAGGTGGAACGAGCTCAACGGTTGGCGGAACTGGGGGAGCCGGTAACACAGGTAATCCGGCGGTGTCCTGCGGTATAACGTAGGTTGCGCTGACCCAACCGGTACCATCGGGTGCCACCGGCACGCTGATGGCGTACCACTGGCTGTCTTCGCTAATTCCAACTGCAACCGCGGTTGCTGAACCAAGGAAGGCACCATAAACCACATAATTTGTGCCGGGGCCACTAAAGATAGCTGTGTTATAAGCCGCGGTCACCATAGGTTGCCCTGGTACACCTGCTGGCACAACTGCCACCGGCTCGCCTTCATAATAAGCGGGGTCCGGGACGGGAGTCGGCGGGACGGCAGTTGGGGGAACTGTAGTCGGCGGGACGACAGTTGGGGGAACTGCAGTCGGTGGGACAGCAGTCGGTGGGACGGCAGTTGGTGGAACTGTTGTTGCCGCTGGAGCGCATGCAGCCAAAATGGCAACAATCAAAAGAGCCATAAAGGCTGTGCGCATCCCAATTTTTTCTCTATTTTTCATTTATATTTCTCCTTATAATGGTATTTCTTGTATATAAACGAACAAACCATTACTTATGTTCCGTTTATTTCGAACGTTGATTATATATCACATCACAACAGAAGGGAGGATGTCATAGAAGGCAGCAAAAAGGGATCTATCCATTTAACTACCCTTCGGCTTGCCTCTACTCACTCTTCTCTTTAAGGGTAGAAGCCATTTCGTCCATGGCTATAGCTGCTCCCACAACGGCTGATCCGCTGGAGATCTCCGCTGCACCTTCAATTGCTTCTGCTCTGGCCGCCTGGGTGATTTCTCCAGCAACAACCATCTCTTCAATACCCTTGATCGCCAGATCTTCACTGGCTTTCCCCATCACCTCACTCTCTTCTGAAACGGCCTCAGAGATCGTCAGACGGGCCATTCCTTCCTGAACTTCATTTTCACCAAGGGTGCCTATTTTCTTTCCAGTGGTAGCCAGGACCTGTGAGATACCATCTGTGCTGATGGCACGGCGGATCTGCTCCACAGACATATCATGCAAGCGTGCGGCCCGGTCGATCAACAGCTTCGACAGCACAGGCATCCTGAGAGCTTCCACCATTTCACCGGCGGTTTGTAATTCACCTGATAGACGTGCAAGTTCCAGGCCATGTTCAAGATCGTCGACACTCATCATGCCTACCAGGGCACTCATCACACCCACATCTTCCGACCCAGCCAGTATTTCAGCTCCCTGGGATACATCAGCAATTCCTGCCACAGCGACAGCCTCGCTCAAGACTGCCATACGGTCAGACATCAATTTCTCATCGGCTGCCATGGTAAGATCGCTGGCTCCCTTGGCCAGAAACACTGCCCCTGTTTCAGCGATATCTCCTGCTGTTTCCAGGCGTTGTGCGCCGTGCATGGTTTCCAGCGTGCCGGTGGTGGCAGCAACCAATGCTGCTTCCTCCAGCTCACCCGCAGTATTCGCCAGCTTGCGCTTACTGATGCTCACACGTTTTGATTTGGATGATTTTTCATTCGTCATTAGTATTATTCCTTCCTGGTCACATAAGTTATTAATCTTTCAAACACCATATTATAGAGTATCGTGGCTATATATTGTTAATTTTCCATTAGAATATTTATTAGTCTACTACAGGCAATTCTTCCGCTACTACCTGTTTGTGAATCTCATATGTTACCAACTAACCAATATGATCGCTTAGATCCTCAGTGAGTTGACCAATTTACTCATGCCGAAGAACAAATCACTTGATTTGAAGAATCAATTTTTAATAATCCAGTAAAACGAAACCCAGAGGGTTTCGGATCAGGCTTCTAAAAAATCAATAGAGTGGGGAATGATTGGTTTCATTCAAGGAACTATTTACAAGTCATGATACCTGGTAATAACAGCGAGCCGGGGTTACTTGACCCGGCTCGCAAGTGATACTCCCTTATCTTATAATCCTACTAATAGGTCATGATGGGTTCAGCTTCCTTGGCTGCCTTTACCCAGTTTTCCACCTCAGATAAATGGGGTACTCTCCTGACCAGTTTATGCTCCTCGTTGGCTTGTACCATGGCATCATACAGGTTTTTCGGAACCCGGTTACGTAATTCCTTGACCGTATCCACCCCGGCTCGTTCGAGCAACTCGCTGTACTCTTCACCAATCCCTTTGATGCGCATCAGATCGGCCATATTGACCCACTTCAAGATCAGTGAAGGAGAAATACCGGTCCTGTCCTCCAATTCTTTCCGGCCTTTAGGATCCTTGCCACGCTCAAGCAGATCCTCCGTGGTCTTGACGCCTAGCTCAAACAATTTTAGACCGTAAACAGGGCCAATGCCTTCGATTTTATCGATCGGGATCGGGCGCCTTCTGGCTGGAACGACTTCAACGGGAGGTTCTTCCGCAACAGGAGATTCTTCCACTGCAGCAGGTTCAAATACCTCTACCTTTGGCTCGATTGCGTCAGGTTGTGCTTGCTCCACGATGACTGGTGGGGTAGGTTGGGAATGAACCAACATCGAAACATCGTGATATAAGCCCAGTGAGCCAACCTGTTTACCACCAAGAACGACCGGGATCCCAAACAGCTCCACATCCACCAGGGAACCGTCTTTGCGTTTTCGCTGGGTGATGGAGCGAATTTTTCCACCGCTACGAACCGATTCAGTGATCCCGGTGGCTTCAAAGGCCAGCTCTGGTGGAGAAATCAATGCGTCAAGTTTTGAGCCAACAACTTCTTTCTTATTGTAAAGGAACATATTTTCAAACGCCGGGTTGCAGTCGATGATTTTGTCCTCCAGGTCGAGCGTTACGATGGCAACCGGGCTGTTATTTGCCAATAGCTCATAGTACTGGGTCAAACGCTGCTGATCCCTGAAAGCCTGCTTTTGAGGGGTAACATTCCTAAATATATACACCCATCCTTCCTGCCTGCCATCGACCAGCAGGTGGTTTTTGGTGATCTCGTACCAGAGCTCCAGATGGGGGATTTTCAAATCCTTTTTCTCCCCAGGATTCATCCCCAGCAGGTTGAAGGTTTCATTGGAGAACAGATCATCGATTCCGCGGCCAATGATCTGGTTGTATCCAAGCTGAAGAACCTCCCCGGTAGCCCGGTTGCAGCGCAGGATATTTCCTGTTTCATCGGTCAAGATGATCAGATCATCCACTGCATCAAAAGTAGCCTGCCACTGCTGCTTTCCACGCCGGATGATCGCTTCTATATCCTGGAATTTAGCTCCCTCATTGGTGATCTGTTCATTGAGCAGGGCGATTTCCTCTTGATGCTTTTGATCCAGCGCAGTCTTGCCTTCCTGCACTTGCAGGAGCTCTTTCTGTTGATTTTTTGTCAACCAGTCTGCATATCGGCGATTATCTTCAGCCACGTCTTTTTGATAGCCAACGAATCCCCAAACCAGGGCGCTATACACAGCAATGACGTCGATGTACATGAATAATAAGCTTGTTTGAAGTTGGAGCAGGTTTTCCAAAGTGACAGGTTTTTTCTCGTATATCAGGTATAGGACAGATAAAATACCCACCAGGATCACAGCAATAAATAAACCGAATAATAAATATGGAAACGCACGTCTTCTTCTACTTTTGGGTTTTGGTTGCATTTTTGGTTCTCCTTTCGATTTATCCGCCAATACTTTATGAGGAAATTATTCTTCTACAATTACGCTTGTCTCCGGCTCATCACCATCGAGTTGAGGCAGTGCCGTGGATTCAATCTCAGGCAGTTTGCGTATACTGGATAGTTTCCAGAGAGCGCCTAGACCGGAAAAGGTAACAATCACAACCACCAGCCAACCCAGGTATGGAATGGAAGCAACCAGGGCATAAATGATCACCCCGGTGAGGAATGGCAGGATGCGGTGGTCAGCATATTTTGGCAGGAAGCGCTTGAAAAGCAACTTACCAAAAAGGAAAGCAATGATGATTTTACTAAAATAGGCGATCGAAAGCCAGAATACAATTAATGCCAGTCCAAGAGCCATCAAACCAAGGGCTCCTACTAAAAAGCCCAAGCCAGGGAGAGACACCCAATAGAGGAAAAATGCAAGACCCAGGACCACTACAAGAGCCAGGATGGCTGCAAACCAGCCAATGATGAAAACCAGCAGGCCGGTCAGCAGCATCCGCCAGGGGCTGACCCGGGCTTGCTCCCCTGCCCAGCTTAACTGGGTGGGGACCAGCCAGAGCACTAATAAACCCAGGATGAGAAGTGCAGCCAGGTTCCGCAGAAGAGGAACCAACCAGCTGTTAAGGCGTTCAACATCGATTGTGCTGCTCTGACCAGAAGCCTGTAAGATTTGGCCTGCATTTAATACAGTTTTAGCTAAAGGTGCAGTAATTGTTTCGTCGTTTATGGACGACAAACCGAATGCAATCACCTGAACAGGTTGGATTAAAGATCCGCCTTGCAACCAGGGTAACTTAAACTGCAGAGATTGGGATAACCATCCCTTCTCAAGGGCAAAGTTATATATGACATTAATGATATTCACCGGGCCAATAAGTGCATCAACATCCCCGGCTACAGTGCCAGATAGGCCAGCTTCCAGGCTGACCGCGTGAAGGTCGCGGTTGATCGTAGAGGTTTCCTGAGTTTCAAGACTTGCCCCAATGAAATAGACATCCCGCCCAATGGTTGCTTTTGGGCCTATAGTTAACTTCATCGCGGCAGCATAGACAGTACCTTCAACTGGACCGTTGATGTTTACATTCTTACCAATGACAAATAAACTTCCGCTGACTTTCCCATTGATCGCGACTTCATTCCCAATGGCAATTAAATCCCCGTTGATCACACCATCCATCACGACTTCCGGTGCCAGTAAGATCAGGCTCTGATCCAGGACTTCGCCTTTACCCACTGTCCCTTCAACTTTATTTTCACTTGCCATGGCAGAGGCTGGGAACATAAAAACGATGGCCAGGAAAAGCGGGAGGATAAAAAGAAGGAATTTCCAGTTATGTAAAGATTTCATTTTATGCCACCAGTTCTTTCATTTTTGATTTATTGAAAATGGAACAGAGATACATCTGTTCTCAATTATATGATGATTTATTAAAAAACAATAATCGATATTTGTAAAGAAGTATTGAAACCGAAACATAATCGTAGTAAGAAAATTCCAATATGGAAGCAGCATAGTTTTATTATCATGGGTGATCGGTTATGATTAATATATCGATGGTACGCAACCATCCAGACCAATGCCAGGCTTTTATTTGATAAGCCTGGTTAAAAATTATGATTTCCGGAAATGTTCTTCCGAATTTTTTGTAAACATGATTTAATTTAGGTAATGAAAACCAGTTCAGATCTTCATCGACCATGACTGGCCAAATGATATAATTAAATTAGCTCTTTTTTGGAGGCAGATATGTCACATATTTTAGTCATCACATTTGAAGATGAGAACCAGGCACTCTCTGTACTTAAATCACTGAAAAACCTGGAACATCAGGAAATGCTTAATCTTGATGATGCAGCTGTTATCGTCAAGGATGCTGAGGGGAAGGTTCAGGTCAAGAATATGGCGGAGCGCAATGTAAAAGCTGGGGCAGGCATTGGTGGATTAGTAGGCCTGGCGCTCGGAAGTTTATTATTTCCTGTAGCTGGCATTGCCATAGGGGCTGCAAGTGGTGCGCTGATTGGAAAATCTCTGGGGAATGGCGTTGATAAAAAATTCGTCAAGGATGTCAAGGCAGCATTAACACCTGGCAGCTCAGCGATCCTGTTCATTGTCAGCCATGAAAATACTGGCATCCTGATCTCTGCGCTTGAACCTTACAGCGGTAAAATCTACCAATCCTCTTTCGATAGCGAAGCTGAAGCAGAAATCCGCAAAGCGCTGCAGTAAAATTTCTTAAAATAAAAGGGATCGGTTCAATTACAACACTTAGCCAGCCTATATGGATACAGGCTGGCTAAGTCGTGCCTGTCTGATGTATGCTCATGCCTAACAGTTGGGAAAAACAGGGTTCAGCTGGATTTGATGAATGATTTGATCGTCAGCCTGGTTGCTCTACGATCGCAGGTGGGGGTGGTGCAGTCTAAAAGTTTGTAATGTGATCATCCAGCCTGTGCTGGGAAGTATCTTCGCCTAACACCATCATTTTCCGATGCTGGAAGCCATATCAACCAGATCCTGCTGGCTCACAGCTGAATCAGTTGTCACCAATGCAAGGTATATTTTTCCAATCTGCCAGTATAGATTCTTTACCGGCAGATCGTTCCGCCAGCTC
This sequence comes from uncultured Chloroflexia bacterium, assembly GCA_963822175.1. Taxonomy (GTDB): domain Bacteria; phylum Chloroflexota; class Anaerolineae; order Anaerolineales; family UBA4823; genus FEB-25. Next base: position 121,167 of record CAWGGJ010000005.1, on the reverse strand, counting down.
GACACCATCCTTCCACCATTGGGTGAGGTATTATCTTTCACGAATTCTGTATCCCATCCGCCCACGGTATAGGCAGCTGGCAGGCCATTCACCTGGATGTCTGTCACGTTTGTATTTGGCGCGATCTGCATGGGAACAAAATCATTCCTTTGCGCCTGCAGCAGCGTGATGGACTCGGTAGAGGTGAGTGAGGGATCTGATGACCCTGGAAGTGGTCGAGTCACCAGGTAGGTCAGGATTAGCATTTTATTGTTTGTATCAAAAAAAGCGCTCTGAAAATGATAACCCTCCGGGAGGTGACTGGGGAGCGGAATATCCCAACCAGCTGCGATTGCCAGTTGTTTGATCTCTGCAGCCAGAGCAAGAGTCGTTTCCGGTTGACCTGGAGCAGGGTAGGCACCTACTGCCTGGTCAGTGCCAGTTTGAGGTAGGGCGGTCATCACTGCGGTTTTAGCTGATGCCCCGATCGGGGTTGAAGCGATAGCTTGCGTAAGAGCAGCTGGAGTGATGGGTACCTGGGTTGAAGGCGCAACGGATAATCCCAACCAGCTGCTTATGGAAGCGCGAACCCCGGGGATGATAAAGGCAAGAAGTATCAAAACAACGAGGATGGCTATGGTGATTTTCCACCAGGATCGAGGTGGGCGAGAGGTTTGATCACTCATGACGGAACTCCTTTACTTCCTGGATAGTTTCGTGCTTTCCAGACGAGGGCTGGAGACAATGTAGGTCGGTATTCAAAAAAAGGCTTGGCTGAGATTTACAGATGCCCATCTTACAAGATTTCCTATTGTTCCTTTTGTGGATATTGATCTGCTGGTAGCTGACGCATTGATCCATAACGGTGGGCATAGATTCGGCTGATAATTGCACCAAGGAGAAAGATTTGGGCAAAATAGTAAAATCCTGTCAGCAAGACAACAAAGGAACCGGCTGCCTCTAAAGCTGAAGCGAACAGCGTGTTTTTAAGGATAAAGATAACCAGCCAACCTCCCACAGCCACCAGGGCAGCAGCCACAATTGCGCCAACCCATACATCTTGCCAGGCAATCTTTATATCTGGCAGGATCTTGTAGATTACAGCAAAAGACACGGCAGCTAAAATAAAGAAAATTACCACCGTGAGAGAGGGTTGGAAACCGAAAAATGTGAAAAACGAGTTCAACCAGTTAGCAGAGAAACTTAGCAATGCTGCTGCTACCAACAACAGTCCAAGTGCGATCACCATAACAAACGAGAACAATTGCTTACGGATGGTGCGCCACATCATTCGCTCGGTGGGAGTGGGGATTTTCCAAATTTTATTTAAAACAAACTGCAGCTGGAAAAATACACCAGATGCGGCCAGCAATAGAAAGATCGAACTGATCAGTGAAATAAACCAGCTACCACCCATGGCTTTCGTAGCAATACCGTCCAGCATTTCCTGGATGACCTGGGTTATTCCAGGACCTAATGCAGCCTCGATAGTCGTCATAATTTGATCTAGCAAAGCTGATTTATCGATGAATAGCCCAGCAACGGTGAAGGCGATATAGATCACCGGTGCGAAGGAAAAAAGGCCGAAATATGCCAGAGCAGCAGCCAGCTGGGTTGGTCGTTCCGACAGCCATATTTTGTAGAGCTCTTTTACGAAATCCCTAACTGATGGCATGACCTGCTCCTTCTACCGGTTTTGCTTGCTATCACTCACCTTTGGGTTGGGTCAATCCCTTGAGATTCTGTGCCTGTTCACGCCATCCGCGTAAAAGGTGATGAACGGATTCTGCGCCGATGATCGGTGAGCCATTGTAGGGTAAATTAACTGGACGCAGGATGAAGGGATGATTTTGTGGGCCTCCCAACCCCCCATGGTGACTGACCTGATTTTCGAACCCAGCCAATTCCTGTGTCGCCGGATCATAATGCGTGTTTACCACGATGTCGGGACAGTTTGAATAGCTGCTCTCACGCTTCAGGTGCATGGCAGCATTCGGTCCAAAGTTCGCCAATGGATCGATCCCTTCGACAAGGTCATCTTTTAGGTAATGTACGCCTGTTTTTCCAACGACGATATCCCCTTGGGATTCAGATCTGACCAACAAGAAACCAATCCCGGGATGATCTTTCAATCCAAGCACCAATTCTGGATGTGCAGCTTGAATCTGCTCGAAAGTCATCCGCTGGGGTGAGTCCGTGAAATAAATCAGCCCGGTACTGCCTGACCCCATCACGACAACTTTTGCCTTCTCGGCCTCAGCCGCCACTTTATCCGCTGTCGTGCCCTTTGGAGTAACCTCGACATAATCATCCTTTGTCCGGCTGGCAAACATTTTTCGGACCAGGTCAGCCGTGCGCGTATTGGCATTGGTTGACTCACTGAGCACTGCATTGAGGTTGTCCCAGCTGTCATTATGCGCATCAGAATAATATATTTCCTGGTCGCTTTTTATCAGCTCTTTGACCAATTGCTCAAGTGTTTTTCCATGAGCTGCCTCAAATGTTGGGCCCAAACTTTGTCCATGATCTGCCAGGATAATGATGTGATATGGCCGGGGCGCCTCCTTGATAGCGCTTTCTAGTCGGGCAAAATAGCGGTCAACTTCGTGTAATGCTTCAAATGCTTCCGGTGAAGTCATACCGGCAAAATGAGACAGATCATCATACCCGGCATATAACGCATAAACTGCTGGTAAGCCGCGCAAGATATCACTGATCACGGTATAGGTAACCAGGTCCTGCAGGACTGGACCCATGAAGCCGCGCAGGAAACCATACGCAAGTCCGCGGGCTTTTACTCTATATTTGTCTTTTCGCCGCCTTTGTTGGGAGGCCTGCCACCATTCCTTGATCACTTCAGTCGTGAATCGGGTGAGCAGTCGGGCGATCACGTAGGGGCTAAAAAGGTAAAAATAGAAACCGGGGCCTCTGCCGCGGTCCTTGTTACGGACGGTGCTGAATGTCAACATGCTTTCGGTTGCGTCGCCTGAAAACATATTGCCTCGCGATGTGCCACCATCGGAGCACAGCCCGATCCCACTGCTCAGACGTTCTTCGATCGCCTTTGCATCTTTAGGCATGCCAGACATCACGATCCGTTTTTGAGTGCGATCCCACCAGCGATAGGCGGGAACATCGGTATTATTCCCCAGCAGGATGCCGGTCTGCATTGCCCCGGTCTGTGAAGAGAAATCGGTCTCCCATCCCAGCAGCTGATGGCTACCTTGATCGACCCAGCGCTTCATTGTGGGTGTGTCGCCCTTCTCCATTGCCTGGCGTAAGAGGGTCTCGCTCAGTCCATCGATCTCCAGGAACAGAAAACCAGGGACATCTGTGACAACAGGCTTACCACGGCGGGAGACCATTCGACGCGTGACGTTGCGGTCGAAGCGGGCATCTTCATCGAGTGATAAGAGCTCACCAAGGATTGCATCGACAACTGCCAGCCATACGGCGATCCAGATGCCCGTGGTAACCGAATCGATGGTGATACCCCTTACCAGGTTACCAATTAGCATGACCAGAAAACCATTCAATATGAAGGTAAGGATCGGGTATAGCCAGGAGGGTAACCAGGCAAAGAAATTGATGAACACCCACCAGAATGCAGATTGTGCGATCGCCAATGCGATCGTGATGGCTACCAGCGAACGCAGGGAGTCCACCTGAAACCCGGAAAGGGATCTCTGTAAAAGGAAGAGTGTTATTGCATGAACTACAAAAACCGAGATAATCTGTATTATTCGACCACGTGTGATTTTCAAAGAATTCCTCCAAATACCAATAATTCGTCCATTTGAGAAATGAATTATACCCTTATGCCCTCTGATTAGAACAAAATTAATAAACTATTGCTTGCCTCTATTGAACTTGGTGAATTATCCCTGGCCCATATTTTTATACATGGTTCCTCAGCGAATAGTTAAGACGAGTCCATGATGGTCGGTCAGGAAGCGTTGGTATGCCTTATGAGCGGCTGAGTTAACAACAGGGATAATATCTGCAGTGACTTCTGAGCCGTCACCGGTTGGCTTCCGGTAGAAAATAAAGTCCAGGCTGGTGCGCCATTTTGCTGAAACCAGCGGGAAAGGTCGGTATGTAGGCCGAGGATCGCCTGCGTGTGCATCGACCAAACCGCTCTGCAAGACCATCTGTCGATAGGCGTGTGAATCACGTGGAAAATTAAAATCGCCACACACGATCACCCAGGCATCTTTCGGTTGCGCGAGAATCAATTCTCCCAGGTATTTCACCTGATCAAGCTGAATTTGAGTTTGGCTGTTCGATGGTCTCCAGTCACCCAGGTAATTTGCCTGTAGATGAGTATTCATCACCACGAAACTGTGCTTATCTACCTCCAGGTTGGCCATCAAGACGCCTTTATTCAAAGCCCAATCAGAAAATCCAATGCTCAAAAGGCGTCCCTGGTTCGGAAATGGGAAAAAGCTGCACTCAATGATGGGGTGGGTGGACATCGATGCGCTAACCAGACCACCCCTGGGTGCAAACCGATTGCGAAAATAGGCGAAATGTGAATAAGCAGTCAGATTTTGCTTCAGCAGTGGTAGGTAAGCATTCTGTTGAATCTCTTGCAAGCAGATCAGGCTTGGAGATATCCGGTTCAATTCTGATGCCAGGCGTTTGATTCGCCCCAGGCTCAGATAGAACGGAACGCCGAAGGTATTCAATGATAATAACGAGAACGAGGCCATGGATTTCAATTATTCATAAATAATATTACCGGAAATTTTAGACCAGGTTATCAACAATGGAAAGGACTGGTAATTTTTGGGAGCCTGGCTTTTTGTTTTTATGATTATAGTGGGGATTAATTCATTTTCATGATGGCAATTTCATCGATAAGAGCTAATCATAAAATGGTAAAATGCATTAATTCACAATTATTGTTAAATTACAGATAAAACCATGAAAATGTGCGAACTCTATGAAAGGGAAATATATGGCTACCAAAGCAAATCACTTAAAAAATAGAAAGTGGATATTGTTTTCCGCTCTGGCATTATTGCTCTTGATGGTAATAATATTCGCAGCCTGTTCTAACCCTACCCCTACCCCCATTCCAACCTTGGAAACTCCACCAACCAACACCCCTGAACCTGCGCCGGTGGTGGTTGATGTAAACCAACTGTATGCGAATCCATGGGTGCTGGTGGGTTATGGCGACCCCGACAACCCCACCGTGATCGAGGATAATACAACCATCACCCTGGAATTCAATCCCGATGGCACGCTCAGTGGCTTTGGTGGATGCAATAACTATTCATCTACATTCCTGGCAGCACAGGATGGGACATTATCCATTTCTCCACTGGCATCAACCATGATGGCCTGTCCATCTGGAATGGAGCTGGAAAGTACTTATTTCACCATTCTACCCACAGCCCGGAGTTTTAATTTTAACAGCCAGGGGCGTCTGATCCTTACCAATGTTGAACCATCCAAACCCGGCCAGGTATTGATCTATGCCATTGGAGCGAAGCCACTTACAAACACCACTTGGGTGCTGACCTCTTACGGAGATCCTGCTTCTCCCCAGGCTGTACCTGCAGGCATGGCAATCACTGCACTCTTTCTTGACGATGGCTCTGTGGGTGGTTTTAGTGGTTGCAACCAGTATGCTGCCAGCTATACCCTACAGGATCAGCAGATGACAATTGGGCCGGTGGCGATGACCCAGATGGCCTGCCCCACCGGGATGGATATTGAGCAGGCTTACCTTTCCTCACTTGGGACTGCACAACAATATGCCATCACCGGCCAGGAGCTGACCATCACCTACAACGAAGGTGCAGGTTTGCTCACCTATACTGCCGCCAACTTGCCGCTGGAGTATACCCTTTGGACATTATCCACGATGAATGAGCAGCCTGTTTCAACGGAGTCGCCAATAACGGCAGTCTTTACTCCAGGAGAGACACCCGATTCAGGTAACATCAGCGGTTCTTCGGGGTGCAATACATATAATGCAGGCTACACCCTGGATGGGAACAATCTTACGGTACAGCCGGCAGCCATGACGATGATGGCCTGCGCCACAGGGATGGAAACAGAACAGTCATACCTGCAAGCGCTTCAAGCTTCAACCTCCTATCAAATCCTTGCTGATAAGCTAGTCCTCACCAACCCATCAGGAACCCTGACCTATATCGCCAATCGCACACCATTGACGGGGGCACTTTGGGCGTTAGTGTCACTCGGTGATGTGACCAATCCCGAACAACCAGTAAAGGGAAGCAATTTCACCGCACAATTTATCCGCATCCCTGGCGCACCATCCGGGGTGCTCAATGGTACAACCGGTTGTAATGAATATACGACATCTTTTGCAGCCAGTGTTGACGAGATAAAGATCAACCAGCCGGTCAGCACCAAGAACACCAGCTGTGTCCCCGGCCTGGCTGACCAGGAACAACTCTATTACCTGGCGCTTAATAGTGCCACAACGTACCGGATATCCGGGAATACATTAACCATCCCATATGACAATGGAAAACAAGCGCTGGTTTTTGAAGGCACACAGCTAGAGTCAGCGGTAAGGCCACCGATGAGCACTCTTAACGGAACAACATGGTACCTGTGGTATATGAATAACATACCCGTCATTCCTGGGACATCCATCTACGCTCAGTTCGTGATCAACGCAGATGGAGAAACCGGAACAATGAACGGTTCCGCTGGCTGCAACAGTTATGTGGCTACCTTTGGCCATGAAATGGGAGTGGAAACAACTTTGAATGCCACCCAGAGATGCAATCAACCAGCAGGGATCATGGACCAGGAAGGTACGTATATAAATATGCTTTCCCGTGGCTATGGATACTGGGTGACCGGTGACCAGCTCATTCTCAATACCGGGCTGGGTGTGTTAACGTATCGCACTACCCAGGCACCGACAAGCTCCGACCAGACTCACCTGCTGGTTGGGAAAACCTGGTACCTGGTATCCTACAACCAGAACTATAGTTCTCCCGGGACTCAGGAGCCATACACTATGTTCAATGCTGATGGTACCCTGACCGGCTATACCGGCTGTAATTCTTTCCAGGGTTTGTTCAGCACGAACATCCAGGCAATTACGATCACAGGCCTAAATGCAACACAATCAGCCTGTCCGAGTGCAGACCTGCAAGCTCAGCAGGATGCCATGCTGAAAATCCTTGATTCAGCAAAGAGCTACCAGGTTGCTGACACTGTAATGCAGCTGGCAGGAGACGCGGGTATCCTGAGTTACTCGCTTACCCCACTCCATAGAACTGAAGAGATCCTGCCACCCCAGGGCGCGATCAATATGCCTGCAGAGGGCTTTGTGAATCAGGTCATCACCTTTGATGGTTCCGCTTCTACCGGGCAGGTTCCACTCGTTGCATATAATTGGAATTTTGGGGATGGTGGCACAGGGACTGGAGCAGTGGTCCAACATGTGTATACCAATCCTGGCACCTATACCGTAGCTTTGGTGGCGGTGGACGAACGAGGGAATGATGACACTGAGACCAGGAACCTATCCATCATTGCTCCTGTACAGCCCACAGCCATACCGACTGAAGCACCTCAACCCACCGCGACTACAGCTCCAACCCAGGTTCCGCAACCCACCGCAACCACAGCCCCAACCCAGGCGTCGCAACCCACCGCGACTACAGGTCCAACCCAGGCACCTGCTGCCACTGCCACTACTGTGCCGACTGAACCGCCAGCGCCCACTGCCACGGCTGAACCTACTCAGCCACCAGTAACCCCACCACAGGCAGTGATCCAGGGAGCTGGTCAGGGATATGTGGGGGAGCCGATAACATTTGACGCCTCTGCCTCAGTTGCCGGGAGCAGCCCGATCACCAGCTACACCTTCAATTTTGGGGATGGCACATCACAAGGTCCTTACGGGAGCCCCTCTGTGACCACGATCTACAATGTGGGTGGGACTTATGATGTGAGCGTTGTTGTGACCGATGAAAATGGTCAAAGCAGTAGCGCTTCGATGAGTGTGACCATTTCGACTCGTTTGGGAACACCGGTGGTTTGGGTTTTGAATTCATACGCCGGTCAGGGCTTGTTGCCGGGTACTTCGATCACCTTGCAGTTCCAGTCGGGGCAAATCGCAGGATTTTCTGGCTGCAACTCTTACAGTGGTTCCTATACCGCCACCGACAACGGGGATGGTACATACAGTGTGACGATCACAGGGTTGGTCGGTACAGGGATGATGTGCCCAGGGGATATCATGACCCAGGAATCCACCTACTTGGGACTTCTCTCCACGGTAACCGGGGCAACATCCCAGGGAGGCACGCTTGACCTGGTTTCACCAGGTGGTGACTTGGTCTTTTATCAGGCAGGGTCTTTGGTAATCACGCCGTATTAAGCAATAAGGGGAACCGCCAGAGAGCTTTATACTCTCTGGCGGTTTTTTTTAAACCCCTGTCTATTCTCTATGATTTTTGAAAAAGATATGCGAAAATATGTGATCCAAAAAAGGATTGGATTCCTGGACAGAAATAATATATACTTGTTCAGTAATAAAAAATTTATGTGATTAACAGACCTGAAATTTTAAACTGGAGGATGCGATGTGCTGCTCAGTGATTGCTCTATTATTTTTAGGTCCGCGCGTGGGTTTATTGATCTGGTGGCTTTTACCCATGGGTCGCGACCAATTTAACCTGGCATTTGATACCTTGATCATGCCAATTTTGGGAATTATTTTCCTGCCCTGGACAACGATCGCAGTGACACTATTTTCCGGTCTAAATGGACTGGCAGGATTTGATTGGGTGTGGGTTGCTGGCGGATTGGTCATTGATATCCTTTCCTATACGAGTGGTGCTTTAAAGCGCAGAGATATGCCTGGCTATCCCAGTTCTGCACCATAGAAATTAATCCTGAGGACGTAATCTATCTGCCTTATTATTGGAAATCAGATGATTGCTTATGCCTTGGGATTTTTCTGTCGGTAGATTATCGATTAGAATTAATTAACCAAATAAAATTCAAAATGCAGTCAGCCTGTGCAGCGATTCTGCTGCTTTTGGGTTGAGAAAAGGAGCGTACGATGATCACCAGTATTATGATTGGCGCGAAGGTAATCTGTACAGATGGTACACAGGGCACTTTGACAGCTGTGATTGTAGACCCTGCATCTCACCGCCTTACCCATGTTGCGATCGTGGAAAAATCCCTGCTCCATGGTGAAGAACATCTTGTACCAATCGATCGAGTAACCAATACCACGCGTGATGAGGTATACCTCAACTGCACTGCTGAGGACCTCACCAAAATGGAACCTTTTACGCGCACGCACTATCTGGAAATTGACCAGGGAGAAGATGGTTATGCATATAGCGTCCCGTATATGACGACATATTCCGATGTGACTATGGCACCTGACATGGGTTACGTCACCGTTCAAGACCAGCTTATCCCTGCGGGGGAGGTGGCGGTTAAGCGCGGCATGGCTGTGGAGGCGTTGGATGGCTATGTTGGACAGGTGGGTGAGCTGCTCATTGATGGCTCATCAGGCCAAGTTACCCACTTTACCCTGATGAAAGGCCATGGCTGGGGTAAAAAAGAGATTGCCATTCAAATATCCTTGATCGATCGTCTTGAAGCGGAGACCATCCACCTGAAGGTTGAGAAAGAAAAAATCAGCCAGCTGCCATCACTTCCCGTCAAAAGAAATTGGAACGAAGTGGCTGCGACCGACCTGGAGCTCATGGTGTGGGTTTACCAGGGATTAGACCTGGCAAAACGCACTTATCAGCAGGTTGAAGAGTTATGCAAGACTTATCAAATGGAAGTATTGAATGCCACGATCATCGAAAAGGATATGAATGGTAATACCCATGTGCAGGAAGTGAAAAAGGTGCCAACCAAACGGAAAGTCACCCTTGGGGTAGCCCTGGGTGGTCTGGCTGGGCTGGTCATCGGACCGGTTGCATTGGTGGCGGGGGCGGTTGCTGGAGCAGTGGCTGGGAAGAAGTCGGCAGGTAAAATTGAAGTGGGATTTTCCAAAGATAAATTGGAAAAGCTTAACGAAACCCTGGTTCCCGGAGGGTCAGCGCTAGTATTGTTGATTGAACATCGTTGGTTCAATACCCTACAGTTGGGACTGGTAGATTTCGGCGGGCAGCTGATCCATGAGCGCCTATCTGATATTACATATGAGGAACTGGTGCAGAAATTATCCGCTGACGAGAAAGACACTTAGGAAGGGATTGACGTAACCTCTCTGGATCATATCTTTATATCTGCTGTTCTCCCATGAACCTCAGGCATAGGCTAATATTCACCGCCTTTGCTGCCTCCTTCCTGTTCATCCTGTCGATATTCTGTACATCCCGAGTAGCGGCGTCCTCTCCAACCACCTCCCTGAAGCTGGATAACTCGACTGCATGGCAAAAGGACGATACTTCCACCGCAGAGCCTGTCGTACTCACTGACGAGCAGGGAGAATACCCGCTTGGATTGCACCTGGAAATCCTTGAAGATCCCAGCGGTGAGCTGACCATCGAAGATGTAACTTCTCCAGCATTCGATACACAGTTTACCCCCAGCCAGATTCCAGTACCTAACTATGGCTACACAGATAGTGCCTATTGGGTGAGGGTGAGCCTGGATAATGAAACCCTATATACCAATGAATGGCTGCTGGAGATTGGTTTCGCCAATACTCAATATGTTGACCTGTACACTCCTTCGCTGGATGGTGAGGGGTATGAAGTAAAGCAAAGTGGCACCCTGAGACCGGTTTCCACACGCGATGTGCTCTATCCAAACATTGTATTCAGCCTGAACATACCAAACCAGAGCCAGCAAATTTACTACCTGCGTTTCCAAAACGGTTCCTCGATGACCCTGCCGCTCAACCTGTGGACGAGAGATGCTTTTTTTATTGAATCTGGACGAGTACAAATGTTTCACTGGTTGTTCTTCGGTGGAATTTTCGCTTTGTTGTTCTATCACCTATTTATTTTATTTATGTTGAAAGAGGCTACCTATTTATATTTTGTTATCTTACTAGCTGATTTGTTCATTATGGTTTTTAGCTATTCTGGTTATATGGGGGTATATATATTTCCCGATTGGTATAACTATCAACTGTATTATTTTCCACTGTCTTTGTCACTACTATTTGTAACAATCATATTATTTTCCGATACATTTTTAGAAATAAGAGTCCGGCTCCCAAAACTACATTGGGTGAATATTGTCTTGATAGCAGTCTGGGGCGGGCTGGTGATTCTGATACCATTCATCACCTTCCAAAATCTGGCCAGATTGTTTATTCCATGGGGATTGGTTTCTCTGGCAGTGACATCGGTTATTGGAATCATATCCTGGAGAAATGGTTTCTATCCTATCCGTTTCTTCATGCTGGCCTGGCTTGGGATGGCTGCAAGCTTCTTTTTAGTGCTACTTGTACGAGAAGGGATAGCACCCAGTACAGCTTTCAATGAGAATGCATACCTACTGGGATTTATGTTGATGGCGGTGTCGTGGTCGTTTGCCCTGGCTGATCGCATAAGCCTGCTAAAAGATGCAACAGAAGACGCCAACCTCGATTTGCAAAAAAGTGAACGCAAGCTATCTCAAATCCTGGAGGGATTGCCTCTGGGAGTAGTAGTTTATGGAAAGAATCAAAAGCCTCAATTTCTAAACAAGCGTGCCATCGAGATTCTTGAAAACCAAGCCACAGATACGCGACCTGACGTTGGCGCAGGGCGTGACCTGGCACAGGCAGTGGAGCATTTCTCTTTCCAGGTTGCCGGAACCGATGAGAAATACCCGGTAGAAGATCTACCAGTATATAAAGCACTGCATGGTGAGGTTGCCTCGGTGGACAACATCGAAGCAAACTTTGGAGACAGGCGCATCCCATTGGAAATATGGGCCAGTTCGATCAGAGACGATTCTGGCAATGTTGAATCTGTTGTGGCAGCTTTCCAGGATATTACCCCGCGCAAGCAGGTGGAAGGCGAGCTGGCTGAATATCACAGGCGACTCGAGTTGCTGGTGGAAAATAGAACCGCACAGTTAAACACTTCAAATAAGGAGCTCCGGCAGCGCCTGGAGTGGTTTGCTGCGATCAATTTTGTTAATCAGATAATGGCTCAATCGACTGACTTTACCAAGATTTTTGAAAAGATGATTGAAATCATTTGTAATCTATTTGCTGCTCAGGATTCTTTCATTGCTGAGCTGGATGTGCGTGGTCAGCAATTGAAAATCCTGGCACACTCCTGCCACAGCGATCTACACCCTGATCTGTCAGGATCGTTCACCGCATTACCCGAGGGTATTCTGGCAGGTTCATACCTGGAACAAGGAATAGTATTCCGTATCTCAAGTGATCAGATCAGCTCACTGGACGGGACAATTGGCATTCATATACGGGATTCAAAGGCGCAAAGCATTTCATTCATTCCATTACAACTGCGAGAGCGGATCTATGGGTTCCTAGGATTGGAGATGAGCGAAGTAGACAGAACTTTCGGGAATGAAGAGATCAGCTTGCTATATATTCTTTCCACCGATATCGCCCAGATAATTGAAAGCGCGCATCTTTACGAGCAGACGAAGCTGTTAGCTGCACAGGAAGAGCGCGACCGACTGGCGCGTGACCTGCATGATTCAGTAACCCAGGCACTCTTCTCAGCTACCCTAATAGCGGAAGTATTGCCACAAATCTGGCGCCGTGACCCCAAGAGGGCAGCCCAAAGCCTGGAGAAACTTCAACACCTGACCCGCGGCGCTCTGGCAGAGATGCGCACGATTTTACTTGAGCTAAGACCCTCTGCAGTAATCAACACCCCTCTGGGTGAGCTTCTGGCACAGCTAACCGAAGCTGTCACCAGCCGCAGTGGCCTGCCGTTTCAGCTTTTCATCGAAAAAATTCCCCTGTTGCCTGATGAGGTACAAATCTCCTTTTACCGCGTTGCCCAGGAAGCCCTGAACAATGTTGTAAAACATGCCCAGGCCAGGCTGGTTACCGTTAGCTTAAGCGAAGTCAAGCTCCCTGCGGAGACGGGTAACATAATAATTCGTCAGGTCAAGCTTGTGATCCAGGATGATGGGGTTGGCTTCAACTCTGCGAGCGAACAATTGGGTCGTCTTGGGATCGGTATTATGCGCGAGCGCGCCGCAGCCATCCAGGCAGAGTTTTCCCTGGAAAGCGAACCAGGTCACGGGACATTGCTGACTCTAATATGGTGTAAGGAAGTAAAATTAGATAATCATCATGAATGAGACCAATGCCATTCGTATCTTGATCGTTGATGACCACCCCATGGTGCGCAGTGGGTTGCAGGATTTTATCCTCACCCGTGATGGCATGCAACTGGTGGGCGAAGCCCAGAACGGGGTTGAAGCGGTAGAATTTTGCGCCACCCATGATGTGGATGTGGTCTTGATGGATATGGTAATGCCCTTGATGGATGGAAGCGAAGCCACACGGCGCATCCTGGCCCTCGGGAAACCGGTGAAAGTCATTGCATTAACCAGTTTCCATGAACAGAACCTGGTCGAACAGGCGATGAAAGCCGGCGCAACGAGTTACTTACTGAAGAATGTCACCGCCCAAGAACTGGTTGAAGCGATCAAAGCTGCCAGTGGCGGGTTCTCGATGCTAGCCCCTGAGGCTACCAAGGCCTTGATCCAATCCAACCATCCGAGGCATGAGGTTGGATTCGACCTGACTGAAAAGGAACGCGAGATATTGGCTTTCCTGGCGAAAGGATTATCCAACCAGGAAATCTCCAACCAGCTCCATATCAGTATATCCACCGTAAAGTATCACACGGCGAATATTTTCTCGAAATTAGGTGTGAGAAATCGGGTCGAGGCAACCACCATCGCTTTGGAGCACCACCTGGTAGAGAAGGTATAAAACAATACACAGTATTTTTATTAGTTCATCCCTTCCCTATCCTTTCGGCTAATCTTTTGGGCCAAAAAGACTAGACTACGAACTCCCCTAATTGTTGTTGTTTATGGGCAAAAAATTTGATATATTGGAATCACGCATCATTCGAGTTGTATTCTCTTTAAACGTCTGCGCTCGAATTGCTAAAAGCGATCGGCATGTAAACCTGAATTCTTCGCAGTATAATTAGTTTACTTGTTTCTGGTGGATCATTGTGGGCGATCACAATGAGTGTTATAAGTACGACTTGTTATGCAACTACAGTTAGGTATCGGTGTTATCTTGATATGCAAGATTGAAATCAGCAGAGAGTGCCCGTAGCTGCTCATTTACACCAGACAGAATATCTAGATCAGCTACTGGACACACTAAAAAACACGCCAGATAAATTAAGATGTAGAGGAGGATGCGAATTAGAAGAAAAAATATTGAACTGTATATCGCCTTGGGAATACATAGCGGCATGGTTCCCCGCCTGGCTTCATCTCCCGAGGCAAGGGCTTATTCTAGTGTCTAATTTCTACAATCAAAAAGGAGAATTCTACTTATGAAAACAATCAAATCGGTCAATGCCGGCTCATTCGCTCTGTACGGTGCAGTATTAGCAGCTTTTTGGACGTTTGTTTTTGGTTTATATTACTGGCTTTTGGGCTGGATCTTCGGCGCCCAATCCTGGTTTATCGACATGAACCTGGGTAACTTGACCGTATATTCCCTATATGCCTTTGGCCTTGTCTTTTTAAAGGCTCTGCTGGCTGCACTTGGCGGTGCGTTAGCCGGGTGGATCGTGGCGTTGGTTTATAATGCAGTGGCTGGAATGATGGGTGGTCTCAAAATTAATGTTGAGTAGTCTTTGCGGGTGCAGCTTTTATAGAGGATAAAGACTATAAATCAAACTGATCGGTTTTAATAACTGATCAGACCTACTTTTTATGGAGGATTTGTAAATGCCTTGTCTATTTGCACTTTTTGCTGGAATGTTTCCACGTTTGGCTGATATTTTCATCTGGATAGCTCGTCCAGCCCAGGTCGACGCTGCTTTCAAAGGAAGCTGGGTGTGGCCTCTCCTGGGGATCATCTTCCTGCCCTTCACCACCTTGATGTGGATTATCATGTCGTGGGGTGTCAGTGGAGTTTATGGTTGGGACTGGTTATGGATTGTTTTGGCAGTGTTCCTCGATCTTTCGCACTATGCCCACACCGCCTATAACAACCGGAATGCCATCCCAGGCTACACGCCTCCCCCTGCTCAGCCGGTGTAGGAATACCAGTAAGGCACCACCCCGATTAGCAGCAGCTGCTGCATCGGGCAAGGTATCCATCAATATAAGCAGATAGCACGCTATTATGGGTGAGATTGGGGGTGGGTGGGTAGTAGTTACAGCCAACTCATCTTCACTCTCTTTCCGAGTAGATTTGCTAATGATTTACGAAAGGAGTATATAAATGACTTACGGTCCAATCGACTTTCTTGCATTGGAATTCAAAGGCAACAAGTTTAGTGGCGAGATTCTTCCAGCTCTGCGAGAGCTGGTGGAAAAAAAGATCGTGCGGGTGATCGATCTGGTCATCGTCATGGTCCAGGATGGAAAATATCAGACACTTGAGCTGCAGCAGATGGATTCTGCAACGATCGCCATCTTCGATCCGCTTCAAGTCGAAATCAGCGGAATGATCCAGGTGGAAGATATCGAGATGATCAGCCAGGAATTGGAAGACAATACCACTGCCGCCTTGCTGATGGTCGAAAACCTGTGGGCGATCAAATTTGGTGAAGCTGTGCTCAAGGCTAACGGCCGGGTAGTGATGCACGATCGGATACCCTTTGAAGTTGTGAATGAAGTCATGGAGATATTTGCAAAGGCTGAAGGTTAACAGGAACTTAATTCTCAATTGAAATATTGACCAGGAGGTCAAAATGATGCGAAGACGAATGGTAGGAAGAAGTGTAGCTCGAGTTGCTGTAGGCACAGCGGTGGTTGCTGGAACTGCTGGTGCTGTACACCACCATCAAAACCAGAAATATGCTCAACAAGATGCCGCTGCGCAGCAACAGTATGACCAGGCTTATCAACAGGGTGCAGCCGATGCTCAGGCACAGCAGCAATATGCACCACCGCCCCCACAATATGCAGCTCCAGTCGAGCAGCCACCTGCGGATGACCTGACTGCCAAGCTTAAACAGCTTGCCGACTTGCATACCTCGGGCGTGCTGACCGATGAAGAGTTTGCGGCCGCCAAGCAAAAACTGCTGGCAGGTTGATCGGTAGTAGCCAGAAAAAAATTCCGGTGAGTCATACCGTATCTGGACGCAGTTATTGGAAGTGAAAGGAGCTTAATCATGCGAAGAGGTGGAATGGGCCCAGGAAGAGGCCCAATGAGAAGGGGTGTCATGCGGCGGCACCGCAGGATGCGCAGAAGGATGCGCAGAAGGATGATCATCGGCGGTGCAGTATTGGTTGCAGCTGGAACCAGCGCGGTCAAAATGAGCCAAAGTGAAGTACAGCAGGTCGAGCAACATACGGGCCAGAAGGCCGAGGATCTTACAGAAGAACAACTCGATGCTGCCATGGGCGAGCTTGGCATTGAAGGACAAGAACCAACCGATCAAGAAATTTCCATGCTTGAAGCGGAAGAGGATAAGAATCCATCCGTCTAAAGCTGAATAGTAGTGAAACTGGGTGAGACGTAAAATGGCGTCTCACCCAGTTTTTTTAATCAAGGAGTGAACCATGTCGAATGATCAATCCACCTCGCAAAAACTGCCAGGCGAAAACAAGGAAAGATTTGGACCACAGCAAAGCCCACTAAAAAACAATAATTTCTCGATGTAACTGAACAGTATCGGTTGAAGGATACCCGGGAGTTGGGTATCCCCTGGAAGAAGTGGGGACCCTGCCTGAGTGCGCGACAGTGGGGCACAGTCCGGGAAGATTACAATGCTTCAGATACGCTGTCGACGCCGAAGGAACGAATCGAGGCGCGCCTGGTTCGGGAACAGGTGGGTGGAAAAGCTTAGGATAAACAGATCCCTGACTATTGCTCCACACAAATCTCCTACCTATCCTTTCGGCTAATCTTTTAGACTAAATAAACTAGACCCCAAACTCCCCTTTGTGTTGTTGTACTGGAGAACCGAATTTGATATAGTCATTAAAGCCCTTGCTCCAGTGATTATTAGTTTTGCTTATCTACTGCTCAAACATATTTATTGTGAAAATCAAAATAATAAAAGATTGTCGGGAGTAATGTAATGCGCTTAATACTGGCAGATCATCACGAGCAACCACGATTAGCACTGACGACATTGCTTAAAGAACAATCGGATTTTAATCTCCTTGGCGAAGCCCTGGATGGACAGGGTTTATTGATCCTGGCCGACAAAAACCCCGCCGATGTCATCCTGATTGATAGTGGTTTACCTGGAATGCATATTGAAAACCTGATCACCAGGCTGCATGCTCTCCAGCCCTGTCCGATAGTCATTGTGATGAGCAGTGAGTTTGAAAACAGCAGGATGTTTTTGCAAGCTGGCGCGGATGCTTTTGTTAGCAAAAGCGACCAGCCGGGATGGTTGCTGGAAACTTTGAAAAAATATAATGGTGGGATAAATAAAGGATGAAAGCCTTCCTAAAGTAGTATAACCGGTATCATTAAAAATCTTTGATCATGTGAAATACTATAAACTGTTGATAAAAAAGGAGAATGACGAAATGGCGAAAGAAAAAACCAAAAAGAAGTTTACCTTTCCAAGTGCATTCACGATCCTATTCCTCTTGCTGGTCGTGATCGCCCTCGCCACCTGGATCGTCCCTGCTGGCTCGTACGACTATGATGCAGAAGGTTCACCAATACCAGGCACCTACCACGAAGTGGAGCCTAACCCGCAGGCATTGCTTTCCAGCGCTCTCAAAGGACCGATCAGCGGTATGTACGGCATCCAGGATGAGACCGGCAACGTAGATGTATGGAACTATGGCGAGCTGTTTGGCGCCATCGATGTTGCCATGTTCGTGCTCATCATCGGTGGTTTCCTGGGTGTCACCATGAAGACTGGTGCCATCAACGCCGGGATTGCCTGGGTGGTGCGCAAGCTCAAGGGCAAGGAGAAGTGGATGTTCCCCATCCTGATGACCATCTTTGCCATCGGCGGCACCTCCTATGGTATGGCTGAAGAGACGCTGGCTTTTTATGCCTTGATCATCACGGTGATGCTCGCGGCTGGCTATGATGCTCTCAGCGCGGCTGCCCTGATCATGTTGGGTGCTGGGATTGGCTGCTTGGGCTCTACCGTCAATCCTTTTGCTACAGGCATTGCCTCTGGATTTGCCGGTACCACCCTCAGCGATGGTTTGATTGGGCGAATAGTGCTGCTGGTGGTTGGCACAGCTATCGGCATCTTCTTCGTGATGCGCTATGCCGAGAAGGTGAAGAAAGACCCGACAAAATCGCTTATCTATGATATGAAGGCCGAAAACGAGAAGCAGTTCATGTCTGGCAGCTCCAAGGGCACTGATTTTGGTAAATTTACTACCCGTCACATCGTGATCCTGATTATGTTCTTCCTGGCTTTCGTCGTCATGGTGTATGGGGTGATTCCCTGGGAAGACCTGGGTTTTGCCATCCCCACATGGTGGTGGTGGTTCCCGGAGATGACTGCTTGCTTCCTTTTCTTCGGCATCCTGATCGGGATCATCGGCAAGTTATCAGAAAAGGACCTGGTGAACACATTTGTTGATGGCGCCCGAGACATGCTGGGTGTGGCTCTGATCATCGGTGTAGCCCGTGGCATCACGGTGATCATGAATAACGGGCTTATCACCGACACGGTGCTGTATTGGGCGGAACAGGCAGTCGCAGGGCTGAGCAGTGTGGGCTTTATTGTTGTCACCTACTTGCTGTATCTCCCCCTATCGTTCCTGATCCCCTCCAGCTCAGGGCTGGCTACGGTCTCCATGCCCATCATGGCCCCGCTGGCAGATTTCGCTGGTGTGAACCCCGCACTCGTCGTGACAGCATACCAGGCTGCCAGTGGACTGGTGAACCTTATCACCCCCACCTCAGCGGTTGTGATGGGTGGTCTGGCTATTGCCCGGGTTGGTTATGGAGTCTGGCTGAAGTTCGTGGCAGTCCTGCTGGCCCTTTTATTTGTGCTCACCATTATCGTTCTGGCCGGAGGTGTGCTACTCTCATGATCGAGATTCTCCAATGAACCATGGGAGCCTGCTTGTCTGTTCATTTCAGCGGCAAAGTGACCGGCTGTTAAATCTAAAAGAACCAAGATATATAAAAAGGAGATTTTAAAATGGCATTTAATTTACGCAACCGCAACTTTCTAAAAGAGCTAGACTTTACTCCAGAAGAGTTAAAGTTCCTGCTCAAGTTATCTGCTGACCTCAAAGCAGCCAAATATGGCGGTTATGAGCAACAGAGGCTCAAGGGCAAAAATATTGCCTTGATCTTCGAAAAGACCTCCACCCGCACGCGCTGTGCATTCGAAGTGGCAGCTTATGACCAGGGTGCCAATGTCACTTATCTTGGACCGACGGGTTCGCAGATCGGTCATAAGGAGTCGATGAAGGATACCGCCCGGGTTCTGGGGCACATGTACGATGGCATTGAATACCGCGGCTTTGGCCAGGAGCTGGTGGAGATCCTTGGCCAGTATGCCGGCGTGCCGGTGTGGAACGGCCTGACCGACCAGTTCCACCCCACCCAGATGCTGTGCGATATGCTGACCATGATGGAACACAGCGATAAGCATCTCGGCGAGATCGCCTACTGCTACCTGGGTGATGCCCGCAACAATATGGGCAATTCATTGATGGTCACCGGCTGCAAGCTGGGTATGGATGTGCGCCTGTGCGCACCCAAAGCCCTGTGGCCTGAAGCTGAGCTGGTGAAGACGTGTAAGAAGATCGCCAAAGAAACCGGTGCGCGACTGACCATTACTGAGAGTGTGGAAGAAGGCGTGAAAGGTGTGGATTACCTGTACACCGACGTGTGGGTCTCGATGGGTGAAGCGAAGGAAGTCTGGGATGAGCGTATCAAGCTGCTCAAGCCTTACCAGATCAACATGGATGTGGTCAAGAAGACCGGCAATCCGAATGTGAAATTCATGCACTGCCTGCCTGCTTTCCATAACCGTGAAACCAAGGTTGGCGAGGATCTCTTCCAGAAGACCGGATTGGATGCCTTGGAAGTGACCGACGAGGTGTTCGAATCAGAGCGCTCGATCGTGTTTGCCCAGGCGGAGAACCGCATGCATACCATCAAGGCGATCATGGTTGCCACGTTGGGAGATTAATTAAATTATTGCCATTTGTGTGTACATTGTGGGTTTACCCCACGAATGTACACACAACAATTAAATACGTTTATCGGGCGCATTCGGAGGAAATCTATGCATGAAAATTTCGATGCCCAGCTTGCAGCCCAACAAGCGCCACTGATGTCGGCGCTGGTGGAACTTGTGCGTATCCCCAGTGTATGCGAGCAAAGCGCTGGTGGATATCCGTTTGGCAAGAACGTCGATCAGGCTTTACGCAAGGCATTGCAGATCGCCAGTGAGCTTGGCTTTAGAACCCAATATGGCGAAGGCGGTTATTACGGCATTGCTGAGGTCGGCGAGGGAACAGAAATGTTGGGCATCCTGGGGCATCTGGATGTCGTGCCTGCTGGAAAATTAACGGACTGGAACCGCGACCCATTTGATCCAGTGGAAAAAGACGGAATGCTGTATGGTCGTGGTACACAGGATGATAAAGGTCCCGTGGTGGCAGCTTTATTTGCCGTTAAAGCCCTCCTGGATGCTGGAGTACAGTTCAATAAACGCGTCCGATTTATCTTCGGTGCTGATGAAGAGACTCTCTGGCGCTGCATCAATCGTTATAAGGAAAGAGAGGAGACACCTACCATGGGGTTTTCCCCCGATGCCAGGTTCCCTCTGATTTACGCCGAGAAGGGATTACTTCAGCTCACACTTGAATGTAAAAACCAGACTGACCTCAGGTTATCCGGTGGATCGGCCTTCAATGCTGTACCCGACACGATGTTCTATGATGGTGTGCTGCAGGATGAGCTAGCGGCCAAGCTCGATGAGCTGGGTTTTGCTTTTGAGTGGAAAGAAGATGGGGTCGAAGTCAGAGGTAAGGCAGCTCATGCGATGATCACTGAAGAAGGCATCAACGCCATCGCACGCCTGTGCATCGCCTTGCGCCTGATTGGCATTGAGTCCAAAGCCATCAATTTTATTGCCCGGGAACTCGGCGAGGACCCTTATGCAACCCGCATCTTTGGGGATTGCAGTGATGAGCCTTCTGGAAAACTGAAATTCAATGTGGGCATGATTAATATCGGGGAGAAAGAACAAATCTCGATCGATACCCGCATTCCGGTCACTGTTTCCAAAGATGAAATTGTGCAGAAACTAAGTGCCACCGCAGCTATATATGGGCTGGAATACAAGGAATATGATTGGCTGGCACCGTTGTATCTACCCAAGGATCACCCCGTCATCGAGATGTTGTTGAGGGTGTATCACCAATTTTCTGGCGATGAAGTTTCACAACCCATCGCTTTGGGTGGTGCCACTTATGCCCGGGCGTTCAATAATTGTGTTGCCTATGGCCCCCTCTTCCCTGGCGAGCTGCTCACCGAGCATGAGCCGAATGAACGGGCGATCGTGGAGAACTTATACCTGGCAATGAAGATTTATGCCCATGCGATTTATCAATTGACCAGGTAGTTATGGTCGTAGCCATTTGAAATGATGGGTGCGTGGAGATGATACAGCAAGCGTGAAGTAAAAATGGGGCAATCCTGACTTGTAGTTTTGTTGGAAGGGAGTGTTCGAAATGACAACTGGCACACCTGTAAAAGAAAAAGAAGTACGCGAGCCTTCCCTGGTGGATGCGCTGATTCCCCTGATCTTCATGATCATACTGCTGATCACGTCGATTGTGTTGTTTGGGCTCGATGCGGCAGTGGGTCCATTGCAGGTGGCTTTGCTTATGAGTGCCGTGGTTGGCGCGGTTGTAGCACACAAGAATGGCCATTCCTGGCAAAGGCTCGGCGAGGAGATCGTCAAAGGCATCTCGATCGCCATGAGTGCCATCCTGATCCTGCTGATGGTCGGAGCGCTGATCGGGGTATGGAACATGTCCGGAACGATCGCCACCATGGTTTATTATGGTGTTAAGTATATCGATCCATCCTGGTTTTACCTGGCCGCAGCAGTCTTGTGTGGGCTTGTAGGGATCGTAACCGGCAGCTCATGGACCACTGCAGCAACATTGGGGGTCGCATTTGTTGGCATGGCCAATACCATTGGCGCTTCAACTGCCATCACCGCTGGGGCGGTGATCTCTGGGGCTTATTTTGGTGACAAGATGACCCCGCTGTCTGAGACGACCATCCTGACCCCGCAAATTGTGGGCAGCGATGTCTACACCCATATTCGCAGCATGGCCAAGGCTACTATCCCCGCTTACCTGATCGCCCTGGTCATATTCTTCTTCATCGGGAGAAATTCTAGCGTAGGTGCGGTTCCGGTGGATACGGCACCTGCACTACAAGCCCTCGAGTCGTACTACAACATCAACCTGTTGAACCTGTTGCCAGTGCTGGTTTTACTTCTTCTGGGAATGAAAAAATACCCGGCTTTTCTCTCTATCCTGATCGGCACACTGGTTGGAGCATTGGTGGCAGTCGTCATGCAGCCCCAGGTAGTGATCACATTCGCAAATGACCCCAGCCTGGGTTATGGGCTGGCGGCACTGAAAAGTGTGTGGACGGCGATGGCAAATGGCTTCACCGCCTCCAGTGGATATCCACAGATCGATACATTATTTACCGGCGGTGGCATGGACAGCATGTTGACCACCATCTGGCTAATCCTGGGTGCGATGTCTTTTGGTGCCATGATGGATTTCGGAGGTTTCAATGCCCGTCTGATCACCCCTATCATTGGCCGTGTCAAGTCGGTGGGTGGCACGATTGCCACCGTGATGATCACTTCCTTGGGACTGAATATTGTTGCTGGCGACCAGTACATCGCCATTGTGCTGCCAGCACGTATGTTCATGGTCGCATTCCGTAAACGTGGAATTCATCCGGAAACCCTGGCGACCGCGGTTGAAAACTCCGGAACGGTCACCTCCCCGTTAATCCCATGGAATTCGTGCGGGGCTTACATGTCGGCAGCCTTGGGTGTATCTACGTTTGTTTACCTGCCATATTGCTTCTTCAATTTCGCTAATTTTATCCTGGGGATGATATTCGGATTTGCTGGAATCAATATCATGCGCCTGGATGCAGAAGCCCCAACCCCGGCTCAGCCGCTGGCGGAAGTACCCATTACTGTACAGGATAAATGATGAGCGTTGCGCTAACTCCTGAGGCGATCGAGCAGGCGTCGACTGAAAAGTCGGAGCTGCTTGAATGCCTGCGGAAAATCGGCAAGGGTCTGATTGCCAGCGGTACTGCGGTTGGAGTGGTGGAGAACACGCTGACCGAAATTGTCCTGGCCTATGGGTTGGAATGCGAGATCATGGCTTTGCCGAACGTGATCATGATCAAGCTAGGCCAGTCATCACATGGGCGGGTTGACTTAGCTGTGCAACGCCTGACCACTGTGCAGCTGAATCAAGTGTCTGAGTTTGCTGAGCTGGTTGATCAGGTTAAGAAGAAAAGTATAACCCTTGCACAGGCTTCTTCTCATATGGATCAAATCCTGGCTAAAAAACCACGTTTTGGCCCAGCATTGGTAATTTTTGGCTATTTCCTATCCTGTATTGGTCTCACCATGCTTTTCCGGCCTGACCTTCGATCCTTGATCGTCACAGGTGTTGCGGGTATCGTGGTAGGGTTGATCACGCTGGTGTCGCGCTGGCGGCCGCGTTTCGACCTGCTCCTGCCAGTATTTGCCGCTATTGTTGTGTCAGCCCTGATATTTAACCTGACCCGCCTGGGTTTCATCTTTGGTCCGGCGAACCTGCTCATTACTCCCCTGATCACATTTCTACCAGGTGCGCTGTTAACAACCGGGATGATCGAGCTGGCCTCGAAACATATCCTTTCAGGAACAGCTCGGCTGATTTATGGCTCGGCAGTGTTACTGCTATTGTTCATCGGCATTGCTGTCGGCTTAAATCTCTCTGGATTGTCTACCTACTTGGTATACCCTTATGAGGCAGTTGTTTTCCCCTGGTGGGCACCATTCTTGGGCACTTTGTTATTTGGTGTTGGTACGTTTATACGCCTGTCAGGATCCAATCGCGACCTGTTTTGGATGTTACTGGTCCTGTATATTGCCATGCTAGGCCAATCCTTTGGTGAGCAATATTTCAATTCTTATGTTGGGGCTTTTATCGGCGCATTGCTGATGGCTCTTAGCTCAGAGATCATTGCACGCTCTCCCCGGCGTACACCGGCGCTTGCCTCACAGATGCTAGCTTTCTGGTTCCTGGTGCCTGGCGCAAGGGGGTTACTGAGTGTAACAAGTATATTAACTGAGGATCTGCAGAGCGCAGCGATTGGCCTGGGTCAGATGGTGATCCTGATCGTTTCAATCTCGATGGGTGTTCTGCTTGGTACGTTATTAGTATCACCAAACAAATTCATCCCGGTCACTGCGCTCAACAGTCGAATTCAGGAACAAATAGGATAATTATATGTTAACCAATATTTTGTACATCGTCCTGGGCATTTTGATCATCACCATAATCTATGTGGTGGTGCGAACGATCTTATTCCAAAGGTCGCTTGGCTCAGCGGAAAAGATCGAAGGCATCCAGGTTGATGAACAGCTAGTGGCAGAGCACCTTGCAGCATCTGTTCGCTGCCAGACCGTACCGTTGGACGATACCGGTACTCCAGAACCAGAGGCATTTAAACAGCTGCACCAGATGCTCCAGGAAACCTATCCACTGGTTCACCAGAAGCTGAGACGCGAGGTGGTCAATGGTTACAGCCTGGTGTATATCTGGCAGGGAAGCCGGGCTGACCTGGAACCGGTAATGCTGATGGCACACCAGGACGTTGTCTCGGCTGACCCAACTGAATGGACATACCCACCCTTCGAGGGCAAGATCGTCGATGGCTTCATCTGGGGGCGAGGCACGTTGGACATCAAGAATCAACTGATCGGCATTATGGAAGCGGCTGAGACCTTGCTCAAGCAAGGATACCGCCCGGAGCGCACCATCGTATTTGGTTTAGGACATGATGAAGAGACCGGTGGCGTGAATGGTTGTAAGGTGATCGGGCAAATGCTCAAAGAGCGTGGGATCCACCTGGCAGGGATCGTCGACGAAGGTGGTGGGATCATGGCTGGCCTGGCTGCCGGAGTGCGTGGCCAGATCGCCCTGGTCGGGGTCAGTGAAAAGGGTTACCTGACCGTGGAATTCACCGTTCATAGCCAACCTGGTCATTCCTCCACACCACCGCCCCAGACCTCCATTGGCATCCTGTCTAAGGCATTAACCCGCCTGGAATCCCATCCCATGCCGACCCACTTACGCAGGTTGAGGCCAATGTATGGTGGCATTGGTATCGCAGCTCCGTTGTATATCCAGGTTGCCTTTGCCAACGTGTGGTTGTTTGGTCCTATATTGAAGCGTTGGCTGGAACCTAAACCCGAGATGAACGCCAGCATGCGCACCACCACCGCATTAACCATCATCAATGGCGGGGTGGAAGATAACACCATACCAGCCGAAGCAAAAGCCATCGTCAATTTTCGCTTGTTGCCTGGCGATACCATTGCAGATGTATTGTGGCATGCAAAGAAGGTAATTAAGGACGAACGAGTAAAAATAAAACCTGTGGAAGGTAAATTCAATGAGGCCCTTCCCACTTCCTCGACCACCTGCCCGGAATATAAGGCTCTCCATAAAGTAATCCGCCAGGTGTTTGATAACCCGCCTGTTACTCCCTTTGTGATGCTGGGCGGCACCGACTGCCAGCATTTTGTGCCGGTGTGCGACAACATCTATCGCTTCACCTCGGTGGTGATGGATGAGAGCTTCATGGGTCTCGAGCATGGAATTGATGAGCGCATCCCGGTCGAGAGCATGGCAAAGATGGTTAAGTTTTATGCCCAATTGATGCAAGTCTGGGGCACCAAAGAGATGATTCAAAAATAGAAAGGAGTTACTGATGAGAATTGTTGTTGCTTTAGGTGGAAATGCATTACTCAAGCGTGGTGAGCCAATGACTCACGATGTTCAACGGGCAAATATCAGAGTTGCTGCAAAAGCCATAGCACCAGTTGCCCAACAGCACCAGGTCGTATTAGCGCATGGCAATGGCCCGCAGGTTGGTTTACTGGCACTCCAGGCGTCGGCTTACAAAGATGTGGAGGCCTATCCCCTGGATGTGCTGGGTGCCCAAACTGAGGGGATGATCGGCTATATGATCGAGCAGGAGCTGGGCAATCTGCTACCCTTTGAGGTGCCATTTGCCACCATCCTGACCATGGTTGAAGTCGATCCAGAAGACCCAGCCTTCAAGAATCCGACCAAGTTTGTTGGGCCGGTATATGAGCAGGACGAGGCTGATAAGCTGAAAGGCGAGAAAGGCTGGGTCTTTAAGCAGGATGGAGCGAAGTGGCGTCGTGTTGTTCCCTCTCCGCTGCCCAAGCGTATTTTTGAGATTCGCCCGATCAAATGGTTGTTGGAGCATGGCACGCTGGTAATCTGTGCTGGCGGTGGGGGCATCCCCACCATGTACGAAGCAGGGAAAGAGCGCGTCCTGGCGGGCATCGAAGCCGTGATCGATAAAGACCTGGCCAGCGAGCTTTTAGCCCGCGACCTGGGAGCCGACTTGTTCATCATCGCCACGGATGTGGACGGGGTCTACCTGGATTGGGGTAAGCCGGAACAACGCAGGCTGGGTCGTGTGACGATAGAGGAGCTAAAAACTCACCCATTCCCGGCCGGCTCGATGGGTCCAAAGGTGGCAGCTGCCATCCAATTCGTCGAGAAGACAGGCAAGCGCGCTGCCATTGGATCTCTCCAGGACATCGAAATGATTGTGGCAGGTGAAGCCGGGACGAATGTCTATCCATAGGAATGATTTTACCGATCCATTCATCATCATTGATAATTTAGCTTAGAAACCAAACCAATCAGATCAAATCAAGAAGGAGAAAATGATATGAGTAACGAATTTGGTGTAAATTCAGAAGTTGGCAAGCTTCGCAAGGTGATCGTTCACCGGCCTGATCTCGACCTGAAGCGCTTGACCCCCAACAATCATGACGAGCTTCTGTTCGATGACGTCTTGTGGGTGGAACGTGCGCAATGGGAACACGACCAGTTTGTAAAGGCGATGCGCGACCGCGGTGTAGAAGTATATTATCATGTTGAGCTGCTGGGTGAAGCTCTGGCGGCATCGCAGGAAGCCCGCCGCAATGTGATTGAGATGGTTGCCTCCGAATATACAGTTGGCTGGTCGTTGGTAGATGAGGTGCGTGAATTCTTATCCAGGATGAAGCCGGATGTGCTCGCCAAGCACCTTGTGGGTGGCCTCACCATCGGTGAGATGGTCACCGGCGGTTTTGACCTGGCGAAGTTCAGTAAGATCTCCCTGGGTGCAGCTGCAGTGATGGATGATTTGGGCTACTTTGTCATACCACCAGTCCCAAATACACTTTTCCAGCGTGATCCATCCTGCTGGATTTATAACGGCGTGACGGTCAACCCGATGTTCTGGCCTGCCCGGCGCCGCGAAGCACTCAATATGTTGACCATCTACCGTTATCACCCCATGTTCCAGGAAGCCAAGTTCCATTTCTGGTATCCAGATCAGCTGGATGATAAGGGTTTCAACATCCAGGACTTCGGCAGGTCCTCCTTGGAAGGCGGTGATGTCCAGCCGATCGGTCACGGTACGGTGGCGATTGGTTGCAGCGAGCGTACCCAGGCACGCATGATCGAGCTGGTTGCTAAAGCGCTCTTTGAGAGTGGCGGCGCTGAACGTGTCCTTGTGGCATTGATGACCAAAGATCGTGCTCATATGCACCTGGATACGGTCTTTACTTTATTGGACAGGGATATTGCTACTGCCTTCCCCAGCGTGGTCAATAACATCCACGCCATCAGTTTGCGTCCGGGCAAGAAACCAGGCGACTTCCACGTAACCGAGGAGAAAAGCTTCGTGGATGCAGTGGCTGATGCACTTCATGTCAAGAAGCTCAATGTGGTGGAGACCGGTGGTGATGAATACCAGGCGCAGCGCGAGCAGTGGGATGACGCCAACAATACCGTGGCACTGGAGCCGGGAGTGGTCGTCTCTTATGAGCGCAATACCTTCACTATCAGCAAGATGCGGGAAGCTGGGGTCGAAGTAGTTGCCATTGCCGGGTTTGAGCTGGGCAAGGGACGTGGCGGTGGGCATTGCATGACCTGCCCATTCTTGCGCGATGGGCTCTAAAATTTAGGAGGATCAATTATGAAGAAAATTTGGCCATGGATAGTGGGTATAGGAATTGGTGTGATGATCATCGCATTGGTATTTGGCGGTTCTTCGAACCGTCAGGATTACTGGGTTGCCAGAGCAGCTGTCGCCAAAGCTGTTGAAGTAGCGCGTACTGAAGATCTCACCCTGGTCCGTTTCCCGTGTGGTTTGCGAGCTGGCTCTGTACTGACTGCACATGAATGCGGTTTTTATGTATGGAAGAAGTGAGTAACGGATTTTCTTCAACAAATAAATTGTGTATGCTTATACCCGATGAATAATTCTGTCCTGACCGCCATTTTATGGGGTGGGTTAGCCTCTGCAGCATTACTGGTTGGATATTTCCTTGCCGCACGCAATCTTTCAAACCGCACCATCGGTATGGTCATGGGCTTTGGCGCAGGGGCATTGCTCAGTGCCATTGCCTATGAGTTGATCCCCGAATCAGTTCTGGGTGGTGCATCGATGGGCTTAGCTTTCATCATTGGGGCATTTACCTTCTTTGGAGCCGACTGGTTGATCGACCATCGCGGTGGGTCGGATCGCAAGGATATCACCGGTGGACAGGTCGGCTCAGGCTCAGCCATATTCGTTGGTACGTTGTTGGATAATGTGCCCGAGTCGATCATCCTTGGCATGGGTCTGGCTCTCGGTGGTGCGATCAACGTTGCCTTCCTGGCAGCGGTGTTTATCTCAAACCTGCCTGAAGGGGTGGCAGGTACGCTCAACCTCGAAGCTGCCGGTCGTTCAAAGCGTACGATCTTTTGGATGTGGACGGCACTGGTGGTCATATCCGCCCTGTGTGCCGGTTTAGGCTACCTAGTAATCCAATGGCTGCCAGGGGCGGATGGACGGCACGCCCAGGCTTTTGCTGCCGGGGCAATGCTGACCATGCTGGCCGATGCGATGATGCCTGAGGCATTTGAACACGGTGGCAAGCTGGTTGGCATCTTAACCGTAATGGGATTTTTAGTCGCTGCGATACTGGCATTCCTATAGTGCAGGGGTGATCCAGAACACGCTAAAAATATTAGTGGTATCCGGAAATTATTTTATCTCTGATAAAATACTCTACTTAATGAATGAACTTCTCAATAAAGGAGAGATCTATGGCAAAGGATAAAGGCAAGAAGAAAGCTAAGAAAGGGAAGGGAAAGGGGAAAACCGAGGCAATCGCTTCGTCGCTTGTTCCTGGAAATGAAGCTCCAGCCATAACAGAGGCAGCCACCGAAGGTCCGCCTGCTAAGATAAGCCGCAAAGAGTTTGACCAGGAGATGGAAAAGCTCCAGGTTGAGCTGGTCAAGCTGCAGGAGTGGGTCAAGGTCAGCGGGGCTAAGATCTGCGTGCTGTTTGAAGGCCGCGATACAGCTGGCAAGGGAGGCGTGATCAGGCGGATTACTGAAAGGGTCAGCCCGCGTGTCTTTCGCGTGGTGGCACTCGGGACCCCAACAGATCGGGAGAAATCGCAGATGTACTTCCAGCGCTACATGCCCTATTTACCTGCAGCCGGAGAGGTCGTGCTTTTCGATCGCAGCTGGTACAACCGGGCAGGTGTCGAGCGGGTGATGGGCTTTGCCACCAAGGAACAGGTGGATGCCTTCCTGGCAAATGCACCCATGGTCGAGAGATTCATCATCGCTTCCGGCATCATCCTGATCAAGTACTGGTTGGAAGTGGACATGGAGGAGCAAGCCAAGCGTTTCAGTGAGCGTAATGAGGATTACCGCAAGATCTGGAAGCTCAGCCCGATGGATTTAGAGGCACAGGCGCGTTGGTATGATTACTCCCGGGCGCGCGACGCCATGTTTGTGGCTACCGATACCCCGGAATGCCCGTGGTACGTAGTACCTTCCAATGACCAGCGCCGGGCGCGCCTGAACTGCATCACCCACTTCTTGAGCTTAATACCTTATCAAGAGGTGCCGCGTGAGCCGATCAAGTTCCCCAAGCGGCAGGCGAAAGGTGACTACAAAGAACCCAACTATCCATACCGCATTGTCCCGCAAAAATATTGAAAGGCAGGTAAAAGATAATGACAGATTCAACGGGTAAACAACCGAATTGGTACACCCTATCAACCGAAGAGGTTGCTAAACAACTTCAGGTCGACCCGGCGAAAGGCTTGAGCTCAGACGAAGCCAAGTCCCGTCTGCAGAAATACGGCCCGAATTGTCTGGCAGAGAAGAAGAAAAAGACAGGTTGGCAGGCATTTTTGGGACAATATCAGGACCTGATGCAATTCATCTTGCTCGGTGCGGCAATCATCAACCAGATCTTTGTCGGAGAATGGGGAACAACCCTGGTGCTGGTTGGATTGACGATCTTTAATGCCATCCTGGGGATGCGCGGGGAGGCTAAAGCAGAGGCCAGTCTGGCAGCGCTGGCAGAGACGATGAAGAGCATCGCCCGCGTGCGTCGAAATGGCCAGGCCATCGAGATCAACGCCGAGGAGCTGGTGCCGGGTGATATCGTGCTGATGGAGGCGGGCAATCGCGTCCCGGCGGATGGTCGCCTGTTTGTGAGCGCCACCCTCGAGATCGAGGAAGCCGCCTTGACGGGCGAAAGCGTGGCATCGCCTAAAGACACTGAAACCATCGCCAAGGCTGATGCTCCGCTGGGTGACCGCCACTGCATGGCGTATATGAACACCTCGGTCACACGTGGACGGGCAGAGATGATCGTCACCACCACCGGCATGGGCACGGAGATGGGTAACATCGCTGACCTGCTGAATAAAACTGAGACGGATAAGACGCCTTTGCAAAAGCAGCTTGACAAACTGACAGTGATCATTGCGTCGTTGGCTGGCCTGGCCTTCATAGTAATGGTAATTCTTGGTCGGAGGAATGGTCAGTCCATGGACACCATCTTCGTTGCTGGTATAGCCCTGGCAATTTCTGCCATCCCGACCGGTCTTCCGGCTGTAGTGACCACCATGTATTCCATGGGCACACGCCAGCTGGCTGCCCTGGGTGCGATTGTCAAGCGCCTGCCATCTGTGGAGACGCTGGGCTCGGTCTCGGCGATCTGCTCCGACAAGACCGGCACGCTGACCCTCAACAAGATGACTGCACGTGAGTTCACCATCCCTGGTCAGAATCGTTTCATGGTGACTGGCGAAGGTTATGGGACTCAGGGCGAGTATAAACTGGCTACAGGGATCGCTGGTCTCCAGCCCTGGCAGAAAAACACCCTGACCTATAGCACCGAAGGCAAGTTGTTAAGCGCAGGCGGTGCCAAGGTCGATCTCGAGCAGATCCTGTTGCCCATGGCGTTATGTGCCGATGCCCGTCTTGACGACAGCGGCGCTCTGATCGGTGACCCCACCGAAGGGGCATTGATCGTACTGGCAGAGAAGGGTGGCATCAGCGTGGATGGTGCGCGTGAGATGTATCCCCGGGTAGCTGAAGTGCCGTTCGACTCGGATTATAAGTTCATGGCCACTTTCCATAACATGACGGATGAGAAGGGCAAGAAAGTGGTTCGAGCGTTCGTTAAAGGTGCCCCAGATGTATTGATCGCTCGCAGCAGCTACTTCTGGTTACCAGACGGCCAGATGGCACCGGTCACTGACGAGAACCGACCACTGGCCATGCAGGAGAATGAACGGATCGCGGCAGCCGGAGAACGCGTCATGGTCGTTGCACGTCGCGACTTCGATCCAGGTACTTTCGACCCGAAAGCAAAACTGATTGACTTGATGAAAGACCTAACCTTGCTGGCTATGGTTGGCATTGTGGACCCGCCTCGCAATGAGGCTAAGGATGCGATTGCCAAGTGCCACAGTGCAGGGATCCAGGTGCGCATGATCACCGGCGACCATGCCGTGACCGCTGCTGCCATTGGCAAGGAGCTGGGTATCACGGGAACCGCGATGACGGGTGCTGAGTTTAAAGCCATGAGCGATGATGAGCTGAAGGGTAAGCTACCCGGGATCGGTGTGGTAGCTCGCGTTGCCCCGGAGGACAAGATCCGCCTGGTGACGATGCTCCAGCAGCTGGATAATGTTGTGGCCATGACCGGAGATGGCGTGAACGACGCCCCTGCCCTAAAGAAAGCCGATATCGGCGTGGCAATGGGCATCACCGGTACCGAAGTTTCGAAGGGGGCGGCGGTGATGATCCTGACCGACGATAACTTCGCCACCATCGTCAAGGCAGTGGAGTTCGGGCGAGCTATCTACAACAACCTGTTCAATTTCGTCCGTTTCCAGATGGAATCGCTGGTAGCGTTCATTGTTTCATACCTGCTAGCTGCAGGATTATTTACACAAGTGGCTGTGCTTGGTGGTACGCCATTTACCCCGTTCGTGGTCCTGTGGATCAACTTCCTGGTGCAGATACCGGTCGCTTTAGCACTGGGGTTCGACGACCCGGCTCCAGACCTGATGGAGCACAAGCCACGGCCATTAAAGCAACCCATCCTTTCGGGTTCACAATGGGTACGCATTGCCATCATTGGTATCCTGATGTCAATAGGGACGGTTTGGTTGGAAAATTACTATCAATCAATTGACGAATTAGTAGCGAGATCGATGGGATTTGTCTTTTTCTCATTGTGCGTTGTTGTCCTAGCCCTGAGCTCACGCAATGAGACAGGTAGTGCGTTCAACCGTGAGATCCTGAAGAATCGACACCAGTTAATGCTCTATGGAATTTCAGTGTTGATGATCCTTCTTCCGCTCAACCTGGATTTTCTTAAGAAATTCCTGGGCTTGACCAATCTAAATACGAATCAAGTGATCCTTTGCCTTGGGCTTGCCTTTGTCCTGTTGTTGGTGGACGAAGTGTTCAAGTTCTTCCTGCGCAGAAGCCGCAAGTAAAAATAAACTCCTGATGGTGGTGGATGAAGAAATCAACCACCACCATCAGAGTAGACTAATATTCATCGGAGATTATATATGGCACAAGCACGAGCAAAAGCAGCACACGCAGGCTCAACAGTACGGTTTAACCGCTTCCTGGCCCTGGTTTACCTGGTCATGGCAGCCGGGATGACCATCACCGCACTGGTTTCCAGCGCAGTGAGCACCAATGAAGAATTAATGAAGCGCATCCTGTATTACCCGTGGTTCACCTTTGGGTTGTTTTTGTTACAGGTTGTAGTCGTTGTTTTTCTCAGCGCTGCTGTTCAGCGCATGTCGACTGGCGCAGCGCTGCTTTTATTCCTGTTATACTCAGCCCTGACAGGCCTGGCCCTTTCAGCGATCTTTATCTACTACAGCCAGACCACCATTGCCTATACCTTCTGGGTAACTGCCGGGATGTTTTTATTCGGCAGCATCGTTGGGCTATTTATCAAAGGGGATATGAGTGGGGTGGGCAGATTTTTACTTCTCGCCTTGTTGGGCTGGCTGTTCGGATGGATTTTTGTCTTCTTCTTTCCTCTATCACCCGGGCTGAACCAGGTGATGAATTTCACCGGCATCCTGCTCTTTGCAGGTTTGACGGTATGGGATACCAATCGCTTAAAAGAGCTCTCAACCAGGCTGGAAGGGAAACAAGGCATGGGTGGGATGGTGGTTGTCGGAGCATTGGCACTCTATCTGGACTTCATCAACCTGTTCCTGTTGTTGCTTCGCACCTCCAGGCGCTAGGCCAGGATACTTACTATATTCGAGGATATTGATTATGGATGCTAGGTTAAATTCAATCGGATACGTGTTCGAGTCTTCTAAATACAACCCTGCACTTGGATATTCCCAGTTGAAGGTCCGGATTTCTGGTAAACCGACCCAGCGTTTTTTCGATGTCAAACTATTGAGTGTCCCCACTTTTGATGGCAGGTTTTTTCGTCACACGCACATAACCCGTCACGAATTAGCACCTACTGAGACATTCAAGGCATGCATTGGGGAGCTGGGCATGGAAACCTACCAGGGAGAAACCCTGCGAGGTTTCTCCTTTGGTGGGAACTTGCGAGCATCAGTTGAAATGGGCGATCTGTTTTGTGAGCTTACCTCCAACGCCCCGATTTTCATGCTACAAAACGAGCCTGTCTCAGTGAGTGAGGTGATTGCCAGTGAGATCATGGATTTTTTGGCACAAGACGCGGTCAAATTGGCAGGTCATGAGGATGAACTTTATAAACGCCTATCAAATTTCGAGCCTTACCAATTATTTCTCTCCTGCCTGGTATCGCTGAAAAAGCGAGTTGAGGCTGTTCCGATGGCACAGAGACGAGAAGGATATCATAAGTTGGTCTCAAACCTCAACCGGGCGATCCAAATCGTACACGACGCTGACGGATGGGATGGAAACTCGCCCAGCCTGGAAGATTTATTCTCAGGCAGCACCGTTTAATAGAACCATGTAATAGAGCAACCAGATAAAATTACATTTCAACCATTCTTGTAGAGAGGTAATAAATATGAAAAAGCGTCCCTTTGGTGTCACTGTCTTGGCAATCCTGGCTGGGCTGGCAACAGTCCTGGCTGGGGTGCATGCATTACAATCTCTGGGGATATTGCCTGTCGTCATCGGGCCGTTTACCGTCAAAGCCTTCAGTATCTGGTCATTCCTGATGTGGGCTTTAATGGTCTGGTTGTGGTCATGGCTGGTGAAAATGCTGTGGAATGTTGAAAAAGAAGCCTGGCTGTTCCTGGCGGTGATTTCTGCATTCAACCTGATCCTGGATTTCACCTTTATGTTGGGACAGGGTGAGTGGTCGGATGTCAATGTGAGCTTCATTGTTAACGGCATTATCTTGATCTATACCATGCTTCCTGGTGTAAAAAAGGCTTTTGAGGCGGCTTAAGCAGGAGATTGCATTCCTGTAAAGTAAAATTGATGGTTAAATATATCCAATTAATAAAAGGAACAGAACGATGGCAACGCTTACCGTATTCAAGTTTTCCACCCCAGATGGGGCGCAGACGATGCTTGGTAAAGTCCAGGCACTGCAAAAAGCTGAACTGATCAAGATCCAGGATGCGGCCATCGTAAGCTGGCCACAGGGCAAGAAAAGCCCCAAGACCAAGCAGCTGGTCGATCTGGCCGGGGTTGGTGCACTGCAGGGTGCTTTTTGGGGTATGCTGTTTGGCTTGATCTTTTTTGTGCCCTTCTTCGGTCTGGCAGTTGGAGCTGCCTTTGGCGCCTTGGGTGGAAAGATGGCCGATTATGGCATCAGCGATGAATTCATCAAGAAGACCCGCGAGAAGGTCACGGAAGGCACATCTGCCCTGTTCCTGATGACCTCCGATGCTGTACAAGATAAGGTATTGGAAGAGCTCAAGGGAAATGAGTTCGAGCTGATCGCTTCCAACCTGACTAAAGAACAGGAAGACCAGCTGAAGGCTGCTTTTGCTGAGGAGTAAATTCTTTAACCGGACTAGCTGGCATAGTATCTATGTCAGCCCCAACTATTGAAATAAGGAGGTTTTATTATGCGTAACAGACGTGAAGAACGGCGCGATGAACGCCAGGATGACCGCCAGCTTGGACGACCGGGTGGTGGAGGCAAACGCTACCAGATGCGACAGAAGATGGTGGCTATCGGGGACGATTTCTGGATCGAGAATGAACAGGGCCAGAAAGTGTTTAAAGTGGATGGAAAAGCCCTACGCGTGCGTCAGACCCTGATCTTCGAGGACGCGCACGGGAACGAACTGGCCAAGATCCAGGAACGCATGCTGCGGATCAAGGATAGTATGGAGATCGAAGGACCTCATGGCGAGCAGCTGGGTATGGTCAAGAAAGCCCTGATCACTCCCATCCGTGAGCGCTGGGTGGTGAAGATAAAAGCTGGGCCAGATTTGGAGGTAAAGGGCAACATTCTTGATCACGAATACACCATTGGAGAAGGGCGCGATAAGGTGGCGGAAGTCTCTAAGAAGTGGTTCCGCTTGCGCGACTCCTATGGGGTTGCCATCGATCCGGGCCAGGATGATGTGCTGATCCTTGCAGTGGCGGTATGTATCGACGAGATGGCGCATGGAGGCAAGTAGGCTGGCAAGGATTTTTATTGTGCAAGCGAGTTCCTGGAATTCAGACGGTGAATCATATCAAATTCTATTTTGAGGAGAAAATATTATGCCTTGTCTATTTGCAATGATTGCGGTGATGTTCCCAAGGATTGGGACATTATTTATTTGGATCGCTCGCCCGACCCAGTTCATGAATTCATTCAATGATAAATGGTGGTGGGCAATTCTTGGAATCATCTTCCTGCCTTTCACTACATTGATGTTTGTAATTTTGACCTGGGGTGCGGGAGGTTTATATGGCTGGGATTGGTTCTGGATTGTTATGGCGGTCGTGATCGATCTGATGCATTACACCACCACAGCCTATTACAACCGCGATCGCATCCCAGGGTACACCGCTCCTTCCCAGCCCGTCGTTTAATCCTGGAGAGTAGCGTAACCCAATCGAATACAGGTACATCGCCGGGAAGTGAATAACAAGAAGAGAATTCATTGCTATGCAATGGTGGTTTTTGGGGTGTTTGGGTCAGCTTTCTTACCTAAGTCCCATCATCCACCTCGCCATGAGAAGCAGAACAATGAAGTTGTAACTCTGTCCACACTGCAATTGGTAAAAGGGAGAATTTCTCTCCCATAGTTTGAGAAATGGAGTGCTTGTATATGAAAAGTACAAAGAGAGTAATCAGTGTAACAATTGGCTTGTGTGCCGGGCTGCTCATGCTTGCAGCCTGCAGCTCACCGGGTTCCACCCAGGGTGGCGGTGGGGATGTAACCGGCATGGTATGGAACTTAACCCAACTCAAGGATCAGGAGCTGTTGCCAGGTTCGAACATCACTGCCCTGTTCACTACCGATGGGAAGGTGGGTGGATCATCTGGATGCAACCGTTATTCCGGTTCGTATACGTCATCTGGTAACTCCCTGGAAATAACTTCGCCGTTAGCTTCAACCATGATGGCTTGTTCACAAGAGCTGATGGACCAGGAGAGTGCATACCTGACTGCCCTGGCTGAGGTAAAGACTTTTTCTGTCACCGGCGAGCAGCTGACTCTATCCGACGCCAATAACAAGAGCATCCTGGTTTTCAAAGCTCAGTCTCAGGACCTTTCTGGTACATCCTGGACTGTGATTGCCTATAACAACGGCAAGCAGGCGGTTACCAGTGTGCTGGCAGGTTCCAACATCACCGCTAATTTCGGCAGCGATGGCACCTTATCGGGGAACAGTGGCTGTAACAATTACAATGGACCTTATACGGTGACCGGCAGCCAGGTAAAGATCGGTCCGCTGGCCTCCACCCGGATGGCATGCAATGATCCTGCGGGTGTCATGGAGCAGGAAAGCCAATTCCTGGCTGCCATGCAGACTGCTGCCACATACAAGATCGAAGCTACAACCCTGGAGCTGCGCACTGCCGAAGGCGCACTTGCAGTGCAGGCGGCTTTAGCGGAACCTGTCACTGCCACTCAAGCCGCTCCTGCCTCAACCGATTCGATCCAGGGCATTAACTGGCAGTGGGTGAGTGTGGCCAATAAAACTACCGGTGAGACAACCACCGTGCCTGACCCGGAGAATTATACGATCGTTTTTTACCCCGCTGGTACCCTCAAGGGAAAGGCAGATTGTAACAATTTTTCTGGAACATACAACCAGGAAAATGGCTTCGTCATTACTCTCGGCGCCTCAACCATGGCTTACTGTGGTGATGCTTCGCTGGATCAGCAATATTTGAGCCTGCTAGGTAGCGTTGTGGCGGGTGGGCCGGATGGAAGCGGCGGGCTTGCCCTGGAGAATGCGGGGGGTGAGCAGCGCATGTTATTCCAAAATGGAGGCATTGCCTCGAAATAAGGTTTTGCTTCATTTATAATTTGATATCATGCATAGATAGAGAGGTGGAAGTATGACCGAAGAAATCCGTAACATCGATGAAAGCCTGCCAAGATTGACCAAAGCGCCGGTCCCGGTGCAAACCCATACCTTAAAATATAAAGAACGCCTCGCCAAAGGGAAAGCACTACGTGATGTTACTGCGCGCAAAGCCCAAAAGGATTGGACCCCGCCCACCAACCGCCTCGATCCGATTGACCTGTTGATAGAAAACAGTAAAGGTCGTGTAGAAGAATTGCTTCCGATACGCTACGGTAGGATGATGGTGAGTCCATTTACTTTTTACCGTGGCGCAGCTGCGGTCATGGCTTATGACCTCTCGCACACACCATCTACAGGCCTGACCCTGGTAGTGGATGGGGACTGCCACCTGTTGAATTTTGGCGGTTTTGCCACAGCTGAGCGGAATCTTATCTTTGACATCAATGACTTCGATGAGGTATCCTTCGCTCCCTGGGAATGGGATGTCAAGCGCCTGGCAGCCAGCTTTGTGGTAGCTGGGCAATCGAATGGCTTTGACATGGATGTCTGCAAAGAAGCTGCCTGGTTGGCTGCACAGGCTTATCGCCAGCGTATGGCGGAATATGCCGAGATGTCGGTATTGCAAGCCTGGAACGATAGTTTCGATCTAAACGCCGTCATTGAGAGCATACCCGATAAGGAAATGAAGCACTTTTATAGCAAAAAAATATCCGGCGCAAAAGAACAGAGCGCTCATGAGAAAGAGTTTGCCAAGCTGACGTACACAGCCGGAGACATTCCGCGCATCGTGGACCACCCGCCACTGATCTACCACTTCGGTGACAAACGTGATGAAGAATATTTAAAGATTGCCAACTCCACATTACAAGGATTGAAGAAGAACCTTAGTCTGGGAGTTAGCCTGCTCTTGGATCGATTTGCCGTTGTGGATGTTGCCTTCAAGGTGGTGGGAGTGGGCAGTGTGGGGACTGCCTGTGGGATCATGTTGTTGATGTCTGGCAGGGGTGACCCATTGTTCCTGCAGTTCAAGCAGGCACGCCAGTCGGTATTGGAACCCTACTGTGGAGCCAACCCATTTGAACATGCCGGACAGCGTGTTGTGGTGGGCCAGCGTGCCATGCAGTCGGCTGGTGATATGTTCCTGGGCTGGACGACCGGGACTGGCAAGCTGAGAACCCAATTCTACGTTCGCCAGCTCAGTGATGCCAAGATCAAGCCGGTGATCGAGTTCATGAAGCCAACAAATCTAAAACTCTACGCCGGTTTGTGTGGCAGGGTGCTGGCGCGTGCCCATGCCCGCTCAGGTGATCCGGCTGTATTAACTGGGTACATGGGGAAAAGTACGGCGTTTGAAGACGCGATTGCTGACTTCAGCGTTGCCTATGCCGGTCAAAATGAGAGCGATCATGCCGCCCTTTTGAAGGCTATTCGATCGGGTCGGATAGAGGCAAGCACGTCGGAGTGATGAACGATCGGCACCCACCTTGCCTGAATGCGTGATTGCGGGTTACAATAACCAGGCGATAAATTTCGTCTTTCATAGAAAGTATTTTTTCCGCCGAAATTTATAATGGTAGAATCTATCAGCCATATGATGTCTTCGATCGGAGGTGATGTGTAAAGCAAGTCAGACACAACAAGGTGTATTTTTTTTGGGTAGTAATTTGTATTTCAAATATATTAAAGGAGAATGATAAGAAATGACTACTGCAGTACAAACACAAACTAAAGATCGCCCCTGGTGGCTCACACTGATCTCTGGGATCCTGGCTCTGATCGTGGGCGGCATCCTGCTCTGGGCACCCGCCAAAGCCAAAGTCGAAACATACCAGCTTGTGATCGCAGTCCTGGGTATTTGGTGGCTGGTCCAGGGTGTCTTCGATATCGTCGCCATCTTTATTGACCATTCCATGTGGGCTTGGAAGTTATTCATGGGAATCATCAGTATTGCGGCTGGAGCCTACATACTGGCGTATCCCGTGGCAGCTGCGGTTGTCCTACCCAGGGTTCTTGTCCTGGTGCTGGGCATCTGGGGTTTGATGTATGGCGCCATCCTGCTGTTCATGGCATTCCGTGGCGGCGGTTGGGGTGCTGGCATCCTGGGAGCACTGGGGATTCTACTCGGGTTAGCCCTGCTAGCTGATTATGGATCACTATTCTCGGGTCTGGCTATGCTCTGGTCAGTAGCAGTGTGTGGTGTGATTTTTGGCATTGCCCTGATCTTCCAGGCATTCCGGCAAAAGTCTGCTGAATAAGCTTCTTAATGGATGGGCGGGCGACGGCGCGCCCATCCAATTTTTTTCTTGATATTTCGCTTGGGTGATGAAGGGAATATCTAGAACAGCTATTTCACCCAAAATAAACAAGATAAATATTCCTGCGTACTGTAGGGATAGCTGGGACTGAATTATTCACTATACCATTCTCAGCCTGGTACTTATCCGCGTTCTAACTATCAGTGTTTTATTCTATTTTCAATTACCTGTGGGATTTATTACGCTGGAATTACGCATCCTGTGTGATACCTGCCGTGGACTTTAATTGTCGTTGGAGCAATACCAGGCGAATTGGAAAATCGTATGTATAAAGGAGAGGGTTAATGGAGCCTGACAGATCAATGAAAACCACCGAGTCGACTGTTGAGAAGAAGGAGCGGAGATATCAGCCAATCAAGAACTTGTTCCTCCTGGATGTGCTGCGCGATAAAGGATCACGTCCTGCGTTAATTTGGGCATTGGGAACTCTATTGATTGGGATGCTTTTCTACCATTGGATTGAAGGC
This sequence comes from uncultured Chloroflexia bacterium, assembly GCA_963822175.1. Taxonomy (GTDB): domain Bacteria; phylum Chloroflexota; class Anaerolineae; order Anaerolineales; family UBA4823; genus FEB-25. The sequence goes on along the minus strand of CAWGGJ010000005.1, from coordinate 80,214 downwards.
TGGAGTTATCTCGATTCGCTCTACTTTTGCGTCGTCAGCCTTGGCACGGTAGGCTACGGTGACCTGACACCCACAACCCCGATTTCCAAGATATTTACCATGGTTTATCTCATTAATGGCATTGTCATCCTGTTATCGCTATTTGATCGGATTCGCCTTGTTCGAACACAGCGCATTGAGAGGGTATCCGAACTCCGAAAGGAGGAATAAGTGAGTGTGATGATCAGCGTTCATATGATAATAAATGTACTACCTGTGGGACCAGGGGTTGCCATGTTTAAGGCTGGAAATATTAGTTGCTGTGGTGTTTACCAAAAGGAGAGATTATCATGCGTATAGCCGCAATCACCCTGCTTACCTTGGTAATAATTGTATTCGTTCCTCTAGCCAGCACCCAGGCGCAAGAAGCTCCAGCCATCCAGGAGTTAAATGGCAACCTGGCTCCCAGCCAGGTTGATGTCTATCGCATTATCGGAATAGAGAAAGGCCAGACCCTGGACGTGTTCATGGAAAACACATCTGGGAACCTGGACCCCGTTCTTTCGATTCTGCCTGCCGATGAAAACTTCCTGGCTACCCTGGAAAGCTTTAAAATTGCTGTAGCTGATCTTGTTTCCAGCTCAGAAACACCACTGCTTGATTTGCCAGCATTACGGGATCAATATTCATTGGCATGGGATGATGACAGTGGTCCCGGCTATTCTGCTGCTTTAGAATTCACTGCACCTTCCGATGGTGACTTTTATCTGCTTGTATCCAGCTCACTCTCTGCGGCTGGTCGTTCTACTGCCGGTGATTACCGACTGCTTCTTGGGATCGAGGCTCCTCAGGTCCTGGATGGGAGCGCAGAACCAACCGGTGCGGTTATCGCAGTTCAGGACCAGGCTGTCCTGGGAACACAACTTGTTCAGGAATATACTGGAAGCCTTGGCGAAAATAAACCCAGCCTGGCGATAAAACTTAATGACATTAATCCGGGTGATACACTTTTTGTTCACTTGCAAGCTGCAGATGGAGGTCTGAAGCCCGTCCTTGTGCTGCGCGATTATGGTGATAAGCCGGTCCAGGTGGCGAATCTCAACGGCGAGGCCAGCGTGGCTACAATTCAACACGCCTTTGAGGACCTTGGGGTGGGCTATGTCCTGGATATCGTTGCTGCTTCAGAAAACGGTCAGTTATCCAGCGGAGATTTTACCCTCCAGGTGGGCATCAATGCACCGGAAGTGCTGGAGGGCAAAGGCCAACCCAACACTGAAAGCATATTGGAGCTGGCCATCCCGGTGTACGTCGGTTTAAAGCTCCAGCAGATCATCAATATCGACCAGCCAAATGAGATCATGAAAGATGCTGGCACTCTCAAGCTGGAATGGACTGATCCAGCGCTGGCATTCAACCCGGATGAATGCAGCTGCACTGAAAAAGTTTATACTGAGAACAGCTACAATAAGTTTCTTGAAGATGTCAAGGGAAAATGGCCTGATTTTACCTTCTTCAACCAGCAGGGCAACCGTTGGACTCAAAACCGGGTGATCTCGATCGAATCGAATGGTCATGTCATCTACCTGGAGCGTTTCTCTACCGATTTCCAGGTCGATTTCGATTGGACCGCCTTTCCCTTCGACACCCAGGATTTTTACATCAAGCTCGACATGCTTTACTCGGATGATGTATATGTCTTTGTCCCGACGGAAGGTTTCAGCGAAATCGATCCAAATCATGGTGAAGATGAGTTCATCCTGACCACTTTTGATACCCAGATCAGCACGGAGACATCCAGCAGGCAAGTGCCCACAAGCCGATTTACGTTCCACTTTTCGGCGCCACGTCACCTGAGCTATTACATCTTCCGCTTTTTTGTACCCATTTTATTGATCATCGTCGTTTCGTACATCACCTTCTTCCTCAAGGATTATGCCCGGCGTATCGAGATCGCTACCGGTAACCTGTTGCTGTTCATCGCCTTCAGCTTTAGCCTGGGTGATAACTACCCGCGCATGGGCTACCTGACCTTTATGGATGCCATCATGGCGATCACTTTCATCATCAACACCCTGGTGGTGGTGTTAAATGTGTACTTTAAGTACCTGGAGCAGAAAGACCAGCGCGAGAAAGCCGACCGCCTGGAAGCACCATTTACCTTTTTCTACCCGCTTGCCTACTTGATCTCTTTTGGCGTGGCAGCGCTGATTTTCTTGCGGTAGAAGCGCCTGTTTGTTACTATTTTAGTACCACGAAGCCAACTCCATCAAACGCCTCTGGTTTAATAATGGTACCGGTCACCAATGATGGGCGCGATACGAGACAAAAGGGCTGCAGGAAGGAAAGCCCGGTCTGATAACCCTAGGCGCTGATTAGTAAATTTCAATTATAATAATTATATATTTCACGAAGCTTTACCAGTAACGAAGCATCTGCGAATCGGATATTTATTGGGCCAAAAATGCTGGGGCTGACCCCGGCAATATTACATCAAATTTTGTGATCATCGTAACGCCAAAAAAATACCAAGTTTACGATGATCCTAAATATACTAAACCACTGTAGAATCCTTTCTCCCCTGATCATTGGAGGGTCGTATGCAAGCATCAGATGATGATTTCCCCTACACAAGTGATGATCCCAGTTTAACCCCACTAGATGACGATAATGCCATATTGCCGTTAACTACACAGCAGCTCAATGACATCAGAGGGACTTTACGGCTGGCAGTCGGCTCTGTATTGACTGGAAAGGATGCCTATGCCAAACGGCTGAGGCAGATGCAGTCTGTGCAGGAAACCGTCAGACCTGAGAGCATCGTGATCGATGAGAATGAAACTCCCCATGACCAGCTAAGGTATCTATTGTTGGGAATGTTGTTTGAAGCCCCCGACCTGCTACAACGCAGCCTGGTGACCGCAGAACAAGTATCTTTGAAGATATATGGGCTTTTTTCTCGGCTGCTTTCACCGGTTACGAAGAGCTGGGTTTTCACTCCTGTAAAGGGCCAATATAACAGTGCTACTGCCCGGGGTGAAAAAATAGTCGACCAGCTGATCATGAAAGGCCGGATAGAAGAACAAAACAGCCGCCTCATCCTGCAACAGAAGGCCATTGATGACCTGGTGAACGAAGTTTTACAATACGTGCTGCTGAGAACCGAACTCCAACAGTATATTGAAGACGCAGGGATCGGTGTGGCTGGTGGAGTGGTTGACGAATTTCGCGATCAAAGCTCAAATGTTGACTCGATCCTGGACCAGAAACTCAGGTCAATTTTTCGCAAGCGCGTTCCGTCAGAAACTGTGACACCGCCAAGCAATCCAGCAGATGGGGAGTAGGAAATATGGGACCAACAGCACCTCAAATCAAATCGTCGGATAAATCTCTCCCACGGGCTTATCCCAATCACCCAGCGGGATTTTTCAGCCGGGCAGTGGCTTTTATTATCGACCTGGTTATTCTGAGCGTAGCACAATTAGTCGGCGCAGCTCTAATCCAGACATTGCTTAAATTCTTCAGGCTCACCGGACTGGTTGCGTATATAAAAACAATATTGGAGAGCTCTGACTTTCAGATTGGGTCTGGGGCGGTGCTACTCACGTTGCTGGTGATCGGGTATTACACCTTTTTCTGGACCCTGGTTGGCTTCACCCCTGGTAAGGCGATCTTGGGGCTTAAAGTGGTCCGCAGCAACGGAAAAAAGCTTTCCTTTGGCAGGTCGCTCGTGCGATTTTTCTCTTATTGGATTTCGGCGATCCCACTTTTCCTGGGCTTCTTTTGGGTCTTATGGGACTCCAAACGCCAAAGCTGGCACGATAAAATTGCCGGCAGCCAGGTAGTATACATCCCCAAAAACCCGCACAAATAGACACCTCCATGAATACTGGGTTCGAACCATATCAGGAAAGACGCCCTCCGGGCTTAATCGTCCGGTTCTTGGAGACTTCCTGGGAGCTGCTTAGCCTGGTCTTGGGAGGCGGGATGGATTTTGTCAGGCAGAAAAAGGAAGTGGGTGAGCATCGTTCCCTGGGGATGCTATTGCTGCGCTTTTTCCTGGCTCTCACCTGGCCATTCCTGAATAAAAGCATCATCAAACTGCCATTTTCCTTGCAGTTCAGGTTGCGATTGCAAAAGTTGGGACCAACCTACATCAAGCTGGGCCAGATCCTCAGCTTGCGCGAGGATTTACTCCCCAAGGTCATCACCGATGAGTTGAAAAACCTGTTGGATAGGCTCCCGGCTGTCTCCTATGAGCGCTTTAAAGAGCTCATTGTTGAAAGCCTCGGTATGCCGTTGAATACCATGTACCGCTGGATCGATCCAAACCCATTGGGATCGGCTTCCCTGGCGCAAACCCATCGTGCCAGGTTGGTCTCCAACGAAAAGGTTGTGATCAAGGTCCTAAAACCAGGTGTCCGCAAGACCATTGAAACCGATACTCGCCTGCTGCGCTTTTTTGGCAGATTGCTACAAGTATTCCTGGGCCGTTACCAACCTGCCCGGATCATCAACGAATTCAGCACCTATACCTTGCGGGAAGTTGACTTACGGTTTGAAGCGGATAATGCTGAAACATTTACCGCTTACTTTAAAGACGAACCCAGGGTACGTTTTCCTAAAATATATAGAAAATACAGCTCGCATGATGTGCTCTGTATGGAATACTTCCATGGCATCAAGCCTGATGAAGAAGCCCTGAAGAAACTGACCCTTGAACAACGCCGAGAGGCGATCGACCTGGGCATCGGTGCCATCGTAAGAATGATTTATCGCGATGGGTTTTTCCATGCAGACCTGCATCCGGCAAATTTGATGATTTTCAAAAAGCCGAAAACGGGGGAGATCAGCGTTGGATTTATCGACCTGGGCATGGTCGGTAGGTTCACCCGCGACATGCGTAAGCGCTTATTCTATTATTTCTACTCCCTGGTCATCGGCGATCCTGAGAGTGCTGCACGCTACCTTACTTCATTAACGATACCAGGCAAGAGAGCCGATATTGAGGGGTTTCGCCGGGCAGCCTCAGACATGTACACCCGCTGGCTGACCACCCCCAATATCAAGGATTTTTCGCTTGCCCAGGTGATTTTACAGTCCATACTAATGGCAGGCCATTATAATATTCAATACCCGGGAGAAATCATTCTCATGGTCAAAGCCCTGGTGACCATCGAGGGGGTGGGTTATATTTTTGATCCGGATATAAACATCCCCACTGCAGCTCGAAAGCACGTCAGCTCCATATTGTTGAACGAATTCAATCCGGTGAATTTGGTGCGTGAGAGTGCCCTGGTGCTTCCTGAGATGGTGGATGTGCTACGTAAAAGCCCATTAATTCTCACCGAAGGGATACAGGTTCTTGAGTCAAACCTCAAGCGATCTCCCCCAGGACCCCTGGATGGGGTACGCGCCACCTTGCTGGCTGGCTTCTGCCTTGTCGCAGGCGCGTTGGTTTTGGGATTTGATGGTCCCTGGTATGTGTGGGCAGGGCTATTCCTGGTGGGTCTCCTTCTTGCATTACGAAGATAACTTAATATATTTATTTATCTTAATTAACCGCCAAGAAGTATATTTTCGGATGTATAATGTTCTTCTTTAATATTTCTTGCTAAAAAAGTCTAAAGGTGCGAGAGGTGTGAAATAGCTCGTGTTAAATTAAACAATGTAGACCTTGCCTGGCTACGCATGGATGCCAGGACCAACCCGATGATGATCACGGTGGTCTTGAGGTTTAAAGGGCAGGTCAATTATGATCGCTTGATAACGGATCTGCAAACTACCGTCCAGCGATTCCGTCGCTTGCGGCAACGTGTGGTTATACCGGGCAAGCTATTTCACCGACCATACTGGGATGATGTTCCCACTTTCAAAGTACAAGATCATGTAGAGCGCCTGAATCTTCGCCTTCCTGCAGATGATGTGTCAGTGGGGGAATTAGTTAACCAGAAGATGAATACAGCCTTGGATTTTACCCATCCTTTATGGAAGCTTTCCCTGGTTGACAACCATCCTGAAGGAAGCATCATCATTGTGCGCATTCACCATTGCATTGCAGATGGTATTTCGTTAATGCGAGTACTGTTGCAGATGACCCATCCATCAAGCCAGGTGGATGTTAATCAAACCCCATTGGATGATCCGATCCAGGAGGTGTACAGGGCAACTCTTGAGCCTGCCATTCCAAAAACGCTGGTGGAAGCCTCATCTTCAAACTCGAAGGGCACCACCGGTCGAGGCACAGTATATAAGACCCCAGGGTTCACTGATATCGTTGCAGCAATCGCCCGGATCGTATTCCGTCCACCCGATCCTCCAACCATCCTGAAAGCACCCTTGGGGGTAGTTAAAAAAGCTGTCTGGTCCGAGCCCTTCAGTATTCCAGAGATAAAGAAAATTGCCGAAATCAAGCAGGCAACCATTAATGATGTGATGATGGCTATTACTTCAGGCGCAATCCGGCGCTACTTGGACCTGCATAACGAACCTAGCGAGCGTGACATTCGTGCTTTCATCATGGTGAACATGCGTGGCCTCGCTTTTGACGATGAGCTTGGCAATAAATTTGGCCTGGTCTTCCTTACCTTACCTTTGAGCCGGGTTCAACCCATGGAACGTCTTGAGCGTATTAAGAACGGGATGGATTTACTGAAAGCATCTGCTGAGTATGCCGCTTCCTACATCATCCTGAACATCCTTGGGCAGCTGCCTGAATGGGTTGAGCACCTGGCAACCAGGATCCTCGATACCAAAGGAACTGTCGTGGCAACAAATGTCCCTGGATCGCGCAATGAGCTTTTCATCGCTGATGCGCCGATCCAATCCATGGTTGGTTGGGTACCGCAGTCAGGACGGGTCGGAGTTGGATTGAGCTACGTCAGCTACAACAATCAGCTGATCGTTGGATTAAACGCCGATGCGGGGGTGATCCCCGACCCGGAAAAACTCCTTGAGTTCTTTGTCCAAGAATATAGATCATTCCAATCGTTTCTTCTACCACACGTAACCTAGCAGAATTTTAACGATTAAGAATTACTTAGTATCCAACATATGTGGTTGGATGTCAGTGTATTCTTGTGATCAGGAAGCAATTTTGGGGACAAATAGGTCTTTACCTATTCCAGGTTAAAAACACTTGACGTCAGAAGGCAGGGATGCTATAATAATTACGACGCAGTGCGTCATAAATAGGATGTATTGATAATCAATCCCATTCACTTAATTTCTGATAACGGAGGAATAGAATGCCCACCAAACCAAAAGAAGAAGTTGTTGAAACACCGAAAGAAGAAAGTCAGCATCAAATGTCAGAGATGCTTCGCAGGCTGTTCCTGGCAGCCGTTGGGGCTGTTGCGATTGCACAAGAAGAGCTCGAGGCATTGGTAAATAAGCTGGTTGAGCGCGGCGAGATTGCCGAAAAAGATGGAAAAAAGCTCATCAACGAGGCGATGGAAAAACGAAAAAGCAAAACAGTATCTGTCGGGGATGAGATCGGCAAGAGTGTCGAGAACGTACTGAATAAGATGAATATCCCATCCAAGGCAGATGTCGATGTACTAAGCCAGAAAATCGCCGCCTTGTCGAAGAAGATCGACGACCTGAAGAAGACCTAGGAATAGATAACCCGGGTTGACCTGACGAAACCCCTGCAGTCAAATTTTTATTAGAGCGATAAGCTGCCAGGGAAGAACCAGCGAATAATTTCAGATAATGCCCGAAAGGGTACAATGCTCATATCAAACTGGCAGGGATTTCCCTGCCAGTTTGTTTTTAATATTGGCAGCGATAACTTATTTGAGTTGTTTGACAATCAAGCCATTCGAGAAGATTGATATATACTTATAATATGGAATAAATCATAACTTGGTGGGTTGGTAACATTTATTAGTCCACCTCAGGAGGGGAAACGATGTCTGATTTCATCATGACGCCCAAACAGCGCAGTTTGCGAGAAAAAACACGTGCCTTTGTTCGCCAGGGGATATCGCGCCAGCTTCTGCTGGATATGGATGCTGAAAAGATCCACTACCCGCGCGAATATATCCATAACCTTTCCGACCAGCATCTGCTGGGTCTGCGCTTCCCAGAGGAGTGGGGTGGAGGCGGCCTGGATTGGTCAAGTGAAGTCCTGGCACTGGAGGAGATCGGTATGCTGGGTGCCAGCCTGGCTTGCCTGTACTCCCTGCCCTCCATTATCGGGGAAGCAATTAATGTCTTCGGAACACAGGCTCAGAAGGAGAAATATCTCAGGCCCATCCTTGAGGGGAAGCTAACTGTAGCAGAAGCACTAACCGAGCCCCGTGGAGGATCTGATTTCTTCGGTGCTACCTCAACCGCAAGGCGGGAAGGTGATTTCTATATCTTGAATGGACAGAAGCGATTTATTGTTGGCGCCGAGGGGGCTGACCTGTTCCTGGTATATGCTCGTTCCAATCCGGATGGCTCAAGCCATAAGGCGATCAGCGCAATGTTGGTTGAACGAAGCGAAAACGTGGAAGTCCAGCATGTATATGGGCTGATGGGAACGCGCGGCGGTGGAACCGGGCGGGTGTATTTTCGTGAAGTGAAGGTTCCAGTAGAGAACCTGATCGGTAAGGAGAATGGCGCATATGAAGTGTTCAACCAGATGATGATCCCTGAAAGGATGACCAGTGCCGGTGGCGCACTTGGGCTAGCTCGGGCTGCCTTGGAAATTTCTGCTCGCTATGCCGATCGTCGTAAAGCCTTTGGGCAGATTATCCGGGAGTATGAGGGGGTCAGTTTCAAGGTGGCAGAAAGCCTGACACGCCTGGATGCGGCCCGGGCACTGGTACATGAAACTGCCCGTATCATTGATGCGGTTGGTAATTCCCCTTATGTACGACGCATGGTCTCTGAAGCCAAGAAATTTTCCACCGAAACTGCCTGGGCTGTGGTCAATGACGCCATGCAGATCATGGGAGGGATCGGTTACACCAACGTATACCCGATCGAGCGTCTTCTACGGGACGCGCGTTTAATGACCATCTGGACCGGGACAAATGAGATCATGAACCTTGTCATTCAACACGAATATTTCAAGGAATTGCTGTCAACAACGCCTTTATCGCGAGATGTGGAGGCTGATGCCATGAATTCTGACATCGAGGGGGAGAAGGTGTATGAATGATCGAGGCACCGAAAAAAAAGTTTATCCAGATAACTGGACTGCATTAGTTGTTGGATAAAGGAGTATTGTATTCTTCCTGACAATAATCTATTAACCCTTTCCCCTTCTGCCTGGCAATAAAAGATGGTCCTCTGAGTATATTTGCATGACCTTTAGTTGTGAAGACTCACCCAGATACCATCGAATAAGCTGGATAAACCAGCTACAAAAAACAGTTTCCCCGTTCCTCATCATGATTGCCAGCTCATCCAAAGAATAGTACGCGATAGCATCCACTTCCTCGGGGTTGAATTGCACCAGGGCAGGATCAACTTTACTTTCGTACAGCAAGCTGATCTCTTCATCGTTTACCCCATAGGACATTTTAAATTTAACCAGGGGATGTAATTCAGCATGCTGCAGGCCTAACTCCTCCCGTAGACCACGCATAGCTGCCTGCTGGTAATCTTCACTGGCTTTGACATGTTCTGAGACTGAACAATCTAGTGCCAGGGGAAAGTTGTCACGCTGGTGGCTGCGTTTCTGTACGAGCAACCTGCCATCAGGATTCACCAGGAAAATGTGGACTCCCCGATGTAGGAGCCCCTGGCGATGGACGACGGACCTCATGTGTTGGGTGATTACGACGTCGTCAGCATTGATGATGTCTAGCAGTTCGTCTGGCATTTGGGAATTAATCATAATAAAGGGTGAAGGACGCAATTAATAAAATTGCGTCCTTTTTAGTTAGGTCAGCTATTGACAATATTACTTCGAGAAGTAATCCACCACCTGGTTTATGTGGAGCACACCATCATATTTCAGGCTTTTATCGCCTTTGGTCAGGCGACCCTTCTCTCCATCCGGATCCCCCAGGCAAGTGACAATAATGTCCCCACTGCCGACGTCTTCCTTCTCAGTGTAGTAGTTGGTGGTTACAACCACATGGGCACCTGAAGCTTTTCCTGCCAGCACACCATTCTTGGAATCTTCTACAACAATGACTTCATCTGCCTTTAAACCGGTCTTGCTGAGAGCCAGGTTGTAGATCTCCGGGTCGGGCTTTTTCTTGCTGACCACATCTCCAGCCAGCACAATATCAAACTTGATGTCGGAGAGAATTTTCTCAGTGACAACTTTAGCAGCTTGCTCGTTTGATGTGGTGCACACGCCGATCATTAAACCAGCATCCATGGCTTCTTTCATAAAGCGGTGAACACCCGGGCGTAAGGGTAGTTTACCGGTCTCAATCAGCTCAACGAAGAGCGCTGTCTTGCGCTTGTGCATAGCTTTGATCAGCTCATCCACCTCTTCAGGTGGTACAGGTTTGCTGAAACCCTTGGTTTGTAGGTGATGTTTCATGCGTTCCTTGCCCCCGGCAATTTGCAGCAGCTCGTGGTAGTAATCTACGCTCCACTCATCGGTGAAGCCGAATTCTTTGAAGGTCATGTTGAAGGATACCCGGTGGCCATCCCGTTCAGTGTCGATGATCACTCCATCCTGGTCGAAGAATACTGCTTTAATTTTTCCCATGTTCAGCCTCCGTTATGTTAAATCATCCTGTCGGTTTTCGAAACCGACAGGATGGATATTGTTATTTGCTGGTTAAAAATTCGTGTACCACATTGACGGCCATGCGGTTTTCTTCTTTTGTCCCAATGGTGATGCGGAACCAGCCATCACTGCCGTATTTTTCGGTTTCCGGGCGGAAGATCAAACCTTTCGTCTCGGCGTAAGCAACCACATCTTTACCCTTCTTCCCTGTGGCACCACAGTCGAAGAGAATGTAATTGGCTTTTGATGGGAAGACCACCAGGTTGGGAACTTCGCTTAATGCCTCGGTTATGTAATCCACCTCACCGTTGTTGTATTTCACCCGGAAGTCAAGGGCTTCGGTATCTTCCAATGCTGCTAATGCAGCCCACATGGGAATGGTCCCCACATTCCACGGCAGGAGGGCAGCAGAGATTTGCCCAATCACATCCTTGTCACCCATGGCGTAACCGAAGCGTAAACCAGCCAGCCCGTAGGCCTTGGAAAGTGTGCGGGTGATGAGTACGTTCTTGTATTTCTTGGTCAGTTCCACCTGAGAAAGCTTCAAGCCAGCATACTCCACATAGGCTTCATCGATAACGAACGGGATACCCGTCTCAGCAATGCGCACGAAATCCTTCGCATCCATGAAATTTCCGGTTGGGTTGTTTGGGTTGGCAATGGCGATAATTTTCGTCTTGTCGGTGATCGCATTGAGGATACCGGTTGCATCGAAATGCAGGTACTTATCCTTGTAGATCATGGGTACGGATACCATTTTGCCGCCCAGGATGGTCCCACGCAGCTTGTAGATGCCGAAACAAGGGGTGTGCTGGATGACTTCCTCACCCACGGTCAGGAAGCAGCGGAAGATGTTGTCGAACACTTCACTGGAACCGTTGCCGAGCATCACATTTTCCGGTCCGCTGAGCTGATTAATCTCGGCGATCTTGCTGCGTACCACCAATCCCTGGTCTGGGTAGCGATTAGCCATCTTGGCGTACTTGATCAGTGATTCCAGAACTTTATCGGACGGTGGATTCGGGTTTTCGTTGGACATCATGCGGTGAAGCTCCGGCTTTCTCCAGGCAAGCTCAATATGACCGGAGACGTACATCGGAATGCCCTTCACCCAGGGTACAAAATATTCATCTATATTTTTCATTTCAATCTCAAACTCCTTTATGATATGGTCGTGCGTGCGTAGAGTGAGAGGCTGATATATGCCCCTCACTTTTGCTTTTGTATCTAATTTGATTTATGCCTTCCCGGCACTTCCAAGCATATCGATCCAGTGGCTGACTGCCTCGCGGATTGCATTCCTGACCGCAGCATCAACCTTTCCGGGATCGTATTCTTCGCGATGGGTGTTTATATACTCAAATTGAGCGTCGATCATAGTGCGTTTGAGCTCAGTAGACACATTGAATTTAGCGCCACCCATTTCGATCAGTTTTTTAATATAATCTTCCGGCAAGCCCGTCCCACCGTGAACAACCAGAGGTGTTCGAATGGTCTTCCCGTTGAGCAACTGGTTGATCTGGCCTAAGCGCTCAAAATCCACCTTGGGATTCTTAGTCTTGTAAACTCCGTGGGCAGTTCCGATGGCAGGAGCAAAAATATCCAGGCCGGTGCGCTCTACAAACTCAACTGCCTGCTTGGGGTTAGCCAATTGGGTTTCATCTTCAGCAACCTTGATCTGGTCCTCGACTCCACTGACGGTGCCAAGCTCACCTTCGACGGAGATATTGCCAAGTTTGTGGCAGTAATCGACAATCTCCTTGGTCTGACGGATATTCTCTTCATATGACTGCTTCGAAGCGTCGATCATGATATTGGTGTAGCCAGCATCAGCACACTTTTTGCAATAGTCAACCTCTGTACAATGATCCAGGTGCAAACAGATCGGGATGGGTGCTGAAGCAGCGATGGTTCGGTAAATGGATACAAGTACATCGGTCCCCAGGAATTTTGAAGGTTTTACGGATGTTTGAATGATCAGCGGTGAATTCTTGGCTACCGCAGCTTCAACCACCCCCTCCAATTGGTTCAAGTCGGTGATATTAAAGGCACCAACAGCATACTTGCCTTTTGCAGCCTCCACCATGATTTCTTTCGCATTTACTATTGACATATTAGCCTCCAGAATGAAATAGTGTTTTTTAAAAATGAGAACTAAACAGTTACACAGTCAAGATTATTGACGGAATGCGGTCATTTTTTCACTGATATATCCTTCGAGACCGGTAAAACCTTTCGAGAAAGTTTCCACTGTACTGACGGTGGAAGGATGGTCGTTGAACTGTTCAAGGTCCAATCCATTCGGGTCATACGCCTGGATGCAGTAGGGGATATTCAACAGTTTTTCCAACACTTGTTCAGGTACTTTCTCCTTGATTTCGGATTCGAAATGGAGTTCATCACCGATCTCAAAGAGGGGTTCCAGGACATACGGCTGGAGCAGGTATACACAATATCCCCGCCAGCCAGCTTTTCCACATCCCAGAAGCGCATTTTCCCAGCCACGAGTGGACCGACCCGCATCGAACAAGCCAGCATCTTGCTGGCATAACCTCCTTCGGTCAGTAGTTGATAAGCACGCCGGAACACTGCGATACCAAACCAGTGCTTATCCTGCCAGGACAATTGGATGTTCCTGCGCTCTGCCTGAACATCCAGGGTTTCTTGTTCTGTCAGCCGCCCGATCATCATGGTAATCACCGCTCGCCACCTGGTCAGGTCGACCTTATTTTGTTCAGCTATCCTTATCCCTTCCATCGCTGCATTGGCCGAAGCCATGATCTGGGCCAGGGTAAAGCAAACTGTCGTGTTCGTGCCAATGCCTTTCGAGGTCAGGATTTTGATCACCTCAATGCCTTGCATGCTGGCGGGAACCTTGATCATCACGTTAGGGCTCAGGTCACTCAATTCCTCAGCATCGTGGACCATCTGGGAGGTTTCGGTTAAAAGGCGGGGGTCAAGCTGCCCTGAAATCCAGCCGAATCGCCCCTTAGAGGCTTCGAAGATGGGCAGATACATCTCTGCCCCTCTTCGAACCACTTCCTTATATGTTGACCAGGTGAATTCTTTGAGCGTAAATTCAGGATTCGTCCGGATCAGGTTATTGATCCACTCGCTCCAGAATACAGGATCACTTTTTACAGCCTGCCATGATAAAGGTGGGTTGGTCGTGCAACCTCGGAAAATGCTTTGGGCAGGGGCGTCTTTTATGTATAACCGAGCAAGTTGTTCTTCCAGCATCAACTTTCGCGATGGTTCGGCAGCATTGATCATTTTCAAAACCCATTGGTTGTAGACCAAAGGCGAAGAATCCCACCAAATTTCCATATCGGGATGCGTCTTTGCCAGACGCTCAACGGTACTCTCGTTCATTGCGTCGGCCTCCTTTGGATGCTAGGTGTTTTGCACTGTCAAACTATGCCGCAACTTTACCTGATTATGATTTTATTCTCTCTCCTTGTGGGTCCCATAATGGTGATTGGGCGAGGACCGCACCAACCTGTTCTCCAAAGAATTCTACCTCAAATTCGGTGACGGTATTAAGATATTCGACAGGTAAGTATGCGTAGATAATACTTTTTTCTACGGAGTAACCGAATCCACCCGAAGCCACCCAGCCTATCATCTTGCCTTCCTTGGAACGGATGGGCTCCTTACCCAGGGCAATGGTCCGGTTATCCGCAAGTGTCAGGCAACACAGCTTGCGCTTCAACCCGACCTTCTTTTGCTCGAGCAAGGCTTCCTTTCCAATGAATTCTGCCTTATCCAGCTTGACAGCAAAACCAAGGCCGGCTTCAAAAGGAGTATAGTCGGAGCTGATCTCACCGCTCCAATAGCGGTAGCCTTTTTCTAGCCTCAGCGTGTCAATTGCCTTGTAACCCGCGGCAACCATGCCTTCAGGTTGTCCGGCTTGCCACAGGGTGTCCCATAGACGCAAGCCATATTCCATGGGGCTGTAAAACTCCCATCCCAGCTCGCCGACGTAAGTTACACGGCATGCCAAAGTGGGGACATCACCGACCATGATACGGCGGGCTGTCATGTAGGGGAAACCTGCGTTAGACACATCTGCCTTGGTGACTTTTTCCAGGATCTTGCGGGCTTTGGGTCCCCACAAGCCCAGGCACATAAAAGAAGAGCTGACATCCTCGATGGTAACACTCCCATCCTCGGGCATGTTCAAGGACAGCCAGGATAAATCGTGTTGTCCAAAGGCGGTCCCGGTGATGATAAAGAACCGGTCTTCTGCCAGGCGGGTGACAGTGAAATCGCACTCAATTCCACCGCGCTTATTCAGGCATTGGGTGTAAATGATCGTCCCCACTGGCTGATCGATATCATTGGCGCAGATGTGGTTGAGGAAAGCCAGTGCACCGGGGCCCCGTACCTCGAACTTATTGAAGGAAGTCTCATCAAACAAGCCAGCGTTCTCCCGGGTCATCAGATGTTCATAGCCGATGGCACGCGACCAGTTGTGATGAGACCAGCCCTTGGGTTCATGTCCATGATGGGCAAGCTCCTCGTACGGTTTGAACCAGTTGGGTCGTTCCCAGCCGGTTTTCTCTCCAAAGTGACATCCCAGGTCCTGCAGCCGCTTATAAGTGGGTGAGAGGCGCAATCCCCGTCGGGAGAGGCGTTCTTCACCCGGGTAATGAATATCATAATATTGGGTGTAGGTTTCGATGGTGCGGGCAACGGTATAATCCTGGCTGTTGTAGTTTGAGCCGAAGCGCCGTACGTCCAGACGCCAGACGTCCCACTCCGGGTGTCCATCAATGATCCACTCTGCCATGGCCTTCCCGATCCCACCCGCACCAGCCAGATCCATGAGCGCAAAAAGCACAGGCGACCCAAAATCCCTTCACCGAGGTGGGTCCCAACAGGAACTCTCCGTCGGGTGTGAAGCCTTCAGGGCCATTGAGCAGCTGGATGACCTCAGCTGTCTCGACTGCCGGGACACGTTTGATGGAATTCTCCATCAATGGGGTAAAGCGCTCCCAATCGGGAGGCAGCAGCTGGTATTTGAAGTCACGCGGGATACCTTTTAATCCAAACGGAGCCGGGTTTCGCTCATAGCCACCGGTTACCAAGCCGCCAACCTCTTCACGCCAGTAAACCAGTAAATCGGGATCACGCAAGGTCGGGAAGTCATGCCCCACACCTTCAATGGGTTTCGTGATGATGTACAGGTGAGCCATGGGTACGACCGGCAGATTGAGCCCCACCATTTTACCAACCTCGCCTCCCCATTGCCCGGCAGCATTAACCACGACTTCGGTTTGAATGGTGCCCAGGTTGGTGACAACTTCATGGACGCGCCCATTCTTCAGGTTGATCTTTTCAACGTTCGTATCGGTGAAGATGCGTGCTCCCCGGTGCTTGGCTCCAGTGGCGAGGGCGTTGGTGAGGCCGGTCGGGTCGATCACACCATCATTCGGGGTGTAGGCTGCCCCGACGACCCCTTCCATATTCATGATTGGGAACATATCATATGCTTCTTTGGGTGAAACCAGGTCCATGGGCACGCCAAAGGACTTAGCCATTCCCACCAGCCGCTTGATATCCTCCATCCGCTCAGCAGATGAAGCCAGGCGCAGACCTCCAACTTCACGCCATCCAGTATCCTGATCTGTTTCCTGTTTCAGCTTGCGGTAGAGATCGGTGCTGTAATGCATCATGCGGGTGAGATTGGCATCCGAGCGCATCTGTCCGACCAATCCGGCAGAGTGCCAGGTCGATCCACTGGTCAGCTCATGCCGTTCGAGGACGACGATATCTTTCCAACCCATAAGGGTCAAATGATAGGCAATGCTGCAGCCTCCAACACCTCCACCGATGATGACAGCCTGAGCATGCGAGGGAAGATTAGACATTTCAATTTACCTCCTTAAGATATTCATACCATTTTGGATGATGGATATTCTCCATGACACGACCAAAGAACTTATCGGCATAATCACGGAAGTCAAAATCGAGCTTTGAAATACCAATCTGGACGAGTCCCCAGGTGGCCTCGCGCAGATCAGACACGATTTCCATGATCTTTAAATGTGCCCATTGGTCGGGGGATGGTTCATTATCAAAGTAACAGCTCAATAACCAATGGTCCTGTTCATCGGTCAGGTTATGATGATCAGAAAAATTAGCCAGGTCAAAAAACAGATCACCCATCCCGGCATATTCCCAATCTAGGATATAAAGCTGACTGTTAACGAGGAAATTAGCATTGAGTAAATCGTTGTGACACGGACAGGGCTTGTATGGATTGACGAGCATCGCCTGTTCTGCTTCCTGGAGGCGCTCGATAAGCCAATCATAGTTTTGCGGAAACGTTATCCGGTAACGACGGGCAATATTGGTGTAATCGCGGACGACCTGGAAGGGATTAAAAGCGCCTGGGATTTCCTGCATGGTGTAAATCTTCCGCACGGTATGCATCACACAGCGAATATTTTCGGGTTGACTGATCTCATCCGGTGGAAGAGGCCGGCCATTGACAAAGCGAGTCACCAGGTAACCTTCGGGCTGGATAAAGTAATACACTTCGGGAGCTATCCCCAGCTTCCCTGCGGCCAGGTTAGCCTCGCATTCATATACCCGGTTGATACCCAGACTCTCTGTATCCGCCCCTGGTATACGAAGCACATAGGACTCACCATCTACATCTATGCGGAAGTTATCATTGGTGATTCCACCGCCCAAAGGAGTGGAAATTACATCTTTGGCACCCACCCATTGGGGGACGCGGGAAATGGCCTCAGCTAGCGTGAGAGCCATATTGAGTACTTTCTGGGGATTATTGTTTGCATATGAATATTCGATCGATCAGATGCGATTAATGTAAAAATCCCTATTTCTGCCAGATCGAGTCGGGCTTGGCCATCTCGGCGACGATATCGAAGGATGAAATGATACCCAATGGGAAGGCTTGAGGATCATGCTGATCGATCACCACCAGGCGGTGGTGGTGTTGTTGGATCATAACATTGGCTGCCTCCTGCAGGGGAGCGTGGATATCGATCGTCAGGGGTGGGTGCATGATATCCCTCACGGTCAGGTTTTCATCAACGCCATTTACCACATAGGGCAATAAGTCTTTCCCACTGACCACACCCTCCGGTTTGCCTTTTGCATCCACCACGAGCACCGAGCGCCAGCCTGCCTGGGTCATGGTGCGGGCAGCTGAGGTTAACGGTGTTTTATCGCGGCAGACCAGGATGGCATCCGACATCACATCGGCTACCGTCTCACGGCCAGGTTTTTCCTCCCTGGCGATACTGGCAACGAAATCAGAGGTCGAGATGATTCCCACCGCCTCACCAACCTCGGTTACCAGGAGGCGCTGGATATCTTTTTCGACCAGGATATTGGCAGCTGATTTCAATGGGGTGTCACATTCCACGCTTTCGATGGGGGAGGACATCATCTCACCAGCAGTAAGTCGGCGCATCGTAGCCAGGCCTTGTGGATCCGACGAGAGCCATTCACCAGCCAGCAGGTCATAATCGGAGATAATTCCCTGCGGATGATTATCCTGGTCAACAACCACCAGGGCGTGCACATGGTATTGGGTCAGCAGGGACGCCACCTGACCTAACGTGGCATCTGCATTGCAGGTATGCAGTCCCGGATGACATAGATCACGGACATGTTTTTTCATAACCACCTCCTATTATTGAACCTCATCTACTTCCCTGTACCACTTCACGCGATCACCAACCCTGGCACGCAATCGCCAGGGGAGGGATTTGGGTTCTTTCTCAATTCGAGCCAGTGCTGCTTTCACCTGAACGTCGATATGTTCTTTTTGTTCCCTGCTGAGCTGTGTGTATCCTTGGGCAAGCTGTTGGACTTTGGACAGGTTCATGGTGGTTGTTCGCCAGAGACCCCAATCAGTGGCGCACAACCCGGCGATATATTTGATGTTGATGGTTTCCAGGTCTATATCGCCCAGAGGATGTTCGAGCAGCAACATGATCGTGTCAATGATATCTTTTTCGTTGATCTGCACGATTTGCAATTTTTCAAGCAGCATCTCTGCCAGGGGGATGCTTGGATGATCGACTTCCAATCGATTGTTCCAATAAATCACATGGCAAAAGGCAAGCTTTTCATAAAATATATCGATGTGAATACCGATCTCTGGTCGTTCAAAGATGGCGCGCTCGCCTTCGGAAACAATAAAAACCTCCCTGTTTTCCTTATATCCCAGGCGGGACATTAACCCCTGGATTTCCTTGGTTTGCCTGTGATATGCCGCAAAATCGATATCGGTGTAAGCACGCCCCATGGCGGCCTGCAAATAACCAAATTTTGGGCAGTGCATTTGAAAAGCCAGCGAACCGATGACCCGCATGATAATGCCAGCATCACTGCTGGCTTTTAGGATATGCTTTAACTCATTTTCAAACTTTTGACGTTCAGCATGATCTTGCTCGCCCATTCCAATCGAACTGCTTAACATACATACTCCTATGCTGATGTCTGGCAATCAGCTTATATGTGAATTAACGAGATTGAAGGGTACCATTCGGGAATAATTTAATTATTATAATTAAAAAAGCAAAAACTTGCAAATTCTTTCAGATTCTAATATAATCTGATATGAAATATTTCAATTCCCTTCACAAAACGTCTGATTTAAATATGTAGATTATTAATGAGCAAATCCCTCATTCCAGCTCAGCGGCGGGAGCGAATCCAGGAATATCTGGCACTCCATAAAATCGTCCGGATGGACGAGTTATATCAAATGCTGGATACTTCTGAAGCGACGGTGCGGCGCGACCTGGAATGGTTGGAAGGGGAAGGCATCTTAGAACGTACCCATGGGGGAGCAATTTTCAGCCAGAGGATGACACTGGAGCCTGAATATATCCACAGAGCAAGCAAGAATCCGGAAGAAAAACACCAGATCGGTAAGCTGGCAGCTTCGCTCATTGCGGATGGAGATATCGTATTTATTAATAGCGGCACAACCACTGCCCAGGTGATTCGACACATTCGTGGAGATGCCGGGATTACCGTATTCACCAATAATCTCATTGCCATGCTAGAGATCGGGGAGGCTAAGTTTGATCGCTATCTGATTGGAGGGGAATTTCAACCGCATTCCAATTCGGTGGCAGGCCGCTTCGCCATCGATAACTTAAGGCAGGTGTATGCGGACAAGGCTATTCTGGGGGTGGACGGGATCAGCCTGATCCATGGTTGTACTGTTCCTTCGAACGCAGAAGCAGAAGTGATTAAGCTGATGATCGAGCGTACCAAAGGAGAGATCTACGTCGTGGCTGATCATACCAAGTGGGGTGTGGTTTCCAATTTTCAAATTGCCAGTATCGATGAGATCGATAAACTGATCACGGACGCTCAAATCGATCTCTCAACCCTAGAATCCCTTGCCCCTTACTCAGCGCAAATTCTAATTGCTTCAGCTGCAACAATTAATAATCCTATGGAAAGGCGGAATTGATAGATGAAAGACCAGGCGCGCGTTGTCATTATAGGCGGGGGGATCGTTGGAGCATGTGTTGCCTATCATTTAGCAAAACAGGGTTGGACGGATATTGTCCTATGTGAGAAGGGTGAGATTGCCAGTGGCGAATCATCTCACGCCGCAGGGTTGGTGACGCAATTTGCCACCTCGCAAACCCTGATGCAATTCCGGAAATATAGTATTGAGCTTTACAGTGGATTGGGTCTGTTTGACCACGTGGGCAGCCTGCGGGTGGCTTCATCGAATGATCAGCTCATGGAGCTGCGCCGCAGTGTGAGCCGGGCAAAGGCGATCGGCATGGAGGTTGAGATCATCTCACCGGAAGAAGCGCTGCGGATCATGCCCCAATTGAGCAAGGAGAACCTTTACGGAGCGATTTATCTGCCAAGGGATGGACAGCTCGACCCTTACACCACCACAACAACCATGGTGCGCCTAGCCAGGGAAATGGGAGTTGAGGTGAACACCTGTGTCCGAGTGACCGGGTTTGAGCTATCTGCACGCGGTGAGATTCAGCGTGTGCTGACAAACCAGGGTGTGATCCGCACCGAGATCGTGGTCAATGCAGCCGGGATGTGGGCTCCACAGGTTGCCGCCATGGCTGGATTGCACATTCCCACCACACCGGTAGACCACCAGCATATTGCCTTAAAAGCGGTCAATGGTCATGAGTTTACCCCCACCACCCCCTGTCTGCGTGACCCGGATAATTTGGTCTATATGCGCCAGGAGGCAGGAGGGCTGGTGATTGGCGGATATGAACCCGACCCATTGGCGCGCTGGATCGATGGTGTGCCGTGGGAACATGGCGATACCACACTGCCAGCGGATTATGCTCGTTTTGAGCAGCTGCTGGAAGGCGCCATCCGTCGAATCCCATTCCTGGACCAGGCGGGTATTATCACCCTGGTCTGTCATCCAGGTGCCTACACACCCGACTGCCAGCCCATGCTCGGGCCAATGGCAGGTGTGCGCGGAATGTGGATCGCAGCGGGCATGTCACTTAATGGCTACGGAGGTGCTGGGGGGATCGGCAAGCTAATGGCAGAGTGGATCGTTGAGGGAGAACCCCCGCTCGATATCTATGCCTACCGCGCCACTCGCTTTGGGTATTATTATGCCAACCCTGAATATGCCGCTGAACGAACCCGTGAAGGCGTTAAGTACTATTATCGTTTGCGTTTTCCCAATGATGAAAATGAATGGGCACGGCCGCATCGTGTCAGCCCGGTGCACTACCGGTTGCAGGAAATGGGTGCGGTCTTCGGGGAGAAATTCGGCTGGGAGAGGGTCAATTATTTTGACCCCGATAATCCCTGGCGCAGGATGGGTGCCGACCAGCGTAAATGGGGTTGGAATCGCCCGCCATATTTTGACCTGGTTGGAAAAGAACACGCCGCTGCGCGCGAGCGGGTTGCCCTGTTTGATCTGACCTCGTTTGGGAAGATAGAGGTGGGTGGACCAGGTGCCCTGTCGCTGCTGCAGCGCGTGTCTGATAGTAATATCGATAAACCGGTGGGGTCGGCCATTTACACCCAGTTCTTGAATTCGCGCGGCGGTGTTGAAGCTGACCTGACCATTACGCGTTTAGCACAGGATCGATTCATGGTCATCACCGGCTCAGCTTTCATCGGCAATGACCTGGCCTGGCTCAGGATGCACCAGCAACCTGAAGATGGAGCAGTAATGATTCGCGATATTACCCAGGATTACGCCTGCCTGGCGCTCTGGGGGCCAAAATCCCGCCTGGTTCTGCAAAAACTTACCCAAGACGATATTTCAAACGAAGCGATGCCATATCTTCACGCCGGGACCATCCACATCAACGGTGTTGATATTTGGGCACAGCGGGTCAGTTACATCGGTGAGCTGGGATGGGAGCTATATGTTCCCACGGAGCGGGCTACGTTGGTGTGGGATGCGCTCTTGAATGCCGGGAAGGAATACGGAATCCGGGCTGGTGGTTACAAGGTGCTTGATTCCCTGCGCCTGGAAAAGGGGTATCGCTATTACACTGCCGACGTTACCCAGCTGGAAACACCCTATGAGGGCGGCCTGGGTTTCTGTGTCGATCTTGACAAGGGGGATTTCATTGGCAGGGAGGCATTGATCAAACAGAAGCAAGCAGGGGTAACCCGCAAGTTGTGCACATTGGTACTTGACGAGACCAGGTTTACCCAGGTTTACGGTGGTGAGGCGATATACCATGCTGGTAAGGTTATCACCCGTGTGCGGAGTGGTGGTTATGGGTATTCGCTGAATAAGAATATCCTGTATGCGTATTTGCCGGTGTCTTTAGCAAAAGCTGGCACCCGCCTTGAGGTGGACCTGATCGAGGGTCGCTTTGCGGTGGAAGTAACTGCCACCGTCCTGTACGATCCCAAAGGTGAGCGCCTGCGCGCTTAATCAATCATGGATGGATATCAACTCACTTGAATCGATAAAAATGAATTCTAGGAACCCTCCCCAACCTCTCTATGTCGGTTTTGGCATGCTCACCCCGGTGGCGATCATGGTGGTCGAGCAGCTTCCTGAGCATAACACCGGCGCGTTGGTGAAAGAGGTGAGTGAATTTGTCTTTGACGATGCTGCCATTGTTGCCTGCCTGCTGCGGCAATGGGACTTGCCCACCGCCATGATTGGCACGGCGGTCGGGGATGACCCGCGCGGACATCTCCTGGCGGATCAATTGACTGAATGGGGAGTTCAGGGAGAAGTGCGCTTCTCTAAAGCGATCAAAACCCCCTGGGAGGTGGACGTCTCGGACGGTACAGGAGCTCGGACTTATTTCTGGCAACGTCCTCCCCATGTGCTGGCCACCCTTGATACAGCTGACCTTTCCCTGCTCAAAGGTGCACAGATGTTGTATGTTGACTGGTACGATGGCGATCACATCCTGCGCGCCATGGACGAGGCAATCCACCTGGGAGTGCCAGTATTCCTGAATTTTGAGTATGGGCACGCCTACCCGGATAAATTGAAGGAGTATGCTGGTCGGGCTGTCATCTGCCAGGCGGTGACAGATGCTGCCCAGTGTGGGGATATTCCACCCCTCAAGGTGGCTTTGAGATTATTACAGACCGGGGTGGAGACTGCCTTGATCACCTTGGCGGACGAAGGCTGCTTGGTTGTCAGGGGTGGGGAAGCTATTCGGGTGTTTGCACCGGTTGTTAAAGCTGTTGATGGGTGTGGGGCAGGAGCAACCGTATCAGCGGGGTTTATTTACGGCTATTTACTGGGTTGGGACCTGGAAAAATCCATCCGCTTTGCAACGGCTGCTGCCTCCCTCAAGGTGACCCGCCCCGGGTTACAAATGTTCCCCATGCATGAGATCATGGAATTGGCAGGAAAGCTTTCGGTTGAAAGGTCAATCCTATCTGATGAAGATCACCCTTAGGAGTATTTGATGCTGAGCTTTGCTGAGCTACTCACAAAAGAACAGGTCGAACAAACACATGCTGCCTCCCTGGAAATCCTGGAGAATGTTGGCTTGCTCGTACGCAACGAAGAGGCACGCAACATCTTCACACATCATGGCTGCCTTGTAGATACACAGGCACAGATTGTCAGGTTTCCAACAGCAGTGGTTGAGAAATACCGGCATATGTTGCCTCCGACTTTCACCTTTTTCGGTCGTGATCCGAAATATGACCGAATTCTGCCCCAGGATGGTCCGGTCATTGTCACTGGCTCCTCTGCACCCGATATCATCGACCCTGTGACGGGTCACCCAAGGCGAGCCCGTTCGGACGATATTGCCCGCATCGCCCATCTCATCCACGAATTGCCGGGGTATGATGCCTTTTCAATTTCCACCCTGGCAGATGATGCGCCTCCAGGGCAATTCACCCTGGCCCGCCTCTACCCATCCCTGAAACACTGCCTCAAGCCGATCCGTAGCACTACCAAGGACATGGAAGACATCCATGTCATCATGCGCTTGCTTTTCACCATTGCCGGGAGCGAGGCAGACTACCGATCGCATCCTTTTGTTACCCACCATTATTGCCCGGTTGTCTCCCCGTTGACCATGGACCAGCTTTCAACTGAAGCAATGATCTACTTCTGCCAGCAGGGTTTGCCTGTTTATCCGAGTATCGTGCCGAACGCAGGCCTGACTTCACCCATGTCTATGGCAGGGACGCTGGCCCAGGGAAATGCAGAATTCCTTGCCATCTCGGTATTGATGCAGATGGTACGCGAAGGCACACCGACAATTTACGCTACCCTGCCTACGGTTGCTGATATGCGCGCAGGGGCCTATGCCTCTGGTGGGATCGAGTGTGGGATGTTGCATATGGCATTTGCCCAGATGGCGCGTTTCTACAATGTGCCATGTGGTGGTTATATAGGGCTAACGAATTCCAAGATCAATGATGCACAATCTGGGTACGAGACGGGAATGTCAACCGTGGCAGGTGTCCTTGGTGGTGCCGACTTGTTCAACATGGGCGGCTTGCTTGATTCTTTAAAGGCTTTCGACTTCGCCAAGACAGTGATCGATGACGAGATTGCCCAGATGCTCAAACGTATGAAGCGAGGAATAAAGTTCGATGAACAGGAGCTTGCAGTAGACATAATCAAGCAGACAAAACCCGGTGGGTCATTCATGATGAGCCCGCACACACTGAAACGGATGAAGAGCGAGGCACTACTCACCCAGCTGTCGGACCGTGATTCTCGGGATGCATGGCAGAAAAAAGGTGGGCTGGATACCCACGCCAGGGCAATGAGCCGTGTGCGCGAAATCCTTTCAAGAGAGAGCACCACCCTGTTTTCTGAAGACATCGAGACCCGAATCAGGATGCAATTCAATGATCTCGTCCCGGGTAAGTTGGAAATGCCTCATGGCATGTAAGTGTGCTGCTATCCAGGCAGGAGAGGAAGATTGAATGAAACTCTATTTTGCGACCGACGTGCACGGCTCTGAAATCTGCTGGAAGAAATTCCTAGCAGCGAGTAAATTTTACGAAGTGGATACCTTGATCCTGGGTGGTGATATGACTGGAAAAGCTATTATCCCGATCATTGCCCAGGGAGGTGAAGAATTCAAGGTAACCCTGCTCGAGCAGGAAACTATGCTGCATGGGAAGGAAGAAGTCGATAAGATGGTGCAAACCATCCAAAACCGTGGTTACTATCCGTATGTGACCGATCCGGATCAGGTTCAAGAGATTCTCTCCACGCCGAACAGGCTGGACGAGCTTTTCTTGGAGCAGGTGATTAAAACCATCCAACGCTGGATGGAATATGCTGATAATAAATTGAGCGGAACTGGCATTCGCTGCATTGTGTGCCCGGGTAATGATGATATCTTCGAGATCGATGCCGTGATTGCCGCTTCCAAGTATGTGCGTAGCATGGAAGGCCAGGTGGTTGAATTGGACGAGTACCACGAAATGGTCAACTCAGGCTGGTCCAACCCGACCCCCTGGCAGACCCATCGTGAGGAACCGGAGGAAGCCCTGCTTGCCCGGCTGGAGGCGATCATCAGCAAGGTTAGGAATCCCTCCCAGGCTGTCTTTAACCTACATGCTCCACCCTATGGAAGTGGATTGGATGACGCCCCAGAATTAACCAAGGATATGCGCCCCGCCTATGCCGGTCGTTCCATGATACCGGTTGGTAGCAAGGCGGTCATGACCGTGATCGATAAGTACCAACCGCTCCTGGGTCTGCACGGTCATATTCACGAGGCAAAAGGAACCCGGAAGTATAAGAAGACCTTGTGTGTTAACCCTGGCAGTATGTATGAACAGGGCATGTTGAATGGTGCAGTGATAGAGCTTAAACCCCAAAAGATTGGTAACTATCTCCTTACCACGGGTTAAGCTTGTGACACTCACGTGGTCTGGAAAGGAGGTTTCCTATTGAGATTGTAGTAATTTAGGGTCCAAGCAGAAGGTTTAGTCCGAAGATTATCTAATTAGATGCTTCCAGAACGTTTAACTGGAAGCAATAGAATAACATTGAAAAGGAGAATGCAATGAGTGACGTTTCTCTATTTGTTCGCAAAGCAAGCGGCTTGGTTAGGGCCTGGTCAACGTTTGATGCGTTCATTTATGCAACGTTCTCGATCAATCTAATCACCCTCGGGCTTTTTATCTTCTCTTATTGTTATTATCTTCAAGGTAGTTTGATATCTGGTGTGGTGATAGGTGCCATCTTTACTGTCTTTGAAGTGATCGTTTACGCCAGTTTAATTTCTGCCATGCCGCGTGCCGGGGGTGACTATGTCTGGCAAAGCCGTGTATTGAATTGGGCTATCGGGTTCATCCTGGCAGTCACCGGTTGGTGGTTCATCCTGTGGTTATGGACACCCCTTTATGGGCAGATGCTGACTTATGAGGTGTATACACCCCTGCTGGCAATTGCCGGTTTCAAGGATGCTGCCCTGTGGTTCACCACCACCTCCCAAGGCCAATTTGTCGGTATGCTGTCGGTGTGCCTTATTGTTTTCTTTTACATAGGCATTGGCATGAAGTGGTATGCCCGGGTGCAGAAGTTCTGCTTTATCGGTGGGTCAATTGGTCTGGCGATCGTCTTCCTGCTGCTTTTGCTCGGCAATAACGAGACTTTTATCGCCAATTACAATGCACTGGCCCCGCAATTTGGTGCGACAGCCGGGGATGTTTATGCTGCGACGATGCAGGCTGGTGTGGATGCAGGCACGGTTGCTAGCCCGCTCTTCCCACTTGCGATTGGTGCCAGCATTGTCCTCGTCCCTATGCTGACCTTCTTCAACCTATGGCCGAACTGGGGCTCCACCCTGTATGGTGAAGTGCGCGGCGCATCCGATTACAAGCGCAACTTCCTGGGTATGTTTTGGGCGATCGTTGTGACCACGATCGGTGCGGTGATCTTTTTCCTGCTGATCGATAAAACCATCGGTTGGGAATTCTATAATAACTCAAATGGTGCTTTCTGGAACTCGACCTGGGGTTATGTGGAAACGCCTCCCCCGCTGCCCATCTGGCCTTACCCGGCACTGTTTGCTACCTTCCTGGTTAAGAGCCCGTTGTTGATGTTCACTGTTATTTTATTGATGAGCCTGTGGTGGTTCGGCTGGTCAGGGACGCTCTTCCTGAGCTCGACCCGCGTGATTTTTGCTGCATCCATTGATCGCATGCTTCCTGAGTGGGTTTCCAAGATCGAACCACGCACAAAGACACCGATCTTTGCCCTGTTGCTGATGGTCATTCCTGCAGCGATCATCTCATATTTATATGCATTCAATATCTTCAACATGAAAACTTTAGCATTGGATGCCACGGTGGTGATCGCCATTACTTTCCTTGGTTCCACAATTGCCGGGGTCATCATGCCATGGCGGGCGAAGGATGTGTTTGATGGTTCGCCCATCGCCAAGTATAAGGTCCCATCGTGGCTGGGGTGGCTCGTGACGGTCATCTACGGTGCCTTCTCCATCTATCTCATCTACCTGTCGGTCAAGTATGCCTGGTCTATCCTGAGTGGATTGGGAGCTGTTGGCGCTGATGGCACGACCTGGTTTGTGGTGATCCTGCTATCACTGTTGTCCATCCTCAATGCAGTGATCCTGGTGTGGATCTTCGTTCAGGTCGTCAAGGGTATCACAGCCAGCAAGGCGATGCCCCTGGTCACACTGGCTGGCTTGATCTTCCTGGGCTTCCTCGATTGGTTGCTGGTGGTATGGTTCTGGGACCCAACGACCGCTGATGGGTACGCAAGCTATGCCATCGGCTGGTCAAACGTCAGCTCGATGATCTTTATGCTATTCAATTACCTGCTGGCCGCAGCGATCTATTTTGGATTCAGCTATTACCGCCGGAAGCAGGGCATCCAGATCGAAAAAGTGTACAAGGAGATCCCGGTCGAGTAATATCCGGGATAGAAGCCAGGAGTGGAGAAGGATGAGTTGTTAATCTATTTTCAACAAAATGCCTTCTCCAAAGTTTCTTAATTGTGGTTTAATTATAGAATTCACAAAATAAGCATGTCTTACCAAAACAAGAATTGCACATATCTTTCTTATACCTCATTGGATATGGTAGTAAATCCAACGGTTAGATGGGAGGTGGACCGGCAAAAATATCCTCAAGTTTGTAATTAACCATCGAACGATGATTTACTAATATTAATTTATCACGAGGAGAGAATAAGAAAATGCATACCAGTAAGATTGCTTTCAAAATGATTACTTTGCTGTTGGTTGTTACTTTTGTGCTTTCTGGCTGCGCCACGGCAACAACGGTTGCACCTGAAGTCCCTGTTGTTACGGAAGCCCCTGCTGTTGTAACAGAAGCACCGGCAGCAACTTCCGGTACGAGTGTCAAGGATATCCCCCAGGAGCTGATCGATGCCTGCAAGAAGGAAGGCATGGTAACGATCATTGCTACTCCAGGATGGTGGGCTAACTATCAAGATATCTTTGATACGTTTACCTCACTAACGGGTGCCACGCTGAATTCATTGGATGAAAACGCTGGTTCAGCGGATGAGCTGGCTGCCATTGAAGCCAACAAGGGCAACACCGGACCACAGGCTCCCGATATTGTGGATGTCGGCTATGCTTATGGTGACTCTGGTAAAGCTGATGGATATTACCAGCCTTATAAGGTCTCAACTTGGGACAAGATCCCCGATACACTTTTGGGAATTCCTGCCAAGGATCCTGAAGGATACTGGACCGGTGGTTATTATGGCGTCATGGCTATGGAAACCAACACCGCTGCCGTTGAGAATCCTCCCAAGAACTGGGCAGACCTGCTCAAACCGGAATACAAGGGTCAGGTAGCGCTCTCAGGCGATCCCCGTACCTCCAACCAGGCCATCCAATCGGTGTTTGCTGCTGCACTGGCTAATGGTGGCTCATTAGATAACGCCCAGCCTGGTCTTGATTTCTTCAACCAATTAAACGCAGCTGGTAACTTTGTACCGGTGATCGCGAAACCGGGCACAGTTGCCCAGGGTGCGACCCCCATCGTCCTGGCCTGGGATTATCTGGCTTTTGGTGATAAGGATACCTTTGCTGGTAATCCACCACTCGAGGTTACCTACCCCAGCCCCACAATCGCCAGTATGTATGTTCAGGCGATCAGTGCCTATGCACCCCATCCCAATTGCGCCAAGGTATGGATGGAGATCCTCCATTCCGACGAAGGTCAATTGGCATGGATGAAGGGTTATGCACACGGTGTTCAACAAGCTGACCTGGAATCCCGCGGTTTAATTCCCGCCGACCTGGCAGCAAAATTACCATCCTCCAGTGCATTTTCCTCGGCAGTTGCCCCCACGCCTGATCAGCTTAATGCAGCGAAGGCTATAATCACCGAAGGCTGGATGACTACCGTTGGTGTCGACATCCCAACCCCAGCCCCATAAAATTACTGTGACTACGAGTGAAATTGTTATGCGGGACGCGCCAACGGCGCGTCCCGCACGACCCAAAATGTCGTGGGCATGGCTTGGAGTTGTGCCCTTCTTTCTATTTACCTTCCTTTTCCTTCTCTATCCATCTTCAACCATCGTCGTCCGCAGTTTCCGAGATCAAGGTTCAGGGGGCTTTACGCTTGATAATATAATTTCGCTCTTTAAGAGCCCCTACATCCTTGGATCTTATTGGATCAGCATCAAGATCAGCCTGATAACTGCGTTGGGTGGCGCTGCTTTTGGTTTCCTCCTGGCGTATGCTGCCATCCGGGGTGGATTACC
This sequence comes from uncultured Chloroflexia bacterium, assembly GCA_963822175.1. Taxonomy (GTDB): domain Bacteria; phylum Chloroflexota; class Anaerolineae; order Anaerolineales; family UBA4823; genus FEB-25. The sequence continues at coordinate 50,365 of CAWGGJ010000005.1, read as the reverse complement.
CAGGTTTGTACGCATAAGCTTGTTGACCTTCTGTGGTGTGGCGTCGAACTTTGCTGGCGTCCCATTAGCCTTTGCTTTCATTGCTCTATTAAGCCCAGCAGGTTTACTTATATCTTGGATGAAACTATTTGGATATAATCCATACTTCCATGGTTTCACGTTATATACCTTTTGGGGGTTGAGTTTGGTTTATATGTACTTCCAATTCCCCTTGATGGTGTTGATCATTGCCCCTGCGATCGATGGTTTACGCCGCGAATGGCTGGAGGCTTCGGAGAAATCTTGGAGCCAGTACCTCGCAATATTGGAGGTATGTGGCCTTCCCAATCTTATTGCCCTCCCTGATGGGTACCACGATCCTCCTTTTTGGGAATGCTTTTGGTGCTTTTGCCACCGCCCAGGCGCTCACTGGTGGTCAGATCAACCTGGTGACAATCGTGATCGGCTCCGAGCTGCGTGGAGATGTTTTGGGTAATCCTGGTATCGGTTATGCGTTAGCCTTGGGGATGGTGGTTATTATGGCGCTGGCTATTGCAGGTTATACAGTGCTTCAGCGTCGTACCGAGAGGTGGTTGCGATGAAGCGCAGCGGCAAAATTTGGGCTTGGCTTATCATTATTATCGGAGTCTTATATTTCTTCCTGCCGCTCCTGGCAACCTTTCTCTTCTCACTGAAAGCCAAGCTTGGTGTTCTGAGTTTCCAGGCATATTTGAATGTATTCAACGATCCGAAGTTTATCAGAGGTTTTTCAGGCTCACTTCTCTGGGCAACCCTGACAATTGTTGCTGGAATCCTGCTCTTTGTTCCCACTGCATACTGGGTACGTTTGAAAGTTCCAAAGGCTCGCTCAGCGATCGAATTCATCACCCTGATACCCTTTGTTGTTCCTCCAATTGTATTTGTCTTTGGTCTTGTTCGCACATACAGCCATCCCCCGCTGTTGATCGTTGACAGTCCGTTTCTTCTTGTAGCAGCCTATACGATAATATCAATGCCATACATGTATCGCGCCATCGACATCGGGCTTCGTTCCATCGATGTTCGAACATTGACTGAAGCTGCTCAGAGCCTGGGTGCAGGCTGGGGAACGATATTATTCCGCATTATCATACCGAATATTCGTGTATCAATTCTAAATGGTGCTTTTCTAAGCTTTGCGATCGTGTTGGGCGAGTTCATCCTGGCCCGATATCTTGTTAAACCAGCCTTTGCTCCCTATATGCTTGATCTAGGTCAAAATAGGGCTTTTGAGCCGGCAGCACTGGCGGTCATCAGTTTCGCTCTCACCTGGGCATGTATGGGCATCATTTCGCTAGTTGGTCGCGGTGGCGGGCAGGCACCAGTTGGTGGCGGACACTAAAATAACCAAGAGTGACATTACATGAAACATTTATCCCTTAACAATATCTCCAAGCAATTCGCCAATAATACAGTGGTAAAGGACTTCAATCTGGAAGTGGAAAAGGGCGAATTTGTCTCATTCCTGGGTCCATCGGGTTGCGGAAAAACGACCACCTTGCGCATGATTGCTGGCTTTGAAGTTCCCACTACGGGTACAGTTACTCTGGAAGGTAAAGATATTACCAACATGGCACCCAACCAGCGCAATGTAGGTATGGTCTTTCAGGCTTATGCTTTGTTTCCGAATATGACCGTTGCGCAAAATATTGGTTTTGGTCTCAAGATTCGTCGTGAGAACAAAACAGCCATTAAAGAACGTGTGACAGAAATGCTATCCTTGATCCACCTTGAGCAGAAAGGTGACAGCTATCCCTACCAGCTTTCCGGTGGGCAACAGCAGCGCGTGGCATTGGCACGTGCCCTGGCTATTCACCCTGAGGTGCTTCTGCTGGATGAACCCCTGTCGGCTTTGGATGCAAAAATCCGGGTGCAGCTGCGGGCGGAAATCCGCGCCATCCAGAAAAAACTTGGCATCACGGCTATCTATGTCACCCACGACCAGGAAGAAGCCCTGTCAATCTCCGACCGCATTGTGGTGATGTATGAAGGTAGGATTGAACAGGTGGGTTCTCCTTTTGAGATTTACAATTTTCCCACGACTGCTTTTGTGGCTGGTTTTGTCGGTACATTGAACACCACTGCTGCCGAGGTGGTTGACCCAGCAACACACATGCTTCAAATCGACGGCGTTCAGCTGCAGGCAGCTGAAGGGCTGGAGGACAAGCGAAAGGGTGATAAGGTTACCATTGCCATCCGCCCAGAGCGACTCAATTTTATTGCCCAGGAGAAAAAAGCCAACGTCATGGATTGTAAAGTCGAGAATATCACCTTCCTCGGGTCTGTTGTCCGCATCCAGGTGTTGGTTGGTAGCAACCGCTTTTACATGGATACATTCAATAATCCATTCCTTGAGCTGCCAAAGATCGGTGATAAAGACCAGGTTTCCTGCTCCCGCGAAGCAGTGCTGGTGTTGAGGCAGTAAACGGATTCACTCGAAGAAGCACGCCTCTTATAAATACGAACTCCCCACCGGGGATGACCGGTTGGGGAGTTTCTTAATAAAACTGAAGATCTCTGTTTTTAGCCGAAAATAGCGATCATGACGATGCCAAAGAAGATTACCACCGCACCCAGGATGCGAATTTTCCCCATCTGCTCCCCCAGGAAATACCACCCGGCGAATGCCCCCATCACCACGCTGACTTCGCGAATGGCTTCCGAGTAGTTCACCGGGGCAATCGAATAGGCAAACAAGGCTGAAAGATAAGCGATCACAGCCAGGATGCCGACCAGGATCAGGCGCCCTGGCTGATCTTTGAATGCTTTGAGGCTGTGTTCCCAGCCATAATGGCGCACGATGAGTGGAGTGGTAAAAATCGGCATCAGGATGAACAGGCTCAGGCCATATGGCAAAGCTGGGCCGTGTTTAACGGCAAATCCGTCCACCAGGGTGTAGATTGAGATCACCAGTGCCACCGACAGCGCAATAATGATACCCCGTAGGTGCGGTTTACCCGTATCGTTCTGGAGCAGGCTGGTGACACCGATGATTGCCAGACCGCACACGATCATGGCGATCCCTAGCAAACCACCCAGGCTGGGGATTTCGTTCAGGAATAACGCGCTCCATATCAGCACCAGCGCAGGTGCTGCTCCACGTGCCACCGGGTAAATCAGCGAAAAATCGTGGTCATTATATGCATATGTGAGTATGGCAAAATAAATGGCTTCCAGGATCGTGCTGACCAGAATAAATAACCACATCGTGCGGGGTGGCAGACCGATAAAAAAGATGGCAATGATCGAGAAGATGCTGCCGATGATCACCTGCCAGCCCATCGCCAGGTATTTTTCATCGGATTTCTTTAACAGCAGGTTCCATAAGGCGTGCAAGAAGGCTGAAGTTAGCAGCAGGGCAAGCGCAAGAATGGACATAACGGGTATAAATGTATCATAAACCATTAGGGCTTACCAGACCACGTATTTAGAGGTTGAGTGGGATCAAGGTATAAAAATACCCGCAGCATAAGGATTTCTGTGCATCCAGCCTTATGAAGAGAAATTTCCCCATAGACAAACAGGTTGATTCGATTGGGTTATTGCCAGGAAAATGAGGGATAATAGATCAGCCCACTCCAGAAGATTTAGTTCGGATTGGTATTAGAATATAGGTATTCTGATATAGATTACTGATTTGGGTTGACCCTATTAGTAAATTTTATTGATGTTGGATATTTTTATTGCTGTCAAAAAGAATTTTCAAGCTTTCCTCCCAAACTTATGTACACTCTCTTGTATCTACCTCTGGCATCCTTAATGCATTGGTGATATGGTAGCACTTTCTTATAGGAGAACAGGAAATGATGAGCACCGATGATTTTTCCCCTACAATTGAAGATATACAACGGGAGGTTGCTGAATTACGCCAACAAAATGCTGAATACCGCCGATTGGCATCTTTCCCCCAACTGAATCCAAACCCGGTGCTTGAATTTGACCGTAACGGGCAGGTACTTTACCTAAACCCTGCTACACAACAGCTTCTTAGCCAGATTGGTTCAGACGATGCGAGCGTTTTCCTTCCAGATGATTTTTCAGAAATGAGCAGTATCGCTGGCGAAAAAGTTGTTGAACAATTCTTAAGGGAGATAAAGATCCAAGAGCGTATCCTTGAAGAAAAGATCCACTATTCTCAAGAATATGAAACTTTCCGAATTTTCACCACTGATGTCACCCAGCGCAAGAAGATGGAAGAGGCGTTTAACCAGAGTAATCAAGAGCTGATGCGAACACAGGGCTTTATTGAGGCGGCCACTAAAGGAACGAATGTAATTATCGCCACCATAGATAAGAACTTCTGCTATACCTATTTCAACCAGGCCTATCAGGAGGAATTGAAGCGTCTCAGTGGCAAGGAAATTCAACTCGGGATGAATATGCTCGATGCTTTTTCCCATTTACCTGAACAGCAAAGAGTGGTGGGGCAGGAGTGGAATCAGGTCCTCAGTGGTGAGAGCACCAATAAGGTATTGGAGTTTGGGGATCAACAATTTTACCGAAAGGTATACAATGTGCTGCACACACCCATCTGCGATGTTGAAGGTAATGTGGTTGGGGCAGGGGAAGTAGCCTACGATATAACTGAACAAATACAAACCCAAGAAGCTTTACAGCAGAGTGAAGCACGCTTCCGCATGGTGCTTAAGCATGCCCCGGTGACCGTTGCAGCCCAGGATAAGGATTTACATTTTATCTGGGCCTATAACCAACGGACAGTAAAGCCGGCAGAAGTGATCGGCAAAACGGATTCCGATCTATTTCCTCCAGATGTTGCACAGTGGACCATGGGGCTTAAGCGCCAGGTTCTCGACTCAGGAAAGGACTTGAGAGAGCAAGGTTGGGTAGTCAGTGGGGGTCAACGATTGTACCTGGATTTATTCCTGGAGCCAATCCGGGACAAAGCAGGACAGATCACCGGGGTGGGGGTAGCAACTGTGGACCTCACCGCGATAAAGCAGGCCGAGGAAGCCCTGAGGGAAAGCGAAGAGCGCTACCGTTCGTTATTTGAAGCAATGACCGAGGGTTTTGCGATTCATGAGCTTATTTTTGATAAAAATGGCAAGCCTTATGATTACCGCTTCCTGGATATCAACCCAGCGTTCGAACGACTTACCGGTTTAAAACGAGAAGTTATCATTGGAAAAACTTACCGTGAAGTGCTTCCTGACGAGGGGACTAGATGGCTAAATGTTTATGGAAATGTCGTACTCACTGGTGAGCCTGCCCAGTTTGAAGATTACTCACCCACATTAAACAAATACTATGAGGTTTTTGCATATCGGTGTGCTCCCGGTCAATTTGCGGTCATTTTCTTGGATATCACTGAGCGCAAGCAGATGGAAAATGAGCTGCGCATCAATTTAACCAAATACTCTGTTCTTTTCCACACATTACCCCTTGGGGTCACAGTATCCGATAAAGAAGGCAAGATTATCGAATCCAATCAGGAAGCCATAAATCTCCTGGGTCTTTCAGAAAAGGAACAATCTCACAGGCAAATTGACGGAGCCGAATGGCACATTGTCCGTCTTGATAAAACACCCATGCCTCCAGAAGAATTCGCCAGCGTCAGGGCATTGAAAGAAAATCGAAGAGTCGAAAAAGTTGAGATGGGGATCGTCAAAGAAGATGAACAAATCACCTGGATCAGCGCAACCGCCTCCCCACTCCCTCTTGAAAATTTCGGGGTCGTTATTACCTATGACGATATTTCGCAACGGATACAGGCCGAAGAGAAATTGCTTAAGGCGCATGAAAATCTGGAAAAAACGGTACAGGTGCGGACTGAAGAGCTCCTCTTACAAACCAAGGCGGTTGAAGCTCAACGGAAGCGATTTAATGACGTCCTGGAAATATTACCTGCCTACCTGATCCTGCTAACACCCGATTACCACGTTGCCTTCGCTAACCGCTATTTCAGAGAGCGTTTCGGCGAGGACCAAGGCCGACGTTGTTACGAATACCTGTTTGGTTTAAGTGAGCCCTGCGAGAATTGTGAGACGTACAAGGTTTTACAAACCAAATCCTCCCATCATTGGGAGTGGACAGGCCCGGATGGACACCATTACGATGTTTTCGACTACCCCTTCACCGATGTGGATGGCTCAGAACTCGTTCTTGAGATGGGCATTGATATTACCGGGCGCAAGCAAGCGGAAGAGACGCTGCGTTTGATGAATTCATATAATCGCAGCCTGATCGAAGCCAACCTGGATGCACTTGTTACGATCACACCGGATGGGAAAGTTGGTGATGTGAACTCAGTGACGGAGGCAATCACTGGCTATACCCGGGAAGAACTGATTGGAACGGATTTCTCAAGCTATTTCACCAACCCGGAAAAAGCCCGCAAAGGCTACCTGCAAGTGTTCGAAACTGGAAAGGTACAGGATTATGAATTGGAAATTCAGCATCAGGATGGACATATCACTCCCGTGGTATATAACGCAACTTTGTTTAAAGATGAGAGCGGTCGTGTAGCGGGTGTATTTGCAGCTGCCCGAGATATTACCGAGCGTAAGCGGGCAGAGAGACAGCTCATCTTGTTAACCACTGCTTTGGAATCTGCTGCAAATGCCGTTATTGTCACCGAGAAGGATGGATCAATTTTATGGGCTAACCCGGCTTTTTCCCGCATGACGGGCTACTCCACGCAGGAAATCATTGGTCAAAAACCGGACAATCTAAAATCCGGTAAACACGATCAGGAATTTTATCGCAACCTGTGGGATACCATTCTTGCAGGAGAAGTATGGCATGGGGAATTCGTCAACCGCCGAAAGGACGGCAGCTTATATATTGAAGAGCAGATCAATACCCCAGTCTTTGATCGTGATGGAAATATCACCAATTTCATTTCGATCAGGCAGGATATCACCGAACATAAACGGGCGGAGGAAGCGCTTATCAAGAGCGAGGAACAATATCGTTCCCTGGCTATCGCCACCACCCAGATTATTTGGCAAACCAATGTGAACGGCGAGGTGGTTGAGGATATTCCCAAATGGAGAGCCTACACCGGGCAGAATGAACAAGAGATCCTGGGTATGGGCTGGATCGATGCCTTACATCCTGCTGACCAACAACGAATTGCCGATATTTGGGCTCGTGCGGTTGAATCTGGCATCCTCTACGATACAGAGTATCGCATAAGAAGTCACACAGGGGAGTATGGTCATTTTGCTGTCCGTGGTGTGCCGTTTAAAGATAAAGATGGCAATATCTCAGGGTGGATTGGAACTTGCACCGATATCACCGAGAAAAAGCGATATGAATACCAATTGCTCCAGGCCGAAAAACACGCTGTTATCGGGCGTATGGTTGGCTCGGTGACCCATGAAATTAATAATCCGTTGCAAACCATTAAAAATTGCCTCTATCTCATTCAGCAAGAAACAGAACCTGGATCCCCAAATTCGGAACCCTTGGAGATGGCATTCTCAGAGACACAACGCCTTTCAAATATTGTAGGTCAATTACGCCAGCTCTATCGACCGCAATCGATCCAGATGATGGACTCGCATGACTTGTTGGATATCATCAACGAAGTCTATTCTCTGGTTATTCCCCATCTCAATAATTCTAATGTAGCCTGGAAAATGTTATCGGGTGAGCAGCACTTTTATGTAAATTGTATAAGGGATCAGATCATCGAGGTTTTTCTCAATGTGTTCATGAATGCCATCGAAGCAATGCAACCTGTTGGAGGGAGTATATCCGTTGAGATGATCCAATCCACAGATATGAGCCAGGTTGGTGTGAAAATCATTGATTCTGGTCCGGGAATAGATGCGAATATCCTGCCTCACATCTTTGAGCCGTTTATGACCACCAAGGGAGACGGGTTGGGATTGGGATTATCCATCTGTTACGGGATCATTCAAAAACATGGTGGACAGATCATGGTAGATAATCAACCGGGTCAGGGTGCAACGTTTACCATTTGGCTACCAATTGATACAGGTGCAGGTGAGAAGGGAGAATAAAAACATGGGTCCAGGCTACACCATTTTTATCATTGATGACGAACCCAATTTACGCCGCAGTCTTGGATTGATCCTGCAGCGTGCAGGCTATTCGGTTGTAACCGCTGCCAACGCTGGAGAAGCTCTCCAGTTATTGCAGACCGGATCCTATGACCTGGCGTTCCTGGATCTTAAGCTTCCAGATATAAATGGAATTGAGCTGCTTCCACAGATCAAGGAATTATATCCAGAGATGCCTGTCTTAATCCTGACCGCCCATGCTACCCTGGATACTGCCATTGAAGCCGTCAGGTTGGGAGCCAGGGATTACCTGCTAAAACCCATCGATCCAGATGCCATCCTGAACCGGGTGGAAAGCGTCTTGAAAGAGCATAAACCCAAACGACGGCGCGAGATCACCAATCAATTACAGAATTTACTGGCTGAATTACAATCCATCGATGGGCAGGAGATGCCACCAGTCATTTCTAATCCTATAACCCGCCCGGCAGATCCATCCCGCTTTTTACAATGTGGTTCATTAGTATTGGATCTGCATACACATTCTGTGCAATTCGGGGAAAATAATACACCATTACCCCCGTCCACATTTGACTATCTGGTTACGCTTGTACGCCATGCGCCTCAGCCTGTCACCTATGAGAAGCTGGTCCAGGAATCTCAGGGATATCAGCATTTGAGCAGGGCACAAGCGCGTGATATCACCCGCTGGCAGATGCACGAAATCCGCAAATTATTGGAACCGGATCCACGCCATCCCCAATTGATCATCACCGTGCGCGATGTAGGCTATCGTTTGGTTACGTAAATCTAATTCCTGTATTCCTAACAAGGTGGGCAGTTGCTGTTACTGCCCACCTTGTTTGATTAATTAAATAATTGGCAAGTTACCAATATAAGCAAATTTTTTCAAATTTCTTACCCATAAATTACCTATAGAATGAGATAGAGATAACTGATTCAAAAACATGAGCCCAAAAATAATCCTGTTAGTTGAAGATGATCAGAATTTACGGCAGTCGATTACGCTCATCCTTCAACGCGCCGGTTATCTCGTCACTGAAACCGGCTGTGCTTATAAAGCAATGGACCTTATTCAATCAAGGAAATATAACCTGGTCATTACCGATATCAATATCCCGGATATTACGAATATATTTCTTCCGAGGGTCCTTAGCATTTTCCCCTATGTATCCATCGTAATTTTGACCGATCATGTAATGAACGAATCCGAAGTCGAGGGAAGGATATTAAGCGGTCATTATCTCGTAAAACCTATCGCCCCTGAACGCCTGTTGGATTGCGTCAATACGATCCTGGTTTAGTAATTAAATTCCAACAGCAAAAAAGTATTGATCAGCTAATAACTACTGGCAAAAGCAATAATAAATGCACGAACGAAAATCATGGGACAGGAGACACTCGAAGGAGGAGCATAATGAAAATAAATAAACTCTATAGCTGGATTGGGATCATCCTGATACTCATATCAGGATTGATCCATCTGTACAATGCCTCTGGCGAATTTCAGGATGCACCCTATATGGGCATTTTATTCTTTGGCTTTTTTGTTGCATCCCTCGTCTCCGCCATCGGCATTTACCGGGGAGAACTTTTATGGGGTTGGGCACTTGGGGGTTTTCTTTGCATCGGGGCAATTGTTGGTTACCTGGTCAGCCGTACGCTAGGCATGCCCATTTCCGGGGTAGAAGACTGGGGGCCACCTTTAGCATATTTTTCAATCCTGATTGAGCTTTTTTTCTTCTACCCATTCTTTAAGTCGAACCCCAATATATTACGGGTGAACCGGTGACTGATCTCCAACATGACTGCCCGTTATTAAATCCTTGCCCAATTTATGTGGGCAATTCGAGTTTTGGGAGAGAATATCTTTGCGCGTCAAATTCATTTCTGGAGACCATTCCACAAAAGGAGGTGAACAATTCAACAGTTTTTACCAAAACAATTCAACAGTATCAAGCTATTGTCTCGAATGATTTTATCGGTGTGTGCAATGCTAAAAACCAGATGATTTCCACGTCCCTAACGACTTTCTACACAGGGGAACAAAAAAACGAGGAGGAAAAAATTACTGTAAAAAAAGTTGCTCTAACTATTTTCATTGGTAACTACAAACAACCCGTTTCATATAAAGGAGAATAAAAACATGAACATCCGTAAAATTCTTAGTTATACACTGCTGTTCCTTGTGCTGGTAACATTTATCTTTGGGAGCACAGGACAGGTGAAGCCCACAACGGCAAAACCGGCTTCAGAGGTGGATCAAACCACAGTCCCGCATTACTTTGGACCCTACCCCAACTGGGTCAACAGCCCGTTCACCTTAGCTGATGCCCAGGTTAACATCACAGGTGATGGCACCGGTGCAACAGCTGTTGCCTCCGTGGGGGCGAATGGCGCCATCACTGGTATCATCGTCACCGACCCTGGACAAAACTACACTAACGCATCGGCCACTATTACAAGTGCAAGCGGCACTGGAGCTATTCTTCTCCCAACCGTTACACTTTCAGGTGTAGTTTCCTCCATAAGTGTAGACGCTGCAGGCGCTGGCTATATCGCTCCTTTAGTGTCCATTGCAGGTGGTGGATCGTTCACTCCAGCAGCCGTTACTCCCGTCGCTACTCGTATTTTCAAGGTGAGCGTAGGTAGTGCCACTGGTGGCAGCTTCACCCTCTCCGTTGACCTGAATACGACAGCCGCCATCCCATGGAACGCATTAGCTGGGGATGTCCAAACTGCGCTTTCTACTGCTGGTGTTACTGCCACAGTAACCGGTAGTGGCTCGCTTGTGGACCCATGGGTGATCACTTTAGCAGCCGCACCGCTAGCCGTAACGATTAACCCCGCTGGTCTAACCCAGGGTGTCCTAGACTTTAGCGCTACAGTCGGTGTAACCCCCGACGTGTACAACGTGACCATCGGCAGTGCATCGGGTGGTAGCTTCACCCTCTCCGTTGACCTGAATACGACAGCCGCCATCCCATGGAACGCATTAGCTGGGGATGTCCAAACTGCGCTTTCTACTGCTGGTGTTACTGCCACGGTAACCGGTAGTGGTGCAGTCCTTGACCCATGGGTGATCACCTTTGTAACTGCGCCTACTCTGGTCTCGATGGATGGCGCTCTCCTTACCCAGGGTGTACTTGATACCAGCGTATCCCCTGCACCAACTGATACCTACACCGCAAATATAGGCACTGCCATCGGTGGTACCTTCACGCTCTCGGTTGATGCTGCTACGACCGGTGCAATTGCCTGGAACGCATTGGCAGGAGATATACAAACGGCACTTCTTGCCGCTGGTGTATCTGCCTCTGTAAATGGTAGTGGTTCAATCGCCACCCCCTGGGTGATCACTTTCGCCGTAGCTCCGTCCTCAGTCACGATCAATGGTGCAGGCCTCATCGGTGCACCGACAGCGGGTGCAACGGCAACCGCCTATGGTGGTGTTGACGCAGTCCAAGTTACTGCTGCAGGCTCAGGGTATACATTCCCAACCGTTGACTTTGATATGCCACTCGATCCGAATGGAGTTCAAGCTACTGGGCACGTATTGATTGATGGAACCGGTGCGGTTACCGGTGTCGTAGTCGATAACCCCGGCTCAGGATATGCAACCGCACCGAATGTGGTAATCCGCGACGGTACGCTCTTTGACCCGATCAACAACGCAGGAACCGGCGCTACCGCTACAGCCACGCTTAAAATTCTGGCGGTAACCGTTGATACCTACGGTTCTGGTTATACTTCTGTGCCATCGGTAGTTATCTCTGATAGTAGTGGTGGCACCGGCACCGGTGCACTCGCCACCGCCTTCACCAATGTCGGCGGTGTCACTTCTATCACAGTGACTACTGCCGGTTCAGGCTACGTCACCGCAGGCGGGATCCAGAAATTCACCGACCCCCTGCCCGGATTATGCATGCCCCCTGCTTGTCCCACGACTGGGAAATACATCCCACTGGGGGTAGCGGCACAAAAAACCTATGGCGATGTTGTTGCTGACGAGTATGTGATCGGCCTGGTGCAGTACCGCACATCCTTCTCTTCCAGCCTGCCACCCACTCTGGTGCGCGGTTATGTACAGCTTGAAACCGCGGACAACGCTGGGATCAGCCAGCACTTCCCATTGACGAATGAACTATTGGATGGGACTCAAGTCCCAGTTCTGGATAGCAACGGTAACCAGTGGTATGGCGTTACCTCGCCTCAATGGCTGGGACCGACCCTGATAGCTTCCCGCGATAAACCGGTACGCATCGTCTTTTACAACCTGCTCCCAACCGGAGTAGAAGGGAACCTATTCCTGCCCGTAGATACCACTCTAATGGGTTCAGGCATGGGTCCGATGGATATGGGGATGCCAGTGGAAGATGGGACCGTCATGGATGAGGTGCGTAACCCGATGTGCACCGACAATCCGCAGGCTGTGGACCCCATGGACCCAATGAGTGGACTTGTGCTTCAAGAACAACCGCGCAACGTTGCACCTGCACGGCGGTATCACCCCATGGATCTAGCGATGGCACAGCCCACCAGTGGATCACCCCGGCAGGCGAGATGACCTCCTGGCCACAGGGTGTTTCCGTGGCAAACGTGCCCGACATGGGTGCGCTGGATGCGATGGAGCTACCGACGGCTGCATGACCTTCTACTACACCAACCAGCAGAGTGCCCGTTTGTTGTTCTACCATGACCATGCCTGGGGCATCACCCGCCTGAACGTGTATGCGGGTGAAGCAGCCGGCTACCTGATCACCGATGAGACCGAGCAGACTTTGTTCGGCCCGACTGGCACATATCGCCAGCCTGGGCGAGGGTATCCCACTGGTCATCCAGGACAAGACCTTCGTGCCGCAGGACGCCCAGATGTACAACCAGTACGATGCCAATGGAACGTCTCAGCTGCCCAGGACCCGACCTGGGACGCCTCCCGCTGGGGTGGTTATGGGAGTTTCTGGTACCACCACGTGTATATGCCCGCCCAGAACCCTGGTGACCCGTCTGGCATGAGTGCCTATGGGCGCTGGATGTATGGGCCCTGGTTCTGGCCACCAGCTACCCACACGGTGCATGGTACCGATCGCCAACCCATACTACAACATGGACCCGAAAGGAGCAGATGGAATTTCGCGGCACTGCAGATGACTTTGGCGATCCCACTCGCCGTACCTTGCAACCTGGACGACCCTGCCACCTGGCAGTACCAGACCGACCCGTTCTGCGAACCGCAGCTGATCCCCGGCACACCCAACATCTCGGTGGGCATGGAACAGTTCAATGACACGCCCATCGTCAACGGCGTGGCGTACCCGACCATGACGCTGGAGCCAAAGAGCTTACCGCTTCCGCATCCTCAGTGCCGCCAATGACCGCTTCTTCAACTTCCAATGGTACGTGGCTGACCCCACTACCGCCAGCACTGAGCTGAACAGCCTGGGCGAGGTAATCGGTGGCACTGAAGTCGCCTTAACCTGCTGAACTGGCTGCAGCCCAGACTCGATCCGAACATCTTCCCAACCCCAGATACGGCTGTCAGCCTACCTGGACCTGACTGGGTGCGATCGGCACCGAGGGCGGCTTCCTGCCAGCCCCGGTGGTGGTGGATGGCCAGCAGCCGACCACCTGGATCATCGACCCGACCCGCTTCGACGTGGGTAACGTGGACCAGCACTCGCTGTTATTAGCACCCGCTGAGCGCGCCGATGTGATCGTCGACTTCTCGCAAGTTTGCCGGCCAGACGCTGATCCTGTACAACGACGCACCGGCAGCCTTCCCCGCCCGCGTATCCACCTATGACTACTACACAGGTGCACCCGACCTATCCCAACGGCGCTGCCCAGACCATCCTGCCTGGCTACGGACCCAATACCCGCACCATCATGCAGGTCAAGATCGCTGCCAATCCCCCGGCACCTGCCTTCAACGTGACAGCCCTTAAGAATGCCTTCAAGCATCATGCAGATGGCTCAGGTGTGTTTGAGAAGGGTCAGCACCCGATCATCGTCGGGCAGGCTGCTTATAACTCTGCTTACGGCACCAACTTTTCGAGCTCTGGTTACTGCACTCGTAACCTCCGAGCATCTGCATGTGATGGATACGTTCGCATCAGTGATTACACATCACTCACCTTCAACACCCTCGAATCCACGCACGTCGCCGATGACCCTGCCCTTGGAACCGAAAGCCATCCATGACGAGATGAACTCCACCACCTTTGATGAGTTTGGGCGCATGCAGGCCAACCTGGGAGTTGAGGCTCGCCCCCATCACCTGGGCTGCAGAATGTCGTCGCTTTACCCGTTCGTCAACCCGGCAACCGAGCTGATCGATGCCACCAGCCTACCGAAACAGGCCATCACACTCGATGCGAATGGTTTACCGGTAGGTGACGTGAAGATCACGCCCATCTCCGTCCGTCGATGGCACGCAGATCTGGCGCATCACCCACAACGGTGTGGACACGCACCCGATCCACTTCCACCTGTACGATGTGCAGGTGCTCAATCGGGTTACCTGGGACAATATCATCATCCCACCCGATCCTACGGAGCTGGGTTGGAAGGACACGGTGCGGATCTCTCCCCTGGAAGATACCATCGTGGCCCTGCGCCCGATCATCCCGCAGCATACCCTGGGAGCTGCCCAATGCCATCCGCCCGCTGAGCCCGATGAGTCCGCTTGGTTCAATGATGGGATTCAACAACATCGATCCACAGGGCAACCCAACCAACCCGATCATGAATGACCTGGTGAACTTCGGTTGGGAGTACGTCTACCACTGCCACATCCTGAGCCATGAAGAGATGGACATGATGCGACCGGTGTCGGTGGCACTCCCACCCATCATACCGGATGGGCTTGCCTTCGACAGGGCTAACAAATACACTGACCTGGAACGATAACTCGATCAACGAAACCCAATTCCTTGTTCAGAGGTCAGAGGACGGTGGCCTTACCTGGGTCGACGTCGGTACTAGCACATCACCACTCGACCAAACCAATACCCATGGAACCCGCACAATGGTTGATCTGACCCACGACGAGTATACGGATTACCTGTACCGCGTGGTCGCCCAGAACACCGTAGGCTACCTGGATGCTGAACCGCTTCTTCCAGGTTCTGTTGGATTCCCGGATCTAACCGTCCAATCGGTCTCCCTAATGGTGACCGTCCTTAACCCGCCCAAGGCTCCATCCAACCTGTCCGCAACACTTGCCTTTGGGCCGGTGGTCACGCTAAACTGGACTGACAACGCCACAACTGAGACTGGCTTCGTCATCGAGCGAGCACAAAACGGTGGCGCTTTTGCCCAGATTGGCACGGTTGGCGCTAACATCACCACATATGTTGACACGACCGTCCCGACGATCCAGCAAGGGGCAACCTTCCGCTATCAGGTAAAGGCAGTGAATGCAATTGGTTCGTCCCTTTACTCGAACACTGCCCAGGTAGTCGTTCCGGCTCCACCGAATGCTCCGACATTGTTGAGTGCGACGCTCCAACAGGGTCCTCAGATCAACGTGACCTGGCGTGACAACTCCAATAACGAGACCGGATTTATCGTTGAGCGGTTTGACGGATTGAACTGGACCCAAATCGGTACGGCTCCACAACACAACGGTAACGGCAACATGACCTTCTTGGACACAACCGCCCTACCCGGGTCCACATACACATACCGGGTGGCAGCGCGAAACCTTTTTGTGAAGGCTTACTCTAACACCTTAAGCGTGAGCATCCCTGCTCTCCCGGCGACACCAACTATCGCTACCATCATTGCAGTTCGGCAGGGCAACAACGAACGCGTGACAGTGACCTGGAACAACGTCACTGGAGAGACCGGGTATACGATCCAGTGGAACACCACCGGTATCTTCCCGCCGGTTTCCGGATCAGGCTCGGTAGGGGCTAACGTGACGACGTTCACGACGGGGACCATCGCCCGGCAGACGTGGTATTTCCGTGTCGGCGCATTCAATACGGCAGGCACGGTGTGGTCAGCTGTCGTACCCGTGGCAGCTGCTCCATAAATTTCAGCAAAAGTTTTGGGGGAGGGTCTCTTCCTCCCCCAACCGAGCATAGCATATGTGAAACAGTGAATAAAGGAGACTAATTATCAGCAAAAATACTCCAGGTCATTCATCACCTTTTCATCCTAAAAGTTAGAATGTTAAGAAATCCCTGGGGAGCAGGGTTGCTCCTCAGGGAAAAAAATAACCAGGTTATTGTGAAATACTACACGAAAACGTTGATTATCTGTCCATATAAATATTAAAAATAAATTGCACCAGCAATGCCAGTAAAAAAATTTAACAAAAACACAGGGAGAGTGTAGCATGAGAAAATTAGCGTTTATCACCATTGTATTCGTTCTGCTGGCGGGTCTGTTTATATTCGGCTCCCGCTCGACCGTATTAGCCCAGGATCCAGGACTAACCCCGATTGAGGAACTTGGCAAAGCCATGTTCTTCGACACAGGACCTTTCAGCGAACGGCACCCAGTCATGCGCAGCCTGCCACGCGGCAGAAGTCGGTTATACCGGCCCGGATGCGCTGATCAATGCAAGTGGTGCAGTTTATCAGGGGGCGTTGCCCAATCACTTTGGGAACCGAAAACCACCCGCTTCGGCGTATGCCGGCGACAGCCCGTTGCTCCACTTCAGTGAGACCGATGGAGCCTGGTTCGGCGGCATGTTCTGGGATGGACGGGCTACCGGCGCAACGCTGGGTGACCCACTGGCTGAACAGGCCCAGGGACCGTTCCTGAACCCACTCGAGCAGGCATTGGCCAATGCCCAGGTATTGTGCGTGCGGGTGAAACAATCCGAGTATGCCAACCTTTTCAGGCAGGTTTGGGGTGCAGGCTCACTCGACTGTGCCAAGGATACAGCCGGGGTATACGAGAAGATCGGTCGCTCGGTGGCTGCCTACGAGCGGAGCACGGAAGTAAATCCATTCAGCTCGAAGTTTGACCTGTTCTGGGACAATGCCGACGCTGCTGGCAAGGATGTCACCAAGATCAGGTGCGGAACAGGCGGCGGTGGTGGCGGCGGTGGTGGCGGTATGGGTATGGGTTGCCCTGGTGGTGGGTCAAGCCCCTACCGCTGGACGGCTTACCGCAACCTGGGGTTGAGCGATGCTGAGCTGCAAGGCCTGGCTGTATTCAACGACAGGGCTGGCTGCTCCTCCTGTCACTCGATCGAACCTGGAGCTGCTGGCTATCCGCTATTCACCGATTTTGGCTACGATAACATTGGTGTCCCCAAAAACCCGGACAACCCATTCTACGACATGCCCCAGGCATGGAACCCGGATGGCGAGAACTGGGTGGATTATGGCCTGGGCGGTTACCTGAAGAGCGCCGGGTATCCTCCGGAGGTCTACGAGACGGAGCTGGGGAAACAAAAAGTACCCACCCTGCGAAATGTCGACCTGCGGCCTTCGGAAGACTTTGTCAAGGCTTACGGACATAACGGCTACTTCAAGTCACTGGAGGATATTGTCTTCTTCTACCACTGGCGTGCCATGATGGACAATGGCTGTGATGGGATGGGTGGCGGCATGGGTGGTGGTATGTGCGATAACATGCAAGATATGTTCCCACCACCGGAAGTGGACCAGAATCGAACCCCATTATCGATGTTCCCCCGGCCGCAGGTAGACAACATTGTCGCCTTCTTGAGGACCCTGTCGGACGGTTATTATCAGAGATAGTTTCCTTGATCAAGGGGAGGGAGCAATCCCTCCCCAGAATCTCTCACTTATGCGAAATAGTGAATTAAGGAGGCTAACACTGAATTGAAAACCTACCACCATCTTCTTGCTTCTTGAAGCATAAAATCAGCATATAAGTAAAGCCCTGGGGAGCAGACCCCTGCTCTTCAGGGAAAAAAATACCAAGTATATTGTGAAATATCACACGAAATCACTGAGAATTTGTTTATACTAATATACAATTGCAAATTACAAAAAAAAGAACAATCATAAAAACGATTGGAGGAGAAAAAATGAAAAAGCTTTCATGGATCTTGGTTTTTATATTGTTGCTTGCTGGAATAGTTATGCTTGGAACACGTTCCACAGCATTAGCCCAGGATGCTCAACCGGAACTCGATGCTATCGAAGCTCTTGGTAAGGCATTGTTCTTCGACACAAATTTGTCGGTGAACGGAAACCAGTCGTGTGCCACCTGCCATGGGCCGGGAGTGGGATACACTGGTCCGGACTCACAAGTAAATGCGAGCACCGTTGTTTATCAGGGTTCTGTCCAAGCTCTCTTCGGTAATCGCAAACCACCCGCGGCAGCTTATGCCGGTGATAGTCCCAACCTTCATCAGGATGCAGCTGGCTCTTGGATCGGTGGAATGTTCTGGGATGGACGCGCCACCGGCAATACCCTGGGCGACCCATTGGCTGAACAAGCCCAGGGGCCATTCCTCAACCCGCTCGAGCAGGCCATTCCTGACGCTGAGACGCTGTGCAATCTTGTGGCAGGGTCTGCCTATGCAGATCTCTTTGAAGTGGCGTGGGGTGCAGGTTCACTCAACTGCGCGTCGGATGTGGCTGGAGTATATGAGAAGATCGCCCGTTCCATTGCAGCCTACGAGCGCAGTGACGAAGTCAACCCATTCAGCTCAAAGTTTGACCTTTTTTGGGATAGGGCCAGGGCTGCTGGCAAGGATGTCACCAAGATCAAGTGCGGGACAGGTGGGGGTGGAGGTGGTTGCCCGAGTGGTGGGGGTGATCCTAACCGCTGGACAGCCTTCCGGAACCTGGGACTTAGCGATGCCGAGCTACAAGGCTTGGCTGTGTTCAATACGCGTGCAGGCTGTTCCACTTGTCACTCCCTGCAGCCTGGCTCTGCTGGCTATCCCCTATTCACCGACTTTAGCTACGACAACATCGGGATGCCCAAGAATCCGAACAATCCATTCTATGACATGCCTGTTGAAATCAATCCTGATGGGGAGAATTGGGTGGATTATGGCCTGGGCGGTTACCTGAAGAGCGCTGGGTACGGTCCGGAGGTCTACGAGCCGGAGCTGGGAAAACAAAAAGTTCCCACCCTGCGTAATGTTGCCCTGCGTCCATCGGACAACTTTGTCAAGGCATATGGGCACAACGGCTATTTCAAGTCTTTGAATGATATCGTCTCCTTCTACCACTGGCGTGGCATGATGGGTGGTGGCTGCGGTGGCATGGGTGGCGGTGGCATGGGTGGTGGTTGCCGTGGTATGGGGAATATGTTCCCGCCTCCAGAAGTGGACCAAAACCTGGCCACGCTGAACATGTTCCCGATGATGCAATTAAACAACATCGTGTCCTTCCTGAAGACCCTTTCCGACGGCTATTTTCAGAGATAATCACCATGATTCTGGGGAGGGTGCTAACTCTCCCCAGAATTCTGCTAAAAGTCAGAGTCTTACAAGCTAATTAAATGATCTACTTCAGGAGCCGAAGCCATATAATGGCTCATACGATCAACATTGCAGATAAGTTTCAAGACCCCTTTGAGGGGTCTTTTTTGCATTTTACAGCGGGTGGAAAGATATAATAGTCCTATGGAATACGAAGATCGGAATTTGATAAGCAGGGGTGAGATGAAAACTAACTTTATCACTATTCAGTATCTCGAAAACTCCCCCGAGATTGCACAATTGGATCTGAAGCTTGTGGTTAATAAGCTTCGTGCAGCAGCTGAAAGATTGCCATTCACTCACCTTCTGATTGGGTGGCATGTGCCCATGTTTCTGCTTAACGCTTGCCGTAAGGAAGCTGAACGCCTGGGTATCCGCTTCTTGAGATGGCAGCCTCTACTTACTGGGGACGGGGTTCTTCAACCGCGTCTTGACTGGCAGACGCATGGTTTGGCAGGACATAAAGTGACGGGATATCACGGCCTGCCTGAATTTACCTTTGCCTGCCCCAACCACCCAGGTGTGCAAGAAGCAGTCGCCTCACATTTGGACCATCTGGTCCGCCAGGGGCTGTACCAGGGGTTTTTTCTGGACCGGGTGCGATTTCCGTCACCATCTGCTGACCCCATTAACGACCTGGGCTGCTTTTGTGAGCACTGTATACGTAAAGCGGCTTTGGTTGGTTTGGATCTCGGTCAAATCAGGACCGACATCCTGGCTCAAACCAAGAAACAAGAGGGGCGCTTATCCCTGGTAAAAACCTTGCTCTCTGGTAAGGCAGATCCCGCAAATTCCGGTCCGTGGCAAGCAATCAGCCAATGGCTTGCTTTTCGCAAGCACAGTGTGTGTGACTTTCTTACAAGTATCTCTCAGCCGTTGAGAACGGCAGGCTTGGAAATCGGTCTGGATTGTTATTCCCCCAGCCTGACGCACTTGGTCGGGCAGGATCTCAGGGGTTTGAGTGGGATGGTCGATTGGATCAAGCTGATGACCTATGCCCATACCCTCGGTCCCGCTGGTCTACCATTTGAATTGTCCGGTTTGTTCCATTTTCTTACTTCTACTGCCCATCTCAATGAAGGAGACGCATTTGATTTGATGAGCCATTCCATAGACCTGCCATTACCCTCGAGTATCAGGGCACTTGAAAGAGAAGGTCTCTCCAGCCTGGCGTTGGAGAAGGAAATTAGGGTTGGAGTCGCAGCATGTTCGGTGCCAACCCTGGCTGGAATGGAGCTGGTAGAGCTAGAGGGGGTGACAAGTCTTCGTAGGGATCAAATCAGGTCTGACCTGCTTGCGGTGAAGAGTTCCGGAGTAGCCGGTCTGGCCATTTCCTGGGATCTATTGCACATCTCTCTTGAAAGGCTGGACCAGGTCCGGCAGGTTTATTTGGTGAGTAAGCTACCTCAGGAGTGATCGCAACCTATCCGGACGCATTTGTGCCAGGTGGTTACCTGAGTGCCCAGATCCGTTCCGCCCGGATGATCGGTTCACCACGTTGGCTGTCCAGGCTTACCAGCCCCTCGACCACATAAGGCCCAGCCGTGGATAACGCTGCCTTTGATCGCTGGTACACCTCAGTCGTGATCACCACATCCAACATCCCTTCCAGGTCTTCCAGCGACATGAAATAGATATAATCCCCGCGTGATGTCCGGCTGCGTCGCCAGATCTGGCGCATCCCTGCCACGCGCACATGTTGTTCTAACCGGGAGGCAGCTTCAACGGTGGTCAATGCTCCAGCTTCACTGATCTGCTTCTCCACCTGTTGCAGCGGGTGGGCGATCACACCTGTGCCGAGGATCTCTTCCTGGGCTGCCACCTTTTGCTCCACGCTCCAGTCATCTGGACTTTCATCTCCCAGTGAAAAAAGTGACAACTGCCCGCCCCTCCAGCCACCGTGTTCCAGCTGGTGAAGAAGCTCCGGGATCTTACCCAGGTCTTCTAGTGCGCCTGTTTTAACCAGGTTTTCAGCTTCGATTGGTCGTGGGTCAACCCGGCTGAGGAAATCCGCCAGGGAGCTGAAAGGTCGTTCCTGCAGGATGGCTGCCTGAGTACGCCGGGTCAGATCACGCACCTGGTCCAGCCCCATGATCAATACAGGTTGGGCTTCAAATATCTTTACACTGAACTCGCGCCCGGCATGGTTGACCTGGGGTGGACGAATCTTCAAACCCAGGCGGCGGGCTTCGGTCATATAGATGCGCTGGCTATAATATCCGCCCCAATTGGCTAGCACTGCTGCCATGAAAAACGCCGGGTAATGGGTCTTGCACCAGGCTGATCGCCAACTTACCTGGGCGTAAGAGGCAGCGTGGGCTTTTGGGAAGCCATACCCTGCAAACGCTGCCATCAGCTCCCAGATACGATTGGCAATATCTTCAGGAACCTGGTTTCTCTCCCAGGCACCAGCCACGAACTTCTCTTGCAATGTTTGCATCTGTTTTCCCGGGTCAAAGTGAGACATCGCCCGGCGTAGCATGTCCGCATCTGCTAATGTCAGTCCAGCCAGCTCATGTGCGATCCGTAAAACCTGCTCCTGATACAGGATCACCCCATAAGTATCTGCCAGCAAAGGTTCGAGGGCTGAATGCAGGTGCTCGGTGGCTTCCCTGCCCAGATGGCGCTTCACAAACGAATCCTTCAATCCTCCGGTTAGTGGGCCGGGGCGGTAGAGCGACAGGGCAACCATGATATCGTCCACACTGGTGGCTTTGACCTCCTTCAAGGTTGCACGCATGCCCGGGCTTTCGATCTGAAAACAGCCGATGGTCCTCCCCTGGCTGACCATCTGGCTGACTGCATGGTCAGTGATGGGGATGGTATCCAGGATTTCAGTGAGCATGGTTTTTCTGAGGTGAGGTTCTTCGGGCTGCCTTTCTTTGGCGATGATTTCAACCACATCACCTAACACGGTGAGTCCGCGGATGCCCAGCAGGTCGATTTTGACCAGTCCCAGGCGCTCGATCGAATCCAGGTCAAATTGGGTGATGGTTACCCCTTTTGCCGCCATCTGGGTGGGAGCCAGGTCGGTGAGTGGACCCGGACTGATCACCACCCCACCCGGATGGACAGACAGGTGGTGTGGTATGCCAACCAGGGCAGCTGCATCGGCAAAAATTGCCCGGTGTGTCGGGGAGCGGTAACGCTCGGATAAATCAGCAAAAGGGTCGTCCCTGTTGCTTCCCCGGCTGGAAGGACCAAACCAGCGGTAGGGAAGACTATCTGCCAGTACGCTCACTTCCTCGGGAGGTAAACCATAGGCTTTTGCCACCTCGCGCAATGCTGAGCGGCTGCGAAAGCGATTGATGGTGGCTACCGTGCCGACCCGGTCCTCTCCAAAGCGCTGGTAAACAAAGCGGATCACTTCATCCCTGCGTCGGGAGCACAGGTCAGTATCAATATCGGGAGGGGTTGCCCGGGCGGGATTCAGGAAACGTTCGAAGTACAGGTTCAGGCGGATCGGGTCAGGCGAGGTGATCCCCAGGCAGTGAGCCACCAATGACGAAGCAGCTGAACCCCGTGAAGAGAAAGGGATCCCCTCCTGGCGGGCAAAGTTTAGGATCTCTTCCACGATCAGGAACAATGATGAATATCCATACTCCCCGATCACCGACAGCTCATGCTCCAGGCGTGCTTGCAGCTCGGGAGTGATCTGCCCATATAGTCTATTTGCACCATCCAGAGCTTTTTGGCGAAGTAATTCCTGGGTGGTCATCCCAGCTGGTAAAGATAGATCGGGAAAATGTGGCCTGCCCAGGGGTAGTTCCAGCTGGCAGCGTTCGGCAATCTCTTGTGTGGCTTCGATGGCCCGTGGAAAATTAGGCATGCGCTCAGCCATTTCTTGTGGACTGATGAAATCTGCCCGAGGAGGCGCAGTAACGCTTGCATCCAGCTCCTTGATTGGACGGATCAACCGGATGGCTGTCTGCACCTGCTGCAGGTGAGCATCTCCTGGTGAAAGGTAATGAATGTCGTGAGTGGCAACAATTGGTAGGCGCAACCTGTGAGCCAGGGTGGCCAGGCTCACGCACAACTCAACATCTTCAGGGGCATGATTTTGTAATTCGATGTACAGGCGTCCGGTGAACAACTCGCTCAAATGGGAGAGCCAACCTTCTGTAAGCTGGCGCTGCCTGGAGGCAACCAGCTTTGTCAATGTCGACTGCCTGCCACCTGTCAAACAAATCAACCCCGTGTTTTCATTACCCAGTTTCTTAAATGAAAGGGTATCCTCGTCTCCGGCCAGGCTGCTGCTGATCCGGCACAGGCTACGCCACCCGGTCATATCCATGGCAAGAAGGGTCAACCTGCCGGCCCCTATATTTTCCATATCTTGCGGGGGTGCGGTCTCGATTCCCAACCCCAGAATGGGTTTTATCCCGGCTTCAAGGCAGGCATCATGGAACTCGATCGCGCCAGTCAGGGTATGGTGGTCGGTCAACCCCAAGGCTGGCATCCCGAACGCTGCAGCTGCTTGGGCAAGCTGTTGCGGTGAGGGCAGACCACGTGAAAATGAATAATAGGAATGCGATCGCAGGTGGATGAATCCCATAGTGGGATTGTAACCCTGCTTAAGGTAGGTGGAAAGGCTGAACCCGCCAGGCACCCCTGTTCCGGGTGAAGCCTGGCCTTTTTTTGTCAGCGGATGGTAGACAAGTCTTTCAGTAATTGTTGTTTTTCTTCAGGATCTGGGAGTGAAGCTGCAATCTGGTGTGCCTGGATGAGGTATCGTTCCATCTCTTGTTCATTGCCTGCGACCATTTCAGAACGAGCCAGGGCTTCATATGCGGCTCCTGCAAAATATGGCTCGACGCCATCCTTCTGAGAGGCTTCCAGGCAAAGCTCTCCATAATGCCTGGCGTTATCTGCCTGTCTGAGCAGGGCGAAAACCCTGGATACCTGCCAATATCCAATGGATAGATTGGTAGGTGTACAATCTTCTCTTTGAGTCCAATGCCACAGGGAGGCGAAGCTCAATTGGAGCATTTTATCTGCTTGCTCATTGGTACGCGCTGGTTTGTCGATATAATCCCATGCCCGGTTGAAGCACTCTGCTGAGAAGTATTTATGTGCTGCCGGGAGATCGAAATCTTGTTTTTTTACCATGCTTTTCCATCTTCCTGTTGATTTAAAAGGGTGTGTTTGATCTATTATGAAACTCGATATTAATGATAGAAATTGTAATATAAACTATTTTCGATGCCATGAGAATTTTATGAGATTAAGCACATTTATTTTCCCCCATCACCTTAAAAGGCCTAGGAATTTTGATGAGCTTTGATCGCCAGGCCAGCGGTGACGCTATTAAATACATCCGATGACTTTACTTTATCAAAAGCAAAGATTCTCCCCAACATTTCAGAGAAAACCGGTATATTGGAAGATCCACCGGTTTTGACCACTGCATCGATCTGATCTGGTTCCATTCCTGAGCTTGAGAGAGTATTCATCAGGACCTGTTCGATGTGCTGAATATGTTCCCGGATATCTTTTTCAAACTGCGTACGCGTATACAATTCCCAGATATCCATGCTTTTTTCCTTCATCTTTGCCACTGCCACACCGCTGCCTGATAGAGTGATCTTTGTTGCTTCGATCATATTGTAAAACGAGAAAGCCAGGTCATTGAAGATCAGGGATTCGAGCGCCTTTAACCTGACTGGGGCATGTCCTGCTCGGATGGCTCGATCCAGTTCAGCCCTGGCAAGGGGTGTGCTTGATTCAGGCAACGCAGCCCAATCCGGGATGGTATCGATCAATTTTAGGATTTCCGGGTCATTGTGAACCACTCCTTTCCCAAAGTGGGGTAGCATGCGTTCTTCAATGATAGCTCGGTCAAAATCACTCCCTGCAATGCCAATGCCACCACTGGCGTATACCATGCGACGGCGGGGATCACCCAACCGCATGATGGTCAGGTCCAGGGTACCGCCCCCAAAATCAAATACGAGCACATTTTGAGGTTTGTTGAGTGATATTTCGTAATAAATGGCTGCTGCAATGGGCTCGAGTTCAAAATTTACCTGCTTGAAGCCTGCCTCCAATGCAGCCTGGTAAAGTGTGTCTTGCGCCTTCTGATCCAATTCAGGCACTGGTGAGAACTCGACAGGCCTGCCCAAAGTGACTGCACTGATTTCTTCTTTGAGAAGTGCTTCTGACCGCTGTTTCAATATCTTCAGATACGTTGCGATGATATCGCTTAGGCTGTAGAAACGGTCAAATACCTGTGTCCCGGGATATTTCTCTGAGCGTAAGGCAGTCTTGATGAATTGCATCAATCTGCCTGGCTGCAGCTCGTCGACGTAAACATACACATCGCGCACATAATGCAAGTCGGCACCGCGATAATCTATCTCCCCTGCCCACTTTTTCACAAAGCGCCGTTGCCGGTTGATGTTTTGCTTGTAGTACAGCTCCACCGCTTCCTGCCCGATGAAGGGCTTGTAATCCCGGGTAATATACAGGATAGTCTTTACTACTTCGGGGACGAGGCTTTTGGTGTCAATTGGCAAGATGTGAACCTGGTCGCCTTGGTAGATGGCCACTCCTGAATTTGACGTACCAAAGTCAATCCCTACGTGCAGTCCCATGTTATTTACCACCTCTTGGAAAAAGTATCATGGGCAACTATTTCTCCATCCCTGGAAGGTGAAAGCTCGAGAAGCTCAGGATGGAAGCGTTTGGCTGATTAGTTTGAATCGCGCCGGCAGCCAGCAGCTCATCGAGACTGATTGCCTTCAACACTCCATCACTGTAGAGCAGAATACCCCAATCAATTTCGTCCACTGCGGCAGCCCCAACTATTCGCACACCTGCCTCACGCCTCTCTTTTGATAGCAATGGCTGACCTTTTGTCTTAAAGGAGCTTGCCGGTTCAAGCCAGTCGATGTTGCGGTGAACAGCTTTGCCATTTTGGGTGATGAAAACCAGGGATGGTTTTTGACCTGCCACGAAGGCTGCCACGATATGATCTGAAATCCCGAGGTGAATGACCTCCTCAATGGCAACGGGCAGCTGGTCTGCCTGCATGCTGAAGATATACCCTTCACGGCTGACCATGATAAAGATGTCCTCCTTGCCTGCAAATGTCAGGCGGCAGGTTTTATCTGCGGGGAGTTTAACACCCGTTCCGATATAATTTTCAGTTATGTGGGAGGCAAGGTAGGAGGTCTTTGTTTTCTTCACATAACCCCGTCGGCTGGCCTGGAGGCATAATTCATAGAGTGACATCCTGGCAACCGGCTGGATTGTCGTGAGCTGCTCCCTGATACGTGGTTCCTGGATGAATGCATTCTGCCAATCCAGGTTGCCGGTATTGGGTGCAGGTAGGTGTGCCACAGGCATGGATACTGTCCGTCCGGAATTGAACAAAAACAGCAGCTCCTCCTGTGAAGTGGTAATAAGCATATCCGGCAGCATGCTCTCGAGAGGATTATCGCTGGTAAGTGTGGCTATGGTTTGCCCTGAAGCCAACCCTGCCGGATCAATTTCCACCCGCAATACCTGCCCAAGGGGGGTATATACCAGCAGGTTGATCAGCTCTTGAAGTGGTTTAGGAGTCGGTGCTTCGGTGGGAAGTATTATCTCACCGCCCAGCTGGCGCTTCAGGAGCTCCAGCTGATATTCAAGGCTTGCTATCCGGTTCTCATACTCTTCCACTTTACGCCCGCTGAGTAGCTCGATGTTTTGAGCTGCCAGCTCTTCTTCCCGGGCGGCAAGCTCGCTTAACCGGTTGGCTATGTATTGAATAATCAGTGCCGCCGATGCAGGTCTTTCTTCCACCTCATGGATCCATTCATCGATCTTATCCCGATTGATCAAGGCAACCTCCTTATCCAATTTAGTAAGAGTGCCTGAAGGAATATTACCAGATTTTCGAAAATAAAAGGTTTTGAACCCTGATAGAATCAGTCCATGGATATTGAGAGCCTGGCTGAAAAGGCGGTAGAAACGCTGGCTGTTGCTCCAGGGCAGGTCATTTGGATATGGGCTAGCTCTCACTCGTTGGATTTTATTGAAGCACTGGCATATCACATCCGCGCTCGAGGCGCATTTTGGAGCATTCGACTGATCATAGAGCCATTACTACAGCGTATCGGGAAGGAAGTATCCCAGGAATACCTGGGACTGATACCCGAGCACGAATTACACTTTTTAAGGGATGTCAATGCCATCATTGAAGTGCGGGATCATGGCGGATATATCCCCGGGGTTGAGATATCCCGCCGCCGGGCAATGGCTTCTGAGTGGATTGCTCTACTAGATGAGGCAGACCGGTTAGAGTGCCGGCACTTCACTGTCATCAACCCTACCCAGGCATTGGCAGATGCATACGCTGTACCACTGGTTCTGCTACGCCAAAGATACTTTCAGGCAATGGGTGTCGATAATGAAATACTGGATGCGTTGCAGGAGCATGTAGCTGCACTTTTGACGACTGCCAATCAGATTCATCTCACCACTCCACTCGGCACAGACCTCATCCTATCAATAACTGGACGACCTATTCACCAGGATCATAGCGGGTTACCATACGGTGAGGTGTATGTGGCACCATTGGAGTATTCAGCAGTCGGTGTAGCTGTGATTGATAGGGCATTCATCCGCGGTAAGGTCATTGAGAAGCTCAGCCTTACTTTTGAAGGCGGCAGAGTGGTACAAATCGATGCGCCGGATGCAGAAGCAACACAACCACTTGAGGAGTTATTGGCAGTTTCTACTGGAGACAAGGATCGTATCGCCGAGTTGGGCATTGGTTTGAATCCAGGTGTGAAGGATCTCACAGGAGATATCATGTTGGATGAGAAACTAAGCGGCAGCGTGCACATTGCTATCGGGATGAATAACCATTTTGGAGGTCAGAATCATTCCAATCTCCACCTAGACCTGGTAATGCTGCATCCATCTATCTTGGCTGATGGGAAACCATTAAGCCTTGAAGGTTGATTCGTGCATTGAAAAGGTGACTCATCAAGTCAGTTAAAATAAAGTCCTTTTGCGAAGTTATTTTTAGATTGTTAGGATAGGAAGGATATAACTACCCAGACAAGTCGGGTGATAATATAATAGCGAAGTAGAAGCATACGTTAATAAAATTCTAATATTAGGAGGATTTTCCAATGAAAGGGAACGACCAGATTATTGCCGCGTTGAACAACTTATTATCCGACGAACTGACAGCCATCAGCCAGTATATGGTGCATTCCGAGATGTGTGACAATTGGGGCTTGGAGAAGTTGCACAAAGCTGTTGAAGGGCGTGCAATTACAGAGATGAAGCATGCGGAAAAATTGATCGCTCGTATAATATTTCTTGAAGGAATACCCATCGTCAGCAAACTAAAGAAAATCACCATCGGTGCTGATATTGAAGCGCAGCTTAAAAATGACCTGGCTGCTGAGTATGGTGCAGTCAAGGGATACAATGAGGCTGTCCGGTTAGCATACGAGCTGAATGATAACGGCAGCCGGGAGTTATTAGATTCCATCCTCACCGATGAAGAAGACCATGTGGATTGGATAGAAGCTCAGTTGGACCAGGTGAAGATGATGGGCATCCAGTCCTACCTGGTCGAGCAGGTTGGTTGAGTTTGCCAGGGCGACACCTTGCTGCTTGATCTCCAAAGAAATTATCCCGTTGATGCCAGCCCGGTGGTCATAGCTTGCAGTAGAATTTCGGATTTCTAACAATCCGAAATTTTGGAAAAAGTATCCGGAAATATGTCGCCCATCAATGGTGTACCTCCAATAGGTGAGTATTTTTATCTTATAAAATTTGAAATAGATAATATCCATGAAGGAGAATGCAATGACCAAGACGGTAGATGATTTAAAAGCTGCTTTTGCCGGTGAATCACAGGCAAATCGCAAGTACCTGGCTTTTGCCAAGAAAGCGGACGCAGATGGTTACACACAGGTTGCCAAGCTGTTCCGCGCCGCGGCTGCAGCGGAAACTGTTCACGCCCACAACCATTTTCGCGCTTTGGATGGAGTCGGGTCCACAAATGACAATCTGAAAGCTGCCATTGAAGGGGAGAGCTACGAAGTGGTGTCGATGTACCCCGGATTCATCAAGGACGCCGAAGCAGAATTGATGAAACGTGCTCTGAACTCATTTAAGTGGGCCTGGGAAGTCGAGAAGGTACACGAGGAGCTTTACCGCAAGGCTTTGGCAGCCGTGGAGGCTCAACAGCCCTTGAAGGAAGTAGATTATTACGTATGCCCGATCTGTGGTTACACCCACGAAGGACCACTCGAGGGGATCTGCCCGGTTTGCAAGACACCCGCGGAAAAATTCGAGCGAATTAATTAATTACCTGTTGTCCTAGCAGACATCCAGATTCCATACGCTGGAATCTGGATGTCTTTGCTTATTAAGCTTCCTGCTTTTCCCAGGGAGTGAGGGTGAACGTACAACCGTGATCTACTGGAACGGTAACCCGCGTGAGATGATAAACCTTATTGGCATAAGCAGCACCAATGTGCATGCAGTCCACCCGGCAGACGCGCTCGTATTGCGGCAGCTGCCGGATTTTGCAATCATGCACAACGCAGGTAACTTCTCGGTTGCTGAAACTGGTTAGCTCGATTGGCGTCAGCCATTGCATATCATATAATAGTGCCTTCGCCAGTTCGCTGTGGGCACTGACCAGGCGGAGCATCGCCAGGTCTGGATTGTCCAGGACTTGCACATAGAGTTTAAGCAGCAGGCGTTTATATTCCAATACCTCTTCTTTAGAGAGCTGGTCAGCAAGTGCATCGTGACTGCAACGTGCCACCCACAACCAATTGCTGTATGCCTGCTCATACTTTTCTCTCTCACTACCATCTTCGCGTAGAGGGATGATTCCCGCTTGCCAGACGGAGCGCAGGTTGTGCATTTCCGCATAACCCAGTTGTGCTTCGACGAATGGCAGCACGTGTTTCTGGTACAGGCGTACCATTTCAAATGCGTGTTTGAATTTATCCCTTTCGGGCAGTGGTTTCAGCCTGTCCATAGGATCCCCTTGTTAGTTTTTCCTGTTTCCAATGCGTACATCTTACAGAATTATAACCAAATTGTCAATCAGCGATTTGGAGATAGGTCAAACCTACCATGATTGCATGATGCCGGTACCTTTACCGTTGTCAAGTTGCATTCAATCTGGCGATTTCATCCTGTTTATTAATATTCAGCTTAAAATATTTTTCCTGGTGCTCCGATATTCCAGTCTTCATCGATTAAGAATGAAACCTGTTTTTCTATCCATTCATTAATCAGTATTTGTACTTTACACCCACGTCAAGACCAGTTTTCAAGCCAGTGGTCACAAACGAATAGCAGCTCTTTGGTATAATTTTCAAACATACTCCGATTGGAGGCGAGATGAGCGAGCGAATGATACGTGTATTGATTGCCAAGCCCGGGTTGGACGGGCATGATCGCGGTGCCAAGGTAGTGGCACGTGCCTTGCGCGATGCTGGTATGGAAGTGATCTATACCGGTCTCCGGCAAACGCCTGAGATGATTGCTGAAGCTGCATTGCAGGAAGATGTAGATGCCGTCGGCCTATCGATCCTATCGGGTGCACATATGGCTCTGGTACCGCGCGTGCTTGAGCTGCTGAAAGCCAACGGACAGGAGCGGGTGAAGGTGTTCCTGGGTGGAATAGTTCCGGATGAGGATGTACCACTCTTGCTCAAGCTGGGTGTGATCGGCATTTACGGTCCTGGAACCCTGAGCGATACCTATGTGGACGATATCCGCAAAGCTGTGATGGTTGCAAATGAATAATGTCCTTCGGAATCGTTGATATGGATCTTGCCCTGGGAGTATTGGCAGGTGACAGGCTATCGTTGGCGCGCACGCTTTCCCAAGTGGAGAACGGCACAGACGAGGGAAAGTCAGCATTGGATACCCTTTTCGCCCATACAGGCAAAGCCCACCTGGTGGGGATAACAGGGGCGTCTGGCACCGGGAAATCATCCCTGGTTAACCAGCTCGCCCGCCATGTTCGCCGGCCTGCAAAGGAGCTGCCGCCTCGACGGGTAGCTGTAGTTGCAGTTGACCCCACCAGCCCTTTTACTGGAGGGGCGATACTGGGGGATCGTATCCGCATGCGCGATCTGGCCGGAGATCCCGGTGTGTTCATCCGCTCGATGGCTACGCGTGGATCGCTGGGTGGGATTGCTTCAGCTACTGCTGCCGTGGTCCAGGTGCTGGATGCAGCAGGGTTCGAGATGATCCTCATCGAGACAGTCGGTGCAGGCCAGTCTGAAGTGGATATCGCCCGATTGGCTCACACCACCATCGTGGTGGAAGCCCCGGGACTTGGGGATGACATCCAGGCGATCAAAGCCGGGATCCTGGAGATTGCTGATGTTTTGGTGGTCAACAAAGCTGATCTTCCGGGAGTGGAGAACACCGAACGGGCTTTGCGTGGTTCGCTCGATCTGGCTCACCCCATACCGCACCGATTTATGCATCATGGCAAACTGGAAACCATTGCTGGGGCAAACAATGACCCCGACACCTCAGAAAGCACATGGGTACCACCGATCCTGCGTACCGTTGCTATCGAGGGGCAGGGTATTCCTGAGCTCGTAGATGTCATTACCGCTCACCGGGCACATCTCGAAAGGACAGGCGGTTGGGAGCAGCGCGAACGTTGGCGATTACAGACTGAGCTGGATATCCTGTTGCAAAATCGGTTAATGGATGAGTTTCGATCCAGGTTGATACCAGGTGCTATCGAGCAGGCATTGGCAGCCGTACTGTCACGCAAAATATCCCCCTTCCAGGCAGTCGAAAAGCTGATTAGCAGTATTGGGTAGGTAGCAAAAGGAGGAAAGATGATCATTGGGCACCGTATTCGCTTCAGAGCCGTGGAGCGGGGTGACTTACCCACTTTTGTAACATGGCTGAACGATCCCGAAGTACAACAGGGGATTATGATCCATCACCCGTTCTCTCAGGCCGAGGAAGAAAATTGGTATGAAGGGATGATTAAACATCCCATCGATGAGCATGTAATGGGGATCGAGGCAGGAGAGACGGATCCAGAGGCTGGTGAAGAGCAATGGAAATTGATTGGCAGCCTGGCGTTTAATGAAATCGACTGGCGCAACCGTGCGGCAGAGTTTGGCATCATGATCGGGGATAAGAAATACTGGAACCGGGGGTATGGCACCGAAGCAGTGCTTCTGCTGGTAAACCATGGATTCAACACCTTGAACCTGAACCGTATATTTCTGAGGGTGTTCGAAAACAATCCGCGCGCCATTCGCGCCTATGAGAAAGCTGGCTTTGTCCATGAGGGCAGGCTACGCCAGGCAGAGTTCAGGGATGGTAAATATATCGATGTGCTCATGATGAGCAGGTTGAAGGATGAATCCTGATTCTCGATACAGGTTTGTTTCTGCCTGTAATGCAACACTCAAAATATCCTTCCTGGTGTGGAGTTCTCCAGTTGCCCCAGCTGTATGCAACAAGGGTTGATTGGATTTCTTGAGTAACAGTAATGGAATAGAGACGTTTCTCCTTATAAGTAGAGATTTTCTGCTGGGTCTGATTGGACGATTCCAGTTGTTCACTGTATACTGAGTACGGAAGCTGATTATGCCTGAACTGCCTGAAGTGGAGACCATTTCCCGGGTGTTGTGCCAGGGTAGCCCGGAACAGCCTGCCCTTCCCGGCAGGCACATCCTGGGTGTAGATTTATTATGGATTCGAACCCTGGCTGAGCCTGCTCCAGGTGAGTTTGAGTCCCGCCTCCTTGGGCAGGTCATCGAAACGATCGGACGGCGGGGAAAATTCCTGTACTTTCAGCTTACTCGAGGTTGGCTGTTATTTCATCTGAGAATGAGCGGAGACCTGCTGGTGAGACCTTCAGGCACACCCTTTGCCACTCACGACCGCCTGGTTTTGCAGCTGGATGGTGACATTCAGCTGGCATTCAACGATGCCCGAAAATTTGGTCGGGTTTGGTTGGTGGAGGAGGTGGATGAGGTGGTGGGGAACCTGGGTCCTGAGCCACTGGATGAAGGGCTGACTGCAGATGACTTCTTTATTCATCTGCATACCACTCGTCGTCAGCTCAAGCCTCTACTGCTTGACCAGACATTCCTGGCCGGGTTGGGGAATATTTATACTGATGAAGCCTTGAATCTGGCAAAACTGCATCCACTTACCCCTGCAAATTGCCTCACCCCGGACCAGGCTGTTCACCTGCTGAAAGGCATCCGCACGGTGCTTGGGGATGGTATTGCCCGCAATGGTGCCAGCATCGATTGGGTTTACAGGGGGGGTGAGTTCCAGAATTATTTCCGCGTTTACCAACGGACAGGGGAACCATGCCCGGAATGTGGTACGCCGATTGTTCGGATTACTGTAGGGCAGCGTGGTACCCATTTCTGTCCCCAATGTCAGCCAGCCTACATCCCTAATGGAGGTTAACCATGGAATTGATCACTATTCTTCTTGTTGCGGGATTCTTTTTCATCATGGGAGGATTTGTTGTTGGGATCATTTGGTATATGCAGGGTGTAGCAAAAAAGAGCGGCATTGATACCAAAACTGGCATCCCTGGTAGCACGAACCTGGTTGAATTGACTCGCCTGATGAGGGATATGCAGACCCAGGAGCTGGTGGTGGAAATGGATGGGAAACCTTTTAAAACCGGCAATGAGCTCTCACCTGCCCAATTGAGACGGCTGAGATTTACCTCCAATGTGCTGGTGAAATGGCTGGCCGATACTAACCCTGCACCAGAATCGGTTGAGGAGTCATCAGCAGAATCTGCAGGAACCGCGGCACCCGGGGCCATTCCAGCGCTGGTAGAAAATCCTTCCCCTGAATCGCGTCCAGAATATGCGTCTCCATTTACGGAAGACCAGGAAATGCAAGTCAAACCAGTTAGCACCGCGCTTCCAGACATTGTTGGGGGATTACTCAATCCAACTCCACAACCTGCTCCGGTGTTTCAGAGCATTGCCATGCAGATCAATGATATTCTGCAAACCCAGATTGCAGGTACAGAACTGGAATCCAGGGGCATCACGCTCACTGACGGGCTTAACCACGGGGTGATGGTGACAATGGACGGTGAAAAATATAATGGCGTGATGGAAGTGCCGGATGAAGCTGTGCGCAATGCCATCCGTGCCGCCGTGCTTGAATGGGAGACGAAGAAATAAAGCCTGGGATAGAAAGTCCTCCAACCTTGGAGTTCATAGAGATGCTTATCCTAAATCGACAGTAATAGCGATACCTGAGAGATATGAGGTGCAACGGCTAGAACCTGATTGATTTGTGATGAAAAATTACTTTTGAATTTGTTGGGGTAAAACATGACTCGACGAAGAAAATTATCGTTTCGCGCACTCGTCATTATGTTTTTAGTGATATCTTGTGGGCCAACTCAACCACAATTATTACAGCCTACTCAATTAAGTACCTCCACAATAACGCCCATGCTTGAACCGATACCAACCCTCATTCCAATAAGTACCGTCGTTCCAACTAGGACCATCGTTCCAACGAGGACCTTTGTTCCACTGCCTGTCCTCACCACCACAGCCACACAACTACCTGATGAGACACCATTTTTCCGCAGGATAACATCGCTCCCCAACATAAAATTGGATACTTATTCGCATGTGCAAGTGCGTGCTTTAGCCGATGGCTCGGTGTGGATCATCACAAACCAGTCGGTTCTGCGTTGGAACACCCAGGCATGGGAGGAGATATTATCCGGAAGTGAGGATATGCTTGCAGCTGTAGATGATAATGGACGGTTGTGGGTTTTAGGCCAGGCTACGAGTACGATAACTGCTTGGCAGGACGGACAGTGGATGACCTATGCTGCTGATAGCGGTTGGATGGACGCGGGTCTGCCACCGATGGAAGGATGGACACTCACACCCTGGAGTTTTTACTCCGGTGTGGAGGGCAAACTTTGGGTACCGATGGCAAACGATGTTAGGGCTTTCGAGGATGAAAGATGGACATCGTACTCCCTGGATGATATGGGTTTCGCACCGATGGAGATGGAGGACATCGGCATTGTGCATAGCATCTCTGTGGCTAAAGATGGCACAGAAGTGTGGGTAGGTGAATGCTATTATTCAGGACCAGGTCCAATGGGTGGGGGTGGGGTGCGCTGGTTTGATGGGACAACCTGGCATGGAGCGGATTTACCCGTTGGATCAAGTTGCGTCTCGGCTATTCAACAGGATTCTGCTGAGGATGTATGGCTTGGTACCTACGAAATCATCTGGCGCTTTGAGTCCTCCACACAGTCATGGACAGAATATCCCCTGCCGGAAAGCCTGCTTTTAGATTATAACTTCGCCTACGCACAACAGCTTATCATCGACCAGAACGGCGATTTATGGGCGATTATGCAAATGTGCGGAGGGGCAAGCTGCGGTGGTTCGTCTAATCTTTATCGGCTACACGATGGGGAGTGGTCGCTGATCATCGATGCACAATCGTGGTCCGTGCCGCTGATGCAACTTGCCCTGGATGGATCTGGACAGGGTTGGCTTTTTGGGGATGGGAAAGTTTATCAGCTGGAAGCTGAATTTATAAATCAGGTTGCCTCGATGGATGCGCGTGGTGTTGGCGTAGACCCTGACGGAAGGATATGGGTGTTAGCAGGTAGTGAAAATAACGTCGCTCTGTGGTTATTAGAACCGCAGGGTGAGGAATGATCGACTACCGGTGTGCTTTACCACCGCAAAAATTACCGATTTCCGCAATGTCGTCTTACTATCGCCTCGGCCAGATTGAATCCCACGGCAATATTTAGTGTTCTAATAATCATACTCAACTGGCTAGAGTATCTCCTGGGGTTCGGTCAGTCTGGTCCACTTACGCTTAACAGATTTATGTACACAATCTATGATCGTAAAAAAATACTTTCAATGGCAAAATGAGATAAGCTATTCAGGTCTTATCTTATCAGCCAGGGAAAATATTCTTTTTTGGTCAGTAGTTATAAATGTCCAGTGGATCAGGAGTGCTGGACGTACTAAATCACAGTTTTACCTGTTTATTGAGCTCCACCAGGAAAGCGTCGACCTTTTCCTTCGTAATGCCGAGCTGTGCTGCCTGCGGCATGGAAAGCAGCATGTTCAGGGTCATGCCTTTTACCATGGCAATCATTGGGTTGTCAGCAATCCCTGGCATCTGCTTGTCCAACACGGCTTTTGCCTGCGGATTATCTAAGAGTTCACCAATTGTTGTTTCGCGTGTGAATGGCATTGTAAGTCTCCTTATAAATCAAATGGATAGAAAGATGATTGTTTTTGAGTGTGTATAGATTATTTTAACATCGAACTGATCGAAAACCTAAGCACACCGAATCGATTTTATCTAGGCTTCCCCACCTTCCATGCGATCTGTAGTGCCTTGAAATAACTCCCAGCCTTGAGTAAAGATGACAATCTGGGCGGCTAAAAGCCATAGGAAAAACAAGGTCAGAACGATCACTACTCCATTAATGATGCTATTCAGGTTGGACTGAATGGTAGTGAGAATTGATGAAAGATTATCCATAGAAGATTGAGATTGGAGGACCATTCTTTGGTACTCACCTAAGGAGGTTGAGATCAATGCTACACCATCTGACATGGTGACGAGGTTATCTTGAATGGACCCCATGTTGTCATCGGCAGTGCTGAGCTTAACTGACATATTAACAAACGTATCCGGTAAGGTTTCAAGGCTGGAGGCCAGCTCGCCCAGTGAATCTGCCAGAGGCACATCCGGGTTATAGGATGTGCTTGTTGGGTC
Organism: uncultured Chloroflexia bacterium; assembly: GCA_963822175.1. Taxonomy (GTDB): domain Bacteria; phylum Chloroflexota; class Anaerolineae; order Anaerolineales; family UBA4823; genus FEB-25. The sequence goes on along the minus strand of CAWGGJ010000005.1, from coordinate 13,135 downwards.
TAGCAGGTTTCCCAGCAGTGGCGTAGAGCTCAGCAGGAAACGAAAAGTATCCAGCGATTGGATGGTGCTTTCGAGAACTTTTGCCGCCTCCTGGGCAGTTTGAAGGGAAGTGGTGGCTGCTCTCAAAGTTGATGGCAGGGTATCAGACATGACGGTATTGATTTCAGTCAATACCGGCGTGGTATTATCAACTGTTGTGGCAGTCGTGCTTAGCATGGTCGAGAGAGCACCCAGGCTATCGACAGTCGCTCCCAGCGCTTGCCCGGTGATTCCCATAACATCTTTGCTGGTGGTGACGCTTGTGCTAAGGGTGTCGACTGTGGTATTTGCAAAGGAAGTCACAGCAGGTTTGGCCATCCATACAGCGATCAACCCGGCCAGGCTGATCCCCAACCCCAGGATACCGGCGATCATGACCAACACACCAAGAATCCGACGAATGATTTTCATAAAGCCTCCTTTTTTTGCATAAATATTATTGGGTTGCAGAATCAATATATCACATAATATTACCTCTGATGATTTTTACCTGAGAGGAAGTGGGCAGTAACCCTGGCTTGATGAGGAGGTGCAGAGCTGCTCTTTAAGGCCATCCACTTCACTTCTCTATTTCCTTCTCCTGATCCAGAAAATCCATTCCCCATGCGTTTCGGCAAATTCTTGCTTAGGGCTGCTCAGGCTAAATGTTTTACATTTCTGGAGAGTAAAAATTAGACTGCCCTACCGCCAATTGCCTTATAAGGTATATTTTTTGTGATTTGTTGTGCAAGGCGATATGTTATTTAAGAGACATCGCTTAAAAAAATCTATGCTGGCAATCATGATTCTCTCATTTAATAATACTATAAATAAGATATAATTAGTCCATTAATAATTGTGATCATAGGAACTTGAAATTATAAATATGATCACCAACAAATATGTGGGAAATATATCTAAGTTTTATATAGTAGAAGGAATAAATGAAACTAAAAACATTGATGATCGTTACTTCGATCATAGGACTTCTCTTTGGCTTGAGCTTTTTCTTTTTCCCAGCCTGGACAGAGGCATCCTATGGGGTCAACTTGGATTTAGGGGGACAGTATATCGCCCGGTTGCTAGGTAGTGTATACCTGGGATATGCAGTATTATTTTGGTTAGCCAGGAACTCACCCAACTCGGAGACACGCCACGCAATTGTGGTAAGCGCATTTGTTACCATGATACTCGGTTTGCTTCTTTCGATATACGATAGGGTGCTGGGGATTGAAAATGCACTTGCTTGGTCAACGGTTGCGATATATTTATTACTTAGTATCGGCTACGGATATTTCGCCTTCATCAAGCCGAATGCTGACTGATTGACAGTTACGTGATAGTGAAAGACATTAACCAATCAGCATCCTAGTCATAATTGACTTACAAGGTAATAAAGTGATCTGCTGCGTCTGTTAAGACATTCACCGGAATTTATTCCATTCGATGGGTACGTTCCGCAATGTATCGTTAAGGGATACCTGAAATTAGAAAAGGTGAAGGCATTAACTAATATCTACGTATTCCATATAAGAAAACTATATTCAAAATAATCTTAAAAGGAAAAAATACCATGAAGAAAATATTTCACATCGGGCTATTACTATCCCTGCTCCTGGGGATGTTTAGCTTTGCCATCCCAGCCTCCGCCAGCACTGCTCAAAATTTTACCGTCTTGGTCGGAGCGGAAAATACGACCATGGGCGTTTCGCTCATGTCATTCTACCCGCATACCGTACGCATCCACGTGGGTGATACGATCACCTGGAAGAGTAATTCAAGCGAGATCCACACGGTGAGCTTCCTGGCTGGTGCGGCCTTAGGAGAGGTGATCATACCTGCACCTCCGGATATGGCTTCCCCGCTCCAGTTTAATCCGCTGGTGATCTTTCCCACTCCATTATCCAATGGAGAGTATGACGGTTCAACGTATTTAAATTCGGGAATCATGTCGACCGATCCAGGTTTCTTCCAGACATTCAGCCTTACCTTCACCAAAGAGGGTGTTTTCCCATATGTATGCTACATCCACGGGGAAATGATGTCAGGCACGGTAGAAGTGGTTGGATCGGGTGTTGCAGTGCCGACACCAGCACAGGTGCAGTCGCGCGCAAAATCTGAGTTACAGGCTGCCTGGTTGAAGGTACCTGCCGTTCTGGCGAAAGCAAAGGCACAAAATGTGCCACCGGTAAAGAACCTGGATGGCACTTTTACTCATACGATCACAGTAGGTTATGAATCAGAGGCCGTCATGGTAATGAGCTTTTTCCCCAGCCATAAGACAGTTCACCCGGGTGATACGGTAGTATGGAAGTTCTCCGCTACCGATACAGCTCCCCATACGATTACATTTTACAACGGTGCAGCTGACCAGCCCATGGTAGTCATTGCCCCGGGACCCTCTGGACCGGTCGCGCTAGTAAACCCTGAGGTACTGTTTCCTTCCCAAGCCGTGATTCAAGGCACGCCGCTTAATAACACCGACTATTTCAACTCCGGGTTACTGACTCCCGGTCCGCATGACACCTTCTCGCTCAAGATAGGGGATATTTCAGGTACTATAAACTACGAGTGTATCCTGCACGATAAAAGCGGGATGGTCGGAAGCCTGTTTATTGTTCCACGTGGCAGTAAATAGCTTCGTTTACTAGATGAGATCAGCCGGCATAAGCTATGCCGGCTGTTTTTTTTGAGTTTTCTACAAGATGAGTGTAATAGATATCCGCAGCTATGAACCTCTTTACAGTTAATGGATTGTATAAATATTTCATCCATCCCATGGATGAAGGTACATTTTCCAGCATCTCTACATATTCTATTTACTGCTATCTGAATCACGCCTTAATTGCCTAGCTCCATGAATCCAAGTGAAATGATCAGCAATCCTTTCATGAGCAGGAGAAAAAAGTGGGTTGACTTACAATCTGATCCGTTCATATCAACCTGGTCAGGCTATGCCAACGGTTTAATAAACTAATGATTTCTCTGTTCTCGATTTCTCTTTTCCATTATCTCTCGCAGTAATCGTGGAACAATCCTGTGATTGTTGATGGTTTCTGGGACGTGGACAAGCAGAAAAAAGAAGTTAAAAGCTACAGAAAAAAAATAAACTAATCTAGCATATAATCTTGATTAGCTTTTGACTTCTTATTTGATTGAACTAAACAGTATATATCAAATAGTAGTTCATTTGATTCTCGAGTGGTAGAAGTGGTTCGAGAGATTGGAGGGGTATATGACTGACCCAGAAGTGCAAGCTTTGAACGGTGTGCCTGAAACATTGCTCATTCCGCTATATGCCCGGGCGATGGAATCGCAGCGCCCAGACGCTATTATGAAGGATGAAAAAGCTATAGCGCTCGTAAATCAGATGAGCTACGACTTCGACCAGGTCAGGAAGATTCGGATGAGTGAGGGAAACAAGGTAGCGAGGATTGTTCTCACCCGTGAAATGGACCGTTATACCCAAGAGTTCCTCAGTCGTCACCCGGAGGCGATTGTGGTTCATATTGGGTGTGGTTTTGATTCGCGCTTCGAACGGGTGGATAACGGACAAGTGGAATGGTACGACTTGGATTTGCCGGATGTCATTGCGTTGCGTCGTAAGTTCATCGGTGATGAAGGGGAACGTTACCATCTGGTGGGTTGTTCAGTGCTCGAGGAAGCCTGGCTGGAAGCAGTGATCGTGCATTCTAAGCTCCCCTTCCTATTTTTGGCTGAAAACGTCTTAGTCTATTTTATGGAAGCGCAGGTCAAATCGTTGGTTCTGACCCTTCGTAACCATTTTCCCGGTGCTGAGCTGGTCTTCGACGGCTGGAAGCCATTTTTCGTGTGGTTGGGTAACCTCCAACTTTCCAGCTCAAAATTTTCCGGTCTCTTACACTGGGGATTCTGGCGCAGCCAGGAGATCGAAGACTGGGATGAGGGCATCCACTTAGTCGATCAATGGGGTTTCTTTGACCAGCCTGAGCCGCGTATGGACCGCTTTCGCTGGATAGGCCCCATCTTTCGCTTATTAAAACCGATGTGCATCTACCACTTCCAGCTTGATAAGGTGGAAGGATAAAATGGTTTTTATTTCATTTGATCATTTTGCCAGTCTTATTACACATAATATTCTTAGATGATTTCCTTGGAAATGGATCTCTTCAGCCTAAGCGGGTCAGACGGTTGGCAACATCATGCGCAAAGCGTTGGATGTGTTCCTGTACAAAAGGAATGATTTCTTTCTCAGGAGATCGGATGAGCGGGGTCAGATCCATTGCATAAGATAATCCAGTAGTTATATCCACTCCATGAGATTCAAAATAAGTGGCATTGGCGCGCCGGCGTCCCATTGACGCCAGATCATAGCGCTTACCACCAGTGACCTGCGAATCAAAAACCTCCAACAATGCTGCCTGCAGGTTCTGATGTGCAGACAGGTCAAAGGCAACTTTATCATCGTCCACCATCCAATCAAGATCTCGCCAGACTTCACATCCGAATAGTTTCTGCGGTCGCTCTACTTCTGGCAGGCTGCGGATGGCGGCAATGACTTTCAACGCCACAGCAACGTGAGTGTCATGTTTATCGGCGAGATTGTGGGTGAATACGAATCTGGGGTGAGCAGCGGTAAGGATCTGCGCAAGGTCTTCCACTGGTTGCTGATTTGACTTATCCTTGATCGCGCTGCTGGGATAATCCAGCATCACCAGTGTGGCATATTCACCGATGATGGCAGCTTTCTTCTGCTCTTTGAGGCGAACCTGGCGCATAGAATCATCTGTGTAATCTTTGTATAGCTCATCGCGTGGCGAACCACGCCCATCGGTAAGCACGACCCCGGTGAACCATTCAGTCTCCTGCTGGAAACATTCCAGGATTGGTGCCGCTGCCATGATCTCAATATCATCCTGATGCGCACTGATTGCCATCTGGGTTGTTCGTGCGAAGGCTTGTTGTGCAGGCAACCCATCGGGGACAAAGATTTCAGCAGTGGGAATATGAAAGTTCATGCCATGCTCCGAAGATCAATATTTGGTGTAACAGATATTCCGGATCAGGAAAACGATTGCTTTCATGCTGCTTGTTCTGCTCCTTTGTTAACCATCGGCAGACTGGCCGCGGCAATCGATTGGCTAACCCGCCGACTATGCTCATCCGGGAGCTGTACCTGCAAGCGGGAAGCAAGTTCTGGGAATTCTAATTTCAGTACCTTGGATGCTTCATCTACAATCAGCGTTCCTCCCAAGCCAGAAGTGCACCGTCCTAAAACGAGAACATGTTTCTTGTCATAGAAGTCTGTATAGTGCGGTTCAGTCCTGCCCGGTTGGTGACTTCCTGGATAGTTAAGCTGGAAAACCTCTTTTCAGCAGCAAGGTTGATCAATGCCTGGTGCAGCAATTCACGCATGCGGATGGAGCGGGGATCAGACTCTGAGACTGTCATAAACAATTCCCTTCGTTTTATTACGTAATCGACATTTTTGGTCGGCGTGTCGATTTTGTTCCGGATGGCACAATTATAATTAACTAATAGGCAATTTGTTGATTAGTTAGGCCGTAAGGAGACAGCCATGCAGACTTTTCTCAGTTATATTTTCATTGAGCCGATCCCTCTCGATTGGTTGATTCAGGATATCATCGCCATCCTGTTGGCGCTATTCGTGGTGGCCTTCATCATCCGGCGGGAGAAACGGCCGATCGTCGTCATCCTGGAGATGTTCGCCTTTGTGTTCCTATATGCGTCCATTTATGAGAACGCTGCCATCGTGATGGGGCTGTATTCCTACGGCCGCTCGCTGGTGATGATCGGATTTGTCCCGGCTTCGGTTCCTCTGATCGAAGCATGTGTGCTTATCACTGGTATCTGGTTCCTGGAAAAAACATCGCTACCTAAATGGGCTTGGGCACCTATCGTAGGATTATTTGGTATGCTGCAGGATTTCTCACTCGACCCATTAGCCATCCGGCAGATTCACACTGTTGGAGATGTAACCTCGGGGCGCTGGAAGTGGCTGATTGACCCTGCGACCGACCCAACATTTAACTGTTGAAGGTGGACCACCTGTATCAATAAAACCGTGAAGAGACAGCCAACGACCATACACAGAATGGATAGAGGGACGACGAACCCGAAGACAAAATCCTCCAAAACTACCACGTGCGCATGGTGGATGGTCTGGCATTAGGAGAAGGATCATTGCACATCAATGTGCAGCGGCATGCCCTGGCGGTGATGGTCGACGGGGAACCAACCCGTAGATCCAAATAAAAGAAATATATTTCCCAGAATCTGGAGCCACCTTATACTTGCGGTGAGAGTATATCGCCGGATTGCCTGGCTGGTGTTTCTCTCAGCCTAGTTCTCTTCATTGCATGGTTGCCATACCAAATGCGGATGATGATTTGGCACTGCCTGGTGGATCGAAGAATCCTGCCCAGTATGCTACTGGTTTTCAGCTCACTGGCATGTTGTGACGCTCTTGAGACGCTTGGGGGCTATACTGAAATTAATCACCGATTGGTTATCAATGACTGTCGTTGTGAAAGCCTGGAGTTACAGCGTAGAGGTTTGATTTATCGACGATCATCTACGGAATGCCCTTTTACTCGACGCTATCGCCATGAGTATCCGTCTAGCAGTTGTGGTAGCGTCAATTAAAACGTAAAAATATACTATCTACCTATGGAGAATTAGATGACTACCTTAAAATTATCGTCTCGCGGTGGAGTCACCACAGCCATTTGCTTGCAAGCAGTGGCCCTGGTGTTGATCACTGGCATTTTGCTGGCCGGTTGCACCGGATCAAAATCCTCCTATGACACTGTGTCTCAGGGATCGGCTAATGATACACTGGTACAACCGAGTAACGCCAAAGACGCAAAACTGGCAGACTTGCATGGAACGGTGGAAATTAAAACAGGCGACAGCCATTGGGCTCTTGCTAAGGCCGGACAAACGCTCAAAAGCGGGCAAAATATCCGCACCGGAGCTTTGTCGGACGTAACGCTCGCATATTATGATGGGAGCTATACGCATCTGGGATCTGAGGCTGAGATTGCACTGGACACGCTGGACGCCCGCACATCAGGCGCACGCCTGGTGCAGATGACCCAGATGAGTGGTGAAAGCCAGCACGAGGTGGCGAAGTCTGATGATCCGGATTCCCATTATGATGTCAATACGGCAGCCGGGAACGGGAGCGCCACGGACGCCACATTTACAGTGATGGTCTTCCCTGGTCAACTCAGCCAGTTTTGGGTTGAGTCAGGCGACGTATCCGTTGTTAACGAGAACACCACGGTCGTGGCTATGCCCGGACAAACCACCAGCGTCATTGTTGGACAGCCGCCTATTGAGCCGGAGTTCCGCATCACTGGTGAAGGTCAGGTCATGCAGATTGATACGGTTGCCGGAAGTAACAGTGCCACCCTTACACCTTCTGGATCAAACGGACAAGAAGGACAGAACGGAAAGATAACCTTGTGTCACGCCACAGGTAGCGCGACCAATCCCTATGTGGAAATCACCGTCTCGGTTGCAGGCGCGACGCACGGGCATGCCAAACATCCTGGGGATATCATCCCAGCTCCGGCCGAAGGATGTCCAATTTCGCCCATCACTTCCTCTGCGCCCACCAGTTGGAACATTGCAGGTCAGACGTTCCGCAGCGGAGCCAGCATAGTCATTTTTGGCAATCCGCAACCGGGCGATTGGGTGAGCTTCGAAGGCCGCCAGTTGTCTGATGGGACCCGGTTCGTTGATCGGATCGTTTTAGTGAATCATAACTCTGAGGAGCAGTTTACCCTCGTCGGCAAGGTGGAGTCTATTGGTGATACGGCTTGGATCGTTTCAGGCCGCGCGGTACAGGTCAATGGGTTTACTACAATTGATGCAAATCTTAAAGTAGGTGATAATGCACAGATCATGGGTGGAATAGGAGAAAATGGAACCTTCTTGGCAACGAACATCACGCGGACGGAAGGTGTCGGTTCAAATTTCCGGTTTTCCGGAATTTTAACCAACATCAGCAATGACGTCTGGGTCGTCTCTGGAATCAAGGTCACAGTCGATAAGAACACCACACGCTATGGGGATTTTGGGGTAGGCAATCCATTGGATGTGGAAGGGGTAATTAAGGAAGATGGAACGTGGCTAGCGACGACTATTAATCTTGTCACACCGGGAGGATATCGCTTCGAGTTTACCGGTGCGGTGCAGAGCCTCAGCCCGTGGATTGTCTCCGGGGTTGGTTTTAACACAGCCGACTGGACCGAAATCGACACTGGCATCAAGGTGGGGGATAAGGTGCGCGTGGCTGGCACGATCAACGCCGACGGCATCTGGGTTGCCGAAAGGATCGAGCTGCTTAACACAGAACATCCAACAAGCTTTGCTTTCTTCGGACCGGTGCAAAGCATCAACCCTTGGAATGTCCGTGGTATACCCATAACGGTAGACGAGAATACCATCATTAAAAACGACATTGCGTTGGGCGAAATGGTCAAGGTCACCGGATGGATTCAAGAGGACGGGACCTGGTTGGCGACAGAGATCAAACACACTGGTCTGCATCTTGGGCAGGGATGTTTCCTGGTCACAAACGTCGTGCAGAGTGTCAATGGAGATCAAATCCTTCTGGCAGATGGGCAAACACTTGCGAAATCAGGAGACCTGATAGTCACAGGTGATCTTAAGGAAGGCAGCATGGTGCGCTATCAATTCTGTGTGGATGACCAAGGCCAAAGCAAGCTTGTGAGCATCACCGTGGTGCGCCAGATGGAAGGACTCCCGCAAGCAAAGGCTGTTATTTGCCATTACCCGCCCGGCAACCCAGGGAACCGTCATACTATAGAGGTTGGCCAACCAGCTGTAGCGGCGCACCTGGCACATGGCGATACCTTGGGACCATGCCCCAGCGAAAAACTCGATAAGAATAAGAAAGACAAGTAAGAATCATATAGATCAATAGTGGTAATGATACCCAGGTGATCTGACTTTTTTGGTTGTCAATCGCCTGGAGGGGTATACTACCCACGGGATGTGCTGTTAGCGATCTTCTTGGACTACTCCTGTGGTTAGAGCCATAATCCATTAATAAAGGAGTTCCACCGATGATAGACAAAAAAAGCAAAATAAAGAAGAGTAAACCACTCTCCAAAGGGCAGAAAACACACGTACGACGACTTAAGCAAGAGGCAGGCAAGACTGGCCCCGTTCACAAGTAACCAATCTGAACATTGCCATTCATTCAAGGTCGGCTATGCACTGACTTGGTTGCCTGGATTTGCAACCAGGTCAGCTTTCATTGAATTATTGTTTTGTTCATGTCATTCCTGATACAATAGGAGTTGGATGGTCCGATTTTCTGATCGTATGCCTTTAGTGTGGTTACCTTGCCAGGACCTGGACACCTTAGATATCATGTACATGAACCTTTGAGCCTAAGGCAGTGTTGCTAAAATCATATCCGAAACACTCAACTCCATCACAGATTTCTGGATTTGTATCGCTAAACCCGACACCTGTTATGCTTGTATGGTTTCTCTTTACCTACAGTAGCCTGTCACCCATGCTGAGCTAGGACCAGACGATGCATATTGGAAGAGTGTATGGAAGGGTCGTCTTGCTTATTCAATTCCCGCTTTAGGTTTTATTGATAGAAAGGAGTTAATGTAATGTTTACCCGAATCCTGGTACCCTTGGATGGATCACCGCTTGCTGAAGTAGTGCTTCCTCATGCGGAGCTGTTTGCTCGAATCTTTGGGGCGAGCATATATCTATTACGGGTTCTTGAACCCATTTCTTATCACGAAAACCCTGCAGCTGTTGATCCATTGCGCTGGCAAATTCATAAAGCTGAGGCGGATGCATATATGCAAGGGATCGTAAACAGAGTTCGGAAAAATCTAGGGGAAAGACCCATCATGGATGAAGATAAAAAAAAGAGTCGGGTCAATTATTCCATCCTGGAAGGAAAAGCAGCGGAAAACATTGTCGACTTTGCACATACTGAGAATATTGACCTTCTGGTTATCAGTACGCACGGCTCAAGTGGTTTAAGTCGTTGGAACATCAGCAGTATCACCCAAAAAGTGATTAATTTGATATATCTGCCTGTTCTGATTGTGCGCGCTTACGACCGAACCATTCTAGATGGAAATCTAATACGTTACCGCCGAATTCTGTTGCCAATAGATAGCTCACGCCGTGCTGAGTGTTCCCTCTCTGCTGGAATTGAGCTGGCGCGAGGCGAAATGTCTGCCGAGAGCACATCAAAAGCCGCTGTTGATAAATCTACACTCTTCTTAGCAGCAGTGATTCGACCGCCTGAATTACCAATCCCGGAACCCTTCCCGATCGAAATTAGCCAACTTACAGAAAAATTATTAGGACTCAGTCGCCAGGCTGTTGAACGATACCTATACGAGATGAAAGAGCGTTTGCTAGTAGAGTGTGATACCTGCGTGGTTGAAAGTACAAGTGTGCCTTCCGCAATACAGGAATTAGCCGAGCAGGAGGAGGTCGACCTAGTAATCCTTTGCGCGCATGGTTATTCTGGGCAAGTAAACTGGCCTTACGGCACCGTAACACGCAATTACATCGAGCATGGCACAAAACCCCTTTTGATCGTTCAGGATGTGCCGCTTTCTCAAGTAAGACCAACCGCAGCGGAGGTTGCGGCAGAAAAATCCGGGAGACGTTAAGCATGCCGGAAGACCATGAAAATAAAATCCGAGAACAGGATTTTCCTATCTCGGGAGATTCATTTTCGTCTAAAACTGATCAGTTGCAGGAACTAGCCAATTTTCTGGTAATTAACTATCAGGAAATAAGCAAATTTCCGATGGAGCTCGGGAAGAGAACCATTTTAGGTGGACGCGAACTCAAGGTGTATGAAGATTGGCTGGATAAGGCGCATGCCTATTTTCGGGAAGCTTCGGAAAAGGACCTGACGCTTACTCTTGCCTCAGAATGGGTGCTTGACAATTACTATATCATCCGGCAAGCTCTCCGGCAAATTAGTGAAGATTTATCCGCTGGTTATTATAAACAGTTGCCTAAACTAGCAGGTGCAACATTGAAAGGTCTACCACGCATTTATGCAATTGGGCGGGGTGTCCTTTCCTTCCAAAATTATTTATTGAATGTGATAGACCTTCAAGCCATCCTGATCCAGGTTCAGGAAGATGTACCACTGACAATGGGCGAAGTATGGGCTATACCGATTTTCCTGCGCTACAGCCTGATAGAAACCCTGGCGAACACTCTCGATAGGTTAATCCGCCCTCAACATTCACCTAACTTACCTGTCTTTCCTCAGCAACTGGATGGGTCTGGCAATCCGTTAACAGGAAACCACGATACAAGGGGCGATACTTTAGACAGCGGAATCGTGGCTAATATAATCCTCAGCTTACGTACCATCTCTGAACAAAACTGGAACGACTTTTTTGAGGCAGTTAGCAGTCTGGAACGGACGCTTCGTGAAGATCCGGCGGGAATATACCCACTGATGGACTTTAAAACCCGCGATATGTACCGAAAAGAAATCGAGTCGCTTTCCGTTGCAAGTGGTCAGGCAGAAAACGAACTAGCTAAAATCACACTCGACCTTGCCCGCGAAAGTGGCACAGGTGAAACCGAATCTGCTGGAATATCGCGAGACACAAGTGGGATTGATAGGTCTCTCAGCGACCCAGATGCGCATATTGGTGAATACCTGCTTGGGAAAAGCCGGTCTGAATTAGAGAAAAGGATTGGCTATCATCCGGAGGTGAAAACAGCGCTCAAACGGTGGGGGTTACAGCATGCCAGTGCCTTATACCTTGGAAGTATCTTCTTCCTAAGCTTGCTGATCTTGGGGTCTATCTCACTTGTAATCAATCAGAGGGGGATAGTTCAGTCGGGATCTGCATTGCAACGGATCCCGGTCATCATGTTGGCGATTGCAATGTTGGTTCCCAGTTTGACAATTTCCACCAGCTTGATCAATTGGTTGATCACATTGAGGATAAAACCGCGCATCCTGTCTAAGTTAAATTTCGTGGATGGGATTCCTGACCCGTTTCGGACACTGATAGTTATCCCGGCCTTGATCTCCAGCAAAAAGGAAATTGACAATCTGACTCATCAGATCGAAATGACATATCTGCGCAATTCAGATCCAGGTCTGCTTTTTGCTCTGTTGACAGATTTCGCTGACGCGGACAGTGAAACTCTCCCTGAAGATGAAGAAATGATAAGATATGCCACCACTGGGATTGAGAAATTGAATGCAAAATATTGTCGTCCGGTCCCTGACTGTAACATGACCGCTGATAGCAGTGGTGTTCAGCTTGCGGAGGCTACGAACCTTAAAGTAGATGAACAAATACAACAGCCCATTGCGGATGGATTAAAAGTGTTTTATTTGCTTCACCGCAAACGTTTATGGAACCAATCTGAAGGCAAGTGGATGGGATGGGAACGTAAACGTGGCAAACTGCATGAGCTGAACAATTTGCTGCGGGGCAGTATGGATACGTCGTTTTTTACTGTGATTGGCGAGACAGCGGACAAGGCTAAATTACAGTGCATCCGTTTTGTGATCACCCTGGATGCAGATACCATCCTGCCGCGCGGTGCAGCCAGACGTTTGGTTGGTACACTCGCTCATCCTCTAAATCAGGCAAAGTTCAATCCCAATACCGGTCAGGTGGTATCTGGATATACCGTCCTGCAACCACGGATGGAAATTCATCCCAGAAGTGCCAATTATTCCTGGTTCACCCGGATTTTCGCTGGAGATACAGGGCTGGACTTATATACCAGGGCAGTCTCCGACACTTACCAGGACCTGTTCTGCGAAGGAAGCTACGTTGGTAAAGGGATATATGATGTAGATGCATTTTTGCGCAGCACAAATAATCATATTCCGGAAAACAGTGTTCTAAGTCATGACCTGTTGGAGGGGATCATGGGTCGCGCCGGGCTGGTCACCGATATCACCATGATCGAAGACTACCCGTTAAACTACTATGTCCAAGCCAAACGCCAGCAACGCTGGATTCGCGGAGATTGGCAGCTCCTATCCTGGCTGATCCATCCAGGAATATATAAGGTTAAATTCAAAGCGATCGATCGCTGGAAA
>CAWGGJ010000004.1:0-178710 GCA_963822175.1 uncultured Chloroflexia bacterium | reverse complement strand
CATCGCAGCTTATCGTGCAACCGGATGCCGTGACTATGCCCGTATAGATATTCGCTTACGTGATGGCGTTTTTTATGTTTTGGATGTCAACCATAATGCCGACATAAGTTCTGACAATAGCTTGGTTCAGGCAGCTGAGTTGATGGGATACTCTTACGGGCAATTCGGCAGCTTGCTTGTTAATCTGGCCACCCACCGACACCCCATATTCGCTTCATCGCTGATGGAATCTATAACATAACAGGAGAAAATAAATGTCTGGAATTGCAGGAATTGCACACCCAGGAAAGCAAACCGAGGTCAAACTTATGTTAAGTAAGATTGCCCACCGTGGCAACAATGCCGAGATCATAGAAACAGATTCGGTCACCTTAGGTGGTACTTGGCCGAAATCCCAATTTTCTGACACGAAGGACCTGATTTATTTATCGGCTGCCTGGGATCATCCGAGTTATGGTCATTTTGCACTCGCACGGGGAGAAGATTTGATGCTTAAACGCGGCACCCTAGGCGTGGCACCGATGTACTATGGCTGGACAAACGATGGATTGCTTTGCTTCGCTTCAGAGGTTAAAGGATTGCTGGAATTAACTCGCGAGGTGCATGAACTCCCTCCTGGACACACATTTGATGGCAAACGCCTGAGAGCGTATTTTAAGCTTCAGAAACTGCCAAGTCTGAAAGAATCTCCTGTTGTGATCTCTCAAGAACTGTACCGGAAGTTGGAAACTGCGATAGAAAAGAGTAAGAATAGGGGCAATTTGGGGGCATGGCTATCTGGCGGGCTTGATTCAAGCGTGCTGGCAGCTCTTGCTTGCCGGTACTCCCAGCCATTTCATACCTTCACAGCCGGGATGCCTGGCGCTCCCGACGTAACATATGCACAGATCGTCGCAGAGTTCATTCATTCGGAACACCATGTTCTCATAGTGCAAACTCAAGACTTGTTGACAGTTTTACCAGAAGTCATCTACCACCTAGAATCGTTTGATGCCTGGCTTGTGCGTTCGAGTATTATGAATTATCTGGTCGCTCGAATCGCTTCCGATTACGTACCAGAAGTCGTTTCTGGTGAAGGTGGTGACGAACTTTTCGCTGGTTATGATTACCTGAAGTTGCTCAATCCAGCCAATTTGCCAGACGAGCTAATTGATATCACTTCGCGCCTACATAATACTGCCCTGCAGCGAGTAGATCGGTGCGCCTCAGCGCATGGCACAGTAGCGCATGTTGTCTTTCTTGATCCCGATGTACTGGATTATGCCCTCCGTATTCCGGTGGAATACAAATTACACAACGGAGTGGAGAAGTGGATATTGCGACAAGCGATGGCTGGCGCATTACCTGATGCGGTATTAAATCGACCGAAAGCCAAGTTTTGGCAAGGGGCAGGAGTACAAGATTTGTTGGAGCAGCATGCTGAGGAACAAATCAGTGATGCTGATTTTTCTCGGGAACAAAAATTACCTAATGGATGGTTATTGAATTCTAAGGAAGAGCTGCTCTACTACCGTATATTTTGCGAACAATTGGGTCAATTCACTGATTTAAATTGGGTAGGCCGGACAAAGGGTGTGCCAATGAATTAAGTCTTGCCTATAAAGAGGAGATTAGCGATGGGTTTCTTAGATTCTAATCTTTATGTATGGGTTTTATTACCAATAATCGTCTTTTTTACGCGTTTGATTGATGTCAGCCTGGGTACTCTGCGAATTATATTCATCTCCCGCGGTAAAAAGAAGCTGGTACCCTTACTAGGGTTTGTAGAGGTATTCATCTGGATCACCGTTGTTTCTCAGATTGTCAGCCACGCACACAATCTTCTCGCTTACCTTGCGTACGCAGCTGGTTTTGCCGCAGGGGCTTATATGGGCATGTATATCGATGATCGTCTGGCACTAGGCATTCTACTCGTCCGTATCATTGTCCAGAATGATTCTCATAAGCTGATGAATAATCTACAGACTGTCGGGTATGGTGTTACATGCGTGGATGGGCAAGGCGCTGATGGTCTCGTAAAGCTGATCTACACCATTGTAATGCGCAAGAACCTGGTCGAAGTGTTAGCTATCGTTCATCGAACCCACCCACATGCATTTTTATCCATTGAGGATCTCCGCTCGACACAAGAAGGTATCTTTCCTGTCATCCTACATTCCCATAACGGATTATTGTTTGGCAGAAAGTTCAAGTAGCTCGAAATACTCCATTATTAAATAACAATTAAGCTAACCTTACCAATCATTACCGAATTAATAGTATTTCGCCATATATAGCATCCAGGATTTCTACCAATTTTCCGGTGGTGTATTCATCGGGAAGTAATATAGAAGGAGTAAATGTATGAAAAAGCAAGGTCAATTCTTACCCATTATTTACAGAGGCTTTCTATGATCATCAAAGACTGCATGAAAAGGGAGGTCATTTCGATCCCCTCTACAACGACTGTATGGGAAGCCGCAAGGGTGGTCGTTGAGCGACACATTGGACTATTGCCGATTGTGGATGACCAAGGCAGGTTGATCGGCGTCGTTGGATTGCATGATTTACTTACCCTGGAATTACCCGATTTCGTCAACTTTATTTCAGACGTAGATTTCGTTCACGATTTTGGAGCAGTTGAGACTACCCGTCCAGAGCCATATTTATTAGAGCAACAAGTTTCCACTTTAATGCAGCCAGCGATTGAAGTTGAAGAAGATTGTGGATTGTTGCGTGCTTATGCTCTTATGCTGCAACATAAGCTTCCTGACTTACCGGTTGTAACAAAAGATGGAAGGTTGGTCGGTTTAGCTTCGCATGTTGATATTGGGGCAGCCATACTATCCAACTGGCAATATCCAAACTCGGGGCAGTCGTGATCGGCATAGTACTATCAACATTGCTTTTCCTGGCTTGTTTAGGGCTGATCTTTTCAGAGAAGCTCAATCGTACCATCGCGGCCTTCGCAGGTGCAGTCCTTATGGTTGGATTGGGCATGTTTCTCGGTTTTTATTCTGAAGCCCAGGCTATCGCTGCCATCGATTTCAATACGCTAGGACTACTGCTGGGGATGATGATCCTGGTAGCTCTGCTCGAACCGACCGGTGTCTTCCAATACCTGGCTGTATGGGCTGGACGATTATCAGGTGGTAAACCAGTGAGATTACTGGTATTGCTGGGAACCGTCACGACGGTGCTGTCCATGTTTTTGGATAACGTGACAACGGTGGTATTGATTGCACCGGTGACGATTCTTATCTGTGAAATCCTGGGATTGAGCCCGTTACCATACCTGATGGCAGAGGCATTGCTCTCGGATACAGGGGGTGTGGCCACATTGCTTGGTGATCCACCTAATATATTGATTGCTTCTGCAGCCGCTTTTTCATTCACTGATTTCCTAACCCATGCATTGCCGATTGTTCTGGTTGCCTGGCTGGTAGCACTATTGCTTCTACGCTTCTTGTTTCGGCGAGAACTTTCTAAACCACCGGCTCACCCTGATGCAATCCTTGAACTCGAGGTATCAGAAGTCCTTACAGATCGGGCAACAGCCAGGCGCGTTTTAATCGTTTTGGGTGCTGCGTTGCTATTTTTCTTCTTTCATACCGTTTTAAAAATAAGCCCAGCCTTCATTGCATTAAGCGCAGCGGCGGTTGCATTAGTATGGGTCCGTCCTGACCCAGCTACCATACTTAAAAAAATAGAATGGAGCGTCCTGGTTTTTTTTGTAGCCC
This sequence comes from uncultured Chloroflexia bacterium, assembly GCA_963822175.1. GTDB lineage: Bacteria > Chloroflexota > Anaerolineae > Anaerolineales > UBA4823 > FEB-25. The sequence continues at coordinate 174,991 of CAWGGJ010000004.1, read as the reverse complement.
TTTTCGTTATGGTGGGAGGAGTTGAAGCGACCGGAGCTCTGGATACCCTGGTCTCCATCTTAAATAATTTGGGAAATGTTGCACCCATCTTATTTGGAGTAATCTTGATTTGGCTGGTAGCGGGGATCTCGGCTGTAGTAGACAATGTGCCGGTCACGATTGCCCTAATTCCTATTATCCAGGGTCTTGGCGCATCCGGGATGAATATTGATCCATTGTGGTGGGCGTTGGTCTTTGGAGCTGGCTTTGGCGGGAACGGCACGATCATCGGATCGACCGCTAACATCGTCGTCACTAATTTATCGGAACGGACACGCACCCCGATCACTTCTACCCTGTGGAACAAACGTGGCCTGCCAGTAATGCTAGCGACTTGCTTAGTGGCCAGCTTGTTGTATGTTATCGTTTACCCACTATTTACTCGCTGACTGAGCTTCTGTGATCATAACGCAGGAAGGAAATTTTGTGCTATTTCTATTGGTTTCCTTTATACTAACAAAGAAAGAGTTACATATAAGTACTCATGCATAATCAATTAATATAATTGTCAAGGTGTCAAAGGAGATTAAAGATGAATCTACCGATGATTGACCACAAAGCGCAGAAAATACGCAGCATAATCATCACATTCGGGGTATTCCTGGCCTTCTGTCTGACTGGATGTGGTTCAGATGATGAAAACACCCAATTCCCAATTGGATTGTTCGATTGTGTTGAATGTCAAGATACCACCATACGATATTCCGATGACGGGACACTCATTGTTTACCGGCATGGGGATAAATGGTTCACAGGAAAGTGGTATGTGGAGGAAAATGTCTTTCACACCGGAGATAGTTTTTGCTTTGACAAGGATAAAACGCCTGCAACCTACAAATGGAAATTCGATGGTGAGATACTGACCTTACGGGTTATTGAAGACGAGTGCTCAGATAGAGTATCAAGCCTGGATGGCAAACCTTGGAAGTTGATTGAGGAATGAGACTGACCAATCCAGACGATAGTATTTCCTTGTGAACACAGCCCGGTTTAAAAACTTCCTAAAGTAGGGATAGCATGAAAGTACTTCTTCTTGGCGGTACAGGCTTATTCGGTAAAGGGGCAGCAATCTTTCTTGCATATGAGAGTTTAGTTACCGAGATAGGCATTGCCAGCCGAGATATAAATAAAGCGCAGCAAGTCACAGCACAGATCGGTGATAAGGCACATGCTATATGTGTAGATATCAAGGACATATCTCGACTTTCTTCTGTTGCTAATGAGTTTGATATCATAGTAAATGCTGCTGGACCAACATCCGAGGTACAGGTTCCTGCCATACAGGCAGCCATAAAAGCGGGTGTCCATTATTGTGATATCGGGGTGATAGGTAAATCTGCCCATGAGGCGCTTCAGCTGGACGCCCTGGCTCGATCGAGGGGTGTAACCGCCATCATCAGCACCGGTTGGTTTGCCATTATGAACCTGATGGCGGTATACGCTGTAACCCACCTGGATGAGACCGAGCATGTGTCTGTCTGCATGTTAGCCGACTACACCCCCGGAAATTATTTCTCTCCTGACCAGAGCCTTACCCGGGCTCATGCGGTAGGTAGAGTCGAAACAAGCTGGGACGTGATCGAAACAGCTGGTGAACCAGTCTTGACTTATCGCGCTGGAAGGTGGATTCACCTCGATCCACTCGAGAATCCCATTGATGTTCATCATCTCTCGGGGAAAAAGATCACTGCATATCTGACAGATTCTCCAAGCATATTAACTCTTCCAGATCACCTGCCAGGAGTTCAGACGGTGACCTGTCTTCTTGGAATGATCCCCCCACAGCTTATGAATCTGTTCATCCAAAAGAGCCAGCGAATTGCAAGGGGTGAACTCGATTGGAGAGGAGCAGCCTTAGATTTCTTCAAGTCAGCCGTGGCGGATAAAGAACGCTGGCTTACCTCCCCGCATGGATATCCAAGGGGTTGGGGGATGTGGGTTGTGGCTGAGGGGTATAAGGATGGGCGAAAGGCACGTTTTCTATGCTGGCCTTCTATGATTCTCAATTGGACGACTGTGCCTCTCATAATCACTGCGCTACGGATTTTAAGGGGTGAAGTCTCCCAATTTGGTGTATTTCCATCTGAGGCATGTTTTGATCTGGTGTCTTTTTTCGACGAAGCATCGAAGTACGTACCTGAAGAGCATCGTGGGAAATCCTTACTCAATGAGCGCTTCGATTGGCTGGAATAATAGGCGAGGTGTAGAATACATGATCTTGTCAAACCCTAATTCCAATCATCCAGGGACTTGGCGCGTCTGGGATGAACTCAGATCCATTATCGTGGGTGTTGGTCTTCGGAGTAGGCCTTGGCGGAAACGGGACGATCATCGGATCGACTGTAAATATCGTAGTCGCCAACTTATCGGAACGAAACCATACTCCGATCAATTCTATTTTGAGGGACAAACGCGGGCTGCCGGTGAAGTTGGCACCTGATGATTAGCCACCGTGATGTAGGTTTTTTTCGTGAGCGGATTGTTCACTAACCATGCTTATAAATTCATGGTGAGAAAATTCATTTGATAATAATTAGGATATTGATATATGTATACAATCATCAATAAACACTGGCATCACTTACCAGAAAACGAAATGCTTGAGATACTGGAAACAAATGCGCAAAAGGGATTAGATCTTTTTGAGGTCCAGCACCGCCAGAAGCATTTTGGCCTAAATGCATTGACTCCCAAAAAGAGGAAAAGCTCCCTTGCGCGTTTTATCGGTCAATTCAATAACCCGCTGATCATCATTTTAATCCTTGCCAGCCTGATAACGGCGGTACTGAAAGATCCTCTGGATGCAATCGTGATTTTTGGGGTGGTTCTGCTTAATGCCGTCATCGGTTATCTCCAGGAGGCACGCGCTGAAGAAGCGTTATCAGCACTTTCAAAAACAATGATCACTGAAGCTACGGTTATCCGCGCCAGCCAGGTGGTCCGCATCCCCGCAACTGAACTCGTCCCTGGTGATGTGGTTTTGCTTCAAGCAGGAATGCGTGTTCCGGCAGATTTACGTTTATTAATTTCACGTGATCTCCAGATTACCGAGGCAGCCCTAACCGGGGAATCTGTGCCTGCAGAGAAGATTGCAGAAGATGCTATCCCCGTCGAGGCTGTATTGGCAGAGAGGCGAAATATGGCGTATGCCTCCACCCTGGTCACTTTTGGCACAGCAAACGGTGTTGTGGTGGCTACCGGTGATCGAACGGAAGTAGGTCGAATTTCAGAGCTCATTTCCAGCACAATTGAATTGGAAACCCCACTCACCCGTAAGCTGGGGCAATTCAGCCGGGTAGTATTAGTAGCGATTTTGATCCTGGCTGCAATTACGTTTGTCATTGGCTTACTTCGGAGTCAGGCCTGGGTGGATACCCTTATGGCAGCTATAGCCCTGGCGGTGGGGGCGATTCCAGAAGGGTTACCTGCTGCAGTGACGATCACCCTGGCACTTGGTGTTTCCAGAATGGCTAAACAACGAGCGGTTGTCCGCCATCTGCCAGCTGTTGAGACCCTTGGTTCAACCACGGTCATCTGCTCTGACAAGACCGGCACGCTTACCCAAAACCAGATGACTGTCCTTGATATCCGTACGCAGGGTGGAGATTATGCCCTGAATGGCACTGGATACGTTCCAACAGGTGAAATTTCCGGCGATTGGCAGAACGATGCTGCTGTACGTGAAACCCTTAAGGCAGGCTTATTGTGTAATGACAGTCAGCTGGTGGAAGTGGATGGCCGATGGGTGGTACAGGGGGATCCGACCGAAGGCGCTTTGATTGCTGCAGCCCGAAAGGGAGGGCTTCCTCCTGATTTATCAGCCTATCCTGCTAGGTTGGATGCAATTCCTTTTGATTCTCAGCACCAATATATGGCTACCCTACACGCAGATGGCGTGGTGTACATCAAAGGCGCAGCCGAAATTCTTTTAGAAAGATGCTCTCAAACCCTGGCACCATTAGGAGAAACCACCAATTGCGCAAGCTCTGAATTTCGAGTGATGATGGAGGAAATGGCAGCCCGTGGCATGCGCATACTGGCCTTTGCCCGCCTGGAACTGCCAGACAGACAAAGAATTAGCCATGCTGATATCACCCAGCTCACAATGCTTGGTCTTCAGGGAATGATCGACCCTCCACGACCTGAAGCCGTTACCGCAGTTTACGCCTGCCAACAAGCAGGGATCCAGGTGAAGATGATCACTGGCGATCATGCATTGACCGCTGCAGCAATAGGAAATCAGATCGGTTTATGCTCATCGGATTGTGACTCGGTGCTTACGGGGGCAGAGCTGGTTGAACTATCAGATTTAGATCTGGTCCAGAAGGTTCAACAGATCAATGTCTTTGCCCGCGTTGCACCGGAACAAAAGCTTAGACTGGTGGAAGCTCTGCAAGCTCATGGAGATATAGTCGCCATGACAGGCGATGGTGTCAACGATGCGCCAGCGCTTAAACAAGCAAATATTGGTATAGCCATGGGCATCACTGGTACCGATGTCGCAAAAGAAGCTGCCGACATGGTTTTGACAGATGACAATTTTGCCACCATCGAGGTGGCTGTTGAGGAAGGGCGGAGCGTTTTCGACAACCTGACCAAGTTCATTTCCTGGACATTGCCCACCAACCTTGGAGAAGGATTGGTGTTGTTGGCCGCAATTGTTACCGGTGCAATCCTACCCATCCTGCCGATCCAGATTTTGTGGATCAACATGGTCACCGCAGCACTTTTGGGTACAACACTGGCGGTGGAGCCGAAAGAGCCGGATATTATGCTACGGAAACCGCGTGATCCAGGAGCACCCATACTCACACCCACGATTATCTGGCGTATCGTGATGGTCAGCCTGATCATTCTGGCGGGCGCGTTTGGCCTGTTTGAGTATGAGCTAATGCGTGGAGCGTCGATTGAACAAGCCCGCACAGTAGCCGTGAATGTTGTTGTATTTGTCGAAATTCTATATTTATTCAATGCCCGTTCGCTAACACGTTCCCCATTTCAATTGGGTTTCTTCTCGAATCCATGGGCAATTGGCGGAGCTATCCTGATGGTTCTGTTGCAGATGCTTTTCACCTACGCACCGTTTATGAACACCTTGTTTGGCAGTGCCAGCATCCCCTGGTGGCTATGGTTAGATGTTTTAGGGGTGAGTCTGGTGGCATTTGTGGTTATTGAGATCGAGAAGTGGATAAGGCGGAAACTAACTCCATAGGCGATTTATTGTTACCAGAAATGGTTCTAATTGGTCGCTACGATTTCAATACAGAGGACTCTGAATTGGGATTAGGTGAAGTCTAGGGTATACAACGATAGATGGAGAATGCTGTTCTCCATCACCCAGCCAGTAAGGAGCATGGGCTTACCAGAATCTCTACCGATGGGATCGCCTATCGTTGCATCATGCTGTGGTGCAGATATCCTGCAACAGTATGGAAATCATGGATGTAATGGTAATTACCATTCCCTATTTAATCGCATTTTTGTTCATAATACGACTAAACATAGGTGCTGTAATTAATGGATAACTATTTAATCCTTGTTTTATTTACTGCGGATCAAGTGTTTTTTCCCCCTTTGGACAGGTCTGCAAGCTGCCTTCCCTCGTTGATAATTAGTAATAACGGTTCTAATCACTCATCTCAAAATGATGCAGATGTGATGCAGATGGGCTGTTAAGCAGTGGATTCAGAAGACATGATGGAGAAATTTAGCGCCATAATATTGTATTCTATGGACAATAAAACACAATATATAAGGTGTAGAACGCCAGTCCTAAGACTTCGGATAAGACGGTTGTCGGTTCGAATCCGTCGAAGAACACGACAGGTAGCCCCGCCGGGGGCGCCAATTTATCGACTAAAAATTAGACCGACCTCCAAATCACTCTGGAGGCCGGTTACGTATACAAGCAGTGTGCTCTTTATTTGGATCAGGTTTCATCACCGGTCAAAAATTATGACCGGCCTAATGAAAATAGAAGAAAAGGCCAGCCGAATATGCATTTTTTATGCAACCTGGGTTACACTTGGTACAGAGAGTGCATCACCCAGTCCCTTACCAGATGAGGCATACTAACGGTTACATTAATTAGAATTAGGATTTGGAAATGAAGGAAAATATTATGAAATCATTTCAAAGCTATATGGTTGAATATAAAAAGCAAATTGCTAAGGGAGAAATTACAAAGGCATACAGAGGATTGATGGACTATCTCATGAATTTGCGGACATACCTTAAAAACCAATATCCAGATTATTTCGTATCGGGTATTTATTATGGATATATGGATATGACATATTTTTCCTTTTATCCAAAATCGATAAAAGATCGAGATTTGAAAATTGCTATTGTGTTTATCCATGAATCATGTAGATTTGAGGTTTGGTTAGCAGGATCTAACAAACAGGTTCAACAAAAATATTGGCAATTGTTCAAAGAAAGTGATTGGAATAAATACCATGTCGCTTCGACGACGAAAGGCGTTGATTCTATCGTTGAAAACGTTATCACTGACAATATTGACTTTAGTGATCTAAATGCATTAACAAAACAAATAGAGAAGGCAACCTTGAAATTTATCATGGATATCGAGAGCTTTATAGCCAAAAATTAAAATAGTGATGCTAATGCTAGCTTCCAGGCGACCTGAATATTTACTTTATTAGTAAACTTGAGGATTACCATTCACGCTAATAATAACGAGGATGAAATCAAAGCAGTACCACCTCAACTATTAGGGATAATTGCATTCATGTGGAAATCGATGAGATCGTGTAACAAATGCTGGTCAGTCCTGACCAGCTCGAACAATCAAACAAGCCGTACTATCAACCAACAGGAGTTGGTCAAAAATATCCCAATCTTCACGAATGTATCCAGAAGATGGAAGACCATACAGGATATTCTCAGTCGACTAAGCTGTTATCAAACAACCATGAGCGTGATAAACTTGCAATCTGAAATTACGCTCTTGGATTAATCCAAAATCGGATGAAAAATGGAAACTACACGTGTACCAGCCAAGCGATCCAAAATCTGCCTGAGTAAATCACAGATTTACAGGATCAAACTAAGTTGGCGTAAGGTAAGCCATGTTTTTGGAGATATATGCTGACTGAAGATTACATCATGCGGTTGATCAACCAGGCATTGGCGGTTTTATTGATCGCCTTGGGGCTGAAGAAATCCGGCCAATACAATGAAGCGCTCCAAACTTATGACCAGGCGTTGGGAAGCCTCCTCGGACTGGACGCACACCTGGCCAAACAGCTTGACGACAGCCTACTACTCGAAATGCTCTACTTTCCAAGGAAAACGTTGATATGGATCGATTACTGGTGGTGGCAGATATTTACCGTGAGGAATCTGAGGTGTATAGCTTGCAAGGACAGCCTGAAAACAGCCATTTCGCTGCCCAGCGCAGCTTACGCCTCTACCTGGAGGCAGCCCTGGTAAGCGAGGTCAACCCCACCCTCGAGCTTATCCAGAAGGTTGAGGGCTTGCGTAGTAAACTCGACGCGGCTACACTGCCTTACGAAACCCGCCTGGCTTTGCTGGATTATCTCGATCGCATGCTCGCGCTGGGTGACGACTTCCTGGCGTCAGCTGGGCTATCCCATCAGGATTTGCTTGCAGCCTCTTCTTCCCTAGACAGCCCTGATCTGAGATAAAGCTAAGACACACTTGATAGTGTGGAAAAGATGCGCGATGAATGGGAAAATATATAAACGATCTCATTTACTAATCGTGCGTAACATGATTTCGAGCCAGGCAATTGTTGCATCAGGTTCTTGATTTATTCTAATCTCTGGGCTTTTTTATCGATTTTACGAGATATAGATCATTACAAGAATGAGATTAGGAACTGGATTTATTTCTTCAGGTAGATGTTTGTGAATCTGACAATTGACTGAGTGCCAAACCTTTTTATAAAGCATTGACTAATAATTCTTCAAGTGTCTGCATCGTTTTGTGTACCGGGATTGACAATTCAGAAGCAAATGTTGTCGACTCTGGCTGAACACCCACCATTAATACTTCCGCTCCAGTTCCATCTTAAATCATGACCGCTAAAAATGATAACCCAGGATTACGCGTAAAATTACCGATTGCCCTTAACCGATCAGCGTCCAATACTGCCATACAACCTGGTTCAGCTCCCAATTCAATCGCTACGATGATCAAAACGACCTCAGGTTGCACCGCCCTAATTGAGCTCAGGTAGTTTTCTGGGACCTCACCTGCATTGATTAATGTCGCATCAACTCTGCCATGGAGAAGGTCGACTAGTATCGGACCAACAGCATCATCACCCTGGAGCAAATTCCCTACACCAAGGATAACTGTTCTTTTACCTCGCAGCTTTTTAGCTAATGCATCCAGCATAGTATTGTTTTTATAAAATTATATTGAAGGACAGATGATTGCCTTCATAATTCTATACCGCCCTATCTCGTATGTCAATTTAATCCATTGTATACTTATCATATAACGATATATAGGAAAGATCGATGAATGGTAAAACTCGGTTCATTAATGTGATAAATCTCGAAGCAGTAGATCGTCCTCCCCTTTTTGACGATGGCATACGCAAGGAGGTAATTCGAAAATGGCATGCTGAAGGTCTGGGGAAAACAGATAACCTTGATTCAAAATTCATATTCGACCAGCGAATTGAAATTGAACCGAATCTTGAACCCATCCCAGCTCCAACACGATGGCCAACAACCATTGCAGGATTAAGGAAATTGGCGGATAGGCTGGACCCCACCAACTCCAGACGGCTTCCTGATGGGTGGTCTGAGAAATTAGAAGAATGGAAAACGTGTGACTGCCCACTGATCTTACGCATTCACCGGGGATTTTTTTAACCTTAGGTGTGCATGGGTGGCGTCGGTTTTCAGAAGCCATTCAATTACTGATGGATGATCCTGTCCTGGTTGAAACATGGATGAATATTTATTCAGAATTCTCGATCTGTATTGCTGAAAGGATTCTAAGTGATGTTGATGTGGACGCAGTGATATTTAGCGAACCAATTGGAGGAAACCATGGTCCACTTATCTCACCTAAAATGTATTCATCGATCATCTTGAATAGCTATCAACCAATCCTGGAGGTTCTACGCCGCTATGGCGTAAAAACGATAATTTACCGTACCTATGCCAATACCCGGGCATTATTACCATCTGTTGTAAAAGCAGGTTTTAACTGCCTATGGGCTTGTGAGAGTGATCCTGTAGCGATGGATTATTTAGATATCAGACGGGAATATGGTAAGGACCTACGACTTATTGGTGGAATTGACTCGGATAGTCTACGGCAAAACCAACAGGAAATCTACCTGGCTGTGATGAAGATGGTTCCTTCATTAATAAGTGATGGCGGTTATATCCCCCTGGCAGATGGAAGAGTGCGTGAGGATGTAACTTATGATAATTATGTATTCTATCGAAGATTATTAGAATCAATTACCATAAATCCATAGATAGTCGAATTATATTTTTAAACCTGATCCTCTGCTGGCAATTGTTTGTGTTGATGGATGGATTTGTTTACAGTTTTTAACCCCCAAACGATAAGAAAAATCATTGTTGCGGAGAGCACGATGGCAGCCCCAGAAGCGATATTTGCATAATACGAAAAGTATAATCCGATCAGACCGGAAATTGAAGCAATAACACTCGCCACGATCATCATGGTAGGCAATCGGCGAGTCAGGAGATATGCAGTAGCTGCTGGTGTGATCAGCATTGCAACCATCAATGCAATCCCAACCGTTTGTAGCGAGACGACAATGGTGATGGCGATTAAGATCATAAGGAGATAATCCAATCCCTTGACAGGTAATCGTAGTGTCATCGCCAGGATTGGGTCAAAAGAAATCACCATGAATTCCTTATAAAAGATGAATATGACCAAAATGATCAGTCCACCAAATATGCTTATTCTTCCCAGATCAGAAGGATTGATTCCCAACACATCACCAAAGAGAAAATGCGAAAGATCGATGGTATAGTTCTGCACACTAGAAATTAACGCGATCCCTAAAGCGAACATCCCCGCGAAAATTATCCCGATTGCAGTATCCTCACGTAATTTTATACTTTTACCGATGGCACCGATTCCAAGGGCACTTATAATGGCAGCAATCATTGCCCACCAAAACAATGGTTGTCGCGCTCCATCGCCAACAAGATATCCAATGGCTACCCCAGGCAGGATCGCATGAGCCAGGGCGTCACCAAAAAACGCCATTCCACGCAGGACTACATAGGTGCCAACCACAGCACAGAGCGATCCCACCAATATCGAACCAACCAGTGCACGAACCATAAATGGATAATGCCAGGGAAGTAATAACCAATCAAGCATGTTGATGATCTCCTTCCTCACAGCATGTGTCTTCAATCACCAACATACCATCTTTTGTCGTTAACATCCGCAGGTGACTCCCATATGCAATTGCTAATTTCTCAGGTACGAACACTTCTTCTGGAATCCCGATACCAATCATTTTCCTATTGATCAACAATACTTTATCAAATTTTTCTGATGCCATCTTTAAATCATGCATGGCGATCATAACAGTCACCTTTATGTGTTGGAGCATATCTAATATACGAAATATTTCTTGCTGTGTGTTGAGATCCAGTCCAGTTAATGGCTCGTCCATCAAGATTAACTCGGCTTCCTGAGCCAATGCTTGGGCGATAAATATTCTTTGCTGTTGACCTCCAGATAATTCATTGATTTGACGCTTTGAAAATCCGTCCATTTCCACGAGTGTCAGAGAACGATGGACGATATCCCAGTCCTTGGAGGATGGCCAGCGTATTGGACCAAGTTTACTCACCCTTCCCATCATCACAACATCTGCAACATCCACCGGAAAGGACCAATCCACAAGGTTCCGTTGTGGCACATAGGCAATGCAAATATGTCCCTTTGGCTCGAATCCATAAATTTGAACTAATCCTTGGGTTGGTTTTAATACACCTGCAATTATTTTAAATAAGGTGCTCTTCCCTGCGCCGTTAGGACCAACCACAGCAAGCCTCTCACCGACACCGACTTGAAATGAAATTCCTGATAAAGCTTCGATATTTCCAAATCGATAACCTAGGTTGGATACTCTTAATGTCGGTGTTCCAACCTCGTGCGCAGGGAAGTGATGTACCAGGTAATTTGATTCCTTAAATATACTCATGATCTTATAGTCCTCATTTAATGCGTCAACGATCGTTGTGACATCATAGCGCATAAAATCTAAATAGTTTTCTGCCTTTCCCCCCATTTCAGATAACGAATGCATATAAAGGGGAACCAGCTGGGTACCCGTATCGTCTGCGATTCGTTGGGCAAGACTCGAATTCATCCCTATTCCGATGAAAATTGCTTTTACACCCATCGAACGAATTTCATCTTCAATTTGTGCAATATCCTGTGCAGATGGTTCAGATAAAGAGCTAAAACCTGGAATTATCGCTCCCACCTGCGTAAAGCCATAACGATCTGCAAAATACCCAAATACCATATGTTCAGTGACTAATTTCCGATTTTGTTCTGGTACCACCGATACCTCTGAAACTATCCATTTATCCAATTCCTGTAACTTCGCTTGATATTTCTGGGCATTTTCCAAATAATACCCAGCATTTTTTGGATCCTTAACAGATAACTCTTTCGCAATATTATCTACCCAGATGATGATGTTATTCGGATCCATCCAAGTGTGCGGATCATCAACCGGTTGATTGTTGCGCGAATCCTCATCAACTATACTACGGTACACAATTCCATCAGAAACATTGACTATTTTAGAAGAACCACCCGTGCTTTCCATCAATGGTTTAAGGAATTCCTCTAAACCGACACCATTGGCAAATACAGTAGAAGCATCTGTGACCGTAGATGCATCCATCGGTGTAGGTGAGAAACTGTGTGGATCGGTCCCCAAGGGTAAGAGAATTTCCAATGAAATTTTATCACCACCGACTTGTGAAACAACATCACCTACCAGGCTGGTAGTTGCTACAACTTTCAAACGAGTATCCTGTGGTGTTGTTGATTGCTTTTGGCAGGAGCTAATACTCAATGACATGCAAATCAGTAACACAAGGATTGGATAATATATATTGATTATATATATTTTGCTTCGGATCCACATATGACTTTACCTCGGATATTCATCAGTTTTCTCATTCTGGCAACTTGCACAAATTCCAATCAGTTGGAGCCAATGTTCCTGCACTCGATACCCTGATAATTGTTCCACTCCATCTACGAGTGTTTGTAAATCATCTCCTTGAAAGAAACTCACTCTTCCACATTCACCACACACCAGTAAATGTTCATGACCACCAGGAGCAGCAATAAATGCATGACAATTATTTCTCCGGTGCACCCTTTGGATCATACCCAGCAGCTCCAATTTTTCAAGGGTTCTATACACACTAACCAAACCAAGCGATGGATATGCCGGTTGAGCCAGAGAAAAGATTTCCTGTGCAGTAAGTGCTTTATCCGACTGGGCGAGTATTTCTACGACAAAATAACGTGGTCCTGTGAGCCTATACCCACTTTTTTTGAATTTTGCGAGCCAATCGTTGGTTATGGAATTAGTTCTGTCAGGCATAGACCCTCGTTATTGAAACAATTTATCACTTGATAGTAGGTATCATTATAAATCAGTTTACTATACAATCAACATTACTACTCAAGTAGAATCTTCCCCTTTGCAAATATCATTCTTTGTGCTATATTTAGCGGCTGTGTCTAGCCATTAAGAATGGCTTGCTTTCCGCCCCTGGTGAACCGCCCGGTAAGATACAGGAGCTATCCCGAGGAAAGGAGGATTTTCCCATGCGTGAATATGAATTGGTTTTTATTGTCCACCCCGATCTGGATGATTCTGCGCTTAAAGATGTTGTAGAAAAAGTTAAGGGTTGGATCACAGAAGCTGGTGGCGAAGTTACCAAGGTTGACCTTTGGGGCAAACGAAAATTGGCATATTCGATACGTAAACAAAAAGAAGGTCAATATGTACTATTTAAGACCCAGATGGATCCCGCTTTTGGCGCAACCCTCGAGCGAAATTTACGCTTCCTGGAACCAGTAATGCGGTTCTTACTTACAAGTATTGAATAAAGTTCTACAAGGAGTCCAAAAATGAGTCGCGGACTAAATAAAGTAATGATAATTGGTAATCTTGGTCGTGATCCAGAGATGAGGTATACACCTTCTGGTAAACCTGTAACAACTTTCAGTGTGGCGACAAGTCGAACTTGGAGTACTTCGGATGGTGAAAAACGTGAAGAAACTGAATGGTTCAATGTCGTTGCGTGGAGTAGTCTAGCTGAGATTTGTAAACAGTATCTCACCAAAGGTCAGCAGGTATATATTGAAGGTCGTTTGCAGACCCGTCATTGGGATGACCAGGAAGGTAATAAACATACTTCGGTAGAAATCGTCGCCAACGAAATGATCATTCTTAGCGAGCGTCGTGAATCTGGAGAAGGAACCTCTGAATCAGAATCATCCGAAGAGGAAGAATTTCCATTCTAATAGTTAAGTGGAAAATATATAAATGGTCCCGAATAAATAAAAGGAGTCAGATCTAGTGGATACAAATGAATTTACACCCGATGCACGTGGTGGTGCGAGGCGATTTTATTCTCAACCTCGTGTCTGCCAATTTTGCACCGACAGAAGCGCAAAAATAGATTATAAGCAAACTGAGACCTTACGCCGATACGTCACTGAAAGTGGCAAGATTCGACCTCGTCGTCAGTCTGGTGCATGCGCAAAGCACCAACGTGAGTTAGCCCGTGCGATCAAACGCGCTCGTCACCTGGCATTGTTACCGTTCACGGGAGAAGTCCTGCGATAATCAACGCTGGAGTATTAATTAGGGCGTGATACCATTCAAAGCCCGGAATTTCATGAGGTCAATTTATGGCAAAAGGACAAAAAGGTCAACTTGTCACTAAAAAACACCTGGCTCGTCAGGAACGTGAACGGCTTCAAAACCGATACATTCTGATTGCCAGTATTGCCGTCATTGTTATTGTGGTGGGATTAATTGGTTATGGCATTGTTCAACAATACATTATCACCCCTCAACAACCAGTAGCGAAGGTGGCAAATCAATCAATAACAACAAAAGAATTTGAGACATTTGCTCGTTATGAACGTCTGCAATTGATCAATCAATATCAGCAGTACCAGCAGTTTGCACAATACTTTGGTAGTGATCAGAATAGCATGAATTACATTCAACAGTATTTGGCTCAGATCAATTATCAGCTTGAACCAACCAACCTTGGTCAAAGCACCTTGGATTATTTAATAGCTGACCGACTGATTGAAAAGGAAGCAGAAAAACGAGGAATAACAGTATCGGATGAGGAAATTAATAAAGCATTGCAAAATTACTTTGGGTATTTTCCTGACGGTACTCCAACAACAGCTCCAACAAGTGTTCTGGTACCAACCTCGACGTTAAATCCAACACAGATTTCTTTGATTCCTCCAACTGCGACAGCTATACCAACTGCAACCAATACACCTACTCCGGTGATCACTGTCACACAAGAGATTACGAGTCCCACACCCACGATCGTCATTACGCCAACTACCCCTGCTCCAACGAGTACCGCCCTCCCAACTCCTACTCCCTACACATTGGATTCATACGAAAAAGACTTCCAGACCTACATGACGAATATTAATTCGTTTGCAGAACTTAATGAAGCCGATTTTCGTTGGGTCTTTAAAATGCAGCTTTTACGCCAAAAACTATTTGATGCTGTAACCGCAGACACATCAAGGGAACAGGATCAGGTATGGGCCAGACACATTGTTGCCAGTGATCAGGCTCAGGCACAATCAATTTATGACCGTTTAATCAATGGAGAAGACTTTGAGACTGTTGCAACCGAAGTTTATTCCGGCACTGGTACAGCAGACACCATCGACTTAGGTTGGTTTGGAGCTGGAACATTGGACCAAGCTGCTGAAAAAAACGTGTTCAATATGCAAATTGGTCAAATAAGCGAGCCGATCCAAACTGCAAGTGGATGGGAAATATATCAAGTTTTAGGTCATGAAGTAAAAACATTATCCGACTCAGAATTTGATCAACTAAAGCAAACACAATTCCAGAATTGGTTGGATGAACAGAAATCAGCAGAAAATGTACAAACTTTTGATATTTGGAAGACCAGGGTACCTACAAAGCCAACGATACCACCTACGCAAACTGGGCAGTGATTTCCAAACATCGGATCTAGAATAAAAATCATAAGTCTAAGCATAATTCACAGTGTGGATACAAATAACATCCACACTGTGAATTTCTTTATTTCCTGGGGTATACTCAAAGTTATCAATCACAGCTGAGGGAATTATGGACAAAGTCATCATTAAAAATATTCTCGCCCGTGGAATCATAGGTATTCATGAATGGGAACGTGAAAAAAAACAGGATATTTTGATTAACCTAGAGCTATTAACCAGTATTCGTCAAGCAGAAACACCTGATGATATCGATTACTGTGTCGATTATAGTATCATGACGAAGAAGGTGATTTACATTGCGGAAAATGCAAAAAGGCTCACTCTTGAAGCATTAGCAGAAGATATAGCACAGGCATGTCTGGAAGATATTAGGGTTTTAAAAACAACTGTCCGGGTTGAGAAACCCGGAGCAGTGCGTTTTTCAGAATCAGTCGGGGTGGAGATAGAACGCAGTCGCAATTTACCGTAATTAAAAGCGCATTGGTTCAGAACCGCGTGATATGTTATCCAAAAATTCCTGCCGTGTACCTAAATTCTTCCTGAATGCGCCATGAACAGCTGATGTAGTCATCCGTGCATTTTGCTTCTTTACACCGCGCATCATTGTGCACAAGTGCAGAGCTTCAACAACCACAGCTACACCTTTAGGCATTAGCGCTTCATTGATAAAATCAGCGATTTGACGCGTCATACGCTCTTGAACTTGCAAACGGTGGGCAAAAACATCGACAATTCGTGGTATCTTCGAAAGACCGATTACCCGTCCATCGGGTAAATATGCAACGTGAGCCCGGCCCATAAAAGGTAGCATGTGATGTTCGCACATGCTATAAAACTCAATATCACGCACGATTACCATTTCATCATAATTCACTTCGAAAAGTGCATCATTTATAATTTTATTGGGATCTACGCGATAACCTGCCAATAATTCAGTATACATACGGGCAACACGCTCAGGTGTACGTAATAAACCTTTGCGAGCTGGGTTTTCCCCAAAAGCAATCAACATCTGCATTACTGCGTTTTGTATCGCTAATAAATCCATGTCTTTAGATGGGTACATCTCATCCATAATTTCAGTAGAATTATTTTGGTCACCTGCCATATCGACTCCTATCTGATTTTCATACAACAAACCTAAGTAGTAAATAAAAAACAATTCCTCCTTACCGTATCTCCGTTTCTATTAATCCATACAAACCATCTCGTCGTAGATATAAGACATTGACTGAATTTGTGACCGAATTAAAAAAGACAAAAAAGTCTTCATGTCCAAGGAGTTTCATCTGCTCGAGAGCTTCAACTTCGTCCATCGGTGTGAGAGCAAACTTTTTTCTTCGTACGATCAGTGACCGATCCTCCTCACCCTCTTCTTCTGCTGGTGTCGGAATAACCTCTGAGGCAGGTTTGCCATCTCCTCGACCTTTCTGACGTTTTCCTTTATACCTTTCCATTTGCCTTTGTAATTTTTCTAAGGCAGAATCAAGCGCTGTATAGACGTCATCAGAGCGTTCCTCTGCCCGTAATATATACCCTTTTCCGCGAACGGTGATTTGTGCGACTTGTCGATCCGTCGCACTGCGTGCTGACTTTATATAAGCAAAATCGACCCTTGCTTCATCAATATCACTTAAGTATCGATCTAATTTCGACACCTTCTTCGTCGTATAATCTAATATTCTTTCAGTTACTTCAAGATTGCGTCCGTATACTTGTACTTCGAGTGCCATAAGATAATCTCCTATATATGTGATTTAACCAACTGCTATTAATCATAATTATTCATCCGTATAATATAACCAATACACCAACTTACTTATAATAAATTAAGATAAATCTATATCTCCACTTGGTAAGAAGACAGCCCGGGCAAGAGTAAAACCGTAAACATTGGATGCACCTTCATCCATTAATGCTTTAGCACAAGCATTTAAAGTTGCCCCCGACGTGGCAACGTCATCCACAACTAATACATTTTTCCCGTTTACCAATTCATGTCTTGCTATAAATGCACCTTCCATATTCTCCTGCCGTTCCGTCACCGTTAAACCAACTTGGGTTCTTGTTTCCTTCGTTCGGAACAATACCTTTGATGAAAATGGGATATTCAAGTAAAGCGCTATTGGTCTTGCAAGCAAAGTCGCCTGATTATATCCACGCTCATTCAAACGGACAAGACCTAAGGGTACTGATGTAATAATGTTTAATGACCAATTAAGCTTTTGAATGCTGGTTATCATCGGACGAGAGAGTGCTTCACCCAATCCTATATCGCGTTTATATTTGAGACGATGTATTGCCTCCCGAATAGATCCATTAAATTCAGTATATGAGCGAAGCGAAGTATATCTGGGTCTTAATAACTTGCATCTCTTACAAGGTTGATTATTTATATTTGGATTTCCACAGATTGGGCAAATAGGGGGATTAATTTCCCTGGTCGTTTGTGTGCAGTTTTTACACCACCTTACTCCTGGAGAACCACAGCCTCCACAATTCGGAGGATATAACCAATCCAGTGCCTCCCACAGTAATTGATAAACCCTATAAGCCAGGTTTACTGGCATATGGTCCATATATATTTAAATAATGAGTTATTTTTTAATGTTTTCGCTTCAATCATCCACCGAGTGGGCCAGCTCCCTGCTCAATCAGGATTAAGAAAGCTGGGGTCATGAGGACAATACATAAAGCTGGAAAGATGAAGAGTGCCATTGGTAGCAGCATTTTGATTGGTGCTTTGTGAGCTTCTTCTTCTGCCATTTGCCGCCTCCGAATACGCATCTGATCTGCTTGGATGCGTAGAACGTGCGCCATACTCACACCTAACTGCTCGCTCTGGATGACCGCGGCAACAAAACTGGACATTTCGCTAACACCAAGCCGATCAGCCATATCTCTTAATGCCTCGCGGCGTAATTTACCTAATTGAATTTCACGCACAACCCGTCCAAATGCACGCCCAAGTTCATTGTCCCACTTTTCATATAGTTTAGACATAGCAGCATCAAATCCGAGTCCTGCTTCTACGCAGATTGTTAATAAGTCTAATCCATCTGGCATTGCTTTTCGAATTTCTTTTTGACGCTTATCTATTTTTGATTGTAAATATAGATCGGGTAAATAAAAGCCAAGAATAGCAGCAGGAAGAGCAAGAAATAAACCTTTTCCATCAATAAAACTGCCGGGTGCTGCAACTCGATCGAGAATGATAAATATCATTCCAAGGGGGATACCAAGGAACCGTAATGCAAATATTACCGCTGGATCCATGTTGCCAGGATTTCCGGCTAGTTCTAGTTTCTTAGACATGGATGTAATCGCATTTTGAGGGGTAAAACGCATCACAAATTCACCCATGCGTTTGGCTATAGGTACAATAATCCTTTGTGAGAATGGTTGTGATAACTCTATTTCCTCGAGGGATACAGTTTCTCCTCGAGCGGCATATTCTGCCAGCCTGTCCTCTAATGGGTCAATCCCTTGAGGCGAACGAATTCCTACAATTACCAGGATAATCGCTCCAAAAATCAACACCACACCAATAATAATTAGGGGTAATGGTACCATTCTCTATCTCCTATGATAGATACACTAAACCTCTATCGTAGCAATTTTCGTCATTAAGTAATATCCAATTAAGATCATACTTGCACCAATTATTAATGCAGGAATCCCAAACATACGGGTAGCAGGGTTAAAGAAACGCATCATATATGGTCGATTAATAAAGTACATGATAATGATAACTGCAAGAGGCATTATCGCCAGAAACCTGCCTGATGTCATTACCTGAGTCGTCAGGATACGGATTTCACCTTTAACCCGGACACGCTCACGGATCGTATGCGAGATGGTATCCAGAATTTCTGCCAAATTACCTCCAACCTCTCGTTGTACAGTAATTGCAGTGACCAATAGATCGAGATCTCTACTTGGGATGCGCCGTGTCAGATTTTCCAATGCAACATTCATTGGAATTCCCAATTGCATTTCTTGAACAACACGGCGAAACTCATCAGAAATTGGTGGAGGCAGTTCTTTACTGACTGCTTCCATGGCTTGCATAATAGAATAACCTGCACGAAGACCATTGACCATTAAACTCAGCATGTCAGCAAGTTGGTTATCAAATTTTATTAACCTCTTTCCTTGTTGACGTCTCAAGTATATTGTAGGTGCAAGAAAACCTACTGCAGCACCGATTAAAATCCCTGGGACATTCGCTAGTAATTCTCCAGTCGATCGCCCTTCACCAAGACTTGAACCACCCCCAAGAAACCAGCCGATTATTCCACCAATAATTGTTAACACAGCAACCAGGAGAATAAATTCCCCAGTTTTCATCTTTATATCGGCACGTGCCAACGACCGAGTGAGTGATTGCCCCCAGGTATATTGGGTGGCTTGTTTTCCAACCCATTCACCGAGCACAGCCTTTTTATTAACTACAGGGACCCCTTGTTCTTCCAGATATTCAAGGCGTTTGTCAACTAAAGAACGCTCTTCAGTGGCTGTAATGATCAACCCGATTACCAATAGGATTAATGCAATGACACCACCAATGATGAGAATTGTTGTAGGACCCATGATCTACCTCAGCAACACCAAAGAAAGGGTCTAATAACGCCTGCGTTCTCCAATGCCAAATATCGATGGAGGCAGATGAATACCTGAAGACTCAATCTTTTCCATAAACTTCGGACGTAAGCCTGTCGGACGCAATCTACCAATAATTTTTCCACCTTCGAATCCTGATTGTTCGAAGACAAAAATATCAGTCATTGTTATAACATCACCTTCCATTCCTGAGACTTCGGTGATATTAACAACCTTGCGGGTACCGTCTCTCATTCGTTCCTGGTGAATAATCAAGTCAATAGCAGATGAAACTTGTTCCCGAATTGCACGAACCGGCAATTCCATTCCTGCCATCATCACCATTGTCTCTAAACGTGCGAGTGTATCTCTTGGACTATTTGAGTGGGCTGTTGTCATTGAACCATCATGTCCAGTATTCATCGCTTGTAACATGTCCAATGCAGCTTCGTCTCGGATTTCACCAACAATGATTCTATCAGGTCGCATACGCAAGCAGTTGATGACCAACTGACGTATCGTTACCTCTCCACGACCTTCAATATTTGGCGGCCGTGACTCCAATGTAACGACATGTTCTTGCCTAAGTTGCAACTCAGCTGCGTTTTCTACCGTGACTATACGTTCATCTGCTGGAATAAATTGGGAAAGAATATTCAGCAGCGTGGTTTTTCCAGAGCCAGTCCCACCAGAAATGATCATATTTAGCCTGGATTCTACACACGCTTTCAGGAATTGAAGTGCCTCTGGGGTGATTGTCCCATACTGTATCAATTGCTCCAGAGTGATGGGATTTTTAGCAAACTTTCGTACTGTTAGTACTGGGCCAACTAAGGAAATGGGTGGAATAACGGCATTAACGCGGGAGCCATCAGGTAATCGTGCATCTACATAAGGACTGGATTCATCAATACGCCGGCCAAGGGGAGCCACGATACGATCAATAATACGCATAACATGTTCATCACTTTCAAAAGCTACCGGAATCCTGATGATCTTCCCCGCACGCTCAATATAGATATTTTTTGCCCCATTGACCATCACTTCTGTAATGGTCTCATCTTCAAGAAGTGGTTGCAGAGGACCAAATCCCAGTATTTCTGCACTGATTTGCTCAAACAGACGTTGTCTTTCAGGACGTGATAGAACGATGTTTTCTTCAGCGAGCACTTGTTCAAAAAGATCCTGGATAGTACTTCGTACTTCTGTTATCCGGGTAATATCCATTGATGGATCTAGCTCTGATAACAACCGATTTTGAACTCTGGTCTTCAGATCGGTATAGGTATCTTTTTGCCCGCTCACACCAGGCGGAACAACTCTGCGTGCTTGCGTATTTATCAGACTTGGCTGTCCGAGTCCGCCAGAAGTCTGCCCGGATGTTGGTGGACTGGTTTTGCCTTGTTCAATTCGTTTTAGGAGAGACATTTTGATTACTCCAATTCAATATATCACACTTATTTTTTACCGCTAACTTTACCAGGTACTTGAAGATCAGTTTGAGATTCCAGCTCAGAAATTCGCTGTCTTACTGTTTCAGCAAGAGATAGAATCGAACGTGACAATGGCCGAGATTTATCGACCAGTAAAAAAGGAATACCACGATTAACAGACACGATCACCCTCTCTTCAAACGGAATTACAGAAGTTATCTCCTGCTTAAGGTTTTCACTAACTTTCTCTGGGGTAATCCCGATACGCTTATCATATTTATTCATCACAAAGATGATTCTCTTCCGGTCAAAACCTAAAGCATCGATCTCATCCAAGAATAATCGCGAATTCTTTATAGATGGTATATCTTGAGTGGTAAGCAATATAAGGAGATCGCTATTATCAATAGCAGTTGCTGTGATATTCGTCAGTAAGGAAGCTGTATCAATTATCACGTAGGAAAAAATCTCGTGTAGATATCTAATTACTTTTGAAAACTGCTCCGCCGTGACGGAATCAGCCTGTTCAGGTTTCATCGGTGCTGCCAGGATTTTTATACCAGATTGTGCGTGTTTGATGGTTACGTTATCAATAATATCCGGATCCAATTCATCAGCACGAGGTGTTAAATCTAAGATACTAAATTTCCCTTGCTCATTTAGAAATACTGCTACATCTCCAAACTGTAAATTCCCATCCACAATTACAACTGAAGTGTTCTCGTTGTTCAGGCAAACAGCCAGATTTGTTGCCAGAGTTGTACAACCAGAACCTCCTTTTGGGCTATAAAACGTTATTACCCGACCACCTGCTCCGGAGGTTCCACTTGTATGTACCCCAGCGGACCGTGCTGTTTGAACCCCACTTACCTGAGGAACCTTAGCTCGCTCTTCACGAGCCCTACTACCCGCCCGCCTTATCGCTGAGTTCAATTCATCAATAGTTGGAGGTTTTGTAAGAAAATCACGAGCACCTGCGATTAATGCACGCCGCATGTAGTTGGGGTCATTTTGAATAGACAGGATCACTATTTGAGTAAACGGAACCGTTTTTTGGATGATTTCGGTTGCAGCAATACCATCCATGTCAGGCATATTAATATCCATCAAAAGGACATCTGGCTTGACATCTTTGGCTATATCAATAGCTTCTCTTCCTGTCCTTGCAATCCCTACAACTTCTACATCAGGTTCGAATTGTAATAACTTCCTGATATTCTCACGCGTTTCAGCAATATCATCAACTATTACTACCCGAATTTTCTCAGAATCTACCATGCATTAACTCCTATGATGAATTCTTGTTATTGCTCTGGTGTCGGAGTTAGATCATTTGGGAGCGATGGTGAGATCAATTCCTGTACTGCGGGTTGAAAACCATACGGTAACTTGACTGGAATTGGTATATTGTACTGATCAAGCAGATATGAAAGAGTTACAGCCTCGGTTGCCGGAACCTCAACATCTCGAGGATTCCGTAAAACAAGGGTTAATTGTGCGCCACCATAAATCAGATAATTTAATGTAACTGCATCTTGTGGATTTACAATTAGTGTAATCACATCGGGAGGAGCTGGTTTTGGGGTGGGTGTTGCAGCACCTTGTTCTTGCTGTGCTTGTTCTGAACCAGGTTCAGGTGTGGCAGTCGCAGCAGGTTGTGTCGCCTCCAACGCTGCTTTTTCAGCTGGGGTCAAGAAGTTTCCCATCTGAAGCACAATCACATTTTGAATCAAAGTTTGACTCACCAGGCGTGGACGTTGAGCCTCGGATGGCAGGATATAAAAAGTTTGGTCCAGGAGTGGATCATTTTCGGGACGTCCTTGCTCGGAAACCCCACGGAATGGCTGGGCAAATAATGTAGTAAGGCCTTCCGAGGGTAGGGCACCAGCGCCTTCTGCTATTCCACCGCCAGCTGGAGCAATCACATTACCAGTCCAATTCGGAAGAATTGTCTGCCAGGAAGGATCCAGGTCAACAAATAACATAGTGACAATTACATTTACATGATCTCCCCTTTGTGGGGCATAAGATACACTAGATAACCTTGTTATTGGAATTGAAACAGCAACCATACCCGGGGATATAAACAATGCATCATCAGATCCCTGTTCGGTGTCTGGTGAATC
Organism: uncultured Chloroflexia bacterium; assembly: GCA_963822175.1. Lineage (GTDB taxonomy): Bacteria > Chloroflexota > Anaerolineae > Anaerolineales > UBA4823 > FEB-25. Next base: position 151,491 of record CAWGGJ010000004.1, on the reverse strand, counting down.
CGTGACCACTGCAGAAGTCATCACGGTATATGGATCCATTGAGTACCGAGCCATCTTCCCAACGACCAGATTCATGTCCGTATACATGATCGGTAAAACTAGATCTGCCTGATACTCTTGCATATCCAGCTTATCTGCAGTTATGGTTTCACCGCGCTGTATCCGTTGGGTATTAACTACCACCTTAGTTGTGGCAATCGGTGTTGCTGTAGCAACTGGAGCAGTTATTTCTTCGCCGGATCCGGATGGGTTCGGAAACAACAATCCTCTACTGTAGACTACATATACTAAAGCTAGTCCAACCACAATGATTAATGCTAACAGAAAAAAAATTCTTCCACGGCGCATATCAACCTCCCATGCTCAGGTTTTTCAGAAATGCCAATCGATTAATCATACGACCATTATGTCAAAAGTCAAGTTCAAGGGACCTCGTCCCCAATTCATATAAGTCTACCTGAAATCATTAAACTTTACCACCCATAGGCTGCAAGATTTATACCATATTAATCAAAAAAAATGGACCCGGAAATTCACGGGTCCAATATATGAAAAACTGGTCAACTAGGTCGCCAGAGCAGACGATATCTGGCTAAAGACTGTCGAAATCTGGGTTCCGAGAACGGTTAGAATAATAATGACAACAATCGCTATCAAAACAATAATCAATGCATATTCGACCATACCCTGACCCTTTTCCTTCGGCGAGAACAACATTGGATTCACCTCCTTTCCATTTTGTATCATCAATTGATTTATCTAATTTCTGCATCATTATATGAAATATTGATAAATTAATCAATATATTTTTGCTTAACAGCCCCTAACAAATATGCAAACCCAACTGTATTTATCACTTTGAATTGTAATTCCACATGTAGCTGATAAATAAAATAATTTTTCCTTGGTATGTGGTCGTCGATTCATGTATTTTACATATTAATCCAATTGCCGGTTAAGCATACCAACAAGCCAATTCTGGTGCTGATCCAATTGCATTTCCCACCAATCATTCGAATAATGGTCTTGATTAAAAAATTGGACCCGGCATTGGCCGGGTCCACGTCATAGTAGGTATTGTCTTTAGGTACGAAGTGCTGAAGAAATCTGGCTGAAGACTGTTGAAATCTGGGTTCCGAGGACGGTAAGAATAATAATGACAACAATCGCTATCAAAACAATAATCAATGCATATTCGACCATACCCTGACCCTTTTCCTTAGGCGAGAACAACATTGGATTCACCTCCTTTCCATTATGATTTTAGAAATAAAATACCAAATGTTTGATACATTATATAAAAAAAAAAGGAAAAATCAATATAGAAACGCTTAATAATCCCTAACAATTATGCAAACTAAACTGTATATCCAATGGTTCAATGAAATATAATGTGCGAATTGGAATGAATATATATAAACTTTCATATTCCGATCTCCCATGATTCCCCCACTTGATGCTCAACCATTCCAGCCAGGAATTTTATTCCATGCATTTTTTAATACATATCACAACACTTTCTATAATTATTTTTCTGAAAATCAACAGAATTAAATCATTAGGACCCAGCTTTCACCGGGTCCTAATTTGTGAAAATATTATATTTAGGTTCTGAGTGCTGAAGAAATCTGGCTAAACACTGTTGAGATTTGGGTGCCGAGTACGGTGAGTATAACAATGACAACAATTGCGATCAATACAATAATTAACGCATATTCAACCATGCCCTGACCCTTTTCCTTAGGTGAGAACAACATCGCGTTCACCTCCTTTCCATTATGGATTCTTCGGTAGTAAACCGAAGTGTGCATAATTATATGCAATACTCGGAAAAAAATCAATATGAAAATGCAATAGGTTACCTAACGATCATGCAAAGGCATCCGCACTCGTTGTTGGTATTTGAATTAAAATGTGTGCACCATGACCGATTGAGCTGTTTATCTCCACAGTTCCCCCAAGCATTTGAACCCGGTCACGGATGACTTTTAGCCCCATTCCACCCTTTTCGTGCATTTTATCAGGATCAAAACCCTTCCCATTATCCTCGATACTCACTCGGAACGCAGTTGATGAAGTATCCATTTGGATAATTACCTGTGTAGCCTGGCTATGCCGAGCAATGTTTGCAAGTAGTTCCTGGATCGCGCGAAAAACCATCACTTCTTTATACGGTTCAAATCGCTGCTCCATTCCAGTTGATATAAATCGAACCTCAATTCCCAATTGTTCTTTAAATGTCTCGATATAACGAGTTAATGTGGGCACCAAACCCAAATCATCTAGCATCATTGGACGTAAATCAAAAATAAAATCTCTTACTTTTTGGAAAGTTGATGATGCAGATGACTTAATACCTGCAAGTTCTTCTTTCGCCTTTACCTGATCAATTTCAAAAAGCCGCATCGCAATTTCTGTTTGTAAAATGAAATTTGAAAGCGCTTGTGCAGGTCCATCATGCATCTGGCGAGCAAGGCGTCCTCTTTCCGCTTCCTGAGCCTGAATGATCATTTCCACCGTCTTTGCGAGCGTGGTTTGATCCTTCGGTGATCCACCCATATCAATCTGGCCAATTTCTAAGGCCTCATTGACGCGCTCCAAAATTGAAAGATAATGTTCAATATGCGAATGGTCACTTTGTAATTTTTCAATTTGCCCCCGCATTACAAACAATCTTTGCTGGGCGTCCAAAGCAGCATCGTAAGCCATGCGAATATCAGCCTTAGGTATCGAATCAATTTGTGATTGAATCTGTTGTAGGTGGGCAGAAATTGATGCATTTCTTTGCTGTAGCCTGGATGTTTCAAGCTGACTTTGCTCAATCAACATGAGAATTTCTTTTAATTCTTTTTGTGCTTGCTCCAATTCATTTCGACAATCCAGTTTAAGCTTCTCCCAGGTCGAAAGATCTTCTTCGGTCATGGATTTATCTGGCAAATTCATAATACCGGCTCCTCACCCTTATTAACTCTCATATTTATGTCTTCTTCGAGTATAGCACATGTAAACATACGCAGCAACTACCATCACCTGACAATTCTAATAATAAGAAAAAAATCAGCCTCATGTATAATGCTTATGTGGATAAAAAATCATCAAACGCATTGCTTCCCAGGTTGGAAAAATCATTCTACCAGATATATATATTGATAATTTTAATCCTGTTTACTTGGACAACTTTTAACATAATTCGTTTTCGATATGGCATGGATTATGGCGAAGCCCCCCTGATGGATCAGGCACGACGGATTATGCAACATGAAACTATTTATAAATCAGACTTCAATATTGAACCATATGTAGTGGCAAACTATCCACCGCTGTATACCCTGCTGGTTGCTTCAATTAATTCGGTCACAAAAATCCCACTATTTCAAACCGGACGGATAATTTCATTATTTTTTTCTTTAATTTGCTCAGCTTTAATCGGTGTATTCAGCTACCGTTTGACTAATAATCAACTTCTTGGTGCCACAGCTTCAATCATATTCTTGGGCAATCCTTACGTCATGACCTGGTCATCACTGGCACGGGTCGATATGATGGCATTGGCATTTAGCCTGCTTGGGCTGTTCATATTGTTTGTAAGAAGAGATGCACTTGGATGGATATGTTTGGCATGTATATGTTTTTTAGCTTCTGCCTATACTCGGCAGACATATATCCTTGCAGGTCCATTGGCTGGATTTGTTTGGCTTTGGCACCTGAACCGTCGTCGAGCAATTGTTTATTTAATAATTATGGGTTTTTCAACTCTGCTGATTTTTGGAATGATTAATGCACTAACCAATGGTGGCTTTTTTACCAATATTGTGGTTGCAAATATTAATATATATGATTTTTCAAGAACTATGATGATGTTGAAACAATTATTCGTAATTTGGCCGGTCATCCTGGTCGGCAGTGCAGCAGTCATAATACTTATTATTCGAGAAAGTTTAATTAGAAAACAGACCTACCCTGACCATGACAAATTTGATCCTTTTTTGTTGTTTGGTTTATGTCCGTACTCATTGGGTGCACTTATCACTGCCATAACTGTTGGAAAAGTTGGTTCAGACATCAATTACTTTCTTGAGCTGATGGCGGTATGTTCTATCTGGTTTTCAATTGGATTAAAGATGATCATAGATCAAAATAAACCAACCAGGTGGGTGATTTCCGGATTAATAATGATCCAGCTCATTTGGGTGTTAATTGGATCGATTCCGATTACTCAAACGGTTATCACCAGTCGCATGGAAAACCTTCCGATTTATGATAGGTTGTTTCAACAGATTAAAGCATCAACGAGAGAGGGTATTGTTTTGTCTGATGATTATTTAGATATGGTTGTTCTCTCCGGTCAGGACATTTATTACCAACCATTCGAGTATGGTCAGTTATACCAGGCAGGTTTATGGGATCCATCCGATTTTTCTGAACGAATAAACCAGCAGGACTTTCCTTTGGTGGTAATCGGAGGCGACACGATTAATAAAGCATGTTGTTGGGTTCCACCCCTAGCTGAAGCACTTAGAGAGAATTATCAGATGGAAATTTTGCCAGAGGTAATAATACTCACTCCAAATGAATGAGTAAACTTTACGATGATTAACTTACTCATACTTTGGATTCTTCTTCGCATTTTAACCAGTACCTTTGCTGGTATTGTATCTTCACTAAAACCCATGACACCGATAGAAATGAGTATCCCTCTATTTCCGCCATTTGGGCCAATATTTCCTTGGTTGGAGCGTTCATTTTTATCGCCATGGTTGCGTTGGGATGCAGAATGGTATCAACGAATTGTCACTCAAGGTTACTCAGCTACTGATGGAACTTCACAATTTCATCCTTTATATCCTTGGTTAGCCACTCCACTTGCACGGGTCGGAATATCACCAACATTTAGCTTACTAATCATCAGCTCACTGGCATGCATAGTCCTGTTTTTTTTCTTCTATAAATTAGCCCTCCTTGATCTCCAGCCCAATGATGCATTCTTTGCTACAATTTTGTTGGTATTGGCACCTCCTGCATTTGTTCTATTTGCTCCATATCCAGAGGCGTTATTCATTTTATTTGCAGTTCTGTGTCTCTATTTTGCTCGTAAAAAATCGTGGTGGCTATCTTCTCTGATGGGTGGATTGGCAGTCCTGACCCGCCAGCAAGGTATATTTTTACTTCTACCAGTTGCCTGGGAATTGTGGGAGAATGAGAACCATAATCAAAAATCAATCCTAAGCCATTGGAAGAATTGGCTCTCTCTCATTTTAATTCCGATGGGATATGGGATATGGCTAATTTTTAGAGCAATTTTCTTATTCGACTTGCAAGCTAAGTTAGGCGATTTTCAGCAATTTATTTATTCTTTTTTAATATCACCAAGTGCAACACAGGTAGTCCAGATTCAACAGTTTTTATGGCCTTGGCAGGCAATGTATTTGTCAATAATGAAGTTGATTACAGACCCTGATTTAGATATTTGGGTAAATATCATATCTGGGTTTTTCTTCCTGATTTTGTTATACATATCGTGGAGGAAAATGCGCATGAGTTATCGCATTTATTGCGCTCTCATCACCTTGATCAGTTTTAGCTATTATACAGGACCAATTCATCCATATATGGGGTTGCCCCGTCATTTACTTCTCGCTTTTCCAATTTTTATCGGTTTAGCTGGGATATTTGAAAAACCTTGGATGAGACTTCTTATCATCGCTTTAAGCGCGGCAGGGATGTCTTTTTTATTGGGTATGTATGTATTAAATACATGGGTACCTTAAAGTAAACATTGTTTTATTGAGGAGACGATGAAGCTCAGCATAATTATTCCGGTCTATAACGAAGAAGAATCACTGGAAGCGATCGTTGACCGTGTGTATTCCGTTGATTTTGGCACTATTGAAAAAGAAATTATTATCTCAAACGATGGATCATCGGATCGAACTGGTGAAGTCATACAAAATCTCAGAATAAAGTACCCAGATTTGATATCCTACCATTCACCAATAAATTTGGGTAAAGGTGCAGCAGTACGTCTGGGTATTTCATTATCGTGTGGAGATATCATCACCATTCAGGATGCTGACCTTGAATTGGATCCCACTGATTATCCCAAGCTACTCTCCCCATTACTTAAAAGTGAAACAAAGATCGTATATGGGTCAAGGTTTCTAGATTCGAATGTAGAATTACAAAGAACTTCACGACTTGCAAATCGTTTTTTAACCTTCCTAACAAATTTCCTTTTCGGAAGTCATCTCACCGATATGGAAACTGCTTATAAGATGTTTTACCGAGAAACATTTATAGGCATCCGATTACGATGTGTCCGCTTTGATTTTGAACCAGAAATTACTGCAAAATTTCTAAGGAAAGGCTATCACATCATGGAAGTACCAATTTCCTATCATCCAAGGACGGTTCAAGCAGGCAAGAAAATATCCTGGGTCGATGGGTATGAAGCAATTTACACTTTACTTCGATGCCGCTTTTTCGATTCTAGGTGATCTTTAATGGCCTTAAAAACTGGAGTGAGTGAATGGTTCAAATCTTATGGAAGATTATTAAAAAATCCATTCCTGCTAATTATTATAGCTATTCTTTTTTCCATTTTATGGACTATCTATTCAAGAACAACTATTTTTCCAAAGGATGATTTTATTGAATATTGGGCATCGGGTAGGATAAACCTCAGCGGAGGAAATCCATATGATCCTTTCCAAATGCAGACAATCGAACAATCTGCAGGGTGGACTGGAAGTGATGCACTCATGATGTTAAATCCCCCTTGGACGTTAGCATATGCAATGTTATTGGGTGTATTTAGCTACCCCGTTAGCAGGTTTATATGTTTCATCATCCAACTCATCATCATTTGCTTGTGCGCAATCCTGCTTTGGAGAATTTATTATGGGAATAAAAGCAATGAGTGGATATCATTGATTGCAGCAATTTCCTTTGCTCCTGTTTTGCATGCACTCAAATCTGGTCAGGCAACTGTTTTAATTCTTCTAGGTAGTGTCGGATTTCTATATTTTCAAAATAAGAAATCTTATTTTTGGGCAGGAATCTCTGCTAGTTTGATAATGATCAAGCCGCAGCTACTATATATATTAATTATTGCGATCCTATTCTGGTCGATCAGCCACCTTAAGTACACCATCTTAATTGGCTTGTTTATTGGATTGACAGTGTCGTTGATGATATCAATGATTTTCAATCCACACCTGGTTTCTCAGTATCTGGTTATGGTCAAGTCTTATCCGGTTCAAATTTGGATGACTTCAACATTAGGTACTTTTTTGCGTTCAATTCTTGGACCAGAGAAGTTTTATTTACAATTTTTTCCGCTTGTTATTGGTCTTAGCTGGTTCCTGATATATTGGAACAAATTCCATAAATCATTTCAATGGACGACAAGTTTTCCCCTGTTTATTTTAGTATCCATTGCCACGACACCATATGCCTGGACATTGGACTCAATAGTTAGTCTGTGTTGCATTATCCACATTACCGCCCTATTCGATTTTACTCATTGGACAATAAAAAAGGGACTTATTTTTAGCACCTATTGGTTTGTCAACTTATCGGTCGCTTTTCTACGAGTAAACCAAAACTGGTTCTGGTGGTATCCAGTTTTCTTATTGTTCTGGTATCTTCTCTCTTATAAGCATTTATTCTTACAAAATCAAGTTAGAAATAATTTAACAGCTCTTGGTAGTACCTAATAAGTATATGTTCATAAAAAACAACAAAAGAGTTTATCGCATCATTCTATGGATTATTTTGATAATAAGCCTATTGGTATTAGCTAGACTGGCTCCAGTCATCACCAGACCTCAATATTATGCCACTGATGATTTTTTTCCATATTGGGCTGCGGGCAAGCTAAATCTAACCGGCGAAAATCCCTATGATGCCCAAAAAAAGGAAAGCCTTCTCATCGAAGAAAGTGGGCATCCATCAAATACCTATCCGATCTCCATCATGCTAAACCCTCCCTGGGCAGTTGCGATGGTGATGCCATTTGGTCTCCTTGATTACCCGACCAGTAGATTAGTCTGGCTTTTATCATCGATTGCGTTTATTGTCGTTTCTGCACAATTACTCTGGCGTTTTTACAAAGGTCATCCTGGTCAACGCTGGATAGCTTGGATTATGGTTATCCTCTTTGCACCAACGATCTCTGTTCTGGAAGTTGGACAAATTTCTGCCTGGCTCTTGCTTGGAGTTACAGGCTTTTTATATTTCACCTGCCTCCAGAAAAATGACTGGGCAGCAGGTGCATCATTAGCGATCGTTTCTATCAAGCCCCAATCCATCTTTATTTTCTGGATAGCATTATTGTTTTGGGTGATTCAAAAGCGCAGGTGGTGGATTCTGGTAAGCTTCGCTTTGACCATTCTCCTATTGACATTGATTGCGATGGTATTTAACCCGCATATCATCAATCAATATATAGTTATGATGCAAACTGGTTATCTCCCTGAGTTAGCTACCCCGACTATTGGATCGTATTTACGCTTTTTCTGGCTTGGTACTGATAAATTCTGGCTTCAATTTATCGCCCCTATCTTCGGTGGAATATGGTTTTTATATTATTGGAATAAGCATCATGATTCTTGGAGCTGGCTAGTAGCAATTCCTCTTATACTATTCGTTTCTCAAGTTACAGCACCGTATACCTATACTTACGATCAGGTCATCTTAATTCCAGCAATAATATTGGCCTCCATCTGGTTGACTCAGGATTGGAAGCATTGGTCCACACTCATCTTCGTTGGTATATTCCTGATAATTAATATCCTAGATCTGGTTCTACATATGAAACTAAGTGATTTCTGGTTTATCTGGATGGCTCCTGCATTACTGATCTGGTTCTTATTAATCCGAAGGAAGCATTCAGCCGCAAAGAGCGTTGATACTACACCGGTTTTAGAATTCAACTAAACTATGACCCTAGAAAATTCACATCAGACTAATAAAACAACTAGTAAATATGGAATAAGCCTTGATATCCTGTGGGCTTTAGTGATAGTTTTGGGTTTCCTTTTTTTTACATCATTGATTCCTCTTCCACCCAATGATTTTTGGTGGCACCTGAAGATTGGTGAATATATATATTCTAACCATTCGATACCCACCACGAATATGTACGCGTGGACCTTGCCAGAAAATCAGCCATTTTATTATGCAACCTGGCTTGCTGAATTACTGTTTTATATCTTGTATCGCTTGGGCGGACTTGCTCTCATCACCACGACCAGGACAGTATTAATTGGGATCTCCATCTGGCTTATAACATCAGAATCCAAACGCCGGAGCAATTCCTGGCGGATTGCAGCAGTGGCGATTGCATTCCTGTGCGTAATGATCACGAATAATTTGCCTGTTCGTACACAAATGTGGGCGTGGATACCTTTTATTGTGACATATATTATTTTAAAAAGATTTTCGGAGGGGGTAATTAATCATCGTTGGCTAATAATTTGTCCATTGATGATGATATTTTGGGTCAATGTTCACGGAAGCTACATTCTTGGTTTGATCTTGATCGGAGGATTTTTCCTGGGTGAAGGCTTAGACTTCTATTTAAACATTCTGATGCATTACCGTGGCGTGAGATTGGCTGGGTTGGCGGTATCGGCATATTTTCCACCCTGGCGGTGCTGGTTAATCCTCGTTTCACTGGAGTTATCAGTTACACGCTTAAACTGCTTACTGATCCCGCCAGTCAACAACTTATTGAAGAATGGCAATCACCGACCCCGCAAGGTCTTGCGAATATAAGTTTCTATATAAGTATTATCATTTTTATAATCATTTTGGCTTTTTCGAAATATCGTCTTACCATAACAGAAATATTGCTTTATGCTGGATTTTTATGGCTAGCTTGGTCAGGTCAACGTTATGTCGTCTGGTATGGAATTATATCCACACCAATCCTGGCTCGTCTTATTCGAGATCTTCCAATAAAAACACCGACATTAATTGCTCAGAAGAATTTATTAAATTTAGTCCTGGTAATTATATTAATTATCCCTGTAATTTTAGTACAACCCTGGTTTGTTGAGCGTCTTCCATTACCCGACACCTACTGGAAGCAGGTTTTACGAAAAACACCAGGTGGAGAATTGATCAGTATCAACACACCTGTGGCGGTATCCGAGTATTTGAAGACTCACCCCGGGGGGAATTTATTTAATGAAATGGGCTATGGTAGCTATCTCATCTGGTCAGTTCCAGAACAGGGTGTGTTTGTCGACACCAGGGTTGAGCTTTTCCCCATTGACCAATGGATGGATTATGTTCATATCAACAATGCCACAAATTACAATGAGCTTCTACAGAAGTATGGAGTGGATAGGATACTTTTGGACAAAAATCTGCAGCCTGAACTTGCGTCTTCGTTATTACGAGACCCAACCTGGAAGCTTGAATATGATGACCAGTATGCACAAATCTGGAACCAGGTCACCCCTCCATGAAACGCTTACTCATGGATTTATTAGTTATCAAGCTAATGTACTCCACTCAATATACCAGGTGAAATGTGGCTTTTCTTAATACCAGGCGCTTGCGGGATTATCCAAGATTAATGCTGATCTCTATCTGGATGATCCTGGGAATTAACTTACTGTTCCACCGAGGCTGGAATGGTGCATTCGGCCAGGTAATTGGTGGTGATTTTATTGTGTTTTATAAAACTGGATTAATTTACCGCTCAGATCCTTCTTTGATCTATGATTATGCTACCCAAGATTTAGTCCAAAAATCAATCGTTAGTCCATCAACAATCCCAAGTAATAATCCTTTTCAGAATCCACCAATTGTTGCACCGTTGTTTGGTCTTCTTACTTATATTTCCTTACCAGTGGCATTTTCTATCTGGTCGATTATCGCAATATCATCCTGTTTTATTACTTGTTATGGGCTAAATACGCTTGTAAAACGTAATCTACTTGAATTTGGACTCACCTATAAGCAGCTGGTAATAATAACATTATCATTCTTTCCTTTCATTGAAGGTTTACTCGCAGGACAAAATCATTGGCTGTCACTTATGCTCACAACTGGCATCTTCATAGCCATGTTAAAAGAGCGATGGTATTTATCGGGGATTTTGGCTGCTCTTCTGTTATACAAACCTCAACTCGTAATCGGTTATCTGATTATATGGCTGATATGGAGAAATTATAAAGCCTTGCTCTCGTTTGCTATCGTCGCTATCGCCTGGGTAGGTATATTTGTCCTCATTAATGGTATGGGATTGTTCAAAACTTATAGCCAGCAGAGTCAGGCATTTATGTTTTTACCCTATATAGAAGGCTGGCCTAATTATTTACTGACAACTTTCTATGGATTACTTACTAGTATTTATCCAATGAACCAACAACCGGCTGTTTATTTAGTGACCCAATTACTATTTATCACATGCGGAGTGTGCCTGGCGTGGTTGGCATATAAACTACGAAAACATCCGATTGAAGAGCGGACACCGGTCATGGTTGCAGCTTTACTTTTTCCAATTCTAACAACACCTTATGTCTTATTGCATGATTTGGTAATCCTGATTCCAGGTTTCATCGTTTGGGCACGGTATTCACCCTCGAGGTTCCTCCTGTATTCGGCGATACTAACCTATTTAGGTACATTTGTATTGACCTTAACTGGTGCATTAACGAAATTTGCATGGCTCCCATTTTTAATTATCTACCTGGTAATCATCCTTGTCATGTGGATAATTACCAATAGAAATCGGCTCCTGAGGAGTAATTAAGTTGAGTTGGTGGATGAAGTTTAATTCAATACTAACTCCAAAGCGGATGATCTACCCATGGATCACCGGGGCAGTGTTATGGGTTACCTGGTTAATCAGTATCGTACTCGGTCCAGGAAAAATGGATCTGGCTGGACAGGTTATCGGAACCGATTATATACAATTCTACGCATCAGGTGCCACCATCTTACATGGTAATGATAAATATCTGTATGATTTTGCGTATCAAAGCCAGCTTGAACAGGCTGTTGCTGGGCCAGAATTAACCAGCTTCCACGCATTCATTACACCTCCGTTCCTGGCCTGGCTTTTTGTTCCCTTTTCTGTTGTACCCTATATTCCCAGCTTTGTTATATGGAGCTTATTAGGACTCTGTTTCCTTTTCGCAAGTTTTAAACTGCTATCGGCTGAACAACCGACGAAAAGCTTCTTTTGGTCACTCACATGGTTCCCGATTTTTGCATCTATCAGCTTCGGGCAAAATAGCCTGCTAACTGTTTTCTTATTCAGCTTCACATACTACTTATGGCGAAAAGATAAACTACTTGCAGCTGGTTTAGCAAGTAGTCTATTGTTGTTTAAACCCCAGATGCTATTAGGAATTGGTATCTTATGGTTATTCGAATTCCGTAAAAACTGGAAAACCTTACTTGGGCTATTCATTGGTGGAGTTACCCTTGCTGGATTAAGCTTTTGGCTGATGCCCGGTGCAAGCAGGGCGTATCTCGAGCTTGCACGTGAATTCTTACCCCGATTAATTTCCTCGGAGCAATTTCCTATATGGCACCTACACTCCTTAAGAGGGTTTTGGCTTTTATTACTCCCTGGGCATGTATCTCTTGCGGAAGGAATATCACTGATTCTCTCCATAGCTGGAATAGTAGCTTTTTTCTACTTTTGGCGGAGAAATCGTAAATTACCGGACACGTTGTTTGCTACTGCAATCTGCCTGACAATATGGATCAGTCCGCATGCCATGATTTATGACTGGTCAATCTTGCTTATCCCAGCAGTTCTTCTCTGGCAGACACATCCCGAAATGCGAAATCTTTGGAAACCTTTATTTGCCTCGATATGGATTGCTACCTTTATTAGCGGTCCGCTTACCTATATCCAGCTAAAGTTCATTCCTATTGCGATCCAAATTAGTATTCCTATTCTTTTTCTGATTTACCTGACAGCTTATGGAAAAGTTTCATCAAAGGGAATTGATGACAAAAATCCAGCAATTTCTTAATTCCAACGGCTTCGGGATTATCAGCTTTTTTTTTATTAGCAAGCTGGTCTGTCCTTATCTTAAACCTCCTTTTACATCGTGGCTGGATAGGGGGATTAACCGGGATCATGATCGGCGGTGTTTTCATCAGCAATTAATCCAGCGGCTCCTTATATCTCACCGATATCAACCTGCTTTACGATCCCGCGGCACAACAAGCACGCCAAACCACACTCATTGTACCTAACCAGTCATCAGGTTTTTCACCTTTCATCAGCCCGCCATGTGTCGCTCTCGTAATGAGTTGGATCGCGCAGATACCCTGCAGGTTGCCTTTATCGGGTGGAAGATCCTGAACCTGGTATGCGTGTTGATCAGCGTCTACCTGTTTTCCAGATTTATCTTCCCTGCGTAGCTGTGAAAAGATGGCCTTTCCACTCTTCAATTATCAGTCATTATCTATTCGTCATTCGCCTTCATAATAGGATTTCTTGCCGGGCAAAGCCACGGAATCACCCTTTTATTGTGCACTGGTATTATTTCCGCGATGAAGAAAGAAAAGTGGGTGATCGCTGGTCTCCTTGTATCCATCCTCACCTATAAACCTCTATTCATTGTTGGATTTCCCGTCTATTGGGTAGCCTGGAGATGCGATAAATGTTTTCTAAGTTTTACTGTGATCACCCTGCTTTGGCAACTACCAGTCCTATTATCCAACAGTACCTCTCCGTACCTCGACTACTTTTTTTTTCACAATTGCTCCTATACCTACCCTATGCCAAGGACAGCTTTCCAGTTTCCATCATGGCAACCCCCTATGCACTAGTGTCAACCCTTCTGCCACCATCCTATGCGCTAGTGATTTAGTTCCTGTTGGTCGTACTGGGGATCAGCATGCTTGCATTATTATCCTACATCGCCATAAAGGCACGAAAAGTTCCTCTGGGCCAGAGATATTTTACCCTGGCAATGGCGCTCCTCTTGCCCTTGCTCATCGCACCCCATACGCTAATATATGACTTGCTCATCTTGGTACCAGCATTTATCCTATTGGTGAATTACCAAGACCTCACTCAACCAATCAAATCCCTGGCTGTGGTATTTTATGTAAGTGTGCTTTTCCTCCCCCTGATCGGCTACCCGATTAAAATCGCCCTACCTGGGCTGCTCCCCGTTCTACTTCTTCTCTTTCTCCTTCTGGTCTACTTCCGTTCAAAGATAATTGCTGAGGCGTCTTCATAAACCAATTTCCAATCTTCTGATGCCTGAACAGCCTCAACCAAGCCAGCCTGTTCAATCGGTCTGAGCATCAGCGTGTTAACCCCGTATTCCTTTAATAATTCCTCCCAATTATCACCTGCATTACTTATTGTAAGGTAGTCTGTCCATACTTTTTCTGGGAATAGCTCAATCCGCGAATCCACAAAGACTTGATATTTCGGATAAGCTGCCCAGATGAGATAACTTCCAAAGGATATCGCATTAAATAATTGTCCACCAGGGTGTTTCTCTAGTAAAGCTTCAGTTGCCAGGATGGGAGTCTCCGTGGACACCAATCCTGCTTTTGCACTAGGCAAAGGCAATATACTTTTAAACCAGGGTAGAGATAAAAACCCCATAATGACGATGGTGACCAGAAATACATTATTTAATACTCTTGAGCCTTCAGCTTTTACGGGTTTGCCTATGGGCTTTTTATATTGATGCACAATCAAAGAAACATGCTCAGCCAGGATAGGGGCCATTACCAATCCGAACCAAACACTGCCTCGGGAGGTCTTCAATCCCAATATACCGAAAAAAAGAAAAGTCGTTAGTTGAAAGAAATTTGGTCGTTTGGGTGAAAGTGCCAGAACAACTGCGCTTATAACAAATCCGATCAGGAAGATTGTCCCCATCATAGTATTAAAAGTTGGCGCAGCCCATTCTACAACCAAATTTTGGACCACACTATTACTGGTAAGTGTGTTGACGTAATTAATTATTCCCAGACCGCGGGGATTTATCAGACATACTAATACGGTTATTCCGAGGCTGATTCCCGGTGCCAAAAGTATTTTCTCAACATTCGTCTGTTTTTCAGCAAGTCGCAACCTTAATGCATCCCACAGGACCTGTCCGAACCAGATTCCGATCAGGACTAGTCCGATAAAAAAAGTTCCATGACTGTTAACCCAAACCAGCATGCCTAATGGAAAGATAATTAACCACTTCCAGTGGTGTTCCTTTTGGTACTGGTAGATGGCTAACAAAAATAAGCTTCCTAATAAGAAAGTGATCCCTTGTGGGCGCACATTCCAATCATTTAACCCCAGCGCTGCTGCAAATAATACGGCAAATGCGGCAATCCGCCAACTTTGGGAGGTTTGTTTGCTTATCCAAAATACGATTATGTATGCAGAGGTAATAAAAAGGCTGTGCACAAAAATCACAGACGCAAGACCACCCATTTTATATATTCCGTACAGGATTATTTCCATCAACCAGAACATCTGGTAGGAAGGATATGGTTGACCTTTGGCTGTAAATGAATAAATATCTGTAGTCGGTATTTGATGGGTGGATAATATTTCCTTACCAACCGCGATATGCCACCAGAAATCGTGAGGGCGGATGGGATGGGTATTGACAAATATAAAAATCCCCACCAAGGCTATCAATCCCCATAAGTGTTCAATTGTGAAGTGAAATTTAACGGGTCTCACTAAGCCTTAACTCCTCAATTAATAACCGTTTGGGTTTGATCGCCCACCAGCGCACCCAATAAAGACCTAGTAATAAAATCAGGGGGAGAGGAATGATCAGATTTTAATTGCATCGTTGGTGTATTACTGGTTAAATCATAATAATATAATGCCCATTCCCATATGAACAACAGTGCTGTAATTAGCACAGCAACCCACTGCCCACCATGAGGCCAACGTTCAGCAAGCATTGCAGATACTAAGATAAGCGGCATGATCATAATAAAATAATTACCAGGAATGGTTGGAATTCCGATCCATTGACTAAGGATGATGGTCAAACAAGCTGTCCACAGAAACCATCGAAATTCCTTCTTCATTGCTAACCACCATTCAACAAGCAAGAGAATTATAGACAATCCGGTGATTAACCAGCCAAGCTGTTTTCCCAATCCCGGCCATAAACTTCGAAAAAGCATCGCAGGACTCCCCGGAGGGTAATTTGCTGAGAAGTTATATAATAATCTAAGGTATTGCACGATCCAATCAGGTACAAGAAACAGGCCTATAATGGATATGATCATCAATGTCATAAAAAACCAGATGATCAACGATCTCTTCCGATGAGATGCCGCCCAAAATAAGATAAAAACTACAAGGACGATAGTCATTTGTGGTTGGATGGTAGAACAGGCTAAAAGAATGCCCCCACCCTCATTCCAATCGTTGCGAATCGCTAATAATGCTAATATCACAAATAATGATGCCCAAATTGCAAGGCTTCCATCCAACCAGGGTATGATGACATGATAACTGAATACGGTGAATAATGAAAATATTAGGAATATATACCAAGGGGGTTTCCAGGAAGTAATCTTTAGACCGATAAGTAGGGACAAGAAAACAGCCACTAGCTGTGCAGTTAACCACATGGCATGAGCCATCGTCCGATTTTCGATGACCGTAAAAGGAAATACCAGGATCGCTGAGTAAAATGGAGCTGTATATCGGGGAGGATTTCCCTGCGCAAAGCTATGTTCGAATTTTATGGTTTCCTGTATCTGAGTAGTAACCGGATCACTATACGGACTTTCCCCGCTGGTGACGAGTGAGCGAATACCGATCCATTGGATCCGAAACCCTTCCCCACCGATTTTCTTCTCAGCAAAGCGATAAACCCCCCACCCCAGGCCGAATAGGAGCACTATTGATAGGATGACTACTATAATAGTACCAAGGGAACGTGATTGATTCAATTTAGCTCCATGGATATTTCGAGTATACCATGCAGGATCTATTGATTTACAAAATTGCAAGGATTTTCATATCTCACTTTTTATTAATCGTATTATAAGATATGATTAATGTGGTTTCTTTAGATCAAGGAACCCTACGGAGGAAGAAATGTCAAATATGCATGATTTGTCCCTTAAATCCTGGCGAATATTTTCAATAATCATTAGCGCCATGATGATCGTTAGTTTTTTTACCCCTGTGACAGCCAATCCTGGTGAAGTACTCGTTGCCCCAATACCGTTATACCCAGCAAATTATCAGGAAACGAATCCAGTCAGCGACCCTCCATTAGGCATTCCTTCGTTCGAGTGGTCAGCAGTTCCTGGAGCGATCACATACCGCCTGCAGGTGGATAGTGATGCTGGATTTAACCAGCCAATCACACTGGATATCACCTCCCGAAATGCCTCGTTCACTCCCATGTCGGGAGGGAATTTATTCGCTGATGGTGAATGGTATTGGCGTGTGCGGGTGGAAGAACCCATGGGTGAGTGGAGTTCGGATATGCGTTTTACCAAAGTATGGGCTTCGAATGATAATAAACCTTACTTATTGGATCCTATTGATGGAGCTGCCCTGACATTCTTTAACGATCCGAATTTTACCTGGACCCGGGTGACAGGTGCTGCAAAATATCGCTTTCAGATTGCATCAGATCCAGGGTTTTCAACGATAGTTTATGCTGTCGAAACACTTTCCACTACTACGCAACCAAATAATAGGATGGTGAATGGTCGTTATTACTGGCGCGTAATCCCCATGGATACAGTGGATCACCTGGGAGCCTCAAGTGTCGTGCGCTACTTTGACATGGTGTACGGCACGGGTGATATGGTACCAACCTTACTCTCTCCGGTTGATGAGTCATTCCCGGTTTTTACCCCCACCTTCCATTGGACTGCCGTGGAAGGGGCGCAGAATTATCGCCTGGAGTACACCTCAGATGAAACCTGTGACTTCAGCGTCGGGACAAGTTTAGTGGTACGGCAAACATCCTATGTCCCAACAGATACATTCCCAAATGATTTTCGCTATTGCTGGCGGGTGAGGGTGGAATCAAGTCCTGCAGTGGGTGATTGGAGCGCTACCTGGCACTTCCAAAAAAGGTGGTACCTGCAGCCTGTGCTTCTAACTCCAACAAATCTATACCAGACTGCCTTATACCCATTATATAGCTGGACACCCGTACCTGGTGCAGCCTACTACCATATTCAGATAGCCGAGGATCCTAGTTTTATTCAGATTGTTGATCAAGCAAATACAGCAAACACAACCTATACACATCAATCATTATATTATGGTACTAAGTATTATTATTGGCGTGTTACCCCCTACGACGGTGGTGGAAAGAAGGGATTAACTAGTAATGTTGCGGAATATCAAAGTCTCTATGATTCCATAACTCCAATCCTGATCTATCCTCTTTATTATTATGTTCCCAATAACTATGGTAATTATGAGATGAATCCTTATGAGGATCGGACGGTTGCCTACCCGATTTTCATGTGGCATAGAGTAATGAATCCAGCACCAGTCGGTGGAACATTTTCTGTTGCGTACCGTATTCAAGTGGATACAAATCCTTATTTCGAGCCACCATTATCCTGGGAGTATGATACAGAAAATACTATTGCCACCCCTACTACTGAGAACCCTTTTTATCCAATTCCTGGACAGGATTACTACTGGCGTGTTTGTAATCTTGATGCGATTAATGGTAATTGTATTGTTACTTTACATAATGCCGATGGTTGGAGTCAAATCTGGAGAGCCCGTTTCGATAGCGACCTTGCACTTTCACCGACGAATGGAGCGGCACCTCCTGTATTGTTACGACCGAATTACTCCCAAGAATTTGTAGAGGCAACCCCATTGTACGAATGGTGGCCTGTCGAAGGAGCTACACAATATGAATTTGAGATAAGTCGGGATGATAATTTTAATGACTCGATTATGTCAGTACTAACCGATATACCAGCATATGCACCAGACACAAGCATTGCTCAAAGATTTTTAAATCGCCTTAATTTTGGAACTTTTTATTGGAGGGTTAGGGCCTTCGTGGACAACAACTGGGGGGATTGGTGTTTACCGTGGAGATTTCAAATAGCTTCTCAAAGCGAGTGGCGTGAAACTCGAGTACTTGGAAGTTCAGATAACCAGTTGCAAATCGGTTTTGATTTATCGAATGATGCTGTAGCTCCATATGATCTTACAAAGCTATATGCTTCACAAGCCGATGGCCTATGGTACATCGGTTTCAACGCGCCATTGACTACTACGGAGAACATGAGCTACCTTATTTATATTGATTTGGATCACGTTGACGGCTCAGGTGCGACCACCCCTCCAGAGCGAGAATTTCCAGTCTCAACAATACCTGCTCATCAGCCTGAATATGCGATCTATGTGGATATGACCAATGGTAGTATTAGTTCAGAACAAACATGGGTATTTAAATGGAATTCCATTAATGAATTTTGGGAATTCGGGCAAAGATTTAGTGAGATAAGTAATGGAGCAGTATTCGCTCAAAATGACTATGTGGAATTACAAATCCCCAATGGTGCTATCGGGATGGAACAGGTAACTGGAAGTGCCTCGATCATGCTGGTTAGTATCAATACAGGAACAAATACCATTGAAGATTCAGTTCCAGACGATCCCTCCGTACCTGGTGATGCCATTCTCAGCCGGTTTACCTCTGTTACTGACCGAATGAATTTAATTTCTCCACCGAGTACGGTTTCTGGAGATCCATCAACAATACCATCTCTCCTCCCGTTCTTTTGGGATTGGCAAACAGGCAGCTCAGCGTCAAATCCGATCATTGGCGCACTACTCGAAGTACATTTGGACGCTATATATACAAATCAAGTAGCTTCATTCGGATTGAGTTCAAATACACAGCACTTTAGTACGAACCACGGCACGTTTTCCTATGATCTTATTGGAGATAATATTTATTATTGGCGTATCCAATCAAGATATGCAAGATTAGATAAACCAGCAGCAAATAGTGCCTGGGCAAGTGGATGGAGCTTCCATAGAATTGGTTTCACCGCGCAAAACCTTTTTGCCGATGTGAATATTTCAACACCGACGTTCCACTGGGATATGGCCGAAGGCGCCAGCACCTACTGGCTGCAGGTTGATGATGATGAAAATTTTGGCTCGCTTGCCATTAACCAGACCACACCGATGAACTCGTTCACCCCTCAAGACTCGCTTGCAGATGGAACATATTACTGGCGGGTGCGCGTCAATCGCTGGGGTAATATTGGCAATGACCAATCTGAAACGATGGTTTTCACCGTGACCATGCCAGTGCCTGAGAATCTAGTCCCCAATAATGAGGCTGTCACGTATACCCCCACTTTCTGTTGGGATTCTGTGACTGGTCATATCACCGGAGATGGCAATCCCGAACAGCTATTGACCGCCTGGAGGTACCGTGGGCAGGTCAGCCTGGATCCAGGCTTCAATAACATTTACGAGACCTTCGAAACATTTAATAATTGTTGGACTCCCACCTTCGGGTACCAGGATGGTCCGTACTATTGGCGGGTAGCCATGATCGATGGAAGTGGCAGGCTGGGTGCTTACAGCCCTTACGCCACCTTCGAAAAACGATATCCCGTCACAATATTGAACAGCCCGGTGAATGTGAATGTTCCGGACACCCCCACATTTAACTGGGATCCCGTGGATGGGGCATCAACCTACCTGTTTGAAGTATCCCGTTTTCCGTCCTTCTATCCATTATATGAATTGATGGAAACCATCAATACCGAATATACGCCCACATGGTCCTATACCACTGACCGGATTTACTATTGGCGGGTTGCCATCCGGGATCGAAGTGGCAGACTGGGACCATATTCACCCTATGCGAGGTTTATTATCGGAGATGTTTATCAGGTATTTAATCCGCTGATCCGGAGGTAAATGCTAGTTGTTTACAGCGGGGGCCGATACAGCCCCCGCTTTTCATTTTATAGTGTTGGTGGTGGTTGGTAATGCTGTTGAAGCGTTTCTGGCGAGGCGCCGCGCGTTTCAATGCGCTTGCCCTGACCAACACCTGTCCAGGCAGCACCACTCAGGTGTGGGATGGATTCAATCGAGAACCCCATCAGCTGGGCACATATGATGTCCACTGCCAATGCATCTTTACCCGCAGCTAATAATCCGTGCTCAACAGGAGATCCATCCAGCGGTCCATTACCTTCCATACCAATAATCCCATCGGCAATGGATATTACCTTTGGAAGCGACCGATATAGCCCAAGTATGGTGGCATTAATTCCATTCATGTGGATCAGATTCTTTGGCCAGCCATAACGGGACCCAGGAATTACCCCCAACAGGTTTTTTAACCCCAATGTCACACCTGCCCAATGGTGAGTTTTTAGTTTTGGGACGGTTAGGATGAAATCAGCTTCGCTGACGTGTTTTGGCAGCCATAATGTGGTAGTATTTCGAATCCAGCCATCGCGTGGACGAACAGGCACTAATTCATCATAATTTAAATCTAAAAACGGTATACCCCGTGTGTTCAATTCTTGTGCTAATCCGCAGTTGTTGACAACTGAATAGGTATCCCGACGGAAAGCAGAACCATCGCCTACAATAATATTGGTAGCTCCCAGATCAGTAAGTAGATCCAAAACTGCACCGATAATTTTGGGATTGGTCGTAGCAAGGTTATCTTCCATTGTATCTAGCAGATTTGGTTTGACCAGGATACTTTTCCCACGTACATCTGGCATAGCAGATAGATCCCATAAGTCGTGAAGTATGAATCCTAGATCCGCATCATATGAATTGCATTTTTACAATCCAACGATCGCTGGGGGGCTGATATTCTTCAATTGCCCTCGTATACTCCACCGTAGGAAGTTCCACATTCCCAGTCCTGCTGTTTGATGTTGGATATAAGCCAAACCAGCACCGATTCCTCCAAGCAAGGCTAACCGAATGAATGTTCGTCGGTTTATGGTACTTACAGGCATTTACAAATACCCCCGGATGGCCATCATTGCCCAACCAGTAAAAAATGGATTATTATCCCAGCTGCCATTTGCGTTTTGCTTGTCCTTAATATATAACTCCACCTCATCAGCACTTTCACCCAAGCAACGGATCGCTAGCAATCCACTGGATAGTGAAAGCACACTTTGATCAGACATCATGTCCTGCTTAAGAGCAGATATATCATTGCTAATAATGGCTTGAGGTGCCACCAGGTTGAGTGCCATCAGCACTAATGAGGTTGGGTATGCTCGTGGTAGAACATTCGTGTCCAGCGGTCCAGCATTGCCAATATCCCAGCCACCTATCGGAGTTCTGTATTTGATAAAATATTCCACAGCAGCTTTTATTCGACTTGAAGCCAATGGTGAATAATCTCTACTCTCTAATCCCAATACAGCCATTGCAGTCGGCTCTATCCAACACACCTGGCCTGGTAGCCATGGCCAAACAATTGCCCCGGGATCATCATTCAGTGGGATATCTTGTTTTTTGAACTCCTCCTGGGAAACCTGGTTGGTACCTACACAAGTAAGCCAATCCATCCCCCTGGAAATTGCATCACTATCCTGTTTTACTTTTCGCAATGCAATGACTGCCCAGGCTGTCTGCCATCCGCTTTCTGGATCATTTTCATTGATTCCCCATCCACCATCTTTATTTTGACCACCCAACAACCAGGAAATGCCTTTTTGAAACGATAATTCTGCACCAGGGTCCGTCTGTAATGCCAATAACGCCACTGCAGTTGGTTCGACCACTGGTTTACTCCCCGTGGAGTAACCCCAGCCTCCCGAATCGTGTTGAGCTGAGATCAAGTAATCGACTGATGTAGGCATGATTGTTTTCAATAAAAAACCAGCGAGACTTTGCTCGCTGGTAGTATATTATGAACATTAACCCAGGTATTCACGCAACCTGCGACGGATGGCAGGATGGCGCAAACGGCTGAGTGCCTGAGCTTCAATTTGCCTGACACGCTCCCTTGTAACGCCCATCTTTCGACCCACTTCTTCTAGAGTGTATGCCTGTCCATCCAGTAATCCATACCGTAATTGCAGGATGCGCACTTCTCTTGGCGGTAATCCATTTAGCACAATATCGAGATGTTCGCGTAATAGATTATAGGTGGCAGTCTCGTCAGGTGCAGGCACTTCTTCATCCTGGATAAAATCCCCTAGAACCGAATCCTCTTCATCATCAGTTGGAGTCTCCAATGATAATGGTCGTCTTGCCACCTGGATCATATTCTCTACTTTTTGAGGTGTGACTTCCAATGCTTCAGCCAGTTCATCAACAGAAGGATCCCGGCCTAAGCGTTGTGTTAACTGGTGTTGCACACGCAGTAGTTTATTGATTTGGTCACCCATATGTACAGGAACACGGATTGTTCGCCCCTGGTCCGCAATGGCGCGTGTGACAGCTTGCCTGATCCACCAAGTTGCATAGGTGCTGAATTTGTGACCGCGCCGATAATCAAATTTCTTTGCCGCCCGGATTAAACCGATATTTCCTTCTTGAATGAGATCAAGGAAAGGTACACCACGTCCCATATATTTCTTGGCAACACTGATCACGAGGCGTGAGTTAGCAGTGATGAGATGTTCACGTGCCAACCAACCATCTTCAATTAACATTTGAAGCTCTGCTCTTCTTCGTAAATTCACATTTCCTTTTGCGAGCTCCTCACGGGATAACCTCCCGCGTTCGATCCGCTGAGCTAATTGGACTTCCTCTATAGCAGTCAGGAGGGGAACTCGTCCAACCTCTTTCAGGTATAGACCGATGGTATCATCGGTGTCTATATTGGCAAGGTAATTATCATCAACAACGACTGCCCGACGAGTTTCCTCTTCAACTTCCTCTTCCTCAACTGCAGTCAGCTCATCCTCTGTCGGTGTGCCAATAGTCACATCATCGACATATGGAATCCCTGCACTGATCAGCGCAGCGAAGGCTTCCTCCAGCTGATCAACATCCTGCTCAGCTTCAGGGAAAAAGCTCAGAATATCATCAATAGTAACAAACGATTTTTGCCTGCCAAGCTCAATTAATCTTGCCAGAGCAGGATGCTCATCATCTCGATTTGCTATTGCATTAATTAACTCTTCATCAATCATTTTCACTCTCGAACCGGAATAAACCCGGGAAATATATTTCTGCTGTATTTATTCAGAATACACTTTTTTTTAACGAAAATCAAGTGCCAATTCATATGACTTTCTTCCATAACACTCTTATGGCATTGGAGTTCCTGTAGATAAGCTTTCAGCCGGTGAAACCGGTTCCGTAGAAACCACTTCAGGTGTGGCTGTTGGCAAGAGAGGTGGATTGGATAATGAATTTACAATGTCATCCATGACCACCTTATCCACAATCACGATCCTATCCGACCCTACCTTGACATAATATCCAGTACCGATTGGCGTAATTGATCCAACATTTACTACCAATTGGCCTCCATCAGTGGTCGTTATATTGATGGTGTATGTCGGTGCCTCTAAACCGATCGAATCCAATGGAGGTGGTTGGATCAATGTTTCAACAGCCTGTAATGCCAACAGCTGTGCAGTGATGGATTCGATCTGAATAGAGTCAGCTTGCTCAATTGGCAGGTTTCTTATTGCCCAGTTACCACTTGCTGAATCTAGATAAACCTCAACTTGATTTCCATAGGAATCAGTAATATTTATATCGTCTACCTGTCTGCCACTAAGGTTGTAGAGATAAGCGACAGTGGTTGTTGGTGTCATAGTGGCAGCAATTTCCTGTTTATTCGTTTGGTTGCGTTGCAATATCCATGCAATTCCTACTAATAATGCGAATACGACCAACAAGATCAACGTTGAACGGCGGACCATAGTTCTATCCTTGTTTACGACGGATCAACCATGCACTGACACCGGCAACAATCACTACTCCTGGTAATATTATCAATGAAACCAATAAGATCAACCCCATCGTATAGCCTTGAGGTTGAACCAGGGTACGATTTACAGTCTGCTTGGGAGTGAGACTGATCAAATTTTCCGCCTTGGCAGCCCAATCAATAGAATTAATGATCAAGTCTCCATTGCCGTACCATCCAAAACCAGCATTTGTTGCAAAATCTGAATTCCCAAACACAACCAGGCGTTCATCATTGCCAGTTCCCTGGACTGAGACTGCCAGAGCCACAGGACCAATCATATCAACATCCGGATCATATTGTGCGCTGCCATCTTGAAGCGATGCCATATCAGTTTCACCCCACGATTGATCAGCGGTAAAAACTAGTTTTGTTTTGGTAAATTCATTTCCTATAGAATTGTTTGTTGATACACTTCTGGCGTAATTGAATCCAGTCACAAGACTGCTGATTGGATTGGTGATTTCATGAACTCCAGATGGTGTGCCGATGACAAAAAATGCGTTCTGATACACCTGATTACCTGTTACATCAACAACCACATCATTGCCGAGGATTACTCCATATGTATTAGATAAATAACCTGCCAAGGGATCATCATCAGTCCCAAAATTTGTAATTATGCCTGGATTTTCCATAACAACCAGAGAACCACCACTTTTTAGATACTCATCCAATAGATTGACTTCTTCACTGGATAGCGGCTCATCAGGACCGGCAATGACAATGACATTGGCATCTTGTGGAATTTGACCAGCAATTAGTAAGTTCAAGCTCTCGACCTTATAATTTCTAGCCTCCAGCGTGGTTTTTAGTTCAGTATAACTTTGATCCGAACCTCCATCGATTGGAAATTCACCATGACCCGTCAGGAAATAAACTACATTTGCACCAGGATTTATTAGCCTGACCATCGCTCCGGTGATATCAGATTCTGTCGTGCTTGCCACTGTTTGTTTTTGATTCCCCATGTAAAGCACGATCGTTCCATCGCTACTGATACCCGCATCCTGTGCTGCAGAGGGATTCTTATTTGGATCTATAAATTCATACTTAAATTTTCCATTTCCAGCATAAACATACTTTTCGAGAAGGGTTTGAGTGCTATCTTTCGCGTTTGCTAATTGAGAATCGGAAGAATAGAATGCTTTAGCGATGATCGTTTCTGGAGCACTTTTTAGTACTTCCACAGTTTCATTCGCCAATGTATTTGATTGATCTTCGGTTAAATCCCACTGTTTGGTATTTTTAAACGCCAGATAATTAACCACCACCAGTATGCCTACAAATGCAATAACTAACACAAGTGCATTACTACCATATTTTGCCTGGCGGCCAGCCAAGGCAGACCGAATTGAGCTTGGATCTAAGGCAATATATGCAACCAGGCCAATAATAAACAATCCCAACCCTATTTGCACGGCCAAGGATATTTGTTGTTGGACAATATATAATCCAATTGCTATTACCAAAGCAACTAGCGATACTGAAATACAGACTCTACGAGCGATTATACGAGAGTTGGGTGTCATTAGCGCCACCTCCGCATTTCAACCGATATTGTTCCAAGAAAAAGTCCTAAGGCTGTCAAGCTCAGATAATAAACAACATCACTCAGATCAATACTTCCTTGATAAAAACTATAGAAATGATCGATGTAACCGAAGAATCCCAATACCTGACTTCCCAGACCACTTGACATGGATGCCAGCTGCGATATGAACCATAAGGCCAAGATAATGAGCAGGGTTATAAAAAAAGCAACGAGCTGATTATTAACCAGTGATGAAATGAACACTCCGATGGCAAGCAAGCTTGCTACCATCAATAACAATCCTAAATATCCTGTTATTAAAATACCTTGGTCTATACCTGGTTTTACCAGGAAATTTAATATGATCGGAAAAACCCAAGTCATCGCCAGTAAAGTGAGCATAAATAAAAATGCTCCAAACCATTTACCTACTACTAGCTCCCAATCTTTTACTGGTGCAGTTAATAATAACTCCATCGTACCTGTACGTGTTTCATCTGCTATAGTTCTCATTGTTACTGCAGGCAAAACAAAAATTAGCAATGTCACCATTGGGCTTATGGCGATTTGAACTCCTGGAGCATAAGCTTGATACATGGATTGAAGTATGGCGCCACGTAAATTTATATAGAAAAGCAATCCTAAAATAAGCATAAAAAAGAAGGCTACAATATAAGCCACAGGACTAGTAAAATAGTATTTATATTCCCTGCGTGCGATTATCCAAATATTTCGCATGCGAAACCCTCCTTAATTCTGTCATAAAACTACTGAAAAATTAACCGATACCAAGTTGTTATGCTTGTTCTTCTGAGTCATCTGTATTGGGCAGTTCAGGTTCTTCATGGGTTAGTTGGATGAAAATATCCTCCAGGCTCATGTCGATCGATCTGAGTTCCAATAAATCATATCCAGCCTTCACCAGGTTCCTGGCGATGATTGGGCGTAAATCTTTTCCAGGTGGACATTCGACTTCGACCGATCCTTCTCCGATGTGGGATACTTTCCCTACGCCAGACATTTCGTGGAGTATTTTTTCCAATCCATCACTGTCCCCTTGCACTTTAATTGCTATCCGCTGTACACCGGTTAACCCTGCCTGTAACCTTTCTGGAGTATCTTCGACAACTA
The DNA here is from genome assembly GCA_963822175.1 of uncultured Chloroflexia bacterium. Lineage (GTDB taxonomy): Bacteria > Chloroflexota > Anaerolineae > Anaerolineales > UBA4823 > FEB-25. The sequence goes on along the minus strand of CAWGGJ010000004.1, from coordinate 123,924 downwards.
TTTCACCTTTGTTAATGATTAGCACCCGGTCACATATTTGTTGTGCTTCAGAAAGGATATGGGTGGAAAGCAGAACTGTGCGCTGCTGTCCTATCTCACGAATCAGTTTACGCACTTCCCTGATCTGCGCCGGATCCAACCCAATGGTGGGCTCATCGAGGATAAGCACCTCTGGCTCGTGTAGGAGCGCCTGTGCCAGCCCAATCCTTTGACGCATGCCCTTGGATAGATTGCTGATGTATCCATTGCTCCGTTCTTCCATATGGACAATTTCAAGAACATCATCCACACGGTCTTCAGCATTTTTAATATGGCGTAAATCTGCCATGAATTTTAAATAATCGAAGACTGTCAGATCAGGATATAAAGGCACAGTTTCGGGCAGATAACCCACTCGTTTCCTTACTTCAAGCGATTGTTCTACAACATCAAAACCTGCAACTCGTGCAACACCCATTGTCGGGGGCATGTATCCAACGAGAATACGCATAGTAGTCGTTTTACCAGCCCCATTTGGACCTAGAAATCCTAATATTTCACCAGAATTGGCTTTGAATGTCAGATTATTGATCGCTCTCCGATGACCATAATCTTTCGTCAATCCTTCCACTTCAATCATAAACCTCTCCTGTATATAAGAAGAAAAAGCACGGCAACCGAACTCTCGGAGGCTGTGCTATAAATGTGATTATTCAAAAATTGTGTCCGAATAATCTTTTTTTATAGATATTTTAGTCACTGAGTAAGACTATACATTAAAAAACGGAGCAAAGTCAAGTAGTTCATCGAAGTCTAATGAAATGCTAATCTATAGCATTTTAATCGATGTAATTGACTTTTTTTATTTGATTAGGTAAAATATCGCCACCAGTACGTAACAATTAATAAATGCATAGTTACCGTTTAGTTCGCTTTCGTGCACCCAGACGCAAATGCGTGTGGGAATTTTGTTTGTTTAGTATATTTTTCCCAGAGTGGAGGAGAAACAGATATCATGGAAATCCTTGCTAAGCATGGCTTAAGTACTTTTGAGCAATATGCAATTATCGGTGTTGTGATTACTGCCTTCATCAGCCTTCTTTATGCGTGGATCTTAAGAGGTAATGTATTAAAGAAGGATAAGGGTACTGAGAAAATGCAGGAAGTGTGGAATGCTATCCGTATCGGGGCAAATAGCTATTTAGGTCGGCAGCTGCGTTCAATCCTTCCATTGATCCTGGTACTGACTGTGGCACTCTTTGCGTCAGTGTATATCGTACCTCCATCGCTTGAAGCTCGAGAGTGGCATTGTATTTTCCTGCAGGGTGTAGATGCTCATAATATTGATGAATTAAACAGCTGCGCCGAAGGAATCACACAAGAGAGCAATCCAGCTGCCTACAATCAAATCCTGGTTATTATTGGTGTAGCACGCGCCTTTGCCTTTGTCCTGGGAGCCACTTTCTCTCTTACGGTAGGTCAGCTTGGGATGCGCATGGCTATCCAGGCGAATGTACGGGCTGCTTCTGCTGCACGGCGGGGTTTCAATGAAGCACTTTCTATTGCGTATTATGCTGGCACTATCACTGGAATGCTTACGGATGGATTAGGATTATTAGGTGGCACGATCATCTTCATGGTATTTGGTCGTGCTGCTCCCGATGCACTCTTAGGATTTGGATTTGGTGGCACTCTGATTGCATTATTTATGCGTGTCGGTGGTGGGATTTATACCAAGGCAGCAGATGTCGGTGCTGACCTGGTCGGAAAAGTAGAACAGGATATTCCCGAAGATGACCCCCGAAATGCAGCGGTAATCGCAGACCTTGTAGGAGATAATGTGGGTGACTGTGCAGGTATGGCAGCTGATATCTTTGAAAGCTATGAAGTCACCATTGTTTCAGGATTGATCCTTGGTCTCGCCCTGGTTGCAATGACAGGTGATCTTAAATGGATTGTTTATCCACTCATAATACGCGCAATCGGTGTGATCAGCTCTATTCTCGGTACCTTCACTGTTCCAATTTGGGAAAAGTTCCCCATCAAATTCCTGCGTGCCCATGATGCTGAAGAATCGATGTTCCGTTCCTATGAAGTATCCAGCATTAATACAGTTTTTTGGGCTTTCATTCTGGCTATCTGGTATGCGAATGACTGGAGATTAGCTGCACTGACTGCCATCGGTGTCGGACTCGCAGTTGCGTTCAATCCACTAACTTCATATTTCACATCCACCAAGAAGTCACCAGTAAAGGAGATTGTAGAATCAACGCGGGGCGGTCCTGCAACTACAATACTTTCTGGTTTAGCTGTGGGTATGGAATCAAGCGTCTGGGCTCTCGTTGTGATCGTGATCAGCTTTATTTTAGCTGTATTACTATACAATGAGGATGGCACCATGTATGTGCTTTATGCGGTTGCTATGATCGGCATCGGTATGCTAAGTCACACTGGAAATAATGTCGCTATGGATTCCTATGGCCCAATCTCTGATAATGCCAACGGTATCGGTGAAATGTCATGGCATGACCTTGACGATGAAGAAACACGAAAAGCACGCCAGATCATGGCAGATCTGGATGCAGTTGGCAATACCACAAAGGCGATTACCAAAGGTGTAGCGATTGCTTCTGCTGTTATTGCGGCTGTGAGTTTATTTGCTTCATTTATAACTGATGTTGGCCGCGTTCAGCTCCAGTTGGGATTTGAGAAGATGGATGCCATCCGTGTTTCGGATACCCGAGTCTTTGTTGGATTGTTGTTGGGTGGTGCGCTGCCATGGTTATTCAGTTCACTTTCAATTAAAGCTGTAACACGAGCCGCGGGCTTGATCGTCGAAGAAGTACGCCGTCAATTCCGGATACCAGGATTAATGGAAGGCAAGGTTCAACCTGATTATGCCCAGGTAGTAGGCATTTCCACCACAGCAGCTCAGAAGGAGTTGATCCCCCTGGCAACAATTTCTGTCCTGCTTCCTCTTGCTGTGGGACTTATCCTCCAGGTGGAAGCCTTAGGAGGCTTCTTGGCTGGCATTATTATGAGCGGGCAGTTACTGGCTGTCTTCATGGCAAATACTGGTGGTGCGTGGGACAATGCCAAGAAATCCATTGAGGATGAACCGCGCGATATCCAGGCAAATACCGGAAAAGGATCCGAGCGACATAAAGCCGGAGTGGTTGGTGATACCGTTGGTGACCCACTGAAGGATACTGCTGGCCCAGCACTGAATCCGATGATCAAGGTAGTGAATCTCGTCAGCCTTATTGCTGCCCCCATTATCGTCAAGTACAGTCAAAATACCACAGTTTCATATGCTGTTGGCTTGCTTCTTCTGGTTGCTGTGGGTTGGGCAATAGTAACAAGTAAGAAACCAGCTAAACCATTGGATATCAAATCTTAAAATCAAGTAATTCCGATCCCTCCCGAACTGGGAGGGATTTTTTTTATAATTGGCTAAACTCTTGCATCTTCTGCTAGAATAAGGCATACTTAACGTTCGGAGCGAAGAATTATGACGATTATCCCATTACGAGCATACAATCGTGAGATAGAAGGCTTAATCGATAACGGGCAGTTAGACGAAGCTGTAGCACATTGCCGTCACATCTTGACTACTTTTCCAAAGCATATTGCCACGTATCGATTATTAGGTAAGTCTCATCTTGAACAACAACGCATAAGCGATGCCACAGATATTTTTCAACGGGTCCTATCGGCTATCCCAGATGATTTCATCGCTAATGTCGGTATGAGCATCATTCGTGAGGATGAAAACAATTTAGACGCTTCAATATGGCATATGGAACTCGCCTATGAAGCCCAGCCATCTAATGTTGCCATCCAGGATGAATTACGTCGTCTATATGGCCGCAGAGATGGACTGCAGCCTCCAAAAGTGAGGTTGACCCGTGGCGCCCTGGCACGAATGTATGCCAAGGGTGGATTGTTTGACCAGGCGATCGCTGAGCTGCGTGGTGCAATTACAGAAGATCCCAATCGACCAGATTTGCAACTATTACTTGCTCAGATGTTTTTCCAAACATCTCAACGTGTTGAAGCTGTGGAGACATGTATAAATATTCTAAAGAAGTTACCATTTTGTTTGGCGGCGAATCAAATCCTGGCTGTTTGCCTACCAGAATCCGAGAAATCAGAGGCTCGCAATAATTATCGCCAAATAGCAATAGCAATGGATCCGTATTTCGCGTATACCAGTGCAGACGCAATATCATCAGACCAGGTTGCTGAGAATGCGGTTAATATCGAAAAACTGGAATGGAAATCAGGAATACAAATGAGTGAAGCAACGGCTCAACCGGCATGGGCTGCGTCATTAGGAATTTCATTGGGAAAACCACAAGAGGAAAAATTACCAGATTGGTTAAAAGGATCAGAAGCTCCCAAACCTGTTGAACCTGCTGTAGATGCCCAACCCGGTGTTTCGCCTTTTATCTGGGATACCCAGGAGGTTGAGAAAATTATTATCGATGGACCAAAACCTGAAAGTGATGTCCCAGAGTGGATGAAGGATGCTGGTTGGCAACCTGCTACTGCTGAAGCCGCGCAGATACCTTCTGAAGAGAAAATTGAACCAACACCTATCATTCCTTCACAAGACGAGAGTCCTGTTAAAGCAGATATTCCGGACTGGCTGCGAGGGATTGCTCCGGAAGGAGTTTTAGAAGATGAAACACCTGGTTCTCAGTTCAATGAAAAAGAAACTACCCTCCCCTGGTTAGAGAAACGAACACCTGGACCGACAGATTCAATCATTCAGTGGCTGGAAGATACTAATCCAGAAATTCCAACTACCTCAGGTATTTCAGAAGCAGAGTCTATTGATATAGAAGAAGAGATCCCTGATTGGCTAAAAGACCTAGATTTACCAGTATCAGCGTCAGAACCAGCAGAAATTACAGCTGATGAAACACCAGCAATATCTGCTCTACCCGCTGCCTTTGTTGCAGAAGCTGTGGTAAATAGATCGCAGAAGATAGAAGAGCCTCAGGTTATCCCATCGGATAAACCAGCTGAACAAATCATTGAAACTGAGAGGATTGCTGCAGAAATACCACCTCCTTCGGAGATTCCTACTACCTCAGAGCCAGCCGCTGATACTTCTGAGGAGCTGCCCGATTGGCTTACTGAACTTTCTGAAAAACCTCCTGAGGAAATCGCCGCGATCACAGAAGAACTTCCGGAAGAAAAATTACCAGAAATTCAATCTCTTGAGCCAATTTTGGAAACACCGACATCTGAGATTCCAGAAACAGATAAATTAATACCAAGCGAAGAACCAGCAGATAGATCTCACGAAGAACCGCCATTTACGGCAGTGATCGTGGCAGCAACAGCTGTTGAGGAAGCCTCTACCCCAACCGAAGAACCCCAACCTGTACAGTCTAGACCAGCTGAAACAAATGAAATAGGCGATGTCGCTCCAACTCTTGGTGAAGTTGCTGCATTCGCATGGTTAGAAAAACTAGCTGCTGAGCAAGGTGCTAAAGAAGAGGAATTGATCACACCTTCTGAAGAACGGAAGGATATTCCTCCAGAATGGGTGAAGCTTGAGGTCGAGCCTATCACCTCAGAAGAAACATTTCCTGAGACAAAGCCTGAACAAGAGGTTGTACCAGCGATCACGTCAGAAGGTATACCTGATTGGATCAAAGGATTGGGCGAAACATCAGAAATAGATGAAGCAACTACTGAACATCCATCAGTAACATCACCCGAGACCGAGACAGTACCAGGTGAAGGATTGCCCGCATGGTTGCATGATCTGGAGGAGCCGGAAACAGAAAGTGAAATTTTGGCTGTAAATCAAGAAACAGTTCCAGGAGAGACTGAAATTCCTGTAGCTTTGGAGTGGAAAGAAGAAGAATTACCAGAATGGCTCAAAGAGATCACTGAGACACCACCGTCCGAAGGAGTACCCGAATTAGAAGTGCCCCGGGTGGTTGTAGATACGCATGCTCCTCAAGCTGAATCAAAATCAGAATGGACACCAGAAACAGCCATAGCTGCTGGGCTTGCTGCAGCCAAATTTGCAGAATCTAAAGCAGAAGAACCAGCATCGGCAGCTGAAGAACCAACATCCGCTCAACCAGCTATTGTGATACCAACCGAGGCAGTAATCCAACAAGCAGCTGTTGAAGAAGAATTAGTAACAGGAGAAGTAGAAATTACCCCAACTTCAACAGAAGAACTGTCAGTACCTGAAATCGCAGCGCAAGAAATTGAAACTATCACGTTCGATGATGCTCGAAATGCGATCAGCCAGGGACAGCCCTCACAAGCCGCTGAGTATTATTCAGGATTGATCAAACAAAATTATCATCTCGAAGAAGTGATTAAGGACTTACAGGAAGCGCTCTATCGATTTCCAGTCGATGTAGACCTGTGGGTGACCCTCGGAGATGCGTATTTCCGGACTGATGATTTACAGGAAGCCTTGAATGCATACGTCAAGGCCGAAGATTTGGTCAGATAGAAATTTAACATGAAAATTTATCAACGTGGAACGTATTTATATACGTTTCACGTTGCGCGTATCATCATAATGCGGAGGATAATATGGAACGGTCATTAGTACTGGTTAAACCAGATGCTGTGCAAAGAGGCTTAATTGGTGAAGTCATTCTACGATTGGAACGGCGAGGATTGCGCTTGGTTGGTGCAAAATTCATTAAAGTAAGTGACGACCTGGCAAAGACACATTACTCCATCCATCGGGGAAAACCTTTTTTTGAAAGCTTGATTCGCTATATCACATCTGCTCCTGTGATGGCAATGGTTTGGGAAGGTCCAAATGCCGTCAATGCAATCCGTCAAACCATGGGTGCTACCCGCCCGACTGATGCTGCCCCAGGCTCAATTCGCCACGATTACGCTCTTGAGATCGGTCGTAACCTGACCCATGCATCCGATACACCTGAGAATGGTGTCATAGAAGTGGCATTGTGGTTTAAACCTGAAGAACTTGTGTCCTGGGAGCGAGCTATCGACCAGTGGGTGTTTGAAAGCTAAATAACCAAGTAAATAAAACCGTTTTTTTATTTAGTGGTATCGTTCCGTGTCTCATTCTGATGAGGAAAGCGTGAGCTTTCTCCAGAAAGGGACACGAAACAATTTAAGATATAATCGCCAAATTCATGGATAAGATGTTCAATATTTTATCGACTTTGAGGCCTTTCATCGTGATTACAATAGATGAGATAAAAAGCAAGTTGGAACGCATCCTACCAACCGTTCAAAAACCAGCCCGATATACTGGTGGCGAATTGAACCAGGTGGTAAAAAATTGGGATGCGATTGAAACTCGTGTTGCCCTGGTGTTTCCCGATATCTACGATATTGGGATGTCTAACCTTGGATTGGCAATTTTGTATGAGTTGATCAATGAACGTAATGACGCCCTTGCAGAACGATCGTATAACCCATGGATTGATATGGAAGCCGCGATGCGGAAGGCTGGTATTCCCCTTTATTCTTTGGAAACAATTCACCCCTTGTCAGCCTTTGATATCATTGGTTTTACACTTCCGTATGAGACGCTCTATACGAATATATTAACTGCATTGGATCTGGCAGGAATCCCATTATTCAGTAATGAGCGTAGTGAATCACACCCCCTGATCATTGCTGGTGGTCATGCAACCTATAACCCCGAACCGATACATGCATTCATCGATGCTTTTGTTATTGGTGAAGGTGAGCAGGTCATTCATGACATAATTAATGAATTCCAGAATTGTAAAAGAGAAAAGTCGTCACGAGAGCAGCTTCTGGTCAATTTATCCTCAATTGCTGGAGTATATGTCCCCAACCTATACCAGGTATTTTATAAGCCAGATCATACAATTGATCAGGTTATAAAACTGAACGAGACCGCTTGTTTACCCATCCAGAAAAGGATAGTTCCCAGGCTTCCCCCTCCCCCCACCCATTTTATCGTTCCCAATATTGAAACGGTTCACAACCGGGTTCCCATTGAAATTATGCGTGGATGTACTCGCGGCTGTCGTTTCTGCCATGCCGGGATGGTTTCGCGACCAGTGCGTGAACGGAGTGTAGACGAAATCCTTCAAGCGATTGATGATGCTCTGAAGAATACTGGGTTCGAAGAGATCGGTTTGCTGTCACTATCATCTTCTGACTATACGCATATCTCTGAGCTTGTAAAAGCTGTTACCGATAAATTCTGTGGAAAACACCTTGGCATCTCTCTTCCTTCCCTGCGCATTGACTCCTTCTCAGTGGATCTGATGGATTCCCTTAAAGATTCACGGCATGGTGGTTTCACCCTTGCTCCTGAAGCCGCCACTGATCATATGCGTAATATCATCAATAAACCGGTTAGTACAGAACAGCTGCTTGATACTGCTAAACAGATTTATTCCCGTGGTTGGACCACGATCAAACTTTACTTTATGATTGGGCACCCGGAAGAAACATTGGAAGATGTAAAGGCAATTACGGAGTTATGCAAAGCAGTCCTGGCGGAAGGACACAAGGTTATCGGACGACGCGCTAAATTGAATGTTGGAGTTTCCACTTTTATTCCAAAACCTCATACACCATTTCAATGGGTACCTTGTGATTCGGTTGAACGAATACAGGTAAAACAAGAATTACTTAAGAAAGAGTTTCGCCATCGTGATATAAAACTCACCTGGACGGATCCGAAAGTCACGCTGTTGGAAGCATGGTTATCGCGTGGTGATAGACGCTTAGTCGATGTAATCTTCAATGCCTGGAAGAACGGTGCCAGGTTTGATGCCTGGCAGGAACAATATAATTACGAAGCCTGGAACCAAGCATTTGCTGATTCCCAAATCGATCCCGCGTTTTATAGCCACCGAATCCGATCTCTGGATGAAATATTCCCCTGGGATCATATAAACACCGGTGTACGCAAGAAATATTTACTCCAGGATTACAGATTAAGCCAGGAATCCCAAACCCGGATAGATTGCCGTCTGCATTGTTATGCTTGTGGAATCTTACCCACTTTCGCTGACCTCAGGCGTACGAATTCCGGGGATTCTTGGTCATGCCCCGAAGTAAAATCTCCACCCAATGTTAAGGTGTCCAATCCCACATAGTATGTATTATTTAGTTTAAAGCCCAATGAGAATACGCATCTCCTTTTCGAAAACTAACGCAATGCGATATACAGGCCACCTGGATTTGTTTCGCGCCTGGGAAAGGACCTTTCGTCGTTCAGGCTTACCCCTGGCCTACAGCCAGGGATTTCATCCCCAGCCACGCCTAAATCTCGCATGCGCATTGCCATTGGGTTTCACAAGTGAATCAGAAAAGCTCGATGCCTGGTTGGAGCAGATCCTACCGCTCGAACACATCAGGCAGTCAATATTGATGACAATACCCCCAGGATTGGAAATCCATGCTATTGAAGTAATCGACTTACATGCCCCACCATTACAGACACAGGTTAAATCAGCAATCTACCTGATAACTTTTCTGGATGACATTCCTGATCTGGATGAGCGGTTGAATAAAATCAAGACTGCCGAGCACCTCCCTCGAATTCGCCGAAATAAAACCTATGACCTTCGTCCATTAATCGAAGACCTAACTTTGATGAATGATGAAAGCGGTACTTGTTGGTTACAAATCCAACTTTCTGCACGGGAATCTGCCACTGGCAGACCTGAAGAAGTGCTCGATGAGATGGGGATAAAATTCGAAGATACCCGAGTCCATCGAAAAAAGATTATTTTTAAAGTCTGAATAATTTGCTTCTCATTTCCTTTTATGCAACCTGACCGATATTTATTATGAAATGGTAATGCTGTGCCAATCGTAGGTATCACTCTATCCATTCTGCTCGGTTTTCTGCCTATGCTGGTATTTGCCTATATTGTTTACTGGACAGACCGGTATGAAAAAGAACCAAAAGCACTACTTGGAGGGGTATTTCTTTGGGGTGCAATCGTTGCAGCTGGAGCAGCATTTATTATCAATTCTTCCATTGGAATTGGGACTGTACCTCTTCACCGGCTCACAATCATTTTCAGAGCTGTCCACTTCTTCAGTCATAGCGCCGGTAATTGAAGAAATCCTTAAAGGTGTTGCAGTCTTATTTGTTTTTTTATATTTTCGCCGCGAGTTTGACTCAATTATGGATGGAATAATATATGCAGCCATAACTGCGATTGGTTTTGCAGCCACCGAAAATGCATATTACATCTACACATATGGTTTTAAAGAAGGCGGGGTGAGTGGAATATTATCATTGTTCATCCTTCGGGTGGTTTTAGTTGGGTGGCAACATCCATTCTATACTGCATTTATTGGCATTGGTCTGGCAATCTCACGCCTCAACCGAAATAACTTATTAAAGATAATTGTACCGATGATCGGATTTGGAATTGCCATTGTTGTACACTCGATTCACAACACCATATCAATGACTATACATGGTTGGGAAGGACTAACCGCAGGGCTTATTTTTGACTGGTCAGGTTGGCTTCTGATGGCCGTATTTGTCATTTGGGCGCTTTATCGTGAGCAACAGTGGATCGTCACCCAACTGAAGGAAGAAGTTTCCACCAGGATAATTACTCCTGCCCAATATCGGACAGCATGCTCCGCGTGGTTACAAACATACTCACGGATGAATGCCCTGTTCTCAGGAAAGTATCACCTGATAAATCGCTTTTATACATTAACCGGAGAATTGGCTTATAAGAAGCAACAATCTTTACTCCCAGATGAGCAGCACTGTGATCAGTTTGAGATCGATGAAATACGCACAGAGCTTGGAAAGATGAGCGCTGAATTTATCTCGTGAATTGTCTATCTCAACAAACAATTTTTGTCAAAATAATCATGGTAAAATAAAATTCCTGTGCCCCTGTAGCTCAGAGGATAGAGCGTTGGCCTCCGGAGCCAAATGCGGCAGTTCGAGTCTGCCCAGGGGTACTTTTCAATTAATAGATATGGCTATTAAGACCAGTTATGTGGGTTATTTCTTTGCTTACCAATAATTTTCCAATCAAGAACAAGGTCACGGAAAAACCTAATCGTTCTTTGACTCTCGTACCAAGGAAGTGATCACCCCAAAAATTGTGATCAAAGAAACAGTCAAGAAGCTGATGTGAATCGCCTTAAATATCGCCATATTTTGAGAAATTCCAGCTGGCATGGATAGATTGTTGCTGCCATGTGCAATGGTGGTCGTAAAAATCGCCCCAGCAATTCCAACACCTAAAACCATCCCAAAATTACGCGCGGTAGCCAAAATACCTGCGGCGATTCCCTGCCTGCTTTTTGGTGCAGATCCCATCAATGCACTGTTATTGGGTGATATGAATGCCCCTGTTCCTAGTCCAACGACAGCCAACGCCACCATTATGGTTTTTATCTCAGTCGTTGGACCAAGCCTCGATAATAAGAACAGACCTAAGGATAATACTACCATCCCGATAACAGCCGGTAGTCGTGTACCAATCCGATCGGATAATGTCCCGCTGATGGGGGCAATCACTGCCATAATCAGCGGTTGAGCAGTGAGGATGAGCCCAGCTTGTGCCGGTGTGAATCCTCTGCCTTCAATTAAATAGTACGGCATCAAAAAAATGCAGCTGTAAACGCCAATGTAATTAATAACTGCGCTGGAAGTGGTTAGTGAAAATGGTAGCTTTGTAAATAGGTTAAGGTCCAGCATTGGATGATTTACATGCTTTTCAATATAGATAAATGCAGATAAAAGTACACCAGCACTAAGCAGTAAAAGGATCGTGGGAAGAGATGCCCACCCCCACTCCCCCCCTTTGTTGAGTCCGAGCAATAAAGCGCCTAAGCCTAGTAAAAAGGTGATCGCTCCTGAGTAATCAAATTTCTCTGCTCGATGAAGAACTGTGTCTGCTGGGATAAATCGAGATCCAAGCCAGAAAAATACCAATCCAACCGGAACATTGATATAAAAAACGACCCTCCATCCAAATAAACTGGCCAACCAGCCTCCAAGAGAGGGTCCAACAGTCAACCCAAGGTAAGTCATTGTCGCTTGTAGACCCAACGCCTGGCCACGTTGTTGTGCAGGAAAACTCTTTGTTAAAATGGCGGGAGAATTAGCAGCCAACATCGCCGCACCCAATGCTTGTAGTCCGCGAAAGCCAATTAATAGAGCAATAGTTGGGGCAACACCGGCCAATAATGATCCAGCAATAAAAATCCCAAAACCCAGGAGGTAAATCGCCTTATGTCCACGCATATCCCCCAATCTACCAAAGCTGAGCAACAATCCGCTCAAGACCAATAAATATATCGTTACCACCCATTCCACATTTACGATGGATTCACTAAAGCTCTTTCCAATGACTGGCAACACAGTATTTGCTACGCTCGTATCAAGCGCTGTCATGAAAGTGCCAACCCCGATTGCCAATAAAACCCCCCATTTTTGGGGAGAATCCACGCTTAATTCCATTTAATTAATTATCCCCTACGGTATGTTTAGTATGATCCTGCATAAAAAAGAATAATACAAATATCGTTGCAATAGCCCCAACTGATGTAGCTATAAATGTGGCATTGTATCCAGCGTTATCAGCCAGCCACCCAGCAAATAAAGGGATGAAAAATGCGGTCGGGGCAATTAAGCTATTTGCCAGGCCGATATATGCCGGTTTCTCATGCTCTTCACCAAATTCCAGGGTCATTGCCATGGCAATCGTCCATACTGCCACATTGGCAATACCTGCCAATGCATAAACAAGATAAAACCATTCTACAGATGGAGCCCACACTGCCACACCTGCACTGACTGCTGCAGCGATCATTCCTACTGCCATCACACCGCGATGGCTCCATTTATCCCCTAGCCACCCCATGATTGGATTGAACAAAGTCTGAATGACCATCAATACTCCAGTCAATATTCCTGCGGTCACCTCATCGACCCCATAGTAATGCACAACATATACTGTATAAAATGCAAAACCTACCGTACCAAGCTGTGCCAGGATACGAACGATTACAAACCAGCGAAAATTGATATCACGTTTCATAATTGCACGCAAGTCCATCCAATAGACCTGCCGTTCAGTAATACTGGTTTTTGGTGTTGATGAGAATTCCTTGGTCAAAGCAATTGCCATATACGAAATTGTAAATGCGATACAGGCAATGAGAAAACACTTAGTAAAACCAATGTTTGACACATTCGCAACCAGGATCATTCCGGCAATAACTGCACCAATACTGGCCAACAAGTTAGCTGCTCCAGACTGAAATCCAAAAAATAGACCCCATCTCTCAGCTGGAATTATCTTGCCAATCATACTTTGCCATGCAGTAGCAGTTAAACCTCCACCAAGCCCCTGGCAAATTAAAAGTAAAAAAGTCAGTACTAAAGCAACTTGTGGACCAATCTGCGGAACAAACCATGCCACTACAGCCAGGCCTAAAAATGGCCAGCGTTCATGAACAGTAAAAAACATAACCATCGGTTTGTATCTTTTTTGCTGTGCCACCCTGTGTGAAGTAAATACTTGAGGTAGCTGCCACCCAACCACATGAATAGCAGGAATCAGTCCAATAAGAATAGCTGAATCCGTAAGAGTACTGACAAAAAGGGGAATTATTGTGGAAAATGAAGCAAATCCCAGGGCTAACCCGAAGAAACCACCATCGATCACGTTCACTGTGAAATTGAATGGGAATTTCTTATACTGTTCAATGACCGAGGAGCTCAGGGTTGCCAAGAAATTTCATATCTCCAAAGGTGAAGTGTACTAATAGTAAACAGGATCTTGAATCATAATCCCGTACAAAAACCCAATGTATAGCTTTAGATAATTGAAGCTTTATCCACCCCAGGGCATCCTGGAATACTCCTCAAATGCCTTATCGTAAAACTGCTTAAATAATCGTTCATGCCCGCGTTCCCAATGCGAGAGCATAGTGAGTACTTTCTTTGGTTCTCCCTCTGCCTGGTTGGCTGTCGATTCGTAGAACTCAGCAAAATCGCGTTCGATCAGGTATGCCATCCGCAGGACTGGCAGGTCTGGAACCATGGCCTCAGCAACCGACTGATCGATATATTCAGATTGTGCCCTTTGTGAGAAAAATCCAGCTTGTTCCAGCATTAAACCATAATCCTTCTCGCCAGCATTTCCTTCAAATACACTGATTTGATTTTGGATAAAGTTAATATGCTTTTGCTCTTCTTCCGCCAGCTGCTGGAATGCATTAACCGCTGCAGCATGACTCAACCGTTTGGCATTCTCCTCAAAAAAACGTTTACCTTCATATTCACGGCTCAATGCATACTCGAATATTTTTCTGATATCCATGATTGCCTTCCCTTCTTTACCTGATCACCTCTACTTTGACAGCACAGACTTTATATTCCGGGATTTTGGATATGGGGTCAAGTGCAGCGATAGTCAGCTCATTTGCTGATGCATCCGGAAAATGGAAATTGGCATAAACCATTCCTGGTGGTACCCTATCGGTGATCCAGGCATCTGCTTCAATACTACCACGGCGGGAGCTCACCCGTACTCGTTTATGTCCATCGATACCCAAAAATGTGGCATCATCCGGGTTTAGCTCAACCAGGGCTTCAGGGTAGACTTCCAGCAAGCCTTTAGATCGGCGGGTCATCTCACCACCATGCCAGTGATATAACACCCTTCCGGTACTCAATATCATGGGATAGTTGTCGTCTGGTAATTCCGCGGGAGGAATATGATCGATAGGGGTAAATTTCCCTAAACCACGTGCAAATTGCCCGGTATGCAGGATGGGAGTTCCAGGGTGGGTTAAATCTCGAACTGGCCAATGTAATTGCTCGCCTCTTTCCAATCTTTCATAATTTACTCCTGCGTAACTGGGAGTAAGCGCTGCAGCTTCTTCCATTATCTGTGAAGCATCGGTATAATTCCAGTTTGAGAACCTGGCTACGTTCACTTCTCGTTTTCCTTCAACAAGCAATCGTTTCGCCAGCTCTGAGATGATCCACCAGTCCTGATGGGCATTTCCCAGTGGTTCAATCGCCTGGTGAACCATCTGCACCCTGCGCTCTGTATTGGTGAAGGTCCCTGTTTTCTCAGCAAAACTCACCCCTGGTAAAAGCACATCCGCATAAACGGATGTCTCTGATGGAAAAATCTCTTGCAGAACAATAAATCCGCAGCTATTGAGACAGCGACGGATATGCGCACTATCCGGATCGCTCATCACTGGGTCTTCACCGAGGATATAGAGTGCCTTTAGTTTATCCTCACCTGCAGAGGGGATCATCTCGGTGACCGTCATTCCAACTTTATTGTCTAAGGTCACACCCCAGGCTTCCTCAAACTTTTGCCTGACTGCATCAATCGTTACAGCTTGATAGCCCGGGTAGACATTTGGCAATCCACCCATGTCGCATGCCCCCTGGACATTATTTTGTCCTCGCAAGGGGTTCACTCCCCCACCCGCTACACCCATATTTCCAAGTAGCATCTGCAGGTTTGCCAGGTCCATCACATTCCGCACGCCAACAATATGTTGGGTAATGCCCATTGCCCACATCACTGCCATGGGTTTATTTAACGCTAATATTTCTGCTGCCTGAGATAACTGCTCTGTTGGGACACCCGTTATTTCTGTGGTTTTTTCTGGGGTGTAGCTTTCAACCACAGCCTTGAATTCTTCAAATCCTTCAGTACGCTTTTCAATGAATGTTTTATCCTGCCATCCCTTTTCCAGGATTATATTCATTAATCCATTCAATAAGGCAATATCTGTACCAGGTTTGTGCCTCAAGTGAAGCGTAGCAAAATCCACCATATCGATTCGGCGTGGGTCTGCTACAACCAGCTTAACGCCTCTACGAAGAACTGCCTGGCGAATCATTGTTCCAAAAACCGGGTGTTGTTCTGTGGTATTAGAGCCAATAATGAACATCGCCTTTGCTTCTTTGGCGACATCGCTCATGGAATTTGACATGGCTCCTGAACCAAATGAAGTGGCCAGACCGGCCACGGTACTGGAGTGTCAGAGCCGGGCACAGTGGTCAATATTATTCGTTCCGATCACCTGCCTGGCAAATTTATTCATCAAGTAGTTCTCTTCGTTGGTGCATTTTGCTGACGTCAAAACACCTACGCTATTAGGACCATAATTATCACGAGCTTCTCTTAGTTTTTCTGATGTGATTGAGAGCGCAGTATCCCAATCTACTTCCACCCAATCTCCTCGGCTGCCTCTTTCCCTGTTTCCACCCTCAAGGAGATATTTCCGCACCCTTGGATTCAACAATCTATCAGGGTGGTGGATGTAGTCAAAACCATACCTTCCCTTGACGCATAAAGCCATACCGTTCACAGGTGCATCAGGATTGGAGGTGACTCCAATCACCCTTCCATTCTTTATATTCAAGTCAAATTGGCATCCAACCCCACAATAAGAGCAGGTCGTGGTTACTTTTCGTATCTGATGAGCTCGACCAAAACCATAGGATAATTTATCACTTAAGGCCCCAGTCGGGCAATATGCAGCACACTGACCACAGGATTCACAGCGTGCTTCCAGCATGGTCGTGTCTGCACCTGCCACAATCCTTTCCTCGAAGCCCCGGCTTGCCACTCCCCAGACAAACCTGCCCTGTACTTCGGCACAAGCGAGAACACAGCGTCTGCAAAGGATGCATTTATTAAAATCCACGCGAACAAACGGATTAGGATCACTATCTGCCGTATATCTTGTGCCCTTGCTTCCCCATTTTGGTACTTCCACCTGGTAATCATAGGCGAGGTCCTGCAGCTCGCATGAACCGCTTGAATCACATACCAGGCAATCCTGGGGATGATTTGCCAGCATTAACTCAAGGGTAAGGCGCCTTGACCGTATAACTCTTTCGCTATGAGTATTTACTACCATCCCCTCCCAAACATTGGTCACACAGGCTGCCTGTAAAAATCGCTGCCCTTGTACTTCAACCACACAGATACGGCAATTTCCTGTGGGAGATAGATCACGGTGATAACATAATGTTGGAATGGTCAACCCATTTTGTCGTGCCACATCCAATAACCTGGCACCTTCAGGGGCTTCGAGCAATTTTTCATCGATGCTGAGTCTGACGGTCATACCTCAACCTCCTGCGATAATTTCAACCATTAAAATGCCTTTTCTGCGTCTTTGAATTGCTGATTAAAATGGGTCAGCGCTGACCGCATCGGGATAGGTACCGATTGCCCCAATCCACAGAAGGATGAATCAAACATCACTTCAGCCAATGCATAAAGCTCGTCTACATCTCCCAGTCTCCCGGAACCTGCAGCCAATCTGGATAGAATTTCGTGAGAACGATATGTTCCAACCCTGCATGGAGTGCATTTTCCACATGATTCCACAGCAAAAAAATGTAACAATTCCCTGAGGAATGCCACCGGAGAGACCCGTTGATCACAAATCAGGAAGGCACCTGCTCCTAAAGAAACACCCTTGCTGCTCGATGCATAATCAATCGGGATATTCAATAAAGTTTCTGGGACGATTGTACCAGCTGCACCTCCAGTGAGGGCAAAATTAAATTTCGAACCTGCCCGCATACCTCCACCGAAATTCTCAATAATTTCGTTCAATGTCAATCCAAATGGCGCTTCAAATAATCCTGGTTGTTTGACATGTCCCGAGAGCATATATATCTTCGTGCCCGGGATTGATGCTGCGCTCAGAGTTCGATACCAGTTGGCACCTTTTAAAATGATGGCTGGAACAGCAGCATAAGATTCAACATTATTAACCAGGGTTGGAAGGCTTCGATAACCTGCAGTAGGTGGGTATGGAGGGCGCGTGCGCGGCTCTCCCCGTTTTCCTTCCAATGACTCGATCAGGGCTGTTTCTTCACCACAAATGTATGCCCCCGCCCCAAGGTGTAAATGGATATGGAAGGAAAAATCACCACCCTGGATCTTTTCACCCAGCCAACCTGCCTGTTCTGCTTCAAAAATGGCTCTTTTCAATCGTTCTGCCTGACTGACATATTCGCCCCGAATATAAATAAATGCTTCATGAGCACCACACGCATAACCAGCAATAGCCATACCTTCCAGGATTTGGTGTGGGTTTGTATCGATCAGTACCCGGTCTTTAAAAATTAATGGTTCCGACTCATCAGCATTGCAAAGGATATATTTCGGGTTTTTCTTTGCTTGGGCTACAAATCGCCATTTTCGCCCAACAGGAAACCCTGCTCCGCCCCGTCCAGACAGTCCAGATGCTTCCACTTCATTCATAACCACCTCTGGGCTGATCTCCAGTGCCCTTTGTAAAGCCTGGTAAGCTCCATGCTCCAAAGCTGATTTTAGAGAATCGGGGTTGATTTTACCTGCGTTTGCCATCATTACCCGGGTTTCGCCTTTTCGTGGGCGACTGTAATCTGTTGCTCGTCCATGCCAGTTTTTAGTGAGATCTACTTCAGCTCCTTGCTCATAGGGTCCAGCCTGCTGCTCATTTAGCAACATCGCAGGTGCTCGATCGCATAATCCCAGGCAGCTGGTCCTCTCGATTTTCCAACCTTGCTTTCCGGACAATTCCTTTTCGAATGCCTCTCGAGTATCATTTGCCCCACACAACCAGCATACAGGTCCATCACACACCCGTACAACATTTCTAACAGGTGATTGCAGGTTCAGCATTGAATAAAATGAAGCCACTCCATAGGATCTTGCGGGTGGGAGATTGATAGCCCGTCCAATATCAGTAATCGCAGTCGAATCCAGGTTACCTCGCTCTGCCTGAAGTTCGGTCAAAATTTCTAACAATGTTTCCGGGTTATTTGCATGCTTTTCCACGAGTTCGCTAATCTCAGGGTCGATAGGACGATGCTTGATGATCTTGTTAGTCATTTTGCCTCACAAAAAATTCTTCACCAACAGCAGCGACTCGGATCCTCTCGGGGTGCGCGTATATGGTAAAGTGTTCACCTCGTACATAACCAATCATAGTTAACCCTGATTTTTCTGCCATCTCTACAGATAAGCTGGTTGGAGACGTTCTTGAAATTATTATCGTTGCTCCCATCCGGATCACTTTCTGGATCATTTCAGAGCTTATCCTTCCAGTGGTTAAAACAATAACTTTGTCCGGTTTTTTCCTCTCCAACAATAATCGTCCCGCAAGCTTATCCAGAGTATTATGTCGACCTATATCTTCAGCAATAAGAAACAGCTTTTTGCCATCACTTAGCGCTGAGGTATGGACTCCTCCAGATTTCCTGTAGAGGTTCTGGGAATTGATCAGCTGGGTAATCATTGAGTTAATCATCTCAGGAGGCACTAAATTTCCATTTTGACGGTTGGTGATCCCTACTGGTAGATTATTTTCGTTAACACTGGTTGTGCCGCCTGAACATCCCGACGTCCTTTTCCAGTTCTCAGGTTTGGTCACTGGATTATTCAGCCAAATATCCACATTATCTCCCCCCGGACACACCCTCAAACTTGCGATATCATCCAGGCTTTGGATGATGTTTTCATTATATAAGAATCCGACAGCCAAGGCATCCAGATCCGATGGAGTGCACATGAAAGTCAGCCAGATGTTATTATTTACCGTCAATGACACTAGTTGCTCAGCTATTACAGTATCGTAGTTCTTTTCCCAACGATTTCCATTATAAGAGACAGTACTAACCGGTTTGGTTTGCACTGCTGGTTAATCCAGATGCTTTATCATACGCCAGGCAGGTTCATGCACGTCCTGGCGCTTGCCTTTATCATCGATGTAAGACCATTGACCTGGATCTGGACCAACAATGACATATCCCAAGCGATCGTAAAATCGTCTAGCTGCATGATTTTCCTGCCCAACATTTAATGTGATCTGGCGAAAACCACGTTTTGTTAAATCTTCCTCAACAATATTCATCATTTTCGTGCCAATTCCTCGGTTCCGGAAACGAGGTTTTATCCGAAACCCATAGATATATGCTCGGATTACTCCATCTGCTAGCTCAGGACGGTTGCCTAACAGCGAGACGAAACATTGACCGATTAATCCACTTCCATTTACCTCAGCAATCCATATGATGGCTTTGGCTTGTTGGACCATTGTGTAGGTATCCGCATATAACCGGCGGAAGTGTGTATATTCACCCTTCCATTCAAGATCTGGTAAATCATCCTTATTCCCTTGGCGGATGAATACTTGTTTCATTACTTATCAGCTCATCAAGGAAGGTTTTTTCCTGGTCAACAGTCTCAATTTTACCATCCAGCCAGCCATCACGAATAGCTCCCAGGATACGCTTATACACTGGTCCAGGGGGTAAACCTAAAGATTTCAAGACGTTTCCATTGACTGAAGGCGTTATGCTATTTACCCGGTGAAGATATGCCTGAAGATTATGGCATACATGATCATCCCGTGCAGCCAGATAGGTGGCATAGATCGCTAAGTGGGGCACATCTTCCAGGCGGTTAGCAAGTGCACTGAGCTTTGCATTTGCCAACCAGGGTATATCCTTCCATAGATGACTGGCAGCGATCACTGTCTTTACCTGTGTCGATGGATAGCGCAATTTTCTTAAAATCGCCTGGATTTTTTCTGTTGGAAGATGAATAATCCACAAAATATATGCCAACCTCCGTAGAGTGCTCCCTCGTTTAAGGTCAAGCCTCAATCCAGATAACGGCTTATTTTTAAGTTGGCTCAACATTAGTAAGTTTTCGCGTCCTGCTTGGTCCCATACTAAGGCTGGATGAATTTCTTTCAACAGGCCTAATTCCGATAATCGTTCGATCATATTAGCTCGATTTTCTTCGTCCATAATATGGTCAAGCTCATGCCGGATTCGATCTCCAGATATTTGTCCTACAAGAGGTCTGGCTTCATTTAGCAGTTCTAATGTACGCCCCTCTATTTGGAAATTAAAACGTTGTTCAAAACGCACTGCCCTAAGGATTCGGGTTGGATCATCCACAAAGGAAAGCGGATGTAATACCCTCACCAAGCCTTCATGGATATCATTGAGTCCTCCCCAATAATCATGCAGCTCGCCATAATGATTGCCATCCAAACGCATGGCTAAGCTGTTGATGGTGAAATCCCGTCTATGCAGGTCAAGCTTAATACTGCCACGTTCAACAGTTGGAAGGGCTGTCGGGTGGGTGTAATACTCCGTTCGAGCAGTGATTAGATCTAAAAATTCGGGTAAGTCACTCGAATTCTCAGCATCATCCAGTGATCTCGCCAGTTCGGTGCGGATATTGGCAATTAACCACTTACCAGTCCCAAAACGCGTATGAGTGGTCAACCTGCCACCATATCGCTCCTGCAGTTGTCCTGCCAGTGCTATGGCATCTCCTTCAACCACCAGGTCGAAATCCAAGCTTGGTCTTTCAAGAATGAGATCCCTGACGAATCCTCCCACAATATATAACGCGGCTTTTTGTCTTAGGGCCAGTTCAGCAACTTTCTTCAGTAGTTTCTGGCGCGCCATCGGCATAACCGCTTCCAGTTTATCAGCATAATTCGGATGCGCTTGCCTGATGATTTCCGATGTGAGGATTTTCAACAAATCAGTGCGTGTGACAATACCAATGATCCTGCCATCCGCATCATCAACGACAGGAATTTGACCCCAACCTGTATCAGTCATCAGGCGCTGCAGATGGTCTATTGAAGCACCCGGATGGATGACTACTTCGCCTCCATTCATCAAACTGGCTGCTGTAAGATTAAGGCGATGTGCCAACGCGCGGTCTACCGCTCTTCTGGTGAGTAAACCAATCACTTGATTATTCCTGACCACCGGATAACCTTCATATCCATATCGTTGCATTCGCTCGGCTGCCTCCGAAACTGGTGTATCTGGAAGAAGCACTTGTGGATTTTTCGACATGATCTCTGCCACAGTGATTGCAGGTCGAACCAATTCAGGTAACACTGCGATTAGTTCATCATGGACCTCATCGAGGTCTCGACCTTTAATTAGGCTTGCTGCTGCCCGCGAGTGCCCGCCTCCACCGAATCGCGTAGTAATATCAGCCACATCAATATGGTCGCTGGTCGAACGGCCTATCATCTGCACCCCACCACGTGTGGCAATAAGCAAAAAAAGCGCATCGGGATCAAGCAAATCGCGAAGTTTATGCGCTACAGTTGATAATTCCTCATCCATTCCATATGCATTCCCACACACAATTAGGATTGTATGTCCATGAATTTGGTAGCTTTCCAGATGATCGCGTAACATGTCATACAACTTCTGTTGTTCAATCGAAAGCGGATGATTCAGGAAATCAGTAGCAATGCGTAGATTTCCTTCCTGTTCCAATAAGTAGGCGGCAGCATGCAAGTCATGCGCTGATGTTCGCGTATATGTTAATGAGCCGGTGTCTTCATAAATCCCCAACAATAATGTTGTTGCCTGGATCATGTTTAAACCAGTATTTCGTTCTTGAAGATTTTCCACAAAAATAGTGGTAGTCGCACCAACATCTTCGCTGGTTATAGTCCAGGAAGAAGGAATATCTCCACGGATGGGGTGGTGATCGACGATATGTACCCGTGTTTTCTCACCTACGCCTTTCACGCTGATCATCGATTGGGTATCCACCAGGCAAATGGATTCCACTGCTTCATTGGGTAGATCGCGTTGTTCAATAAATGGAAACTCTGCCCCATATAATGTAACAAACGCACGAACATTCCGATTCATCCGTCGCGGTAAAACCGGTAATGCGGATTCATCAAGCAGATAGGCACCGAGCAATGAAGCAAGGGCATCAAAATCAGCTTGTTCGTGAGTTAGAATAATCCGCATGAGTAAACCTACCAATCTTTCTATAATTTTAATCGACATTCTGATTAATGAGATAAAATAGGCGCAATCAATGGATAATGCTTCAGAGCAGCTTGAATTATTGTGGTATAAATTGCTTTCATCTCAGCCAATGCTTATCATGGAAGCTTATACATCCCTAGATCCAGGCAGCCAGAAAACCGTCATAACTCATTTACAGCGCATGTCGAGGGAACCTGGATGGCAACCGGAACAGCGCCTTTCAGCCAGGGCTGCACTACTTGCCTTGAAAGATTTAATCATTCAGGATAAATAATGGATATCAGCGAGTTAACCCAAGCGATGCACTCCTTCGTTCGCCAGATGGGCTGGTATGAACCGGACAGCCCCCGTCCACAGGCACTGCGTAATTTGGCTGTATCCCTGAGCCTTGAAGCCTCCGAGGTTTTAGAGCATTTTCAGTGGGATGATGATCTTAAGGATCCCGCCTCATTTTCAGAAGAGTTAGCAGACGTGATGTTATACCTTCTCCAGCTTGCCAGTATATCGGGTATCGATTTAGAAAAAGCTGTTCTGACTAAGCTGGAAAAGAATATTCATCGTACCTGGGATCAATCGGAATAATCTATGACGATCAGAATTTCGGTATTTGGAGGCTCACAACCCAAACCGGGTGAGCCTGTCTATGAAGATGCTGTACGATTGGGTAAATTCATTGGTCAGGCTGGCTACACTTTACTCACTGGTGGCTATATCGGCACCATGGAAGCACTGTCACGAGGTGCTTCGGAAGCAGGCGGGCACGTTATCGGGGTTACCTGTGATCAAATCGAAGCCTGGCGACCAGTGAAGGCCAATCCCTGGGTGACAGAGGTCTGGCATTTCCCCACTTTACAGGAGCGTTTGTTCGCCCTGATTGAAAACTGCGATGCATACCTCGCAATGCCTGGTGGCGTGGGCACTTTAACGGAAATCTCCCTTACCTGGAATTTATTACTGACCAATATTTTGCCTCCCCGTCCGCTGATCCTGATCGGACCCGCCTGGCAGGTAATCATCCACCAGTTTATCACTGAGCTGGGTACAAATATTCCAGAAAATCAGCTCCAATGGATCCGTTTTGCTGCCAATGTCGATACTGCTTTCCAGCTGTTGCAGGAATTACTTTCCAATGGTAAATTATAAAAATTGAGGAACCCTAAATGACTGAAGATAAAATTCCCTCTCAAAAAGAAAACTTCGCTGAATGGTATAACCAGTTGGTTCTAAAGGCTGAGCTGGCCGATTATGCACCTGTACGTGGTTGTATGGTGGTGAGGCCTTATGGATGGGCGTTATGGGAGAACATGACGGCTGCCCTGGATCGCCGCTTTAAAGCCACGGGTCATGTAAACGCAGCTTTCCCACTGCTCATCCCGATGTCCTTCTTCGAGAAGGAGAAAGCCCATGTAGAGGGATTTTCACCAGAATTAGCTGTTGTCACCCATGGAGGCGGCGAAAAGCTGGAAGAACCCTTGGTCGTACGTCCGACCTCCGAGACTATCATCGGTCATATGTATTCAAAATGGATAAAATCCTATCGTGACCTCCCAGTACTGATCAACCAGTGGGGAAGTGTCGTACGCTGGGAGATGCGTACTAAACTATTCTTACGCACACTTGAGTTCTACTGGCAGGAGGGTCATACTGCCCATGCCACCCCAGAGGAAGGCCAGGAAGAAACCCTGCGCATGCTGGATGTCTATGCAGATTTTGCCATCAATGATGGTGCCATTCCGGTAATTAGGGGTCGCAAAAGTCAATCCGAGAAATTTGCAGGCGCGGATAACTCTTATAGTATTGAAGCCATGATGGGTGATACCCGCGCCCTGCAAGCAGGTACTTCGCATAATCTTGGTCAAAATTTTGCTAAAGCCTTTGATATCCAATATCTAGATAAGAATAATCTCCAGCAACATGTCTGGACCACCTCCTGGGGACTTTCCACCCGCTTTGTGGGTGCAGTAATTATGACCCATGGCGATGAACAGGGGCTTGTTCTTCCTCCAAAATTGGCACCCTTCCAGATTGTTATTGTGCCTATTTATAGGAACGATGAAGAGAAATCGCTTGTCATGCCCGTTGTCGACAAAGTACAACAGGAACTTCAAAGCTTCCGCGTAAAGCTTGACCCACGTGAAGAAGTTACACCTGGTTTCAAATTCAATGATTGGGAGATGCGGGGCGTACCACTGCGTATCGAAATTGGTCCTAAAGATGTTCAAAAAGGCACACTTGCATTTGCTCGACGTGATATGCCTGGTAAAGCAGGTAAATCTTTTGTGTCCCAGTCTTACCTGGAAGCCCAGGTAGCTGAAGCATTGCAATCCATCCAGGCATCAATGTTTGAAAGTGCCCTGGCCTTCCGTCTAGCTCACACTTATGATCCTGGTGATTATCATGAGCTCAAATCCGCTGTAGAAAAAGGTTGGGCGTATAGCTGGTGGTGTGGTGATGCGGAATGTGAAACTAAGGTCAAGGAGGAAACCAAGGCAACCACCCGTTGCATCCCGCTTGAGCAGGGACCAGCCGAAGGAAAATGCATTGTGTGTGGAAAAATTGCCACCGAAAAGGTAATATTTGGCCGCGCATATTAGATCAGTTCCACCATTTAATTGTTCCAAAATACAAACATAATCATGCCCGCCATCCAACCTGCTCGATTGAAGAAACAAACATCAGAGCTGGCTGCGAAATTCCAGCAACCAGCTCTTTTTGTGCGTGAGCTTCATGCACTTCTTGATCTCTATACCGACCATACCCACCGAGCGGGTCAAGCTGGAGAACCTTTTCCGCTCCTTGGTTCTTACAACACCCCAACGCCGGTCATGCGCCAGGTTTGGCATGACATTACGCCTATGATTCGACAGTATCCAGAAGATGTACTGCCCTTATGTGATGCTTTATGGGCAGAATCTTATTATGACCTTAAGCTCTTAGCTTCACGGCTGTTAGGACAGGTTCCTGTTGATCCCCCAAACCAGGTTATCGATCGCCTCCAAACATGGGTATGCCAGGACCTTGATAATCTAATCCTGGATGGATTGCTTGAACATGGTTTAACCAGGCTTCAACAGGATTCTCCTGGATTATTGTTGGAGCTTGTCTCGTCCTGGTTAACTTCATCTGATGATATATCCAGGGTAGCTGGTATGCGAGCTTTACTACCCCTGATCAATGGTTTAGGAGCAGAAAATCTCCCAGCCATTTTTCGAATGCTGATGCCATATATCCGGGTTGCCCCATCGCGCTTGCGGCCTGATATTATCGCAGTTCTAACCTCTCTCGCTCACTATTCCCCCTCAGAAACAGCCTTCTTCCTCCGACAAAACCTCTCTGCCCCCGATAATCCTGACACAGCCTGGCTCGTCCGCCAGGTGTTGAATGAATTTCCAAAGGAAACTCAGGCAGGTCTACGGGTTGCTATGAAGGGGGAAGGGTAAACCAGGTAGGTTTCCCGGATTCCGAAATTTGCTTAGTTAATCACAGAATTATACTCGCATCCAAACATCTGCCGCAGCTGGCGACTCCGCCCTCCGAATGAGCGAGATGGCATTTTGCGGGCAGGCAACCCGGCATACCCCACACCCGAAGCACAGCTCGGGAGCAATGGTCACCTTCCCATTCACAGACGAGTAGAATTGAGCTCCAAACTGGCACTGGCGCATGCACTCCTTGCAACCGGTGCATTGATCGGGATCCACCTGGCAGATATATTCAGCATGGAAGAAATTTGGCAGTCCACGATTCTTGATATAGCCACGATAAGCCTGGCAATCTCCATCACAATTGCAGACCCCAACCACATAAGGCGTTACACCTGTCCAGACAGAATGCATCAGTCCTTCTTCATCAAATTTTCTGATGAGCTTCAGGGCATCATCCTTCGCAAGTACTTCAAGTGACGCTGAGTCATCGAGGTATTTCCCAAGGATATGTCCCATATCGACCCCAAGCCCAAAACAATAGCGCTGGTCAGTACGCCCGGTACTGGAATACCGGCATCCGCATGGCATTCGTGTGATAGAGCTAACCCCTACAAATATCTTTTCAACATCCTCGATGGGGATTACTTGCCCAAAATGCTCAATTTGCCGTCGCCTCAGAATCTGTTCACCTCTCAGTGGTACTGATGGCTTTTCTACTGCAGAGGTGTTTTCGCTGGATTGGATTTCTTCGGGTGGTATACTGTTATGCGCAATGAGGATGAACCACCTGGCAAAATCATCCAGCCATTCGTAGCGGGAATTAAATCCAATAGCTTCTTTTTGCTCGATCGTCAAAGGCGTATGCAGCAACTCGTTGGAATAATTCTTCATCTGCAAGTACCATTGCTTGCCCTCACCATGTTCGGTACAGAATTCGCACATCGCAATCCTCCTACATCTTGATGCTATTGATCCACCTGCCACAATCATACATCAATTTTTTAGTAAAGGCGAAGCAACCACTTATAAGCAATATGGATATTCTGGCCAGTTTTTACGGATGCTTGGCCCCAACAACCCCAATGCGATCCAGGATCAGACCAGACTAACTGCACTCCCGCCAGAAATAATATCGATCTTATTAAAATGGAGCTGATCACTCTCTTTTATGAGAAAGCTTATAATATTCATGACTTTCAATTAATCTATTGTTCCAAGTGTTCTTCTCGGTGTGAATGCAGTCATATCAGGATAGTTTAATAAAATTTCTTCGATCGTTTACAGGTGTGGATGCACATCTATGTTGTATTATAGGATAAATGGTTTCGTAGCCTGATAAGAGCTCATCAATATTTGAAGCTCTAGATCTATATGATCCGCATCGCTAGCGATTAATTCTTTTTCAGGAAATCTCATTTTTGGAGATCATTGGGATCAGGTCATCCTAACCCAGTTGCCCACTTTGGAGAATGAATTGTTTCAATTATATTTTGTATACTCAATTCCCAATTGCTTGATCATCGGATTACCTGGTTGCCTCTTGCCCTAATCTATCCGGCCCATTCTTTTATCGGATCGCCTAATTGACGAAATACCTTTCCATTAAATCCATTCTGCCCTAAGTGGTTTCCTTTAATTCTGCTCACGCGTTATTAATTCTCGATTCCCCTACTCTCTGGTATAATCCAGCCCGCTGACTAGACCGCATGGTGGCTAAGGCTGCTGTGTTGGAGACCTGCTAGAAGCAAATCTAAACCATATGGAGCAGATGTCATGGATAAGGAAACCAAAGCTAAAACAATGGAGATCTTCGCCCGTCATGAGGGCGACACAGGATCACCGGAGGTGCAGGTTGCGCTTCTTTCAAACCGCATCACCGAGCTGACGACGCATTTGCGTACTCACAAACATGATAAGTCATCCCGGCGGGGATTGCTCAAACTGGTCGGTCATCGACGTCGCTTGTTAGCGTACATCCGGCGTAACGATTATCAGCGCTACATGGCGCTAACAGACCGACTGAACATCCGCCGAAAATAGAAAACCCACCCGGAGTAGATGGGAAAAAGCTTTCCCATCTACTCTTTTTAGACGGGGTAAAAACTCTAATTTAGAGTGAATATCAACCAGCCTCAGGTCGGGAATTGATGGATAACGACAACACAAATGGGCGGCTAATCAATTTAATCAGCCATGCTTTTTTATACAACCCACACCAGTTGTCGCTAACTCTCAGTTTCTGACTTGCCTGGCACAATAAAATTATAGGAGAAACTGAATAATGAAACCCGAATCAAAAATATTTACCTCGATGGTTGGTGGCAAGCCCATAACCTTCGAGACCGGAACGCTCGCCGGTCAGGCTGGCGGTGCGGTCACCGTCCGCCTCGGCGACACGATGATCTTTGCTGCCGCAACCATGAGCCCTGAGGTTCGCCTCGGGATCGATTACTTCCCCCTCACAGTTGATTATGAAGAACGCATGTATGCCGGTGGACGTATCCCCGGTTCGTTCTTCCGCCGTGAAGGACGTCCTTCTGAAGTAGCTATCCTCATCGCCCGGCTTACCGACCGCCCATTACGCCCGCTATTTCCGAAAGACCTGCGCAATGATGTCCAGGTCATCCTGTACTCCTTCTCAGTGGATGGAGAGAACCCGATTGATGCTTTGGCTATCAACGCCGCTTCCACTGCCCTGATGATATCCGATGTACCCTGGGGTGGACCTGTCGCTGCGGTACGCATAGGGCGCATCGATGGTCAATTGATCGTCAATCCGACTTCGAGTGAGCAGGATCGCTCAGACCTGGACCTGCGCATCGCTGGTACGCGTGATGCCATCCTGATGGTTGAATGCGGTGCCCAGGAAGTGCCTGAAGCTGTGATGGTGGATGCGTTGAACTTTGGTCACCAATCCATCCAACCCTTGATCGACGTCCAAGAACAAATGGCACGTGAAATCGGCAAACCAAAACAGTCTTATGTATCCTTCAATGTTGCTGAAGCCATACAAACCACAGTAAACCAGCGGGTAGCCTCCCAGATGAACGAGATTCTGGATACTCCGCATACAAAAGCACAGATGGACTCGGCCATTAATGCATTACGGCAAGAAATCGTTACCGATCTTACCGCAGAGGATGAAAGCCTTGCCCACAACGTCATGGAAGCCTTCGACGAAACACTAAAGAGCGTTGTACGTGAACGTATTCTTGATAAGCAAATCCGTCCAGACGGTCGCGGTTTGACTGATATTCGCCCAATCTGGGGAGAAGTGGGTCTCAGTCCGCGCGCTCACGGCAGCGGACTATTCACCCGCGGTGAGACCCAGGTGCTCACCCTGGCAACACTTGGCACGCCCCGTGATGCTCAGGAGATCGATAGCCTGACGGGCATGGAAGCCAAGCGCTATATGCACCATTATAACTTTCCACCTTTCTCCACCGGTGAGGTCAAACCATTGCGCGGTTCCTCACGGCGTGATGTAGGTCATGGTGCACTGGCAGAACGCGCCTTATTACCAGTTATCCCACCTGAAGCTGATTTTCCATACACCTTGCGGCTGGTTTCCGAGGTACTGTCGTCCAATGGCTCCACCTCAATGGCTTCAGTGTGCGGTTCGACCCTGGCATTAATGGACACTGGTGTGCCTATCAAAGCTCCTGTTGCCGGCTGTGCGATGGGTCTGATCAAAGAAGGCGAACGTTACTCCATCCTTACCGATATCCAAGGCTTGGAAGACCACCTGGGGGATATGGACTTCAAGGTTGCAGGCACTCGTGATGGTATCACCGCCCTGCAGATGGATATCAAGATCAAGGGAATCACTTCGGAGATCATGGCTGAAGCGCTGGAACAAGCTCGCATTGGTCGATTGTTCATCCTGGATAAAATTTTGGAAATCATCCCTGAGCCACGCCAGGAGCTTAAACCTTTTGCACCTCGTATTACCGTGCTACATATCCCATCTGACAAAATTGGTGCGGTCATCGGACCTGGAGGCAAGATAATCCGCGGTATCCAGGAAGAGACAGGTGTCAAAATTGACATCGAAGAAGACGGAACTGTATACATTGCAGCATCCGATGGTCCAGCTGCCAAAAAGGCACGTGAAATGGTCGAACAGATTACCGAGGTTCCCGTCGTTGGGCGCATTTACACAGGGAAAGTCGTTCGTATAACCGATTTTGGTGCTTTTGTCGAGATCCTTCCCAACCAGGACGGCCTGGTGCACATCTCACAATTGGATAGTGAGAGGGTGAATAAAGTGGAAGATATTGTCTCCGTTGGCGACGAGATTACCGTAATGATCACCAATATCGACGATTCCGGCAAGGTCCGCCTTTCCCGCCAGGCTGTACTTGAAGGTTGGTCGCTCGAGGAAGCGCTAACGCATGATCGTCCATCAGGAGGACGCTCAGGCGGCTCACGGAGCGGTGGAGGCGACAAGCGCCGCTTCGATCGTAACAGCGGTAACCGTGACCGGCGCGACCGCAAATAGTAAAAAAATATGACCCGTTTTCAAATCGAAAACGGGTCTTCTTTTTCTATGCTAAAATCATCTGAATGGGTGCCAAATTCAACACCACCAGCTATCGATACCCCTATGAGTACCTCCTTCTTGGCCTGACAATCCTTGTTGTTTTGCTGGTGATTGCTTTTACCGCAGCAGCGACCATCTGCGGAAGTGCATTATTTATCCCGATTATTGTAATCGTGGGATATTTCTCCACCAAAAGTAAACATCATGAGCTGTTATCTCATGGGCAGCAGGTTACAGAACATGCTGCACCTGGTTTACTGCATATCATCCAAGAAAATCGTATCCGCTTACAAGTTGAACCGGTCAATATATTTATCGTACCTTCCAACCAATTAAATGCTTACACCTTTGGAATGGACTCACCCAAAGCCATTGTGCTTTACGCTTCCTTGTTTGACATAATGGACCAGGATGAGATTCAATTTATCCTGGGGCACGAGATGGGGCATGTGAAACTTGGTCACACCTGGTTGAATACACTGGTTGGTGGAATCGCAGGAATTCCAAGCTCATTGGGTGCAGCAGCGATCATGGAACTGGCTTTTCGCTGGTGGAACCGGGCATGCGAATATTCTGCCGATCGAGCGGGTATATTGGCCTGTGGTAAACCCAATAAAGCCATCTCTGCTCTGGTAAAGCTTGAAGCAGGTACAGCAGCGCTCACCCAGGCTGGACTGCAAGCTACCATGCATCATATTGCGACGGATGAAGGGGATATAATGCACAACCTGGAAGAGCTGATGGCCTCACACCCTATGATTGCCAAGCGTATCGATGAAATCCGGAATTATTCCAACACTGCAGCATATCATAACTTGCGCACCATGATGGACCAAAACCTTGCCGGATGATGTTTGGAAGCATATGAAAGAAAATGGATAACCTTGAATTTGCCCAACGTATTCCAAAAGCTGAACTTCATGTCCACCTGGAAGGATCGATACTTCCACACACCTTGAGTAAGCTGGCACAACACAACCACGTCACCCTCCCTGCTGATGATGAAGCAGGATTGGTGGAATTCTATCGCTTTCGTAATTTTGAACAATTCCTCAATACATACATGACTATTACGGGCTGCCTGCGCACTCCGGATGATTATCGCTTGATAGCTTATGAGTTTGGATGCGAATGTGCCAGGCAGAATATTCGTTATGCTGAAGTAACTTTTACTATCCAGACAAATATGTCAATGACCGGATTGTCTTGGTGGGATATCCTGGCTGGTTTAAATTCTGGACGGCAGCAAGCATACATTGACTTCGGGGTGCGATGGCAATGGGTGTTTGATATCGTCCGGAATCTTCCTGATACCCAAAAAAGTGTTCTGGATATTGCATTATCAGCCACTGAAATGGGGGTAATTTCCCTCGGACTGGGGGGTTTAGAAGAAGGATTTCCCCCTGAGCTGTTCATTGATACCTTCGCTCAAGCAGAAGAACATCATCTACACCGGGTTCCACATGCGGGTGAGATTAGTGGACCACAAAGTGTCTGGTCTGCGATAAAATTGCTCCATGCGGAAAGGATCGGGCATGGTATACGTAGCATCGAAGATCCATTATTGGTTGATTATCTGAAGGCGAATAATATCCCATTGGAAATATGTCCAACCAGCAATATTTGTTTAAATGTTTACCCAGATTATGCACATCACCCTTTAAAAAAGTTATGGGATGCGGGATTGATGTTAACCGTAAATTCAGATGATCCTCCGATGTTTGGTACAGACCTAAATCACGAATACCAGTTATTGGTTAACCATTTTGATTTCAACCGATCAGACCTCGAGCAAATTAGTCTGAATGCAATCCAAGCAAG
This sequence comes from uncultured Chloroflexia bacterium, assembly GCA_963822175.1. Classification (GTDB taxonomy): domain Bacteria; phylum Chloroflexota; class Anaerolineae; order Anaerolineales; family UBA4823; genus FEB-25. Next base: position 91,340 of record CAWGGJ010000004.1, on the reverse strand, counting down.
CTTTCTCAGCCAGGGAGAAAAACAAATCCTGCTGCATGAATTTCAGGATGAATTTATAAAATTAGAAAATATGTAATGGTGAGGTAGAAATGTCCACTGAACACAACGCCTATAAACGATTAGCTGAAAGACTGGATTGCCTACCCAATGGCTTTCCTCCAACCGATGATGGAACTGAGCTTAAATTACTCGCCAGGCTGTTCACTCCTGAAGAAGCAGAGCTTGCATCGCAGCTCCGCCTGATCTTGGAATCTTCTTCACAGGTTTCCGATCGGTTAAAACTTGACTACAGATCCACCCGGCAGATGCTAAAAAACATGGCGCGGCAGGGATTGATCAGAAGCGGCAAGGTTGATGATGGTTTGGGGTATGGATTGTTGCCCTTTGTGGTGGGTATATATGAAAATCAGCTTGGAAATATGGACGAAGAACTTGCACGCCTGTTTGAGGATTATTATCAAAGCTCATTTCCAAAAGTTTTAACGGTTCAGCCTGCGATTCATCGAGTGGTTCCGGTAGGTGAAAGTATAAAAGTGAATTTACAAGTGGCTCCATACGAATCTGCCGCGGGTATTATTGAACAAGCCCAATCCTGGGGTGTTCAGGATTGTATTTGCCGTGTTCAGACACGACTGATTGGTAAGCCCTGTAACCATCCAGTTGACATGTGTATGGTGATGAGCCCTCACCCGGATGCCTTCGTTAATGCAAATGAGATTAAACCGCTTACAAAAGATGAAGCTTATGCCACTCTCCGGCGTGCGGATCAGGCAGGGTTGGTCCACTCGGTTAGCAATAGCCAACGCGGAGATTGGTATATCTGCAACTGCTGTACCTGCTCTTGTGGTATCCTGCGGGGCATGGCTGAGTTGGGTATCGCCAATGTTGTTGCCAGTTCAGCTTTTATGAACACAGTTGATGAGACATTATGCAATGCATGTGGATTATGTGTTGAGAGCTGCCAATTCAATGCACTCAGTGTGGAAAATGTTGCCTTGGTCAACGGGACACGCTGTGTCGGCTGTGGTGTATGCGTCGGCACTTGCCCGGATCATGCGCTGGTATTGGTACGCCGTCCAGATAAAGACATCAAACCCGTCCCAGTAAATATCATCGACTGGGGAATGCAACGGGCACAAGAACGCGGCATTGATCTAACCACACTTCTATAAGCCAGGGCATATATTCTATTCACCGTATAAAATCTAATTTTACCCTTGAGTGGGCAGATACGGCATTTGTGGCCCAGGGATTCCTAAATGCTCAGATATCGCGGCCCGCATAGCAGTGCGATCATCCCAGGGGAACTCAACTTCTCCAAAGCACATGGATTGTTCATGCCCTTTACCGCAAGCAATGACCAAATCCCCAGGGCGTGCCATGGAGATGGCATGCTGGATCGCCTCACCTCTATCCGGAATTCTCCAAAAGTTTTCCCCTTCTATTCCACCAATCCTTGTGGCGCCTATATACATCTCCGCCAGGATATCATCCAGCGATTCTGTCCGTGGATCTTCTGCTGTCAGCACTGTCAGATCAGCCAGCTGAATTGATATTTCTGCCATCATTCTTCGTTTTTGCCGGTCGCGTAATCCAGCTGATCCAAATACTGCGATCACCCTGCCATTGGTTATCGTGCGAGCTGTTTCCAGGGCTACTTTCAAAGCATTGGGGGTGTGTGCAAAATCCACAATTGCAGTAAAATCTTGCCCCAAACTGATCCTTTCCATCCGTCCAGGTACACTTTTAAGTGAAGCAATCCCTGCTTGGGCAGCCTCTGGACTTATACCCAGGGCATATACGGTAGCACCAATGGCTGCCAGGCAATTGGAGATGTTAAATGATCCCAATAGCTGGCATTTACATGGAAATTGCCGACCCAATCCATTCACCGTAAAACTAACACCATCGGTTGTTTGTCGGATCTTATCAGGATAGATATCAGAAATTAGTTCAAAGCCATAGGACAGGATCGAACCGGTGGTTACCTGGGAAAGGAAATCAAATGAGGCATCATCCCGGTTTAATATAGCTTTGCGTGGATTTCCTTGCGATTTTGGCAAAGTGGCACCTAAACCAGAAAACAGGCGTGCTTTTGCAGAACGGTACTCTTCAAACGAGCCGTGATAATCAAGGTGCTCATGAGTGATATTTGTAACGACTGCCACATCAAATTCACAAGCATCGACCCTATATTGGGCTAATCCATGGGATGTAACCTCAAGAACTACATGGCTGAGGCCAAATGCTGTCATTTGTGCCATGTAGCGTTGCACATCAGGCGCATCGGGAGTCGTCACATGAAATCCGGTGTCTAATACCTGTTCGCCAATGACTGCATTTATCGTTGAGATCATCCCGGATTTATAACCGGCTGCTTGCAGGATTGCATAGATCATGTTGGTTGTTGTGGTTTTTCCGTCCGTTCCTGTTACACCGATAACGTTTAATTTTCGCCCGGGATATCCGTAAAAAGCGGCGGCAAGGTGGGGTAAAGCTATTCGGCTATCCTGCACTTGCAGATAAGGAACATCCAGGTGTTGAATGGATCGCATCCCAACAATCGCTGCTGCTCCATGCTCAAGTGCACTTGATATAAAATGGTGACCATCGGAGCTACCACCGGTTAATGCAACAAACATATACCCTGGTTTCACCGACCTGGAATCAGCTACAATACCCAAGATATCAACATCGCTGGTTATCGGGTTATGGTCAAATGGAAATTCACGCAAAAGTTCGGAGAGTTTCATAGGAAATAATCAAGACGCCCTTGGTGGAAAAAACCAGGGCGTCATAATATCTATCGAATTTGCCAAATCGGACACGCTAAAACCTTTTCCGATATTCATTCCGGACCGATGTATCCGGTTTTTAGATTGATTACGAAATGGACTGGCGCAAAGACTCCAGTTGTCCAGCAACAGAGGCATCCAATACTTTCCCTCCGACACGAATTACCAAACCACCCAGGATATTCGGGTCGACACGGAATGAGACTGTTGCCTGGCTGCCTACTTTTGACAGGATATCTTTTTTAACCGCATCCATTTCATTCGTGGATAAAGGTAAAGCGCTGGTTACTTCAGCAGTGGCTCCGCTAAGGCTTGCCCCTTCAAGGACAACTACTTTGCCAGCACGAACCCCGGAGAAAAACTCATCGATCAAAGTGTGTTGGCGTTTCTCATCTAAAGATTCTCCAACCAGTTTCTCGGCTGCAGCGATTGCCAGAGCAGCAACCTGTGCTCGTAAGTCTCCCAGCATTCGATCGCGCTCAAGTTGAACTTCACTTAACATTGACTCGCGTTCTTTGCCTGCATCAGCCTCTGCTTTAGCACGGATCTCCAATGCCACAGCTTCTGCGCGCTCTGATGCTTCATGGACTACCTGACTGGCTTTCGCCTGGGCTTCCGCCATGATCTTTGCCGCATCCTGTTCAGCATTTGCCCTGGCTTCACTGGCAACACGTGCGTCTTCCAATCCCTGGGCAATTTTGGTCTTTCGCTTATCCATCATATTCAGGATAGGCTTATACGCCCAGGCATATAAAAGAATGCACACGATGGAAAAGTTTAAAATCTGAAAGATTAAATAACCTAAATTTATACCAAGCTTCTCCATAATTTCTCTCCTGACGATCTTAGGCGGCGAAGATGATGATCAGGGCAACAGCCAGGGCGTAAATCGCCACTGCTTCAGCAAATGCCATGCCCAAGATCATATTCGTCTGGATGATACCAGCCGCATCAGGATTCCGGCCCATTGCCTGTACACCACCTGAGGCTGCAAGACCCACACCTATACCAGCACCAATTGCACCCATCATGGCGATACCGGCTCCGAGTAACTTTAAACCTGCGACAAATGCGATAGGATCATTCATGAAATAAACTCCTTCTGTAATATATAGCTAATGCTTTAATGTTCTTCAGCATGATGCCCAATAGTGGCACCACTGATGAATACTGTCGCTAACAAGAAAAACACATACGCTTGAATCGCACCAAAGAATACCTCAAAAAGATATAGAAACGGTGGAATTCCAACTGCAATTAATGCACCGATGATTGATAACAATAATGCTCCCGCGAAAATATTACCAAAAAGACGGAAGCCAAACGATAGGATTTTTGCAAACTCCAGGATGATTTCAAGGATACCAACAGCAAAGTTGATCAGCCCAAATATTCCACCTGATACCAATTGCTTAACCTGGATGAATTTGGAAAAATATCCAGGTCCCAGCGACCACACACCATAGACTTGGGTTATTAGCACTGTGATGATTGCCAAGGCAAATGTGAAGTTCAGATCAGTGGCGGACCCTCGTAAAAATGGAATGACTTCACAGATCCGACAAAGTTCTTCGTGTTCTCCTGAGGTCAATTCCCCTCCAGTGACAGAAATCCCTGGTTGTCCTTTATCAATCGTAAATACGGTTAAACTTCCAGTTTTTAATAATGCGACCGGTCCATATCCAGTTCCGTGCTTCACCTGTTCAAGTTGGCCGATACTCTCAAAACCCGGAACTAGCTTGACCATATTGGCTACAAGGACCAGTAGAAAGATGGTTGCTGGGATGGGAAAGATACGCTTTGCCCACTTTCCTGCAGTCCCTTCTACGCTATTCCACATGAATTCAAAAATCGCTTCAAAAGCATTGAAGAAGCCACCGGGAACCAGTTTTCCACTCTTAACAAAGCGGTAAGCCCCAATCGCCATTAGAATCAACAGGACATCTGCGATTAAAGTTGCCAGGATAGTATTAGTGATCTCGAAGCCACCAATACTAATCCCGATAGGCTCAGGAGGTAAAACAACAACCGGACTGATTGGTTTTAAAATTGAAGGACCAAAAAAAGCACAATAAGCGCCAATGGCTATCAGTCCAAGAATGATCCAACGTTTCACACCAAAACGCTTCTTCGGTTTTTCCTCATTCACGATTATCTTCCTCCTCCACCGGTTTATTTTTGTCTGCTACCGGCTCCTGGGGGTTTATATTTTTTACTGCCGACATCGCCAGCTTATAAGAAATATAAAGCGAAAGCGGTGCTGAACCCAAGGTCAATCCAATGGTAAAAAGCGGTTTCGTTCCTAATAATTTATCTAAAGCAATCCCAGCGAATACCGCAATTAGGATAATAATTAATGATGCACATCCGACCTGCCCACCGACCGAGTATAAGGCTAAATTATTAACGGTCTGGGTTTTCTTGCTTGGCTCAGGAGGTGGACTGCTCAGGCTCATAGCGGGCAGATTTTATCATAATGGTAGTACTGCCGTCAACCGAATATTAAATTATTAATGAATAAACTTACTATAAAATCAAACTCGATTTAGAAAAGTGAAGACGCAATCGTTGACGATATATTGAACCAAGGGCCGAATAAAGTGCCGATCACGATTATCCCAATGACAAGTATAGTTAATGCAATCGAGTACGGGCGGGAAATTTCTAGTGGTTTGCTCTCATCATCCGAGCGGAACAGATAGACATGTTTCAATACTGTCAGGTAGTAGTATAGACCGACGATCGAATTTAGTACACCAACAAAAGCCAACCAAACCAGATCTACCTTCACCGCAGCTGCAAATATAAACAGTTTTGCGATAAAGCCTGCCAATGGAGGCATCCCGGCTAATGATAGAAATGCTACCAACATCGCTAAAGCCAACCATGGCTTTCGCCTGCTTAAACCAGAGTAAGCTGAAATCTCATCAGAGCCCACAACGGATGAAAACGTCATAACAATCCCAAAAGCAGCCAGGTTGGTAATTAAGTAGGCAATAAGATAAAACACCACGCTGATTACACCAAGTTGGGATAAAGCGACGACACCGATCAGGATATACCCGGCATGCGCAATAGAAGAAAATGCGAGCAGGCGTTTAATATTCTTTTGAGCCAGTGCGAGGACATTCCCAACGGTCATTGTTAGAACTGCAACAATCGCCAGTATGTAATTCCATTGGGGTGATGCAGATGGAGTGAAGACGGTAATTAACACCCGCAATAAAACCACAAATCCTGCAGCTTTCGAAGCCGTTGAGAGGAATCCTGCGATGGGTGTTGGGGCACCTTCATACACATCTGGAGCCCAAAAATGGAATGGAAATGCAGAGATTTTAAACCCAAAGCCTACAAATATCAGCAGGAGGCTACCGATGATCGCAACCAGTGGCAGTTGTTCACTATAAAAACTCAGTGAAATCCGGTAAATATTTGTTTGACCAGTAAAGCCATAAAGCAAGGTAAAACCATATAACATGATCGTGGAAGCTGCAGCACCGAACAACAGATATTTAAAACCGGATTCGGTTGATTTATCATCGTTTGTCATGAAACCCGCGAGAATGTACATCGGAATTGATGTCGTTTCTATCGCCAGGTAAAGCATGATGATATCCGCTGATGATGCCATCAGGCACATCCCCAGGGTGGAAACTAACATCAGCACATAAAACTCGCCTTTTTGGCCAACGCCTTTCATGTCCATTGCAAACATGGCGGTGATTGCCGCGGCAAAAATAAACATCAGTGTGAATGCAAAGCTTAGCCAATCCTGTTGGATCATTCCCCCAAAAACCAGCCTGCCCTCATCTGAGGGGCGTGAAAACAATAAAGCGATCACCATTATTAGCAACAATCCACCGGCGGTGATCCATCCAAGGCTTCGTTTTACTTCCGGCTTCCATATCGCATCGAATGCCAGGACAAATCCTGCTAATATAGTAATTAGAATCTCCGGAAGGATTGCCAATATCATCGTCGGTTCGAAGTTTTGAATGCTCATTTATACACCTCCGAACAGACTCAGGATATGGTCGACGCCTGAGGATACCAAGCCGCTCATGACGGACGGGAACACTCCAATGGTGATCATGATGATACATAAAATGGTTAGGGCTAGTTTATCTAAAACCGTCACATCGCCAATATGGTGGTCAAACTCCTCTGACATGGGACCGAAAAATACCCGTCCAATAATGCGAATAATATACGATGCGGTGATGACAATGGAAATAGAGGCAATAATAGCAACGATTGGTTGTACCTGCCATACACCCATAAATATTGGAAACTCGGCAACAAATCCAGATAATCCCGGCATGCCCATGGAAACCAGACCCCCAATAATGAAGGCAACTGCCACCCAGGGCATTTTTTTCGAGAAACCTCCCAATTCTCCGATCTCCCGGGTGTGGGCTCGATCATAAACCATGCCAACCACAGCAAAGAAGAGAGCCGTCATCACACCATGCGAGAACATTTGGATCCCGGAACCAGTTAATCCTTCTTTATTCAAGGTGGCAAATCCAAGCATCACCAGGCCCATATGAGAGACCGATGAAAAACCGATGACATATTTAAAGTCAGTTTGAACCATGGCAATAAATGCACCATATACGATATTGATCAGTGCCAGTATCAAAATCAACCAACGCCAATATTCAGCACCCTCAGGCAAAAGCATGATTCCAACTCTTAGCGCTGCAAAGGCTCCTAACTTCATTAAAACACCTGCATGAAACATGGATACTGCCGTTGGGGCTGCCACGTGGCCATCCGGGCTCCAGTTATGGAATGGGAAGATGCCACCCAGCACAGCAAATCCAAAGAAAACAAAAGGAAACCAAAATCTCTGGAACTCCACGGAGAAATTTGCCTGCGATAATTGGATCATATCGAAGGTGTTCAATCCAGATTGGAAATACATCATCAGCGCACCGACAAGGGATATCACAGAACCGATGAATAAGTACAAAGTGAGTTTCATCGCTGCATATTCACGGGTTTTTATCCAGCCCCATATGGAAATCAACAAATACATTGGAAATACTGCTATCTCATAGAAGAATAACAGCATGAATAAATCTTGTGCGACAAAAACCCCAAATACACCACTGGCGAGAATGAAGAGAAATGCAAAGAATTCACGTGGACGGTCATCGATCCCCCAGGAAATTAATACACCGGTAAACATCACCACCCCGGTCAGCAGCACCAGGGGAGCGTTCATTCCATCGACCCCAACAAAATATGATATGCCGAACTGTGGCAGCCAGTTATACTTCTCAAGGAATTGATAACCACCTACAGAAACGTTGTAATTGAAGTAAACCCACCCGGAAAGCAACAGACATATTGTTGCCGCCGCCAAAGCAAAGACACGCGTCTCAGATTTCCGCTCGCTGGGAAGTAATAGGATCAACATCCCAGCGATGATGGGGGTGAGGACGATGACGCTGAGAATTGGAAATTGCATGATTCACCTCAAAAGCAGGCTTAGGGATGGAGAAGAAATGATGATAAGGCTCATTCTTTCATCCTTTAAACAGCATTTGCATAGCAGAGTTGATAACACCTAATATCCAGGCAGGCCAGATACCTATCCATAACATCAGAACCAACAATGGGCTGATGACAACCAATTCGCGGAAATTAATTTCGCTGATGTGTCCGATCCAATGCTCATTGGTTGGTCCATGTAAAACTTTCTTGATCCCTTTAAGAATATAAGCACCAGTAAAGAATAGACCGATCATCGCAAGGGCAGTAGCCAGAGAAAAGATCGGCCATGAGCCTCGTACGACCAGGAATTCTGATATGAAGCCATTCAATCCAGGTAATCCCAGTGAAGCCATTGATGTAAAAATCAGGATTCCACCGTAGATAGGGATCAGTGTAAATAATCCACCGAAATCATTTAAGTTGCGGGTGTGAGCTCTTTCATAAATCACGCCCACTAAAAAGAACATTCCAGCAGCAGATAACCCATGGTTGAACATTTGTAAGACTGCTCCATTAAGTGCCAATAAAGCATCCTCTGTTCCTGCTGCGTAAGCTGCAGCAGCGATACCTAATACAACAAATCCCATATGGTTGACGGATGAATAAGCCACCAATCGCTTGAAGTCATCCTGGCCATACGCTGCCAGAGCACCAAAAATGATCCCCATCACAGCCAAAAATACTAACGCTCCTGCATAGCGATGTGCTTCTTCAGGATATAGTGGTAGAACCAAACGTAAGAAACCGTAAGCTCCAAGCTTCAATAAAACTCCCGCCAGGATCATCGATCCTGCGGTAGGTGCTTCTGTGTGAGCATCCGGTAGCCAGGTATGGAAAGGCCAAACCGGGACTTTTATGGCAAATGCAATCACAAATGCCCAAAATGCGATCGCTTTTACTGTTTCGAGCGATAAATTGAATGGAATATTGGCAAGCTCGGTAGTGGTTGGGAATAATCTAAATAATTGTGGCAGGTCAAAAGTTCCAAATGACACCCCGATCATCTGTATGGCAAGCAATAAACCAAGTGAACCTGCCATTGTATAAATCATGAATTTGAATGAAGCATAAGTTCGTGCAGCAACTTTTCGTCCACCCCAAATCTCACGTTCTCCTTTTTCACTTCCCCATTGGTTGATCAGGAAGTACATCGGGACTAAACCGATTTCCCAAAATACAAAAAAGACCAACAAATCAAGCGAGAGGAATACACCAAGCATTCCGGTTTCAAGCAGCAAGAAAAGGATCATATATGGTTTGATCCGATCTTTTATGCTAAAGGATGCAAGAATGGCTATTGGGGTTAATAATGTAGTTAACAAGACCATCGTCAACGATAATCCATCTACTCCCAGGTGAAATGACGATCCTATCACCGGATACCATAGACTTTGAACCTGGTACTGAAATCCAGGAATATTCTGATTGAAAGAGAACCACAAAAACAACGAGAATCCAAATGGGATCAAGCTACCAAGCAATGCAACCCATTGGATCAACTTCTTTTCACCCTGGGGTAGAAATAGGATCAATAAAGCCACCAGGGTTGGTGAAAACAAGATCAAAGTCAGTATATTATCGGTGACGAAATCCATCGTTCACTCCTAATTCCTTGCCAGGAAATATGCCAAGGAAACTCCTTAATGTTGAATAAAAGTAAAGACAAAATAAAACATAGCACTGAAGGCTAAAATTAATGCCATGATCAAATATTGCTGCACCCGACCGGTCTGAATAACCTTTACACTCCTGCCAACTTTCTTGACACCTTCCCCAACAAAATCGCCAAAGCCATTCACGATGGGCTTATCAAAGTAGTTGCGCAGTATTCCTCCTACACTTGACGCCACGCGGGCGATAAAGTGTAATATTCCATCGATAATGCCCTTATCAAGGATCTGGTTGGTGAAGGTATCTGAAATCCAATAAGCAGGACGCACAAAAATCCTGTCGTAGATCTCGTCAAAGTAATACTTGTTCTTCAATACTGTATGAACAGGTCCAAGCGCACGCTTTAATGGGTCTTCAGCTCCAGCCTTATAATTGCGATATACCAACCAACCCATCGTTAATCCACCCAAAGCAACAAATAGGGATACGAGTAACGGCCAGATACTGAACGGTAAGGCTTCGGGCATTTCTGCCAGTGTACCGCCAACTAACTCATGAACAAAGTTGGGGATGATCCCACCAATGATTGGGAATTCCTCAGAAATACCTGCCCAACCCAGACCAACAGCAAATATGGCTAGGATGATTAATGGTAGTGTCATCGTCCAGGGGGTTTCTTTTGCATGATTTGCTGATTCAGTTCGATGGTCACCAAGGAAGGTCAGGGTAATTTGGCGCATGGTGTAGAAAGCTGTGAGCAGAGCAGCCAAAGCCAGTGTAATGAATACCACCCAGTGACCATGCCCAAATGCATCTGCCAATATTTCATCCTTGGACCAGAACCCAGCCGTGATCAATGGAAAACCGGAAAGTGCAAATCCTCCGATCACAAATGTCCAAAATGTTATTGGCATTTTCTTCCGCAAGCCGCCCATGTTGAACATATCTTGCGGGTCGATCTTCTCACCAGTATGTAAAACCCCGTGTTCCACACCATGGATCACTGAACCTGATCCCAAGAATAAGAGGGCTTTAAAGAATGCATGCGTGACTAGGTGGAATACTGCGGCGACATATGCCCCGATTCCCAAAGCAGCGATCATGAACCCCAGTTGTGAAATGGTCGAGTAAGCGAGTACCCGTTTGATATCATTTTGTGCCACGGCGATGGTAGCTGCAAAGATGGCTGTAAAAGTCCCTATGACTGCCATCAATGTCATCGGGGCTGTGAGTTGCCCATGCTCGCTTCCTGCTTGAAGAAGTGGGAACATGCGAATGACCATATATACACCGGCAGAAACCATGGTTGCTGCATGGATCATCGCAGAAACCGGTGTAGGGCCTTCCATGGCATCCGGCAACCAGACGTGCAATGGCCATTGGGCTGACTTCCCAATTGTCCCAATGAAAAGTAGTATACCGATCATCCCCGCTGCAGACAGACCAAGAATACCACCGACAGCGGGTGTATTGGCCAGCATGTGCAGGGTTTCAGGTTTGAAAATATCAGAATAGCTTAATGAACCAATGGCAGAATATAGATACGCAATTCCAAGGAGCATGAATACATCACCCACACGTGTGGTCAGGAAAGCTTTGATCATTGCAGCCCGTGCAGAGGGTTTCTGATACCAAAAACCGATCAAAAGATACGAACATAAACCCATGATCTCCCAACCAACGAATAATGTAAGCAAATTGTCTGATACAACCAGGGTATACATGCCAAACGCAAATAGACCAATAAACGCAAAGAAGCGCGAATACATCGGCTCAATGGATGGAACAACATGCTCATGACCGTGTTCAGCAGCTACAGTTGCTCCATGCGGCTGAAGTCCTTTTTTGTCGTGGTCCCCTTTTGGTTGCCCAAAGTTATGATAGCCAATACTATAAATAAAAATCATCAAAACTGTCCAACCAACAAAGAATAGCGTCGCGGCAGAAAGCCCATCGATCCAAACACCTATCTGTAACCAGGTATCTCCGGTAGGTAGCCAATTTATTGATGATGTATACGGATTACGAGCAAGGTGTTCGGTTTGAATCGCCCGAAAAAATATAACCATACTTCCCAACCACGAAAGCAGCGCTGCACCTACAGCAATACTATGACTTAATGCTTTATACCTGTTGGTGAACAGCACGATGAAGAAGAATACCAAAAGGGGAGGAAGTGGAAGAAGCCAAGCAAGCAATTCAGTCGACATAAATATCCTTTCCTATTACCACTTCATCATGTTCATGTCATCTGCCACAACTGAATTGCGGCGACGATATATCGAGATAATTAATGCTAGTCCTACAGCTACTTCTGCAGCTGCCACAGCAAAAACAATGATAGCAAAAGCTTGTCCAGCGATATTATATGGTGTGCGATAACGCCAGAATGCGATCAGGTTGATATTGACTGCATTCAACATCAGCTCGATTCCCATCAAAATTGCAATTGCATTTTTACGCACTAAAACCCCATACATTCCAATACAAAATAGAATTGCGGCAAAAATCAAATACCAAGATAGAGGGATCATTGCTTCTTTTCTCCAGCTACGAATATCGCACCTATCATCGCTGCCACTAATAGCACTGAGGCTAATTCAAATGGGAGTAAATATTGATCGGGTGAGACTAATGCTAGACCTAACTGGCTCAACTTCCCAGATGCATTTACCAACACAGGTGGTAAGGTTTTGAATCCCTGCCAGGAAACAAGGATCAATGTTATACCTGCAAATAAGAGCAGCGCAACCAAAGCTCCAATCCACCAAGTAGAATTCGATTGAGGACCAGAGTCACGCATGGCTCGCCGGGTTAGCATGACGGCAAAAATAAAAAGGATTGCAATAGCACCAATATAGACAACTACCTGAACAACCGCAAAAAAGCCTGCGTCAAGCAGTACATAAAATACCGCTATCCCACTCAATGTTAATATTAGCCATAATGCTGAGTGGATAAGGTTTCGACTGGTTACAACCGATAACCCTGCCAACAGGGTAACTGCTGCCACGACCAGGAAAATGATTTGCTGAACTGTCATAAATAGTACTCCATACTATGATATTACAGAAGCTGGTGGTTCTGGAGCTACTGCCACCGGACGTGGCGTTGCAACAACTCGAACTTCCTTGATGCGATGTGTTTTTAATATTTGAATAGTGATCAAGATAATAATGAGGTTTACGAGAAGATGCATCCCTGCTCGGACCCAAGGGATGATTGCATCCGAGAGATTCAATCCAGGGGCGATTGTTATAAAAGTCTTTTCTACAATCGCAGTAACGATAAGTAAAACCAATGCTAACGGAGTGAGAAACTTCCAATTAAAATTCAACATCTGGTCGATCCGTAATCGGGGCATAGATATCCGGATCAGGACAACCACAAAATAGACTAGGAATGCTTTGATAAAGAACCAGGCTATTCCAAGAATTGGTAATTGTTCAGCCCATGGACCTCTCCATCCACCTAAAAAGAGGGTTGCCACCAATGCTGAAATTGTAAAAGCATGCAGGAATTCACCCACATAAAACATTCCAAATTTTAAACCAGAGTATTCTGTTTGATATCCAGCAACCAACTCTGACTCCGCTTCCAATAAATCAAATGGTGCTCGCCCGGTTTCTGCCAAACAACTGATAAAAAAGATCATTGCTGCTACAGGAGATAGGATGATAAACCAAACATCTTGAGCAAATACCAGGCTGTTTACCCCCATAGATTGTCCCAACAGTACTGGAACAAGGAGTGCTAAAACCATCGGGATTTCATAAGAGACTACCTGTGCAACTGCGCGGAAGGAACCTACCAGTGAATACTTATTATTGGATGACCACCCTGCTAAAATTATTCCCAAGGAACCGATTGCTCCAACCGCGACAAGGTAAAGCACCCCAACATTTACTTCTGAACCCACGACTGTAGGCGCAAATGGTATGACTGCCCAAGTTAGTAAAACTGCAGAGACGGATAGTATTGGAGCCAGGTTGTAGACAATTTTATCTGCCCCAACTGGAGTAATATATTCTTTGGTAAATATTTTGATCATGTCAGGGAATGTTTGAAATATTCCCCATGGTCCAACCCGGTTGGGACCAAACCTGTCCTGGATTCGTCCGTATAACTTACGCTCAAGCCAGATGGTGAAAATTACCAAAGCAAAACCAAAAGTACCTAATAAAAAGGCTCCAATGAACTTCAATACTGCATTCGCCAATATCTGGGATACTCCCCAGTTAAGCAACAAATTCAACAACCAATTTGCTATGAATGAAATCGGATCGCTGATGAAATTCATCCTGATCTCCTTACTGATATCAATGATAATGAATTCAACAAATAAAAGGCTGAGGGAAATATCCTTCAGCCTTTAGTTTTAATCCAAATACACCCTTATGCCCATTCCAACACACCTTTTCGCCAGGCAGCTAATAATTCAACAAATAATATCAAGATAAAAATAACACCAGATAACACACCGAACATGGTGAGTTGCCCAAAAGCTACTGCCCATGGAAACAAGAACACTAATTCGACGTCAAATACCAGGAAAGTCAACGCAAAAATATAGTATTGAACACGAAATTGAACCCAAGTATCTCCAACTGTTTCAAGACCACATTCATAGGTCTCTGATTTTGTCTTACTGGGCTTGTGGGGACCGATCAATCCGGCTATTAAAATGGGTGCACCTGGGAATAATGCAACAATCAGAACAAACAGACCAATAAACAGCCAATCACTTTGCATGATGATTCTCCTGCAAATGGGATAATAATACGGACTCCCAAAATAATGACATTATTTAGTGACTTTCAATGATTCTGAGGAATTAACTCGGTAATTTTACCATAAGTAAAAATCGTGTCAACTTACCATAAATCATGACTTATGGATGACTACTCTACTGTTAAAATTGCTTATACATTTGAATTTTTATCATTGAGATGTATAATTTTACCTGAGGAAAATTTTTATGCGTTTTGAAGACCTTTCCTGGTTCGATGTAGAAAGATATTTACAAAACGACAATAGGCTGATCCTGGTGTTGGGTGCTTGCGAGCAACATGGTTACCTGAGCCTATTAGCCGATTCAAAAATTCCATTAGCACTAGCAGATGCTGCCAGTCAGAAGACCGGTGTTTTAGTAGCACCAGTGGTTAATTTTGGGATTTCACCATATTTCATGGACTATCCTGGCACACTCAGTTTACGAGTTTCTACATTCCTAGATTTAGTTGAAGATCTGGTACGTTCAGCCCATCACCAGGGATTTCACCGAATTCTACTTCTGAATGGTCATGGCGGAAATGATGCTGCCCGAGCCCGCCTCTATGAAGTAGCCAACACTCTATCCCAACTGCATTTGTCTTGGTACGCATGGTGGCAAGCACGAAGCGTCGAAGCTGTTGCTATAAAACACGATCTGCGATCTTATCATGCAGCCTGGATCGAGGCATTCCCATTCACCAGAGTGGGTGAACTCCCGTCTGGTGAAAAAATACCTCCCCACATTCCAGGGTTGTTAAATTCGCAACAAGCCCGAGAGATATATCAGGATGGTGTATTCGGTGGACCGTATGAGGTGGATAACTCTATCATGGCGGAGGTTTTTACAGCAGCGCTTGATGACATCTTGCAATTAATTAAGTTCGAGTGATTCGGTAATATTAAATTTCATCGAAAAATTTTAAAATATTGGAGAAGGAAATGTCCGACCATATCAAGCAAATCATAAAAACCGAAAAAGCGCCTAAAGCAATAGGACCATATTCTGCAGGCGTCAAGACTGATCATCTTATTTATACAGCAGGTCAATTAGGTATTGTTCCAGAAACAGGCAATATCATCGATGGAGGTGTCGAATCTGAGACAAGGCAAGCTTTAAAAAATATTCGTAATATCCTTGAAGAAGGCGGCTCTTCCCTGAATTGGGTGGTGAAAACCACGGTATTTCTTCGTGACATGAATGATTTCAGCCTGATGAATTCTATCTACGCCGAATTCTTCCTTGATAATCCTCCGGCGCGTTCAACTGTTCAAGTTGCTGCGTTACCGAAAGGGGCTGCTGTAGAAATTGAAGCAATAGCTCTGGTGGTTCGATAGCAAAATTATGATTCTGATTTGACTCGGATGAGATTAAAGCCTTCCACCAATTTCATAATTCATTAGGTAAATTCTCCAATGTCCATCTTGTTGGTTTACATATATTAGGAATACATATATTTGTTATCCATATCTCTTCAATATTTATAATTCTTCCCATGCTGATATGTTATTCACCCTTTGGTATAAGAACTGCCAACTTATACTACTTTGGTATAAATTTTCCATTATGAATTTCTATGTATAAAGTGTCTGTTATCGTGCCTTGCTACAATGAGCAAGCGACAATTGAAAAGCTATTACAAGCTTTTTTTGATCAATCTTACCCATTGAATGAAATCGAGGTAATCATTGCGGATGGTATGTCCACAGATCAAACTCGAACAGTGATCAATCGTTTTCAGGATAACCATCCCGAATTATTGATAAGAGTAATTGATAATATAAAGCGTGCCATACCCTCTGGATTAAATAGGGCGATCGAAGCTGCCAAGGGTGAAATCTTCGTTCGTTTTGATGCGCATTCAATTCCTGATCGGGATTACATCAGGAACTGTGTTCTTGCATTGGATTCTAACAAGGGTGATAATGTAGGCGGGATATGGATGATTCAAGCTGGGAGCTCTACCTGGATGGCAAAAGCGATCGCTATCGCAGCTTCTCATCCACTTGCAGTCGGAGATGCACGGTATAGAATTGGAGGCGTTGCCCAGGAGGTAGATACTGTCCCATTTGGTGCATTTCGCCGTGAATTAATTCAAAAGGTAGGATTGTTTGATGAAACTTTGCTAACTAATGAAGATTATGAATTCAATGTTCGCATCCGGCAATCCGGTGGCAAAGTTTGGATGGACCCATCGATTCGCTCCGTATACTTTTCTAGATCGACACTGAAGGAACTTGCGCTGCAGTATTGGCGTTATGGATATTGGAAAGCACAGATGCTCCGCAGATATCCCAGGACAGTTCGCTGGCGTCAGGTGCTTCCACCGTTATTTGTTTTTTCATTATTAAGTCTGGGATTGTTGTCAATCGTATGGAGTCTTACTCGTTGGTTGTTCATCATTATTGTGATACTATATACTATCATTATCTTTATCGCTGGTATCCAGTCGAGTATAAAACATCGAGATATTTCCTTGGTCATTGGAATTCCATTAGCAATTGCCACTATACACCTTTCCTGGGGATTAGCTTTCCTAAGGGGTCTTGTTTTAAAGCCAGGAAAGAATGAGTCATAGTAATGAATTCAGTTAAGACAACCCCGACTTCTCGCAAATGGAGGTTATCGCCCCGAGAAAGGCGGAATCTACTGCTCTTAGGTGATTTCCTGATGGCTGAAATCGCACTATTAATTGCGATCTATGTATGGTCGGCCGCAGATGTTTATCAAGCATTCAGTTTTTCATTTATCGGCAGGTTACCTAGCTGGTTTTTCTTCCTTCCCTTCTTCTGGCCTGCATTAATGACCAGACTTTATGACGAACATAGCGCCCGTGACCCAGGACAGACCATCCGTAATATTGCATTCTCAGCGTTGATTGGCTTGGTTTTGTATATGGTGTTTTATTTCACCTCTGCTCCGAAATCCCTGCCCCGAATTGGAGTCGCAGCATTTATCATCAGCGTTTTCACTCTTACTCTTTTATGGCGTTTGCTCTACATTAAAGTATTTACTGCACCTCAATTTATGCGTAGAATGTTACTCGTTGGAGCAGGAGAGACGGGTAGTATTATGCTCAAAATTTACAATGAAAGTAAACCTCGCCCGTATCTCCTGGTGGGAATAATCGACGACGATCCCCAAAAAATTGGAAAAGCATTTGAAGGTATTGAGGTCTTTGGAGGCTCCGAAGTTCTAATCAAGGCGATATGTGATCATCAAATCACTGACTTAATTGTTGCCATATCCGGACAAATGCAAGGAGGGATGTTCCAAGCATTGCTCGATGCACAGGAAGTCGGTGTTGAGATTATTCGAATGCCGGTTGCCTATGAAGAGCTACTTCATCGTGTCCCCATCCGCTATCTTGAAGCAGAATGGATCCTGCGCTCCTTTGTAGACAAGGCCCGATCTGAAACCTTTTCTGAATTGATCAAAAGAAGCGTCGATATCTTTGGGGGATTAATTGGAATGTTTTTCTTACTCCTCCTATTTCCGTTTGTGTCGCTAGCAATCCTTTTAGAATCCGGTCGACCGATTTTTTATAAGCAAGTCCGCCTCGGTCGTGGCGGGCAAGTATATAATATTCATAAATTTCGAACCATGTGGCAGAATGCCGAGTCAAACGGTCAGCCACAATGGGCAGAAGAAAACGATCGTCGTGCGACAAAGGTTGGTCGTTTTTTACGAAAAACCCATATTGATGAAATTCCACAGTTCTATAATGTACTGCGGGGTGAGATGAGTCTGGTCGGTCCACGAGCCGAGAGACCAGAATTAGTTGATTGGTTCCAAAAACATGTCCCGTTCTACCGTGCCCGATTGTTGGTGCGCCCTGGAATGACAGGCTGGGCTCAGATAAACCAATCATACGCAGCCACTGTGGATGAGACGATCGAGAAGCTTGAATATGATCTTTACTACATCATGCACCGAAACCTATTAATGGATTTACGAATTATTGCTCAAACACCTGGATTGGTAATTCGCTTGAGAGGCAGATAACATGAAGCCTCACTTTCTCTATAGAAATCGTACTTTACTAGTGGGGGATTTGATATTGATTATTGTTTGCGTTTTGGGAAGTTTTGTTCTCCGTGTCCCGTTAGGCGCAAGGTTATATGATTTCAGATATCAAATCTTGACCATGATCATTGTGGCATTACTTGTCAAACCACTCGTCTATCACAAATTTGGGCTCTACCGTCGCCTGTGGGCGTACGCAAGTATTCGAGAGTTAAAGTTAATAGCCATTGCTGTTACTACTGCTTCGATCATTTTCTCCATTATTGTCAGCCTGATATCCACATTGATGATCGAAAAGGATTTTTCCCGTCTTGTTCTTGTGATAGATTGGATATTATCTTTGCTAGCTGTGGGGGGGTTGCGTTTTTCGTACCGAATAATTGCCGACAGCCAATCGGCTTCCAAGCGAACACAAAGCCGATTAAAACGAGTCCTTATCGTTGGAGCAGGAGATGCCGGAGCCCTTGTGGTGAGGGAGATGCAGCGTAATCCACAAGCAAGCCTCACTCCAATTGGATTTGTTGACGACGATCCCGCCAAGCTAAAGCAGGAAATTCATGGTACGCCAGTGATCGGTAGGTTAGATGAATTGGCACGCTTGATTGACTTGAAGAAGGTAGATGAAGTTATCATTGCCATACCAAGTGCACCGGGCAAAGTAGTCAGGAAAGTAAACGATGTCTGCCGGGAAAGAAATATCCCGTCACGAACGATGCCAAGCCTCCATGAGTTGATTGGGGGAAAAGTCAGTGTTAACCGATTACGGGAAGTCGATATCACCGATTTGCTACGTAGAGCTCCAACTCGTATTGATCATGAGCTGGTTGGATTGAGTCTAGGAGGTCGTCGAATTTTAGTTACCGGTGCTGGAGGTTCTATCGGACAAGAATTGTGCCGTCAGATAGCCCGTTGGGAACCTGTCGAGCTATTCTTGTTAGGACACGGTGAAAACAGTATTTTTGAGACACTCATTGAGCTCGAGCAAAGTTATCCGGCTTTAAAAGTCCACCCAATAATTGCTGATATCCGCGAGAAAGACCACATAAATCATCTCTTTTCGATTTTCCAACCTCAAGTTGTTTTCCACGCAGCCGCTCATAAACACGTCCCATTGATGCAAGCGAATATTGAAGAAGCAGTAAGAAATAACGTTTATGGCACTCAAAGTGTAGTAAATGCCTCGATTAATAATAATGTTGAAAGATTAGTGATGATCTCTACAGATAAGGCGATATGTCCGACCAGTGTGTATGGGGCAACAAAAAGAATTGGAGAAATGCTTATATTGGATGCAGCTCGCAGGACAGGAAAGGCATTTTCTGTTGTGCGATTTGGAAATGTGCTTGGTAGTCGGGGAAGTGTTTTATTACTATTCAAACGCCAAATTGACAATGGTGGACCGGTAACAATAACTCATCCAGATATGCAGCGTTATTTTATGACGATTCCTGAAGCAGTTCACCTAGTTCTTCAAGCATCGGCCATGGGCAAAGGTGGAGAAGTGTTTGTACTCAATATGGGCGAGCAGATCCGTATCCTTGATCTTGCCCAGGATTTAATCCGTCTTTCAGGGCTTGAGCCAGGCAAGGACATTGAGATTATATTTACAGGTATTCGACCAGGCGAGAAGCTAAGCGAAGCGTTATGGGACGAAGGTGCAGATTATCTGCCAACCGATCATCCGGACGTACTCCGTTTGAATGAAAATGAGGTAATAACTAGCACTGATTTACAAATAGCTGTAAATGATTTATTAGAGCTTGGTAAAGAGGACGATCCTGACCAGATCGTGAAGAAGTTGAATCAGATCGTTCCAGGTGCTGTTGTAAGCAGCACACCTTCCCCAGATATAACATCAGTGATCTAACCAATCATGGCAGAGATTAGCCAAGGTGAATGGGAACGATTTTTAACCTATCATCCTGATGCCCATATTTTGCAAACATCCGCTTGGGGACAATTAAAAGTAGAATTTGGTTGGCAAGTGGCTACTGTAGTTGTTCAAGATTGTGGAGCACAAATTCTAATTAAGCAAATCCTGCCAGGTATTCTGTTTGCTTATCTCCCCAAGGGGCCAGTGGGATTGGGATATGATAAATTATGGCCTGAAATTGACAAATTATGCCGTCGAAATAGGTGCGTATTTATTAAAAGTAGAGCCTGACTTGTGGATGAGCGAAGATCATGAAACTGCAATTCCTGCAGAACTAATCTCAAATAGATTTATCCATAGCAAGCACAGCATTCAACCATTACGAACATTAATCATCGACATCGCAGATGATGAATCAAATATCCTCGGACGGATGAAGCAAAAGACCCGCTACAATATTAACCTGGCGATCAAGAAAAATGTGATTGTCACACAACAGACTGACCTGAGTAAATTTTATAGCTTGATGGAAATTACTGGTCAACGAGATCAATTTGGTATTCACAGTCTGACTTACTACCAACGTGCATTTGACCTGTTCCATGTTCACCAAAATTGTAAATTGTTTCTTGCCGAATACGAGGGAACTCCTATAGCAGCGTTGATCACATTTAAGCATGGAAACCGGGCGTGGTATTTCTATGGTGCATCCTCCAACCTTCACAGGGAAAAAATGCCTAATTACTTGCTGCAATGGGAAGCTATTCGCTGGGCAAAGAACCAGAATTGTATAGAATATGATCTCTGGGGAGTGCCTGATGAGGACCTGGCAACTTTGGAAGCCAATTTCTCCAAGAATAATACAGGTCTGTGGGGAGTGTATCGATTTAAACGAGGCTTTGGTGGCATATTGAAACGCTCAAGTGGTCCGTGGGATCGGGTTTATAATCCATATCTTTATCGACTATATTCATTATGGATGAAATTCAAGAAAACCCAAGGATGACTTAAATGGGCGGTCATATTATCTCCAAAAATCCTTCCTCACTACATCCTTCGCAATGGAATGCTTCTGTAGCCTCCTTACCAGGAGCACATATTCTACAAACCTGGGAATGGGGGAAAGTCAAATCAAAATTCGGTTGGCAGCCTCATTACCTGACCTGGTATCGAGAAAATGATCATATTGAACTGACCATCAATCGAATTCCTGAGGAACAAAAAAACAAGAAACTCGTAGCTGCTGCCCTTGCACTTCAACGTAATATCAATATCGGTGGTTTCTCACATAAAATGGGTATCATCTATGTTCCAAAAGGACCATTACTTGATTGGAACGATGTCTCCTTACGTCAGCAGGTTTTGGAGGATCTAAAAAAGTTTGCCCAGAAACAAAGTGCTATTTTTATTAAGATTGACCCAGATTTGGAACTTGGTAGGGGTATTCCCGGGATGGATGGCTCGTTTGAATCGCCTATCGGTTCTACTGTTATTAATGAGTTATTATCCACTGGTTGGCAATTTTCTGATGAGCAGGTTCAATTTAAAAATACTGTACTGATCGACCTCAAGCCAAATCAAGAAGATCTGCTTGCCAATATGAAACAGAAGACCCGCTACAACGTGAATCTTGCGTTACGCAAAGGTGTCATTGTACGCCTTGGTAACAAATCGGATTTAAATATTCTTTACAGGATGTATGCCGAAACATCCCTCCGCGATGGTTTTGTCATCCGGAATGAAACCTATTATCATGAAGTCTGGAGTACTTTTTTACGCAGTCAACAACAAGCTTCGTTTGAACAACCTGTTGCTGAGGCATTGATTGCTGAGGTGGATGGAAATCCCATAGCCGGGGTGATCATATTTCAATTCACAGGCAAAGCTTGGTACTTATATGGAATGTCTTCATTAGCCCATCGAGATAAGATGCCCAATTACCTGCTTCAATGGGAAGCAATTAAACGCGCTAAAGCCTCTAATTGTACAGGTTATGATCTTTGGGGTGCACCGGATGAATTTAATGAAAATGATCCCTTATGGGGTGTATTTCGCTTTAAGGAAGGTCTGGGGGGGACGGTTCATCGATATATAGGCGCTTGGGACTTTCCGGTGAACCGCATGTTTTATCGGTTATATTCAAAGACAATCCCAGGCTTATTGGACATCATGCGTAAACATGGAAAAACTACCTCAAAACAAGTGACTGGATGATCAATGAAAACCATTCCACGTATTAAAATAGCCCAGCTACCTACCCCAATCGAGTTATTGCCAAGGCTAACTGCTGAATTAAACGGGCCTAAGATTTTAGTGAAAAGGGATGATCTGACAGGCCTTGCTTTTGGTGGAAATAAAACCCGTAAATTGGATTATTTACTGGCTGAAGCCCAAGGAAATGGTG
This sequence comes from uncultured Chloroflexia bacterium, assembly GCA_963822175.1. GTDB lineage: Bacteria > Chloroflexota > Anaerolineae > Anaerolineales > UBA4823 > FEB-25. Next base: position 68,358 of record CAWGGJ010000004.1, on the reverse strand, counting down.
CCCGCACGATAATTACTGCGGGTTCGGTGCAGTCTAACCATTGCCGTCAGACTGCTGCTGCCTGTGCTCGTCTAAACCTTGATTGTATCCTGGTCCTGTCTGGTGATAAACCTGATCATGCTACTGGAAATTTGTTGCTGGACCAATTATTTAAAGCCAAATTTGTGTGGACGACCCCAGAAGAACGCGATTTAATCACTCAGCAGACCTTTAGTAATGCATGGGCGGCAGGTAGGAGACCTTATTTGATCCCTTATGGTGGCTCAAATGCTACCGGGGCGACTGCATATGTATATGCAATGCAGGAACTTCTAATCCAAGGATATCAGCCTGATTGGATCATCTTTGCTTCATCATCTGGGGGGACCCAGGCTGGAATGGTTGCTGGTGCAAGATTATTTGGATTAAAAGGAAATATCCTCGGAATCAGTGTTGATGAGACCGAGACTGATTTACAAAAGCGCGTGGCTTCTTTAGCAACCGAAACAACAGATATGCTTGGAGAGAATTTGACTTTTCTTCCCCATGAAATACAAGTGAACGATGGATATCTAGGTGGTGGGTATGGGATAATGGGACCACCCGAAATCGAGGCAATCAATATGTTTGCGAAGCTGGAAGGATTGTTGCTTGACCCTGTGTACACAGGACGAGCTGCAGCAGGATTAATCGACCTTATCCGCAAAGGATACATTAAATCCGATGAAACAGTCCTCTTCTGGCACACCGGGGGCACGCCAGCAATATTTGCAGATAAGTATTCTAACCTGGCAATAAATATTTAATTGAGCAATTCTCATCCATTTGAATCGGATTCCTGGAAGTGTGCCAATATTTTCCCCAACCGGGCTAACCAGGAAGAATTTCGAATTTCGATTCCAGCTTTTCGGGCAAGCTCAGCATCTGCCGGATGGGAACTGTATATTGATGCCTGGTACGCAGATAACAAATGCATTACTGGGGTTGATACTGAAGGTATAGCATCAATTAGCGCTGTAGCACGTTCGGATGGTGTGTCCTGTATTCCTGGTTCTTTTCCTATACGTTTCAGGGCATGGTTAATCTCTTGATAGGAGCGTGCTAATGCTGGAAGCTTCACTGAAAAAAACCAATTGACCAAAAAATCAGGTGGACGAATCCCAAAACGCATGAATCCTTTTTCTAATCCCATAGGAATTTCCACAAAGAAACGCTCAAAGAATGGCACCACCTTAAATCCTTTACGAACCTGCCATATCAAGATAATCAACAGATCAAGTGTCAAAATAAGGGTGATAATTTTTGCCACATTGCCAATCGTCCAGAAAGTCGTTGATATATCCATGTTTGATGCTCGTTCTTTATCATCAGGTCGTTGTATATCAGTGTTGTTTAAATTCTGTAAATTTTCTAGATTCTCTTGCCCCTGGTTTATTTGAGACTGATTTTGAGTAGAATTTTCCTCTCCGGAAGGTCTGAATAGAGATGGTTGGGAAGCAGTCGGCTCAAAAATTACCCAACCATAGCCTGGGAAATATACCTCGGGCCAGGCATGGGCATCCTTTTCTCGCACCACATAGGTTGAAGTTTCACTGATTTGATTCTGTGTGTCTTCCGGGTTTACTCCACCGGGAGATTGCACCTGTATAGCTGGTACTTCCTGCTCTCCCTGGGCAAATCCGACTGCCAGACGGGCTGGGATTCCAAGAGAACGTAATAATATCACCTCAGAAGAAGCGTAATAGGTACAAAAACCCTTTTTATAATCAAAAAGAAACCAGTCTATTCGTTCCTGATTCGGCGGTGGCTGACTTACAGATTGGTTATATTCAATGTTATTTCGTAGATATTCAGTGATTGCATTCGTTTTATCATATGGAGTGGGCAATCCAGACGCAATTTCCTCGGCTAATTTTTTCGTTCGTGGGGTGATATCACCTGGAAGCTGTAAATACCCATCCAGCACCCATTGTGGATAATCAGTACCGGCATTCTTTAACTCCACCACTGTGACGGCATCAATCGCTGAACGCATGGTATATTGCTCTCCGGGTCGAATGACCGATTTACTCATTAATGCTCCAAAATTAACCATGCCATCAGGATTTGTTTCCATTAACGCCTGGGTCGGTAGATTGACCCATAATGGTTCTGGAACATTATAGAGATTGGTTATTGGAACATGGGGAAAGAATGTAGAAGTGACAACCGGTCGTTTATCAACACCTGGTTGCGCTAAATCCATGCTGTTGGCGGTGAGCTCATGTGCAGTTCGAAGATCAGTTTGCCATTGGTTGGAACCATATGATGAGTAAGTCCGGGCTTTCCAGTAATACCGATAGCTATTCGGTGGGCTGGTCAGTCCTTCAACTTCCATTACCACCTGATCTGACAATGGATTACCCAATCCCAAAGGCAGCGAATTGCCATAAAAATTTTGTACCAATCCAACCGAGGCCTTAAGGGAAGCAAACATAAATCCAAACCGATCTTTTGCTGTAAGCCACGGCCGTGATGCAGTTTGCCATATCTTGGCGGCTGGCTCAAGAGTTTCTGCCACCACCGGTACGTTCCAGGCGAAAAATACCAAAAGGAGAGACAAGATCAATGCTACTCGTGTAAAATCAAAACCCATATCAGGTGGTGTGTGAGTGTGTCCTTCCTTCCATTTCTTATTATTTTTAAGGTAAACAATTCTGGCAACCAATAACAGGGCAAAGAAAAGGTAGGATGCCAGATACCACGAGCGACTGAATAATAGTGGATCGAATGAATGGATAACAAATGCTGCGATTCCAGCCGGGAGGACAACTTTCCATGGACTGCCTTCTCGACTGAGTATATACCCAGTATATACCGCAATGGCCCAGAATAGAATCGCCATCAATAATATGAAAAGGAGATTATCTGTTACAGGTTCCCTGGATAACAATTCCCGGAGCACGATCTCCAACCTGCCCCAGAGATTGATTAATCGATCAGTCCATCGAATTTCACGATCTAGAGTTAATCCAATCTGCCATGGAATAAGGATCAAACCATAAGCAACAGCAAAAACACCCACCCAAAAACGATTAAAAATACTCTTGCCCAGTGTTAGACCCAATAGGGTTGCCATAAGAGTGGTAAACTGCACCAGATGCAAGTCATCTGTCCATAGGGTAGCAACCAGACGGGCAGCTGCAATTTGTAATATTAATAGTAGTAATAATGCAGATAACCAATCCGCCCATCGAGTATTTAGCTTATTTTTTGGATGTCTGCTCATATGCACCAAAACTTTGCTTTTCACACAAGATCATTCTATCAAACTACCCTTAAAGAAAGATTATGGTTCATCAATAATTCTATGAAAAAAAGAGCACCCCTTTGGGGTGCCCATGTTAAACTCAGATGACAATATTAACCAAACGGTGTGGAACTACGATCACCTTTTTCGGCAGCCTGCCTTCCAGGAATTTCTTAATTACATCACTTTCCATAGCAGCTGATTTGGCAGCCTCTTCAGTCACATCTACAGGAACCATAATGCGGTCGCGCAATTTACCATTGACCTGAACAATCAGGACGATCAGATCCTCCGCTGCTGCTTCAACATCTATCTTTGGCCAGGATTGCTGATGGACTGAATATGGTTTCCCAATGAAAGACCACAATTCTTCAGCAATATGTGGGGTCACCGGTGCCATCATCCTTATATATATGTCCACTGCTTCAGTCCATTCAGGAGTGCCAGCAGCACCTTTATCGTGTGCTTTGTACATCTCATTCAGTAATTCCATCAACCCTGAAACGATGGTATTGAACTCGAAATACCTCGAAATCATGGGTGATTTGCCTTAATGTCTGGTGAAGTTTCCGGCGTAGCGAGCGCAAGACTTCATGATCCGGATTTCCTTTCTCTATCGGATCAGTGAACAATGTCCATACACGCCGCAACCAGCGGAAAACACCTTCCATCCCAGTGCTACTCCAAGGAGCACCCATCTCCCAACGGGCGAAGAACATCAGGTAAGCCCGAACTGTATCTGCACCGTAATGCTTTACCAGCTTGTCCGGAGCAATCACATTTCCCTTGCTTTTTGACATCTTGTCGTTATCTTCACCAAGGACCATTCCCTGGTTGCGCAGCTGCATGATTGGCTCATGTCCTTCAGTGATACCCATATCACGGAACGCTTTATGGAAGAAACGGGTATATATGAGATGCATTGTGGCATGCTCAATACCACCCGTATATGTATCAACCGGCATCCAATAGTCATAATCCTTTTGTGCAAAAGGACCTTGATCATAACCCGGGCTGATATACCTCAGGTGATACCAGGATGAGCACATGAAGGTATCCATGGTATCGGTCTCACGAACAGCGGGTCTCCCACAAATCGGGCAGGTGGTATATTTCCAGGTTGGATGGATGGTGAGTGGATTTACACCAGTTGTCGCCATTCACGTCATCCGGCAATAAGCACAGGCAACTGATCTTCAGGAACTGGGTTCCATCCACACATCCTCACAAAAAACCATCGGGATTGGTGCACCCCAATAACGCTGGCGAGAGATCAGCCAATCGCGGAATTTATAATTTACTGCGGCTTTTCCAATCCCCCTCTCTTTTATAAATGCAATATTGCCTTATCAAATGCTTGATCGCCGGAGTTCCCGTCAGCTCACCTGAATTGACCATATCGCCAGAGCCGGAACTGATGCTTTCATCAAAGCTCCATCCAACGGCTCAATATCTACAGGTTGTATGACTACACGCACTTCCAGACCGTATTTACGGGCAAACTCAAAGTCGCGCTGATCATGTGCCGGGACGGCCATGATCGCGCCTGTCCCATAGGTCATTAATACATAATCCGCAATCCAGATCGGGATTCTCTCCTGATTGACTGGGTTGATGGCATAACCACCGGTAAACACACCGGTTTTTTCCTTATCCATCGCTTCACGGTCGATATCTGATTGCCTCGCTGCCTGCTGGATATATGTCTCTACATCACGGCTTTGATCAGTAGTGGTGATTTTCTGAACAAGGGAGTGTTCAGGTGCCAACACCATGAAGGTTGCGCCCCATAGCGTATCGGGTCGAGTGGTGAATATCTCGATCGGATCTCCTTGCTCGGTATGGAATACCACTGACGCGCCATTGGAACGGCCGATCCAATTCGTTTGTAGCGTTTTAACACGATCCGGCCAGTCGACGGTGGAAAAATCCAACAATTCTTCAGCATAATTTGTAATCCTGAAAAACCATTGTTCCAGTTCTTTTTTAATAACCGGTGTCTCCACAGCGTTCACACAGGCGATCATCTCCCTTTACCTGTTCGCGGGCAAGTGTAGTTTGACAATTTGGGCACCAATCAACTGCAGAATATTTTCGATATGCCAGACCATGCTTATACAGCTGGATAAAGAACCATTGTGTCCAACGGTAATATTCCGGGTCACATGAAATCATTTCCCTGCCCCAATCCCACATGGCTCCCATGCTTTTAAGTTGCTTGCGCATATGCTCAATATTGTCATAGGTCCACACTTTTGGGTGGATTTTATTTTTTCACGGCAGCATTTTCTGCTGGTAATCCAAAGGCATCAAACCCTATCGGAAACATGACGTTATATCCCTGCATGCGTTTATATCGAGCCCGCGAATCGGATGGCGTCATTGCATACCAGTGACCGATGTGGAGATCTCCTGATGTATACGGCAGCATGGTCAGTGCATAATGTTTTGGCTTCGTGTGCTATCAATTTCTGGCTTGATATAAACCATCTGCCGCCCATTTCGCCTGCCATTTAGGCTCGATTTCTGAAGGATTGTAATTTTTTAGCTCGGACATTCTTTTCTCCTAATATTCCAGTACTCACCTGTTTTATGATAAAGGCTTTCTGGCAATCACAACGATTGGACTAGATTCAGGACCCACTTCCTGTAACTCCCAACCACCATAAATTCTTTCCAATTCCATGCCAGCCTGAGTGATCAGCGCTTGTATTTCGTTTGGATTGTATAAACGGATAGAAGAATGCTTATCCTTTCGGATTCCATCACGCAATACAATCCGCCTATTATAAGACCTTCCGTGAAGGCTATCAAAAGACATGCGATCGATCATCAAATTTCCTTCTTTCTCGGTGACAAAAAATGGCTGCGTTCTTTTCAGGAAGGCATCTCGGTTAGGTAGATCAAAGATTAATCTACCTCCTGGTAACAGAGCATTTCTCACATTGATTATTACTTGCAGGTTCTCTTCATCCGAGAAATATCCAAACGCAGTGAACAGCAACAGGACACAATCAAATTCATTGTCAAAGGTGATCTTACGCATGTCATTCTGTTGATAGTCAACATTCACACCCTTTTGGGTTGCATCCCTCCGGGCAATATCCAAAAAACCAGAGGTAAGATCGACCCCGGTCATGCTATGGCCTAGTAAAGCCAATCGGTTGGTGTGTCTTCCAAACCCGCATGCAAGATCAAGGATTTTCTTAGGATGTTCCAAGACAAGCAACCTGACCAGCGCATTGACTTCCATATCAGTGCGCTCGTCAGTTAGCATCTCAGAATAAAAATACAGGTAATCATCGACCTCGAAAACTGCCGATGGATCAAAATCAATAGGATCGTTTATTTTTTGTGTGTCCATACAATCTTTATCCTGTAAACATATAGGAAATTTCGTAGTTCCTCTTTTCCATTCTCAAGCTTTCGCAACGAATACCTTCACTCAAAAACATAGTACTTTCAGGACGTTCATGTCCTTTATTAGCAGCTGTGATTTTATTCTAGCAATCAGATTTGGAATCAAGGCATGTTACTTCAAATACTCCATCGAACTGGTACAAATTTTGCATCACCAGAAGCAGAAACTATCTTACTTATAGAAGAGCTCATATGACACACATACATCGACAAGAACTCTGGCTTCAACTATTGATTGATATCTCAAAATTTGTTGATAAGCGGGTCTCCAAGGGCGGAGAACACTGCGAAAACGTAGCTAAGTGGGCCAGTTCGACAGCCCGCAAGCTGAATATGAACGACGACGAAGTAAAAAATGTCTATTGGGCTTCCATGCTTCATGATATCGGAAAAATCGGGATCTCCACCCGCGTTCTCCGTAAAAGAGCTGCCCTTACGGAAGATGACTGGAGATTGATCAAGATGCATCCAACCATTGGCTCAAATATTGTAAGCTCTATCGATGCTTTGCCTGCCCTGGCACCCACGATCTCCGCTCACCAGGAAAAATTCGATGGCACTGGTTATCCAAAAGGTCTCAAGGGGGAGGATATCCCACTGGGTGCACGAATCCTGGGTATTGCCGACGCCTATCAGGCAATGGTAGAACACCGATATTATCGAGAAGCCCGCACTCACCAGGAAGCGATCACTGAATTGCAGAAAGTCAAAGGATCACAATTTGATCCAGATGTCCTTGATGTATTTATTAATGTCGTCAATTCAGAGGCAACTTCCTGAATTTACTTTCTCGCCAGATTATTAAAGAACAAAAAACCTTCGTCCCAACAGGGACGAAGGTTAACTCCGCGGTACCACCCTGATTGCTATTCAGACCGATCAGGATCTCCGGTCAGATTAGCCACTCAGAATCGCAATAACAGGCGAAACCTGCCACCAGCTAAACCATAAAGTATGGTGCTCACTGATGAAGTCTGTCCGCTCATAACGGACGGCAGGCGAGTTCGACCAGGCTTTTTCGGCTGTGCTCCTTGGGCACCTCACCGGGCTCACACCTCTCTCTCCCGATTCGCTGAAGGATGGCTTATTACTCCTGCCAGGACTTTTTAGTGGACCCAGAGGGATTCGAACCCTCGGCCTTCTCAATGCCATTGAGACGCGCTCCCAACTGCGCTATGGGCCCAAAAATGTAGGCAGAATTGTACTCTCAAATAAGAAATTCGTCAACTAAGCGCACCCTCTAAGCGCACCCCCTGTGCCCGCCTTCCCCAGAACGTCCTGGAATGTTCAATAAAAGGATATTTATTATTCAATGCAGGATTACACCATCTCAGTAGATCGATACCTCAACATTGATATCCGTTACCGTCAGGAGCGATCAATCTCTACCATGCAGGCTACTTGTGTAACTCTTCATACAAAGATAAATCACGTAGCAGTAAATCTTCAATATTTTCACGTCGCTGGATCAATCGTGCTACACCAGAATCGACCATGACTACTGCTGGCTTGCGCGCGCCGTTGTAGTTACTACCCATGCTGAGTTGGTAGGCTCCACTTACCGGCACTGCAATCAGCTCCCCAACCGAGATCTCTGGAAGATCTATGCCCTCAATCAAGATGTCTCCACTCTCACAATAAGGACCACCTAACCAGGCAGGTCCAGCTATTGGACGATCGGGAGATAGAACTGGTAATGCAGAGTATCTGGTTTGGTACAAGGCTGGGCGGGGGTTGTCCGCTAATCCTCCATCCAAAAGCAGCCACCTGCGTTGTGCTGAATGCTTTACCGTCCCAACACGGTAAACAGCAACACCTGCTCTTGCAATCAGGCTCCGTCCAGGCTCAAGCACCAGTCGGGGAAGTGGAATCCGGTGGATTGCGCAGCTTTGTTGAACATGTTCACAAACGAAACGAACGTACTCTTCGATTGCAGGATAGGGTAATTCTAATTCATGATATGCAGCTCCCCATCCTCCTCCGGGGCAAAGCGTCTCTGGGAACCAGCCTAACCGGGATTGTAGCTCATCAAACAAATCGCAAACAAGCGAAATCGCCTGCCCGAGTGGTATCAGATCATGAAAATGTGAGCCTTGGTGAAAATGAATTCCACTGACCGGTAATCCATTTTCACGGCAGAAGCTCACTGCCTTAATGATTTCTTCCTGGTCCATGCCAAACTTGCTATTTTCCTGCCCGGTCTGGGTATGGCGGTGGGTATCGACAGCCAATCCCGGTCTCCAACGTAACCACAGGGTAATTGGTCTATCTTGGTAACTCATTTGCCATAACGCTCCGAGCCTTTCAAGTTCGGTCAGGTTGTCGATTACCACAATACCAGCAAATTCAAATGCAGCCTGTAGGTCTTCAATTGATTTATTCACCCCATGTAGAATTATCTGATTTTGCTTTACCCTGGCTTTTCTGGCAATGTAAAGTTCGCCAATACTTGTGCAGTCTAAATACAATCCACATTTCTGCGTCCATTCAGCAATAGCGATACACAAGTATGCTTTCCCGGCATAGGTCAGACCTGTATCCCCAAGGTAGTAGCGCTGAAGGAACTGGCGGTAGGTATTTACTGAGTTATCCAACGTCTTTTGGTCATAAATATAAAGCGGGGTGCCAAATTCATTTGCCAATTCTTCAAGATTACAGCCTCCAATCTGGATACACACACCACGTGCACTACTTTGTAGACATGTCGAATCAGGAAATAAATCCAGCCGAGCCTTCCAAGCGATTTCGGTATCATCCATGGGATTATCGGTCCTTATCAAAGGTAAATTTCTAAAGTATTTTTATACCTGATTGTATAAAATAAATCTACAGAAAAATTTACTACCCATACCTGGACAATCCCTCATGTCTCCGCATCTTGAGTACCGATTGCTCAATCGGATACAGCCAAAACGGGAAATATCGGGTTTCACGACTTGCCTAAGAATCTTCATGAAAAAAAATGGATCAAATAAGAATTAGTTGGAAACAATGATCAATCCATTTACCCTGGATTGAAATAAAACGATCTACTATCCCTTGCTAAAGATGGATTGACAGTAAAAGCATCCAATATAATTGCCACGGTAACTCATACTTTTACCAGAAATACCTGCTGCCTGTAAGGTTTAAAAATGGATTCTCAATTGTCACGAGGTCGATTGTCATTGCCTGGCGAGTATTCAGCACAGAAATGAATAAGCCTGCTCCCTGATCGGTAGTCAGGTTCTGAGGTTGCTATATGAACAGATTCTTGCTTTTAATTAAATGTTTAGCCGATTAAAATTGATTCTTCCGGATAATCAACCAACTTCTCACCTGGGTCGCGTCCCAACAACGATATCATGATGGTGATTGCTCCCAGGCGCCCAGCAAACATGGTAAAAATGATGATCAAGCGACCGATGGTATTCAACCCTGTTGTTATACCCAAAGATAACCCAGTAGTTGAGTATGCCGACACAACTTCGAACAACGACTGCTCTAGGTCGAAAGGATTGGTTAACAGTATAAGCCAGGTTGCCAGGATAACCAAGCTTAAGCTGATCACAAAAACGACCATGGCACGCATCAGTAATTCTCTCGGTAGAGTATGTTTTCCAACGCGTATTTTATCCAGCCCGCGTGCATAACTGAACACGGATAACCATAAAACAATGAAGGTTCCTGTTGTGATTCCACCCCCAGTGGAGGCTGGAGCGGTACCGATGAACATTAACATAACTAACATTAATATACTGGGAAAATTCAGCTCGCTAAAGCCTGGCAGCCCAGTAAAACCAGCCGTCCGGGCAGAAACAGATTGGAACCAGGCAAGAATTGCGCGCTGACCGAAAGGCATGGAACTTAATACACCAGCCTGACGATATTCAGAAATCAATAATCCAACCCAACCTAGAATGATAAGAATCAACGTTATACTGATGGTCAGGCGTGTATGGAGCGAAAAAGGACGTTTTCGCCGGTAAATCAAGTCCATGTAAATTGGAATACCCAGACCTCCCAGGATAATTAACCCTCCCATAATTATTATGCTAATGGAATCAGTCGGAATCCCATTTGGGTATTCTGGTAACCCATTAAACAGATCAAAACCGGCATTACAATAAGCAGTTATGGCATGAAAAATAGCATAAAAAGCAGCTTTGCCCGGAGGGACAATCCCGGAGATGCGCCAATGTAAAAACAGCAAGAGCGCACCGACACCCTCGATTGTTAACATTAGACCAATTGCTCTGACCATGATTAAAGCAATCTCCTCAGGGCGGTCCAATCCTAATGAACTGGTGACAGCCAATCTCTCACCAAGGGTTACCTGACGTCCAATCAGGCGAAAAACTAATACGACAAAGACAATCAATCCAACCCCGCCAATTTGTACCAACAGCAGCACGATCAGCTGTCCCCAGATGGTTAAATCGGTACTAACCGAGAAAAGACTCAATCCAGTCACTGCAGCGGCTGAAGTCGAGGTAAAGAAGGCCTCTATAAAAGATAACTTGCGGTTAGCTGCTCCAGGAATCAGCAATAGGGCTGTACCTATGGCGATCAACACAAATAAACCTACCACCAGTTGCATGGCAACGGGGACTTGGTGGGATCTGTGTGAACTACCTCCACCTCGTATACGAATTGTGCGTTGCCTGCGCGCTAAAATCCTGGATTTAAACTTCTCAGATTGGGAAGGTTTGGGTTTATTCATTCCAAGCTGCTAAATTCTACCAAATTACGCTTTTCACCCACAAGTACCAGGATATCATCAGGCAAAAACAGGGTACTATCGTCAGGGCTAATGATCAGATCATCCCCACGCAGGATAAGAACGACGATAACGTCGTGTGGCTCGCATACTTTCACATTCTTTCCAATTAACACTGGAGGTGGTTTGATCTCAATCAGGCTGTAGTTCTGACTTAAGTGCAAGTGCTTAAGCATGCCTGGTATGCTTAGTTCATCCGCCAACTGATTACCAGTCTCATCATCTGGCAGAATCACTCGGTCTGCACCGATCCGTAATAATATTTCTCGATGACGGTCAGTATTGGATTGGGAAATCACATAGGGTATTCCCTTTTTCTTTAAGGTTGAAGTAATCAGTGCGTTGGCCTCAAAATTTCTAGAGATGGCAACCACGACGGTCTGAAAGGCGGTGATATCGACCTGCCGTAGTGCATCCTCGTCTGTAGCATCCAGGATAACAGATTCCGTAATTTCATCAGCAATATCCTTCACCTTTCGAGGCTCAATATCGATCCCAAAAACTGGATGACCGAGAGCTTCTAGCCTGCGTGCCAGGCTGCTGCCAAAACGACTCAGCCCAATAATTGCAAATTCCTTATCTTTATTTTTCATCATTGATTACCTTCACTCCTTGAATCAATCATTGGAAATCAATAAAATAGGTCTACGTAGAAAGAATAGGCATTCCAATTTATGTCAGCCTGGAAATTCACTCTCCTTCCACTTGGATGATTTACAATAATCACTGGCTGGGTTCCATTCACCTTACCTTTTGTGTGATTTTTATGCTCGATAGGATAAAGATCACTGTCCCTAAGGTTTGTTTTAAGGGAGATACTACTTCAGGCTAGAAACTAAGATATATACAATTGGCTGGCAAAAATATTACTATCAATGGAAAGCTTTGGGATTTAATTATACTAACGAATTGATTGGTTCATAACTATTTTTATATCTCGATTCACAACCAGTTATGTGATTTTCATTACCTTTCCCCAGTGATTAATAAAGTGTTGCACTGCTTCTTGCTTTTTTTCTCCTTTCATATAACGCAGCAGAACCACTTTTTGTCAAGTGCGGTCAATATTCACAATGATGATAAGCATAGCTCGGGAATTTCTTACTTGTGAAACTTGATGGATTGGTTGTGTTGCACGACGACCAACCTCAAGTTGGGTAACGACGCTAAGTTAAATAATAATATCAGGAGATCGTTATTGTCAATTGATTCCTGGGTGACCATTCCAATTTACAACATCCATAAGTGCCAGTTGGAATGAAGTTTTCGCGAGTGGAAAAGTGATTTCGAGAAAATTAAAAGACCCTGAGAAAAAAATCACTCCCTCAGGGTCTTCGGATAAACTATAACAGCTAAGTCTCCAACATGCTTTCCATCGCCTGTTGCGCTTGATGTTGATTGGTACCAAGCGAAAAGGTCCATTCTGTGAGCAGGGATCTGGTTGCCCTATCCAGGATGGATCTCTCCTGATCATTCAACTTCGATTTGCGCTGGTAATGGGTCAAATCCCGTATCACCCGGCATATTGAAGTTAATTGACCATCTTTCAATTGATCCGATAACTGTTTCTTGCGTTCCACGCGATCCTCAAGTAAGAGCTCATTAGGACTTGATAGGATCGGCAAGGTATTGATAAATTCATCTGGAGGTGTGGGCACACGCAGACTGTTCTGGCCCAAATCGTCCATCGGGACCCAGATTATCATGTTACTGAGTTGGATAACGTAGCAGTTCGTCAACTGATCGTTGATGACCTTTTCCTCGATACGGGTGATTTCACCAAGGCCATATGTACAATGAATGACTTTATCGCCAATTCGAAAGCCCATTTCACACCTCTTTCCCTACCTGATATAGAACTCCCGGATCAGAATATACTTTATATCCTGATCCAAAGAGCCTAGGGGTAATATTACCAGCGTCGGTTATTATAAGTTTTTCGCGGGCGCTCTTCGCGAGGACGTGCAATATTGACTTTGAGTTCACGGTTATCTAGCATTTTACCGTTGAACATTTTGATGGCGTTTTCTGCCTCTTCCTGATTACTCATCGTAACGAAAGCAAAACCCTTCATCCGTCCAGTATCGCGGTCTTTGATCATATCCACTGCCACAACTGTGCCTGCCTCAGCGAATTTTTCCTTCAGTCCATCCTCGGTTATATCGTAGGACAGATTTCCAACATATAATTTTGAATCCATTCTCTTTTCCTTTTTGTGATTGCAACTAACCTCAGTTATCCTGGCATCCAGGCAGCTGTTTATAGATCATCCAGGATCAACTTCGAAAGAGAAACCGCCATTCGATGCAGAATGGCGGCTTATATAACCGAGCGCGAATCTGGAGTCCGTGATGGATTAATTATATCAGACAATGATGGTTTTGGCTGACCAGAAATATGAAAATTCAGTTAGCAAGCCCAGCAGCTATAAAACAAGAAGAATGAAAATATCGACCATTGCGAAGGCGGTTGAGGGCTCAAGCAATGAGTAAGTTACTTACAGTTGCACGCAGATTGTTTTTCCCTCCAGCACCAACCTAATTTCTCTCTGTGTTGAGGTGTAAAAACAGTATCCACCACATGTTGGGGAATTTTTTTGGACCTGGCGGGGCTCAAACCTGCAGCTGCATCAGTGCTATAGATGAGCAGGTAGGGTTATAAGGTAAAAAAGCCAACTATATTGGTTTTTTTTCAAAAATAACCAAACAACATGCTGGGATCCTTGCTTGCTGTTTTAGCATCACCGTGCCCGAATTGTTTACACAAGGAACCCGAAATACCTCGGGTTGAAGCAAGGAAAGTCGATTGCTAAACTGTCCAAGTAGGGAAATGATCCAAATGATATCGGTGAAAACATCGTCTTCACTTTTCTCACTCGTTCACCTGTTCAAGGAACCTGTCTTCTCATCACAAATCCATAGAATTTCATAGGTATTACTTTTAGATTAGTTGAGATTTTTTGTGTATTTTGCATGGATGGAATTCTCGTATAATTCCTCGAAAAATGGCGATTGAAATGCTATAATAAAGAAAGTGAATCTGAATTTTTTTACAGGTTGGATCAAAATGAAGAGGATTAGTTGACGTGAAAATCAGGGAAAAGATCGATCGTAATTGTCTACGCGACCCAGTGGTAAAAGGGTGACGGGTGGAAAAATCATCCTTTTCATTAGGAAGATGAGTGTTCTATAGTTTCATGCGTAGATAGTAATTACATGGGTTTTGGACATCGTTCTGTACACTGGATATTGGTCTTGGCGGTCTGCTTTATGCTTAACCTGGCGGCTTGCCAAGGTACTACACCGCGGACCACAGCCCCAACGGGTGAGCTCTTCCTGGTATCACCAACCTGGACGGCCACACCTACCCAGGTCCCAACCAGCACCCCAACAGCATCACTGCTTCAATCGCCTCAATTGGAGGTGACCAGCGTACCAAGTCAGACAATTGTCATGACTGCCAATTCCACGCCCACGCCGGTTTTTTACGAACCAGCAGGCTGCTGGCAACCACCTGACGATTACACCCGCGTTAACATTAACGATTACAGCCTCAACGCCCGCACCTATGCCATGCTCCAGCAAGCCGCCCTATTATACGACGGGGAGATTGATGTGGCTGGAGGAGCCATCATCCAAGGCAGTTACACTACCAATGACTTGGACAGCCTTGGTGCCCATCTCGGCGGTGGTGCAGTGGATATCTCGGTTATCCGCCCCAACTCACAGTATGTTCCTTATACCGAAATTGAGCCACTCATCCGGGCGCTGCGCACGGTTGGGTTTGCTGCCTGGCTACGCGACGATGACGAGAAGGGGTCCGGGACTGGAACCCACATCCATGCCATTGCCTTGGGCGATAACGAGCTCTCGCCTGCCGCACAAGAGCAGCTTACCGGTCCTGCCGGTTACCTGCGCGGCAATGACGGCCTGCCAGTTGACAGTGGTGAACCCGGGCTCGACCAGCATGGCGGCCCGCTAATTTGCCGATGGATGCTGGATGCCGGTTACACAGATCTTCGTGCGCCTATGCCTATCTCAACCCCTGGTATACCGTGGCAGGAACGCCTTCGCCAGGCTGCCATGGCTTATCAGGCATTTTACCCTGAAGACGCCGAGAAGATCGCCCGCAGCCTAAATTTCCTGGACGGTCAGACCGAATCTGCCACTAATATCTGTGGCCCGCTAGCTGCGGCCATTCTGCGTGATGCTGGCCTGCTACCCACCCAACCTGGACCGGTGCGGGATCTCAAATCATACTGGCAAGCCAGCCCCCCTGGAAATGGACGCCCCTGGAGCTTGTTTTCAGAGCGCGATTATGAGGTTTTTCACTTTGATACCCCCCTGGCAGAATTTGACTTTACTGCCTGGCCCCTGCAGCCCGCAGATTTTCTGTATACTTATGCCAAAGATTCCGGTTTCGAACACATGTTTATCGTCACTGAAGTAGATGCTGAGGGGCGCGCCTACACTGTCACCAACCAGCCTCAGGCCTGGGGTAATCCACTTTGGGGCTCTATGTTAATTCCGCGCTATCTACTCTACGATCCACATGTCCCTGGTGCAGGTATTATCTACAACGAATGGAGCGATCGCCACCTGGGCCAGACCGGGAATAACGGTTTCGATGTGCTGCGCAAGCGCGGCCTGGCAGCAGGCACTCTGTATGAGTACACCGTACGCCCCGGCGATACTCTGCCCGAGCTGGTTGCCCGTTTCGGCGCGTCTTTAGAAAGCCTGGTTCAATCCAATCCTGGCCTAGATCTGGCTAATCTGCAGGTTGGCCAACCACTCACCATCCCAATCCCCCTGTATCCCGCAGTCAATCCAGAGCCTGGGTTAAATAGACTTCCCTAAATGCCCTCATTATGACACTATCAGATATTCAAGGATTTGTTACAAGACAGATTTACAGAGAAGAAGCATACCAGGCGGCATTTAATCTGACCTGGCAGTCGAGTTTAGAATGATTTTCAGATTTTCTACTAAAAATCAAATGTGGTTTATAATGCTGCGATGAAAAACAAGCGAGTAAAAATTTGGGTTGTTATTATTGCAGTCGTTGTCCTGCTGGCAGTGGTGCTCAGCCTGCCCCCGGTCTGGTCAAGGGTGGATTATCATTCCCGTGAAGCGTATAGGACAATCAAATACTGGATTGACCCGCCCAGCGAAGCGATCTTTGTTCCATCCACTTACGACGACGGTTTTGTTACCACCCCGGTTTCAGCTGCAATCATTGCTGATACCCCTGCTCCTCAACCCACAACTGAGCCTACCGCCATCCCAACCCGATCGACCTCTGATGTCGACTTTTCTCCAATCTCTACGCAGCTCCCTACTCAAACTCCTCCACCCTCTCCTACTTCAATCCCTTTACCATCTTCTGTTTTACTGACTGGCTTTACTTGCGAACGTCAATTTATGAATAACTGCGGACCAGCTACTCTCTCCATGTACCTTTCTTATTATGACTGGGGTAAAGATCAGATTGCGGCAGGAGGAGTTCTCAGACCCAATGACAAGGATGTGAACGTGATGCCTTACGAGTTGGTGGATTTCGTCAACGAAGAAACCGAACTTAATGCTATATGGCGATATGGCGGTGACCTGCAGACCATTAAGGTATTGCTCAATGCAGGGTTTCCAGTGATGATCGAAAAAAGCTTCGAGCCATATTCTTTACGAACTGAAGGCTGGATGGGTCATTACAACCTGGTGGTCGGTTATGATGATGAAGATCAGAGCCTCACCGTCCAAGATTCCTACCTCATGAGCTATCCCCCGGGGGGAGTGGAGATTCCTGTGGAGTTATGGGATTCGTTCATTGGGTTTGGTTTGTCGTACAGTGAGTTGGAGCAGGCCTGGCGAGCATTTAATAATGTATTCATTGTTGTTTACCCGCCGGAAAAAGAAAATGACGTACTCAACGCACTTGGTCCGCTTGCATCTGATGAGGAAGCGTGTCGCGTCGCTTATGACCGTGCAATGCAGGAAACTTCCTCGCTGACAGATGTGCGCGATAAATACTTCGCCTGGTTCAACGCCGGCACCAGCCTTGTGTGCCTGCAGGATTACAGCACCGCTGCCAGCGCATTCGACACAGCCTTCGGCATATACCCCGATATTCAGCTGAATTCTCGCCCCTACCGCATCCTCTGGTATGAGACTGGTCCCTATCTTGCATACTACTACTCAGGGCGCTACCAGGATGTCATCAATCTTGCGAATCAGACGCTAGGAAACATGGCTGAACCTGCCTTGGAGGAAAGTTTTTACTGGAGGGCATTATCCTATGATGCGCTTGGTGACACAACCCGCGCCATTGCTGACCTACGCACCAGCCTTGAATACCACCCAGGTTTTGCGCCTAGCATAAGCAAGCTCAAAGAACTTGGCATGATTCCGTAAATATATCGATACTTATCGGAGAATAGAAAGTAATGTTGCTGACCAATTTCATAAACCTCATGAGGTACCACCAGTGATCCCTTCAACGGAAAAGATTCAACCCCCACCCCGTAAAATTAAACTGGCTGAACGGTGGATGCTCATCTTCATTTTTTTGGTTCTCCTGCTTCTCTCTGCAAGCAGGATTATACCGGCGCATAGTTCCTCTGCACCTATCCTCGGGCATTTACTGGTCTCGCCAAGCCTTACACCCACCGCTGCTGATACTGCAACTGCTACTGCCATAGTAACTCGCACAAGCAAACCAACTGCGACTAATACCGCTATCACAGCTACCCGCACCAGCTCACCAACAGCAACCAAAACTGCTACTGCCACAGCAACCAGCACATCAACAGCGACCAAAACCATAACGCCCACGTTAGCCACAGAAATGTTGATTAAGATTGTCAGCACCTCTACCGATCTACGCGCTGGTCCCGGTAAACACTATGCAGCGATCCAGGAACTCACTTATGATCAACCGCTGACGCTATTGGGACGATACATTTATGATACCTGGCTTTACGTTAATACATCGGATGGTCAAAAAGGCTGGGTCAGAATAAACACGGTTGATCTCACCGGGGTTACGCTCAAGGACCAACCTGTACAAACACCATCGCCCTACCCAGAAGTAACCATTACGGTTTCTGATTACTCTGTCAATCTACGCCGTGGCCCAAGTACTGATTTTTCAATACTGGTGAAACTCTCTGATGGCGATCCCCTGACGCTGTTGGGACAGTTGAATGATCATTCCTGGCTTTATGTTCGAACATCAGGCGGTTACGAAGGTTGGTTACAAACGAGTTCGGTCTATCTCGATGGGTATAGCCTTTTATACGATTACCATCCCATCCAAACGCCACCTCCCACTGAAACCTCTACACCCGTAGTCTTGGAAGGCGTTGAAGGTCATTGGATTAATATTGATCTAAGCGAGCAGAAGCTTTATGCCTATGACGGCACTAAACTGGTGGCATCTTTCCTGGTTTCCACCGGAGTTAGACAATTCCCCACAGAGACCGGACAGTTTCGTATCTATGTCAAGTATCGTTCTTCTCTAATGCATGGTACTGATTATTATCTACCAGATGTGCCCTTTACCATGTATTATTCTGGTGATTTCTCAATTCACGGCACCTATTGGCACCATAATTTCGGAACGCCGATGAGTCATGGTTGTGTTAATATGGATACCAGTGATGCAGAATGGATTTACAACTGGGCTCCTGTCGGTACACTTGTGTTTATACACTACTAACCTTGCCCTCGTGCACTTGAATCCAGTAAAAAATCACGGCACTCCATTGCCTTGCTTATTCAAGCTGGACTTTTCTATTTTTGATGATCTTAAAACAGAAGGAGAGATGTTTTTTTATTTCCTAGCTACGCATACTCCTCTACATACCTCCAGATCGAATGCTTCCGCCGCTAGATGGTTGCGCTTCATTGCTCAGAGTGACTGGACTAAAACCCTGATCTTGAGTGAAAACCATCTTCATCGGTTTCTGACAGAGTATGGTGAATACTACAATAATGCTTGTCCACATCATGTGATTGTTCAGAGATTTATTATTTCAATACCAAGACAAGAACAGAGAACATAAGATCTGCTTTGAAGATGAGATATCCTGGGGGCATCCACCACGATTAACTCTGATAGCCTTCACCTCAGGATTCTGTCTAAGGATAGGATTTTTATACCCAACAAGTAACCTCCCATGCATCATGCAGGATGAGGCAGCTCTGTTGATCGATGACCTGGTAACACCGACAGAAGTGAAACCTGAAAATACTATTTCAGTTGAGTAATTTGGTTGCAGCCGGTTGCAGCACTTTGCGTAGAATCTATAAATTCGAACGACAACCTTCGCTAGACCCCCATATATATCCATAATGATACAACAACCCCCTTAGGTGGATGTATTCCAGTGAACCTGGCGGGATTCGAACCCGCGGCCTCTTCAGTGGATTTGATAAAAAGGTAGAGGAAAAGGGGAAAAAAGCAATCTATTACGTCTAGGATGATCCAATATCACCATACTGTTTGAAGCACATTTGTACCCAAACTGTACCCAAATTGTGCCTGCAGTATGAAGCAAGGAATGGTGACCCGTAGGCTTAATCATAAAGGTGTTTAATACATCCAATAATCAAGACAAGATATTTGTATTTTATAGTACTAATAGGAGAAATTAAAAATGCGAAATCTAACTAAAGTCTCAATAATAATCAAGTCATGAACCGTTTCCTTATAACAAAAGACGAAGATGAATTGCCAAATGTCAGCTGTAGTTGTAGATACGAGTTGATCCGCTCAGGACAGAGTCCACTTATATGGAAAGGCATGTTGGGTCAGACGTCAGGTCATGGTTGATTATACAGATCAGAATATCAAATTTTAGGTGTATTCATACGGACGCGTGATAATTCTGGGATAGCATGTGATGTTTTTTCAATCGGTCCACTTGTGAGGAGACAATCGTTTTTGGGGATCATTTTAATCTCCTTTTTGGGTTGTGGTAACCTTAAGGATACTTCTGACTCAACATATTTGTTTTGGTCAAGAAATTACACAGAGAATGTTTCACTAACGATGCGTTATTTCAGAAATTAGTGAAAGCTGATTTGTGTTCCTGATTATCAACTATATAGATTTAAGGATCAAAAATAACGCTACAGCCAATGAAGATATCATTACCTTCACCACCATAGCAGGTGGCTGCATCTTTCCCTTCCAGGATATCATCCCCCGCACCACCGAGTAATATACTTGCTGCTCCAATTTGATTCTCGCCAAGATAGGTTATCTCAATGTTATCAAAATATACCCTGTCATCAACTGCCATTGATTCAGAACTTATCAACCGAATTTGGGTGAATGGAGATAGATAATTGGAAATATCAAAGCTGACTGTCTGGAACTGTGTATCTGTTGAGGGACCGGTGAACCGTGTCAATTCAACCCATGTTGCCCCACCATCCATTGAGATCGCTAGACTGACATAATCGTTTGCATCATCAAGACCCTGACGTAGATAATCCATCTGCAGCTGAGCGGATAATGCACTTGAAAGATCGACCTGACGCCAGGCACCACGGTTGGCATTTTGAATCCGGAGTGCTTGCATTGATCCACCTGGCGTTAAATAAATAGATACATATGGATCTTGATAAGACCCAGTTTGTTCTTTGCTCGAATACCGTGTTTCTGTTGCACTAGCTGCAGCTAAAAGCATCAGACCTTGATTGGTCAGAGAATCATTCACCCACTGCTGAACTAATGAGGTGACATTTACTGGGTAATACTGGTTGGGTGATGCAGGTGTAAAAACCCCTATAGGTAGAGGGTTGTATGCATTGGCACTATTGTTCCAGGTTGCTCCGGTCTCGGTCCAATCATTCGTAATTTGGTGGAGATAGACTGGGTTATTGTTCGATTGGGTATTGTAGAAATTGGCAATCGCTGATTGCACTGTCGATCCTGAGGGGATCATGGAAATATCATATTGAAGCATTGCCCGCTTTTGATCACCCAAATTTGGTTTAACCCGTAAATCTGCCGCGGTTCCATAGTTATTTGTTGGAAAGCGCTCTTCAAGGTAAGTATCCTGGCTTGTATAGGCATTGTTAGCGCCACCTCCCTGGCTGATATCGACTAAAATGTAAGGGTCCTGGGCTGTTCCAGTATATTCTTTACTGGCAAACCTTGATTTAACGGCACCACTGGATGCGATAAGTACCACACCCTGGTTAGGAATTGATCCATTTACCCATTGCTGTACCAGGTTGGTAATATTTACTGAGTATATTTGAAAATTTGCAATCGGATTTAAGGATCCGACGGGATTCGGATCATACGCGTTGTTAAAATTATTCCAGGTGGCGTTGTCTTCAGTCCAATCGCTGGTCACGCGATGGAGGTAAACTGGGCTACTGATCTTGTGGGTGGCATAGAAATAAACTATGGCAGAAATGACATTTGAGCCCGGTGGAATTGAAGAAACATCAAACCGAAATAGGGATGAATTTCTGTCTCCAAGCTGTCCTCTCACCTTTAATTCATTCGATGTTCCATAATTTTTATTGGGATTTCTTTCGTCGATGTAAGTGTCCTGGTTAGTATATGGCGTAAAAACACCTCTGGCAACTGATACTTCAATGTTTACATCGCCATAAACTGGACCATCACTCTCCCCGATCTCCTGCCAATCGGTTGTCCAGTTTTGTAATCCGTAATTATTATTGTAGGAGACTGCGTCAAACCTGTCCAATACGTTTTGAGTGCTAGTGCCAGAACCATTAATCAGGGTGTCATCACCGCTTCCACCGATAATACAATCATTCCCTTCAACGCCGTCGACTTCATCAGGAATTATGCTTCCTAGGATCAAATCGTTTCCTGTGGTTCCAAAGAAGGTTCCACTACCGGTGATAATGTTTTGCAGGTCAAGACTGGCGCATTCGAGTGGTTTTAAGTCATTGGCGGTTAATGGGCTTTGAATTATTCTATCTATCATCCCCGTATCGGGTACCCAGTTAGATGATGCTAATCCCACATTGTCGGATATCAGGAAAATCTCCAGGCATCCGATCATAATAATATACAAAATCACCCGAATCCGTTTCATAAGCCCAGAAATCCGATCATGACTGATATGAGGGAGTCGAATCATTCCTTTGATTTTTCATGGAGTGGCCAGAATACAAAAATTCCCAGGATTCCAGCGAGAAGCGCAGCACCTATCGGCGTTCGAAATTGCTCAATAACTTTTCCGGCCGATGGGATGTGGAACCAAAGCTTCCCAGATATTTCTGCTTGAGTGGGTTTATATGAATCGATCCACTCATTGTGGTCTCCCTGGACAATGTATTGGTTTCCCTCCACACCCATGATTCGATGAATAACTGATCCTAGATCGGGGTGTCGATATAAGATGACATCACTCACCTGATAAGATTTACTTGGTCGAACTATTACCAGATCCCCATTTTTTAGGTATGGCTCCATACTGTTACCAGAAACGATAATATAATAATATTGCCCTCCTATCTGCTTTGGAGCAAAAGTTACCCAGAAGGTCATTGCGAAAACCAGATATAAAAGGGATTTTATGTATACTCTAAATTTTTTAGTTTTTTCCATAGAATGCTGCGATCAGCATGGAGCATGATCAATAGATGGCGACCATGCTTCCATGCTGTATCCAAAGTTAAGTGGTTATGGTACCTGATTTACCTTGTATGTTATCGGTATGAAGTACTGATATATCCCATTTGAACCGTATATTATTGGTAAATGGATCAAGTACATACCTTCATCATTGAACAGCCACAACGCGAAATTGGTTGGCGGCAAGAACCGTCACTCCTGTGATTGAGCAAGTTGCTGAAGTCCCAGCTTCAGTGCAGTCAAACCAGGTCCCTCCAGTAACAAGTTGAACCTTTACCTCTCGGACTGGACTGGCGCCAGCCGTTGGATTGATATCGAAGGACACATCATAAATTAATGTTGGATCTACAGCATCGAGGCTATATTGCACGTTGGTGATGGTGTAACCGCTGATCGTGTTTGAACCATCACCAGCACCAGTCTCTGGAACCACATTGGCAGCAGCGTATGCATAAGCTGTAATCATAATCAGTAGAACTGCTAGGATTGCTACCAGTGTGCGCGGCCTTAATATTTTTTTAGCGATCATTTTAGTCTCCTTTAATTTTTTTTCTATTTTTATTGAAACAGATGTTTATTCAAAGCAAAATCATAAGTTGGATGATAAGGAATTGGTTTTTTTATGTGTTTGAATCGTTCCAAATGTTTTTCTTACCTCCATTGAATATATTATTCCTCCTTGACCGTATAGCTCTGGCTAATTCATCTAAAATGGTCTTTATTTCAGGATATTTTTAACCATATATTAATGTGCAAGTCTCATGCCTGAAATGCTGCGATCAATTTAAAGAATTAAAATTTTTTCAAAATAAGTGAAGTCTAGAAATTAATTTGTCCAGAACAATAGCAGCGTATTTTATTGTCCGAATACAGGATAGATCCTTGCATTTGTCCAAGGTTGAAAAACTACAAATATCTGTTTTATTCAACGATTACGGAACCTTTTTTCTGCAAATTTAAGTCAGAAATATCGGTGGCTCTTTACTAATTGAATGATTTACCAGCACAATAATGCTTACCGATCTACCACTCTTCGCTGATCTCCATCAGCAGTGTTGAGATCATCCTGAGACACGAAGCCTCATTCGGAAAAACACCTTCGGTTTGCGTCCTTCTTCGAATTTCCTTGTTAATCCATTCCAGGCTGTTTGTTGTTCAAATGGACCTTCGGCTGTCAAGTGGAAAATCGGAGAACGTAAATCTTTCCGAAAGGTTTTCCTCCAGCCAGGTAGATAATCTTGGGGCTGAGACTGCATATTTCTGGATTGAAGCGTGGAGATACTCCTCTGCTCCTCTTCGCAGTGGGGCGTTGAACATGGACCTGGTATCCGCTGCCACCTCCATGTGCATGGCTTGTTTGTCCACATAAACACCAGCATTTTGTTGCAGATGGAAATGGCACCTTTGCCAGGGAATTTGCTTTTCACCCGCTGGAGTGATGCCTGTGGCCATGAGAAGTACCGTATCCCGCACCTGTCCAGCCTGCCTAACCCTCTCGTAACAGGTATCCATGTACAGGTACATGATCTCTGCAAGCGATCTTTCCCGACTCTCATGCAGCACTGCGTCCAATTGTGCCACTGCCCGGCTGACCTGTATGGCAGAGATCTCAACCCCGCAAAGCTGTCCGGTGATCGCTTTGACCTTTCTGGTTTAGACACCCTGAATATACATCTCAGCGCGTGTGATCACCAGTGCCCGCTCACTTCTCAAGCCCTTTTCCAGCGCAGACGGTTAAAAGCCACTTTCTCGCACCTGGGGTATTTCAAAGGTGATCTCTCCCATGCGTGTCTTGACGGTCTTGGGTTTGTACCCGTTGGCATGGCTTGTCCAATCTTCAGTAAGATCTATTATGGGGGCTTTCTTTATCGTCCGCAGGTCGTCTTTGGTGATTTTTTTCTCAAATAGCGACTATTTTTAGTACAAAATTGTCTCTGGAGTCTCTATTATCCATATCGTGTTTCTCTGGTTGCAGCCGGTTGCAGCAGATTTGATCTGTCAGGACAATCACCTTCGCCACACCCCCATATATATAATACAACAATAACCCCCACAGGTGGGGGTAATTAGGTGGACCTGGCGGGATTCGAACCCGCGGCCTCTTCAGTGCGATTGAAGTTGATGGGTTGTCCATAGAGTCCACTACCCATATATGGTGGTTTGAATTCCTTTACATCCCCACCTGTGGGGGTAAATTTATCCAAGAAGTCCTTATTTTCCATACCGTGTTACTGGCGTTGCAGACGGTTGCAGAAGGAACCTAGGATACGGTATGAAGCAAGAGAGAGTAAGTAAATGTCTAATTCAGAGTTGGTAAGGTGTGAGGGGGTATGAGGGTGTGATCTCTATAATCTCACATGATAATAAATTACCCATTTTTAGGTCATATTGGCATCATTCTGTACGGATTTTCCCCAAACTAGGTTTAACCCCATATTATGACCGTCGTTTGTGTTGAATTGCCGTATCTTTGCTTTCACTAACTGGGTTCCAAGCTTCAGGAACTCAAACCCCTGACTTTAGATGTCCCTATCTATCCCCATACCTTTTGTCAAGCCATCTACCATGTCTCTCAACTTCAAAAAAAATCACTAGACGGTCTTTTGGTTTGACTTAATCCGCCAGACCAGTATTAATGACCTTGCGGAGTATCTCGTTTTTACTAGCCAGGATCAGCCCAACTGTTCACAATTGTTGGTATCAATAATAGCTTGTGCTTCGGCTATTGCTTCTGGAATATTCTCAATAATGTTAATAATTGATCTACTTAGCATTCCCACTTCTCGACACTCATCTACAACGCTCAAACAAGCGGTCAGGTGTTTGGTGCCTTGGAGTGAGTTGTTGATAACAGAGGTGTTGTTGACGGACTTCATGAGGGCTTTGTATCAATGTGGCTCCAATCAGTGCAGTTACTTTCAATTCACTATAAGGAATGGAACTGTAAGGGTGACTCTATAACGGGGAATTAGGTTTTAGGATAACGGTTCGCTTTAGGCATTTTCACCCCACACAGCAGAGCTAAGTTGATTTGATGCCTGTGTTGGGATGCGTTGGTCACCCTCTTCACAATTGATCATATGTTTGTGGCTCTTGCGGCTGAGCCCCAGGTGGCTGATCAGCCTGCGATAAATTCCTAGGTTGACCAGAAATCAATCGCAACCCGATTCGGCTACTGGTGTTTGAGAATGGATAATCAGCGATAGCGGGGTGGTCCGGTCTCTTTAACTATATTTTCCTCATATTTCATGAAATTCGGATTTCGATCAACCATTTGAGCCAGTAGGAGCCCGGCATGGAGGAGAACACCGCTCGTAGCGGGAACCCATGCTGGATTGGCAGTAGTTTGTTATTGAGCTCGTAGGCAAGGAAATTCCCATCCTCGCTGGCCTTTTCCAGAGAAAGATTCGCCTCTCTTCCATCGGCGCTGACCAGGGTGAGCTTTGTTGCCCCTTGCTGCACACCCGCCAGCTCCAGGACAACCTTAATCGGCACCCCAGTCCAGGTCGCCTCATCCACAAAAACCCCAGGGCATACTAACTTGGGATGATCCGTGACCCTGGGCAGGCAACGCAGGTCGTCGTAGGTCAGGCTCAGCGGGCGGTCAACCAGGCCGGTTACCTTTAATCGGTAGGTTGCCAGGTCAATCTGCTGGGGATTGCCGGTTATGTGCAGGCCAGTCTCTGGATCTAATTCGTTCGGAAGGAGGGTCTTTAACCGGCCAAGGGGGCTGGGAGACCGGGTCAAGCCGGCAGAGGCCAAGGGTGGCGATCGCTCCCGGCGTCTTAGCAGCCTCAATCAGCTGGGGTTCAAAGGAAGGTGTCTCTAACCCTGCCAATGGTGCCCCTACTTGGATATCAGTCGCAACGGGTGAGGGTGACACAAGTGGGATTAGGGTGACGATCTGGGTCATGGTTGGCGCTGGCGGTACCGAACCATCTGTGGGCAAGGGTTGCCTCTTTGTTGCTTGTGTTTGGGTATCCATCAGTGGTGGCAACGCAGTCATTTCTTTTGGCTTGGCACAAGCTGCCAGGATCGCCATCAAGAACAAGATACACAATAAAAAGTAAAACCCTTTGCGATTCACGAGCCCTTCTTTGGATTTGAGAATCCCAAAAATCATTGATCTAAATATCTTTTAAAGTTGGTTGCCACATTGAAGGATACATCAGACCTACCGACTTGCTTGACTAGAAATTACAGAAAGAAGTTTACACTAACGGCAATTGCACTGGCCATGTAATACTCGATGAAGCTGGATTAATACCATAAAACAGTTTTTATCGTGATGCATTTAGAAGAAATTTCTATAGGTCCAATAATGATTATATTAATCCGGTGTTGCGTAAAAGCATATCAACATGTTCCTTCTCTTCCAGTGTTAGGGCAAGCCTTGGTAAGCGGCTTTTACCACCGCAACATCCGATGCGATCCATGATATATTTGACAGTCTGTATCGCCTTATAAGGTTCCTCACAAATAGTGTATATTGGTAGATATTGTTCATAAACCTTCCATGCAAGCGAATCGTTTCCCTTCATCATGTGATCGAATATCTCCTGCGATTGGCCTGCCAATGCGTTAGCAGTAATTGATACCCAGCCGCGTGCACCATTCTTAAACAGTTCATAAGCCAGCGCGTCACAACCAACCATCACATTAAAATCTTTACCGCATGTTTCCCGAATCTTTCGGGCTCGAAGTAAATCACCTGTTGCTTCTTTAACATGCTTGATATTCTCGAATGCGCTCATACGCTTTAGAATTCTAGGGGTCAGATCAGTTCCGCAAGCACCTGGATTGTTATAAAGCACGATAGGGATATGAACTGAATCTGCTACAGCTTTGAAATGCTGATATAGTTCTTCCTCCGATGGTTTGAAATAATACGAAGCAATCAGTAAGAGCCCATCTGCTCCGACTTCCTGAGCATTTTTTGCATAAGCGACAGCATCTGCTGTAGTTTCGGCACCGCATCCAACCATCAAACCGGTACGTCCAGCGATCTTATCCGCCGCATAATCTACGATATCTATGCGTTCGCGCAAGGTAAGGCTCACAAACTCGCCGGTACCGCCGCATACCAATATGCCACCAAGGTTATTCCTTATATACCATTCAATATTGGCATCAAAGCCCTCATAATCCACCTCATAATTTGCGTTCAT
Source organism: uncultured Chloroflexia bacterium (assembly GCA_963822175.1). Taxonomy (GTDB): domain Bacteria; phylum Chloroflexota; class Anaerolineae; order Anaerolineales; family UBA4823; genus FEB-25. Next base: position 40,118 of record CAWGGJ010000004.1, on the reverse strand, counting down.
CGGGGTTACCGCTGCGCAAAAGACATTATTGATATTCTTCATATTTGGCTTCTCCTCTTGCATCTATAACTCTATGTTATTAAGGACTCGTAACTCCTATAACACAAATCATTAGTGGTACATCTGCAATAATAAGTTATTCTTTCGGTTTTACGCAAAGTGCCAAGTTAGCGACCAAGTGCCTTTTGCAGTTTTCTCAGGTCTTCAGGTATGAACTGACCTCTTTCCAGTACAAGCTCATCGTCGAAATAAACCGTGGTATTCAGACACACAGAGTCGGAATGCGATGAGCCGGACACTCCGTTTGGTGGAAGCAATCCCGCGCCGATGCTGCCAACTCCCCAAGTAGTAGAACCCCAGACCCTCTGATCCTCCAGAATATTCCCGCAAAGAGTAGCGTTTGGCAGAAAGCCGAAACCTGCATGGGCAATCCTTCTCATCTGTGGATCGTTAAAGCTCTTGGTCCAAACATCGAAAGCTTTAGCCTCATGTCCACCAGTTATGCTGAGGATGGCACCTTTTTCCACGTTCATTTTCACAGGTGTCTTCACTACGCCTATATCAGGCGAGATAGAGCCGTCTAACACAATATTGCCAGTAAGGGTGTCCAGGGCTGGCGTCCATGCTACCTGCCCTGCGATCATGTGCATCCCACTGGTACGGGCATAGCCATTTTCCCGTATTACTGGGCGGTCAGGTACGTTGTCAAAAGATATATCGTGGCCATTCGGTGCTGTCATCCTAATGTGTTTGGTTTTCTCAACCCTAAACTGCATTTCTTCCACCAGTTTGCTCAGTAATGGGTAGTCCACACGTCCAATGCAATTAACCATGCTGCGAACATTGATACCTGTCAGGTTCATGTATCGCATTTTTGGATTCTCTTTGGAAGGCGATTATCCATGGGGTAGAGTATAGGAGCCATTTCTTATTAAACTCAACCCAGCAATCTGCATTTAGCAGAGCCCCAGTCAATGATTCCAGCGGAAGTCCAGGATCAGCTGCCTTACTAACACCCGGTGGGGTGGGTAACCATATCACCATCGGCTTACCCCCAGCTGAAAAAACTGCACCAGCTGTGGCATCCACTACATACGGATCGCTTTCGGTGTCAGCCGTAATGACAAAAATCTCGTTCTTTCTTACATCAAACAGATCTCGTACCAGTATGTCTGATGCTTTTGTAAGCTCATATTTCCAGTAAAACATACTCCTACCTCTCTCATTTGCCTAACTTTGTGGCTAGCTTCTTTAGTTCAGGATCCACCACTTCACCGTTTTCCATAATAAGTACCCCATCCAGCCAAACAGAGGAATTCAAGGTTACACCATCGGTATGGCTGGGTGCATATACTCCGTTAGGGGGCACAAGAAAACTACCAATTGCACCAAAACCCCACTCGGTACAGCCCCAAATACGCTCGTCCTCGCCAAGCTGGCCGGTTAGCTTGGCGGCTGGGTGGAAACCATAGCACAGATGGGCAGGGCGAAGCATCTGTGGATGGTCGAAGCTGCACAGCCACGCCCACCATTCGGCCGCTTGGCTCCCACCTTCCACCTTCTTTATGACGCCCTTCTCCAAATAGACCTTAACAGGTTCAGTCAATATTCCAATCTGTGGCACCAGCGAGCCGTCAAATACTAAAATTCCATTGACGCTGTCAAATTTGGGGGTCCAAGCTATCTGCCCGTTTAAGTTAGTTATCCCTGGCTCAGTAATAAAACCTGTTTCGGCATCCATTGGGTGGTTAGGATCATTCTCAAATTCCACATCTTCTCCTAACACGGATGTAATCCGAACTTTACTTGATTTAGCTGTCTTATCAGCCACAGCGATCACGAAATCCCTCAAGGCGTACTGATCCACCGACACGAAAAGCCTAACAAGACCGTCGACTGAGAGACCGGGAAGGATCATATACCGAAGTTTTTTGTTCTTAGAACACCACCTCTTCCATGAGTTTGGAGTAGTTGATATATTGCCGATTGAACTCTACCCAGCAATCAGCTTTTAAAAGCGCTCCTTTTAGCGCTGATGAAGGAAGAAAGTCGTCTACCATACCGGCAGGACCCGGAGGGGTTGCAGTCCATACTACCATGGGAATGGCACCTTCAGTAAAAGCAGCCTGAGCAAAGGCATTTACTACACGTGGATCGCTTTCAGTATCTGCCGTGACCATGACAGTCTCACCTTGTTTTAGGGCAAATAGATTTTTTGCAATAATTTCAGCTGCTTTACTGAGTTCAATCTCGTATAAATTTGGGTTAATAGTCTGTTCGTTCAAAAACCATTTCCTTTCAGCTTTGGTTTTTTTACTTCTATCTACCTAGCTTCTTAGCCAGGAATTTCAGTTCTTCATCAACTACCTTACCATCCATGGTAATTTGCACCCCATCCAGCCAGACGGAAGAATTCAATGTAATTCCATCAGTATGACTAGGCGCGAAGATACCATTCGGCGGAATAAAAATGCTACCGATGGCACCAAAACCCCACTGGGTACAACCCCATACTCGCTCATCCTCACCTATCTGGCCTGTCATCCGTGCGCCGGGGTGAAAGCCATAGCACACATGGGCTGGGCGAAGCATTTGGGGATGGTTGAAACTACGCAGATAAGTTTCCCACTCTATCGCCTGGCGGCCACCTTCAACTTTTCGCATCACCCCTTTTTCCATAAATACCTTTACGGGTTGGTTCAATTAATCCAAATTGAGGTACCAACGATCCATCGAAAACGATAACACCGTTTATAGTATCCAATGCAGGACACCAACCAATTTGACCGGCTAGATTACTCATACCAGGTTCGGTGCAAAAGCCTGTCTCACCACGAACTGGATGATTTATGTCATTTTCGAATTCCACGTCCTGACCGTTTGGTGAGGTGATATGTACTTTTTTAGCACTTCGGGTTTTAGCTGCAACCAGTTCCACGAAGTCACGTAAGGCATACTGATCCACATTCACAAACATGCGCACCATGACATCGACTACCATACCAGGCATAATTAAGTAACGTAATTTTTTATTATGCGCACATACGTATTCCATGGTTTTCGAGTAGTTTATATATTGCCGGTTAAACTCGATCCAACAGTCTGCCTCCATAAGTGCACCTCTGAGGGACGCCGACGGGAAGGAAATCATCTACCATACCTCCAGGTCCAGGAGGTGTAGCCATCCAAATGATCATTGGTTTGGCACCAGCTGAAAAGGAAGCTTGTGCCATTGCATTCACAACACGAGGGTCGGTTTGGGTATCTGCAGTGATAACAATAGTCTCTCCCTTTTTAAGCGAAAAACAGTCATTCACAATAATCTGCACAGCTTTACCGAGCTCGAATTCGTAATAGTAAGGGGTAACATTATTTCCACTCATCTAAATTACCTCCTATGAGGATAACCTTAGTAGGACTCCATTAAAAATCGTCAAAACCGTATTTATCTGCTAATCCCTGGGAGGCAAGGACACCCTTAGGTGGTGTTATGAGGGAACAAATTTTACTGGTATACCATCCGAATTTGTTCCTGGCATCTATGAGTTGTTCTGCCAATAGAAGACCTGCTAGCTGCACATCAATGACTGGTACCCCAAACTCATTTTGTAATTCGGTAAAATGACCCATCTGCAATGTACAACCTAGGATTATCGCTTCGGCATGATCTTCATTGATCGCTTTTTTGATTACTTCTCGCATCCTATCATGAGTTATATTGCAGTCACTCTGCAGATCTTCGACTTGTACGTCCAGTGATCTAAATGAGGCCAGCCGGCTTGATAACCCATATTTATCAAGGTTTACCTGGAAATCAGCCACTGACTTCCACCTAGCAGCAATGATTGAAAACTTTGGGGCTAGATAAGAAGCTAAATGGACAGCAGCTTCCATTACGCCAACCACAACCATCCGATCACAGGCTTCCTTTGCCGCATCTAATGACGGGTCACAGAAGCAACCAATAATGGCTCCATCATATCCATTATTCTCGGCCTGTCTCACAATTCGCACAATATCTGGACCTGCAAAGGCTAAATAAGTAAAGTATTCCATGTTATAGCGGAGCTCTACCCAAGGCTTGTAACCTCGATAGGTGCACAATCATCACTGAGATGCTGATTCAGGTACTCTTTGATAGCCTCCTGCTCTTCTCGTTTCTCTCCCACAGTATCAATGTATAAAATTCGTTTCTTACCCATGATAAAAGCCTCATAATGCCATCGACTGAATTAAGTCTTCAAATTTAGCCTCCAACCTAATAAATTGTGTATAGGCTGGAGGCTAATAAACAAGACAGAAGAATTAACTTACTTACCAAGAGCTCTTGCCAACTGAACGATTTCATCAGTGGGACCTACCACCACACCCTTGTCCAGGGCTTGGACACCATCCAACCATACGCTAGAATTGAGACACATACCATCCGAATGGCTTGCACCAGGGATCCCACCAGGGATGTCGGAGGTCAGGACTGCCCCCACATTACCAAAGCCCCATTCAGTGCAGCCCCAGATACGCTCGTCTTCTACCACATAGCCATGCAATTCAGCATTTGGCCCAAAGCCATACGAAATATGCGCTAGCCTAAACATCTGCGGGTCGTTAAAACTCTTGAGCCAGGCTTCCATCTGCTTCGCCTCTGTACCTCCAGTTATTTTGGTCACAACACCTTTTTCTATATGGAAGGTGATAGGTTCGCGAATCAGTCCCAGCGGTGGACTGATGGAAGCATCCACCACAATGGTGCCGTTGATACTCTCAAAGTTCGGTGCCCAGGCTATTTGGCCAGGAAACATCTTGATTTCGCCCTTGCGAACAAACCCATCTGCAGTTAGAAATTCTCGACCAGGCTGGTTGTCAAACTCAATATTCATGCCCGCTTCACTAGTCACTCGCACGTGTTTTGCTTCCTTGGTAGCTTTCTCCATAGCAATAATAAACTTGCCAAGCTTGACGTTATCGGTACGACCAATGTTGCGGACGAACTGTTGCACGTTCACATCGTTTTGATTCATGTAGCGTGGACGGTGGTTGGGGTCTTCCATGATCCTGTCATATACCGTAGAGTAGAAGATATACTTAGAGTTATATTCAATCCACGCATCACAGGCTTTAATACCATTTACCAAAGGCTCCATCGGGAAATCAATATCGCCAGCCTTGCCACACCCTCGGGTTGCGGCTGTTTTGATCACCAAGGGCTTTGCCCCCAGTATCACTGCCGCCTGTGCTGTCGCTTCCAACATCCGATCATCACTTTCAGTGTCACCGGTTATAGCAATGGTCTCGCCGGGCTGCAGTTCGAACATATCACGCAGTAATTTCAAAAGAGCATTTGTTAGTTCATATTCATACATTTCCTTTTACCTCCGATTGATCAATATTTTAGGATTGTGGATGCAAACACCTGTGCATCCTTAACTAGATTGTCAATAACTACATATTCGTTTGGTTGGTGGCACATTTCATCCACATGCGACCATACAACTGCAGGGATATTCAGTTCCCTCAGAAAAGCTGCACAGGTACCGCCGCCGATACCACCATACTTTGCGTCCACTCCCCTAGCAAGTAAAACTGCCATAAGATTTTGCACTACTGGAGATGTCGGCGGTGTCGGTTGTGGAGCGTCTGCGCGGATTATAAACTCAAGCTTGACGGTAATTCCTTGGGTATTTCTTTCATATTTATCAGCAATCTCGCGAATACTGTCAATCACCTCATCCACTTTGTAAGTTGGAAGAATCCGCATATCCATAACAAAAATGTCTTCACCAGGTAGAATATTTGGACTAGATACATTACTAAATTTTTGGGTTAACTCAAATGTGGAATAGGGCGGATCAAACAAAGGGTCAGAATAGTCGAATCTCTTCTTTAACGTGTCTTCAATCTCTACGCCTAAATGCATGCCCACAGAGCACGCATTAATTCCTAAGGTTGGGAAAGCTGCATGACCTTGTTTACCGTTTACAATAAAACGAAGCCAAACTCGAGATTTTTCTGCAATTTCTACGAAATCCCCTTTCGATTTTCCGCCATCTGGTACAAGCGCTTCATCATTTTTTGAGAACAAGCCTCTGTCAATCAGTGCACGCAATCCATACTCACTAGCAATTTCCTCATCGCTTACGAAAAGAAAGGAGACATTGCATTTGGCTTGGAGGCTAGTCTCTTTCATCAGTTTTGCCAAGTGCATCAAGACAATGACCGATTGGGTATTGTCTTCACAACCCAAACCGTAGATTTTACCGTCTTTAAATTGTGGAACTAGCGGATCAGTTTCCCACATGGATAAGTTACCCGTATCCACGGTATCGACGTGGGCGATTAGCCATAAAGTCTTACTTTGGTCTTCGCTACCCGGGAAAGTTGTATACAGGTTGAGGCGGACGCCTTCATCCACATGGTTGTCTGGTACTTCAATCACTTCACACTTCATACCTGCAGCTTCCAGTTGCTCACGGATCCACTGAATCCTCTTATATTCGCCCTTACCATTCATCCTTGGGTTGATAGCAGGTATTTGGCTAATCTCAGCTAAATCTTCTGCCATCTGTAATTTGCGGGAAGCTAGGATTTCAAGAAGTTCTTTTTCATTAACCATGAGTTTATCCTTCGTCTGTGTTTAGAATTATTTACCAAGAGCTCTTGCCAACTGAACAATTTCATCAGTGGGACCTACCACCACACCCTTGTCCAGGGCTTGGACACCATCCAACCATACGCTAGAATTGAGACACATACCATCCGAATGGCTTGCACCAGGGATCCCACCAGGGATGTCGGAGGTCAGGACTGCCCCCACATTACCAAAGCCCCATTCAGTGCACCCCCAGATACGCTCATCTTCTACCACATAGCCATGCAATTCAGCATTTGGCCCAAAGCCATACGAAATATGCGCTAGCCTAAACATCTGCGGGTCGTTAAAACTCTTGAGCCAGGCTTCCATTTGCTTCGCCTCTGTACCTCCAGTTATTTTGGTCACAACACCTTTTTCTATATGGAAGGTGATAGGTTCGCGAATCAGTCCCAGCGGTGGACTGATGGAAGCATCCACCACAATGGTGCCGTTGATACTCTCAAAGTTCGGTGCCCAGGCTATTTGGCCAGGAAACATCTTGATTTCACCCTTGCGAACAAACCCATCTGCAGTTAGAAATTCTCGACCAGGCTGGTTGTCAAACTCAATATTCATGCCCGCTTCACTAGTCACTCGCACGTGTTTTGCTTCCTTGGTAGCTTTCTCCATAGCAATAATAAACTTGCCAAGCTTGACGTTATCGGTACGACCAATGTTGCGGACGAACTGTTGCACGTTCACATCGTTTTGATTCATGTAGCGTGGACGGTGGTTGGGGTCTTCCATGATCCTGTCATATACCGTAGAGTAGAAGATATACTTAGAGTTATATTCAATCCACGCATCACAGGCTTTAATACCATTTACCAAAGGCTCCATCGGGAAATCAATATCGCCAGCCTTGCCACACCCTCGGGTTGCGGCTGTTTTGATCACCAAGGGCTTTGCCCCCAGTATCACTGCCGCCTGTGCTGTCGCTTCCAACATCCGATCATCACTTTCAGTGTCACCGGTTATAGCAATGGTCTCGCCGGGCTGCAGTTCGAACATATCACGCAGTAATTTCAAAAGAGCATTTGTTAGTTCATATTCATACATTTCCTTTTTCCTCCGAAATAAATTTTTTATACTACGACCATAAAATGTTCAATATATATATGGTCTTTCTCTGACCCATATAATAATAATTTTAGCTAACCAATAATTTTCAGTTCATAATGTACATTTCAAACTAATCAGTATATAGATGACAGCGAACCGAATGCCCCGGTTCAAGGTCTTTCATCATTGGGTCTTCTACTGTGCATATTTCTTTTTTAAACGGACATCTAGTATGGAAACTACAACCAGTTGGAACGTTCACCGGAGAGGGTATTTCTCCTTCACTGCGTATACGTTTAGGTTTTAAAGCTTCTTCTTCATCAGAGATGACTGGTATTGCGCTCAGCAGCATCTGCGTGTAAGGGTGCTTCGGATTCTCATAAAATGTTTTAGTCGGTGCAATCTCACAAATCTTTCCAAGATACATGATTGCAATACGAGTAGAAACATTACGCATAACACCCATGTCGTGAGTAATAAACAAGTAAGTAAGCTTGTTCTCCCGATGCAACTTCATTAGCATAGTCAAAATCTTGGCTTGAATCGACACATCCAAAGAGGAGGTTGGCTCATCCAAGATAATGAACTTGGGGCTGCTACACAAAGCGCGCGCTATAGACACTAGCTGCTTCTCCCCTCCACCAATTGAGTTCGGTGATTTGTACAGGAACTCAGGTGGTAGTTCCACTAGATCCAATAACTCTAAGATCTTATCTTCTATTTTGTCCTTAGGAACAACATGATGAACTTTGAGAGGTAGGCTCAGAATTTGCTTAACATCCTGATGCGGATTTAAAGAGGAGCTCGGATCCTGGAAGACAATCTGGGCATTGCGATAAAATTCTTTGCTTCGACCCTTATCATTTTTGGTGATGGTCACTCCGTCGAAAATGATCTCACCATCGGTCTGTTGGTACATACCCATCAGTGTATAAGCAATAGTACTTTTTCCTGAGCCTGACTCACCAACAAGTCCAAGTACTTCACCCCTATAAATATCGAAACTAACACCGTCCACGGCACGAACAAAAAGGTTTTTGCCAATTGGGAAATGCTGCTTGAGTCCTTTTAGTTCAATCAGCTTGTTGTCCTGTTCACTCACTGTATTGGTTCTCCTGTCTCGACCTTTATATCCCGAGTTTCATCTCCATAGAGGAAGCAAGCAACCTTATGACTCTGTTCGATTTCAATAAGCGCTGGTTTTTTCTCTTTGCAGATATCCATTACACGTGGACAGCGCGGGCAGAAACGGCATCCCTTGGGTGGGTTAACATAGTCAGGGATATAACCGTAGATACCGGTCGACAAGCCACCGCCACTAAGCTTTGGAACACTTTCCAATAAACCTTTCGTGTAGGGGTGAGATGGATTTCGAAATAGAGATTCAGTTAGACACTCCTCCATAATAGTTCCACCATACATGATATAGATGCGGTCCACCAACTCCCGGGTAACACCCAAAGAGTGGGTGATCATGATTAGGCTGTGTCCTTTCTTCTCAACCAATTCTCGCAGCACGCGGTGGATTTGGTCTTGCACGGTTACATCCAATGCAGTTGAAGGTTCATCCGCTATCAGAAGTTCACGCGGTGTCACCAGTGAAGAGGCAATACAGATGCGTTGGCGCATACCGCCGGATAGTTGGTGAGGGTAACTCGTCATCAGGCGATCTGGGTCACTGAGCATGACGCTTAAGAGCGCTTGTCGAGCCACATCGTTCAACTCTTCCTTAGATGGATTATCATAAAAATCTGAGTATTTTATGACATCCCTCAACTGCGTACCTATAGACAAAACCGGATTTAGAGCAGACATGGGTGATTGAGAAATCATGGATATCTTTTGGCGCCTTAGTTTCAAGAGTTCATCTTTGCTCATCTCAAGGATATTCTCACCCTGGAACCAGATTTCCCCCCCTTTTGGTAGATGAATAATATCCGGCGCCAAAATACGCATAATCATTTTCATTGTCGTTGTTTTGCCACATCCACTCTCACCCACGAGGCCGATTTTTTCTCCTGATTTCACTTCCATGTTCACGCGGTCTACTACTTGGGCATAGCCGCGATAAGTTTTATACCAAATGGAGAGGTTCTTTATCCTTAAACCTTGGTCACGCATTATTTGGTCTTGCATATTAGTGACTCCCCTTGTCGAACATATCTCTAATTCCGTCGCCAAAAAAATTGAAACCAAGGATCATAAATACAACTCCACTAGCAGGAAAAATGGTCATCCACCACAAATCCGGCATGAACTTAGAACCATCAGATATCATTTGACCAAATGCTGGTGTCGGTGGTCGCTCTCCTAAGCCAACAAAGCTCAGGGCAGCTCCCATTAGTATTACCCAAGCCACGTCCAGAGCCATTTTTGTGGTGATAGGTGAAAGGCAGTTTGGTAGAATCTCTCGGAGCATGATATGTGCTTTTGAAGCACCAATGAGTTCTGCGTTTCGGACAAAATATTCCCGTGAAATCGAACTTGCCTGTCCATAAACCAAACGTGTATACCATGGCCACCACATCATTGTGACAGCCAGCATGGAATTCATCATGTTTGGCTCAAGTATGGATGCAATAGCAAGTGCCAATATTAGTGCTGGAACTGAGAGAAACACATCTGTGATACGCATTATCAAGGTATCTATCTTGGTTCCATGGTAATATCCGGCAATCAATCCAAGGATGGTTCCTACGGGCACAGAAATGGCTAAAACAACAAGACTCATGATCATAGCTCCACGAAAGCTATAAATCACGCGGGAAAAAACATCCCTTCCAATATTATCCGTACCAAACCAGTGTTCACTGCTAGGCGGCTGACTTGCGTTTGCATAATCCACAAAGGGGCCGATGTGCTGAGGATATGGCACAATTACAGTCGCAGTCACGGCTAAGAAGATTGATATACACACTAGAATTAAGCCAACAACTGATAGCTTGTTTCTTGTGAATTTATATCGGTAAATGCGCCAGTTTTCAACTGTAGAGGGAGATATTAACCTTTTTTTCTTTATGTGTACAACGCCAACAGAGCCGTGTAATTCAGTCATATTATTCTGTCCCTCCAAGTCGCACTCTTGGGTCAAGCCCGGCTACAAGTATATCGACCAATAAGTTGACGAAGAAATACATAACACTGATGATTAAGACAACTGCACATATTGCATTCAAATCTTTAAATAACATTGCATTCATGCCATAACGTGAAAGCCCAGGCCAATTAAAAATCAATTCAACCAGAAATGCTTGACCAAGCAATGCTGACAAGTCAAGACCCATGACTGTAACTGCAGCTCCAGCAGAAGGCTTAAGTAGATATTTCCTAGATAGAAGCCCGTCTGGTAAACCATAACTAGCAGAAACAGCCATATATTCTTTACTGGAGTTGTCTACAAGTGTGGATCTCAACACCCTAGCATCCTGTACCATCGGACCAAGTGCTAAGGCAAATGCGGGTAATAGCAGATGTAGAAAAGCATCCCAAGCAGTATTAAAGTTGCCCGTAAATATACTATCGAACACATATAATCCGGTGATATGAGGCGGAGGAGTTATGCCTGCGCTCAATCTGCTTAAAACCGGGATGATTGGCACTCTGTATGCAAATATATAAACTAAAAGAATCCCAACAACAAACGCCGGCACAGCAATACCGATGTAGGAAAAAATGCGAATTAAGCCATCTATCCAAGTGTTTTTATATCTGCCGGCCAAAAGACCAAGAGTGAATGTTCCTATTATTATAAAGGTGCCAGAAACGAGAATTAGCTCCAAGGTTGCAGGTAAAAATTGTTTGATATCATCCAATACAGGACGCTTGGTTTTAAAGGACATTCCAAGATCTCCTTGTAGCGCATCTCCTAACCATTTAATGTATTGTATTGGCAAAGGATCATTAAGATTTTATATCTTGACGTAATTGCTCCTTTGCTTCTTTTGAAGCACGAGCACCCAAGGCAATGTTGGCTACGTCCCCAGGCACAACCCGGGCAATGACAAATATCAGGATTGAGGTTCCTAGTAATACAAAAATGCCTTGCAAAAGTCTTTTACTAATAAAACCGATCATGAAGTTTGATCCCTTCACTGACGAGTAACATCTGTCTTTACCACCGGAGGAACGGCATAGGTTTATCGCACATTATGAAATATGCCGTCCTCCGGTCTAGAATATGTAAATCTGTAAAACAGTCGCAATCACTCAATTTTCATTGAAATAAAGATTGAGTTATGAGTTTCATTCGACAGCTCTCACCATTTGCCAGTACGAATTACGGTTTATTCTCTGGGAATATTTCCAAGTCGGCGAAAATGATATTAAAACCATACAGAGATCGTGCAATGCCGCCTTCTGCATTCTCCATCGCAGGCCAAGACACATAAGAACTCTGGTAGGCAAGACGTTCTGTCAGATCATGGAGGAAACCGGTTGCGGCGACATCATCACATATGTAATTCTGGATTTCTGCGTACTTCAAATTGCGTTCAGCGGAATTCTACTGTAGCAATCGCGTCCTGGATCATCTTATCCAGCTCGGTATCACCTAGCCATTCACCTTGCTCCCAGGAACCATTATTCTTGCTGCTATAACGACTTTCAAGATAGGTTCCGGCATCATTATAGGCAGGAGCAGAGTTGGCACTAAACATGTGCGGTGTGGTTTCAGCAGTGGCCATTCGATCCACGATGGAAACCCAGGGAGCCTTGCTGATTTCCACTGTGATGCCAACTTCTGCGGCAGCAGACTGGAACATAAGGCCAATTTTCTCCATGTCCGCGACATCTGTATTCACCATTAACTCAATGGTGTAATCCTGGTATGTATCAGCGTAGGAAGATTGTGCTAAGTATTCTTTCGCTTTTTCAATATCATAGCTTTCCTGGTTGTTGCATGCTACCTGGCCAGTGACGCCTGCAGGAACAGGACCTGTGGAAACCACGGAACCAACCAAAATGTACTGAACTATACCTTCGTAATCAAGCAGGGAAAGGATAGCGCGACGGTAATTAATATCGTCAAGCGGCGGTTTGGTAGTGTTTAAATACATGTTCTGCTCTAGGAAGGTCTGTTGCTTGCCAATAGAAACCCCTTCAATCTTGGACATTGCTTCAAGATTTTCCGTGCTCTGCCAAGGATCAGTAATCTCTAATTCATGAGTTTCCATCATTGTGCGAATTGTGGTAGGCTCTACAACGGCGATCATACGGAAAGCAGTGGGAGCGTTCGGTCTATCAGCCCAACCCATATACCAGTCTTCAAAACGATCTGCATGGAAGTATTCTTGTTGTACAAGTTCAGTAGCCATATAAGCTCCTGAGCCTGCATCATGGGATACTAACCAGGCTTTACCGTAGTCACCAAATTCACCATAAGGGCCACTTGGATCAATGTGTTCCATCACAAGGTCTTTATTCACGATTGCCAGACGGACCAAAGAACTTGGGAAGGTACCCATGGGGTATTTGAGATTGAATACTACTTCATATTTTGAAGGTGCTTCAACAGTGTCAACCACATCACTAAATACATATGAGTAACCTTCACCAATAGTAATGAAGCGTTCCATAGAGAATTTCACATCGTCAGCAGTTACTTCGCTTCCGTCGTGAAACTTGACACCTTCTCTCAACTTGAATGTATAGGTTTGACCAGTTTCGTCTGCTTTCCAACTCTCTGCCAGACGAGGTTGGATGGATCCGTCAGCAGGTGTATAAACCAAAGGGTCATACAAGTTGGCATAAGCCTGACTGCTGGAAGCCATATTCCCGACAGCTGGATCTAACTCAGGCGTTCCAGATACATTCATACGAATGGTCGTATCAGTAACAAGGCCAGTGGTATTTTCGGGAACAACCGAGTATTTTCGGGAACAACCGAGGTACTTTCGGAAACAACGGCCTCCGTTCGCAGTTACAGGACCTGTAGACTGTGTATCGGTCGCATTACTGCCCCCAGTGCAGCCAACGATAAAGGCAACGATTACGACCATGGCGATAAGATTAAAAATCTTTTTATTACTTACCCTTTTCATTTTATTTCTCCTCTCAAAAATGGTTTGTTCACAATTTTCTATTCGAAATATTTATCTTCGTTCTAATTATGCCGAAACTCCTCCTTTCACTTTTTTAAACTGATCAGTGTATTTCATCCGCTCGCATTTCCTGTACGATGAAATCTTTCTCTGTCGGAAAGAGTTCAACGTGAGGCTGCTTACATGACCTCCCTGTAAGCCTCTATGTCTAATATAGTATTTAGGGACCTGTACGGGTTTATGTATGAGTTCGAAGGTGCTAAGGGCGACCATAATCTTCTAGATCTCCCAACCTTTATTGATATTGATCTGCTCATTATCAGACTCAATAAGAACTATGCAATCCTTGGGAGCGACATTCGTCTATCATATAGATTTCAACCTTTAGCACCATCGATAAAACTTAATAGTTTAGGTTGTTACAGTCGCGAAATAAAAAAACCTATCCGGAGCGTCAAGAAGCACATCGACCTAACCAAAGCATGTAGGGACTGTTGCTAATATCATTTTTTGGTTATCCAGACAAATACTCAGATTTGTAAATATTCAATTCTGTTGTAGAAGCGTATGTGGCATGATGGTCAGACCACATAAATAATAACAGAACAGGAATATACATTCAAGTGACATATGTCATGTCTCTAAATATATATTTAAAGAATAAAATCGAAAGGAAAAACGTACTATGAAGGACAAATATAGGCCTTACATGACAAATATCACTTGATATGCATATAAATAAATGATATTATTATTATATGGTCTGACCATCAGACCAAGCCCGAGGCTAATTCAATTCGTGATTTAGTTTTTTCTGGAGCAGGTTACTTGATCCAATCACCGGATATTTTCAAGCCAATCAAGCAGGAAAAGATCTACGCCCAGATCTACCAGCAGATCATCGAGCTCATTGAACGCGGAGAATATTCTCCGGGCGATCAACTGCCGCCCGAGCGCGATTTGTCACGAAAGTTGGGTGTGAGCCGGGCAGCCCTGCGTGAAGCCCTAATCGTGATGCAGATGAATGGTGTTGTTAAAACCGTATCTGGAAAGGGGACTTTCATCGGTCAATTACCCAATAACAATGCCGTAGCTGTGTCATTTCCACAGTTCGGAGAAAGTCCGTTTGCTATTCTTGAAGCGCGCAAGGCTGTTGAGCCAATGATCGCCCATTTAGCCGCTGAAGTTAGTACAGAGGATGGGCAAAAGAAAATCGCTGAGATATTAGCTTGGGTGGAAGCAGATCAAACTCAGAACCAGGTAGTGAGCAACACATTTTCTGAGGGTGACCGACAATTCCACCTGGAGATCGCCCGTTCTACCGAAAACCCATTGATCATCTCGATTCAGGAAGTGATCTACACCTACACAGGTCAGGCATTATGGCTCACCCTCATGCGCCATTCCAGCTTTGCTACGCCAAATCGCTGGCAAAATTCTCTTCATGAACATCGGGTGATTTTTGAGGCGATTTGTAACCGGGATCCGGGAATGGCTGCAGCAAGGGTACAAGCTCACCTGCGTAAGGTTGAAAGAATAATGGTTCAAGCGGATCTGACCGCTGAAGTCCCAGGAGGGTATGAGTTACAAGTCAGAAAACAAGGCAAAGATTTTCCTTAGGAGAAGCGGGAAAACCTTTATCCTCAATAGTCCATATGAAGTAACAACATGAAACACGATGAAACTGAAGCGAATTCTCTCCGTCTTTGACTCGCACACTGAGGATGAGCCAGCTCGGACGGATGTTGGAGGCATCCGGGTAGCAGTGGTAATATCTTCATAGATAAATGGCAGTGGGTTAAGAAAAACCTGGATAAGCTTCACGCTGTTCAAGCCACGTACCACCAGGCTCTGCAGAAAGAATCACCAGTGACGTTAATGGTCACTCAGACAGACTGAAACACCCAGGATTTGGTGCCCTTCTTCAGGTCGACCTCAATAACGAATAAGATGGCTGCATCATGGACTTGACTTTTTTGAAGTACGTTCTCATACCGAGCATCCAGGAAAACGTAAGGGAACTCGCCCAACGGACGATTACGCCTGGCTGTGCTAGTTACCTATCTCACTCAATAGCTATAAAGGAAGAATTCCATATTGAAGGCTTGAAAATTCTTATCACCATAACCACAGCTACAGAAGTCGCATTTGTATAAAAGCTTTGCGAACTGAGCCTTTCCCACAGCAAGGGCATCAAGCTAAAGCCTCCCACCAAATCCTTGCCTGGAGATAGAGATGTGGATTTACTCGAACATCAATGAGAGACTCTAGTAAATAAATTTGGAGAAAAAACAGGAGTGCAATGGAAACACTAGAAGCGATCTTAACCCGGCGTAGTGTGCGAGCATATAAAAAAGATCCTGTTTCGAAAGAACAACTCGATATCATACTTCGCGCGGCTATAGCCGCACCCAGTGCTGGAAATCGACAGCCATGGGCATTTATCGTCATTTCTGACCGCAGGCGTCTGCAAGGCTTGGTATCTTTGTTGCCCGGATTGTCTAGCGAGCCATCTGCAATTATCGCCATTTGCATGAACGAAACTCGAGCCATTAAAACCGAAGATGGAGATGCAGTGTCGATGGTTTGGATGGATCTGGGTGGGGCTATGGAGAATATCCTACTAGCAGCACATGACCAAGGTCTTGGTGCCTGCGCAATTGGATCTTTTCACGAACAGGGTGTAAGAGAACTTCTGAGACTACCCTCAGAATTGAAATTGGCACTCCTGGTCTCTATTGGGATACCGAACCGAGTTCCTTCTGGACCGAAGAAACGTCCGCCAGAAGAGGTGATTTTCTACGAAGTATACGGAGATCAGAATGGACACCGAAAAACTTAGAGAAGACGTTTTCCTATTAATTGGTTTTATCCTTACCAGTATGCAAGGCTTATATCATGAGCCGGCTGAATATGGTATTTACCGGCTGCTTGATGTTGGCGGGGCGACTGTTATCAATTCTAGAGACGCATGGCTTATCTGATGATTTCTTGAGGAAGCTGGGTCAGGAAATAGCAGAAGAAAAGGCAGAGAGCACGGATAGCGATCGGCAAAAAGCTACCATATCCCGACTAGCATTGGAATATACCACAGAGTTGCAGCGTCGCTTGAGCATTGATAATCATTAAGATAGCTTTCAGATTTCAGACCATGAATCCATTGGTTTTCCTACCAGTGGAGGAAATATGCCAAATTAAACCTTGAAATCCAAGCAAGACTTGTAGACCTTCTTCACAGGCTTCTAGGTGATGGGAATTAGGGGTGGCGAATCGATTGAAACCGGGGTGGAGCTGATAGTGGAGCCTCGAAGAAAACCTTGAGTTGAATTTGATTGATCCAGTCGAGGTGGCCAAAAGCTGTGCTGGTCACCTATCTCTTCCACCAGTCATTATTGTGTAACTAGAGCGGATCTCGCCATACTTTGGTAAATTTCTTATCATAACCATGTCTGGAAACAATTAGTTTTGGAAATATGAGTTATCGAAAACGGTTACTGGCGACTCGAATGAGTAACCAGGCAAATTCAATTGGCTGTCAATTCTCACCTGGCAGCTTATCCGGAACATATTAATGGATAATGACGAGGTATAGATAAGTAACGTGGGAATAACTTTGATGCAGACGCCCAAGGATAGGCTTGGAAAAAATCCTCGAACGCGAGTCTGTATCATTCTGTTCGTAGAAATCAGGGATTCATTGACCAATTCCCTGATGGGGTCGTTCTAGATTGAAGTATGCAGTGTATTCCTTGACCACCCTCTGTAAATACTTACTCTGATGGATGAGTGTGGGGTTCTGGCATTCTCTTCGCAGGCTGCCCATAAACCTTTCACAAATACAATTGGCTCGATGAGCTTGATAAGTTGTACTTATCTCCTTAACGCCTGCGCCTAGCGACCAGAGCCTATGAGTGCGAAGCATATTTGTTTCCCGATCAAGGAATTCCTTATCATGCAGTTCCTGGTTTGTTATATGGTGAGGAACAGCAACATGATAACCAATAGGGGATACTTTTAACTTGCTAGTGCTTCAATAATTCCAACAGATGACTTAAGAAGCCATCACAAGAGATGATCCTAATAGTATCACTCCTTATTGATCTCAACTAATTTAGCTTCAATTGCTTTTGAAGTGCTTGTAATTGATAAACCACCTAGAGCAGTACAACGCAACTCAGTCGGTAAACTTTTACCGACCCTATCCATCGTTTCAATCACTTGGTCTAGGGGAATTACGGCATCGTAATTGGCTAAAGCCATATTTGCACAAGCTAATGCATTACTGGCTGCCATTACATTCTTTCCAAGGCATGGTACTTCAACTCTGTTTGCAACTGGATCGCAGATCATTCCAAGTATATTCTGAAGTGCCATAGAAGATGCATTAATCGCCTGTGTTAATGTACCGTTTGATAATGTCACAAGAGCTGCTGCTGCCATTCCTGAACCCGCACCACATTCTGCCTGACACCCTCCGACTTCAGCAGCAAAAGTTGCGTGAGCTGCGATGAATACGCCGATCAAGCCAGCAGCTAACATTGCCTTGGTAGTCTCTTCCAATGATAATCCCATGGCATTCGCTGCACCGATGCATGCACCTGGAAGACCACCGCAAGATCCTGCTGTTGGTGAAGCTACAATTACTCCCATTGAGCTTTTTACTTCCATTATTGCAGTCACATAAAGGATCATCTGATTAAGCATACCACTATCAAGAAGCCGGTTATTTTCCATCAACTTTTGGAATTGTCCCGACTGCCACCCTAGGATTCGGTCGGCATATTTTGTACCACGAATTCCTTGCTGAATAGATTTTTGCAAAATACTGACGATCTCATTCATTCGTTCAATCACTTGAACATGAGACAAATTCCCTCGAACGCTCTCATAGGCTACCGCTAGCTCCCACAACGAAAGGTCTTTGCCTTGGTTGTAATACAGCATCTCCTCACAAGTAATAAATGGAACATTCATATTTTTATGAGATAGTACCGGAAGAACTGGAGATATACGTTTCACTGAACCTATCTCATATCTTGAGAAAAGTTCATTTACAATATTATTTTCAAGAAAATTTTTTGATTTCACCTCAATAATTTGATGATCTTGCTTTCCAAGAAGATTAATCTCGTCTGCATCAATCTTTTTCCGTAAATAGTTCCTAACTTCTGTGCTGCTTGAATTAAGGTAGATAAGGGTTTCGAAATAGTCACCTGCCATAGAAACCCTGTTACCATCAATTTCAATTACTTCGATCATTCCCCCACCGATCGATATGGCTTTAAGGGAGTGATTTTCGTTCGAATTCCGAAGGGATAACTTGTAAGTATTTGGGTGATCAGCACCGATAATCAATTATTTTTATTTCAATCTTGATCCCAGCTTCTTGGATTGCTTTTGGAGATTCAACCAGCCTTTCGTCGATTGCTTCCCAGCCGAGTAACCCACCAAATAAACCCATATCCGACCCTTGGCTTGCATGGGTAGTAGCAAGCGAACCGTGAGTATCAAACTCGACCAATACTTCCTCAATCTTTCCATCCATCAAATCTCTTGCTATTCTTCCAATACGTAATGCAGCTGCACAATGCGAACTGGATGGTCCGCGCATTACCGGTCCAATAACATCATTGAAAATGCTCGGATAATACGTGTGATTACTTTTTTTTCTTCCGTTACCCTTCATTGTATAACCTTTCGATTCAATTAGTATTTCCCATATTCTGGTAATGTTTCCCACCAGGCCACGATTTTCTCGGGTGGCACTTGACCTTGAATCACATGGATCGGAGCAAAATTGAATCCTCTCTCCAGGAGCTAAGTCTTCAATTCGATGCCTAGTTTCATCTCTGACCTCCTGCGGGGTGCTAAAAGGTAACATCATCTGAGTATAATAACTTCCGCCCCAAATGGTAAGGTCTTTGTCGTACTCGCGTTTGAATTTCACCGAATCACCCTAACCCTTGCATCTCACTTGCTAGGGATAGAAAAAAAGGTCGTCCATCAGATTTACTACATACACATGGAGGTAAATATCTATTCTTTCCACCCGTGGGAGTATAAGCATCCAAGATGTTCGTATTCTGCTTACCGTGTTACCAGGGTTATAGCCCGTTGCGGCAGGATTGTAGATCCACAGATTATGTATTTGCAAGGTATCCTTCCGACCAATAAATGGGAAAAAGATGGTATCACCTACTACACAGCCAAGATTGTTGTACAAGATTGCCGGTTCCTAGCACCGAATGCTGAGAATTCCGAAGGTTCTACCGATGAGGGTGTAAACGATGTAGTAAGTGATAAAGTCACCTTGTCATAGGTACAACCTTCCAGGGTTCTGATTACTATTCCAAATAATTCACCTAGCACTGCATTTAAATAAGGATAACATTGACTGATACAACATAGAATATCATTCAAACTGAGAGGTATTAGATTAATTATTTGGCATAATACTCATATCTTTTGGTTGATGAAATCTGTATAATATATAAGTCAACATCCTTTGTTTTTATCAAAAAAGTTTCTAGGCGGCGCAAATAACCTTATTTTTATTAAGCCTACACCATCTAGATAGGGGGCAATAGATCCACTCTTTTATATACATTTATATCGATTTAAGGGTAAATATATGATTTCAAAAGATTTCGGTACCAATAAAAATATGTTTACGGTGTATGAAAAACCCGATGGGAGCATTGAAATTCATGTGTTTACAGATAATCAGGTATTTAGGAAAATAATTGCTAACCATATAATTGATCCTATCTTCTTTTTAAAAAATCAACACAGATATGAAAAATCTGATATGGCAGCAAAGAAATGGATGGCGAGAATAGTGTCTGATTACCGGGAGATATTCAGGACTAGAAAGGTATCATTTGTTCTAAGGAACTACTCAAGCGAAAACCAATAAAGAAAATCATGATAGCCGAGAAGTGAGGGGTAGATGGAAGTAACAGATCTTATAAACAAGCCAGATCCAGCCAGACAACAACGGCTTGACAAAGCGATCCTTGGAATTGCTCAAGCCTATGGACCCTATGACTTTTGGCTCCAAAATATTAACCCAAGGGCAAACCCTGATACTACTTGGCGCGCCTTGATGGTAGTTTCCGGGTTGAGAGACGTTGCCTTTGTAAAGCAAGCTACCTTCTTATTAAATTCTCCTGATAGTCGCGTGAGGGCATGGTCGTGCAATTATCTGGGAATAATGAGCTATGTTCAAGCATCAGAGAAATTGTTTGACCTATCCAACGATCCATCGCCAAGAGTGAGATTTCATGCTAGGAAAGCTTTTATATCAATGCATGACTGCGACAACGTGATTTCAGGAAATCGCCAATTTATGCATGCTCAATTTCCAGTGCTGATTTCAGAAGACAGCCCCAAAGGACGAGAACATCTCGCAATGCTTCTTCAAAAACAAGGTTTTACTACTTATACTGCTGAAACAACAAATGAGACGATTGATCTTGCCTTGAAGATCAAGCCAGCAGTCATAGTCACTGACAACCAAAAGATATTATTTATTAATGATCCGAAACTCGGTAAACAACCCAGATATATCGACAACATCAGTGGTTTAAATATGACCTGGGATATTTGCCGAATATATGAGCTTAGAGAGGCTTTATTGTTTATGTTGACTGCTGACGAGCTCGAACCGATTTTCTTGTGGTATGGAGGCGATGTCTTTCTGAGCAAGTATCGCTTCGGTGCTGAAATGGTAGGAGGGATAATACAGGCATTTATGGAGTAAAGTCAAGGCCGATATATATTATTGTTTTCCAAACTGCCAAAAAATTTCTCCATTATTGTCATCAATCTACGGAATATTTTATAAATCTCTGTTGTATCTACTTCATCACCAGTAACATCGGACCGTGATCACTGAGCTCACGAACAATACGATTATCAATGACCTCGCAATTAACGACTGATGAAGCATGGTCTGTATCGATAAAAACATGGTCGTCTTGGTATGCTTCACAGGCTTCCGGTCCCCAAAAACTCTGCACTTCTTTTCCATTAACTGCCCAATGGCAGTCATAAAACCCCCTGTCAGCTAAAGAATTAAAAGAACCGATGATACCATTGCCCCCCGTATACATCGTCAAGGTGACGCGGCGGCATTCAAATCCCCTCCAGCAACAAAATTGATTGGTTTTAATCTAGGTTCTAGCACATCAAATACATCCTTAACATTGTGCTTGTAATCTCCTGGTCCAACGTGTATGCTCACGAAGGAGAAAGATCCATTCGGAATTATTATCTCAGCACCCGCAAGAAATGAACCCTCAGATTGAAGCGCAATAGGCTTAGCCTGTAGTCCTTTTCTATAGAATATCGCAGCGCCGCTATCGCTACCATGCTCCTCACTCCAAAATAGCGCGCCTTGCTGAGCAACTATTTCAATCGCAGAGAACAACGCTTCCTGGATAAGTGCAATATCTGGCTTCAGTTCATCAAGCAGATAATGCCACGCCTCAGTGTGTGTCTTGCGATATTTTGCTGTGCGTGGTCCACAACCCATATTCCAGGAGACAATTCGCATTTATTGACCTTCTTCGGTTTTCCGGAGATAACCTGTAACAAATACTATACCCAAATAGAATGCACCGCAAGTAATTCTTCCCGCACCTCATAATTGGTTGTAAAGTTGCAATAGGTATAAAAATCGAGTATAGTAAAGGGCGAATGTACGCACAAGTGAGGAGAGGCAGTGCGCAGGATTTCCGAAGAGGATACAAGAAAATTACTCATCGATCCAGCCCTGGAACGTGCGGGGTGGTATCTCCGGGACCATACCCGTGTGCGCACGGAAATACCAGTAGCCGGGTATGACGCAACACCATATCCCAGGTTGGCGGATTATTGTCTTTACCGTGAGAATGGGGAAGTTATCGCAGTTGTAGAAGCCAAACGCACCACACATGACCCGCGATTAGCCCAGGCACAGGCAGAATTTTATGTAACTGAGATCGAGAAACATCAAAGCTTTCGCCCCTTTGCATTTCTAACTAGTGGTTATCAAAACTATTTCCTGGATGTTGGCGCGTCTGCTAAACGGGAAGTATATGGATTATTCACCTCAGAAGACCTGGAGAACCTGCTTTTTATCCGCCAGTATGGAAAACCACTCGCTGATATCCCAATCAACAATACCATCACTGACCGCGCCTATCAGCATGAAGCTATCCGTAGAGTGTGCTGAAGCCTTCGAGCAGGGTAAACGCAAGGCTCTGCTCGTCATGGCAACAGGAACAGGCAAGACACGTACCTGCATGTCGCTTGATCGATGTATTCTTGCGCGCCAATCAAGCGCGTAAGATTTTGTTTGTTGCTGATCGGGATGCACTGGTTGAGCAGGCCAAAACCGATGGCTTTGAACACTTTTTACCCGGCGAGCCATGCACACGCATCCACTCCTACCAGATCGAGAAGACCCAAAGGCTTTATGCCGTCAACTCTCCAGACCTTGAGCAACTGCTTCGGGCAATTCTCGCCAGCATTTTTCGACCTGATCATCTTCGATGAAGTACACAGGTCCATTTTCAATAAGTTCAATGAAGTACTGCAATATTTTGACGGACGGATGATCGGGCTCACGGCTACTCCAGCAAATTATATCGACCGTGATACCTTCAGGGTGTTCGACTGCAATGATGGCAAGCCTACATATTTATATACCTATGAACAGGCAGTTGCTGATAAATACCTGGTCGATTACAGCCTGTACTCAGCCAGGACCAAATTTCAGCGTCAAGGTATTCGCGGGGTTGACCTGAGCGAAGAAGAACGCAACAGCCTGATCGAGCAGGGTATCGACCCGGATGAGATCGATTTCGAGGGCACCGACCTGGAGGAGAAGGTTTCTAACCGTGATACCCTGCGCAGGCAGTGGGAAGAGATCATGCAGCATTGCATATACGATGCTTCCGGCCAGCTGCCTGGCAAGACGATCATCTTCGCCGTGACCCAGGAACATGCGATCAGGCTGGAAGAAGTGTTCAACGAAATGTATCCGCAGTTCCCCGACCTGGCGCGTGTGATTACATATAAATCGGAATACAAGGGTACTTTAATCAATAATTTCAAGCGCGAAAACTATGCCCCGCATCGCCATCTCGGTGGATATGCTGGATACTGGCATCGATGTCCCCGAATGCGTGAACCTTGTATTCATGAAACCAGTTCAATCGCCGATTAAATTACAACAGATGATCGGGCGTGGAACCCGAAGCGAAGCTGCCTGTACTTTCTTTGACCGATTGCCAGAGGGTGGCAAAAAGGAATTCCTGATCATCGACTTCTGGGAGAATAACTTCAGCAAGGAGGCTGAAGAAGTCGTCGATACATCAGTCCCGGTTTTGGTGACGATATTCAATACCCGCTTACGCCTGCTGGAAACTTACCTGGGCGACCAGGAAAACCCAGACTGTAAGTCCATCATCGCTGACT
Organism: uncultured Chloroflexia bacterium; assembly: GCA_963822175.1. Taxonomy (GTDB): domain Bacteria; phylum Chloroflexota; class Anaerolineae; order Anaerolineales; family UBA4823; genus FEB-25. The sequence goes on along the minus strand of CAWGGJ010000004.1, from coordinate 15,926 downwards.
TGCGAGCCCAGGTAGAACAAATCCCACGCAGCGCATATACCGTGAAGCGTGTGCTGCCTGAGATTGCTGAAGCCTGGGAAGATAGCTTCTGGGGCTACCTGATACCCGGCAAATTGGATTTCCTCAAGTTAAAAGTAGCACCTCTTCTCCGCCTGGTTCCAGGTGTGGATGTGGCAGAAGCGACCTTTATCAGCAAGGTGGAACGGTTGAAATTGCAGCTGCGGACCGGGAAGAATCCGAGCGAGACGGCTCAATCCATCGCTGAGGATGCCAGCCTGCTGCCCGATTTCGTCTTGCAGGATGCTCAGCTCAAAGAGCAGGTGAAGTTGTGCACCCCTGAAGGATTGGTCCATGCCAGCCCAGCAGAGTTGGATCAAATCCGGGATAAATTAGCTCCCCAGATGAAGAATAAACGTCGCACGTCCTCCTTTCCTGAGCTGGACCTGCCTGATTTTGTCGAGATGAGTGGCTATATCCTGCTTACCCAGAGCGGTGAGCATGTTTATGTTGCGGAATATCGCCGGCGGGTGGAGCAGCGCATCCTGGAATTAGTAGCCAGCCACCCCACCATCCAGGCGATCTCACGGGGTGAGAAGGTGGACGACTGGCAGCTCCTGGACCTAGAGAGAACGCTCCAGAACGAATTAGGTAGTGGCAACCTGGAGCTCTCAAAAGAGAACATCCGCAAAGCCTACGGGATCAAGGTGGATAGCTTTTTGGCTTTCGTGAGACAGGTGCTTGAGCTGGATGCCCTGCCGGATTATAAAGATCTGGTGAGGCACCAATTTGAAGCGTATATCACGGCGCATAATTTCAATGCCGACCAGATCCGCTTCCTACGCGCCGTGCAGAGTGTATTTCTCCAGAAACGCCACCTGGATATGGCTGACCTGTATGAGCCACCCCTCACCAATTTTGGTGCAGATGCTGTGGATAGGTGGTTCAATGATGCAGAGGTGAATGAAATTTTAGGATTAACACAGAGTTTAGTTATATAAAAAGGAGAAACTTATGACTGAAGGATCGCACGAGCAAAATACCGACCAAGGAAACGAATTATCATTGCATCACCTACAATCAATTTGGGATGACATGCGCGAAGAAATGAGATTACGGATCCAACAACGTGATAATTACGCAATCCAAATGATTGTTACTATTGGGGTTATTGCTGTAATCTCGGCGAGCGTAAATGATACTCTACTTAATTCAAGTGGGGTAATTATTTATAATTTTGCTATCTGGATCCTTCTTTTTTATCCCTCTCGTTTGTATATATTTTACGACATTGATACTATACAGCTATCGTATCCATGACTTATTGGCAACATACCTCAGGGACGAAATTGAACCAAAATTAGCGGAACTTACTCACGGAAATAATCAGATTGAGTGGGAAACTTGGTATAAAGCTAAAAATAATAAACCAGGAATTCGCAAGTGGTTTTTTGTCATATTTATGTTGATGGTACCTATAATTATTTTATTATGCATCGGCATCTCAGAAAATTGGCAGCAACCACATGTTAATTGGGTAGTTTTTATAATACTTCTTTTTTATGTGCTTGAGTTTTATATAATATTTATGTTTAGGACGGTTCTAAAAAATTGAGAAGCTGGCCAAATAACCCAACACCGAAATACTCCCGTGCAATATTCTTTGACCGGGATGGGACAATCAATATTGATAGTCATTATCCAGCCTTGGTTAATGAACTCTGTTAATCCCTAATGCAATTGAAGGCATTCATATAATGTCTAAATTGGATTACCATCTTATCGTGGTATCCAACCAAGCGGGTATACCGTTGGGAATATTTACCATAAAACAGATGCTAGCCTTTAATAAAGGTATCCGTCGGATCGTTAAAGATAATGGTGGAAGGCTGGATGCTTTTTACTTTGCCCCATACCTGGAACAAAAAGACCTGCCATCTGGAGTAGATATTCACCCCAGCATAAAGCCAAACCCAGGTATGTTATTAGAAGCTGCAGAAGATTTTGATCTTGATTTGAATGAAAGTTATATCATTGGGGATACATCTTTCGACATAATTGCTGGTCAACGTGCAGGATGTAAAACAATTTTGGTTCTGACCGGTAAAGCTGGTAAAGAAGAAGACGCTATTCCATGTAAACCTGATTATGTAGTAGCTGACCTACTTGAGGCAGCAATATTGATAAATAAAATTAATGTAAATGAAGAGATAAAAAATATTGATGAAGCCATAAAGAAAATTGATAAAACTGTAAAACAAAGGAGTGTAAGAATTGCTCACTGATCCAAAATTAAAATCACAGGTTGACCAATTATGGGACAAATTCTGGTCCGGCGGGCTGACCAACCCGCTGGACGCCATCGAGCAGTTCTCCTACCTGCTCTTCCTGAAGCGCCTGGATGACGGCGAGAATGCGCCGCCAGCGCAGGCCGAACGCGCTGGGGCAGGATTACACCCCGCGCATGCCAGCCGAAATGCGCTGGGGGTACTGGACCAACCTGGAAGCGATGACAGCGCTCAAGCACCTGAAAGAAGTCATCTTCCCCTGGTTCCGCACGCTGGGTGAAGCAGGGCAGCTCGTTTCGAGCGCTACATGCAGAACGCCGAGTGCAAGATCAACAAGCCCTCCCTGCTGATCGAAGCCTGCAAGCTGATCGACCAGATGGAGATCAGCCAGCAGAACCAGGACGTGCAGGGCGACCTGTACGAATACCTGCTGAGCAAGCTGAACACCGCCGGGCGCAACGGGCAGTTCCGCACGCCGCGCCACATCATCCGCATGATGGTGCAGATGATCGACCCCAAGCCCGGCGAACGCATCGGCGACCTGGCGGCCGGAACGTGCGGCTTCCTGGTGAACGCCTACCAGTACATCCTGGAAACGCACACCTCGCCCGAAATCCTGGAATACGACGAGGAGGGCTTGCCGCACCACCTGATCGGCGACCGGCTGAGCGAAGCCGAACGCAAGTCCCTCAAATCGCGCGAAGTTCCTGCGCGGCTTCGACAACGACTGCGGGCATGACCATGCTGCGCATCGGCTCGATGAACCTGATGCTGCACGGCATCGAAGTCGCCGCAGTTCTTCTACAAGGACACGCTCTCGAAAGCTTCAACGACGAGCGTGAGTATGACGTGATCCTGATGAACCCGCCCTTTAAGGGTGCGATCGATAAGAACGACGTCATCGCCCACGCCTGCCGGGGACACCACCAAGACCGAGCTGCTCTTCGTGCACCTGATCCTGCGCGCCCTGGATATGGGCGGGCGCTGCGCGGTGATCGTGCCGGATGGGGTGCTGTTCGGCTCCAGCCGGGCACACGTCGACGCTGCGCAGGAAGATCATCGAAGACAACCGCCTGGACGGGGTGATCTCGATGCCGTCGGGGGTGTTCAGGCCCTATGCCGGGGTCTCGACGGCGGTGCTGCTGTTCACGCGCGGGGCAAAGACAGACGATATCTGGTTCTACGACATGGCGCACGACGGCTTCTCGCTGGATGACAAGCGCCTGCCGGTGAGCGAGAACGACATCCCGGATGTGCTGCTCTGCTGGAAGAACCGCAAGGACCCGGGCTTCAGGCAGAAGCGGGAACAGCAGGTTGGAGGAGCTCAAAGAGCAGGTGGCTCCGCTCAAGAAGGAAAGATTGGAGCTTCAAGGTGAAATCAACCGTCTGACCTTCGAGGTCGCCATCGCGCCCGAAGAGAACGCAGAAATCATTGAACAGGAATTGAGCCAGGCGCAGGGACATCTGACCGAGTTGGAAGAGCATATTGCCCCGCTACAAAAAGAGATCGACCAACTTTCCAGGCAGTTCTGGGTGAGTAAGGAAAAGGTAAAGGAAAATAAGTATGACCTTTCCACTAGCCGATACAGAATTATTGAAGAGGATCTAGCATTTTATGAAAAACCTCAAGTAATATTGGAACGGTTGAGCAGGTTGGAACAGATTATGGTAGAGGAAATCTCTGAACTTGATGGGTTGTTGTGATGAAATCTGTGGCCCTTGGTAAAGTTGTAAAAATGGATCGCAGAAATGCAACTGATGAAGAGTGTAGAGATCTACCTTATGTTGGCCTCGAGCATGTTGAAAAAGAAAAGGGGCGATTTATTGATTACTTTTCTCCAAAACCGTTGAAAATGTTAGCAACTAATTTTAGGTTTACATCAAAACATGTACTATATGGTAAATTACGACCCTATCTAAATAAAGTTGTTTTGCCATATTTTGATGGTGTATGCACGACCGAAATGCTACCAATTCTTCCTGATGAAAACGAAGTAGATCGAATATATTTATGGGCATTTTTATTGTCTCCTGGTTTTGTTTCATGGGCAAGCTCTCAGGTCTCAGGTGCAAACCTTCCGAGACTTGATCCAAAACTATTGTTTGACTATAGAATTCCTCTACCTTCTTTGGGTGAGCAGCGAAGGATTGCTGATTTGCTGAGGCGCGCTGACCGACTGCGAAGGATGCGCCGCTACACCCGACAGCTGGGGGAGACATTCTTGCAGCCGGTGTTTGTGGAGATGTTTGGTGAGCCAATACGAAACAGTAAGGGATGGGATATTGTAAAAATCGAAGCACTCCTTTCGAAAAACCGTAACGGTATTCAAACCGGACCGTTCGGAAGCTCACTCAAAAAACATGAATATGTTTCAAGTGGTATCCCTGTGTGGGGAATTAAAAATTTACAAGGTAATAAATTTATCGAGGAGGATAGCTTATTCATTACCAATTCAAAATATGAGGAATTGTGTAAGTATTCTGTTGAAAATGGTGACATATTTATTTCAAGAGCTGGTACAGTTGGAAAAATGTGTGTTGCCTACCCAACACATCCACACTCTATTATCGGAACAAATCTTATCCGTATTTCTTTAGATTTTTCTGTGATTATTCCAGAGTATTTCGCTTCTTTATTTACCTATTTTGGTACTAGCATTGGTAGTTTGAAGATGACTGATGATGAAAACGCATATTCATTTATAAATCCAACTGTGCTTAAAGCTATGCGAATTCCAATTCCTCCATTATCTACCCAAAAACTGTATGCAAGTATTGTAAGTCATCATAAGCATTTACTCGCTAAGCAGTGTGAGGCAGAGCGGCAGGCGGAGGGGTTGTTCCAGGCCTTGCTTGAAAGGTCATTTGGCGAAGGGAAATAATCTTGCCCGAACGCATTATTACCTTCTCCGAATACAGCTCAAAACCCATTCAGGATCTGGGCTGGGGGATCAGTGACCCGCACCTGGACCTGCTGGAACGGTTGAATATTGCCAGTAAGGACACACTGTTCACCCTGGGGCGTCGGGAGATCAAGGCCTCCCAATATGTTGGCGTGGTGCGCTTGGGTGATACCTCCTTACAAATCCTGCCCAAGATTTCTTACCATGGAGATTTTGATAAACCAGAATACTCGTCTGATTATCAGGCTGCCGTGCAGAGCTCCATGCGCAACCTGCTGGCAATGCTGAGTGTCGCCTGCGATCTGCCTTTGCGTGCCCAGGATACGGCCTACCTTCACACAGAAACCGGCAGCTGGCTGGAAATATTGACCCGCCTGTTTGCCCTTGAGCTGCACCGCCAGTATAAAGCTGGCGTACCCCATGAATATATTCATATTGAAGACCGTTTGCCCGTAATCCGCGGTCGCTGGTTGGTGAGCGAGCAGGTTTCCCGCCATTCACATGATCATATCCATTTTGATGTCTCCTATGATGAGTTTTCACCAGACACACCTCTCAACCAGCTATTTGCCCTCACCGTGAACACCCTCCAATGTTTAACCCAGGATGCCACCAACCGCCGCCTGCTGCTTGACTTGCACGATTGGCTGGCTGAGTGCAACCCGCACCTCGAGATGGTCCCTGCCTACCTTTCCCGGATCCACTTCTCACGGCTGAATGACCGTTTCCGACCTGCTTATAACATTGCCAGGCTATTCTGGCAGCAACAGCTGGTGCAGCTCTCCAAGGGTGATTACTCGGTTTTTGCGTTTGTATTCGATATGAACATCCTGTTCCAGGATTTCATCAGCAAGATCATGCAGCGGAATGAGAAGCGTATTCTCCCCCCTCGTGGCAGGATGGGCAGATCGTGTTGCAGGCAGAAGGTCTCAGGGATCATCTGGCGGAGCGGGTCGATTTCGGCCAGGCGGGTCAGAAAGTTTTCCCCCTTTACCCGGATATTATGGTGAATGTCGCCTTAGGTTTTCCATACCTGATCGCCGACACGAAATATAAACGCTTATCGCCAGACACAAGAGATGGCGGCGTATCCGAAGCTGATGTCTATCAAATGCTTGCTTACGCCAGGCACTGGGATTGCTCCAAGCTGCTTCTAATTTACCCGAGCTCTCGTCCATTTCTGAGCCAATACAAATTCCGTGTTGGGTGATGAATGGCATCAAAATCTGGTGCGTGGAGTTGAATATGCAGCAATCGTTTGAAAAATTGGACGGATTGATTGAAGAAATTCAACATGTTTTGGTAGATATAGCAATGGAGGTAAATTAATGGCACGCATCGAGGATAATGAATATTTGTATGAAACATTTCACAACTTTGCACAGGCATGTTTTATAGAAGATCGATCTTACCTTTGGCCAGATCGATCGCTTTGGACACTAGATAATATCTGGGCTCTGAAACATAGGATTATTGATACTCCGGATGCAGGTGAAGAGCATTTCATCGAAAGAATTGCAAGTCAAATGGCGGGTCAACCAGTCAATCTCTGGGGTCTTCTTGCAGATATCTATTACCTGTTTTGCTTGATACCAAGTTCACGGAAAATGAAACCTGCCACTAAACGTCTAGGAGTTATTGGGTTTGCTCAAAATAGCAGATTTCCCATTCCCGAAGAAACATCTGAGTCTGGAAAGGCTTGGAGCTATGGATTTTGCACTCCTGGAAGGCGATATATGCAAAAATATCGCCAATTCTGGCATATCCTGATGGTTGCAGAACAATCAAACAGAGTCCAAATCGCATGGCGATTTTAACGATCGATAGGCATTTCAAAGACCTGCTGGACGATTGTCTTCAGAAAATAGCCAGCCGCCGATCGCGCCTATGATTTGCGCCATGCGATGCTATACCTTGCCTTTCCAGATTTCTATGAGCCAATCGTCGCTACATTAGACAGAACGAAAATTATTGATGCATTTAAAGATCAGCTTAGACGGAGACGTACCATCAGATGTTGACCAGGCTCTTTATGATATACACCAGGTTTTAGGTAAAAAACTGGAAATCAAAGAGCCATTCCATTTCTACAACTCGCAAATCAAACCATTGTGGGAAACTGTTATCATCTCACCTCCGCCTCCACCACCTCTGCCACCTCCACCAGAGCTACAATTAGAACCTGTAGTAGATTTAATTAGCCTATTTCAATTCACAAAAAATGTCATTATCTATGGCCCACCCGGCACTGGAAAAACATATATCGCTAACCTGGCAGCGAATGAACTAATCAAGGAACAGCTTAAAGCACCAGTACCTGAAGCTGTGCTCCTTCAGAGCATCGCTGAAGCCAATACATTCTATGATTTGTTGGCACTTGGGATGTATACGACTGATAAAGATAAGCATTACACCGTCAAAGAGATTTTAGGATTTACCCTTAATACAGTCACGTTTTACAATTCGTCCGGTTAAGAATGAAAAAGAAAATATTTGGGGATATTTACAAAACCACACAGGACCCGAGAGTAAAACAGTAAAAGTTGCGTATAAATCAGAACCCTATTTGTTTGACAAAGACAAGGATAGCTGTTGGTACTTGACATCAATTGGCCAAGAATACGTGGAGCAAACACTCAATGACACTCTGACAAGCTTGAAACAACCGCTAAAAGAAGCAGCTAAAGTCAGAGGATTTTATCACCCGGGTGGCCTTTCACCAGTCCTATTCTTATGAAGATTTTGTTGAAGGTTTCAGACCGGTTGGAGCAAATGAAATTGAGATTGTGCCAGGAAAATTTCGTGAAGTCTGTGCACTCAGGCAGCTGGCAACCGGAAAGAGAAATTTGTGCTTATCATTGACGAGATCAACCGTGGCAATATCTCCAAAATCTTTGGTGAGCTAATCACACTTGCTAGAAGATGATAAACGGGAAGGGAAACCCGCCTCGTTCCCGATCGAATTGGCATACAGCCATTTAAAGTTCACTGTGCCGGACAACCTGTATATCATTGGCACCATGAACACTGCCGATCGCAGCATTGCCTTGCTGGATGTAGCCCTCCGCCGCCGCTTTGCTTTCTATGAGCTTCTCCCTGATCCCAGCCTGTTAAATGGCAAAGTTATCGCAGATGAGGAAGGTGATCAGGTTGACCTTGAGAAGTTACTGGAAGCTTTGAACGAGCGGATATGCAAAGTACTGGATCCGGATCACCAAATCGGTCACAGCTATCTCATGAAGGTAAAAACGCTGGATGAGCTGGAATTTGCCTGGAATAACCAGATCCTGCCCTTATTGAGAGAATATTTCTACAGCCAGCCTGATCGATTGAATAATATCTTGGAGCCATATCTCAAGGATCAGGAAAATGGTGATGATTTGACCATGGAGGGAAGTGACCTGGTTGTTGCATTAAGTCAGCTGGCGAAATAATTATCAATATTGCATCATGACGCAAATCAATCATTAAAGTGCTGTAATAATGGGAAATGTATAACTAGCAATTTATGCTGTTTGACTTATATAATTAATAAAGGCACAACACGGAATATGTAATCGCCATCCTTCTGGTAATAATAATATACTATCTCTATACGGCAGACCAACAAATATAAGAAAAGTCTTCCTCTTCGCAAATATAGGATTATTGCAACTCACCTAACAGTCCTATTGATCTTAAAAAAGAATGGGGAAAAGCATTGGTACAATATGTTTGTTTGGAGAGCGACTATGATGTAAGTATAGAAAGAGACTTTCTTCCGGGTTATCCCAATCCTTAGCTTCCATCAGAGCCTGATAGTCCCAGTAAGGAGGATAGATAGACTTTGAAGTTTATGTCTGAAAAACTAAGGGAAGAGATTGCTGAGATGAAATCAAAATGTTCTGGACAACCTAACTACCATTACATACAGCATGCAAAAATTATGCTCAAACTAATTCCAAAAATTTCTGGATATTTTGAAAAGGTTCCAAAGGATATATTACCCAATGCTTGAGTGGAGTTCACAATACTTTATGATTGTCTAATTTTCAAATGTAATCCCTTTATAAGCCATTTTTTAGCCGGTTTTATTTTCTTTTTGAAGGTATTTATCCATTCCTTCCTTATCTAAGTTATCATCCAGTTTGCTTTGGGTTTAGTAAGTATAATCTTCGAGTATCACTTTTGTATTTTAGCAATTGTGCATACAACATATCATATTATTATTGACACCAACCGGATTTGATCATTTTCACTGAAAAATTCCACGCGATACATATCCACGGGTCCCATATGAGGAGATATTGTCGGTGCACCCCCGTCCCCCGCCATCGTGGTCAGAAGCTTGAAATCAAGATTAGTATGATCCATTAAATGGTTTTCTTATCACAACTACTTTTTTTCTATCTGTTCTAATTTCAATATTGGGTTTGTTTATTGGGGGATTGTACTTTTAGTTCATTTCAAATTCAGCTATCAGATCTGTGTAGATATATCAAAAAGCGGATAATAGGATTGTTTACGTGTTTTTCTGTAAAAGAAAGCCTTGATCCACTTTGAATATTCAAAGCGTAACATTTCAAGAATAATTACTGTCTGATTCTCAGATCTCACTGATCTCCATCAACACCCCACGCACTCATCCCACTTATGAAGCTTCACATGGGAAAATAACAGCCAATCTAGTTTGCCATCTTATTTCTAAACATACTCGCTCTAGGTCATTGGCTTTATGGATCCAACGCTAAATCTCATCCGGTGAAGAAAATACTGTCAAACCGTCAGAGATATTGCCTTCCATCCAATCAGCCAACTTTGAAGTGTTTTACATTTCTGTATGTACTAGTGAGCGTTTTATGCTTCCGTATGATCTAAGTGAACGTGGATACTAAGACAGAAACAGTTTTAGGGTTGCAAGATTCGCTTAACCTGACACATATCAAATACGCTCGTAATGAACATAACGAGATTCGCGTGTCCCCTGTATTGCGTTGTTGATTACTAAACGAATCAGCTCAGGTAAGAATCCCATGCTTTACGGTGATATATGGTCAAATAATTCCTTTGATAAGGCACAATCTGCTTGATAAGTTATGATCTTCTCTTTTTGTATGATACCTTTAAAATACACCTGACCTACTTTTTTTATAGACATTTAATTTTCCCATAAAGGTGGATCATGTTGTTAGAACAGCTGCCTAAAATAATGGAATTATTACTTCTATAAAATTATTCATTTGTATAATACGTTGTATACTTTCATGAGGTGTTGATGCATTTTGATATCTCGATGAGGTGATGCAAGCACCGGATATCTCTTCAACTGCTAAGTCAACTTAGCAATAATAATTCCATGATTATGAAAAAGATCAATCAACGTATTATTGGATTAATAAAACTTGGGACAAATCCATAAATATTAGCTTAGGTATTTTAATAAATACAAAATCACGAAACCGAGCTTTTTAGGAAAAACACCAGGATCATAGAACAGAAACTGATGGATGTAAATCCGATGAGTCAATGACCGTAATTGAGAACTAATTATTGCAAGTGTACTTTGGATAGAAATTCTTGATGAAGATAATAATGAGGAATATTGGCCGAGGAGGTAAGGTGAATAAGTCAGTATTCGATATAACTATAGATCAAACTACTCCAGACATATTTGCAGAATGGTTAGCAATTCCAGTTAAAAGTAAAATTGGAAAATACATTTAAATTTGGAAATAATAATTACACCGTGGATTCGCAACATCTGAAGCCTGATTATTATGACCCTACAAATATGAAGATAGTCCAGATTTTTGCACAAGGAAGTGTAATTATTAATAGACCCAAAATCCAAAATGATAACGACCTGAAATTAGAACAGCGATTAATTACACTTGGGTATTCAAAAGTGTTGATTGAAACAATTTTATATCCTAAAGAATATGAGTTTGATTTAGGGATTATTGAGATCTACCCCCTTGGTGATGGAGTCCAAACAGTAGGATATTCTGAAAACTTTCCTGAAATATTTATAAAAATCGCTGAGAAAATTCAAACAGTCTACGGAAACCGAACACATAACAATCTCATCCCTCAGCGAGTAACGAATGATATAGATTTTCCAGATAAACAATTGCAAGAAGATAAGGTATCCGGTCAACAGGTTAGTACCAGTGATAAAACAGATAATTGGAAGCCATGGGAGCATATCCCTGAACATGGTTCTGATAGGGTAATTATTGAATACTGGTGTAAGCGTTGGAAATACCGAGAAATAGCACATCAATTAGATTATGAACCTCCTACTATAAGAAATATGATTAGCAAGCTCAGAAAAGAATATCCAGAAGCAAAAATACCAAGAGATGAAGAAAGAAAACGGAAAATTGATGATAGTTAGTGATGATTTGTGATAATTCGTGATATTGCAATTGTGATATCACATGTGAAATAATTCGCGACGATCAAACAAAATCGCCGCGAATTTTATTTTACAAAGGATTACTTATGGCAATGAACATCAAAATTTCATTAGAACAAGCTGATTATCTAGCTGTTGGAAAGTATACGTTCGATCACCTGCAGAGTGTTTTTAACCAAGCGAGATATGTGATTTGACATGAATATGAGGAACGAGGTGGATCATGGCAAATGAAATGACTGATGACATCGAAACATTGAACCAAACCTCAGATCGGCGTTATTTCACAATGATTCCCAACGTCCTAGACGAGATTGGATTAAGTCCATATGCCATCCGCTTATACTTCCGGTTGCTCCGACGAGCAGGCGAGAATGGTGAGTGCTGGGAAAATACCCAACACCTTTCTGAAGGTTGCAGGATGAGCAGAGGCAAAATTTCTATAACAAAACTTGAACTCGAATCAGCAGGTTTAATCACGATAAAAACACGTTCACTTGGACATGGGCATTTTCCAGGACATATCATCACCATCAATAATATCTGGAAAACCAATATTGAGTATTTTGAAAATGATTGTCCAGTCCATATAGTGAATACGTCCTGTTCACGAGGCGATCCACGTCCTGTTCACCTAGAAGGCTTAAGAAAAACCCATTTAAGAAATATCACAATGATAAATATCACAGTAATAAACAGCCTTCGGACACCATTTCATCAAAGACAGAAGGAAAAAACACTTCTGTCTTTGACGAAACCAGGATTAATGGGACCTTTAATAAACATCAAACTATTCTTGACTTTAAGGAGATAACAGGATTTTTTCCCCATAGATTAACCCACTCACAAATAGTTCAAACATTCCCTGATGGCCTTGATAAAGATAAAGCGTGTGATGCCCTTGAGCGTTGGGTATTAAAAGGATTTAATCCCACAAACCTGGATTGGCTATTTTAACTGGTATCGGACTGAATATTATTATGAGCACCCGAAAGATAACAAGCGGTGGGATGAGATCCAACATCCAGATGATTGTTTATCCATATTATGACGATAAGTGGATGATTGTTACCAATCGATTAAAACAATAATGATGACGTAGTTAGTAAAAAGGAGGATTCTATGGGTTCTGCGTGTTGGTATGAAAAATGTCCACAATGTAACAATACTGCATATTTTGAGTATGATTGTAGGAGGTATGTGGATTGGATTATGTGTCCGATGTGTGGATACCAATACTTTCGGCGGCCAATTCTGGATCGAAAATCTCAACCTCTAGAATATAAATTTACAAAAAATGGTAAATTGATCTTTCGCAGAAGTGAACAAAAGGGATATGGAGTTGCTTTTATTCACTGGAATCGTGGTTCTTCTACGTTCCATTCAATGCATAAAGAAGTTACTCCTGCGATTATTAAGAAGTTCACTGATCACCTAACTAATAACGATATTGATGCGGAAAAATCATATCTAACGCGCTGGGACGAAGAGACACAAACGGTTATTGCAGTTATTGGTAAACCTATTAATCCACTTGAAGAGGAATGCTCTACCGATTACTCAAATACCTTCTGATGAATGAATTCTAAGATAACTCAACAGGCATCCAGGTCTGATAGTTACAAACTCTGACCGGTTCATAAATGATCTCGTAAAAATATACTTTCTATCAGTGCGTATCAAAAGAAGGGAACTAAGGTAGATTATTCATCGATACATGCTAAAGAAGGTAGACCAAGAATGGATGTGGAATGATACAACGATATATCCCCTGCACTCTACAATACTACGCTCATTTACCAATTGAGTTCTCTCTACCTCACTTGGTATTTGGTAACAACACTAACTTGATTAGAAATTTTGAGAAAGCAATTAATCAGGCTACAGATATGCTTCCAGAGGTTCCTGGTATTTTACAATTGGATCCGCGTGTTGGTGTGCTAAATCGACTTGATATCTACTATAACTTTCATGTTGGTAGTTTAGTGCCATATTACATCCAGGCGTTATTACCTTTGAAGTATCCACGCCGACATACGAGACCATATTCGGATCAAGAGGTCCAATATGGTAATAACCTGGCTGCTTTAAAACTCTATGACAAGGAACTGTGGTATGTCGATCAGAAGCTGCCAGTCAACCCTGACGCACAAGGAGTCCTTTGTCTCGAAGTCACGCTTCGTAAAGCTGCTATCCAGCGGTTGACGAGACAGAAATATCCTACACTCCAAGACATCACTATCAAATTAGCTCTATTAACTTTAGAAAAAGAACTCCAATGTGTAGGGTTGCTAGATAGATCGATCGGTACATATGATACGACTCTCCACAGACTTAGTGAAACATTCGGCACAGATGCTGGCTTTTGCTACTTTGGTGCACTTGCCGCCAAGGTTGAATACCCAAATCGCGATACTATCATCACCGTTAGTGGAATCCACCCGAGAACAATGGATAGGCGACTAAAGAAAGTCTTGGATTCTGGCTTGCCCCTTACAATGACCAAGATCGAGGAACCACAGCCTACGCTTAATATTGATCGGGAAATGGTTATGGAGAAGGTGAGGAGGGGGGCTAGTGTCATGAAGTATCAAGTGATACCTCAAGCCAACCAAAACTCGGTGGGATCATGATCAGAAAACAACAATTGAAAGAGAGAGGAAATGAAATGGAAACAATTTTCGATGACACATCCCATTCTGCGCAATGCAAGAAGTTGTTGAAGCCTCGTGAGGTGGCAGGTTTGCTGAATGTAAGTCGCAGCTTTGCTTACCTGCTGCTTCAATCAGGTGCAATCCCCGTTGTTCGGCTCGGTAAGTCATGCAGGGTAAAACCCCAGGATCTGGACGAGTATATTGAGCGTAATCGTCATTCCCTGGTTGACTAACTTTTAATATCGTTAATTTATAGGTTTTTATGACCTGTCTTCTTCTCATTCGTCCAAGCTGTCCATGTATTCCATTGAGTGCTACAATATGGGAGCACTTCTGCACCTTACCAACTCAATGGACTTTGGACTTGCCTTTCCTTGATCTCTTTTAGAAAGGAGTATCAAGAAATGGCAAAGAAACGCGGCAACGGTGAGGGATCGATCCATAAACGATCTAATGGTACCTGGGAAGTCCAGGTAAGCTCTGGAAGGTCGCCGGTTGAGCCGGACCTTCAAGACCCAGCGGGAATGCCAGGAATGGCTGAAAAAGACCCGAGGCCAGATTGATGATGGAATGACTTTTGCCAGCACGAAGCTCCGCCTGGGAGAGTATCTCAGTAGTTGGCTCATGAGCAGCAAAACTTCACTCCGGCAGAGCTCCTGGATCCATTATGAACAGCTAAACCGGCAATACATCACTCCAGGGATCGGGCATATCAGGCTAAAAGATCTCAAGACCGAGCATGTCCAGGGTTTTTACAACCGTTTACTCGAGGAAGGCGTTGGCATCCATACCATCCTGAAAATCCATGCCGTTCTGCATCGTGCATTGGAACAAGCCGTAATGACTAGCATGATCACACGCAACCCGGCAAGTTATACCCAGCCTCCAAAAAAGCCAGTTACCGAAATGGAGATTCTTAACGAAAGCCAGGTCAGCCAGTTTTTAGTTGCAGCCAAAGGCCACCGTCTGGAAGCGTTATTTCACTTGGCGTTGATCACTGGAGCACGCCAGATGGAACTGCTTGGATTGAAGTGGAGCGACCTGGACTGGGTGAAGCAGACTCTGAAGGTCGAACGGCAGCTTCTAAGACCGGATGGTGATGGCATAAAGTTTTCTGCTCCAAAGACTCGTTATGGCAGGCGCGTGATAGCTCTAGGCGGAAAAACTATCGAGGTCCTTCGAAAACACTACGACCTTCAGGAGAGAGAACGATTGGCTGCAGGGGATACACTGGAAAGAATACGGCTTGATTTTTACCACGAGCAGTAGGCACTCCCATCCATTATCATAACCTGCTCGAGAATTTCCATAACCTGCTGAATTGCGCCGGATTGCCAATCATCCATTTTCACGGTTTACGCCATACCTGTGCCTCATTGCTGTTGAACCAGGGTGTGCCTGTGATTGAAGTCTCCAGGCGATTGGGACATTCCAGGGCTTCCATCACCCTCGATGTGTATGGTCACCTGATCCCAGGCATGCAAAGTGAAGTCGCAGATTTGATTGATGACATTGGTTACGCCTGTTGCTATCCAGATTGATCAAAAAGTAAGTTAAGCTCTGGAATTCAGTTGCAGCTGGTTGCAGCCGGTTGCAGCAGATTTAACCCTTCAATTCATTCCACAAGTCCATACCCCTATATATAGGCATAAACAAGAAAATACCCCCATCCATGGGGGTATTAAGG
>CAWGGJ010000003.1:0-784933 GCA_963822175.1 uncultured Chloroflexia bacterium | reverse complement strand
CATATATATTTATGTAGGGATAAAGATAAAATATCTAGTCCTGTTCATCTCAGTATCGTATATACTTTATCTGTGAGTATGCCTGTTGAACAAACTGATGTTCCTGCAGATAATATTGATCTGGGATCAGGCAACCCCAGCCTTGAACTGTTACCTATAGAAATTCTAGAACGGGCATCTGCCAATTATTTCTCTGCTGGCGACCGACGTACACTACAATACGGCGCAGAGCGGGGCAATGGTTATTTCCTGGCTGCTCTGGCAGAATTCCTTACCACTGGTTTACAGTTTGATAACCCCACAAATGGGTTATTCACGGCAAATGGCGCATCGGCTGCTCTTGATCTGCTCTGCACGCTGTATACAAAACCCGGTGATTTGATCTTCGTGGAAGAACCAACCTACTTCCTGGCCCGGAGGATCTTTGCTGACCATCAGTTAAAGGTTGAGGCGGTCTCGATGGATAAGGATGGCCTGGATATCGAGCAATTGGAAGAGAAATTAAACCAGGCATTACCCAAATTCATTTATACGATACCCACGTTCCATAACCCCGCATCTGTGACCTTAGCGGAGGATCGTAGGGAGCAGCTTGTCAACCTGTCTAAACAGAATAATTTCCTGATCATTGCTGATGAGGTTTATCAATTTCTAGCTTACGATACGACACCTCCTAAACCTCTGGCTGCGTTCGCCAATGAGGTTGAGCAGGTAATCTCGATCAACTCATTCTCGAAAATACTCGCTCCAGGATTACGCCTAGGCTGGATTCAAGCTCATCCGAAGGTGATCAAGCGGTTGGCTGAGTGCGGGTTGCTGGATAGTGGTGGCGGTCTAAACCCGTTCACCAGTGGAATTGTATGCTACCTGATCCAGGCGGGAGATCTGACGGACAATATTGCCAAATTGAAGTCAGTCTATCAAAAACGATCAGTTGCGATGAATATGGCGCTAGTCCAGTACCTCCCGGAAGCAGACTATCTCATACCTCATGGCGGTTATTACTTTTGGGTTCGGCTTCCAGGGCTCGACACAAGCCAAATGCGGAATAGAGCCCAGAAATCTGGGATCGACTTCAGGCCAGGGTCACTTTTTTCCAGTAAATTGGGCTTAAAAGAATATCTTCGCTTGAGTTTTAGCTATTACAACGCACCACAAATTGAGCTGGGGGTTAAAAAACTTGCAGAATGCTTGCATGGGTACATTTAGGCGAGTTCAGCTACCTCCATTGCCAGGATAACGGAACCATCTTATTTTAGCTGCACTATTGCTTTACTTCTATCAACCTCACGGCTACCAGCGCTAGCATTTTTGAAAGAAGCTACGGTTTCAACGCTTGGTTTATCGATTAAGAATCCAGTATAAATAAAAACAGACTTTACTATTATTTCCCGAACAAAGATATAGACACACTCAAATAAAAAAATCGTCGACCTCTTCAATATATATGAAGAGGTCGATGGTTCGCGTCCCATCAGGTTCGTTGTATTAATAATTTCTCTAAAATAAGTTAATCAGAACAGCATTATTCTTATCATGCTAAAGTAATAAAATAAACGGTCCTAGTAAAAAATTCTCTTTGTCTGAAAAGTTTCCAAGCAGGTGGTATACAAATATAAATCCCATATACATGGCACAAATAACCATTCTTCAATCATTTTCCCGTTGTCGATGATAAGAAAATCAGAATTTTGCTATACTATTTCTAGAGACCTATTGAGTGGGTAGATTAGTTCATTGCTATAATAGAGCGATATGTCTCCAGAATTATTATCGACAAAATTATTTACTCCTCCAGTCCGTAAAAACCTTGTCCCGCGCCCACGCCTAATAGAACGGCTAAACGAGGGGCTAGACCGCAAGCTGACTCTCATCTCTGCCCCCGCCGGCTTTGGTAAAACCACACTGGTCAGCGAATGGCTTGCCGGTAACGAGCGACCGGTCGCCTGGCTGTCGCTGGACGAAGGGGATAATGATCCAGCGCGTTTCATCTCTTACCTGGTAAAAGCGTTGCAGACGATCCAGACGGGAATTGGCGAGGGGCTGCTGGCTGCGCTCCAATCCCCCCAACCGCTGCAGATCGAAAACATTTTGACCACTCTGCTCAACGAAATTTCCACCATCCCTGAGAACTTTCTGCTCGTCCTGGATGACTACCACTCGATCGATTCCCAGCTGGCCGATCAATCCCTGGCTTTCCTCATCGAACACCAGCCGCCACAGATGCACCTGCTTATCGCCACCCGAGAGGATCCCCATCTACCCCTGTCCCGACTGCGCGCTCGGGGGCAGTGTACCGAGCTGCGCGCCGCTGATTTGCGCTTTACCCCCGCCGAAGCCACCGAATTCCTCAACTGCGTGATGGGGCTGGATCTCTCAGCTGAAGACATCACCGCGCTGGACATGCGCACCGAGGGCTGGATTGTCGGCCTGCAGCTGGCTGCGCTTTCCATGCAAGGGCATCAAGACACCACCAGTTTCATCCAATCTTTCACCGGCAGCCACCATTTCGTGCTGGACTATCTGGTCGAAGAAGTCCTGGGACAGCAGTCTGAAAGTATCCTGACTTTTCTGCTGCGCACTTCCATCCTCGACCATATGTGCGGCCCTCTTTGCGATGCCGTGTTGCTCGATCCATCCACTTCCGGGCAGAAAACCCTGGAATATCTCCAGCGCACCAACCTGTTCATCGTTCCACAGGACAACGAGCGGGGCTGGTATCGCTATCACCATCTCTTTAGAGATCTGCTGCGCAAACGGCTGGGGCAAAGTCTCACTCCTGAAGGGATCGCCGAACTGCATATCCATGCCAGCGAATGGTATGAAAACAATGACCTGATGCTCGAGGCCTTCCGCAATGCGGCTGCGGCCAATGATATCGAGCGCGCCGTGCGTCTCATTGAAAGCAAGAAGATGCCCCTCCACCTTCGCGGCACAGCCTCTGCGATACTAGACTGGCTGGAGTCGCTGCCAAAGACCGTGCTGGATGCCAGGCCTGCCTTGTGGTGGATGCAGGCTGCGATGTTGCTGGCTATCGGCCAACCCAAGGGCGTGGAAGAGAAACTCCAGGCGACTGAAGCAGCGTTGGCTGCCGCAGCCCTGCCGGGAGCCACGCTGGACAAAACGACCCGCGACCTGATCGGAAAAATTGCCGCCGCCAGGGCAAACGTAGCGCAGGTGGATGCCCAGACGGAAACCATCCAGGTCCAGACACGCCGTGCCCTGGAATATCTGCATCCCGATAACCTGTCGTTCCGGTCCGTGGCCATCCGGTCGCTGGGATTTGCCTATTACATCCAGGAAGACTTGGCCGAGGCCGGCCGGGCTTATACCGAAGCCTACTCTCTTGCCCAGGCTGCCGGGAATATTGTTGATAGTTCATTGGCTTCGATCCGTTTGGGACAGGTACAGGAAGCTGAAAACCAACTTCACTTAGCGGCTGAGACCTACCAGCGTGTTCTGCCAGTGATCGATGAATATTCTCCGCATAATGCCCCTTTAGCATATCTTGGTCTGGCCCGCATCTATTATGAGTGGAACGATCTGGATGCCGCCGAAAAATATGGGGAACAGAGCTTGAAATTGACGCGGCAGTTTGATGAAGTCATTGACAGGTTGGTTGTGAGTGAGATGTTCCTGTCCCATCCGAAATTGGCCAGAGGAGATGCGAACGGTGCGATGGGCTGGATATTGCAGGCAGAACAAACCTCGCATCTTAAGAATTACACCTATCGCCTTCCGGATATCGCCTACCACCGGGCAGGAATCCACCTTTTCAAGGGCAACGTGGATGAAGCTGCACAACTGGCACAAAATAATGTCATGCCGCTCATGCAGGCGCGAGTCCTCATTGCCCAGGGCAACCCATCCGAAGCGCTGGCATTGGTGGAGCCCCAGCGCCAGCAAGCGGAAGAAAAAAGATTGCCACAAAGGCTGCTCCTGGTGATGGCTGTGAAATCGGTTGTTCTCTTTGCTCAAGGCGATAAGGACAAGGCCGTGCAAGTGTTGGCCGAAGCCCTGGTACTGGCCGAGCCGGGCGGCTACATCCGCCTGTTTGTGGACGAAGGTGCCGTGATGGCTCAACTATTGCTCGAAGCTGCTTCGCGGGGGGTTATGCCGGACTATGTCACTAAGTTGCTGGCAGCCTTTGAAGCCGGGAAGCAGGATCGTGAAGGCAAACCTGATCTCCCCCCTGCCGGACCCTTGATTGAGCCATTGAGCCCACGCGAGCTGGAAGTGCTCAAGCTGCTTAGAACCGATTTGAACGGCCCAGAAATTGCCCGTGAACTAATGGTGTCCCTGAACACCATGCGTACCCACACCAAAAACATTTACACCAAACTTGGGGTGAACAACCGTCAGATGGCCATCCGACGGGCAGAGGAACTCGATTTGTTATAACGAACTTCCCAACCCAAACCCCGGCCCTAGCAGGTTTATTAAACCACCTGCCGGGGCTTTTAATTTTCCTCGCAGCATCCCGATCAATAAATCACCACATCATTCACCACCTGTGGTGATGACAACTCACCACATTTTTTGGTATTCTTTGGTCGAAGGAAGATAAGAACTGACGCGGCACTGTAGAAATTCTTCCATATCTGGAAAATGGACGAGGCGCACAATGAGTGAAACACATGCATCAACTGAGGATCAGTACGAGCCTGGAATTTACGAAATTCGCATCAAGGGGCACCTTGATGACCAGTGGAGCGACTGGTTTGGTGGTTTGACCATCACTTTGGAAGACAACGGCGATACGCTTATAACCGGCCCGGTAATTGACCAGGCCGCGTTGCATGGCTTGCTAAAAAAAGTGCGTGATTTGGGAATGCCATTGGTCTCAGTCAGTCCTCTCGAACACGGTCCCTCGACTACGTTCGGGACAGGCCAGGCTGATTAGTTAAACGTCAAAGGATAAACGGATATGAGCTGCTTGGAAAGGAGATTTGCCTTTGAAAACATTTCCAGCCCATTTCAACCCCCGGTAACCGGGTGACGACCACAATTTTTATTCAAGTCCAATTCAATGAAACCCATCCATATCGTTCAAAAAAGGAGAAAAAAATGAATACCTATAGAAAGACCGCAATAAATGTGGGAGTACTATACATAATCGGGACGGTCTCAGGCATACTAAGTGTCGTCGTTACAACGCCCATTCTCGGCGATTCAGATTATCTTGCTAAAGTCGCTGCAAATGCAAATCAGCTGACATTAGGTGCCTTGCTTGTGCTGCTAATGGCCCTGGCACTTGCCATGGTTCCCGTCATGCTTTTCCCAGTCTTCAGGAAGATCAATGAAGTCTTGGCTATGGGATATGTTGTCTTTAGGGGGGCGCTTGAGACTGTCGCTTACATTGGGATGCTACTCAGTTGGCTACTATTAGTCGTCCTAGGTCAGGAATACATAACAGGAGGAGCCCCGGCTGCTGCCTATTTTCAAACTATGGGGACTTTATTGAGGGACGGTCATGATGCGATCAATAACATCTTGATAATCGTCTTCAGCCTGGGCGCTCTAATGCTGTATTACCTCCTCTATCAATCCAAACTCATTCCTCGATGGATTTCAGGTTGGGGTTTCATTGCAATCCTATTGCATCTTGCTACGGGCTTCTTAATTATGTTCCATCTCATGATCCCTTTTTCTACAATCAATATGGTTGCGAATCTTCCAATCGGCCTTCAAGAAATGGTGATGGCGGTTTGGCTGATCGTTAAAGGATTCAATCCATCTGCAGTCGCTTCTCTGTCTGCGAAAACTGCAACGAACGAGACTTTGAGCGCGTCATAGATTTGCCATATAGGGAAAAGGGAGGGCTGAAGTCCCTCCCTAAAACCCTCCCCGCCCGGCTACATGTAAATGCACGTGGAATAGACCTTAAACAACGAAGGCCACACATCATAAGGAGAAAGCAAAATGTTAAAAAGAGGTTCGATAGTTCTCTCAATCTGGAGCGGTATCAATTTTCTTCTTGCCGCCGCGATATTGTCCAGTGTCGTCATTTTCAACGCAAACTCCCCACTTTTGGTGATGGTGTTTGAAAAATCTGAAATCGCCAGCCTGGATGCCAGGGTCATTGCATCGCTCAATGCTTTGACGATCCTGTACAACTCTTGCTCAGTGGGTCTCTCGGTGCTGGTGTGGTTGATCATCCGAAAAAGCCTGATCGCCAGCCAAAAATGGGCCTTCTGGGTGTTGCTTTTCGTGATCGGCTTTGTGGAAGTGATGGCCTTTGTCGCTTCCGCAGGCATCGGAAACGCACGCTGGCAGGTGAATGTTGTTCAGAGCGTTTTATACCTTGTGGGCATCGGCCTGTCGGGCTGGGCCCTGTTCAAAAGAGATAAAGCATGAATTAAATCAATAAGACCGTAAAAAATGAAACTCATCCATATCGTTCAAAAAAGGAGAATGAAATGAACACAAACAAAAAGACCGCAAGAATAGCAGGGTTCCTATATCTAATTTACATCGTGGTTTCCATCTTTGCAAATGTGCTTGGTCGTTCCAAGCTGATTGTATTGGGAGATGCTGCGACAACCGCCAGGAATATCATAGAATCTGCATGGCAATTCCGAATCGGCTTTGTGGTCGATCTGGTTGCTGCTCTGCTCTTTCTTTTAACGGCCTGGGCTTTGTACGTGTTACTTAAGCAGGTCAATGAAAACCTTGCATTGCTTTTCCTGTTATTAAACTTGGTCGGCGTCGCTGTATGGTGTGTTAGTGATCTTTTTCTAATTACCAGCCAGCTCCTTTTAAGTGGCGCTGATTACTTGAAAGTATTTCAGGCCGATCAACTGCAAGCTCTGGCAATGTTATTTTTGAATATGTACAAAAATGGGTTCTCGGGGATTGCCCAGATATTTTTTAGCGCCTGGCTCTTTCCACTTGGTTATTTAGTTTTCAAGTCCGGCTTCCTTCCCAAAATTTTGGGCATAATTTTGATGGTTGAATGTTTTGGCTGGCTTATGTATCCAATTCAGTTTTTCCTTTTCCCGGGCAACGAAGTATTATTTTACCTAAGTTCTGCGATTGGTTTTATTGGGGAATTTTCACTTGCTTTGTGGCTTCTGATTATGGGCGCCAAGGAGCAGAAACCAGCTCTAACTGATGGTTAGAAATAAATTGACTACTATAAATAAAAAGGAAGGAGACAAAAAGATGAACGGATCAAAAGGAATCTGGAGAATGGTGTTAGTCCTGGCTGCTGTTGGAGGCTTAGCCTTCTGGGTAGTAAACTTCGCGATTTCCCGAACTCCCATTGCAGCGGAATATAGGGCTGCCCTTTCAATTTCATATTTTCCAATGCTGATCGAGGCTTTGATTGGCGGCTTGATCATTGGATTGGGGGTCAGTTATTTTTTACTGCGTTTCTTTGACAGGATTCCTGTAAAAGATCCGATTATTAAATCTGTGATCCTTAGCCTGATTGTTCTGCTCATTGTCACTGTCTCGATCGGAAACCCATCAAGCTTTTATGGAACAAGTGATGCCTTGCGTTACTTCCTCATCGGCACAATATTTAACGTACTAAGGATTCTCGCTCTTGGAATAGCTATTGGCTATCTATACATACGGCTGTACCAAGGATTCGATCCATCCGCACATGCTTCCAAGTCTGCTCAAACGGAATAGGTAGACAATCATGGAAATCCAAGCCACAGGTCGAAGTAAGCGACAGGCGTCACACGAGTTCTACAAGAAACTGTGTAAATTAACTCTATCGGGAGGTGCAGCCTTCTGGATTATTGACTTCGTAATCTCAGTGTCTCCCATCGCTGCGGGGTATAGAGCTGCTTTCTCGATTTCTTATCTTCCAATGGCTCTTGTTGAAGCTTTGGTTGGCGGTCTGATGATCGGAGGCTTCGTCAGTTATTTCCTGCTTCGTTTCTTTGAAAAGATTCCAACACAAAATCCCATCTTAAAGGCATTGATCCTTAGCTTTGTTGCCATGCTCATGATCGAAGTCCTTTCAACTCTTGTTAATCCAAGCAATGCCTCTGTCTACCTTTTGATTGACACAGGAATGAATGTGCCAAGGTTTCTCGCTCTTGGAATAGTTGTTGGCCATCTATACGATAAGATCAATAGAGGCGCTTGATAATGAAAGCGATTGCCTGCACAAAATACGGTTCACCGGATGTACTTCAGCTCCAAGAGGTAGCCAAACCGGCTCTCCAGGATGAAAAAGTCCTGATCAAAATTCATGAGATAAAGGAACCTTCTTAATTTTTCCAACGTCTCGCGTGCATAATGAGGTTTTCTTTTTTTGGCTATATCAATTCGGGCAATTATGCAGGTTTTCTGAAAAGGAGAAAGAAGGAAAAAATGAAAAGAATCTTTACATTCACAATCATATTGTTGGCATTGACAGCCTGCACGGCGCCGCAGGTCCAGACACCTGCACCTACTGCGACGGACATCCCTCAGGTGAGTATACCAAATCCTGCCTCGGTCTATTGCAAGGAGCAATGGGAATAAACACGAAATTCGCATGGCTGCTGATGGCAGCCAAAACGGAATATGTGTTTTTCCAGATGGATCTGAATGTGATGAGTGGGCTTATTTCCGGGGACAGTGTGGTCCCTCAGCACAAGAAAGCCCGATCCCTGCCATGACCATGCTGAGGCAACCACAGAATGCTAGTGGCGGTTACATGCCACCCGGTACCGCAGAAGAAATAAGTGATTGGTGGGGCGTCATCAAGAGTACCGAACCCGGCGCACAGTATGATGACTATTTCGAGCGACAGGACTTGGGGCAGATTATCTACTTTGGTATTGATTCTATGGACCCAGCGGTAAAGTCCCTGATCGAGGCATTCCGCGACAGCGGCAAGATCGTTAATCTTTATGGCACGTTACTGAGCAATGTGCCTGACTACAACGGCTCGCAGATCCAGGTGGATCGCATCGAAGAACAAGCCTCAGGCGGTTACATGCCGCCAGGTACCACGGAAGAGATAACTGATTGGCGGGGTGTCATCAAGAGTACCGAGCCTGGTTCACAGTATGATGACTATTTTGAATTGTGGACCAACGGGCAGATCATCTATTTTGGCATTGATTCTATGGACCCGGCGGTACAAGAACAGATTAAGGCACTGCGCGACAGTGGCAAGATCGTTAATCTTTACGGCACATTATTGAGTAATGTGCCTGACTACAACGGATCGCAGGTTCGGGTGGATCGCATCGAGGTTGAAGAGTAACGATCCATCAAAAGTATTGGAGGTGTCAAGTTGGATTGACACCTCCAATATAAAGAAGGGCTGTGGGGCAAACTAACTTTCAATTCTCTTTATTATTGGTTTTCCTGGTATGGGTTGTTTTTTTTTATAAACTCGATTAGATCCTCAGGCCGGACACGTCTTGATTTTCCGATCCTGACGGTAGGGATTTCACCTCTTAGCATCAAATGATATGCCATCGCGCGGCTGATCTGTAGTATTTCGGCTACCTCTTTTGCATTAAGGAGTGTGTTGATTCTTAAGACATTATCCTGAAACTCCTTATCCTTGTACATTTTGATCTCCTTTTCTGTTAGCTTTATTTGGTTGGAAAGTTATTTACATATTTATATATTGATATATTCCTGCACCAAAACAGTGAGAAATATTGGTTATCCGTTGATCCGAAGAATGGAATTGATTCTGATGGTGAGGGATTTGAATCAAAGTAACCCATCAACCAAATCAAGCAAAGTATTTTGCTCAGGACAGGGTTGGATCTGCATTTCCTTCTTCATGCCATTTGCAACCCATTTGCAACCGTTTGCAACCAGAGCTGTCTAGCATGGTAAAAAATCACATTTTAGGCGGTTTTACCCCCATTTTTCCGGATTTTACGGGGGTAAAACCACCTTACGTAGGCAGCGGAACTAGCGGAAAGCCCCTCCCTCATCAATCGCACTTATAGAGTCCGCAGGTTCGACTCCCTCCAGGTCCACTGGAAATCCTCAGGGATGGGGTTTGTTTTAATGTCCCTTGGATAAGAGCTTAAATGGTCGCCATTGGGGATTTTAACGAAAATTTTGCACGGGGCTTTAAAACGCAAGGTACCAACGAAGATGGGATCGTCCGCTTACATTTGAGATATCCTCAGAAAATCGTGAAGCGGTAAAGATTTAGCCTCAATTCGGATAAAGTTTATGATGGATCAAGATATAGAGCCATTATTATTAAGGTAAAATACTCTTCCAGAGGGTCTACCAAGAGATGTCCGATCCGGATCAAATCCTTCTGCAGACCAAGCTGCACCAGCCGCGCCTACCACGCGATCTTGTTTTACGCTCGCGTCTATTGGAGCTCCTTAATAAGGGAGTTGACCGCCAGCTTACCCTGGTTTGTGCACCGGCAGGATTTGGAAAGACCACCCTGGTAGGCACATGGCTTGAGCAAATGGCAGCGGATAAGGGGTCAGGAGGTTTACCATCTGCATGGCTTTCGCTGGACGAAAACGATTCCGACATCAACTTCTTTTTACGCTATTTCATCAACGCGTTACGGACGATATTCACAGTTGCCTGTCCTGAAACCCTGGGATTACTCCAGGCCCAACGCCAACCGCCACAGGCAGTGCTTAATACAACCTTCATTAATGAGCTCGATGAGCTTCCCGGAGAATTTATCCTGGTCCTGGATGACTACCATACCATCCACAACGCAGCGGTCCACAATCTGCTCAGCGAATTAACCCTGCACTGGCCAAAAAGCCTCCATTTGGTGTTGATCTCACGCATCAGCCCGCCTATTCCACTGGACAGTTATCGAGCAAGAGGGATGCTCAACGAGATTCGCACGCGTGATCTGCGCTTCACTCGCGAGGAGACGGCTGCTTATGTAAGCAAAAGCCAATTTGCGCTCATGACGCAGTACATCTTGCCCCTGCTTGAAGAGCGTTTTGAGGGCTGGCCAGCCGGTTTGCATCTGGTTGCCCTTTCCGTACGCTCAGCGGATAGCCAGGAATCAGTATTAAAAGCAATATCCAGTGAGAACACCAATATTACTGGATACCTGGTGGATGAAGTCCTTACGCATCAATTTCCAGCGGTGCACTCATTTCTGTTAAGGACGTCCATCCTGGATCGCTTTTGTGCATCACTGTGCGAAGATATCAACGAAGCGGGTGACCCTAAATGGAATGCTCGAGCCTGTTTGGATTGGATTGAGCGCGCTGAGCTTTTTATCGTGCCCCTCGACGACCATCGCCAATGGTACCGATACCACCATTTATTCCAGGAATTGCTGCAGCAACGTTTAATCGCTGAAATGCCACCCGACCAGGTGACGAGCCTCCATCGCCTGGCTTCAGCCTGGTTTGAACAACATGGGTTGATCGACGAAGCCTTGCATCACGCACTGGCAGCCGGTGATCTTGATCTGGCTGCCCGCTACATCACTGCTGGTCTTCGGGAAGTGATCAATCATGAAGACCGACCAACCCTGGAGCGCTGGCTACGCCTGTTACCTGATGAAATGATACAAAATCGTCCGGAGCTTTTGATGCTCAGAGCCTGGTCACTGCAATTCACCTGGCGGCTTGCCCTGCAAATTCAGGTTATTCGACAGGTTGAAGAATTGTTGGAATCAGGGGCTGGCGAAGCATTATCGAAGGATGATCGTAAAATTCTACGCGGTCAAATATTACTGCCAAAAGCGCAACAGGCATATTTCAGCAATCAACAGGCTTTGTCAATCGAGCTCTGCAATCAGGTCTTGGCGATCATGCCTCAATCGTGGACTTTTGTGCGCGGAGGAGCGATGATCTATCTGGGCATGTCCATGCAAGCCAGAGGTCAATACCAGGAAGCAGAACGCCTGCTGCTGGAGGCCTTTGAGACTCACAATGATAAAAACGATACCTTTGCCCTGTTTGTATTGGAAAGCCTTGGATTTATTTATCTCAATTCCGGCCAGCTTGACAAGGCCAGGCAAATAACACAGGCGTTGGTTCAAAGGTCAATCTACAGTGGGTTAGCACTGATGAAGCTGTGGGGTTACTGGATTTTAGGATTGGTGTGTTATTACCGGAATGAATTGGAAGCTGCCGGTGAGTACTTTACCCAGATTTACGAAAATCGCTATATTGCCCAGATATCTCCATTTCGCGACGCTGTGGCGGGCCTGGCACTTATTCACCAAATCAAAGGGGAAAACGCTGAAGCCATTCAGATGGTGGAGGCAATCAGCCAATTTGACCTGGAGCAAAGTGGGAGTGAAGACAACCGAACCCAGTCGTTGCGCGCAAGGATCATGCTCTTACAAGGTGACCTGGAAGGTGCTGGTAATTGGCTTCATTCTTTACCAGATCAGGTACCAGACCAACCATTTATGTGGCTGGAAGAGCCCAGTATGACCCGGGCATATATCCTCGGTTCTATATACAGCGGTACCAACCCGCAGTTGGCGATGAAAATTATCAATAACCTGGACGAGATTGCTGATCGGACTCATAACACGCGTTTTAAAATTCAGATTCTGGCAATGCATAGCCTGGTGCTGGATGCCCAGGGAAAAACCAGCGAGGCTGATAGCGTCTTGGATCAGGCGCTTGACCTGGCGCGGCCAGGGGGCTTCATCCGGGTTTTCGTTGACCTGGGGGAACCCATGCAAGCGATTTTGCTCAGGCTGGCGATGAAGGGTCATCCAGCGGAGATGATTCGCCGCATTCTGGCAGCATTTCCGGATCCGGATAAAGGGCTCACTAGCGGTAAAAGCCGTCCACATTCAAAACAACAACCAACGTCCAGTAATTCGGCTTTACCCGACCCCCTGACGAATCGGGAGTTGGAAGTCTTGGAATTATTGCGCGGGCCATCGAGCATCAAAGAGATTGCCCATAAACTTAATATTCAATACTCGACCGCCAAACGTTACACCATCAATATCTACTCCAAACTCGGCGTCAATCAACGCTGGAACGCAGTTGCCCGAGCGGAAGACTTAAATATTCTTCCTCCGCGTTAAGCTCTCTCTCTCTCCAGTCACCACTTAGTCCCATCCATATATACAACTAAATCTCGTATTAATTACACCTAGATTACATCTATAGGTGGTATTTTTCGGCGCCACAATAGTCTATCATCATATTATGATGAGCATACAATCCAAAAATCCAATTCCCTTTGATATCCCAGCCCGCTACCGGATCACTTTACAAGGCCGGATTGACCCAAACTGGTCTGATCGTCTGGAAGGTATGACGATCTGCGAAACCATGGATCAGACCGGGTCCACAACCTTGGAGGGGGAGTTGGGCGACCAAGCTGCCCTGGCAGGTGTGCTCAACACGCTGTATGAGCTGCATCTGACGGTACTTTCGGTGAAGCGCATGGAGATTTGAGCGTTTACAGTTGAAATTGGATCAACGCCATCATATTGATCTATGTCATGATGCTTTTTGTAAGCATGTATTAAATGTAGATGTGTGTATCGGCAAACATAAAGACATAAGGAAGGAGAAAAATTATGCGACGAGGAAGAGGAATAGGTGGCCCTGGAAGAGGCCCAGGCAGAAGGATGGTCGTGCGGAGGCATCGCCGGATCCGCCGGCGCATGCGCCGAAGAATGATCGTCGGCGGTGCAGTGCTCATTGCTGCCGGTACCAGCGCGGTCAAATTGAGTCAGAGTGAAGCACAGCAGATCGAACAATCCACCGGACAGAAGCCGGAAAACTTGTCAGAAGAACAACTGGATGCTGCCATGGCTGATCTAGGCATCGAAGGCCAGGAGCCGACCGACCAGGAAATCGCTGCGCTTGAGGCGGAAGAGGATAAGAATCCGTCTGTTTAGAGAAAAAAATTTTTGGGGTCAGTAAGATCTCAAAGATCATCCTTTGGCTATGCCAATTACGGGCATACAAAAGAGGAAAAAATATCAAAATCTTTAATGAGGAGAGAATAAAATGCCTTGTCTATTTGCACTATTCGCTGGAATGTTCCCACGTATTGCAGATATCTTTATCTGGATCGCCCGCCCAACCCAATTTATGAATACATTTAACGATAAATGGTTGTGGCCGGTTCTCGGTATCATCTTCTTGCCGTTCACCACATTGATGTATGTGATCCTGGCATGGGGTGTGGGTGGTTTATATGGCTGGGACTGGTTCTGGATCGTAATGGCAGTATTCCTGGACCTTTCACATTATGCCCATACCGCCTACAACAACCGCAATGCCATCCCAGGCTACACCCCTCCCCCTGCCCAACCGGTTGTGTAATTTATCCAAGATTGGGTGCTTATTTACGGTTATGTATATTTCGGATAGATGATCGATTTAGGTGGATAAAGTCCAATCGCCACGTGTGAAATCTGAGCCGAGCGTTGGGCTTTACCACCTTATTATCAGCCACTTACCCAATAAAGCAGAAAACACATTTTTCAAAAGGAGAATACCAATGACATACGGTCCAATCGATTTTCTAGCCCTTGAATTCAAGGGTAATAAATTCAGTGGCGAGATCTTACCAGCTCTGCGCGAGCTGGTGGATAACAAGATCGTACGGGTGATCGATCTGGTCATCATCATGGTCCAGGATGGCAAATATCAGACGCTCGAGCTGCAACAGATGGATTCTGCAACAATCGCCATCTTTGACCCGCTCCAGGTTGAAATCAGTGGAATGATCCAAGTTGAAGACATCGAGATGATCAGCCAGGAGCTGGAAGACAACACCACTGCTGCCTTGATAATGGTTGAAAACCTATGGGCAATCAAGTTCGGAGAAGCTGTGCTCAAGGCGAATGGTCGGGTGGTGATGCATGAACGTATCCCCATGCAGACAGTGAATGAAGTAATGGAGATATTTGCTAAGGCTGAAGGATAGCCAGTAATTAATTTCAAATAGAAATATTGACCAGGAGGTCAAAATGATGCGAAGACGTATGGTAGGAAGAAGTGTAGCACGGGTTGCTGTGGGTACAGCGGTCGTTGCGGGTACAGCCGGAGCGGTCAGCCATCACCAGCAGCAGAAGTATGCCCAACAAGATGCCGCGGCGCAACAACAGTATGACCAGGCTTACCAGCAGGGTGCAGCCGATGCGCAGACCCAACAGCCGCAATATGCGCCCCCACCCCAGCAATATGCAGCTCCGGTAGCGCAGGCGCCTGCGGATGACTTGACTGCCAAATTGCAGCAGCTGGCTGAGCTGCACGCCTCGGGTGTGCTGACCGATGAAGAGTTCGCGGCTGCCAAGCAAAAATTGCTGGCAGGCTGATCAAATGAATGTTGAGGAGTAAGGATCTCAGCCCAAGCGAAAGAATGGGCTGAGAGACCGGAAAAAAACCTTACCAAGGTCACATAGATGACCCATCTTTATACCTTAGTACAAAATAAGATCAAGTGTTGGATATTTCCATAAAAACCCAGGCGACCTGGCCCAACTATATAAAAACCTGCCATCACCGCTGGTCCGCTGATGAGCAGAATAATATAAATCATAAAAAAGGAGAAATAAACAATGGGTACAATGACTTTTAAAGGCAAGACCATGCGTTCCGTAGATGTGGACTGGAATGAGTTCTACTACACCAACTGTCCGCTCATATCCCCGAGCAACGTCGATCAGGAGCTCGGCTGGGTGAAGGAGGAGTTCAAGAAGATCGGCGTGGCCTACAAGTACCTACGTTCCACCACCGAAAATGACTGGTACCCGCACTACGTCCACAACCTCGACAACCTGATGCGCTATGGCGGCTGCCACCCGGCTATCCACGTACAGGCTGACGTCCGCCGCACCCGTCTGATTGGGACGACGCAGGTTTACGAAGGCGGTGTCATGATGGTGCGCGCCCGTGACCCCATCTACAAAATGTCGCACCTCAAGGGCAAGAAGATCGGCCTGTCGAAGAGCCTGAACGTGATCAAGAACGACTGGTGGCGTGTGCAGGAAGAGCATGGCATCGAGCTAATGCTCATGCTCAACGACATGACCCGCGATGACGTGGAGATCGTGGAGTTCCCCTACCCGGACGACTGGTACGACAAGCCCGAGATGCTCACCCCGATGGAGAACCCCAATGAGTACCAGCTGAAGCGCGACCACAAGCATGACCTGGCGTTCCGCCCGCTGGAAACGGCACTGGAAAAGGGCGTTATTGATGCCATGTATAGTCAAAGCAAGGTCCTGAGCGTGCTCACGGAGACAACCGGCAAGTTCAAGTCCATCGAGGACCTCTCCCGGTACCCGGACTGGACGCTGCAAGGGGCGGCGAATGTCCCAGCGACCCTCACGGTCACCGATGTGGCCTGCGAGGAGCACCCTGAGCTGATCGTCGCCCTCATGAAGGGCCTGATCAAGGTGGGACGTTGGGCTAATGAGCACAAGCGCGCCGCCGCGGCCATCCTCAACAAACAGACCTATTACCGGGATGAAGAAGATACATATGAAGGCATCCGGCGCGTCGAGATGGTGCCGGTCTTGACTCCCATCAACCTGCAAACGCTTCAGATCAACAAGGACTTCATGCTCAGCCACGGCTACATCGAGAATGACTTTGACGTGTTCGAGTGGGCTGCGCCAGAATTCCTGGAAAAGGCTGCTGCAGAGCTGCTCGAAGAAGAGTGGAAGAAGCGCAGCATGGCCAAGCTTCCCCAGGGGACAACCCTTGAAGAGGCGATGACCATGCGGCTCGGATAATCCAGTGGAAGTATTGTTTACTCTGGTCTTGGCAAACAAGTTCGGGTAGAAGTGAGTTAATAACAGGCGCTAAACGACATGGACACGCCGTTTAGCGCCTACCCGAAGATTGTTGGTGATAAAAGTGAACACAGCCTATAAACTGGATACGATGATCAAGGTAGATGAGAATTTATGCATTAACTGCGGTTCATGTATCCGAGCTTGCCCGGGCGGATTGATTACAAAAAATGAGTTCCAGGTCCCCATTGAAAATGGTTGGGAGCAATGCATTGACTGCGGGCACTGCGTGGCAATCTGTCCGACCGGTGCCATGCACCAACGCTCCATGAGCCCTGAGGATTGTCAGGATATCGATATCCATTTGATCCCTCAATGGGACCGGGTGAGACAATACCTGATTTCAAGACGCTCGATCCGAGGTTACATAAGAAAACCGATAGAAAAAGAAAAGGTTTTACAGCTGTTGGATATTGCCCGTTATGCTCCTAACGGAGCAAACCGCCAGGTGATCCGATGGGTTGTGGTGAATGATCCAGGAAAGGTCCACCAAATTGCGGCGATGACCATTGATTGGATGAAAATCGTCAAGGAAAAAAACCCTGCGCTTTACGATGAAGCTAAACTGGAGCTGTTCGTAGATCCGTGGGAGGCTGGTCAGGATTGTATTTCGCGCGGCGCTCCTTGCATCTTGATGGCCTGTGCCCCGAAAGATGAGCGTACTGCGCCTCCGGCGGCCATGATTGCCATTCACCAGATTCAACTGGCAGCACCTGCGCTCGGTTTGGGAACCTCATTTACCGGCAGCATCAACACGGCCTGCCAAGCTTACCCGGCCCTAATTCAGTTGCTTGGCATGCCTGATGGTTATATTCCACATGGGACGTGCGTAATTGGCTACCCATCAGAGAGATACCTGCGCATCCCTACGCGAAAACCAGTCGATGTGACCTGGATTTGAGAGCCTTATGTCTTGCGCAGGTATAAAAAAGAATAGGCGAAAAATATGACTGACAATGCAGATACCCGAATGAAGAGACTCGGTTACCGGGTGCCGGATAATGTACCGGAACCCGATCAACTTGTGCTGGTTGAGTACGTCTCTGGCGAGCGTGTGGCGATCATCACCCTCAACCGGCCGCATGCCGACAATGCCATTACAACAGAACTGGCTGCTCAACTGGTCGAGGTACTCGAAACCATTGCAGCGCGTCCCTCTGTGCGCTGTGCCATCTTTACCGGATCCGGTGATAGAGCTTTCTCGGTTGGCGGCGATTTGTACCAGCGCAAGCAGATGACAAAGGAGCAATGGCTGCGCCAGCGCCTGGTCTTCGACCGTGTCCTCTACACGATACGCCAGTTGCGCCGGCCCATTTTCGCCGCAGTGAACGGGATGGCCTATGGTGGAGGCTGCGAGATGGCGATCAGCACGGACTTTATCATCGCCTCAGAGGAGGCCGTCTTCGGCCAGCCCGAAGCGATAGTAGGATTGAGCGCGGGAGGCGGCTCGCCGGTCTTCCTTCCTCGTGTACTCCCGCCTGGAAAGGCGATGCAGATGCTGATGACCGGAGAATTGATCACCGCACACGAGGCGTACCGGCTCGGCATGGTCAATGAAGTCCATCCCAAGGCCAATCTTATGAGTGCGGCACTCAGCATTGCGGAGAAGATCGCCAACAACTCGCCTACGGCAGTGCAGTCTGTCAAGCAGTCTGTTCAAATGGGGCAGGGCGAAACTGTCGAACAGGCAGTGGCGATCATGATGAATCAGCATTGGCGCTCGGTCGTCCATAGCGACCGTGTCCAGGGAATCCTCGCCTTCACCGAAGGCCGAGAGGCTGAGTATCCGGATCCTGACTTTTGATGAACAACCTCGCGGCGTAGCCGCCCAATCAAATCACAAGATTGTATTTTTATAAGGAGATGATCTTATGGCTGCAGATGAAGAAACAATCATTCATCAGGGGATTCAGGTCCCCAAGGCAAAGCAAACCTCTCTCGGGCTGTATGTGACATCAAAAGAGGCCTATGAGATGTGGAAAGCTAACCCTGAATTGGTCAAAGTGCTTGATGTGCGCATGGTCGAAGAGTACGTATTTCTCGGCCACGCCGAAGGCGCGTACAATATTCCGGTGGCCTTCCCAAAATATGCGTGGCAGGCTGACAAGCGCAAGTACGGCTTTGAAATGAACCCTGATTTCATTGACCACGTCAAGGCAGTGTTCAAGCCCGACGATACCGTTGTTGCCATGTGCCGCTCCGGCGGGCGCAGCGCCTTTGCCATCAACATGCTCGCCAAGGCGGGCTTTACAAAGATATATAACATCATAGATGGCTTTGAAGGCGATATAGTCACCGATCCTGAGAGCGTCTATCACGGCAAGCGCATGAAAAACGGCTGGAAGAACTCCGCTCCCTGGACTTATGATCTCGATCCAGCCATTGTCTGGATTCCCACTGGGGAAGAGCTGGAAAAACTGCGCACCACTCTGGATATATAAATCAGGTCCAGTTTTCTTTTATAGAGCCGTGTAAGTCTGGCAGAGACTTACACGGCTTGGACTCGAATGTTGATTTCTTGAGAAGGAGACAAGTCAATGACAGCTAACGATTTATTTACAATTATTGCGCAGATTTCGGGTCTGCTGGGCATTGTTTGCAGCATGCTGGCAATGGGTTTGGGACTGACCCTTACTCAGATAGTCCAGCCGTTGAAAAATGTCCGCCTGGTGGTGCTGGCACTGCTGGCAAACTTCGTGCTGGTGCCTGCGCTCGCCTACGGTATCACACGGATCATACCGCTGGACGAACCGCTTAAAATCGGCTTGATTATCCTGGCCACCTGTGCAGGAGCGCCGTTCCTGGTCTTGGAGGCGAAAGGTGCCAAGGCCAATATGGCTGTTGCGGTTGGGGTAATGACCCTCCTGATGGTCGTGACCATTTTCTACCTGCCGGTGGTTTTGCCGCTGCTGCTCACCGGCGTTGAAGTGGACGCGGGGGCGATCGCCCAATCGCTGATTGTGCTGATGCTGATCCCTCTCATCCTGGGTCTGCTGATCAAAGCCCATTCGCCCGACACAGCCAAAAATTGGGCACCGACAATGAATAAGATTGGCGCTCTGGGAATCGTGATCCTGCTGGTGGTCGGCCTGGGATTGAACGTAGCCAACGTCATCAGCCTGATTGGAACCGGTGGCTTCCTTGCATTGTTCCTCTTCATTGTGGGTAGCTTGTTGATTGGTTTTGTGGTCGGTGGCCGCGACCCGGGAGTCCGCAATGTGATGGGATTGGGTACCGCTCAGCGCAATGTCTCGGCTGCCATTCTCATCACCCTCCAAAACTTTTCTGGCACCACTGCAGTCCCATATGTGCTGGTAGCGGCTATCCTCATCCCATTGATCTTACTACCGCTCGGCCGCAGGCTGGGCAGCCGCGTTGCGGCACAGGCACCGGCAGAAGCGCCAGCTACACCGCCTGCTGCCTGAGGGATGCCTCAGCAGCTTGCCCTATGCTAATATCCAATGGAGTATTTAGAAGGGGCATATAAACCACCAAGTAAACTAAAGGTGTGCTATGCCCCTCCAGCTACGTATCTGCATGAGATTCTTAGGATTGTCTTGGCTGGGATCCAGGGTTATACATGGCTGATTGTAATTGAAGGCACGGAGTCGATATAAAAAATACTTCCAAGCTACAATCGAAATCCCTGGCTCGTTTTTTTTCCTATCTAGCAGGGCCTGCCCAAATACGAGCGTTCCTGGCTGCGTTTTGACCTGATTGCAGGATTGACTGTTGGGGCGTTATTAATCCCCTGAAGGCATGGCCTACGCCCAGACCGCCGGGATGCCGCCCCGATTGGCTTGCTGGCTTTCGCCATTTTTGGCACCTCGCGCCAGCTGGTAGTGGCTGTTTCTGCCATCATTGCCACCACGTCATTTGTTACGGTCAGCTTGATTGCGCCACCTGACATAACTGAAATCTATCTGCTGACCGCCACCCTGGCAGTTTTGGCTGGTCTGATTGCGATTATTGCTGGGTTACTAAAACTTGGGCGGGTAGCGCAGTTCTTCTCCGAGTATGTCATGGTAAGTTTTATAACCGGCTTGTCGATCCTCATCCTTCTGGTGGTAGGACTGGGATTGAGTACCGCCAATCGCAATGGTGCAGCCGCCCTGTTGGTTGCCACGCAGAACTTCTCCGGGACGAACACCCTGCCGTTCGTGCTGGTAGGGACTGTCCTTATGCTGCTGATCCTCTTACCGGTCGCAAAACGAATGGGAACAAGCAAAGAAACCCCTGCAAGCGAGGCACCAACTTAACTCCTATTTCCTCTTTAGGTTTTTCCCTCTCAATCCCTTCCTACCCCAGTCGCACCTTATCCGGGCCACGGTCTATCTCCCATGGGTAGACGATATGGGCATCGGTGATTGCGGCATAGTAATCGGGACGGACGCTGCCGAATAAGGTCCGGTACGGGTTGAAGTGCAGCACGCATGTGGAGGGGATGCCTCCTGCTGCGGCAATGCGATTCTTGACCGCAGTGATGGTTCGCCCTGACCCCCACACATCGTCCACCACCAGGCAGCGCTGGCCGCGCAGCAGGTCATCATTGGGAAATTGGATAAAACGCGGCCAGGCGAACAAGCCGGTCTTTTGCCGTTCAGCTTCAGCCGGGAAGTCCACCGATGCAGTCAGGATGGAAGCGATCCCGGTTGCCTCTGCCAGCAACCCACCCGGGACGATTCCCCCGCGGGTGATGATCACCATGGTCTCAAAATCACCCTGGAATTGAGGCAGTAAATGTTCGATGAGCTTGTCGACATCATCCCAGGTAAGGGCTTCTTTGCGCATTTGGGGCATACATCTCTCCGGCTCTGCTCAAACCGATGCTCGTGCTCACCGGCTCATTGCAGCACTGCAGCCAATGGTGATGGAGCGGCAATTGCGCCTGTTTCCCCGGCCAGGCGGGCACGCTCCACGTCCCTCGCCCACAGGTACAGGCAGGTGTGGTATGCAGTTCCTGTGTAGGTACTGATCACCGTGGCGAGCAGGATAAAAGGTGTGGCGATCAGGATTCCCAGAGTCACACCGGTGATCAACCCGGCAGTCGAGGCCTGGGTCACCGAAACGATCCCCACCCCGAGGCCTAATCCGAGCGCCACTCCCACAGCCCCCAGGAGGAAACCGATAATTCCAGTGATCGCTTTTACCCCCACTGCACTGATACCAACCAGCAGCAGGTTCTCCTTGATGATCTGGGTGGCACGCGTGATCCCGCCTTTCAGATTTGTGTTTTCGACTACCATGGCTGGCAGGATCAGGTAGGCGGCCTCGGTCCACACGGTTTCGATTAAGTTGGCAATCATCCCTCGGATCCCACCCTTGTTTCCCCGTACCGCACCGGAAACCAGGTTGACCGCCGTGGAAGCCGCCGCCAGGCTGGCGATATCCCACATATCCCGTTTCACGATCGCCCAGGCTTTATCCATCCTGCCATCCCCTTCAGCCAGGTATCCATAGATGAGATACACCGTCATGGCTGAGAAAATATATCCCACCGTGTATTGGATGAAGATCACGATCGCCCACATGATGTAGACGATTATTCTCCCGAATGTGCTGTCCTGGATCAGGAAGGTCACGAACCCGACCGGAACCACCAGGATCAGCGTGACGATAAACCCTGCCAACAGGGTGTAGATGGACGGCTTAATTAAATCTCTGTCCTTGCCAACCATCTGCCATGATTGTTTTAGAAATGCCCAGCCTCGCTTTAAGCTCTCCATGTGAACCTCCTTAGATGATATCTGCTGTTTAGTTAATATTGTCCCAACCCTGTCTCATCACAAATTTTCTCTGTATATATTATAGCAAAGAAGGCGGATTTACCTCGATCCGCCAGTCACCAATTGAGCGGCCTCTGAGCAGTGAGGCCGGGTCAGGGCCGCGCAGCACGATCTGCCAGCGGTACATACCGCCCAAACGGGCGAAGAAGCACGGTACCGGGCCCACCATTTCCGTCTCGCGACGGTTCTCCTCCACCAGCCAGGCATGGACCTGTCCAGCCATAGTATTGGCAGCAAACTCGGCGCGTTCAGCATCCCGGTGGCGGTACTCCAACCGTACCAGCCTGGAGAAAGGCGGGTAATGCAGCTGCCTGCGGTAAGCCAGCTCCTGCTCGTAAAATGCCTGGTAATCGTGGTGTGAAGCGGCCTGGATAACGTAATGCTCAGGTTGGAAGGTTTGCAGGATCACCTGTCCTCCCAATGGGCTGCGCCCGGCGCGGCCTGCCACCTGGGTGAGCACCTGGAACGTGCGCTCCGCTGAACGCAGATCTGGCAGGCTAAGGCCGACATCCGCCAGCACCACCCCCACCAGGGTCACCAGCGGCAGGTCGAGCCCCTTGGCGATCATCTGCGTACCGATCAGCACGTTGGCATGTCGGTTGACGAAGTGGCTGAGAATGGCGTCGTGGGCCCCCTTGAGGCGCGTGGTCTCAAAATCCCACCTCAGCGTCTGTGCCTGGGGGAAGAGCGCCTGCACCTCGCTTTCCACCTTCTCGGTCCCGGTTCCATACTGCCGGATACGCTCACTTTTACACTGTGGGCAAGTGGACGGGTTCTGCCGTGAGTAACCACAATAGTGGCAACGCAGATTGTCTTTGTCCGCATGCTTGTTTGCCCCTGCCTTTGAACCGGTACTATGATAGGTCAATGGTAGGTCACAGCGTGGGCATTTGAGGATGTAGCCGCAATCACGGCAGAATATATAGGTGGCACTACCACGCCGGTTGAGGAACAGAATGGCTTGCTGCTCATGTTCAAGCGTTTCACGCAGTGCCTCCTGCAGTGCCAGGCTAAAGATGGAACGGTTCCCAGCCTGCAGCTCATTGCGCATGTCCACCACTTCCACCGGGGGCAGGTCAATGGTTTCTGTTTCCCCTCCCATCGATTGGTACTTTGAACGGATGCCTAATTTCTGTACCTGGTTTTCCACTGCTTTTTTATGCGCCAGGATGCGCAATGGCAAACTTAGATAATGCCATTCCTTCCTGGCGGCATGGTAGCGGCTGACGATATCCGGTGTGGCAGAGCCCAGTATACACACCGCACCGGCAATCCTGGCATATTCGACTGCGGCATCGCGTGCATGGTAATGCGGCTGCGATTCGGCTTGGTAATAAGTATCATCGTGGAATTCATCCACCACGATCAACCCCAGGTTGGCAAAGGGCGTGAACAGGGCACTGCGTGGTCCTACCATCACCGAAATCTGCCCCAGGCGAGCCCGGCGCCAGCTGTCGAACCGTTCCCCTGGTGAAAGCCGTGAATGGATGCTTCCCACCCTCCCTGGGAAGCGGCTGACGAAACGGCGGATGGTCTGCGGGGTCAGGGCGATCTCCGGCACCAGCACGATCACCTGCCGACCCAGCTGGAGCGTTTCCCGTACCGCCTGCAGGTAAATCTCGGTCTTGCCCGAGCCGGTGACCCCATGCAGCAGGTAGGGCGTGACGGGTTTCCCTTCTCCGCAGCTGTGGATGCCTGCCTGGATCTCCTTCCAGGCAGCTCGCTGGTCAGGGGTCAGGGTTGGCGCTTCACTGGTGACGTATTCCATGCTTTCCAGCGGGTCGCGCCAGATTTCTGCTTCACCCAGCGATACCAGCCCACGCCTGACCAGTGCCTGCAGATCAGCCAGGCTGCCTCCACTTTCTGCGTACAGCCAGGCAACCTCCACATCTCCTACCTCGCGGATTAAAACCCGCAACATTGCCTGCCTCCGTTCCAGGGCTGCGCTTCCCGAACGTGCCAGGTTGGGCATTTGCTCTTCTGCCAGGTTCACAGGGCATGCAAGGCGGGCTGTGCGGGTGGTCTTTGCCCGCACCGAGGGGGGTGGTAATACGGTCTTTGTGCTCACAAACCCCTGGCTGACCAGTGGGCGGATGGAGGCACGCCAATCTGCATGGCGAAAGGCAGCCTCCAGCTGCCTGCCGCGCAATGGGCCCCGCTCGGACAGTAGTTTTAAAATGCGGTTCTGGAGATTGGTAAGCGGATGAGTGGCGGGGTAAATGGGACTGCTTTTTTGATACAGCGTGTCTGCTTGCTGGGCAAGCCCGGGTGGGATCATCAAGTCGATGCAGGATGACAGTGGGGAAAGGGTGGATTCAGCCAGCTTTTCAGCCAGCCTGACTTGACTCGGAGTGAGCACCGCTTGTTCATCCACCAGGGAAAGGACCGCCTTGGTTTCAGGGACTTCGGGATGATCAACCAGCTTGAATACCACTCCCTGCACCTGCTGGTGACCAAAGGGTACTTCCACCAGGTGGCCAGGCTTGATCAGACCTTCCAGCTCAGGCGGCAGGTGATAATGAAAGGTACCACTTACCTGAGGTACATTGACCGCAACTTCGACAAACGTGGTCATTCGGGCTGTGGGTCACTCAGGCGGATAAGCTTGAGCTGGGAGATGCGCAATCCATCCATCGATTCGACCCGTAACTGCACACCTCCAGATTTGAGGTTGTCCCCGATCTTCGGGATGTGTCCCAGCTTGCCCAAGAAATAGCCGGCTATCGTGTCGTAATGCGGGTCAGTAAGGTTGAGTTCCAGCTGTTGGTTCACTACTTCGATCAACGTGAGACCGTCAATTAAATAAGAACCGTCGGGCAGGTCTTGAATCTCTGGTGTGGAGGCATCAAACTGGTCACTCACTTCACCGACGATCTCCTCAAGCAAGTCTTCCAGGGTGACTAACCCGGCAGTGCCCCCGTATTCATCCAGTACGATGGCTATGTGCTGGCGGTTATGGCGGAACTGGTGT
The DNA here is from genome assembly GCA_963822175.1 of uncultured Chloroflexia bacterium. Taxonomy (GTDB): domain Bacteria; phylum Chloroflexota; class Anaerolineae; order Anaerolineales; family UBA4823; genus FEB-25. The sequence goes on along the minus strand of CAWGGJ010000003.1, from coordinate 759,471 downwards.
AATAAGTCGTTCACTGGCAGGGTTTCAGGAAAGTAGAGGGTTTCACGTGCCAGATCACGTGCGGATGTTTCCTGGCAATTCGGCTGGCTCATTACCCGAAGCAGGTCTTTGACATGCAGTATGCCGAGGATCTGGTCCAGGTCATCCTCGTATACCGGCAGCTTGGTATAGGTGTGCTGGGTGACCGTGGCAACGATCTCGTCCAGGCGGGTATCAGCTTCAATGGCAATGACTTCGGTGCGAGGGATCATCACCTGTCTCACCAGCAGCTCGCCAAAGTCGAAGACCGATTCGAGCATCTCACGCTCGGGCGGCTCGAGCACTCCACCTTCTTCAGATTCAGAGATCATCAGCTTGAGCTCGTCCACGGTGTAGAATATGGTATTTTCGCTTCCCAATCGCAAGCCAAAAATGCGCAGCACCAGGCGGGTGGTCCAATCTAGCATGTTGATGAACCATTTGAAGACAACCGTGAAGACTTTCATCGGTTGAGCGCTGAGCAATGCCACCCGTTCCGGTTGGTGCAGTGTGGCAACCTTGGGTACCTGCTCACCCAAAACGACAACCAGGGTGGTGATGATGAGCAACGAGATAATCAGCGGTAAAGCGCTTAAAACAGGTGCCAGGAAGCTTAGATTTTGTGGAAGGGTGAGCGAGCTGAAATATGGGGATAACAACTCCTGAAAGGCGTTCTCGCCAATCGCACCCAATGCCAACCCGATCATGGTAATACCAATCTGGGAAGCCGCGATCAGGCGGTCACGCGCTGCGGGGTTCTCAAGCCAGCTTTTAACGATCCGGGCTGAAGAATTACCTTCTTCAGACAGGATCTCGATCCGTGCTTTGCGGGCTGCAACTGCTGCAAACTCCACACTGACAAAAAAGGCATTCAATACGATCAGGAAGAGGATGAGCAAGAAATTCCAAACGAACATCTTTAGTTCGACCTTCCATCGAAATTGATGATCATTGATGACCTGTGTATATCTGGCTGGTCTCAGCCAGCCTTGGGAAAAGTCTTTAGCACCACTGCTGCGCCATACCCCACCACATTGGTGGTATCACCGGTCACATCGCCTGAGGTGGCATGGTTAAGGATCTTGACCAGGTCTGCGCCCAGGTCTTTGGCTGCCCATAACACGGCAGTGACAGCACCCCGCCCGCAGGCAAAACCCAGGCCTTGCTCCTCCGCCTGGATCACCTTCTCCGGGTCGAAGGTTTCGATGCAGCGTAGCATCTCTGCATCCAGCTTATTGGCCACTTGCTCTGGGTAAAAATGGGAGAGGTCCGTGCTGGCTACCAATAGTGCATTACGCCCGCCGAGAGCCTTTGCCAGGCATTGTCCGAGAAGGCGTGTGACCCTTGAGCTCTGGTCGCGCACCATCACCGGCAGCAGCTTGTACTCAGATTCGATCGCCCGCTGCAGGAAAGGCAGCTCGATCTCCAATGAGTGCTCCCGGTCTCGTGGCACGCGCTTCAGTCCATAGCCCAAAGCTTTTTTTAGCAGCTCATCCAGCCTTTGTACCGCTTCAAGGTCCACGGGGATGGTGCCAAGCGGGGTTTCATAGGCTTCGTGGGCCGTGGTGAGCAGAGGCTCCTGGTAGGGGTAATGCATCGGGGAAACAACCGCCACCAGGTCGGGCTTGTAGCCCTTCAAGGCTGCAAATGCATAGCCTGCCACGGGTCCGGAGTATATGTGCCCCGCATGCGGTGAGATGATGGCGATCACTTCACCATTCAGCGGTGGAAGTTTCGCCTCCTGGATGTATTTGTCCACGCTGGCAGAGAGTTGCCTGGGGTCACCCGGGTACCACTGCCCGGCAATGGGGGATGGACGAATGTCGAGGTTCATGCTTACCTCCTTATTCCAGTTGGATTGTAGCATATTTACGTTCCAAAATTTATTCGTGCGAACTATTTCAATCCATTTATTATTATTTTTATTGTGATTAAGGTGTTATGAATGGATTAACGACTCTCCCGGCTCGGGATAATGGGAAATAAATATAGGTGACCTTTCCGATGATATTTTCGAAGGGTACAAAACCCCAGGTGCGAGAATCGGATGAATTATTCCGGTTATCTCCCAGCACGAAGAAATTCCCTGCCGGGACCGTCCAATCTCCGCCCCGTTTGGTTTTATCTGTGAGGTATGGCTCATCCATCAGTTGGTTGTTGATGGATATCTCCCCGTCTGCGATATGCACCTGGTCGCCAGGCAGCCCAATTATGCGTTTTATATACGGGGTTTCATCAGGGTTGGGTGGGTAGCGAAACATGATCACATCGCCGCGCTGCGGGCTGCCGGCGGCGCGGTATACAAGCTTATCGACGTAAAAATAATCTCCTGGTACGATGGTCGGTTTCATCGATATGGATTCAAACCTTATGCGTGCGGTTGAGTCGTTGATGGATGGAGTAAAAATCGATAAAATGATCACACATGCAAATAATCCAAGCGAGATAAACCACCTCTGTTTATGGATGCGAAATGCTAAAAACAATATTAGCATGCATTGAAGTGAACTAAGGGTGAAAAATAAAATACTCGTCCGGTTCATCATCCCTGATTTTATAAATACGTATCCAAGCAAAAGGATACTTATCGCCATCAGGAATCCCCGTAAACCCAATATGATCATTATGCCGCTTAGCACACAGCTTTTGATGGAAAAAGATTTCGAAGTGGTCGCTTTTATTGTGTCATCCATAGGTTCCCCTTTGAAGGTCTACTGTGCATTTTAATGGGTATGTGATGAATTATATACATCTTTTATGAAATAAGCTCACTCGCAACGTGCTTTTTGGTTCTTTCTGCCAGAGCCGGATTCTCGAAGACTGGGTATGGTATATTTTATATACCATGAAGGATAATACTCCAATTGGTTTGGAAAAGGGTATTGTACTGATCATACCTTATACATCTGAATGGAGGCGAATCTTCGAAACCGAAGAGATTCTCCTGCTTGCGAAGCTCGGCAAATTGGTCCTGGACATCCAACATGTGGGCAGCACTGCCATCCCGGGCATGCTGGCCAAACCTATTATCGATATTGCCATTGCCGTGACCGACTTCGACAAAGCCAGGGTATCCATCCCGTTGATGGAAGGGCTGGGGTATGAATACAGGGCTGAACAGGGCATCCCACGCCGGCACATGTTCGCCAGGGGCAATCCACGTACCTTCCATGTGCACATGCTTGAGATCGAGAGCCTGGAGTGGCAGAACCATCTGCTCTTTCGAGACTATCTATGTCAGCACCCGGATGCTGCCAAGGAATATGCACAGCTCAAACTGCAGCTCGCCACCCAATACCCACAGGATCGGGTAGCATACACGGATGGCAAGGCACCATTCATTCAGCAGGTGCTTCAATTGGCGAAGACTGAAGCCTCAGCGAAGGGTTAGGGGTGAAATACAACTTAGCTATCAACATCACCACAAAATAAATCGGTCGTGATGCTGCGGGCGATGTGTAAATGGTAATATTATAAACATTGAATATGGCATAGTTTTCATTTCCCACTTATAAATACCAACCCACATGCGCTGAGCGATAAAGGCTATAATTAGTGTAAGTGAGGCAAAAAAGATGACACCGGATCAAAATTCGGAACAGCAGGAGCAGTTCGAAAAGCGCCGGAAGGAGCAACAGGAGCTCGAGAAGAAGCAGGAAGAAGAGCGAATAAAACGTCAGCTGGAGAGGCAACAGCTGGAGCGCCAGCAGGAAGAACAGCGCTTACAACGCAGGCAGGAACAGCAGCAGCTGGAGCGTCAGCAGGAAGAACAACGATTAAAACGCCAAAAGGATCAGCAACAGCTGGACAAGCAGCAGGAAGGGCAACAAAAACCTCACCAGGAGGAACGCCAGAAGCTTGAACTGGAGCAGGAGAAGAAACGCCTCCTTCAACGCCAGGAACGGGAGCAGCTGGAGCAGCAGCAGGATGGTCAACAAAAGCCCCGCCAGGAGGAACGCAAGAAACTCGAACAGGAGCAGGAGAAGGATCGTCTACAAGATAAGGCAGAACGGCAGGAATTGGAGCGGAAACAGGAGCGGCAGTAGTTATGACGGACCTGCCTGGCAAAATTAAACCACGCGATATCTGGAATTAGTCAAATCTCTGCAGCTTTAGCTGAGGAAATAACTGGGATATTCTTACTCCTGCTTTTTTCTTTTCGATGATCACCTTTCAAAAAAAGTGATTTAATCCTCCCCTTTGTGCCCTTCGTGCCCTTGGTGGCCTTTATGTTTTTCTTTTTCCCAAGTTCATCTTATGATATACTATCCGCCTATATAAAATAGCGTTGAAGAGGACGAGTAGGCGCAGAAGCGGCGGCACAGAGAGCGGTAGAGGCTGCAAACCCCGCCCGTACGCATGCGCTGAATGGACCTCGGAGCTGCAGGGTGAAACTGTAGGAGTAACCTGTGCCGGAGCTGCCACCGTTAGCTGGGCAAAAGGTATCGTTGAGTTCAACCGTACCTGAAGCGTGAAGCTGGCTTATTCACCCCGTCGCATCACCGGCGGGGTTATTTTTTAAATACATCTCGGAGGTGTCGTTATGTTGATGAAAATAAACCTGGTCTATTGCGCAGTCTGAAACTACACCGATCGTGCTGTCGGTCTGGCAGCCGAGCTGCTCAAGGAGTTTGAGCTGAATATCGAATCCATCACCCTGGTGCCGTCGGATGGCGGGCGTTTTGAGCTCACCGTGAACGACCAGCTGTTGTACTCCAAGCTGGCAACCCACCGCCATGCAGAGCCGGGTGAGGTGGCAGGACTGGTGAGGGAGTATTTAAAGAGCAAGTAGAGCAGAGATACCTTAGAGAGGTGTTTTTTTACACCTTACCCCGGGCTTGCTTCGGACCAAAAGGATCAATCTGCCCTGCATTGATTAATCGTGTAAGGAGGAACCATGACCATACAAAAGAAAGGCCGCGTATTTTCGGGAGCACGCCCCACCGGGCGGCAGCACCTGGGCAACTACCTGGGCGCGATCAAGAACTACGTCGCGTTGCAGGATGACTATGACTGCGTGTACTGCATCGTCGATCTGCACGCCCTGACCACGGTGGAAGACACGCTCAACCTGCGCCAGAATACCATGGAGATGGCGCTGGATTTCCTGGCTGCTGGCATCCGCCCGGACGAGACCATCATGTTCATCCAGTCGCATGTGCCCCAGGTGGCAGAGCTGCACCTGATCCTCTCGATGGTCTCACCCATGGGCAAGCTGACAGACCTGCCCACCTTCAAAGACAAGGTGCGCGACCAGCCGGATAATGTGAACTATGGGCTGGTGGGCTACCCCATCCTGATGACTGCTGATATCGTTTTGTATAAGTCCAACATCGTGCCGGTGGGCATAGACCAGGCACCTCACCTGGAATTTGCCCGTGAGACGGTGCGCTCCTTCCACCATCGCTACAACACGGATGTGCTGATCGAACCCGCGATGAAGAACACCGAGATCCCCCTGGTGCTGGGCATCGATGGGGTGCGCAAGATGAGCAAGAGCCTCAATAACCACATCGAGATCGCTGCCACCCCCGAGGAGACCACCAAGCGGGTGAAGCAGATGGTGACTGACCCCGATCGCAAGCTGCGCAGTGACCCCGGCAACCCGGATATCTGCAACGTGTTCACCATGCACAAGATCTTCTCCTCCCCGGATGAGATCGCCATGGTCAATCGCGAGTGCCGGCGGGCGGGCATCGGTTGCGTGGAATGCAAGCTGCTATATGCCAGGAATTTAAACAACAACCTGGCACCCTTCAGGGAACGCCGCAACAACCTGGCAAAAGATCCCAACTATGTGCGGGATGTATTGGACGATGGAGCCAGGCGGGCCAGGGTCATCGCTGAACAAACCATGCTGGAAGTGCGCCAGGCGGTCGGACTGCCTTAAGAGGAATATGCGAGCCTGGAAAACCAACTCACACAAGGTAGTATTCGACCAATCCCCCTGGCTGAAGGTCGAATACCATGAAGTTGAGCTGCCGGATGGGCGCATCATCCCGGATTGGGCATGGATTAAAACACCCGATTACATCAATGTTGTGGTGGAGACGGAAAAGGGTACATTCCTTTGCTTCAGGCAGCGCAAGTATGGGGTGGCTGAACCCATGTTGGCATTGGTGGGTGGTTACATTGAGCCGGGTGAAGTTCCGCTGGAAACCGCCCAACGTGAGCTACACGAAGAGACCGGGTATATCTCAGATGAATGGGTGCGCCTGGGGGATTACCTGGTCGACCCGAACCGGGGTGTGGCAACGGGGTACCTGTTCCTGGCGCGCCATGCACGGCAGGTCAGTGAAATTGACAGCGACGACCTGGAAGATCAGGAGATGCTGTTCTTGAGTCGGGATGAGCTGGAAGCGGCCTTATCGGAGGGTAAATTCAAGATACTGGCCTGGGCGGCGGCGGTGGCTTTCGCTCTTCGTCGTCTTCAACAGGAGTGAAAATACGATGCGTGTAGTCTTACAACGGGTAAGGTCTGGAAAGGTCCTGGTGGCAGGTCACTCGGTTGCCGAGATCGGCAAAGGGGTGGTGATCCTGCTGGGGATCGGTCCGCGGGATGGTGAGCAGCAAGCCCGCACCCTGGCCGAGAAGATCACCAACCTGCGCATCTTCGAAGATGATCAGGGCAAGATGAACCTCTCCTTGCTGGAGGTAGGCGGGGAGGCGATCGTGGTCTCGCAGTTCACCCTGTACGCTGATACACGCAAGGGCAGGCGTCCCTCCTTCACCGATGCAGCCTTGCCTGATGTTGCCCGCCCGTTAGTGGATCGTTTTGCGACATTGCTGCGTGAGCTGGGTGTTCCCACCCAAACGGGGGAGTTCGGAGCGCACATGTTGGTGGAGATCGCCAACGATGGCCCGGTGACCATCTGGCTGGAAGCCTGAATTCAACGTTGGGTGTGGGGGCGATTACCTCCTGGCCTCATGGATGAACTTTGGTCAGGCTTTCCCGAGCAGTGCATTAATAAACAGCTTACGGCTGAACGGCTGACCGGATAATATCGTTTGGGCGCGGAACATGCGTGCCACAGAACGCACCACCCACACTGCCGTGATTACCAAAAGTATTGCCGCCAGTACAGGCTGCCAGAAAGGCACGCCACCAGCGGCCAGGCGGGTCATCATGGCTATTGGCGAGGTGAGCGGGAACAGGCTCATGATCACCGAGATCGTGCTGTTTGGCTCGTTGATCAGCACACTGTTTAGCATTATGGGAATGATCAGTGGGAAGATCACCAAAATCGTCGCCTGTGAGGCTTCACGCAGATTGGGTACCAGTGCCCCCAGGCCCGCCATCAGGCTGGCATATACTGCGTATCCGAGCAGGAAGAAGATCAATCCCCAGGCGAGGAACGAAGCGGGTAGCTGAAAGGCGATCGGCAGGTTGAATGTTGTACCACTTCGGGCCAGCAGGATCCGCCCGGTACCCACCCAGGTGATAACCTGGAGCAATCCCACCAGGCCCAAACCGATGATTTTTCCGCTGAGCAGCTGCCTGGGGGTAACCGCTAGCATCAGCACTTCCATTACCCGGTTCTCCTTTTCCTTGGCCACGCTATTGAGCAAGAGGCTGGCGCTGCTTAGGATGATAAAATAGAACAGCATCATCACCGCATAGGGAAGAAAGTAGGTCAGCATGTTATTGGCGTCCCGCTGAGGCGTGGGGGAAAGCGATACTGCCTGCGTGTCCTTTGGACCGTTGATCAGCGATGCGAGCTGTTCATCTCCACCAAGCAGGTTGACGTTCAAGATCCATTCCAGCAAGCCTGACTGGCTGGATGAGCCGAGTGGGTTAAAATCCGAGCGAATATAGTTGATCTTTCCCGATCGGATATAGTCTGTGGGGATGATGTAATACGCAGAGATCTCTCCATTTTCAAGCGCCTGCCTGGCGGTGGTTTCGTCCGGGAAAGCCACCAGTATCCCCGCCGGTACACTCGCTGGAAGGCTCTTGATGACGCCAGCCTGGTCGATGTATCCTTCAGCCTGCACTGTCGGGGGGCTGCTGATGAGCTGGGTAAGAAAGTTTTGTGCGGAGGAACCCCTCGTAAGTTGGCCGGCAACAGAGAAGATCAATGCACCAATGATGGGAATGCCAAAAATTGCAAACAGGAATGACGGGCGCGAAAAGATGGTTCTTAATTCATGTCGAATAACAAGCAAGGTTTTTTTCATGGCTCATACCCTTTGAAAGTTAAAGAGTTCCTTCCAGTGAACCCGCTGGCCATAGCGCAGCATCCCCAGGCGAAATGCTCTGCCCGCCAGCCAGACCGCACCGATCGCTGATAGAACCAGGATGGTGATGCTTGCGATCATCTGCCAGGTGGGGATGCTGGTTAGACCCATGCGGATGGTTACCGTCATTGGGGCGGTCAGTGGGAACAGGCTCATCGCTATGGCCAGGGGACTGTTCGGGTTCTGGATGAACACAGCGATGAATAGGTAGGGCAGCCAGATAGGGATGGTGAATAAACCCATGATCTGTTGGCCTTCGCTGGCTTCCGTCACGGTCGCACCCACGGCCGCCATCAACCCGCTGATCATGATAAAGGCTGGAACCATTAACAAGATAATGACTGCGATCGTTTCACCCGAGAAGTGGACTCCGCTCAGGGAGGGCAGAAAGTTCTTTCCGATGATTAGCGCCAGGACGATGAAACCCGCCCAGACCAGGATCTGGGTCACACCAATGGCGATATCCGCGATCACTTTACCACTCATCAGCTGGTTTGGAGAAACCGATGTCACCATGATCTCCATGGTGCGGTTCTCTTTTTCCTCGGTTACGGTTTGAATGAGATAACCGGAGGTGGTGCTGATGGCCACAATGAACACGATCCCGGCAATAAGCGGCAGGATGATATTAATAAATTGATTCTTGGAGGCTTCCTGGCTTTTATCTACTGATTGTATGACCAGGTCATTCCCTTCAAGGATGCGGTTGGAAATGTCTGGGGGTTGATTTGCCAGCAGGTTTGCTTTCAGAAACGCAGTAAATTGCTCTGCATCCGAGCCTTTTAATTTGTCAAGATAATACACCTCGACCTGGCCGGTTTGCAGGTAGTCTTGAGGAACGATGTAATACGCCTGTAGCTTTTTTGCTTGCAGGTCATCATCTGCCGCTGCCTCATTCGTATAGGCGACCATTTCCACATACTGCTCCGGCCATTTGACCCGCGCTTGCGGGACCGGATCAGCAAGCAAGCCTGAGTGGTCGACATATCCGACCGGATTTGAGCTCGTCTCCATCATGATCATGCCGATGACCAGATGATCATGAAAGCCAGCAGGAGCGGTACACTGAACAGGGCAAGGAGAAAACGCTTTCGAAATACGTGCCTGGAATATTCATGCCACGACACTAACCAGAACTTGGTCATGAGCTTTCTCCTTCTTCCAGGTCATCCGCTTTCACCACCTGGATGAATATCTCATCCAGCGTTGGTGCCGCGATCTCGTATTGGTCGATCTGGATCCCTTGTGAGACCAATAGGCGCAAAATATCCTGGGTGCTTGTGGTCGGGTCCAGGTTCAGCCTGTAGGCGGATGAGTTATGCTGTTCGACATGCTCCACCCCGGGCAGGGTGGGCAGCTCGTCGGGGGTGCGGACGAACACCGCATGCCCCGAAAACTGTTTCCGGATGTCATCCAGGGGTCCGTACAGCACCGTGCGCCCATGGTCGATCAGCACGATGCGGTCGCACAGTTCTTCCACCTGTTGCATCTGGTGGGTGGACATCAAGATGGTCACCCCTCGGTCGCGCTGCTCGCGTAGCAGGTCTTTCACCATCTGCGTGTTGACCGGGTCCAATCCGCTGAACGGCTCATCGATGATGATCAATTCTGGTTCGTGGATCAGTGTGGTGATCAGCTGGGCTTTCTGCTGCATACCCTTGCTGAGTTCTTTGACCTTCTTATGGCGCGAGGATGCCAGGTCGAAGCGCTCAAGGTAACCTGCGATGCGTTCCCGTGCTTCTTCTGGGGTCATGCCCTTGAGGGTGCTCAGGTATTCAAGGCAGCGGTCGAGCGGGATATCCTGATAGAGCCCTCGTTCCTCGGGCATGTAGCCTATGTGGTCCTTCTTGGTTTCCGTCATCGTTCCACCCAGGATGCTTACAGTTCCATGGTCAGGTTTGAAGATGTCCAATAAGATCCGGATGGCGGTTGTTTTTCCGGCACCATTGGGCCCCAGCAGGCCGAAGATTTCACCCTTTTCAACCTCAAAAGAGACGTCATCCACGGCTTTAAGCTCGCCAAAGGACTTGCTAATGTGTGAAATTTCAACAGTCGGCATAGGAAAAGGTATCCTTTCTGGTTATGTTTGGTCGATAACCAGTCTCACTCATTGTACAGCAAAGTAGATCATACCTGCACAGATTTTCTGAGGTATCTGCCAGAGTTAACCTTCTGTAAACATATTATAGTATGATGGCTGCACCCTGTGGTCGTCGCTGATGCTATAATTGCGCAATTCGATCTTAATTCTCATTGGGATCAGTGGAATGAAAACCATTTGTGTCTATTGCGGCTCTTCCGACAGGCTGGGTGAGGAGTACTTGCTCGCCGCCCATTGGATGGGGGGTACTATTGCCAGGCGTGGCTACTCTCTGGTTTATGGGGCTGGCAGCACGGGGCTGATGGGCGCTGTCGCTGATGGTGCCCTGGAAGCAGGGGGTGAGGTGATCGGGGTCATCCCTCGCCTGTTTGCTACTCCAATCTTGATGCATACGGGTCTAACGCGGCTGGAAATTGTGGACAATATGCACACCCGCAAACAGCTGATGGTGGAGATGTCGGATGCATTCATTGCCTTACCCGGTGGGTATGGGACCTTTGAAGAGTTGTTCGAAGTGCTCACCTGGGCACAGATCGGCGTCCATACCAAGCCCATGGGTATTTTAAATACCAGGCGCTATTTCGATCCGCTGCTTTCGGCGATCGAGCATGCCCGCCAGGAAGGCTTTATCTATGCCGAACACGGCTCTTTTTTGGTTTGTTCGGACCAGCCCGATGAGCTGCTTACAAAATTGGAGAGCTACCAATTCCCCACAGGCCTGGAAAAGTGGCTCACCCGGGAAGAATAAGGATATTTAAACACGGCAGGTGATCGCTACCTGCCGTGTTCTATCTTCTCAAGCTATTTTGTTCGCTTTTGGCGGGAGCTTGATTTCGTGGTTCCACCACGATAGCCAGGCGCTGTGATGGCGCAGATGGTGCACAGCCGTGAATCCAGGATGCGGCTGAGGATACGCGTGTCGAGCTCCTCCAGGTATTTGGCTGTGGTCATCACCGTGGGCAGCTTGTTCAGGTGACGGTAATCGATCAGCTGGAACAATTTTTCATTTGCCCAGGGGGTTGGAGATTGTTCTCCCAATGCATCTAGGATGAGCAGCGGAGCACTGCGGATCTCTTCAAAACGCCGGTCAAGGCTGATCGGGCTGTTGGAGCTGAACGTTGCCCGTAAATGGTCCAGCAGGTTGGAAACACTGATCAACATGGGAGGTTGCCCCAGGTCAGCCCGTGAGTTGGCGATTGCTGCCGCAAGGTGGGTCTTGCCACAGGCATAGGGACCGCTGAATACCAGCCAACCTTGCGGTGAGCGCACGTATTCAAGGGCAGTCTTGAGCGCCTTCTCCAGACTCTTCCGGTCTTCTGCGGACAGGTTTTCATTTTGCCGGTCATCCCAGCTGCTGAAGGTTTGCTCATGGTGCATTGCCAGGGAGGACAGGTCGGAATGGGTGGAATCGTCGGTGGGTCGGCGGAAATCCGGTGCCTGGATAAAAACACGTGTCACCAGCTCCGGGTCCTCCAGGCGTGAGCGAATACGCCCTTCGATCTGATCCAATAGCAGGTTCGTCGTCACCACCAGTGGCATGTGGTTGATATACCGATAGTTCAGGATTTGGAACAGTTTTTCCTGCGCCCACGGCGTGGCATTCTGAGTGCCGAAATCGTCCATGATCAGCAGGGGTGCATTCCGGATCTCCTCGAAGCGTTGCTCAAAGGTGCTGGATGGGTCGTCATAGGAAAAGCGCAGCGCATCCAATAGATCAGGGACGGTGATGAACAGGGTGGGCACTCCCATCCCAACAGTGAAATTTGCGACCGCTGCCGCCAGGTGGGTCTTGCCGCAGCCAAAGCCACCCTGCAGCAGCAGCCACCCATCCGCCTTTTGGGCGAACTGCTGTGCCTGGTTGTATGCCCGCTCCAGCGAGTCAGCCTGCCATGGACCCAATCCAATCCGACCGCGCGGCTGAAAATTTTCGAAGGTCAGGTGCTGTAAATTATCCAGGTTGCTGATGGCGAACAGTTTCTGGTGGATGAGCTGCGACACCTGCCCGCTGCGGCAGGAACAGATTTGCAGTTTGCCAAAGTCAGGATGAGTTATCGGCAGATCTCGGCGCAGGTATCCCAATCCATGGCAATATGGGCAATTAACATCCCCAGCCAGGGCGGATGAATGGGAGGATTCCACCTCATTGGGCTCTGTGTCCGGGTCACTTTTCCCATTCGCCGTATCTTCGGCGAGCTTCCTCAGTGTCGCGTCGATCTTGCTGCTCTTTTCGGTCATTTCTTCCTCCTTCCTGCCAGCGTCGAAGGATTGCTTCAATATAATTCCAGCTGCGCCGGTTGCGTTCAACGGCAATCCGGAAAGCATCCTCGATCCAGTTCGCCTGGTATGTCTTTTCTGCATCCCGTAAGGCATCCGCGATCAGCGGTGTGAGCGGTCCGATATTGGCTTCATACAGCTGGAAAATATTGGGGTGCACTGTATATAGTTCTTCTGGGGGATGCATGTCATCACTCATCCTCCATTCTCCGCGTTTTATGGCCTCAACTGCAGCCTGGCCCTTGGGTGAGTTCAGGCAGATCAGGTTATCATTTCCCTTTTCCTGGTTAAGGTTTGCCTGGAGGAAAGTGCCGCGGTTGATCGCTTTTCGAAGTGCTTTATCGAGCACATCCCGCCCATGGGCAAGGTCACTCCCTAAAGGATTGGACCAGTTGGCTGTCTTCCAGTAATTCGGAGTAGCGCAGGTAGTGAAAGGACCCTTCCATTCGATCGAGCCGCCAGAAGATATACAGGCTCAAGGTGAGCTCGTGCCGATCCTTGATCTCGAACAATACCTGTTGAAAAAATTGTTCAGGAATTCTGATTTGACTGGGATTACCTTCGAGAAAACCGGGGAAGGTCATGTCTAGATTTTCCGAAGGTCAATGACCTGGGTGGCAGCATTCTCGAATTTGGTCAGGTTTTCCCTGAATACCAGCTCGATATTGCCAGTGGGACCATTGCGGTGCTTGGCAATTTTAATTTGTACCAGGTGGCGCTTGAGGGTATCCTTCTCATACAATTCAGGGCGATGGATGAACATGACCACATCCGCATCCTGCTCCAGGCTACCGGATTCACGCAAGTCTGAAAGCTGAGGTTCCTTATCGGCACGCTGCTCGATGGCACGCGAAAGTTGCGCTGCCGCCAGCACCGGCACGTTCAGCTCACGTGCCAGGATCTTCATATTGCGCGAGATATACGAAACTTCCTGCACCCGGTTTTCAGAACGAACCCCACCACTCATCAGCTGGAGGTAATCGACCAGGATCAGGTCGAGGTTAAATTCCATGTGCAAACGCCGGCACTTGGTACGTAATTGGATCGGGGTCAGTCCGGGTGTATCATCCAGGAAGATATGGGTGTCATTTAGGACCTCGATCGCCTGGGCAAAGAGAGCCCACTCGTCGTCGGTCAGCTTGCCTGTGCGCAGGTGATGTGCATCGATCCCGGTTTCCTGGGCGATCAACCGTTGCGCCAGCTGGTCGTTGGACATTTCCATCGAGAAAATGGCGATATGCTTTTTATGGATCAGGGCGGCGTTCTTGGCCACTGACAGCATGAAGGAGGTTTTTCCGGTGCCGGGTCTCCCAGCGATGATCAGGAAGTCTGATGATTGCAATCCACCCAGCAAACGATCCAGGTCGATGAAGCCTGTGGGAACTCCGAAGGTTTCATCTGCACGCTGGGAGAGCTGGTCGATGCGGTTATAGTAATCACTGAGTACAGCCTTGATGGATTGAAGGTCACGCGTCATCCGCCGTTCGCTGACGCCAAAAATAGCCTTCTCTGCCTCATCCATCACAACCTCCAGGCGGTCTTCCTCCTGGTATGCCAGCTTGGCGATCTGGTTGGCCGCCTCCAGCATCCTGCGCCGGATGGCCGTTTGTTCTACGATACGACCGTACGCTTCAGCATGCAGGGATGAGGGAACATTATTGATCAACGTTGTTATGTAAGAAGGACCACCGAGCTCATTTAGCTGTCCGATCTGGTCCAGCTCTTCCACCACGGTCAGAAAATCGATCGGTGCGCGGCGCTCATGCAGGCGCATGAAAGATTCCCACAACCAGCGGTGCCGTTGGATGTAAAAATCATCTGCGCGTAGAAATTGAGAAACCTCAAAGTACGTTTCGGGGTTGATCAGCACCGCACCCAGTACCGCCTCTTCAGCCTCGCGGCTATGCGGTACCATCTGCGGGACTGGCGCTGGGGCTTCGTCAAATGAAAGTAGGTCGCTCATTAACCACTTGCTGGGAGATGATCGGTGGGATAGCTACAGGATAACATATTTCAGGGTATTGAACAATCCGGAAGTCCGAAACAATCAGGATGGTTTCTTCGCTTCGTCATCTGGTTCCTGGTCCCCCTTATCTTCATCATCGATATCGAGGTTTTCCAGGAAGTCTTCAAATACAGATAAATTGTCCTCATTGATCTCCGATGGAGCAGGCTCGATTTTTGTGTCCTTATTATTAATCGATTCCTGCAGGTCTTCTTCGGGGATCACGCCAACTGAATCGAGGATTGGACGTGCCACCAGGATGGGAACATGTGCCCTTACTGCCAGGGCGATAGCATCCGATGGGCGCGAGTCAATATCCAGCGTTCGCCCATCCATCTCCGCCACGATGTTGCCATAATAAGTGTCATCGTGTAATGAAGTGACCTCCACACGTAATATTCGGGCATCCATGAGGGTGAAGATATTCTTCAATAGATCCCAGGTAAGTGGTCGTGCCACTTCCACGTCTTGCAGGGCTAATGCGATCGCTTCCGCTTCATAGATCCCGATCCAGATCGGCAGGTAGCGGTCAGCATTGACCTCACGCAGGATGACGATCCTTTGCTGTGATATCAGGCTGACTCGTATACTATCGATGACAACTTCAACCATCTCTGACATGGGAGGCCTCCAACAATTTTCATCCTCAGTGCGGTGATTCTAACATGGATTGTGGGAAGTAAACTATAAGAAGAATCGGGTGCTCATTACCGTTATTTTTACCGGATATGTTAAAAGAATCCTTTAACATCTTGCCTGATTTTAAGATTACGGTATAATACACAAACTTTCTCCGTGGTATGGGGGAGTTGTACCCTTTTGCTAGGTTGAATATTGGGATAATGGTGCATGAGAGCGAGAATATTATGGGTGGAGGGAAAGCGGACGGATAGTAAGTCCTTTGTGCCCTCCTTACGGAAAAAAGAATATTGGGTGGAGGTTGCTCCAACGGGCAGCGTTGCAGTTGCACGCCTGGTGGAAGTGGACCCGGATCTGGTGGTGGTCAATGCCGCCTCGATGCGTAGCAGTGGCAAGCGTATCTGTAATGAGATTCGGGAAAAATCCAGGCAGCTTCCCATCGTCCTGATCATTTCACCAGAACATGCTCATTCAGCGGTTCCGTCTGCCAATGTTACCCTGGTGCTTCCATTCACCTCCCGCAAGCTGCTTAATCGTATCGCTCCATTGTTACCTGGTGATGGGAAGAACATCTTGCATGTTGGCTTTATCCGCCTGGATCTGGAGCGCAAGAGCGTCAGGTGCCTTGGTCGTGAAGCCCACCTCACCCCTCGCTTGACTCATTTATTGGAGGTGCTGTTGTTGCATGCCGGGGATGCGGTGGGGCGCGCGGAGTTGTTCTCTGAAGTCTGGGATACCGAATATACCGTCGACACACGCACCCTGGATGTGCACATCAGCTGGCTGCGCGAAGCTCTGGAAGAAGACCCGCGCAAACCACAATTCCTCAAGACCATCCGTGGGATAGGCTATCGGCTGGATGCCTGATGGGTCCACTAGGATGGCCTCGCCATGAAACCCGCCCCGAGTATGGCGGGATTTTTATTTAATAAGACTCCATCCAGGATGGACACAGGTCAGGTTTTTAACCAGCAGGTATTGCCGTGGATGTCCACCACCCGGGCGCAGATTGGTAATCCGCTGGCTGTCGGTGGAAGCTTAAAATTCTCCACCATTACCCCTTTTCTCCTCGGCCTGACTGCCTGGAAGGCACTGCGAAAGACCTTTCCATCCCAGGCTGGGTCGACTTCCCAATAATCGATCTCTCCAACGTTCACCGTCTCAAGCTTTACCACCTGCCCATCTGAGCTCAGCTTGACTGAATTGGATAGGTCGTCATTATTATCCAGTGGTGTGCTCCCCATCAATTTAAGCACAGCAAATGCAGGTGAGCCTGCTTGGATGAGCCTGCCGCGGGTGGTGTGAACAGCGCGCAGGCTTACATCGCTGGCGATAAAATTTCTGCCCAGCCTTGAAGCCATGACTGCTGTTGTGCCTGAGCCGCAGAAAAAATCGGCTACCCAGTCTCCCGGGTTGGAGGAGGCACGGATGATGCGCTCCAACAAGCCTTCCGGTTTTTGCGTCGGATATCCGCTGCGCTCATTGTGCAGGCGCGCCACCACCGGGAAATACCACCAATCCTCCGGTACTTTTCCTCGTTCCAGGTCCGGCACTTTTCCAAAGCCAGCCTTGGTCGAGGAGGCAAAGGTTTTTACCGTGCTGGGATCATACGGCTGGCGGACGTCATCCACATTGAAAGTGTATGCATCGCTTTTGGTGTACACCAGGATGGTATCGTGCTTGCGGTTGAAGGCCGAACGGATGGGTGATGGGCCATGGTAAACCCAGATGATCTCATTCAGCAGGCGTTCCTGGCCAAAGAGCTCATCCAGGATCAGCCGGGCATAGGCATTGGCATGCCAATCCAGGTGCAGGTACAGCGTCCCCGTGGGGGCAAGTAAACGGTGCATCACCGAAAGGCGTGGGTAGAGCATGTCCAGGTAGGCATCCAGGTCGGTCCAATGATCCGGGTAGCCTTCAGCCAGCTGCCATTCCTTCGGATTACGCGAATCCTCCCCCCGGCCGATGCGCATTGGATACTTGCGGTTGCTGAAGAACGGCGGATCGGCGTAGATCAGGTTGATCTTTCCGTCGAATTCCGCCAGCAAGCACGACATCACCTGCAGGTTGTCACCCAGGATCAGCTGGTTTTTAGGGTCCTCGCCAGGGTAGCCAACGCCCTGGGGATAGACGATCGAGTCCATTTCCAGGGCGGCAGGGGGTAGAGAAAGTTCAGATTTCGAAGCCCAATTAAGCGAGGGCATCAGTTTTTACTATAGGAGACCGGACAGTTCATTTCTTACCGAATTTTGATGTCAGAACGTCTTCCAGGGTTGGCTGGCCAATTTCCTGTAGCTCGTAGCGCACCCGTTGGGCGGGTTTGTTGATCTTGATCACCCGCGTCAGGTCGATCGGCGTGCCGATGATCACCAGGTCCACATCTGCCTTGTTGATGGTTGCTTCGAGGTCGCGTGTCTGTGCCTCTCCATAGCCCATCGCCGGGAGGATTGGTCCGGTCTTGGGATATTTTTCGTAGGTGGCCTTGATCGATCTGACCGCAAAAGGTCGTGGGTCTACGATCTCAGCTGCGCCGAAACGCCTGGCTGCAACGTATCCCGCGCCGTAAGCCATTTCTCCATGGGTCAACGTCGGACCGTCCTCGATCACCAGCACCCGCTTACCATGGATCGCTGCCGGGTCATCCACGAACAGGGGGGAAGCGGCTTCGATCACTGTTGCATCAGGGTTGAGGCGACGCAGGTTCTCACGTACCCTGATCACATTTTCAGCATCGGCGGTGTCCACTTTATTGATCACGAACACATCAGCTGCGATGACGTTAGTCTCACCTGGGTGGTAGCTCAGCTCATGTCCGGGTCGGTGGGGGTCTGCGACCACGATGCTCAGGTCGGGCACGTAGAACGAAAAGTCATTATTTCCACCATCCCATAAGATGATATCGACTTCCTTCTCTGCCTGGCGCAGGATCTTTTCATAATCTACGCCCGCGTAAACGATCACGCCATTATCCAGGTGAGGTTCGTACTCCTCACGCTCCTCGATCGTGCATTCGTGCTTATCCAGGTCGGAATAATCGGCATAACGCTGCACCGCTTGTTTCACCAGGTCACCATAAGGCATGGGGTGCCGGATGGCAGCCACTTTGTAACCCAGGCTGCGTAGGATCAGCGAGACTCTGCGCGTGGTCTGGCTTTTCCCGGAACCGGTGCGTACCGCACACACCGAGACCACCGGTTTCGTGGATTTCAGCTGCGTGGTTCGGGTACCCATCAGGCGAAAATCGGCACCCGCCGCCAGCACTGCGGAGGCTTTGTGCATCACTACTTCATGCGGCACATCGCTGTAGGCAAAGATCACCTGGTCGACGCGCTTTTCCCGCACCAGCTTGAGCAGGTCGGATTCAGCGAAGATCGGAATTCCTTTTGGGTAGAGCTTGCCTGCCAGCTCAGCTGGATAGGTGCGCCCTTCGATATCGGGAATCTGTGTCGCTGTGAAGGCAACCACCTCATAGTCGGGGTTGTCACGAAAATATACGTTGAAATTGTGGAAGTCGCGCCCTGCGGCGCCCATGATGAGTGTACGGATGGCTGACATTGGATGGCTTATCTCCTTTATATTTTTTTCATGGGAGAGGTCAGGTCACCCCAACAACCCTCCCGTCTACATCATATCTGGTGCTTCAATATCAAGCAGGCGTAAAGCATTGTACAGCGTTTGGCGTGTAGCTGCTACCAGTCTTAAGCGGGCAGCTCGTACTGCAGGGTCCTCCGTTTGGATGACACGGACAACATGAAAAAAGCTATGGAATGTACTGGCCAGTTCATAGGCATAATTGGCCATGACCAACGGGCGGTATTCCGAGGCTGCCTGCTCCACCGTGGCGGGGAAGCGCGAGATCATGTCGATCAGCTGTACTTCGTGGCTGGTGAGTGGATAATCGAAATTTGCATTCTCGGGGATACCATCCCCCTTTTTTAAGATGCTATTGGCACGTACGTGTGCATTTTGAATATACGGACCGGTATGGCCGTCGAAATTCAGGGAGGCATCAATATCGTAGGTCATATCTCGGTTATTATCGACGGATAACATGGCGAAGGACATAGCGCCCAAGCCAACCTGAACGGCGACCTTTTGGCGCTCCTCTATGTGAAGTTCGGGATTTTTTTCTTCTATCTCTGCCAGCACTCTGCGAATGGCCTCATCGTAAACAACTTTAAATAACACCAACCTTCCTTTTCGGGCGGACATAGCGCCTTCCGGCAGACTGACAAACCCATATGCCAGATGATAGCAATTTACCGCCTGTGGAAAACCCCATAACTCGAGGATTTTAAAAACCTGCTGTAGGTGCATGGACTGGCGGTTATCCACCACATATATTGAACGATCGACATGGTACATCTCGAACTTGGCCTTTGCCAGAGCAAGGTCTTTACTCGAGTAGAGGGTTGTACCGTCGCTACGCAGGATGATGTTGGTGTGGTATTTTTCCTTTTTCAATCCCAGCTTTTCATCGATATGGACAACAACCGCTCCTTTATCGGGTCTCTCGTCATCGGCAATCCCTTTTGAGATTAGCTCTTCGACGATTTCCTTGGAAGGCTCATCCACTTCACTCTCGAAAAACCAGGCGTCCATCTTGATATTAAGCATCTTGAAGATGTCATTCAGCTCATCCAGGCTCCATTGGCGTAGTTTCAACCACAATTCGCGCACATCCGGATCATGGGCATCCCACCGGCGGAGGAGCTCCCGGCGTTCTGCATCGTAAGCTTCTTGTTGCGCTTTCTGTTCAGGTGGAGCTCCTGGGTCCGGATCAGCCATTGCGGAGCCTTCAGCATAAAGCTTTAGCAGCCACTGGCCGCGCTCATGAATCCCTTCAGGCTCCATACCATTGTAGAATTTTTGATAAATCCACACCACCGTGATCACCCCCAGGCCAATATCTCCTGGATACGTGGCGCGGATGGTATCGAAGCCGGCAAATTCAACGATGCGAGCAAGCGACTCGCCCAAGACTGCGTTGCGGAAGTGACCAATGTGGAAGGAGTGCAGCATGTTGGGTTGGGCGTATTCGATCATCACCCGCTCACCCTTGGGCTCACCTCGTCCAAAATCCACACCCTGCTGGATGACAGCATCCACCAGCTTGCGGGCATACTCGGCTGACGAAAAATACAGGTTAAGGTAACCTTTTGTTGCTTCCACGTGGGAAAAACCGGCCTGGCTGCCCAGGTATTCAGCAATAGCTGATGCCAGTTCCTGGGCGCGCTGGGCAACGTTGATCGAATCTCCGCTTGCTTCCTTGATCGCCCGCCCTTCCAGCGCAGCCAGCTGAAAAAAGGACGTGGTGATACCCCATTCTCCTGAGAAGGGGATGGGTTTCCAGTTGATTTCTTCTGCTTGGGGAAGATCCGTGCTCGGAAATATATGCTTGGATTAATTCCGAGACTGTTTTTTGATAGGATAAGAACATATGGTTAATTCTAACAAAAAAAGCGGGAGTGCCTGAAACTCCCGCTATCTAAGGTATTAAGATAGTAGAATGGCAGGTCTTGGATAATGCCAGGCAAGACCAACCGAACGGATATCAGGCGGTCGGTTTATCCATTTTTGCCAGGCGACGCATCAGGCGACCCTTGCGGCGGGCAGCATTGTTCTTATGGATGACACCTTTTTCGGCGGCTTTATCCAGTGCGCTGATCGCAGCCATGGTGGCTGTGCGGGCTTCTTCCGGGGTGCCCTTCTCCATGCTGGAGTGGGCGGTCTTAATGGATGTGCGTGCGCGACCTGTCACCAGGCGATTGCGCAAGCGGCGCTTGTTGTTCTGTTTGATGCGTTTGATTGCTGATTTAGTATTGGCCAACTTGGTCCTCCAAAAACTCCTTCTTAATAACGGCAGGCTATTTTACTTGAGAGAGGCGAATTTGTCTAGTTCTTCCCTGGTTTTCCTTGACCTGAATCTTCAGGGGTGGTAAAATCCCGTCGCTTGGTTCCGCCCCCATCGTCTAGGGGACCAGGACGCAACCCTTTCAAGGTTAAGACTGGAGTTCGAATCTCCATGGGGGCACAACTCCCGCCCTAACAGGCGGGTTTTTCTTACCTAACCCTTTCATCCCCATGGAGGGGACTTGAGGTTAAGACTGGAGTTCGAATCTCCGTGGGGGCACAGTTCCCACCCTCTACAGGCGGGTTTTTCTTACCTAACCCTTTCATCCCCATGGAGGGGACTTGAGGTTAAGACTGGAGTTCGAATCTCCATGGGGGCACAACTCCCGCCCTAACAGGCGGGTTTTTCTTACCTAACCCTTTCATCCCCATGGAGGGGACTTGAGGTTAAGACTGGAGTTCGAATCTCCATGGGGGCACACTCCGTTTCGAGTTTTCTCGAAACGGAGGTTTTCATTTTAACCTGCTGCCTGAGCGATCAGTCAAACAATTCCTGCACGATTGCCCGCTCCCACTCCCCAGGTTCCCAAGCAATGACCTACAGGATCATCGACACCTGGGGAAAACATTCAATTATTGATCTACCCCCTGTGATCACCATTGGCCTTGTCCCGATATTTATCCTTATGAAACTCAAGCAGGTTATAATTCAAGTGAGATTTGGCATGTTATGCTTAGTTTTATATTGAAGTTTGCTGTATACTGGATTTAGTAATTAGATCATTATAAATGCGGACGAAATAGTTCTTTACCTCGATCAATTATGCCGCTCCGGTATATCAATCAAAGTGTGGATTGACCTCTTTTTCTCGAAAATTATATTAATATCCCTCGTGCTGGAAGCCTATTGCCCATTTGCTTGCGCTTGGCTCAGCCCAAATAATTCACTCAGGATTGCTTGCTATGGATACCCTTTCTGACGGACCATGCTAAATAACACTTTCTAGTAATGTTATCTTGCCTTTCCTTCAACGCAAGGAGAATGAAGCATGAAAAGAACAGTTTTTATTCTATGTCTTGGTTTGATAATCCTTTTTGGAGTATGGCAGTTTTGGCCAGAACAAAAGCAAGCCCCAACCGACCAATTCACCGAAATTGTCTCGACAGCCACAGGTGAAGTCCGCGGATTCGTCCAGGATGGTTTGAACATTTACCTTGGTATTCCATATGCGAAAGAGCCTTCTGGATCACGGCGATTTAAAGCACCGGAGTCACAGCCAAAATGGAGTGGTGTCTTTGAGGCATATGAATTTGGGGCTGTCTGCCCACAGGTGTTTGATGCGATTGAGCTGGATGACCCAGACGAAAAGCTCAACGTGGAGGACTGCCTCAAGTTGAACATCTGGTCGCCTGCGACGGGTGATGCCAGGAAGCCCGTAATGGTATTCATCCACGGCGGTGGGTTCGTGGTCGGCAACAGCAAGGAGCGCCTGTATGACGGTGTCTACCTAGCAAAAACTGGCGATGTGGTCGTGGTCAACCTGAACTACCGGCTGGGATTGTTGGGCTACCTGGATTTCTCCGTCATCGGTGGACCCGAATATGCCGACAGCGCCAACAATGGCTTGCGCGATCAATTGATGGCTTTGCAATGGGTCCAGGATAATATTGCCGCTTTCGGTGGTGATCCGCAAAACGTTACCGTCTTTGGTGAATCAGCTGGTGGGGCAAGTGTCGCTTCCTTGCTGGGGATTGACAATCCACAACAATACTTCAAACGCCTTATCGTGATGAGTGGTTCACCTGTACATACTGCCGATGTTTCGACTACTATTGCTAATTTAATCCGCGATGAAACCGGGCTCTCCTCGCCTCTGCTATGGAGATATATACCCACCATGGGCATCACTTATATTCAAGGCCAGGTGATTCAGGCGATTGGCTCACCAATGTCAGACCTTCTCTTTGCCCCCACCTATGGCGAAAATAACATCATGCAGCGCAGCCCGCTTGAGGCGGCATTGCAGGGTAAGACTAAGGGGATTGACCTGATGATTGGCACCATGGGTAACGAGATGACCTATTGGGAGTTTTACGACACGGAGACCGACCATATCTGTGACCAGACTGTAGTAGATAATCTTGTCACTTTCATCGACCCCACCCAAGCATCCGCAATCGAGCAGTTGTATAACATCTACCTAAAAAACCCTGAGCGCTCCGGTTATTCAGAGGGACAGGTCATCCTCGACCTTGAAAGCGATTATGTCTTCCGCATCCCTGCTATTCAGCTGGCTGAAGCGCAATCACAGAATGGAAATACATATCTATACCGGGTGGAATATCCGATCAACCTGACCGAATATCCTTGCCAGAACAATCGCTCTCCTCATGGTTCTGAGCTCTCCTTTGTGTTTGGGAAGATCAATGAGCCCAGTGGAACTGACTTTATCGGCCTTGCTCGTGATGAACAGGATGCGGCCGTCCGCGAACGCCTGATGAATGAATTGATGTCAGCCTGGGTAAATTTTGCAAAAACAGGCAATCCCAATGGCGAAACACTTCCTTTATGGCCTTCGTTCGACGCTGACCTACAGCCTACCATGCGTTTTGGAATAACTTCGCATTCAGAAAATGCCCCTTTCTATGATGAATATGTTGCAATGTCTGAATTTATGAAAACGTTTAATCTATTCGATGCACTCAAATAGTTGACTTTATAGATTTTCTAGGTAATAGAGTAAAGCTTGGAAAATGCTATTGAACGGGCTTCTCTCCCGTAATGGCAAACATAATTACTATATCAAATCTCGCTACATGCAAAACCAAAAGAAAAATGAAATATATATTACCCTAATAAGGTCTTATTAGTATAAAATATGATATAATCTGTTTATCCTGATTAAAGAGGGAGAGGTAAATGATAAAAACTGGTGACATTATTGAAAATCCTATAAATCAGAAAAAGGAACCTATGACAATAAGCAATTTCGCAGCCACTACCATTGGCTGGGTGGCTATCGTAACAGGAGTATCGGCCATCCTTGCAGTGATATTTCTCGCCCTGATGGCTACGGTGAATATGTCCTTTGGCAGGGTCAATGATGTATTCAATGCCATTATCGGGATCTCAAGCGCGGTTCTGGCGTGGATGTTGTACGCCGAACATCATGCGAAGTCACCGTTGATGAGTCAAATCGCGCTTGCCTTTGCGGTGGTTGGTGCGATCTTTACTATTGTCGGTTCAATCCTGATCATTTATGGCTTCACAGACTTTGTTCTGGCTGGGTGGTATACGGGGGTCGGGTACGCTTTGATCGGCTTGTGGCTGGTGGCATTTTGTTCTTCCATGTATGGCGGTGATGCCCTGCCACACAACCTGGTTATATTTGGGATCATCGTGGGTGCGTTCATGGTAGTCGGATTGATCGGTATTCTAGGGATATTCACAGGAATTGATAGCATGGAGTCCATGCCATGGTATCTCTATATCGCGTTTTTTGGATATTTAGGAATATATATCCTGTACCCAATCTGGACGCTTTGGCTTGGGCGAACTCTTCTACTAAAATGAAAACAACTTTTGCTGGAACCACTACTGGTTAATATCAAAGGATACGAATATGTGGAATCCAGAAACTGGCGAGTTATGTGATTATCCTCTATGGTGTCCACCCTAAAGCAATCGTTTTTCGACCCTTTATGCTGCAAGGGTTATTCAAGCCGGCAAGCCTGCAACCTGCATCAACTTTGGCAACCTGATATCATCTTCCCCCGCTCGTGCAATATGGTTAGTTTCTGCCCCAATGCATGGGGAGAAAACCATTGTAGATTCGGAGAACTTGGATAAGTAACGGGATTTACTCCATCAAAGTCAGCTATGGTCGGTAATATTTATACAATCCCATAAACGCCAGGATGGATGCTATCCCACTGGGCAGGAGCCTCGCCCACGATAAGTCTTGCGTGGTCCTGAGCAAGGGGGATAAGAGTGGAAATATTAATTCCAGGGATAAAACCAATAGGCTGGCGATAAATAGATTCCTTGCAGCCCCGGATCTCCAGGAAACGGTAATGGCTCCAATAGCAAATATAACCATAACGAAGCCAATGCAAAGCAAGGTATCAGAAACCTCGGAAAACACCAGTGAGCTCTCGGAGGCTCCAAGAACGCCATTTAATTGATTGGCATATACCTTATCAAGCCAGGTCCCACCCAAAAACACAGCAGTTAACCAGGCATATATTCCCACAAGCAGGAAGCTGAATCTTTCCTTCATTTGTTTATTCTACCAGATGGGGTTTTATATTCCCCACCGCCTGGGAGGACAAAGGCGCAGCCTGATATAGGCTGGCACCCGTACACTCGATCAGGTGGCGGAAAAAACAACACCCCAGAGCATCGTTTTTTATTGATATTTAAATCTTCCAATAGGAATAAATTTATAACTGGTTACTATTGCTTCTGTCCTAATTAACCTCTTGACAATCTCCTCGATTCTCTATATAATACAAATAACTTTGTATAACAAAGATAAAGCCATAGCAAAGATAAAGGAGCGAATAGAATGTTAAACACAATTGATCTCAAACAAATCGAACGTAAGGCCTACCGTTCTACATTCGAGGATGGTTTGATGGATATGTTATTGGGAGCTATTATCGCCTCCACCGGGATTTATATGTACCGTCCGGGCAGTGGATACTCACCAATCAACATCATCGGGATGCTGTTGATCTTTGTAGTCTTGCAGCTTCTCTACCAGGCAGGGAAGAAATACATCACCCAGCCACGCATGGGGCAGGTGCGCTTTGGACCCGCCCGCAAGCACAGGAGGAAGACCATGGCAATCATTCTTGGGGCGATTGTCTTAGTCCAGGCTATTTTGGTTGTATTAACCAGTGTTGGCTGGCTAATTCCTGCTATAGGCGAGAAGTTGTTCGGTTCCATCGATGGTTATAGCTCGGAACGCCTGGTGGTTGCCGCGCTTGGGTCACTCTTTGTCGGGCCTCCCATGTTGGTTATGGCTTATATGACTGATTTTCCTCGCGGTTACTATATTGCTGTCCTGATGGCATTGGCGGTCTTTCTGATGATCCTCACCAACCAGCCAATCTATTCACTGGTCATCGGTGCGATCATCATCCTACCAGGATTGGTGTTGTTTATTCGTTTTCTACGGAAATATCCGCTTCCTCAGGGAGATCAAGCCCATGGATGATGCTGAAAACTCGAAGCTCTCAAAAATGGTCGAGATTGACCGGTTGATCCATGAACCTGCCCGATTGGCGATCGTGGCGCTGCTCTACGTGGTTGATAGCGCAGACTTTACCTTCCTGATGAACCAGACTGGCCTGTCATGGGGCAACCTGTCGACCCACATGAGCAAGCTGGAGGAAGCCGGCTATATTGCTGTCGAAAAGAGTTTCAAGGGCCGCAGGCCGAACACCAGCCTGCGCCTGACTGCAGCAGGTCGCACCGCCTTTCAGGGATATCGCAGGGACATTAAGCACATCCTGGATAACCTGCCTGAGTGAGCACCTAGATGAAGATTAAAAAAATGAGCGGCTTCGAACCGCTCATTTTGTTTAAAAATTCAACGCTCTTCGGGAATCTGGCAATCATAACTCCTATTATTAATAATTGGAGCTTTAGACCCATGACTTTGCGTCGCCAGCTTTCGCTGACTTTGCCTGTTCGGGGGCCTGGCAATCATGGTCAGACAAGCTGACTTTAGACCCAGAACTTTGCGTCCCAGGCTTTCGCCTGGTTTGCTATTATCGGTGGTCTGGAATCGTGTCCACCAGGGGAAATGGATTTAGACCCATGACTCTGCGCACTAAGTTTTCACTCAGCGAGCCTTTTCGGAGCGTTGCAGCTTAATTATAGATGGTTAGATGAATAAGTCAAGTGAATTACTCGTGAATTTAACTACAATATGTGAACAATTATTTGCCTGAAAATCATAGGCTTTAAAAGTGCGAACACCTGGGTGAGGGGGGCACCCAGATGTTCGCAATCTTATTATGACATAGATACAGCGAAAAGGCAAGTTAAAAAAGGATGAGACCCATCGCCAACGAGGGGCGGTGCTTGACAATCAGCATGCATCTGGTAAAATTAGCCCGCATTATTGAGCACCTTCAAAATAGGCCGAGATAGCTCAGTTGGTAGAGCACGCGACTGAAAATTGCGGTGTCGTCAGTTCGATCCTGACTCTCGGCACTCCTGACCTGAATAGAGTCAGACCTGCGGGCGTAGTTCAGCTGGTAGAACGTCTCCTTGCCAAGGAGAAGGTCATGGGTTCGAATCCCACCGCCCGCTCTATTTATTTATGGCGTCGTGGCCAAGTGGCAAGGCAAGGGTCTGCAAAACCCTGATCACGGGTTCAAATCCCGTCGACGCCTCTCTCAGCTGCTCCAATGGGCAGCTGTTTTGTTTTAATACTCCAGGTTGGCGATTAATCGCCTGATAACCTGAAGTAACTCACCGGAGGGGGGCGTATTTATGATTTCCATTTCCTCAAGCAAGCCAGGATAACCTTGTAAGCCAACTACTTTCCCTGGATTTCTTTGATATCTCCGAAGCTATTGACGCTCAAGACCCACTCGGATCCGACATCAAACCGGTTGAACTCTGCCAGGTCATCAGGGGTGTAGGTGTACGTTTTCCCATCCCCACTAAATGTGACCTGGTATTCCTCCAGAGCGCTCACCTTCCTTCTGACCAGGTTTTAAACTAACCACTGGCCACTGAGGATTTTCGACGCCGCCCTGGGATATGGCTGTGACCACCAACCAGTCCATGACAAAATAGTCGCAATAACTGGCGTAGATTTGATATTCGCAATCCTGCACCACTTTACCAGCACCACTTCCTGTGTCGATCGTGTAGGGCGTGCCGCATACTTCGGTGGCATTCGGAGCTGGGTTGCTGCTGGTTTCCTTATATTTATCCTGGCATGACACATCCGTCGCCCCTGCAGGAACATCCTCCTTCCAGTCGCTCCTCCTTACCTGCCCTTGTTCCAGTACTTCTACAGAGTATTGCCAGCTGGCATCGGTAACCCTGGCGGTAATGTCCTTGGTCCGGCTGCCCATGGCGATCATGGCAATGACACCCCCAACGCACAACACCCCCAGGGCGATCAAACCGACGATCAACCAGATCGGAATTTTTTTGGCAGTTGTGGGGGGTGCGGGGGGTTTGGGAGGTTCCACCAGGCTGCCACCGCATTTGGGGCAGCGCTGGGCATTCGCTTTCACTGGCTCACCACAGAATGGGCAGGGTTTGTCGGGCACGGCCTCATCCGTAAATGCCCCCAGCACTTCACCAGCCTGCCGGGCGAGTCCTGCCTGGATATCCCCACCGCATTGAATGCAAAGCTTCTGGTCAGCCGGGTTGAGCACATTGCAATAGGGGCATTGGATAGCTGGACCCTTTGCGGCCTCTTCCAGTTTTTCTTTATCCGTGATCAGCTCCTGTTGGTCGGGTAGCTCGAACTTATCATCCTTGCCGATGGGTGCGCCACAATTCGTGCAAACGCGCTTCATCCCCGGGTTGATCGTACCACAATGCTTACAGGTCCATTCCAGTTCCACATAGCCAAGCTCTTTTTGTGTCATGCGATCCACTCCTCATTCATCACACCACGGCAAGGTTTCATTTTGATGCTGCAATGACGCTACCTGATAGTACTAGAGCTGCACCTAAGAATTTATCATAAAAATTCATCATCAAATGTCATTGCAGATTTTTATCGATTTTACCGTTAAATCTGGTTAACCGCAGGCTCGGAAGAACGGTAAATGGTTTAAACCAATAATATTGCCCTCCATGCTGCACATACCAAATCAAATTTCTAACACAGATCGATTCAGGAGCATATCTTTACACTTTCTAAATATCATCTGAATATTCCTGTAACATCTTTTTGCTATTATTTTCACAAATAGGACCATACCTGTGGATCGATCTTCTCATCATCCCTGGCAGGCAAAGTGAAAAGCGAGGCATGATGAAAACAAAGCAGAAAACTTATTGGTGGATTGATATTTTGTTGTTTACAGGATTCCTGCTGGCATTTTTCCTGAGTTTTACTGGCATCGAGCTACACCAGTGGATCGGTGCCTTTGGCGGCTTGCTGGCACTTTATCACCTGCTGATCCACTCGATTGGGTGGATGCAGTGAGCAAGCGTTTGTTCAACAATGTATCGGGAAACGTGTTACTCAAGTACATTGTTGATGGCTTGTTGCTGGCAGGTTTTGCCCTGATCATCCTCACCGGGCTGGTCATTTCCACCTGGCTGGGAGTACCCCTCAACAACTACACCAGCTGGCTCACCATTCACATTATTGCATCCATAACAACCCTGCTGGCGCTCATGGTCAAACTGGCGCTCCACTGGCGGTGGATATCCAAAACAACCAGGGCAATTGTAATACCATCCGTCCCCACGCTTGCAAAATCACCCCAGCTGCAGCCGGTTCCAGTCGACAGGCACTCCATGGACCGGCGGGATTTTTTGAAGGTGTTTGGGGTAGCGGGAGGTGCATCGTTAATTGCCATGCTGAGTGCCACCAGGAGCCTGGCAGCATTGCAGGGCGGAGAAGGCAGCACGACCATCCAGGATGAAACAAGCAATTCCTCAAGTTACTATATCAACCAGTCGGGTGTTCCCCAATCTTCATCCGGTTGGTTCTCATCGAGTGATAGTTGCAGCATCCAGTGTGGCAGGCACTGTTCGTTCCCTGGGCAATGCCGGCGTTATACAGATAGCAATAATAACAACCGTTGCGATTTTGGTGAATGTACATAGAACCGAAGAAAGGACGATAAAATGAAGTCAAAACTCATTAACATTTGCACCCTAATTACGATCATTGCCACCGTGCTGGCAGGGTGCAGCAGTACGCCCACAGTGTCTGTCATAACCAGCAGCGGTTTATCTCTTGCGGTTGAGCTGGCAGCTGGCACGCTTAAACTGGAGGGCACTGCTCAGGCAGTGACTGCCCCACAGGCAGGTGTGCTGCTTACCCTGTGGCAGGCTTATCAATCCTTGAGCAACAGTGACACCACCTCCCAGGTGGAGCTGGATGCGTTGGTGAAACAGATCCAGGAAACCATGACCACCGACCAGGTCAGGGAGATGGATGCAATGGGTCTCACTGAAGAGCAGGTTAGCGCCATGATGCAATCCATGGAAGCGGGTGCAAGTGTGCCTGCCTCAGCCAGCACTCCCAACGCCTCCGGGCAAAGTCAGGCTGCCCCTATGGAGGGTCCGGGTGGCATGCCAGGTGGGGGGGATAGTGTCATGAGTGAAATCAATGCTGGAATGGTCGCACAAGGCACACCCGCAGCCAGCCAACCTGCCACAACCATGCAGACCAGCGAGGTGAATCCGATACTGCTGCTCACCCTGATCCAGTTATTACAGTCAAGGAGTCAGGCTTCTGGGTAGAAAGGCTGGGAATTAAACCAGGCTACTCCTGGCGGCGGTCATGGATGATCATGATCGCCGCATTTATTATTAGATAGTGTATCTATCATTGGTACAGATCAGCTCAGCAATGCTCAAAATCAGCCACTTCATTCACTCGCTCAAGCTTCAAATCTTCACATACTTCCAGGGTTGAGAATCCTTCAGGTTCTTCCGGATAGGAAAGATAACCAAGGATTTGCGGCGGAAAGTAAGACGGGCTAGCAAGGGTATCTCGGTCCTGGGGATAAGGAATCGTTGCACCCGGGAGAATGGATGCTGAGGGCTGGTTCACTATCCTGGCAGCAGGCTCTTCGGGGAAGGACAGGATAAGCTTTCCTGCCTTTGTTATGCGCCATGCCAGGGCGGATATTTCTTGAAGATGGGACAGGTGCTTGTGTAATCTGTTCGGGTGAATGCCGATGAGGGAGGCAAGCTCAGGTATGCTAAAGGGCGGCGTAACCCATCCATCCCAGGCTAGGCAGCGCAGCTTGATCCAGGTGACCAGCACAGCCGGGGGCAGCTGGGTGTTAAAGATCATATGGGTGGGGATGAAGATCCCACGAGGTGGGAGGCGAGGTTGGGACATGTATGTAAAAAAGTAGTCGTTTTAATAAAAAACGAATCGAAACGAATAAGATTTGGAAGAGAATCTGTTAGATTTGTGGATGAATGAGCTGATCATATTTGCATTATAGTACAAATGTTCTATTTTACAAGGTGTTTGTGCGGTTATTGTGATTTTTTAAGATTTCTCATGTTTTGGTATCAGAGATCAGCAATTCGTGATTAGTCACTTAGTATAGGTATTAACTGGAAAGGTTAGCGATAAATCATAGGGAAATAACATGGGTCGTGTTAGGTGATGTGCTGGGAGGAGATAACAACCATCTGAGTGCTCCGTCCTATCGAAGTGAGAGCAGGCAACTGTGGTTAATCTATCATCCCCATACCCGCAAATTAATTTACTGCAGGCAGTATATCCCTGTAGACATATCGAGTGCAAATGTTGCAATTAAGCCTATATCAAAGACCAGAAACGGGAAAGAGGAAGGATGGTAGCTTGAATTAATACCAAACGACTGCTCTACCAGTAATCTGAATTCAGGGTTAATTAAAAAAGCAAGAATTATGCTTGCATTTCACAAAAAAAGATGTATATTGAATGAGCGCATTTTATGAATAAAACATGGGGGTTGGAGGTACAGGGAAATTAAAGGTGATCAGGTAAGTGGGCGAGTGATCATATTTATAACTATTCGGGACTGCAAGTAAATATAAATCCACACCAGGAGGGATTATTTTATGTCCACCAATCGAAATATCAGCCAATCAAGAATATTTCTCGTCCTCCTCCTTTGTGTAATGATGATCAGTGGTGGGCTGTCACCGAAACAAACCCTGGCAGCCACGCTGACCGTTAATACCCTTGCCGATGAAAACGACGGCAGCTGCAGCGATGGTGATTGCTCGCTGCGAGATGCGATCCAGGTTGCAGATGTTGGGGATACGATTAACTTCAGTGTTAGTGGGACGATCGTCTTAAATCTGGGTCCGTTATTTATTGATAAAAATCTGACCATCAATGGTCCCGGACCGGATAGCCTGACAGTCGATGGTAACCATGCTTCTCAAATTTTCCGTGTAACGGCTGGAAGCACGGCTTTTATAGGTCTGACCATTGCCAATGGTTTTGCCACTGGTGTTATTAATTCAGGCGGCGGGATGTATAACTCTGGTACAACTTTGCTGATGAATGTCACTTTTAGTGGTAGTTTTGCCCAGCATGGTGGCGGTGGGTTGTACAATCATTATGGCAACGCAACCCTGGCAAACGTTATTTTCAACACGAATTCCACGGATGTTTACGGCGGTGGAATTTATAACACTGGCACCGCCACGCTCACGAACGTCGTCTTCAACGGGAACTTTGCCACACCTTCCTCATATGATGGAAACGGTGGCGGGATGCATAATGCTGGTATTGCCATGTTGACGGATGTCGTTTTCGTTGGCAACTCCGCTCCTAAAAACGGTGGGATGTTCAACGGTATCCCTGGCACAGCCACACTGACGAATGTCACCTTCCTCAGTAACTCCGCCAAGTACCATGGTGGAGGGATGACGAACACTAATATTGCCACGCTGATGAACGTTAACTTCATGGATAACTCCGCCATCAATCTCAGTGGTGGAGGAATGATCACCGAATATCCTGGGACATCCACGCTAACCAACGTCACCTTCAGCGGTAACTCTGCCAATGACCAAGGCGCTGGGATGATTAATCTTGGTACTTCCACGCTGTTGAATGTCACCTTCAGTGGTAACACTGCCGGCAACCGGGGCGGAGGGTTGTACAACTCCAGCGAGTCCACTTTGACGCTGACTAACGTCAGCTTAAGTGGCAACTCAGCCGGCGGAGCAGGCGGCGGTGGAATCTATAATTTCGGCACGTTGGTGATTTTGAAAAATACCTTGCTGGCGGGTGGTGATGGCCCGAACGGACCGGATTGCTTTGGAACATTCAGTTCCTATGGTTACAATCTGATCCAAAATACAAGCGGTTGCACCATCACAGGCGATCAGACCGGCAACATTTATGGGGAAAACCCCATGCTCGGACCACTGGGATATCATGGCGGATATACCCCAACGCATGCATTATTAGCAGGTAGTCCGGCGATCGATGCTGCATCTTCCACGGATCCCGATGGTCATCCGGTGACTGTGGATCAGCGCGGTATGCCCCGTCCGCAAGGTGCTGCAAATGACATTGGATCATTTGAGTATGTGATCCTGGTGAATTTCTGGCTTCCGGTGATGATAAAATGAGTGTCTGTCTGTAGTGGGTAAATAAATACAAGGGGTTTATGTGAAATCCGCAATATTTTAAGTTTTCTCTTGTTGAGTTGGTAAATTCCCTTAATATTGTTTATTCATAGAAACAGTAACGAGGGGGTAGCCAGGGTTTGTAAAATCAAGAGCATGGGTTTGCATCCTATCGAATCATCAAAAAGGGCGAGTCAGAAGACTCACCCTTCGATTTTGGTATTATGAACTACCCTAATTAATCAGCAGGCATGCTTACCCGGGATATAGCATCCTAATATAGCTGGTTGCAAGGCCTGCAAGATAGGAAATTCCTGCGCTTACTAGTCCCTTCTTGCATTGTCACTGTCGGGATCTTCATTCCTTTGAAATGACGGGCAAGAAGAACCTGACAACCAAGCCATCTTCGTAAGGACCCATATCCACAATCGGTGGTGTGCCGAAGCCCGTATCGGGCACACTGGCTATATCCATTTTACGCATTTTGCCGTCCAGGTCGGTGGTGACAGCAATAGCTCGGTTATCACCAGCATCGATGGCGGGAGAGATGATCTGTAAGTGATAATCACCGGTGGTGGTGGGTGCAACGGTGGCGGTGATGGGAAAAGTGAATTGTGGGTCAACGTTTATATTGCCTTCGCCGGTATATCCACCTTGAATGTCGCTGTACGAGGCGTTCACCAGTCCAGCATGAATCCAGATTTGTTTGTCGAATTGACTTCCATATGGTCCGGAATTCCCCCAAAAGATGCTGTTCGCTAGGTTGAGTGGGAAGCCGTTAAGTGCATCGATATAGATCCCCCCACCATAATTTGACCAGTTACCGCTGAAGGTAACATTCGTCATCTCAGGAGCGGTTTGATAAATCGACATCCCGCCTCCGGAATCGCCAGCCCAATTGCCGTAGAAGAGAACATTGGTCATCTGTACATCACCCACAGAAATTACCATTCCACCGCCGTACCAGGTCGATATATTTCCACTAAATATCGCATTTGTCAGGTTCAGGCTGCTGCCCTCTCCCTGATTTTCATACATTCCCCCGCCATATGTGTAATACGTATTGCTAAACGCGCGATTCCCGATAAATCTGGCCTGGTTGATGGTCACGGTATTGTAACTCCCCTGGATGTTAAGTCCTCCGCCGATAACTGCCTGATTCCCGATGAAATCCACATCGGTGAGGACGGGACTCCCGTAAGTTAATATGCCCCCACCCCCATTATTGCATGTGTTATTAATAAAAACAACATGGGAGAGTACCAGGTTACCTTCATTATAAAATCCTCCGCCATAACCGTTGGCATGGTTGCCAATAAAACTGATATTCTGAACGGTAGGACTACCGGATGGTGTAATAATCATCCCACCGCCTAGGGCGTCGTAATAGCCGATAGTTCCGATTGCATTTCCAGCTGTGGCGGTAAA
The DNA here is from genome assembly GCA_963822175.1 of uncultured Chloroflexia bacterium. GTDB lineage: Bacteria > Chloroflexota > Anaerolineae > Anaerolineales > UBA4823 > FEB-25. Next base: position 724,602 of record CAWGGJ010000003.1, on the reverse strand, counting down.
TCCGTCCAGGATGGCAGTGGCGTTGGTCCCGCTGCCGTCCAGAACATGAAAGGCGTTGTTGCCATGGATATTATTCGTATCCGTCACCACGCCGTTGGGGTCGGTGGTATCGTTGCCATCGATGTCACCGCTCAGCACAGTGAGGTTGAGCTGCCAGTTACGTTGGTCGCGTAGCGTCTCAGTCATGGCAAAGCCGCCATAAAGGGCAACATCGATTTTAAGTTGGAAGGTTGACTCTATATCCATCCCGGGTGTGTACACTCCATGCGCCACCCAGATTTCGGTGCCTGAGATGGCCGAGGTGAGAGCGAACTGCAAGTCACAGGCGTCATCCCAGCTATCGCACGATCCAGAGATTGCCCCGCCTGGTTTAGCATAAAGAATGGTTGCATCTGCTGAGACGGGACGCGCCAGAATAGCAAGAAAAGCCGCTGTTAAAACTAATCCTGCTACCAAAGCGAAAAGTATTAGTATCCATCTTCGTGTTTGCATGTCTGCTTCCTTTCTAAGTTATTTATCTACCTGGAAAATCAAATCTCCAGCACTTTAGAAGCATTAATCTCCCCTGGGATAAATTCGCAACACACCCGAGTTCACCTGTTGGGAGTCACCAAGTATTGGAATTACATTGAAATTGCCTTGCCATCTCCAAGTAGTTATCAGGTGCCACCTTTACGTCTATTGATGCAACCCATAAACCACACAACAGGTATTGTAGAAGTTGTTCGTCTATGGTCTGTAAAACCTATTTATTGATTAAAATATCATCGTTTCATTCATAATTGTGTGATGTATAGCCTACTTTCTAGGATGTGATCTTAATTCCGCAGGGTCAATGGCAGAAAGATCGAGTTCAGGAAATACTCGTCTGCACCCAGGTCCCAGGCTGGACCCATTGGACGGCGCTCGCCATCTATATCCCACGTCACGCCACTCGGCACACCCATATCCCGTGCAGCAGATGTCTCGCCTATGTGATAGTCACCGTTATCCGGGTTGAGGAAGAGCGGATCGCCAGTATGTTCGTTTGACAGGTACACCGTGGCATCGTTCGATTGCCAGACATCATCTGTATTGGCAAACCACAATACCCCATTTACCGTGATCGTGCTGGCATCACTCACCTTGATTCCCACGTCTTGATATGCCAGGATGGTATCCGTCATCAGTAGAGTCGAAGTTCCAGGCGACATCCAGTCGTACCAGCTCAGGGTCACACCGCTGCTATCCCCACCAATATTGCGTGCCAGGGTGGTGTGCAGCATTTTCACCGCCCCTCCCGAAGGGATGAAAACCCCCGCGCCTTCCAACGTCGCCTGGTTGTCGGCTATGACAGTGTTGGTCAGAACGGCATAGGGGCTAAATGGGCTGATCCCTTCGAAAAAGGCAATCCCCGCCCCGCGCTCTGCCGTATTGTTCAGGATCACTGTCTCATTCAGCCAGGCTGCCGTTTCAAGTGCTAAACCGCCGCCGTAACCAGTGGCATGATTATTGATGAAGGTGGTGCGGAAGAAACGACCACCCCCCGCTGCAGCTGAACCGAATCCGCCACCGGTCTCTGCGCTGTTCCCTTCGAAAAGGCTGTCATACACTTCAGCGGCACCGGCATGGGCTGACAATCCACCTCCCACCGTCAGCGTCGTATTGCCGGAAAAGGTGGTGTTACGGACCGTACAGTTGCAGAAGCTGGTCGCCATGCCTCCGCCTTCCTCAGGAGTGATGTTGCCGTAGATGTGATCGTTCGAAAACGTGGGGTCAGAGCCATACACATACACCCCACCGCCGCGGCTTCCAAAGTGTTCGAACGGTGAATGCCCACCCACCTGGTAAGCACCGTTCCCGCCGGTGATGTGCAGACCGTCGATCAACGTTCCACCTGGCGTTTGGGTGTTGATGAACAGCACACGCCCCAATCCGCGTGCGTCCAGCGTGGTGATGTTGGTCTCAGAGTCGGGCGTGGTCCAGTTGGCGGTGGTATAGCCACCTTGCAGGGTCAGTGTCTGCTCGAGCAAGACCTGCTGGCGTGCTCCTTGCGGCCCATAGACGCCCATGCAGGTGCCTGCCACCTTCACCAGCGCGTATGGATAGGCCGCCTCCACTGCCTCCTGCACCGAAGTATACTCGGTGGGGCTGTTGCCGATGCGCACGTGGCAATCCTGCGCATACACCACCGATTGGACGGTGTTAGCAGCCTTGTCTGCATGCGCGGTCACGGTGTTGATCAGCTCGTCACCCAGTGATGCTGCAGCGTCGACTTCGACTGTCACCTGGATATCGATCACATCACCGATGTTCAGGTTGCCGGGTTCGCAGACCACTGTGCCGCCCCAATCCGGATTTTCGATGCTGCAGTTCCCATCTGGCGAATCAACTGTTAGAGGGCGCTGCCATGCATCCAGCGTGTCGGTCAGGATCACGTTGACGTTGTCTCCCGCACCACTGCTGGTTAGCACAACTTGATAAGTGAGCTCCTCCCCAATATTAGCGCCGCTCAGGTGCGGTATTGCAGACAGGCTGATGGCTGCGTCGTGGTGTTCGAAAGCACCCAGGTCAAAGCCGAAACCCATCGGTCTCACCCATCCGTCAATATCACTGGCTACCCCGCTCACCATCCCTACGTCGCGTGCTGCTGAAGTGGGATTGAGGTGAAAGTCTGCCGCGGGTGGGTCAGCAAAGGCTGGGTCGCCGGTGAACTGGTTGACAATCGAGACGTCCGCTTCGGGCACTTCGGTGAGCGTGATGGCATCCGCATACCACAGGATACTGTCGACCGCCACTGAGCTACCGTCTCCCACCGCAATGCCGGTGGTCTGCGTGGTCACGATCGTGTTGAGCAGCTCGACCTCGGAAGTGGTGGGGATGTCCCAGGGATTCCAGTCGCCGATCAGGATGCCACTGTCACCTCCGCCGATGTTATTTACCAGGGTGGCGTGCCACAGGTGCAACGGGCAGCCGCCGACGTATATGCCGGAGCCCTCTGTGGTGGCTTCATTGTAGGCGACGACTACATTGACCATCCAGTTATCCCGCCAGGTATGGCGGTTCATTTCACCAAAAACAGCCAACCCGCCGCCGCGCCCGCTACTGTTCTTTACGATCCAATCTCCCTCCGCCTCGAAGGAGCTGTTGTACACAAACAACCCACCGCCGGCCTCCCCCGCCTCGTTTTCGGTAAAGCTGTTGCTTTGCAGGATGGCGTCGGCATACAGGATTGCCAGCCCACCACCCATGCTGCCGCAGCTGTTGTGATCGAAATTGTTGTTGTTCAGGGTAGCAAACTGGTTGAAGACCACCGCCCCACCGCCGCGATCGCTGGCAGTATTGGTTTCGAAGGTGTTGCCCTCCAGCAGGTAATCACCATGACCGTCAAGATAAGCTCCCCCGCCACTCCAGGCGGTGTTCCCGTAGATATGGTTGTCCTTCAGCGTCAGGACAGTGCCAGCAGGTAACATATTCAGTTGGGTATAAATGCCGCCCCCATCATTATGGTTATCATCCATCACCAGGGCATTGCCACCGGTGATGTGCAGTCCAGCAATGGTGGATGCAATTTCGCCCTTGATTGTGATCACCCGCCCCTGCCCCTGAGCATCCAGCGTGGTGATGTTGACCTCCGGTTCTGGGGTCTCCCAGTCACTGGTGGTGTAGCCACCCTGGATGGTGAGCGTCTTGCTCAGGTAGACCGTCTGGGTGACTCCTTCACGGGCACTCACGCTGGTATAGGTGCCCTCCGCCACTTTGATGATATCTCCCTCATTGGCTGCGTCCACCGCATCCTGCACGTTTTCATATGGGCAGCCGGATGGGCAGACATGCAGCTCTGCAGTGGGAGAAGCGGCAACACCCGGAGAAGCCTGTGCACCCAACAACCAGGTAAGCGTCAACCCACCGCTAAGAATAAAAATAAGGACTATGAAAGTAACTTTTTTCCTCATGGTAACCCTCCTCGCTTCATGATAGCAATTGAATGATGATTCCACTTTGGCTGTTCCTGCTCTGCTTATCTCTGCCTCCCCTGGTCAGAAAAGTGGAGTGTACGGATACTTATCCAATTATCGCGCTAATATTTATAAATGCAACTCTAAACTAGACAAACATATCAATAATTTTCTATAAGCGATCCTGTTTGCCTCAGAAAGGCATCAATTTTAATACCACAAATCAGGGAAAAAAAGTTAGTAATTTGGGAATTAATCCATCGTGTCGAGTAAAACATACGCCTCGCATCATGCGAGGCGTATGTTTTTTACCAACTGGAAGACCTCAGATAAATATCTAGTTTTATTAATTCCGCAGGGTCAATGGCAGAAAGAGCGAGTTCAGGAAGTACTCGTCTGCACCCAGGTCCCAGGCTGGACCCATCGGACGACGCTCGCCGTCTATGTCCAACGATACTCCACTCGGCACACCCATATCCCGGGCGGCAGAGGTTCGCCAATGTGATAGTCACCGAAATCGGGGTTGAGGAAGAGCGGATCGCCAGTATGTTCGTTTGACAGGTACACCGTGGCATCGTTCGATTGCCAGACATCATCTGTATTGGCAAACCATAGTACACCATTTACAGTGAGGGTACTCGCTTCAGTCACCCGGATTCCTATATCCTGAAAGGCCAGGATGGTGTTGGTCATGACCACGGTAGAGTGCCATGGCTGTTGACCTCCTATGGGTGATTCACCAATACACACGCCACTGCCATCCCCGCCGCGATTGCGGGCAAGAGTGGTCTGCAACAATTTGACATTGAGAGCTTGATTAATATATATCCCAGCACCCTCGATACTAGCCTGGTTATCGACGATAACTGTGTTAGTTAAGGTGCCAGTCCCACTTCCGTCATTTGTGATTACCAGTCCACCGCCACGTTCAGCTGTATTTGAAACGATGATGTTCTCGTTGAGAAGTGACTTAGTCGCGGGTGACCCATCCTCGTTCATCGGCCCACTCAAGTACAGGAACAGCCCACCACCATTAACAGCGGTGTTATGGGTGAAGATATTCCTGTAGAGGTAAGCGCCGGTATTATCCACCCACATTCCACCTCCATCTGTACCGCTGTTCGAGTCGAAGATATTTTCAATAACATACACAGGCCCACTGGCATGCAAATATAATCCGGTGCCAATATTTTCGCTGAATGTGTTCCCAATGATATCCCCGTTGCAGAAACCCGTGTACATACCTCCAGAGGTGTTTTCAAAGATGTGGTTGTTGGTCAGTGAAATTTGCGCAATCCAGCATAGCAGCCCTCCTCCTGCGCCCTGACCATGTTCACCGCCAAGTTGCTCGCTTGCATCCCCACCAGTGATATACAAACCATCGATGACGATATCATCAGTTTCAGTGATGAAAAACACTCGCCCGTGCCCGCGCGCATCCAGCGTGGTGATATTAAGCTCTGGATCCGGCGTGGTCCAGTTGGTGGTGGTATAGCCGCCCTGGATGGTCAGGCTCTGATCCAGATAACCTTGTTGCTGCCAGCCCTCAGAGCCGTACACACCCATGCAGGTGCCAGCCACCTTGATCAGTGCAGTGGGATAGGCTGCGTCCACTGCGTATTGGACGGAAGAATATTCTGTCACCTCATTCCCAATGCGCACATGGCAATCCTGGGCATACACCGTTACCTGTTTGGTGCGGTTGATCGTCTCATTAGCACTAGCCACAACCTGGTTACTCATTGCCTGTCCCAAGGGAACCGAGCCAGACACCTGGGCGGTGAGCAAGATGGTGACGACTTCGTTGGGATAAAGTGTGCCAGGAGCGCACACCACCCTGCCTCCCCACCCCGGGTCCTCGATCGTGCAGTTCCCACCGGGTGCCTCAACCCCAATCGCCCGTTGCATGGTATCGAGTGTGTCAGTTAGTACCACCCCGCTGGTATTCATTGTCCCACTGCTGGTCAGCACGATCTGATAGGTCAATTCCGACCCCACGTTTACCCCCACCAGGGAAGGACCTAAAATCAGGCTTAAAGCAGCCTCGCCGAATTCATCCGCGCCAAGATCATAACCGAAACCCATTGGCCGCACCTGGCTGTCGATATCAGTCGTTACCCCAGCCTCTATTCCGACGTCGTGCGCGGCAGAAGCTACACCGATATGGTAGTCTCCACTGCTTGGATCCATGAAGTCTGGGTCGCCTGTGATCTGGTTCTCTACCATCACCACTGCCGAAAGCACCTGCGATATAGTGATGGGGGTGTTATACCAAAGAATGTTGTCTACATCGACCAGGCTGCCATCCGTGACGTCCATCCCCACGTTTTGGCTCACCAGTATCGTGTTGGTCAAAGCTACCGTCGAGGAGTCTGACCCTGACCAGGGGTTCCAGCTACCGATTGCGATCCCGCTGACCGGGCTCCCGAGGTCGCGCACCAGGGTGGTGTGCCAAAGATGGATTGAGGAGCCTGAGATATACATCCCAGATCCCTCCAGGCTGGCCAGGTTGTCGGCCACAAGTGTGTTAACCTGCTGATTCCTGGGAACCAAAACTTGCCATCCCACCACCTCGTTCAGCAATGTTCGAATTAATGACATTAGCATCGAGTTCCAGCGTGCTATTGAACACAAACATACAACCACCCTCAGTATAAGCAATATTGAAGCTGCAGGTGTTCCCATTGAGGGTAACATTGCTATATCGCGTTACCAGCCCGCCTCCCTGGCCAGCTGTGTTAGCGGTGATGGCATTTTCAGTTAATAATATTCCTCCTTGTAAAAATGCGATCCCTCCGCCATTCGCCTCGGCAGTATTTGAGCTAATGGTATTCCCATTAAAAGTGGCGTTATGGCCTCTATCCATATAGACCCCACCGCCCTCCTGGGCAGTATTTTCGAAGATGTGGTTGTTTGAAAGCGTGATCCCGTATCCCCGTGAACAGTACACCCCACCGCCATTTTGGTCATTCGCTTGTTCGAGGGCGTCACCACCGGTGATATGAAGACCAGCAATGGTGGGAGTACCCCAATAACCCCCTTCGATATACAGCACGCGCCCCTGCCCCTGGGCATCCAGCGTGGTGATATTGACCTCCGGATTAGGTGTAACCCAGTCACTGGTGGTGTAGCCGCCCTGGATGGTTATGGTCTTGCTCAGGTAGACCATCTGGGTGATCCCTTCGCGGGCACTCACGCCGGTATAGGTGCCCTCAGCCACTTTGACGATGTCCCCATCGGTAGCAGCATCCACCGCATCCTGCACATTTTCATATGGGCAGGCCGATGGGCAGACGTGCAGCTCTGCAGTGGGAGAAGCGGCAACACCCGGAGAAGCCTGGGCACCTAACAACCAGGCAAAGGTCAACCCACCGCTAAGAATAAAAATAATGACTATGAAAGCAGCTTTATTCCTCATGGTAACCCTCCTCACTTCATACTAGCGATTGAATGATGATTTCACGTTGGCTGATTATGTTTTTTCGAATATCTATCTACCCCAGTCAAAACAGTGGGATGTACGGATGCTGAACCTATTATCGCGCCATTATTCACAATTACAACTCCACAACACCACAATGGATCAATGATTTTTATTGGAAATCCTGTCCGCCTAAGAAAGGTGTAAATTTTACCACAGATACGGGGAGGAAACAGTTAGTAATTTGGGAATAATTCCATCGTGTCAAGTAAAACAAACGCCTCGCATCAGCGAGGCGTTGTTTTATATCAACTGTTAGACCAGCTATAAACTACCAGGTTATTAATGACGTATGGTCAATGGCAGAAAGATCGAGTTCAGAAAATACTCGTCTGCACCCAGGTCCCAGGCTGGACCCATTGGGCGGCGCTCACCGTCTATATCCCAGCGTCACTCCACTCGGCACACCCATATCCCGGCAGCAGAGGTTTCGCCGATGTGATAGTCACCGAAATCTGGGTTGAGGAAGAGCGGGTCGCCCGTATGTTCGTTCGACAGATACACCGTGGCATCATCCGATTGCCAGACGTTCATCTGTATTGGCAAACCAGAGCACGCTGTTTACCGTGACCGTGCTGGCATCACTGCACCTTGATACCCACCTCTTGGTTGGCAAGGATGGTATCCGTCATCAGCAAAGTTGAGACACCTGGCGACATCCAGTCATACCAACCAAGGTCACACCACTCCCATCCCCGTCCGTGTTGCGTGCTATGGTAGTATGAAGCAGATGTAAACTTGACCCGAAGGGATGAATACCCCCGAGCCCTCCTGGCTGGCTGAATTACCAGCAATCTCTGTGTTGATGATGCTGGTGTACGTGGACCAATTCGTGAAATCAGATATTCCGATCCCGCCACCATACTTAGCTGTATTGGAGTAGATAACTTACTCGTTGATAGACCAGCCCATTTCAGCTCGCATTGCACCACCAATTCCACCAGCTTGATTATTGATAAATGCTCCGCGTACGATATTGGCATTACCAGCAATCACATCGATCCCTCCGCCGTTACCAGCGGTAATATTTGAGTCGAAGATCACATCTGTCAGATTAGCACCACCAGCATGCAGGTAATACCCACCACCTCCACTCCCAGCGTAGTTACCAGTGAAGGTGTCATTGATGAGTTGGGTTCCACTGCAGAAGCTGGTGGTCAAACCCCCACCGCCGTTGGCTGTGTTGTTATAGATGTGGTTGTTGGATAGCGTGATCTGTTCATTCCCACCGTAGATATAAATTCCTCCACCTGAGCTTCCATTTCTCCCATTTGGATCGTGGTCTCCGATCTGCCCATAAGCATTCCCTCCGGTGATGTCAAAGCCATCAATGGTGATTGTGTTGAGGCCGCTATCACCCAGGATATAGAACACACGACCCAGGCCGCAGAGCGTCCAGAGTGGTGATGTTGAGTCTCAGGTTCAGGCGTGGTCCAGTTGCTGGTGTTATATCCTCCCTGGATGGTCAGCTCTTATCCAGGTAAACCTGTTGACGGATATCCTCTGGTCCAAACACTCCGACGCAGGTGCCTGCCACCTTGATCAAGCAAAAGGGTAAGCCGCATCAACAGCAGCCTGGTAGAGGTGTATTCGGATGGGCTATCGCCGATACGCACGTGACAGTCCTGGGCATACATGATCGACTGGGTACTGTGCCAGCCTTGTCTGACCGCGCGGTAACCGTGTTGGTCAGCGCCTGTCTGAGGGCGTACTGGCGTCAATTTCAACTGTAACCAGGACATTGATCACATCACCGATGTTCAGGTTACCGGGTTCACAGACGACCCTACCACCCCACCTGGTCTTCGATGATGCAGTTCCCTTCATGATCAACTGATATGACGCGGGCAGGGCTGTCCAGTGTGTCGGTGAACACGACATTGATATGTCTCCCACACCGGTGCTGGTGAGAACAATTTGATAAGTTAGCTCGCGCCCACATTGGCACCGCTCAGCGAAGGCGTTTAAGCAGGCTGAGGCAGCATCTGCATGTTCATAGGCACCCAGGTCATAACCGAACCCCATAGGACGCACGAATCCATCAAGGTCGGTGGTACCCACTCACCATCCCGGTGTCACGTGCAGCTGAAGCTGGGCCGATATGGAAATTGCCGTTGTCGGGGTCGCTGAAATCTGGGTCGCCGGTAAGCTGGTTGACCAGTGACACTTCTGCCGCAGGTACCTCGTAACGGTGATGGGGTCTGTACCACAAGATGCTATCAACGCTACCGAGCTGCCGTCGCTGACGTTCAAGCCGATGGTTTGGCTCGCTACAATCGTATTGCGTAGGTCCACATTGGATATGTACGCTTCAGACCCGGGATTGTAGTTACCGATGGCGAGCCCGCTGCCATCCCCACCGGTATTACTTGCCAGAGTGGTATGCCACAAATGGAGCAAGATGCCGGAGATGTAGATGCCCGTTCCCTCTACGCTAGCCTGGTTGTTTGTAACAAGGGTATTGACCACTTTGACATATTGCCAGCTCTGCCAATCGGGTTTTAAATGGCCAATCCACCACCATATTGTGCGCTATTTGATTTGAAACTATCTGCGTCAGAAACCAATTCACTATTGTAGCTGAACAACCCACCGCCTGAATTTCCAGCACTATTACCAGTGAAAGTATTGCCTTGCAGAATGACACTTCCATACAGTACTGCCAGTCCACCACCCGAAGAAGCGCTGTTCTCCTCAAAACGTTGTTCTTTATTGGGAAGAGTATCTAGTAGCCATCCCACCACCCCTCATCTGCAGAATTCGAGCTGAAGGTGTTTCCACTATACACTGAGCCATAACTGTCATCATTGACCCCACCGCCTTGCTGGCTATGTTTCCATAGATATGATTATCTGTAAATGAGCTGGTTCTTCGTCCCAGTTCCAACTTGCATCCATATAAATCCCACCACCGTTCTGGTTAGGCTCAAGACCTGTGGCATTACCACCTGTGATATGCAGTCCGCGATGCTTGAAGTAAAGATGCCCACTATATACAGCACGCGCCCTTGCCCCTGGCATCCAGCGTGGTGATGTTGACCTCCGGTTCTGGGGTTTCCCAGTCACTCGTGGTGTAGCCGCCCTGGATGGTGATCGACTCGCTGATGTAGACCATCTGGGTGATCCCTTCGCGGGCACTCACACCGGTATAGGTGCCCTCAGCCACTTTGATGATATCCCCATCGATGGCTAGCATCCACCGCATCCTGCACGTTTTCATATGAACAGCCCGATAGGCAGACGTGCAGATCTGCAGAGGGAGAAGCGGCAACACCCGGAGAAGCCTGTGCACCTAACAACCAGGCAAGTGTCAACCCAAGACTAAGAATAAAAATAAGGACTATGAAAGCAGCTTTTTTCCTCATGGTAACCCTCCTCACTTCATGCTCGCAATTAAATGATAATTCCACTTTGGCTGGTTCTAATATTTCCGAATATCTATCTCCCTCAGTCAAAATAGTGGGACATACGGATGCTGATACCTATTATCGCGCCATTATTCACAATTACAATAGCCATCTGATCACAATGCTTTAAGTAAATGGACTCCACTAAAATGGATGAGGGAAAAATGGGTGATGTTTCATTTATCATCGGATAAAATATTGTATTACAATCCTATAATCACCAATGACCTCCGGAAGGAGATGCGCTATGAGCAACGAACCTGAAATTGATGTCCAACGGCGCCGCAAGGCAGATAAACCCACTGAGCGCGCTGAAGCCCCAAGCAGGCCTCCCTCGAGCAGCACTGGGGGAACCGGCGGAAGCGGGGGTGGCTCATATCGACCCAGCCTGGGGGGCGGAATGAATATTCCCACCAAAGGTAAGCTGGGTGGGTGTGGCGGGGTGATCGTCGTCATCGTCATCATTCTATATGTCCTGCTGGGTGGGGGCGGTGGGAGTGAAGGGGACACATCTGCCCCACTCTACGAACCACCGACCGAAAGCAGTCCGCTGGTGGAAAGCGGTCCTACCAACACGCCACGCCCAACCCGGGTACCCGTCACAGGTCAGTCAGGTCAAAAATGGTTGATCATGCTGTACGACGATGCAGATGACCAGGTATTGGAGCAGGATATTTTTGTCGACCTGAACGAAGCCGAGCGAGCTGGATCGACCGACCGGGTGACCATTGTAGCGCAGCTGGATCGCTACCGGGGTGCCTACCAGGGCGATGGTGACTGGACATCTGTCCGCCGCTACCTGGTGACACAGGATGAGGATCTCGACCGCATCAACTCGCAGCTGCTGGATGACCTGGGTGAAGTGAATATGGCTGATGGAAATACTCTGGTGGATTTTGTCACCTGGGCGATGCAAAATTACCCTGCCGATCGCTATGCCCTGGTGCTGTCTGACCACGGCATGGGTTGGCCGGGTGGGTGGAGCGACCCGGCACCGGGAGGCAGGGATAGCAGTCCTGCCCCATTGGCCACCGGCCTGGGTGAGGATTTCCTTTTCCTATCTGAGATCGACCAGGCGCTTTCGGAAATCAGCAGCCAGACCGGGGTGGAAAAGCTGGATATCATCGGCATGGATGCCTGCCTGATGAGCCAGATGGAAGTGTATGCAGCATTACAGCCACATGCTCACATAGCCCTAGCTTCGGAAGAAGTTGAGCCATCCCTGGGATGGGCATATGCCGCTTTCCTGCAAGCGCTGGTGGATAACCCGGATATGAGCACACAACAGCTGGCCTCAGAAGTTGTGGATACTTATATAAACCAGGACTCGCGCATTGTGGATGACCAGGCCAGGGCGGAGTTCCTCAGGCAGGGCTCACCCATGGGTAGTTTTTTTAGTACCAACAGTGTGAGTGCCGGGCAGCTGGCAGAGCAAATTGGGCGCAGTGTAACCCTCACCGCAGTGGACCTGGATGCACTACCGGACTTGATGGCACAATTCAACAATTTTGCTTATCTATTACAGAGCGAGGACCAATCGATCATTGCTTCTGCAAGAAACTATGCCCAATCCTACACCAGTGTATTTGGCAAGCAATCTGGTCCATCCTACATTGACCTGGGTCACTTTGTGCAGCTTGTCTCCCGGGAGGTAAATAGTAATGAGGTTACCCAGGCCGCGGATGCGGTCATGACGGCGATGAATAATGTTATCGTGGCCGAAAAACATGGCACGGGCAAGCCTGGTTCCACCGGGGTTGCCATCTATTTCCCCAACTCCACCACATACAATTCACCTTATACCGGTCCGCAATCCTACAATATCCTTGCCGAACGTTTTGTTACTTCTTCATTATGGGATGATTTCCTGGCGTATCACTACAATGACCGTTCCTTCACTGCGGATGCCGCTGAAGCCGTTGCCCCAACCACAGGGATTAACTCCCGCGCACCGGGGGCCGGGACGATCACATTATCAGGAATCACAGCTTCGAGCGATTCGCTTTCTGTTGGAGAATCGGTAAAATTGAGCACCAGCATCAGTGGAGAGAACATTGGCTATGTGTACCTGTTTATTGGGCTGTATGATCCAAACTCAAATTCGATCTTTGTTGCGGATATGGATTACCTAGAAAGCTCCGAAACGCGCGAATTAAACGGCATATATTACCCGGTCTGGCCGGATAGTGAATCGTTCAAGATCAACTTCACCTGGGATGGCTCTCTGTTTTCTGTTTCAGATGGAACATCTTCTACGCTGGCATTATTCACTCCCACTACCTATGGTGCCACAGCAGAAGAAGCTGTTTATGCTCTCAATGGGACCTATACCTTTGCTGATTTAGGCGAGCAAAGATTTGCCCAGCTGCTCTTTATGGATGGCAAGCTGACCCAGGTATATGGTTACCAGGGGACGGATGATGCCGGTGCTCCCGCAGAGATCACCCCTTCCGACTGGAGATACCTTCACCATCCTGCAAAAATGGATGGATTTGGATACCAGCGGCAATGTCACCCAGGTGGTTGAAGTGCCTGGCGACACGTTCACCTTCGGCAGTGATACCGTCTTCACCTGGTCTGCCGTTTATGCCCCTGCAGGAGATTACCTGGTGGGATTTATGGTTTCCGATCTGGACGGCAACACCAGCCAAACATTTACCCAGTCACAATGCGCTAAGCACTGAGTAGACCTTATCGTGGAAATCAGACCTGACAATGAAGTTGCATAATTTTACGTTGCTTGCTGTCTTTTCCATGGATACCTCAACCCAACCTGTCGGATCTGTATAAGAACATACCTTGGAGGATGATATGAAAGAGAAAATTCTGAAAGAAAAAATTTTGGTGACTGGTGGGGCCGGGTTCATTGGCAGCCATTTATGCGAATCACTGGTGCATAGTGGCCACCAGGTGGTTGCGATTGACGATCTATCTACAGGAAGCCTGGAGAACATCGCCCATTTATTACCCATGCCGGGCTTCCAGTTTGTGCGTGAGACCATCACCAACAGCCAGGTGTTGGACCGCCTCACCAGTGAGGCAGATATTATCATCCACCTGGCGGCTGTCGTGGGGGTGAAGCTGATCGTGGAAGACCCGGTGAACACGATTGCCACCAACATCATGGGCACCGAAGCGGTGCTGACGACAGCCAACCGCTACCGCTGCAAGGTGATGCTGGCCTCCACCTCCGAGGTGTATGGCAAGGGACTTAAAGTCCCGTTTAATGAAGAGGATGATTGCGTGATGGGTCCCACCAGCCACAGCCGCTGGGCTTACGCCACCTCAAAGGCGATTGATGAATTCCTCGGGCTGGCATATTACCACCAGTTCGGTTTACCGGTGGTGGTGATGCGCTTCTTCAATACCGTCGGTCCACGCCAGACGGGTCGCTATGGCATGGTGGTGCCGCGCTTTGTGCGCCAGGCATTGGCAAATGAGCCCATCACCATCTATGGCGATGGTGAGCAGTCGCGCTGTTTTGCCGACGTGGCGGATATCGTCGGTGCAATGGTCAAATTATCGACGAACCCTGCGGCAGTCGGCCAGGTGTTCAATGTGGGGTCGACGGAGGAAGTGACCATCCGCCAGCTGGCAGAAAGAGTGATCCAGGCCACGGGCAGTCAGTCCAAAATTATTTATGTGCCCTACGAGGAGGCCTACGCCCCGGGTTTCGAGGATATGCGCCGGCGGGTGCCGGATCTAACCAAGGTCCACCAGCTGATCGGCTATGAACCTCACTTCACCCTGGACGACACGCTGAAACGGGTGATCGATTTTGAGCGCCAGCAGGTATTAAAACAAAGCAAAGAGCCTACTTTACCCAGGCCATCCAGGTGAGCTGAGCGACGATCACACCGAGCAGGATACCACCCAACACCTCCAGTGGGGTATGACCGAGCACTTCCCGCAGCTGCTCTCCCTTTAATGGATTTCCAGCAGCCATGTCGTTGATCATGGCATTGATCATCTCGGCATGTATTCCAGCCTGCCGCCGGATGCCGGTGGCATCATAAATGACGATCATGCACATGGCAAATGCCAGGGCAAATAACGGTGAATCATAACCGGCAAAGAGCCCGATCCCATGGGTGACCGCTACCAGCAGGGCAGCATGGGAGCTGGGCATGCCTCCAGCCTGGACTAATAGCGCCCAGTTCCAGCGGTGGGTCTGCAGGAATTCTATCGGCACCTTAACCGTCTGGGCTATCGCCCAGGCGATCAGCCCCCCAATTAATACACCATTGTGAAAGACAGACATAAAATATCCCTAATCTTCAACGATTACATCCACGAGGCCATCAGCGGATAACTTTTTAATGCGCAGCTCGGCTTTATCCAATAACTCGATGCAGTGTTTGGTCAGCACCTGGCCGCGTTCAAAAAGTGCCAGGCTATCTTCAAGCGAGAGCTTGTTGACCTCCAGCGAGCTGACGATCATTTCCAATTCTGTCAGTGCCTGCTCGTAGGATAATCCTTCCACCTCTGGTTGATCTGGTGTTGCTTTTGATTTTGCTGGAGACATGACTCACTCCTTTGTTGCACGATAATTCTATCTCTATCATTATTTATCCACCGCTTACTCATCCCGGATGAGGATTGATCCATCAATTTCATTTCAATTCAATCATAAAAGAGGTGATTTCCTTTATGCTTACACCTTTGGCGCTGGTGAATTCATACACATCGCAAAAGGCAGCCATCTTTCCATCAGAGAATTTTATCATGCCGTCCACAGCACCTGCTTTACCGTGTGTCAGTGCATGCAGAATGGTCAGTTCTTCCACTTTTGTAGGGCTGTAGTGATCTAGCTCTTTGATTAAGTTAGTTTTTCCTTGAATACGCTTTTCACCAATTTTGTTCCAACAAAAATCCTCTGCGACAACTTCAAGGATAGTATCAACGTCACCCTCGGCAAAAGCACTCGTCATCCTTTGCAGAAACAGATTCTTTGGAGAATTACCGCAATCTTTTTTGATGTTGATGTTTATCATAGGGTTCAATCCATTTATTACTTATTTCAATAACCAGATCCTCATGATTCTTGTTTGGATATCATTTCCAGTAGTGAATGTTGATCATATTTCATCCACATGGACATTAAAATCCCCGTCGCTGACCTGCACACTCAATGCCTCCCCCTTGCCCACCTGGCTCACCTTGGAGATGGATTGACCACCACGGTTGGTGACGATGGCATACCCCCTTTCCAGCACTGCCATTGGGCTCAGCGCAACCATACGTTGGCTCAACCCCGTCAGGTGAGTTTGGTCGAGCTGTAAGCGGTGCTGGATGGATGCCGTGAGGCGATGATCCAGCTCATCAACTCGTTGCATGTTGGAATTGACCCGCGCAAGAGGTGAATTCCGCTCCAGGCGGTTCTGTACCTCCTTAAGTGACCAACGAAGTTCACTGTGGGCGGTTTGCAACAGGGAATTTAGCTGCCCATTCAGCTCTGCAAGATCCAGGCGCAGGTCAGCCTGGTTGGGGGTGGCGAGCTCCGCCGCGGCAGTAGGGGTGGGTGCGCGCAAGTCTGCCACAAAATCGGCAATGGTGAAATCGGTCTCATGCCCGATACCGGTGATGACAGGGACGGGTGAGGCGGCGATAGCCCGTGCCACACCTTCATCGTTGAAGGCCCACAGGTCCTCGATCGATCCACCCCCGCGCGCCAGGATGATCACCTCGGGGTGGGCAATATTAACAATATCTCGCAATGCAGTAATGATTCCCAGTGGGGCTTCTTCACCCTGCACTGGGGTTGGCGCCAGCACCACCTCCACCAGCGGATAGCGCCTGCGCAGGGTATTGAGCATATCCTGCAACGCTGCCCCCGTGGGAGAGGTAACGATCCCCAACCGGTTAGGTCTTATTGGGATGGGTCGCTTGCGTTCTGGGTCGAACAGCCCTTCAGCTTCCAGCAGGGCTTTCAGGCGCAGGAATTCCTGGTATAGCGCACCTTCGCCTGCCGGGCGGAAGATATCTGCATACAGCTGGTACTGCCCGCCTGCCTCGTAAACGCTGAGGGCACCATGGACTTCGATGGCATCACCATCACGGGGGAGGTAACTTTGCCGCATGGCTGCGTTGCGCCACATTACGCAGCGCAAGGAAGCGGAGCTATCCTTCAGGGTGAAATACAGGTGACCCGATGCAGGGCGCGAAAAATTCGACACCTCCCCCTGCACCCACACATCCTGCAGCAATTCGTCTGTTTCAAACAGCTCGCGCAGGTAACGTGTCAGGTCTGTCACCGTCCAGAAGGCCGGGGCATTGGGAGAGAACAGGGGCATTTGGGACATCCGTATGAGGATACCCGTATTATTTTGAGATGTCAACCATTCCTCAATGGCTGATTCTTTGCTACAATTATCCTGTACAATGGATTATCTTTGGTCTCCCTGGCGGATGGAATATATCTTGTCTCCCAAATCGGACGACGGTTGTATTTTTTGTAACGGCTTGAAACAGGCGGACGGCCTGGGAAACCTGATCGTGTTCCGCGGGCCGCACGCGTTTGTGATGTTGAACCGCTTCCCCTACACCAGCGGTCACCTGATGGTGGTTCCCTTCGAGCACAAGTCATCCCTGGAATTATTGGAAGCTGGCTCTCGTTTAGACATCATGGACCTGAGCGCCAGGGCACTAAAGGTATTGGAGATCTTATATAAACCTCAGGGGTTCAATTTAGGCATGAATATTGGCAATGCAGCCGGAGCGGGGATTCTGGATCATGTACATATGCACATCGTGCCCCGTTGGGTTGGAGATACCAACTTCATGTCATCCATATCACAAACGCGTGTTTTGCCAGAGCTTTTGGAGGAAACATATCACCGGGTGAAGGAAGCCTGGTAGCCCGGGTAAATTGACATGCATGACCCGTCGCAGGTGAGGCACGGCTGAATTTATTCACATTCAACATCATCCAAATACGAAATTTCCAGGAGAAAAGATCATGAGCGATAAGAATACACAGGCAGTCATCTTGAGTGCTGTGCGCACACCTTCGGGGAGTTTTCAGGGCGGTTTCAACAGCCTGACCGCTGTGGACCTGGGGGCATGGGTGGTGAAGGCGGCGGTGGAAAGGGCAGGTGTACCCAACCCTGCTGATATCAATGAAGTGATCATGGGGAATGTCGTCTCTGCAGGATTGGGGCAAAACCCCGCCCGGCAGGCAGCCATTCATGCCGGGATGCCCGTCTCCGTGGGGGCATTTACCATCAACAAGGTATGCGGCTCGGCATTAAAAGCCGTCATGCTGGCAGCCCAGGCGATCCGCGCAGGGGATGGGGAGTTGTTTGTTGCCGGGGGTATGGAGAGCATGAGCCGGGCACCGTTCCTGGTGGATGGACGAACCGGGAGCTTGCGCTTCGGGCACGCGCAGCTCACCGACGCCTTGCTAAAGGATGGCCTGTGGTGTTCGCTCGAGAATTGGGGCATGGGAGATGCAGCCGAGTTCATTGCCCGGGAATACAATGTCACCCGTGAAGCCATGGACCTGTTTGCTTATCAGAGTCAGATGAAAGCCATCGCTGCCATGGATGGTGGAAAATTCAAGCAGGAGATTGTGCCTGTTGAGGTAAAAGGTCGTAAAGGGCAGGTGACCGTGGTGGATACCGACGAAACACCCCGTCGCGATACCTCCCTGGAAAGCCTGACCAACCTCCGCCCGGCATTCCAGAAGGATGGCAAAGTGACTGCGGGCAATGCCCCCGGTTTGAATGATGGGGCAGCCGCAGTGGTCGTTGCCAGCCGCCTCAAAGCCGAGCAGATGGGTGTGAAGCCCCTGGCTCATATCCTGGGATATGGGAATGTTGCCCTGGAACCGAAATATCTATTTGCCGCCCCTGCCAAGGCCATCCCGGTGGTTTTGAAACAGGTCGGTTGGAAATTGTCGGATGTGGATCTGGTCGAGCTCAATGAAGCCTTTGCCGCCCAGGCACTTGCCAATGGTTACGAGCTGGCCGACCAGGGTTGGGATTGGGACAAGGTCAACGTGAACGGTGGTGCCATTGCCCTCGGCCACCCGATCGGTGCCAGTGGAGCCCGCTTGTTAGCCACCCTCATCTACGCCCTCAAGGACCGAGGTTTGCACAAGGGAGTTGCTTCGTTATGCCTGGGCGGCTCCGAAGCCGTCGCCATGGCCATCGAGGTGGAGTAAGTTTGATTTCATTAGGACGATCACAGTTGCTATGATGAGCCATCTGTATCACTGGTTGAGAGATTCCATTTAGCGAACCATTTGTTATGTAGGGGCACAATATATTGCGCCCCTACAGCCTGATAATAATTTATCAAACCGTCGTTGAGAGGCATACATTGTTTAAGCGATCTTCATCAAGCTCATTAATTTAGCATGCTGATTCAAAGTATGATTGCAGTAAACTAAGGAGGAGTGTATGGACATTCGCTCGATTTTCGTGGTGGGGGCGGGGACAATGGGGAACGGTATTGCCCAGGTGGCAGCCACCACCGGTTACCAGGTGACCATCATGGACGTCCTCCCTGGGCAGGTGGAACGGGCCCAAGCGACGATTGCTAAATCTACTGAAAAGCTGGTGGGAAAAGGGCTGATCAGCGAAGAGCAGAGAAACGCTGCCCTGAAAATAAAGACCGAAGCGACCCTGGAAGCGGTTGCATCTGCTGACCTGGTGATTGAAGCTGCCTCAGAAAACCCCGAGCTGAAGCTCAAGCTCTTCCGTGACCTGGATCAGCTTGCCAGGCCTGGGGCGATCCTGGCGACCAACACCTCCTCCATCAGCATCACCAAGATCGCTGCAGTCACGCACCATGCGGAGAATGTGATCGGGATGCACTTCATGAACCCGGTGCCGTTAATGAAGCTGGTGGAAGTGATCCGTGGCCTGGCCACCTCCGCTGAGACAACCAGCATTACGATGGACGTATGCCGTAAGATGGGCAAGGAGCCGGTGGAAGCCAACGATTCGCCGGGCTTTATCTCCAACCGCATCCTCTGCCCGATGGTCAACGAGGCCATTTTTGCATTGCAGGAAGGCATTGGCACACCCGAGGCGATTGACACCGTGATGAAATTGGGGATGAACCATCCCATGGGCCCGCTGGCACTGGCCGACCTGATCGGGTTGGATGTGGTCCTGTTCGTCATGGAAGTACTGCAGCGTGACCTGGGGGATGATAAGTACCGCCCATGCCCGTTGTTGCGCAAGATGGTGGACGCCGGGTACCTGGGCAGGAAATCGGGCAGAGGCTTCTATCAATATTAACACTCCAGGTGGGGAGTGGCGGGAATTAATATTCCGGACATATTTTTACGGGGAGAATGATAACCATGAGTACCACGGTATATGATTTTGTCATCGTTGGCTCCGGTTTTGGAGGCAGTGTTTCTGCCATGCGCCTTGCTGAAAAAGGGTATTCTGTCCTGGTCCTTGAGCGGGGAAAAAATTTTAACGACAGTGATTTCCCAAAGACAAATTGGAACCTCCCGCGCTCGCTTTGGGTTCCCTTTTTGCATTGCTTCGGCACCTGGGAAATTATATTTTTAAATGGGGCCATGGCCCTGCGGGGGAGTGGGGTTGGTGGGGGTAGTTTGATGTATGCCAATGTTCTGTTGGAGCCAGATGACCGTCTCTTTGAGGCACCCAGCTGGCATCTCCTGGCAGATTGGAAGTCAGTGCTTCGTCCACACTACGATACTGCCAAGCATATGCTGGGGGTTACAACCAACCCTCGCCTGGGGAAGGCTGATGAGATCCTGCGGGAAATTGCGGAGGAGCACAAGGCAGCCGACACATTCCACCCCACTGAGGTAGGTGTATTTTTCGGAGCAGAGAATGAAACCGTCCCGGATCCATATTTCAATGGTGCCGGGCCGGAACGAATGGGCTGTAATTTCTGCGGTGGCTGCATGGTTGGCTGCCGCTATAACGCCAAAAACACCCTGCCTAAAAATTACCTGTACTTTGCCCAAAAGCTGGGTGTACAGGTTCTACCTGAAGCCAGCGTAAAGGATATCCGTCCTTTACCCATGCAGAGCGAGGATGGTGCCCGTTACGAAGTGGAATATCGAAAGACTACTTCCTGGTTAATTCATCCGCGCAGCGTCGTCCGTGCTCGCAATGTTATTGTCGCTGCAGGGGCTCTTGCGACCCTGGATCTGCTGTTTCGTTGTCGCCAGCGATCCAGGTCACTGCCGCGCATATCCAGCCGCCTCGGTGATAATGTGCGCACCAACAGCGAAAACCTACAAGGGGCGTCCAGCCGGGAGAAGAATATAGATTATTCAAAGGGTGTCTCCATCACATCCATTATTTGTGTGGATGGGGTGACGAATATAGAACCGGTTCGTTTTTCGGATGGCTCATCCTTGCTCCGCAATATTACTGCCCCTCTGGTCGATGGTGGCAGTAGTGCCGTCCGCATCTTGCAATCCCTCTGGGAAGGCATCCGCCACCCAGTTGATTTCCTCTATGCCAGGTTCTTCTCACGCTGGGCGCGTTACACCACCATCCTGTTAATGATGCAGCCCGTGGAGGAGGCTCTACGCATGCGAATGGGTCGCAATATATTCACCCTGTTCCGCAAAGGGATGATGTTTTATACCCGGGAGGGTGGGCAGCTGCCCAGGTCACCCTCCATAAGTAATACCATTACGCGTAAATTTGCTCAAAAAATGAATGGGATCCCTGCCGCGTCCCTCATGGACAGCTTGTTTAACTTCCCCATCACAGCCCACCTGATGGGAGGTGTGCCATTAGGCCGCAATGCAGATGAAGGTGTGATCGACCTGGATTTTCAGGTGCATAATTATCCCGGTTTGTATGTTGTGGATGGTTCGGTCATGCCGGGTAACCCGGGAGTCAACCCCAGCCTGACCATCACTGCCCTGGCGGAATATGCCATGAGCAAAATTCCCCCAAAAGGAAACCAGGTCTCTGGCAAACTTCCCGGTCAGGATTAATTTCTCCTCATCACTAGCATGCTTTCATGCATATGAAATAGCCTTGTCACCAACCTGACGATTCGGCTGAGGCGCTTGAAATAGGGGGTCATTTCGCCTGGCTGGATAGGTTGGAAACCAAACTTCTCATACAGCGGACCTAGCGGAGATTGGCAGGTCAGGTAGAGCCTGCCGGGATGCTGCTCGATCAGGTGTTCAATGATCTGTCGGGCGATCCCCTTGCCGCGCCATTCAGGCACTACGGCGATGGATGCCAGCTCGAAAGTTCCATCTCTGTGAGGCTTGATCTGCCCGCAGCCGATCGCTCTGCCCGCCGGGTCTGTCGCCAATGTAAAACGATGCCAATCCAGGGCCATGGGGTTGATCCCGGCTTCGTGGATGATCTGCCTGATGGTGCTGGCATCGGCCTGGGTAGCTGGCCGCAGGGAGGATGTCCCGGGTGGGTTTGAGCTGTCCATGATGGCCTATTGTTGCCGAGTTTTGGACTTTCGTCAAGGTGGTTTAGTCAACTTTGCTCAGGTGGAAATCTACAAAAAAACTAGTGTATAATGGTAGTTCGAATTTCAATTTAACCGGAGTAAACATATGGATCAGACAAATGCCCCTCTCGGGCAGGAGGAAGCACAAGAAGGACAGATAAACGCCAAAAACCCAGAAGAACGTCCAAGCTCAGCCACGGGGTCAATGGAGAAGCTTCTGCAGGAAGAAGGTTTAAACATAGATTTTCCCAAGCAGGGCGAGATCCGCACTGGGGTCATTGCCAGCATCATGGATAACGAAATCCTGGTAAGTGTTGGGACAAAATCAGAGGGAGTGATTTCTGGGAAGGAAAAGGAAGCCATTCCACCAGAGGTATTGGAGGGTTTCCAGGTTGGCCAGGAGATACCCGTATACGTGCTCAACCCGGAAGATCCCAGTGGTAATTTGATTCTCTCGTACATGCGCGCCCGCGAAGAAACTGATTGGCTGGATGCTGAAAATTTAAAGGCATCCGGTGCGGCAGTTGATGCAAAAGTGATCGGATATAACAAGGGCGGTCTTATCGTTCCCATCGGCATGCTGCGGGGCTTTGTTCCAGCCTCACAGGTAAGCGTGATGCGCCGCTCCGAAGGTGAAGAATCAGTCGATGTACGCTGGAGCAAGATGGTCGGTGAGCCGATCAAGGTGGTGGTCATTGAAGTGGATCACACCCGCCATCGCTTGATCCTCTCTGAGCGCTCAGCCTTGCAGGAAACCCGTGAGACCATCAAGGACCGTCTCCTGGATGAGCTTCAGGAGGGCGCGGTGAAGACCGGTCGAGTCACCAGCCTGGCGGAATTTGGTGCCTTTGTAAACATCGACGGGGCAGATGGATTGGTACATCTTTCCGAGATCAGCTGGGAGCGAATTGAGCACCCTGCTGAGGTGTTAAAGGTAGGACAGGAAGTAAAAGTCAAGGTGATCGCAGTGGACCAGGAGCGCAAGCGCATTGGGTTATCCATCCGCCAGCTGCAATCTGATCCCTGGTTGGTGAAAGCATCGAGCCTCAAGGAAGGCCAGCTTGTGGAAGGCACCATTACTCATCTCACCAAGTTTGGGGCGTTTGCTCGCCTGGACGAAGATTTGGAAGGTCTGATCCATATCTCTGAGCTAAGCGACCAGCGCATCAACCACCCCAAGGAAGTGGTCAAAGAGGGCGATGTTGTCACGCTGCGTGTGATCAAAGTGGATGCCGAACGAAGGCGCATTGGTCTATCTTTGCGTAAAGTGGATTCGATGGCCTATGCCAACATGGATTATGAGATGATGCTTTCCGGTCAACCGGGAGTTACCCTGGTTCATGAAGACACTTCAGAAGAGGAAGAAGAACCATCTGAAGAGCTGGCGGTTGAAGAACCAGCCCCGGCAGTGGCAGAAGAACCAGCTGAAGAGTTGACTGTTGTTGAACCAGCCCAGGTAGTGGTAGAAGAACCAGCTCCGGCAGTGGAATCTGCAGAGTCCCTCAAAGTAGAGATTGTTGATCTAGAAGCTGCTGCTGAACCCGCTGCTCCGCAGGAGATCGAGAAATCCAGATCCAACCTGGAGTATATTGAAGGCGTTGGCCCGGTTTATGCTGCCAAGCTGAATGAGATCGGGATCAATACCCTGGATGACCTGCTGGAGAAGGGCGCTGACCCCAAGGGCAGGCAAGAGATCGCTGAATCCTCCGGGATCAGCCATACCCTGGTTTTGAAGTGGGTAAACCAGGTCGATCTGTTCCGCGTCAAGGGCGTCGGCTCCGAGTACGCTGAGCTGCTTGAGATGGCAGGTGTGGACACGGTGGTGGAGTTATCCACCCGTAATCCGGATAACCTGTTTGCCAAGTTGGAGTCGGTGAACGAGGAAAAGAAGCTTGTTCGCAAGCTGCCCGTGCTCAGCCAGGTGCAGGATTGGGTTGAGCAAGCCAAGGTCTTGCCACGCAAGATCAACTATTGAGTTTTCACCCGACGCAGTTGGAGCAAGAACCCACGGCTGTTGCCAGCTAAGAGGACACGTCCGGATATTATAATAACCGTAAGGATCTGACAGAAACTAATAAATTGGCGGTCTAATCACCGCCAATTTTACTATGCATGGGTCATTGCATCGCCATTCAGCTCTATAATTACTTATTCCATCCTTAGATGACGTTAACATAATATATACATTTGCGGGGTGCAAACTCTGGTAAAATCTCCAATCGGATAAAAAATATCCTGATCGAAGAATCAGTGAGGTAATTGTTATGGCTGGAATGGAACGTTTCACACAGCGAGCAAGGCGGGTACTCAGCCTGGCACACCAGGAAGCAGAGCGAATGCGCCAGAGTTATATTGGCACCGAGCATCTGTTATTGGGCTTGATGAAAGAAGAAGGTGGGGTGGCTGGCAGGGTGCTGCGCGAGCTTGGTTTGGATGCTACCCGGATGGAGGAAGTGATCATCCGTATTACTGGTACCGGGCAGTCAACTGCGGCAAAATTGGACCTTTCGCCAGGTGTTCAGCGCGCCCTGGAAAATGCCGTCGAGGAAGCCCGTAAGATGGGGCACCACTACATTGGTACCGAGCACCTGTTGCTCGGGCTGGTGCAGCTTGGTGAAGGGGTGGCTTTGGATGTGCTGCGGAAAATGGGCGTCTCAGCTGAGCAGATCCGGCGACAGACCCGCAGGGTTTTGGATGAAAGCAGCTCAACATCCGCTGAAACACCCGCCCATCGATCCGCGGTGGGTGCCACCGAGCAGGCTTCGAAGGAAGGCAGCAAGGCAAAAACACCCATGGTCGATCAGCTTGCCACAGACCTGACCAGCCTTGCTGAAGAAAGCAAGCTTGACCCGGTGATCGGCCGGCAGATGGAAATCGAAAGGGTGATCCAGATCCTCGCCCGTCGCAATAAGAACAACCCGGCCCTGATCGGTGAGCCCGGTGTGGGCAAGACTGCCATCGTGGAAGGATTGGCCCAACGCATCGTGGATAATGATGTCCCGGCTCCCCTGATGAACAAGCGTGTCATGCAGCTGGATGTGGGATCGCTGGTCGCCGGCACCATGTACCGCGGGCAGTTCGAGGAGCGTCTCAAACGCGTCATCGACGAGCTGAAATCCTCAGGTGCCATCCTGTTCATCGATGAGGTGCATATGCTCGTCGGGGCAGGTGCAGCTGGCTCATCGGTGGATGCTGCCAACATCCTTAAACCTGCCCTGTCACGCGGCGAGCTGCAGGTCATTGGCGCCACCACCATGGATGAGTACCGCAAGTATATTGAAAGTGATGCTGCCCTGGAGCGCCGTTTCCAGCCCATCATGGTGGATGAGCCTACCATTGATGAGACCATCGATATCCTGCGCGGGGTGCGTACAGCATATGAAGAGCATCACCGCCTCACCATTTCAGATGAAGCCCTGGATGCTGCCGCCCACCTTTCCGCCCGCTACGTCACCGAGCGCTTCCTGCCGGATAAGGCCATCGATCTGATCGATGAATCTTCCTCCCGTGTACGCATGTATAAGAGCCCGGCTGCCAAGACAGCCAAAGATCTGATGACCCAATTGAAGGGCTTGCGCAGGGACCATGCCCTTGCCCTTGAAGACGGTCGCGCCGATGATGCCCAGGATGTCCAGGAGCGTATGGATGAGCTTGAACGCCAGTTAGATTATCTGCGCACCGGCTGGGATCGTGCCACCAGTCCCACGGTCACCTCGGAAGACATTGCCGAAGTGGTAGCTATGTGGACCGGCGTGCCGGTCATGCAGATCGCCCAGGCTGAATCGGAGCGCTTATTGCAGATGGAAAGTGACCTGGAGAAGCACATCATCGGGCAGGAGGAAGCCATTCAGGCCATCTCCAAGGCGGTTCGCCGTGCCCGTGCTGGCCTGAAAGACCCACGTCGCCCGATCGGCTCATTTATGTTCCTGGGACCCACCGGTGTGGGCAAGACGGAGCTGACCAAAGCCCTGGCGCGCTTCATGTTCGGCAGTGAGGACGCCCTCATCCAGCTGGATATGTCGGAGTTCATGGAGCGCCATACCGTCAGCCGGTTGGTAGGCGCACCTCCTGGCTACGTAGGATATGATGAGGCCGGACAGCTTACTGAAGCGCTGCGCAGGCGACCCTATTCGATCGTCGTCTTTGATGAGGTGGAGAAGGCCCACCCTGAAGCGCATAACATGCTGCTGCAGATCATGGAAGAGGGGCACCTCTCTGATGCCCGCGGGCGCAAGGTGGACTTCCGCAACGCCATCGTGGTGATGACCTCCAATATTGGTGCCGATATGATCAAGCGGCAAACCTCCCTGGGTTTCTCTCTCAAACAGGACGAAGATACCGAAGAGAAACTCGCCTATGATGAAATGCGCAAAAAACTGATGGACTCTCTAAAAAGGGTCTTCCGCCCCGAGTTCATCAACCGGCTTGATTCGGTGATCGTCTTCCGCGCCTTGAGCAAGGAAGATATCCAGGAGATCGTCAAGCTGGAGTTGGATAAGGTGGCTGACCGCTTGAAAGACCACGATATCTCCCTGATTGCCACCCCCCTTGCCCTGGATAAGCTGGCTGAGCTGGGCTATGACCCTGAAATGGGTGCCCGTCCCCTCAAACGTGTTATTCAGCAGAAGGTGGAGGATGTCCTGTCGGACGCCTTGTTGTCAGGCACATTCACGGACGGAGATATCATCATCGTTGATTTCCGCGAGGATGAGGTGGTGCTGCGCCGTGAAGCTGAGGTAGAACCTGCAGCTGAAGGGGCATAAACGAACTAAAATAATCCCTAGCCGGGACCGTGAGGTCCCGGTTTTTTTGTTATTTCATCCTAGATACAAGGTTGGGTTGAGGGAGGATTGATCTTCCTCCCGAAACCCAGCAATTCCATCCGGTTGGTGCGATCCGTCAACGGTATTCCTCCTTACAGGCTTGTTAATGGCTGTTTTATCCGATTGTGAATAAAATATCAAAAAATGAGCAGCCCTCCATTGAAATTGTTGTATAATTTATCTGTCAATCCGCTAATGATAATCAAATAAATCGACAATTTTTACCACTTTGGTGATGGAATGGGATGCCCATCAACTTTTACCGATAACATAGGCTGCCACTAGTGTGTTTTAATTAGGGGAAGGGGTGAACTTGTACCTTTTATATGCCGCGACTGTTGCAATTAATCTACTCTCGCTGGTATTGGCAATCTGGCTCGGGCTATACCTGATTTCACGCAGCCCACGGTACCTCGTTGCCTGGCTGACTGCCCTGATGCTGTGGTTCATGGGAGCCATGTTCCTGAATGTGTTGTTGGCAATCAATCCACCCCCGGCTATCACACTCAATGTGACCTGGTTGCAGTGGTTTTTTCCATTTTGGCCACAGGAGACGCTGGCGGGGACTAACAACAATTGGCTGCAGGGATGGTCGATCATCCCTGCTTTTGCATTGTGGCACCATGTTACTGTCTTGTTGTTACCACAGAAAATCACCACATGGCGCTGGGTGAGGATCGTGCTGGTGTACCTGGTCGCCATCATCGCCACGATTGTACAGGCGAAGGCACAAATATTATTTACAGAAACGGGCGGTAACGTACTTTTTCTGAACAGCCTGCATGCAGGGCCGTGGTACCCAGTCTTTGCAGTTGCATTGGTGATTATCACCTTCACCAGTGTGGGGAACCTGGTTTATGCAGCTCGCCGTGCCCCCGTGAGCATTGCTGGAAAACAGCTCATGTTGTTAGCCGGGGTTTCCCTGGTGGCGGGTCTGGGTGGATTTGTGTCCATCGCAGCTTCATACTTCATGGTGACCATCCCTATCCTGGTCACCTCCTCATTAGCGGGAATATCTGTGGGCATCATCGGCTGGAGCGTGGCACGCTATAGCGCGTTAATGGAAGGACGTACGATAAAGAAAGACTTTCTCTACAATTTGCTCATGCTGGCGATCGTGCTTATAATTTACATCCCACTCAGCCTGGCTTTAATCAAGATGTACAATGCACCCATGGCGATCCTGGCTGTGTTCCCTGCCTTGGCAGTGATCACACATTTTTCCATGGCTGGCATCTATCGGCTCATCGACCGGTTTTTCTATACCCGCGAAACGCAACAGCTCCGCCTTCAATTGAGGCAGCTTTGGCGTAACGTGGGTACCAATGGAGCACTTGAGGCAAGCTTGATCAACCCCATGGAGACTCTTTGTAATGCGGTGGAAGCCTCATATGGCGTGCTCCTGGTTATTGAGAATAAAACCTGCCGGAAAGTAGCTTCCTGCCAGTTCACTTCATCGCTCGATAAATTTGAAATTTCAAAATTGATCACAGATGATACCCTGAACCTGGAGCACGATCATCTGCCGCCACCCCTGGATGAAGCTTCCCTGATGGTGCCGCTCTTTGGCGAGGTGGACCAGATGGGGGTGTTATTGCTGGGTCAACCCATGAATGGTATCCATTATGCTCCTGAGGATGTTGACCAGATACTGGAATTTGCGGACGAAATTAGTGAGACGATCCTGATATCACAACGCTATACCCAATACCTGGCTCAGATAACCAGGCTGATGGAGACTGATACAATTTCTGTAAAGAAAATGCCCTCCTCCGTATCAGTCGAGTATGTTGAGGAAGCGCTCAGGCACTTGAATGATTATTCCATGCTGGCAGATAACCCACTGGCTGGGATGAAGCTGGTGCAATCCTATCTCCCACCGGGTAAGAACACTCATCTTGAGCGCGGCAAAGCAGTGCATGCCATCCTGCTCGAGAGCATTGAGAAGCTCAAACCAGATTCTAAAAAGCCTGCCACGGTAATCCCCAGTGAATGGCATCCCTACCTCATCCTGCAGGAGGCCTACGTGGAGGAGACTTCCAACCGCGATATCATGCAGAAGCTGTACATCTCGGAAGGGACTTTTAACCGCACACGCCGTGGGGCAATTCGTTCGTTGGCACGTACCCTGGGGGAATTGGAAGCGTCTATTTCCTGAGCTATTGATCATTGCACATTCCAGAGGTATTCGGACTGGAATCCAAATACCTCTGCTTGATTTAAAGTTGGCGTCTTTTGGCAGTTAATCTACTGGTATTGGCAGTTTCATTTTGGCATACTCTTTATCAAGAGGAGAACCTACCATGAAAATGAAGTTCGGCCTTTCTCTGTTACCTTTATTATTTACAGCTGTCCTGGCTGCCTGCGGACCATCCGCGGCTGAGCTGGATGCCACCGCCTCGCAATCTGCCGCCGATATCAATAAAACGCAGACTGCGCTGAGGCCCACGTCCACTGCCACATTGACCCCCAGCCCCACGCCTACGCAGACATCTGCACCCACCTTTACGCCCACGGCTACGGCGACGCCTACGCCCTTGCCCACACCTGCCGGCACGCTTGACGAGCTCATCGGCTCATACCAGTATCTCTATATCCTTGACACCGTGGCTGAGGAGCTCATAAATTCCACCGAGCTGCTCGAGCAGAGGGCGATTGATCGGGACCAGGCCAATAACCGCATCCAGCTCCTGCACCACATTCTCAGGTACCTCAAATCTTCATTAGACTACGGCAATAATCCTTATGATGCAGGGACCAATTACCCATATAAAGCAGAAATCAACCAGGCGACGATCGAGCTCTCACAGGCATGCAAGCGCTGGTGGCGAGGTGAGTCAGACGCCAAGGCGCTGGGCCAGGAAATCACCACCACGCGTGATTATTTACAGCCCCAGCTGGAGGTGCTGCGTGATTGGCTCGTAGCACAGGAAAACGTGGATTTGTCTTCTACAGAAAGCTTAAAAGCTGAATTTGCTGATTTTGGCACGACCAGCGGGGAAGTGATGGATACTGACGCCACGACGGATATCTTCCTGATGCAGCGTGCCCACCGCTCCAACTGGTGGGGTTTGGCCTCCACGCTCGGCACCTACTCGTATGAAAATGGGTATACCTCCCCGGATAATTCATTCACCTGCAACCTGGCTTTTGAGGGAATCGATGGCGACCTGCTGTATGACTTCATCTTCCCCGACCATGTGGCAGTGGTGTTTACCAATGATTTTGACATCGGCCAGGCGGTCGAAAAATACCCGCTGGATGCACCAGTGGCGAGCAGCGAGGAAACCAGACCGGCGGTGGACGATTTATTCCAGGGCACCATCCTGCCCACCCTGCAACAGCAACACCCTGACCTCAATATCGTGAAGCAGGAGTGGGTCGAGCTACCCGGAGACGCCTCGCAAGGTGTGCTGAAGGTGGTCGTAGAGCTGCCCAAGGCTTCCTTCATCTCCGAAGATTCGGGTTCCGGATCGGTCCAGCTGGATGTGTTGCGCGGCTACCTGGTGTATGCAAACAGGGATGCGATTTACACCGTTATTCACCAGGAGGAAAAATCCACCTGGGAGAACCTGACCCAGGTAGAGCTGATCAACCGGGTGGAGGAAAAATTGGATGAACTCCTGGGTTCATGTACATTTGCGCCTGCCGGCATGGCCCAAACGCCTGCCCCGGCCCCCGCATCCACGCCTGAACCGGCTGCAACGATTAATCCACCAGCGGGTGATTTCGTGGATGGAATGCTCGTGATGACCAGTGAGGCTTTTGACCAGCTGATGAGCCGGGGTGAGGACTTCAACTGGTCTGGATATTATTTGTTTGAGGCGTTGCTTTACGACGCCATGTTGGAATACAGCCTGACGCCTGACCAGCTACAGCAGGTTTATGACCTGCAGCATGCAGATTATGAACAACTTGGGAAGTACGACCTGGCGGTGGATAATCTACACCGCATTCTCGACCTGGGCTACCGCCAGGCGGATTCGCTCAATAGCCTGTGCTGGGATTTGGGGTTGATGAACCGCCCGGAGGAAGCCCTGCCTTACTGTGAGGAAGCAGTTGAAAATGACCCCGCCGGTTATATCCTGGATAGCCGTGGATTGGTGTATGCGTTGCTGGGGAAATATCCCGAAGCGGCAGGCGACTTTGAAGACGCCCTGAATATAAAGGACACATATTATGGTGACGAAATAACCCAGCACCAGGAGTGGGTGACTGCGCTCAAAGCTGGCGAAAATCCCATCACGGAGCAGGTACTGGCTGAGATTCGGCATGAAGAAACCTCGCTGGAGGTTGATCCATGGTACCCGGGCAATGTCACCATGGACTACCTGGTTGAGGATTTTGAAAATTATGGATATACCTTTTCGGAAACCACGGTCGATGGGCAACCGGGGTTAATGGGCACCTTCCAGGATGGTGACTGCCAGGTAAAACTCACCCTGCTGGGAACCGGCCAGGAGTTCCTGGGCGGCAGCAGTACCATCGTGGGCTGTTCTGATGAGGATGCGGATTCACATATTTTGTATTTTGTCGGAGCTATCAGCCGCGACATGCAGGAGCTGGCAAAAGTGATCGCCTGGCAAAATGCGGATTGGATGGATGTCATCAAGGGTAAGCCTGTCACCGACCTGTCCCCGACCTTCGGCGGTTTTCAAATTAGCGTTGAGCGCTCCAATGTAGACGGAGATGAAGGCATCATCGTAACGGCAAAACCGGGCGGGTAAGGCTGGCTGTTCAAAGCAGTAGAGTATTGTGCTGGAAGAGCATTGAGGAGGAAATGAAAATGGAGCAGGAACCGAATTCTCACAACCCCGAACCATCCACGACGGATGATAGTTTGCTGCCAGGGGAAAACACCCTGGAAGCTTCATCGCGTATGGGTACATTGCCAGCCAGTGCGTTTCAAGACACGGTGAACGCCGGCACACCTGAAACCCGCCGACCTCGTTGGTCTGCTCAACACAAAGTCCTGGTCATGTTTATTGTCACAATCTTGCTGGCAGGATTGATCATGGCAGCTGCAATGGGGGTTAAATATATTATCCCATCAGTAAAGACGAGCGCTGCCGGGTATTTCTACAATGCCGGGATCGAATATGCCCATAAGGGATCGCCCGATCTCGCCTTGGCAGAATACGATTTTGCCATCCGGCTTGATCCTGAGTTCGCCATGGCATATAACAACCGAGGCATCATTTATTTCCACAAGGGCAACATGGAACAGGCGCTCAGTGATTATGGACGTGCGCTGGAGATAAACCCTGAGCTGGTGGAAGCATATTGCAACCGGGGGAATTTATATGCAGAACAGAGGGACTACGAGCGTGCCTTCAGCGATTATGAAAAGGGGATACAGATTAACCCTTCTTATACCGAAGCTTATTACAACCGGGGGTTAGCCTACTTTGACACCGGGGATCTCAGTCGTGCGCTGGATGATTTTGATAAAGCGATCGCATTGAATCCAGACGAGCCCGATGCACATTTCCATCGCGCCCTAATTCATTTCAAGCTCGAACATTTCGATCAGGCGATCTGGGATTGGACGGAAGTGATCAGGATCATTCCCGGGAATGGACCTGCATACTATAACCGGGGACTATCCTATGCGAACCAGGGTGCAACAGAAATGGCAATCTCGGATATGAACAAGGTCCTGGAAGTATGCGGTGATGAGGCTGATTTATGTCAGAATGCCCAGGAGATATTACAGGAGCTGGGAGGGAACTAAATGTATGTGCAGCATTACACGGGAAAAGCTGTCGTAGATATGCTCCGCGTCTTGGATCTGTGTGGTGATAACTCCAACATCTGCCAGCAAGCACAGCAGCAGCTGGATAAATTGAGAGACAGGTGACTTGGAGATTAAAAAATCGGGAACAAGAAGGACAAACCCCAGCCTATGCAGTGAATATGGGTTATTTAGCATCGTTATCCACCTGGAGTATGCATCGGTTGACATCTTAGTAAAATCTTGGTTAAAATAAATAATGCGGATAGGGTTTGCTTGTCAGAGGTTCATATGTTAGCCGATCGATTAATTCAACAAATTCCGTCTGCCATCAGGAGGCCTCTGCGAGATATATATGAATTCACGAAAAAAGATTCCTTGAGAGAGCTGCATTCTCAATTTATCCATCCAGGCAGTCTGGTTTTCGATATCGGTGCCCATACCGGTTATTATGCTGCCTGTTATCTGGCACTCGGAGCCAGGGTTATATGTATCGAACCCCAACCATTTTGTATTCAGAGATTAAAACGCAGGTTTAAAAATAATCATGATATTTTGATCGTTGAGATGGGTGTGGCTGAAGAAAAAGGTGAACGCGTTTTGTTCATCGATACCAACAATAGTGCTACGGCAAGCTTTTCTGAAAAATTTATCCAGCATGGACCATTTAAAAACCGAAAATGGACAGGATCAAAAATAGTGCCTGTGACAACCATGGATGACCTGATTCGAGAATACGGCAAGCCTGTTTTTTGTAAGGTCGATGTTGAAGGCTATGAGTTAAATGTATTTAAAGGGTTAAGCACTGCTATCCCGAGCCTTTCTTTTGAGTATTCACGCGGTTTCCTGGATGATACCGAATCTTGCCTGAGGCTTCTGGGTGAGCTTGGAAAAATGAGATTAAATTATGCCCCCACCTTCGACTTTACCAGGCTGGCATTGAAAGAGTGGATCGATGATCCGGAGTATTTGCTTACTGTAATAAGCAATTCATCGATTGAATACTCTGGGGATATATTTGTTAAGTTTGAGTAAGATGAATCCGCTTATCTCCATGCGTAAATAAAAAAAATACTCATCATCGATTTGATCTACTTATTCGATCAACAAACCAGTCCTTGATATAATCTTCCTATGCCAAAAACACACACCCAATACGTTTGCCAGCAATGCGGGCGCACAGCTGCCCGCCCCATGGGGCGCTGCCCGCAATGCGGTGCCTGGAACAGCATGGTCGAGGAGATCATCGCGGCACCCGCCAAGGCGGTTCATTCAGCTGGGCGCGGCTTGACCGGTGCTTCCACCCCCCGCCGATTGTCTGAGATCGAAGGCGATGTCGATGAACGCTGGGCTCTTTCCATCGGTGAGTTCGCCCGCGTCCTGGGTGGCGGGATCGTGCCGGGTTCCATCGTCCTGGTGGGTGGCGACCCGGGGATAGGGAAATCCACCCTCCTCCTGCAGGTGGCTCTTGAAATGGCGCGTTCAGAAACGGTGTTCTACGTGTCGGGTGAGGAATCGGAGCGCCAGATCAAGATGCGCGCCAACCGCCTGCTCAAGGAGGACCAGGGTGAGATGCCCGGGGGATTGTTGCTGGTCACAGAGACCAACCTTGGCGCCATCCTCGATCACATCGCTGCAGTGAAACCTTCGCTGGTGATTGTGGATTCCATCCAGACCACCTATATGCCCGAGCTTGAGTCCGGTGCCGGCAGTGTCACCCAGGTGCGCGAATGCGCCTCCCGCCTGCGTGAGCTGGCCAAGAGCTCTGGCATGGCCATCTTCCTCATCGGGCATGTCACCAAGGAAGGGGCAATTGCTGGCCCGCGCGTGCTCGAGCATATCGTCGATACGGTGCTTTACCTGGAAGGTGATCGCTTCCAATCCTACCGTCTCCTTCGCTCGGTCAAGAACCGCTTTGGCGCCACCTCCGAGGTGGGGGTTTTCGAGATGCGCGAGCGCGGCATGGTGGAGATCACCAACCCCTCCGAGGCATTCCTGGCCGAGCGTATGGTCAACACCCCTGGTAGCGCCATCGCTGTCACCATGGAGGGCACGCGCCCCATCCTGGTGGAGGTGCAGGGGCTCTCCAGCCCGACTGCATTTGGCAACCCGCGTCGAACTCCCAATGGCATTGACTTCAACCGCCTGCTGCTGGTTAGCGCTGTGTTGGCCCGGCGGTTAGGGCTGCACCTGGGTGACCAGGACATTTTTGTCAATGTGGTTGGGGGCATTCAGGTTGAAGAACCAGCTGCCGACCTGGCAGTGGCAGCCGCCATTGCCTCCTCGATGCGGGATGTACCGGTCAAGGCCGACACGGTCCTCATCGGTGAAGTGGGTCTCTCCGGTGAGCTGCGCCTGGTTGGCCAGATGCCTGCCCGCTTGCGTGAGGCCGCCAAGCTGGGTTTCAAGACTGCCATTGTGCCCAAACGCGTGCACAAAGCTGAACCCTGGCCCGCGGGCATCGAAGTGGTGGAGGTGCGCTCACTCCGTGAAGCACTGGAGAGGGCGATGGTTAAGGCACAATAAAAGCATTTCGTCTAGCATCCTGATTGTCTACACCAACTGGAAAAAACACGAGGAATAAGTAATGAGTGATGAACCTGTAAATTGGTTCTATGGTTTGATGGCTGAGCGGGTTGCTGTATTAACTCCGGAGCCCTACCAGGTACCTTTTTTACTGCGCGCGATCGAACGGTTTGGGCAGCCTGTTCTAGACCTGGGCTGCGGTACAGGGCGCTTGTTGTTGCCAATCCTGCGCGCTGGCGTAGACGTTGAAGGCTGTGATATTTCTGGTGATATGTTACGCCACTGTATTGACAAGGCTTTACGAGATGGATTCCGGCCCCATTTATACGAGCAGCCTATGCACAGCTTTTTGATACCCCGCCTATATCAGACCATATATATATGGGATGCTTTCAATCTGGCTGGAGGGCGTGAAAAAGCCCTAACAACGCTAAAGTGTTGCTTTGAACACTTACATGAAGGGGGAGCGTTGATATTTAATGTTGAAGCTGAATATGCAAACTCCGAGTGGTGGGATAAATGGAATCCCACTAAGCCTATTTTATTACCTGAGCCCTGGCCCGAAGAAGGCAAACATTGCATTGCTGCAGACGGCAGCGAATATGTTGAGTCTTATCGCCTGGTTAGCACTGATATGCTAGAGCAGACTTACGTCTGTGAAGTACGAATTGAAAAATGGGTCTCGGGTGAATTAGCTGCAACCCAACAAGCATCAATGCACGGCAGCATATACATGAAGAATGAGGTAATCCTCATGCTGCGGGTTGCTGGTTTTCATTGTATTTCCGTTTGCGGCGACTATACCGATGCGTCTGCCACTCAAGAAAGTCATGAATTAATTTTTACCGCACTCAAGAAGTGCTCTGTATAATGTATTAACCCCCAGCATTCGGAAACCAAGCCAGACTACTGAACTGTACTCTCTCCCAACCCCTCGAACAAATCCTTCTCCCGTAATCCCTTCCCTGGCACGGGGTAAGCCCGCATAAAGGTCTCGGTCACCCCAAAGTAGCGCCTAAGGAAGCTCATCGGTCCCTTGCGCCCGATCGCTCCTCCCAATTGGCTCGTATGGCAGGCTGTCGCTTCGTCCCTGGTCTCCAGCACGCTGCGGCAGTTGATGTGGGCATGCGTGGGGAAATCTCCCTCTGCCACCAAGGACGCCAGGTCAATATCCTTGTTGTGGCCAAATTTGTGCGGGTCCATCCCCAGCAACGGCGCCAGCCTCACCGCCCAGCGTAGCAGAGTCTTGGGCATGGTCTGGTAATATAGCCTGTCAGGCAGGTGGGGCGGCAAGTCGGTGATGTAGCTGGGGTCGCCCGCCAGCTCGAAGGCACGTAAGGTGGCGCGGTGCATGGCGATGTGATCCGGGTGTTTATAGCCACCAATGGGGTCATGGGTCACCACCACCATCGGCTGAAGCCAGCGGATATAATGGACAATCTTCGCTGCCACCTCATCCACGGGCTGGGCGGTCAGGGCATTGGGATGCTGGTTGTCCACTGTGCCAGGCATGCCCGAATCGCGGTATCCGAGGAAGTACACTCCTTCGATTCCCAGGATGCCTGCTGCACAGCGTAGCTCCGATTCGCGCCGCTCACCGATGGAGCTGAATCCCTGCATCAGCTCGGGGGTCATTTCACCCACTTCGCCCCGTGTTCCGCACACCAGGTGCACATGCACGCCACGGCGGGTGTACAGCGCCAGCGTACCCCCCATGCCGAAAGTTTCATCGTCAGGGTGCGCCAGGCAGACCAGCATCGTCAGTGGGTGGGAAGTCTTGGCTGTCATCAATAGATCGGCTGGCTCGGGTCGACTTCCTTGGCCCAGGCATTCATCCCCCCTTTAAGGTTGTGCAGCCTTTGGAACCCCGCTCCAAGCAGGATGTGCAGCGCCCGGGTGGACCTGACCCCTGCTTTACATATCAAAACGATATCATCGTTCTGCTTAAGTTCGTTGGTGCGTGAAGCCAGCTGTCCCAGCGGGATAACGCGGGCTCCTTCGATACGCGAGATTTCCAGCTCGTGTGGCTCCCGGACATCCACCAGGTCAAGCTCAACCCCGGCTCTCAGCTGTTCCGCCAGCTCGCTCGGGGTGATATCCCATTCTTCCCCTGCCGACCCGCTTTCTGTTGTATGACCGGGCACTCCACAGAATTGGTCATAATCGATCAGCGCGGTGACCGTGGGATGTTCCCCGCATACCCTGCACTTGGGATTCTTATGCAGCCGCACGAACTCGAACGACATGTCCTGGGCGTTGTACAGCAGCAGCCGCCCGATCAGTGGTTCTCCAGTGCCCAGGATCAGCTTGATCGCTTCGGTGGCCTGCAGTGTGCCAATCGTGCCGGGCAAAATGCCGAGGATGCCGCTCTCCGCGCACGAGGGCACCAGGCCTGGGGGAGGCGGGTCGGGGAACAGGCAGCGGTAACACGGCCCCACCCGCGCATCGAACACGCTCACCTGGCCTTCAAAGCGGTACACCGAGCCGTACACGTTGGGCTTCCCGGTAAGCACGCACAGGTCATTGGTCAGATAGCGCGTGGGAAAATTGTCCGACCCATCCACGATCAGGTCGTATGGCTTGGCGATCTCGATGGCGTTGCTTGAAGTGAACGCTTCGTTGTAGGTGTCCACCTGGATGTCTGGGTTCAGATCCAGCATGCGCTTGCGGGCAGACTCGACCTTGAGCTTGCCCACCGTCGATGTGCCGTGGATCACCTGGCGCTGCAGGTTGGTCCGGTCGACCACGTCAAAATCCACCAACCCGATGTGACCCACACCAGCTGCCGCCAGGTACAGCGCTACCGGTGAGCCCAACCCACCCGTGCCGATGATGAGCACACTGGCAGCTTTGAGCTTGCGCTGGCCCTCCAGCCCAACATCCGGGATCAGCAGGTGCCGCGAGTAGCGCAGGATTTCTTCATGCGATAGTGTGGGCAGCATGGGATGAGTATAATCCATTTTTCTGGCTGTGAGGTTACTTCTATCGTGGCAGGAACCATCCTACCCGATTTTTTAGATCGAAAAGTCTTCCCCATGCCAGTTGCCGTCGGTAGGA
Source organism: uncultured Chloroflexia bacterium (assembly GCA_963822175.1). Classification (GTDB taxonomy): domain Bacteria; phylum Chloroflexota; class Anaerolineae; order Anaerolineales; family UBA4823; genus FEB-25. The sequence continues at coordinate 686,213 of CAWGGJ010000003.1, read as the reverse complement.
GCATGGATGTGCGGTTTTTCCGCCTCCCCTCCGTCCACCTGCTCTTCCAGGGCTTCCACGCGTTGCATCAGCTCCATCAACGATACCCCCACCAGGTCCGGCAGGGCGGTGTGGTCCAGGTCAGGCGAGTCGGAGGCGTGATGTGGTTTGCTGCGGGCGATGTTCTGCCCCGGCACACCCACCACCACCGAGTTGGCCGGCACCGACTTCACCACCACCGCGTTGGCCCCGATGCGGGTATCTGCCCCGATGGTGATGTTCCCCAGGATCTTCGCCCCAGCGCCTACCACCACCCGGTCACCCAGGGTGGGATGGCGCTTGCCTTTCTCCAGGCTGGTGCCGCCCAGGGTCACCCCGTGGTACAGGGTCACGTCCTCACCGATCTCGGCCGTCTCACCGATCACCACCCCCATACCATGGTCGATGAACAACCCCTGCCCGATGCTGGCTCCCGGGTGGATCTCGATCCCCGTCAGGCTGCGCATGAATTGGGAGAACAGGCGTCCGGTCAGCCTGTGGTTATGGTGCCACAGCCAGTGGGCGATACGGTACCCCCACAGGGCATGCAGCCCCGGGTACCCCAGCACAACCTCCATCACCGATTGTGCCGCCGGGTCGCGCTCGAGTGCCGCCTGGACGTCCCAGCGCATGGTCCTCAGCAGCCCGGCATGCTCCCTGTTTTGCTGGGCAGTGTTGCTGTAAGTGTGAATCTCCATCTTCAACCTCATTTCTCAACCATTAAAATACCGGTCATCTTGTCAGAGCTTATCAGGCCGATTCAGCTTCAATCTGCCAGGTCAGCGAACAGCGGTGTGCTCAGGTAGCGCTCGCCGAACGACGGGATGATCACCACGATCAGCTTGCCGGCATTTTCAGCCCGCCCAGCCACCTGCAGTGCCGCCCACACCGCCGCACCCGATGAGATACCCACCAGCAGGCCTTCCTGCCTGGCCATGCGGCGGGCGGTCTCGAAAGCGTCCTCGTCTGTCACCCGCATCACCTCGTCGTAGATGCTGGTGTTCAATACGCCGGGAATGAAGCCTGCCCCGATCCCCTGGATCTGGTGCGGCCCCTTCTGACCACCCGAGAGCACCGCCGACCCGTCCGGCTCGACCGCCACCACCTTGAAGCTCGGCTTGCGTGCCTTGATCACCTCGCCAATACCGGTGATGGTTCCACCCGTCCCCACCCCAGCCACCAGGAAGTCAGCCTTCCCCTCGGTGTCCTGCCATATCTCCTCGGCAGTGGTGCGGCGATGGACCTCGGGGTTGGCCGGGTTCGTGAACTGTTGTGGGATGAAGTAACGCGGGTCTGCTGCTGCCATCTCTTCCGCTGTGCGGATGGCTCCCGGCATGCCCTCGCTCCCCGGGGTGAGGATTAGCTCAGCCCCGTACGCCCGTAACAACATGCGCCTTTCCTTGCTCATTGTGTCCGGCATGGTCAGCATGCACTTGTAGCCTCGGGCTGCGCACACCATAGCCAGGGCGATGCCCGTGTTGCCGCTGGTGGGCTCCAGGATGATCGTGTCGGCCTTGATCCTGCCTGCTCTTTCCGCTGCCTCGATCATCGAGAACCCGATGCGGTCCTTCACGCTGTGCGCCGGGTTGAAAGATTCCAGCTTGACCACCACCTCCGCTTTTGCGCCTTCTGCCAGGCGGTTCAGGCGCACCAGGGGGGTGTTGCCGATCAGCTGGGTAATGTCATTTGCAATTTTCATAGTAAAAAGGTACCTTTCTTTAAATGCATACGACCAACACATAAACAAAAAAGGTGGCGTTTCCAGCCACGCGAGAATAATTTCGCATGCGGGGTGTTACCACCTTTTCGTCAGAACGTTGGTCGCCCGGTAAGGGTTATTTTTTTGACGGAGAGGCGGTTATAAACCCCGCCTCAGACAGATGCAATATCGAAACATATTAATCCTGTTCAAGAATATATATGACAAAATTCATAATAATTATATACATTATTCCCTGGCTGTCAAGGGAGTTATTTTGGCAGCTCGGGTTCACCCTTATCTTCGCCCGAACCGATCCCCAGCGGCTTCCACTTGCTGGCATCCCTCAGGCGGTGCTGGAGCCCACCGCGCGAGCGAAGCTTGTCGAAACCCTCGGGCTTGATGAACATCTGCTCGCCATCCAACAGGCCGGTCAGGCCCTCCTGGCCGGGCTCGGGGCGCTTCTCGCCATGGAACTTGGCTGATTTTTCAGGCAGGTAGTCGGTAGGTTCCTCGTAAGTGGTGATGAAACCCTCGAAGTTGCGCAGGATGATCTTGTGGTCCGACATGCTGAGCAGGTAGTTTGGCATCACCGGGATCTTGCCGCCCCCGCCTGGGGCGTCGATCATGTAGGTGGGCACGGCATACCCGGAGGTGTGCCCGCGTAAGCCTTCCATGATCTCGATGCCCTTGGCCACCGGGGTGCGGAAGTGACCCGCCCCGTGCACCAGGTCACACTGGTACAGGTAGTACGGCCGCACGCGGATGCGCACCAGGTCCTGCACCAGCTGCCGTTGGATGTGCACGTTGTCGTTCACCCCTGCCAGCAGTACCGACTGGTTCCCCAGTGGGATGCCCGCCCGGGTGAGCTTGTCGGCTGCCTGAGCCAGCTCGGCTGAGATCTCGTTGGAATGGTTGACGTGGATATTGAGCCACAGTGGGTGGAATTTCTGCAGCATGTCGCACAGCTCGTCGGTGACGCGCATGGGCATGAACACCGGTACGCGTGAGCCGATGCGGATGATCTCGATATGCTCGATCTCGCGTAGCCGGGTGAGGATCTCCTCCAATATCTTCGGAGCCAACACCAGCGGGTCGCCACCCGAGAGCAGCACGTCCCGCACCTGGGGGGTGTGGCGCAGGTAATCCAGCTGCAGCTCGAACTCGGCCCGCGAGAAGGTCGCCGAAGGGTCACCCACGATGCGGCTGCGCGTGCAGTAGCGGCAGTAGGAGGCGCACTGGGTCGTCACCAGCATCAGCACCCGGTCGGGGTAGCGGTGCACCAACCCCGGGACGGGTGAATGGGCGTCCTCCGAGAGTGAATCGGCCATCTCGGCGGTGAAGGGCTGCATCTCGCAGTCGTTGGGGATCACCTGCTTGCGGATCGGGTCGTCGGGGTCGTCGGGGTCGATCAGCGAGATGAAATAGGGGGTGATATCCACCCTGAACAGGTGGGGCGCGTATAGGGCATTCTTCTCATCTTCAGTCAGATTGAGCACCTTGCCGATCTCGTCGGCGGTGTTCAGGCGGTTGCTGATCTGCCAACGCCAGCTGTTCCAGTTCTCGTCCGAGACGTCTTTATAGATGGGGGCTCGCTTGGAAAGGAAGGGGTGTTTGGCCATAGGGGTCTGCTCCTGGGTGGGGTACGGGGGAGTATATCCTGTTTTGTGACAATTGGCAATTTAAAAGATTTTAATATAAGGACAACACACCCTCCAGGAACACTCGGGTCAGGTAAAGTACACAAAGAACTCGAAGGATCACGAAGGTGAACTAAATTATTTTGTCATCGAGGGTGTAACATCGGGTTTTGACATGCCTGAATGCATGTACAGATCAGTTGTACTTCCACAATTTCCGTATTTCTTCCGACATACTGTACGGTTTCTTTGGCTTGTTTTCCAACTCCGGGTATACACCAACGGATGCAATCCCCTCAGCCATGTTTGCTGGATGCCTGGATTTATTCTTTGATTTACGTATATAAACATAGCCGAGGAATAAAACCGGTAGCAAAGTCACCCCAATACAGACCAGTGATCCATCAATTTCCATCGTCTTCCACCTCACAACTGCCCGGTTAATTTTACCCCTCTTCTATGATTAGCAAGGGCACCCCTCTGTCGGGGAAAAACGATTACCCCAGATACACGCATATACACGGAGATAAGTATTTTACCTGAAAATCAAAAGCAGAATGGGTAGGCCGTGACCCGCCTAAGTGCATATTTTTGTCATTGTGGTCCAAGAAATCATTGAATTGGAAAAAAAACAAAAGCATTCAATTCAGATTCTCCCGGGAGGTTTTTTTGAACTGGAAGCGACAGAGGGGAGTGGGATATGCCAAGTTTTCTCGCCAAGCTTGAGATTGACCCAACGGATAGCTTCCTCCAGATCTTCCGGCAGGGAGGAGTTGGTCGCGGGAAGGAGACACTGGGTGGGGATGATACGGGTGATGGTGGAGGAGGCTCGGCAGAGCAGACGGAGGGTATCGGCCAGGTCGAGGGTGGAAGGATTCTGGAGGCTGGTTTCGAGCAGGCAGCGGGTGAAGATGCGGAGGAGAGCGATCTCTTCGAGGAGACCGGCGTTGTTGATTGTTGGGTTTCGCAGGCTCAACCCTACCTACTCAACTTGGGCAAACGGCATATACCTGATGCTGCAGTCAACCGTTACGACTTGGCGGGTGAGATCATCGAAAAATGTAAAGCTGTTTAATGGCAGAGATGCCAAGCTATCCCCTTCGCACCTCTGCCTGAAGAAAAAACCCTTACATGGGAATTAGCTCGCTGGCGGGTTCGGGTTATCCACTTGGGGGTTCCTTTTCTACGTCATGAAAGCCCAATAATTGACAAAAATTACCAAGTTGACTTCTACAAAATATTTTGTTATAATTTTCACATATCAGGGTGATGGTAGGATCTTTAATGTAGATCCTGTAAATTTAATTACACCTCTACATTCCAGGCATAAAGAAGAAAGGAGGGTATCCGTCATATTTATTTAACGGTAAATTTATCTAATAAAAATTACTGAGGAGAGTATAAGATGCTAAGAAAAGTCATATTGATATCTGGGTTACTTTTCATAATGATCGCTGTTGTTCTGGTGATCACGATACCTGCTGAAGCCAAGGCTGATTCAACCAGTCTCATTGAGCGACTGGGGAAAAGGCTCTTCCTGGATAAAGCCCTGTCGATCAACAGGAACCAATCCTGCGCCACCTGCCATGCCGCAGAATTTGGCTTCACCGGACCCAATGGAAAAATTAATGAGAATGGTGCGGTCTACGAGGGATCGATCCCCGGTGCCTTCGGTGATCGTAAACCACCTGCTTCTGCCTATGCAGGTGAAAGCCCGATCCTCTATTATGATGGTGAGGTATGGGTGGGCGGCATGTTCTGGGATGGGCGAGCCTCTGGGTGGATGCTGGGTGATCCACTGGCGGAACAGGCCAAGGGACCATTCCTGAACCCTGCAGAGCAGGCCTTGCCCGATGCCGCAACATTATGCTGGAAGGTATACAAATCCAACTATGCCAGGCTTTTCAGGCAGGTATGGGGTGCGTTGGATTGCACTACACCTGAAGGCGTTTCACTGGTCTATGATCGGATTGGATTCTCAATTGCCGCTTACGAGCGGTCACATGAAGTCAATCCATTCAACTCCAGGTTTGATGGCTTCTATGACCTTGTCAAGGCTGAACCTCTGGATATTAAGCTGATCACGGTTGATAACTGGATGGATTATTCAGGTTTCGGGCTAACGGATGACGAGGTCTACGGGCTGGCATTGTTTAATGACCAAACCAAGGGTAAATGCTCCCTCTGTCATACCCTGGAGGAAGGATCCGCCGGTTACCCTCTGTTCACCGACTTCACCTATGACAACCTGGGTGTCCCCAAGAATCCCGAGAATCCTGTTTATGTTGGCAATCCAGATTTCATCGATCTGGGCTTGGGGAAGTTCCTGGAGAATGCAGGTTATGCTGACTATGAACAGGAATATGGCAAGTTCAAAGTTCCCACCCTGCGTAATGTCGATAAGCGTGAGGGCGATACCATCAAAGCCTATGGGCACAATGGCTACTTTAAGTCCATCTACGATATCACCCATTTCTATAATACCCGTGACGTCGAAGGAATGGGTTGGCCAGCTCCGGAATACCCCGCTACAGTCAATACCGATGAGCTCGGTGACCTTGGCCTGACCGTGGATGAGGAAAACCTAATCGTCCTGTTCATGCAAACCTTGACCGATTCCACGATGGCTGTGAACTTGACAAGATAGACTGTCTCTGCATTCGACTGCCCCTGCCTGCTGTTTCAGGGAGGAATTTGGAAATGGTGAGGCATGCGCGTGGGGATATTGTGTCAACTTAGGTGGTGTGGCGTCAGGGAGACCTGGCGCCAGCCTCTTTTAATCCTCCGGTCCCATTGTTCCAACCCTGAGCACCTACGAATGAACCACCGGGAACAAACCACCCCACCCACGAATGATCTGTCATCGCGGAATCTCCCCTGGTGTTGGGGAGAAGCAGCGTAGCGTATGACCTGGTACCCCGAGCGCAGTGAGGGGACGGCGATCTTCATCACCGTCGGACGAATCTGATTCCTGCGGAAACCACGAAACCCAACTTTCACGCCTTTCCTGCTCGGTGATCCCATATATTGGTAGCTATCACTCTCTCATTTGTGTGTTTTTTTGATTGGATGATTCTGTGAATTGATGTATACTGGAATCAATGCAGGAGATGGGCATTGTTTCAAGGTGCAGGAGTCGCTAAAACCTGTACCTTGATCTCCCATAAAAAGCGATCTAAATCTCCGTAGCAACAATTTTTCCAACTTAACCTCAACCAAAAGAAAGGAGTTCGCCAATGTCAGTAGCACGGGTCACTGAAATCAAAGCGTCTTCTACCAAGAGTTTCGATGATGCGATCAAGGTGGGAATTGCTCGCGCCAACAAAACTCTGAACAATGTCAGGGGCGCATGGATCGAGAATCAGGAAGTCATTGTCGATGATAAAGGACAGATCACCGAGTATCGCGTCCAGATGAAGGTAACCTTTATTCTCGAAGACTGATCTGATACCACACCCTGCGCCCGCTTTCAGGGTTATCCTTATTGAGCACATGGCTGCTGGGGGCGTGGTTCGCCCCAGCTTGCCAGGCTTCGGGTAAAAACTGCCGTCGTTGCTCTCGAAGCAGCTGATTTCAGGGTGCTCCCTGGTAGCCAGGGAGGTTGCCAGGTTGCGCATGCCTGGGTCGCTGAGCTCAGCCGCATTAATCGAAATTCCATTTACAGTATAAGGAGGAACAAGATGAAACTATCCCCACCGAAGAATATTACCTGGTTCATCGCTCTCGCCCTGGCAGTGCTTGCACTGATCGGCTATACCAAAACTGTCACGGCACTCTCTCCGTATTCATTCTGGCTTGCCCTGATTGCTGCCGCCCTCATGCTTTTGGCTACCATCGTCAAAGGCTTATAACTTAACCCCATCACGGGGCTGCTACGGGTGGTTGTCCTGGGACCCGGCAGCTCCGTGGTTTATGGGGCATCACCAGCTTTGCACCCTGGCAGGTTTCCTCGTAGTGGCGCAGCATCGCTGCGCCAGCTGTATTTATTTAACGTGTTAGCGGATGCTGAAGGGCGGGATCGTATCCTGCCCCCCACTGCTCTTGGAGGGGGCCTGCCGCCAAAGAATAACAGTAACCACAGATATACACGGATAAAAGCATTTTCACCAGAAAGCAAAAGCAGTATACCGTGGCGTGAACCACCACCGGGCACCTCTCCGCCGGTGGATGAATCCACCGGCTGCCGAATCCACGAAACCCGCTCGCGGTTTTTCAATGATTATCCGTTGGATTTTATCCACCGGCATGGGGAATTAATCCCACCTGTGAGGGCTGGCAGTAAACCAGCCCTCTCCATGGAACACCAGGTTTTTTATAAGAATCGTATATTGACCCGCTGAGTAATTTAATATATTATTGGTCATTCCTTTTTAGCTCTAATAAACGCCCTACTCACAAAACGGAGAAGATAAATTATGTCCACCGAAACCGAAGCAGGTAGCCCAAAGAAGAAAAACCGCACTTCCAAGCTGGCGATCCTGCTGGCAATGGCGATGTTTGTCCTCGTGATCGATACCTCCATGATGAATGTTTCCATATCAGCGGTCGTCGAGGATACTGGCACAACCGTGAGCGATATACAGGGTGCCATTGCCCTCGAAGCACTCGTATCCGCTGCGTTCATTTTGATCGGTAGCAAGGTCGGTGATCTATTCGGTCGAAAACGTGCCTACATTCTTGGCCTGGTCGGTTATGCCATTGGGGCGTTGGCCATGACCCTGACCCAAAGCCTGATGCCCATCATCATTTTTTGGGCCATCATTGGCGGTTTGGGTGCATCGTTGCTGCTGCCTGCCATGCAGTCGCTCATCCACGGCAACTTTGAAGGTGCGGAACAAAAGCGAACCTATGCCCTGGTTGGTGCTGCCACCGGGATCGCCGCTGCGGTTGGGCCCTTATTGGGCGGCTTTATCACCACATTTCTCTCCTGGCGGGTCGGATTCCTGCTTGAATTCATCATCATCATGATCGTGCTGGCCAACATCAAAATGGTCAAAGATGTCCCCTACACCGGCCCCAGGCAGGTGGATGTGGTCGGGTCGATCCTCTCCATTCTTGGCATGGGCGGCATCGTGCTGAGCATCCTCCTCTGGGAGGAGGGCGGCGCATACGTTGGGTTAATGATGGTTGTCGGTGTGATCGCCATGCTCGTTTTTGCCTGGTGGCTGGTGCGCACCAAAAAGCAGGGAAAAACGACCCTGATCGACCCTGACTTGTTCAGATCCAAATATTTCCGGCTGGGTGTAACCAGCCAGATGCTGCAAAATATTGCCCTGGGTGGCACGATGATCGCTCTGCCCATCTATTTCCAGATGGTGTTTGAGTACACCGCCATGCAAACTGGTCTTTCCATCGCACCTCTTTCGCTGAGTATTTTCTTCATCGCCCTCCTGGCAGGGCGCCGAGCCGGCAAGCGGCGACCAAGCCAGCTCATCCGGATCGGGTTTGGCGTCCTGTTTGTGGGGGTATTGTTAATGATCCCGCTTATCCCTCGCGCCGATTCCGGCTTGAGTTTTTTGATCCCACTGGTAATTACAGGAAGTGGCCTGGGCCTGCTGGTTTCACAGCTGAATAACTATACGTTATCACCAATTTCCGAAGAGCGCATCAGTGAAGCCGCCGGTGTCAACTCGGCCTCCGGCTCGTTCGGCCTTTCCTTTGGGTTGGCATTTGCCGGTGCCATCATGCTGGCCGCTCTCTCCATTTCCTTCAACAACATGGCGAAATCGAGTACGGTGCTCACTCCTACCCAGCAGGAGCAGGTGGCAGTGGCATTGGAGGAAGACGCCCAGATCATGAGCGACACCCAGCTCCAGCAGCAGCTTGCTGGCCAGCCTGCCGAGGTGCAGGACGAGATCATCCGCATCAACACCGAGGCCAGGTACCTCGCCCTGCAGGTGGCCCTGCTGGTGCCGTTATTCGCTGGGTTGATTGGTTTCCTGAATTCGTTCCGCATGGTCAAGCTGCCCGAGCTCGAAGCGCAAAGCTCGGTGGAAGGGATGATGCTCGCCTGAGGTTGGTTTTTGCCAGGTTGTTGCCGCTGGACGAATCCACCGGTGGAGTGAAAATGGGTTGAGGAACCTCGCGAGCGCTTGCGTATGTTTTTCTTTTATTGATGCGTAAGCGAGGCTGGTTTTGCGAAACCCAACACACCATGGGAATGCTCGACCTCTTGTTCAGGGCCAAAGGACTCAGTGTAAAGAAAGAGCTCATACACCGAGCGCGAATAGTCATCGCACTTTACCAGGTAGCCGTAATTAATATATTCGTGAATCGATACTTCCCTGTTTGATCTTTACGTTCATATCATTGCCACTCAACACCCCAAGCTCAGCGACCCGATTCACAGGGCGGTTGGATGGTGATCGGAGCGCGATGGCCAGGTCCACTATAGCGTGTGGTCAGGTGGTGACCCGATCAGACATCCGGCCTCAGCTTTCCCTGACTATATCGACCGAGATCTCCACCGCCGGCGTCGTTCCTCTATTCTCAAGCCAGTGGTAGGTGTTCTTGTCCTCAGGCCAACCCACTCCAGGCCCGTACTCCTTAGCCACTCCATTTCGATGGTCAGTGATCGTTCCTTGCAGTATGTAGACCATGCCCGGCCTGTCTATATGGTCGTGGATCGGGCCAAAGACGCCTCCAGGTTCGATGGTCACCATGCGCATTCGAAATTGCCGCCCTGCCATGCCCTCGATTTCCAGGCCGAGGTCGAGCGTTGCAAGCAGTTTTACCGTGACACCTTTCGTCTCAGGTGCTTTCTGTTCATTACTCATCGTGGTCTCCTTTCGGTCCGCTCCCTCCGCCGCCAGCATTGTTGGCTGGCTTTTTATTTTGCAACATTCTACTGGGGATATTTATCAACTTCTGGTTGTGATTGCAGCTGCGCGCTCGTAATTCACCACCATGACGCCAATCGGCGTGGCAATGCTTTCTGTTACCCTGAACGCCATCGGCATCGTGCCATCAGCGAACAACCGCTTTCCAGCGCCTAACGTCAGCGGATATATCATTAGCCAGAATGCATCGACCAAATCATGCTTGATGAGCGTCTGGATGAGATTACCACTTCCCCAAACGTGCAAATCCGGCCCTGGCTGTTGCTTGATTTTTGTCACTTTTTCTGCAACATCCCCGTTTAAAAATACGGATGGCTGCCATTCTGCAGACGTCATGGTATTCGAGGCCACGTACTTGGTCGCCGTGATGACGCCAGGCCAGGCGTCCGCATGGTGCGGCCAGTACGGCGCCCATATTTCAAAGGTTTTGCGCCCTAACAACAAGTCGAATGGCAGGTTCATCTGCCTGATCAGGGCAGTTTCAAGGACCGGGTCGGAATAGGATGCGATCCACCCGCCATAGGCAAAGCCACCGCTGGTATCTTCGTCTGGCCCGCCTGGGGCTTGTATGACACCATCGAGGGAGATATGTTCAAGCACAATAACTTTTCTCATGTTATTTCTCCTTTACGAGATTGTAGAACAAAGATACTGTTTCATCAAGGAAATTGCTCACTTTTGCTTATTATTACCATCGATAATGGCATCTAACTCAACCCCATCACGGGGCTGCTGCGCATGGTTGGCCTGGAACGCGGCAATACGGTGGTTATGGGGCATCACCAGCTTTGCTCCCCGGGTAGGTTTCCTCGTAGTGGCGTAGCATCGCTGCGCCATCTGTATTTAATTAACATGTTAGCGGATGCTGAAGGGCGGGATTGCATCTTGCCCCCCACTGCTCTTGGAGGGGGCACGCCGCCAAAGAATAACAGTTACCACAGATGGATGCAGATGAACACGGATAAAAACTCCATATTTAAATAGATAAAACCTCCTTAACCATATATATAGACAGAAGAGTATCAATCATACATATTTGATTGATAAATCGTTTGATTAATTCTAATGAGCCTTTTTAAATTTCTATATCGTAGTTCTGTATCACTACCCAACTTTTTCTGAAAAATATTTCTAATAACAGATTTTCTCAAATGGTTCAGAAAAAGAGATTCAATATGTAGTATATTATGCTAAAGTTAAGGTAGATTTGTCATAATTATTAATCTTATGATTTGATGATGATGGTGAAATTTATTCGACGTTTATTTTCGGATATTCAACTAATGAAAAAAATCAATTCTTGGAGGGGTTATGAAACTCACATCTTTACGTTTTATTCTGATAATTTCAAGTATATTTATTTTTAACGTAAATGGTTTTGCAGAGAGTGGTTTCCAATCAAATAACGAAAATAATCTTAATATGTACCTCCCTCTAGTATTAAACAAGTATCCTGAACGAAAGATAGCATTTGCTACAAATCGAGAAGGGAATTATGAAATCTTCGTTATGGTAGATGATGGTACTAACGCAGTACGACTAACGAATGATCCTTCCGATGACTTTTGGCCTGATATTTCTCCAGACCTTAAAAAGGTAACTTTTTCATCGCGGCGTGATGGAAGTTATCAAATCTATATCATGAATATTGATGGCTCAGATTTATTGCGCGTGACTAACACAACAGCTAATGAAAGGTATCCAAAATGGTCTTCTAACGGGCAAAAGATTGCCTTTTCCTCAGATCGGGACGGAAATACCGAAATATATATTATGAACTCGGACGGTAGTGGTATCACAAGATTAACAAATAATACGGTGGCTGATGATCAACCATCTTGGTCTCCTGATAATGTACAAATCGTATTTTATTCAGCGCGTATTGATATTGATCAAGGAATATTTCCTGGTCTATACGTAATGAATACTGATGGTACGAATGTCAAATTACTTGTTGCGGATTTATACGCTCAGGATCCGGCTTGGTCACATGACGGAGATAAAATTGCTTTTGCAGTTCAGAGATATCCAAATTCCGACATTTTTATTGGTTACTTAAATCCATCAAGAGATGCATTCATAAACATGAAACAGATCACCAATCAATATGTAAATTATGCACCGTCCTGGTCTCCCGATAGTTCTAAAATTGCTTTTAATTCATATCAGAACAATAATTTGGATATTTTTATCACGAACATTGACGGGTCTGGAACAACTCAAATCACTAATAATCCATCTAATGATTTCTATCCTTCATGGAGATAATTTATTTATTTTTAATTACGTGTGCAAAAGCTATAAAATCAAGTCATCCTGTTATTGCTCATATAGCGTAAAAATATAACAATTGCGATCGAAACAATATATATAATTTCAAACTATCCAGCCATCAGACAAGAAGTATAGCTTACAGATATCTTGATTTAAGGTAAAAGCTATTTCTACATGATAAAGCTAAAAATATTCCTGCTTCTTATTTTCCTATTGGTTGGATGTATCCCAACCAACGGAAATCATTCTGTACAACCTGCTGAAAGTTGGCTTTCTACAACAACTACAGTTAAACCAACGGTAAGTCCAATACCTACTACTACTTCAATTCCTTCACAGACAATAACATCAATCCCAACGACAACTCCAATCCCATCTCCGACGTTAACTCCGACCCCTATAAAACTAGCACATGAGCCAATAACTAAAAGTAATATAAACCAGCTGGTACGTTTGGGAATGATTGGGTTTGGTAATGTGATGGACATTCATTATGCTCCGGATGGAAGAACATTATATTTATTTAGTTCAGAGCGCATCTGTTCATTGAACCCAAACACACTAGATATCTTGGAATGCAAGGAAGTGGGGCAAATATCAGATAACTTTATTGTCTCACCCGATTATCAGGTAATGGCCAGAGTTGATCCAGGTGTTTCTAGTGTGCGTATATGGGATATTGAATCAAACAGTCAAATCCAGACCATCCATTTGGACCCTAATAACTATAACATCCTCGGAGATTTTTCATCAGATAATGCTTTTCTTTGCATCACCGAAAGACATTGGGGTTGGCCTGGAGCATATAAGCAGGGTTTTTTCCATTATGGGGATGTAGTAATAAGTGTTTATCGGGTTGACTCAGGTTTGAAAGTTCATGAGTACGTGACAGTAAAAGATAGAGGTACTTCTACTGGTGGATACGAACTACCTTGCACTTTTTCTCCAGACAGCCAATATTTTATAGAAGCTGAAAATAATACCTTGCGATTAGTCAGTAGCAGAGATTGGAGTGAAATATATAGCGTTAATATTGGATCACAGGTGAGGAACGTCCTCTTTTCACCCAATAGTAAATACCTGGCAGTAAATACCTTGGAATTAGTTATCATCTATCAGGTGTCTGATATGAAGGAAGTTAAGCGGTTCTATTTGTCACCCACATCATTTGATGTATTGAAATTTTCAACAGATGGGAGTCTGTTTTCGTTTTTATCCGATAAAAAGCTTATAACTGTAGTTCATACTTCCGATTGGTCAATTTCTGATGTATTTTCTGCTGATTATGAGGTAGACCGTCTAGCTGATATCTATATTTCCCCTAACAACCAGTATATTTTAGTATTACCATTTGTAGTACTAGATAGCCAGGATGTACTACCAAGCTACCTTTGGCGTGTTCAGGATGGCGAATTAATTCATAAATTCTATATTGAATCTGATAATTCTCTTCAAGCACGATACAAACATGAAAAACAGATCGCCTTTTCCCCTGGAAGTGATAGCATCGCATTTCAAACAACAACAGCGTATGATACAGGTGTAGCATACTCAATAACCCCATATCACACTTTGCAAGTTTTTAATATCAATGATGACCAAGTTACAAATGAAATTCCAACCTCAATGGCCAGTTATTATGATTTATCACCAACCAGCAACGTATTTGCAGGTAATATTAACGGATATATATACCTTTGGAACCTTGATAACTTATCCCAACTCGGAAGAATTGGAAATGAGAATGATCTTGGATGGATAGATAGCCAGATCAACTTCACGCCTGATGGAAACAGAATTGCTATTGGTACAATTGACGGACGGGTTTTAATCTGGAATGTGAATGATGGAACTTTGAGTGATACTATCAAAGTAGGTCAATACAGTAAGAACTTTGTCCAATTTTCACCGGATGGAAATTTTCTAGCGATAGGAGGAATGGATAGCACAGTATTCAGGAATTATCTTGCTTGGAGAGGAGAAATCGCTCTATGGGATCTCCGAAATAACCAAGAAATTAAACTGGATTATTCCCACTTTAGTGGTGGTCATATCTATCAAGTAAAAAAGATCCTATTTACACCTGATGGAAAATACTTATGGGCTAACCTTGAATTGAATCAAGGGTCTGCAAAAGCGGTTTTTCGCTGGAAAATCGATGTGTGCGCTGACAATTTGACCCAACCAGGATGTGGGCTTGCTACAGCATCCAATGCTTATTATGGCCATTTTTTTGAACTCTCACCGAATGGGGAGCAGATTATTTCCTTTGACTTAAAAGGTTTTGATAATGGCATTATCGGACATTATTGGAAAGCGTGTCAACGCGAAACGAACGTGGAAAGTTTTAATCCAGATGAATTTAATTCCAGCTGTATTCCGATCTCGGATCCAAAAGAGTTTTCGACTGTTGGCCATACCCTGGGGTTCTCGGATGACAGCCAATTATTGGTGTATGTATACAGTGATAGTAGTCCGATAATGGATAAAGAAGCGCAGCAATTTAGAGATTATTATCTACAAATATGGGATCCACACACAAGGGAAATGCTTACGCAGATTGAGATTAATTATTCTGGAATGAACCCATTTGTTCATTTTAATTCTGATAATTCTTTGATAATCGTAAATACGAGATACGACCAAACGGTGCAAATCTTTGGGAATAAACCATAACACTGATAACTTAGCAATTATAAGTACCTAATCAAGATCATAACTGCTCCTCCAATATAGTATTATGAGATTATGTAATGAGGAAATCTCATTGGAATATTTTGAATAATTATGTTTACTGTTAAAATGTCATTGGCCATGCTAGACTTGACCAGGCATAGTCCAGGGCAGCCACATAAGAGCACCGCCACAATTGTTGCTATGATTCCACCAGTTTTCTTATCCATATTCTTTTCCTCCTCACAGGTTTAAATTTCGACAAGCCGAGATTCCACGATGGTGAATCGACTTGATTTCATTCTTTTCTCCGTGTACCGGTTGACCGATATACGATACATAATTTGAGAGTAATAATCATCCCCTTTTCAGGGAATTAAAAAGGGGATGATATAAAAAATTCCCATATGGGGGAATCGATTTTCCAGGAAACCTGAACAGCCTGATTCGAAGAAACATGACTGATTCGATCATGCTCCCCATGGGATCTCTCTATTGACCGTTGCCAGGATACATAGAGCACAAAAAATCATCCATCCTTTAGTAGTGTGTCATTCTACATCCACTGCCATTAATTCAGAATAAGCCGGGATCGTTTGAACCTGGACATGGCCGCCAGGAGTAAGCCCACATCAGCCAGCAGCAAGACCCCCAGGAAAATCAGCAGAAACTGGTTTAGATTGAATCTCCCCAGGAATTCCCTGGTTTTTTCCATGGGAAGCAAGAAGACAATTGCCTGGAGTCCAAATATTGGAATGACGATGATCATCATCAGCATCTGCTGAGCGCTTTGCACGGTTGCCGAACGAAGTGAAACCAGGATACCCATCGTTGCCATCAAACCTGAGAATAAAGCACCCAACCCAAGATCAGCCAATAGAATACTCAGTGTGTAGAATTGAAACTTTCCATTCCACATCAAGATGTTCACAATCACTAAGCTCATCAAAAGAAGTAAGATCGTCATTCCAAAGCCGTAAAGAATGGAGATGATCATTTTCCCAAAAAGAATGCTGCGATCTGGCAAGCGACTGGCAAGCAAAGTCTCCAATGTGTGTCGCTCGCGTTCGCCGGCAAAAGATTCACAAATTGTTGGCGCAATCAGAATCAATGGAGTGAACAATGCTATTACCAGTGACCAGGCCATGCTCAGCCATTCTTCACGAAACTGGATCGGAAGGATGATCCCAAACATGAAAACCGGTGTCGCAAGGACCAGGATGGATTTGGAACGACCCTTGCCCTGCTTGAATAATCCCTTACTTTCCTTCCATATGATTGTCATGATATCAGTGTTCATCGTTCTTCCTCCATCAATTGCAGGTAGGTTTCCTCCAGACTGGCTTTTCCCTGGTGCACTTCAGTCACCTGGGCTCCTTCAGCTGCCAGCAAACCAATCAGGATGGGGATATCCGGGGTATTGTGCATTTGGATAACCAGCTGGTTGTTATGCATTTCAACCGATTCCACTTCAGGCCGTTTCCTCATCATATTCAGTACGGGCTCAGAAAACCCTTGCCCGCTGATGACAACCTGAGGCTTGCCCGTTTTCGCCCGAAGCTCATCAGGTGCGCCATAGGCAATTAGCCGTCCCTTTCGGATTACTGCAATTTTTGTGCATATCTTTTCTGCTTCGGCCATGTTGTGGGTAGTCAGGAAGATAGTCATTCCTTCCCGTTCCGCTAGAGCTGACAGGCTCTCACGTACAATCACTGCTGCTTGTACATCCAATCCGGCGGTAGGCTCATCCAACAGGACCAGGCGTGGATGGTGCAGGATAGACCGGGCAAGTGCCAGCCTTTGCTTCATACCCCGGCTCCAACTCCCGGCGAGGTCTTTGCGTCGTTCCCATAAGCCCATATCATCCAACAGCTGGTGAATACGCTGCGACCGGTCGGCTCCAGGTATCAAATTAGCCCTGCCATAAAACTCGAGATTGTCCTCAGCGCTCATCTGTTCGTATATGCCATTATTTTCGAGCAGTGCACCCACCTGGGAACGGATCTGGTCGGATTGGGTGAGTGTGTCATAGCCAAGCACCTCAGCTTGACCTGAAGTAGGTTCGAGCAGGCCTAATAGCAGTCGGATGGTGGTAGTTTTACCCGCTCCGTTGGGTCCCAGGAAACCAAAGATAATCCCAGCTGGGACTTCAAGTGATAACCCATCCAAAGCCCGCAGGTTATCGAAATCACGGGTCAATGATTGTGTACGAATTGCCATATTATCCATAATTTTTTCCCTCCAATTCAACCTAAATTTATTCTTTCTACCGATAAGAGTGACAGACTATGGTCATTGATCACTGCATGGTGCCCGGCAATGCATGAAAGTTATCGCAAATCTTTTGGATTTTATCCTTTTCTTCATGTATCGATTATCCTATTTACTATACATAATTCATGAGGATAAATCATCCCCTATATAGGTAATTATATAGGGTATTATTTAAAATATTCACTAGAGCTAGAGAGATGTTAAATTAAGCTGCGGGTTGCAAGGATGTGCATTGAGTTGTATAGAATATCTGGCAAGGTGATAAGGAGGAAATTCTCCCGGTAAATTAATTCGAGATGGAGCCAACTTGTGACTTCACGAGAAACAAAGATCAGCAGCCTGGATGTTGATGGTGCGATTAGTTTATT
The DNA here is from genome assembly GCA_963822175.1 of uncultured Chloroflexia bacterium. GTDB lineage: Bacteria > Chloroflexota > Anaerolineae > Anaerolineales > UBA4823 > FEB-25. The sequence continues at coordinate 668,428 of CAWGGJ010000003.1, read as the reverse complement.
TTTTTGCTGCGCGCGAAGAGATAAAATGGTGCTCAAAAAGTGCTCAGCAGCTGGTCGATTAGAAAGAACAGTTGAGCCTACGAAACCCATCGTCGGTGGTTGTTGGGTTTCAGCCGAAAACCATCGTCCTCAACCAACCTACTCTACTATATACAGCTGCATCAATCATGCGTAGTCTGCGGATTCCACCGATTATAGTGGCTGGGATGCTGGGTCACTCCCTGGCGATCCTAATGACCACCTATGCTCACTATATTCCGGGGACGCAGGATGAGGCAGCTCACCTGATGGATGATATTCTCACTCCAATCCCAGTGGATCTGATGCCGGTAGTTGATAACTGACATTTTGTCATTTATGGCCTTTATGTCGACAGGGGTTATATATGCCACCTGGTGATAATTAATTACTCTGGGAAATGACATTCCGAAGGTTACACAAATATCCCCTAACAGGGGGTTAAGTTGTGGACTTTTATATCTCATAATGGAAAAGGTATATAATTTTGTATATAGATATTATTCAGAATAAAACTGAATAATCCCCGCAAGGGGATTAATTAAAGAATGATTCCATATTATGCATAGTTAGCCTGGAGACGCAATGACCAACTGTTTGAAAATCGTCGTGGTAGACACCGATCCTGATTATCTATATATCGAGATTTTTGCTTCGAGTGACAGGTTTTCTGGTGCTACTAGTGTCTTTTCGGGAGATGAACAGTTCAAGGAGTTTGCTGAGGTGATTGCAGGCTTTCCAACCAGCCTGACAGATCAGCGCAGCTACGTATTCGGCACGAAAGAGAAAGGCTTTGCAGGGGGATACTGCGCGCTGAGGTTCTTCTGTCGAGATCGAGCAGGTCACGCTGCGGTGGACGTCGAGCTAGAGGATGATGACGTAAGCTATTCGGAGGCTTCGGTGAGATTCACAATCCCGGTTCTGCCAAGCAGCATAGATGAGTTCGTCAGAAGGTTGAGGCAGGTTCAAGAAGCCCGGTCTGGAGAGGCAAGTCTTGAAAGCACCGGTGAACAAATATTTGGACGTACCGCTACCCAAGTTATAAAGCTATGAAAGTCCTTGCCATTACGCGCCGCTGGATAAGATTGGCGTCAGGCGCTTTAGTCTATCAAACAAGTCGTTTTTGATATAGCGAAAGGAGCAGGAAACACAGCTTGCCACCCACAATCCAGCGGCGGTTGGAAAGCCCCTTCCGGCCAATCTGTTGCTCCGAGCATCCTTCTCGAACGGGATGGATCAGTTCGATCCCATAACTGTCGATTACGCTCAACAAGCTGGGTTCAGCCAGGAAGCGGTTTGTCCAGTCCTGGTGGGTCACGAACAGGCGAAACAAACGGGTACGCTCTGGCAGTTTTGGGAACAGAGCCTTGTAATCACGGATTAGCCAGCGATAGAAGGCCCGATTGCCAACACCTTTCAGGGCAAACAACACACCTAACGTCACGATTTCGCTGGGATATAGGTTCGCTTGGACGTGTTTGGTAATATCTTTCATCGCGTCATCAATTCGGCAGAATAGTTCGTTGATAAAATCTTCGGTAGTCATGAGGTTTCTCCTTTCGCTGATCGCTTGGCAGCTTCAGCATAGAAGACCTCATGACTTTTTGCAATACCATTTTGGGTCTACTTTTACGAACGATTGGAATGGGTCGTGATCCAGTTTTAACCCGTTGATGTGTTACTGTTCCCTCAAACCAGTCTTAAAATCACCATACCACCCCTGGTAATCAAAGAATGTATGCCCTTCCACGAGATACCCCGAGTTTATTTCTTCCAGCGTCCACAAATGATTTGTGTAATCATCCCGCGCTACGGCCCTAAATCGTGTCATTAGTGTCCTGACGAAATTGCGCTCAGGATGTTTGTCTATATGACGACCTGAGACATCTGCGCTAACGACCACCGAAGGCTGATGGCTAGAGTATGATGCGATCTCCTCTATTTCTTTTGGATCAAATTCCGAACATAAGTCTTGATAGAAGTCGATGTAAAGACAGGCATCTCCGTCTATTTCGTCAATCCACGGTGGCCCTTTTTGAAAAGTGTAGGTTTCTTGAAGGAAGCATATTACCTCCTCCTCATTTGTGCCCCATAGAAAAACGATTATGGTTTCCATTTGGTCTGGCTCCTAAAGTTTTCGCCCTTTTTGCTTATTGTATCCGGAATATGCAGCTTTGTTTCAGCCGAGTGCCAATTTATTGCTCAACTAGCACCATTGGTTAAATATTCGTTCCCTACCAAGATCGATCACACCTTTGAAAGTGCGTGCCAGATACAATGCCAGTTCGCCTAGAATTTGATCAACCTCATCATGATGGGTGTGAGATCCCACTGTAATACGGGACATTGGAAGCAATGAAAAATATTGTGATATGCTATCCTGCAAGTATTGAAAAGATTTCACCTTTTCAAGGTCAAGGTTATTACTTGTCTCCAATTCGGCATAGTCTTTGCTTGTATACAATTCAGCATAGAATGGTTCGGCTACACCCTCGTAATTTCCACCGATGGGTTTTGTGGTTACGATTCCAAAATCCCAAGATTTAGAAAATATATCTACCATTGTCGTTGGCTGACGCTCGCCGAGGGTATCGATCAGTTTCTCGATAAATGGTTGATCTTCAGCACCTAGCTCTCGATTAATGATAATTTCAACGGGTTGTTTCATATCATCCTCTCCACCTTTTTATCAATCCAATGGTTTACACTCTTGCACTGAGGCAGGACAAGAAAGTCTCAATATAACGGAAGGCTGAGCGGTGTCTATTTCGCGTCCGCTCCATCCGTTTGTTAGCCCGTTGCCTGATGTAGAAGGGTTGCCATTTTACCGGTCCGATGTCCATGTAATTGATATTTGCAACAACCGGCTTTGTCAATTGATAAGAACACTTCGTATTGGAAATGGAATTTCTGATCCAAAAAAGTGTACGGCAGTGATGTTAGCGCTGATCTAATTTGAACTTCAGTATACCCTCGCGGGATTTTCCACACTGTGCCATTTTCTTCTTCTGGTATTACGTACTTCATTCTTAGACTGAGCAGCAGGCGTACTGTTTGCTGAATATCACTAACGGAAAGGATCGTCAGGTCGTAAGTCTCATATTTGAAACCGGCTTCATAGGCTACCAAATTACGTTCAAGGGGGTAAGCCGAACCGAATTCAAAGACATAGCCATCGTCTCGCTCAACAATGAAGCCTCCGCTGCCAAACAGCATATCTCGGACATCACCAGACTGAATGTAGGCTTTGCTTTGATACCTGAAATACCAGCCGTACGATTTCTCCATCGTTGCGTCATCGATGAGTGCACAATCTGGCCTAATCTTATCAAGTGCGATCTGTTTGGCTTCTTCAAAGGTAATCATTTTGGCGTATAAAGTATAATTGACTGTTACGTGACTGGTGGACTAACTATTTATTATACTGAGTATATGCAGTATATCCAGCCAATTTTGGTAGTTTTACAGATTTACTATAAATATTGTTTATAGAGTAGTTATCGGGACCGAGCAGTTAAATGTTTATTTCCAGTTAAGTTGGAATATCAAATACCGATTGATCATAAACGAATGAGCTGATCGGATTGAACACGGATATCGTGGGAACCATGCCTACAAAAGCATGTTCTAAAACTGGTCGTAGTTTTTCACACGGACCATTTTTTGATTTAATTAATGGCGCTAAAATGGCGCTAAACTATTTGATAAATTTTTCCGGTTATGGCTATATGTGGGGGTTCATCGATTGATATCCCCTATATATAGGCGCCCCCGGCGGGGCCACCGTCGTAAGGCGGATTCGAACCTCCCTCCAAAGAACGCCGGGACTGCGCACAACCGTCTAATCCGAAGTCATATGCAGGGCTCTCTAATCCTCCTGAATTACCAGGGTACTATTTTTCTCGATGATAGTCTCTCAATTTGATAATTTTAAGGCTTTTTTTGTCTCAGTTTGCTATGGCGTCACTCGAAAAGGAGCTAATGGCACATAAGTAGCACCCATGTGGTTTATAAAATTCTCGCCGTGCCTATTTTCTGCCCTCCAACCTTAAAATATTCGAACTTTCCCTTAAACCTCTTGTGGAATAGAACATCTGTGCTATAATTAACCTGTAAACCTGGAGTAATATGGTGTCCTCCCACCTCCTTCGAGCCTGTCCTTGAATGTTTTATCCTAAGAAAATGGTCTTTCTTGTTTCCATTCCCTTCTTCGTTCCCTTCGTGCCAGCCTGCAGTTCTTTATGCGGATTTGTCTTTCTTTTCCAGTCAATAACCCCCTTGGTGCCAGCCTGCAGTTCTTTATGCGGATTTGTCTTTCTTTTCCAGCTATTAACCCCCTTAGTGTTCCTTTGAGTACTTTGTGACCTTTGTGTTCATCTTTTATTTAATATCTCAACCCATCTCTCATGTCTCGACCCCTGCTGCCTCCTCGTGATGTCTCACCATTCATCCGAATGACAAACCCCCCGTTGCCCCCTCCAGCGCTCCCCGGGATCCCGCTGCATGGCTTGGCCTGGGGTGGGATGGTCACGCCTCCCCTACGCACGCAGGAACTTGCTGCACTCACCGGCAAGCGTCAGGTGATGATTGTTCGTCACATGTCCCAGCTCGGACATCTACTCGCCTTTTCATGGCGCTCCACCGGGCCGGGAACGATCATCGTGCCGTTCACCTTTGAGACCTCTGAAAATAGCTCGGGCATTCCAGCGCCATTGCGGTGTACAGATTCCAGGATTCTAGATTCCAAGAATTTGGAATCACAGGATCTTCCCTCTCTCTTAAAAAAAATAATCTATATAATTTTAATATTAATCAATAAAGAGAAAAAGAAATGGAATTAAAGATAAAGGAATTAAAAAAGGATTATTAAGAGAGAGGGCGATTCCGAATTCCAGGAATCTGGAAAAATTCCGGAAATCTGGAATCAACCATTTACCATCCTGTTTTCCACTCGCTCGCATCTGCCATACGGACATTACTCTCAGGCAAATTCCCAACCCCTTGGTCTGATCATCCCTCACCCTCAATGCCATAATTCCTCTTCTCACTCAATATTTCCAACCTTTAATGTACCTTCGTGTGCTTGGTGGATTTCTTTTCATTCCCTTTCTCTTACCCCATGATATCCATTTGTGTCCTTGGTGTCCTTGGTGGTTTTCTTTTTATTCCCTTTCTTTTCCCCCATGATATCCCTGCGCGTTAGCCTGCATCCTTTTTATGCGGTGTGCTTTGAGTCCTTTGTAATTATTTTTTTCCTCCCCCCTGGTCCATCGGATGAGGAATGAATTGAATGCATTTGTTTCAGTAAAACAATTCAAATCCCGCTTTTTAGCAGCACCCGTGGCTGTGATATTAAACCTCCCTATCCTGAACCCACGCCAGCGTGTTCATCTGTGTTTATCTGTTGTTGAATATTTTATCTATTTATATAAAGGTTTTTATCAGTGTTCATCTGTGTTTATCTGTGGTTGAAGGTTATATCTTTTTATAAAAAGGGTTTTTATCCGTGTTCATCTGCATTTATCTGCGGTTAAAGGTTCTATCTTTTTAATAAAAGAATTTTCATCTGTGTCCATCTGCGTGTATCTCTGGTACAAGGTTTTTCTACTAGAACACCCGCCCTGCGGGTTTCGCGGTTTCTGTAGCCGGTGGATTTATCCACCGGCGTAAGCGTGTCTATCTGTGTTCATCTGCGTTTATCTGCGGTTAAACGTTTTTCCCTGGCAGGCTAGATACAATTGGTGTCCTTTGCGTCCTTTGCCTGCCCGCGAATGAAATGAGCAGGGTGGTTTCTTAAGGGCTCAGGTACACCTCCACGCTCGACAGGTGCTCGATCCCCGGGATGCGCACCCCGCTCTCGCTGATGCGCAGGCGCACCCACGTGCCGGTGCTCACGCTATAAGGCACCTTGATGGTAAACGGCACGTACGATCCATCGGCGGCGGGGGTGACGATCAGCGTGTAGACGCCCACCACTTTGCCATCGGACGTCACCAGCTCCACCAGCATCGATGCCTCGGAGGGCTTGACCAGGCCGGAGACGATCACACTGCCCCCCTGGATCAGCTGGTTGGCCGTGGGCTGTTGGATCACCAGTGGCTCGCTCAGGTCACCGCTGGGGGTGATCTCGCTTGGGCCCATCGAGAGCAGGAGCAGGTCCTGCGAGTTGATCGACACCGGCATTCCTTGCTGGTCATACACGCCGATGCGCAGCTGGGCCAGCTCCGACACTCGTCCCAGCTCGAAAACGATCTCCTGGTCCAGGTAGATCCAGTCGGTGGGGTTGCTGATGATCTTTTTGATCTCGCGGAACAGCAGGCGCGCTTCACCACCCGTCTGCAGCGGCTCCATCCAGATCTCGATACGGTAGGAGCCGGATGGGGCGCTGCGCACGTTGGCCACCAGCTCCAGCGGCGAAGCCACCTTCGACATCGGCCCTGGATTACGGATCTGCACACCCGCGTTGGGGATGGGTGGCATGGGGGTGAGCGTGGGCGTGCGCGTCGGGCGAGGCGTAACAGAGGCTTGCGGGTCGCTGGTGTGGGTGAGGCTGGGGACCAGGCTGGCAGTGACGGTGACAGCGGATGCCGGCGGAGTGGGGCTGGGTCCGGAAGTGGCGGCGAGTATCGTGGGGGTCGGGGTGGGGGCAGGCGGGGTGTCGGTTGGGATGATCACCGGGGAGGCCGTGGGCAGGTCCTTCCGCCCAGCCTCGACCGTCTGGGCGATCAGGGTGGGGATGTATTCCACCGGGTAGGGTGTGGGGGCAGGGGTATAGGCCAGGCTGGAGCAGCCTGCCACGAGCATCAACAGGAAAATGGCGGAGAGAACGAGGCTGGATCTTCGCATCATCGATGGGTCAGGGTTGGATCTGCCTGTTCTCTCTCACCTTGGGGATCACAGTCCGTAGATGCGGCTGTACTTCTGGGTCAGGTAGCGCACATAGGGTGCCGGGTCGATCTTCGAGCCGGTCACGCGCTGGATCAGGTCCTGCGGCTCGAACTTGTTGCCGTGTACATGCACCTTTTTCCGCAGCCAGTCGAGCCAGGGGGCGAACTCGCCCTTGCGGATCTGCTCGGGCAGGTCGGGGATGTCGGCCAGGATGCGCTCCCACAGCTGTGCGCCGATCAGGTTGCCCAGGGCATAGCTGGGGAAGTAGCCGATATAGCCGCTCGACCAGTGCACGTCCTGCAGCACGCCCCTGGTGTCATCGGGTGGGGTGATGCCCAGGTACTCCTGGAAGCGTGTGTTCCACGCTTCGGGCAGGTCCTTCACCTGCAGCTTGCCCTCGATCATGGCGATCTCCAGCTCCATGCGCAGCATGATATGCAGGTTATAGGTGGCTTCATCGGCTTCCACCCGGATCAGCGAGGGCTGGACCTTGTTGATGCCCTTGTAGAATGCCTCCAGCGGGACGTTGCCGAGCTGGGAGGGGAAGAATTCCTGCAGGCGGGGGTAGAAGTGCTGCCAGAAGGGATAGGAGCGCCCGACCAGGTTCTCCCACATGCGCGATTGGGATTCGTGGATGCCGGCCGAAGCGCCACCGTAGAGCGGGGTGCGGTCGAGCGACTTGTCGGCTCCCATGTCATACATGGCGTGCCCGGCCTCATGCAGCGTGCCGAACAGCGCCGTAGCCATGTAATTGGGGTACACACGAGTGGTGATGCGCACATCCCCCCAGCCGAAGCTGGTGGTGAAGGGGTGCAGGGTCTTGTCCTGGCGGCTGCGTTCCCAATGGTAGCCCATCTTGGTGATGGCCTCCACGCCAAAGTCCCACTGTTTCTGCTCATCGTAGGCCAGGGTCATGAAGGAATTGTCCACCTGGGGCTGGCTGGCGATCTGCTTGATCAGTGCCACCTGCTGGGGGCGCAGGAGGTCGAAAATGGCCTTTATATCGGTGGTCTTCAAACCGGGCTCAAAGATCCTCAACAACGGGTCGTATTCATGGTCGTAGGGTGCAAAATAGCTGGCATAGCGGTGAGCCAGGTCGAGGATCTTTTCCAGGTGCGGCTGGAAGGAGGGGAAGTCATTCTCTGCCCGCGCTTTCGCCCAGGCTTCGTGGGCGGCGGTGGTGACGATGGCGTTTTCAGCCACCCAATCGAGTGGCACCTTCGTCTCGCGATCGTATTCACGCCGGGCCACCCGTACCAGGCAGGCATCGAACGAATCTGGGTCCAGCTGGGCGGTGTAAGGCTTGAGGTCGTCCAGCAACCGGCCGATCTCTTCGGAGACGAACTTGGTATGGGCGATCTGCTGCAAGGTAGCCAGCTGATAGCCACGGTTCTCAGCCCCGGCGGGAGGCATATAGGTCTGCTGGTCCCAGCCAAGCAGGGCAATGATCTGGTTCAGGTCGGCGACCTCAGCCAGGAGGGTCTTGAGTTGTTGAAGTTGTTGTTCAGGTCCCATAGGATCCTCGAGTTGATGATTTTATGGTTTGGTGGCGGGCAGGACGCCCACCCTGCACAAAGATGGCGGGTTGTACACCCAACCTAACCGTCCTGGCGGGCAGGATGACCGCCTTACACGATGATGACGGGCAGGAAACCCGCCAGGCACAGGATGATACTAGACGATCTTCCAGCGCAGGGGCTCACCGCGCAGGGCGTTGAGTACCTCGGAGGCAATGTCTTCGGCAGCCCGGTCCTGGGCTTCCTCGGTCTGTGCGCCGATGTGCGGGGTGGCGACGACGTTGGGATGGGCGACCAGGGCGGTCAGGCCGGGTGGCTCGGTGGCGTACACGTCCAGGGCAGCCGCTGCCACCTGGCCGGTTTCGAGTGCGGCCAGCAGGGCGGTCTCATCGATGATCCCACCGCGGGCGGCATCGATGATGCGCACACCGTGCTTCATCTGGGCGAATACCTGCCCGTTGACCATGCCCTTCGATTCGGGGGTGAGCGGCAGGTGATAGGAGATGAAGTCGGCTTTGGCGTACAGCTCTGGCAGAGAAACAGGCTCTGCCCCGCGCTTCTTGATCTCAGCTGCAGGGACGAGGGTATCATACCCAAGCACTTTCATCCCCAGGGCGGTGGCGCGCTGGGTGAGTGCGGTGCCGATATTACCCATGCCAACCACACCCAGGGTCTTGCCGTTCAGCTCGATGCCTTCCAGCTGCTTCTTGATCCACTGGCCTTGCTTCATGGTCGCGTCGGCCTTGGGCAGCATGCGGGCGAGGGCGAACATCATCGCCACGGCCAGCTCTGCCACAGCCAGGGAGGTGGACTTGGGCGCGTTGACCACGGTCACACCATGGCCGCGGGCGGCGGTCAGGTCGATGTTGTCCACACCCACGCCAGCCCGCCCAACTACTTTGAGCTTTTTGGCAGCGTCGAATATTGCCGGGGTGACCTTGGTGCGTCCACGCACGACCATGGCGTCATAGTCAGCGACCACTTTCAGCAGGTCATCGGCGGAAATATCGGGCTTGTTGTCCACCTGGGCAGCCGAGCTCAGGATGGCGATACCCTTTTCCGAAAGACCATCGGTGATAATAACTTTCCAGTTTGTCATTGCATCCTCCGTTTTGAGTTTTGTCCGATGAGTGATCCAATGAGCCAATTTTACCCTAAAAGGAGGCTATGATCGCTTTGTGGAGACCTGTGAGGATGTTTGTCATGGGGAAACATGAAGAAGCGCGCCGGGAAGAGAAGGTAAAATAGTAGTGGAGGTGATAAGTACGATGTTTCACCCCCCTCCCACTTCCCACTTTTCTTGGGGTTAAACTGGGGTGGAGAATTAAATGGATTAAGGAGATCCCAGGATGCACTACGACTTTGACCATGTGCCGGACAGGCGACCGACGGATAGCACGAAATGGAACAGGTATGGGAAGGATGTGCTGCCCCTGTGGGTGGCGGATATGGATTTCCCGGTGGCTGAGCCCATCCTGCAGGTGCTGCGGGAACGCATCGACCATGGGATATTCGGCTACCCGGATGTCCACCCAGCCCCAGGCGCAGTATCGGAGCTGCAAGCTACCCTGGTGGAGCGGATGCAGCAGCGCTATCACTGGCAGGTGAGGCCTGAGGAGATCGTTTTCCTGCCGGGGGTGATCGTCGGGCTCAACCTGACCTGCCAGGCTGCCGGCGAGCCGGGTGGGGAGGTGCTGGTACAGACCCCGGTCTACCCACCCTTCCTGTCAACACCCGCCAACGCCGGCATGCAGCGCATGGATGCGCTATTACGGCGTGAGAGCGATGGGCGTTATGAGATCGACTGGGAGGCATTTGAAGCCGGGTTCACCGAGCGGACGAGGGTGTTCATCCTGTGCAACCCGCACAACCCGGTGGGGAGGGTGTTCCGCCGGGATGAGCTGGAGCACATGGCGGAGATCTGCCTGCGCAAGGGGGTGGTGATCTGCTCGGATGAGATCCACTGCGACCTGCTGTTCGACGGGCACAGGCACGTCCCCATAGCCTCCCTGGATAAGGAGATCTCGCGGAACACGGTCACCCTGATGGCACCGACCAAGACCTTCAATATCGCCGGGCTGCAGTGCTCGTTCGCCATTGTCCAGGATGAAGCTCTGCGCCAAAAGCTGGAGTGTGCCGGGCATGGGCTGGTGATGTGGGTCAATATGATCGGTATGGCCGCAACGCTGGCAGCCTACCGGGATGGGCAGGAGTGGCTGGACCAGGTTTTAAGCTACCTGGAAGATAACCGGGACTTCCTGTACGGTTATGTGAAGGCGAATCTGCCGCAGCTGAAGATGGCCAGCCCTGAAGGCACCTACCTGGCGTGGTTGGACTGCCGCAACAGCGGCATCCAGGGCAACCCGTATGAGTTCTTCCTCAAGGAAGCGGGTGTCGCTCTCAATGACGGCGTCACCTTCGGTAAGGGTGGCGAGGGATTCGTGCGGTTGAACTTCGCCTGCACCCGGGGGGTGCTGGTGGAGGCACTGGAGAAGATGAAAAAGGCGCTGGATGAAGTTTGACATCTGTTGATTGGAATAAACTTTCAAACCCACCCATGGGTCATGATCACTAGGTGAATACCTCCAGGGGAAATTTAGCCTGGATGGCCACGGCTGCCGTCCTGTTTACCCTGGCTGGCTTGATCCTGGGAGAGCAGACTATCAAAGAGAAGTGGGCGAATGGGAATGCACATTTCCAGGGTGGTATCATTAACTGGTGAATGAAGCCGCTTTGCCGGCGGTGGAGACCGGCGTAGCAACCACTGGAAAATAAAGATCCTGTGACTGGAAAAGCTCACAGGATCTTTTTGTTGGCATGCAACAGGATTATTCGTAGCGCAAGGCTTCAACTGGCTCAAGGCTGGCGGCACGGTTGGCAGGATACAACCCAAAGAACAGGCCCACGGCAGTGGAGAATATCGTGGCGATAAGGATGATATCGATGCTGAACGAGGGGGTGATCATGGCATTGTTGGCTTTGGCGACCTGCCCAACCGCAAAAGCAATGGCGTAGCCAAGGATGATGCCGATGATGCCACCAAACAGGCTGAGCACGGAGGATTCAGCCAGGAACTGGATCATGATATCTGCCTTGTGGGCACCGACGGCTTTACGCAGGCCGATCTCACGCGTACGCTCGGTGACTGACACAAGCATGATATTCATGATGCCGATGCCACCGACCAATAGCGAGATGGCAGCCACACCACCCAGGAAAATGGTAAGCACATTGGTAATCGTGCTGGCAGTGGAAAGGAAATCCTGCTGGGTGAGGATGGTGAAATCATCCGCGCCGATGGCGGTGCGGTGGCGGGTGCGCAGGACCTGGGCGACTTCATCACTGGCAGCGGGTACATCCTGTGGGCTGGCAGCTTCGACCAGGAGCAGATCCACCCGGTCGGCTACGCCACGGTGGATCAGGCGGGTTTGGGCAGTGGATAATGGCACCATCACCAGGTTATCGGCGTTCGAGAAGCTTGAGCCGCCCTTGGATGCCAACACTCCGATCACACGGAAAGGCTGGCCTTCGATGCGGACGGTTTCACCTACAATGCCTTGCTGGCGCCCAAAGAGATTATCCGCAACCTCGGAACCCAGGAGGGCTACAGATGCCTCGCCAAGCATGTGTTCCTGGTTAATGAACTCACCCTCCGTGACGGTGTAATTGCGCACGCTGCCGTATTCAGGAGTTACCCCGGTAATGCTCGTGTTGGTGCTTTCGCGCCCGAAGGTGACCTTGCCGGAATCCTGGATGACCGGGGCGACAGCGACAACGGAGGGCGCCTGGTTTGGATCGGCAATGGCTTCGGCATCGCCCAGGGTGATGGGCTTGGGATTGCGCACATCCTCTGAACCCCCACGAAACACGAAGATGAGATTGGTACCAATGCCATTGATGGAATCGGTAATCGTAGCTTGCGCACCGCGCCCGATTGAAACCATGGCGATCACAGCCGCAACCCCGATGACAATTCCTAAAATGGTGAGCCCTGCACGCAGCTTATTGGCTGAGAGGCTCTCGAATGCTTCAAGGATAGCTTGCCAGACGTTCATACAGCCTCCTCGACGACACCATCACGTATGCGGATGATCCGCTGGGATTGTGAGGCGATATCGGGAGCGTGGGTCACGATGATGAGGGTGGTGCCATGGTCCCGATTCAAGGTTTGCAGCAGCTCCATGATCTCATGACCAGATTTGGTATCAAGGTTGCCGGTGGGTTCATCTGCGAGGATGATGGCAGGGTTATTTACCAGGGCACGGGCAATGGCAACACGCTGCTGTTGACCCCCCGATAATTCGTTGGGGCGATGATACATTCGGTCGGTTAAACCCACTGCTTCAATAGCAGCCATAGCTCTTTCTCTTCGTTCTCCGTTAGCACCTGAATAACGCAGGGGAAGCTCAACATTGGCAAGGGCTGTGGCACGCGAAAGGAGGTTGAAGCTTTGGAAGACGAAACCCACCTTGCGATTGCGTATGGTGGCGAGCTGGTCGTCCGTGAGCCTGGCAACAGGCTCGCCATCCAGGAAGTACTCTCCGGAGGTAGGGCGGTCCAGGCAACCAATGATATTCATCAAGGTGGATTTCCCGGACCCGGATGGACCCATGATGGCAACCACCTCACCGCAGGCGATCTTCATCGAGAGACCGTTGAGTGCATGCACTTCAACTTCTCCCATTTTATATACCTTGGAAAGGTTTTCGGCTTGAATGACCCAGCAGCTGGAGGGTGTCTCCGTGGGGCTGGTCTGGATGGGATTTGGGTTCATGATCAACCTCCCATGCCAAAGGGAGGACCACCGCTGCTACTGTTGAAGAAATCCTGGGGAGGGTTGAGCACGATCTCATCACCCACCTGAAGATTGCCATCGATCACCTGGCTGTGGGTGTCGGATGAGGCACCCAGGGTCACTTCCACTTCCTGGAGCTGGTTATCTTTGAGGATATAGACGACCCGCTGCCCATCCACCACACGTACGGCGCTGTTGGGTACCAGCAGGGCGTTGGTGATCTGATCGACCACGATGTTCACAGCTGATGTCATGCCGGGTTTTACGTATTCATCGGCATCCGTCAGCTCAACCAATACATTGAATTGCACCACACCAGCGACAACATCACCCACAAGAGGCACCTGACTGACAACGCCGTTATATTGCTTATCCAGAATCGCATCAAAGCTCATGTTTACCGGTTGGCTGACCTCAATGCTATTGATATCCACTTCGGAGAGTTGCACATCTACCAACAACCGATCCAGCTTGTCCAGGCGGAAGGCAACACTGCCAGGAGCAACCTGGTCACCCGGTTTGATGTCCACTTCAGTGACCGTAGCATCAAAAGGAGCGATTAATTTAGCCAAGCTCAGCGTTGCCTGGTCAGCAGCGATGCGGGTCTCGAGAACCTTGATATCATCCGGGTTCGGTCCATCTTTAACCAGGTCATAAGACCGCTGGGCATCTGCCAAAGCGGCGTTGGCGGCATCCAGGTTGGCCTGGGCAGTTTGGTGCTCCAGCTCAAGCCGGTCCACCTTACGGACAGCTTCATCATAGGCAATCTGGGCGTCGATCATACGCTGCTCGTAAGATTGCCGGGTAGTGTTGGATGGGTCCCGATCTTTATATGGCTCAAAGTCGTCCTGCGCCTGCTCCAGGTCATCCTGCTTGTCGACCACATCCTCCTGGGCTCTTTCCAGGTCGTCCTTATAGGGTTGCTGGTCAAACTTCACCAGGGCCTGCTCAGCATCATATACTGCAGCCTGGCTGGTATTGACCTTCTGTAGAGCCTGCTGGGAAACCGATTGGGTATTCATCAGGTCGTCCAACTGTTGCTGGGCGGAAATTAGGTCAGATTGGGCAAGGATGATATTCTGAGGTAAGGAGGATTGGACAAGTGTAGCAAGAGTTTGCCCGCTGGTGATGACATCCCCAACCTGCACATTCACCTGGTCAATGTCTCCTGTTGTTTCCCAGGCAAGCCAGGCAGTTTGGTCCGGCCGCACAGTGCCGGTTGCACCAACCGTGGCAGTAAGGCTGCCCTGGCTGGCAGTAACCGTCTCCAGATTGCTGATCGAATTCGCCTGGCGACGAGACTGTAAAGCCTGGTAGCCGAAATATCCAATGGCAGCCAGACCGAGAATAACTAATATGATGATGATCGTTTTACGCATGTTTTGTCCCTCCTCTCACGGAAATTCACTCCGTAGAGGCAATAAGTTGATATGGATTTTTGTGGATACAAGCAATCTGCAATCATATCCCAATATTGTAAGAATCATATTAGAAGTAAAATACTCCTTCTTTTTGTGCAAGATTCTTACCAGTTATCATGTGACAACCGTCACAAAATTAAGTGACAATAGGGACTAAAATTTTAAGTTTAACCCCGATAATATGAAAACAGGATAGCCTGTAGGAGGTGTTGGATGGAGAAAATTTCAAGCGATTCATTAGCCATAGACCGAAAACAACGCGCACGTTTACCGAGCCTTGATATCAGCCACCGGACGGTGTCGACCCGGGTATGTGATTTTGATGACATTTGCATACCGATGACGCCCGAGGAGGCGATGTTTGAGGCATCACGCTGCGTACACTGCCCGGATCCAGCACCGTGTGTCGAGGCATGCCCGACCCATAATGATATTCCTTCAGCCATGTGGTTGATCGAACAGGGTGAATTTCTCGAAGCAGCCAAGTTATACCGCCAGACGAGCAGCCTGCCCGAGATATGCGGTAGAGTTTGCCCTCAGGAGCAGCTATGCCAGGGTTCATGTTCGCACATCAAAAGCCATGCCTCAGTATTGACCGGACCACTAGAAGCTTATGTCACCTGCTACCAGCGACGTACGGTTGGGGTGAAAGTTCCAGTCGGCGAACCGACGGGTAAGAAAGTTGCCATCATTGGCTCGGGACCGGCAGGGCTGGCGTGTACGGAACAACTGCTTCAAAAAGGCCATGAAGTTACCGTGATCGAATCCAAACCAGCACCAGGTGGTTTGCTGGTTTACGGCATCCCACCGTTCAAGATCCCCAAGGAAATCGTCTTCTGCCGGGTGGGAGACATGGAGGACGCCGGAGCTAAATTTTCCTTCAATACCAAAGTTGGGAAGGACATCACTATCGACCAGCTGTTTGAAAAAGGATTTGATGCCGTATTCGTGGGAGTTGGGTCGAATGTGGATGCTCCCATGGAAGTGCCCGGAGAAGACCTGCCTGGAGTATACAAAGCGTCGGAGTTCCTGGCACGCAGCAATGTAGACATGGAACTGCTGCCCGAAGAATGGCGCTCTCGACCAGAAGTTGGAAAGAAAGTGGTAGTTATCGGTGGTGGTGATACCGCATCCGATTGTTTACGCACTACCCTTCGGTTAGGCGCTGATGAAGTCACCTGCCTTTACCGTCGAACCATCAAGGAAATGCCTGGTGGAGTTAAGGACCGCGAGTTAGCGCTGGAAGAAGGCGCGCATTACCAGTTCCTGACCCAACCGGTAAAATTCATCGCCAATGAAGAAGGACACCTGGCAAAAATCGAATGCATCAAGATGGAGCTGGGTGAGCCGGATGCAAAAGGCCGTCGCAAGCCTGTCCCCATCGAAGGGTCCAACTTTATTGTCGAAGCAGATACAGCCATCCTGGCTTTGGGATATTGGCCAGACCCAACCATTGGGGATTCCACCCCGGAGCTTCAAACTCAGAAGTATGGCTTGATCATAGCTGATCATGATACCGGTGCAACAACCCGACCGGGCGTGTTTGCGGGTGGTGATGATGTCACTGGACCTGACCTGGTGGTTACGGCAATGGTTGCCGGACGTAAAGCAGCAATTGCGATCGATAAGTACCTGCAAAGTAAGTGAGGACCACCACGGATCTTAAGACGGATTTCTCGTCAATTGACCGAAAAACCCGTATTCACCTCCCCTCGAGCGGGTTGCCAACCCGCCCAGCGACAGAACGGGTGAAGGATTTTGACGAAGCGCGTGCTCCACTGAGTGAAGAGTGGGCAAAATACGAGGCTTCACGTTGTATTCACTGCCACGAGATAGCTGCATGCCGACGCGCCTGCCCTGCAGGAAACGATATTTCACAGGCATTGTACCTGATTGAGCAGGGGAATTTTATTGATGCTGCCAGCATCTTTCGAAAGACAAATTTCTTACCCGAAATCTGTGGGCGGGTATGCCCCCAGGAAAAGTTATGTGAAGGGGCGTGTGTATTAAAGCGGATCGGTGACCCTGTACTGGTGGGCGTTTTAGAATCTTTTACCTGTGAGTACGAGCGCAGGGTAGCAGGGGTAACGATCAAGCCTGGGATTGGGACGGGTCGAAAAGTTGCCATTGTCGGTGCAGGTCCATCCGGACTGGCGTGCGCAGATATCCTGGTGCGCATGGGTCATTGGGTGACCATCTATGATACGCATTCCTTCCCTGGCGGAGCGCTTACATACGGATTCCCTAATTTTAAATTACCACATACGCTACTTGATGATATCTGGAAAAGCCTCAAGGAGACGGGGGTCAGCTTTATGGGCAATACTTATGTGGGTAAAAAGAAAAAGACGGTCAATGACTTGTTTGAAGAAGGGTACGAGGCTGTATTCCTTGGGGTGGGGAGCGGTATCGATGCCCCATTGGAGATCCATGGAGAGAACCTGCCGGGTGTATACAAGGCAACTGATTTCCTGATACGGGCAAATGCAGATAAAAGCCACCTGCCACCGAGAATGCGCATCAACCCGGAAGTGGGACGACGGGCAGTAGTAATCGGCGGGGGAGACCCGGCGACGGATTGTGCCCGCACGGCATTGCGACTCGGTGCGGAGGAAGTCACCTGCCTGTACCGATATACAGAACGTGAAATCCCGGGCAGAGTCCGGGATCGAACGCTGGCTATTGAAGAGGGGGTTCGGTTTGAATACCAGACCCAGCCGGTGCGATTGATCCCCGGGCCGGATGGGGAATTGTCATGGATCGATTGCGTCAAGATTGATGTAGGTGAGCCTGATGAAACCGGGCAGCGCTATCCAGCCCCTGTTGAAGGCTCAAATTTCATTATTGATGTTGATACGGCAATTATTGCAGTGGGTTATTACCCAGATCCAATCATTACTGCCACCACACCAGGATTGAAAACCCAAAAATGGGGTATGATCATCGCCGACCGGGAAACAGGTGCCACCAGCCGTTTTGGCGTATTTACGGGTGGTGATGTTGTTACTGGTCCTGACCTGGTGGTAACTGCCATGATGGCTGGGCGAAAAGCTGCTTATACCATCGACGCCTACCTTGGTTAGGCAGATACAAGAACCTTTCCAGTTTACGAAACCGGCTGGCAAATATGCAATAGTTTCATGGAGGCAGGATGATGGTTATTCCAAGGGATTTTTCAAGTGTAGATCGCAAAGCACGCATGGCCATTCCATCCCATGGATTGCTCTTGCGGCCTGCGGATGAACGGGTGAAAGATTGGGATGAAGCCATCATTCGAATCGATGAGGAATGGGCAAAATATGAAGCCACCCGCTGCATCCATTGCCCAGACCCAGCGCCATGCCATAAGGCCTGCCCGGCAAAAAACGATATCTCTTATGCGCTGTGGCTGATCGAACAGG
This sequence comes from uncultured Chloroflexia bacterium, assembly GCA_963822175.1. GTDB lineage: Bacteria > Chloroflexota > Anaerolineae > Anaerolineales > UBA4823 > FEB-25. The sequence goes on along the minus strand of CAWGGJ010000003.1, from coordinate 650,388 downwards.
GAGAATTTCTGCAAGCTGCCAGTGTTTATCGTCAGACCAGCTCACTGCCAGAGGTGTGTGGGCGTATCTGCCCCCAAGAGAGATTGTGCGAGGGGGCATGTGTGCGAGGTAAGAAAGGTGAAGTGCCTGTGCCGACCGGTGTGCTGGAAGCCTTTGCGACACATTACGAACGCCGAAAAGTTGGGGTGACCTTACCAGTGGGCAAATTTACCGGTAAAAAGGTAGCTATTATTGGAGCAGGCCCGGCCGGATTAGCCTGTGCCAAACAACTGGTGGGCGAGGGTCACTGGGTAACCATCTTTGATGCCAGGCCAGCACCGGGAGGTTTGTTGATCTACGGAATACCCAATTTTAAGCTTCCCAAGAAGGTCGTATTTGATATCTGGGATGACCTGCTCAAGGCGGGGGTTACATTCGTCGGCAATATCTATATTGGGCCGAAAATCACGGTTGATAAGCTATTTTCGGGTGGTTACGATGCGGTGTTCCTGGGGGTAGGCACGACGGTGGATGCCAACATGGGCATCCCGGGTGAACAATTGCCAGGAATATACAAGGCGACGGATTTCCTGATCCGGGCAAATGTGGATATGGATCTATTACCGCACGAGATGTGTTCACGCCCTGAAGTGGGGAAGAAGGTTGTGGTGATCGGTGGTGGAGACACCTCGTCAGATTGCCTGCGCACCGCCCTGCGCATGAATGCCAGTGAAGTGACCTGCCTTTACCGTCGTAGTGAAGCTGAAATGCCGGGAGGTTATAAGGATCGCAAGATGGCTGTCGAGGAAGGTGCAAAATTTCACTTCCTTACCCAACCGGTGCGCTTTATCGCTGGGGCAGATGGACGCCTGGCGCAAATCGAATGTGTGCGCACCCAGCTTGGTGAGCCAGATGAAAACGGACGACGTAAATTCTCGATCGTGGAAGGATCAGATTTCATCATCGAAGCTGACACGGCAGTCATGGCGATCGGATATAAACCTGACCCGATGATCGGTGAAACCACCCCAGGGATTCAAACGCATACCTCCGGCTTGCTGATGACTGATGAAAATACTGGTGCTACACACCGCCGGGGTATATTTGGGGGAGGGGATATGGTAACCGGACCCCACCTGGTGGTGACGGCCATGGTGGCAGGACGCAAAGCTGCAGCATCCATTGATCGTTACCTGGGCTGGTAGAAAGAACGTTATCTTGGTTTATAATTCAGATGTGTGCGCCAAGTGGCGGACACATCTTTTTTGTCCCAATTTTGCTAGATGGATGCTGATCCAAACCTGTCCAATGAAATTGGACGTGAATGTTGAGAGGCAGTGAAAACATGCTATCGGATAGAACGAGGCCGTGATGGAAATTGGTAATGTTGAACAGGTAGATATCGATCAACAAATGAGGGCAGCGTACCTGGATTATGCCATGAGTGTGATCGTGGCACGCGCCTTACCGGATGCACGCGACGGATTGAAACCCGTACACAGGCGCATCCTGTATGCGATGCATGACATGGGAATTTCCGCATCATCCGCATACAAAAAATCGGCGCGCATCGTGGGAGAAGTGTTGGGAAAGTACCACCCGCATGGGGATGCTGCTGTATACGAATCCATGGCGCGCATGGCGCAGGACTTTTCAATGCGTTACCTGCTGGTGGATGGTCAGGGCAACTTTGGCTCAGTGGATGGAGATGCACCAGCAGCAATGCGGTATACCGAAGCGCGTCTCTCCCATATGGCAGAAGAGATGCTGGCGGACATCGAACAGGATACGGTTGAATTCACCGACAACTTTGACGGGACATTGAAGGAACCCATTGTGCTGCCAGCCCGACTGCCCAACCTGCTGCTGAATGGCTCTACTGGTATTGCCGTTGGCATGGCAACGACCATCCCTCCCCATAATATGGGCGAGCTTGTTGCGGCAATCACCTATCTGATCGATAACCACGAACGAGTGGATGAGATTCCGGCAGATGAGCTACTCAAGTTCATCCCCGGGCCAGATTTCCCAACGGGTGGGGTAATCGTTGGAAGTGAAGGCATCCGCCAGGCATACAGCACCGGAAGAGGGCGGATCGTGCTACGTGGATTGACTCATATTGAAGATATGAGTGGAGGCAGGCAGCGGATTGTGATCACAGAAATCCCCTTCCTGCTCAATAAATCCAGCCTGATCGAGCGGATCGCTGAGCTGGCGCGGGAGGGTAGGATCAGTGATATCTCCGACTTGCGGGATGAGTCGGACCGTCGAGGGATGAGCATCATCATCGAATTGCGACGAGGTGCACAACCGATGAAAGTGCTGAACCAGCTGTATAAATACACCCCCCTGCAATCGACATTCGGGGTGCAGATGCTTGCCCTGGTGGAAGGTGAACCCCGGCTGTTATCCCTCAAGCGGATGCTCCAGGTCTACATTGACCACCGGCAGGATGTGATCGTACGACGCTCACATTTTGAGCTGAATAAAGCCCGTGCGAGAGCCCATATCCTGGAGGGGTACCTGATTGCCCTGGCGAACCTGGATGAAGTGATTCAAACTATTCGTGAATCACCCGATGCTGAGGTGGCAAAGGAAAGATTAATCATACGGTTCAAGCTCAGTGAGCTGCAAGCCCAGGCCATCCTTGACCTGCAGCTTCGCCGCCTGGCTGCACTGGAACGCCAAAAAATTGAAGATGAACACCGGCAAACGTTGGAGCGGATCGCTTTTCTGGAGGACCTGCTGGCCAACCCGCAGAAAGTCCTGGAGTTGATCAAGACTGACCTGGGAGAGCTGGTTAAGAAGTACAACGACCCACGTCGGACGCGCATTGCCCATGAGGCCCAGGAAGAACTAAGAGAGGAAGACCTGGTGGTCGATGAAGCGGTATTGATCAGCTTGACCCAACGTGGTTACATTAAAAGGGTGGCTGCAAAAAGCTTCAGATTGCAAACGCGTGGCGGAAGGGGTGTGACAGGGCACACCACCAAGGGGGAGGATGAGGTGATTTTCCTTTTCCCGGCGCGCACTCTTGATACCATTTTATTCTTCTCGGATAAAGGCAAGGTATATTCCGAGAAAGCTTACCAAATCCCCGATGCTGATCGTTCTGCCAAGGGTATCCCAATCGTTAATATCCTCTCGATGAGCCCTGGAGAAGCCATCACTGCAGCGGTAGCTGCACCGGATTTTGTGGCAGCTGAATATTGCACCATGGCGACGCGCAAGGGTAAAGTGAAGCGGGTGGAATTGTCTGAATTCAGCGCGGTACGACCTTCTGGTCTGATCGCCATTTCCCTGGAAGAAGGGGACGAGCTGGGATGGGCGCACCTGACAGATGGCCAGGATGAGATCATCCTGGTGACTGAGCACGGGCAGGCGCTACGTTTTGCGGAGGCATCTGTTCGGGCAATGGGCAGGGCAGCCAGTGGCGTCATTGGAATCGGACTTGCGCAAGGTGACCATGTGGCCAGTATGGAGGTGGTGGAAGCTGGCGGTGAGCTTCTGGTGGTGACGACATCTGGTTACGGCAAGCGAACTCCCCTTGACGACTATCCACCCAAGGGACGAGCCACCGGAGGTGTGCAGACGATCGATCCAAAGAACCTGAAGGCTTTTGGGATCATTGCTGCAGCCAGGGTGGTGCAAGCAGTGGATGAATTGACGATCATCTCAGCGAATGGGGTGGTTTTAAGGCAAAGAGTGAAAGATGTTAAGAGCGGGGGAAGGACAACCCGCTGTGACCTATTGATCTCCCTGGAAGCAGAGGACTACGTTGCTTCGTTGGCGAGAATTTCTACAAAAGACCTGCTGCTTGCAGGGGTGAAAGAAAGTGAATGAGGTCAGGCTTGTCAATTCTCATAAAGCTCACGACCCTGGAAAGCTGGTGATTATCCAAGAAAGGGGAAGGTGATCTTTGAGGTGACAAGAAGGAACAATACTCCCAGGACAATGATCATAAACAACAGCATTAAGGCAACGATGAAACGCTGCATGGGATTAAGGCCTAAAAATTGTCCTTGATGGGCGTTCGGGTGTTTTACCTGTAACTCATCTTCCTGTTGTTCATCAGAAAAGTCAGCTTGTTCAGCTTGTTTGCGGAAATCTTCGAACATGGTGTTCTTCCTCCAGGTCTAGCGGATGGTAAGGAAAGTCAACCTGCCGGAGCAGGTCTTAATCGCAACTCACCCTCCGCCGTGGTAACGATCTTGCCAGAACTCGTCAGTAATTTTAATGAACCAGCCTGGGTAAGACCGATCACCTTACCCACTACTGGGATGGATCGGGCTGATCGTGCTTGAGTGGACAATGGAGACAGCCCAGATGACAACTCCACCCACTGCCCTCGAAAAGCCAGGCCAGTTTCCCACTCATCGATAAATTGCGGAAGAGAAATCATTGGCAGCCTGGTGAGTAATTCGCCCATGATGTTATGTAACAGCTCCAGACGGTCAATCGACCTTCCATATTCATTTTCGAGGCATGTGGCGGGGAAATTCAACCCTAATGCAGGTAGATTAACCTCGCTTACCGATTCAGGTGCAATGTTAATGCCAATCCCAACGATCACACCAACAAGGGTTTCACCGCTCCAATGCGCCTCCACTAACACCCCGGCTACCTTCCGGGATTTTACCAGGATGTCGTTCGGCCACTTGATCTCAGCAGGTAGAGCATATTCCTTGATCAAAGCTTTTTGAATTGCAACTGCTCCCAACCCTGTGAGGCGAGGAATGAAGACTGGATCAAGCGGAGGAGAGAGCAGGACCAGGCTAAAAGCCAGCCCTGCACCTGGAACCGTGGTCCAACGACGATGCACCCGTCCACGGCCGGCAGTCTGCTCATCTGCAACCACCAGAGCCTGGTTTGGAGCTCCAGCTCCAATCCAATTCCAGGCTTCATCATTCGTGGAGCCAATACTTTGAAAGTAGCGGATCGCTGGCAGGTTTAAATCAGCCAGGGTAGCCTCAAGGGATGGCTGATCCATATGGATGATTTTACCGCGTTACATGGGTGAAAGCGAGTTTAAACACTGGCAGGGGGTTCCGGTTCCTGTTTGGGTCTCCTGCGGCTTTTGAGTAACTCAATGACAGCAGGCATGACTGAAATGAGGATAATTGCAATGATGACTATGGAGAAATTATCCTGTACGAAGGGCAGGTTGCCAAAAAAATAACCCCCGAGGGTGAACAATGCCACCCATGCCAGGCCACCGATTACGTTGAAAGAAACGAACCTGCCATAGGTCATTGCACCCACACCAGCAACAAAAGGGGCGAAGGTACGGATAATGGGGATGAAGCGAGCGATGATTATGGTCTTGCCACCATGCTTCTCATAAAATGCATGGGTGCGGTCCAGGTACTCTTTTTTAAGATAGCGGACATTACCACTAAAAGCACGTGGGCCGACTTTATGACCAATCCAATAATTGACCGTATCCCCGGCGATGGCGGCTATCGCCATGAGAGCGAATAAAATCCCAATGTTCAAGTATCCCATACCAGCAAAAGTACCTGCAGCGAACAGCAACGAGTCGCCTGGGAGGAAAGGGGTAACCACAAAACCGGTTTCCATAAAAATCACAATAAACAGGATCAGGTATGTCCAGGTGCCATACTCCTGGATGATCTGACCAAGATATTTATCCATGTGAAGGATCAAGTCAATAATATAGAGCATTAAATTCATCAGGTTTCATCCGGTAGAAGGAGGATTTTCTTCAATCGTGAAGGGGTTGTCATCGACGATCGGAGGGGGTGATGGTTCCAATCCAGGTGATCGGCTTGGCGACTGCGTGGAAAGGGTTGAAATTTCACCGTACTCGACTGAAGTGGGTTCGTCGATGAGGGGTGTGTTAAAACCATCTAACCCTGTTGATGGTGGTGATTGTCTTTTAAGGCTATTGCGTAAAAATGTGCTAAAGCTGATAAACAGGACGAGGTTAAATGCACCCAAGCCAACTATCCCGATGATGGCCAGATTTCCGATCTGGAGCAGGAAATCAGGTAGGGGAATGTTTGCCTGGAATTCGAGGGAGCTAAGGGAGCTTAAAACTGCCAACCCATTCCAACAGCCATGCAATAATACAGCAAAGGTGTAAACAAGACCGAGGCGCATGTATCGTTTCTGGCTCCAGGCAGACGCTAATGCCCAACCCACCAGGCCAGTGGTCAGACTATGCAGGAGCAGCGTGGAGATGCGGGTGGAGGCCAGGACCACCCACATTTCGCCCCCGACACTGGTGTTTCCAAGGTTTTCAAAGAGACCGAAACCAGCCCCGCAGAGAACACCGTAGGCAAACCCCTGGGCTGGGGTGATTTTTTGACCAGCCTGGAACCATACACCAATGGGTTTTAATGCTTCCTCGATCAGGGGGATGATGACCGAAATGAAGGCAAAGACGAGAAATATTATCCCTGGACGGAGGAACATGGGAGAGAGAATATTCAGAACATCATCCGGGTTGAGCGTAGAATTTTGCAATCGAAATACCAGGTTGGTGAGCTGGCTAGAGATATTGGGATCCACCATCGCCCAAAAAAGGACCAGGAAAAGCAGGGCGATGATTACAAACAGCTCCAGAACCAGGATGATCGCTGGGCTCAAGATCAGACCGCTGGCAAATACCCCCCATCGACGCCTGGGTGAACCGAAAAGCAGGCCATGCGTGCCAATATAGACCAGCCATAAAGCTGGCAACCCAGTGGCGATGATGTTAAGGAACGGAAGCAGGAACCATGAAAGCTGGTCATTTTGTGAAGCCCAGCTACCCAGCAATAGGGCGAGAGATACACCAACAAGTACCAGCAAGGTGAGTATAAGAGTATAGTCACGTTGTTCGGGCCGCGATTTGTGTACTGCCTGGGGATTGGCGAAATCCACCCAGGCGTACCAGGCAGAGGGCAGTACCAACACCCCGGCAAATGCCAGGCTGGAGGCAACCATCATTGATTGGGTGAGCTCGGTGCTGCTAAATTCCTGGCTGAGATACTGGAAAATACCCGAAACAGCGATCAGAACCGCCAAACCCAGCAATAGTATGGCTGCCAAGGCGCTGAATACCAGCTGTATCAGAGCTGGTCCGTTGATCGGTGTGGCTGAAGGCTGGTTGGATGGGTAAGGTGTGGACATAACAGGATCATCCTTCCAGGAGCAGATGGGAAAAACCTGTTCCTGGAAGGGATAAACTCATTTTTCCTCGATGGTTATGCTGAGGATTTTGTCACCTGGTGGAAGGTCGCCGGAAGAGGCTGGATCCCGCTCGGTGAGGCTGGTTACCACGTCCATGCCCTCGATCACATGACCGAAAACGGTATAACTGCCATCCAGTGTGGGTTGGGCAGCGTAGGTGATGAAGAACTGGCTGCCATTTGAATCGGCGCCGGCATTGGCCATGCCTAATACACCCGGACCATCGAATTTCAGGTCGGGGGAGATCTCGTTCTTAAAGGCATAGCCCGGTGTGCCATAACCCGTCCCACTGGGGTCACCTGCCTGGGCAACGAACCCGGGGATGACCCGGTGGAAGGTAACACCATCGAACCAGCCATTCTCGGCCAGGAAGATGAAGCTATTTACGGCGAGGGGGGCTTTGTCAGCGAAAAGCTCGATGACCACATCCCCCTTTTCAGTGTGCAGGGTGGCAACGTATTGTTTGGTGGGGTCAATGGCCATCGGAGGGCACTGGGTGAATTGGCGATCTTCCAGCAAGGTTAGCTCGATGAGCGTTGACAGGTTGTAGGCATTGATACTCACATTACTCGGCCAGGCCTGGCCATTGATGAATAGGGATGGTGTACCCGACAAGCCCATTTTCTGGCTATCATCCCAGCCGGCCTGGGCCAGCTTCACTAGTTCTTCACTATTCAGATCTTTTGAGAATTCTTCCACATCCAGGTCGATCTCTCCAGCTTTTTGGATCAGCCATTGCTCAAAATCTGCAACCGTCATTGCCGACCAATCCGCTTGTTCATTGAAGAGGACATCATGCATTTCCCAAAATTTACCCTGTTTACCGGCGGCTTCAGAAGCCTGGGTGGCGAGGGCGGCTTTATCGTGGAACGGATTTTCGGGTGTACCGATGAGGGGAAACTGGCGATAAACAAAACGCAGATCATCCGGGTATTGCTTGAGGAGTTGCTCCATCACGGGAGCAAGCTGGGCGCAGTAGGGTCACTGAAAATCGGAATATTCGATGATCGTCACCTTGGCGTCTTCAGGTCCTTTGCTGTGATCTGCATCCGTGACAGGTGGATAGATCGATTCAGCAGTCGGGCCTGGCGTAGGCTGCTTCGTGATCACGGTGCAGCCAGAGTCAGGCAGAAAGGTGGATTCTGTCGGGACTGATAGCACGACTGTGGGAACCGGGCGGGGCTCACTGGTGGCAGTAACGGTGGGAGTAGCCTGTGGCTGGGGGATGCATCCAACCAGACCGACAGCCATGAGCAGTAAAAACAGGAATAACTTCTTCATAGGTTTCTCCATGGGTAAATATCCAGCAATTTTACCAGCGAAAGATTGAATCTGGGTGAACCCTTTCACACACTCACGTGGGTTTAATTTACCAGGCATGGGATATCTTGTGGTAAACTGCGAGGGTGTGGAAATTCCTCCTTGCAGCATGTTTGATCATTTTCCTTATACCGTCGTGTGGTGTAGCTAGCTTACAAATGCAGCAAAGCATGCCTACGGATTCGGGTGTACAGGAATCACCTACGCCGACGCTGACTGCAACAGTAAAAGCCACATCCACACTGACCAGCACACCCACGCAAACGCCACGCCTGCCAACTCAGACGCCCACCTCCAGCCGCACCCCAAGGCCTCCAATGTCCACGCCTACCCTGACCGCCTGCATGAAGGCAGGGGGGACAGTGGAGGTGAGTGAGTTCAAGACAGACCTGCTGCCACAACCACTGGTCTTCCGGATCTACCTGCCACCGTGCTATAAAGAGCAGCCTGAGCTCGCTTATCCAGTCCTGTACCTGATCCACGGTCAGACCTATACGGATGATCAGTGGGATCGCCTGGGAGTGCCCGAAATTGCAGACCGGCTGATCGCAGCAGGAGAAGCTGCCCCATTCATCGTCGTGATGCCCAGGGATCGTGTCTGGCACGAGCCAGCCTATGATCATTTTGGGATTGCAGTGGAGCAAGCGCTGATCCCCTGGGTGGATGAGCATTATCGCACGATCCCGGACCGGGCACATCGGGCGGTTGGTGGATTATCCAGGGGGGGAGCCTGGGCGGTTCGCCTGGTGATGTCACACCCGGAACTATTCAGCGCACTAGGAGTACACAGTGGTTTTGTGTTTCAAAGTGATGTGAAAGAGATCCACCAGTGGCTTAAACAAATGCCGGAAGATTTAAGACCAAGGATATATCTGGATATCGGTGCCAGTGATCCAAACTTAATGCCACCAGCCAGATGGCTGGAGAGTATATTGACCAAATATAATCTTCCACACGAGTGGCATATGTTTGCGGGATACCATAATGAGGAATACTGGCAGGCACATGTTGAAGACTACCTGCGCTGGTATACCAAAGATTGGGAGAGTGAGCAAGAGCCTGGCATTTAATGGATGACTGCCAGGAACCACAGTGCCATTAGCCGATACGGCTGAAAGGATAGACCATGTTCAGGAATATACCCAGGGATCCACAAGAGTTTCTCCAATGGAAATGGACACAGATAAAACCACTTGCCGATGATCTACAAAAACGCCCAATCTCACCAGAAAGCCTGGAAGATTGGGTAAGGGATTGGTCTGACCTGAATCGACTCGTTTCAGAGATCTTTGGCCGCCTGTGGGTTGCAACCACGGTCAATACGACCGATGCGGAAGTCAAAAATCGGTTCAACTCCTTCCTGGATGAGATTTATGATCCTTTCCAGGCATCCAACCAGAGGCTCAAAGAGAAATTGCTGAGCAGCGGATTACAACCTGAGGGATTTGAAATTCCCCTGCGCAATATGCGCGTTGAGGCTGAAATCTTCCGAGAAGAGAACCTGGCACTACTCTCCGAAGAGAAAAAGCTGGGAAATGAATATGATGAGATCATCGGGGCGCAAACCGTTATATGGGAGGGTGAGGAAGTCACACCGACACAGCTGGAACCAGTTTCCCTGAGCCAGGACCGGGCTGACCGTGAAAAGGCGTGGCGGTTGGTGATGCAGCGCAAGCTTGCGGACAGGCAGAGGGTGAATGAAGCCTGGGGCAAACTGCTGGACGTGCGCGTTCGAATTGGCAGGAATGCGGGCTTTCCGGATTACCGGGCTTATCGCTGGCAGGAGCTGCTTCGTTTTGATTACACACCAGAGGATTGCAGGCAATTTCATCAGGCAATTGAGCGGGTGGTGGTACCGGCTGCCAGTCGCATCTATGAGAAAAGGCGCAAGCAGCTGGGTCTCAGCAGCCTGCGTCCATGGGATCTAAACGTCGACCCCCAAGGTCGTGAGGCGCTCAAACCATACCAGGCGATCACCGAGCTGGAAGAGAAGGTTTCTGCCATCTTCCACCGGGTGGACCCGGAGCTGGGCGAATACTTTGAGATCATGCGCCGCGAAGGGCTGCTTGACCTGGAGAACCGCAAGGGTAAAGCCCCGGGTGCTTACTGTAATAACTACGACCTGGTGCGTCTGCCATTCATCTTTGAGAACGCAGTGGGATTACATACGGATGTATCCACGCTGATCCATGAGGGCGGGCATGCATTCCACGTATTTGAAGAAGCACGCCTGCCGTATTATCAGCAGCTGCCTGTAGGCATGGAGATGGCTGAGGTGGCATCGATGGCGATGGAATTGCTGGCTTTCCCCTACCTGGTGGCAAGTGAAGGTGGTTTCTATTCCGAAAAGGATGCCGCCCGGGCTCAAATTGAGCACCTGGAGGAATGCGTGCTCTTCTGGCCATACATGGTGGTGGTGGATGCCTTCCAACACTGGGCTTACGAAAACCCGGCAGATGCCATGCATCCCGAGAACTGCGACCAGATGTGGGCTGAGCTGTGGCACAGGTACATGATCGGAGTGGACTGGAGCGGGCTGGAGGATGAAATGGTCACCGGCTGGCAGCGGAAGCAGCATATCTTCGAGGTGGCATTCTATTACATTGAGTATGGACTGGCATCGCTGGGCGCATTCCAGATCTGGGCCAATGCGATGAAAGACCGGAAGGCTGCGGTGGCAGCTTACCGGCGAGCGCTATCCTATGGAGGGACATTACCCATCCCGAAGCTGTATGAGGCGGCCGGGGCGAAGTTTGCCTTTGACGTGGAGACAGTCCGGCAGGTGGTGAGCCTAGCGGAGGGGATGATAGAAAAACTGGAGCAGGTTTAATGCCAGCCTGAAGGGCACAATAGCCTGGACAGGTGGGAAAAATGCAGGTGATGATTTACGTAATGCCTATCAGGAGGACTACTCACCTATCTCAATATATGATCAGACGGAATTGGCCAGCTCATCCGCAGAGAAAACGACCTCCTCCTTGCCGGTCAGTTTTTCATCCACTTTTTGGGCGATCAAATCCAGGTGACCCGGATGGGCGACATAATCCAGCTGGTCGGCGGGGACAGTGAGCACAGGGCACAGGCTGAAATTGTCGATCCAATCCTCATACAGAACGTTCAACTGGCCCAGGTAATCGGGGGTGATCGTACGCTCGTAGTCGCGGCCGCGGGAGGCAATACGCTGCTGTAAGGTGCCCACCGAGGCACGCAGATAGAGCACCAGGTCGGGTGGGGGTAGAAACTCAGTCAGGACACGATAAAGCTCACGATAGGTGAGGTAGTCACGCTCGTCCATCATGGCATTGATGAAGAGGTTGTGGGCAAAGACCTCGGCATCCTCATAGACGCTACGGTCCTGGATGGCGGAGGTGGGATGGTCACACAATTGGCGGTGAGAACGCAAGCGGCGGGTGAGGAAGAATATCTGGGAGTGAAACGCCCACTGGTGCATATCGCGGTAGAAATCGGACAGGTAGGGGTTCTCACCCACGGGCTCAAAAAACGGCTGCCAACCAAGATGGTCGCACAACATGCTCACCAGGGTGGATTTTCCGACGCCTATGTTGCCTGCGACTGCCACGAATTTCTTCATTGTCTCATCTCCTCGATCTATTGAACAAAAGTAGATTTATCGAATAAGCATAATTTCATGATCGAATGCTGGCATTATTCGTCCGGCACCAGGTAAGCCAATGCCTGGGCTTTTTCATCGTCCATGATCAGCTCCAGGTGATGATCCGGGCGGAAGGAGGCCACTTCGACCAGGCGGACAACATCAGAACACCCGGCAGCATCCGGGAGGTAATCAGCCAGATGGTTGGGGGTGTCATAGAAAAAGGGGTGATTAAATTGGACTTCAGGGTCTTCCAGGTAGATCGCCAGCGGGTAGATATTGGACTCGACCAGGTCCTGGAAGAAATGCGTGCCAAAGGAGGGTTCGGGGGCGGCATCGGCAGTATGGCCAGCGAGCTCGACCAGGGAGCGGGTGTTGTAGATATCCCCATAATTGATCGGCACCCCCAGGTCCGGGTTGACCGTGCCCCAGCGACCCGGCCCGATGGTGATGAAGGTAGTGCCAACCAGTTTTGCATTCAGCTGGCTGACAAGGTGCCCAATGTGCGCCCTTTCTGCCTGGGTGGAAAGGGAGAAATAAGCCTCCGGCGAGATAAAGATGACCCGGGTGATCCCAGACACCTGCCCGGCAGGCACCATGCGCTGGGTGGAGAAGATCACATCGGCAGGATTGACACTGCTGGGCAGACGGACCCGGCTTTCCTTGAAATGGGATTGTGGACGGCACTGCAACAGGCAGATATCCACCTGAGGCTGGGTGGAATAGGGATTGACCAGCTTCAGGGTGAATTCGGTATCGATGGGGGAGTGGTAATGCTCTTCCAGCTTCCCCAGCATCTCGCGAAAACGCTGTGCCAGGGGGGTGCGCCGAAACAGCTCATCATAGGTGATCACCAGGGTGCTGGTACCACCATCCAACAGGTTGCTGCGGATGGGGAGCAAGAAATCTTCACTGTATACTTGAGCAATGTAGCGCAAGCCTGGATAATGGTTGGTGAGCACATCTTCCACGGGCAACGATTTCAGCTGGTTTTCCTGCAGGTCGATCAGGTCGACGAAGTGCTGGGAATACTGGCTGATGAGCCTGGGGGTGGCTTCAGGATGGAGCAGAGGGTGGCTGAGAGCCACCAGGCGGGGATAATCTGAGCCGACACGCTCGACGGCACGGGTTCCAAGCCCCCACACGAGGCGGATAAACCCTGCTTCGCGGCGGATCTGCGGGTTCCAGCGGAACTGGTTGCGGCTGAAAGCGACCCCAGCCCCGTGGGGGAGGAAATAGCGACCCATGCGCTCCCCCTGCACCACCTGGATGAGGATGGCCATGCGTTCGTCATAATCCTGCAGACCTTTGCTGCGCCGGTAGAGCAAGGCATTGGGGTTGAGGATGCTGGCATAGATGCGCTGGATGGCCTGGGTGAGCTGGTGCAGGTTTTCCTCAAGGGTGCCCTGGTTGGGGCAAAACAGGCTCTCGTACTTGCCCGCAAAGGAGGTGCCGAAGTTATCTTCCAGCAGGCTGGAGGAGCGGACGATGAGGGGCTGATCGCCCACCTTCTTGAGCAACGTGCGCAGCTCAGACAGGGTTTCCTGGGGAAACTTACCCGCCAGGAAATCGGTGACGATCTGCGGATATTCCGAGCGGATACTGCGCTCCGGCTTATACTTCTGGTCGTTCCAGTGCATCAGGTTGTTCATCATCATGAAGGTGTAGGTGACATCCGCGCCCAGGTAATACGACTCGGGGATGGTAAGGTGCGCATTCAGCTCGGGGGAGGCCGTATTCATGAGGATGCGCCGGGCGAGAAGCATGCCTGCTGACTTGCCGCCGATCTTGCCACTGCCGATCTTGTGCTGGTGGATCTCGCGCAGGTCCTGGATGGTGAGCCAATCCTTGGCGATGTTGACATAGGCAAGCTGGTCGCTGATGAGGGTACGGATGAGGACGACCTTGATCTCGCGCAGGTGAGGCTCAGCCAGGAGGCGTTCATCCGTGGATAGCTTTTCAATGGCAGCAGCCTGCTCGAAGAGCATGTATTGTGGGGCAAGCTCAGCGTTGAAGGAGACCATCATGTCGCGCACCAGCACACCGCGCTCAGCCAGGGTGTCGCGCACGATCTGCTCGAACAGCTCGTAGGGCAGGTTGTAGGCAAAGTAGAAATCGGTGAGATGGTCGCGCAGGCGGGAAAGGCGCAGCTCCCAGACATCCACAGGTTCTTCGGACAACGGATCCTGCAAGGCTTCGCGAGCCTGGGATTGGATGGCTTGCTCACGTACTTCGGTCTCGAAATCCTGCTGGGAGATGACCCCACGCTCAAAGAGCTCACGGCGCATACGGGCTCGAATTTGGGTGCGCAGGATGGGATATTGAGCTAGCGCCAGGTAGATGCGCAGGGTCTTTTCGACGTTGACAGATGGCAGGGTCATCACGTTTTGATTGGATAAGCGGACGAGATCCGCTTGATGGTAAAACCGGGCATTGCCCGCCAGGATAGGAAGTGGATCTTAACCACCCAGGTGCATGGGCATGATGACGTGCAGGAAGTTATCCTCACCGGCGGGTTTGAATACGCCGGGTGTGGTTTCAATATTGGTCTCAAGGATGACGTTGGGGGTCTTGATCACGTCGAGGACTTCGCGCAGGAAGCGCACGTTGAATGCAATGAGTAAACCGCTCCCCTCGATGTTGGCATCGATCACGGTCTGGTTGAAGCCGGTCTCCTCGGATTGGCCGGAGATCTCAACTGTACCCGGCTGGTTATCGACACCGGGGGTGATCTGGATGCGGGCGATGTGGGTGCCCTCACGGGCAAAGATCTCTGCCTGCTTGCAGGCTTTGAGGATTGCCGGGGTGGAGATGGCGGTGCGGGTCTGATGGGAGCGGGGGATGACCTGCTCCAGGTCGGGGTAGGAGCCTTCAATGAGCTGGGAGACCAGCTCGACATCCTTCATGTGGAAGATGACCTGGCCGCGATTGGGAGGCAGGACCATGGTGACGGTGGTGTCGCCATCGCCAGCGACGCGAGCCAGCTCGGCCAGGGCGCGGGCGGGGATGATGGCCTTGATCGGACGGGGAAGGGCGGAGGAGAGCTCAGCCTTACGGATGGAGAGGCGGAAACCGTCAGCCGCCTGCATGGTGATCTGGTTACCCTGGGCAGAGAGCAAAACGCCGGTAAGCACCGGGCGGGCTTCATCGGTGGAGGCGGCAAACGCCACCTGCTGGATCATCTCCTTCAGCTCAGTCACGTTGATGGGGATGGCATCCGATAGGTCCGGCGTGGGCATGGGAGGGAATTCCTGGGAATCGATGCAGTTGATATCGGTGTTGGATGCGGCGGAACGGATGTTCAGCTTCTGGTTGCGGACGTTGAGAGTCATCTCAATTTGGTCAGCGGGGAGGGTGGCAACAAGGTCGTTGAAGGTGCGGGCGGGGACGGTGGTGGAGCCTTCCTCGATGATCTTGGCACCGATCCAACAGGTGATGCCCAACTCAAGGTTGGTGGCGGATAGGCGCAAGCGACCTTCATCGGTGGCGACGAGGACGTTGGCCAGCACGGGCAGGGTGCTGCGGGGGGATACGGCACGCGAGACGATGCTCAGGCCGTGAGCCAGATTCTCTTGCAGGACGGTTACTCTCATATCAGAACTTCTCCTCGGTTGGGAGCGCGTAGAGAGCGCTCAAGCGTGCTCTGAGTATACAACGATAGGCGGAAATTTTCCAGTAATCGGGGAGAACTGTGCGGGATGAGGGTGAAAAGTTGAGCAGGCTCATGGGAGGAAGGTGGAAGGGAAGGGAATATTTGAATTGAATTAAGGAAACAAATGGATTCAATTCGTGCCATAAAATCTTTGACCACAGATAAACACAGATATACACAGATGAAAACCCGTTATAAAAAAAGATAAAACCTTTAACCGCAGATATACGCAGATGAACACGGATGGAAACCTATTATATATATAGATAAAACCTTTAACCGCAGATAAACGCAGATGAAAACCCGCTATGTAAAAAGATAAAACCCATTAACCACAGATAAACACAGATATACACAGATGAAAACCCGTTAAGTAAACAGATAAAACCTTTAACCGCAGATATACGCTGCCAGCTTCAGCCGGTGGATTCATCCACCGGCTGAAAATGCCACGAAACCCGCTTTGCGGGTTGCTGGTGAAGAGCAGGTGGGTGATCCAATAGCGAGAGGGTGGAAAAATGAGATTTTGGCATTGGTTTCTGGATCGCTCGTATAAAGCCTTCGCGACAGCGGGTAAAGCAGTGAATCCATGAAGACACTGTATAAACGCCTCTCGCAAAGGACGCCCAAGGTTTCGGGAAGAACCCTGCACTCGCGGTTTCTCGCTCACAAAGAGCGTTCGCGACAGGGGGTGCAAAGAGCGCACATCACCACTCGCAAAGAACGCCTCTCGTAAAGTACGCTCAAGGTTTCGGGAAGAACCCTGCACTCGCGGTTTCTCACTCACAAAGAGCGTTCGCGACAGGGGGTGCAAAGATCGCACCTCACCCCTCGCAAAGGAAGCTCGCGGTTTTAGGTGCAAAGAGCGCACCCTTATTATAGCACAAATGTTCTAATCCACAAGAGTGTTATGATTAATTTAAGGTTTCTAATGAAAGGGCGTTGGTGATCTTTGAGCGATAAGCCATGATACAAACAATGAATTGGCTGACATACGATCAGTTTATAATAGTAATTTATTTGGTAAAAGTTCCACCTGCTAGTGAAAGCATGCCGACACTGCAAGCTCCACCATTTTCTACGAAAATAGGAGAGGAATAAGTAAAGGATAAAAGACTGCGAATAGTTCTAAGTAGTAACGGCACTAAACCTGCCTTTATTTACCAAAAAGGTTAGTTAATAATAATTCGAGTCGATTATAGGATTTATCTTGTTGAATAGACACTATTTTCCATGGCTAGCTGGGATACCAAAATACACGCCTCCTCTTGCTCCCAAGGCAGAACCATAGAAATTTATTTCAAGTTGAGATCTTTGAATAGAAGACTCCCCTTGATACAAATTTTCAGTCATTTCACCTTTTACATCTCCTCTATTTTGACTAAATAACCAATCAGTAAATTTTAAGGTATTTTCTTCTACAAAGGTAATAATTCTACCGATTGCATCCACTTCCGAAAAGCTTTGAGGAACTGGGCTAAAGTTCATTGATGTGCCATATGGAGGAAGTGTATCTTTCTTTACAGATTGTGTAAATTCATGACTATATTCTGCAGCTTTGAACTGATAATAGCTAGCTGTTTCTGCGTCTGTCGCATTCCACATAGATTGCTTAAACGAATTATATGAAATTGCTTTAATATAAGAATCAACGTAGTTTACAACATAATTACCCACCTTATATACAACTATTCCACCACCAATTAAAACGATGAGAGGAAACTTACCACTAGGATCTGTGGTAATTATTGGTCGATTATGTGTATATGTGTAGCGATTTATATATTGGGAGAGAATAATGTCTCCAAAAAATGGATCAGAGCTAATAAATCTGCCAGTTCTTGGATCATAATATCTTGCTCTCAAGAACACCAGACCTGCCTCGGGGTCGACCTGCTCGCCGGTGAAGGTGAAGGGCTGGGTGCTCGAGCCGGCATGGGTGCGAGGTGAACCAAAGGCATCGTAGCTGTAGCGGTCGGTGACAGCACTGCTATTATCGGTCAGCAGGCGCGTGCTGCCCAGTCCATCGGTATGGTAAAAGGAGGAAATTTCACTGCTATCGATGGAGGTGATCAAGTCATTTCCATAAACATTATCTGTGTTCACGCCTGAAGTGGTCTCTCTCAGTACCACGGGCAAACCAGCAGCCAGATCCTGCAGATATGCTGTGGTTGAACCATTCACTGTCCGACCTAGGCGCACACCATCACCGTTGTAGGTATAGCTGGATGTGTTCGTGCCATCTGTCCAGGCGACCATGCGATTAAGGGCATCCCAAGTGAAGGACTGGCCCCCCTTGGTGAGCATATTGCCATTATTATCCCAGGTGAAGCTGGTGACCATTCCACTGGTATCAGTGGACAACAGCCGATCCACTGCATCGTAAGTATATGCTGTGGTAGCACCATCCTGAGTCATGCTCAGCCGGTTGCCCATTGGATCGTAGGCATAATTGACACTGGCAGGGGATCCAACTGGATAACTGACACCGGTGAGACGGTATAGAACATCGTAGGTATAGCTGGTGTTCCCATCTGCGTCAGCCATGCTCAGCCGGTTCCCGACCGCATCCAGGGTATAGCTGAAGGATTCCAAGGGAGCAGGCCCGGTGTACCCAATGCTTATCAGACGGCTGGCTTCGTCATATGCATAGCTGGCAACAACATCGTTGGGGTAGGCGATCCCGGTCAGCAGGTTGGTGTAATCATAGCTATAGGTCGTGATTTGAGAAGCCCAGTCCGTTACGGTGATCAAACGATTTGCCGGGTCATAGGTATAGATGACAGTCTTGCTATCCGGGTACGTCAACGAGGTGCGGTTATTGTTGAGATCGTAGGCATAATCCAGATTGCCTTGCAGGTTGACGACCTCGACCAAACGGTTCAGATCGTCATAGGTGTAGCTGGTGGTGCCGGTTGAATTGACCAAAGTAAGGCGGTTCCCCAGCTCATCGTAGGTGTAGCTGATGTTGATCCCCGTGGCAGTCACTGTTTCCAGCCGGTCAAGCCGGTCGTAGGTGTAATGGACGGTGGAATTATCAGGCTTATTCCAGGTGATGCGGTTGCCCGCCTGGTCATAGGTATAACTGGTGACAAAGCTCAAGGGATCTGTGAAGGTTGCCAACCGGTTCAGAGCATCGTAGGTGTAGCTGGTGGTGTGAGAGTTGGCATCCATCATGGAGAGGCGATTGCCGACCATGTCATAAGTGTAGCTCACAGTCCCACCAGCAGCGTCGGTAACAGAGGTCAGGCGACTGAGCTGATCATAAACATAATAGGTGCTGTTACCATTAGCATCAATTAACTGGGTGCGGTTGCCATCCGGGTCATACTGGGAACTTGTGGTATGCCCCATCGGATCAATCGTGGAGATATTGCGGTTAAGGGCATCATACTCGAAGGTGGTGACGTGCCCCAATGCATCCGTAATGGAGACCTGGTTGTTGAGCGCATCATAGCCATAGGTGGTGACATGTCCTAAGGGGTCAGTGACCGTTACCATGCGGTCCTTGGCATCGTAGGTGGAGGCAGTGTTGCCACCCATTGGGTCGGTAACAGACAGGCGGTTCCCGACCAGGTCATAGGTGTAGCTGGTTGAGCGACCCATTGGCTCATCAACCGTCAACAAATGGTTGGCATTATCATACGAGTAAGTGGTGGTATGCCCCAGGGCGTCGGTCTGGCTCAGCTTGCGTCCGACGATATCAAAGATGAAGGTAGTTTCATTTCCATAATAATCGGTGAGGCTATCCTGGTGACCATAGGCATCATAGCCGAAGGAGGCTGTGTACCCGCGTGGACCAGTGGAGGCGAGCACCTGCCCCAAAGAGTTATAGGTAAATGTGGAGGTGTTATTCAAAGCATCGGTGATGCTGGTTAGGTTGTCTGCTCCATCATAAGCATAGCTGGTTGAATGACTGAGCGGATCGGTCTCGGTGAGCAGGTTGTTATGATCATCATAGTTGAAGCTTCGGACAACTCCCAGAGGAGCGGTGATGGTGAGGACATTACCGCGGGTATCATAGCTGAAAGTGGTGGTATTACCGCGCTTATCGGTGGCGCTGATCTGGTTGTTGTTGGCGTCAAAGGCATACGATTGGGTATAACCTAAAGGGTCAGTCTCAGAGACCAGGCGATAGGCACTGTCATACTGGTAAAGGGTGGTGAAATTAAGCGGGTTGGTGACCGAGTTGATGCGTGTAGTGGGATCATAAGAGAATGTGGTCAGGTTATTCAGCGCATCGCGCTGCTCAACCACGCGCCCTTCGGTATCGTAGAAATTGTGGACAA
Source organism: uncultured Chloroflexia bacterium (assembly GCA_963822175.1). Lineage (GTDB taxonomy): Bacteria > Chloroflexota > Anaerolineae > Anaerolineales > UBA4823 > FEB-25. The sequence continues at coordinate 630,338 of CAWGGJ010000003.1, read as the reverse complement.
ATGTATGACCGTTGGCATCGGTGATCGACTCCAGCTTACCAGAACCATCGTGGGCATAGGTGGTGCTATGACCATTGACATCGGTCACGCTGGTCAACAAGCTATCGGTGTAACTAAAACTGACTGTGCGTCCAAGAGGATCGCTGATCTGTGTAAGCAGGTTCCCTGAATAAGTGAAAGTGACCTGTCGACCGGCGGGCTCGGTGAGTGAGACCAGGTTGCCACCTGAATAAGAAAATGCCGTTGTGTTACCAGTATGATCGGCCAGGCTAGCCAATGTGCCATCCGGGTTAAAGAATAGACCGCCTGGTCTTTGCGGGTGAGCACGAAGTGGTCGGTGACGAAGCGTAATGTGTCGTAGACGCCGGGGGGTGACAGGTAATTGCCTCCACCCGCATCGGTGTACATGTCCTTGCGTCCATCCTCGCGCAGGATAACGACCGTGTTGGTGGTGGGTTGGGTGGCGAAGATGTCATAACTATGCGTCCAGCCTAAGCCTAGCGGACCAAAATCAGTGCTGGCGGAGTTGTAGGTACGCAGGAAGGTAAAGCCCTCACCCAGTGTCGGGAAAGCCAGGTCGGTATACTGGTAGGTGTAGTTGCCGAAAACCACGTTGACGGGGTCAGCCACTGAAATGCTCGTGGTGGTGGAGGGGGTGCCGTAAGTCTGGGCGGGTGGTGGACCGACAATCTGACCGGAAGAATCCAGCGGAGGGGTGAATATCACTGCTGGTTTAGTGACGACACATTCGCAAATGGGATCCCACTCCTGGTACGTGTTGATGGCATCCCCTTGACCATAAGGAGCAGGACCATTGTCCGAGCCCCAGTAGTTATAGCGGGCGTCGAAACCATTACTAATATTTCCATTGTAAACGCCATATCCTGCGCTATTATATATTGAGCTTCCTCTTATTATGGCAAATCCGATCCCTATGCCTTCGGTGGTAACTCCATTCCAATTGTTGTTGCGGATCGTGGAGCTGGTAATCGATAAGTTGGAAAGGGTAGTCGCGTCCTCATCGTGCAGAAATACTCCATCATATAAATTATGCTCAATGACACTGTTACTTATGGAAACCGAAGCACCATCACTTGGGTATAAGGTTATATAGGCAGTGATCGTGCCATGTTCCCAACCAAGATAACCGCCTCCGTAGCGCACAATGGCATGATCAAGATTGAGATTACCCGTGCCATATAACCAAATTTCACCCCAGTCACCGGGAGCCGGTGAGGTGGAGGCTCCGTCATTATTTGTGTCTCCGCCGTATGTATCGTCTTTTAAAGACGTGATCACGACAGGATTTAAATTCTGTCCCCTGGATGTTTAAGGTTACCATAAATTGTGAGATTGGAGCTCGCCTGTCCGGTAACTTCACAACCACGCCTTCAAGGAGGGTCAGGGTTGCTCCGGGATTGACACTCAATCCGAGCTCATACACCTGGATGGCAAATCGAGGGTGACATCACCTGAGATGACTCCATACAACTTGAACAAGCGTGGCTGGCCAGAAGTACTGTTCCCATAGAAGATCAGGTTATTATAGGAATTAATCATATGCATGCTCATAGGATTGATCGATAAATAGATTATCTGTCAATGTGATACTATCAGCTCCCAGAGACAATCCAGAAGGGTTATTGGAAAAGGTATTACCACTTACGATGGCTGTCTGAGCATAGATTGCAGCCGCTGAAACCGGATAAACTAATCCATTTTCAGACAGGACGTTATAAGCGAGTAAAACATTCCCAACGCCTTGTGCGCCAACACCATTACGACCGTTGTTACGGATCGTGGAGTTGGTAATCGATAAATTGGAAAGGGTGGTAGCGATCCTCATCGCGAAGATAAACCCCATCATCAGTATTATGCTCAATGACACTGTTACTATGGAAACCGAAACACCATCACTGGAGAATCCAGTTAGGTAAGCCATGATCGCACCATGTTCCCAACCAAGATTACCGCCTCCATAGCGAATGATAGCATGAGCGAAATTGAGATTACTCGTGCCATATAACCAAATTTCACCCCAGTCACCGGGAGCCGGTGAGGTGGAGGCTCCGTCATTATTTGTGTCTCCGCCGTATGTATCGTCTTTCAATGACGTGATCACGACAGGATTGGACTCTGTCCCCTGGATGTTTAAGGTACCGAAAATTGTGAGATTGGAGCTGTAATTTTCCGATAACTTCACAAGCACGCCTTCAAGGAGGGTCAGGGTTGCTCCGGGATTGACACTCAATCCGAGCTCATACACCTGGATGGCAGAATCGAGGGTGACATCACCTGAGATGACTCCATACAACTTGAACAAGCGTGGCTGGCCAGAAGTACTGTTCCCATAGAAGATCAGGTTATTATAGGAATTAATCAATGCATGCTCATAGGATTGATCGATAAATAGATTATCTGTCAATGTGATACTATCAGCTCCCAGAGACAATCCAGAAGGGTTATTGGAAAAGGTATTACCACTTACAATGGCTGTCTGAGCATAGATTGCAGCCGCTGAAACTGGATAAACTAATCCATTTTCAGACAGGACGTTATAAGCGAGTAAAACACTCCCAACGCCTTGTGCGCCAACACCATTACGACCGTTGTTACGGATCGTGGAGTTGGTAATCGATAAGTTGGAAAGGGTGGTAGGATCCTCATCGCGAAGATAAACCCCATCATCAGTATTATGCTCAATGACACTGTTACTGATGGAAACCGAAACACCATCACTGGGAGAACTGGTCAGGTAAGCCATGATCGTGCCGTGTTCCCAGCTAAGATTACCGCCTCCATAGCGAATGATAGCATGAGCGAAATTGAGATTACTTGTGCCATATAGCCAAATTTCACCCCAGTCACCGGGAGCCGGTGAGGTGGAGGCTCCGTCATTATTCGTGTCTCCGCCGTATGTATCGTCTTTCAATGACGTGATCACGACAGGATTGGACTCTGTCCCCTGGATGTTTAAGGTACCGAAAATTGTGAGATTGGAGCTGTAATTTTCTGATAATTTCACAAGCACGCCTTCAAGGAGGGTCAGGGTTGCTCCGGGATTGACACTCAATCCGAGCTCATACACCTGGATGGCAGAATCGAGGGTGACATCATCTGAGATGGACTCCATACAACTTGAACAAGCGTGGCTGTCCATGGGTACTGTTCCCATAGAAGATCAGGTCATCCGTTGAATTAATAAATGCGTGCTCATAGGTCTGATCGATAAATAGATTATCTGTCAGTGTGATACTGTCAGCTCCCAGAGACAATCCAGAAGGGTTATTGGTAAAGGTATTGCCACTTACGATGGCTGTCTGAGCATAGATTAAAGCCGCGGAACCTATATATGTAGCCCCATTATTGGAGAGGACGTTATTAGCGAGTAAAACACTCCCAACGCCTTGTGTGCTAACACCATTACGACCGTTGTTACGGATAACGGAGCTGTTAATCGATAAGTTGGAAAGGGTAGTTGCGTCCTCGTCGCGAAGATAAACCCCATCATCAGTATTATGCTCAATGACACTGTTACTGATGGAGGCAGTAACACCATCACTGGGAGAACTGGTCAGGTAAGCCATGATCGTGCCGTGTTCCCAGCTAAGACTACCGCCTCCGTAGCGGACGATAGCATGATCGAGATTGAGATTACCCGTGCCATATAACCAAATTTCAGCCCAATCACCGGGAGCCGGACTGCTGGTGTTCCCGTCTTCGTTGCTGTCCCCACCCACACTGTCATCCTTATAGCTGGTGAAGTGAATTTGGTCTTCCGTCGTCCCATTCGCAACAATGTTACCATCCACAAATAAACCCGTTTCGCTCATGAACTTCACAATCGCGCCTGGGGATAAGGTCAGGGTGACCCCCTGGTTTACCGAGACAGTGCAGGTTATCCGGTGAACGTCACCAGCCTGCCAGGTCTCATCCGCAGAAATTGTGCCGCAGTGATCTATGATCGGGTCAGGTGTAGGTTCGGTTGTGTTGGTGGGGGTGGGAGTATTAGTGTCGGTTGGTGTAGGGGTTTCTGTAGCGGTAGGGGTCGGGGTATATGTGTCGGTGGGTGTTGGGGAATATGTGCTTGTGGGGGTTGGAGTAAAAGTATCGGTGGGAGTCGGGGTGTAGGTGACAGTGGGAGTGGTAGTGTCTGTAGGAGTGGCTGTTGCAGTAGGTGTATCCGTGGGTGTCGGTGTATTTGTAGGTGTGGGTGTTAACGTTTTCGTAGGGGTGGAGGTTGCTGTGGGGGTCGATGTGCCAGAAGGATAGACATAAACAACCAGTTTTGGCTGATTCAAGCCCGCTTCCCGGCTCATGAGATTCGTCATTACTTCATTGGTACAAGTCAAGCCAATACTAACTACACCGGTATCCCTTACAAGTGCGGTGATATCAATGGAAACCCACCCTGGATTTGTGATTTTCTTTGACGAGCCTGCAATGATACGTGAAAGGGAAGGCGCGTTGGAATATGTAATCGAATATTCATCCCAGTCGTTGTTTGCAACCCCACGTACTGAAATGATGGCATTCGATTTATTGGTTGCATAAACCTGCAATATGGCTTGCTTAATGACACCAGAAAAACCGGTGACGTTGAACTTCAGATATGCATTTTTTGTGGGAAAGCTGGCTACGCTTATGTTGTAAGCTTTGCCGTAATTTGTGGTGGGATTCTGTTGATCAACATAGCTATCCGCTTTGGATGTAAAAGTGAAAAGGGTTGGTCGAGGGGATGCGGGATTCCCATTTCCATTCACCCCGGGTTGATCAACAAGGCTGGGTTGACTTGCGGAAATAATAGGAATAGGGGAGATGAGAACAGCAATGAGCAAAATAACCCCCTGAAAGATCAGCTTACTTTTAGACATTTTCGACCTCCCTTTTGATACGCTCTAGAAAATCTCAAACCTTATCTAATGCTGGTGGATAAAAACTCATATCTACTCGTAGAAAAAGAGAAAATAACTGACTAGAGTGATGTATAAGGCGAGATTGGTGGCGCATTGCAGTCCCAATTTATTTAGGCTAGTCAACCCCAACAATTCAAGAAAAACCAAACTACACATTTCTATATTCCCCTGAATATGCTTGTAATATTATCATATATAGTGAGGCATTAATCAAGGATTAATTTAGAAAACGACGATTCGTTATTACGCTTACCACTTATTTTATGAGAGGATGATCCACGTCAGTACCCAGGGTATCCATTAAGCGACACTTGAGTAAGCGAATGCTTTACACGCCCGGCATGTGCAGATCAATATGTCTACCAAAAGTGAGACTTGGGAAACTGGGTATGACGAGCGCTTGATACGCACGATCAAAGAAGAGGAGGTGGATTGGTCAGATTATCAAAACTATGCAAATACGTATCGCCAGATTGGTCGTTTCTTGAGGGATGTGCGTAATACAACACGCATCCATTCATCATTGGGATATCTGACACCGGTCGAATTCGAAGAGTGGAGCAGACATCCCCCTAAGATAAGCCATTTTTGTGTCCAGTTTAATTGGACCACCACATTTGAATAGTTTTAGGGATACAAATGGATTCAATTCGTGCCATAAAACCTTTAACCGCAGATAAACGCAGATGCACACGGATGAAAAACTTTTATTTATAAAGATAAAACCTTTAACCGCAGATAACGCAGATGCACACGGATGGAAACCTCTTATTTATAAAGATAAAACCTTGAACCACAGATAAATACAGATGCACACAGATGAAAAACATTGATTAAAAAAGGTAAAACCTTTAACCACAGATAAACGCTGCCAGCTTCCGCTGGTGAAAGATATCATTATCATAGATAATCCTGTGCCGGTGGATGAATCCACCGGCTGCAAAAGCCACGAAACCCGCTTTGCGGGTTTGGAGATTATTTTTGGTGTCATCAAGGGTGCATTTTTCCCGAAGCATCGCGAACGATTTGTGAGAGCGAGGTACGAGGAGCGGTTTTTGCGACGTTGTAATCTTCTCCTCGGGAAGATGAATCCACCGGCTGCAAAAGCCACGAAACCCGCTTTGCGGGTTGCTGGTGAACAGCAGGTGGATGATCCATTAACGAGAGGGTGGAGAAATGAGATTTTGGCATTGGTTTCTGGATCGCTCGTATAAAGCCCTCGCGACTGCTTCGCTCCCAAAAAATGCCTCTCGTATCGCTCCCAAAAAACGGTCGCGACACTGCGGACAAAGAACGCCTCTTGCAAAGAACGCTCAAGGTTTCGGGAAGAACCCTGCACTCGCGGTTTCTCGCTCACAAAGAGCGTTCGCGACAGGGGGTGCAAAGATCGCACCTCACCCCTCGCAAAGAACGCTCGCGGTTTCGGATGTGTTTCACGCACCCTTATTATAGCACAAATGTTCTAATCCACAAGGGGTTTAAGGAAAAGAGGGGAAGAGGTTTTGGATAAATTTAGAAACATATATTAGCGTCATCCTGGTTAATAAAACAAACAGCCGATTGAACCGACAAGTTATCACTGCCCTGATCATACCCATTCATCGGTTCCTCTGATTATCGTGGCTGGGAAGCCGGGTCATTGCATCATGATCATGTTTTAGTCTTATGCTCATTCCATCCCAAAAATGCAGGAAGAAGGAGCTTGCGTGATGGATGAAATTCTCACACCGATACCGATTATTATTTATAAGAACGAAAATCGAGAATGATTTCCTGTCTCCCAAAAAAGGACCGGCTTCCAGATCACCCTGGAAGCCGGTCTGTTTATTTATCGCTTTTCATGAATATTTTTACCCATCTATCGTCCGGCAAGTGCTTATACCTATCCTCTCCTTTTCCTCCAGCCGACAATCCCAATTGTGAGTAAGCCCAATTGCAACCCTCTATCTAGACTGGAGGGGGCAGGTACCGATCCAAAAGGTGGTACGGCGGGTTTGATCATAAGTGGAAGATATGTTTGGTATATTGGTGTTGTGATGGTGATCATATGGTTTGCAGAGACTTCACCAACCAGATTACTAGCTGTGACGGTGATGACCTGTGTACCAGGAAATTCCCAGGTGAAATCTACCGTATCAGTTAACCCGCCGGTGTGGGTGATGGGCACTTGTCCATCGGATTCCCAGACGAAAGTGAGCGGTAGAGTGGTAGAAACAGGCTCAACCGTGGCGGTGAAAGTATATGAAATATTCACCCTGCCTTCACCTGGACCGCTTAGAGTAACTACATTCGGAGGATAAACAATCGGTAGCAGCGCAAAATCCTGGATGGTCTGTGTGCCCGAATATACCGAAGCGCGCACTTCTGCGCTTGGTATGTAGCCTGATGCTTCAACCTTTACATCATACCAATCCGCACAAAGCGAAGCCGAATAAGTGCCCGTCAGGCCTGTGGTATAGGTGAAAGTTTCACCGAATGTGAATGCATCAGCAGTAACCAATGCCCCCTCAATCGGCAATTCCGTGTCACGATCTGTGACCGTGCCCAACATCTCGCCAGATCCACCTGAAGGAGGTGGAGCACCGAACACCGGGTAGAACTCGACAGCCGTGTAGTTAGCGACTAATCCTGGGTCTCCATCTGCATAGAGAGTTCCTTCTGTGCCTGCGGAATTCTCTACCCCAACAACAGCATTCGAAGGATCAGCAACGGTCAGATATTGGATCTTGATAACATCCGTGAACATGTCAAGGATGACCTCGAAAGTCTCTGACCTGCCTTGAGGGAAGTGCTGTACCTGATACCATTCGATCACATAATATCGGTTATCGATATATTTCGTGTAAATCTTTCCCGGACCCATTGATGGGTCAAGATCGGTGGAAAATGGATAGATACCATTATTGGGGTTTGCCTGATTAGGGAAAGGTCCACTCCATAATTTACCTTCCTCACCGAATGTTGCAATACCATTCGAGCCAACAGTGATGCCATTATACTGAATGCCATAAAAAGTAAATGCTCTCCCATCCGGGAAGGGGATATATTCACTGTCATCATCGCTCAATGGATGCGCTGTTCCCCCAGATTTCGCATCGATCCATTCATATAGTGGTCCACAATGACCATCCACCGAACGGGCCATATAATAATTGATGATTGGTTCGATACTGAAATTTATTACCTTATCCTGATCCAATACGATTTTAAGTACCTGTTTGGCATAGCCAGGGCTGGTCACCTCCAGCCACCACTCTCCCTGTGCCGCCTGCACAGAATAAACTCCACTTTCGGGATCAGTGTTTGTTGAAATAGGAGTACCTTCCAGAATAATGGAGGCAGGCAGCGGCTCGCCAGTCTGAGAGTCAGTTACCACACCTGTTATAGTCCATACGGGTGCGGGTATCATCTCAACATCCTGTGTGATGGTAATCCCCGGGTTGATTTCCACCCCGCTGATCGTGTTATCCAGGAATCCATAGTGGCTGGCCTTGAGATCATAGCTCCCTGATGGCAATGTGTGTATGAAATTTCCCAGGTCATCACTCGTTTCGTAGTAAGGCCAATCGAGAGTTGTATCTGTAAAAGTCACCTGAACATCTGCGATCGGGTTCTGGTTTCCGGTTTCAACCACCAGCCCTTTGATTACACCCAACTCAAGTGCCTGTGCTGCCAGCACAGCATTATAGACATTCAGGATTCCCCATCCCCATACGTTATTTGGAACACCACCAGCTGGTGTACATTCGTCTGTAGCCATGGGCTCCGCATTCGTTTTAAGCAACATTTGGATAAGATCGACATTTCCATGTAGCTCGGGGTTGGCAGAGATCAGCAAAGCCACCGCTCCAGTGACATGTGGGGCAGCTAAGCTGGTTCCAGTGCATGAGGGGTAATAACCGCCACCTGGAAGAGTGCAACGTACGTTCACTCCTGGTGCTGCAATATCCGGTTTGAATTTTAATTCATGTCCAATTGGTGCTGGCCCACGGCTGGAGAATTCCCAAATGATATCTCCCTGCCCAAAGGCACCGCTCGTGAATCCTTCAGACCACTGGCTGGGGTTAATCAGAGTATTACAACGCGGACCAGAGTTACCAGATATGAAAGTAGAAAAAATGCCGGCAGCATATAAAGCGTGAAAAGCAGTCTGGTAGTCGATACCTGATCCCCATGAATTATTAATTACATCAGGAGCCAGGTCAGGGCGTGGATCTGTTCCGTCCAACTTGGTAGGGGCCAGGAACCACTGGAGGCAGTCAATTATTCCTACATACGGACTGGTAGTGCCAGGGCAAGCAATCCAATATGCGCCTGGAGCCACACCGATCTGATTACCAGCACCGTCATCACCTACGATAGGACCCATGGTGACCGTACCATGGTAGCTATAATCTTTTGGCACTAAAGAACCTTCTATACCGTCGAACCAGTTGTAATCATGAGGTCCCGGCATGCCCGGTATCTGTGGTCGGTAATGGTTGACTAGCGCAGGATGTGACCAATCTACGCCCGAATCCAGGCTGCCAACCACCACACCTTGCCCGGTAAAACCTGACGCCCAGACATCATCCGCACCAATCCGCTGTATGTTCCATTCCACGGTTGCAGCGCTGGCCGGGCCAAATTCAGTGCCATATCTACCCAGGCTGCGATCGGATACGGAAGATAATGTGGCCGAAGGGAATGGACCGAATTCTTTCCCAAAATCCAACCCCAGATTTTGCTCGAACGGTTCCACTCCGGGTGGAATATAGCTCTCGATGCGCTCAATCCCGGGTTGGCGGGCTAATTCAGCAAGCAGTTGTTCATCCAGGCTTACCAGGAGCATATTCTGGATCCAATAAGCCTTGTATTCAGCCCCCCGGGAATCCAGGAAGAGGCGCAGGGGTTCCTGGGTTCGTTCGGCGATCCTGGTCAGCTGATCATAGACGAATACCCCTTTTTCGGCTTTGGTTTGCAGCCGGGAGGCCCCGCTCAGGTCTGCCTGCTGCTGCAGGATGACCAGCACCTGGGCTGTACCCTGGCTCTCCAGGGCCAGGTAGACATTTGGATCAATGGGGGCTTTGATCGTCTGGATCTCCGCAGCCCCAGGAACGGGTTGTAAGGCCGAAAGCGCTGCTTGTGTGGACTCTGACTGGTCTCAATGGCAGCTTCCCAGCATGGAGAATAGAATGAGGGGAATAAATAAACGAAGGGATTTGTTCATCATTACACCTCCAATAATCAATTTACCAAGGATTTATGAAAGAGCGACCCTCACACTCAATCTGATCTACTGTGAAATCAATACTCACCAATCTCAGATTGGCTCCATCCTATTTGTAACAAACCGCTCTCATTAAACTCTGATTTAAGATTAATTTATCATTAGAAATTTGATATACTATGACTAGACATAATCTTTTATCGGGTAATTCCTGGCTGCTTACTGTGGTGAGGATGGAATGACACACCTGAGCTTGAAGCTGTTAGGCTTGTACAGATTGAGCATGGATGGACACTCTGTGGTCAACCTCAAGTCCGATAAAGCGCGTGCCTTGCTGGCATACCTGGCAATTGAGAGAGATCATCCCCACCCCCGTGAAAAACTGATTGGCTTGCTCTGGCCTGAGTCTGACGAAACTCATGCCCGGGGCAGCTTGAGCCAGACGCTGTACCAATTGCGAGGTATCCTTGGCGATCGGGAGCAAGCAGGCACCCTATCCGTTGAAACTACCAACCAGACCCGCAAACCCTGCCTGCTGGTCACCACCCAGGAGATCCAGCTCAATCCACAATGTGATCTTATAACGGACGTGGCTGAGTTCTCAGGATTGGTAGATGCATGCAGAACGCATGCCCATCCCCCAAAAAAAGTATGTGAAGAATGCTTGAAGCGTTACCAGGAGGCAGCCCAGCTGTATGCTGGGGATTTCCTGGATGGGTTTTACCTGCCGAAGAGCCTGGGATTTGAGGAATGGGCTACCGTGCTTGCGCGAGCAGCTGCGCCTGGATGTGATGGAGGTGCTGGATAACCTGGTGGTGGCATTCGAACAGCAGGGAGAGCTGGACCACGCCCTCAGGTATGCGCAAAAGATGGTGGTGCTGGACGACCTGGGGGAGGCCGGCAATGCTCATATTATACGCTTGCTGGCTCTCTTGGGCCGGCGGGAGGAGGCACTGGAGCAATATGGATCATTCCGCCAGACACTGGCCATACAGCTGGGAGCCGAGCCAGGCCAGGAGAGCAGATTGCTTTACCAGCGCCTGCGCAACGAGCAAGCCGGGACCGAACCAGGCTATTTACCCGCCAGCCTGACGCCCTTCATCGGGCGGAAGACAGAGCTGACCGAGCTATGGGGCTGGCTGGTCGACCCCGGGCACAGGCTGATCTGCATCCTGGGAACGGGTGGCAGTGGTAAGACACGCCTGGCACTCGAGATCGCCCATCGGCAACGCTATCACTTCGCGGATGGGGTGTATTTCGTTCCGCTATCTGCCCTTGGGACGGGTAGCTCGCTGCTCTCAGCCCTGGCGGAGAGATTGGGCTTCAACTTCCGAGAAAAAGGGGAGCACCAACAGCAGCTACTGGACTACCTACGCAACAAGAAGTTGCTGCTAGTGCTTGACAGTTTTGAGACAGTGACGGAGAGTGCAGGACTGGTGGCAGAGATACTGGTGGCTTCATCGGGAAGCAAGCTGCTGGTGACAAGCCGGGTGAGGCTGGAATTGAGCGGGGAGCAGGTGTACCCAATTAAAGGGATGAATATTCCACCCATAGATGTAAAACAGGTGTTGGACTACAGTGCAGTGGCACTGTTCCTGGAGGCAGCTCGGCGGGTGAAACCGGGTTATCTCCCCGAGGACCTGGAGGGGATTGCCCAAATCTGCCGGGTGGTGGAGGGCATGCCGCTCAGCCTGATCCTGGCAGCCAGCTGGGTGGGCGAATATCCGACACGGGAGATCGCCGAGCAGATCGAGCGCAGCCTGGACTTCCTATCGGTGGAGTGGGCGGACTTGCCGGCACGCCAGCGCAGCCTGCGAGCGACCTTTGAATATTCCTGGGACCTGCTCAGTCTACCCGAAAAGCAGGTTCTGATGAAATTATCAGTTTTCCGAAATGCCTTCAGTGCGCAAGCCGCGTTTGAAGTGGCAGATGCCACCCCGAAGGTGTTGCATGCGCTGGTGGGCAAGAGTTTATTGGGGAGTACATCTGAAGGCCAATATCAAATGCATGATCTTGTGCGTCAGTACAGCCAGGAAAAGCTGACCCTTGCTGAGGATGGATTGGAAAGGGCAACCAGGCAGACACATAGTGAATATTTCCTCAGGATAGCAACTGGATGGAGTAGTTTGTTCAAAGGACCAGGGCAAATCGCCATGCTGGCACAGGCGGATAAGCAGATCAACGATGTGCGGGCAGCCTGGGATTGGGCTTGCCAACAGGCTGAGATCGACCCTTTAACCAATGGGCTGGAGGGGTTGTGCCTGTATTATGAGCTCAGTGCCCGTTTTAAAGAAGGACAGAGTGCTTGCCAGGGCTGTTGTATATGGATTGGCAGGTGCCGATAACCCGCAATCTTGCTTCCTGCAAGCGCATCTGCACATCTGGCAGAGTCGCTTCAGTCGATTGCTGGGTGAGCTTGAACCTGCTCACCAGCAGTGGGAGGAAGCCGTGGAACTTGCCAGCCGCCTGGAATCGCCAGGCCAGGATGTCCGTCGTTTACAGGCTTTTATCTGGCTGGAAGCCGGCGAAGCCATATTTACTGCTGACCTCAAACTGGCACGTGAGCACCTGCAGAGGAGCGTAGAGCTTTATCGGCAGATCGGTGACAAATGGCACCTGGCAGCTGCCTTGGTGGATCTGGGGATCAACCTACAGCATTCGGGGGATTATGCTGAGGCGACCGAGCCATTGATGGAATGTATTGCCATGCGCAGGGCTATGGACGACCAGCGCGGGTTGGCTTATGCGCTTACCTGGCTGGCTTTTAATTTTAGCCGGGTTGGTTTGCTTGAGAAATGCGTATCCCTGATGCGTGAGTCGTTGGCGATAAATCAATCGATCGGCGATAAAGCGCAGCATGGCTGATGGGCTGATGTGGATGGGCCGGCTTTTGGTCTGGCAAGGCCAATTTGATGAATCCTTCCGCTTGTTGCAACAAAGTCTCCCATTGTATCAAGACCTGGGTGATCGCTATAATTCCACCTTTGTTTATATGGTTATCGGATTAGGTAAGATGCTACATGGAAAGTATGATCAGGTCAAATATTATACACAGATGGGATTGCAGTTTGCGCTAGAAAACGGTCTACGAAGAGAGATGGCTTTATCGAAATTCGATCTTGGGCGGATGTGCCCTGGCGCAGGGCGAAATCCTGGATGCGCATGACCTCATGCAAGAGTCGGTTAATCTATATCGCCAGGTGGGTCACCAAGACGAGCTGGGCTGGGCGCTGGCAGTGCTGGCGAACATCCATTACTACACTGGGCATGGCCGAAGTCAGCTAATAGTTGCCCTTGTTGAAGCCCTGCAGATTTCGGTGAAAACCCGCGCACATCATGCTCTCAAGCATTCTCTGGCAGCCATGGCTTTGATCCTGGCCAGAGAAGGCCGGGCAGTCCAAGCCGTTGAGCTCTACACGCTGGTGTTGGATGATCCGATCTGGAAAGTCAGTCCATGGATGGAGAAAATTGTCGGGCAGTATGTAACCTCCGCCTCAGCCGACCTGCCAGAAGAGGACGTCGAGGCTGCCCGTCAGCGTGGTCTGCAGCGCGACATGTTACGCTACCGCCCAAGAGCTGGCTTGAGGAATGCACTGCCCGGTTGAAAAATGCAGACAAGGTTGCAAACAATGCTTTGTAGGTCAGGTGATAGGCGGTGTTCTTTCACCCGAAACCCAACCACAAGGAGCTCTCTTTACGACGCAGTCTCGCAAGCGTTCCATATTCGGAGGTTCGGGGGCTTGTTTCTCTACATACACCATCCCATTATCTGAAGGTTGACCATCCTCCAAGAGAAGTCCTCCTCTCAGGAGCAGGATGCAGGCAGCTCCCTCGCAGAAGGGAACCGCACCAAGATCGTGGAGGTGGCTGAGAGGCTCACCCATCCTTCGCAGGGGGGATTAATACCCTGTGCCGATGGATAAAATCCATCGGCTAGTGCTAGAAAACCCGCTGTGCGGGTTTTGTGGTTTAAGCAGACAGTGGATTCATCCACCGTCGAAAGCGGTCATGCGGCATTCGTTTATTTCCACAGCGGTGGTTTCAGATAACTATGAAGAAGATTGCCACATGCCTGGAAGTTCGCCAGGCATTCGCAATGACAATATTTTTTATGTCCCCTGCGGGTTTCGTGGTTTATGCAAAAGGTGGATTCGAATAATTATGAAGAAGATTGCCACCCCCTCGCATTACTCGGGGCTTGGTCGCAAAAATCGCTCCTCGTACATCGCTCACACATATCGTTCGCGATGCTTCGGGTAAAGGTCACCCTCGATGACACCTCAAAAAAGGACAGCAGCCCTGCCCAAATGCAAAACCGGCATTTGGAGAGGAAGTGTTCCTTCCCAGACCTCCGTTACATTACTGTATCATCCACACCTGCTTACTTTTGAGCTAGGGGCAGATATACGCTGGGAATATTTCTGTACAGATAAAAAATATCCAACCCGCCCTCTAAATCAGCGACGGATATATATGGACCCAATGACGCCACTCCCGCGGCATAATTGGGAGTATCGTAAAATCCAGCTTCGATGGGCAGGGTTGGGTCGGATACATCAATAATCCTTAACCCCATAAAAAAATCAGCCACGAAGACATAAGGATAGGCGAATACCACCTCCCTGGCACTATCGGTGAGGAAGTACCCTACTTCCGTGGGATTTGCATGATCGGAGACATCGATAACGCGTAAGCCTCCCATCGGCCCATCGGCAACATAAGCATAATTTCCGGCCACTGCCACATCATCGGCAAGACCCGGGGTATTAACATAACCGGTTTGTACTGGATCGGCGGGGTTAGTTATATCAAAGATGAATAGCCCAAAGTCTGCATCAGCAACGTACGCATAAGACCCCACCACCGTCACCCCCAAGGCATATCCCGGGGTATCGCGCCAGGTTACATCCACAGGTTGTGTCGGATCGGATATATCTATGACATGTAGCCTGCCTGGTGAGCTTTCTGCGATATAAGCATAGTTCCCCCTTACCGCCACATCTTCGTCACCACCCAATGTGTTTGAGAATCCAACCTCCAACGGAGCCGCCGGGTTGGATATGTCGATAATGCGCAATCCATTCGATCCAGCCGCAACGTAGGCATATCCACCTGATACGGTAAGTGCAAAGGGGCCTCCAGGAATAGCGCAAAAACCACTTGCGGTTGGGGCTGTTGGGTCCGAGGTGTCAATTATATGGAGCCCCTCCACGTCGATGACATATGCATGGGTGCCTGCCAGCTCCACTTTTACAGCGATGGCAGGTTTTGCAAGGTAAAATCCATCTTCAACGGGATCGGCTGGTTGTGAAATATCGATGATACGTAAACCACCCCACTGGCTGGCGACATATGCATGGCTCTCCCCCAGAGATACTCCAGTGGCTAAACCGGGGGTGACAAGGAAGCCAAATTCCACGGGAGCAGTAGGGGTGGAGATATCGATAATGCGTAATCCACTATCGCTGCCAGCCACGTAGGCATAACTTCCCTCCACCACCACTTTCAATGCCTCGACCAGGAGTGATGAAAAAACCTACTTCGACTGGTGCTGCCGGGTTGGAGATATCGATAACGCGCAACCCGTTGAATGAATCGGCAATATAGGCAAAACTCCCCGCTACATCAACCCCATTCGCATAGCCTGGTGTGTTGTAAAACCCAACTTCGCCGGATTCGCGGATCAGAAACATCGATGATGCGCAACCCAGTATCAGCATCAGCTACATAAGCATAATCTCCCTGAATCACCGTGTCATAAGTCGACCCTGCTGTGTCGTAAAACCCAACTTCTGCCGGTGCAGAGGGGTAGAAATGTCAATTATCCTTAACCCATCCCATCCATCAGATACATAAGCATAACTTACCAGCAACCGCTATCGCACTAGCGTAACTTCCTGTATCGTAAAAGCCTATTTCCGCAGGGGTATCCGGGTTCGTGATATCGATTATTCGTAACCCTCCAGTATAATCAGCCACATAAGCAACGTTACCCACCACGCTTATTCCCTGGACTATATCCGGAAAAATCCCCGTCTGCCCGGTGATGAAGGGTGTTGAAGGATCTGAGACATCCAGGATCACCAGCTTTGGGCCGACCCCCAGGTATGCATAATTACCTTGCCAGGCACTGGCATAGCTAGTTCCACCCACTTGGCCAATTAATTCCGGAATTATCGACAACTCCTGATTTGTTGAAGAAGTACCCTGCTGGTTTTGAGCCCTGACTGTCATTCCAGCTACAGCCAACAGCACACCAAGCAAACTAACCGTCAGTGCCAGCGTGATCATTCGCTTCTTAGCCATGCTTATCCTCCTCACAATTATTTGGGCCTGTTATGGATAATATACACCGTATTGAGTGCTATGGTAAATGGAGGAAAAAGAAACCAGCAGACGGGTCACGGCTAGCTGATGGATATAATCCTCAGGCTAATGATAGAAAATCCGCAGGGCGGGTTTCGTGGTTTATGCAGAATGTGAATTCATTAAGTTGTGGAGAAGATTGCTTCTTCGCATAAACCGCTCATCGTACCTCGCTCACACAAATCGTTCGCGATGCTGCGGGCAAAGAACAACCTTGATGATAATCCCCCAAAAAAGAACATCAGCACCACACCGGTTGTTGAATCCACTGGCGAAGGCATTTGGGAAGACGTTTATGGAGGGAAATATTGATGTAATCAATGATTTATTCTTCCAACCTAACGCTTAGCAGGGTGCGTTTTAGAAATCCATACTGCCTGGCTTAATTGATTCTACAATTTGACAAATCGAATCGATCACAAGCTCAGGTTCTGATCTTTGAATAAAGTGATCGTCGTATTTTGAAAAATATTGCCTACTGTGGGCTGACAACCTCAAAAATTCAGCCTGTAAATTTGTCTCGATCTGATTCAGTTCATCGGAATCGGTGAGACGGGTGAGGATAATCAGCGGAAAGTCAAACAGGGTTTGTTTGCCATGAATCTGGGCGATACTTGCAATCCGGTCAATGTTCTCATCGTTTTTAGATGGGTCTTTGACAGACGCCCACATACGGCCTGCCTGCTCTGCAGAAATAACCTTTTCAAATTGCGCGTATTTATTTTCATGAACGGGGTCAATTAAGACCATCCCGGCAATTTCATTAGGATATTGATTTGCGAACCAGCGAGCATTGATCGCGCTCCACGAGTGGGAGACAAGAATATACGGAGGGTGAAGGTCTGTGGATAACAATAAATCCCGGAGGTCGCCAATGATGTCCTGGCAAGTCCTTGGAACTGGAGCCTTTTCGCTCTGCCCCAGCCCTGCCCGGTCATAGCTGAAAACCTTTGAAAAGGTGGCTACGGCTGGCTGAACCTTTGACCAATCTTCCGAGGTGCTGCCCAAGCCTGCGTCAAGAATTACTGTGGTTGCGCCTTCACCAGAAAGTAATCCAAATAAACGATGACCATTCACCACGGCATTTATTTTGAGATCAGGCATTTTTCTCCGAATGCTATTTTTTTCAGGGTAAGTACCCAAGATTCAAATGGTAATTCCCATAATATCATCGATAAGTATAATACACCACAATGCTGTAGGCCTCTCCCTCGCTGAATGGACCGCGAGGCTTGCCCAGCCCTCCCCAAATGTAAAGCCAGCATTTGGAGAGGGAGGAAGAGCCCCTGCCTCACCTCGCTCGGGAAACATTTCACGAGGCTTCGTCTCCTCAATTTCCTCGGGATTCTGCACAGTACGCTGCTCGGTGAAGTGAACCGGACAAAGACCGTGCAGGTGGCCGCGAAGCTCACCCAACCTCCCCACACCCGATGAAACCATTTGGGATTTAAATTTCAAAATGCGGAAGTAGGGGAGGAGTGCCGATGGATAAAATCCATCGGCTAATGTAAGAAAACCCGCTGAGCGGGTTTCGTGGTTTTGGTAGACGGTGGATTCATCCATCGGCGGTGTAGATGGATGGAATAAGAAACCAACCCCCTCCCAGCCTCGCTTGAAAAACACTTCGCGAGGCTAAATTGCACAGTGCGCTCCTCGCTGAAGGGATCCGCACAAAGACTGTGCAGGTGGCCGCGAGGCTCACCAGGCCACCTCCGATTACCACAGGTCGGTATTCAGGGGAGGAGTGTGTGGTAATGTTTGATTTCAGCTGGGAGGCGGGGTTGTATGCCTGCGTGACGTCAGGATCAAATAACCTGTGCGTGGTGCCAGGGTACGGATAGAAGATCACCGGAGAGGTAATTTGCGTAACAAAAATGTCTCACCTCCGACAAGGGGTATGTTTCGGGTGCCGATTGTACTGGAAGGACATTGGGATGGCAGCTCGCCATCTGAAATCAGCAGATCACCTGGTTCCCCTGGAATCAACACCACCTGGGCTTCCAGGTATTTCTCGGTTTTACAGCCCACCACGATAACATCCGAGGCGTTGGGGAAATAAGCTGGTGGATCCAGCATTTTGAGCATCACCAGCCCATTATATTCATCTGAAGCCAATAGGAATAAAGTCCTTGGGAAAGGCAGAGGCGCATAACCAGCTTTGGCAGTCTGAGGTTCTCCATCACCGGCGGGATAATACCGCGGGAAAAGCGCTCTCCCTTTGATGACTTGAGCTTGCGGATCGAGCAACAATACCTGTAACTGAGATAGGTCGAAGCTGGGGTCAAATTGGCGCATGGAATGCATCAGCTCGGAAACCTGCTCAGCCTGCGATTGGATTGGATAGCGCCTGGGGATGAATCCCGCCACAATGAGTGGCAAGAAACCGATGAACAGGATCATGGTTCCAATACCAATCAATGGCTGCCATTTCAGAGGTGGCACCGTACGCCCCTCAGGTTGGGGGCTTCGCTGGATCAACAAGTAAGCGATTCGATCTGAGGAGACTCCCAGCAGGTAACTCACCAGAACAGCAATTTCCATCAAGCCAATGGCAGCATAAACATAAGCAGCCCAATCGACAGGCAGCAGGAAGCGATTGCCGGATAATCGGGCTACAGCAGTACTGGCATTGTAAACCAGATTGACCAGTAGAGGCACCATCCCCACCCAACCAGCCCGGAACCAGGCAGCGCCAATCCCGCAGGCGACAAGTGAGAGGTAAAGAAGCAACAGAACTAATTGCAGGAAACCTGGGGTGCCATCCCACCACTCCCAGAAAGGCGCGGTTGGAATAAGCAGGCCTTTCCATTCTTCCAAGATATTTCGCAGGGGGAGTATTTGCAAATTGCTGATTTCAGCATTGAGCCAGTGGTTGGCGATGAAGTGGGCGACAAACCCGGGGTGAGCTCTCAGAAATTGGAGCACCTCCTGGTTTGCACGGTCAGTGAACTCGCTGATACTTTCACCGGGTTGTTGTTGAAATCGCAGATCCCTGCCTTCAAGGCTATACCTATCCGCCATGACACTTACCTGTGAAAATGGATCATCGAAGATCAGTTGTCCCGTGATCTGTGCGTTGCGCCATAGCCAGGGAGTAACTGCCAGGAAGAAACCGATAATCATCAATCCCGCAGAGATCAACCATAAGCGCCAGTACCTGTGCAGGACCATAAGCGCCAGGAGCAGGATGAGTGGGAGGAGCAATATCGTTTGGGTGCGAAACAAAACCGCCACGCCAAGCACACCGCCAACCAATATGGGTAAATACATCCGGTGAGTAGGTGCTTTCAGCCATAAGATGGCAAGAAGAGTCCACACACTGATCACCAAGGCAGTTGGCAGGTCAGCGAAGAACAGCTTGGAGGAGGAGCCATTGTAAATGAATGGCAAAGCAATAGCGGCATTCCACTCACGTAAGATAGCGAGCAATGCGATTAGGAGGCCGGTGGGGCGACTATGCAGTTCCTTACCTAAGAAATACAACACGACTGGGAAAAATGCGAGCAGCAGCGTCTGTACAAAAATTACTAAATCATATTCCTGACCTGCTACCAGATGGAACAGAGTCAACAGGC
This sequence comes from uncultured Chloroflexia bacterium, assembly GCA_963822175.1. Taxonomy (GTDB): domain Bacteria; phylum Chloroflexota; class Anaerolineae; order Anaerolineales; family UBA4823; genus FEB-25. Next base: position 610,272 of record CAWGGJ010000003.1, on the reverse strand, counting down.
TAACGTACATCGGCCGAGCAGGGATGCCTTCACCCTTGAAACCATTACCGATCAGAGCGCTTTGGGAGAACAGGTCATAGTACGCGCCGTCGGAGAATGGGTAAATCTCATAGTTGGGGAGGCGCCCAGGGGTGGCGTAAAGGCTGGGTTTGGTAGGTACGCTCAACCATACCCCAGCAGCCAGGAACCAAATCCCGACTGCCAGGACGAGATCTGCCCACCTTGGCCAGCGGTGGTGTAATAGAAGAACCAGAAAAAGGGCTGCGCATAACCAGCTGAGTAAAACCTGCCATTCGAGCAAGGCTACTGCTGGAGTACCCCAACCGACCGTATCCGGTGTTATGCCAATTCCACTTAACGCCACGAAGATGGCCATAAGGAGGGTTATCAGGAAGACAATTATGCCTGCACGAAGTACGGAGCGCTCAGCTTGCAGCGCAGACCAATGAAATCCACCCTTCCAGACCAGTATCACCCAGACCTGCAGACTGACAAGGTATCCCCAAACAAAAAAAGGCCATAGGCGGTGGAAGTAGGCCAGGTAGTAAACATCACCTGTAGCAAGATAAGAGGATTTCAATAAATACGGGATATAAACAGAAATTATCGCAAAAATCGGTAATACAATGAAAAGGAGAGATCCCCAACGAGCATCTGCCCTCATCTGCTTATTCCAATGTGCTTGCCAGGTTGAATGAAGGTTGAGTAATGCCAGGCAAATAAATAATAGGATAAATGCTGCCATCAGGGCTAACAATATCAGTCGACCTACAGATAGGCCCAGAACGACACGCACATCCTGATCCGATGGCAGGCTGGCAACGGCGAGGAGGGCGATCAGCCCTTCCAAAGCAGACAATGCAAATATTATCGACCAGAGGTATTTGTTTGAGGTGATTCGTTCACTGATGTTTTTGATCAAGAGCATTCATACCCCATTGAAGGGAATCTATCCGATTTTAATCGAATTATACTCATTCGAGCAGGCATCTGATGCTATACCACTTTCATCCTGCCCGATACTGATAGGTGAAAAGTAGGGTAAAGGAATCAGGTCAAATTTGAGGGGTTGGTAGGGTTCAATTTGGGAATTGTGTTCAAGTCTGCCCTGATAGGAGACCATTTATTTCCCATTATTCCATCGTTGTACCTGTCATTTTACCGTAAATATTTTGGACAACCTGGAATTACGCGTTTATGCAAGAAGCTTTGGTAACGGACTTCATGAGGGCAGTGCTCACTGATGATATAAGCTGAGAATCTCCAACATCCACTTTATGCTTCGCCTGGAAGTCAGGGTTGGATATACTCACGAGGGAAAAGAACGATTCAGGCAGGCCAGGATTTGGTCCGTGGTAATTGATCGATCCTGTATGGATTTCATCCTTTTGTTTAGATCAATAGATATGCGTGTTTGTGAGGTCTAAAGCAATCAGCCATGCATTGATGCGACCCAATCGATGTGGGAGTTTATACGAGAGCCGAGGCCGTTGTGTAGCATGGAACCAAACGATAATAAATATTAATACTTAATTAAATTTTAAAAATGGTATTAATACCCTTGTTGAAACATCTTTATTATAATGACAGGGTGCAATTCGTCAGCTCACTCGAAAAGTCAGCTGAGAAACCTGCAGTTTAGTGGGTGGTAGGCGATATTACCGTTATTGAGTATGAACAAATGAGCGGAAGTGCAAGCAGAGATATGCGCAATATATTTTAGAGGATCAAGCAATGAATGCCATGAACCCAAAGGTTGATGAATTTCTAAGTAATGCCCAAAAGTGGCAGGATGAATTCGAAACATTGAGGATGATCATTCTTGATTGTGGGCTGAGCGAAGAATTGAAGTGGGGTGTTCCCTGTTACACGCTTGAAGACAGAAACATCGTTTTAATGCATGGATTTAAAGAATACTGTGCGCTTTTGTTTATCAAAGGTGCCTTGTTAAATGACACCAAGGGTATTCTGATCACACAAACGGAGAATGTCCAGGCGGGGCGCCAGATCCGATTCAGCAATGTTCGAGAAATCGTTGAGCTGGAAGCCACATTGAAAGCCTATATTTATGAAGCGATTGAAGTGGAAAAAGCTGGTTTGAAAGTGAATTATAAAAAGACAACAGAATACAGCATACCTGAAGAATTTCAAAATAAATTAGATGAAAATCCCGGCTTGAAAACTGCTTTTGATGCATTGACGCCGGGACGGCAAAGAGCATACATCCTTTATTTTTCTGCACCCAAACAATCCAAAACCCGGGAGGCGAGGGTTGAAAAATATATGCAACAAATTCTCAATGGTAAGGGATTAAATTTAACTATAAAATTATGACCAATACCATGATCTAGTATATATAAAAATGAACCACTTGGTTAGATAACATAAAAACCATGTCAGACGAGGAAAAAAATGAAATTATCAACGGAGCAAAGGGAAGAACTACTCAGAACATTGAAAGCCCGTTTTGAGAAAAACATGAAGCGCCATGAAGGTCTTGACTGGGCTAAAGTACAGGCAAAGCTGGAGGCTAACCCTGAAAAACTGTGGTCGCTGCATGAAATGGAACGAACCGGTGGTGAACCGGATGTGGTTGGCCAGGATGAAAAGACGGGCGAAATCATTTTTTATGATTGTGCAGCGGAAAGCCCTAAAGGGCGCAGAAATGTGTGTTATGACCGTGAAGCGTTGGAGTCCAGGAAGGAATTTAAACCAGCAGATAGCGCCATGGACATGGCCGCTGCCATGGGGATCGAGGTCTTAACGGAAGAGCAATATCGAGAGCTGCAGAAACTTGGAAATTTCGATCTGAAGACATCGAGCTGGTTGAAAACACCGGCTGAAATTCGAAAACTCGGCGGGGCCATCTTTGCCGATCGCCGCTATGACCATGTTTTCGTGTATCACAACGGTGCAGAATCCTACTATGGCGCCAGGGCTTTTCGTGGCTCACTGAGGGTCTAAATTCTGACTATTCATCAACCATGTTTGCTTCCCACCCAATCGATGTGGGCGTCTGCCCGGGAACCGAGGCGCTCCATCAGCTCGCCGGTGTGCTGCATGATGTGGCGGATCGAGTAGATCTGTAACTCCAACTTCGGGTAAGGCCTGCCACTAAAACCTTCCTCCATGTTTAGCTGCGGTACCCTGTGTGCCACCTCCTGCTGGCAGAAGGCCAGGTACTCCAGGAGGGTGGCTTTATCATAAGGCTCACGAAAGTGGGTCACGAAATCTTCGTATCCGTCCCGGTGCTTAATCCAGGGAATAAAACTTTCTTCGGAGTCTGCGACATAGAGGTGGGTAAAGAAAAGGGCATGGTAGGCTGCCTGCCAGAATTTGTTCCTGTCGCCGGGTGCATTCCAGAGCGACTCAGGGCACAAGGTGATGGTCTGCTTGAGCATTTCAAGCGAGGCCAGATATTGAGAGACCAGGATCCCGGTTATGTCCATCTTTTCACCTCCTGCAATGTGTCTTCCATGTGCCATTGGCGGTACATTTACCGGCAATGACCGTTGGTCAAGCTCCCTTCACGCGAGTGAAAGGGATCCCATTTCGCTTACAGGGTACCTTCCTGCAGCTCAAACCGCTCCGGGTGCGAAAAGAGGTAGCTCCAGCCATCCACTTCGAGGGCGGGGTGATCGAGACTGCTGAGGATGGTGGTGATGTTGGTGCGGTGCTCGATACCGTGGTCGATGACCTGAATGAAAAGGTGCATGGCAATATAGTCGATGAACTTGCCATCCTCCTCCTCATGGACGAGGTGGGTGGGAGGGATGCGCTGGACGGCATCAAGCAGGGCATCAGCCACCTGTTCAGCGAAAGCGGAAATTTCAGCAATGCTTGGCTGGTGCTCCCACTTGAAGGATGGTTGGGGGCTGACACCGGTCAGGCGACCCACATAGTCTGCTTCTGCCCGGATGATGTGCCTCAGGGTGGCGTAGATCGTGCCGTAGGTGCCGGGGGCGGTGGCATCGAGCTGGTGGGGGGTGAGCTGCTGGCAGGCGAGGAGGACCTGGGCGTTAGCCCAGTTGTTGTAGCGGATGAGCTCGACGAGGGTGGTTTCGGGTTGGGTATCCATGGTGGGAATCTCCTATAAGGTAGAGGAATGCTTGAGGAAGGCCAGGGTGCGATCCCAGGCCAGGGTGGCAGCTGCCTGGTGGTAAGCTTCGATGACGTCGGGCTCGAAGAACCAGTGACTGGTGCCAGGGTAACGGAAGAAAGTGACCGGGTGGCCGGCATCCCTCAGGGTTTTCTCGAGGGTGTCGACATTGGAAGGCGTCTCATACTGGTCATTTTCGGCGAAGTGACCGAGGTAGGCTGCACGCGAATTGGGGTAGTCACCTCCCACCGTGCCATCGGTGCCATAAAAGAGGACGACGGAACGGATGTTTTCGGGATCAGCATCGGCGAGCTGCAAGGCATAATAGGCACCCAGGGAAAAGGCGATCACGGCAAGGCCGGGGTGAGATCGTCCAACCCTTTCAGTGAGAAACCTGGCTGCATCCAGGATCTCAGCTTCGGCCTGGAGGTGGTTGGTGTCGACACCACTGCCGAGCACTTCTGCCTCGGGGATGGTGCTGGCGACCTTGCCATGGTAAAGATCAGGGGCAAAGGCGACGAAACCGGATTCTGACAGACGGGTGCAGACAGCCTTGATGGTGGCGTTCAAGCCCCACCAGGCGTGAAGGACCAATACACCGGGTCCATCACCGGTGGGTGGGAGGGCGAGAAAGCCATCAGGTTGTGAATGGGTCATATGGACTCCTTGGGGTAAAAGTAATCAGATTGGCAAACAAGGTAATTATAAAGAGTCCTTACTGAGGCGTATAGATTAAATGATTAACTCCTATAGCTAGCAGGTTGATAATATATTTCCATTTAAGGCGAAATAAAAAAAACAGGATATAAGGAAATCATCCTTATATCCTGTGAGATGGTGACGAAACTGGTTTAGATCCAGCCGCGCAATTCCATGGCTTTGACCACACGGGCGATGGCGACCATGTAAGCCGCATCGCGCATGTAGACCTTTTCCTTCTCGGACATTTCGAGGACGGAATTGAAGGCCTGGGTCATCTTGGTATCAAGGCGCTGGAGCACCTCTTCCTTGGTCCAGTAGAAGTTCATGTCGTTCTGGACGCCCTCAAAGTACGAACAGGTGACGCCACCTGCATTGCACAGAAAATCGGGGATGTTGAAGATGTTATTGGCCTTGATGACGGCATCCGCTTCGGGCGTGGTGGGACCATTGGCGCCTTCGGCAATAATGCGGACACGGCTGTGGATCTTCTTGATGGTCTCGCCAGTGACCTGACCTTCCAGGGCACCGGGCATTAGGACATCCGCTTCCTTGGTGATCCAGGCATCGCCTTCTTCAAGCACGTAGCCAGCCTCATGAGCCTTGGATTTATCAATGGTGCCATACTGGTCGGTGATGGACTGCAGGAACCTGGGGTCAACGCCCTTGGGATGGCTGAAGGTATAGGAGCATTTGTCGGTGCGGTCCCAGCAGGAGACGCAGGCGACCTTGCCACCCAACATATCAATGAAACCAATGGCAGCATACTGGGTTACATTGCCAAAGCCCTGCATGGCTACGACTGCCTTGGCAGGATCGATCTTGAGGTGCTTCATAGCCTCGCGCACGGTGTAGATGACGCCGAAACCGGTGGCTTCAGTGCGGCCAAGAGAGCCACCACCACCGAGGGGCTTGCCGGTGATCACACCCGGGGTATATTGACCGACCATCTTGGAATACTCGTCCATCATCCAGCCCATCATCTGAGGGGTAGTACCTACATCGGGAGCAGGGACGTCCTGGCGGGGACCGATGTTGCGCCACATCTGGTCCACCCAGCCGCGGACCAGTTTTTCCTTCTCGTAGACGGAGAGGGTGGCTGGATCGACCGGAACGCCACCTTTACCGCCACCCAGGGGGATATCGGCAACGGAGCATTTCCAGGTCATCCACATGGCGAGGGCACGGACGGTATCGAGGGTCTCAGCGGGGTGGAAGCGAATACCGCCCTTATTGGGACCGCGCACGTCGTTGTGCTGGACACGATAGCCGGTGAAAACACGCAAAGAGCCATCGTCCATGTGCACCGGGATGGTGAATTTAAACTCGCGGGCTGGCCAGCGAAGGATTTCAGCCACCTGCGGGTCGAGGTTGAGCTGCTTGGCGACGCCATCAAACTGGCGCTGTGCCATTTGGAAAGCATTGATCTGTTCGGTCATAATCTACTCCTGGTTAATTTAATGAATTTTCAAAATATAAGCGGGCAACCCGGTTCGGTGCCCGCAATTAATCAAAAACTACCAGATGGTGATCCAACATGCTCAATTTTGCAGCCTCACTTGGGTTAAAAACGCCATTCCGGTCTAGCTTAAGGTTAATCAATGTCAGACATGTCGTCAAGTGACGAATGCCACACAATTTGCGTGCCGGATGGTGATGATTTGCATATGGGGTTGCCATCGCTTTTTAGATCCAGCAGTTATCCGTGGCGATGCATGAAACGCTGCATGCGGACCAGGGCTTCCTCGATCTTCTCGTAGGCAGTGGCATAGGAACAGCGCACATATCCCTCACCACCCGCTCCGAAGGAGTTCCCCGGGACGACGGCGACACGTTCTTCATCGAGCAATTTCTTGGCGAAAGTTTCATCATCCATGCCGGTGATGGCTACATTTGGGAAGGCGTAGAAGGCACCGTGAGGCTCGAAGGTGGGCAGACCGAGCTGGTTCAGACCGGTGACGATGAGTTTGCGGCGGCGGTCATACTCCTCACGCATCTGGTCGACATATGGCTGACCATGCTGAATGGCTTCCAGAGCCGCCATCTGTGACATAGTGGGGGCGGACATGATGGTGTATTGATGGATACGAACGAGTCCCTGGATGATCTCTGCTGGACCGCAGGCAAAACCTGCCCGCCAACCGGTCATGGCGTAATTCTTGGAGAAACCTCCCAGGAGAATGGTGCGGGAGCGCATGCCAGGGAGTGCGGGGAAGCATACATGCTGGACACCATAGACCAGCTGGTCGTAGAGCTCATCGGAGATGACGATGAGATCGTGTTGTTCAGCAATACGGGCGATCTCAAGTAGGACTGCGCGGGTGTAGACCGCGCCGGTGGGATTGTTGGGGTAGCCGAGCAGGATAGCCTTGGTGCGCGGGGTGATGGCTGCCTCCAGCCGATCCGGCTTGACTTGAAAGCCATCCTCCACAAAGGTGGGGACTTCCACGGGTACGCCACCAGCCAGGATGACTTCCGCCTGGTAGGAGACGAAGCAGGGAGTGGGGATAATGACTTCCTCACCCGGGTTGAGCAGGGCGGTCATGGTCAGATAGAGGGCTTCGGACACGCCAACGGAGATGATGGCTTCTGTAGCGGGGTCATATTCGACGCCATAGGTCTGGAAAATGTGATCGGTGATGGCCTTGCGCAGCTCGAACAGACCGGCGTTGGAAGTGTAATGGGTTTGACCGGCATGCAGGGCACGGATGCCGGCCTCGATGATGGGTTCAGGGGTGACGAAATCCGGCTCACCGATGCCCAGGGAAATAACATCTTTCATGGTGGCAACAATATCGAAGAATTTACGGATGCCAGAGGGCTTTAACCCGACTACATGACGGGCCAGGTACCTATCATTCATGCTCGCTCCTTAGATCAAAGTTGATTAACAGACCATTGGTCTGATCGGGTATCATAATTGAGCTCGAAAATCCCAAAATTTTCATTAAGCACCCGAAACGCATATCCAGCTGGATTTCGGGTTTGTGAAATTACTTCAGTTACCTCCAGGCGCATACCTTGAAAATCAAATGCCAGCGGACGGCCGATATAGTCATGGTCTGAGCGGACCTCCACCCGATCGCCCATCACAGACCCAGCACTGAATGGTCGCCGAGATTCAGCACGCCGGCTTTACCCTGCAGATGAACCCGCTGACCAATGAGAGAATGCTCCAGGACCGCATCGGTGACCTCTGAGCCGTCATCGATAATGCTATCGCGGAGGATACTGTTATTTACCTTGCATCCAGCCCCGATGACAGCATGGGGACCGATAACCGAATTCTCGACCACGGCTTCGGGGTGGATATAAACGGGCGGGAGGATGACGACATTTTTCCGCCGGATGGCCAGGGGGGTGTTATTGCAGCCATGCTCCAGGTAATATCGATTGGTGCTCAAGACGTCATCGATCGTGCCTGCGTCAAGCCATGTTTCCACAACCTGAACACGCATCTTCAACCCGTGCTCCAGCATGACGTTGACCGCATCTGCCAGGTAGAACTCATTTTTCAGGCTGAGGTTGCGCTCCACCTGTTCATCGATGGCTTGAAGGACCGATTTTGGGTCTGGAAAGTAGTAACAGCCAACCAGGGCAAGGTTATTTTCCACAACCTGCGGTTTCTCGACGAGGTGGGTAACCCAACCGTCTGTACCGAGGTTGGCAACCCCAAAGCGTCGCGGGTCAGGAACGGCCTTTACCCAGGTGACCGCATCCGATGGCTTAGAAGCCAGGAAGGAGAAATCGGTTTCAATGAGCGTATCGGCGTAAATTACCAAAATTGGACCATGCAGATATTGCCTGGTGATGGATATGGCATGGGACTGGCCACGCATCTCTGCCTGTTCCACATAGGTCACCTTGAGGTTGGGATGAGCCTGATGGACATACTGGCGGATCTGGTCGCCCAGATAGCCGATGACGAAGATATATTCAGGATTGAGTGAAGCCGGGACGGTGGAAAAAGTATCCAGAAGGTGATCGAGCACAAGCCTGTCGGCCATGCGAAGCAGCTGCTTGGGACGGCTGAGGGTGTGTGGTCGTAAACGGGTGCCATACCCCGCCATGAGGATGACGATTTTCAAGGACGAGTCAGACAAAGATTTCCCTCCACTTGTGATGATCGGGACTAACCCTGGACACAAGGGTATTATACCTTAGGTAACCAGGAGGCAATTCATCTCAAAGATATGCTCAAAAGAAGCGATCAATGCTTGCATGACCTTATGCATGGAGGGGGGTGTGGCGAGGACCTCAGCCATGCTGGTGACCGCGCAATCAGCCAGCCCACAGCCGATGATACTATTCCAATAGGTCATGTCGGGAGAAACGTTGAGGGCAAATCCATGGCGGGTGATGCCGTGGGCATCCACTTTCACCCCGATGGCGGCGATCTTGGCCTGGTTGACCCAAACACCGGTGAGGCCGGTGATCGTTTGAGCGGTGACCCCAAATTGCTGCAGGGTAAGGATCAGTACCAGCTCAAGCTGGCGCAGGTAAGAAATGTAATCAGCTTTGGGAAGGGTGTCAGCATCGTGCTGAGGGGGATGGACCAAACCGGTGGCGTTCAAGGGGATGAGCGGATATCCCACGAATTGACCGGGGCCATGGTAGGTCACATCACCACCGCGGTCCACCCAAAACACCTGTACACCCCGTTCTTTCAGCTCGGAATCACTCCATAGCAGGTTGGCAGCCTTGCCACTGCGCCCAAAGGTGATGGTGTGAGGGTGTTCAAGCAGGAGCAACGTGGGAGGAATTTCTCCAGCTGCAACCTGGACGGCAAGCTGAGCCTGCAAATCCCAGGCTTGCTGATAGGGCACCATTCCAAGATGGCGGACGTGACACACCTGCATATGGCAAGTATAACATTTGAAAGGAGGGGATATCCTGGGGGAATAAATTATCCAGGATGTCCATTATATCCATGCTGCGTTTCTGTGGTTGCCAACAGCAGTAGGAAGGACATGCAAACTTGAACCCAAGGGGGAATATCTCGCCTTTTTATATGATAAGTAAACACTGAAGGGTTGGAACGTTGAATCAGGTGCTTAAGAACCTACAGCATTGCCGGGTTGAGCTAGAAGGCTTTTTGTTTCTTGAACTAAATAGCAAAGAAAGTGAACCTCAAGCAGACAATATTAACCCAGAGGCTGGTGTCGATAAAAACCCCTGGGTTTTATGTACAACTCACCGGCTAATTAATGGTAGATAGATTTTAGGCGGCGTATATCTTTCCATTCGTAGTTGATAACCAGCTATATCTGAGCAGCCAAAAGATTGCTCCATAGGGCTTACACTTAGGTAGTATTGACCCGCCTCAGGTGCTCGCCAAATGATCTGGGTAGTTCCGGTAATATCCAGTGAATTCCCGTTCTCGTCAAATAGCTCTAGCAGCGTCTGAGTATTCGTGATGGTCACCACGGTGAACGTAACCTCATCATAGGCACTCACATCGAAACCGAGCACATCCTTATCGGCTGAATAGATTAGCGGGTTACTATCAAACGAGTGCAGCTGCAGCTCGCCTGGGACAATCGCTCTTCCCTGCTCCCAGGTATCATCCACTTCATAGGTATCAGGGCATAAATGGTAGATTACCCCATCAGGATTCGCTGACAGAAAGCCATTGATTTCAGCGGATATATTCTGGAAATTCTTGTTGATTATCGGCAGGAAGTAATTCAGGCTGATTGATGCTTCAATCCATATCCGATAATTTGTCTGACAGCAGTTCAGACCAGCCCGGTTATTTACATGGATATAATAAACACCAGAGTCTGGAGCGCGCCATACAATTTGCGATGAATAATCTGGCGCACCTTGGTAATCATCGTTGGCAGCCAGAAGATCTTCTCCATTAGTATCATACAATGCCAGGAATGTATCTGCACGCTGACCATAAGAGTCGGTAGTGATTGTATATACTCTACCAGTCTCTGCAGCGAAGGTGATCCAGTCGGTTGCATCGTCGCAGAAAGTACGTTCCTGCATGCCCGACAGTCCGACTGAGATCGGCTTTGCTTCAGCCTGAGAATCATCGTTCTCGAAATTATCTGGAGGGCAGGTGCATAAAGGATAGTCACCATAGTCCACCCGATAGCTATTACCCAGGCTAACAAATAACTTGCACCTCATTAGGTGTCGTGGAGAAAAAATCAACGGGATCCGATTCCACTAGAATATGAATTCCCGCTTCATCGGTGATGAAATCATACCAACCATCCAACCCGGTTGTAGCTGTTATACCACCATCCAACGTGATTACCACATCCGGGATACCGATCTCACCTGGGTCTTTCACCCCAGTACCATTCGTATCTTCATACACCCATCCATAGACAATCGCCAGATTTGGTAAACTGATCAGGGTATGCTCAATATCTTGATTGTTGTCCAGAGCCAGATCGGCGGTGTTACTGCTAATGACAGCAACATTCGTTAGCGGATCAATGATATCTGGGTCCACCAGCACCGTATAGACGATTGCTCCGTTTTCACCAGACAACAATGCTGGTGTCGTCCAGGTGAGTATCTGCCCCGTCTGGACTGGACCAGTTAAGGAGGGAGGTTGGCTGATAACGCTATTGAAAGTGACTGTAGAAGGCAATTCGTCTGTGATGATTACGTTTTCAGAAATTGATGGACCCTGATTACTAATATTTAGCGTGTAAGTCAACATTTCTCCAGCCATTACCGGATTTGGCGTGCTTGATTTATCTATCACCAAGTCAGCAAGCATAATAACCGGTGTTGTTACGGGAGCGCCAGCCAGGAAATACGTCTGGTCGGAAACAATTCCATAATTATTATTGTAGATCACGCTTTCCTTTGGTATAGAATCATCCACCAATACGGTAAAACTGACCGTCCCGATTGAATTTTCAGGTACACTGCCCACCTGCCAGGTCACGATCCCACCGCTTATGCTACAAGGTGCACCACCACACGATTGATAGGTTGTGCTTAACGGTACGGTATCTGTGATGACCGTATTTGTCGCCGCTGCAGTTCCAATGTTTGCATAATCAATTGTATAAACGAGAGGTTGACCAGCAAAAACTGGATCGGGAGAAGCGCTTTTACTGACAGTAAATAGCGGTGCGGTGACTGTGGTTGTGTCAGTTGCGGTCTGGATGGCGTACAAATGCCCAACAGGACTTGAGTATTGTACAGCCATGTTATTGATTAAGAAAGTTCCGATCGGTGTTTTAGTATTGACCCTCACTGGGATATGAATGGTGATATTCCCATCAGGCGGCATCGGTCCCAGGTTGGTCCAGACCAGTGTCTGACCATTATGGATATCGGGCACGGGAATTGGTGTCCCGATTAGAGTTATATCGCTGGGAAGAACATCCGTGATCACCACCCCATAAGCCGTCACAGATCCGTAGTTGCTAGCATGAAGTGTATAGTTAAGGCGATCTCCAGGCTCAGCAAAGTTCACACCATCAGTTTTATTTGCACTGATCATCGGCGCTTGGATGATCGTCGTAACGCTATCCGATAACGCCGGATTATGAGGCAAGCTGTTTGGGTTAATACCAAAATTCGCGATATTAATTAATGGCGTATTATCAGCGATATCCTGACCTGCTCCATCGACCAGAAGAGAAAATGTGAGGATGCCAGAGCTGCCTGGCTGCCCGTTGGCAGGGACATGATTGAGATACCATGCTATCCGGCTGGTGGTGGTTTCTGCAGGGTCAGGAGGAGGGCTGATTGTAGGAGTAATCACCGAGCCGAGGGAGGTATTGATTTCATCCCATATCCATACATAAGACAAGGGTAAGCTGCCCGTGTTGGAATAGTAGATCGTATAGGTCAGGACTTCTCCTTGTTGAATCGTACTGCTACTGGCTTGTTTATCCATAGAAAAGATCAGCGTTCCCTCCAATGGAAGGACCGTGCCTTGATCTGGATCACAATAGAATTGGTCGTATTTTCGGGTTGAAGAATAGTCGACCCCGACATATGGGCAGACATATGTGTTATCAGGTAATAAATCGAGGAAGGTAAAGGTCACCTGTGCATTCTGGGCACGAGTGTCCAGTACTGGGAAGAAAAGCCGATCTGCGACAGATTCCTGCCATGTCCTCGCATCATCATAAAATTGAACCGAAGAAGATAAAAATCGATACCCAGCTGGGTTAAAATTGGTATTGCCCACTGGACTGAAAACCAAGTTAAACGGATTAGTGCCAAGATCGTAGGTCACTGTTACGGTAAACTCAACCCCAACAATGATATCCGCGCTTATCCCGGCTATCCCACTATTACCGGTACTCAAGTTAGAAATGGTCTCAACTGTATAGCCAGGTTGTGGGTTACCATAGAAATTATCCGATGTGGAAACCAGTGGTGAATTATCTGCAAGTGCAGAAATTGTATATTGATGGGGAGAGTTGGGTACCAAGGCATAGCGTGCAAACCAGTATGCATGGTATTCTGCACCTGAAGCAAGGGTATCGATCGTGCGATCGGGATCTTCTCCTGGCAGCAGCACCCAACCATTTGCAGGGTCCTCGTTGTAATCCAGGGTAAAGACGACATTGGTAGCAGGGGAAGCTCCAACATTCGTCACCAGTCCCTCAACCACAAAAACCTGTGGAACCGGTCCATGTAAACCCTCCGGGTCGTTTGAGTCGAGAATCGCCCAGGGTGAGCTCAATATGCTCACCGACAAGGTGGTATCGTCCACTAGTCCACCTTTAGGACTAAGTGATTCAGCAACTGCTCCCAGGTTTATGACTGGAAGCTGGGAGAGCATTGGTCTGTCAACATTCAAACCTTGCCCGATTGTTACTTCTTCAACAGCTGCAGCCTGCGCTGGGGCTCTGTAAGATATGAGCAGTTGTGAGATTACTGCCAGGGTTATTATGGTCCGAAACCATTTGCGTGAATGCATAAAAAAGACCTTTCTGATTACAATATACCTAAATGGATAATGACATTAATAATATATATTATCCAGAGTTGTTTTGGTCTCATCTCTTATACTGGAGAAAGGTTATCCTGTGCTGCAAGATTTTTCTCATATTGGAGACCTAATTTTGCTAATAAAAATTATCAAATATTCGTCGATTGTCAAACATATTTTACATGATTTTCATAGGACTTAGCATACACCTATGCAAATACTCTGATACATAAATAAATTTTCGCTTACACTTATGCAAATAACGAGATTCACCATCAGCCTTTGATCTGATTTTTAAACATTTCGGGCAAAACCCAACCCCTCCATTAATCCAAAAACCCGTATATGTAGACATTATTATTTAATTACCCCACTATGTGCGGGATAATTATGATGACCTGGTGGAATTCGAGCCCTCGACCTCTTTAGTGAGATGGATAAAAAGGTAGAAGAAAAGAAAAAAAGTCTATTAAGTCTTTGAAATCCCGGTATAACCATTCTGTTTTGAGCACATTGGTTCTCGAATCATACCTGCGGATGAAGCAAGGGAAGGCACCTTGCAGCCCAGCCAGGAGGGTGATTTATCAAAAACAATATTCCTGGGAAAACAAAATGCCCTGTTATAAGGCATTTTGTTGTCATTCTGTGCAGAAATGAACAATACCCTAATTTTCCGCTAATAATTCCTGAACTTATTTCTTGTATACTTCGTAACATAATGCCGATAGGCATAAACACCGGGTTATGGGTGTACACTCAAACCCGGTTGAGATGAAGGAAAATGCTAATAGAATTAAACGAAACCATCCAGGGACAGCGACAAAGATGGAACCTGGTCAAGAAATTAGGGGAAGGGGATGCAGGTGAAGTTTACCAGGTTGGGTCTTCTGTGGATAATCACCCAGCGATCTTGAAACGGCCCCGGAGAGGCTCTTTCTTCAGCGACATCTTACGCCAGGCAAGCCAGATCAGAACAGAAGGAAGTATCTTACTCGGGCTGGCAAGAGCTGCGTACCAGAACCAGAGCCTTCAGCTAACCATCCCCACCCTGATAGATCAGAATGGGTTGGAACAAGGGTTGGGCGAGCAAACCTTTATCATCATTGAACAGGCTAATGGTTTGGACTTAAAACTACTCAGCCAGGTCATCCGGTTCGGTCCAGCCAGTATCTCGAATCTCCCAACAGACCAAGAATCAACATTCTTTTTCCAACAATGGTCCCAGTTTATGGAATTTCCACAGCCATTGTTAGTCCGTATCCTGTTGGGCGTGCTTAATCTGCTTGAGACGATCCATACCACCGAAATCCGTAATGAACAGTATACCTATTCCGGCGTGATCTGGAACGATGTCAAACCGGAGCACCTGTATTGGGATCCCTTAAACGTCAGCCTGACGGTGATCGATTGGGGCAACAGTCAATTCCTAGAGAGTGATGGGGTTACCAAAGACCGCCATTACACTGCCCTGGATGACTTCCGACAGTTTATCCAGGAAATGGGTAGTTTTATCGCCGAGGCCAATCCAAACCTGTATGCCCGGCTAGGATGGCCTGAAAGCAAAGCTAGTGGAGACATCTATGGCCAGATCATCCAGCCACTGAAGGAAAAGTTAACTGACCTGCATGAAATTGATGCTGAACAGCTGAAATTACTGCGCCAACAGGAATTGGATCTGCACAGCCAATCTAGGCCAGGGCTGGAACAGATGGCAAAAATTGCAGAATTGCAGCTGCAGCTGTCAGCGCATGGTGAAGTGCCAGATAATGTCAGTACGATCAACTTTCTGTCCAAAGCAGCCATTCAAATGGCTTCCGAGAATCGACTGGCTGAGTTTCAAATGGTCTGTGAGAATGCCGCCAGGCTACCATCCACCTCTCCTGATAAATGGAAACTTTTATCCGAAATTGCAGCAGTGGCCAGGCAAACAGCAGATACAGATGAGCTAGCCCAAACTGCTTTCTCGAATTCCCTAGCAGCCGGTGTGGCTGGGGATTGGACTGCTGCGCTGTGGGAATTGTTGGAATACCTGGGCGACAAGCCGCGCCCGGACTGGTGGGGAAGAATCAGCGAGCAGGTGCGCACAGTAGCTTTAGGTCTTGAGCCAGAGGCTTTATCTCCTTACACCATGTTCTATCGCCTCTATTACACCCTACAGGCTGAAGTCACCAAGAAAGGCGACCGGCGCTTGCGTGTGGCTGCAGAAGGGATCGGCAACAACGGTCAAGAACGGGAGAATTTTCATTGGCAGGCCAGTGAAGAGCTCATTGCTACCATGCGTGAAGAAGTGATAAAAAAGTGGAAAGAAATCGAACCCTGCCCACCGAATTCCGGCATCGATTATAGCGAGGTGGACAGTGTGATCGGTCCGATCGAAGACCTTTTACCAGGTGCGCGTGAGGAGATTGAAAAATCGTTGACTCAGCCGAAAGCCCAGGTCGATCTGGTTTTAAATGCCTGGGAGCACAAGGATTTCGAACTTGCCCGCCGTGGACTGCGCTCGATCCTGGTGTGGGACCCAGACCGTACCCGACTGCTCACAGCGGAGAAGGCGATCCAAGCAGCACCGCAGTGGTTGGCACGCGTGCGCAAAGGGGCTGATAAGGATGAACCTTTTTATGATTATTTAACCTCGGTTGAGCTGGCAGGACGCACCCTGCGCAACCAGATTGGGTCATCGAAATGGTTGGATGAGACGCTGGAGGCTTTCAAATGCTTACGCAGGGGTGAGCGAACGGCTGACCTGATGATCGAATATCCTGAGATCATGCGCGAGCTTCCCTGGGTGAATGAACACAAATCGCGCGAGATCTTGTCTCTGCCGCACACTCGTCCCATCACGGTGGAAAGGGATAGCGACATGCAATTCCCATCCACGATCACTGAAGGAGTGGTAGAAGGCAGGTTTGGACCTCACCAGAGCATGGTGCTGGCTGAACCCTTGGATACCTGGATGCCGGAAGCGCGCGGCTCTTCGGCCCGCGTCTTTGCCGGGCATCTACATCAGCGGGGTAAGCAGGCCGAGTCATTCGCCTTCAAGATCATGCGAGCGGACCAGATGGATTATGCTCTCCCCTTATTCATTGAAGAGATCCAGATCCTGACCATGTTGCGCGATGTACCGGGCATTACACCCCTGGTGGAATGTGGATTTATGAAGATCGATAATGGGCAGGCCCTACCCAGCGACGATAGCCATGCCTCGGCAAAGGAGCTGCACGGGCAGGTGATCCATTACGGTGTCGAACAAGCTCAAAATTTCCTGGCTACCATGGATAGACAGATATCTATTGGATGGCTGCCGTACCTGGTGTTGGTGAGACGCAGCCCGGAGTACAATCTGCTACATTATTGCGACGCGAGTTATACCCACGGCTGGTTCCTGACGGTGCGAGACAGCTTGGTCTTATCCTTGCAGATATGTGACATCCTACAGTTTGCTCACGACCGCAATATTGTCTACCGTGATCATAAAATCTTGCATTATTATTGGGACGTTAACACTCACGGAGTGACGATGATCGATTGGAACATTGCCAAGCGCCAGCCTCAAGGGTTGTCGGATGCAGAAAAGCAATTTGACCTGGTCCAGTTCGGTGCGCGTGCGCTGCACCATATATTCACCGGGCGGCCTGCCCAGGGCAGCCTACCGCTGGGTCCCAACCGACCGGAGGACATCGAGAAAGCATCCACCCATTACCCGGTTAACTGGACGTACGACGACGAACGCCTACCTAACCAGCTTCGAAGCATTCTGGAACAGACGCTGAACCAGGGGTATACTCAGGTTAGCGATATCCGGAAGGACCTGTTGGACATCTACCAACAGCTTCAGGGACCAGATAAGAATTAGGAAAGCATACAAGAGCACGAACGTTTAAAAACATATGGATTCATTTGAAGAAATAGAAAAGAAATATCAAGAGCTCCAAGACAGCTCCTCCGCTGGCGTGGTTGATGTGCGACATCTCCTGCTTGACATTGAAGAGCTGGTCAACTCACCTGATTACCAGACCCTGGCGCTTGACCAGCGCAGCACACTTCAGGCAAGGCGCAAGGAATTAATGCAGCGGATCCAGCAATTGGAAAATGGAAGTGATGTAGCGGTTGAAAAGACAGCTGGCCAGGACCAGGAATCCGCTGTGTTCCAAGAAACAAAATCCGAGCCAGGCAACTAACCTTCCGGAGCCGATGCGAGAACATAACCCAGCGGCTGAATCACAGATGGAAATGGCCGAGAAGCTATTCTACACCGGTCGCTATGCCGAAGCTGTACAAATCTTCGACCGTATCTTGCAGTTGGAGCCAAATTGGGAACGAGCTCGACAGCACCGCACCGAGGCTGAGAATTACTTACGAACCGGTTACATCCCGGTGGTTGCCTTACCGGCGGATGCAGCCTCTGCATACGGTAAAGCACAATCTGCTGCCCGGGTGGGACGCTTTGCCGATGCCCTGGTGTTGTTGGAAAGCGCCCAGAAGGCATTGCATGAGCTGGGTATTCAACGCTGGCAAGAAGGCCAAGACTTCGCTCAAAAGCTCCAGGAAAACATCGATGCTGAAATCGCCTATGAAGAAGGGCTTAATCTTTTCCGGCAAGGGAATATTGAGGAGGCCATTGAGAGGATACAAGCCGCGGTTAGTGCGACGGGCATGCCGAAGTATTCAGAGCGGGCGCAGAGTCTCCGGAAAGTTAAAGACAGCTTGCGTTCGATCTACGACAGTTTAAACCAGGCTGACCTTGACCCACAAGCTGCATCGCAGGCGAAAGCCAGCCTGGATGCGCTGGTGGTCGAATACGGAGAAAATCCGGCTTTTGAACGGCTGATCGAGCGCTTTAAAGCCATCACGCCACGCGTGGTAGAGCCATTAAAAGAACAGACACGGGCGCTGACGAACCAGGCTGAACACGCTACCACACTCGAGGAAGGACTGTACCTAAACAAGCAGGCTCGGCAAAGCCTGGCGCAAATTCGAAACCTGGAGGGTATAGACGAAAGCCTGGACCGCCTGCAAAGTGAGATCGAGCGCCAGCAGCGCACTTTTCAGAAATACGATAACGATCTGCAGGCTGCCAACCAGGCTTATGAGAAAAATCCGGCCTGGCCAGCTGAAGCCGCCCGCTTGAGCACCGAAGTGGTAAAGCGTTTTCCAATTGATCCGGGCGTGAAAGAACTGCAGCGAAAACTGGGCGGCTATCGCTGGAAATTGAGAGGGATCAAGGCTGGCCTTGTCCTGGTGGTGATCCTTATCCTGGTTGTCTTAGGCACATGGGGTAAGGGAAAATACCAGGCTTACATGGTAGCCCAGACCCCCACCCTGACGTTCACTGCCACGTCCACCGCCACATTTACCCCCTCGCCTACCCAGACAGCCACGCTGACCCCCACATTGCTGCCTACTTTGACAGCCACGCTTACCCCGACCCCCATAGCTGCCTTCACGCAAAGGGAAGTGTTTGCCCGGAATGGATGTTACGAAAAATTCACCGCCATAGGAAGGATTCCGTCCGGTGAAAGCGTGCGCTTTCTGCCAGCTGAACGGCGCTTCGACGAATTTAGCCGCGAGTGCGTCCTGGTGGAGTACCTGACAGGAGATGGCGGAGCTATCGTTGGATGGGTGCTAACGATCGATGTTGGGGTGGAGCTTCCAACCACGGCGACCATTGTGCCATAATATGCCGATAGAAAATAAACCGATTTTTATGGAATGCACTGATCCGTTCACATGTGCTACTTTAAAGAATAAAACCCAAAGCATCTTCGCAGGGCGGTTTTCACCCTGGATGGGTTATAATTCCCGTCCTGTTAACTGCCCACCCCAGCTTGAATCACCTGTTGCACAGGATCCTGAAGCACAAAGAATAGGTGCATATCGTCCCTGGCGGCGGTGAGGTAGCGATGGGCTTGCAAAAGTTGACCACACCATAATTATGACCAAACACACTCTATCTAAGATTGGAATTGGATTATTGCAACTGCACTACTCCTGGTGGCTGTCTATGGCGTCCAGCAGACCATCAGGTCAAAATCATCAGGAGTTACTTCTGCAATGTATAGGGAAGGTACATCCCCGCCTCAAACATCAAACTCACCGGCAATGGTTGATCTGCCTGACTATCTTACACCCGATGATACCTATATTCACGGCATCCCAAGGCTGGTTTCTCTTGATACCACCATTCCAAAACGACCATCCGTGGATGTAACTAAATATAAAGTAAAGCCAGGTGACAACCTGTTTTTAATTGCCGAGAAATATGGTTTACGTCCAGAGACTGTATTGTGGGGGAATTACGAAGTTTTGCGGGATAACCCACAATTCTTGAGCCCTGGACAGGAATTAAATATCCTGCCCACAGATGGTGTTTATTATCAATGGGTGGAAGGTGATAATGTTACCTCTGTAGCCAACTTTTTCCGGGTGGAGCCAGATGCAATCCTCGATTACCCGGGGAACCGGCTTCTAACTGACCTGACTGATCCGACATCACCGGATATCGCGGTAGGAACCTGGCTGATCATTCCCGGTGGAAAGCGTGTATTGAAAGATTGGGGACCTCCCCCGATCACGCGGAGCAATCCGGCAGCGGCAGCTTATTACGGCGAAGGTTATTGTGGTGAGATCTATGAGGGTGCCGTTGGAATTGGCAGTTTTATCTGGCCTACAGTGGCAACCACCCTGTCTGGTTATGATTACAGCCCTCCGATTCATAATGGGATTGATATTGCCGGTGGCGAAGGCAACGCAATCTACGCCACAGATAGTGGCGTGGTTGTATTTGCGGGTTGGAGTCAGTATGGGTATGGTTACCTGATCGTGTTGGATCATGGGAACGGTTGGCAATCTGCATATGCTCATTTAAGCTCGGTAGGTGTTATCTGTGGGCAGAGCGTAGGGCAAGGAACGGTGATTGGCGGACTAGGTACAACCGGTAATTCTACTGGTCCTCATTTACACTTTGAACTACTCAGTAGTATCTATGGGAAAGTCAACCCATGGGATTTTTTGATCAGGTAACAACCAGTTTCTAAACACATGGATTTGTAATTGAATAGGGACGTTCTATATAATGCCACAAACCGCGCCAGGCATTTGAGCGACTGGTTGTGCAGAATAACTTGAAAGAGACTCACTGTGATGATTTTGAGAGACTGATTGGGAATCTCAATAAACATGACCGAGCGGTGGTGTGATGATTTTCTAGATTGGGGATATAATAAATAATGGATTATTAAGAGTAAATTAATAGAGGCGGAAAAATTCAAGGAGGGTACACAATGAAAACCAGAATGCATTTCATATCCATATTACTTTTTTTGATGATTTTCCTATTTATTTCTTCTACCGACACCGCCCAGGCTGCCAGCTGCACCTGGACAGGTGTCAGCGGTGACTGGAATGATCTCACCCACTGGAGCTGCGGACATGTCCCTGGTGTCGATGATGATGCCATCATTAATATCGGTAGCACGGTCACTGTATCCAGTAGTGCAGAGGTGGGAAGCCTGTCCCTGTCTAATGGGACATTGACAGGGGCAGGAGACCTGACTGCCGGCACGATCAACTGGGAAAGCGGGACGATGTCTGGCAGTGGCTCAACCACCGCCAGCACCATTGCCAACTTCACCGGTACAGCAGAGATCACCCTTTTGGATCGTACATTCAACAATGCCGGTGTTGCCACCTGGACCAAAACCAGCTACTTGAGTATGAATGATGAAGCCATCTTCAACAACCAGGCTGGGGCAACATTAACCATCCAGACATCCGGATCGTATGTAGTTCGCATTCAAGGGACGTTTAACAATTACGGCACCATCACCAAGAGCAGCTCAGGGAATACCACATTCTATGTAGGATTTAATAATTTTGCCTCCGGCATTGTCAACATTGAGGCGGAAACGCTGGAGTTACTCAACACGGCGAGCTCGACCATCAGCGGTGCATTCGATATCTCATCAGGTGCCAGCTTACGCCTAAGTGGGACGAATAACCTGAGTGGGGAGGTAACCTTCAGCGGGACTGGAACGGTCGATATTGTGAGTAGTGTCAACGTCGATGGGACGTATGCGTTCACCGGCAGTACTAATATCATCAGCGGCATATTAAGCCTGGGCACCGGCAGCACCGCCAGCACAACGATCCTGAACATGACCGGTGGGACATTGACCGGTGCGGGCGACTTGACTGCTGATACGATCAACTGGGATAGTGGGACGATGTCTGGCAGTGGCTCAACCACCGCCAGCACCATTGCCAACTTCACCGGTACAGCAGAGATCAGCCTTTTGGATCGTACATTCAACAATACCGGTGTTGCCACCTGGACCAAAACCAGCTATTTGAGTATGAATAATTCAGCCATCTTCAACAACCAGGCTGGGGCAACATTTACCATCCAGACTTCCGGATCGTATGTAGTTCGCATTCAAGGGACGTTTAACAATTACGGCACCATCACGAAGAGCAGCTCAGGGAATACCACATTCTATGTAGGGTTTAATAATTTTGCCTCCGGCATTGTCAATATTGAGGCGGAAACGCTGGAGTTACTCAACACGGCGAGCTCGACCATCAGCGGTGAATTTGATATCTCATCAGGTGCCAGCTTACGCCTAAGTGGGACGAATAACCTGAGTGGGGAGGTAACCTTCAGCGGGACTGGAACGGTCGATATTGTGAGTAGTGTCAACGTCGATGGGACGTATGCGTTCACCGATGGTACTACTATCATCAGCGGCATATTAAGCCTGGGCACCGGCAGCACCGCCACCACAACGATCCTGAACATGACCGGTGGGACATTGACCGGTGCGGGTGACCTGACTGCTGATACGATCAACTGGGATAGTGGGACGATGTCTGGCAGCGGTGTGACCAATGCCACCAGTGCGGTCAACTTCACCGGTACAGCAGAGATCAGCATTTTGGATCGTACATTCAATAATGCCGGTGTTGCCACCTGGACTAAAACCAGCTATTTGAGTATGAATAATTCAGCCATCTTCAACAACCAGGCTGGGGCAACATTTACCATCCAGACTTCCGGTGCATATGTAGTTCGCAATGAAGGGACGTTTAACAATTACGGAATCCTGAACCTGACCACCGGGAATATCTGGGTGACCACCTTCAGGCAGGAAGCTGATGGAATCACCAACCTGGCGATTCAAGGTACCATACCAGCCACTGATTATAGCCAAATGACTGCCACTGATTTTTATTTGAATGGACCATACAATATCAGTTTTACCGGTGGCTACACTCCCCAGGTTGGTGATCACTTTATCCTCCTGTCGTATAACTCTCGGACAGGCGATTTTTCACCAGTAACGATCCCCCCGATAGCAGAAATTCGGTGGTCCTTGTATTACCATAATAACTCCCTGCATCTGTTCGCGGGGATAATAAAGTTCATGCCGCTCATTATGCAATAGAACGTAAACATCACTCGTACCACTTACCACCAAAGACCCTGGTTTAGCAATATTTAATTCTGAACATTCAAAAATGACTACCGGGGTGTGAGTAGGTCATTAAACGGAAATTCAAACCATAAAAAGGGCACTCGGTAAGGATGCCTGACAATGTGTCCCTTTCTGGTGAGAATCTCACTACCAACCGACATCTCTTGCCACTTGCTTCCGAATATGCAGGATAAACTGTTGAGTTCATCGATGGTTTGGTCACACCGAATGCAGTGAAGCTTGATGAAACAATCTTTATGAAATAATGGCTGCACACGATAAAAGTTGATATCCCCAATACTAATCTGCTAACCCCTACATGAAGGCTTATTAAAAAAGAATCCCCCACTCCTTAGGGTCATTCAATGGATGTGGGGGATTCGAATCCTTAATCTTTGATCTGCGATCGAGCGGTTATTTGCTTTTGACTTTGCCTTCGATCATCTTTTGATCGCCGACTTTGATGGCGATGCGCTTGGGCTTGACTTCCTCAGCCTTGGGCAACCGCAGGGTTATGACACCATTTTGGTAGGAAGCATCAATGGCATCCCCTTTGATCTTGGTGGGCAGGGTGATGCTGCGGGAGAAGGTGCCATAGCGACGCTCGCGCAGGTGATACTGGTCTTCCTTGACTTCATTTTCCGACTTGATCTCACCCTTGATGGTGAGGGTGTCGTCAACATACGAGATATCCAGATCATCCGGATTAATCCCGGGGACAGAGGCTTTAACAATGAAGTCTTCCTTGTTTTCGACAACATCCACAGCCAAACCCCACGCAGAAGATTGAGCCCAGTCATGATCCTGGCTGGCGTTGTCGAACAGACGATCGACAGTGCGGCGAAGATTTAACATTTCCTGGAATGGATCCCAACGAGTTAACATAGTTTTTACCTCCTTATTATTTTTCTATCTATCTATAACCATTTGATTTCCTAAATCTTGCCTTACTATAGAGTAAAATTGTTAATATTTGATATGTGGATGATTTAAATTTTGTAAGAAATCATCCCCTGGTGGTATTGGGGCGTCAATTTTAGACTGAAATGATGAGGCAGGTTGGAGTATATTTGGGTAGGCAGTGTGAATGCAATCCATGAACAATGAGATAACCACAAAGCGAGGGCTGGTGCTCATTCTTGTCGTTG
Source organism: uncultured Chloroflexia bacterium (assembly GCA_963822175.1). GTDB lineage: Bacteria > Chloroflexota > Anaerolineae > Anaerolineales > UBA4823 > FEB-25. Next base: position 585,930 of record CAWGGJ010000003.1, on the reverse strand, counting down.
CGACGGCAGTAATTTTTATTGGTCTGGTATGGCTTATCGCTACGCTCGAACCATGGAACCTATTAACCTCAGCGGGACCCAGCAGTACTGCGGTTAGCTCAATGGTGGATAAAAACTGCACCTATCCGGTCTATTTTTGGAAGGAGCACGTTGAGCTTTACCCAGCTCAGATCGTGATCGGAAACGACATTTACCAGGCAAATGAAATTGCGACGGTGCTTGCAGATGAGAGTGAAGACCCAGCCAACAAACTCAAGGTACAGCTCGTTGGGGCATTCCTGAATATTGCCTCGGGCGCAGATGAGAGATCCATCGAAGGGACGATCTTCCAGGCTTACGGTTGGCTGGTGACCCATCCAGATGGCAATCTTCTCCCGGATAGCGAGCGAGTGACAGGTGTGCAGCTGTATAATGCCCTTGAAGCATATAACCTTGGATTGACGGGTGTCTCAGCTTGCCAGGGAGTGCCACCGGTGGTGTTAACGGAAACTCCCACTCCCACGGGAACTCCAACTTCCTTGCTAAGCCTGACACCCAGCCTGACTGCAACCCAGACACCGAGTGTGACCTCCACAGCGACCGGCTTGCTCACTCCTCCATCTGGCACAGTAACACCCAGCCCAACATCAAGGCCTCCTTGGTTAAACACGTTCACGCCGACAAGAACCCCGACAAAAACAGCGATTAAAACCACTGCAGCAGTGACCCCTACACCGGGAAGGACGAACACACCGACCACGGCTGGGCCAACACCGACAAAAACAACAGCAGGGCCAACACCGACAAGAACAACAGCGGCACCAACGCTTGCAAACACAACGGTAGCACCATCGCCGACAAGAACAACGGCAGCACCATCACCGACAAGCACTACGGCAGCCCCAACACCGAGCAATACGCCTGTACCACCAACGCCGACAAGAACTCCTGAACCACCCACACCAACCCAGCCAACGCCTCCTACAGATATACCTACACAACCCAATACACCTACGCCATAAGGGGAGTAAATCCCGAACCTTCCAGCTAGTTTTATTTCCACTATTAATAAATAATGACTCATGAAAAAAGTATCCTATCCTGAGGGATTTTTGCGCTTCCAAATGGTCACCAGTGTCATATATTGCCAGACCACCCATGGGGAAATAACCAGGCAGGATTACAAAAAGCAAACCTCGAATATGGGAAAGATTAGCGTATAATCTTAGCTAGCGAGGAGAAACCATGAAGAAAATCATAAGCCTGACCATCCCCATTGGGCTATTGAGCATCTTTTTAACTGTGATCTTTTTATCAGCCAGAGCCTCCGAGGCGTCGCCACTACAGTTGACCCTGGCAGGTGAGCATGGAGATCCTGAACAAGCGGGTCCACCATGGTACAACGAGGACTGGCATTACCGGCGTGAGGTGATCGTCTCCAATAGTGGAACGATGCTGTCCTATTACCAGGTCCTGGTAAAGCTGGACGAAAGCAACTTTGATTTCAGCCGGGTGAAAGTGGATGGCGCGGATATACGCTTCACGCACAGCGATGGAACGACAGAGCTGAAATACTGGACCGAATGGTGGGACAGCAGCAACCAGCTGGCATATGTGTGGGTGCGGGTGCCATCGCTGGCAAATGGGGATACGGTGATCTACCTTTACTATGATAATCCGACCGCGGTGGCGATCAGTGACGGCACAACCACATTTGATTTCTTCGATGACCACTGGTGCCAGTTCCCGGGTGGGGGATGCAAGCTTGGAGACGGCAGCGATGCCATCCGACCCGTGTTGGACCTGGAAAAATCGGGTGGGATAGCTGAGTTATTCAACTTCAATCTCCAATCTTTTGATCTGTGGCAGATTCTCACCGGTTCTCCGACCGTCTCGGCAGGCGTATTAACATTGCCCGAAGGAACGGGAATCAGGACAGTAAATTCCTTCCAATACAAGGCAGTGGGATTCCGGGCGAATTACGGCCTGGGGATGGGGAAGGAATGGGCAGGATTTATCAACGGCACCAGCGGGCAGCGGACCATGATCGGGGATCGGTTGGATGACGTGGATGATCTGTACCTGATCGACCGTGTGACTGAAGACGAAACCATGATGCTGCCACGCGTGGATGGAATACCCTGGCATGAAGCTTACCACACCTATGAAGTGCGCTGGAGCAATGGGCAGAGTAGCGGCGATATTGACCATGGTGCCTCCACGGCAGTATCGGCGCAACCCGGGCAGGTACCCAGCAGCTTCCTACCGGTCACGTTCTATAACGACGCGGGCTCAAATACCAATCTACAAGTGGATTATGTGTATATCCGCCAGTACCGCGACCCGGAACCAGGCGTCACTTTAGGCCTGGAACAGGGATTGATCGACCTGGCCATCGGTAAAACCGATTCTCCAGACCCTCTGTTTGCAGGTGAAGCATTAACCTACCAGCTAACCATTTCCAACACAAGCAACCTGGATGCGCCCGGGGTTGTGGTGACCGACACCCTGCCTGCACTGGTAATTGCAGACACAGCTGAACCTTCGCAGGGAGAGTGTTCCTTCGACAATGGCATAGTGGTGTGCAGCCTGGGAATTGTCCAGGCACTATCCACGGCAAGCATAACGATCGTGGTTACCACCACGATGGATGGGGTGATCACCAACCTGGCGAATGTGGGGTCACCAGGATATGATAAAAATATGAGTAATAATACGTCGGAAGCATCGACAACAGTGATCCCATCCGCGGACCTGGCAGTGACAGCCCTGGGCAATCCGGAAGTCCTATTGCCGGGAGGCATACTCATTTACAACATCACGGTTACCAACCAGGGACCATCGGATGCGCTGGGGGTAAGCATGGTCGACACGCTGCCGGGCGAGGTGAGGTTCATCGGTTCATATCCGGATAATTGCACAATTTCTGACCTGGAGGTGACCTGCCCGATAGGAAACCTAAGCCAGGCTGAGGAAGCACAGGTAGTGATCACCACAACCGTGGAAATCACACAGACGATGGAGTTAATCAATAGTGCAACGGTAAACTCGGACAGTACCCATGATCCAGACTTGATCAACAATGTTAGTGAAGCGGTAAACCTGGTGGACGTCACGCCTCCCGTGGTAAATTGGGTAAGACCGGTACATAATGGGGAATCATATTTTACCTTTGGTGGAATGGTGACACTCGAGGCATCGGCAATGGATAATGACCAGATTGAGCGGGTAAAATTTTTATTGTATGATCACATCCACCTGGTCTGGGTAACCCTTGGGGTAGAATATGATCTCCCATACCAAGTGCCCTTTGATAGTGATATGCTTGAACTCAACGATATATACCAGTTGTTTGCACAAGGGTATGACCGGGTAGGGAATAATCGCCTGGAGAGAATATTCATTGAAAGGCTGAATACATACACGACATACCTGCCGATGATGAACAAGAAATAAAGGGGCAGGTCGATAAAGGATAAATGCCAGACGGCTATTTATCAGTGAGCAGTGCGCAGGGCGGGTTGAAGTGATTCGGTAGCGCTGGTGATGAATCCGGCAGGCAAGGAAAGGGAGGTCATTGGGCTGCCAGGCTGATCCAGCTGGGACAAGGGGGCATAATGCAGGCTGATCTCTCCACCGGATTCGGGCTGGTAGGTGTAGAACAGGTAAGTGCCATCAGGACTCCAATGGATATCGCGATAGCAGCAAGTTCCATTCGGGGCAATATCCTGACCCTGGTTCTGTTCAAGGTTGTATAGCTGTAAATCTCCAAAGCCACTACTATTCAGGTAGCCATTCAGCAAGAGCTGATTGTCTGCATTCCAGGATAACCCAGAGATTTCGGGGTGATCAAAATAACCACGCAGGGTAAATAAGAAATGGGTGGGGAGTATCTCATTTACCAATTGCGGTGAAGGATTACATTGGCTGAAATCCAAGACCTGGATCTCATCGCGGGAAGTTCCATCCGTTACCCTGGAAAGCAGGACAGCGAGCCGATCCGCACCAAGGGACCAGTTTACGGCTTTAAGCACATCCCCAGTGCGATAGGGAGCATAGTAGGAGCATTGTGCCAGGGAGGGCAGATCGTCCGGCAGGCTGTCGCGGCGCAGGTTATACAGCTTTGAGTATGGAAACAGGTACAGATCGGATTCATCCAGCCCGAGGGCAACATCTTGCCCATCCGGAGAGATATTGAAGGTGTTTATTGAAGAGACACCAGCAATACAAGTAAGGGTAAGGGTTTGCATGGTTTGCAAACCGACTACGTTTAAGCAATTATCCGTAGTGTACAGGACGGATTGTCCATCGGGCGACCAATTTAGATTGGATTTCTTGGTTCCATCGGTGGTAAGCTGGGTGAGATTGCTGCCATCCAGGTCACTGACCCAGATATCCGATTGCTTTAAAAAGGCGAGCTTATCAGCTTTTCCCAGGCTGAGCGAGGCAGGGGCAGATGAGGTGGCAGGATTATTTTGCTCGGCAGTATTGGTGGGAATGAGGCTGGATGATTGCAGATATGAAAATGGGAATCCACCACGGTTCCATTGAAAAACAACTGCAGACAGGATCAGAATCATCAGGATGCCCAACAACCAACCCCACATGGGGATGCTCCGTCGGGATTTTTGAAGGGGATCGGGTTTGGCAGTGGATCGACCAAGCGCTTTTTCCGGTGGAGGTTGGACCGTTTCGACTGGAAGCGTAGTGGTCTTCCTAACCACCGGCTTTTCCAGGGGAACAGGCGTCCTGGTGCTGCTGGATTGAGCAGAACCGGCATAAGCTGCAGCAGGCTGATTAGCAGGAGTAGGTGCTTTCTTTTGCGCAGATGGGGAGTTGGAATATTTTGAACCTGACTGGGCAGGCTTTAATTCCACATTCTGCAGTTGTGGTTTTTTATGCACCCCGGTCGTGACTGCCTGGATAGCCTTGGCAAATTCACTGGCGGTGTGATAACGGTCGTTGGGATTCTTTGCCATGGCAGTTTCGATGATGGGTTGAATTGCCAGGGGTAAGGTCTTATTGAGGTCATATACCTGTGGCACCGGATTGATCAGGTGCATCATCATCACGGAAGCTGCGGTGGCGCCAGAAAAAGGTACGGTTCCGGTGAGCATCTGGAAGAGGACAACCCCCATGGAATAAATATCCGAGCGTCCATCGATCTCTCGGTCACCCTGTATCTGTTCCGGGCTCATATAGGCTGGCGTGCCCATGATCGAGCCATCGCTGATATTGGTGAAGCCGATGGTTTCCCTCAGACGAGCGAGACCGAAATCCGAAAGGAAGACGTTATCATATTTATCAAATAGGAGGTTATCCGGCTTGACATCCCGATGGGTAACACCCTTGGAGTGGGCACTGTCCACGGCAGGTGCCAGGCGGAGGTACATGTCCATGCAATCACGTAATAGCAAAGGGCCTTTTTTAAGTTTTTCGGACAGGGACCCACCAGACATATAGCGCATGACAATATACGGCTGGTCATCCTCTTCGCCCATATCATAAACAGGCACGATGGCAGGATGCTCGAGCAACGCAATCATCAACGCTTCACGTTCGAAGCGCTCCCGGAATTTGGGAGCATGCAGGTAATAAGGTGGCAGGATCTTTATGGCGACCTGACGCATGGAGCGTGGGTCGTACCCAAGATAAACAGCTGACATGCCTCCCTGGCCAATCAGCGAAATGATGTCGTAGCGCCCAATATGCTTAAGTTCCATAGCTTTGATTAATATTGTAGTCAAGGTGGATGGAATATACAAGGTTGTTTTGTGTATGCTTGCAGCTTTGATAGGTAGTCGGTTCCCCCAAAAACTGACAAAATCTCAACCTCCCTTGTGTACACATAACAGCAATGTAATATTGTAATGGTTGCATGGACTGGAAATCAGAAAAAAAGTGGTGGCGAAGGTATGATTAAGCTTCGCCACCACAACGTCAGAGAGAAGTATCAACGGGAAATCATGGGCAAGTATATCGATAAAGCATTGAAACCGGCTGTATATCTAAGGTCACCCATTGTGGCAGCGTAATAACTGATGGCGGGAAAACCACCTGGACCAATGGCAAGGGAGGGATTCCAGCCAACATCTCCGCGGGAATCAATGGTACTCAAGCGCCACGCCGAGCCGTTCCAGTAGGCATATTGTAAACTGGTCTGATTGACATTATAGTAAGCAATGTGAGGATGATTGGCTGCATCCAAGGCAATCGAGGAGAAGAAGCCAGTACTACCAGTTGTATCAATGAGCTCCTTATGCCATGCGGTATCAAACCAGGCATACTTGAGGTCATCGTCATAATCGGAGAAGTAGGCAATGTGAGGATGGTTCGCGCTATCCAGGGCGAGCGAAGGCCACATCCCCACCTTTGGAGAAGAATCAATTGTGCTGATGACAAAACTTGAGCCATTCCAAACCGTATAGATCAAGGATTCCTGGGTGGCGTTATAGTAGGCGATGCGAGGGCGGTTCGTGCCATCCAACTTCAGGGAGGGATAAAGACCGGTATTATCGTTGTTGTTGTCCGGGATCAAGATGACCCATGCTGAGCCAGACCAATACATATACTTCAGGTTGCCATTTTGCTCATCATAATAGGCGATGTGAGTGTTGCCACTGCTGTCAATGTCAATGGATGAGTATAAACCGACCTTTGTATTCGCATCGATAGTGGTAGCTGAAAAGGTGCTACCTGTCCATATTGCATATTTCAGGTGCTTGTTGGTAATGTCATAATACGTGATGCGCGGATTGCCAGCAGAATCCAAGATCAACGAGGGGTGAAGACCGACCTCACCGACGAAGTCAACCACCTGATTCTGCCAGGTTGAGCCATCCCACCAGGCATATTTCAGATCATCGTGGGTATCATCAAAGTAGGCGATGCGAGGATTACCAGCAGCATCCAGGGCGAGGGAGCTGTTAACCCCAACATCAGCACCCTGGCGAAGGACGTTTTTACTCCAGGTTGAACCATCAAAAGTGGCAAATTTCAAATCTCCTTCACCAGCATCAAAATAAGAGATGCGAGGTTTCCCAGATGAATCGAGGGCCAGGGAGGTGTGTTGCCCGAGGTAACCATTAGAATCAACAGTCTGTATCGACCAGTAGCTACCCATCCACGTCGCCAATCTCAAATTGAACTCCTCGCCATCATAATAGCTGATGCGCGGTTGGTTATTCGAAGTCATAGCGAGGGAGGTGTATTGGCCGACCTGAGTCTCGTTATCAACGGTCTGTTTATCCCAGTTAGTACCATTAAAATAGGTATAACGAAGGTAGGTCGTGGTCGCATCGTAATAGCTGATGGCGGGCCGTTGGTCCACACCCAGGGCAATGGAGGTAAACAGGCCGGTGTCATTGGTGGCGTCAACTGTCCATATCTGCCAACTTGTGCCATTCCAGATGGCGCACTTCAAGTTGCCATCTGTGATATCGTAGTAGCTGATACGTGGATATCCAGAACTGTTCACAACAATGGAAGAATAAGCACCGACATCGTTGGTGAAATCGACATTCTCGATAATCCAGCCCCCCAGGAGCGTGTGGGCGTACTTCAGGTTGCCATTGGCCTTATCGTAATAGCTGATATGGATGTTACCGGCAACATCGATGGCGATGGAGCTATACAGGCCATAACCGATCAAGTCGGAAATGGGCGAGATTCCATTGGGGTCATAGCCATCCCCAGGCAAGCCGCTAGGGAATGAACGCCACTGTCGGTCACCCACATAGCGGTCTATCGAGGCAAGATCATCCTCTACGCCGGAAACCTCCCCCCCACCTGCCGGAGCATATGAATCGAGGGTGGTGATCAACCAATTGGAGCCATCGAAATAAGCATATTTGAGGGCACCATGAATAGAATCATAATAGCTGATGTGTGGCCGGTTGAGGCTGTCCAAGGCCATGGCGGCGAACAGGCCTACGCCGTCCGAATAATCAACGACCTCGAAATTCCAAGCTGTTCCGTTGTGATAGGCATAATATAGATGATCACCACCGTAGGCGATATGGGGGTGATTAGCGGTATCCAGGCGCAGGCTACGGTCGCCCATGTAATTGAACAACATCGGGGCATCGACATTTTGTTTTGACCAATTAGAGCTGTCAATCGCCGCCGAATCAACTGGGTCCTGTGCAGTTGCCAGGCTCGCAGAAGGGTAGACCAGACTTGCCAGGATGAAGATCAATAGCAAAGCCCGATACCAACCGGAGAGGCTTCTGATCCACGCACTGCATGAATGCAATGGATGGTTATTGGTTTTACAATTCATGTGAACCTCCTGATCTTTTAGATCCAAAGTTATTCTACCAAATAATTGGCAAAAAAAACCCTGAGCATGGAAGTGATGAATAAAGTATGGAGTTTATTCCGAGGGTATAATGGTTGATATTCATATGCAAAGATTCCATTCATGGTGTAGCGAGGCAGCGTGGCAGGGATAAAAGAACTTGCGGGAGTTTGGAATAATATCAAAGAAGTCGACCTGAAACCGATCCGGGAGTCAGCCACACACCCGGTAAGGATCATCATGGTGGGCGCACAGGGTTCGGGAAGGCACACGCTGGCAGCGCAAATGCGCAGTGATCCAGCTCGGCCCGAGATGAAAACCCAGACCTCCGTGGTGATATTATCCACGGAAATGGCCGCAGAAATACCGCCTGCCCATTTGACCATCGTGATCGTGGATGCACAAAGTGAAGATTTCTCGGCAGAGCAAGCCCTGGTAAAAAAGTGGAGTGAAGCGGGGAAAAATATTCTCGTGTTGATCAACAAGGTCGATCAGCTAGAGAAAGCTGTGCTGGCTAATGCGCAATTGGACTGGTTGAGCAGCAAAGTAGTGTATGGCTCGGCCAACGATAGTGCCAGCATACAACGTGAATTCGTCCCGGCTGTCCTGGAGCTGCTGCCGCAACAGCACTTAGCCTTGGGCAGGCAGTTTCCACTGTTTCGGCTGCCAATTGCCCACCAGCTGATCAACGATACCTGTTTTTCCAATGCAGCTTATTCCTTCAGCACCGGGGTGGCTGAGATCGTTCCCGTCCTGGATATACCGCTCAATGTGACGGATATGATCATTTTGACCAAATCACAAGCATTCCTGGCGTATAAACTGGGGCTTTTATTCGGGTTTACGACCCGCTGGCAGGATTATGTGACGGAATTCGGTGGAGTCATCGGTGGAGGATTTATCTGGCGGCAAATCGCACGCCAGCTGGTCGGGCTTATACCGGTATGGGGAATCATCCCCAAAGTTGCCATTTCCTATTCGGGTACTTATGTGGTTGGAAACGCCATCCTGGGATGGTACCTGACCGGGCGTCACCTGACATCCAAACAAATGAAAGCTCTTTCTGCACAGGCATTTGGCAAGGGGAAAGAATATGCTCAAAAGCTGGCAAAGAAACTCCCCGGATCCAAGCGTGGCAAGCGAAAAAGAGACAAACTGCCAGCCCCTGCGAAAATACCAGAACTGAGCCAGGGCGAGATCATCATCATCCCGGATAGTGCCAGCACCCACTCATCCCCTGGATCAGAAGCAAGTAGGATTGTCCTGCCAGGCACTGCAGAGCAGGTGATCGATGCAAAAAAAGAAGCAGACAGCCAAAAAGCACTCCACCGAAAGCGAATTCACGAAAAAAGAAGGCTGCCAACCTTGCGGAAGGTCAAGAAGCCGGATGAAATGACCGACTTTCGCACCTGTGTAAAATGCGGGAAAGCCTCCTCCGGAGATGCAAGTTTTTGCCAATATTGTGGGAACCCAATAGAGGTGGAAAACACTCCGAAGCAAGTTTGACAATTCACCAAAAGTTCATTAAGATTGGGTATTATCACGTAAACCAGGTTTACTGCAGATGGAAATAAAAGGAGGATGGTATGGCTAAAGCACAATATCGCCTGGTGGTCCGGCAAGGGCCAGTCACAGGGCAGGTTTTTGAGCTGAATCAAAATGAGATCAGCATTGGGCGGGATATTGCCAATGATTTTGTGATCAATGATGCAGAGGTCTCAAGGAAACACGCCAAGCTTACACTCGAGGGTGACCGCTATAAAATCGAGGATCTAAACTCGACCAATGGGACATACATCGATGGACAACGATTGATCGGCCCACACCTGATGGCTATCGGTGAGATCATCATGTTTGGAGATAACGTCGGGGTGATCTTTGATGGTGAACCTGCCACACCCGATATCATTGTACCCAGCCCGGTTGATCTGGGGACAACACCGGTTGCAGCAGTCCCAGCTCCGGTTGAGAGTTATATACCGCCTGTGATGACCCAGCAACCGCAGGTAGTAAAGACTGCAATGCCACCAGTACAAGTAGCTGCGGTGGTCGAGCCAGAACTCGCTGAGGAAACTGAAAAAAAACCAGTCAATTCCTGGCTATTGGCAGGGTGTGGATGTATCGTAGTGATCCTGTTGCTATGCATTGCGTTATTCGTGTTTATTGACCAGTCATGGAGCTCTGGGGGTGGATTATATTGCCGGACGCCTTTTAATATCATTTTTGGTGCGTTAGGATTTTGCCCATAATCAATTGGAGATTTTAAAAAGCCTGCAGGAAAAACCTGCAGGTCTTTTATTTACGGGGACAATAGCCACTCACCACCCACCCTTGTCAGTTGTAACTCAACCAGATCAGGTCCAGCCGAGGTCGTGGCTTTGGCTGTGGCAGAACCGTCATTCATTTTTATGTTTTGCACTTCATATCCCTTATCTAGAAGGGTGGATGAGATAGCCAGGTAGTCAGCTGCCATTGGCGAGACAGAAAATGGATCCGTTGTTCCTTGCTCAATGGCATCCAGGACCGAGTTTATGATCTCCAGTGTTTGAAAGGCACTGGCATATTGACCGGCAGAACCCTGCTCACCTGCAGTGATGAAGAGCGTTTCCAGAGCCAAATTGGTGGGAGTGTGCGGATGGCGCAGGTAATCAGCGACGATCGCACGCTCACGCATGGTCTTATTATCGAGCAACCAGGCTGTGCGAAAATAAGCGGACGGATCCAGGAGATCCTGGTAACGACGCATGAAATCAAAATAGGTGATCGTCAGGCGGACGTCATCAACCCAGGCAGAAGTGTCCGGTTCCCGGCTCAGAGCAGCCAGAAAATCCTGCTCTACCTGGTCGAAAGAAATAGAGAAATGTTTTTTCAAGGCATTGTCGATGGCTGTTGATTGGCTCTCACCTTCATTGATGGTGATATTGCGATAGAAGGTCGAAAATGCCTCCCATCCATAGGTATTAACCATGTATTCAATCAGGGAAGCGCCTTCGAGATACCCAATCTCATGCTGCGAGGCGTAGAAGTCATCCGCAAGGGTATCCAAGGGTATGTACCAGTCCAGATAATCCGGTTGAAGGGCAGCAGCACGCGGCATGAGGGGTTCAGGTTTATAATGCCCACCAGCCATGTAAACTGCGAGTCCTTCAACGAAAATCGTAGGGCGGAAGGAACCGCCCATATGAGCATCGATATCATGGATCATTTCATGATGCACAACCATTTCCCAATCGTTGGCAGCATAATTCCGGTCGAGATACGAGACACTGATCTCGCTGCTGGAGAAGCCTCCATGCCCAAGCAGGCGGGGTAGGACGGTGACAGTGATCGGATCGGTAAAGCTTGAGCCCATCTCCTCGATGGAGAGGCTTGCCTGGGTATCGATCATGGCAGTCAATGTGGATAAATCACGTTCGGAAGCGGTATTGGTGATATAGAAAACCGTGCAACATTGGGTCTGTGTCGAAGCCCAATGAGCCTGCGCCTGGTCGGGTGGTAGATCAGTGGATGGCAGCAGGGTAACCTGCTCATTCCAGGCGTATCCCTGGGGCTGAATGGTAAATGAGAGGTTGTGAATGCCTGGGTTCATATCACGCGTGTCCCATGACCAGAGCAGGGTGGCTTCTTCACGCCCCTGGATACCCCATGCGCCAAAACTTACCGGACCCAGGATCGGCCCACCAGGCGGGTCAACCTGAACCTGGAGATTCGAGTCCTTCAGGTCGATCCCTGGTGGCGAGACCACCTCAAGACTGACTTGATCTCCAACGTAGAGCACATCATCAGGATGATAATAGACGGTGAATGAAGTCAAGGGGGAGGTAGTCGAGATTTCGGTGGGAGCCGGTGTGGCTGTATGGGGAGCGGGGGTGGATGTGGGTAGGGCAGGCAGGGGACTGGGCGTGGAGGATGGAAGCAGGGTGGGAGTGGATAACGGAGGCGCAGATGTTGCCGAGGGAGGAAGCAGGGTAGGCCGGGAGATAAAGCCATATCCAAATAAAGGGATGGTCACGGCACAACAGGAAATCCCCAGGAAGAGGACGAAAATCATTATCAAATACCGATGCATGCATATATTATAAAATATACAGGGATGGTAGAATAGCATTAACCAGATGATAAAAAATTAATCAGACTTTAAGGAGGTCCCCATGTCACCGATGTTTGTTCCTGGTCCGGTAGATGTATCCCCGGATGTATTGCAACAGCAGACGAGAGCGATGATGCCTCATCGAAGCAAGGATTTTGAGGCCATCTTCCAGCGCTCAGCAGATAAACTACGCCAGATCTTTTACACCGAATACCGTATCTTCATCATGACAAACTCAGGCAGTGGCGCGCAGGAAGCAGCAGTGCGCAACCTGGCAAAAGAACGGGTGCTGAATTGCGTCAATGGTGCTTTTGCCAAGCGCTGGTATGATGTGTCGATTGCCAATGGCAAGCTGGCAGACAAGGTTGAAGTGCCCATGGGCCAGGCGATATTGCCTGAAATGGTCGAGGAAGCACTTAAGAAGGAGAAGTACGACCTTATCACCCTGGTACATAACGAGACCTCCACCGGGGTGCAGAACCCAGTGAAGGAGATCGCCGAGGTGGTGCACCGGGTGAGCCCGGATACAATTATCGCGGTGGATGCGGTGTCATCCCTGGGCGGGACAAAGATCGAAATGGATGCATGGGGGCTGGACGTGTTATTTACATCGTCGCAGAAATGCCTGGCACTGCCGCCTGGAATTGCCCTGACTGGGGTGAATGACCGGGCGATGGCACGTGCCGCTGAGGTGCCTAACCGAGGCTGGTATTTTGATTACCTGCTCCTGGAGAAGCATCGCCTCAAGGATTCCACGCCGATGACGCCAGCCATGTCATCGATCTTCGCATTGGATTACCAAATTGACCGGATGCTGGCGGAAGGCCTCGAGAACCGATACGCACGCCACAGTGCCATGGCGGAGTATTCCCAGAAATGGGCAACCAAGAAAGGCTGGGCGCTCTTTGCACCGGAGGGATATCGCAGCCAGACGATCACCGTGGTGGTCAATCCGCCAACTTTCGATTGTGCAGAGTTCAATAAATTTATTGCCCCACGCAATTTGCGGTTGGCAAATGGTTACGGTGACTTAAAAGGCAAAACATTCCGGATTGCCCACATGGCAGAGATCCAGATGAGTGACCTGGAGAACCTGCTCAACGCACTGGATGAATTCATGCAGGGAAAGTAAGAAAAACAAAAACCAGGGACGTCCCCACGAGGGACGTCCCTGTGCTTAAAGACAAACCATGACTGATCTGAAGAATATCAGGGTCGGAAATTTAGCCTATGGGGGAGAGGCGATTGGCAGGCTGCCAGATGGCAGGGCGGTTTTTATTCCTTTTGCCATCCCGGGCGAGCTGGTGCAGGTGAGGCTGGTTGAAGAAAAACCGCATTATGCCCGGGCAGAGCTGAACCTGGTTTTAGAGCCATCGCCCCGGCGAATTGAGCCCCGGTGCAGCCATTTTACAACCTGTGGTGGATGCCATTATCAACAGATGGACTATTCCACCCAGCTGGAGGGTAAAACTACCATCCTACGGGAGCAATTGGAGCGAATTGGAGGTTTGAAGGAACTCCCGGATATTGAAGTCATTACGTCACCGGGTGCCTGCTGGAATTACCGCAACAATATCCAATTTCACCTCACAGCGCAGGGGAAACCGGGATACCAGAAGATGCATTCCAACCAGACCTTTGCGATCCGGGAATGTCACCTGCCAGAAGCATCGATCAACCGGGTATGGCCGCAGATCGATCTTGAGCCCATGCCAGGCATGGAGCGGATGAGCCTACGGACAGGGGTGAATGATGAGATGATGCTGATCCTGGAAAGCTCGAACCCTCAGCCCCTGGAATTCAATATTGAGCAAGAGGCGCTATCGGTGATTTACAAGGGTCCCAGCGATAGCCTGGTCCTGGCAGGTAGCGACCATATCACCATGGAAGTCATGGACAGGCAATTCCGAGTTTCTGCCAATTCATTCTTCCAGGTGAACACCCTCCAGGCAGAGGCGATGGTCAAACACATCCTAACGAACCTGCCAATAAACGATGGGATGACTTTCCTCGATGTGTATTGTGGGGTGGGTTTGTTCAGCGCCTTCATGGCCGAAAAAGTAAAGCTCGTGGTGGGGATCGAAAGCTCGCCCGAGGCATGTACAGATTTCACCAGCAACCTGGACGAATATGATCACGTGTCTTTATATGAAGATAATGCAGAAAATGTCCTGGAGAGGGTTAATTTCAACCCAGACGTGATCCTGATGGATCCGCCACGGGAAGGATTGGGGATCAGGGCGGTGGATGGCATATTGACGCAAGGAGCCTCCCACCTGGTTTACGTTTCCTGCGACCCGGCAACCCTGGCACGAGATGCCAAACGCCTGGTTAACGGGGGATATTCGATGATAAAGCTCGCATTGGTTGACATGTTTCCGCAGACGTTTCACCTGGAATGCATCAGTTATTGGGAAAAGAAAAAATAAACGAAGAGGTGGGGAGAAATCCTCCACCTCTGATCAATGCCAATGCTAGTGCCGTAAAGCGAGAGGTAAGAAAAACCTGCCAACCTGGAGGTGTGCTTGGTAAACGCTGACACCACATGGGGCGTTTACTGTGAGACTTACTGAAAATATTCCCGGGCTGGCGAACAAATGAGTGGGGGATTGCTCGGTGCTGGTGGTGCCATCACCGAAATCCCAGAGATATCCGAGGGGCTGGGTGCCACTGCTTTGATCGGTAAAGCTGACAAGCATACCTGCTGCTATCCAGCTGAAGATTGCGGTGGGAGCGGTGCAGGTGGTGGTCACAGGCTCGACCAGGTTACCAGTGCCACACAGGTCGGTGGCAGCCAGGCTGACATCAAAAACACCGGGAGAGGCATAGATATGAACCGGGGAGGCCAGGGTGCTGGTGATGGTATCGCCGAAATCCCACAGATAGCTGAGTGGAAAGCGCCCAGTGCTCTGGTTGGTGAAGGAGATGGTCAGCTCATCACCCAGCCAGGTAAAATCTGCCTGGGCGGGGTTACAGGTTACCTCCACGAGGTGAGTAATCACTGCTGAACCGCAAAGATTGGCTGCGGTGAGTGTGATCGTGTATAACCCTGGGTAGGTATACTCATGGACAGGGGAACTCTCTGTGCTGGTGATGCCATCACCGAAATCCCAGAGATAATCAAGCGGCAAGGTTCCAGAAGTCTCATTGGTGAAGGTGAAGACCAATTCAGAATCAACCCAGGAGAATTCAGGAGCGGGAAGAGAACCAGAGACGATACTGGTGACGGTTAGGTCATAAGTCTGGCCCAAGCCCGTGGTGAAAATTGCAGTATTGGTGATGGGCAGACAGGCAGACAGTGTGGGTGTGACCCCAAAGGTGATGGTTATGGGAAGGCCACTGGAAATATCACCATCCCAAGCTAACTCGCCATCCACAAAGCTCACATTCCCAGAAGATGCCCAGGCGGAGCCGGGCAAATACAGCAAGCCTTGAGGTAAAGGATCGCGGACTTCATTCCCATTGACATTTGAGTTGCTGTTGAGAATGATCTGGTAGGAGAATGGCTGGAATGGCTCCACCCGGGCGGGAGCGAGCTTTTTCCCCTGGGCAGACAAGCGCTGCTGGGTGAAAATGTCCTGCTGACCACGACGGGTGTCCACCCAGGCAGGGTAAATGAAATCATCGGTCACAGCAATACCACTATAATCGCCGATGAAAGGGATGGTGAACCCACCCAGGCTGGAATCGGAGGTCACCTCACTGATACGCTGGTTGGGGCTGAATGTCAAGCCACCATCGGTGGAGACGGTGGTATATTCATCGTAAAGCATGGGGACTACCTGGGGAGTGGGATCCAGGCGTGAGTCGAACCAGCTGAGGTAGAGTTTTCCATTGGGAGCAACATCCATCCAGGGGAAGAATTGGTGGGCGTCGTTGAACAACGGGTCGTCATTGACGCGGACAGGCGTGCTCCAGCTGAGGCCACCATTGGTCGAGCGGGTGAAATAGATATCCGCATCGCCGTTGCGGAAGTCGCTCCAGGCGACATAAACATACCCGTTGTTTGGGTCCACCGCCATGGTGGGGAAGGAATATGTGCGAAATTCTCCCCCAGGAAGCGGGCTCGGGATGGAGGAAATATTGGCAACCAGCGATGGGGTTCCAAAACTTGCCCCACCATTGGTGGATTTGTTGATGCGGATGGAATCCTGGTTGAAATTCAACCAGGCTACATAGATAACGCCATCGGGACCAACCACGGGAATCGAGCCCTGGTTGGAGGTCAATGACTGGTCGCTGATGCCATAGGGAGGTGAAAAGGAAGCCCCGCCATCGGTTGAGCGGGAGAAGAAAATGGTGGTATCGTAGAAACGCGTCCAGGAGACGTAGACATTCCCATCATATTGACTTCCGGTGGCATCCACAGCAATGTATTCCTTATCATGGAAGACGGAATTGGTATTCCAGGCGATGACCACGGGCAGCTGCCAGGTAAGTCCACCATCCGTAGACTTGGAAACGGCTACCCCGCCAGCGGCATCCACATCACGGTTGAAGGCGATATACGAGTAATAGATATTGTTGGCATCATGAATTGCGATGGCTGGGTCACCCGCAGCAAAGGTATTGGGGATGGGTGAGATATCAATGATGCCATCGCCAGGCCAGGTGATACCACCATCGAAGCTGACGTAAAAACCAGGACGGACATCACCTGCCGGGGGAGGGTTGATGCGCAGGCGGTAGTCATTGGAGGTGGCTATGATGTGGTCCGGGTTTAGCGGATTGACGGCAATGCTGGGCTCATTCTGGGCTTTATCGGTCAAATCCTGGTTGGCCAGAACGTTCGGTCCCGTGGGTACATCCCCCAGAAGGTTTAAGACTTGAGCCAGGTCTACAGGTAAGGAAAGCGATGGATGAATAGAGAGAGCAGTTTCAGCGGGATCGATGACAACCACACCGGAGAGCATAGCCTGATATTTAGGATCATCCCTTGGCGAGCTTGGTTCGGTGGCAGCCAGCACCAGCCAGGAAGAGCTTAGGATGAGCAATGATACCATGGGAATAAAGATGAACAGAAAACGGTTTTTTCCACGCATTGGGAGAGCCTCCTGATGGGGTTTCGAATAATCCCACTATTGTAACCGGGAATTTTCAGCTCATTGGGAGAAATTAATTACCGCTGTAATGAATGGTATAAAAACTGCAATATATGAGAGTGTAACCAATTCCAAAAAACACTTGACATAGAACAAATGTTCTGTTATACTATATTTGCACGGAACAAGAGAAGAAAATTGATCGTAAGGTATTATGAATAAAGGCTTTACTACGGAACAATCTCATAAACAGGGATCCATGGAGAAACACAAATGAACATCGGAATGTTATGGTTCGATAATGATAATAAATCCGACCTGGCAACAAAGATCCAGAATGCAGCGAATTACTACCATTTGAAATATGGTAAGGCACCCAATCTTTGCTTTGTTCATCCAAGGACCCTGGGCAACTCTGCCTATCACGGGGTGGGGATTGAAGTGCGGACCACCCGTTCGGTATTACCAAATCACTTTTGGCTGGGGGTAAATAACAACGGAAATTCGGTCAAACCGTGAGCTCGATCACCAACAACTCAAGTGCCAAATCTGCATCCATTCGTCCAGTTTTTATCTCGTCATCAAGCTCCAGTAAGCGATGGTAGATATCATCTAGAAATTCAGCAGGAAAGCGGTGAACGCTTTCCATGGCAAATTTAGCGGGGTAATAGCTAATCTTTAGCGATTTTGGAAAGTCATCGACGGTGCCATGGTCATCCAGGACATCACGGGCGATGATCAAGGTGCGTACCTGATAAACGATGCTCTGGAATATTCTCAGGGGATCGTCCTCTTCCATACTCCTGTGCAGCAAGGCCTGGGCTTTGCGCCCATCCTTATCACGTAGGGCGTTCACCAGGTCAAAATCACCAACTTTGGCTGTCAGTGGGGTGAGGTGCTCGACATCGTCGGGATCCACTGCACGGGAATAATTCACGTAGGTGAGTAACTTGGTGATCTCCTGGGTTGCCGTACGGGTATCGTCGCCAACCTGGTTGGCGAGAGTAACGACTGCCTGGGGGGTAAACTGACCTCCAAGACTTTTGACATGATCCTGAATCCACCTGACCATTAATGGTCCCCTGGGCTGCGGGTGATGGCGCATGAAAACCCGCCTGGCTTGCTCGGGAGCCAGGGCCCATTTTTCCAGCCAGTTGATCCTGCCACCTCTTCGATCTCTATCATCCGTCAGGAAGTCATCATCCACCAGGATCAATTTTGCGGTAAGTTTATCCGTATTCAGAAAGTTGATAAAATTTTCCTGCTGTTGCCTTTCCTTCAGGCGGGCAGTTGGGTGGGTGAGGATGACCAGACGTTTGGGGGCGAGAAAGGGAACCGTAGCCACAGCATCAGCAAGTTGGGGTAATGAACATGAGCGACCATCCAGGCGGGTCGTATTCATCTCAGCAATATTGGCATCACCAAGATGGTCGACGATTTTTCCTATCAATTCGTTGATGGCAAATTCATCATCGCCATCAAAGATATAGATGGAAGGACCTTCTTCTACCACAATTAACCCCTGGTGTGTATACGATGGATGGTGACCCGTCCCTGCTGGCGATGGGTGATCTGGGTGACTTCCAGTGAGCCAGGATCTCCCGAGGTGGTTACCCGCTCCTGGAGGAACAACCCAAGGGGCTGTGAGATGATCAAGGCGACGGTTGCGAGTGCCGCAGCGAAAGGAAGACGGGTAAGCTTATCGCGCACATGCCTGCCAGAACCGAGCATGGCAAAGGCAGCCGCAAGACCAGCTAAAACCCCCGTGGTGACATAATTCGTGCCGCAATTGGGGTGAATCGCCAAGCGGTTTTCACCAGACCTCAAGCGGATGATGGCTTCTTCCACTGCGGAATGCAATGTCTCGGATGGCACATCACCGATAATGATAAAACCACCCATATCTGAATGACCCGCCAGCATGGTGTGGGGGAGATATTTAGCCAGGACGTGCAGCGTGGCATGTTCCAAGCCATGATTACGGCGGATACGGGACACCAGGGGCGTCTCCAGGACATTGGGAATTGATTCCAGCGATGACTGTGCCATTCTGTGCTCCATTCTAAGATGATTATACACGAATACAAATCATCACGATGGGATCGTGGCGCAATTGTGACAGGACAAGCACACGCTCCTGATCCCCTTTCAAACGTAGCTGGTGGATGAGGTATCCAGGCTCGATGGGAGAGCCGCGTTTCTTGACGGTGAGATGACCGATATGACGCTGGCGTAAGTATGTGCGCAATCTTTTCAGCTGGAATGGAAACCAATCTTCGATCTGCCAGAAACGAGCAAATGGGGTGGATGATAGGACATCTGAGGTCAGGTAGGCAATATCGGGATCGATCTGGGTAGCGTTGAGCATCCCGCCCAGCGTGGTCACCAATCCCGAGCGGATGATCGCTGGGTCGGGTTCAACCAGGTAGGACTTTGGGTCGGTAATATTATGCGGAAGAGCGGATAATGAAACTGGATGATCGGCCGCCAACTGGTAGGGTCCGGGGAGAATTGTCGCCCTGCGAGAAGCAGTTTTAAGCGGACCAAACCACAAGGCGGCTTCTTTAAGCTCACCATGTAAAGAGATGAATTCAACCTCGGCGTCCAGACTGCCAATCTCCTCCATATCCACACCAGGGGAGATCTTCACTCCCAAGGCAGGGAAATGCGGCAACCAATCCTGGATAATGGAAAGCGGAGGTTGATAGTCATACACCGAAAACAGGCGACGGTGGTCAGAGCGGCGGGCTGGATCGAAAAATAGAGCCAGTGAGCCATGTCTGAAAGGGAGGGGAAAGGTCAGGTCGGCCTTGAGCAATTGGACCTGGGACGATAATCCCATCGCTTGAAGGTTGGCGGAAGCCATTGCCAGGCGAAGAGGATCAATGTCCAGGCCAAAGGTGGGGGCAATGCGGGCGAGGGAAAGGGTATCTGAGCCGATGGAGCATCCCAGGTCGGCGAGGCAGGGGAACTGTTGGTAGCGAGCCGCGCGGTAGGAGGATACTGCGTAGGCTGAAGATTGTTCCAAAGCCTGGCGGGTAAAATACAGTTTTTCAGCAAAGGGGAATTTAGTGACAGCTTCGTCCCGCAGGATGGCAATTTCCAGGGCGAGGCGGGCTAGGTCAGGTGGATAGCGGCGACCGAGGGATTGAAAATGGATCAGGAAATCGGATTCACGTGGGGTGAGCGCAATGGCGGCCTGGAGGATTTCCTGCCCTGCTGGGGCCAGAAGAAGATGAAAAGTAGTGATATCCACGATTTATGATTCGCACACAGGTCTTTAATGAATGACAGGCAAGAGATTTGCCCTTAATACTTACCGAATCTTCTTATGCCGCTTATGCCAGCATCAATTTAGCTGCCCTGCGACCAATCTCCACGGCGAAGTTCGTCCCACGATCCCAGGGGTACACCTGGCTCATACTGGCAAAATACAACCCGGGGATGGGTGTTTGAATGGAAGGGATATTACGTGAATGGTTGAGCAATGGCACCGGCTGGGCATAACTGGTGCGGTAGAGCCATGAATTATTAATCCATCCTGGCTCAAACCCGGCATTGATGCGGGCAAGAGCGGGAAGAAACCGCTGCAATAGCTCATCCTTACTCAATTGGAAATATTCATGGCCTGTTTCCAGGTAATCCCCACAGTATACGATATGGTCACCGCCAAAATACTCAGGTGAGAGGAAATTAGTGTGCTCCACCAAAGCCAGGAAGGGGAAACCTGCTGATTTGGGGAGGTTATACCAATAATAGCCCTGCTCTGAGAGCTGGTGTTTGAGTGAAAGGGTCATAACTACAGCGCCCATGGATTTCAGCTCAAGCAAGCCCTTGAGATACTCTACAGGCAATGCCGGAGCCAGGCGTGCCAGCAGGTTAGGCGAGGTGGTCACCAGACACTGATCATATTGAGCTGGACCTGCAGGAAGGATAAGATCTATTCCGCCGTTGGAGGAGGGTGAGATTTGTTGAACAGGTGAATTCAAGTTCAGATTGACACCCAATGCCTGTATTGTAGCGGCAAATTGATCGGCGAAAGCCTGAAAGCCTCCCTGGAATGTGCCCAGGGTAGTGGTGCGCGCCTTGAGCCTGGCCCACATCCAGGCCATGTTGACCTGGCGGGCATAATTATCGCCAAACTTACCGATCATCAACGGCTCCCACATCAGCTCGTAGACCCGGTCACCGGCCCACTTGCGCATCCAAGTGTCGACGGTATGCTGTTCCAGAGATCTCCAATCGTTGGTCAGGCGTAAGAAAAGCCCAACCAGGCCAAAGCGAGCTTTATTGATCCCCCATCCCAGACCGGGGAAGAGGATGGCTTTGAGGATCGAATCGAAGGGATAGAACCTTCCCTGGTAATACATGACCGTGTAAGGACGGGGGAATATGACCTTATCCCTCCAACCCAACTCATTGATCAGCCCAAGCATGTGCCTGTCGGAGGCAAACCAATGGTGATAAAACTGTTCCACTGACCAATCCCAATGCGGTTCTTTGAAGCCTGCAGCTAAACCACCAACATGATCGGAAGCTTCGTAGATGGTCACCTGATTGCCCTGACGGACCAGGTCGAAGGCAGCAGAAAGACCTCCAAAACCAGCGCCAAGAATTGCAATTTTTTTCATATGCTGGAATTGTCCTTTTCTTTTACCGGCACATCCCGGGTTTTTATCGCCTCTGACCAATTTATGCCTTCGCGAACCATATAATAAAGACCAAGGGCGGTGACTGGGAACCACAGGGCAAAATGGAGCACGAAGGTATAGCTAGCAGCCACCTCACGCGGGATATTGTATGCCTGGAGGACTGCAATACCTGGCAGGTCGAAGGTACCCAGGTAACCCGGGGCAGAGGGAATGGTGGTTGCCAGGTTGACGATGCCATTCATCAACATCAGGGCAAAGAAACTGACCGAAAAGCTGAAGGCATGCATCACAAACCAGTATTTAACCGTCTCAAGCAACCAGATGATGACGGAGGTGATAAAGACCATCAGGACATCAAATGGAGAACGGAGTGATTCCAGGCCATCAAGAAAACGCCGGCTGACGCCGAGGGTCTTTTCACGCATGCGCAGGGGGACAAAGCGATCAATTAGCCTGGTGACGAGGCGATCGGTGGCAACCGGGAACATGGCAGCAACTAGGAAGGCGGCCAGCACACCGAAAAAGGCGATACTGCCCCAAATGGCAACTTCCTGGATGCCGAATTTGAACCGCCCTGCGTTGATCGAGACGCTGGTCAAACGGGTCAGTTCAGATAAGTTGACGAAGACAAAGGCAAGCATCACGATACCGTCAAAAACACGCTCGATAATAATGGTTGCCAGAGAAGCAGATATGGGCACGTCTTCCTCGTGTTTTAATACTACTGCTCGCAACACTTCTCCAGCCCGGGCGGGAAAGATATTGTTAAATGCGTATCCCATGGTGACGATGGGGAACATCTTGCGCGTGGGAATGGCTTTCAGAGGGCGCAACAGGTAATGCCAGCGCCAGGAACGCACCCATAAGGCAATGAAATACACTGCCACACCGGGTATCAGCCACCAGTAGTTGGCAGCTTTAAGGACCTGCCATAACTGAGCGAAATCGATTTTTCGTAATACCAGGTATAGAAATACAGCGCTGATCAGTAACCCGAGCCAAAATTGCCAGCGTTTCATGGTTCTCATTCTACCATAAGGGATGTTTACCCTTTCCTTCCGAAATTCGCAGCTGTTGAAATCATCATTCCTATTAACGTAGTAAAAATGGATTGGTGACAGGGGGAAATCGTCGGACAAAATACAACTACCAGAGAGTGAGACGTAAGGATTATAATCTGCGCATGAAACCCAGAATTGTAATCGCGGTGATCGTCCTGGTGCTGCTGGTGCTGGTGGGGATGGTTGCGCTTGCATGGTCGATGCGACCACAGTTGACAGATATTCAACCCGCGGCGGGAGCAGAAGCTATGCCTGTCACTGCCCAAATCCGCCTGGAATTTTCACGCCCGATGAACAAGGTGTCTGTTATCAGCCATTTAAAAATTGAGCCAGGTATAGCGGGTGAATACAGCTGGGATACAAATACACTTATGTTTACACCAAAGCAGTCATGGCCAAGCGGCCAAGTGGTCAAGGTCAACCTTGAGGAGGGGGCGAGGGCACAAAGCTGGCTTGCATTTCCGATGAAAGCTGAGAGCTCGTCTTTCACCACACGCCAGGCGTACCTGGCATACCTGTGGCCATCAGATGGTCCTGCAGATCTCTATGCCTTGAATCCCACTTCAGGCGAAATTCACCAATTTACCCACCGGATGGGAGTGCTGGAATTTACCAGCAGCAACGACGGAATAAAGCTCTATTTCTCTGCCAGCAACAACCAAGGAGGCTCAGACCTTTACCAGCTAGATCTGATCGAAGAGACAAATTCAGTGGATGGTACTTATACTCCACCAAAACTACTTAACTGCGGATCGGCACAATGCAGATCGCCTGCAATTTCTTATGATGGATTGACCTTAGCCTATGAATATCTCATGCCCGACCCAAAAGGAAGCCTAGGACCGGCTCAAATCCACCTGTTGGACCTGGTGGATAAAGCGGTAAAGCCCATCGGACAGGCCACGCATGAGACAGTTCAACCTGCCTGGTCATCAAAAGGCTGGCTGGCGTATTACGATCGGACCAGCCTGGCATATGAAGTGGTCGATCCTGAGCGGCAAGCCAGGATCCAGCTGATCAACCAGACCGGCCAGCCGGGAAATTGGAGCCCGGATGGGAGGTTCTATTTGGCGCCAGAGATCATGTACTACCCGGCGGGCGAGGATATTGAAACAGGGATCAGCCACCTGCTACAGTACAGCATCGATGAAGAGAAATCCGGTGACCTGTCGAAGGAGGATAACGTAGAAGACGTGGAGGGAAGCTATTCTCCGAGCGGGGGATCGATCGCCTTTGCAAGGAAGTTCCTCGACATGGAACGGTGGACATTCGGCAGACAGTTATGGATCATGAATGCTGATGGAAGCAACGCCCACCCGATCACGGATGAACCGAACTTCAATCATTTTGACCTGGCATGGAGCTGGGATGGCCTGATGCTTGCCTATGTTCGGTTCAATGAAGCCCAAATCTTTAAACCCCCTGAACTATGGATGATCAATGCTGACGGCAGCAACCCAATACAGCTGATCATTGGAGGATATTCACCACTGTGGATCCCTTGATTGCCATAGGTGCAGATGCACCAGCCTTCCAGATAAGAGATCTAAGAGGAAAACTTTTTTCTTTAGACGAGATGCTCGGCTGGATCGTGGTATTGAATTTTTGGTCGGCAGAATGCACATGGTGTGAGCGCATAGACCATGAACTGAAGAATTTCCTGGATGGATGGAAAGAACAGGTGAAAGTCCTGTGGATCGCATCCAATGGTAACGAGACCAGGGACTTCATCGAAGCAGTTGCCACTGAGAGAAACCTACCCCAGGTGATTTTGGATGAACAACAACAAGTGGCCAACCTATACGGTGCCCAGACAACACCCCATTTCTTTATCGTGGATGGAAAGGGGAAGCTTGCCTACCAGGGAGCCTGGGATGATATCACCTTCAGGCAGAGGACAGCAACGCAACTATATGTTCCCCGGGCGGTGGAGGCATTAATGCATAACCAGCCTCCAGAGGTGAGCCAAACCCAACCTTATGGATGCGTACTTGTTCGCTATCGTGATCCAAATAGCTAATCCAGCTGATTGAGGGCAATAAATTCCTGAGGCAGGAGGCTGTGATAGATCATTGTATGTACCGGTGTGGGGATATTGTACTCCTGGCCCATACGGACAATGGTTCCGACCTGGGCTTCCAGCTCAGAAGGCCTGCCCTCCATAACGTCCCGTTGCATGGATGGGATGGTATCGTAAGGTAGTGAGTCAATGTAAGCCAGCGTATTAGCAACACTATCCTCTGGCAAAAGGATACCCTGGCGGCGGGCAAGGGAGCAGCAATCTTGAAGGGCACTTTCAAGCATCTGGCGCGTTCCAGGATGGGAACGGAATGCCCCGATGGGGACTCTGGTGACAGCCCCGATGCCACTCACGGTGGAGATGAACAGGAATTTTTGCCACATGGCAAGCATGATATCGGCAGGGATTTCTGCGCCAATCCCAGCTTGGGTAAGGACCTTTAGCAGAGCTTGGGAGCGTAGGCTCGGTCGGTTATCCAACTCGCCGAAAGCGATGTATGGATCGATCCCAGTGTGGCGGATATATCCGGGAGAGGCAATGTGGCTGGCAATGCGGCATAGACCCCCGAGGACATGCTCTCTCCCAAGAATCTCGGCAAGCTGTGAAGGAGCATCCACTCCGTTCTCCAGGGGAACAATAAAGGTATTGGAACCAATGATGGGGATGATGGCTTTGGCGGCCCTGGTTACCTGCCATGTTTTCACACATAACAAGATCACATCCACATCGTTTATTTTGGCTGGATCGTCGGTGGCCACGACCGATTGGAGGATAAAATCACCCTTGATGCTATCCACCTTGAGTCCGGAAGTCTGCATAGCCTGCAGATGCTCACCGCGGGAGATAAAAGTTACCAGCTCTCCAGCCTGAGCAAGCCGTCCACCAAAATAACCCCCAACGCCTCCAGAACCAAATACCATGATATGCACAAGAACCTCCCAATTTATCTGCCCTAATTGTAACAGCAGTATATAATAGAAGGATGAAAGGTGGTAAGGTACCACAACTCGTATAAAATCGAGTAGAATTGATTGGAACTATCCATTTCGAATAGACGTCTATAATCTTTGAACACAATGGATATGGTCAGCTTGTATCTGTTGATTGTGAGGAGAGACAAATGAGTGAAAAAGATTCACCACAAAAAATACTGGAAGCACACCGCAAGCGTGAACAGATGCGGAAGAGCACACCGATGGCGGTAATGATAGGGGCAGCCGTATTGCTGATTGCAGGGGCAGTCATCGTCATTTTCTGGTTACTGGGAGATAATTCTCCATTGAAGTCTGCTACTCCAACACCAACGGTTACATACACAGCAACGGCAACGAATACGGCAACCCCTATGCCAGCTACAAATACACCGACGATCACACCAACCACCCTGCCGTCAGAAACACCGACACCGACTGTAACCCAGACACCATCAGGTCCATTTGAGTACACCGTTCAACAAAATGATATTCTCAGCGAGATTGCCACCCGGTTTGGAACGGATTTAGGGACCTTACTCGCATTGAACCCATCCATTGACCCAGTATACATTGATCATTTATGTCGGGCAGAAAATCCTTGTGCCACCGCCCAACATGCTCAATGCCGACGGCTACGGAAGTCTCTGCGCAGCTACCCTTTGGAACATTGATCAATTACACCGTCATGCCTGGAGACACGGTGGGAGCAATCGCCATACGCTTCAGGAGCACAGTGGATGCAATTGTCAAAGAAAATAACTTAGAGAATGCAAATGACATCTTCGCGGGATTAATCCTGAGAATACCAGTCAACATCGCAACACCGGTTCCGACAGCCACGGTGGGCACGGTGTATCCAACGGTTAACTTCCCAACCTATACTGCGGCTGCTGTTACAGCGACGCCTTAATTATTAAAAGCACAATAAATCAATCAGCCACAGCGAGGTATATTACTCGTTGTGGCTGATTTTTTCCTAGGCAAGTTATTTGCAGGGGGTCGATTATTTATGGGGGTATCGCAGTCTCATATTCATCAGTTCCTGGAGGATTGGTAATAGCTCCGCGGATAGTTCAGTTTAATCCAGCCACTCAATGATGGTGGCTTCACCCTGACCAACACCGACGCACAAGGTGGCAAGACCGTAGATATGGGCGCTTTTCTGAGGCGGATCGGCGACGCATCTCATGAAGAAGGGTGGTTAAAATGCGTGCCCCCGAACAGCCCAGTGGATGTCCCAGGGCAACCGCCCCACCGTTCACATTGGTAATTTCGAGGGATAAGCCCAATTCCTTGATCACTGCCAGTGACTGGACAGCAAAGGCTTCATTCAACTCCACCAGGCGGATATCTGCCAGGCTTAGTTTTGCCCTCTCAAGTGCCTTCCTGACCGCACCGACTGGTCCCAAACCCATGATGCGGGGAGGTACCCCGGCGGCAGCAGAGGTAACCACACGTGCCAAAGGTTTGAGTCCCAATGCGGAGGCTTTCTCAGCACTCATGAGGAGCACTGCAGCGGCACCATCATTCAGGCCGGACGAGTTACCGGCAGTGACCGTGCCCTCCTTACGAAAAGCCGGGCGTAGTCGAGCGAGCGATTCCAGGGTGGTATCGCGACGCGGGCGCTCATCGGTATCCACGATTTTTGGATCTCCTTTTTTCTGGGGAATGATTACTGGGACGATCTCCTGGGCAAATTTTCCAGCATCGATGGCAGCTATGGCACGCTGGTGGCTGGCAAGGGCAAATTCGTCCTGTTGCTGGCGGGTGATCTCGGGCATCATCTGGGCGATATTCTCGGCGGTCTCACCCATCGATTCGGTGCCATATAGTTCCTGCATCCTGGGATTTGGGTAACGCCATCCCAGGGCAGTATCCCAGGCAGTCAGGTTGCCAAAAGCGTAGGGTTGCTCGGCTTTGGGAAGGGAATAGGGGGCACGCGACATGCTCTCGACACCGCCAGCGATGAAGACATTCCCTTCACCCGCCCGGATAGCCCGGGCAGCCTGGTTGACGGCATTCAATCCTGAAGCACACAAACGGTTGAAGGTGACTGCGGCCACTTCAACCGGAATGCCTGCGAGAAGGGTGGCCATGCGGGCAATATTGCGATTGTCTTCTCCAGCCTGGTTGGCACAACCAAGATATACCTCCTCGATCAAAGCTGGATCCAGGTTATTGCGAGCAATGATGGCTTTGAGGATATGCGCAGCCAGGTCATCCGGCCTGACAGAGGCAAGTGCGCCGCCCAGAGCACCGATGGGTGTCCGTACAGCGTCAATGATAACGGGTGTCGGCATGATATTTCTCCTTGGAAATCCGTGTGTTTCAACTTAAAAATGGTGTAATGATTTTACCATTCCAGCGTTAATTAAACCAAACCAGCATTCATATCAGCTCCGGGTGTTGGTTTACAGGTGATTTTAACTTGCTAATTGGCGATATTTCCAGTATCCTATAAGGAACCATTGGGTTAACTGAATATGAGGAGAGTAGCATGCAGGAACGGAGAAAATATCCACGAAAAGACTTGCTCTTGTTTGCCAATGTATACGACTCGAAGAGTGGACATATCATTGGAACCTTGCTGAATATCACCCTGGAGGGGGCGATGATATTAAGCGAAAATAAAATCGATTCAGACAAAGCGATGGAGCTGCATATCAAGCTGCCAGAGACGTTCGTGCAAAAACATGAGCTGGTTTTTTCGGCCAACACACGCTGGTGTGCGCCAGATATTAATCCGGAATTTTTTGATGTGGGGTATCAGTTCGCTAATGTGAGCGAGGAAGATCGAAAGATCATCCTCGAGATCATAGAAAAGTACGGATTTAAAGAGTGAAGCTAATCAATACCCAATAAGGGGCTGTCCAAAAAGTCGGGTAGCCCCTTTCGTTTTAAAGAAGATGTTATCCAATAGGGGGTATGAAGGACGAAAAGCATCCCACCTATAGTTAAAGAATACACTCAGGGGCAGGTGATCCAACTACCCACGGATCTTGGAGCACAAATTCCACCCAGACATCTGGTACGAGTTGTGAACACAGCCATTGAGAAAATGGATCTGTCCACGCTGCTAGCTCAGTACAAAGGAGGCGGCACATCGAGCTACCATCCGAAGATTTTGCTGAAGGTGCTTGTGTATGCCTACACATAGCAGGTGTACTCATCCCGCAAGATCGCCAGGCTCTGCGAGAAAACATTTACTTCATATGGTTGTCGGGCAACCAGCAGCTTGATTTTCGGGCGATCAACCGCTTTCGGTCGGAAGTGGTGGAGGACGTGATCGAAGACATCTTCACTTCAGTATTGCAGGGTTGTCCCTTGAAAGAGCAGTGCACGAAAGCCAAGGGGAACCGTCGGGTTCATATGGGATTTCAGTTGAAAGCCTGGAGACAGCTAGCCAGCTAAAAAATTGACTAGCCAGGAAGGCTTGAAGCTACGCTCCCAACGGGGAGCGGAGGTGGAGAGTGTGTTTGGACGCCTCAAAAAAGATTGGGGCTTCCGAAGGTTCCTGCTCAGGGGGATTGAAAAAGTGAAAATGGAGTTTGGCTTGCTGTGCATTGCCCAGAACATGGCCAATCTGGCGGTCTTGTAGCTGCCAGTTTGTATTTTGCTTCTTCTTTTTAGGCCTTAATTAACAAAATGGAGCTGACATATCTTGCTTTTGGGTCAGCCCCATTTTTATTTAAAGTAGATGCTGTCTTAAATGGTTGGTACAGCCTTTTTCGTTTATGGAGATTTGAATATCTTGACCAGCACACAATTATCAATGAAAGGACTGGCTCAAACTGGTTATGTTATAATTCATTCATCAGAATGGGTAGCACATTCTCAATCATAATGACTTTCTATACAGGCTTAGTGACAAGCGCAGGTTAAAGAGTCATTCTTTCACAAAGCAAACCATTTTCAGCATTTGACAATTGAATTGGGAGGAACATGAAACCCAGGATCTTGTTCACCAGCATGACCCTTGTATTACTCTTTACCATCGTTCTCGGTCCGGGCATGCCGACTCGATACATCCAGGCCGCCGCTATCGCCCCAGCCAACCAATTACCTGCCAGCCTGCCTAACCTGCCGCCTGGCGACCGGGTCTGGAATCTGCTCTATATCGATGGGCTGAATAATGCCCTCAACATTGGTGCAGAACCCTCCCTGGCTTTTGATCAGGTCACTAACCTCCCTTACATCAGCTATTATAACAACTCGACCCAGGAACTGGTCCTTGGCAGGTGGGTGGGCACAGGTGGCAACTGTGCCTTCGGCGCCTGGTGGTGCCCGGTTGTCGATACAGTAGGGGATGTGGGCCTGGGTAGCTCACTCGCTATTCACGACCAGGTCTCTACGGTTGGCGGTAAACTTGGCATCAGCTATTACGATCTCACCAATAAGCGCCTCAAGTTCACCCAGTGGGCCTGTAATCCAGGCTGCTCCTGGACGACCTATAACTTCCCCAGCGGCACTCCCACATTCGATTCAGGCCGTCATTCTTCGCTCAAATACAACTCTCTGGGTGAACCCCAGATCGCCTATACCTATAACTCTGACGAGCCGGGTAATCCTTGGTCTGCCATGAAATTCTGCACATGGGTGGGCAGCGGTGGAGATACGGGCGATGGTGCTTTTAACTGCGAGTATGTCGAGCAGTTGCCTGTGGCGAACTGCTGTTCTTATCCTTCTCTTGCAATAGACCCCATCTCCGATCTTCCGCATATCGCCTACTACGACGGCCAGTTTGGTAATCTCAGGTACGTCCAACGCGGGGCCAATGGAGCCGGTGACTGCTCTGACACAGACTGGTTCTGTTACTGGATTGATTTTACCGGCGACGTCGGCAAATATCCCTCCCTGGACGTCATCCAGAAAAAAGACGGCGCAGTGCGGATAGGGATTGCTTATTACGATGCCTCCAACGGCAATCTTAAGTATACCCACCCTGTCGCCGGCACCGGTAACTGTGGCCCCGAGATCGGCGGTTTATACTACTGGCAGTGCGATGCGGTCGACACGATGGGCGTGGGCATCCCCGCTTCGGCTCTCTCGCTCATCCTGGACATTAACGCCAACCCTACCATCGCCTACCAGGATTTTGGCGCTACCTACAAAGCTTTGAAGATCGCCCGGGTTCCGGGCACCGTGGGGTTGATAGATGGAAACTGCGGTCCGGTGGTTGGCGTGCTGCACATGTTCCAGTGCGATGTGCTTGACCCGGGCGGACACGGGGGCACCGGAAATTCGGATGATGGCTTCTTCCCTTCCATCGCCCGCAGCTCCAGTGGTCTGATCTATATTGCCTATAAAGAGTACTTGAATACCTCAGGCTCGCTCAAGCTTGCTTACCAGACTTATGGGACCTACCTGCCTATAACCCGCAAATAGTATATTGTGCCTGGCATCGGCAGCGCTTCTAATTTTTAAAGGACCGAGCTTCAATCGGGGTAGGTAAGTATTGCAGATAATCTAGTCCAAAAGGCGGTCAGCTTGACCGCCTTTTATTATTCGTTGTAACAAATCCTTCGGTTAAGTGTAAAAAAGGGCTGCCTGAACCTATATTCAAGACACCCCCTTTTATTTTATGTGCTGCTTTTCCATATTTAACAGCCAGCTCTTTAATTTAATCCCTCCAGGTCCACCATAACCATGCAAGGTCCCATCCATGCCTACGACACGATGGCATGGGATGACCAGTGGGATGGGATTGGTGGCTTCTGCACGACCGACCGCACGGGCTGAGTTTGGTTTACCTAACCGAAGAGCTATGTCCTTATAGGTGGAGGTCTGACCGTACGGGATATTCATGGTCAGGCGCAACACCTGGGCCTGAAAAGGTGTTACCCTGGTAAAGTCTATGGGCAGGTTGAACTGGTGGCGATTCCCATCAAGATATTCACCAAGCTGGCGGATTGGCTCAGCTGTGCTGATTTCATCATTGAGGGCGAGTGCCTTGTAGCGCTGCTCAAGCAGATGGTAATAGTCTGCCTGAGACATGTCCCACTCAACCGATACAAGACCCATTGGTGATACGGCAATCCACATAGGACCGATCGGGCTGGACGATAGCCTGCCAATGTTAATTGGAGCCTGGAGCGTGGTGTTTTTATAAATATTTATGGAGGCACACATATGGGGAGAAGGATTTCAGGATGAAAATAGACTAATAGTTCGTCACCATGTCAATCAGACCGCGTTCCTGAGCGACATGCTCACAATAGCGGAAGGTGTATTTAGCAATGATCCCAAGGATGATGGTAAGACCGATTAGAATGCCCATCAGCTGGGTGTTACTTAAATTTTCAAAGGTGGGGAAGGCGGCAGCAATTTCGCCCACCATTGAACGGCGTAACAACTCCAGCCAATAGGATATCGGGATGATATAACCAATGGGCTGCAACCAGGTCGGCAGAGTTTCCAGGGGGAAAATGGCACCGCTAAACAAGAAAAGCGCACCTGCAACTGCATCACCGATGAACCAGGAATGATTCACGATGACCAAGCTGATCCCAGCCATGATCAAGCCCATCATGGCCAGCATGATCACACCAACGAACAATGAACTGAGGAAAAGGGGCCAATTTATCGCTGCTGGGTCCACAGCAACTTGGAGAAAGAGCACCCCAAAGACAATGGTGATGAAGACCGAAATGGAGCCAACCAGGAATTTAGCGACCCCGCGCCCAATGAGATAAGCTGGGATGTTGATGGGAGCAACGTACATATACTTGAGAGTCTTATAATGCTCACGATCATCCATAATTGCCCAGGAAATTCCAGTCATCACCGCACCCACGTACAAATAGAAGGCGTTTCCCAGGTAGATATAAGTAAAGATGGGATCGGAGAAGTTCCCACTGGTGATGATGCTGTACATGACGACAAGAATTGCAGCACCTGCCAGTGGCTTGATGATGGAATAGATCGCGAAGAGGAAGGGATCGGTCCAATTGGATTCGATCTGCCAACCCAGCCAGGCAGCAATACGGAAGGAACGCGAAAAAACGGACGGATTATTATTGGTCGGATGAAGCTCAGATGTCTGCATGGATGGACTTTATTCTTTCTAGCGACGATTCTCGGTAAGGCGCCCTTCCCGGATGGCAAGTTTTTCCATATACCCAAGCATATAGCGGGATGCAATGAGAAAAACAACGCTGAGGATAAGTAATATCATTATCTCCACCTGGACGGGAAGGAATCCCAGTGAAGGACCGGAAGCAAACATCAGCTGGCGCATGGCGTCCAGCCCCAGGGTGAGTGGAATCAATGATGCGGTGGCAGAGATCCAAAAACCGAAATTTTTGATTGGAAAGTAGAAGCCGGAGAACAGGTAGATCGGTTCCTGGGCGAGGTTGGAAATATGCCAGGCCTCGCGGCTGAGAAGAAGGAATAAAGAGGCGGCCATCATTCCCAATCCATACAGGGCGATCATGGTCAGCGTGAAGACAGCAAAAAGCAATGCAAAGCTGGATACGGCATATTGGACATGGAAAATCCAGCTGCCCAGAAGGATAATCACTAAAGCACGCAATGTAGTGGCGAGCAATCCACCCACGGCCATGCCGAGTAAAATTGACATCATCGAAGTGGGGGAGATGATGAATAAAGCCAGGTTGCCCTGCTCTTTCTCCCAATACAGCTGGCTGGACATACTCCAAAGCACATTCATCCAAAAGGCTATCATGGCACCACCCACGACAACGAAACCAATATAATCTACGGGGGCATTTATGGCCTGGTAAACGAACACATAAGCACACACGGATAGGAGCGGAAGAAATATATCGAAAAACAACCAGGATTTTTCGCGCTGCTGCCCGATGATGCGGGGGTATGAACGAGCTATCACACTCTGAAAAAACAACCGCCATCCGCTGTTCTTGTGAAGACGGGAATACTCAAGAGCAGGATTGGAATCCTGGGAGGAAAGAATCCCTGGATCTGGATGCAGATCACTGCTCACTTGGATCCCCTTTCTGCTCGACCTCTTCCATGCTTTGCCCGACAAGCCTGACAAACACATCCTCCAGAGTTGGCTCGGTCTTCTGCAGGTTCAACAGGCGGATATTGGCAGAATTCAAGGTGTTGATCACCCCTGTCAATGCCTGTTCTTCGTCCAGAATGAGATCCAATGCTTCAAAACCATCCTGGGGACGATGGGTTACCGCACAAACACCAGGTAATGCCTCAAATTGATCCGCGTTCAACCCGCCGTTAAAGGAAGATACTTCCAGATGGAAAATAGCCTCCTGCTGCAGCTGGTGCTTGAGGTTGGAAGGTGAGTCGCACGCCAGGACACGTCCCTGGTTGATGATGGCGACACGGTCGCACAACTCATCGGCTTCAACCATGTAATGGGTGGTGAGCAGCAGGGTGCGAGTGGGATTCTCGTCGACCCATGAGCGGACGAAGTGGCGTACTTCACGTGAAGCTCCAACGTCCAGGCCAAGGGTTGGCTCATCCAGGAAGAGCACATCCGGGTCGGTCATGAACCCACGGACAATGTTCATTTTTTGGCGCAGGCCGGTGGATAAATCTGAGGACTTGGCATTCTTGCGATCTGCCAATCCAACAACCTCGAGCAGGTGGTCAATATTTCGATTGGCGACCGAGGAGGAAAGGCCGTAAAACTGGGAGAACATCCATAGATTCTCACGCACGGTGAGTAAACCATAACCCGAGGCTTCACCACCCGAGACCATGTTGATGCAGGGACGTACCTTGTCCGGTTCTGTGGCAACGTCGAAACCTGCCACCCAGGCATGACCAGTACTGGGGGCGAGCAGGGTGGTGAGAATCTTGATCAAGGTAGTTTTTCCTGCGCCATTGGGCCCCAGCAAGCCAAAAAGCTCACCTGGATGGACTTCCAGGTTGATATCGTTGAGCGCCACCAGGGAGCGGGGCTCAGATTTCTTGCCACCGCGAATTTTATAGATACGACCCAGGTTTTCTGTGCGGATTGCAAAATCCATAGTATTAACTCATCCAATTCTCAATATAGTTGGACATCGTAGGGTAATCGTAGGGTACCCGTCAAGCAAAGTAAAGCAGACTTTGATATGATATTAGTTGTAGGGCGATTTCTCTTCTTCTCCTCCTTTAAAGAGAGCCGGTAGTGGCGTACCCGGCTCTCGTTGGTTAAGGAGAGATTTGCTTATCAACAGGATAGGTAAGTTTCATCTCGAAGCACACCAGCTGGCGCTTATCTTTAAAGCCCAGCTCACGGTACATTTTTAAAACCTCCAGCTTATCACCCCACGATTCCATTTCAACCATCGCATGACCCTGTGTACGCAGCCAGTGGATGCCGGTGAGAACCAGGGCTCGATACAGATCCAGACGGCGATGTTGAGGGACCACGCCTGGGGCATCAATGTAACCGGTCGGGACCCCGTTTTTTGTGCTCCGTTCAGGAGATGGCTCCACCCGGCTGATACCAATCACCCTGCCTTTTTCGGAAAAGGCAAGCAGGAGCCCTTGCTGGTTGAATTTTGGAAGCCAGGATGCCATCTCAGCTTCAGTGACTTCCTGGTGACCCCAGAGGGGGATATAGCTCAGGTTCATTGCCTGGGTGAGGATGGAGATATCCTGTACTTCTGCATAAGTACGCAGCGTATAGCCGAAAGGCATGATGACAGGGGGAAGACGCACATCCCCGGAGAGAGACAATTCGGTATAAGCTCCTTGAGCAACGAAACCATGTTTCTGTAAGAAGGCTGTAGCAGCATTGTGCCTGGAATTGGCATAGATTTGAATAGCGTTAACCCCAAGTATCCTGCCACGCTGGATGACTCTCGTTAGCAAAATCCCGCCTGCCCCATGATTCCGCCAGTCGGGGTGGACGAGGATGTTAGCGTCGGCAACGCTTGTGCCTGGGTTGACCCTGACGAGAGCAGCTGCGATCAGCGAGTGTGGGTTGTCAGGTGCTTCAACCACCCACCGGTCTTGAAGGGGATCGTGCCCGGGTAAATCCATCTGGGCACGTAAGGCTTGCTCGCTGAATTCCATCCCTTCCTGGTCGGCCGCTTCAACAGCAGCATACAGGGATAATAATCGCGGAATATCCAATTCTGGGATAAATGAACGAAGGGGGAGGAGGTTCAGATCCATAGACACTATTTAGTAATGCAAACCATGTTCCAGGTAAAACTTCAAGAGGGTGAGTGCTTCACCCCAACCTGTGGCACAACTTATCATTGCTCTGTGCCCAGAAGGAGTTTGGGCAAACCCGTACTCACGAAGGCTAACAATTGTACCATTTTCCGCTGGGTTAATATCGATCTCAACGGTAGTGGAATATTCAGGTAGGTCGGGATGCCATTGGAAAACGAAGCGTTCAGGTGGGATCGCTTCCAACACCAGGCCGTCGTCTTCAACGGTTATCTTTCCTGGACCCCAATTCTCCCAACGAAAATGTATCTCCCGTCCGGGAAACGCATTTACTCTCGATCCAGAGGTAAACCAGGAATCCAAGCCCTGGGAGGTGGTCAGGGCAAGATATATCCGCGACGGATCTGCACGGATGAATGTCGAATGCGATATTTCGTTTTTTACCGGTAATTCTTGCGAATCCTGGTGATCGTCTGAATATTGCATGATCCATACTCACCAAATATTAATAGCCCAATGATGACCATTATCAGGATCGTTAGCTATACAAACTAAGAATCTCGTGATACCTGAAACAATCGGTGGTGTGGTCGTTGACCAAACCGACAGCCTGCATGAGCGAATAGCAAATGGTGGGTCCGACAAAATGAAAACCGCGCCGCAATAGGTCCTTGCTCATCTGGCGGGATATTTCAGTTTCTGCGGGTACCTCATGGCCATTGGTCCATGAATTGACGATGGGTTTGCCCCCTGTAAACTGCCAGATATAGAGGTCAAAACTACCGAATTCCTGTTGGATATTCAGAAGGGCTTGAGCATTGCGAATAGCGGCATTGATCTTAAGGCGATTGCGGATGATCCCCGGGTTTACCAACAACTGCGATACCTTTTGTTCATCGTACTGGGAAATTCTTTGAGGGTCAAAACCATCAAAGGCCAGGTGATAATTTGGGCGCTTTCGCAGGATGGTGTACCAGCTGAGACCAGCCTGGGCACCTTCCAGGATGAGAAATTCGAACAGGAGGCGGTCGTCATGAACCGGAACGCCCCACTCCTGGTCATGGTAGGACAGGTAGAGTGGGTCATCGGTTTCAGCCCAGAAGCAGCGTTTTAACATGGGACAAGCTCCTTGACAGGACTATAACCAGGATTCCTTGTTTTAATAAAACAGGGATGGGTAACCGGCAAAAAACATGTGCAGCTGCCTTAAAAGTGGCTGAGGGGCTGGATGGTTGGACGGCGAGCAGATGCCCGCCCCGGTGAAAACGGTATTTAGACATAACGGCGCATGATCGGGCGAGTTTCTGACCTGCGCAGGACTTCTTTGAAACCGGCTTGTTTGAACGCGGATGATAAACCGGTGAAGACAAAAACATCCGGAGCTTTACCTTCCTTTGGCTCAACCGGGTACCCCTCGATAATCGTGGCTCCCTTTGAAGCGGCATACTCAACGGCTGCATTCAAGAGCTGGATGGTGAGACCCTGGCGGCGATACTTTCGCGTTACAAAAAAACATACCACAGACCAGACAGGTTGGTCATCGACAGGCTTGAGGATGCGTGAGCGTGCCAGGGTGGCAAATTCCTGGCGTGGGGCGATGGAACACCAGCCCACGGGTTCGTCATCCACATAAGCCAGGATGCCGGGGATATTACCGGAATCTACCAGGGCTTTAATACTACGGCGATTAAGCTCGCCTTGCTGCTGGTCATGCTGGGAACGAGTGAGCCGCCAGTACATGCACCAACAACCTGCACAGGCTCCACGGGGGCCGAATAGTTTTTCGAAGTCAGCCCAGCGTTCAGGGGTGAGGGGATGAAAAGTAGTCATGCTATATCACCTTGCCAAGGAATTCCAACTTTCATGAGTTTTAATTGAATATGATACGTGCTTCCATCCGTCGATGCACTAGGTTAGTGATAATCCTGCGGCAGATCTTCTGGAGGGCCGGACCAGGCAAAACTCTTTAAATCAACCCGGTCATGGTCATCAAATATCACACCTTCGGACTCGAGAAGCTCGCGCTGGTCGATGCCGCCACCTCCAGGACGAAGGCTGACCTTACCCTGGGAGTTGATCACGCGCTGCCAGGGTACATCCTGCGGGCAGGCTGCCATAGCGCCACCCACCCAACGCGCTCCGAAGGCGAGATAACTCTTTGGATCGGTGCCCGGGGGTGGACCGATGAGGGCAGCAACCTGGCCATATGTGCAGACTTTCCCTGGGGGGATCTGGCGAACAAGAGCCCAAACCTTGTGATTGAACTGCTCCCTTTTGGGTGGAGATATATACCGCTGTGCCTGACGAATTGCTGGAGGATTCATAAAGCCCTTCCTTTTTATTCAGCGTATACTATACCTGAACGAATGTTCTAGGTCAAGGGAGTAATTACTCACCATACATTCTTGTTTTGAAAATTCTTAATCTATACCCAATAATGAGATGAAAAATAAACCCTACATACCATTTCAGTCTTCTTATAATGTACTGGAAAAGATAACGGGGTTTTCGAATGAACCATTCTATTTATGGTCATTGCGGAATCTCCCCGGTTTCCGGGGAGAAGCGAGCAAATTGTGCGACGAAGAAATCTACCACAGATCTAGGAGGTTAATTGGGATTAGAAAATATGTTGAGTAATCTTGGAAAAGGAAGATTGCCACGACCAGCAAAGAACGCTGGTCTCGCAATGACAGAATCCTTATATCACCCAAAGAGAAATGTTCAAGGTGGTGAGTAGTTACTCAAGGGATGACAGATCATCGACGATATTCATCACTTAGGTGTCATTTATTAGGTTAATGGTGAATTGTTTCGTGATCAACTCAATCCTGAGCGTCATAGGGCTATTTGCTATTCTCATCAAGGAGATAAACCGGGTCAGTGACCTATTCCAGCCACGGAATGACACACGATTGTTATGTGAATAATGTACGTAAAAATACATAATAAAGTTCACCCCCGAGCAGGTGACCGGCCTTATGATATCGATTACAATAGGTTCATCTAAGCAGCATGCGGTCAGATTAAGGATCAAATCATGGCGAGCAACACCCCATCGAGCTATCGTAACCTGGTTATTTATGAAATCTATGTGCGCAACCACGGACCCAATGGTACCTTTGAGGAGGTGGAAAGAGACCTACACCGTTTGCATGCCCTGGGAATAGACATCCTGTGGTTCATGCCCATCCATCCCATCGGAAAGGTTAACAAGAAAGGCAGCCTGGGATGCCCGTATTCGATCAGAGATTACCGGGAAGTCAACCCGGAATATGGCACCATGGATGATTTCAGCCGCCTGGTCCAGAAAACACACGAGATGGGGATGAAAGTGATGATCGACGTGGTGTACAACCACACCGCACATGATTCTGTTCTGGTACAGCAGCATCCAGAATATTTTCACCAGGACGAAAACGGAAATCCAGTCACCACGGTACTGGAATGGAGTGATGTCATTGATTTGAAACATCCCAACCCGGAACTCACCAGCTACCTGATCGAGACTTTACAGAATTGGTGCAAACTGGGGGTGGATGGTTTCCGCTGCGATGTAGCTTCACTGCTACCCAAGGAATTTTGGGTGCAGGCCAGGGTGGAATTGGAGAAGGTGAAACCTGGGGTCATCTGGCTGGCAGAATCAGTCCATGCAAGCTTTGTTGGATCCAGGCGAGCTAATGGATTATCCGGGCTTTCAGACAGTGAGCTCTATGAAGCCTTTGACATGACTTACGACTACGACATCTGGCCAATCTGGCAGCTCGCAGTGCAGGGAAAAGTGCCCGTACGGCGATATATCGAGATGCTACGTTACCAGGATTGCATCTTCCCGCAGACATTTGTCAAGATGCGCTGCGTGGAGAATCATGATCAACCGCGCATCATGCGCCTGGCACCCAGCAGGGCACAAGGCGTGGCATGGACTGCCTTCCAGGCATTTAATAAGGGACCCTTTTTGATCTATGATGGCCAGGAATCAGGCGTAAAGCATACCCCATCCTTATTCGATATCGACAAGGTGGAATGGGGTGATTACAACATGCAGCCATTCCTGACCCGCCTGGCGAAGCTGAAGAAAGACCCAGCCCAGGTGGAGGGCAAGTTTATCGTGTTACAGGCGGACCCGGCAATCCAGGCAGTATGGGAGCACCCCGGTAAAAACCTGTATGGGATCTTCAACACCAGTGGCAAGACGGGATATATTATGGTCAACCTACCGGATGGCACCTACCGGGATATCCTTAATGACGGGCAGGTGTCGGTGCGCAATGGGAAAATATTGCTTCCGGAGACCGCAGCGATCGTGCGTTTTAGTGATACGATCCTATTAAGACCGGCTTATAGTGAATTACTGGATTACAAAATCAGCGGGCTTAGCAGTTGATCTATTCGACACCCCCGTAAGTTCGTAAAACATCAACCAGCTCTTCAAGATTATTCGCCAGCGCTAATGCCAGGGGTGTCTTACCATCATACTCTGGATTCGGCTGTGCGCCATGATCCAATAGCCATTGGGCCATTTGGGGTTTATTGAACATGGCTGCCCCATGTAGGGGGGTGATTCCACCGGGAGAGGCAGCGTTAGGGTCGGCACCTTGTTGGAGCAAATACTCAGCGACAACAACATTGGAATGAATGACCGGAAAGTAGAGCAGGGGAATGCCATGTGCACCGCGTGCATCCACCTGACCCGGATCTTCTTTAAGGAACTGCTCCAGGCAATCCTTACTGCCCAACATGGCAGCAGTACAAATATCATATTCAGCCCCATGGGCGAGCAGATAGTTGACAATCTCCACCTGACCAGTTTGGGCAGCAGCCTCAATGGCAGTCTCAGTCCAGCTGGCATTGGAATTAATTAACGCAGGGTATTTATCGAGCAACTCTTTAACCACAGGAAAATTTCCATGGGCATTACCCACAAATTGATCGATGATTTCCTGTGATGGAACACTTGTAGTGGTCATCTTAACCTACCTTTACTAAATATGCAGCAATCCTTATCAATAGATTTATTAGACCATATTTATCCCGAAAGGCAAGGGTTGTAACAGTTTTATTTTGTGATGAGCGGAAACAAGACACTAAATGATCAATGAACGGAGTCTACCACCCAACATTAAGGAAGAAGTGCATGGTAAGTGAGAGATGCAGCAGTGTTGCGTGTTAGAATTATGACTGTAAAAAATCCATGGCATCAGAAATATTGGGAGGCGGTATGGTGGTAAAAAAATTAAGGACAATCACAGCTGAGGACCTGTATCAATTTAATACAGTATCCGAAGTACGTATCTCTCCCGATGGACAAAACGTAGTTTATATTGTTCAACGGGTGGATAAGAAGACTGAGAAGAAATACACAAACCTGTGGGTGGCACCGACTGAATTT
This sequence comes from uncultured Chloroflexia bacterium, assembly GCA_963822175.1. Classification (GTDB taxonomy): domain Bacteria; phylum Chloroflexota; class Anaerolineae; order Anaerolineales; family UBA4823; genus FEB-25. The sequence goes on along the minus strand of CAWGGJ010000003.1, from coordinate 544,311 downwards.
GGAGAGGCACGGCAGTTCACCAGCGGCGACCAGCATGACAGCAGTGCGCGATGGTCTCCCGATGGAAGCCAAATTGCGTTCCTTTCCGACCGGGGCAACAAGGAAAGACCAGCCCAAATCTACCTGATCCCATTTACGGGTGGAGAGGCGCAGCGATTATCAGCGATCGATGGCGAAATTGGCGACCTAAGCTGGGCGCCGGATGGAAAGCAATTATTGTGTACGGTTCGAAAGCTGGACGACGAGGTGCTTGAGCGCCAGAAGGATGAACAGAAAAAGAAGCTGGGTGTCGTGGTCAGGCATTATGACCGGCTGTTTTACAAACTGGATGGCTATGGATACCTGCCACATGAGCGGACACACTTGTGGACGGTGAATGTGCACTCCGGAAAAGCCAAACAGCTTACCGACCACGAGGTATATGATGAGCTTCACCCCACATTTTCACCGGATGGAAAGTGGATTGTGTTCAGCTCCAATCGAAGCGAGAGCCCCGATCACACACCGGACCGGTGGGATATCTACATCATGCCTGCGGGCGGAGGTGCATTGAAGAAAATCAAAGCACCGGTGGGAGATAAATCCCAGCCATCCTTTTCACCGGATGGCAGGTGGATCGCCTATATTGGTTCGGAGGGGGAGGGATTATCGTATAAAAATGCGAGCTTGTGGCTAGCACCCGTGGATGGATCCAAAGAAGCACGTAACCTGACAGAAAAATTTGACCTGCATGTTGATTCCAGCACGATCAACGATATTGGCTCTCCGGAACTGATGGCTCCCACCTGGTCGAAAGATGGCAAGCGGCTGTATTTCAATACGGTGCTGCACGGTAGCTCCAAGCTATCGTCCATCTCCATCAAAGGGGATAGCCTGCGGGATGAAATTGGTGAGGGCGGGGTGGTAGGATCATTCAGCTTTGACCATGAGCAAAAACGGCTGGCGTATTTCTTTGGAAAAATGAATGACCCAGTGCAGATCTTCGTGCGTGAGATGGGCAGTGGAAAGGAACGCCAGCTGACCCAGCTCAATCGAAAACTGTTGGATGGGATCGATCTTGGGAAGGTGGAGGAAGTCTGGTTCAAGGGACCGGATAACAATGAGCTGCAGGGGTGGATCATCAAACCACCCGGTTTTGATCCATCCAAGAAGTACCCTTCCATCATGGAGATCCACGGTGGGCCATTGACCCAATATGGCAAGCTCTTCATGCACGAGTTTTACTACCTGGCAGCGAATGGATACGTGGTGTACTTTACCAACCCGCGCGGCGGGCGGGGGTACGGTGAAGCGCATGCCAAGGGAATTTATGGAGATTGGGGTGGTGTTGATTATGCCGACCTGATGGCCTGGGCGGATTATATGGAAAAACAACCCTATGTCGATCCAAAGCGCATGGGTGTGACTGGCGGCAGTTATGGTGGGTATATGACGGTGTGGATCATTGGACATACGCAGCGATTTAAGGCAGCGGTCACCCAGCGTTGTGTGAGCAATTTCGTGTCGATGTGGGGGTCAAGTGATTTCAACTGGTCTTTCCAGACCGAGCTGGCGAATAAGCCTCCTTTTGAGGACCTGCAGAATTTCTGGTCGCACTCGCCAATTGCGTATATCGGGAATGCGCAGACGCCTACCCTGGTGATCCATAACGAGGGCGACCTGCGCTGCCCGATTGAACAAAGCGAGCAGGTATTTGTGGCCTTGAAGAAGTTGGGGGTGGATAGCGAATTCGTGCGCTTCCCGGACGAGTTCCATGGGTTGTCACGAACTGGTCGCACCGACCGGAGGATGGCGCGGCTTAATCACATCCTGAGGTGGTTTGATAAGTATTTGAAGGATTAAATCGAAGGGGCGGGTTGCGACCCGATCAGTTGACAAACGATAATCAAGAAACAATCTTGAGTTTATGATCATGTTGATGATTGCTTTGCTCACAAAAAACGTTCGCTCACAATGAAAGAATATGGGGCGGGTCACGACCCGCCCCTACTCCGAAATGGCTGGCAAGCCAGCGATGGGTTTGGCTGCACGCACTGCACGTAATATAGCCTGGGCGAACACCTCGGCAGCAAATGCACCGACAATGTTCACATCCGCATTGTGCTCACCTGTGGCAAGTGCGAAAATAGTATCCCCATCCACCATGGTATGGGCAGGGCGAATGGTGCGCGCCAGACCATCGTGAGCCATCTGGGCAACCTTGTTGGCATTTTCCTTATCCAGACTGGCGTTGGTGGCAACCACCCCAATAACCGTGTTCCCGCGACTGCCAAAACCCATCACCGTCCGCCCAATGAGGGTCTGCATGACCTGCATGGTATCGGCGAAATAACCCGCAGCACCGATATGGAGCGGTCCGACGTCTTTTGAACGTGCCCCAGCAATGATCTGCCCAGTGGTTGGATCGATGACATCCCCGAAGGCGTTGACCGCGACAATAGCAGCGACAATCACCCCTGCACCGATCTCCATGCTGGCAGTACCGATCCCGGATTTCATGCACTGACCCACGCCAAGGATCTTCCCAACGGTGGCACCGGTACCGGCACCGAAATTTCCCTCAGCAAGAGGTTCAGATGAAGCATTCTGGCAGGCAAGGTAACCCATGGCGGCATCCGGGCGGATTTTGGGATCCCCGATGCCTAAATCAAACAGGATGGCGGCGGGAACAATGGGCACTTTGACGATGTGGGTATCGAAGCCGACACCTTTCTCTTCCAGAAAGCGCATGACACCGGTGGCTGCTTCTAGGCCAAAAGCTGATCCGCCTGCCAGGGTTATGCCGTGAACCTTGCTGACCAGGTGCATTGGGTGTAAGGCATCCACCTCGCGCGTTCCCGGGGCACCACCGCGCTGGTCCACCCCACCCACTGCGCCTTTCTCGCACAGGATGACGGTGCAACCGGTGAGGGCGTCTTCGTTTTGGGCATGCCCAACCAGGACGCCAGGAATATCCGTAATGGCGTTTTTTAATTTCACTATCCACCTCCTGAGAGGAAAGTCGGCAATGAATTACGATGATCTTGGGTTTTTTTTATGCAAGAAGATGACTTCGCCTATCACCCGGTCAGCAACTTCTTCCTTTGACAACAAAGGCTGGGGGACCATTTGCCCATCGGATTGGATAAAAGTGACCTGGTTAAAATCAGCACCGAACCCGGAACCGGGCAAACTGACATCATTGGCAACGATCAGGTCAAGATGCTTGCTTTTCCGTTTTAGCTCCGCATTGGTCAGCACATCCTGAGTTTCGGCAGCAAAACCGACCACGATAGCGGGATGATTTGTTTTTAATCGCTGCTCAGCAACTGCGGAGAGAATATCAGCCGTTGGTTCCAGGTCCAATGAAGACAACCGGGTATGTTTTTTTATTTTTTGGGTTGCCACCTGGACTGGACGAAAATCTGCCACCGCAGCAGCCATCAGCAAAACATCGGCATCCTGGCATGCTTTCAATACTGCTGATTCCATTTCTGCTGCGCTGCTCACTGGAATGTGCGTGGCACCTGCAGGAGCCTGCAAGAAAACCGGAGCAGAAATCAGGGTTACTTCTGCCCCCTTATCCAGGGCAGCCTGGGCGAGGGCATATCCCTGCTTACCGGAGGAACGATTGGAGATTAAACGCACCGGGTCGATGGATTCCTGGGTACCCCCAGCGGTAACAACGACACGGTGACCCTGCAATGGACCCCGGCGGGTTAGCAGGTAACGGATATGCCCGAGCAGGATAGCTGGCTCGGTCATACGTCCACGGGCTTCAAGGCCGGATGCCAGATGCCCTACATCCGGTCCGATGATGAGTGCGCCACGCTGACGCAAAAGCTCCAGGTTTTCATGGGTGGCGGGGTGATTAAGCATCCCCCCATCCATGGCAGGGGCAATCAGCAATGGGCGCTCTGGGCTGCCTGGCCCGAAAGACAATCCAGCTAAAACCAGCAGGTTATCAGCTAGGCCGTGAGCCAGCCTGGCGATGGTATTGGCGGTAGCCGGTGCAATGACAAAAATGTCCGCAGAATGCCCCAAACCCACATGCAAGACATGGGCTTCGGCACCCCACAGGGCTTTGTCGGTGAAAGCAGGCCTCCCGGTGACGGATTGGAAGGTAAGGGGGGAGATAAACTCAATTGCAGATGGGGTGAGGATCACATCCACCAGCGCACCTGCCTGGGTCAGCTTGCTGGCCAGGTCAGCCGCTTTATAAGCCGCGATCGAGCCAGTCACGCCGAGGAGGATATTTTTTTGGTCGAGGTATTTTTCTGCCATAAGCTTTTTAAATGCCACATCCCGAATGGGTCATCCGGGATGTGGCGGAACGATCAGGATTTCCCCAATCCCTGCCCAAGTTACTCAGAGGGGAATTGATAAGATTTTACTTTCCCAAGCGCTTGCGAAATGCTTCCGTAAGTGCCGGGATGATCGCATATAAGTCTCCAACCACACCATAGCGCGCCAGCTTGAAGATGGGTGCTTCCGGGTCGCGGTTGATGGCGACAATGACCTTACTGGTGCGCATGCCTGCCTGGTGTTGAATGGCACCCGAAATTCCGCAGGCGATATACAGATCGGGGGAGACGACTTTACCAGTCTGCCCGACCTGGTGGGAATAAGGGATATAGCCTGCATCCACAGCGGCACGGCTGGCACCGACGGCTGCATGGAGAACCTGGGCCAGGTCACCGACGAGCTTGAAACCCTGCTGGGCTTTCCAGATTTCAGCCTGTTTCTCATCCATACCAGCAGGTGGGGTCAGGCTGGGATTGTTCGAAACACCCCGGCCACCAGAAACAATCACCGAGGCATCTGTCAGACTTACCCCCGCTTCGCCAGCGGAGTAGGATTCCACCCTGGTGGGAATTTCCGCTTCACCCAGGACAGGTGAAACCCTGGTAATGGTTCCCTTTCGAGAGACATCGGGAGGCAGCTTGTTGAATACACGCCCACGCAAAGTAACCAGCTGTGGGCGGGTGAGACAAGTGACCCTGGAAAGCAGTTTGCCAGCATAAATTGGGCGGGTTGCAACCAGAGCGCCATCCTTCACTTCCAATGCTGTCACATCCGGCAATACGCCTGTATTCAAGTCAATGGCAGCCATGGCAGCCAATTCGCGTCCACGTGTGGTGGTTGGGAAGAGGATCAGCTCCGGAGAGGATTCGCGGGCTAACTTAGCCAGCAAGGCTGTATAGGGTTCAGCGCGGTAATCTTCCAATGAAGCATCATCAGCAAGGATGACATCGTCAGCGCCGTATTGGAGGGCTTCAGTGGCAACGGATTCAACATTTTTTCCGAAGACCAGTGCTGTAATTCCATCTCCCAGCTGGCCAACCAATGTTTTTGCAGCCCCGATGCCTTCCCATGAGGCAGGCAATGCCTGACCTTTGAATTGATCAATGTAAACCCAAATCTTGCTCATAGGATTTTCTCCGCCAGGATTTTATCTGCCAGGGTCTCAGCAATCTCTTGAGGGCTTCCACCGGTGATCATCTCAGTAGTGACCTGGCGCTGAGGTGCATTCAGTATTTCCAGCCAAGAAACATTTGCCTTGAGATCAGCCAAACCCAGATCAGCCAGAGACCACACAGGGATGACCGCGCGGGAGGCTTTACGGATGCCCATGAAGGAAGGATAACGCGGCTCACCAAAATCCTTTACGATGGTGAGCACCGCAGGCAACCTGGCACTCACGGTAACCCTGCCCTCCTCAACACTACGCTGCACCTGAATGGTACGGGCTGAGGGGTCAACAGCTGAGATGACTGACACGAGGGTCAGGGCAGGCCATCCCACGAGGCGTGCTGTTTGGGCAGCGGTCAATCCGGTGTCGGTGTCGATCGCCTGACGACCGAGAAAAGCCAGATCCACATCACCCACCTTTTGAATGGCAGAAGCTAATATGCGTGCGGTCACCTGGCTATCTGCCTGAGGTAATGAAGGATCTGAGATCAGGATGGCATCCGAACAGCCCATGGCCAGGGCATGTTTTAATGCTTCCTTGGAATTCTCCCCGCCGATGCTGATAGCGATGACGCTGCCGTTATGAGCTTCAGCTTGCAGGAGTGCTGCTTCAACGGCATACTCATCCCATGGGTTGATGACCAGGGGCGAATCTCCCCAATTCGCCTTGCCATCCATGGCAACAATTTTAGCAGCAGAATCGGGTACCTGTTTGACACATACTACGATTTTCAAGTCTGACCTCCTTTCAAACTATGCAATGTTGAATAATAAGATATTTTATAGATTTTAAAATTATAAAGAATTCCACGAACTTACATCAGCCGTTTGATTATACAGTGAAACCATAAAAAAATATATCCAACCCAACATCATTTCTCAGGAAATAGCTCAACTATATTATAATAGCAGCACAGAACAAGCAGGATATTGAAAGGAGGTCATCATGCAAAGGGTTTTAAGTTTCTTATCAGGAGTTCTCACAGGTGCCCTGGTTGGGGCAGCGGTTGCGCTATTATTTGCACCTGTATCGGGAGAGGAAGTACGGCTTCAGATCCAGGAACGTTCCATCCGTCTGAAGGATGATATCAAGACTGTTGCTGATACCCGCAGGGCGGAGCTTGAACGGGAACTGGCAGCTTTACGGTCACCGTACAAGAAAGAGGAACCACAATAGGGCGGAGGAATCTCACCCTTATATAGAATAACAGGCTGTCATTATGAATGACAGCCTGTTTTATTTTTTAAAACGATCAGGGTTGGCTCAACCAGATGCGATAGGGAGTTGATTGGCGAGTGAAGCGGGTGGTACCAGAAACAACCAGAACTACATCATCCACGCCAGAACCGATGGTAATGGGAATATGTGCAGATATATCAGGGTTGATGGTGATGTATTGTATGCTGGTACTATCGCCATTCGAGATCAATGCCAAATCATAAGTCTGCGGCAATATGTTTTCAATCCGCACCCAGCCATCCGCCTGCCAGCCCGCGTTGTCAGCCTCAAAATCGGTGAAATAGCCAATTTCAGGGATGGATAGATCATCCAACAGAAAGCCTTCCCCGGTGACGTTGCTATCGGTGATGTATTCAAAACGCAAGCTGAGCTTCTGCCCGGCAAATTGTGAAATATCGACAGTCTCGTGGATCCAAACAGGTTCTGAATAACCTCCGCTTGCGCCAGTGTAAGCCCAGCGATAATTATTTCCTTGGGGGTTCTCTGATGTGCCCGATGGAGTGGTTAGAATCTGCCAATATTCGCCATCCGTGGAGGCTTCAACGTAAACATAGTCCCAACCTTGTTCAATGTCAAACCAGGTCCAATAATTGAGGCTAAGGGGAGCGGAGTAATTGGTCAGGTCAAAGGTCTGGGTGAGGAGAGTATCCGACTCATCATTCTTATTTGCCCACATGGCATATTGACCTGAGTGTGGATCCTGGGTGAGAAGTGACGTCTGGATAGAGCCTTCAAAGTGCAGGGTATAGCTTCCCGGGCAGGTGAAACGGATATAGTCGACGCCATACTGGTGGACATCGCTCGTTACAGTTGTGGTGGGGCATTTTCCATAGGTAAAGGTGGGATCAGCTGATGGAGCTCCACTGTAATTTTGGTAATCGTAGCGACCATCGCCAACTTGCGGGTCCAATACGTAATTGGTGATCGCCCAATCGAGGAAAAAGCGGTCAGCAGTAATGAGCTCACCGGTGAGGGGATCGATGGCGTTGATCTGTTGCAGGGTTGAGTCCAGGCTCTGAAAATCATTATCCTGGTTGGTAATCAAAGCCTGGGTTGCAGCTTCGCCAAAGCGGTCCAGGAAATAGGTAGTGAAGAGGAAACTGGCACCATAATGAGGCGTAGGATCACCCTGTGATTCATCCGGCCAATCGTTCAGCTGTAAATCGGGGTTATTGATATAAAGAACATCGAATCCGCCTGGATCGTAATCATTCAGCAAAACCGCCAGCTCAGAAAAGCCCTCATTCAGCCAACTGGCTTCATTGCGGTCCTGGTACCAATGGATCATGTGTTGAAATTCATGCGCCAAGGTGCCGAAGGTCGAATCCCGATTAAGGGGTGAATTATCAGCGTTGAAAACAAACATCTCATGAGCATTGGAGTACTGATTAACCTCAGGAGGAAATTCATCTGCTGAGGAAAAGTATCCTGCGATACCATCACCGATCCCTTGGGCATAGAGAATATAGATGTGAGGGTCGCCATCCACACCGGGAGTCCATTCACTGCCAAAGAAGTCGCGATTGATGGGGTAGATTTGATTCTCAAATGTATCTGCAAGAGAAGCCAGGTCGCGCTGGTTAAAATCCACACCCTGATCGATCCAAAAATATGCATGTGGGGTAACTTGTTGCAAGGTTGCTTCCACCGTAAAGTTTTCATCATTGTCATTGCTCACCCAAAAAGTTTCCTGGACACCCGCTTGGAGGGTCGACGCAGGAGGATCAACTGTGGGGGAGAGGTTATCCATATGAAGGAGACGGTGAGCGAGCTCGATTGGGTCACTAACGGGGATAAAGGTATTCTCGAGGGCATACAATGTATCGGTGGGCACCAGGGCGGGGGATGAGATTTCAAATGGTGTGGGTACCGGTAATAAGGACGATGGCGTTCCTGTGGTGTTGGGTGAACCTGGTGATAAAGCCTGCCCCTGGGATGTGGGGCGAATGACCACCGGAGTTGAGGTAGGAGTACCTGCCTCGTCAAAATCATTGGGTATGTTCATTGAAATGTCAGGTACGATATTAAGGAAACCTACAGCACCGATCAATCCTGCAATTAAACAACAGATACAAATACACAAAAAAACTATCAAAACAATAATACAGGCTATCCAGCCATTTTTAGACATAAGCCATCCTATATAAAGGTGAGAAACCTGGCGGGATTATAATGCAAAAATTATACCCAATCACAATCTGGTTATTTTTGCTAGCATTGGGGATGAGCCTTTAGGTTAACTCCAGTTTAAAAAAAAATATGGGGGCATATCACTGCCCCCGCGGCTGTTCATCTTTATCACTGTTTAAAATGATCAAGGCGTGAAAATGATGTTCCACTCCTGTGTATAGATGATCTGGAAGTAATCCCCGATGGTTTTCGCTGAAGAAACCCGCCACCAATAATTACCCTGTGTGATGTGTGTTCCATCATCTAATGTCCCATCCCACATGATATTGGTCGAGGTCGTCTCGCCGGATGTCCATATGGGTACATCATTGTTATTCTCACCCAGCTCAACAAAATACGATTCACCTTGCGCATACGCGGACCAAATGAATTGAATGGGATTGGCATTACTGATGGCTGATGCTGAATATGATGATCCTTGTACGGGTGCTTGCAGGTCGAAAATCATGCCATTAAGATTTAAACTAATCTCCAGGTCGGGTAATTGGATGTGATCAATGCCTGTAGGTAGTGATCCCTCGATCCAAGCCAAAGAGGAAATATCCGATTGCGGAGCTAATGAAGGATTATCCGTCAAAACGAATTTGAGATAAAAGTTCGTGCCTGGAGCAAGGGTGATAAACCGGTAGTGTCCGCCAGCATCAGTCGTATCGGAGCGTGGGGCGACATCATCGGCAAAATCAACGATCACATTTGCCATGGGAGTGCCATTGCGGACAACCCGACCTGTGACATCATATTGACCTGCAAGGAGGGTTGGAGTGGTGGTTGGAGTAACCGTACCAGTACCGGATGGCGGGGTATTGGTGAGCGTGGTGGTTGGAATAGCTGTACCTGTGCCAGGAGACGGCATTAAGGTTTTTGTGGGCAATTGGGTTGAGAGGGTGCCAGTACCAGTAGGCGTGCCTGTTGCAGAGGTTGGGGTAGATGTAAATGGCGTCTCAGTGCCTTTCGTTGGGGTGGGAACAAAAGGAGTGTAAGAAGTCTGGCGTGTGGCAGTGCTGGTTGCGGATGGCACAGAGGTGTAGGTGGATGAAGGCGGAAGGGGAGTCATTGTGCTGGATGGAGATGGGGGAGCAAAGGGTAACGGCGCGTAGGGATCCTGAAGCAAAAAGAAGGAGAAGGCTGCCAATAATAACAATACCGTTGCCATGGCAATCAGAATGATTTGATTTGAATTGAGATTTTTGATCATAGGATGCTCTTGGCAAGGAAGTTCATAGACGCCTGGGCCCGGCATATTTTTCGGTACGCAATGAGTTCGCAACGAGGGTAAAAAGCAGCTTGAGACCCATCAGGCAATAATAAAACCAATTAAATAGAAAAAAATAATCCCTGGCAAGGTTTTTACGATAATAATGGTAATAAGAGCGATGCCATTCATAGATGGAACGGTAGGGTTGGACACGCGAACCTCCCTGCCCGCCGTAATGGATGATCTGGGACCGGGGCAGGTAGAATACTTTCCAGCCATTTTTTTTTGCTTGAAAGCAATAATCTGCATCCTCCTGGTAGGCAAAAAAGCGCTCATCAAAGTACCCGATCTGCTCGATCACCTCACGGCGAATCAGCATACACGACCCAGAGACACCGTCCACTTCATGGGTAGCATCCTCGTCCAGATAATTCAACAAATAACCGCCAAAGAATTTACTTTTAGGGAAAAGCTTAGATAATCCGGTAAAGTAACTGATGGCAGCCCAGGGACGAGAAACCCCCCGCCGGCAGGCTTTTTGCATGCTGCCATCCCGATTCAAGACTTTCGGACCACAGATCCCAACTTCTGGATGGGAGTTCATGAATTCAACCAGCTCATCCAAGGCACCCGGCAGGATGATGGTATCAGGGTTGAGAACGAGCTTATACTGGCCATTGCTTATGCGTAATGCCTGGTTGAGGGGACGGGTGAAGCCGGTATTGTTGGTGTTTATAATCAACCTGGCGTCTGGATACTCGTCCTGGACCATTTGGACAGTCTGGTCCGTTGAGCCGTTATCGACAATGATGAGCTCAAAATTCAACCTGCTTAGAACTTCCGGGGATGGATCGGAGGAAGGCGATTCCGTACCTGCGTCGATGCCCTCAGAATGGTAACCTGCAGATTGTTGATAAATTGATCGCAGGCAATTTCTTAAGAAATCACAGGCGTTGAGGGTGACAATGCAAATGGATATATCCAGCATGGTTTCTACACTTTACCAGAATACACAAACATAATCAAGACATACCTGGAGGATTGAACAGCCTAAACTACTGGTTCGCCTGAACCGGATCAGGGTGCTGTATGCAGAATAGCATCAGCAATTCTACCAGCAGCTTTGCCATCCCCATATGGATTGATCGCCTGTGCCATACTTGCGTAGGCCAATGGGTCGTCTAATAATTTCCGTGTCTGGTGAATGATCTGATCCTGGTCGGTACCTACCAGGCGGACAGTACCTGCACTGACTCCCTCGGGGCGTTCTGTTACAAGGCGCATGACCAGGACTGGCTTTCCCAATGCGGGTGCCTCCTCCTGCAAGCCACCAGAGTCTGTTAATACCAGGGTGGCATGTTTCATCAATTGGACCATGGGGAGATAATCCAGGGGTTTTAGAAGGATAATATTGGGAACTTCTCCCAGCAGGCGACGAACGGGGGCCTGGACATTGGGGTTCAGATGGACCGGATACACGATGCGAATACCATCGCCATAGAATTCAGCCAGCTGTTTTAGCGCCGCGCAAATATCTTCAAGCGGTTTACCGAAGTTTTCCCGGCGATGAGCAGTGACCAAGATCATGCGTGGTGTGCCTGGTGACTGAGATATCGTGCCGTTTGACTGGTAGGGAATACTCAGACGGTTGAAAATCTCAAGTACTTCGGGAGTAGGGGGCAGCTTAACAACAGCTTGTAAGGCATCAATCACCGGGTTGCCGGTGACCATGATCTGTTCCGAGGGGATATTTTCACGCAGCAAATTTTGGCGAGCCCATTCCGTGGGGGCAAAATGTAAATCTGCTATCACGCTGGCAAGGCGACGATTGATCTCCTCAGGGAACGGCTGCCACTTGTCGCTGGTGCGAAGACCGGCCTCCACATGACCAACCTTAATCCGATGGTAATAGGCTGCCAGGGAGGAAGCCATCACCGTGGTGGTGTCACCCTGGACCAAGATCCAATCCGGTTTCAGCCTGGCAAGGACTGGATCCAGATGGGTAAAAATCTCAGCGGTCAAATTGGCCAGGTTCTGGTCGGGCTGCATCAAGTTCAGGTCAACATCCGGATGGATGTTGAAAAGATCCAGCACCTGGTCGAGCATCTGGCGATGCTGGGCTGTGACACACACCAGTGAGGTCAATCCGGACTTTTGTGCCAGAGCTTGAACAACAGGAGCCATTTTCACCGCTTCGGGTCGAGTTCCAAAAATGGACAGGACGCGCAGGGTCATACCGTCTCCATGGCAAGCTTGAGGGAAATTTTCCAATCAGGCAATTGGGTGTGAAAGGTACGCAAAAAGAGGTTGCAATCCAATGCAGAGAAAAGCGGGCGTTGTGCCGGGGTGGGGAAATCTGAGCGTAAGGGCAGGCAGAAGCTGTTTAACGACCTGTTCATCCTTCTGCGGGTCCAGGCGCAATATCTCCTGCCCCCACTCGAAACGGCTGCAGAAGCCTGAACCAGCAAGATGATATAGACCATGACGCGCAGACAGCCAATCGAATATATTACTCCCACCCAGCAGGACAAGATGGCTGGTAACTTCAGCCAGCATACGTGCCCAGGTGGGTCCACTGACCTGGTCGGTGACCAACTTCAGGCTGGGTTGGGACCTAGCCCAGCCCAGGACCTTGCTGACAAAGCTATCGCGCCGCAGGCTGTAGACCCAACTCGTGCGTAGGAGAAGGTAGGCTCCACCAACCTGCTGAACTCCCTGTTCACCTGCCAGCTTGGAGCTTCCATAAACACTGAGAGGATGGGGCGGGTCGTCTTCAGTGTAAGGCGCACCCTTCAGACCATCAAAGACATAATCGGTGGAGTAATGGATGAAAGCTGCACCCGCCTGAAGGGATAGCTGTGCAAGAATGGCCGGGGCAACAGCATTCACGGCGTTTGCCAAATCGGGTTCGGTTTCAGCGCGGTCAACTGCAGTGTATGCAGCGGCATTGATCACTATTTCTGGTGTGCATTGGTCAAAGAGGCTGTGAATGCTGTCGATATTTGCCAGATTCACATGGGGAAAATCGCAAGAATACAGCTCTCCCAGAGGTGCCAGGCTGCGTTCCAATTCCCAACCAAGCTGACCGGTGTTCCCTATCAAGAGTATGCGCATGGGATGTTTTATATACCTAGCTGATCAACTTTTATAATGAGAATAAATTCTCTCAATTGTTGTAGGGATGCTCATCTTCCAGTATATTAAGCAAATATTGACCGTACTGGTTGCTGTCCATTAAACGAGCCTGCTGGATAAGCTGCCGGGCATTGATATACCCAAGGCGGAAAGCTATCTCCTCCGGGCAGGAGATCATCATGCCCTGGCGATCCTGGACTGTCTGAACAAAGTTGCTGGCTTGAAGCAGAGCTTCATGGGTACCTGCGTCCAGCCAGGCTACACCGCGTCCGAGGACTTCCACGCGCATCTGGCTTTTTTGTAAATAGATCATGTTCAGGTCGGTGATCTCTATTTCTCCCCGGGCTGAGGGTTTTAAGGCAGCTGCAAGCTCTACAACCTGGGAATCATAAAAATACATACCCGGTACCGCATAGTGAGAGCGAGGATTGACAGGTTTTTCTTCAATGCTGAGCGCCAGGCCGTTTGAGTCGAATTCGACCACGCCATAACGTTCGGGGTCGCGCACGGGGTAAGCAAAGATCAACGCACCCTGGGTGAGCTGTGCCGCGGCTCGAAGCTGGGCTGGCAATCCATGCCCAAAGAAAATGTTATCCCCCAAAATGAGGCAAGTTGGCTCACCAGCAATAAATTCACGCCCGACCAGAAAGGCATCTGCCAGGCCGCGGGGCTCAGCCTGATGTGCGTAGGCAAATCTCAGCCCCAATTGTGAGCCATCCTTGAGCAGGCTTTGGAAGGAAGGCAAAGCCTCAGGAGTGCTGATCACTAAAATCTCACGAATACCAGCCAACATCAACATGGATAAAGGATAGTACACCATGGGTTTATCGTAGACCGGTAGGAGTTGTTTGCTGACCCCAATGGTGAGGGGATAGAGCCGTGTACCTTTGCCACCCGATAGGATAATACCCTTCATGACCGCCTCCGCTGTGTTTTCATTGTCTTTTATCGTAATTTCGTTCCATCCACTGCTGGTATTCATGCTGTTGGCGAATGGCAGCAATCCATTCAGGGCTGGATAGGTACCATTGGATGGTTTTGAGTAGACCACTGCCAAGGGATTGTTTTGGCTGCCACCCAAGTTGGGATGAAATCTTGGTGATGTCGATAGCATAGCGCCGATCGTGACCTGGACGATCGGGAACTGAGCGCATCAGGGATGAATGGGGGACATGGGGCGAGTGAGGCAGAAGCTCATCCATGGAAGCGCACAAGTTCTGCACAACCTCGAGGTTGGTGGGTTGTGAGCCTCCACCAACGTTGTAAGTCTGCCCTGAGCGACCCTTGCGCAGGACCATCCAAATGGCCTCACAGTGATCCTCAACATACAGCCAGTCGCGGATTTGACCTCCATCCCCATAAATGGGGAGAGGTTTTCCATCCATAGCATTCATGATCATCAGGGGAATCAACTTTTCAGGGAATTGGTATGGGCCATAATTATTGCTACAGTTGGTGATGGAATAAGGCAGTCCATAGGTGTGCCCATAAGCACGTACATAGTGGTCGCTGGCTGCCTTGGATGCCGAATAAGGGGAGTTGGGTGAATAAGGGGTTGATTCTGTCCAGGCGGGGTCGTCCGGTTTCAAGGTGCCGTAGACCTCATCCGTGGAGATGTGATGGAAGCGGATATCATCGGAAGGCAGGGCCTTTTCTACCAGCCAAAATTGTCGAGCAGCTTCCAAAAGGGTGAAAGTACCCAAAACATTGGTATGTAAGAATTGCTCCGGGTAAAGGATCGAACGGTCTACATGGGTTTCAGCGGCAAAGTGAACCACGGTGTCGATTTTATGTTCATGGAAAAGCTGATCGACAAGGGGGCGATCGCAAATATCGCCACGGACAAACGTATGGTGCTCCGGGAAGGGTAGATCCTTGAGATTCTCCTGGCTACCAGCGTATGAAAGGACATCCAGATTGATCACCTGGACATCAGGCTCTTTGGTGAGCAGAAAACGAACAAAGTTTGAGCCAATGAATCCTGCACCACCGGTAACAAGAACGTTTCTCATTTGATCTCCTGTTCGTAGACCTCGGCTTTGGTAAAGGGGCTGCCCTGTTTATCTTTGGTTGATATCGTGGGTTCTTCTCCGGCAGGAATAGGCCAGGTGATGTTCAATGTGGGGTCATTCCAAAGAATGGATCGTTCCCATTCGGGAGTGTAGTAATCGGTCGCCTTATAAGCCACCTCTGCCCAATCACTTACCACATAAAATCCATGGGCAAACCCTGGTGGAACCCAGAGCTGGGTCCTATTACTGGCAGAGAGTTCGACACCCACCCACTGGCCAAAGGTAGGCGACCAACGGCGCAGATCGACGGCCACATCGTAGATTACCCCAAGCAGGACGCGCACTACCTTGCCTTGAGGCTGACGCAGCTGGTAATGAAGGCCACGTAGGGTGCCATGTTGGGAGCCTGAATGATTATCCTGCACGTAAATATATGGCAAACCTGCAGCACCGAATCGTTGGGCCTGGTAGGTTTCCATAAAAAAACCACGCTCATCACCAAACACCTGTGGGGTGATGAGAATTATTTCAGGGATGGACATTGGTTCAAACCGCATAAATTCGGGCCTCCGATCAAGGTGTATCTAATTGTAATATTAATATCGGTTATTTTTATGTGGATATCAATGATTGAGAGCCTGGCGGAGCTTCACCCTTACAGAAAGAGGTAACCAGGCGAAAAATAATCGACGAAAATACCAACGCATGGCAAGGGGAGAAATTTTTCCACCGCCCTCACGCTGAACTACGCGGATCATCTCAGGGTAGCAACGGTCATCCATGGTAACTGATTTTCCCTGAGCATGGAGGCGGAAATTAGCCCATAAACGGGGATTGTACAATAATGGGGCGAGCTTTGCCAGGCGTACCCACAGGTCATAATCCATGGCAAAATGAAAAGACGGGTCGAGCGGTCCAACCTGCTTCCAATACCGCGCCCAGAAGAAGGTGGCTTGTTGGGGAATGTGAACTGAGCCGCGCAGCAACCCAGACAGGTTGGTCTGCCGGGCGGGAAAGCGACCGATGATGTCCCCTTTTTCGTCAAGCAGGTTGGCATCTCCATACACCAGGGATGCTTCCGGATGGGCAAGGATGAATTCCACGGCCTGGGTGATGGCTCCTGGTTGGTAGGTATCATCCGAGTTGAGCCAGGCAAATATCTCCCCATGGGCATGCGCGAATCCCTTGTTAATTGCATCGGTCTGACCCTGATCTGGCTCAGACACCCACCAGGCAAGCCGGTCAGCGTTCTGCTGGATGATCTCGAGCGAGCCATCGGTTGAACCGCCATCGACGATGATGTATTCAATGTTGGGATAATCCTGTGAAAGGACAGAATCAATCGTTTGCTGAAGGAAGCGGGCTTGATTATAGGAGGGGGTGATGATGGAAACAAGGGGAGGCATAGGAAACTATTTTTGGAGGCAAACCGGGGAAGTCTCGGGTACTGGCACACCAAATTGGTCATAACTGGCATCAGGCAAGAGACCAAAATGAGTACCAAAGTAGGTATCGAAAATGAGGCGGAATGAATTTACCGGTGAAATGGTGGGATAGAGATTGCCGGCACCTTCTCCAGGCAGGTAATAGGCATTCAAATTCTCAAACCGGTTATCATTCTTGAGCCCATGATCTCCCATTACCACAATAATGGGTGGTTGCAATGACTCGGTAACAATTGTCTGCAGAATATCAGTTATCCGGCTATTAATGAATTGGACTTCGTTTAGATAACCTTTTACCAGGTGTTCTTCATCGACCGGTTCATTATACTTACCGCTATAGAATCCAGAGTCCGTAGTGATATCACCATTGGCTTCAAAAACGAAAGGACCGTGAGGAATGATGATATGTGCAAATACGAACTTGGGTCCTGGGAGAGATGCCAGGCGAGGCAGCTCATCCAATATAAAGAGCTGACGGTTGGCATGATCCTTGACTGGAAAACTGATCCCCGATGAGGGCGCGTGAATGTAGTCTGCTAAATTATTTCTTACAGCATCGGTCCATAACATCAAGGCGGTGCTGCGAATTAACAGCGCTTCGAAAGGTTGTAATACCTGTATTTCAAAAGAAGGATCAGGATATTGCAGGTAAACATCTGCATCGGATATCTGACTCCATTTAAAACTACTATCGAATGCAACAGTTTTATAACCGATGGATTCCAGCAATTTCCTTACCTGGCTCTGCTTGATTAAAATTCCAATGTCGTCTTCGCTAAAACCCTGAGCGATGAGCTCATTGCGCAATGCGGGTAAGTAGTCCATATTTAATGCAATTTCCAGTGCGCCAGCTGTGGCGGAGTTATTTGCCCGGCTGCAATCAGCGACATAAAAACCCATCTTGCGAAGAGTTTCCAGAAAAGCGGAGTTATCAAAACCAAAGTCGTCTAAGAGCGCATCACTACGGGTATATCCATCCAGGACGATAAAATAAACGTCCGGCAACATGGTAGGGTCGGCAAGGATGAGCGGATCAGTATTGGGGGAGATTTTGGCCAAGCGATCTTCGCTGAGGGAGGTGTGGATCGTATGGCTGATGATCTGATATGCGGGATAGATCAATAATAAAATACCAACAACATTGAGAAATTGGGTGGCAGACTCCGAGCTCAATTCGGCGAAAAAATATCAACCATAACCCGAGTAGAAAGGTGAAGGCATAAATTATCACCAAAAATCGGTGCTGTCCTAAATTGAAGCCGAATAAAGGGTATTTTTGGAGCAGCTCGTAGACCTGCCCATATGAGAAGAACAATATCAGGACCAAAGTCGTGGCAAGGGCGGCTTTTTTCCAATTTCGGGATACCAGGAATACCAGAGAAAGCAAGATCATGGTTGCAACAAGCGAAATTACTACCGAGCGTAGTGCCACGCGTGGTGAAACTTCGGTGATGTTGTTCGCCAGAAGTGCCAGAATTGGAAATAAGGCAAAAACAATGGGGGCCAGGGGGATGCGCTTTAACATCGTTGAAGTGAGGCTATTTCGTATTTATTACATCAACCTGAGCAGGCAAAATGATGAATATTCATTTTTCTGTTTGTCATGGGGAATTCAATGGGGTTTTTAAATCAAAAAGAATGTATCCATCTCCTTCCGTATAGGGAAAATGTTCAACCAGGTATGTCTTTAATTCAGGTTGATTTTCCAGATCATATAAGGCGGTGACGAGAAAATAATCCATTCCACGAGTCTGATCAGCAAAGTTTTTCTCAAAATCCGGCTCGAGGTTACCCCCACGGGCGGCTACCAGCTGTAAATCCTGGCTGGTTGGCCAGAGAGCTGTCTCACGCCAACCGAAATATTCCACATAAGTGCCATAATCATCGGTCAGGGCAATCATTTTTCCATCCCTGGGCAATGCTTCGCCTAACCTGGTCCAAGCAACCCAATTGGTGCGTGAGTCACTATCTGCCAGCTCAAGGCGTACCTTCCAGGCGGGGATGGCCAGGGCAAACACGGCAACAGCGATAAAAACAAATTGCCAGAATTTTGATTGCTGGGTGAGGCGGGTAAAAAATGCCGAGGCCACAGAAGCAAGGGACAGAGAGATGATGGGAACCAGGATCAGGCTGTAGTAATCATGGGTGTGTATCTGCCAGGGTTCTGAAAGCCCAAACAACAAGTAAGCGACCCACAAGCCAACCATCAGTGAGCGAGCTTTTGGCTGCATAATCACCACACCGGCAAAGGCAATGACAAGGATCACACCGCCGAACAAGGTATTAAGCAGCTCCAACCAGCGGACATAAAACGATGGCTGGGTGAGCAGACTTACAAATGATGTACTCCAAAAGGAGAGATAACCCTGGGAGCCTGGCCGGAGGACCAGGTAGGTTATCGCCGGGATGATGATCATCATTCCTGCCATCAACCAGAGCTGGGTATTTCGGAGCGACTGCCTTAGTTTCCCTGCGTACAAAACCATGGAAACTGCCATACCAGCGATGAAAAAGACAGCAAAAACTTTCACCACAATGGCAATGGCACATGCCAGCCCCGCCCAGATGGCTGATTTAATGTCCCGTTTTTCCTCCCACTGATATAGAGCCAAAGCACCGACCATCACCCACATCACCATGAATGGATCGGGCTGGAAACGACGGCTGAGGATGACACCGAATGGCAGGACCAGGTAAAAAGCCAGGGCTACGATGGCACCATCCAGGGAGGTCATTTTTCGAGCAAGAATGAATAATGGAACACCACCTATCAACCAGAAGAGGGAGGCGAACACCCGGGCTACCCAAATTTTCTCGGCTCCGAGCAATAAATAGGTCAGGGCAACAATGCGCTCAAAAATGGGTGGCTCAAACACATCCTCGGTATGCCAAAGAGTCATGGCAGCCTGCCGCTGAATGGGATCGGCATTCGGCAGCATCTGGTAATACATGCCGCGGGCGATGATGGCTGCATGAAGCTGTCGATAGGCAGAATCCAATGGAGGGTCGGTCAAATCATACAAGCGCAGACCGATCCCGAGCAAAAATAAACCAGCCACGGCCAGAATCAATATCCATTTCGAGCGCCCCCAATAGGTTTTTTGGATTTCCTGGTTCGCCATTGCTTTTATTCTCCGGGCATAAAAAAGTGATCGCGGTGTAAAGTTATTTTTCAATGCAATTGGGATAAGTCTCAGGAGCAGGTGCGCCAGTTTCCGAATAGCTGATATCCGGCAAGAGACCGTAATCCGTGTTGAAATAATTGTCGAAGATGAGGCGAAAGCTATTAACCGGTGTGATGTTGGGATATAAAGCCTGCTCCCCATTATCGGGTAAATAATAGGCACTTAAATTTAACAAGCGATTATCCTTATTCAAGCCATGATCCCCCATCAGGACAATGATCGGTGGATGATCAGATTGGTCAATGATCGTCTGAAGGATCGGGAGCATGCGGGCATTGACGAACTGGATCTGATCGACGTAGCCGTTCACAATATGCTCTTCATCGATGGGGGAGAAATTATCCTTGCTATAAAACCCCGTATCGGTTTGGATTCCCCCATCAGGTTTAAAAACGAAGGGCAGATGGGGGATCAATATGTGAGCAAAGACGAATTTTGGGCCGGGGATGGAAGCCAGACGAGGCAACTGGTCCAGGATGAAAAGCTGGCGATTTATATGAGATTCAAATGGAAAATTCGTGGCACCAAAGATGGTGTGTGTGTAGGCTGGTAAAGATTTATAGGTTGAATCGGACCAGAGCAACAACGCGGTGCTGCGAATTAACATGGCTTCAAATGGCTGTAGAACCTGCATTTCGATGGGAGCGCCGGTATATTCAAGGTATACATCGGCATCGCGCAGACGGGACCACTCAAAACCACTCTCAAAGGCAATGGTTTGATAGCCGATCGATTCCAGCAAATATCTAACCCGGCTTTGCTTAATCAACGACCAGACATCTTCACTATTCGTCAAACCCTGGGCAGCCAGCTCTGAGTGTAAGGCAGGTAAATAATCCATGTTCAGGGCAGTGGTAAATGAACCGTGCGTGCTGACATCATTCGCCCGGCTGCAATCGGCGACATAGAAGCCCATATCACGCATCGCAAGCAGGAATGCAGAATTGTCAAAGCCAAAATCCTGCTGCAAGGCATCTCCACGGGCATAACCATCAAGGATGATAAAGTAAACATCCGGCATATCCCGCGAGCCGGACCGTGGGGCTGAATCGAGGGTGAGGGTGTTCTCAGCCAGGTGCTGCTGGTTAAGATTGGATTGTGCGGTTTGATTGACGATATTCAGGATGGGGAAAACCAGCAACAGGATTGCGATAATGTTCATAGCCTGGGTGGCAGCGGTTAAATCCTTTGCTTTTCGAAATATCAGCCACAAGCCGGCAATAAAAATCAGTACATAACCGATCGCCATGAAGCGATGCCGACCAAAGCTGAAACCAAAAATGGGATTTTGCTGTAACAGCTCATACACCTGCCCGTAGGAGAAGAATAGGAACAGGAACAGAGTGGTAGCCAGGGCAGATTTTTTCCAATCACGGGAGACCAGGTATGCCAGTAAAAGCAGGATAAATGTCAGCACCAATGATATGGCGACAGAGCGCAATGCGACGCGGGGCGATACCTCGGTGATATTGTGCGACAGGAGGGCCAGGATGGGGAAGATGGCAAATGCGAAGGGGTGAATGATCCAGCGTTTGAGCATATATCAGATCATGGGAGACAAGCAGGGGAGGTTTCGGGAACGGGCTGGTTAGACTTCGTTATAACTGACATCCGGCAGGAGCGGGAAATTTTCCCCGAAGTATTTATCCAAAATGACCCGGAACGAATTAACCGGGGAGATGGTCGGATAGAGGCTTTCTGCGCCATCACCGGGAAGGTAATAAGCATTCAATATCTCGTAGCGATTTGCTTCCAACAGGCCGTGATCTCCGTGGATGACAATGATGGGAGGAGTTTTGGATTGGGCCAGGATGGTCTTGACGATCTCAAGGATCCTACGGTCAACATACTCCACCTGGTTGGTATATCCACCCAGCAGGTGTTCATCATCCACCGGCCATCCAGACTTACCGCTATAGAAGAGTGGATCGGTCACAACGCTGCCATCAGCATTAAATACAAACGGTACGTGCGGGATAAGCAAATGAACAAACGCAAAGGTGGGGTCAGGGTCCTTGGAAATCTGGGGAAGCTGCTCGAGGATAAAGTTCTGCCCATTCACATGGTAGCTGTAGGGAAAGTTGACCTCCTGGAATTGAGAACGAAGACGCTGGTTTTGGGAGTCGGTAAGGAGGAGCAATGCTGTGCTCCTGATCAGCATGGCTTCAAATGGGTTCACCCTTTGCATGGAGTAACTCTCACTGCCAAGGCTCATATATATATCGGCATCTTCAAGGCGGCTCCACTCATAACCGGTATCGAAGGCAACTGTCTTGTAGCCAGCGTTTTCCAACAGCCGCCGAACCCGGCTCTGTTTCAATAATATCCAGATATCGTCAGAGTTCAGCTGCTTTAAATAAGGACCCAACTCGGTGACGTAATCCATATTAACTGCTGCTGCCATTGAACCCTGGGTGTAGTCGTAATTACTGCGACTGCAGTCGGCAATATAAAAACCCATGTCGCGCAGTTGAGCCAGGAAACCGGAGTTATCGAGCTGATAATCTTCCATCAGGGCATCGGCGCGGGTATGAGAATCCAGGACGATATAGTAGATATCCGGCAAGGGCTGCAAAGCCGGCTTAAGGGGAGGTCCAGCTGATCAGCAGCCTCGACAGCCTGGCGCTGCTGCTGGGAGGACTGCAGGGTGTAGACGGATAATTGAAATAAAGGCATAAGCAACAATGCCAGGCTGACCACATTGGTCACATACAAGGCCTGGGAATAGTTCTTCAGCTTGAAGATGATCGCCCACAATCCAACCATGATGCACCAGTGCGTAAAGGAGCAGCAGGTAGCGATGCCGCCCCAGGCTGAACCCTGCGATGGGATGCTGTTCAAGCAGAGAATAGATGTGCCCATAGGAGAAGAAAATCACCAGCAGGAAGGCAGTCACCAGGGCAGCCTTGTCCCAACGACGGAGAAGCAGGCGAAACAGAATGAGTAAAAGAAGCGCAAGTATCAGACTGACTGCCAGCGGGCGAAGGGCTACATTGAGGCTCACTTCTTTGGCGTTGTTCGCCAGCATGGCCAGGATGGGGAATATGGCGATGGCAAATGGAGCGAGGGGGGATCGATTAAGCATAATTATGGGTTGGTTTTGCCATTTAATTGACCAGCATCTGACCAAAAGACCCCGGATTGGCTTACGGCCAGGTGTTTGGATCGGTGCTGGAGCTGCCGGCGGGAGTGACGATAACCCAGGAATAGTTTCTGCATACCGAGAGAACCACCCAAAGCCTGGATCACCTTGTACCATACCGCGAGCACCCTGCCAGGAGACAGCCTGGCAGCCTGGCGGAAGTGCCTGAGAGCGAGAGACGACTCGCCAGCGTCGATCAGCCGCCTGGCAGCAAAGATATGCAAACCGGCATAGATCTCCTTGTAGCTGCGTTTGAAGATGGGTTGAAATGTTGGATCATCCTCCAGTGACTGGACGAAGCGAAAGGCTTCGTCGACGAAGCGAGCAGATTGAGCGATGGTCTTGGCATCAAGGTGGGTACGCTCCACAGCCCAAACTTCATCGACATGCAGCAGTGAAGAAACTGCAGCAATGCGTACCCACAAGGTATGGTCTAGGATGAGGTGATAATCCAACGAGAGGAAGCCAGCCTGGTGCAGAATCTCCTGGCGCATGAACACGGTCGGCTGTAGCAATACCTTGAATGACAAAAGATCGATGAGGGAATGCTGGGGATAGGCATGCCAATCGAGCAGGTTCAGGTCTGCATCCACCATCACACCATCGGCATAGACCATGCCAACTTCAGGATGGGTTTGCAGGGCATGAACTGCATGGCTGATGGTGTCCTGGCGATAGTACAGGTCATCCGAGTTCAGCCATGCGATGATCTGTCCGTGAGCCTGAGCAAAGCCCTTATTAATCGCTTCAGCCTGGCCATGATCGGGTTCTGAGACCCACCAGGCAAGGTGGTCTGCATAACGCTGGATAACATCCTGGGAACCGTCGGTTGAACCCCCATCCACGATCAAGTATTCGAAATTGGGGTAATCCTGCCACAATACCGATTGGATGGTCTGCTCGAGGAAGCGAGCCTGGTTAAAAGATGGCGTTATGATGGAAACAAGGGGAATGGATGAGGGATGCAACTTGATTTGAGAGCTAGAAGAGGGAGGAATAATCCACCTTGGGGAAGATGGTCAATTTGCCGCCGATGGTGGCATCCAGCACCTGCCGGCCGGTTTTTGAATAGGCTTCTCGCGCCAGGGTATAGGCGCGTTCGGAACCAGCCAGATCAGGCAGCTGCCATTTAAAGCCCTTGCCGAAATAGTTGGGGGCAAAGTGATTGGGGTCATCTCCCTGAGACACGATTGCCTGGTTGGCAGTTCCCTGGGTGACGAAATTATGGTCCACACCAACCAGGATAGCCTGCTCGAAACCCATATGGAAGGCCAGCTGGAGGGCAACATAGGTGACGGTGTAACCTTCGAAGACTCTCCCGGTGATATCCGGGCAGAAATTTTCATCGCCGGTGAAGTCGGTGTCAAGGTAGATCGCCCGGGGATCGTCGGCGAACCAATGGCGGGCGCGCCAGGTAAGAAACTTGGGCAGATCCAGTGGCTTCATCTCAGAGATGCTTTGCTCCAGGACCAGGTCGTTCACAGATACCAGGTAGGTGGTGCTGAATCCCAGCTCCGGGAAGAGCAGGTAGATACGGTTGAGGCCGAAGGTAAACTCGCCATGCAGCTTGCTCAGGTCAGTCTGGCGCAAGCTGGGACCATTGCCAATAATGAAGCAACGCTTACCCGAGTGAATGTTTTCATATTGGCGGAGCTTCCGTTTACTCCCTGCCCATTGGGGGCTAAAAGTCCGAGCAAGGACATGGCGCCCACGATTGCGCCATGCCCAATAGGAATCGGAGCCTAATTTCCAGACTGGAGCGGGGGTGTATTTTTTTATCGATTGACGCATTGACATAGTTTACGACCCCGAATTAATGCTGAAACATGCTACTCAGTGCTGAGGCGGGCTGTGGCACCACCATCGACGATCATCGCCTGGCCGGTCATGAAAGAAGATTGGGTATCATCCGCCAGGAAATAAATGGCGTGGGCAATCTCATCAGGGGTGCCAATGCGTCCATTCACCGTCTTGCGGGCCAGGTTATCCAGCCGGGTCTGGATATCCCCGCCGTGAACATGCCCGCGATTCAAGCCGGCACGCAGCATCGGCGTGTCTACAGCACCGGGTAGAATGGCATTGACACGGATATTATCGGGGGCAAACTCAATGGCCATGGCGCGGGTCAGGGCGAGCAAACCGCCTTTGCTGGCAGCATAAGCAGCAATATTGGCAGAGGTGGCTACGGCGTGGACCGAGGAGACATTGACAATGGCGCCTCCATCGGAGACCTTGAACAATGGATAGGCAAGCTTGGCACTGAGGAAGACTGAGCGAAGGTTGGAAGCCATCACGAGGTCCCATTCTTCCACGCTGGTTTGAATGATGGGCTTGGCGATCTGAACTGCAGCATTATTGACCAGGGCATTGAGATAGCCGGTATGCGCATGAGCCTGGTTGAATATGGCTTCAAGATTCCCACCGACGGAAATATCCGATTGGATAAAAAAACCATCCTGAGGAAACCCATCCCCAAAAACTGACCGGTCAACACCGATGACGCGCCAACCTGATGAAGCAAAAAGGTGTACGGTGGCGCGTCCAATTCCACCAGCAGCACCGGTGACCAGAACGGTGCGAGGTGACATCAAAGGTTTGTTCTCAGTGAGGTTATTTTCCATTCTCAACCCTCTTTCTTAGCGGATAAGCCTAATCCTTCAAGCAGGTTATTGATCGTGTTTTGATGCACCTTTTCCCAGGCTTTGGGGCTGGAATTGGCGTTGTGGGGAGCAAGCATAACGTTGTCCATCCTGGTGAGCGGGCTGTCAGCAGGAAGCGGCTCATGCTCAAAAACGTCCAATGCAGCTCCAGCCAGTTTTCCCTCCTGCAGTGCTGAAATAAGAGCCTGCTCATGCACAACCGGACCCCGGGAGGTGTTGATGAGAATTGCAGATGGCTTGATCTGGTTGAAGGTATTGGAATTTAGGAGGTGGAAGCTGGTGGGATTCAGGTCACAATTCAGGCTGACGAAATCGGACCGGGCAAGTAAATTCTCCAGGGAGGTCATTTCAACCTCATTTTTTGTGAGAAAAACCGGGTCGATGGGGATGATATCATTTCCAAGCAGAGTGCACCCGAAAGCGCGGGCACGCCTGAGAACGGCCTTGCCGATCCGACCCACACCCACCACGCCCAGGGTGGATTCGCTCAGCGAACGACCGGGAATCTTTTCCCAACAGCCCGACTTGATCGCCCGGTCCATCCAGGGTAAACACCTGGCAAATGCCAGCATGTAACCGAGGACAGTGTCGGCAACAGGCTGGGTGAACGCATTGGGGGTGTTGCAAACCTGGATGCCAAGTTTCTCTGCAGTCTGGCGGTCGATGGAGTCTATCCCGGTGCCCCACTTGGAAATAACCTTCAGGCGAGGGGCACAGGCTTCGAGCACACGGGCCGTGTAATAGTCATCACCACAGATGGTTCCGTCGAACTGGCCGGCATAGGCCAGAAGCTCAGTCTCGCTCAGGCGCTCGTGAACTTCGGGCACAAGCAACTGCAGCCCATAGCTCTCAAGCAGGGGACGGAAACGGGGCAGGAAAGGAATCATATTCGGTGCGGAGAATAAAATGGTTTTCATGTTATTGTATTCCAATCTGGGTTTAGGGAAGCTGATATACCTTTCCGTCAGCAAATGAGCCTACCAGGCTCAAATCCTGGGTAAGCTGTTTTAGGGAGGCAAATTCTCCTGTCAGCTGGCCAAAGATTACCATGTAACTATCGGGTCTTTTAAGGTTTCCACGCATATTGGTGAAATCTGTATCCGTCGAATTGGAATTGGGAATGGCGACTGAATCTTTACCAGCAAGAAAGTATATTGCGGTGATGTCATTGGTATAGATCAACGATGGGTCGTGGAGGCGGATATATTCGGCTGTGGGTGAATTTTGCCACCCTTGGCTGGCGTATCCCTGTCCGTCAGAACGCAGGTCTATGATGGCTCCGTCAATCCGTGAAAACGAGAAGTAACCCAGCCATAAACAGAACAGCACCACAGGCAGGCGAACCACCCATGTTTTCTTCTGCCAGAGCAAAGCTGAACCAATAACAATTAGCAGAATCATCAACACATACAGCGGCAGGAGAATTCGATTCTCTAGGCGGATAGCGGCATCCAGGAATAAAAGGGAGGTGATCAACAGCCCTGAATACAGCCCGGCTGTCAATAATAAGACAAATTCTTGCTGGGGGGCTTTCCCGGGCTTCGGCAGAGAACGAAAAAGCCAAAACAAGCCGATAAGAGCAAGACACAGGATAATCCCTGGTGAAGCCAACGTCTCATGACCAACAGTAAGGTGCTGCGGTAACAATCCCCAGCTGCTGATCGTTTTGAATAAAAAACCGATATTCTCACTGGAAATGGGATGCCAGCGGAGCACACGATGGGTCAAAGTCTCCGAGACCAGCCAATTACGTAGCATCCACAGCAGTATTGGAAGCAAGCTGATAGCCAGGAAAATAATGAGGTCTTTGACTCTTTTTTGCCAGGATACCTGGTGGTTGAGCAGAATGACAATCAAGAAGGCACCAACCAGAGAAAAGCCTACATAGCGAGTGAGCAAAGCCAGGCTGGTGAAGATGGCAGTAAAAACCAGCCATCGGCGGAGGTAAGTTTGCAAGTAAATGGCTAAAAATAACAAGCCAGCCAGCATCAGAACAAGATATAAGGCTTCTGTCATTGCCCAACTGTAGATGCGGAGGACAGGATTTGAGAAAAGGATCAGGATGGCGGAAAATATACAAAAAAAATGTGAATGCGTGCGCTGGAATACGATCAAGCCGACTAAAATGATCGATAAGCCAAAGGCAAGGATGCTGATCCAGCGTGCAGTGGTAAGCTCAGGTATTTTCAACAGGTGAAAAAAAGCCAGGACAAAGGGGTAAAAAGGTGAAATAGCTGTAATTGGCTTAAAATCCCCTAATCCGGTAACTCTGCCCATGCCAATCCCAGCCAGGAGATTACGGGCGGAAGTTACATAATAAAGCGTATCCACATAGATGCCCACGCCAAAGGGTGTAAGCCAGC
This sequence comes from uncultured Chloroflexia bacterium, assembly GCA_963822175.1. Classification (GTDB taxonomy): domain Bacteria; phylum Chloroflexota; class Anaerolineae; order Anaerolineales; family UBA4823; genus FEB-25. The sequence continues at coordinate 516,293 of CAWGGJ010000003.1, read as the reverse complement.
TCATGAAAATTGAGCCAGCAATTCCAATTGGAATTAATACATATGCGATCGGGGGAATTTTCTTTAATGCGACCAACATACCTGGAAACTAATGCGTGTAGTGGAATAATCCCAGGAATAACAAAACATTGACACAATTAATCAGTAAATTTCTGCATCAGGAACTCGGTGATGAGAAAATCGAGCTCCTCGTCAATATCCCAGGCTTCTGCAGCATCCATCTCGAACATGAATGGGTGGTTGCCCAGGCGGTTGCAGCGATCGAGCAACTTCTGGCGGGTGAAGATATAGATGCAGGAGTTTTCTTCATAAATGGGAGGCAGGTCCTGGGTTTGCAGCAGGATGGCTGGATCGTGGTTTATCGCCTGGCCTCCCTGGTCATACAAGCGTGTCTGCAGGCGGGTGACCGAAAAGAGCGAATCATAGGCGGGGAAATTATCCAGGAAGGTGTGAATAGCGCCTGATATAGTAGACTGGCGCAGCAAGGGATTGGTGGTATGCGTTTGCAGATAATAATCCGCCTGGACCTGTGAGGTATCGTATACCAAAATTTCGTTCATGGAGACTGCATCGCCGCGCAAATGTGCAGGGCGCTCCAGTATGGATACCGCTGGAAAATATTGCTGCAATCCCTGCATGACCAGCTCGGAATCGGTATCCACCACCACCTGGGATATCTCGGGGCAGGCAAGCAATGTGCCGATGATGTGGTGAAAAAGCGGTTTGCCAGCCAGGGGACGGAAATTCTTTCCGGGGACTCGCTGGGAGTGGTGGCGCATGGGGACAAGGGCGACAATTTTTGTTGCACTCATAGCAGGTGGGCATTCTCCTCGGCAGATCGGGTTAATTCCATCACGGATCCAAGATCATCAGCTTGTACAGGTCACCAGCGTCGAAATTTGGTCTGCCACCCTCACCTGGTTGTTTGACAGGATATTCCACGCCATTTAGCAACAATGGGGCTGTGTGGCGAACCAAGCGACCATCCTGGTTTTCTATAAAGATCACTTTCCTGCTATCTAGCTCAGCAAACACCGATTCTGAGATAAATGAGGTAGTATTATTGAGCTGGACCAGGCCAGTGGGTGAGATAAGGTTGTTTTCCCAACCGGGCTCGAGGCGGTAGACCCTGGGTGGATGGGACCAATCCGCTGGATAGTTGTAGATTTGCTCCAGGACTGTGGGGGTGTTCCAGGTAATCACACCGATCTGGGGAGTGGAACGCATCACCGATGGCTCGACTAAGATGACATCGCCATCCCCAGCATCTGGGATCAGAGGGAGCAACTGGGTCCAGAACGTGCGCTGGTACTGCCAGGAAGTGACATAATCCCGCTGGATAAGGATGCCGTATCCCACCTGGATGGCAAAGAATGCTGCCAACCCAACAGCGATCACCAGGCGTAATATACCAGCAAACTTCCAGCCATATGCATCTGCCAGGCTAAAGAGCAGAGCTCCTCCCCAGGCTACCAACCAGGCTATGCCAATCACCGCAGCAATATGCACGCGTGTATCGCGCCCGTCTGCGGCTGTGGCACTGATGGTGAATGTAAGCGGGTAGGCCAACAACAACAAGACCAACCCAGCCAGCAGGCGTTGTGATTCCTGTTTGAAATTCACACCTGTTTTTTGAGGGTTGATTTTCAGGAGCAGCCTGCTCCACTTCTGGGTACTATAGACCAGGAGCGTAGCAAGAAACACGGCGAACATTCCAGCAACCAGCTTGCCCATTTCCGTATCCAGGTGAGTTATTGCCTGGCGTGGGCGGCTCCAGAGAAACAGTCGCAAGCTGGTAAACATCCCAAGTGCCATTTGAATAAGAGGGGTACGCAGGATGGTCTGGAGGTTCAATCCAGATACACGGCTCTCCCCAACCAGACTGCGCAGTACTGCCACCAACAAGATCATCCCCACCAGCACAACAATATGGCGCAGCCATTCCTTCCAGCTTGCCCAGCGAAGACTTCCTGCTGACCCCACATCCTGCTGACGGAAACTTACCAGGAGGGGTGCAGCCAGGAAAACTGGAAAAGGAGTTTCATAGGTTAATAATATCAAACCTGCCAACACATAGGCCAATATTTTTCGGTTGCTCAGGTAAGCGTGAAAAGCCAGCAGCAGGAAAGTCAGGGAAGGTTGTATTCCTAGGGCTACAGTCAACATTGCCTGGGTGGTGTCTGCTGAAAACAGGCAGTAAGCCAGCACACCAATCAAGGCAAAGATGTGGCTTCCCAGACGGCGCAACAGGGTATAGAACAGCCAGGCATTCAGCACACACACAGCAAAGCCGATCCAGTACACACCCTGAAGTCCATTAAGCCTGGCTCCCAGAAATATCAGGATATAACTTAGAGGTGCATGCAGCACCTTACCATGCTCGGTGAGACCCTGGAAGGAGACAGCTACCTGCCGGGTGAGCTCTCCGAAGGTCATTGACAATGTATGCGGGATGCGGTTGTAATCATCCTCGTATAATCCAAAGTGGGAGCTTTGGGCATAACGGGCTGCCCAGATAGTTACTGCACACAAAATGATGACGAGGATGTGCTCGCGTTTAGTCACGATATTGGATGGGCTCAGTGTGACGAGGGGCGGTTTGCGGCATCCGATGACTACCCCGAGGGTAGTAGAAAGTCTGGCGGAGCTGCCAGGTGAGGGGACCTGACTGGCGATAGCCTCGATAGGTGCCCCAGAATTGCATCCAGCGAAACCAGAATATCTCACCAAAATGAGCGATAAATTGATGCTGCCTGGAGGCATGTTTTAGATCGCTGAAGATATTGCTGGTTAGATTATGAGCCAGGTTCCACAGGTGATAATGTTCGTTGGGGAACATGCGCTTGAAAGCCATGGCCTCGCGACGGTAGCGGTTATACACCCCCTGGGGTGTTTCTTCATGGACATGAACCACTTCGGCTTCAGCGACATAGTTGATGGCGTATCCCTGAGCCATGATACGCTGCGCCCATTCCAGATCCTCCAGACCGGGGAGGGTTTCATTGTAGTGATCGATCTCCCATAATGAACGGCGGATGGCAGCATTGGCGTTATTGCAAAAGGGATAAGGCTGGTGGGGTTGCGAGGTATCGGGGTACCAGTGGTGAAATATCTGCTGTTCAGAAAATTTATTGAGCGAGCTTCCCCTCTGTTTCCCATAGGTAAGACCGACCTGTGGGTCCACAAAGGGTGCCAGGAGAGAATCCAACCAATCGGGGTAGACGGGATAGACATGGGCACTGGCGATGACGATCAACTCTCCCTGAGCCAGGCTGATCCCCTGGTTGAGAGAATAGCCAAAGGTGAACTGCTCAGGCTGGATATGCACCACCTGGACCGGATATTGGGAAGCAATTTCGAGGGAGCGATCGGTGGAACCTGAATCAACCAGGATCGTCTCCAGGTCTTTCTCACCTTGTTGGGTAATGCCATCCAACAGGCGGGCGATATGTTTTTCTTCGTTATATAAGCGGATGACGATGGATGCACGCATCAGGTTGTAATACTTAATGAATGCAACGGTATGATCAAAGGTCAGAGTCCAATAAGAAATTCCCGTCACCGAGTATACCCTGGTAAATCGCCTTAATGGCTGGTGAGGCAGATGCCAATAGTGATCGGGCAGGAAATTTCTTCAGCCTGACAAATCCAGGCCAGATACCATCCTGCTCGAGGAAATCACTAAACGGGAGCGATGAGCGAAAGAGCTGATAATATAAAAAGCGGCGGGCGTTGAGCTGGTATTCTCGTGGGATATGAATTTCAGGGGCGGCAAGAAATGCTTCGGCTTGCTGGCGATATTCCAGCTGGGTGGCGGGGAAAAAAACCGTGGGCAATTGGGTGAAGCGGGCACGACCGGCGCAAAGCACCGGGACACCCAAAATGGAGGCTTCAAGACCGATGGTGGAATTGTAGACCATGATAAACCTGGAGCGCTGGATGAGCTCGTAGGAGCTCAGGGATTGGTCAGAATCAACAAAAACCAGGTTGGATAACTGCTCTGCGTGGGTCTGCTGTACCCATTGGCCCACACTCTCCTGGCTGGCCTTTCCTGGCCTGGATTCGTCGGGGTGGGCACGCAACACGAACAGGGTTTCCGGGTGCTCACGGACGATCTCCAGCACCATGTCGAGCCAGGCAAACATATGCGGGAAAACGACGTTGGAATGCGGCTGGCTGGTATCAAAAATAACGTTGGTAAAGACCGGAACGACCTGTTTGAAACCAGCAGCGCGATGCAAAAAATCTTCGCTTAACCCCTTCATCTCAGGCCAGAATTGAATGCCTGCCATGGAGAATTGTCCCTGGAAGCGCTGGCTGAGATAGTCATCCAGGCGTTTGTTTTGAGCATCATTCAGCTGAAAGTCTGCGGGTACCTGCAAGGGATACGCGGTAGCTTCCCCGGTGGTGAAGAAGGCACTGAAGGGCTGTAAGCCCACTTCATGGGTAATCACCCGGATGCCACGCTGGAGACATAACCAACGGGCTGTAGCTTCGGGGAAGAACTGCCCGTTGAACAGAACGACTGCCTGGGGATTGACCTGCTCCAGAAATGAGGAGAATTCCTGGGCAACACGATGAGCAGAAAGGATGTATTGCTGAACCAGGAAGCGAGTCGGCCTCATCATCCTGCAGGTGATGACGGCGCAGCACCCAACGGATGGATGGCAACACCAAATTGCCAAGTGGTAACGGTGGCAGGGGAGATCCCAGTGTATTCTGACTGGTCATCCGCTGGAGCGGATGCTCAAACTCCAATAACGCCTCCAGCGAAAGGCCATGCAGAGCATCTGCGAGAGATTGATCCTGTTGATAAGAAAATGGGATGACCAGGGCATCCGAAAAAAGCCAGCGGGATTGGGAAATACAAGCTTTACAGGGAGGGGCTTTACATGGATCATTGCGATCGGTGCCCAACACACAACGGCTCATACCACTTTTACAGGCAAACCGCACGACGGGAATCCCAGCCATTTGGAGCCCGAGACTGGCCAGCAGGGAGAAAGCAGCATTCAGGCTCATCCCGGTGAGGCGGGTGGAAGCATTGAAGAATGCCACCGGCCTGGGAGAGACATCCGCGGAGCTTTCCTTGCTGAATTTATTTGATGGTGAGCTAGCATTCACCTGGCGAACAAGGCGAATGATGAGGCGGTTATTGCTCCAACGTTGCTTGGCCAAAGAAAGGCGGTTTCCTACCTTATGTGTTAGCGTGGCCATTAGGAATGAGGGCGAAATCTATAATGAAGGAGATAACCCGAACTCATGGGGAGATCATTAATCCTTCACCCGTCGTAGCTTGCGCAGGGAGGAAAGCTCACTTTCGTATACCCGTTTGACCCCATCACCGAGAGACTGTTCGGTGACGCGGATATATTTCACCAGGCGCTCAATGCCGCCAGGTTCGACGGAGGCAGCCTGGTCGCTGCCCCACATGGCACGGTCCAGGGTGATATGGCGTTCAACCATACATGCTCCCATCGCAACAGCAACCACGGTAGGGATCAACCCCACTTCGTGACCGGAGTAACCGATGGGGCAGGAAAACGTTTCGTAAAGGGTGCGGATCATTTTCAGGTTGAGCTCTTCAGGGTCACATGGATAGGTGCTGGTGGCATGGGTGATGAGCAGGTTGTCTTCGCCGATGCCTTTTACTGCATCCATGATCTGCTGCATGGTGGACATCCCCGTAGAAAGGATCACCGGAAGACCGGTGGCACGGGTGCGCTGCAGCAAGCTTTTATCCGTTAGAGAAGCTGAGGGGATCTTATAACAAATGGGGTTGAACTGCTGGAGGAAATCCACCGATGGCTCGTCCCATACCGAGGCAAACCAGGGGATATTCTTTTGTTTACAATAGCGGTCAATCTCATGGTACTCGTTCAAGCCAAATTCAACCTTGTAACGATAATCAAGGTACGAGATATAGCCCCAGGGGGTTTCGCGCATATGTTTTTGCTGGTCTGGGGGGACACACAGCTCAGGGGTTCTTTTTTGAAACTTGACTGCATCGACACCATTTTTTACCGCTACATCAATCAAAGATTTGGCGATTTCCAAACTACCATTATGGTTGATGCCGATTTCAGCAACGATATAGGTTGGGTGCCCATCACCTAAAGCCCGATTTCCAATCTTTATTTCGCGTGACATATGTCTTCACCTTTCTGTGAATAAATTTTCTGCATGGACATCGAGGAATTGTTCAACAATCACTGGTTTACCGCTGATTTTTGAGGATCAAATCGCATAGCTCCCGCACTGCTCCATGACCGCCCGTATGGGTAAGCACAAGGTCTGCCTGGGGAATGACATCCATATGGGCATCAGCGACGACCACAGCGCAACCGACCAGCGCAAAGCAAGGCAGGTCGTTGATATCATTGCCTAAATAAACCACTTCCTGGGGATCCAGGTTGTGTTCTGCGATGATGGATTGCACCACCGCCTTTTTATCCCCAACACCCTGGATGGCAGTCAGCCCAAGCTTGCGGCAACGGGCAGCAACAATGGGATTGGTCTCCGTGGAGACTACCAGCATGGGGATAGCAGCCTGGTGCAACATGGCGATACCGAGCCCATCCTGGCGGTTGGCTGCCACCGATTCGCGCCCCTCCTGGTCGACCCAGACACGATCATCGGTCATGACACCATCAAAATCAAAGATCAACAGGCTGACCTGTTCGGGTAAAGGCCGTTTAATGCCAGCAGGGAGGACCATGGGTAGCTCACGCTGGCTGATGAGCCACTCTGCCCGTTGCCAATCGCGCAGGGTGTCTATATCAATTGCGTAACGCGGGTCGATCTCAAGCGGGTAGACCACGTTTCCACTTAAAGAGCCTTTATGGGTGATCGTGGAGAGGCGGATGGCATCGATATGACCGGTCTGCCAATAGGTGGGTGGGAGAGACTGGCGCGGGGTATTGAAGGGTTCAGGGATACCCGGGACAGATAGCAAGGGAGTCATGCTGCCTTGAGGTGTTATCTGCCACATTTTGAAGGGATTTTGCCCGGAAGGGATGACACCACGGACCGAATCGGCCTCGGGATGCTCCAATAAAACCTGGACGGCTTGATCGATGCACCCGGGTGGGCGAATCGGCGAGGTGGGTCGAAGCTGCACCAGGATGTCAGGCTGGTAACTTTCATGGTCATTGAGCCAGCTCAGCGCATGGGTGAACACCGGATAATCGAGGGTAGAATCCTGGGCAAACTCAGCAGGGCGCAGGAAAGGCGTCTCAGCGCCGAATTGGCGGGCGATACGAGCGATCTCTTCGTCATCGGTGGAAACGATCGTGCGGGTGATGCTCTGCGACTGCGATGCTGCAGCAATGGAGTATGCAATGAGCGGGACTCCTGCGAGCGGGCGAATGTTTTTATGGGGGATGCTTTTTGAGCCACCACGGGCGGGGATCAGGGCAAGGATTTGCATGTGTATCTGTCCAATCTTAGGCTACCAGGCTGTCCAACCACCGTCGACCACAAGGTTGGAGCCCGTCATATAGGATGAGGCATCCGAAGCCAGGTAGAGCAAAGCGCCGTTCATTTCGTCCTTGTTGGCCATGCGACCCATGACAGTGCGGGCTGTGTAAGCCTTGAGAAAAACCTCATCGTGGTTATTGAATACGCCACCTGGCGTGAGAGCGTTGACACGGATCTCGGTGCCGGCATAATAGGCTGACAAATAGCGGGTGAGACCCAACACGCCGGCCTTGGTGACCGAATAATAGACCGGTTTATAGGAGGTCTGTTTCCCATCCCGCTGGTAGATGCGCTGGTCGGGTGCAACAAGACCATAGGTGGAGCATATATTGATGATGGAGCCTTTTTTGCCCTGAGCCAGCATGGGGGCTACAGCTGCCTGGCAGCACAGGAACATCCCCGTCAGGTTGACGTCGAGGGCTGCCTTCCAGGATTGGAGGGGATAATTTTCGAAGGCACCGGAGACCGCTCCTTTTTTGGCCATTTGCTCAAGGGCCTCAGGGTCAAACTTGGGGTCGAGGGCAGCGGAATTGACCAGGATGTCCAGGCGACTAAAGGTGCTCAATGTTTCCTGGACAAGTGCGTGGACTGATTCAGGCTGGGTTACATCGGTGGCGACACCCAGGGCGTGATATCCGCTTTCGATCAACTGAGTGGCGACGGCGTTCACGCCATCGGCGTCGATATCTGCGACAGCAACGGCGGCACCGGCTTCCGCCAGGGTGTGGCAGAATTCCCTGCCAAGCAATCCGGGTCCACCGGTGACGATGGCGACCTTACCAGTCAGGCTAAATTTTTTCAATGTATCGTTTGAGGTCATAGGGTCATGTCATTCCAATTCGAAGATAGATAGGATGGTAAATTCCTTGGGTGGTTATCTCACTGGTACTTGGGTAGGTAATGAATAAGCTTCTCGCTACGTGCTGCCAGGGATAGCCGCAAGGCATGGATACCATCCTGGAGGGTGCAATGCGGCCGGGCTTTTCCATGGATGATATCCCGGAAGTGACGTAACTCTTCCAGGAACATCCAATTGCGCTCGAATCCTTCGGGAGGAGTAAACTCCTGCCATGGACCAGGCTTACCGTCCGAGTCAACGGTGGAATGCCGGGTGATGCCATCGGCATTGTCCCAGCGGATGGTGCCATGGGTACCCATGATTTCCAGGGTATGGGAAGGAGGGCGCTGGTCATAATCCAGGTGTAGGCTGGCTATGGAACCAGTGGTAAATCGGAGAGTAATTTCCGCCAGGTCTTCCACGGGCATCTCCATACCCTTATTGCTGGTAAGCGCAGAGATCGATTCAACTTCACCCAACAACCAGCGCAGGTAATCCAGTGGATGAGATAGGGTCAGCACCACACCACCACCCAAATCTGGACGGGCAGCGTAACCCAACCGGTAATCCTCCCAGGGATGCCAATTGGGCAGATATTCACCCCAATGGGCACGGGCAGAAAGCGGAGTCCCGATAGCGCCTTCATCCAGAAGCTTCTTCACCTGGCGTAAACCGGGGTGGAAGCGAAACTGGAAACCGACCAGCACCTTGACGTCATTCTGCTCAACCGCTTTTACCAGCTCATCCACGCGCGCCATGGAATGGGAGATAGGTTTCTCCAAAAGCAGATGGCAGCCACAAAGGGCTGCTGGAATGGCAATATCCAGGTGGAGCGCCGTCGGGTTGGAGATGATAACCGCATCGGGTTTGTGTGCCAGGGCTAAGCGAAGATCGGTCTCAGTTGGATAGCCTTTCAGCTCATCGTCTGGTAGTGTAGCCTGGTGGGTACGGTAGAGCAGGATATCATGCTCGCCAAGGGCAAGCAGGTTGCGAAAATGACGGCGACCAATGGAACCCAAGCCTGCAATAAGGAATTTCATTTTTTCATTGCCTCCTGATCGATCAACGACAGCAGGTATTCCCCGGTGCGCCTGCCTGCGGAGCCATCGGTGAAGGTGCATTCACGCTGGATGAAAGCCTGACGTTCTTGGGCTTCAGCCTCGGGGTTTTGGAGGTAGAAATTGATAGCCTGGCGCAGCTCGTTCACATTCATCGCAATGCGACCAAAACCAGAACGGCGGAAGCGATCGTGGGTGGGCCAGTTGCCGATCTCCGAGAGGGGCAAGGAGAACTTGCGGGGAATGTTCCAGCCCCCGGGAGCGTCAAGGCAGGCACTTACGATCGGTCGCTGATGAATGGCAGTCTCGACCACCATGGTGGAATAAACGGTCAAAAATACGTCAGAATGAGCCATCATGGAGGCTTTTTCAGGCATATCTTCTCCAGAGTAATAACCCAGTGAAGCTCCCAAAGGAACTGGTTCGACCACATGCACGTGGGGCAAGTCACGTGCCAGCTGGCGGATCTTCTCACGCTCGGCAGCAAACAAGTGGTTATCCCAAAAGTGGTTGGGATGCAAGCGAACGAGCAGCTGGCTAGGTGAGGATAGCGAGTCTCCTGCAACGAGATGGGCAAGAGCTTCAACATTTTGGTAGTTGGGGGAGAAGCTGACAAAGCTTGCAGCGTAGGAAAGCAGCTTACGGTTGGGGTCGAGCCCATGCAGGTGAAAATATTCTTCCCGGGTGAGCTGCCATTGCTTGCGGAAATATCCATCGTAGGTGGGGATGCCACCGATGTTAACCTTCTCTGGAGGCCAATCTGACCCAACACCAGCTCATCCTTCTGCACCTGCGACCAGCAGGTGATATGTTCAACTGGAGCGCCGGGGATACTGTAACTGCTGGGATTATCCCACCCAACCACAACCGCAGCAGTGGGGATGCCCTGTTGAATAGCCTGGCGCAGCAAGTAGCGGTCCATACGCCAGCCGGGGGTGCTGGCGACCACCAGGCTGGGTCGGTAACGCTGGAAAAGGTCAGAATAAACGCCAGGAATATAGTGCATCTGCAGCCTGACCAGGGATTGCCGTGCACGACGGGACCTGCGCAGCAGGGCAATGGCCGCACGCCCGAGGGGCATGAACAGGCGTCTTTTCCAACCTTCCTCAACGGCGATCTGATCAATATAGCTATCCATGGCCTGGGTGTTGATGCGGTTGGAGCTACCCACCCGGCGAAGCGTCTGTAGCCACCATTGAACTTCAGGATCGACCCGGCGGGCATACGCATTGGCCTGTTCCAGGCGAAGTCCTTCAACAATCAAACCCGGACGCCCGAAGCGGGTTTCGATCTGGGATTTAAGCGCATCATCGGTCAATAGAACGACCTCAACACCCGCTTCGAGCAGAGTTGGAACAACATCCGATTGAAGGAAATAGACAATCGCCAGGCCATGATCGGCGCTGATAAAAACCCTGGGAGGATGGCTAGCTTGAATAGTATTGTCTATTGGGGTAGAAGCCATGCTCAACCTTCGTAATACCAGCGAAATATTCGGTCGTAAAGACCAAGGAGGAGACGCTTGACCAAGGCCAGGTTCAATATTCGCTTTGAGATGGGATTGGATGGAGCGGATTTCTTTGCTTGTTGTTCTGACGGGTCGTGAATCCAATCCAGGCGATTGCTCATGTTTTGAGCCAGGAACTCCACGGGCATCAGGCGCAGGTAACCGAGCTCGTTCATACGCTGGTCAAGCTGGCGAACCTGACCCATCGGACGGTCCATGCTGAAAGGTAGAAATTGTTGGATAACCGACTTATAGGTGACGAACTGCCAGTGACTGCCACCTGCCTGGACGGTCTCACCATGATAGGTAATGCGAACATCTTCGGTAGCCTCATACCGCTGACGAACCTCAGGCTCAGGTGTGCCGAGACTCATGTCGAATGCCTTGAAAGCCTCCCAGGGGATGAATTGCCCCCGCTGGAGGGTTGCTTCGGGGGTCTGCTCTGCCCATTCAACCGTGTGCGTGTAAAACTCAGGAGGGGTGCGGAAAGGACGGCTGGTCACCATGCCCACCCTGGGAAAAGATTCCAGGATATGTACAGATTTCGAGAGCCAGCCGGGATAGAAATAAGCATCATTATCCGTGTAAGCGATGATCTCACCCGGAGCAGCGTTCAGCATGATGTTCCAGGCACCACCTTTGCCCATATTTTTCCCAGCCAGGATGAGGTATTGGATCTTGCCTTCATCCTCGGCATCCGTCAGGAAATCAATCGCCTCCTGGCAGCTGCCGTTATCGAAAACCAACAGGTCATAGGGGAGATCGGTATTTGCCCAGATGGAACCCAGGCATGTCTTCAATACATCCAGGGTCTGGGCGTAAAAACCGCTCAGGAAGGGGATGTAGTTGAGCACAGCCACGGTGATGCGTTGGGGTTGGGCGACCTGTTTTACAAACTTGGCGGGATTTTGACCTTTTCTCATAGGGGTTGTATCTACATGAAATGACCTGAAGTTCCAGGGTAACTCACGGTTGAGGCTGCCTGGATGAGTTTATTTTGTATGCCAACCGACCACGCCATTCCCCGAAGGCTTTCCTGGGGTGGCAAATCGCATAGGTAAGCTCGGCGAGGGGGTAGGAATTCCAATGGATGAGAGGATAGGTTTCAACACTACGCCAGAAGCGCTTGCCTTTTAGAGGAAGGTGAGACAATTTCCCTGATCGCAAGGTGTAATCTGCATCCTGCAGGGTGAAGATGGTGCGTCTACCCCCGGCCAGGCGAATATTCTCATAGGATTCGGGCATTTGATAATGAGGTTTCCCTCCTGGAAGATGAGAATAATCATGATCCTGATGGATAACAGGCAGAGTGGAGCTCACATCAATGACAGGCCAATGGTTCATCCGGGCATGGTAGAACATCCAATTATCCCAACCGGCGCGGCCAATGGCGAAATTTGGTATTTTGGTGAAGCAAATGCGTGGGAAGATGAAATAATCACTGCCACCTGGAGGATGAAGCCTGCCCCGAGTTTTAACTTCCTGGAGGAGGCGGACTTCCCAATCCTGGCTGAATTCCAATGGCAGTTTGACGTCCAAATCCCAACGCTGACCCACAACAAGGAATTCCTGGGCTTGCTCAAAGACCAGTTTTGCCAGACTAACAAATTCTGAGGTGAGTAGAATATCCGCATTGACATACGCCAAAACGGGGGAAGCACTATTTTGGCGAGCCAGGTCAAAAATTGAGCTGACCAATGGCGTGCCCAGTTCATTTCGGGAGACAGCCTTTAGCTGCTGGATACCTGCTTCGTGTGCGAATCCTGCCATACCGGGCTCGTCACCGATCACCAGTACCTGAACCTCACTGCCCAAATGCAGCCAGGATAAAATAGCATTGCGCTGGATCAGATCAACGTGTGGGTCGGTAAATGGTTTTGGAGCGGTGAAAATCGTGATGAATGGAGCTGAAGGGGACATGTTTAGCGATATTAAGAGCCTGTTCGCTGGTCCACATCAAATGCGGATTTGTGTTGCACGCCTGCATTAATGGTGGCTAATTCTGGTTCACTTTCCAGCAGGTCCAGTATATCCACCCAGGTGAAGTCGGCGTGACCTGCAAGACGGACATAAACCTGGCGAACAAACTCCAGGTCTGCTGGGGTATCCACCGTCCAGCGCATTGCGCCATAATCGGGGGAATGGTTTAGCAAGGCAACCCTGAAGCCGCGCGGGGTTCTGCCAGTTTGAACATACCAGCCTGACTCTAGCGGGGGGTTGGATCTTGAAAGCGAGACATCTTCATAAAGATAAGGTAAGACATGTTCACGTTGAAATGGCTGGTCTGCTTCCTTCCAGGCACGCTGGAGCGATTCAAAGGAGCATACTTCCACATCCAAACCGATGGGGAGGGTGCGATTCCAGGGTGGAGGCAGGCGGTTGGCAGCGAAATCAAAGGAACCTGGTGTAGGGTGAAAAGAATCCGATGCATCGGGGAATATGGGATCCGGGAGAGGTGCTTGAAAGTCGATATTCCCAAGGAATGTCGCAACAGTTCGATCGAGGACTGCGGGGTCGATCAGCGGGCAGTCGGCAGTCAGGCGGACGATCACATCGGCGCGGAATTTGTTGGCGGCCTGGTAAAACCGTTCGAGCACATCTTGGAGACTACCACGGTGATAGGGAATACCCTGCTCCTGGCAGTACTGCTCGAGGATATCATCTGTTGGATCGGTGGTTGTGGCAACGACGACATCATCCAGTGAATTTGCCCTCCGCACCCGGTCAAGCATATGCTGGAGCATCGGTTTACCAGCAATATCGAGCATCACCTTCCCCGGAAGACGGGAGGAAGTCATGCGTGCCTGGATAACAGCGATTATTTTTGCAGTCATCGAGAAATCATCTTAACTGGGGAGTAATTACCCAAGGGCGATGGCATAGGCTTTCTCAAGTTGGTTGAAATTCTTATCCCAATCGGCGCGTTCTTCAGCAAGCTGGCGTGCCTTGCGTCCCATACCGGGGAGTGAAATACGCTTGCCATAGGCATTTAGAATTGAATTTGCCAGGACCTCGGGGTTACCATCGGGGAAAAGCCAGCCATTTTCACCCGGGGTGATCCATTCCTGGTTACCGGGGATATCCGAGACGATGGCAGGGATACCGCAGGCAAAGGCTTCCAATAGTGAAATCGAAGTGCCATCACTGTGGGAGGCACTGATATACACATCCGAGTTTTGATAATAGTGTGGCAGGTCAGCGTAGGATACCTGACCAGGGAAATGAATTCGATCATACACAGCCCCAACCAGGAAGATCTGGCGCACGGCAGAATATTGAGAGCCATTGCCCAACATGGTGAGATGGAGCTCCGGGCATTTGCGGGCAGCAATGACAAAGGCGCGGGCAATCACATCGATGCCGTAGATGGGCTCAAAACCCCGCGTGGATAGAAGGGAGAAAGTTGGAACGTTTGAACGTTGTAAAGTTGGAACGTTGAAATGGTTGATATCCACACCCCAGGGGAAGGTGATGATGCGGTCATCCGGCATGCCAAGGGAGATGGCTAATTGGCGGATGGTGTTGCAGTCACCCACCATGGCGGCACTTTGCTGCAAGGTATAGCTGGTTGCCCAACGCCAGAATGGATTTTTCCGGGCGTCGTGCAATAGATCGTAGCCCCATGACATGCTGACGAGGGGACGAAAACCAGTGAGGGCCACCAGGAAGGCTGAGCGCTGGATGGGACCGGCATGGACCAGATCGGGTTTGACCTGGTTGATCACCCTGCGCAAGTCTGCCAACAATTTCAATCCATCTGAAAGCCTGGCAGGTTGTTTTCCGCCAGTCCACTCCACCTGCTCGACTTCGTGAGGCAAGGGACGGTCTTCGAGCACATGGGGACCTTTTTCCAGGCGCAAGAAGTAAACCTTATGACTGGTTTTTGCCAGCGCAGTAAGAAAGCGGTGGTCATGGGTGGTGTAATCGCGGGAAAAATAGAGGATGCGCATAGGATGGCTAAAGCCGATGTTGGATCGCCTGGCGAATTTTTTCCATCAGGGGTTTATCCCGTTCGAGATCAAAAAGGATCGCATCCATTTCCTCATGCGGGTGTGACCAGGGCAATCCTTTACGCAACTCTTCTGGTTCGCTCATGTAGCGCGGGACAATATGGGCGTGCAAGTAAGGATCCGTATTCCCGGCAATGGCATAATTGATGCGATAAGCGCCAGTGACCTCCAATAAGGCATCCCCGACAGTAGCCATATCACATAAGTATTCTGACCGCTTATCACGACTAAGGTCGTTCAAACTAAAAACCACCGGATCGGGTAATAGAATACAGTAACCAGGCAGGAATTGCATATCGCAGAGAACCACCCAGCCGGAGGGTACCCGGCAAATGACGGTCGGGTTTGTACCTTCCCGGGCTGTCTCAACGCGCTCAGGGATTGAAACCGGCATGCTTATTCTCCCAAATCAGTCCAACGCAACTCTTTTCCCATAGGCAATTCCAACAAAGCGCGCTTGCCGACCACTGATGGTATCTCGCTTGGTTTGATCGCGCCAGGTGTGGCAGGGCGCAGGACGTCGATCATCTCGCGGGTGAAGACTTCCCCAGCCGCCACATCCCGGGCGGCGCGCAGGCAGCGGCGTTGGATAACAGCCGTTTCGGTCTCATTGGCTGCCACAAACTTATCGCTGCTCCCCAGGCTGCGCTCCAGGAGGCGGGTCTCCTCGACCATTTTTGCCCAGGTTTCCGGGTTCATGGCGAATTTATGATCAGGACCTTCACGGTCATTGCTATCGGTGAAGTGACGCTCAATCACACGTGCACCCATGGTCACTGCGCCCAGGACGGGAGCAAGCGCGTGGGTGTGGTCGGAAAGCCCCAGAATGACACCGGGGAACAGGCTGGCATAGGATTTGAGCACATTCAAGTGCAGGTGATCGTAGTTATTCGGGCTGGCGGTGTAATTGGTATTGCACTGCATCAGCACCAGCTGTGGATTGACCTTGAGGATGGTGTGGACGGCGCGTTGTACTTCGCCAATATCGGAGGCACCGGTGGCAACGAATACTGGTTTTCCCTTGGAGGCCATGCGCTCCAGGGCTTCGAGCCAATCGATCTCGCCAGAGCCTGCTTTATACATCTGCACATAGGGGTCGAGCATGTCCATGGCTTCGAAATCATAAGGTGCAGAGAAGAAATCGATGCCAACCCGATCGCATTCACTTTTCAGGATAGGAGTCCATTCGAAAGGGATGGAGGCTTCCGTGTAGACCTGAAAAACCGACTTTTTCCAGGCAGCCTGGTGGGACACCTGGCCATCCATATGGGTAAAGCCATAGTCCGAGACAATTTTGGGGGCGCGGAAATTCTGGAACTTGGCAGCATTTGCACCCGCGTGCTGGGCTAAATGAATAAGCAGTTTAGCCCGTTCCAAATCACCATCATGGTTGGCGGCTACATCTGCAATGAAGTAGGTGGGGTGACTGGGGCCGATGGTGCAGGCTCCGAGTTTAATTTCCATGGCTTCCTCCGGTAAGTATTGAAACAAAGTTAACGATTTACCTGATCTCCAGGCTGCGTAGCAGGTGTGGATAACCCTGTTGATAAAGGGTGTATAACCCCTCCAGCCCTGTGGAAATGCTGGGGAGAGATTTCCCCAGGGCTTTAGCCAGTTTATCTGAGCGCAGGGTGAGGTTGGGCGAGCGGACAGCTTTTAGCCCGGACTGGGTTACGGAAGCGGGGTTGATCAAGCCACTGTCCAAGGTGAAGCGTTGAGCAAGGCGGACACCAAAATCATACTTGCTCAGGCTCTCAGAGCTGACCACGTGATATAAACCGCTCAGGTGGCGCTCAAACATATGAATAAAAATATTGGCCAAATGATTGACAAGCAGGGGGCAGAAGAATACGTCGGTGAATCCCATGACCTGTTTCCCGGCACTCAGGTTATTATAGAAGAATTCAGCCAGGCTGCGCTTACCGGTGAGCGACCAACCGAAGAGATTGACCCGGGCAATGATGGCGCTGGGATCGATAGCGGCAACTTCCAATTCAGCCTCATACTTGGTGCGTGGGTATACTCCCATTGGAGTGGGAATATCCTCTTCGGAGTAATCGCCCCGCAGGCCGTCAAAGACAGCATCGGTGGAGACATGCAACAACCGCGCTCCGCTCCTGGCGACATGGTTTGCCAGTGTTTTGGGGAGCTCGGTATTCAGTTGTTTCGCCAGGAGGGGGTCAGCCTCACAGACATCTAAATTTGCCAGTGCGGCACAGTGGATGACCCAGTCGGGTTGGGTGCGTTCGAGCAGGCGCTCCACTGCGCCAGGAGCCAGAAGGTCGGTCGGGATCACCGTGAAAGCATCGGTTTTCAGGGCATGATGGTTGACTGTGCCAAAAACCGTGTGCCGGTGGGTGGTTTCCAAGGCCAGGTTCAGCCCGAGCAAACCACTGGCTCCGGTGATCAGGATGCGCATATTATTTATTCTTCAGCATAGCTATTTACCGATCGTCCTTCAAAAGGTGCCACCATTTCACGAATCTGGTCGACACTTAACCATTGCGGGTTGTTATCACTGCCATAGCGGAACCCGGCAGGTAACATACGCCCTTCAGATTGCCAATCATGTCCAAACCAGGAGCTGACGCTGGGCTGGACGACATACATATCTTCCATCTCCACCGTGGAACGGGATTCATCTTCAGAGACTAAGACTTCGTGCAGCTTCTCTCCAGGTCTTATTCCCATCACCTCCATGGTGACGCCGGGGGCGATGGCATTGGCAAGATCAACGATCTTCATACTGGGAATCCTGGGAACGAAAACCTCACCACCGTGCATTTTTTCAATGCATTGGATGACAAAACGGACACCTTGCTCCAGGGTGAGCCAAAAGCGGGTCATGCGCTCATCAGTGATGGTTAATTTACCCGTGTTTCTTTGCTGCAGGAAGATGGGGACCACACTACCGCGTGAGCCAACCACATTCCCATAGCGCACGCAGCTGACGCGGGTGGCCAAACCACCGGCATAAGAATTGGATTGGACAAGCAATTTTTCGGCAGCCAGTTTGGTGGCACCATATAAATTCACCGGATTGACCGCTTTATCGGTGGAGAGTGCCAGTACTTTTTTAACCTTTGTGTCCAGGGCAGCCTCAACCACATTGCTACTACCAAGGATATTGGTCTTGATCGCTTCCATCGGGTTGTACTCGCAGGCAGGGACCTGTTTTAAGGCGGCAGCGTGGACAACAATATCCACTGCATGCATTGCCCGGCGTAACCGGTCGACATCGCGCACATCCCCGATAAAATAGCGCAGGGACGGGTGGTCAAAGCCTGCCACGCGCATCTCGTGCTGCTTGAGCTCATCGCGGCTGAAGACGATCAGCTTGGCGGGATGGTATTCAGCCAGCATCATCTCAACGAATTTTCTACCGAATGATCCGGTCCCGCCGGTAACGAGGATAACTTGTTCAGTCCAGTTCATTTGATCTCCATCATGATCATTAAAAAATATCTGATTTTTCTTTTTCAAGCACGATCAGAGGGTACTGACCGTACCTGCCGAATAAGTGTGGGAATAATTCTTCTTTCCAAAATAAAACCTTCAGCAGAAATCTGCCGAAGAAGCGCTCATGAATGAAGGTGCGCAGGAAACGTACGCTCACACTGCGCCAACACCAAATTTTGAGCGGCATCAGGCTGCCGATATCATTCTGCAACCAGGAAGCGTTGTGTTTGCGCACATATGTGCCACGGGGTACTTCCCGGGTGACGGCCTGTAAGGATGATTGCCCTGAGTTAAGGTTCTTTCTCTGAGGGCGGAGGATTGCGTATAGCCAATCGTATAGCCTGATCCAGATATTCAAGAAACGTGTAAGGGGTGGGTTATCCCAGCCGTTCACTATAACAGCGCTGCTGGATGGCTCAAGGCAACGGTGCAGCTCCTGGTAAGCTCGTATGTGCTCTTCAGGAGGCAGATGGTGGATGGTATGGAGTGATACGATAGCATCGAAGACACTGGATTTGAATGGCAGGTTCGCGATATCACAGACAACAAACAACCCGTGACTGCAGATACGCTTGCGAGCCTCCTGCAAGGCGACGAACGATATATCCGCACATACACGGTGCTGGTAACCCCGGGAATATTCCAGGTATTCAGGGTATTGGATCGGACCTGATCCAGCATCCAGCATGAGACGCCCGCTGGGTTTGAGGTGGCGCATCACCCTCAGGTGGCAGTTGTGGATATATTCATGAGCCACCGGGCGCAGGTCTTCATAGGAGGCATTCTGGTAGAAACCATCCGAGGCTTCCTGCCAGCCCACATGGTCGTAAAACTCACGCACCTGTTGCTTGATCTCAGTATCCGTAACCATGGCTCACCAGCTGATCGGTTCTCCAACCAGATAAGAGAAAGTTTGGTGATAAATAGAAATTCCCTCTTCTCCAAGTAAACGTGATAAAGGCCAGGTTTCCAAATCTTTCCATATATGCAGAAGATGCCAGGGGAAGGGATGCGGGTATTCAAAGAAAAAGCGGTAAGCATAATTCCAGGCCTGCTCCACGTCCCGGGGTGAAAGGCGGTATTGGCCTGGATCTGGTAGAACTTTGGACAATAAATCAAAGTAACCATCCCAGCTTTCAGGATCGAGGGTGAAGCCCTTACTGCGGTAATGCGTGTTACCGACCACAATGACGGGAAGCGCGGTCATTGCCATTTCCATACCCACCGTAGTGGTGTAAACGAGCCCTAGGTCGGCAATCTCAACGATGTCATAGGTATTTACCTTGGCATCTGCAGGCACCAGGTGGATATTTTCAGGGATCGCAGGCAGGATGCGGTGGACTACATCTGCGACCGACGGACCCTTGGTGATCAACTCACCCGGGTGGATACGGGTGACCAGCTGAACTTCGGGGTGGGCTGCGAAATATTGCACGGTGCGCTCCAGCCACTCGGTCATCGAGTCACTGAATACCTGCCGACCCAGGGTCAGGCTATCACCGATCACGTTGGTTGCCAGAAGGACAATTGGACGCTGGTCCAGGCCTAAAGCCTGGCGAACCTGCTCACCACCTGCGGAGGGGACACCCTGCCAGCGGCGGGCGAAATTCTCATACAGGCTGGCGCGCTGACGGGAAGCAAACAGCTTGCGGACCTGGTTAAGCTGATCCGGGGTCAGCCCGGTGTCCTTGCGGGCATGCCATAAGTCGGTGGTTTCCTGGCGCATGACTTCTGCATTTTGGGCGATCCAGATGCGATCATGCTGTTCACCGAATTCATAGGTCACAACCGGTATATCGAGGTAGCGAGCCACCTGATAGATGGCACCAAATTCGAGAATGGTGCCATTCGGCAGGATGACTACATCGGGATTATGTCGCCGTAAATAGGAGAAGGCTGCAGAGGCGGCATCGTGGTTGCGCTGGAGGCGTAATTTATATAAGCTGCTATCCTGGCTGACCTCTTCGAGCTGCAGGGTGTACTGGGTATCGCGCAAGGAAACAAGTTTCACCGCAGTATACAGGTCGTGTGGCAGTCTTTGGGTTCTGCCTTGATTTAATAGAGGCACAACCTTGATGAGTGGAGCTGCCTTAGACAGGACACTCTCAGTATACAGGTTCTGACGGCGCAAATTGAACGGGTTGACAGGTTCCTGCCACCTGGCATAAGGCATGTAGGATAACGTGATGGAATGCCCCAGACCTGCCAGTGCCATACCCAACAAGGTGGCATGCTCAATCCAATAACGCAGGGTCCCGAAGATGAAGACCTTTTTTCGACCCTTAGTGCGGGGTGACGTGCCATGCGACTTGTAACAAGGGGATTCCAAAACCTGGTTACGCCAATCCGGGATTAACTGTTCCAGGTGATCAAGAGTAAATTCAGGCGTGACGGGTTTGCCAGGCTGACGAAGATACCAATACGCTTCAGCAGTGAGGGGCAGCTGTCCCAGGATGTTTTTTAGATCTTGCTTGCTGACCAGTTTCATAGACGCTCAATCTTCCATTCCAGAGCTGGGCGGAGCGGCCCCATGCGAGGCTCTGGCCAATGCATCCCTGGGGCACCGGTGGCATCCACGGTGAAAGCTAGGGCATGATCGTCCCAAAAGTACCGTTTGACACGGAAGCTGCTGGCATTTACTGCCAGGACGTAGCGTCCTTCATTCAGGGTATCCGGTGGAATAGTACAGCGACTGATGTAGTGACCTGCCTGGCGAGAACCGAGCTGCTCAAATTGCGTAGGGTCATCCAGGTCAAATGAGGTAAAGACATATTCACCTCGCATGGTCAACAAATAAATGCCAACACGCAAACCAGTGATAGGCCCCTCCAGGAGGTATTCGATCTCAATACAGATCGGCTCGGTCGAGCGCAGCGTTTCAACAATTTGCCCCTTGGTATCCCGAATACGCAAGGCAAGCGGGGTAAATGGGGCAGCATCAGAAGGAATTTCCTCGGGTGTCCACTGGCGCTCACCAGCTCCGGTGAAACCGGCGGCCATGTAATAATCCACAGCCTGCTGGGTGGGAGCGCGAAATACGAGGAGACCTTTATCCAGCACCATGGTCTCCTCGGTGAGGCGTAAAACAGCAGACATGTTATGGCTGACAAACAGGACCGTGCGCCCTGCCTGGGCAACATCACTCATTTTCCCCATGCACTTGCGCTGAAATTCGGCATCCCCAACTGCCAATACCTCATCCACCACCAGGATCTCTGGTTCCAGGTGGGCGGCAACTGCAAACGCCAGGCGCAGGTACATGCCACTTGAATAGCGCTTGACGGGTGTATCGATAAACTGTTCCACTTCAGAAAATGCCACGATCTCGTCGAATTTTTGCTCAATCTCGATACGCTTCATGCCAAGGATGGCACCGTTGAGGTAGATGTTCTCACGCCCAGTCAGCTCGGGGTGAAAACCAGTCCCGACTTCCAACAAGGAACCAACCCGACCGTGAATCTCGGCAATCCCTTCCGTGGGTTCGGTGACGCGGGATAAAATCTTCAACAGGGTGCTCTTGCCGGCTCCATTACGACCAACTATTCCCAATACTTTACCGCGGGGTACATCAAAGGAAATGTTTCGCAAAGCCCATATGGAATTAGTTGGGGAGCTAGCCTTAGCGCCTGATGGACCATATCGTAAGCGGTTTATCGGTGCTTTAACCCCAGCGACGAGCGTATCGCGCAACGTTTTATAGTGCTCAGGTGCGGTGCCGATGCGGTAGCGCTTGCCCAGATTTTCTACATGGATGGCGATATCGTTCATAGAGCGATGACCTGGAATAAAATGCCCATGCTATGGAATGATCGTTTAGATCTCATCGGCAAAGGTCCGTTCCATGTTGCGGAAATAGATCACGCCGGTGATCAAGATCACCACAGCGACCCCTGCTGATACCAACACCAGCGGTAAGGGTAGGCTGTGAATACCAAGCAGGGACCAGCGAAATCCTTCCACCACGCCGGTGAGGGGATTTAATGCGTATATTATTTGCCACTTCCCTGATATCTCGGAGGATGAATAGACGATGGGAGTCATGAAGAACCAGATCTGGGTGATAAATGGCAGGATATGACCCACATCCCGATAGATCACATTGGCAGCGGAGAACCACAGGCTGACGCCGAGCGTGGCGACCAGAGCCAGGATGATAAAAAGTGGCAAGGTGAGTAAAGCCGGGGTAACGGTGTAGGTATAGGTAGAGTTTGGGGCCAGGTTGTAATATAAGATGATCCCGATATATACCAGGAAGGCGATACCAAAATCGACCAGGCCGGCAAGCACAGAAGCAACCGGGATGGTGAGGCGGGGAAAATAGATCTTGGTGATCATGTTGCGGTTATTCACCAGGGAGCGCCCGGCATCATTCATTGCCTTGGAGAACAAGCCCCACGGCAGGAGTGCCGTGTAGTTAAAGATGGGGTACGGCACACCCTCGGAGGAGAGCCCGGCAGCCTTGGAGAAGATCAGGGTGAAGACGATCATCTGGATGATGGGTTGGATCACAGCCCAGGCGAAGCCGAGGACGGTTTGCTTGTAGCGCACCAGGACGTCGCGCCATGAAAGGAAAAGGATCAGCTCACGATAGACCCACAGGTCGCGCAGGTTGAGTGCTGCCAGCCCATGGGTGGGGCGCATCACGATCGTATCCGGGTGAGGTTTGGTGAGCTGGTCGGTAGCCATGGTCAGTGGATCATTTCTTGCGATTCTGGCGATACCAGGCTATGGTTTGACGCAGGCCATCTTCAAAGGTAGTTTTGGCCTGCCAGCCAAAATATTCAGCTGCACGGCTGGTGTCCAGGGCACGGCGCGGCTGACCATTGGGTTTGGTGGTATCCCAAACAAGCTTGCCTTCAAAGCCGGTAAGGCGGGCAATCAGCTCTGCCAGATCCTTGATGCTGATCTCCTGCCCGGAGCCAATATTCACCGGCTCGCTACGGTTATAAAACTCTGTGGCGGTCAGGATGCCATCAGCAGCATCACCCGCATAAAGGAATTCACGGGTCGGTGAGCCATCCCCCCATAAAACCACTTCGTCAGCGCCACGCTCCTGGGCTTCGATACATTTTCTCACTAAAGCCGGAATGACATGCGAGGTCTCAAGGTCGAAATTATCGCGCGGACCATACAGATTGACCGGCAACAGGTAAATGGCGTTATACCCATATTGCTCACGATATGCCTGGGCCTGCACCAGGAGCATCTTCTTCGCCAGGCCGTAAGGGGCATTTGTCTCTTCCGGGTAACCTTCCCACAGATTTTCCTCTTTAAATGGCACAGGGGTGAACTTTGGGTAGGCACACACAGTGCCGATGGCAACGAATTTCTCAACCCCAAATTTCCAGGCTTCATGCATGAGCTGGACACCCATCATCAGGTTGATGTAAAAGAAGTCAGCCGGGCGAGCCCGGTTTGCCCCAATCCCACCGGCAAGGGCTGCCAAATGGACAATGATATCCGGCCTGCTCTGATCGAGCACACACTGGATATCGCGTGGATTCACCAGGTCATATTCCTCGATGCGAGGCACGAAGACATTTGCTGCACCTCGCTGTTTAAGTCCTTCAAGTATAAAAGAACCCAGAAAACCCGCCCCCCCGGTGACGCATATTTTCTTATTCTGCCAGAAATTAGGATCGGAAGTGATGGGCATATTTACTCCTACAACATACTGTGATGTAACTTTCCATTTCAAGGTTATTGGACGATAAACTGGGCATTTCGATAGTGCTGGTCGTGAGGGTTGCTGATGAGGCCAGAGCGAAGTGCGTAAAGCACTTCTCGGATGCCATCTTCAGGGGTGAACCTGGTTTGAAAACCCAGCTGACGGGAGATCTTCTCATAAGATACGGTAATATCGCGCATATCACCCCCAAAGGTCATATCTTTATAGGTTACAACAGTTTCTGGCAGGCGCTTCAGCACCAGCTCAACGATCTGATCCTTGGTGTAATTGCCATTTTCTGAACCCAGATTATAGATTTGACCATGAGTTTTTTCGTCACTGGAAGATAAACCGAGAATCAATCCACGCACAACATCCTGGATATGAACAAAGGAACGGGAATACCCGCGCTGGTAGATCAGCAGCTCCCGGCGGGTGAACGCTTCCAGGACGAATTGGTTGATGATCAGATCAAAACGCGTGCGGGGTGAGATGCCATACAAAGTAGCAAAGCGGAAGATGAGAGGTGCGCAGGATGCATCGCCCTGGGCAAGGAGAAAGTGTTCTGATGCGATTTTCGTCTCTGCGTACAGGGATTGGGGTGTGAGAGGAGTATCTTCATTAACAGGCTTTCCATCAGGAGAGAGGCCGTAATTACTGTAGGTAGAAGCATAAACCA
The DNA here is from genome assembly GCA_963822175.1 of uncultured Chloroflexia bacterium. Taxonomy (GTDB): domain Bacteria; phylum Chloroflexota; class Anaerolineae; order Anaerolineales; family UBA4823; genus FEB-25. The sequence goes on along the minus strand of CAWGGJ010000003.1, from coordinate 491,595 downwards.
GGCGCTTCACTCCCAGGGTATTCGCCTGATCAAAGACATGTTGTGTGGCTTCGACATTATAGCGCCAGGCAACCTGCCTTCCGACTGCCTGGCAGGCAGGGAAACCCACAATGGCAGCAAGGTGGACGATCGAATCAGGTTTTGTCCAATCGGATCGAAGGCTGGAACGAAGCACACGTGGCTCAAGCACATTGGCTTTGAAAAAATGGAAATTTGGGTGGGAAAGGTACGCCAGCAGGGATTCACCACCAAAAAGCAGATCATCGATGACAGTGACATGGATGCCCAGGCGTAACAATTCCCCGGTGAGCAGTGAGCCAATGAACCCAGCACCCCCGGTAATCACAACATGATTGACTTGATTTTCTTTGGTTTGGAAATCTTGACCGGTCATGCAGGCGTCTCCATTTGTAGAGTAACCTTCATCCCATGGACAACCAAGGTGGGGGCCTTCAGATCCTGGCTAACCGTGATACCCTGTTCCAGGCATGTCAGGCGACAGATATCCGCAATATCATTCGATTGGCTGGAGAGGTTTGGCTCATTCAAGGTGATTTCGCTCTCGATACGCACATGGTCAAATCCTGCCCGCTTCACTTCAACAAGGAGCTCACGAACACGCTTACGGATATTGCGATAAAGCAGGAAGGATTGTTCAACATAATCGATGGTCAGATGGGCTCTGAAGGCGATACCTTCTGGAGTGATGATGTAGCGCAGCTTTCTCCGCTCAGCACGTTTCACCTTTACATATCCCTTAGCGATCATTCGTTTGATGTGCCAGTTCACCGTGCCGACAGCAACACCAAGCTGGGTAGCCAGGGATGCCTGAGTCACATTTGGGTCGATCTCGATCTGCTCAAGCAGGATCATTTCACGTGTAGCTTCAGGATTTTCTGTCATGGGAGAAATGGTGTTCAAGACCTCAGTAATAGTAGTAAGCAATCAATCAAAATTCAGTAGTTGAAATTCAATGACTGAATTATAACTTAAATTATAAAATTATGCATCCAAAACCTGATTCCCATCCAGCTATATACCTGATCTATTGGGAATCAGCACTTATTAAAATTGCCTACGATGCGTAGAATATCAAATCCTTCAGCAAATGGACGTTCTGCCAAAGCACCATGGCGGATGAGGGTAGCGCGTAGCACCGAAGCATCGAAGTAATATTTTTCATGGTAGGTGGAATACTCAGCGAGGGCTTGAATTTTTCGCTCGACATCCAGCTCACTGACTTCCACCAGGAAATGCGGAAAAAAGCCATAACTGCTGCGGAGGGCATCAAACCCCAAGACAGTGGTACCCCGAAAAGCGCGCAAAACCTCTTCGGTGGTCTGTTGGTGATCCTGATGAATATCGGAACGTGTATGGGTGATGACGATATCGGGCTGATATTCGGCGTTTAGGTGATAAAGATATTCAAGAATCTCCTGGCGCAGCTCAGGGAAATGGCGGGTGGAGAACGATCCAAGCTTTACATGCCCTGCAGGAACACCCAAGATAGCCATGCTGCGATAATGCTCCTCCACCAGATGGCTAAGTAGAGGATTCTTTTGGTTATCAGATAAGGTGACACATAAGAGATCTGCTTTGCCCTCGATGTTGGAAATAAAGGCACCGCAACCTAGCTCGATATCATCAGGATGTGCTCCAATGAAGCAAACTTTTTTTCCGTAAAATAAAATCATAATTTGTCCCTCCAACGATTAAGGTAGCTGATCATCGATTAACAGCGTTCACAGACCAAAATCATAGCCTTATTTGGTCGCAATAAAACCACCGACAACTTTAGTCATCACAAGATTGCCATCCTGGGCAAGTTTTCGACTGGCAACTTTTTTTATTTCCTGCATGACATGCTCAAATCCACCGGCGTTCTCAATAAGGGTTTTCCATAATTTACGGTCTTCGGATAGAGAAGCGCGGGTATAGGCGAGGAAAGGTTCAACTTCTTCAAAGACAAGCGGATTTTCAAAGATATGCAGCTCCACTTTTGAAAATAACTGCTGAATGGCTGAATATATTTGACTTGAATAGCGTGAGCTGCCGGGCATGGGTGGAATAGGTTGACGCGTGGCTTCATGGATAATCTCGTAGAACAAGCGCTTATTTTCCGGCATGGGACCGGTGGTGAACAACCGTCCTCCAGGTTTAATGACGCGATGCATTTCAGAAATCGTGTCGGGGATGTTTTCAGAGTAATAGATAGCGAAGCAGGAAGTGACCAGGTCGAACCAATTGTCATTCAATGGGAAACGCTGGTTGAAATCCAGGTCAATGATTTTTATCCGGTTGCCAATCTTTGCGTTTTCCTGGCGTGCCGTATCGAGCAGCTGAGGATTAACATCTCCACCGGTGATATCAGCCTCACCTTCCAGAGCTTTGTAGAAAAGCAAGCATTGTTTACCCGCTCCGCAGCCCACGTCGAGGATGATAGAACCCTTGGTGGGGTTAAGCAGATGAAGCATCCACTGGTCGATATCACGGCTGCCATATTTCTTGTGGATATCAATGCGGGCGAGAAGGTCATCTGTGGTCTCTTGATAATCGATTTTCATTTTTTCCTCTTCTTTTTAGTACAAAAATAGGTGGATCATTCCACCAGCAATTTTACATTTTATGGTCACCTGCATGCACTGACATTTACCAGTACACGATAATCCATATCATAATCATCCTTGCGTTCATCGATGATATCAACACAGGGTGCATCAAAGGTTTGTTGCTGGGCAGGGGTAAGTTTATCCCACCATGCCTTATCCAGATATACATAATCGTACCCTGCGGCAGCGATCGTGGCAGGGATTGGATCAGCAATGAGGGCTTCCCATTCGGGCAGTGGGTCATAAATGCCCGAGGCGGTGTTTGAAATACGCCCAAAAATTGTCACAGAGCGTTCAGGAACCCTATCCAATACCTGGGTTTGCTCTGGGAGCCGATTCCAGTAATCATCAGAGTAGGAAGCATCCAGGTCATCGATATAATATGAATACTCCAGTGAGGGTATGGATCTAAGCTGTGACCAGAAGAGTACGATACCTGGCAGGATGATCATCACATAACCAACTACCAGCCCTAAGCGGAGAAGTGTTTTCCCCTTTGAAAATGCCATCCATAAGATGGGGAATCCCAGCACCAGGCAGGTCCATAATGCTGTGGCAGGCATGCGGGTGATGGACCGATCCACTTCGTATTGGAAGAACAATGGAAAAACCAGGCTCAGGACTACGCTGATGGATAATCCGGCGGTAAACCAATCCTTGTGGCGGAGGTTTTTGCTAAAGCGGATGAAGATAACCGGAATAAGCAGCAAGGCTAAACCGAGCTCTGCAAGCAAGGCAACCAGCTGGCCAGGATCGAGGATCGAAAGCGAGCCAAGGTGGGCAGACAGCAAGCCAGGCGGCCAGCGCACAGAAAATCCACGGGCGTTGTAGCTCTGGGCTATGCCACCTGCAAGGGAAACGAAAAGATTACGAGCAGTTTCGGTAATAAAACCACCCTGGACCAAGGATAATAACGCAGAAATCAATAGAATGATTGTCCAATGTATAAAAATTACCCTGGGGAAGGATTTGAACAAGCGCTTCCGGAAAACAAGTGAAATAGCGATGGCGATCGCAATTCCTGCCCAGAGCACTACAAAGAGATGTTCAGCGCTTAAAGCAAGTGTAGCAAATATCAGAGTCCAGACGATTAATCCAGCCTGGGTGAAGCGTCCACGGGGCAGAAGCAGCAGGAGTAAAAGAATGGTCATATAAGGCATAGCCCCGGTGCTGCCGAGGGTAAAAAAAGCTGGGACGAATATGCCATTATGGAAAGCGAAGGGGAAGGTAGCAGCCCCACCACCTTCTATGAGCCAGGGTAGATGGAGTGCTGATGATAAGATCGGGGCTGTATCGAGACCGGTTCCAACAAGGTGAACCGACTGGCTGACCCAGGCAAGCCACTTTGCAGGGAGGAGCAGCAAAACATATCGCATCCCGCCCCCGAATGTGAAGAGAAGGCTACCCAACAAGGCAGCTGTACGACTGCGGGTTAGGCGGCGGACCCAGATCCAACCCAGGGTGAGGGTGAATGCAATGGCGAGACCTCGGCTGATATCCCAGGCGGACCAGGGGAAAAGCCCAGCCAGGCGTACCAGGCTGGCGGCGAATACCTGGATACTGTAATGGTAGGCAAAATAAAAGCCTGAGTTGAGATAAAAGTGGGGTGGAATATCCCCGGCAGCCATAATCGAGATCAAAGGTAAATGCAGATACTCGTCAAATATGGATTTACCGAATAGGATTACGGAGAAGAGGAACGTTAAAACCAGGAGGATAATAATGAGTGGTATGGAATATAAATCACGCTTATGAATCCAGGGGTGTATTTTTGATCGCCAGGCGATGAGCATGCCGGACAAAAAAACCGTTAACGCAGCAAGCCAGAATGCAGCGGTGAGAGGAAAAACATTGGCAAAAAGGCTGCTAAGACCAATGAACAGTAGGAAACCCAGTGCCAGGCCGCTCAAAATTCGCTCTTTGTAGCGTAAATTGAAAGCATGAGTCGCTATCAACCACCCACCAGCGCCCCAGAAACTGGATAGCAGGAGATATAGTATGAGGTCAAGCAAGCTATTCGTACGAATCAGGTACATAGCGATTTAATCAACTCATCTGCATGGATCTTCACGCGGGGTGTACAGAACCACTCCGACTGAATCCAATTTTATGGCCGGCTGGTAATAGCATAGAACTGGTTCTGAGACATTTTCCACCCAGGCGTCATTTTCTTCCCCGAAACTATGACTTCTCCCCTGATAATTAACATTGAGTGGTTCGGAAACAATCATAGAAAAGCGCTGATCGTTTAAATCTTTGTGGAATGCATCCAGGTAGGCGGAGTTTTTTGACATTGCCATTTCCATCAGGAAGACCAGCTCATTTTCGGGAACCAGGGGTACATTCTTGAGGTAGTCAAAGGTCAACAAGTGACGCTGATTGATGAATAGTACCTCACCACCTTGTTTTACTGCCTGCTGGGTGGCTGCATCGATGGTCTGCAGGGCATTTTGTGCGGCAGTGAAATTTCGGGTTGGGAGAGCGCCAGAGGAGCTCAAAGTGAAGTACAGCGGAAATGCCAGGGCTGCAGCAACAAAGATCGTTTCAACGGCCCTGAGGAGCTTCTTCGAGGAAGATGGCTCACTTACCTGTGAAGCATCAATCTCGGGTGAAGGGCGGTCGGGCTGGAAGCGATAAAAATAAATATAGCTGCTGATGACAAGTAATAGGGCAAGATATGCATCAAGGTTGTGGAGGTTGCTGCCTCCACCGATCTTTACACTGACAATGATCCCACCAGTAAAGAGAACAAAAAGGATGGCAGCCAGACCAAAAAGGCGAAAAAAATGATATTCACGCCAGTGGTTGACCAGGCGTAGGGTAATCAGGCCGATGAGAGGTAAAGAAACGAAAATAGCACTGAGCAGGATGCCCATGGGGAAGGTAGGGTTGGGCAGCAGACGATACCACAGCAGATCGGAGGTAAAGCTGGAACCGAACCAGGCAGGAGGGTTGCCGGATAACAGCTGGTAGGCTTGCTGGCTGATGTAGGCAACACCAGTGCCTGCCAGCACGTAAACTGCAGGTGGAATGAGATAACGCCACAGAGACCTGTCACCTGCCCTGACTTCCAGCAGGTAAAGCGCAGCGGCCAGCATCCCAGGAACTGGAAGCCAGTTCACCCTGCTGATGCCTGCCCAAAGTGAAGTCACCAATACCAGCACCAGGTTGCGCCAGAAGTGAGAGGCATCAAAGCCCCATAGGATCAGGATGACCATGACGAGTAAGTGATAATAGATGGGTCCTTGAAAGAGAAATAGAAACGCCCAGAAGAAGGTGCATATGGTTATTACCCATGGGCGTTTATTTCCAGTGAGAGCAAGCCTCCTGACAAGCAGCCAGCTCGTTAGGGAAGCAGTAGCAATCCACAAAAATACCTGCCACAGCCGGTGCAACCACAGCGATGAATGAGGAATGAGGAAAGGAAGTGATTGCATCAAATAGCGGCTGGGATGAAGAATTGAGGGAGGCACCTTGATCCCGTATACTTTTTCGGATAACCAGAGGGAGGCATAGTAATAGCGGCTGGTTTCCGACCAGCCCAGAGAGAATGGATAGGTAGAGACATCCGGGATGAAGCTGGAGAGTTTATAGGCAACTGCATATCCCAGCGTGGTGAGCAGGAGTGCAATTCCCCAACCATTTTGAGGCCAGGCTTGCTTGAACAACCATGCTCCACCCAGTGATAAGAGACAAAAAAACACCAGGCGCAAGGGAATATTCGCCAGTCTTTGGTTCGCAAATACCATCACCAGAAGTGGAAAAATAAGAAATGAAAGAAAATAAGCCAGCTTTAGCAACTTACGTGACATTGATCAACCTAAATCGGTAAAAAGCTCATGGATATTTCCATCCGGATCAGCAAAAAAAGCTGTACGCTGATTCCAGGGCATATTTGCTGGAGACTGGATGGGAGTGGCACCGTTGGCGATGATATCTGCATACGCCTGATCGAGCTCAGCTACTGAGGGAAGGGGAAATGCCAGCTCAAAGGTTTGCCCTGACCTGGTTTGGGTAAAGCCAGGATCCCCGGTTGCACTTTCCATGACAGAACGCGCACAGATGGCAAAACGCACCCCGGGGTTAACCAGCTCAACATATTGACCCATATCCTGTAAGACTTTAAATCCCAAGGCAGATCGATAAAAGAAAACCAATCGCGGTACATCATCAGTAAGGATGGTGATTAGTGCTATCTGACCGTTCATATTGTCTCCAGATTACTTACGCCCTGCCATGATATCGGGGATAAACAAAGCACCAGGAAGGCTGGCGATCATTTGCAGGATGCGCATCAGGAAAGCCAGGGTGAGACCACTGGCAGGTGAAATACCTCCAATGGCAACATAGAAATAAGTCATCGCCAGCTCCTGAACACCCAAGCCATTGATCGAGATGGGCAGCAGGGTGACAAAATACGTGAGACTCCACAGACCCATTACCAACCAGAATGATATATCTTCACCCATGCCAGTCAATAACAACCACACAGTGGTAAAAGTACACAGCATGTGCACCCAGGTGAATCCAAAGGAACCCAACAGGGAGGTTGGTTTATGCGTCCATATTGCGACTGCCTGGGTAATCTTGCCCAGGAAGCGTTTAATTTTGTGGATAAATGGGTTAAGCCATGGGATTGCCAGGGTTGTGGCAGCCGGTGAGGAGGATTGGTTTATCAAGCCTGGCAAAGCAAAGGGGAGGGCAGTGGCCATCCCAGCCATGCCAACCAGTCGGTCCACCACAAGAGAGGCAACACTGATCGCCTGGTCGAATCCCAGGCGGATGGCACCAGCCAGGCGGACCACATCCCCCCCGATGGTGGTGGGCAGGAAATTGGAGGCAAATAACATGGCGAAAGTTAGCCGCAGGGATTGGGCAGGTGTGATACCGGTTCCTGCAGAGTGCATCAGGGTGTGCCAACGGCCTGCCACGGCAAAACGGGAAATCATCACCAGGATGAATGCCAGGACAAAACGCCACCAGGCAATCTGCCCAATGGCCAGGAGGATCTCAGACCAGCCCTGCTGGCTCAGCAAATAGACGAGTAAACCGATCGACAGTATGGTTCCAAACCAACGCAGCCATACAGTACTGGCTTTCTTCTCCTGGATCGCCAGGATGGGCTCTGTACCCTCCGGTGACCCCAGTTCAGGCAGATTCTGGCTCAGGTAATCTCTCCTCCGAGGCGTTTCAAATCTGCATCAACCATCATCTCAACCAATCCATCAAAATCCACTTCTGGTGACCAACCAAGCTTCTGGCGAACCCTGGTTGCGTCAGCGATAAGCAGGTCAACCTCGGCTGGTCGATAGAAGCGGGGATCCTGTTTGACATATTCCCGGTAATCCAACCCGAGGTAGGAAAATGCTTTGTCACAGAATTCCTGGACCGAATGAGTTTCGCCGGTACCCACAACGAAATCTTCGGGATGGTCGTTCTGCATCAAGAGCCACATCGCCTTGACATAGTCACCGGCGAAACCCCAATCGCGACGGGCTTCAAGATTCCCCAGGAGTAGTTCTTTGGCCAATCCCAACTTGATGCGGACTGCCCCATAGGTGATCTTGCGAGTAACAAACTCGGTGCCCCGACGAGGGCTCTCATGATTAAACAAAATGCCGGATATCGCAAAGAGGTTGTAGGATTCACGATAATTGACCGTGATCCAATGCCCATATACCTTGGCAACCCCGTATGGACTGCGAGGGTGAAACGGGGTCGTTTCTTTCTGGGGTACTTCATGCACTTTTCCAAACATCTCGCTTGAGGAGGCTTGATAAAAGCGGGTCTTTGGACTAAACAGGCGAATCGCTTCCAACACACGGGTGACGCCGAGGGCGGTGACTTCACCCGTCAGAACCGGCTGATTCCAGGAGGTGGGAACGAAGGATTGAGCTGCCAGGTTATACACTTCATCTGGCTTATGCTGTTCGATGAGGTCCATAACCGAGCTTTGGTCGTGCAGGTCCCCCTGGATGATTTCAATCTGGTCCTGGATGTGCTCGATACGCTCAAACGTGACCACACTGGACCGTCGCATCATTCCAATGACGCGGTAACCTTTGGAAAGCAACAGCTCGGCGAGATATGAGCCATCCTGGCCGGTGATACCGGTAATAATCGCTGTAGGCACGATAAATCTCCTCAGAATTCAAAATTCAATGACTGAATTATAAACTATTATGGACAAATTACGCTTTGATCTTTTTTCGATGATCCCAGATGGCCCCACCGACCAGGATCATCCCACAGATCAGCAGAGTAAGCAGGGTCATCACTTTGATATCCAGATGGATGATCCCGGGATAATAGCGTCCCAAATACCATTGGGTAAACATTGCAACAAAGACGATCTCAACCGCCAGCCAGCGCCAAAGCCAGGCATCCTTCCGAGCACGTGCCCAATCCCAAGCCCAGGCAGCCAGGATCACCTGCCAAACCAGGAGAATCACCCGGTAGCGCGGGTTATCCCATTGGTCAGCACCAGCGTTCAGAGCTGCCAACATGATCCATGCCCAGTTTACCATGCTGATCCATATCAGTTGAAAGCGTCGCGTCTCACCATGACTGCGAAGTACCCCCATGGTGCCATAGACCAAAAAGAGTGCCAGAGCATACCATCCGACTGCGCGGAAAAAACCGATGATACGCATGATCCAGGCGGCACTTGGATCCCCAACAATGGCTGGAAGCACTGGTTGCGCAATTCCATACACAAGCACTATCAACCAGCGCCATTGCTCACCGATGCTATCCAATAAGCTTTGGAAAATCCCCGAGCTACGTTCAGTGAGATAACTCTGGAAGGTGAAGTTATTCTGGAACCAACTAAGGAACGCGCTGAGAGGTCCACTGCCCTGCAAAGACGGGAGGTTTACCAGGATCGAGCTCACCAACAACATGCCGACCAGGAGTATCCCAACCAGAAGGAAGATAACCAATATCGTCTGACGTCGTTTCAAGGATCCTAAAGTGGAAGGATCGAGCAACCAAATGCCAAACAGGACGGCTAATGAGATAAACCCGGCGAGTGGTTGAATGAGGAACAAGAATATGGCTGAAACTATCATCCATATCCAGCCTGTCTTCCTTTTCCCCTGGATTTCGGTTAATCCATAAAAGGAAATCGCTGTCAGGGGTAACAACATCGCTTCCCGCATCTGGCTGCTGCCCAGTAAAACGCTCTCGGGATAGAGTGCGAATAACCAGATGGTAAGAAGAGCGGTTTTTTCATTGAACCAAGACCGGGAAGCCTTCCATAGGCACAAAGTGCCGCATGCATAAGCAAAAGCATTTAGAATCAGAATTAGAAATTGGCGATGTGCATCGGGACTGAGCAAGCGGTAAATGACTGCACTGAGTGCAAGCATGCCTCCATATTGATCATATGAATATTTCCCGGTGAAGGCCTGGCTAATCGGTTCAGCTGAAATGGCCAGGTTCCATGCCTGACTATCACGGAAGAAAGCGTCGGTGTATATGTAACCGGCGCGATGCTCGGGGCTATTCTGGTAACCAATGATGGGCAGTATGATGACCAGCGCGACGCCGATCGATAGACGCAGGAAAAAAGAAACCAGGGCGACTGTTGTGACCTTTGCTCCGGGTAGTACCGCTTTTTTGAAGCCATAAAAAATTAAAGTTCCAATTGCAAGCATGGCGGAATAAGCCATCCAACCTTGAACCCAGTGACCACTGCCATCCAACAGAGCAAGCAAAGCAGCTAAAATGATGACAGCAAGAAAAACGATCCAAAATTCTCTCTTCAGCTGAAATTTATGCATGGATATCCATCCGGTGGTTGTCAATGTCACTCATTCTGAGATGGGAGGTTCACCAGGGTTAATTTATTGCGAACAAGCTGGAAAATAAATAGGGCTACCCAGAGGATCACCAGGGATTGCATCGGCACAAGGAAGCGTGGATTATCTCCATGGTCAAGCAAGGTCTGCAGGATGGAGGCAATCCAGATCGTGCCCAGAAGTAACCACATATATACATATCTAACAGGGCTGATGAAATGCATTTTGGGGTTGACTGGCCTGTGGCGTAAGGCTGCAATGCATTCAAGAACAACAAAATACAGGGAGGAAAAAATGAAGACAAGATTGATAAAAAACAACCCGAATCGCTGTACCTGGATGGCTAATTTAACGACCCCGGCCAACCAGGAAAAATGGAGGGCATCGGCAGACCAATAGGCAGAGGTGCGCCAAAACATCCACCAACCACTGACAGCACTCTTTAAAAACAGGAATGGGTGTTTCAGAATAAGCTGGATAGACAGACGGGCTAGAACCCTGGATAGATCATAGAAGTTATATCCTGAAACACGGCTCATCTCCGGGATGGCTTCCCAAATCGTGTTGGTCTGGGTACCATACTGGGCGATATGAGTATCGCGGTACTGGATATAAGTATCTCTCAAGGCTGCATATTCATCGGGAACATCTTCGAAATAGCTGCCGGTGTGCTGGATAAGATGATATCCAGTCATGGTGGTCATTGACCAGTCTCCAAAATTGGAATGAATGAAAGTCAACCAGCCTCCCAGCAGCAGGATGACAGGAAGCATGAAGGCAATGCCAGGACCCCAGCGGAATTTAAACACCGTTTTATGTGGGACAGCCTGGTAATCACCTCCCGGTTGGCTCTCAGATGGAGAGTCCGACCCAGGAACAAGCCAGATAAAAAATATCAGGAAAAATGGCAGATAAATAAACAACGGTCGAACCAGGAGGGTCAAGGACGAAGCCAGACCAAGTAAGGCTGCCAGCCAGAGCGTGCGTCGTCCGGAATTCATGAGCCAAACAAGCATGCCTGACATGGTAAGCACCAGGAGAAACGTAGTCAGGGATTCTGTGAGCAGGTTGGATTCAAAAAAGAACTGTGGCAGGTTGAGGGTATGCGATAGTGCGATGAGACCACCAAACCAGGGCTGGCTGGTTAGCTTCCATCCAATGTAAAACAGGAGCATGGTAGTGGCCAGGCCCAAGATCAGCTGAGCCATCCACACACGCTGGTCATCACCGACCATCGCCAGGAATACCGGATAGCCAGGTGTGCGTGTGCCATCGTAATTGGCGAACCCGTGGAGGACGGTTTCAGCCAAACGACGATAACTGGGAGTATCGCTGTACGAGACCGGCTGATACAGCAGGATCATCAGCAAACGGGTGAGGAAGCCGATGGTGAATACGATAATCACCCAAACAAGTGGGGAGTCGAATTTCCTGGGTGATGAGCGCTGATCAGTCATAAATAATGTTGGTCAGTCAGTTACTAAAAACCCTGCAAGGGCCTTACGGGCACGTTCCAGCCAGGTGTATTGTTGTACATCCAACCAGGCTTGTTGAGCTATTGAAAAACGATTTTCTTCACTTGAGATGACAAAGCTCAACGCTTGTGACCATGAATAGATATCTTCAGCCGGGCAAAGAATGGCATTGGATGGATTCAACACCTCGCGAATCACCGGCAGGTCACTGGAGATGATGAGGCGTTTGCTTGCCATGTATTCAAACATTTTCATTGGGCTGGCGTAGGTGGCAGAATCCCCACCGCTGCTACCAGTGACCACTTTTTCATATGGCATAAAAAGAATATCAGCTGCTGCCTGATATAACGGCAGCTGACTGTTCTGGACGAATCCTGTAAGGGTGATGTTTTCGATTTTTTCTGCTTTTAACCGCCCTCGCCACAACTCCACATCGGCTGACTGACCACCAACCCAGAGAAAATTGACCTGTGGAAATTGCCTGGCAAGCTCCACGATCAGCATCATCCCCCGACCAGGGTATAAATGGCCTGTATAACCGACGGTTAGAATGGGTGGAAGTCCGAGTAGCTCACGTGCAACCGAGGGACCTGGGAGATTGGCGTATCGCTCGAGGTCCACCCCATTGGGAGATACCTGTAGGTGAACCTTATCGTTAATATCGATGTTGAACCGTTTTCCCAGCTGCTCAGCCAGGGCACGCGTGATGGGCAGAAGACGTTTTTTACCCGGAACGCGGTAGAAGAGGCTAAACAGGATCGGGCCGAACCTGCCTTCTGGGGGTCCATGCAGCTCGAGGATGACCGGTATGCCGGCCAGGAGTGAAAAAATACCAGCCTGTGGCAGCCAACTATAAGTTATATCCGCATTCATACGACGTGACAAGCGAACCGCCCGATAGGCCAGGTCATAATGATGGATTTTGCGGTTGTCCGGCAGCCATTCGATTTGAATGGGGGAGGTGAGTCCATAATAGGCAACCAGATCGATATTATCGGATGTTTGGCTCCGCCTGGGAACAAACAAACGAACTTCATGACCCAGCTGGCTGATCGCCTGGCAAGCTTTCATCACCTGCATGCTGTTAGCGGCCGTTGAGGGAACCTGGGATGCAGATATACAGGCAATTCTCATGACTTAGCATCCCCCGATCCAGGCTCAGCAGGTACAGGTTCCGTCGCTTCATAATCCCGCATCAAACGCCATCCACGCCAGGCAATGATACCGACAGAAACCGCCAGGTAGGCAGAGAGAATGGCTGCCATGACCAGGTAGCCACCGGAGGGGACGAGTAAAAGAATGAGAAGGATCTCTACAACACCAACGCCCATAGCAACCCAAAGAGGGTAGGAAGGTTTTCCCAAGGCCAGTAATAGAGGCCTGTTCCAGTTTAGAATGTTAGCAGTCCCGTAACCAACCAGCAAGATCAATACGACCGGATAGACAGGTAGAGTGTTGGGACCGTAAACAAGCGGGATCAACCACCATCCAAAAAGTGCAATACCAGCACCGGCAGCCAGGGTCCATAATCCCGCAATTGTGCTGACCCGTTTGAGTAAACTACGCGTCTTTTGCCACTGGCGGAGGGCAATCGTGCGCGTGATTTCCGCATAGGTAGGCCAAATGAACGGATCAATGGGCAGGGTGATAAAGTTGATGATCGATAAACCGAGCTTGAAATATCCAACATAAGACTGAGATACATCTGCCGGGCTCAGTGCTGCCAGATAGAGGGGAGCATTATCACGTGTGACGAGATTGACGGTGCCATTCAGGTTGGTGTTGACGGCAAAGCCCAAAATACCACGCCAATCGCTTACCGCTCCCAGGGAGCTATGCCACCAGCGGGAACCAAGGCTCTGGTTCATCTGCCGAAAGGCAAGGATGGCGACAGTAATTCCAGCAAATGACTTGCCCACCAGATAGGCTGCAAGCACATCCAGCAAGCTTCGATTAAAGACGAAAGCCAACAGGATGAGGCTGGCGGTAATGATACTCTGAATAGTATTAATAACACCCAACCAGCTGAACCGCTTATGGGTCTGGAGCACTCCTACGGATGTCTCATAGACCAGGTTCGCAAGCAGCATCAATCCATAGATCGGGAACAGGACTGCCAGTGAAGGATCTTTGAGAAAAACTTGTGCAGCCCAAGGAGCCAACAACACCAGGATCAGGTATGCCAGGATTGACATGGTCGCTTCTATAAGGCCAATCCCTTTGACAATCGCAGCAGCCTTCTGATTTGTGGTTGTTTGTACCAGGGATGTACCTGCTGATTGGATCCCTTCCCCAACCTCACGTTGATCATTTGCCAAAACCTGGCCCAGGTGTTTCACTACCACCTCGCTCATCCGAAAGGAGAGCAGGCGATTGATATTGGAAGTGAAGGTCTGGACAGAGGTGACCAACCCCAATCCATCGATGCCAAGGAGACGGGTGGCAAAGATGGAGTTGACCATGCCCAGGGCAGCTGAAATCGTATTACTGCTAAAGAGGTAACCGGTGTTTTTCAACACCCCTCTGAGCAGCTTATCCTGCCACCAGGAGCGGAGGGTATTAAACATACGTGATAATTATATATACTTTAACAGAATGTCTTAATGGGAGGGGGGAATCATCAAGCAGTGAGTATCTCACTTGCCCAAGATCGCTCAGCGTTATACCAATCCACCAGGCTTGAAACACCATTTTGCAAACTTACCGCTGGCTCCCAACCAAGCAGTGTGTGAGCTTTTTCGGTATCAGCCCAATTGGTAGCCATATCGGCTGGGTGGGCTGGATAGTACTCGATATGTGCTGTGCGTCCGGTGATGGATTCGAGCATGCGAATCAGCTCGTTGATCCTGATGACTTCGTGCCCACCGAGGTTGATGATCTCATAACCGATAGGTTTAAGTCCGAGTAGAGTGCCTCGAGCAATATCATCGATGTAGGTAAAGCCACGGGATTGTTCTCCATCTCCATTCACCCTTACTGTTCGTCCTTCTGTGATCCATTGTGTGAAACGAAACATGACCATATCAGGGCGGGGAGAAGGACCATAGACAGTGAAGTAACGAAAGATAGTCACGTCCAACCCATGGAGATAATGATACACATAACACAGGACTTCAGCGCTTTTTTTGGTAGCCGCATATGCCTGTAGCGGGGAATCACTGTTGAAAGTTTCGGGAGTTGGGAGAGGTGCATTTCTTCCGTATACGCTGGAGGTGGAGGCAAGGATGAACTTATTAATCGCAAGCTCGCGGCAGAATTCAAGTAAATTCAACGTGCCTGTGATGTTGGTATCCAAATATACCCAGGGGTTTTCAACCGACTGGCGAACACCTGCACGGGCAGCAAGGTTTATGACCGCATTATAAGAATGCCTCCTGAGGGGTGAATTGAGGTCAAAGGTGGATCGGTCAGCAATATCCAACTGATGGAAGACGAAATTTGGCAGCTGGACAAGCTTACGGAGACGATATTCCTTCATCCGAACGTCGTAGGCGTCATTCATATTGTCTACTCCGACAACGGAGTGACCAGCTTCTAGCAATAGCTCGATGACACGCGAAGCAATGAAACCAGCTGCACCAGTTACCAGGTAATTATCCATCGTCTACAGGCGCACCACCTTGGGATTTTTCCTGCCTGGCTTACCCAGTGCATTACGAGAATCAAAGATGAACCTGGCTTTATCAAGGATTTCCTGGTAGTCATACACTTTATGGTCGGTGATGATGACCACACAATCTGCCTTGCCTACAGCTTCCATCACGTCTGGTACGCTTGCCATTTCTATGTCATCGTGGGTGCTCAGGTGGGGGATGTAGGGGTCATGATATTCTACGTCTGCACCCTTTTTCTGTAGCAATCCGATCACATCCAAAGCGGGGGATTCACGGATATCATCAACGTCAGGTTTATAGGCAACTCCCAAGACCAGACATTTAGATCCTTTTAGAACAATCCCACGGTCATTGAGGGCGTCGGCAATCCGGTTAACCACATAGCGAGGCATGTTGGTATTGATGTCTGAGGCTAATTCAATGAAACGGGCATTATATTGGAAAGCCTTCATTTTCCATGAAAGGTACAATGGATCGATGGGGATGCAGTGGCCTCCAAGGCCTGGACCAGGGGTGAATTTCATGAATCCAAAAGGCTTGGTAGCAGCAGCGTCAATCACTTCCCAAACATCAACGCCCAGGCGCTCGCACATAATTGCCAGCTCATTGACCATGCCAATATTGACCATACGGAAAGTATTTTCAAGCAGCTTGGAGAGCTCGGCAGCTTCTGCGGATGAAACTGGAACGACGGATTTCAATGCTTCAGAGTACCATGCTGCAGCCACCTGGCTGCAATCTTCGGTGATACCGCCAATCACCTTGGGAGTATTTAGTGTTGTCCAATCCTCGCGACCCGGATCAACGCGCTCGGGTGAAAAGGCAAGGAAGAAATCTTTCCCGACTACAAGACCGTTATCCTTACCAAGTTTTGGAAGCAGAACTTCACGCGTTGTGCCGGGATAGGTGGTCGACTCCAGGACGATGATCATGCCAGGATGAATGTATTTTGCCAGCTCTTCGGTTGCGCTCAGGATGAACGACATATCTGGGTCACCGGTTTTACGCAAAGGTGTCGGGACGCAGATGCTGACTGCATCGCACTGTTGGAGCGCGGAGAAGTTGGTCGTGGCGGAAAGCCTGCCTGCTTTAACCAACTTGTTGAGCTGTTCGCTGAGAACATCCTGGATATAGCTTTCACCATTATTGACCGATTTTACCTTGCGTGGATCAGGATCAATTCCAATGATGCGGAAGCCAGCTTCGCCAAAGGCCACTGCGAGCGGTAAACCGACATAACCCAATCCCAGGATACCGATCCTGGCAGTATGGTCGCGAAGGGAATTTACTAAAGTTTCTTTCACCGATGTCATATTTCCTCAATTGATGAACACTAAAACAAGCTAAGTTGAGTGGGTTCAGATTTTGGTTCTGATGGTTTTTCTTCTTTAATCACTGAGGATTTCAGAAGCCTTTTTGATCATCTCTGGTAGGTGTGAAAAGTCACGCTCAATCGCAGGTTTCAGGGATGGCTGGTGTAAGGCAGCAGCTGGATGGAACATGGGTACCACCAGGCGCCCCTTGATGTGGAATGATTGGCCATGCACATCACTGATCTTGGCATTAGGCAGGAAGCGTGCCATAGAATATCGTCCCAGGGTGACAATCACGATGGGATTAATCACCTGTATCTGGCGTTCCAGGTAATCACTGCATGCAGCCAGCTCATCCGGTAAAGGGTCACGGTTGTTGGGCGGGCGGCATTTTACCACATTGCCAATAAAAACATCTTCACGCTTCATATTTATCGTGGCTAATAATTCCTCGAGGTATTTCCCGGCTGCACCGACAAAAGGACGCCCCTGTTCATTTTCGTGAAAACCCGGTCCTTCACCAATAAACATGATCTCTGTATCCACTGGACCTTCCCCAGGGACAGCATTTTTCCGCGAGTGATGTAACATGCAGTGCTGGCAAACTGAAACCTCCCTGGATATTTGTGCCAGATTTGCTTCAGCAAGGCGCTTTTTTTCTTCGTCCACGAACTGCCTCCAATAAAATGTGGGGTAAGTATAAAGGATAAATGACCATTTTCCCAATCAAGCTTGAATCTATTTCATCCAACTTTATTTACTAAAGTAATATCTTATGCGCCCAGATTTTCCACAGTCATCAAGATCGCATCTTCATTGTTGTCGTGATAATAACGTAAACGCCGACCAACCACTGTAAAGCCAAATTCATGATACATTTGTTGGGCGATCCTGTTTCCTTCCCGAACTTCAAGCGTTGCCATGTGCGCTCCACGCTGGGTGGAGCGAAGTAAAGTCTCGGTGAGAAGTCTCTTGCCGTAACCTTGACCACGAAAATCAGGATGAATGGCTATGGTAGCGATATGAGCCTGGTCAATAATGATCCAAACGACCGACATCCCGATCACAACTGGAGCGGAGTTATTTGAGCTTAACTCAGCCACCAACGCCAGGGAGGAGGGATTCTCAGTCAGCTCGAAATGGTAGGATTTTTCCGGCCAGGGGAGTGAAAAAGATAGGCGGTCGATCAGGTGAACCTGGGGAATGTCCTGCAGAGTCATCTGGCGAAAGCCCAACTTATCCATTTCGCCGGGAGGTGTCGGATGAATCATAGGTTTTGCCTGGGTTTGAATTGTCTTTTCAACAGGGGTATTCAAATGCAGTCACAATTTCAACCAGGGATGGGATCGCCTTGTTGGAGGTAGCTGGGTGAGAGTGTTGTCGGGTCATCTACCTCTCCCAGCAGCCAGCGTTTCCATGCCAGCTCCGCCAACAGTGAAGGACGTCTGATGGAGTGGGCAGGTGAAGCAAGGATGACATTTTTATATTTTCTCGCCAGGAGATGTTGCTGCTCTTCAGTCAACTCACCACAAACAATGGTTGGCTCGTGGATGAGACGAGAAAGCTTAACCGCATCCATCACCTGGATGGGAGGATTTAATTGCCAATGACCATCGACAGGGATATACCAACCAACACCCAGGCGCGCCCGTCCTGCCTGGAGAATGGCTGCCAGGGTGTAACCGGGAGATACAGGCTGGGATTCAGCCACGATATCGAGGGTTGGAATTCCAATGATGGGCAGATGACGTGCCAGGGCAATTCCTTTTGCCAATGCCATGCCAATGCGCAAGCCAGTGAATGAGCCGGGTCCGGTTGCCACCGCCAGAAGCTTAATACTCTGGATTTGCAGCGCAGCTCTGGAAAGCGTATCAGCGACTGCAGGAGCAAGCTCCACCGTATGATAATCGTGGCTGGACCAGATGTTTTCACTCAATACCTGTACACCATCGTATATGGATATACCGATATTACGAGTGGAAGTGTCCAGGGCTAATAGCACTCAACCTCCATATACCAGCTTGCGAAATCGGGATAATAATGCTTCATAATACTGCCCGCGACCTGAGAACATTAAATCTCTCTGGACTTCATCAATATAACTCATCTGCACCCACAATCCGTGTTCTGGTAATGCTGACTGAACGCGCTCCGCCCACTCGACAATCATGGGGCCTTGGTCAAGCATAAGATCCAAATCGAGATCGAGAGCTTCAGTTGATCCATTCAGACGATATGCATCGAGGTGAAACAGACGCAGACCATTTGAATGGCGATAGACATTGACAATTACAAAAGTCGGGCTAGAGACTGGATCGAGAGATCCCCAGCCCGCAGCAATGCCCTGGACCAAGGTAGTTTTCCCTGAGCCAAGGTCACCCACCAGGGCGACCAGGTCACCAGGCTGGAGGAGTGCTCCAAGCCGCATACCCACACGCCGGGTTTGTTCGGCGCTTCTACTAATAATCTCCAGGGAGTGGGAATCGAGGATGGGCATGAGAGGATTATACAGCGGATTATTAAATTAGCAAACTTATATCCACTGGACTTGAACCCTGGTGAGCTCAGAGAGGTGGTTATGGTCATCCTTTCATTTTTAAATTAGCCAGGGATGCAGCCACACGCTTCATCCCCACATGTTCAAAGAAGATATCGACAATTTCATCATCATCCTGGATACGGCTGTTCAATACCATGCCATCCCCCCACACAGGGTGTACTACCTTGGAGCCAGGGATAAATCTTTGATCCGTGACCCTGGAGGTTCCGTATCGCTTAGAATCCCACTGGGTGGGTAGTGGTTTTGAGCCTGTCAGCCTGAATGAGCTGGCAGAACGGATAGAGCTGGTTTCATCAATAAGGTGGTCTGGGATGTCAGAAAGATAGCGCGATGGGTCTACTGGCTCAGGGTATCCAAAAGCACTGCGATTTTGGGCAAATAACAGGTATAGCCTGTCTTTTGCACGGGTGATACCAACATATAAGAGCCGTCGCTCTTCCTGCATCGCTTCAGGATCGTCGAAAGAGCGGGAGTGTGGAAGCGTGCCTTCATTCAGACCAGTGATAAAAACGACCGAGAATTCCAATCCTTTGGCGGCATGTAAGGTTAGCAGGGTTGGAACATTGGCACTGGTTTCGATCGTATCCTGATCGGAGACCAGGGCAATATTCTCAAGGAATTCGCTCAGGGTTCGCTCCTGATATTCAGCGGCCAGGCGGCGGAGCTCCATGACATTTTCCCAGCGTTCATTACCTTCATCGGTACCTTCATCAATAAAGGCATGATAATCCGTATCGTCAATGATGCGGTCCATGATGTATAAGGGAGCAAACTCGCCAACCATAGGTATCCAGCGGGCTAACAAGCTGCCAAAACCAGCCAGGATGGGCAAGGCTCTGGGTGAAAAAGAACCTTTAAATTGCTCTGAATTTTGACCTAACTTAAGTAAAAGATCACCCGGAGTGATACCATTCTGCTGGGCCTGGGTGCGCAATTCCTGCAAGGTCTTGTCTCCAATACCGCGTGGAGGGACATTGATCACCCGGATCAAACTTATTTCATCATTTGGATTTTGGACGAGGCGCATATAGGCAATAATGTCTTTCACTTCCCGACGACCATAAAAGCGTTGGGCACCCACAAGCTTATAGGGTAATCCGGCGGTAAGGAAAGCCTCTTCCAGCAAACGGGATTGGGCATTGGTACGATACATCACAGCTACATCACCAGGCTTGATCTGTTGGCGACTTACCATGCTAGCGATCGTGTCCACAACAAATGAAGCTTCCTGGCGGTCATCATAGGTTTCATGTAGGATGACTTTCACCCCTTCGCTGCGCTCAGTGAAAAGACGCTTGGGTGTGCGGTTGGGATTTGGGTCGATGACTGCCATGGCAACATCCAGAATTTGCTGGGTGGAGCGGTAGTTTTGCTCCAATAGAATTACCTGGACATCCGGGTAATCCTGCTCGAAGCGCAGAACATTACGGTAGTCTGCTCCACGCCAGCGATAGATGGACTGGTCGGCATCCCCGACGGCATAAATATTATTATGATAAGACGAAAGTCTCTTGAGTAAAATATACTGGGCCAGGTTGGTATCCTGGAATTCGTCCACCAGAACGTGCTCATAACGATGGGCATAGCGCTCACGCACTGCGGGAGTATCTTCCAGCATAAAAGCGGTGTAGAGTAAAAGGTCATCGAAATCCAAAGCGTTATTGGTCAGGAGCCTTTGCTGGTAGGCAATATAAACCCGCTTCACAACCTCATCCCGGTAGGAATTCTGTGGATATTCATCTGGCAGGATCAGCTCGTTTTTTGCATTGGAGATGGAGTTAAGGATAGCCAGTGGGCGATATTGTTTTTCATCAAGGTTCAAATCGGCGATGACACGCTTCACCAGACCCATCTGATCATCTTCATCGAAGATGACAAAATTTGAATTGAAGGGCAGGTGCTCAGCCTCACGGCGGAGAATACGGGCACAGGTGGCATGAAATGTACCCAAGGTTACACCACGGGCGCTCTCTCCCAGTAAATTAACCACCCGGTTTTCCATCTCACGGGCGGCTTTATTGGTAAAAGTCACTGCCAGAATATGGTTCGGTCTGACCCCCATCTTACCAATCAGGTATGCAATGCGTTGCGTCAGGACGCGCGTCTTCCCTGAGCCTGGTCCCGCCAGGATCAAGACAGGACCAAATCCGGACATGACAGCCTGTTGTTGTTGAGGGTTTAGACCAGCAAGTAGGTCCATCCGGCAAATTCTACCATACTTACAAATTTGACAGATTTTCGCTGGTTGGTTGCCAAGTTTATCCCTCTAGGCTAGAATCAAAGCATGAATTGGGGCATGATCGGGCATGATTGGGCAGTCAGGTTGCTTGCCGAGCACGTGGCTCATCAAACAGAACGGCATGCATATTTGATCACCGGGCCTTCAGGGGTCGGTCGGAGGACGCTTGCCTTAAGATTTACCCAGGCATTGTACTGCCTTAAGCCACCCGTACCAGGGGAGCCATGTAGAAATTGCTCAACCTGTAAACGTGTTGAGCAAATGGTCCATCCGGATCTTGCCGTGGTCCAGGCAGAACTAGAGGGGCAAATATTAAAAATTGACCAGGTGCGTGAGCTTCAACACACGCTTTCATTATCACCCTATGAAGGACGGTACCGGGTGGCGTTGGTGCTACGGTTTGAAGAAGCTAATGCTAATGCCGCCAACGCCATGTTAAAGACCCTGGAAGAACCTCCAAGTCAGGTGGTGGTCATTCTAACTGCCAACAACGCCGAGAGCCTGTTACCGACGATCGTCTCACGATGCGAGGTGATCCGCTTACGGCCTGTAGCCATAGATGAGACAGCCTTGGGATTACAAAATATCAAGGGGATAAGTAAGGAACAATCTGAACGCCTGGCACATCTAGCAGATGGACGCCCAGGCTATGCCATCCGGCTGTTCGAGCAACCCGGGTTGCTCGAACAAAGGCAAACCTGGTTGGATGATTTAATCCAGCTACTGGCATCTCCACGGCGGGAGCGTTTTGCACTTGCCAGGGGAATTATTGAGAATAAAGAAGATCTGAGAAATGAGCTTCTGGTATGGCTCACTTTCTGGCGGGACGTCCTGATCTATGTGAGCGGAATAAAACAATCCATCACGAACCTGGATCTATCAACACAAATCCAGCAGCTGGCAAAAGAAACCGACTTAAATAAAGCACATTTTTATGTGGATGCAATTGAGCAAACCATGGATAAGATTGATCGCAACGTCAATGCCCGGCTGGCAATGGAAGTGTTGTGCATGGATCTTCCGAGAATAAATATCGCTGAGCCATAGTGAACTATGCTATACTGAGATTGGGTTTCTAAGCGGATGAGCACACAAATACCGATCATCGATGATGATATTACCACCCGCTCCTCTTTGGAACTGCTTTATCATATCAGCCGTGAGCTCAGCTCAGCGCTCGATTTAAGGACATTTTTGGAGCGGATCCTGTCACTGTCGATGAAAAATGTAGGTGCGATCAACGGTTCCATCATCATCCTAGATGACAATGGGCTGCCGGTAGATTCTTCCATCATTACTGGGAAAACTCTCCATAACCATACCACCGAACGATTGAAGGAAACCCTGGAAAGAGGTCTATCTGGGTGGGTGGTCAACCATCGCCAGGTGGGAGTGGTCGAAGATACCAGCCAGGATTCCCGGTGGATGCCGCGCCAATATGTAGATGATGGCAAGCAGTTACCCAAATCAGCAGTCAGTGTTCCTTTGCTCACCCGGGATAAACTGGTCGGGATTCTCACCCTGGTCCATCCAAAAACAGGATTCTTTACTCCCGACCATGTTGCATTGGTCCAGGCAATTGCAGATCAGGCAGGCATAGCAGCGCTGAATGCCAGGCTATATACAGAAAGCCAAAGAAATGCCCAGGTGATGACATCGCTGGCAAAAAGTGCTTCCGGGATTTCGGCGAGCTTGAACCTGGAGGATGTTTTCAAGGGCATACTGGAGCAGGCTGAACGGACTATTAGAGCGCAAGTGGTGATGTTAGCCCTGGTCAGCCCTCAAAGCAGAAAATTAGAGCTCAGAGCTATAAAAGAGTATTCACAGGATGGATCAATCATTGATCCTCGCGATATCGAAAGTGGAATATCGAACTGGGTTGTAGAGCATAATGAAGGTTTGAACATCCACGATGTAAGCAAAGATGTGAGATATAATCCACAAACCGACAAATATAATGAAATCAGAGCAAAAGCCATCCTTTGTGCCCCGATCCATTACCGCGGCCAGGGCATTGGCACGCTGGAGGCAATTAACCCCATCGAAGGGGAATTCGACCAGGATTCATTGTTAATCCTCTCAGGCATTGCCGACCTGGCAGGTACCGCCATCCGCCATGCGCAATTATTTGAGCAGCTCCAGGCAGCCCATCAGAGTTACCAGGAATTGTTTGAGGACAGTATCGACCCGATCCTTATTACCGATTGTAACGGAGAGATATTGGAAGCAAATCGAAAAGCTGTGTTAGCCTCGGATTACAGCAAGCATGATCTGCAGTCAATGCAAATTCACCAAATCCATCGGATCGATCAGAATGCAGTTGGAGATGATTTTAATCAGCTCCATTCTGGAGTTACAGTTTCATACGAATCGATTTTATGCACTTCCAGCGGCCATGAAGTTCCAATCACGGTTTATGTGCATGAGATCCAGCTGGATGAGGTTTCGCGATTACAGTGGATATTGCGGGATATCACTGAGCAGAAAAAACTAGACACATTACGGAATGACCTGACATCGATGATCTACCATGATCTCAGATCACCGCTGGCCAATATTGTCTCGAGCCTGGATATCATGGACAGCATGCTCCCTTCTGATGATCCGGCTTTGAAATCATTATTGGAAATAGCGATGCGCTCAACAGTCAGGATCCAGCGGATGACAGAATCATTACTGGAATTGAGCATGATGGAAGCCGGGCAACCTATCGGGACACAAAAGGCCTCGAGTGTACTGGCCCTCGTATATGAGGCCGTTGAAGCGATGGAGCCAATGGTGGACAATAAGAGCCAAATTGTGCTTTATAAACTACCCGACCGTCTGCCCAATGTTTCAGTCGACCAAGACATGATCCGTAGGGTGATCACAAATCTATTAGAGAACGCCAGCAAATACTCGCCGCAAGGTAGTCAAATTGAGATTGGTGCGCAACGGGAAGGTGATCGAATCCTGGTTTGGGTGAAAGATAATGGCCCGGGGATTCCAGCAACGGAACAGGAAAGAATTTTTGACAAGTTTACCCGGTTGAAGACAGATAGTGCTCCCAAGGGACTTGGACTTGGCCTGGCTTACTGCCACCTGGCAGTGCAAGCCCATGACGGAAAAATATGGGTTGAAAGTGAAGTTGGTGCAGGCTCCAAATTCATCTTTTCACTCCCGGTTGCAGCAACATAATTGAACAAAAAAGGAAAAATTAGTTGATGATGCAGCAAATCGAACGAGGTATTTATTTCGAAAATTCATATGCAGGTGTGACGGTAGGTGCGATTCTCCTGCCCCTGGGAACAGTATTGATTGATGCTCCATTGCGTCCAGAGGATGCCCGAACCTGGCTGAACCTATTATATAATTTAGGCTCAAAACCCAATCGTGTCCTGGTCAACCTGGATGCTCATCCAGATCGGACCCTTGGCGCAAGATCCATGGAATGTACGATCATTGCCCACCAGAAAACAGCCCAGGTGTTTCGAGGCCGGCCTTCTGTATTTAAAGGTCAAAATGCTGAAAGTGGGTCTGTATGGGAGACTTTTGACGATGTGGTTGGGACACGATGGGCACTACCGGACATCACCTTTACCCACCAAATTTCAATCCATTGGGGTGAACAGGAGGTCTTTATAGAATATCATGCGGGTCCCGCACCTGGTGGAACCTGGGTAGTTATCCCAGCTGCGAAAGTGATATTTATCGGTGATGTAGTATTGTTAAACCAACCACCTTTTTAACCAATGCTGACATTCCAGCCTGGATCGAAACCCTGGATCTGTTGATGAGCTCCTATAAAGATTACACCATCATCAGTGGACGGGGAGGGCAAATTACCCAGGAGTTGATAAAAGCCCAGCAACGTCATCTTAAAAGTATACTTAAAGGGTTGGACAGGCTTGTCAGGCGCAATGCCCCTCCAGCCGATGTGGAGCACCTGATCCCTAATTTACTTTCAGACTTAAGCTTTCCACCAGAATTATATGATCAATATTACCAGCGATATCGTCATGGCTTATTTCAATATTATGCCCGACGCTACCGACCCAGCGAATCTAGCGGTGAATAAGAATTAATGATGACAAATTCAGGTTACAAACCGATCTATCAATTTACCCGAGGGGATATTGTAGAGTCGATTCATTTTGGCGCTATTGCCGTGATGGAGGCATCCGGTAAGCTGGCCGCCTGGTATGGAGATCCACAGCTGGTGACATTCACACGTTCTTCGGCCAAACCGTTGCAGGCATTTCCGTTTCTAGAAAACGGCGGTATGACAAAGTACGATTTGACCCTCAAGGAAGTGGCACTCTTATGTGCATCACATTCAGGTACCGATGAACATGTTGCTGTTGTCAGATCGATACAGGCTAAAACTGGGGTGAGCGAAGCGAATTTGCTGTGTGGAGTGCATACCGTCTATGACAGGGCGACTGCAGAAGCGATGCGATTGCGGGGAGAACCGCTTTCACCAAACCGGCACAATTGCTCCGGCAAGCATACCGGGATGCTGGCATACGCAAAGATGTCAGGATACTCCATCGACCCAGATGAGATGGAATACATTGATCCGAGTCATCCCGTACAGCAGAAAATTCTACATTCCATCGCAGAAATTTGCGATCTGGCACCTGAAGAAATTCACATAGGTATTGACGGGTGTTCTGCTCCAAATTTTGCTCTTCCGTTGCGGAGTACAGCACTTGGATTTGCTAGATTATGCCAGCCCGATCTTTTACCTGAAAAGAAGGCGGAAACCTGCCGGTTAATCACCAGGGCTATGCTCACCTATCCAGACATGATCGGAGGGCCAGATAACTTTGACACTTTCCTTATGGAAGCTGCACACGGGAGGGTAATATGCAAAGGGGGGGCGGAAGGTTTTCAGGCATTTGGGATCATGCCCAATGCCATCAGGCCGGGTTCGCCTGCACTGGGGATCGCCTTCAAGATTTCGGATGGTGATCTAAAGGGGCATAACCGACCGGCTGGGGATCCGAGAGGCCATGTCAGACCCGCAGTAACTCTGGAGATTTTACGACAGTTAGGTGCATTCGATGCACAAGACCTGGAAAAATTGGCGGAATATGGACCAGAATTCCCCGTGGAAAATTGGCGAAAATTAAGGGTGGGGTGGGCGTCACCTTGTTTTAACCTTGAAACAAACCTATGAACCTGCGCGAGTGCGCACTCGAAGTCCATCAAAGACTGCTGGAAAAGTATGGCGATCCATCCTGGCGTGAACCTTTACCGATCCTGGATGAATTGATCTCTACGATTCTCTCCCAAAATACCAACGATATCAACCGTGACCGGGCTTTTGTGAAATTGAAGCAACGTTTTTCATCCTGGGAAAGTGTAAGGGATGCTGAAGTTGAATCGGTGATCGAAGCGATTCGGTCTGCAGGGCTGGCAAACCAAAAAGGACCGCGTATACAGATGATATTACGCCAGATCACTGCTGAAAAAGGCTCGCTTGAGCTGGATTTCTTAAATGATTTACCAGCAGATGAAGCAATGGCCTGGTTGATGCAATTCAATGGTGTTGGGCCAAAAACTGCTTCGATCGTGTTATTGTTCTCGTTAGGGAAACCAGCTTTTCCTGTAGACACACACATCCAGCGAGTGACTGGCAGAATAGGCCTTCGTCCTGAAAAAATGACCGTCGAACAAGCCCATCCTCACCTGGCTGGGTTGTTTCCTCCCGAGACCTACCAGGCGGCTCATCTCAATATTATCCGCCTGGGGCGCGAAGTATGCCATGCGCACCGACCGGCATGTGACTCTTGTGTGTTGCAATCTTTATGTGATTACTATCAAACATCACTAACTAGATTGTGAGAGATGTCACCAATAAATAATGACAGTCGACAATTTTTTAAATATATCATCTGAGGTATTATCCACGTTGAGAAGTGAGCCAAGGTTTTATCCAAACGCTTACACTCGTTGCTGTTTCCTCCTTTGGCGAAAGCCTCCGCTGGGTACCTCACCACCCCAGCGGAGGCAGTCATTTAACACCTTGTCATTAATTACCAGTGATCAATATGGATCACAAAACGTTGTAATTACTTCACAGGAAGTATGACGATAAATGTTGTTCCACTTGGCGTCGATTCCAACCAGATGCGCCCGTGGTGTTTTTCAACGATCGATTGGACAATCGATAAACCCAGGCCTGTCCCGGAGGTTGTTTGGGAGAGGTTGCTAGCCCGGAAAAATTTTTCAAATACATGAGGTTGGTCTTCCAGTGGAATACCAGGGCCATTATCTGAAACTTCCAGGATAAGCTGGTTAGCTTCAGCCCGTAAGTGGACGCTGATTTTCCCCAATGGTGGAGTGAATTTGATCGCATTTTCGACCAGGTTGGTGACCATGCGTTGAAGCTGGAGGGGATTGCCGCGAACCATGGGGATATCCGTGGGGAGGGATCTTGAAAGCTCCTGCATTTTTTCATTAACCTGATAGTCGAGCGTTTCAAGGCTTTGAAGGACGATATCCACCATGTTGACATCAACCAGCTGAAGGTCGTAACCGGCTTCCAGTCGGTCGAGATCCATCAGATCATTGATCAACGAGGTGATGTTCTGGACACTGGATTGAATGTGGTGGATAAATTCTGCCTGTTGATCATTAATAGGACCTACACGGTCGATCAACCCAATGAATCCGTAGATGGCCGTCAAAGGTGAGCGTAAATCATGGGATATGGAATAAACAAAATCTGTCTTGCGGCGGTCAAGCTCTTTGAGGTGGGTGATATCCTGCATGACAATGACCAGGCCAACTTCAGGGACCAGGCTGGCTTGTGCACTCAGCACCTGAGCCTCCCCGATGGAAATCTCACTACGACGGGGGAAAGTATGGTGTGGTTTGCACATATCAAGTAGATCTGGATAAGGCAAGATCTCCCCGACCAACTTTCCCTGAATTTGTGTTTCTTCCAGCGAAAATAATTTCCTGGCTGAGCGGTTGACCATTAACAAATAGCCATCGTTGTTGGTCAGGATGACAGCATCCTCCAGGTTTTCCAAAACGCGTGAAAACCGATACCATTCGTGTATATGTTTCTGGCGTGCCAGGCTGCGCTGAACCGTGGACAACAAGGTTGACGAATCCAGGGGAATGGATAAACAATCGAACAGGCCGATCTCCATAGCTTGCTTCATAGATGATAGGTCAATACCCGTTGAAACCAGAATGATGGAAAGGAATGGGTAAGCTTGCAGCAATTGAGCTGAATACCCGATTCCGGACAAGAAGGATGGGTCAACAATGATCAATAAAGAATCAGCCAGGAAGGTTTTCAACCACGATTCAACCGCTTGAGGTTGCGACACAGCAACGACCTCATACCCTGCATCAGATAAGCTGGAGGTATCAACCAGCACAGCGGATCCTGGTGATGAGTAGATCAATATTCGAAGGGTAGGTGCCATAAATAAACCACGATCATTCAGAATGCTTGTTATTATGTGGGAGTGAAAAGGCGATGGAAAAACCTTTACCAGGTTCACTCTCGATCCATATTTCACCCCGATGGGCAGAGATTATCTCTTTCATCATGGGCAAGCTAATTCCAATACCACAAAATCTCCTTGCCTCATTAGTGTGCTGATCGGTGTTTTTATCAAACAAACTCTTGGCAAGGCTTTCATCAATCCCTTCACCCTGGTCTTTCACTATCAACCGAAGGCGATCTTCTTTTAATTCAATCGAAACCACTATTTGTGATTTTTGGGGGCTATATTTTAACGCATTCGAGATCATTCCCTCAATTACATCAACGATCTGTGTGCTAAAAACGGTAACCCTGGTGGGCTGTGAAGGTAGCTCCAGCTTTATAATGATGCGATTTTCTTGTGCATAAGGTTGAAAACGGTCAGCAGTATTGCGCAGGAGCTGGTTTAAGTCAACCTGCTCCATTGTCCTCAATGGACTTCTCTGGTGGATGCTTTTAATGCAACTGGTAATATCTGCCAAAGTTTTCGCTTTTTCATGCATGACATTCAAAGCGCTGGCTCGTTTGGGACTGATCTGTTGATCACCTTGATCTGAAAAGAGTGCCAGGTTTTCCATAAGTATTTTCAAAGGCTGGTGTAGTTCTTTGCTTGCCTGGAGAATAAGGTCGTTTTTTATATCAGAATCGATTGTGGCACGAATCCCTGATTGTTGAAGATAAGCCAACCGCTGCTCCTGCATCTGAAATCGATAAGCGTTTTCAAGCAAAATCGAAGAATATTCTGCGATCATTTCAAGCATGGATTGTTGTTCTTTATTAAAAGCCAGGGCTGTCTTACGGGCCACGACAAGCATTCCGGTAACTTGCTCTTTCTTTATTATCGGCACCACCAGCACTGATTCCACCCAGTTAGGGAGTCTAAATCGCTTCAATGCCTCACCATGGATGGATACTACCTGACCAGAAAGGACAACAATGGAACTTAATCCATCTTCATAGGGAAGATTCAACCTGGATTGCATGTCTTCATCAGCATTCAGGCAGGCAGCCAGGATGTACCGCCCTTTTTTTATGTCAAGGACGAGCATCCAGGCAGTATCAGCCTGGGTCACCTGAAGGGCAGCGTCCGTAATTTTCTCATACATCAATTGTTGGTTTGCAATTGAAGAAACAAGCTTGCTGATTGAAAAGATCTCAGTAAAATCGCGAACTCGACGTTCCATCACTGCTTTGGTCTGATCTAATTGATGGGAATAATTTTCCAATTCATTTCGCCTGCGGAGCTGGCGGAGCGTATCTTCGACCACATTGACCACTTCAGCTTCGCGGATGGGAGATGAAATGAAGTTGACTGCTCCCAACCTGAATGCCTGAAGTGCATCGCTTTCGTGCCCTTTGGGGGTGATCACGATGAAGGGAATATTTATCCCCTGGGCGGTTAAAGCGACCATCAGGTCCTTTCCGCTGATCCCAGGGAGATATAAATTGGTTATGATCAGATCCGGTGAGTATTTCCCAAAATCACCAATTAATGGTGTTGCAGACGCGATGACATCCACTTGATAACCTAAGGGACTTAAGGTTTGGTCTGCAATCAGCTGACTGATCTGCGGATCACTCTCCACCAGAATAATATGTTCCAAATGGGTTAT
This sequence comes from uncultured Chloroflexia bacterium, assembly GCA_963822175.1. GTDB lineage: Bacteria > Chloroflexota > Anaerolineae > Anaerolineales > UBA4823 > FEB-25. The sequence continues at coordinate 460,881 of CAWGGJ010000003.1, read as the reverse complement.
CATGTTATTAATCATAGCATGTTTGTAAAAATAAGGGGTTATTCTGATAGCCATCTTGAAGAGTTAGAGTTTTGTAAGAATCATATGCGAATGCTTGACTTTGAATGCCAAATGAGCATACAATGGTATCGATAGAGAAAACATCTCACCATATGGTGGTGGTTAGCATATGGAATATAAAGATTATTACAAGATTCTTGGAATTGAGCGTAATGCAAATAAAGACGAGATAAAACGTGCCTATCGAAAATTAGCATTAAAGACTCACCCAGACCGAAACCCTGGTGACTCCAAGGCAGAAGAAAATTTTAAAGAAATTAATGAGGCTTACCAGGTTCTGAGCGATCCTGAAAAACGATCGCGCTATGACCAGCTGGGTGAATCCTATTCACAATGGCAGCAGGGAGGGGCACGTGCTGATAATTTTAACTGGGAGGATTGGTATACGACGCGCCAATCGGGAAATGTGCGTACGGGTGGATTTGAGGATATATTAGGAAGCGAGTTCTCAGAGTTCTTCCGAAGTATATTTGGAGGTATGGCGGGAGCGGGAATGCCTTCCAACCCGAGAGGCACAACCCAGCGAAGCCGACGGACAGCAATACCATCATATCAACAGGAAGTTGTGATCAGCCTGGCTGAGGTTTATCAGGGGACTTCACGAAAAATCGAAGTGGATGGTCGACGGTTGGAGGTTAAGATACCCGCAGGGGCAAAATCTGGAACCAAGGTGCGGGTGGCGAACACTATCCCAACAGGTGTTGAGGGCAGGAAAGGTGACCTGTATCTCGTGATAAAGGTCGCTGAAGACCCGCGGTTTGAAATAAAAGGAAATGATTTACATACTGAAGTCCCAATAGATTTATATACCGCAGTATTAGGTGGTGAAGTGACTTTGCAAACCCTAGCTGGTAACGTTGTTCTGACCATCCCAGCAGGCATCCAACCTGGGCAATCTGTCAGATTATCAGGTAGGGGCATCCCCCGGCTTAATAACCCTGATAATAAAGGGGATTTATTTGCACATATCAAGGTTAAAATTCCACAAAACCTAACCGCCCGGCAAAAAGAACTTTTTAAGGAACTAAAGCGTTCGTAGGTTAGCTATCCCATAAATCTTTCATCTTTAGAGGAGGTTTGCATGTTAACTGAAACGAACCTGCAGGAATTACTGGCTTATCAAACCGATAAGCAGGTGCTCAGTATTTATCTGAACACTGGCCCTACACAAGGCAGCTCAGATGTGTATAAATTGAACCTGCGGAGCATGTTAAAAGATATCAATCTACCTTCAGATATCATGGCAGTTGATAAATACTTCAGCACAAAATTTGATTGGTCTGGACGAAGCATTGCTGTGTTTTCATGTGCAGCAGACAATTTCTTCAAGGCGTATACGTTGGCGATCCCGATAATAAACCAGGTGGTGGTGGGGAATCGCCCTCATGTAAAACCATTGGCATCATTATTCGATAATTATGGTGGTTATGGGGTGGTCCTGGTGGACAGGCAAGGCGCGCGGTTGTTTTCATTTCACCTGGGTGAGCTGAAGGAGCAGGAAGGTATCCTGGGTGAAAGCGTAAAGCATACCAAGCATGGTGGCGCCTCAGCAAAGCCCGGTATGCGAGGTGGAATGGCGGGGCAGACCCACTATGAAGATGAAGTTGAAGAACGAAATATGCGTGAGGTGGCTGATTTTGCCGCCCATTTTTTCAAAGAAAATAACATACGCCGAGTACTGATCGGTGGAACAGATGAGAATGTTGCCCTTCTACGCAACCTTTTACCAAAAAACTGGCAAAGCCTGGTTGTCGGAACATACCCCATGAGCATGACTGCCAGTAAGACGGATGTTTTGGAACGGACCATGCAGGTTGGCAAAGAAGCTGAATTCCGCCGTGAGGAACAGTTATTAAAAGTACTGGTTACTGGAGCAGCCAAAGATCAGAAAGGGGTGATCAACCTGGATGAAACCCTGGGTGCAGTTCACGATGGAAGAGTTCAGGCGTTGGTTATCCAGGAAGGATATAAAGCGGAAGGGTATCAATGCCAAGGCTGCGGATACCTGACGGCAAAGGAGTTGCCCAGCTGCCAATTCTGTGGAGAGAAATTTGAGCGCATCCCGGATGCGGTAGAAATGGCGGTATATAATGTGATGAAAGCTGGCGGAGACGTGGAGGTGGTGCAACAACAGCATACAATAGATGGGTTTGAAAATATCGGGGCTATCCTTCGGTATTAGCAGGATGGATAGCGAACCTAAGCTGCTCTTGGAGGGCGTGAGAGTATTGGACTTAAGCCGTGTGCTGGCTGGTCCATACTGCACGATGATGTTGGCTGACCTGGGGGCAGATATCATCAAGATTGAAGCCCCAGGGTTGGGTGATGATACCCGGCATTGGGGTCCACCATTTGCACAAGGGGGAGAGTCCGCTTATTTTTTATGCGTAAACCGCAACAAGCGTAGCATGACACTCAACCTGAAATCGGACCAGGGCATACATATCCTTAAAGAGTTAATCGAACAAAGTGATGTGCTGGTGGAAAACTTCCGGGTGGATACCCTCGAAAAGTGGGGATTGGGCTATGATGAATTACAAAACCTGAAGCCCGGGTTGATCTACTGTAGCATCACCGGTTACGGATACAGCGGACCTTACCGAAATCTGCCAGGATACGACTTCATTATACAAGCCCAGGGTGGTGTGATGAGCATCACCGGTCCTGAAGAAGGTGAGCCATATAAAGTGGGTGTGGCGGTCGCAGACATCACAGCAGGTCTGTTTGCCTGCAATGCCATTCTGGCAGCCTTATTTGACCATCAACGCAGCGGGAGAGGCCAGAGGATCGATATTTCATTACTTGATTCCCAGGTTGCCTGGCTGGCTAACGTGGGTAGCAACTACCTGATATCCGGTGAAAAACCGATCCGGTATGGCAATGCCCATCCGAACATCGTTCCGTACCAGACGTTTAAGGCCAGCGACGGATATTTTGCGGTCGGAATTGGTAATGATGGCCAATGGAGACAGTTCTGTGAACAGGCAGGCAGGATGGATTGGGCGGAGGACCTGCGGTTTAAAACCAATGCCAATCGCGTAGAAAATCGCAACCAATTGATCCCCATGCTGGAAAGTTTATTCATCCAATTTGATATTGCTCATTGGTTGTCTATCCTGGAAGCCGCGGGAGTACCATGTGGCTCGATCAATTCGATTGACCAGGTGATGGATAACCCACAGGTCAAAGCGCGTGAAATGGTGATCCAGGTCGCACACCCAACTGCAGGGAATATTCGTATGGTGGCTTCGCCACTTAAAATACCCACTATCCCGGCAAGGGAGGCACAACCACCGCCATTACTGGGTGAACATACCGAGCAAATCCTGCAAGACCTCTTAGGACTGGATCAAGAAGCAGTGCAAGCATTGCGGGCAGAACAGGTCATTTAGCTAACTTTACGATCAATCCAGGGATCGATGCCCGGCAATACCCCCATTGGTAAGGTGTTTTAAGTCCTTCAGGGTGAGGATTATCTCCTCTTCGGTGATAAGATGATCATCATTAATATGCTTTAACTCACCAGCAGCAACTTTTTCCAGTGCTATTTCCTGGATGGTGAGATTGCGTTGCATGGCAGCCTTGACCAGCGCAGCACTAGCTGCATAACCGATGAGAGGATTGAGTGCTGTTGCGACGATGGCATTCTTAGCCAGCCAGCCTTCAGCCTTCGTTCGATTTGCTTCCAGTCCTAGCACACATTTTGTGGTGAACGCTGAGATCGATCCGATCATAACCTGCATCATCTCAAAAAGGTTATGAGCAATGATGGGCATCATTACATTGAGCTCAAGCTGACCTGCCTGCGATGCCATGGAAACCGTCAGGTCACAGCCCTGGACATGGAACATGGCCATATTCAGCATTTCAGCCATGACGGGGTTGACCTTCCCAGGCATAATGCTCGAGCCGGGCTGAACCGCGGGGAGATGCAGCTCATCCAGCCCGGTGGAAGGACCAGAGGAAAGCAGGCGAAAATCATTGGCGATGCGGGTGAGGGTGATCGCCAGGGTGCGTAGAGAGGCAGAGAAACCAGCAGCATCAGCCATGGATTGCATTGATTTAAACAGGTTATCCGAGCTATACAGGCTCAACCCGGTGAGCTCCGAAAGGCGAATAACCATGCGAGAGTGATATTCAGGGTGGGCGTTCAGCCCGGTGCCGACAGCAGTACCACCGATCCCCAGCCGGCGCAACTCATCAGCGGCAGTACGGATGCGGGCTGCATCCCGTTGGATAGCAACGGCATATGCGCCAAATTCCTGTCCAAGGCGCACCGGCACAGCATCCTGGAGATGGGTACGCCCAGATTTTACGATGTCGTCAAATTCAGTGGCTTTTTGTTCCAGAGCATTGGAAAGGCGCTCAACAGCCTGCAGCAGCTCATCGAGGCGCCAGAGGCAGCCCAGGCGGATGGCAGTGGGAATGGTGTCATTGGTCGATTGAGACATGTTGACGTGGTCATTGGGGCTGATGAGATATTCACCCAGCTGGCCACCAAGCAGGAGTGTGGCGCGATTGGCAATCACCTCATTAATGTTCATATTGTGGCTGGTTCCTGCGCCTGCCTGGAAAGGATCGACCACAAATTGGTCTTCCCATTTTCCATCGATAACTTCCTGGGCAGCCGCGATAATGGCAGAGGCAATATCATCATTTAATAAACCCAAATCACGGTTAACCTCAGCAGCGGCGCGCTTGATCACCGCCATTGACCAGATGAATGCACGCCAGGGATGAAGCCCTGAGATGGCGAAATTATTTATTGCCCGTTGTGTCTGGGCACCATATAGAGCACCTGCTGGGACGTCCACATTGCCCAGTGTGTCATGTTCGACGCGGATAGCTTTATCCATAGCGTTATCCCTCCTGGCCTTCTCAAGATAACCAGGATTATATATTATGGATGGATGGGTTTTGGTGAGGAGAAGATTAATGAGCTGGCACGCGCTCGTTGATCTGGCTGGCCAGGGTATTGAACTGCATGGCGATGATACCGTCGGGTTGTACGGCAGTCAAAGGAATTGCACGCTCAGACGCCCGGTAAGCCTGTTCCACGACAGGGGGAAAGCCCATCACCGCTGGATATCCAAGGATTTGTTCCACCTGGCTGATATTCAGCACGATATCGGAGCGGGTTCGATTGACCAGCACTGTGCTCATGGTTTTAACACTACCAAATCCCTTGATGTGAAGCTCGCTGGCAAGCAGCTTGGAACGCTTGATCGGAACGGGCTGAGGCTCAACAACCATAATCAGCTCGTTGCATTGATTCAGGATAGCGTTGAAACCTGGATGAAAACTGGTACCGATATCCAGGAAAACCAGTTGGGCCAGGCTGGCAAGGTAGCCGAGAACGAGCTCCAATTGCGGTGTTGCGGCAGCATATTCCACGTATTCAGTCTTGTTGGAAGCTGAAAGAATTTTTATTCCAAAGCTGGTCTGAATCAGCTCCTTGGAGACAGTATCCATGGTGATATCTTCCAATTCCATGGCGAGAAGATTAGCCAAGCCGACAGGTTCATTGAGATTCAGATCCAGAGCCCAGGAGCCTTGCCCGGGTTTCATTTCAGCAGCAATCACCTTGCTATTATATTTTTTTGCATAGGTAATGGCCAGGTTCAAAGCCACGGTAGATACCCCTGCACCCCCAGTGGCAGACAGAACACCGACGACATAACCGTGCTCGCCGGATACATCAGCTTTGGCCAGCTTTTGAGCCAACAAGTTGCGAATATTGGCTTGCAGGTCTATGGGATGAATGGGTTTGGTCAGGTACAGATTCACACCGGCATCATAACCCGCCAGTTTATCCTCGATCGTGGTTTTTGCGGTGAACATGAGGATGGGGGTTGTGGCAGTTTTTGGATTTCGCCGCAGGTTGCGGCTTACCTCGTATCCATCCATCCCGGGCATCATGACATCGAGAATGATCAGGTCGGGATGCTCCACCTGAACGCGTTCCAGGGCTTCCATACCGGATGTGGCTGAAACCACAGTATATCCCAGGCGGCTTAACATAATGTTGATAAATTTAACGGTATCGGGATCGTCATCAACGACGAGGATTTTATCGGCCATGGAAGCCTCCTATATAGAATTCACTCTAACTTAACAGTGTAGCATAAATAATGGTTTGCGGCAATCGAGAATACGGAGCTATTTGGCAGTGGCTTCCTTTCGATCTGGTTCAGGGGAGGCAAGTAATGCCACCCCGATAACCGACAATGCCAGGCCGATGAGCGCAGGTGACAAACGCCCCTGGCCGTTTGAAATTGATTCCTGGTACAAGGTGATGCCAAGCAATACGCTCATAGCAAGGGTTGATGCATTGCAAGCAGCCATGGCTGGAGCCAGGAATCCTGTTTTGAGGGCAGACTGTTGGAGAGCAAATCCGACAAGGGCTGAGAGGATGAGTGCATAGGTGGTCCACGAGGTCAACAACACTGCCAAACCGTTACCAATCTGGGTCATGAATACCTTGGTCACTGCAGCCTGGAATGCATAACAAAGGCCGGCCGCAGTGGCGAACAGCGTAGCTGCCATTGCACCACGACGCCGATATGCCAGCCAGGCTAACAGCAGGATTAAGGCCACGATGATGACGAGTGAAGTCCGCCAGGCTGTTTGATCTGGTTGGGAGGTACCTCCCTGGGGTTGACCGACTGCAACAAACAAGATAATCCCGATGAGGGTAACCGAAGCTCCTATGATCGAGCGTCGACCAACCTGCTGGCCGGTGAGGCGTGCACCGAGCGGCAAGGCGAAGACCAGGCTGAGGGCACAAAGTGACTGCACCATCGCCAGGCTGCCGCGATCCAACGCCAGAGCTTGAAATATCCAACCAAAAACCTGGAATAATCCACCGAAAAGCCAAACCGGTTTACGGAGGATTTCTGCCAGAAAGCGTGGATCACCTTCTGCAGCCGAGGTTTGAAGGGTCCCCTTCTGCTGAAGTACGGTACCAAGAGCAAATGAGAACGCGGCAAGGAGAGCAAGCACGGTGGCAGACATTTATGACCTCATCAGCTGAGCGAAAATGGCAATGGTGGATAGGTGGATTTTTGCACCCATGGTTTGGGAAAAACGATTGGTACATATCCTGAGATGATGAAAATTGGGTGTGGGACCTGTTTTTTTGTGATCGCTCATGTCAGGTGCAACTAGTCCTTTAAATACATACTATTTGTGTGAAAATGGTTTTGATTTTAATGTATTAATCTCAAAGACAGGAGAAGTCCTGACTAGATTATAACTTTAATCGAGTGTTCAGTGCTGTTCTTTATTGATCCTGGTCCAGGCAAGTGATATCGAACTTCTGTGGGATTGAAGCGAGCAGGAAAAATCCTCAGCCTGAGTTTATATCGAGGAGATGATAGGGAATGAACATTATTAGGGGTTGAGTTAGGTTGTAAACTTCGAATTCATTTTGGGTACAAGCAATTTCAAAGCTGTGTCTGTCCATTCAGAATAATTTCTGACTAACGAAAGGGGCATTCTTAAAAAAGAACATTTCTTGTTATAAAAACGTATAAATGATAGGGAATTTACTTTATTGCATTTGGGACGAAATATTTATATAATGTATTCAACGCTCCGATTTATCTGGATGCCAACCAGCAGGACAAAAACTTGCTCGTAGGGGTGTGTTTATGAAGCAAAAATTGGGGAACCTCATGTCTAAGAAAACCAGATGGTCTATTCTCCTGATCTGCGTGGGAGTGATGGTTGGTTGCCTGGTCATCTTTGGATATGCAATGAGCGGGGGAAAAACAGGGATAACCCTCATTTTTATGATACCAGCTATCACCTGCATCATGGCAGGATCGGTCCTGGCATTTTCGCGACTACTCGACAGGCATGTTGGACCTGTTATTGATGGATTCAACCAGGATATTGAAGATGATCTCCGGGATCTTAAAGAACACCGCATCACCAATACCATCTGGATGGTGATCATCATTGGTATTGCCTTACTACTCTTTTCTTATTTTGTCTTACGTTTACACAAGATGGAAGCCATGTGGGGACCCGTACCGGTCATCGTTCCTACGTTTATTGGGATGGGATTACTGGCGGTGTTCATCCCACGCACACAATGGTTCCAGACCCAGATCTATACCCCGATGTGGATCTTCTTGATCCCCACAGTTGGTTTTATCCTCACCATTGGGGTGGGTTTAAGCAAAACTGAAAACCTGTCAATCCTGAGTGCATCGCGCCAGGAATCAGCTGGTTTTAACTATAACCGATCTACCGGCATCATCCTGCAGCAAGCCTCTGGCATTGGAAATTTGGGATTTGACCTGGATATCCCGGATTGTGATGGCGAAGAATGTGCGCTGTTTCTGGTGATCGGTCTGATCATCCTTACATTAGTCCTGGTGATCGGCTCAGCCATGATCCCACATTTTTGGTTATTAAGTGGCTCAATTTTGGTGGGCATCATGGTGCTGATTGCAATCCATGATTTACGTATCCGCAGATCTTTGATCGAGGAGAAATAAAGCCATGTCCAAGAAAAGCGATTCTCTTATTCAGATCATCCTACCCGTCATCGTGCTCATCCATTCAATCCTGTTCATCATCTATTGGCTGACGAACAGCCTGTTCTATACCGAAACGAACGACTTTCTGACCAAAATGATCGGTAGCCGCCTGGATTACATCAGTATATGTTTGTGGTTTGCCGGCCTGGTAGGTTTATGGAGTATTGTGCGCATCATACTATACAAAAAGGGGATCAAACACCGGCTGGCAAATGTGACCAAGATCCTGTATATGGTGGTTGGATTGATCTTTATCGTATTTTTTTATGGCAGTTTCTGGAAGTTGTTCAGTGAATCACCAGTGCAATTACCACGTTTCGTCCAACTGATCGGTTATTTCCGGTTATTCCTGGATATATTGATCCTGCTTGCTGCTGCCATACTCCTGGGGCTGTGGGTCAGAAATACGCTCATACATCAAAAGGCAGCCGGTAAGCAGCCGAGTTTTCTTCCAATCTTGTTTTCTGTAATAGCTTTAACCGTATTGTGGGTAGTAGCGCTGGCTTACCCACCTGGTTCAGTTTACAAAGGTGTTCTACCAGCGAAGCCGCTCATCATCGCCCATCGTGGGGCATCCATGCTGGCGCCTGAGAATACAATTGCCTCTGCCAACCTTGCAGCTGAGCTGGGTGTATATGGACTGGAAACAGATATCCACATCAGCAGCGATGGCAAGCCGTTTTTACTGCACGACGATACCTTTGTACGAACAACGGATGTAGAGCAGGTTTTTCCGGATCGGGGAACAGACCGGGCAGAATATTTTGAGCTTGCTGAAGCCACCCAGCTCAACGCAGGGAAATGGTTCGTGGAAAGAGATCCATATGGAACCATCAGCAATGGTGAAGTGAGTGACAGCCAGGTCCAAGAATATATACAACAAACCATACCAACGCTAACAGATGAGCTAGATATCGTCCGGCAGAATCATCTTGTGTTTATCTATGATGTAAAGCAACCTCCGGGCGATCAGCCTTATGCCGGAACATTCTTTGAAATCTGTTTGAACGAGATCCACGCCGCGGGGGTCGACTCACAAGTATGGGTTCTTGTGACTGAAGATCAGATGGCTTTGGTGCGGTCCATTAGCCCAGAAATGAAACTGGCATATGGAGTAGATTATCAGTCTCCACCCCCGGTAGACGAACTAAATGCATCTGGTTATCAGATCATCAATGCTGAGTATGGCCTGACCAAGGAGTGGATCAGCACATACCAGGAGGCTGGTTTGTGGGTCAACCTGTATACCATTGACGAGCCATGGCAATACTCCAGGCTGTGGTTGCTGGGGGTAGATTCAACCACATCCAGCAATGTGCATACGATGGTTGCGCTAGAACAACCGGTTTTTAGCCTGACATTTGGAAATTATCTTTTACTTTGGAGCATCATTGGAATGATCAGTTTGGGATTACTTCTCGGGTTCACCATTCCGGTTTATCGCAAAATCAGCTCAGGAAAATCACCGGAGTGATTTATCATGGATGCCTACCTTCGAATACCCTCATTTACCGGTGATCAGTGATAACAGATGTACCGATTATGATTTAAGAGCAATATTTACCTGGATTTCAGCCAGGCCGGTTATGGGATGGTGATCAAGAAAAAAGGAGGAAAAATGGATGATTTGCAGCTTATTCTTGAGGAAATTTCTAGTAAAGAGATAGAAACCCACATTAAAAATCTAGAAGGTGTGAGGCATCCCAAGGTTGCACCAGAAGCACTCGAAAAGGCAGCTGATTATATTTATATGAAACTTGATGCCTGGGGATATGAGATGTCAGTGCATTACTTCAATGAAGGTGATCAAAAATATAGGAATATTATTGGAACGCATACCGGAACCCAGTTTCCTGAAAAGAGCGTGATGGTCTTAGCACATTATGATACTGTGGCTACAAGCCCTGGGGCAAATGATAATGCCAGTGGGGTTGCCGCGATGCTCGAGATTGCCAGAGTAATAAAACGATTCAGATTTATAAAAAGTATTCAATTTGTGGGGGTTAGCCTGGAAGAACGAATGATGGATGAGGATAAAAACTCACCATTTCTTAGAGGAAGCAGAGCGCTGACTAATTACGCCCGAGACGAGGGATGGAAAATCGAAGGCGTAATAAATTTTGAAGAAATTGCGTATGCTGGCGAATTGGTGGTGCAAACCAAACCCGATAATTTTCCATTGGAGCTACCAAAAAAGGGCAACTTCATTGGAATTATTGGCAACCAAAAATCGATGGAGATGGTCAATGGTTACATACAGATCATCGAACAATATAAAATCCCGTTGCCATACTTACCATTGATTGTTCCAGGAAACGGTGAGATGTTTCCGGATGTTCGGCGTTCTGATCACGCTTCATTTTGGGACAATGGCTATTCAGCGATCATGTTAACTGATACGGCGAATTTTAGGACCCCGCACTATCACCAGCCAAGCGATGTGCTTGATACCTTAAACCTATCATTTGCAACAGAGGTATGCCGCGCGGCTGGAGGTTTGGTACTTCGAATGGCAGATAATGAAAAGCCTTGATCTTGAGTTATTGATGATAGTGTTTATAGATTTAATCAAGCAGAGTTAAGCTTGATTGCCTGTTTTTATTTTTAACTTCAAATCACACTTGGATGATTTTTTATAGGTGCATCAATTTTTCTTTAGGAAATCACATATGGTTGCCATCGGGGTGGCCACGAGCATAAAGTTCTGATCAATTCAAAGGTGGTGGGATACCTTGTGCGGAATAATTTTTTAACGGACGATATGAAGGTGTGGCTATCAAAAGATATAGTGGGCAAGAAATCTAGCAATGGAGGTACATGAGAAATCTAATATTGCGTGGTGCAAAGGCAGATTTATCCAGGAAAAAGGATGCTTTGCTGGAATGGATAAATTAACCAATGGTTAGATTGGTTATTGCATTTTGTCTGAATAATCTATATAATGTTTATACAAGTAAATAAAAATTCGAACTAACAATTATGGCGAAATCCCTGGTTCTGAAATTACCAGGTAACAATATAGTTTCAAAGAAGCCGCTGACGATGAGTCGGCGGTTTTTATTAGTGGGAATTGGTAAATACGGCACAAGAATGAGATTGTTTTTTTATCTCAATACTGGCCCAGGGATTGCTCCGAGAAGGGTAGGACGAAAGGAGGTCATGATAAAAGATTAAGGAAAATATAAAGCTGCACATTATTGGCAGACCCCATTCAAGCCAACCTGATGTAGCGAATGACGGTAAATAGTCAAAATGAACTGCTATTTGACCAAGCTCGATCGATAATTCGATCATTGAAGGTATGACCCAGAGGAGGATGTAAATATGAACAAGAGTGTTAAATATAGTGTCATCTGCATTGGAGTGATCCTGGCTTTACTATCAAGCAGCCTCACCTATAGTCCGGTAGCTTGGGCTAATGAAGGTGGTCAGAAAGGAGCCAGCGCCGATCGACAAAATGGCTCATCCGGCTCAACGACCCAACGATCAAAGAGTGATATTTATGGAGCCGCACCAAGGAATGGGCAGGTCATTACCCGTGTCTTGGCGCGCGGCGGTCCCATTCATGGTGCGAATGGTCTCTACTTTGGACCAGATGGATACCTCTATATTGCCAGCGTTTTTGGCGGTGGAATCCTTGTCATGGAGCCAAACAGCGGGCATATCGTCCGGCAGATCACTCTAGAGCCAGGACTGGATGGTCCGGATGATCTCACCTTTGGTCCGGATGGCTCGCTCTACTGGACGGCTATTACCACCGGTAAGATAGGTAAGATGGCACCGGATGGCACGCAGAGCGTAGTTGCTGAGCTCCCCTTGGGTGTAAATCCAATCACTTTCTCAGATGACGGGTTGCGCCTTTTCACTGCCTTAGACTTTTTAGGTGATGGGTTTTATGAGATTTATCTGGATGGGATCACACCACCCAGGTTGATCATACCGACCTTAGGCTGGCTTAATGGCTTCGATTTTGGACCGGATGGATTGTTGTATGGTCCTCTCATACAGCCAGCAAAAGTTGTTAAGATCAACGTAGATACGGGTGAGATGTGGGACGTGGTAACCGATGTTTTGGGTACTGCAGCGGTTAAATTCGGACCAGACGGGATGATGTATTTTATTAATCAACCTACTGGAGAGGTGAAACGCATGGACCTCGATTCCGGTGAAATTGAATTGATTACCATCTTACCCAACAGCCTGGACAACCTGGCTTTTGATGCAAAAGGCAGGCTATTTGTCTCCAGTGCTGAAGATGGATTCATCGTTGAGGTTCTGCAAAACGGCCAAGTTCGCCCGGTCAGCCCTGGGGGAATGATCGCCCCTGGCGGGGTGGCAGTTTTGACTGATGCCTTAGGTCGTGATAATGTGTATATGGGTGACCTTTGGGTGTTACGGCAGTTCAATGGTCAGACAGGGAAGGAGTTGTTTGTAGAACGGGGAAATATGGCAGAGGTACTTACCATTGCCCCGGATGGGTTAAATCTGATCGCAAGCTCCTTCATAAGTAACGCCGTATATGTCTATGATCCTGCCTCCAGGTCGCTGATCGATACCCGCTACGATTTTTATGGCCCAATAAACGCCATCCGTTTCCAGGGTGACCTGATCGTATCAGAGATAGGTACTAGTTCAGTGGTGCGCAGCTCAGGCCCAGGCGATAGGCAGGTATTGGCAACCCTTGGCCTTCCACTTGGCCTGGCAGCTACAGATGCCGACCTGTGGGTGGCAGATTGGGCACTTGGGATGGTTTTTCAGCTTGTCCAGGATGGACTTCCAGTGATGATACCATTGGCTGATGGACTGGATGAACCAGAGGGCTTGGCGGTGATGCCGGACGGCAACCTGCTGGTAGTGGAAGCTGGCGCTGGCAAAGTCTCAATCATCAACTCCGATACTGGTGTCGTCACCCCGTATGTGGAAGGTCTGCGGCTTGGCGGCATGCATCTTTCAGGTTTGCCACCTTTCATGGTCTTTAACGGCATTGCAGTAAGCCAGCAAACCGGGGCAATCTATGTAAGCGGTGATACAGCAAATGTTCTATATCGGATTGACAAGCGACCGTAAACCAGAAGGTGGGTGGCATTTCTTGTAATTACGGTTTACATTCAAAAAATGGGGTTGACCTTGCTGGAACTTCAATAAGGTCAGCCCCAACTTGTAGTTTTGGATTAGCGAGAAAAAAGGAGTGTGTGGTTTATCGAGTTATGAGATGAAAGCGACCGGAATATATTCAAATAAATACTTTCCGCTGGATGTATATACTGGTAATTCAGCTTTCCACAGCGGGCTCAAGCTGATTGAGACGATATTCGTAAGCGCGGTTCACCCGGCGATTAACTTTAATGATCTCAGAAGTCCTCAGGGTATATGCCATCTTCTGGGCGAGCCGATGCGGCAGATGTGCGTGCCTGGCCAGATCGGAGGTGGTGAAGGTTTCTGGCATGTTGGCAGGCACCAGTTTGCGGTATTCATCGATCGTGCAGAATTCCTGCGTGCCCAGTATGCCGATGAGCCTCCGGTCAGCTATGCGCCACCCTTTCCGTCTCCAAGAACCGCCGCCAGCCTTTACCCAGGTCTCTTCTTCCTCAGTAAATAGAATTTGAAGAGAGAAGTTCGAGTTATTAAGCAGGTGGGGGATGTAGACCAGCTCATTGAACATATGCTCCGTGCGCCCGTGCTTGGGGGATTTCCTGCGCTGAGTTGCCCTCCCGTTTTCTTGATGGACAATCCATTTCTCCGCTGCGATCGGATACACTAGATGTACCGGGTATTGTGCGAGTAACTTCTCAAGCTTGATACGCAGACTGGAAAAATTCCTTGTCTGTATCTCGATGAGTGTGTCTCCACGGCGGATATCGATGATGTACCCGTCGACGAGCGTCTCGATGGAGTCACCGGGTTGGGCGTACCAAGTTTTTAATGCAGCGTGCAAGGAGGTTTCAGTCATTAGCATCAAATTTTAACATAGACTAATAGTTGCACGCTCCCAGAGGAAGTGATAGCCTGGTGAAACCTGGAGCTTTATATTTACCCAGATTTATATACGTAATCTAAGCTCTGTCGCCCCGAGATTGTGATGGTTATTTGTAATAACATCGGCGGATAATCAGTTAAGAAAGTTCACTTTGGTGGTAGGTGACTTGCAAATAATTGGATAAATAAGGTATAATTTATTTGCAATATATAATAAGATTTCCGTTGATGACTTATTTTTGATAGCCTGTTGCGGAAAAATCTTATAACTGAGAAAGGGATGTAAAAAATGCTTAATCTAAATTCCGTTATGATCGGAACAAAACAGCTCAAGGTTTTAGCAGCGTTCTACGAAAAAGTACTCGGAAAACCAGCGGAGATGGTCGATGAAGAAAATGGCTTCTATGGATGGGCAGCTGGGGCAAGCTACTTTTCGATCTTGGATCATTCCGAGATGGCCGGAAGCACGAAAGACCCCGGGCGGGTGATGTTAAACTTCGAAACGACGCAAGTTAAAGAGGAATTTGAGCGAATAAAAGCCCTGGGAGGCAAGGTCATCAGTGAGCCTTATGAAATGGGAGGTGGATGGATCGCAACCCTGGCTGACCCGGATGGAAATTACTTTCAGCTGGTAACACCGATGGGGTAATTGTCCGTTCAGCCTACTTGGCAACACCTTTGCTCACTTGAGGGCATGAGGGTGAGGTGGCTGGCAGGAGATTATATGCCGCGATCCGCTGCTGATGCATTGGAGGCAGGAGCCTGGCAATACTATTGTTCGTATGCCAGAAGAAAAAGGAGGAAATTAGATGAGAAAACTTATCGTTAACACATTTATGACCCTTGACGGTGTGATGCAGGCACCTGGTGGACCACCTGAGGATCCTGCTGATGGTTTTACATTCGGCGGATGGTCAGTCACCTATTGGGATGACATCATGGGTCAAATCATGGGTGAATTCATGGCGAAGCCATCCGAACTTCTGCTGGGGCGGAAGACCTATGAAATCTTTGCTGCTCACTGGCCATATTCGAATGAGGAAGGGGCAGACCAGCTCAACAGCGCGAAAAAGTACATCGCTTCGAGAACACTGCACAAGGTTGACTGGAACAACTCTACCCTGATCAAGGGCGATGTCGTACAAGCAATCAGGAAGCTCAAAGAACAAGACGGAGCGGAGCTGCAGGTGCATGGCAGCAGCAATTTTATCCAAACCCTGCTTAAACACAACCTTGTCGACGAGTATCGACTGTGGATTTTCCCGGTGGTAATTGGAAAAGGCAAACGCCTGTTCGGCCAGGGCACAGTTCCCTGCGGGCTTAAACTTATCGATACGAAAACCTCAAGCACAGGAGTTATTATAGTAACCTATGAACCAGATGGAGAGATCAAGCTTGGATCATTTGAGCTGGAAAAACCATCTGAGGCAGAACTAGAGAGACGTGAGCGTATTCGCCAAGAAAATTAATACTGTCTAAACAAAAGAGGATAAGCATATGTCAAAGATATATTCACATTTATGGTTTGATAGAGAAGCCAGGGAAGCGGCCGAACTGTATGTCTCGACATTTCCCAATTCAAGGATCAATCATGTCACCACGCTTTCCGACACTCCATCGGGCAATGCAGACATCGTGAACTTTGAGCTTTCAGGCCAGGAATTCCAGGCTATCAGTGCCGGACCCTATTTCAAGTTCAATCCATCGATATCCTTTCACGTCAAGTGCGAGACCAAGGAGGAAGTCGATCCTATCTGGGAAAAGCTCTCACAGGGTGGGCAGGTACTCATGGAACTCGGCACCTACCCGTTCAGCGAGCGCTATGGGTGGTTGCAGGATAAGTATGGGCTTTCCTGGCAGATCATCTCCACCAACGGAGCTGAAGTAAAGCAGAAGATCACCCCGGTGATCATGTTCGTGGGCAATGTCGTGGGCAAGGCGGAAGAAGCAGTCAAATTCTGGACTTCCACCTTCCATCCCTCCAGTATAGGGTTTATGCAGCAATACGGTCAAGGCGAAGCACCCAACAAGGAAGGCACGCTTAAATACGGTTCCTTTTCCCTTTTTGAGCTTGAATTTGGGGCAATGGACAGCGCGCATGAGCACCAGTTTGGGTTCAATGAAGCAATTTCATTTGTCGTCAAATGTAAAGACCAGGCAGAAATTGATAATTACTGGGGCAGGCTTTCTGCTGTGCCTGAAGCGGAACAATGTGGCTGGCTTAAAGATAAATATGGTCTGTCATGGCAAATTGTTCCAGCAGCCATGGATGAGATGATGAGCAAAGGCACACCTGAGCAGATCAATCGGGTAACCCAGGCATTTTTGCCGATGAAAAAATTTGACATTGCGAAACTGTGGGAAGCCTATGAGGGAAAGTAAAATATATCCCGGTAATGATCCTCAATCTTGCTAGCTTGGAAAAACAGGCCAGGTTTGCCATAAGTTTGTAAATCAATAATCATGCCAGCGTAATCCATCTTTCAAAGATGACTGGGGTTCCTATTGGCAGGTATGATGGAGTGTTGTTTTCAATTTGAGATAGGTACAATGATTTATACCTTCCCAATAAATCCTTGATAAAATATAGCAATTATTCAACGCAGGAGGAGAATAAAATGGAATACGACCTCGTATTTGAAGGTGGTGGAGCAAAGGGAGTGGCATTTGTTGGAGCTTTACAAGCATTCGAGCGGCATGGTCACGTTACACGCCGTGTCATTGGGACTTCGGCTGGATCAATCACTGCCTGCTTAATTGCTGCCGGGTATAGCGCACAGGAATGCCTGGATGCAATCGTTGAGGAAGCGCCAGATGGCCGTCCCCGCTTTACGACCTTTATGGATGTTCCAACCGTCTATGAAGATATTATCGTTAAGGACCAACTGGGTTATTGGCTTAGGACCGAGCTGAATAATCCATCCGTTCCGGACTTGATCGAACCAGTGGTGGACAATCTCATAGAGAGCATGATTAAGGTTGATTTGATCCGTCACCTCACTTCGCTTCTATTATGGGGTGGATGGTATGCTGGGGATGAATTTGTCCGTTGGCTCCAGGAAAAGCTGAATGCAGGTGGTCGCGATCTGGCAGGTACGACTTTGCTGGAGTTTCACCAAAAGACAGGTCGAGATCTATCGGTTGTAGCCTCTGACCTTAGTGCGCGTGAGATGCTGGTGCTTAATCACCGGACTGCGCCAATGTTACCAACCGTCTGGGCGGTGCGTATGTCGATGAGTTTTCCTTTTGCTTGGCAGGAGGTGATTTGGAAGCAGGAATGGGGTACCTATCGTGGGCGTAGTCTGGAAGGGAACAAGGTGATCGATGGGGGGTTACTCTCCAATTTTCCGATCAGTTTTTTTGTTGCGAATGATGAAAACATCGACGAGATCATGGGGGAAGGCTTGCAATCTGAGAATGTGATCGGTTTACTGATCGATGAAACGCTCGAGGTTCCGGGGGCGGGTCAACCGCTAAATAATTCAATGAGTGGACCGGGTATATTCAGCCAGATTGACTTATTGGAAGCGATGAAGCTGAGGATCAATGGATTAACCAATACAGTCCTTTCAGCCCACGATAAAGCCATGCTCATTGCTTATCAGGATAAGATCTGCCATTTGCCTGCCAAAGGGATCGGAACCCTGGAATTTGACATGACCCCCCAACGCAGGGAGGCGGTCAGAATGGCCGGTGAGGCGGCCATGGAGACATTTTTAACCGGAATTAACATAGCAGATTAAACATTAGACAAATCAATGACCCTACCAGAAAAATCCATGAGGCAGGGTTGATTATTTAGAAGTAACGATACTATTAAGTCATATAGCGATACTAAAAATTCGAGCGAAAGAGGTAGTAGAGACTGGCATATAAGAAGGCACTTACCTCCTCTCCACTTCCACCCACATCTGCGTGCCATCTGTGGTGATCTGAATCCAGCCATTGAGGTCAGTACGGAGCAGGTTATAACCGAGTAGCGCTTCCATCGTCTCCGGGGAGGGTAAGCCAGTTTTATCAGCAGGGGCAACGCTGAGCAGGGCAAGCTGGGGATGAAGGAAAGTGATCAGATCAGGGGGATTGAGAGGGGCATAGCCTGATTCGGCCAACAGCACGGCTGAAATATCGCGCATAGCCGGGTTATGCTGCAGGTTTTCGATAGCATCAAAATCCATGCCCATGGGGAGAAGCATGCGGAAGTTATCCCATATCAGCAGCAGAACCGCGCCACGGGAATCTGTGGAAACAACCTGCAATGAGGCACCTGAGCCTAAATCAAGGCTCTGACCGGGCTGCATGCGGGTGATGGGGATGGAAGACGAAACAATGGTAGTCCATAGGTCGTTGGCAGCGCGAGTGCCATAAGTATTGCCAGCCCAGAGCACATTGGCAGGAGTAAAGCGCTCAAGATTAGCGGAGAGAGACGATAGATCTTCGTTATCGATATCCGCAACCACAAGCCAATCCAGCGAACGGTTAAAGGGTGGCATTCGCCTGCCGAGAGCATCCGACAGGCGGATGGTGCTTGGACCACCATTGATTAACACAGACCGACCGGTGGGAGATTGAATAAGGATTGCGTCACCCGTACCGACATCCAGGATAGTAACGTGCAACAATCCATCAGGAGCAAAAGAAGCAGCTTTCCATACCATAACGGAGAGAACAGCCAGGATAGTGAGCGGAATGGCTGGCGATAGACGAGCTATCAGACCAGGTACGTGTGAGCGGGCGAAAGTGATCGCAAAGAGGGTTACAAAAAATATGAGGATCAGTGGGAAGGCAACCTGCCCCAAAGGAATTGAACCACCAGGGAAGGCAGCCAGCCACTCAACGACCCGGATGGTGTACGCGATAAAAGGCCAGGTGATCCAGGCAAGCAATTGTCCCAGTGGCTGAAAGAGCATCCCGATCAGGACGGATAATCCACCCAGCACCATGAGGGGTGGTTGAGCTGGGAGGATCAGAGGGTTGGCAACCAGTGAGGTAAGGGAGATATGCTTAAAATAGTAAACCATGAGGGGTAAAGTGGTAAGCAGGGCTGCCATGGTGATGAGTAAATATTCGCCAACCGGTGCAGCCAGGTTTTCGGCTTTTTGACGGGGGATGAAACGTGCAGCTATATTCGTGAATCCACCGGTAAATAACTCAGCATAGAGCATGATGCCAAGTGTGGCAGCAAAAGAGAGCTGGAAGCTGACATCCCACAGGACAGTAGGGGTCAGGAGTGCCATCATGGCAGCTGCAAATATAAGGCTATTCACGCCGACCTGTTTCCGACCTACCTGGATACCCAATAAGGTAAGCATCCCAAGGATGGCGGCGCGCAGCACCGCTGGGTTGGCACCCACCATGAGGGTATATAAAATGATCCCCACGGCCGACACGATGAGCGCCCCGGCGGGTGCCTAAGAAGCGGGTAAATAGAAAAGTGAACAATGCGGCAATGATGGTGATATTAAAGCCGGAGATAACGATGATGTGACTGGTGCCAGTGAGACGAAATGCTTCCTGCACCTGGGCGGAGATGCCTGACTGGTCACCTAAAAGGATGCCAGCAAGCAGGCTGGCTTCGGGATCAGGGTAGAGAGAGTAAACCACATCCAGGGCGCGCTGGCGGAAAGAATACAAGGCGGACAGGATCAAATTGCCCTGGCCATGCTGGAGCAGGTCGACCGTTGGATAAGACATGTAGCTGTAAATATTTTGGTTAGCTAAATAGTTGCGATAGGAAAAATCCTCGTTCTCAGGTGGGGTCTCAAGGCGACCTTCCAGGCGAATGCGATCCCCATATTGCAGGCCGGTACCTGGGGATACCCTGGCGAGCAAGAGACCTTCAACCGGGGTGTACCGTATATCACCCACAGAACGGAGCTGGTCAGCCTGGAGACGGAGGTTGGTGTAAGTATCACGGTTATCTGGAGGATCCACCAGAACACCTTCGAGAACAATCACTGCCGATCGATCGTTGTAATAAGCGATAAAGGAAGGACCAAGGACTGGCCGGGTTTCCTGGTATCGGATGGCGCCAAGAGATATGAAGACAACAAGTAAGGGTAAAAATATCAGGCCAGGTAGCTTTAGTTGATCGGTGATAGTAGATACAGAAGGGGAAATAACAGGAGCCCAACGCCGGTAAACCGGTGGAAGCAACAGTAAAAGGGGAAGGATTGCTAGCAGCATCCATACCGAGGTAGCCAGTGGCAGGTTAGCCGCAAGGAGAATGCCAGACAGGAAGGCAAGGGATAACCAGAAAAGAGGCATGGGTATGCTAGAGTTAGCTCAACATATATGCCAATGATAAATCGGTAACCGGATTTTTCTCAGGATTCCTCCATGTCCAGGTGAAATCGATGCAGAAAGCGGTGATAAAGAGGGGCCATGATGATCCCAACTGAGACCAGGAAGATGATGCCGGAGTAAAGGGCGTAAAAGGAGGCAAAGAGCTTGCCAGCCACGGTATGAAGCTCGTTCACTGGTCCCATGCCTCCCAACAGCATGGAAGCATTAACCAGGGCATCGATCCAGCTGAAACCTGCCAGGTAATGATATCCCAGCACTCCCAGGATGAGCGAACCGAAAATAATCAATAATGCAACCAGTATGAACAGCAGCTGGCGGGCTAGAAATTCAGGGCGTGTGATCAGGGGCTGTTTGCGATGCTCAAACATTGGTTCCACCTCCGGATGATGCGAGCATGGAAAAACGTTGAAATAAGTATAGCACAGGAGAAGTTGAGTGTTTATTTCGGGAGATAGAGAGAGGTGGATCGAGTAAGAAGAGAGATTAACAATGCAGTGATAATCGTGCCATTTAAACCACAATTAAACCAGCATGGATATCATCTGTTAACTAGAGGGGGGAATATATTCACAAAGAAGAAGTATAAGGCATGAAATAATTGATCGACTGCATGGACAAGGTTGGGATGTCTCATATATATTCCATCATTCTCCCTGTCCGAGTCGCCAACCTCCATGCATTTGGACGAATTTATCGTGGCGAGCATGCGGCTTGTTGCTAGCTGCAAAATTCCTTGGCAGTCGCCAGATAAATATCAGCACACATCTTGACGCTCGATAGATCCACCCATTCTTCGTCGGCGTGTGCTCCACTGCCGGATGGTCCAAGCAAGACAGAGGGGATGCCAACCGATGATAGCAAAGCCGCATCTGACCAGTATGATACTCCACTAATCGGGAGAGAATGATTCAGCAGCTTAATTGCTGCAGATTGAACCGCTTTAACAATTCCAGATTCTTCGGGTGTCTCCATGGGAGAACGGTCAAACCCGCGCCGAATCATAGCCCGGAATGAGGAATCCGACTGCTGTATCTTTTCGATGATCTCCGACAACTCGCTTTCAACTTTTTCCGGACTTTCACCCGGGATCGTGCGCCGCTCGACCGTTAGTACACATTGATCCGGGTAGGTGGAAACTTCATTTCCGCCATGGATCAGCGAGGCATGTACCGACCCGCTACCAAGCAGTGGATGAGTAAGATGTGAGCGTAGGTCTTGATCCAGCTTTTCAAGTTCCACAAGAAATTTCCCCATTTTGACGATTGCATCCGTACCCAGGTCCGGGCGGGAACCATGCGCTGCTTGACCAAGCGTCTCGATCTCAAATAACGCAAATCCACGATGTGCCAGAACCAGCTGGAGTTCAGTGAACTCGGCAACAATAGCACCATCTGCGTGGATATGCTTTATCAGTTCCTGGGTGCCCAGACTTGCGTTTTCTTCGTCAACGACTGCGGCAAAAATGACATCCCCGCTCAAATTCAGCCTAGATGCTTCTGCTACCGTGACCATGCAGGCAGCCAGGCCACCTTTCATATCGTAAGAGCCCCGTCCAGAGAGGCGGCCTTCCTTTGTTACCGGCTCGAGCGGATGGGCCATCCTTCCAGTGCCGACCGTATCCATATGACCATTCAGTAACAAGGTTCTTCCACCACCTAATCCGTGGGCAATCCCAACCACATTGGGGCGACCGGAGACGGAATTAATTACCTGTACATCAAGCCCATTCCGCTCCAACCATTGAGCGATAAAGTGTGCGATTTGAGCCTCGCCGGGTGCACCGTTAATGAGGTCGGGGTTGACCGAATTGATGGATACAAGGTCACTGATAAGTTGTTCAAATTTTTCCATGATCAGAAGTATATCTGTAGATACTCAACGCGAGAAGGCTGTATGATGCTTTTTATGCCGATACTTTTGTCTTGGGGTAAATTCATGCTGTTTGAGCAGAGCTGTACCCAAATCTATACCCCCTTGTGCCCCAAGCGGGATCGTAATGAGCGATTAATCGCCATTTCCAGAGGAGGATAAGGATAATATAATTCAGGCATGCCTAATGTTGATTGGCCTAGGAGGATCACACACACGAATTTCATTCCAGGGTTAACCCTGAGTGAGCTGTTTTACCAGGAAGCCGTAAAACCTATTCTTGCTAAATGGTTCCCGAAGGTTACTTATTCGGCGGGTCTGCTTGGAAGTGGGTCGGAGGTCCTTGGTTTTGACACACCCCAATCAATGGACCACCATTGGGGACCAAGGCTGCTGTTGTTTTTGGATCCCCAGGATGATGGGACATACAGCCAAGAGATCACTTCCGTTCTCAGCGAAAGATTACCGTATAAATTTCATGGTTTCCCAACCAATTTCGCCGAAGCAGATCAAAGTGGGGTCCGGCTACTTAAAGAGATAGATTCCGGTCCAATCAATCACCGTGTTGAAATTTATACCCTTGATTCTTTCCTAAAAGAATACCTGGGGCTGGGTGTGGATAAGGAAATAAGTATCCAAGACTGGCTCACACTACCGGAACAGAGGCTGCTCTCAGTTACCGCGGGAAAGGTGTTTTTTGATGGTTTGAATCAGCTTGAGCCAATTAGAAAAAAATTCAATTATTACCCACATGATGTCTGGCTGTACTTATTATGCTGCCAGTGGACAAAGATTTCGCAGGAGGAAGCGTTCGTAGGAAGATGTTCAGATGTCGGGGATGAATTAGGTTCAAAACTCGTGACGACCAGGATCGTGTCACATATGATGAGGCTCTGCTTCCTGATGGAAAGAAAATATGCGCCATATGCAAAGTGGTTCGGGACCGCATTCATAAAATTAAAGCTGGCCGAAGAGATGGTACCAGTTCTACAGGCAATTCTCTCGGCAACTAAATATCAGGATAGAGAGGCGAGTTTAATAAAAGCCTATGAATCAATAGCAAAGGCACACAATTCGCTGGCAATTACACCTCCCCTGCATACACATACCTCCCTGTATTATGAACGACCTTACCAGGTGATCCATGGTGAAATTTTTGCCCAAGAAATTAAGCAGCAAATTAAGGATAAAGCAGTTATCGAAATTGCCAATCGCAATATCGGCTCAATCGATCAATTCATTGATTCGACTGATGTGCTTGAGCAGCCCAGCTATTTCGAACGGTTAAAAATCATGTATAAGGGGTTAAATCATCCATCTGAGTAAGCAGCGACACCTGGTCCGCTGAACGTTGTAAAGATTTTCCCATTTGATGGCTGTGGATATACTACCTAACAGGCCTCGAGCGCTAAGCATTTCCCGCTGGCGCATACCGAAGCCCATATACGGGAGGATGCATTCATCAGGTGAATGGGGAGCTCCATCGAAAATGGTCGCTGGTGTTTTTCAGGAAAGCCTGGATCTCATAAAGCGAAATGTCAGGTAGCCCGTGCCGAGGGAAACCAACAGGGCGATGACCGTCCCAAGACCAAGCCCAAGGCGTGGGTAAAGTACCCTGACGACTATTTCATAGATAGGAACATTGATCAAGCCACTAATGATCAGTGATTTTCCGACCGAGCGTGAAAAAGCAGGCCCCCCGGTTTTATATGTAATCACCAGGGTTGAGAGAAACATCGCCGGAAATGAGCCGAAAATGCCACCAAGCAGCGGTCCGCCAACCTTGCCCATAAAGACAGCAAATGCAATGACAGAACCACCAAAAAGTGCACGCCAGGCAAGCTGCGAGGGGGGATAAGACAGATCGAGCTTTTCAGTTGAAGGAATGCGCATCCATTTCTCGACAATCAGAAAACAGAAAACTAGCAGGATCAGCCAGCCCAGAAGAGAAATCCAAAAGTACTGTATATTTAGCAAGTAGAGGAGAGTGGACTGGAAAAACCAAAGGGGTACCGCGCTCAGCAAGCCTGCCCATAACCCACGGGGGATGAATAGCATAAAAGTGATCACGACCAGGCCATTCAAGCCCTGAGCAAGAGGCATGATCGTGGTAGCTTCAGCAGCGACCTGGGGAGATTGGGTAAGCCCAATAAATAATAATGCGATGACCACTGTAGACGGCAATCCACCGATCAACCCACCGACCTTGCTGCCGAAGCGCTCCGCACTGACCGTGGTGAGGGTGACCCAAAGACTGCCAACGATGAAACCGAGGAGGAGCTTGAGCCAAAATGAGGTATCCATCGTAGATAATGTGTATTTTTAGTTCAACGCCAAAAGCGGGGGATTAACATGGGAGTGCGCTGTCGGTATTCGCCATAAGCTTCGCCAAACTCCTGCAACAGCTTGCGCTCTTCGAAATACGCTCCAATCATGATATATATCGTCAAGCCGATGTTGAGCGCTAATAAGTTCCAGGTCATGATGGGCAGCAGCCAGATGAAGACCAAACCAGCAGAGTAGAGGGGGTGACGGACGAAACGATATAGTCCATTCGTGACCAGGCGTGGAGGAGTGATATCTTCAGGGAGCATTAACTGGCGCAATCCGATGAATGAGGTCATGCCAGTTTGTTTAATCCCTTTGATCAAGAGTAAAATGGCCAAAGCCTGGATGATCAGGGTGAGAATTATCCAGGGAAAGGGAATGCGATAGATCTCTTCATCGATCAAAATGACTGGAAGGATCAGAACAGGAAGGAGGGTGAAGACCGCAATAAAATTATAGGCAAGGCGGAACCATAGATCAGTGTTGGAACCGAACCAATGGCGCGTTTGAGTTTTGACTTTAAGAGACGCCAAAAAGGAATGCAGCAATCCATAGGCAAGAACTGCCAGCATAATCAGCCAAAAGGAAATGGTCATGTCTCAGCAGGCGGGGGTTGGAGAGGCCGGGTCGCGTCCTTGCGGAATCGAACATCACGGTCAAGGGTGAGTTTTATACCCTCAGCGAGAGAGATGCGGGGCTGGTAGCTTAATTTACTCCTGGCCAGCGTAAGATCAGCACACATGCGGGAGACACCCGGATCTGTACGTGGATTATAGATGATCTCAGCCTTACCCCCTGACACCTGGATGATCAGTGTGGCCAGGTCACGGACACAGACTTCAGTGCCACTGCCTACATTGATCACCTGGTTATCCAGGTTAGGTGCGGTGGAGGCAGCAACCAAAGCGCTGACAACATCATCAACATAGACATAATCCCGTGTCTGGGTGCCATCTCCATGGACTATGATGGTCCCGCTACGCATGGCCTGTTTTAGCATAAATGGAATGACCGGTGGGTGCGAGGCAGGTAGATGCTGACCCTGACCGTAGGCGTTGAAGACCCGGAGACTGACCGTCTCAATACCCCATAAATCACCGATGGTGCGGATGTAATATTCTGCTGCAAGTTTTGATACAGCATAAGGAGAGCGTGGATTAGGTAAGGCGGTTTCCACCAGAGGTTGGGCTTGCTGGTCGCCATATACCGCACCGGATGAAACCAGAACTACCCGGCGGACACCCACATCACGCATGGCTTCCATCATGCTGACCGTGCCGCCAACATTGACCGAGTTGTATTCGCGCGGATACAGGACAGACTCCGGAACGGAAACGCGCGCAGCCAGGTGGTAGACGCAATCGACTTCCTGAAGGAGGGTCCAAAGCTTGGGGCGATCGTTGACATCACCTCGGGTAAAAAGGACTTCGGGATGTAGCGCGTTGGGATCCCCCGTCGAGAGATCGTCCAGCGCACGCACCTGGTGTCCTTCCCATGCCAGGCGATTTGCAAGCGCTGATCCCAAAAAACCTGCCGCTCCTGTGATAAGAAAATTCATCAAGCAGATTATAGCATGGAGGAAAATAATCGTGAGAAGGGATTAATTTGACACCCGGAACATCTAGGATTATTATGGGCGGCATGTCTTTTAGGAAAGCCTATTGGCTGACAATTATCCTCATCTTATCCACGGTAATGCTTGGGGCAAGTGTAGTTTCACCCTCTGACCCGCTTGAGCGGATACGGGCATTTACACGCTCGATCGAGTTCGATTATGTCTCGTGGACCTTGAATTCCCTCGGTGTAAAGCTGGGAGAAATTGCCCTAGGCACGGCAAATTACCTGCCCCTGGAAGAGCGATCAAGAACTGTACTCACAACATTGGATTTAATCAGGGAAATCAACCAGGTTGAAGCCCAGCTCAATGAGATCTACGCAGATCCGAACGTCAGTGACCCTGAAACCGCATCGCTGGAACTGCGTAACAAGCTGGGTGATCTAAAAAAACGCAGGGAACAGCTGGAGCCACTGGCTGAAGCAATCCTGCAAGACCAGGTGAATGAGATCGCTGTGCAGGCAGGCCTTGACATTGGTGGTCAGACGCTGCCACCTGTTCTGTTTCACACCACACCTCCACCCGATGCACTGATCATCTCACCACGTGAAGTGATCCGCCAGGACCAGAATATCTCGATCTCCCCGGATATCAGCGTCGACGAGATGGAGGCATTGGAAAGCAAGGTGGATAGTGCGATGAATGTGTCATCACTGGTGGTTGGTATAGGAGGAATTGGGTTGTACCCGACCATGGTGATGGAAACAACAGATATCAACCTGCTGGCAAATGTTGTATCCCATGAATGGGTGCATAATTATTTGACCATTCATCCCCTGGGATTCAGCTATATGAACAGCCCGGAGCTACGCACGATGAATGAGACCGTTGCATCGATTGCTGGAAATGAACTGGGGAAGGCATTGATCGCCAAGTATTATCCAGAGTATCTACCCCCCGAGCCACAGGCAACTGAACCTGCCAATGGGAGTGAACAGCCAACACCTCCATCTCCACCGGTATTTGACTTCAATAAGGAGATGCACCTCACCCGGGTTACTGCCGATCGGTTACTGGCGGAAGGGAAAATTGACCAGGCAGAATCTTACATGGAGATGCGTCGGCGATTCCTGTGGGACCATGGCTACCATATTCGCAAACTTAATCAAGCTTACTTTGCTTTCTACGGGGCGTATGCTGACCAACCCGGTGGTGCTGCGGGTGAAGACCCAGTGGGTGTAGCTGTGCGCTCATTGCGCGCCAAGAGCGCAACCTTGAAAGATTTCGTCAACCGGATTGCCTGGATGTGGAATTACGACCAACTAGTCAAAGCTGTCGGAAGCCAGTAATGCTCCTTAGCGTGGTTCTACTGTGAATTTAATCGCAGTACGAACCTTATCTTCGATCTGGACATCCACAAATTCGGGTATGCAGATGATGTTGTAGCCGTCATTGAGCAGATAAGTGCGGGCAAGCGCCATGGCCTTAACAGCCTGGTTGATCGCACTTGCTCCAATTGCTTGAACTTCGGCTCGCTTGTGTTCCCGGACAACCCCAGCGATGGCTCCAGCCACAGCAGAGGTACGGGAGGTGCCTGAAACCTTGATAATGTCCATGTTGGCTTCCCTCCTTTGGTTTGTGGAAGAACAATAAGGTATCGGCAGTGTTCTATACAAATTGTACGATATTTTTAAGACAATAGCAAGCAGCAATGGTAGAATTCCAAAGGTCGGTTTTCGATATATAATGGAATGATAGCAGGCAAAAGAGAAAGAGAACAATGTCACGTTGGACAAAATTCCTGATCGCAGTCATCCTGGGAGCCGCAGCGGGTTTATTCTATGGCTGGGTAGTTAATCCAGTTGAGTATGTCGATATTGCACCAGAAAGCCTGCGGATGGATTACAAAACCGATTATGTGCTGATGGTGGCAGAGGCGTACCAGGTTGATCATGATCTAGGGTTGGCCGTACGGCGATTGGCTGTGTTGGGGAGCTCAGCTCCCTCTGAAATTGTTGCCAATGCATTGAAATATGCGTTAGAACATGAATACTCACCTCAGGATATTTCCTTATTCCAATCCATGGGAGAAGATTTACTGACCTGGAATCCGAACATGGAGATACCCGCTCCATGAGGCAGGATCGACGTGGATCCTGGTATCTACTAACCGGGGCAGTCCTGGGTATTGCCATGGGTCTGTTCTATGCATGGGTGATCAGTCCGGTTGAATACGTGGATGCGCCACCCTATGCATTACGGGCAGACTTTAAAGATGAATACCGGGTATTGGTGGCTGCGGCATATCTATATAGTAATGACATCCTTCGCGCAGAGGATCGACTAGCCCAGCTAAAGGATGAAGAGACTGCCCAAAATATAGCCAAGCAGGCTCAGCAAGCATTGGCCGCAGGGCGACCCGAAGCAGAGGTAAGGGCTTTAGGCATCCTTGCAATGGCACTCAATCAGGGTTTGACTCCCGAAATACCGGATATCATTTCAACACCAGTTATAACGCAACCTTTTGCAACCGATCCTGGCACTTCAACTCCCTTGCTGATACAACCCACAGCCACTTCGAGCAGCTCTGCGCAGCCCAGTCCAACCATGGAGACTATCACTATTTCTCCAGAACCATCCGAAACTCCCCAGCCGACACGAACAGCAGTCCCCACAGCTACACCTGGAGCTCCATTTGTGTTACAGACAACCACGCTGGTGTGCAATCCAAACCAATCAGAGGCACTCATCCAGGTGGAGATTCTTGATGCAGCCGGACAGCCTGTACCAGGTATTGAGCTGGTGGTGACCTGGGATGGAGGTGAAGATCACTTTTTCACCGGCTTAAAATCCGAACTAGGATTGGGATACGCTGATTTTGCTATGATGCCGGATGTGGTTTATTCTGTGCAGCTGGCAGAAGGCGGAGAACCAAAAAATGATCTTACCACTGCTGAATGCCTGTCGGAAGATGGTGACCGGTTCTCCGGATCGTGGTTGTTGAAATTTATCCAACCTTGATGAGAAATTCCTTGCTTGACGTAAGGGGTTTGACCAGGTCGTTTGGAGAATTCCAGGCAGTCAAGCCCGTGGATTTTGAGATTACTGCGGGGGAAATCATCATACTGACCGGACCCAATGGTTCAGGCAAGACCACATTACTACATTGTTTGAGCGGCTTGCTACGACCGACGAAGGGATCCATCCTCATAGAAGGTTATGACCTTTACCAGGAGGAGCTTGCCGCCAAACAACGCATGGCATTCATCCCGGATGTTCCGCGCTTTTATCCAGAATTGACATCGTGGGAACACCTGTATTTTATCAGCCTGGCATTTGGAGTTGGGCAGGGTTGGGAAATGCGTGCTGAAACCGTTTTACGAGAATTTGGTATATGGGAAAGCCGTGAACTATATCCACACAATCTCTCACGAGGCATGAGATTAAAACTGGGAATATGTTTGGCACTAATTCGACCATTTAAATTGTTATTAATGGATGAGCCTACTTCAGCCCTGGATGCAGAAAGCGTAGACCTGTTCTTGCAAAAGTTAATGCTCCTGCGTGACGATGGAAAATCCATTTTATTTACCAGCCATGACTTGAACCAGGTGCACAGATTAGGTGGGAAGACATGGCGGATGGACCAGGGTCTATTGAGGAAAGATTAACATGAAGGCTGTATGGTTGGTGCGCTCACATCAGCTATTAAGCCGGATGAGGTTTTGGACTGCCATTGTGGGTTATGACTCCCGCGATCGCTCAGTTAGTCAGCGAATCTATTTGATCTATGTGATCGTTTTCTTCAGCCTGTGGGGATTTGCCATGTTAGCACTCATCGCTGATCCTTTGGCGATGGTCCTACCGCTGATCAAAGGATTCTCACCAGTTCAAGTAGCAGTGATATTAACCACGGCGGTACTGTTGGCAGACGTCCTGTTACGAAGTTTGCACTATGCAAAACGAAGCCCCTTCAATTTCTCGGAAGAGGATGCCCAGTTAATATGCCTGACATCGGTAGATCGAAGGAAGGTTGCCATAGCCTGGTTATTGGGTGATTGGTTTCCGGTTGCTTTACCTTATTGGGCGGGTGTCGTAGCCCTAAGTTTTGCCTGCCAGCAACTGGCGACCCCAACAGGAATGGTTTGGCTTCAACTCCCGGTATATATTTTGAAGGGGTTGCGCACAGTCAGCATCGTGCTTCCCTTGCAGCTTGCTCTCATGTCGTTTACCTATGCATTTGGGGCACTGCGTCTGCAGAGAGATAGAGAATTGACCAGCCTTCAACGAATTCCACTGGTGGCCGGATTATGCCTGCTCTTGTTGGCTATATTCTTACCAACCAGCTTAAATATTCTTTTATTACCAATTTTATTTCCCCTCATGGCAGGGTTTGGTGAGGCGAAATGGATCAGCGCTTTTATCCTGGTTGTTTTACTGGCAGCTTCAAGCCTCCTATCGCTGTACCTGGTTACTCCACAGCTGAATCTCAGCCGGGCAGCTCAGGAATCAAATTTTCCATTGAAATTCCAGAATCAAGGCATGCAGAGAGGAAAGGCTGATAGCGATCGATGAACACCCATAGACGGTTTTGGGCGGGTTCACTGGAAAGATATTTTGCAACACATGACGGGGTAAGGGTATTAGTCTGGAAGGATTTAGTTCAAACCAGGCGTGGGTTCGATATCAGAAGTTTAATATCCTGGCTGATATTATTTGGGGTAGAAATTGGATTATTGATAGCTCCGGACTGGGGGACGCGTATCTGGGTATTTATCGTATGGGTATTACTTATCGGACAGGTGTGCTCTAAGCGGTTGAGCTCAGATTTGAAAATGTGGGTTGTTTTTCATCAGCTGCCATTTTCGGGTAAAGAAACCTTGTTGGCAGAAATTGCAAGTTCTGTGACAGGGACGATCTTGCTAGGTTACCTTGCATTTGGAATATGCAGTGTGTTAAATTTACACCCAAGCTTGCCGGTGGCGATCCTTACTCCTGGAATCATCCTTTGCACTGCATTTTCAGCCATTTTTGACATCCTGCGCCAATCCAAGACCGAAGCCATGTCAGCAGGGCATGCTTCAGAGATGGGAGCAGTTGGATTGATGACCGGTTTACTCCTGGCAGGAATCCCACTTATCCTCGTACTGGCGATAACCGACCGAATGAGCAGGGATATATTGCTCTGGTTTATTTCACTGCCAGGCCTGTTGCTAAGCTTGGGGATAGCCTATGGGATGTGGCAACTCGCTGTTTCTCAATTTAGAAAGATAGAATAACGATGGGACAGCTCAGAATCACCTTGGTATTTATTTTTATTTACTGGTTAAGGGCAGGAAAACCTTCTGTGAGTCGCTAATGGTGGTGAAAGACCAGGTAGGGCTGGTGATGGAAACCTGACCATCACTTGCAATCACATACCAATAATATGTCCTTCCAGCAAGCAGATTCCCAGGGTCGTAGACAGGATCTGATAATCCTGAAGCCACTATGGGTGGGGTTGTTGAAGTTCCAAAAGCAATATCATAAGTGACAGGATCACAGTTCAGGTCGGTACTGGCTAACCAAGAGAGGGATATATCTAGAGGCTGATTGATCGCACTATTGACAGGTGATGGGGAATCCGGGACTGATGGAGCAGCGTTTTGCACCTCCAATTGAGCCTTGGCAGTGATGAGCCCACTAACCCCATCGTTGAATTCTGCCAAATTAAGAACGGTTAACCCAGCTGGAAGGCACTGGTTTAGGGTTACAGAATAGGTGATGGTTACCGGCTGACCAGGTGCTACCTCACCCTGCCACAGGATCTGACCAGAATCGAAAACGGGTATCCCCTGGGTGGCGCTGAGCTCTCCTGTCCAGGACACTTCTGCGGGCAGAGTATCAGTTACAGACACAGTGGTGGTGAACCCAATATTATCGGCGTGCAGCTGGTACTGGATCACATCCCCCGGCAGCACCTGACTGGCAGAAGCAACCTTGGTGGACTGGCTCAGGTTTGAAGTCGGGTAGAGGGCAAAGTCCTGCACCTGAGCATGGTCAATGTTTACCAGGCGTTCTTCGGGGTAATACCAGGGTGCCCAAACGCGCATGGTATATGTAGAAGGGCATACCTGGATAGCGTAAAACCCACTGGCAGGGTCGCTTAAGGCTACCTGGCGGGAGTTCAAGAACTCGATGGAAGCCTGGACTGGCAGCCCGCTAATGGCATCGGTGACAGTACCTGATACTTCCAGGGTGATCTGGGGGCAGAGGTAAAAATCGTGGGAGGTCACGGTACCGGAATAGATCGTAACATTGGCTACCTGGCTTTGGAAGCCTTCGGCACTGGCATCCAGGGTGTAGGAGCCTGCTGAAATGACCCGGTGGTAATCACCGACCTCGGGATCGGTGAGAACGGTGTTGGGTACTTCCCTCCCGACCAGGGTGATGGTTGCATCCAATGGAGCACTGTCACGGGCATCCAATACCAACCCGCCCAGTCCTGTCCAGGCACGCTGCATCCACCAGAGCATGGCATCACGGTTGTGGTCCCAGTAAGTGTCCATTTGACTGAAAGCAGGAGATTTGGTGAAGGAAATTTCGATGAGGACATGATGCTCGCCATGGTAATAATATACCCAATCCTGCATCCCGCCCCAGATCTGGTACCACTCCCAGCCGCGGGTTAACCCATTCTCAAAACCGCCTTCCATCAGGTCGGGGTTGCGGGAGGTGTAGCCGAAGCCAAAATCATAGAAGAGGCTGTCATCCGGGGCATAATCGGGGATGACCGGATCACCGGGGGCAGCAACTGCATCCCAGGGATAATTGAGTACCTGGGCACCACCATGGTAATTGGCACCCATGACGAAGCGATGGGCATTTTCAAACTCCATAAAAGCCAGCGTTTCAGGCTGTGTACTTGGATGAGGACCTGTAAAACGATCGGGATAATTGCGGTTGAGGTCATACCCGTTGTGGTTATAGCGTGTACCGGCAACATACCCATCGGGATTGTAGATGGGGCATAGCCAGATATCCATTTTATCGACCATCCCAGTCAGGTCAGGGTCGGTGCCATAGCTGTTCGCCAGGAGCTCTGCCAGGCGCATGGTCATCTCAACACCGGTGGTCTCATCACCATGGTGATTGGCAGTGTACTTGAATTCGGGCTCGTTTTCATCAACCCCTGGGTTGGCTGTGATTTCCATGCACCACAGGTCACGTCCCTGCACCGAATGGCCGATAGATACCAACGCTACAATCTCCGGGTGGGCAGCCTGAAGGGCCTGCATGCGGGTAACATATTCATCAAAGGTCGGCCAGGCGTTGGGAGTGCCAGAACCTGGACCATAGGCCAGGAAATTTCGGTAACCTTCATTTGGAATGGGCACCGGGTTTAATCCTGTGTTTGATAACAAAGCTGCTTGAGTTGGATCGATATAAATCGTCGCAATGGAAGGTTTAAATGGTGAATTAGGCGAGGGTGAAGTGCCATCAGCAAGGCGGATGCCTTCAATATCTATCTCCAGGCGGTAGAGAGTATGAAGGTCAGCAAGATTGGAAAGATAAACTTCAGCCGGGAACACGTTCGAATTTGGATATGGCTCAGGAGAGGCTGGTGTGAGAAGCGGACCTGTGGGCGATCGGGAAGCTGATACAAGGGTTGGGATAGATACTAAAAGGAAACCAAGTATAAACAAAGCAGGCAGTATAGATATTTTTATCCATCGATTGGGCATAGGAATCTCCAGGGGATCTGGATCAATTGGCAGTAAATGATAGGGGGATTATAACGTGAATATACCCTGGTGGGAGAGAAAAATGATCCAGAATGGTAATTAACAGTTGAAAGCAGCTCTCTTCTACTCTCAACTCATTCCCCACATCCCAATATTAAGCCTGACCATGCGATAGTGTGAGAGAAAAAGAAGAGCTGAACCACCTTATGGCATGGGGTTGTTACCACCCCAATCATCTCCCAGGATAACCAGGACATCAACCGGGCTGTTTGGGTCGTACTGTAGGGAGATGCTATAAGGAGTGATATTCATCAGGTCGACCAGGTAACGATCCGTATAGGGATTTCCAGTGTAATCAATGATGCGAGTGAAGGTGCTGTATTCGCCATTTTGAGTATCGACCACATTTGCACCCTGTGATTGCAAGTATGCCTGGGTTTCCTGAGCTAAACCTTCAATGTAAGTGCCATTGGCCACTACGATGGTCGCCCCTTCAGCCTGCATATTTGCCAGGACGTCGCCGGTGGTTAAAACTGGGCTGGCCATGGTGGAGGAGGCAAATACCTGGTCCCTGATGAGGCGGATCTGGTCTGGAACCGGGATGAGGATATCCTTTGAGCCATCCGGTGATTTAGCAAACATGACTGATTTGGGTGGAGCAATGGCACCGCGCTGGATGCTCTGGATGGGAATATCCAGGGCAAGCCAGCCCAATTTCATGGCATCTTCAAGCGACAAGTCGGTATGAATCCCGGCTGCCAGCTGGTTATATAAGGCCGGGGCACGTGAAGCCATCTGAGCTGGACCAAGGTCGATGATCCGGTCCTTGATCGCCAGGATCACTTGCTGCTGACGTAGAGCACGATCGAAGTCACCACCTTCTGTATGACGGGCACGCGCGTATGCAAGTGCAGTAGGACCATCCAATAAGTAGTCCTTAGCCTCCAAGAAAACTGTATTGGCTTTACCAATGGGATCAACTGCAATCTCTTCAGGTACGGTTACATTAATTCCACCAAGCTCGTCGATGAATTGCTCAAAAGCATAGAAATCGATGATGGCATAATAATCAATGGGTACCCCTAGCAATGATTCAATGGTTTGCATTGCCAAAGCTGGACCACCACCGGGTACCTCATAGGCTTCACCCAGCGGGTAGGCGTTATTGATGCGGTCATATTCGAATCCGGGGATACTTACCCACAGGTCGCGTGGGACATTCAGCATGCCGGCAGTTTTGGTTAATGGGTCCACGGTCAGCAGGATCATCGTGTCGGTGCGTGGAGGACCATCACCAGATTCCCAGTCGCGATAATCCAATCCCATCACCAGGAGCGTCACCGGGCTGGCACCATCCCATGGAGCGGGTGCCAGGTCAGCTGATGAAGCAGGAACAGGTGTGGAAACTGGAGTACCATCGATAACCTGCTGTGCATTAGGGTCGTTGTGGATAGCCAAGCCTGGGAGCTGGGCTATGTCAAACGATAAGAAAAAATCGTATGATTTGGCATAGACAACATAGGCGGTGGAAATCGCGGCGATGATAAATAAGGAGAATATACCCACTTTTAAGAGGGTTGGGATTTTTCTTTTCATTTATAACTTTCTCAGGGCATAGTGTTATTTTCAGCCCAGTCTGTCCCCACCAGGATGGCAATATCCACCTGGCTGTTGGGGTCGTACCGGCTGTAGATGCTGTTTGGTTGAATGTTTAATAGATCAACCAGATATTGAACTGAATATGGTTTGCCAGTGTAATCAATAATGACGGTCGTGTCAGATTTCTCTTCTGCATTACCAGTCTCAGTGACATTAATTCCCTGATCGATCAGGTAATTGGTGGTTTGAGAAGCCAAACCAGGAATGATTGTGGCATTTAATACGGAGACAGTGGCAGCTTCAGCCTGGCGTAGTTCCTCCGGGTTGCTGATATAAACCGTAGCAATAGGGGCAACACCGGAAGTCGTTGCAAATACATCGTCACGCACCACGCGGACTGCGTCCATATCTGGGAGGAGGATATCCATACCATCCGGGGACATCGACATAGTGACTTCATTTGGACCGATCAAGCCATGCTTAATGTTTTCACGCGGGACTTGTGAGGCAGTCCATGCAAGGGAGATGGTTTCTTTGAGGTTAAGGTTGGTATGGATACCGTTTCGCAAATTATTATAGATCGTCGGAGCATTTGCGATCAGGTTGGGTAGGGATCCCAGGGATAGGACCTGGTCGCGCATGCCGAAGACGACTTGCTGCTGCCGGTCTGCCCGGTCAAAGTCAGCGCCGTACGTGTCGCGATTACGGGCATAAGCCAACGCTGTAGGTCCATCGAGGTGCTGGATACCTTGCTGAAGTGTAACCGTATTACCAGGACCAATGGGATCCACCGTAAGCTCATATGGGACTTCTACATCGACGCCACCAATTTCATCGATAAATCTTTCAAAGGCCGAGAAATCCACCTGGGCATAATAATTAATATCTATACCCAACAGTTCTTCCACGGTTTTAATTGCCAAAGCAGGCCCACCACCGGGCTGGTCATACAATTCTCCGAGATAATATGCGGTATTGATCTTACCGTAATCAAAACCGGGAATATTAACCCATAAATCGCGCGGGATCGAGAGGATTCCTGCAGTTCGTGAAACTGGATCCATGGTGAGGAGCATCATGGTATCGGTACGGGAAGGACCACCACCTTCCCAATCACGGAAATCCAAGCCCATAAGAAGAACGGTCACACGGTTAGCACCATCCCAGGGAATCGGTGAAGGACCGCTTTCAGCTTGAAGCGGCGTTTCCGGGTCGATATCTGGCTGACTGACTGATGGATTATTCAGCAGAGATAAGGGAGAACGGTCACCGAGTTCAATACTCCCAGCAGTGACGTTGCGAACAACCGTGTAAGTCAGGTATACGGTAGCGGAGAGGGTGATTATGAAAATGATCAATAATCCCCACAGGACAGGATTCATCCTGGCCTTGGTAACCCTGCGCGGCTGGTGGCCGGATATGCGATTCCCTTCAATTGGATTATATTCTTCCATCGATTTTGGATTATAACATGTAGAATGAAATTGGTTTTGTGTAGTGTACAATTGATCAGGCATAATTATAATTCCAGGTCGATGGCATGATGTTAAGGATAAATGAATAATATTTTTATCCCTTCATCAGATGCATGAAAAATGCCACCATGAACGGACATATGACGAATTTGCAAGTGGAAAAGTTCCATAGACAAATCCTGATAATCTTCTCGTAACGATACCAGTCTGTTATGTCATTGATCACAGCAACCAATCTATCAAAATCCTTCGGGGCGACGGATATTTTTAAAGGTGTTTCACTCAGCATCCCGCATCATGCGCGCATTGCCATTATCGGACCAAATGGAATTGGAAAAACCACCCTGCTGCGCATCCTGGCACTGGAAGAAGAACCATCTAAAGGGGAGGTGAGCCAGGCGCGAAATATATCTATTGGTCACCTACCCCAGGAAGCGGGATTTGACTCACCGCATACTTTGTGGGAGGAATGCCTGGTACCATTTGAAAAGCTCTTTGACATGGAAAGCGAGCTGCAGCACCTCGAGATGGAGATGGTGAACCCCGACCAGGTTGGCCATGTACTAGAGCGGTATGGGCGATTGCAATCTGAATTTGAACACCAGGGTGGGTATACCTATGTCCATCGCATCCAGCAGGTTCTATCCGGACTGGGGTTTACTGCGGATGAATACCAGGCACCTTTAGCGCGCCTGTCGGGCGGGGAAAGGACGCGCGCTCTGCTAGCTCGTCTTTTACTATCTGAACCAGACCTGTTGATCCTGGATGAGCCGACCAATCACCTGGATATCGCAGCTGTGGAGTGGCTGGAAGGTTATCTCAACCAGTGGAAAGGGGCCACCCTGATCGTGTCGCATGATCGATATTTCCTGGACCAGGTGGTGGACACAATCTGGGAGATGAGGCGAGATGGCTTTGAAGTCTACCGAGGTGACTATTCGGCATATATTGAACAACGCAGTGAGCGTTGGGAGCGAAGGCGGGAAATTTATGAAACTGAAAAAGAGAAGCTGGAAAAAGACCTGGACTACATCAAGAAGAATATCTCCGGTCAGAATGTCACCCAGGCAAGGGGACGCCTTCGCCGGTTATCGCGACATCTACAAGCCATCGAACAGGTTGGTTTGGAAGCAGCGATCGGCAAAAAGTGGAGTGAGCTGAGCATGAGTGTGGACACCACTACCAGCATGCTTAGCCCAGAGGAAGCACAACGAAAACTGGCAGGATTACGGGAGCCAACAGACAGGCCGCCTCAATTACACTTGCGCCTTCACACCGACCAGCGCAGTGGAGAAATTGTCCTGCGCACACACAACCTGCATATTGGCTACCCAGGAAAGGAGCTATTCTACGCCGGAGAGATCGAATTGAGGCGGTTGCAATGCACTGCATTGATCGGCCCCAATGGTGCGGGTAAAACGACTTTTCTTAAAACCATCCTGGAGAAAGTACCACCCCTGGGTGGAGAGGTGGAGCTGGGAGCCAGCTTGAATGTCGGCTATTTCGCCCAGGCCCATGAAGACCTGCATCCAGAGCGCACCCTGGTACAGGAGATCGATTCTGTAGCACCTGAAATGCTGGTTGCGGATATCCGAAATTACCTAGCCCGCTTCCTATTTACCGGTGAAGATGCTTTTAAACCTGTGGCAGTACTTTCGGGAGGGGAGAGAGGCCGACTGGCATTGGCCAAACTGGCACTGACAGGGGCAAACCTGCTGCTGCTGGATGAGCCGACGAATCACCTTGATATCCCATCCCAGGAAATCCTGCAGGAAGTGCTGGATGAATTTCAGGGTACGATTCTGCTGGTATCGCATGATCGTTACCTGATCGATGCGCTGGCAACGCAGATCTGGGAGATCGATGAAGAAAAATGCATCCTGCGCACTTTCAAAGGCAGCTATAGTCAATATCACCAGCAACTTGAGGCTGAGCGAATGGCGGAGAAGGAATCTGGGAGTAACAAGCCCCAGGTGAATCAGACCCAGAAGAAATCCCTCGTTTCGGCTGATGAGCGGCGAAAACAGAAACGCGTAAAGGAAGTTGAGGGATTAATCGAAAAGTTGGAAGCCGAGCTGGCAACCCTGGCTCACCGGTTGGAAAATCCACCCCAAGAAAGTGCAAAAGTTCAGAAGCTCGGTAATGAATACGTCAGAGTTCAGAAAGAGTTAGAGAAATTGATGGATGAGTGGGGGGAATTACATGAGTAACACCACGCTGGCCTGATTATTTGCCAGGTGATCCAATCGATTACGAGATGACGCTATCCCAAAACCCTGATAGGGGTTGAATTTTCATCTTTACAAACGTAAGGGCGGAGAAACTTAGCTGTATAGGAAGCCTCTACCTCACAGATCTGTTCCGGTGAGCCTTCGGCGATCAACTCACCACCACCATCCCCACCCTCTGGGCCAAGGTCGATGATATGATCGGCAACCTTGATGATATCCAGGTTATGCTCAATGATCAGGACGCTGTTGCCAGTGTCCACCAGGCGCTGCAGGACCTCGATGAGCTTGTGGACGTCGGCAGCATGCAGACCCACAGAAGGCTCATCCAGGACGTACAAGGTGCGACCTGTGGCGCGCTTGGAGAGCTCGCGGGCGAGCTTGACGCGCTGGGCTTCCCCACCAGACAAAGTGGGGGCGGGTTGCCCGATACGGATGTACCCCAGGCCGACATCCTGTAGAGTCTGCAGGCGGGAGAGCATGGCGGGAAAAGCTTCGAATATTTCCAGGGCACGGTCGACGGTCAAGTCGAGAACGTCGGCAATATTAAAATTCTTGAAGCGAACCTGCAGGGTTTCCCGGTTGAAACGTGCTCCGTGGCAAACATCGCAGGGAACGTATACATCAGGTAAAAACTGCATCTCGATGCGTAACTGTCCCTGTCCCTGGCAGGCCTCGCATCGACCACCATGGACGTTGAAAGAAAAGCGTCCAGGTTTATAACCACGCATCTTGCTTTCGGGAAGCTCGGAATATAGTGATCGAATTTGATCGAACAACCCGGTATATGTGCCCGGATTGGAGCGAGGCGTTCGCCCAATGGGGGATTGATCAATGTTTATGACCTTGTCCACATATTCAATGCCATCAATTCGATCATAATCACCAGGCTGGGTGTGGGTGCCTTGTAACTTCGCCGCCAGGGCTTTATAGAGTATCTCAATCATCAAGGTGGATTTTCCAGATCCGGAGACACCCGTGATGCATACAAACTTGCCCAATGGGATCTTGACCTTGAGGTTTTTGAGGTTGTTCTCACGAGCACCAATGATGGTCAGTGATCTACCATTTCCTGTGCGGCGTTGTCGCGGAATGTCAACCTGCAAGCGCCCCGAGAGATATGCCCCGGTGAGTGAGTCGGGGTTGTCAAGGATAGTATCGACGGTACCTTCAGCGACGATATTTCCGCCATGCTCACCAGCTCCGGGACCAAGGTCAACGATCCAATCGGCTGAAAGGATGGTTTCGGAGTCATGCTCAACCACGATGACAGAATTCCCAAGGTCACGCAAGCCCTTCAGGGTACGCAGCAAGCGGGTGTTATCGCGTGGATGCAAACCAATGGAAGGCTCATCCAGGACATACAGAACTCCCATTAAGCGTGAACCGATCTGGGTTGCCAGCCGAATGCGCTGGGCTTCACCTCCCGAGAGTGAACCGGCAGAGCGTTGGAGAGTGAGATAGTCCAAACCCACGTCCACCAGGAAACCCAGGCGTTCATTAATCTCCTTAAGGATACGCTCGGAAATGGCTTGCTGACGTGAATTAAGCGGGGTGGAGGGGTCACATAAGCGCTGGATCCAGGCGAGTGTGTGTAAAATTGGCCATTCGGTGACCTCAACGATATTCTTATCGTCAACAGTCACTGCCATGGCTTCACGGCGCAAGCGTTTTCCACCACAAGTGGGGCATTGACGCATGCTCATGTAGGTACCAATTTTCTCACGCATATATTCCGAATTGGTCTCGTTGAAACGGCGCATCAGGTTGCCAATCACGCCTTCAAACTCACGGTCAAAGACATACTCATGGCCTTTGACGCTCTTGTAGGTGATGGGGATTTCCTTGCCACGTGTTCCATGGAAGACGATATCCAACTTTTCCTGTGAAAGTGTTCGCACAGGGGAATGCAGGTCGATGTCGTAAAACTCAGCGGCAGCTTCAAGGCTCTGCCAGTAATAGCCACCTTCCTCCTTGGGTCCACTCCATTCAGAGAGGGCAATGGCACCTTCCGCAAGAGAGAGATCAGGATCGGGGATGAGCAGGTCAGCATCGATCTCAAGCTTGCCACCCAGGCCCTGGCAATCGGGACAGGCACCATGGGGGGTATTGAACGAAAAAGTGCGTGGCTCGATCTCAGGCAGAACAGAACCATGCTCGGGGCAGGCGAGATGTTCGGAGAAGTACATATCATGCGGGGCACTGGGGTTCGTGATATCCTGGACGATCAGGTAGCCATCGCCGAATTTCAAGGCTGTCTCAATGGAATCGGTCAGGCGGGTAAGGAAAGTGTTGAATTCCTGGGGATCCGGGTCGTGGTGCATCAGGACCCGGTCCACCACGGCCTCGATCGTATGGATCTTATACCGGTCCATCTGGATGTCCTCATCCAGCTCATGGACCACTCCATCCACCCTGGCGCGCACAAAACCAGTCTTGCGAATCTCCTCCAGGACTGCCTGATGGGTACCTTTTCGACCCCGAACGAGGGGCGAAAGGATGAGCAAGCGGCTGGATTCGGGGAGTGCAGCGACTACATCCACGATCTCCTGCGCCGACTGCTTGCTCACCTCGCGGCCACATTGCGGGCAATGCGGGATACCAGCACGGGCATATAGCAAGCGCAGGTAATCATATACCTCGGTGACCGTGCCGACCGTGGAGCGGGGGTTGTGAGAGACTCCCTTTTGGTCGATGGACACCGCAGGTGAAAGACCTTCGATATAATCGACATCTGGCTTGTTCATTTGGCCCAGGAATTGACGGGCATATGCAGAAAGAGATTCCACATAGCGGCGCTGACCTTCGGCAAAAATGGTATCGAAAGCCAGGGAGGATTTTCCTGAACCGGATAAACCGGTGATGACCACCAGTTTGTCCCGTGGAATCTCAACGGTGATATTCTTTAAATTATGGACGCGGGCACCAACCACCCGGATAACATTTGCAGTCATAAGTCCTTATAACAGTTCGTTTTTTGAAATATAGTCGATGGTCCAGCACTCAAAACCAGGGATGGTTTTCAGACCGAAAGCAATTATAGCACAAATGTTTTATTAATAAAGAGGCAACGCGTGACAAAGATGACAGGTTACCGAAAACAGAGGGCGATTATACCAAAATAAATGGATGAGACAACGAATTCAATCCCGCCAGTGCAGCAAAGATTCGAAGGCACGCGTTCCGTTGGTACGGTTGAAACCTTCCAAAGCCCACAAACCAGGGTCATGGTCGATGGGGTTGACCAGGATCGAGACTTCTTCTCCAGGCAGGATCTCGTGTTCGTAATTAATTTGCATCCAGTCCAGTTTATGTTCCTTGTACATTGCCATGGGGAATGCGTCGCAGATCCATTCCACATAACGGCTGTTGTTGACGTGCCCGACAATGTCCACTGAGGAGTAACCGGCGTTCACCCGAAGGCGCTCCACGCCGTTCTCTGCCAGGCCGATCCGGTCGAGCGGTTCATCCAGCCCGATTTGGTCTTCCAAAGCGGGTAGATTTAAATTCACTGATTTTGGTGATGCCAGGCGATGGGTGGAGGCGTTGATGATCACCCATGCTGATGAAGCAGCAATCAGCCTTTGGCCGTCCACGATCCAACACCTCAAAATCGCGGATATAAAGCAACCTGCGGAGAATGGTCTTTGGCCAGGTTCGAACCAGTAGCGTATCTCCAGCATGTGGAAGGCGCAGAAATTTAATCTTCATCCTTGAATGCACCCAATATAAATTTTGAGCGTACATAAAATCGAAACCCACCCCCAGCTTCTCGGCGTGTATCCCTGCGGCTTCAGTCAAGTGCTGAAATATGGCTGTCGGTTTCCATTCCTGCTTGAAATCACATTCGATGGGATTGATTCGAATTTCTTGTTCATGGATAATTTTGATTTCGTTTGTCATATCCTGGCTCATAACAGAAGATATTTTAAGCTGATCAGTATATTTATCACGACATTATCAGTAATGATAAACTACTTTCCTGATTTCTTTTCACGGGAATTGACTCGATTTGGCTCAATTTGACTGAACAGCAAGGCTTAATGTTAATAGCGACCATTTGACCTTGAAGGATTAGAGAAGTTAGCATCACTTCGCTACGATTTATGAATACGCGCAAATCTACAATTATATTGACCGAACTATCCATGGCAGGGCAAATGCCTGCTTAGAAATGTGCTAGAATTATTTGGTGAATATACTAAAGAAATTTTCTAAAGTATTAGCCTCTCCACAACCACGGGCGGAGAGAGCATTGTATTTATATGTGCAATGCAACAAATGTGGAGAAAAGCTGCGCGCCAGGGTGGATCTGTGGAATGAGCTGACCCCCGAGTACGAGGGTAACAGTGAAAATGCAACTTCATTTCAATGCCGAAAAGTGCTGGTCGGTGAGAATAGGTGTTACCAGCCCATCGAATTACGGCTGAAGTTTGACAAGAATCACAAGTTGATCGATCAACAAATCCTCGGGGGGAAGTTTATTGAAGAAGAGGAATTTAACCCTCAGGATTCCTGAAGCTCGACCATTTCAGGCATGGTGATGATATGGAAGGCCAGGGTTTCCAGATCATGGGTTTTAACCGACGAAACCCCAGTTGATCGTATTTTTTGAATATGGGATAGGATCAGGGGCTCGTTGGCGAAGTAGGAATCGACAACTTCATCATCACTAAGGATATCTTTTATCCCCAGCTGCTCATAAATCTGGCTGACCAGGCCATAGCCCCAGTCTTCCACAACACCCAGCTCATCAGCGAGCTCGCGCCTTTCCATGCTGAACAGGAATGCCAGGCGGGATACATCTGCCTGATGCCTGGACAGTGTGCTTTGGAGCGTCCGCCTGCCATCCAGAACCACACATGGGCGGGGGAGAGGAAAACGCATGGCCGAGGCAAGCGAGCGAACACTCTCGGTAATGACCCATTTTCCAGACATGGCAA
The DNA here is from genome assembly GCA_963822175.1 of uncultured Chloroflexia bacterium. Taxonomy (GTDB): domain Bacteria; phylum Chloroflexota; class Anaerolineae; order Anaerolineales; family UBA4823; genus FEB-25. The sequence goes on along the minus strand of CAWGGJ010000003.1, from coordinate 416,272 downwards.
TATCGATCGCCCATGCCAGTGAGAAACTGATCTCATTTTTCAAGATATATCCCACGAAACAGGGGTGGCTGAGGCGCCCGAGTACTTCCGGGTTTGGCCGGATGCCCGTGCAAAGGATCGCGGGGGGATGTTTCATCCCGGAGATGGCGCCCAGGATCTGGGGGATCCAATCCTCACCACCGGGGATATCCGTGTCCATAACGATCAGGTCCACGTTGGTCGCTTTTTGATGTAAAAAGGAGACTATTTTAAGCGGTTGGTCAAATTCTCCAGCAAGGCGGGTGCGCCAATCGCGGGCAGCGAGCAAAGCCATCCAGTTACGGGAGAAGGGATCATCCTCGAGGATGATGATCTGGAATTCGTTTTTTGGCATCAGGTTACTCCAGGGGAGATTATATTCGATTTAACCAGATAACCTGGCGGTGATCACCAAATTCCCACTCGACTCAGGATCAAAGGCAACCCCTGCCATATTTCCATAGGATTGTATGCTGGTAAAGCCAGCTGCTGATAGCGCTGAAACCAGGTCCGCTTGCAATATGGGGCGCAAGCGAGAGGAAACCACTTTTTGGGACCAACTCTCCTGGTCGGTGCGTTTCAGGGTCACCATATTAAATGTAAGTAAGCCATCAGGATCAAAATCATAGAAACGCTGGAAGATCCAATCTGTATTTTGCTCGGAATGGGCTTGTGGTTCCATCCAACGCTCATGATGCAGCATGACCGCATCAAAGTTTCGATCCTGGATGATGAGCAACCCCCCAGGACTGAGGCATGCGGTGAAATCCTGCAAAGTGTCATCGAGCTCACCAGGAGAAAGCAGATGAGGCAGCGAATTCCCCAGGCAGAGCACTGCTTCAAAGGAGTGCTCTTCGAATACCTGGGCCAGGGCACCAAAGCTGGCAACCTCAAACCTGACCTGGACCCCGGCAGAAATCGCATTCATGCGAGCTTTTTCAACCATTCCAGTGCTGAGATCAGCTCCAGCGGCATGATACCCGAGCTGAGCCAGAGCGATGGCATGCATGCCCGTCCCCGTGGCTGCGTCAAGGATCGAATGAGCACTTAACGGCTGTAGTTGTTTGATTATGAAGGGAAGCTCAACGGACAACCTGTTTTGCCAGTTGACGAACCGGTCATAATCTGCGCTAAGGGAATCGTACATTCCATTCTCCATAGGTAATCTCCCATCCATCATTGGTGCGATAAGTGAATTATAGTGTATTCAGAGTACTAAAGGAATGAGCAGCATGTCAGCTCTCACGCATCCGAATCCATAAACAAAGCTTAAACAATTCTGTATATGTTCTTCATATTTTCTTCATAGTGGAGTGGTATGCTTAGCATTAATTAATAGTCGGAGGATAATATTATGAATAAAGTTTTGAAATGGATATTGTATATCCTGCTTGGCCTGGTGGTTTTAGCGGTGGTAGGAGGATTCCTGGCAATGGTCTTCGGTGGTTTTGGCTATGGGATGATGCGACCAGGTATTCGATTGATGGATCCGGATATTCGCATGATGGCACCTACTTATTATCATCGCACAGGAGGTTTTTTCTTCGCTGGGTTACTGTGCCTGGGAGTGATCCTGTTGGTGATCGTCGGAATTGTGGCACTGGTATATGCCCTGGTGAATAGGAATAAAAATGCTCAAGCTACTGCTCCAGTACAAATCAGCTCACCTGCTTCAGAAACAACCAACCCGCCTGCAGAAATGACTGCTCCAGCTCGGACGTGTAGAAATTGTGGCAAACCAGCACAGGAGGAATGGAAAACCTGCCCTTATTGTGGTAACCCTTTAGAATAAATATCCACTGGTGATGGGTCTGCACCCGAGTAAATATATCGTTATTCAATATTAAACAAGCTGTGAAGATTCTCTTATCCATGAATCTTCGCAGCTTGTTCATTAAACAGGTGGGACAGTATTAAGCCAGGTATATCGAAGCATGATGAAAGATTGCCTGGCATGCCTGAGTGCACCAGTTGGTCTGTGCTAGAGCGTTAACCAGGACCCGATCCCCATTTGTTTAGCCCGGCGATAGATCTCGGGTGCTACGGCCATATCATCCATTGCCAACCCAAGGTTTATCGCCAATGTGCGTTCCCTGGGATCCTGACGACCGGGTTTGAGCCCGGCAACGATTTCACCCAAATCAGCATACGGAGCCGGCGTGGTTTGAAAATAGCCAACGGATTTGTAATATTGGAACTGGGCATGGTCGTCGGTACTGATGCGATCGAACTGCGACAAGGATTCCCCCGTCCAATAACTGTCGAAATCCACAGCACTCCCGAAGGAACCCGGCTGCATCCAATCCTTTTGGATGGTGGGGATCGGGTGTTTGAGGATCGGACCTGAAGTAACAACCAGGTCGCTGTTGATCACTGCCTGCCGGGGTTCATTAACAGCGATGATCTCTATTCCCAATTTATCAGACATTTCGGTCACATATTTCTGTAGAACATTGGGAAGAATATCGTAGGCATAGACCTGCTTGATGGGGAAGAGCACCTTCAGGGCTTCCAGGTTGGTGCGACCCTGAACCCCGCAGGCCAGGATACCAACGGTCTTGCTTTCCGGGCGGGCAAGGTATTTGGCTGCCAGGGCACTTGCCGCGCCGGTGCGGTAAGCGGTGATCCAGGCGCAATCCATCACCGCGTATGGGATACCCGTTTCGACATCGTTTAATATCAGCAGCCCGGTGATATATGGCAGTCCACGCTTAAAATTTTCGGGATAGCCACTGACCCACTTGATGCCAGCAGATTTTAGGGCTGGGATGTATGCCGGCATGGCATGTATGAATGCATCCGGCATGGTATGGATACCCGGTTTGGGTGGCATCTCGACGTTTCCGCTTCCCTTTTCACGAAATGCTGTTTCAAGCAGATCGATCACAGTCGCCATATCAAGGTTGACTTTGGATACATCTGCCTGGGATAGGTATAGAATCTGGTGATTGGTCATGGTTTTTTCCTTTGAAAGGTATGGGAGCCAAACTTCTTGTGTATATTATAAATGCCATTTGGTTCGTGTGGGATTCACCAAACACCAGGGATTAATCGCCTTGTACCATGAGAATACTGCTTATATTGCTCTCCAAATTCCGCCAATAAAATCTTTTCCTCGACGAAAATCCTATAAATCAGAGCAGGTATCAATAACAATGGGATGGAGAGAAATCCGATCAGACTTGAGTATCCAATTGCGATTCCGAAGCCCATGATGATATATGCAGCATATGCAGGGTGGCGAATGATGCGGTAAGGACCTTGCTGAACCAGGATATGGTCAGTTTTAACCTGTAAATGGCCGGAATACATGCCCCCTAATGCAATACGAGCCCATCCGAACAGAAGCATGCTGATACCGATCAGTACCAGACCCAATATTTGCCTCCAAATAGTTGGCTGAAGGATTTCCGGCAATAATAAATACTCTAGGGGTGAGGCATAAAAAACTACCAGGAATCCTGGAACCACCATCCAAAAGGATAAGTCCCATTTTTCCTGGCGAACTATCCTTTCTTTTCTTAATCGGGTCCGAAGCAGGAGTGGCCCGCCTAATCCATATGTAAACGCGGTCAGGATCAGAAACCAACCAATCAGGTTGGTGTGATAGGTGAGAAAGCCAAGATATCCCATTAAGAAGATCAACAGGTATAAGATTATGACGAGAAGGATTCGGAATCCAATGGTGAGCATTTAACCGTCAGGTAATCATCTATGAACAAAAAAAGAATTTTGGGTTTGGTGCCCTGCACATACCGATTGTCACGATGTAGTTGGAGTTTTTAGGAGCGCGCCTACTGCATAACCTACCAAGGCACTTAATGTACCGATAAGTGCCATTTCCAAACCACTCTTTCCGGGATGTCCCACAGTTCTCTGGGCTTTATACGCACCGACAACAAATAACACAACAGCAGTAACGATCACAGAAACCAACATGGAGGTACCCACGGGCAAGAAGATAAATGGAACGAGAGGGATCAGGGAGCCAATAATCGCTGAGAAACCTACCACCAGGGCTGCCTTCCATGCCTGCTTGCGGTCTATAGGCGTGAGCTGGTGTTCCTCCGCCATCATCACAGCTACCCAGACGTCTGGATTGGCGGTGATGGTTTCCACAATGTGGTCAAGTGACTCTCCTTTAAAGCCTTTATGGGCATATATCTGCCTGACTTCTTCACGCTCAATCTTTGGCGCCTGCTCGATATGGCGCAACTCACGCTCGAGCTCGCTATCATAGTAATCAGCGTCGGCAAGGGTGGATGTGTAGGCTACAGCTCCCATTGAGACAGATTCTGCAAAGGTTGCGGCTAAACCCGCCACAAGAACAAGATGAGGATCGCTGGTAGCAGCAGCCACACCAAGGATGACCCCAAGAACATTTACAAGACCGTCCTGACCGCCAAGAATAATATCTGACAATCCGGAAGCGCTTTGTTGGTGCGGATCTATGGTTGTGTGCAGATAGTGTTCTGTGTGGTGTGTCGGGTGAGGTATTTTTGTGAATATGGGCATTATTATCCTACCTGATTTTATAAATTGGTTTGGAGAGGTTCAATCTTGAGGGAGGAACCGTCAGGATCATCCACTCATAAGGATTTTCACGAGGGGGTATTGGACCGGGTGATGAGCAAATGCCTGACCCATTTGCCTATTTCCACGGCAAACAACAATCCGAAGGCGATTGCTGCGATCCAGCTCCATTGTTGAAGGGTGAGAGGAACGATTCCCAACACATTTCGAATGGCAGGAAACGCAAAGGCAATCACCACCATCAGCAATCCAGCGATCACTGCCCAGATCAGGGGTTTGTTGCGCTTGAGTGGGCTCATGCGGAATAAGGGCAGGCGCATGGAGCGGTAGGCAAAGATATAGATCATGGAATTGACTGCGAAGGAGGCAAATACCAGGCTTTGACCTTCGGCAATGCTGTTATGTTGCATGTAGTAATGGCCGAACAAAGTCAGGGCTGCAATCGCACTGGTGATGCTGATCACACCGATCAAGGTCAACCCAAGAGGAGCTAAAACTGGCTCCTTGACTGACTTGGGCTTTTCATCCATGATTCCTGCTTCTTCAGGTTCAAAACCAAGCACAATATCGGACGGACCATCGCAGATCAGATGAATCCACAGGATTTGGGCAACGGCGAGAGGAGCAGGCCAATGCAACATCATCGCAACGAAGATGGTCAATACTTCAGCAAAGGAGTTGGACAAGGTATAGGCAACAACTTTGCGGATGTTCTCGAATATCACCCTGCCTTCTTCAATGGCGGCAACAATGGTGCGAAAGTTGCTATCCAAAAGAATCAGGTCGGCTGTTTCCTTGGCAACATCCGAGGCAGTACCCACTACCACACCAATGTTGGCACGCTGCAATGCAGGGGCATCATTCACCCCATCTCCGATCATGGCGGTTATCTCCCCATTAGCCTGTAATGCCTTAATGATGCGGAGCTTATCCTGAGGACGGATGCGGGAGAATACTGATACATGCTTAACCTGTTCTTGAAGCTGTTCATCACTGATCAGCGCTAATTCTTCGCCTTCAAGGCTGTGCTCTTCCGAGGTGAGCAACCCGATGGTGCGCCCGATTTTTTCAGCAGTACGCCGATAATCACCGGTGATCATCTTGATATTTATTCCAGCCCTTTGGGCAATGTCCACAGCTTCATGAACACCCTCCCGGACAGGATCTTGCATCCCAATCAAGCCGACCCAGGTATAACCAGAATAATTTTCAAGCTCTCCATCCTGGCGATACGCAAGACCCAGCAGGCGTAAACCGTCCCCAGCCCAATCATCGACCCTGGCAAGGATCTTAAGCTGTTCACTCTCGTCCACCGTGCACATGTCCAGGACGATCTCAGGTGCGCCTTTGAGAAAGAAGAATTGACCCTTGTTGAAATAAACACCAGTTACTTCAGTGATCATATACTTGGTCTCACTGGTAAATAATTCCTCAGCCATCCTTTCAGAACTATCCACCATATCTTGAGGAGATGCGCTCAAATTCGCGGTGGCATATTCCCATAAGGCAATATCAACCGGTCCTTCAAGGTTATTGCACAGAACCATCGTCTGCAATGCACGTTCCTGGTTGTTCAGGTCAGTCCGTGCCACCCGCATGCGTCCTTCGGTGATCGTGCCGGTTTTATCGGTGCAAATCACAGTCACCGAACCAAGCGTTTCGACGGCGAGCATCTGTTTGACCAGACCCTGGCGCTTTAAGATCTTGCGCATACCCAGGACCAGGATGACGGTGACCGCAATCAGGAGCCCTTCCGGTACAGCAGCAATTGCCAGGATGATGGATACCTCCAGCATTTCCAGGAATCCTCTGCCCATTAACAGACCAACGATGAGGATTATGGCGGTAAAGCCGATAACGATATAGGTGAGGATTTTGCTGAATGATTTCAGGCGAATCTGGAGCGGAGTGTCTTCTTCAACATGTTCCTGCAAGCTGGTGGCAATCTTACCAAGCTCGGTATTACTACCAGTACTTGTCACCACCATCGTTCCTCGCCCCATGATGGCAGTGGTACCCATGTAGACCTGGTCAAAACCTTCTGTGTTATTTTTATTGATCGGCTCGCTTTCACCGGTGAGGATGGCTTCTTCCACAGATAGTTTTGTACTTTCTAGGACAACCCCATCTGCAGGGATATGCTCACCGGAGTTCAATATAACCACATCACCGGGGACAAGCTCCCAGACCTCAATTTCCTGGCGTTGACCATCCCGGATCACCGTGGTGGTAGGTTTGAGCAAGCCTTTCAGGGCGGTATAGGTTTGCTGGGCTTGATACTCTTGAATAAATCCCAGGATTACATCGATAACAACCACGGCCATAATAATGAAGAAGTCGGTATACTCACCCACTACGAGCGAAACACCGGCTGCCACCAAAATAATATATACCAGGGGACTCTTGATCTGGTTAAGCAGGATTGTCCAAACGGTGGTCCCTTTTTCAGCAGGGAGTCGATTTTCTCCATGCTGCTGGCGTAGACGAATTACTTCAGCCTGGCTTAACCCTGAAGAAAGTGTATGGTTGATTCTTTTTGAAGTAATTTCATTGATGTTATTTGTCGTAATCATGCTGCTACCTTGATGCATGGTTGGTTTTGGCAAGTTTTTCCAAAATTGGAGGAAATTCCTGCTCAATATTTGAGAAGAGATCATGCGCTTCCTGCAGACGTTGTTTTAGCGGTTCAGGTTTACCAGCCATCAGCTGCATGCCGCGTTCGGTGATCTGGTGGAGACCGGACATCAGCCCCAACCACTGGCGCATATAGATGATCCAACCACCAGGTTTAAAGCGGTAGAAATCCCGGCGGGGCATTGGAGATGGGACACGCTCGATCAATCCACGCTCCATGAGCAATCGAGACATGATACTGATCGAGCTTTTGCTGGCATTTAACCTGACCCCCAGGTCGGTTATGGATTGGGAAGGTGGGTCTGAGATGAGCAAGGCTCCCAGGATACGTCCAGCCATGCGGGGCAAGCCCATTTGTTCAAAGTATAGGCCGATATCTTCGATAAAATGAATTTCTTCGATGGGTAAATGATCATCCATTGTAGAGGTGTCCTTATTTATTCGTGCAGATGAGGTTTACGAAACTCCAGACAATACATGAAACCGTTCCAAATATCATCCAATTTAACTTCAAGCATCGTGCTGGGAACCAGATCGACTGGTGCGATGATCGCTTCCCGCTGACCATGAAATGCGCCTTTGAAACCCGGCAGGAACTTTTCATACCACTGGGCACCTGATTCGTTTTCATCGCAGATGATGATCCTGGTGCCAGGTTTGGCTACTCGGATCATCTCATTGATTGCCTTCTGCTTATCATTAAAGAAGTTGATCCCTCCGATATGAAAGACCGAATCGAACGTGTTGGATGTGAAAGGTAACTCTTCTCCATTTCCAAGGAACAGCTCCACGGACCAGCCTTTGCGCCTGATCAACGCGTTGCAGCGATTTAACTGACCGATGGAGATATCCAACCCGTAGACCTCGCTGATAGCTGGAGAGGTGACTAGATAGGGCAGGTTCACGCCTGGACCGATCGAAACTTCCAAAACTCTGCCACCATTGGGTTCCAGGCGGGCAAGAACTTCCCGCCGGGCACGCGATTCGGTGGTGCCAAGAAGTAAGAACCCGACCTTTGAGAAGGCTGAATAGATCCAGGAAAACCAATCATACATGCGGGCAAACGGTTTATTGAGACCAATTAGCTCTTCCTCCTTGATGAAACGGGGGATGCCGCGTTTAATTGGATAGGTTTTCCTGCAATCCAAGCAACTTAACCTGCAATCGTTAATTGATCCTCTACTAGGTGGGGTTTGGAACTGTAATGGAGAATGACAGGAAGGACATTCAAGCAGCTCAAGGGTTGTTTGTTTCATCGTCATATACCCAAGTAATTAGCGCGGAAGTATACAACGTTCCTAACGTTTTGTAAATACTAAACGATAATATCCTGGGTATACAGATGAGGAATTATAATTGGGGGACTCAGCTTGTCGAGTGTCACCTGTTTGAGGTTATTTTTGTATCTTGTTTATTCCTGGGCTATCATAAATTTGACGCTTAAAAAAATTCGTGTTATCATGAACATTAATACAGGATAAAAAAAAGGAATTCTTGTAGAGAGACATTATCCGGCAAGAAATTTCTGTACGAATGTAGTCCGTTTATAACCGATAGAATTATTTGCTAGTAATAAATGCGTATTTCGGCTCTGCAGAAAATAACTACTGCAGAATGGTTCTTCTGCCATTTCCAAAAAGCATAACCGAAGTTATGCTCCAGTGAAGGAGAAGTGCATTGAAAGTATTGTTACTAGGGACGGGGGGAGTTGGTGAAGCGATAGCGGTTGTAGCACAGAAACGCCTGTGGCTTGAGAAGTTAGTATTAGCGGATTATAACCTCGAGCGGGCGATAAACGTTCAGAAGCGAACAGGTACGACAGATAAATTCCCGGTGGAACAAATAGATGGGCGGGATACCCGCCAAATCGTCGATGTTGCGCGTAAACATGGCATCGATTTGATCATGAATGCAGCGAGTAACTTTTATAACAACTCGATCTTTGAGGCTGCCTATGAAGCTGATTGTGATTACCTGGACATGGCAATGTCCGATTATGGGGCTAATATGGGCAGCTACCAATGGAATCAAGCTCAAAAATGGGCAGACAAAGGATTATTGGCGATCCTTGGAAATGGCATGGACCCAGGAGTGAGCGATATATTCGCCAAGTATGCATCGGTGGAGCTATTTGATGAGATCGATGAGATCGGGATACGGGATGGGGCGGCTCTTGAAGTAAGTGGTTACGAGTTTGCACCATCTTTTTCAATCCTGGATGCCATTGAGGAATGTACCGACCCACCCCTGGTATGGGAAAAAGATAAGGGTTGGTTCACCATCCCGGCTTTCGAAAAGATCGAGGTGTTTAATTTCCCAGAAGGGATCGGACCATTGGAAGTGGTGGATATCGAGCATGAAGAAGTGGTCCTTATCCCGCGTTACATCCCATGTAAGCGGGTGACATTTAAATATGGACTGGGTCAAAAATTTATCGATGTGATTAAAGTGATAAAAATGCTTGGCTTACATCGAAAAGAAGCGATAAAAGTAAAAGACGTGTTGGTCTCACCGATTGAAGTATTGGCAGCCTGCCTGCCAGACCCGGCGACCCTGGGTGAAAAGATGAAAGGCAAAACCTGCGTGGGCACGTGGGTGACGGGAGTTAAAAATGGCAAACGCAGGGAAGTTTATATATACCAGGTGACAGATAACGAGGAAAGCATGAGAAATTACGGCTGCCAGGCAGTCTCCTTGCAGACGGCTACAGGACCAGTGATCGTAATGGAGCTACTGGCTGAGGGCATCTGGAAGAACAAGGGAGTGCATGGTCCCGAGGCATTTGATCCTCGACCATTCCTTAAGCGAATGACTGAATATAATTTTCATTATCAAATTCTTGAGAAAGATAACCAATAACCATAGATTACGTCAATATAAATTTCATCAGCGACCTGTTCAAAATAGATTGAGAGGAGATGAAGAAAATGAAAAATAAATCATGGTGGTTCACAATAGCAACGGTATTGGTATTGATCGGGTTGATATCAGCCGGGTGCTCCACTCCAACTGAAGCACCCACAGGGGAAGCGCCAGCCACCCAGCCGGCTGAAGAAGTGGTGACGGAGGAACCAGCTCCCACTACAGTACCGGAAAAAACGCAAATAACGATCGTCATTGCAGAAGATCCACCAACATTTAATGGCGCCGTCAATCAAAGTGGATTTGATATTCTGGTGATGGAGCTGACCATGCTGGGACTGGCAGACGTAGATGAGGTAGGAAACGCCTTCCCGGAGCTGGCATTAGAATTACCGACCGTGGATAATGGGGGTGTGGTGATCGATGAAGAAAACGGGGTGATGGATGTGACCTGGAAGATGCGGCAGGACATCATGTGGGAAGATGGCACTCCAGTTAGTGCGGATGACGTGGTTTTTACCTATGAGGCTGTCGTTGACCCAGAAACGGGGTATTGGATTCCCGGGATCGACTACGTGGACAGTGTGGAAAAGGTCGATGATTACACGGTTGTGGTGCACTACAATGCGATCTATCCAGGTTACCTGACCCAATTCGGAGGCTACCTGATGGTCATCTGGCCAGCACATTACTGCGACGCAGAGCAGGGATTTGCTGCCTGGGATTGCGGACTGGATCCATTGAGCAATGGCCCATATGTTCTCGATGAATGGGTGCAGAATGATCACCTGACCTTCTCGAAAAACCCCAATTATTACGAACCAGGCAAACCGACGATCGATGTAATTGTGGCCAAGATCATTCCCGACGAAGCAGTACGTAAACAAATGCTGATCAATGGGGATGCTGACCTGGATATGTGGACTCCTGAGAATATTGTTTTTGAGCTACAAGATGAGCCAAATGTCGAAGTCAGTTTAAGCACGGTTGATCGTTGGGTAATGAGGATCTTCTTTAATCTGGCTGCCAAGGGCACAACGGATCCTGTTGCCTCACCTCATCCAATAAACTCAGATCTACGCGTGCGCCAGGCGATCCAGATGGCGATTGATACGCAAACGATTGCGGATACATTTTGGTTTGGCTATGCCAAGCAGGTGTGGACTGAGTTCTTCCGTCCACCCTATGATGTATGTGACGTCCCTAAGCCAGTTTACGATCCGGATGCAGCAAAAGCCTTGTTGGAAGAGGCCGGCTGGATCGACCAGGATGGAGATGGTGTGCGTGAATGCCATGGTTGTACCACCGGGGCTGAAGAAGGTTATCCCATGGAGATGGAGTTCATCACCTATTCAGAGTATGGAGAAACCCTCGATCTGACCCAGGAATATATCGCCGAACAACTTGGTGAGCTCGGTATCAAGCTGACCATTTCTAGGGTTGAGGGTACTGTCCTTTGGGAGTCTACAGAAAACGGTGGGATCGAACAATCCGGTAATTTTGATTTCGATATCTGGGATGATGGATATTCCGGCAGTGATCCGACCGATTTCCTGTGGGGCTACTATACTACTGCGGCAGCAGAACCTGATTATGGTTTAAACTACGGCAGATATATGAACCCAGAGATCGATGACCTGGTTGACCAGGCATACACCCTCGATGAGGATGTGCGTAAAGACGTTTTCTGCCAGATGGCAACCATCTTGAATCGAGATTTACCGGAATTACTATTATTCACCACAGTGGATGCCAATGCGCATTCGACCCGGCTCCAGGGTGTGATTTCCAATGCCAATGAGATCGTGACCTGGAACTCAGCGAACTGGACACTTAAATAACTGATGAGATAGCGTAAACAAAAAGGTCGAAAACTAGTGGGCCACTATGTAGTCAGAAGACTGCTGCAAGCAATCCCGCTGTTGTTCATCATCAGCATTGCCTTGTATGGTTTAGTCAACCTGGCACCTGGTGGCCCACTGGCTGGAAGGGGGACTTCCAAGCGTTTGAATCCTGAGCAAATAGCGATCCTGAAACGCCAATTTGGGCTGGATAAACCTGTTTGTGTAAGATATGTTTATTGGCTGATCGGTAATGATTGGACAAAGACAGTTGAAGAATTACCACAGACAAGCGCCGGTATTTTTACACCCATTGCTCAATGTTTAGATCCTCGCAGTTACCTGCTTACTTTAAGCACAGGAGTCGGAGAAGGAGTTTTACGGGGCGATTTTGGTAACTCCTATCGCACGCGTCAGCCAGTCCTGGATTCGATCAAGACTGCCTTTAAAAATTCTGCATACCTGATGTCGGTGACCTTATTTGTTGTGGCAATCATAGCCATACCCGTAGGGGTGATATCGGCTGTTAAACAGTACTCGGTTTTTGATATCATCGTCACCACGCTGTCTTTCATTGGGCAGGCAATCCCTGAGTTTTGGCTGGGTTTGATATTGATATTAATTTTTTATGTTTGGCTGGATAACCCTGTCACTGGCGGTCCATTACTGCCACCTGGAGGTATGTATACCCAGGGTGCCGCCTTCTCGGTTGTTGACTGGACCAAACACTTGATCCTCCCTGTAACCATGGGCGTTGTAGGGTGGGTAACCTGGTACTCACGGTTTTTACGCTCGAGCATGCTGGATGTGATCCATCAAGATTATGTTCGCACGGCACGCGCAAAAGGGTTAACCATGAACAAAGTGTATTTCAGGCATGCACTGCGCAACGCACTCCTGCCCCTGGTGACCATCTTTGCCCTGGATCTGCCCTTTATCTTTGCAGGTTCCCTATATGTTGAGATCCTATTCTCATGGCCGGGCATGGGTCGTTTATATTACCAGGCAGCAATCGATCGCGATTACCCAATGCTGATGGCGATTCTGACGATTTTAACCCTGATAGTCATCTTATCAAACCTACTGGCTGATATCGTATACGCTAGACTTGATCCTCGCATCCATTATGATTAACATCGCAGCACAAATGCCCAAAGAATTAACCATGCGCCAGTTAGTCTGGAGGCGCTTCCGCAGGCATCCCGGTGCAATCATGGGCTGTATTGTGCTGAGCTGCATCGTCCTGGCATGTACCCTTGCCTTCCTTTCACCTTATGATCCATATAAATCAAATTTAAGCGAAAGATACCAATCGCCATCCCTGCAACATCCGATGGGGACGGATGCACTTGGACGAGACCTAATGACTCGTGTGCTCTACGGTGGAAGGGTCTCGCTGGCGGTGGGATTCTCTGTAATGGTGATCACACTGGTAATTGGCGTGCCAGTCGGGGCAATTGCTGGCTATTTTGGTGGCAGGATCGATAATATCCTGATGCGCATCACGGATGCAGCATTAGCCCTGCCATCGTTGCTGGTGTTGATCTTATTAGGTGCTATTCTACGGGAAGTGGATGCACCATTCTTAAAGAGTAACCCAGTGCTGACCATCGCTTTTGTTATTGGAATCCTAGCATGGATGTTCACGGCACGCCTGGTTCGAGCATCCTACCTGACCATACGGGAAATGGATTTTGTTTCAGCCACACGTGCCCTGGGTGGCTCGAATTTTCGCATCATTGCGTTGCACATCTTTCCCAATGCCATCGGCCCCGTGATCGTTGAAGCAACGCTGGAGATTGCGTATGCCATATTGGAAGAATCGGGACTGAGTTACCTCGGATTTGGTATCCAGCCCCCCACACCATCCTGGGGTAACTTGCTCAGTAATGCGCAAGAGTACCTGGTGCAATATCCCTGGCTGGCAATATTCCCCGGGTTAATGATCTTCCTGTCGGTGATATCGATCAACTATATAGGAGATGGACTGCGCGATGCCTTCGACCCGCATAAAGTGCTGACAAAAATGGGCGAGGTGTAATGGAAACAGCACTACGGGTTTTGTCCGATGATGAATGCGGACGGATCTATGAAGAGACGATAAAAATATTATCTACCACCGGTTTGCGTATTGATACCGCTAAAGGCCGAGGTATTCTAAACCGTGCCGGGGCAGAGGTCGATGAGGTGACCCACATCGTTCGCTTCCCGCGCAAGCTGGTGGAGGAATGTATCAGGCTGGCACCTAAAGAGTTCAAACTGGGGGCAAGACGGCAGGACAAGTGGATAAGTATGAACCAGGGTCAGTGCAGCGTGATCCTGGACGGAGGGGCGATCTATACCTATGACGCTGAAAGCGGAACACGCCGTCCAGCAACCAGGGATGACTGGTACCTGGCAACCCGCCTGGGTGATATCCTGGATGACATCGATGTATATTGGAGTGTGATCGAAGGGTGCTGGGGGCATTCACCCGCAGAGACAGTCGCCTATTGGAAAGCTATATTCCAGAATTTTTCCAAGCACATCCAAGATGCAACCACGACTCCTGAAGAGAGCCGATGGATGCTGGAGGTATTCCAGGTGGTGTTTGGCAGCCGAGAGGAGTTCAAGAAGACCCTCCCGGTGTCTTTCATCCTATGCCCAGCCTCTCCGCTCATGATCGAAGCCGAGTATACCGACGCATACCTGGAAACCCTGGATTGGGGCATCCCATTGGCGGTCATGACCATGCCACTTTTTGGCTTATCAGGTCCGGCTTCATTGATCTCAGAGCTCATCCTGGCAAATTGCGAGACGCTGGCCATGCTGTGCCTGGTTCAATCGGCCGCGCCGGGAACACCATTTATCTATGCAGCTGCACCTGGGATTACCGATATGCACTCAGGCAGGTATGGGGGTGGAGAGGTTGAGCATTCTTTACTGGGGGCTGCGGTGACCGAGATCGCCAGGATGTACCAGCTTCCGGTGGAAGCAAGCGTGGGGGGGACTGATCAATCCATTCCATCCATCCAGGCTGGTTATGAGCGTGCGCTAAACTATACATTACCCATTCTAAGCCGTCCAGATTTACTGGTTGCGCCTGGTCTGCTGGGAGGCGCAACTATTTTCAGCCCGGAACAATTGATCATCGATTTGGAGGTCATCCGGCGATGCAAACGCATGAGCCTTGGAATCGGTAGTGGTGCAGAAAAGTGGTTGGGGGAGGTGATGGCCACCCTTGGACCAGGCGGGAACTACCTGGCACAGAGCTCTACCCGAAAAGCTGTGCACTCTGGTGAAGTATATTACAGCAGGATA
Source organism: uncultured Chloroflexia bacterium (assembly GCA_963822175.1). Classification (GTDB taxonomy): domain Bacteria; phylum Chloroflexota; class Anaerolineae; order Anaerolineales; family UBA4823; genus FEB-25. The sequence continues at coordinate 401,084 of CAWGGJ010000003.1, read as the reverse complement.
GGGCATCACGGAGCGTATGATGCCTGGATGAACGCAGGCTCTCCAGATTTATTGGATGAAATTCGCCAGTATATCAAGGAATTAGTTTCCAAAAGGCAACCCATGCCATTACCAGACTATGCAGAGCGAGAGCTGAAAATACTGGAGCAAAGGGCTCGAACCCAACCATAGAAATATGAAAAAAGTATAGTTCATAATTAATCATCTGGATATTTGATCCAAAAACACAAAACCACTACGCGGAGAAAAACCCAATGACAAACCAACTCCCACCTTTAGAACCATTACGGACTACCTATCGGCTGCGATTTCTATCTGATAAACAACTGGATGACTTACAAAGTGCCACCTTGGAGATCATGGAACGCACCGGGGTTAAGTTTCCATCCCACAAAGCTTTAAAAATCTTTGCGGAACATGGAGCGCAGGTTGATTGGGACACGCAGATCGTGAAATTGAAACCAGACCTTGTATTCAAGGCATTGGCCACTGTCCCCAGGTTTTTCTCACTTGGTGCACGCCAGCCTGCATATGACCTGCAATTAGCAGAAGGGGTAACGTATTTCACCACAGATGGGTGCGGAGTGGAAACGATCGACTTTGATACCAGACAGCGTCGCCCATCCCGAAAATCTGATGTGGGTGAGATGGCAAAAGTGGCTGATTACCTGCCTTCCATTGGCTTTATCTGGCCGATGGTGAGTGCACAGGATCATGGTGAAACTGCCCCCCTGCATGAGATCGATGCATGCTGGAACAATTCAGTGAAACATGTGCAGAGTGAAACCGTGATGGGTGAATCCCCATGCCGATATGCTGCAGAGATGGCCAATGTGATTGCTGGTAACAGGGAGGAGATGCGCCGCAGACCACCATTCTCACTGGTGGTATGCACCATCGCACCACTGGTACAGGACACAGCAGGCATCGAAGGCGCATTGGTCCTGGCTGAGGCTGGGTTACCGGTCGGGTTCCTAGCCATGCCTACCTTGGGTACAACCGCCCCGGCGACCCTGGCAGGGGCGTTTGCGATGGGGGATGCAGAAATCATCAGCGCAGCGGTGTTGATGCAGCTGCATGCACCTGGGGCTCCGGTATTTCATTCGCTGATGCAGGCGTGGGCCGATCCACGAAATGGTGGATATGTGAGCTATTCACTGGACAGCCGGACGAGGTATGCACCCGTTGAGATGGCACATCACTGGGGGATGGCTTCCCTGGGAGCTTGCTATGGGACTGATTCGCATGAAGCTGGTACATGGCAGGGTGCAGCGGAAGTAGCGTTAGATCCGTTCCTTGCCGGCCTGGCAGGGGCGGATATCGTCACAGGAATGGGACTTTCTGAAACTTATACGTTACTTTACCCAGAGCAGATCATCATGGACAATGACCTGTACCAAAGAGCACGTTACCAGCTGATGGAAGTAGAGGTGAGTGAAGAAACTTTGGCATTGGATGCAGTGCATGCCGTTGGACCTGGGGGTCACTACCTGGGCCAGAGGCATACCCGTAACCATATCCGCGAATCATTGGTGCGTGGCATCACCCATCAAATTGGTTCAGATGGTAAATACCGTGACCCGCGCGAGGTGGCAATTGAGAAGGTCGAGTGGATTCGCAAAAATCATCACCCGGAACCACTTGAAGCTGAAAAGCAGGTTGAGCTGAGTCGCATCCTGGCAGTGGCTGACAAGGAACTACGAAAGGGATAGAAAGATGATTAGCGTAACCCCAGCGCTTCAACCGATCACCCCTGCTTACCATGTTCGCATTCTGGAGGATGCGCAGCTCAGGCAGCTACAATCCGCCACCCTGGAGATACTGGAACAGGTGGGCATCCATTGTCCATCGGAAAAGGCACTCCATATTTATGCAGAACATGGGGGATCGGTGGATTTCAACCGCAAGGTGGTAAAGCTACCGCAAGAGGTGGTCATGGAATCGATGAGCCATGCACCTCGATTTTATACCATGGGGGCACGGGTCTCAGAATTTGACCTAAAATTGGACGGAAAATCCCTGTTCTGTGCGACGGATGGGTGTGGTGTGGAGACCATCGATTTCGTCACCCGCCAGCGAAGACCATCCAATAAGGACGATGTAGCGACCATGGCGCGGATCTGCGATTATTTAAGCGCAATTGGATTTTATTGGCCGATTGTCAGCGCACAGGATTTCCACGAGACAGCACCGTTACATGAGCTGGATGCGTCATTAAACAATACGCTGAAGCATGTGCAATCTGAAACCGTGATGGGTGAATGGACTGCCCGTTATGCGATCGAAATGGCCGATGTTATCGCAGGTAACGCGCAAGTACGACGGCAGCGACCACCCCTATCACTGCTCGTTTGCAGCATTGCCCCACTAGCCCAGGACCGGGATGGGCTGGAATCAGCACTATTGTTTGCAGAAGCTGGATTACCGGTTGGTTTTATGTCGATGGCGAACACGGGTTCGACCGCACCAGCCACGATCGCTGGCACGCTGGTCACTGCGGATGCGGAGATAGTCTCGGCACTTGTCCTGGTCCAAATGGCTTATCCTGGTGCCCCGGTATTCCATTCGATGATGCCGGGAATCATGCACCCCCAGACGGGGGATTACCAGAGCAGTACTTTTGAGGGCTCTTTGCTGTATCCATTGGGGACCGAAATAGCTCACCAGTGGGGCGTGCCGACCCTGGCAGGGGTCTTTGGAACGGATGCCCAGGTGCCTGGTTGGCAGTCAGCAGCAGAGGCTGAATCATCCTTGCTACTGTGTGCCCTGACTGGTGCAGAAACAGGCAGTGGATTAGGCCTGGTTGAATCCTGCATGCTGCTATATCCAGAGTCAGTCTTGCTGGATGCTGATGTTTATCACCGGGTACGTAACGAAGCTGCCGGATTGGACACCAGCCCGGAAGCCCTGGCACTGGAGGTGATAAAGGAGGTTGGTCCACGAGGCCATTTCCTGGCACACAGGCATACACGAGTAAATCTACGTCGTCGCCAATTTTCACAATTAACCGGTCAACCACGCCAGGGAGGTGGTTATCGTGACCCTGTTGAGGTGGCGCGGGAGAAAGTGGATTGGATCCTGGAAAACCATCACCCCCAGCCATTGGAAGAAACACAAAAAGAGGAATTGACCCGGATATTGAAAGCAGCAGATCGAGATAAAAGACATTAAGCTATTTGATCTGGTTACAGAAAAACTTTGCAATACACATAACGACTCGGAGGAATTATGCGTTTATCAGCCCAACTTCTATCAGAAGATGAACAAGACCGCATTCACAACATGAGTATTCGCATCCTGGAGGAGGTTGGAATCCGATTCCATGGTGATAAGGCTCCCAAGATTTTACGAGAGAATGGGATTAAGATTGATGCGGAAGATAAAATTGCGAAAATTCCCCGAGAAGTTGTCCAACAAACCCTGAATACTGCACCGAAGTCATTTATATTAGGAGCGCGAAACCCGGCATACAATTTGTCACTGCCTACAGCGCATACACGCTACGGCATTGATGGCACGGCAGCCTTTGCATTGGATTTTGAGACAGGTGAAAAACGTTACGGCATAAGCAAGGATATTGAGAATGCCATGCACATCTTCCAGCGCATGGATATGGGGGTGATGGCATGGGCACCGACTTGTGCTGCGGATATTCCAGCAGATATCCGTGCGCTCTATGAGTTTCTCCACATGGCACGACACTGCTCCAAACACGGGCAGCACGAGCTTCATCGGCTCGAGCAGGCTCCTTTCCTCGAAGAAGGATTGATTGCCATCATGGGTAGCGAAGAGGCACTGCGGAAAAGCAATGCATACTCTTTGATCTATTGCCCGGTTGCCCCCCTGACCCATGATGGCCAAATGTTGGATGCCTACCTCGAGTTGGGAGAAGTAGGATTACCGGTAATGTGCATGCCCATGCCAGTGAATGGGACCACGGGACCAGCCAGTTTATACTCGAACATCGCCATGGCAAATGCAGAGATGCTTTCATCGGTGGTGATCTTTCAACTGGCACACCCTGGCCGACCGATGATCCTGGCGAGCTCAACAGCCACGGTTGATTTTCGCAGCGGAGCTTACCTGGCAGGTGTGCCCGAAATGAGCCTGCAGACAACCGCCCTGGCAGTGATGGGAAAGTATTATGGTTTTCCAACCGGCGGAGCCGGTTTCACTGCAGATGCGAAGCAACCCGGTCCTGAAGCAGTGATCGAAAAGCTGATAACGACGATACCACCTGTTCTTGCTGGAACAGATATCCTGATCGGGTTCGGAGTCCTGGAAAGCGACCAGCTCCTGGTGTTGGAACAAATCGTGGTGGATAATGAAATATCGCACCTGATCCAACGATTATCAGAAGGAGTAGATTGCTCTGTTGAGAAGGAATTATACGAAGATATTGCCCATGTCGGACCTGGTGGACATTTCCTGGGTACCAAGAATACCAGGAAAGCCGCCCGGAGTACTGAATTTTTGACAACGCAACTGTTCGACCACCATACCTACGAGGCATGGGTAAACCTGGGAAAACCTGATATGTACGCCAAGGCACGAGAGGCGGTCAACGAGATCTTAGCGCAACCACTGATCGATCCATTGCCAGAAGAGACATGCGACAAAATAGATCGGATCCTTCGCAGGGCTGAAAAGAAGATTTCAGCCTGACACAGACATATTTTCTATTTTATTCAGGAGTGATAGATGCAAACATTGGTGTGTGGAAAAACAAAACAAGTGAAAATTGATAGTGAGGGTGTCTTTACCATCATTGGGGAAAAAATAAACCCGACTGGGCGGAAAAAATTAGCAGCTGCATTGCTGGAGGGAAACCTTGATTATGTCAAAGAGCTGGCTATCAACCAGATCACTGCGGGGGCTGACCTATTGGATGTGAACGTAGGCGTGCCGGGTGCAGATGAAGAAAGCTTACTGCCAGCCGTGGTCAAGATGCTGGCGGAGGCATTTGACATCCCATTCTGCCTGGATTCACCAAATCCTAAAGCCCTGGCAGCTGCACTGGCGATAACTCCAGGCAAACCGCTGGTGAACTCGGTGAACGGCAAGCAGGAATCGCTCCAGGCGATATTACCCCTGGTGAGAGAGCGAGGGGGTGCTGTGATTGGTTTGACCATGGATGAGCAGGGCATCCCCAAGGATGCGGAGGGGCGAGTGAAAATTGCCGGCAGGATCCTGGAAGCTGCAGCCAAACAGGGTATACCCGCAGAGGATGTGATCATTGACCCGCTGGTATTGACCGTGGGAGCTGAAAGCCTGGCTGGAATGGTCACGCTAGAGACGATCGAGCGGGTGCGGCGCGAATTTGAAGTCAACATCAACGTGGGCGCAAGCAATGTATCCTTTGGCTTACCCGAACGGGATACGGTCAATGCAGCCTTCCTGGCATTGACCATCGGGGAAGGCGCAACCTGTGCGATCACAGACCCGATCAAGTTCACCCGGGTGCTGAGGGCAGTGGACCTTCTGCGTGGGAAAGATGCCTTTGCAGTAAGGTATGTGAAGTATTGCCGGGCTCACCCGTTGGAAGAGAAGTAACACCTTCCTACAAACACAGGATCGGCTTGTAATTTAAAAGACATATCTCCTTCAGGCACCCAACCAGGGAACCAGCTCAGCTGTTTAAGCTCGAGCAGGAGCAGGGAGTTGAAGGAAGGTTGGATACCATCGATCCAATTAAGGGATTTATCGGTGATACGGGAGTAATATTAACACGGTGGGATTCTGTTATGGGTTAAAACCTCAAAGACATACAGGTCAGGCCGCCATCCATCTTTTGGACTTCGCTTACATCCAATTCAATGATGGGCATTTTTAGACTAGTGAGCCTGCCATAGGTTTTTGGGAACCCCCTGGGTGTCAACAGCGTGTCATTGACCCAAAGTGTATTCGCAGCATACTCCTCGTCCTGGTCGAGCAGTATTTTTTCATAACTGGCAAAAGCAGGATGATCGTCCAATTGATTTGTGATCAGGAGTGTGTTTTTCCCGACATAATTGACACTCGACTTCAAGTGCAAGCCTGCTGCCACCGGGACAATAGTGGAGGAATGGCCAGCAGCAGCCAGGAAATCTGCCAACTGTGAAGCACCAGCGTGATTGGTGCGATCAGATAAACCGATGAAAAAGTGGTTCTCAACCATAAGTATGTCTCCACCTTCCACGGTCCCCGGTGAGTGAATATGGAACACAGGACGATACTGCTTTAATACCGGTTCCAGGGTGATTTCCTCCCCCTGACGCGTAGGTGCACCAGGCCGGGTTATTATTGCGATGCGTGGAGTGACGATGGCTGGGTCTTCGACGAAATATGCATCCGGAAACTCTTGCTCAGCGGGAAGGACGATGACATCCAGCCCCAAGCTCTGCAAAGCCTGCCGATATGCCTGGTGCTGCTGTTGAATGAGTGGATAACTGGGACGACCCAGGGTGGAAGTGGTCAATCCATCGGCGAAATTCTCGCCAGGAAGACGGGTGATGGCATGTATGAACATGGATCTATTGTAAACGATTAATGCAGTCCAGGCATCAAGGGGTCCACTCATCGTGGATGAGGCCCGCAAGATACCAGGTGCCGTCATAATCGGAAAATACCAGGCGAAGACTGCGCCAATCCATACCACCGTATTGTGGATCGAAGCCTGGGAAGAAATACTCAACGATCATCGCACCAGGGTAAAATTCAGCGCTGTTATCGATGGAATTGCCAGTGCTCAATCGATGATTTAGTGATACCTGGGGTGCATTGGCAAAATCCACATCATAAATAAATTTTGAGTAATATTCAGGGAAACTCAGCTGGATAGGTTCACCTGTCCCCGCATAGTGCCCCCAATCATAGACGCGGCTATCAGCCATAATTCCAGCAACCTGCTCAGCAGAAAAAACCTGGTCAGAATCCTGCGCATAGGCGTAGGGAGAAAAGCGAACCCCATCAATGGGGTGAATAAAACTGGATAAGGCAAGCATATCCTGGTTTTTGAGCGTTTGAACCACCTGGCTGGCACGGTCAAGCACCACCTGGTTCGTTGAGGATGGTGTGGCGGAAGGGAGGTTCACATCTTCTGTGGGGAGGGATGTGGGTGGAATGAGAGTTGGAAATGGGAGGGGTGTTGGTGGAATTGTTGGCGAGGCTTCGGTCTGGCTTGAGCTGGTCAGGTTGCATGCAGATAGCAGGCTCACCAATAGGAATAAAACCATAAGTGATTTAGTACTCATAATCATCTCCGAGGAAGCTGATTCTAAAGGCAAAGACCAATTTATGCCGCATGGGAATGCTTTGCTTAAGACGCTGTCTTTACTGAAATGGTTTCAATTTTAACATGGTGTAGGATAGGAGGTTGATGATGGACTTACCTGGAAATAATATTTGGTGATAGGATATTAACCTGGAAACATATGGATTTGCGGTAGGAGATGCTTTCATTTTAGCCAGGATGAATTAATTATCATATGAAATACAAAAGGTTACTAGTATTCATTATATATTTTTATCTGATAACTGGATGTGACTCATCCAGTGTTTCTTCTCCCACGAGGATTTTTCAAACCAAGACCGAAACCGTGAATGAAATTATTCAAAATCATATAGAGATAACACCATCTCCAGAACCTAAAATTACCCCTGGATTGGAGCTCGCCATAGAAAAGCTAGTGATAGACACAATGGCACAATCTTCTCTTATCGGGATAACACTCGGCATACGCTATGATGATCAAATAACATATATAACAGGTTACGGATATGCAGATAAGGAGAACCAAATAACAGCCGGTGGTGATACAGTCTATATGCTCGGTTCAGTCAGCAAACAGTTCACTGCCGCTGGTATCATGCATTTATTCGAGCAGGGTGTCTTGGGATTGGATGACCCCATCTCACAATACCTAACCGATATCCCTCAGACATGGAAAAATGTGACCATACGCCAGTTATTAACCCATACTGGTGGCATTCCTAATTATTCTCCTGACTCAATCGGATTCGACCTATCGCAGTACTATACTCCGGAAGAATTGATGGTTAAGTTCACCAGGTTGAATATGGTAGATTATGAACCAGGAACAAGATGGGAATATAGTAACAGGGGATATTTTCTGTTGGGGATGATCATCAAGCAAATTACCGGGATAGACTATGGTGATTACCTTGTTAGTAATATCCTTGTTCCTTTGGGATTGGAGCATACCCGCCCATGTATTGATGTAACCGAAGGCCTTGCGCAGGGATACCGGATTAAGGCATGGGGGAGTGAACCTGAGATAGCTGCTGTTGTAAACCCAAGTTTTGCTTACGGAGCCGGAGATTTATGCAGTACAGCAAAAGATTTGTTGGAATGGCAGGCGGCATTAGCAACTGGCCGAGTTGTCAGTCAGGAATCCTATCAGATGATGATAACCCCCACAGAACTTCCTGATGGAATTCAGACCGGATATGGATTTGGTCTAGAAATTTCTAAAATTAATGACAGCATCGTAATATCACACGCAGGGGGGATTCCTACAGGATTTATTACACTTTTGTCCTATTACCCAGGTGAAGGATATGGAATCGTATTATTAACGAATACGATGACAGTCGCGTATAATCCTCTCACTTCGCTTGAAACAAAGATCACAGAAGAAATATTAGGAATCCCATAGAGCTGGTTTTATAAATCGGTTTCACAAGTTATCAGGATAGGATATTTTCGAAAATGGTATCTATATTATCTATTTGCGCCGACAATTTTTAGCATAACCAAGTGAAAAAGTAGATGAAAGTACTTGCATGATGAATGACACCTGACAGAATAATCACATTTTGGTTTACTGAATTATCTCCAATGGAATTATTTTAAAAAGCAACATATCACTGTATAACGAGTATATAATTAGCCTGTGAAACGTTCGGATGAACAGCAAAGGAGGTAATCTTGGCACAATCAACGAATACAATCAAGCGAATCGCAATCTCAACAGGTGGGGGTGATGCTCCGGGCTTGAATGCAGTTATCCGTGCAGCGGTGCTATCAGCTATCAACCGGGGTTGGGAAGTGTACGGAATACGTGATGGTTATAATGGCCTGCTAATGCCCGAACAGTATCTTGAAGGCGGATTGATCAGGCTGACGCGCGAGCGAGTCCGCGGTATCACTCACCTGGGAGGAACAATCATTGGCACCACCAATCGCGGTAATCCACTGAAGTACCCGATCAAGGGACCGGATGATACAGTTATTGAAATAGATCGCTCGGATGAGCTGTTACGCGCCTTCAGGCTACACCAGATTGATGCAGTCATCTCGGTGGGTGGAGACGGCTCGATGGCTATTGCAAACGAGTTGGCAAAGAAAGGGTTATGGGTGGTAGGTGTACCCAAGACAATCGACAATGATCTTGAGAAAACCGTGATAACCTTTGGTTTTGACACTGCCTGTGCATTCACCGTGGACTGCCTGGACCGTTTACATACCACAGCCGCATCGCATAATCGGATCATCGTGATGGAAGTGATGGGGCGCTATGCAGGCTGGATCGCATTGGAAAGCGGAGTGGCAGGCTCAGCGGATGTAATCCTCATCCCGGAAATCCCATATGATTTGAAGAAAGTAGCCGATAAGATCCGAGACCGGGAGGAACGGGGAAGCCTGTTCTCCATCGTCGTGGTGGCTGAGGGGGCAAAGCCGAAGGGAGGAATGACATCAATTATAAGCCGCGAAACAGGAAGAGCTGAGCGATTGGGTGGCTGCGGTGAGAAAGTATCTGAGGAGTTACAGGAGCTGACAGGCAAGGAAACCCGTTTAGTGGTGTTGGGTCACCTGTTGAGGGGTGGTTCTCCCACCCGGTTTGACCGGTTAATTGCCCAGCGATTTGGTGCAGCGGCTGTACGAGCGATTGCGGAAGGTCAGAAGGGTATCATGGTGGCGCTCGATCCACCGGTGGTTAAATATGTACCCCTGGAAGCAGCTACCAAACGGATGAAAACTGTGCCGCTTAATTCAGATATAATGTTGACTGCACGGGATATGGGGATTTGTTTCGGCGATTAAAGCTAGAGGATTAACACACTTACCTGATCAGAGATTCAACCTGCGCGATGGTTAATTGAGCCATTGATTCCACGATAATATCTGCCTGTGTGAGAGCATCAGGCGGATTTGTGGTGGTTACGGCAATACAACGCATACCGGCTTTTATGGCAGCTTCGATGCCAGGTATGGAATCCTCGATGACGATGCAGGACTGAGCAGGGATTTCCAGTTGTTGTGAGGCTTTGAGGAAGACTGCGGGGTCAGGTTTTCCTGGAAGATCGCCCGGGGTCACCAGGGCATCAAAGTAATCGCGGATTCCCAACACATCCACCAATTCTTCCACATTCTCGGGTGGGGCTGATGAAGCCACTGCCTGTTTCCAGCTCAACAAACGGAAACGTTGCAACCAGTCCAACACCCCTGGTAGAGGCAGGAGACCTGGAAGGGCTTTTCTGAAGGCCAACTCTTTCTGGTCTGATATCCAATCGATCCATTGAGGTTCCAATGGCTTGTTAGCCAGGAATGGCAACAGGTCACGGTTCTTTAAGCCGTAGATCAGGTGGAATTTCTGCCTGTCGAAGGGAATACCTTGTTCAATCAAGACCTTCTCCCAGGTTTCGAAATGCAGCTGGCTGGTATCAGCCAGGACACCATCCATATCCCATAAAACAGCTCGAAGCACAGACATGGGCACAATTCTACCACCCGGGGAGCGAGAAGGTTTGGTGATGCATGTCATGCCATCATGGTGATAGATTGCCTTGTTATGGATATTTTGTAAAGATAAAATATATTCAATATTCTGAATATATTTTGAAATATAAAGAATATAAAACACTATGTCCGAAATCAATGCTCCTGCAAATCTATTCAAAGCGCTCATGCATCCTTCAAGGATCGCCATCCTTGAAATCCTGCGTGACGGTGAACAATGTGTGTGTCATTTAGAAGCTGTTTTAGGCTACCGCCAGGCATATATCTCACAGCATTTAATGGTGCTGCGGGATGCCGGATTAGTTGAAGACAGGCGTGAGGGAGCGCGAATTTTTTACCGGGTTACCAAGCCTGAGGTGTACGACCTGATGGATTTTGCGATCCAGGTGAGTGGGGCTGAATCCAATCCGGTGAGTCAAGTTAAAGGTGAAAGATTGCCCCTGCCCGAAGTGTAATCTTGTGGCAGAGGGTGTAGTGATCAAGGATTAATGGCTTTGAAATTCAATCCAACCCGCTTTGCAGTTGTTGATAAGGAAGGTAATTTGAAATTCCCGAATGAAACCTGGGAAAATGAATCTTCGACCCATGTGGCGGAGATGCGGATCGATGTAGGCGAGAATGAAACTGAGCTTCAAAATTCGAGCGATCACCTTGCCAGGGTATATATTGAACCTACCAATCAATGTAATCTGGAATGCCGGACCTGTATTCGCAATGTATGGGATGAACCCTTAGGCGTGATGCGATGGGAAGTGTTCGAACGGATCTTGAGTGGACTCAACGCATTTTCACCCCTACCAACAATATTCCTGGGTGGTTTTGGTGAGCCTCTCGTCCATCCAAATTTAATCGAGATGATACGAATAGCAAAGAACTCAGGCTGTCCTGTCGAATTGATCACCAATGGCATTCTGCTTACAGAACAATTCTCCGAACAACTGGTAGATATCGGGTTGGACGTGCTATGGATATCTATCGATGGGGTCACTCCTGAAAGCTATGCGGATGTACGCCTAGGTGCATCACTCCCCACGGTGCTGAACAACCTTGATTTACTGTTACGAATTCGGGAGCGGGGAAACAAGACCAAACCACAAGTTGGGATCGCTTGTGTTGCCATGAAACGGAATATTCATGAGCTACCAGAATTGATCAGCATGGGTGAGGAAAAAGGAATTGAACTCTTCTCGATCAGCAACGTCCTGGCGTATACACCAGAATTGAGGGAAGAGGTGATCTATGAGCGGACACTGATCGATGGGACTCATCAGTCGAACTACAAAGCCACTGCAACCAATTTTCAATACACAGAGGATTTAACCCTTATCCAGGACGCCTATCGTCAAGCTTTACAGAGCAATTTTCGTTTTCTGCTGGCAGGGAACCAGGTCGGTCAAACGATCAACCGCTGCCCCTTCATAAGCAAGGGGAGCACTTCCATCCGTTGGGATGGTGAAATCTCGCCTTGCCTGCCATTACTTCACACCTATGATAGCTACCTGGGAAAACGAATACGCCGTTCGCGTGCCTATTCCTTTGGGAATATATCCGATAGAAGCCTCGCTGATCTGTGGAACGGTGCTGCTTATGCTGCCCTTCGACAGCGATTGCAGGTATTTGATTTTTCACCCTGTACGTTTTGCAACAGCTGTGAAATGGCAGATGAAAACCAGGAGGATTGCTTTGGTAACACTGCTCCCGCTTGTGGTGGCTGTTTATGGGCGCAGGGCTTGATCCAATGTCCGTGATCATTGATTTTTACTGGAGAAAAAGGTGAAGGTATTAAATGGTTGAGTATCTTGAATTTCAAATAGGCAAATTCATATTTAAGGTTGCTACGGACCGCCTGTATAGCGATGAAGGTATGTGGGTAAAGACAGGCAAGCGACATGTGGAGGTGGGAATCACTGATTACCTGCAACAACGCAGTGGTGATGTGGCATTCGCTGAAGTGAAGCCGACAGGCACTTTGGTTAATTTGGGCGATGAGCTGGTGGTGATCGAAACCATCAAGGTAAATATCAGCCTGGGTTCACCTGTATCGGGAAAAGTGGTTGAAGTCAACTCATCAATGGAGACTGCTCCGGAGGTAATCAACCAGGACCCCTATGGAGCAGGCTGGTTGGTAAAAATTGAACTTGCTGGTGGTGATGATGGCCCAAAGAATTTATTGAGTCCGCAGGAATATTTTGAAAAAACCAGGCATGAGGCTGAGCAGGAGGTCAAATAAGTATGACCGAAATTATTGAAAAACCAAAGGTGGTGATCGTTCCATGTAGTGGCATTGGAAAAACATATGGAACTGTCAGCCGTGAAGCAGCATATAACATTACCGAGGATCTACGCCCCGAAAATACCCGGTTGGTAGCCCTTTCGAAACTGGTCTTGGGGGAGGCAGAAGCGCGTTCGGTGGTGGCAAATCATCCAGCCATCACCATCGATGGCTGCAAGCTGGCATGTGCCACAAAAATGGTGCAGGAAAGCGGAGGGTGCGTCGCCAGGGATTATGCCGTTCTGGATGTTTACCGGCGATATAAGCAGTTCAAACCCCAGGGGATCGCTGAGCTGAATGAGGGTGGGGAGAAGCTGGCACAGGCATTGGCGGATGAGATTGCCCTGGTGGTGGATGAATTGACATCTGAGCAAGGAGAAATCGAAAATGGTTGACCTGCCGCAGAAGAAAGTGGGCATCATTGCCTGTTCTGGTGAGGAATTGTCGGAAGGAACCATCACCCGCCTGGCAGCATTACGGGTGCTGGAACAAATGCGACCCAATGATACGGTCACCATCTGCCTGCCGCTTTTCCTGGCAGGGGGCGAAGGTGACCGTGCATTTGCCAGGTTTTACCCAACCATTGCAGTGGACGGCTGTGAGCTGCGCTGTGCTGCACGAGCCACCGAAATGTATTCCAATAAACCTGCAAGCAGCATCATGGTGCGGGAGTTGATCGATGAAAACAAGCTCGAACCTCCCCAGGGGAGACGGCGCTTAAATCCAGCCGGGCTGCAGGCAGTAGATATCACAGCAGAGAAAATTGCGCAAAGCGTAGACGAACTGGTTAAAAAACATTGGAATCGCAAGGTGGGCGAGGTGATCCAGCTTGAATCCAGCGATATATTTCCAACAGCTGCGCCTCAGGAACCAGAGATCTCTGCCTGTGCCTGTAGCTCAGGAATACCCATCCAAAAAGTTGTGATTGGTGGAAAGGAAGTGACGCTGGTCGGTTTACCTCTAATCTTTCAGCAATTCTACGAAGCTGGAAAGTCTCCCACTGAAGAAAACATGGATGAGCTGATGAATACCATCAAAATATACAATCCCATACCAACTGAACAAGAACCAGCTTATCGAGATGGCATCCATAACACTTACAGGAACTACTGGTTCAAGGAAAAAGATAAATGAGCCAGACTGCCACCTATTACACAAAGGTAACATGGAAAGGAGACCACCAGGGTTATCTTGTGATGGGCAACGGTCCCGAGATGGATTTTTCCGCACCTCCCGATGCCCAGGGATTGAGCGGCGTGCTTACCCCCGAGGATGCCTTCGTGGCTGCGGTGAATACCTGCATCATGATGATGTTCCTGTGGTCGTGTGAGCGATTGAAGCTTGAGCTGCTTTCTTATGAATGCCAAGCGGAAGGCATAAAAATTATCGAGCTGGATCACACCGAGATTTTCTCAGAAATCAAGCTTTTTCCTCAAATCCGGGTTGTAGCTAAAGATGAGGCAATAGGCAGTATTGAAGCCCGCATCGGACGGGCATTGAAATCTGCTCAAAAGTACAGCCTGGTGGCTAACTCGATCAAGTCACAAATAACCATCAAGCCGACAATTGAGATCATAAAATGAGCTGGAAAATATCCACATGATTGGCTTCATTGTAAGAATATTTCTAGAATTTTTTATTTGGAGGTTTTAAATGCTTAAAGTAAAGGTGCTTGGATCAGGTTGTGAAAACTGCAAGAAAGTTGAGAGTATTGCCCGCAAAGTCGTATTGACCATGGGCTTGCAGGCCGAGGTCATCAAGGTGACCGATTGGACGGAGATCAAAAAGTATCCCATCCTGGGGACACCTGGACTGGTAATTAATGAAAAAGTGGTCTGCGCTGGACGTATCCCGAGTGAAGGAGAGGTAACCACCTGGCTGGTAAATGCTGAAATGGAACAAGCAAAATAGGCCAACACTGAAAGCAGATGTAGACCAACCAGCCTCGGTCAACTATACCGTCGGCAATCCATCGGTTATGATCGACAGAGAGTGTTGAACCTGTGAATAAACATAAAGTCTTATTTCTGTGTACTGCTAATTCCTGCCGTTCGCAGATGGCTGAGGCAATCGTCAATTATCGCCTTGGCGATACCTGGGAAGCTTTCAGCGCAGGCATTATGCCAGCAGGCTACATACACCCCAAGGCACTATCTGCATTGGCTGAAATCGGTATCCAGCATATAGGCCGCTCAAAGCATGCAGATGAATTCGCAGACATAGACCTTGATCTGGTTGTCACCCTGTGTGACGATGCTGCAGAAAATTGTCCAGTATGGCTAGGGAAAGGTAAGCGTCTGCATCACAGTATTACTGACCCATCAATAACGAATAACATGAATGATTTTCGCAAGGTTCGCGATGAAATAGATAGCAAAATTATCAACTTGTTAGTGAGCCATAAAGGCTCAAGCTGATAAAAATAATTGTTACATGGAGGTTTTTCATGTCTGACATTGCAGTAAGCCAGCCACCAACTACCAGTATCACCAAAAAACTCTCTTTCCTTGATCGTTACCTGACATTATGGATTTTCCTGGCAATGGCGGTGGGGGTGGGCATCGGCTTTCTATTTCCGGAAGCCGTCAAAAGTTTTAATGACGCGGTTACTGTTGGAACGACGAACATTCCGATAGCCATCGGATTGATCTTAATGATGTATCCGCCATTTACCAAGGTCAGATACGAGGAACTCGGAGATGTTTTCCGCAATAAGAAGGTGTTGAGCCTATCGCTGGTCTTGAACTGGATCATTGGTCCTATACTGATGTTTTTACTGGCAATCATTTTCCTGCAGGAATTCCCAGAGTATATGGCAGGGTTGATCATGATCGGATTAGCGCGCTGCATTGCCATGGTGATCGTATGGAATGAGCTTGCCCACGGTGACACAGAATACGCCGCCGGGCTGGTGGCGTTCAACAGTGTATTCCAGGTCCTATTCTACAGCGTGTATGCGTATGTATTTATCACGGTGCTGCCTCCATTGTTCGGTTTGAGGGGCAGTGTCGTGGAGATTACCATCGGCGAAATTGCTAAAAGCGTATTCATATACCTGGGCATTCCATTCCTCGCCGGGTTCTTCACCCGCCTCATCCTGGTACGGGCCAAAGGTAAGGAATGGTATTACAAGAACTTCGTACCAAGGATCAGCCCACTTACGCTAATTGCCTTACTGTTTACCATTATTGTAATGTTCAGCCTGAAGGGTAACCTGATCGTGCAAATCCCGGGTGATGTCGTGCGGATTGCCATTCCATTACTGATCTATTTCGTGCTGATGTTCCTGATCAGCTTCTGGATGGGTCATCGGATTGGCGCTGATTATCCCAAGACTACTTCCCTATCTTTCACAGCAGCCAGCAATAACTTTGAGCTTGCCATCGCGGTAGCAGTGGCTGTGTTTGGCATCAGTAGTGGCGCAGCTTTTGCAGCGGTGATTGGTCCATTAGTAGAGGTCCCGGTGATGATCGGTTTGGTGAATGTGGCGTTTTGGCTTAAGAAAAAGTTATATACATCATCAACTGCCGCCAGCACATAATTGATGGATAGATTACAACGGGTGATACAGTATTGATGCATTTGGGAGTCAACCATGTCTAAAGCTACTGACTGCCAGCGATTTGCATGGGTAACGTTGGAAGCTCAGGAAATCATCGAACTGAAACAGGCAATTATGGATCGTGACACCCATGATGTGGTTGACTTTTTTTGGCACATTATCCTACCGCGGGCGCAGGAATTGGCTCAAAAGCGGGGCATATCATTGGAAGAAGAAGATGAGGAGAGCAATGGGCGTTTATCTGGATAACGCTGCCACAAGCTGGCCTAAACCGGAGTCTGTCTACCTGGCTGTAGATCACTTTATGCGGGATGTGGGTGCCACACCTGGTCGGGGTGGGTATCAGCAGGAGGAACAGGCGCAACAGATTGCTGACGAAGCTCGTGCTGCACTAACTCAGCTCTTTCATGCCCCAGACCCACTGGGTGTAGCTTTTACCCTAAACGCCACACATGCAATCAACATGGCTCTAAAGGGGTTGCTGCATCCAGGAGATCATGTAGTTACTTCCTCGATTGAGCACAACGCCATGTGGCGACCGTTAAAAGCATTGGAAAAGCTTGGTGTTGAAATTACCGCTGTCTCCTGTACACCCGATGGGATGCTTGATCTGGTTGGTATTGAGGCAGCTCTGCGTCCAGATACCCGGATGGTCGCGATGCTGCACGCATCCAACGTTTTGGGCACAATATTGCCAATTACCGAGGTGGGTGAAATTGTCCATCAACACAATGTACTCTTTCTAGTAGATGCTGCTCAGACGGCCGGGAGCTATCCGATTGACATGCAAGCAATGGGGATCGATTTACTGGCTTTTGCCGGACATAAAGGGACTTATGGCCCTCCGGGAACTGGAGGTCTAGTAGTGATGCCAGGTATCCATTTGGAAACATGGGTGGAGGGCGGTTCAGGCTTCCCTTCACGCCCCGAAACGATGCCCGATGAATTACCATTACGATTGGAAGCTGGCACCCAGAACTCCGCTGGTGTGGCTGGGCTGCTAGCTGGGGTGCAGTTCGTTCTGGAACAGAGCGTGGAGAAAATCCATGCGCATGAGATGAGATTGGCAAGCCAGTTGATCGAACAATTACAGGAAATACCAGGACTAAGAATTCTGGGTCCGGGAAACCTGGAGCAACGTACCGCGGTCGTTTCGGTTACGTTGGATAATTACATTCCCGATCAATTATCCACCGTACTGGACAAGGTTTTTGCTGTGGCCACCCGAGCTGGGCTGCACTGCGCTCCTCAAGCCCATAAAATAGCAGGCACATTGGAGAATGGAGCTCTGCGTTTCAGCCCTGGATTTTTCACCACAACTGAAGAGATTGATTATGCTGTTGAATCCTTGCAGAGTATCCTCTAGGTAACAACATGGCTAAACAGCGGATTGAAAAGACTCTGGTCATTTTGAATGAAGATGAATTGCACCAGATGATGCACCTGGCACGACAGGGTGATAAGGATGCGATCTATAAGTTTGTGAAGGATGTGATTGCCAAAAGAGTAGAAGAAGCTATACGCAGGCGTTGTGGATAGTGAGGGAAGCAGTATGGCTAAAGTGAGTGTGAGATTGCTATAGGAGCTACCACAATGAATATCTAAGTTAATGCATATGATAAACATTAAAATTCTCAGCTATAAAAGTCCTCAACGATATGCAGTTAAACGGACATTACTTGCTGCCCGAAATGCACTCCGTAAATCGCAGCCTGATCTTAATATCTCAATAACCGAGGTTAAAAACCTTGCTGAGATGGAAGAATATACTAATGTTGTCATATATCCCAGCTTGGTAATAAACGAAAAACTGGTTTGCATTGGCCGTTTTCCAAAGAAAGAAGAGGTCATTGGATGGTTGGAACAAGTTGTGGAATGACGCTAATGATTGCAACGAGCTCATAAATTGGGCAGGAAGTGCGGATGGACTTGATTCTCAACAAAATTTCGAATTGCCTGGTGGGCAGAATCCAGGTGACTAATACCATGATCATATCATAGGGCAATAATGTTCCTTGAATTAATCACCCTAACCAAAATCCTGCCTTGCCTGGCAGAGCCGGGTAAGATCATCGTGATTGGCGACCCGTCACGTAAATTGGATGAGGTGCTTCCGTACCTGGCAACGCTGCCTAATGTGATCAGCTATAACCCGGAAACCTGCACCCTCACCCTGCGAAGACAGCCGGGCTTCATCTCCCTTTACTCAGAAAAAGCTTATATCACCAAGGTAAGCGACACCGAAGAAGGCCTGGAATTGTTCAAAGCCCTGGTGGATGCGATCAATGCAACCTGGGATAACCGGGAAGAGCTGGTGGCGATGACAGCCCGCAAACACGCCCCACGCCCGCTGGATATATGGACGTTGCTTCCGCAAACAAACTGCAAAAAATGTGGCGAAGCAACGTGCATGGCCTTCGCTTGCAACCTGCTCTTGCAGGAACGGGTGCTGGAAGAATGCACTCCCTTGCAGGCGGATGAAGCTTTTGCCGAGAGAAGGGCAACGTTAATTACAATGTTATTTTGAGATCTTACAGCTTTACTAATATTAACTGTATGTCTTAGATTATTTGACAATCTAGGCCTCGAAAATACCGATAAGTAACAATTATTATCAGTCAAATCTCCTTATTGACATTTCTTTTGGACGGCTGTATATTGTATTAGCTGATGGATTTTTAGAATCCCTAAGTTCCTGGTAGTTAACCAAGGCGGCAGGTTTTCCTGAGTTGCCCGAGAATTGCACCCACTTCAAGCTTAAAGCTTAACCCACCTGCTCTTGTGGCTATTGGTGAACCTTCCTTGGGTTTGGTGCCTGTACGTAGGGTTCTGAATGATAAGGTGGGTATTGTATTATTGCACGTCTGCGTGTATGCCGAGCACCATACGGGGAAAGGATGAACAGGATGAGCAAGCAGTGGCCTTTAAACAAAACAGTCATTATGGTGATTATAATTTCCGTATTGCTGTGTATGGCGTCGATGGTTGGTCCAGGCATTTCCAGGGTAATCGATGCTGATCCGTATAGAGCAGTCCAGCCAGTTATGGCGAGCTCAATAGATTCGACTGTGGTTAAAAGTACCAACTCGATGGGTTGGTTGATCGAATGTGTGGACTGTCCCAAGTACTTCTATAAAATGACCGACCGTAGTATGCGGCTGGATACCGCGGGACAGCCTCACATTGCCTATGGAGATGACCACCTCTACTATGCACGGCATGATGGAGTGACCTGGCACCTGGAGACCGCAGATGATTCACCGGCTGTAGGCAAGCATGCTTCACTTGCCCTGGATGGAGACGGCTACCCGCACATCAGCTACTTTGACGATTATAACGATGACCTGAAATATGCCTACAGAGATGCGTATGGATGGCACACCCAAGTTGTGGACAGCGGATGGGATGGGAATTTGGAAGGGGGTACCTCATTAGCACTGGATGTCAACGGTTATGCTCACATCAGCTATTATGATGATACCTGGTATAACGTGGAATATGCCTACCAGGACCCTTCTGGCTGGCACAGGGAGACAATCATATCTTCTCAACATCACGCCAAACCCTCTTTAGCACTAGACTTGAATGGCATGCCCCGCGTTAGTTACTGTTACTATGATGCTTCTAACGTTGATCTTAAGTATGCCTACCGGGACACATCCGGCTGGCACATCCAAACGTTATACGTCCCGATCATTGCCAGCTCGTGCGGGTACACCTCGCTGGTGATCGATGCTGATGGGTATGCCCATGTGAGTTATTACAGTGGTTACTATTCCCTTGGGTATATTCACCAACACGCTTCAGGCTGGCAGAGTGGCGAGATCGTTGACGAACAGGCAAGTGTGGGTAAGTACAACTCCTTGGGATTGGATGGAGGGGGAAATCCATACATCAGTTATTATGATGAAGATAACGAGAAGCTGAAGTACGCCTACCGGGATGTTTCTGGTTGGCACACCCAGGCACTGGACGGTTTTGGAAACTGGTGCCAATACACCTCGCTGGCAGTGGACGGGAGTGGCCATCCATTTATCAGCTACTGCGCTGAAACAACAAACGAGCTCAAGTACGCCTACTGGGATGGATTTGACTGGTATTTTCAGGTAGTGGACAGTCAGGCTGAACCGGGTTGGGGAACTTCACTAGCGATAGACGAAGAAAATCATCCTCATATTGCCTACTTTGACTGGTTACATACCTACCTGAAGTACGCCAGCCGGGAGAATTCCAGCTGGCAGAACGAGATCGTTGATAACTCGGGCAACGTTGGCAGATATCCCTCATTGGCATTGGATGAGGGTGGTTATCCCCATATCAGCTACGAAGATAGTACCAATACCGAGCTGAAATATGCCTATCGCGACGTTTCAAACTGGTACACCGAGACGGTGAGCATGCAAGGGATCGTGGATGGGCACACCTCGCTCGCAGTGGACGAGGCTGGATATGCCCATATCAGTTATTACCTCACCAGCTCGCCCCACTTTTTAAGATATGCCTACCAAGATACTTCAGGATGGCATATCGAGACTGTGGACGATGGACCCAACGCAGGCTGGTATACCTCGATTGAGCTGGATACAAATGGTTTTCCCCACATCAGCTATTACAACAATGGCTATGACAACTTAATGTATGCCTACAAGGACGATTCCGGTTGGCACATCCTGACGGCGGATAGTGAAGGGAGTGTGGGTGCATACACATCGCTGGAGCTGGATAGCAACGACTACCCGCATATCAGCTACTTCGATGGGAGTAATGAAGACCTTAAGTACATTTACCAGGATGGTTCCGGTTGGCATAGCCAGATAGTGGACAGCGAGGGATCGGTAGGAATGTACACTTCGCTTGTACTTGATGGGATCGGATATGCCTACATCAGCTATTTTGACAAGACAAATGGAAATCTGAAATACGCATACCAGGATATGTCAGGCTGGCATTTACAGACGGTGGATCAGAAGGGGGATATAGGTCATTATACTTCGCTAGCCCTTGATAACTCTGGTAATCCCCACATCAGTTACTATAATATGAGTAATCACGACTTAATGTATGCGGAATATGGTGAACTTCCAGAACCAGCATGTGTCATCTATCTACCCATAACGAGGAGATGAAAAAGAATTAAGTAGCTGGCGTAGTAATCGCTCTAAGCAAGGGGAAGTATTTGATAAAAACAAAGTGGTTACTATGTAGGAGAAAGGAAACTTGAGATTGGAGAAACATTTCTTTGTTGCTCGGAGGCTGGTGCTGGAAGAATATACTCCCTTGCAAGCGGATGTAACTTTTACAAATTGACGGGCGACCCTGGAAGCAACGCTGACCAGAAAAAATTGCCTCACAAAAAAACCATGCTATGATTAATTGGAGTTGGGAGGGTAAAAGCCTAATTTCTCGGAGGTATTCGCATGTCCTATAACCCGATCATGGTCTGGATCTTATATTCACCACTGCATGGTATGCTGAGTAAATTTATGATGGTGTTAAATTACACGGGGCGTAAAAGTGGCAAGCATTATCAGCTGCCCGTGGGATATAAAAAATCAGATGGAACGTTGCTGACAATCAGTTTAAAGAAACGAACCTGGTGGCGCAACATGAGAGGTGTAGCTCCAGTCCTTGTTCACTTGCAGGGAAGGGATATAAATGCCATTGCAGACGTTGTTGAGGATGACAAGCAGGTTGAACAGGGATTGAGGGATTTTATCGGGGGAAACCCACGGGATGCAAGGATGTTTGGAATCAAAGTTGAGACGGATGGTTCCCTTAACCTGGAGAGCCTTAATAGGGCGGTAAAAGAGCGGGTAATCGTGCGGACTATCTTGCAATGAAAGAATCGCCCAGGATACCCCCCATTATATGGCGGGTAATGAGGTTATTAAATACAGGAATGCTCTCCAGGTATGGACCCAAGAGCAAGGTTGCAGGCAGGGTCCTGGTGCTGACGACGGTGGGACGAAGGACTGGTCAGCCCAGGCCAACCCCATTGCAATTTGAGGAAGTGGAAGGGGTATATTATGTCGCTTCAGCGCGGGGTGTTGAGGCGGACTGGTACCGCAACCTGATGGCCTGCCCCAGAGTGGAGGTCCAGTTGGGGGGTAAACATTTTTCAAGCACTGCTGAACCGATGACTGAGCCAGACCAGATCGCGGATTTCCTCCAGCTGCGATTGGAGCGCCACCCTCATTTTATGGGTACAATGTTGCGGCTTGAGGGCTTACCGGCTAAATATACCCGTGCTGACCTGGAGAAATTCGCCAGGCGCCTGGCAATTGTCAAACTGCAGCCAGATAATCCCCAGACAGCAGATAGTTAATATGAGCCAGCGAACAAAGTTTGTCTGCTACCAACCAAAGACAATCCTTAACAAGGGGAAAAGGGCAGATCATTGGTTCTGGACGCGGTACAGTGCCTACCCTTACCTGGGCTGCCAACATGGGTGTGCCTTTTGCTACTGTCGTGAGCGCAAGTATATCCCGCATAAACCAGCCGATGCTGATGAAATTTATGATGCTGAGGTGGATGAATTCTCCCACCTGATCAAGGTTAAGGAGAATGCCCCTCAACTCTTGCGTAAGGCGCTCTCCCGGGTGCCGGTTGAAGTGGTATTCACTGGTGATTATCAACCTGTAGAACGTAAGTTCAAGCTATCGCGCCAGATGTTGGAGGTTTGTGCGGAGCTAGGTTTTCCGGTTTTTGTATTGACCCGCTCACCCTTGGTGTTGCGTGACATGGATGTGATCCAATCCATCAATCAGCGTTCCAGGGCAGTTGTGGCATTCAGCATCATTTCCACTCCTGAATCACCTGCTTATTTACAGGTATCGAAATTGGAGGGCTTAGCTCCTGATGCTGAGAAACGGTTTGCAGGTATGGAGCTGCTGGCAAAGGCCGGCATCCTGACGGGAACTGTTGCCATGCCACTTCTACCCGGTTTATGCGATGATGATCAAAACCTGAAAGCCTTGACGCATTGGACGGCAGACCATGGCGGAGAATTCGTCCTTGCTGGAGGATTGACCCTGGCAGACCAGCAGAAAAAATTTTTCCTGGGTGCCCTGGGTAAGAATTGCCCTGATTTGTCGCCCACCTACCAACGATTGTATCCGCCGGGGAGCTATGCGCAAGCTCAACCCTGGCGAAAAGTAGGTCTACGTGTGCGAGAGTTATGCCATCACGCAGGTATCTCGGACCGGATCCCACGCCCGATCATCGCTGGGGAAAAACGTACTTTGAATAAAAAAATAGTTGAACGATTGGCGAACCAATGCTACTGGATGGAGCTGGAGAATGCACCCAGCCAGCAGGTATGGGCTTATCGCAAGGCTGCCTGGGCGGTTGAGGACCTGGAGCAGGATATTGGATTGGTCTACAGGCAGATGGGGCGAAAGGGACTTGAGGGAATTGAAAATGTAGGGCCGAGGATGGTCGAGGTGATCGAGAAACTGATCAATGAATTGTCTACCAATCAAAGTATTTAATGGTTTGATTGACTCTGGCGAAAAATTATTGTATAGTAAATTCATCCAGCACCCGACCATGCGGCGGTACGAAGCGGGAATGAGGTTGTCATCCAGGTCATGCATGGTCAGGTACCATATTGTGGGATGTATCTGTTTCAGTTTAGGCAGTATTTAGAAAGGAGAATTACCATGTCACGCAAAACACTATGGAAATCCATTAGTGTGTTATGCCTGTCAGCCTTCGTCTGCCTTGGAGTGATCATGGTTGTGCAGGCCGGTGTACCTCAGGAAAAAACAATTTCTGGTACGGATAGCCTTGTATACACCTATCAACTTCCACTCATAACGAAACTCTACGTACCAACCAAGATCACGATCTGGCACCAATGGGATCCCAGCTATTTGCCAGAATACGATGCCATTGTCCAGGAGTTCAATATGGAACATCCAGAAATGGCGATCAAACTGGTGTATGTGCCTGATCTATGGACTGCCCTGGCTACAGCAATTCCTGCAGGCACCGGACCTGATATCGTGGCATATGCCAATGACCCGATCGGAGAATGGGCAACCGCAGGATACCTTGCGCCACTGGATCCTGCGATCGACCTGGCGTATATGAATGCCAACTTTGAGCCTGCGGCAGTCAATGGGGTAATCTGGAACGATCACATCTGGGGCATTCCAGATTTCCAGGAGGGGATCGCTCTGGTATATAACCGGGAGGTGATCAGTGATACACAAATCCCGGCACCCGCTGACTTCGTCGGCCTGCTCGCTGAAGCAGAGCTGTTCAGAGAAGCCAATCCTGACCAGTACTATCTGTGCAATCAGGGTTTGGGTGGTTACGACACCTACCATGAAGCCCCAATCTTTTTTAGTTATGGCTTGAGCCAATATGGGGGGTATCTTGATGAAGAAGGCACAGTGTTCATGACCACCACGGAAGCAATCAGCGCAGCGCAGTGGATCTCGGATTTCCAACCATTTGCACCCTATGAAACAAACCACACAATCTGCAAGGACATGCTAGTAAACGGAACAGCTGCCATGTGGTGGACAGGACCCTGGGCGATCGCAGACTTGCAGGCTGCCGGTATAAATTATGGCATTGCCCCCATGGGAAGCCCATTCGTGGGCATCAGAAACTATATGATGACCACCAACGCAGTGACCCGGGGAAATTATGATGCCGTGATCGAAATCTTGCCTTATTTTGGTGGAGCTAGCATTCAAAAACAGCTGACCCTAGCAAACAAAACAATTCCTACTAATACAGTTGCGCTGCATGACCCGGATGTCCAAGCGATATATGAAGTAGCTCAATTCGGGAAATCACTAAGCCGGGGCACCGCGATGGGGAATGGTATTTATACCCAATGCCAGTGGGATCCTGTAGCCCAGGCAACGATGAACATCTGGGATGGTAGCCAAACTCCTGAACAGGCGATGGAGTTTGCCCAAACCATGATGGAGGCCTGTGTTGCAGGTTTGAACCCATCCACGATCACGATCTGGCAGCAGTGGAATGAGGCATACCTGCCAGGATATCAGCAAGTTTTTGATGAATATGCTGCAGCTCACCCTGACATTACCATTAACCTGTATAACCCGGGGGATATGGAGAGTGCCTTAGCGACTTATATCCCTTATGGGGCGGGACCAGATGTGGTGGCATATGGCAATGCTCAAATTGGCTCATGGGCAGAGGCAGGTTACCTTGTTCCGTTGAACCCATGGATTGACCCCGGATACTTGAATTCCAACTTTGAGCCAGCTGCCGTTAATGGGGTGACCTGGGCAGACCAGTTCTGGGGCATCCCGGATACGCAGGAGGGGATCGCACTGGTTTACAATCACGACCTGATCACGGATACCGAGATTCCAGCCTCCGATGACTTTGCCGGTTTTTTTGCTGACGCGGTGCAATTTCAAGCAGACAACCCTGGGGTGTATTATCTTTGCAATCAAGGATTAGGAGGGGTGGATACCTATCATGACGCACCCATCTACTTCGGATTTGGTCTGAACGAGTATGGAGGTTACATCGACGAAGAGGGAACTGTCTACATGACGACCACGGAGGCAATCAGCGCAGCGGAGTGGATTGATGATTTTAGTGTTAATGGACCGGTGACCACCACCTTCGAAACATGTAAAAATATGCTGATCAATGGTGAAGCAGCCATCTGGTGGACAGGACCCTGGGCGATTCCGGATCTTCAGAATGCAGGCGTGGACTATGGAATTGCACCTATGGGTAGCCCATTTGTCGGTGTATGGAATTATATGCTGACGAGCAATGGTTATGATCGGGGAAAGGCCGAAATGGTGGTCGACCTTCTGCTGTACCTGGGCAGTGCAGAAGTTCAGGAACAGCTGACCCTGGCGAATCATACGGTTCCTGCCAATACTCCTGCCCTCAATGATCCTGATGTGCAAGCGATCTATGAAGTTGCCCGGTTTGGGGAATCATTGCTCCTGGGTACGTCGATGGCAAACCACATCTATTCAGGCTGCCAGTGGGGTCCGGTGGGTGATGCTACGTGGGCAATCTGGAGCGGAGCTCAAACCCCACTTGAGGCAATGAATACCGCCCAGGCGGCAATCGAAGCCTGTATTGCAGGACCGTAACTATTCAGGCAGCTGGTACAGCTCCACCAACACACCATTGGCACTCTTGGGGTGGATGAAGGCATACATTCGACCATCCTGGGTAACCTGTGGCTCGTCATTGATCAACTGAACCCCACCAGCTTTAAGCCGGTTTAATAAGCCGGGGAGGTCAGTCACTTCCAGGCACAGGTGGTGCATACCCGGACCGCGTTTCTCAAGGAAACGGCTCAGGCCTGAATTGGCGGTAGTGGGCTGAACCAGCTCGATTTCACTGTCCCCCAAGGGTAGAAAAGCAACCCGCGAAGATTCTTTTGGGACTTCCGAGACATGCGAGGGTGTGATTCCCAGGACATCATGCCAGAATCCCAAGGATGTATCGATATCTTCAACCAGGATGGCGATATGATTTATGGCTTTGATCTCAGGCATAAATACCTCATTGGTACTATTGGTCAACCTTATATCCAGGCAGGTGGGTGATATTCTCCAAAAACGCGACGCAGGACCGTGCAGATCTCGCCCAGGGTGATATCGTTTTCCACGCAGTCTATGAAGAGAGGCATCAAATTCTCGTTGCCTTTGGAGGAATTTTCCAGCTGGTTGAGAAGTTGAGCTACTTTACCAGCATCACGCCGGTTGCGTAATTCCCTGAGACGGTTGCGTTGGGCCTGCTCCATGGCTGGGTCGACTCTCATACGCTCAAGGGAGATTTTTTCATCGGATTGGAATGCATTGACACCCACCACCAGCTGCTCCTCTTTTTCAATTGCCTGCTGAGTGTGATAGGCAGCATCCTGGATCTCACCCTGGACATATCCCTGCTCTATGGCTTTGATAGCTCCACCCATATCATCGATCCTACGGATGTACTCCCTCGCCTGCTGCTCGATTTTGTCGGTGAGGTACTCGATAAGGTAGGAACCTGCCAGGGGATCGATGGTGTCCGCCACCCCGGATTCGTTGGCAATGATCTGTTGCGTGCGCAAGGCTACCCGGACGGAGCGCTCCGTGGGAAGCCACAATGCTTCGTCCATACTGTTGGTATGCAGGGATTGCGTCCCGCCCAGGACAGCGGCTAATGCCTGCAAGGAAACCCGGACTACATTGTTCTCAGGCTGCTGGGCGGTGAGGGTGGAACCACCGGTCTGGGTGTGGAAGCGAAGCATCATGGAGCTTGGCTGCCTGGCAGCGAAGCGATCATGCATCAAGCGAGCCCACAGGCGGCGGGCAGCACGGAATTTAGCCACCTCTTCCAGGAAGTTGTTGTGTGCGTTGAAGAAAAACGAAAGCTGACCGGCAAATTCGTCCACATCCAGACCTGCCTGGATGGCAGCCTGTACATAGGCAATGGCGTTAGCCAAGGTGAAAGCCACTTCCTGGACGGCGGTAGAACCGGCTTCGCGTATGTGATAGCCAGAAATGCTGATGGTGTTCCAATGGGGGATCTCCTGTTGGCAATAGCGGAATACATCGGTCACCAGGCGCATGGATTGAACAGGGGGAAAGATGTAGGTTCCACGGGCGATGTATTCCTTCAGGATGTCATTTTGAACCGTGCCACGGAGTGCTTTGACTTCCACACCCTGGCGCCTGGCGACGGCAATATACATGGCAAGCAGGATGGCTGCCGGGGCATTGATGGTCATGCTGGTGGATACCTTATCCAGTGGGATTTGTTGAAACAAGGTTTCCATATCCTGCAGGGAGGAGATCGAGACGCCGACTTTACCCACCTCGCCCAGAGCCATCGGGTCATCGGCATCATAACCGATCTGGGTGGGCAGATCAAAAGCCACAGAAAGCCCGGTTTGCCCCTGGCTCAACAAATAGCGGTAACGGTTGTTTGACTCCTCAGCGGAGGCATAACCGGCGTACTGGCGCATGGTCCAAAAGCGCCCGCGGTACATGGTGGGTTGGACCCCACGCGTGTATGGATATCTGCCCGGGAAACCCAGCTGCTCCAGATAATCCGGGTCCGGATGCGATGGAATGCACACTGGCGGCAGTGGGATCCCAGAAGGAGTCTGAAACTCAGATTTGCGCTGGTGGGGTGGCTGGTTTTTTGCCCCTTGGATGTCTTCTTCCCAATGTTTTAGCTCATCTTCCAATGTCATAAAAGCCTCACTACTAGTGACCTATCTTTCAAAGGGTGAAACTCACCTTGCTTCACAGGAGTATACCTTATGTTACTTCATTTCCTTTCCGTAGTCATGCCACATGTTGATTTTGGATGTGGTAAACTTGCGCCCATGAAAATATTAACCGTCGACGTGGGTACAGGCACCCAGGATATCTTTCTGTATAACTCCAGCCTTGATATGGAGAATAATTTCAAGCTGGTGGTGCCGAGCCCGACGATGATCATCCACAGACTGATCAAGCAGGCAACCCAACGTGGCGAATCGATCCTGTTGACTGGCATGACCATGGGAGGTGGACCAAGTGCATGGGCGGTGGAAGCACATCTGCGGGCTGGTTTTCATGTGTATGCAACACCCAAGGCAGCCCGTACCTTAAATGATGACCTGGATGCGGTGAGAACGATGGGGGTTGAAGTGGTCAGCGAGGATGAAGCGGTAGGTCTGCCTGAAACAATCAGAAGAATAAAATTGCTGGATTTTGACTATCATTCGATCGTCAATGCGCTTCAAAATCTTGGCATCGATCTGGACAACCTCTCAGCCATCGCAGTAGGCGTCTTTGACCATGGTGAGGCTCCTGCGCATAGTTCGGACCGGAAATTCAGATTCGATTACCTGGATGAGCGCATCCGACGATTCAACAAACTCAGTGCATTTGCCTACCGAGCTGAGAATGTGCCAAAAATCATGACCCGAATGCAATCCGTGGTTGACTCCGCCGAGGAGCTGGATACACCGCTGGTGGTCATGGATACAGCCCCTGCAGCAGTGCTGGGAGCTACGTTGGATCCCAAGGTTGCCTCACGGGAGAGGGTGGTTATCGCCAATGTTGGGAATTTCCACACCCTGGCATTTCGTTTGGGCCCAGGTGGGATTGAAGGTTTATTCGAACACCACACCGGGTTCCTGGACCTGGATAAGCTGGAAGGCTTGCTTGTAAGGCTGGCAGATGGCACCCTGCGCGGCCAAGATGTGTTTGATGACCAGGGACATGGAGCGTTGGTGTACAGCCCAGCTAAGCCCGTGAATGGAGAGGGTGATTATGATGTGGCGATCACCGGACCCAGACGTAACATTTTTCACTCGACAAGAGAAATAAACCAGAAGAAGGTACTACGAGCTTATTTTCCTGCCCCATTTGGCGATATGATGATCACCGGGTGTTTTGGATTACTGGCAGCGACGGCGGAGGTGATGCCAGAATTAACCGAACAGATCCGCACATCGCTGTATGATGCGACTGGAAAAGGTGCGGCTCCCTGGGATGCTGACTGATAACGAATTAACGGGGGATCAAATGCACAGCCGTGGCTTTAAAGGTGGCATTCACTACCTGGCCAGGCTCCAACTTCATGTCATTGGCTGACCCACGCGTGATCAGGGCAACGACTGGCACGCCGCAGTCAATAAATACGCGCACCAATGGTCCACTGGGGGTCATCCGGGTGATGCGGCCGCTCAACCGGTTACGGGCGCTGGTCATCCCCTTCACATCCGAGGTGGACAAGGTGATATCCTCCGGTCGCAGGCAAAACAATACATTCTTACCGACCGGTGCATCTGCAACGGCTTCCAGGTGAAGACCACTCGCTTCAACACTGACCAGGCCATTTTGAGACGCCATAACGGTACCTGCAATGACCGTCTCGACACCGACAAAACTGGCGACTTCGCCATCACCAGGAGCGGTAAATACATCCTGCGGTCGCCCTACCTGGCGGAGCACACCTCCCAGCAGGACTGCCACCCGATCACCGAGCAGCAAGGCTTCGTCCAGGTCATGGGTGATAAAAATTGTCGTGATGCTGGTTTGGGATAACAGTGTATGCAGATCCTGCAACAGGCGTGCCCGGGTGGGGGCATCGAGGGCGGAAAAAGGCTCATCCAGTAATAACAGTTCAGGTTGAAGGACAAACGCGCGCGCCAGGCTGGTCCGTTGAGCTTCGCCACCTGAAAGCCTGTTCGCCGGGCGGTCACGCAAATGATTGATCTCAAGGCGATCCAACCATTGTTCGGTGCGAAGTTTTACCTCGGTTTGAGGCAGCCCGCGAAACTTGAGACCAGCAGCAACATTATCATATACAGAGCGGTGGAGCAACAGTGGTTCCTGAAGTACCAGGGCAATACGACGGCGATAAGCCAGCTCATCTTCCTGCTCGATCGGTTTACCTCGAAAGCATACCAGACCAGCATCAGGATGAAGCAAGCGCCCCAAAACAAGCAGAAGTGTGCTTTTTCCGGCACCATTTGGTCCTATTACAGCTAAAACCTCACCCTCCTGGATATCGAGGGATCCAACCTGTAGCACGGTTTGATCACCATGCCTGACGACCAGGTCCTTGATACCCAAAATGGGATCCGGCATATGATTAACGTGATCCCCGCTGCTGGATGATGGTCAACCCGAGGTTGACCAGGTATGCCAGGATAAGCAGTACAATGCTCAGCAGGACTGCATTTTGGAATTCACCCTTACCGGTCTCCAGAACGATGGCAGTGGTTAACACGCGCGTCTGGTGGCGAATATTGCCACCCACCATCATCGATGCCCCGACTTCTGAGATCACCGCGCCGAATCCAGCCATCAGGGCTGCCAGGAGTGGCAGTTTTGCTTCCCGCCAGAGTGAGATCACCATCTGGATGGGTGATGCACCCAGGCCAAGTAGCTGCAGGCGCAGGCGTGGATTAAGCTGCTGCAGAGCTGAGGCGGTTAACCCGGTGACCACTGGCGCAGCAATGATGGTCTGGGCAATCACGATGGCTGCCGGAGTATATATCAACTCAAGGCTGCCGAGCGGACCACTGCGCCAAAGCATCATGGCAACGAACAAGCCCACCACAACCGGAGGCAGGGCCATGCCGGTATTGATAATGCTGAGCATGAAGCTGCGACCGCGTAATTGATTTCTCAGCGCCAGCCAGGTTCCCAAGGGAAGGCCAATGAAAAGGCTGATCCCGGTGGCAAGCAAAGATACCTGGAGTGAAAGTATGGTGATTTCGAGGATATCAGAGGTCATGCAGATTATTTTATCATGCGGTATTACTTTGACTGGGGGTGCAGAACACCCCCAGTCGAACAACGGGATGGCTTACTTGCCTAATGTGGCTTCGTCTTTACCTGCATCAGGCGTGAACAGTGGCTGGCCGAATTTTTCTGTGCCGAAGGCGCCGATAATGGCCTGGGCTTTTGGTGAGACAATATAATCTTCAAAGGCAGTAGCACCACCATTATTTACCGTGGGGCAATTAGCAGGATTTACTGCAATCACATGATAAATATTTAACAGGCTTTTTTCGCCTTCAACCAGGTTTTCCAGCTGCAAGTTGTCTATATTTGCCAGGTAGGTGGCCCGGTCGGTCAAGGTATATGCGCCCTGTTCTGAAGCAATTTTTAAAGTCGCACCCATACCCTGGCCTGATTCAACATACCAATCGCCTTCTGGTGTAATGTTGGCGGCCTTCCAAATCGCCAGCTCTTTTGAATTGGTGCCTGATTTATCAGCGCGACTGATGAATGGTGATTGGCTATCAGCTATCTTAGTGAAGGCTTCAACTGCCGTTGTTACGCCCTTGATCCCGGCAGGATCGGATGCCGGACCAACGATAATGAAATCATTGTGCATGACCAGGCGGCGATCGGTACCATAATTATTATCCATGAAGTCCTTTTCTGCTGCAGGAGAGTGAACGAGAAGGACATCTGCATTGCATTCTTCGCCCATTTTCATGGCTTCACCCGAGCCTACTGCCACAGTCTTAACCGTATAGCCCGTCTTTTCCTGGAAATCAGGGACAAGGACATCCAACAGCCCTGAATCCTGGGTGCTGGTGGTAGTCGCCAGGATGAGGTTCGGTTTAGCCGGAGCTTCTGGCTGAGTGGGTGCCAGAACCGGGACTTCGGTGGCAACTGGTGTCGGAGTGGTGCAGGCTGCCAGGATAAAAGACAGAATTAATAGGCCAGCAAATACGATGTTGAGCTGCTTTGTTTTTTTCATTTTCTTCTCCACATATGAGATTAATCAACCCCGACCATTACATTTGAGGCTTTGATAATGGCATATGCCTGCTTGCCTTCGGCAAGGCCGAGAGTATCAACTGAGCTGTTGGTGATGATTGAGACTAGCTGGGTGCCACCAGGAAGCTCAATGATGACTTCAGAATTGACTGCTCCCCGTTCGACTTTTACAACCTTACCTTTTAAGATATTTCTAGCGCTGATCTTCATTTTTTATCTCCTAAAGAATGATTTGATCTCCAAGATGGGTAACATCATAGCCATCCAAGCTTTCGACGCGATGGCGGAATTCGCCACTATAAAATGTATCGAACATGGGGGAAAATTGCGGTAACCCCAATTGCTCTTGAGAAATGACCAGGTCATATCGCTCGCGGAATAGAGGAATGAACCCGAGCTGCAATGAAGCAGCTGCAGCACGGATACCCAGACCTACCTGGGCATGGCCATTTCTTATGGATTCGGCCACATCTGTGTGCGTGGTGGCTTCGTCTTCATAACCAGGGACCTGGGTTGGCTGAATCCCCAAGCAATTAAGTTGTTGATCCAACCATAAGCGGGTGCCTGAGCCTCGATTGCGGTTGACAAAACGGATATCCTGGCGGGTTAAATCTTCCAAACCTTGCACCGAGTGAGGATTTCCGGCATTGATGATCAAGCCCTGCTCCCGATGAGCCAGGGTGAGCAGCACCATCTTTTTATCGGGGAAAAAGTGGCTAACATAGGGTGAGTTGTAATCACCGCTCGCAGAATCGTATAGATGGCATCCTGCTGCAAGGCACAGACCCTGGCGTAAGGCAACTAACCCATCCAGGCTACCTACCGGGTTGGTGAAGATGTATAGATCGCCGCCGGATAAATTGGCAAGCATTTCCAAAGCCAGGTCATGGCTACCAGAGAGTACCACCGTTCGCCTGCCGGGTTTTTCGGGCAGCAACAGCTCCTGGAACAGGTAGGCGTGGGCTTTCGAGCGATAATATTTTTCAATATATCCGGAAGAAATTCTCGTCTCGCACAATTCCACCAAGCCTGCTTGCTCAAGCAGCATTAAGTGGTGACGTATCCAGGCGGGGTGCTCGCCAAGTATTCTCCCCAATTGAGAAAGGGTGGCAGGTTTATCCATCAGCTGCTTAAGAATGGCGAGCCGGTGCGGATCAGAGACAATCTTCAATTGAGCGATCGAATTGATACGATTAATGGTCGGCATCAGGTGTTATCGATTAAATAAATATTTAACGGATAGAATTAGTTTAATCCATCATCTATGAACTGTCAATATATGGGTGATTGGGCAGCTATCACACCATTCTGCAGCGTTGCTTATTCAGCTAGATTTCTGGGTCTACCGGAGGCTGGATTTGACTGAAAGAAGATCGATTGAATAAAAGGTAAATTTTCCTATATCGATGACCAATATTTCATACATGATAAATAGGACCCGGCGCAGGAATCACAACGCCGGGTCTCGGTTTAACCAAGTTAGATCGTGGGTGGAAGCGGTTCGTCAGGACTGGTGGGTGGAAGCGGTTGGTCAGGGCTGGTGGGTGGGAGATGCTCTTGGGGAACTATCGGCAGAGTTTCTTTTTTCTTGCGCAGCACAAAAAAGCTGACCAGTACTGTGACGAGAATCATCACCATCCCAGCACAGAGCACTCCAAATCCTGCACCTAGATTGATATTTTGGTCAGATGAAAATATATAGAATTGACCAGCCTGGAACACAAAGCTGGACAAACCCACACACAAGGCGGCTAACCCGGGGCACCCGCATAATAATATAGCAACGATGGTAATGATTACAGCAGCGGTTCGATTTTGCATGGCACATCTCCTCTATGGTCTTTGGATAAGGACAGCTGGTTAAGTATACGGCATACCTGGTAAGGCTGCAAGGCAAATTCCATCAACCCTGTCATCAGAATGCTGAGGTTGAACACCCCAGCAATTATGTACGCAGTTTTGCTCCAAGCTCCTGGTCAAGTTTGCGGATGATCCGTTGACGGATTTGGGCAACATCCTTATCCGTCAGGGTTTTTTCTGTTGACTGATAGGTAAGAGAATAAGCCAGGCTCTTTTTATCCCTTCCGATTTGGTTGCCACGATATACATCAAATAAAGTGATATTGGTGACCAGCCGTCCTGCTCCCTGGCGAATGACCTCAGCAACCTTCTCGGCAGGGATATTTTCATCGACAATCACGGCGAGGTCCTCCAATACCGGCGGATAGGCAGGGACGGGTTGCATATCATAACGATCGGGGATTAATCCAACCAGCATGTCCATGTTCAACTCTGCTGCCATTATAGGGAAGGAAGAAAAGTCGTACTGCTCATGGACCAATGGATGAAGCTCGCCAAATATACCCAGCTGATTCTCTCCAGCCAGGAGACGGGCACACTTTCCTGGATGAAGCGAGGGATGCTCACCAGGCGCGATATGATAATCGATATGCAACTGGTCCATCAATGATACGATGATTCCCTTGAGATCATAAAAGTCCATCGCTTCAGTATCTGCGCCTTGCCAGCCTGGCAAAGAGCGTGGTCCGGTGATAACCAATGCAAGGCGCTGTAACTCATCAGGCAGGTCTCCAGCTTCAGAGCTCATAAAGATGGGTCCAACTTCGAAGAGCCCCAGGCGTTGGCGGATGTGGGAATTGCGCTCCACTGTTTCCAACACGCTATTCAACAAGCTGTGGCGCATGACCACCCGATCAGATGCAATGGGATTGATGATGCGCAGATAGGGCAGATCGTCTACCTGTGACCCAGGAGCCAGGCGGCGAGCTTCACGTTCGGGTGTGGTCTGGCGATGACTGACAATTTCCTGCAATCCCAGGTTGACGAGGGTATCGATCACCTTCTCCTCACCTTCAATGACCGGACTGCTACGCTGTGGGGGTAACTCTGATCTCAGGCGGGTTTCAGGTATGCGCTCGTAACCATAGATGCGGGCTATCTCCTCTGATAGGTCCGCCTTCCCCACCAGCCCCTGGCCGATATCCAGGCGGTGATCAGGGGTTCGGGCGCGAATGATGACTTGCCCGGTCGGCGTTGAAATTTGCTCACAGTGGAAATCTAAATGCTCGAGGATGGTAACAATTTCTTCCACCTCCAACTTGATCCCAAGCATGCGCTCAGTCTCTTCGGCAGTCAGCTCAACCAGCGGGTCAGTGGGTGGCAAGGGGTAGTTATCTATCAATCCCTGGTAAACGATACCACCAGCCAGCTGGTGCATCAATTTTAATCCGCGCCTGACTCCACGTTCTGCCATTGCCGGATGCACACCCCGAGAAAAGCGAAAAGCAGCCTCAGATTGAAGCTTTTGGGAGCCGACAGTCTTACGGATGTTGAAATTATTCCAGGCAGCACCTTCCAGAAGGATGCAGGAAGTACTTTGCCTTTGAGAGCTGTTTGTGGCCTCGCCATCAGCAAAGTAAACCTCCGATTCTGCTCCACCCATAACGCCAGCGATGGATAATGAACCGGCAGTGTCGCATACCAGAACCGTATAGGGATCGAGCTTACGGTCGACCCCATCCAGGGTGGTGAGGCGTTCCTCCGGCAGGGCGGTGCGCGTGATGATGGTGGGGGAATTCTCTCCAGCGCGCTGGGCGAGGATGTCGTAGTCAAATGCATGTAGCGGTTCGCCCACCTCGAGCATGGCATAATTGGTAACATCGACGATGTTGTTGATCGGGCGCATGCCGGCCAGCTTGAGCCGGCGCTGCATCCAATAGGGACTGGGCTGGATGGTCACGTCTTGAATCAAGCCAAGCACGAAGCGTGGATTCAATTCAGGATTAGTGATTTGGATCGAAGCTTTGTTTTCAATCGATGGTCCTTCAGCCGGTAATTGGTAGAAATCAGCAGGAATATGCATTGGCTGACCAGTGAGTGCGGATACTTCGCGAGCCACACCCAGGATACTGGCTGCCCGAGCAATGTTGGGCAGGATCTTAATATCAAACACTGCATCACCGATATAATCCACCAATGGCACCCCTACCGGAGCATCTTCATCGAGGATGATCACGCCTTCGTGGTCCTCTGAGATGCCCAGCTCTTTTTCCGAGCAAATCATCGAGTATGAATTGATCCCTCGGATTTTCGCTGGTTTTAGTGTGGTCAGCACCTGGCCAGGCTGGTGTCCATCATAGATTCGAGCGCCCTGGCGGGCATAGGCGACTTTTAGTGGGAACGGCAGTTGCCCCTGTCCTTTATAGGGATATAAATTCGGTGCCCCGGTTAGCACGATGTGTTCACGCTCACCATCGTAAAGCTTGCACAGGACCAGACGGTCGGCATTGGGGTGAGGCATGACCTCAGAGACGGAAGCAACGACAATCTTATCCGCTTCCCAGGTTAACCCAGAGATCTTAAGCTTGATTTCATCGTTCTGACTGCCAGCCTGTTGGGTTTGTGGGAGGGGAAGACCGATATAGACAATCTCCTCCACTTCCAGCCCGGCCATGGTGAGCCGGGAGGCGAGGATGGGGAGAGGGACTGTTATTTCAACGAAATCTTTAACCCATGAAATTGGTACTAACATAACTGCCTCCTAGAACTGTTGCAAGAAACGCATATCATTGGTCCAGAAATAGCGGATATCTTCTATACGGTGTTTGAGCATCATAATGCGTTCGGTGCCTAAACCTGCTGCGAACCCTGTGAACTGAGCCGGGTCATACCCACCATTTTGCAACACGATGGGATGCACCATACCGCACCCGCCAATTTCCAACCAGCCTGTCCCTGCACATACCGAACAACCTTTGCCATTGCAGAGCAGACATTCAAAATCATATTCAGCACTGGGCTCGGTGAAGGGAAAGTAGGAAGCGCGAAAGCGTGTACGTATGTTTTGACCGAACAGACGGCGGGCAAAATCGCTCACTGTACCTTTTAAGTCTCCCAGGGTGATATTCTTTCCTACAGCCAGTACTTCAAGCTGATTAAATTGAGTCTCCTTACGGGCGTTGATCTGCTCGTAGCGATAGCACATTCCGGGCAATATGGCGCGTATTGGTTGAGGAGCATACTGGCGCATGACATGGATTTGACCAGGAGAAGTATGTGGGCGAAGGGAGACATTGGGCATGGAAGTATAGAAGGTATCCCACATATCCCGGGCAGGATGGTTGGGAGGCATATTCAGCAGGCCAAAGTTATATTCGTCGGTCTCTACTTCAGGTGAGCGATACACTTGAAAGCCCATATCGGCAAATGCACGCACAACTAAACGGAGAGAGATTGTTGCAGGGTGTAGCTTCCCCATGGAAAAGAATCGACCTGGCAGGGTGACATCCAGGCGCTGAGATTGAAGGGTTTGTTGCAATGATGCTTGATGTAAGGCATCTGCACGGGTCGAAAAAGCGCCCTCCAACATCCGTTTTACCTCGTTAGCCTGCTTTCCTATGGTAGGACGATCCTCCCTGGCAAGCTTACCAAGCTGGTCAAATACCATCATCAGAAGTGATGAACGACCAAGATTGGCAATACGCCAATCTTCCAGGCTGGCTTCATCCTGGATCCTTTCCAAAGCGTGTAAGGCGTTTTGTTTAATTTGCTCCAGATCTGGCAACATATTTACCTCCAAAATCATGCAGGATGTTAATCCATATGGCTATATTTAATATCAGGGCCGAATGAATCAAAACTCCCGACCCATCAAGGGACGGGAGGCTTTTCCCGTGGTACCACCCTTGTTGATCGCTCTCGCGACCCGCTTTGTCCGACGGCATTCTGCGATCGGTCCCCATGATAACGCCTGGGCTGCGTTCAGGGCTACTAGTGATCAGCACATTCACCCGGACAGCTCCCGAGGGAACTTCACTGGATTTCTACCTGGCGGGGTCTCAGTCTATGCCCCATGCCTCCCTGTTGGTTTCACTCCAGCTACTTTCCTCATTCAAAGCTTTTGTATCTTGATGTCCCTATTATCTGCAAATGTATTGTTCTGTCAAGCCTTTTGTAATAAAGATCCACGGACTACAGGTAGACATATGAAATAGAATGATGCATGGTGGTGGAGGGGTCACACTGTTCCACCAGGGTGAAGGAAAATTACGGGTATAATCTGTTCAATGAGCATAAATCGACAAAAACTCATCTTGTTCGTCATTGGTTTCGTTGTCATATTCTTAGCAGCATGTACTACAACCACTCCGATCGTGACCGCCTCCATTACAGCTACCGTAACCAATGAGGCAGTGGTTTCTCCAACGCCATCCCAGACACCGGTCCCTCCTTCTCCAACACCGATCCCATTAGCTGCAATCATCAATGGGGAGTCGATCACATTGGCTGAGTACCAGGCAGAGCTTGCCCGGTTCCAGGCATCCATCCCGATAACTGGCACGAATCTGGCATCTGAACCAGGTGCCATTGTGCTAAATGAGCTAATCGACCAGACTTTATTAGCTCAAGCAGCTGCTCAGAGTGGCTTTATTGTGGATGATAGCTTAATGCAAACAAAAATCACTGCGATTGAAGACCAGCTTGGTGGAACCGATGCGCTACAGGATTGGATATCGACCCATGGGTATTCCAGTGACGAGTTCCACCAGGCACTCAAGCGATCTGTTAGCGCGGCATGGATGCGTGACCAGGTCATTTCATCCATTCCTTTAACAGCAGACGAAGTGCACGTGAGGCAAATATTGCTCCGTAGTGCAGCTGAAGCCGATGAGGTGTATGCTCAATTGCAATCGGGAACTGATTTTGAGAGGCTGGCCGCAGATTATGACCCGCTGGCAAAAGGAGATTTGGGATGGTTTCCTCGTAATTACCTGGGTGAACCTTCCATCGATGAGGCTGCATTCACACTTCAACCCGGGCAATACAGCTCGGTGATCGAGACAGATATTGGTTTTCACATCTTATACCTTATCGACAGGGATGCCAACCATACCCTTGAGCCTGATGCCAGGCAGGTTCTGCAGGTCAACGCTTTAAAGGAGTGGTTGAACGAACGCAGGCAACAAAGTGAGATTGAAATCTTCTTGCCATAATGCGAATATTCTGCGGAGATGATGAATGGATAGTTATGACTTTGTAGAGGCGCAAGAACCTCCAGAAGGAAAAAAATCTTCCGGTTTGGTGTGGAACATCCTGACTGTTCTAATATTGCTAACTATCTTCTGTGTGGTCTCGGTTTTTTTCCTGATTTTTATCGATCCGAATAGCAGTTTGAATCCATTCCCCCCACCCACCTTGTACCCATCCATGATACCACCAACAATGACTGTAACGCCGCGTTTTACCCTAGTTCCATCTTGGACACCCACCAATGTCACTACGATGGTGGTAGCGACTACATATCCGACCAATACTCCCGTTGACATTGCCAGCACCGAGACTCCAATCCCAGTGGAACCTACCGGGACGGCAGTACCAGGCGAATATGCATTTGAGCTCCAACAAGGTAGCCCCTCGGCGATCAATGGGGAAACATTCTACCCGGATACAGGTTGTAACTGGGCTGGGGTTGCCGGACAGGCGATGAGCCTTAATGACGAACCAGTGCGGGGTTTATTTGTTCAATTGGGCGGCTCGTTACCCGGGGTGCAATCGCTGGATAAAATGACAATGACCGGGATGGCTGTTCAATATGGTCAAGGTGGTTTCGAGTTTACCCTGGCCGACAGCCCAGTGGCTTCAACCGGGAGCCTTTGGATCCAATTATTGGATCAACAGAATTTGCCATTATCCGACCGTTTATATTTCGATACCTATGATGATTGTGAAAAGA
Source organism: uncultured Chloroflexia bacterium (assembly GCA_963822175.1). Taxonomy (GTDB): domain Bacteria; phylum Chloroflexota; class Anaerolineae; order Anaerolineales; family UBA4823; genus FEB-25. The sequence continues at coordinate 360,512 of CAWGGJ010000003.1, read as the reverse complement.
ATTTAATCATCATCAATTTCCAGCAAGTGCGGTAAGGTGCTTTTTTATTTATTCTTCCAGGCTGCCATCCACGGGTGGCAGCCTTATTTGTCTCCCCAAAGATTTTTCATATAAAGCGCATCATCCTCCATAACCGGACTCTCACAGAGGATTCTACCCCGGCAATGAAACGCCTCTAAAACTCTAAATAACGCTTCCAGGTTGAGATCAGAGTCATGCAGTGAAAGGTGTTCTCTTTCACCTTTTGGTCCGTACTGGATACCAGAAAGGTGAATGTGTAAGCGAGTGAGTGATTCAGCCCCCAGGCTTTTTCCATAGAAGTCGAGGATGTGCGAAAACTCTTCATAAGTGTTGATCGAGCCATCTCCCGGCCTGGCATGCAGGTGAGCAAAATCGATGCACGGCTCAATTCCGGGTAATGCCCTGGACATTTCCAGAGTATCTTCAAGAGAACCGAGCATGGCTGATTTGCCCATGGTTTCGGGTCGTAAGGTCACATAATTTCCAGCTGATCTGAGCTCTTCCAGGCAGCCCTGGAGACGGTTGATCGCAACAGGCAGAACTTCAGATGGGGATTTTTCGAAATAAGAACCTGGATGAAAGATGATATCGGTGGCTCCAGCCAGGTTGCCATACTTGGCAGCATCCATCAAGCGTTTACGGGAATTAATCCATTCTTCAGCAGTAGCATTAAGATTGATAAAGTAAGGTGCATGGACACTGATCAAAACATCGCTTTCTTTTCCGGTGGCATTGATCAATCCACAAGTTTCTTCAGTCACCCGCACTGATTGTACCCAGCCCAGCTCAAGGGCATCCAGGCCCAATTCTCGTAGATGCATGATCGCCCCAATACTACCCCCTGGTTTTTTAGGCGTCGACTTAGGTGAACCAACTGTACCAAAACGGAAGGATGCAGACATTATTACCTCCAGCTAGATAATTGAGAAATGTTAGGCAAATTTATGGTGATAAAAGTCATCACAATTGTCATCGGATGCTCAAAACAGGGATTTTATTAGCTCCCAAAGAGGTGGCCCAAGGATTAATAAACCAATAATCACACTGGTAAAAGCAGCTATCAATACCGCTGCTGCACCAACATCCTTACCAACCCTGGCAAGCTCATGTTGTTGGTGGTTGGAGGCTAAATCGACCACTGCTTCCAGAGCAGTGTTTAGAAATTCGGCGATCCAAACCATCGCAATAGCCAGCAGGATCAAAGCCCAATCGGAGGCATTAAGGTGCAGAATGAAGGACATCAAGATGACCGCAATACTTACGACCATGTGGATCCATGCATTGCGTTGTGTCCGGATGACGAACCACCATCCGGAAAAAGCATGTTCAAATGCCATCAGGCGGGATTTGATGAAACCAGGATCTTTGTTGAACATAGCTATAAAGTGCTGACCAGACTGACACCAAGCTGATGTAAAACATTATCTTGTGCAAACTGCATTTTCTCTTTATCAACCTGTTCCAGGTGATCGTATCCCAATAGGTGCAGGATTCCATGGACCACCAGCAGCTGCAATTCATCCACTACTGGATGACCTCCAGCTGCAGCCTGGGCTTCAGCGCGTGGCAGTGAGATCACTACATCGCCGAGGTAGATGGATCCGGTATCAGGATCAGGCTCGCTGGTGGAAAATGAAAGCACATCGGTAGCAGCATCGACGTTTCGATATTTCCGATTGAGCTTTTTCAGGAATTCATCATTACCAATTACTATGCTGATGTCAGATGCGCTTACATTTTTAAAATCCAGGGTGACCTGGGCGGCAAGCAATAAGGTGGATTTTTCCACTGGTAACTTGATGTTGCGTTTTACCTGGAGGTTTATCATGTGCCTTTTTCTAAGTGGTTGGCTTATCTTCGGTGGGTAAGGGTTCAAGATCAGATGAAATCGGGGGAGTATCAACATCTGGAATTCGATTAGGAATAGGGCGGGTTATTACTTCACCCTCTGATTTTGGATATTGAATACGGGGATGATAAACACCGCGCAATGTAGAGGTGAATGACTCGATGACCTGTTCCAAGTTTTTCATGGTGAGTTGGGATTCAAGTAACTCACCGATGTCAAGCTTATCCTTGACCACGCTAATGATCAGTACTTTCAGCTCAGCCTCATCCTTGGGTCTTTCCGCCCGCATACGTGCTTCACAAGTATCAGCCAGCATGAGCAGGGCAACTTCACGTGTAGTGGGTCGAGGACCTGGATAACGGAATTTACTCTCATCAACATCGTCCTTGATCATTCCAGAAAGCTCAAGTGCCCGGTTATACTGATAGCGGGTGAGTGTGGTGCCGTGATGTTGTTCGATGAAATCTATAATCTGGCGTGGAAGGTGGTATTTCCGGGCTAATTCAATACCATCTGGAACATGCCGGATTATGGTGGTGGCACTTGTTTCAGGATCTAAATCGTTATGGGGGTTTAGATTTCCAGGTGGTTGATTTTCGATAAAAAAGTAAGGGTTAATGAGTTTACCTACATCATGATACAAAGCCCCCACCCGCGCCAACATTGCTTCACCACCGATCGTTTCGGCAGCATGTTCGACCAGGTTAGCCAGCTGCAAGCTGTGCTGGTAGGTACCGGGCGCATTTCGTAAAAGCAGCTGTTGGAGAGGATGATCCGGCCGGGAAAGTTCGATGAGCTGTAAAGCCGTGGTGATTCCCAAGAATTGGGCCAGATAGTAATGCATGATCAATGCAATGCTGACAGAGGCAATCCCATTAATCATTGCAGCCAGTGCCAGGGTGGCGATGCCTATCCAATCAGCAGTAGGCTGGGTGATACGGTAGACAATCGCCACTGCAGCACCCGAAATTGCTATGGCTAACCCTGCCCAAAAGAAAGAAGTCAGCCTTTGTGCTTTTTTTAATGCAAAAACACCGAAAATGCTTCCCAACAGATAATATAAAGTCAGGACCTGGGCATCGGGTAGACCATATGGAATAAGGAAAGACAGAGGAACCACGGAAAGAATGGCCAGCTCACCGGAAAATAAAGCTGAAATGATTAATGCATATCCCATCACAGGATATACATAAGGGATGACCGCATGCCCTGGGATGAGTATACGGGCAATAATAAGGAAGAGCAAGAAAAGTGTCACCATTACCGCAAGTTTTCTCATCCCAAGATTTCCCGAGAATACTTCCGGGTGACGTCGGAAGTAAAAAATAAAAATCCCCGCTGTGAGCAAGGTCAACACCAAGGCACTGACGATATCCTGCCAGCGATTTATCGGTTGAGCGATTCCATATTCTTGAAGTACTTCATAGTCTGCTGGCGTAATAACTTTTCCGCCAGGAATGATGGTCTCATCAGTAACATACGTCCGCGTGACTGGTGCGATATTGACCCGGGCTTGTTGACGGGCAGCATCAGTCAATTCTTCATTGTAGAGGCTGTTGGGAACAACAAATGACTGAACAAGGGCGGTGATAATGGCAGATTGGTCCTCAGTGAAGGATAAGCTTATCATTGAAGGGATCTTCAAATATACGAGGATCTGCTGGTCTTCACGGATTGGCTCACGCATGACCTGATCCAGGATGCTGGTAGTCTCCTGGGTGATGCTTTCCCAGCGAGAGTCGCTCAGAGAGAGTATCCCCGTAATTATCTCTCGATCCAACAGGATGCCATTCAAAGCGACCAGGTCGCTTATTTTCTGTTCCTGGGTGGCATAGTCATCTGCACGGACACTATTTATAAATTCCAGCGTATTCCGCAATTTCTCCAGCTGCTGCCGGGCAATGTTGGTGTCTGCAGGTGAATAAACCAGTGGCACTTCAGAAGCAGCTGCATCTTGCTGACGCGCAGTAAAGATTTGGCTTTGAAAGGACTTCCCATATGGGGCATTGATATCGTACGGGGCTACTTCCCCAACAATTAATGGAGGCTCAGTTAAATTTTCAGCTAAAGGGATTAATATTGCTAAAAAGATAAACCCGCAAAAAAGCAGGATTATGAATCCCAGAAAGACAATACGCCGGTTCAATTTAGATGCAGGCACAATTTATTGTAGCAACTTTCGGACCACCTGACTGGCCTGATCCCCGGTTGCTTGTCCTTGTAAACGCGGCATCAGGATTTTCATTACCTGTCCCATCTCGCGAATTGAAGTTGCCCCGGCTTCTACGATTGCTGATCGCGCTAAATTCTCTAACTCTTCCTGGGACAGAGAGGCGGGTAAATAACCCTGGAGAATCTTGATCTCTTCCTCCGCTTGCACAATCATCTCCGGACGGTTTGCCTTTTCTGCATCCGCGATGGATTCACGCCGCGACTTGATCTCCTTCTGAATTATTGCCATATAGGCGGCCTCATCCATTTGAGCGCCTTTTTCAACCTCGGCGAGTTTAATGGCTGATAATGCCATTCGCAGCGTACTTTTGCGGGTTTCTTCACCCCTACGCATAGCATCTTTAAGGTCAGATTGGAGGGTAGATTTTATATCCATGGGAGCTGTACTTTCTTAGGTATCGATCATCAAAATGATTAAGTGATTATAACGTATCTTGCTGCTGTATTTATTGGGATTACTGATGAGTGATTTCGCCTAATAATTCCCCATGCACCACTCCAGTGATATTTACAACCATGATTTGGTTATGGCAGGGTGAAGAAGAGTTAGAGCGCACGCGGCAGGTAGTTATCGGATAAACCGCTCAGCTCCCATTGTCCATCAACCAGGGGTGAGGCTTTTTCCCAGAGCACAGATAAGTTCTGGCCAATGTGCTTTTCCAAATATTTTGATGAACTATTCCTTATAATTTCACGTATCCGAGCACTGCGCTGTTTGGATATATTGTTTGGTATCTGGCCAGGAAAAACTGCAGCAGCGGTGCCCGGCCTGGCTGAATAGGTAAAAACATGACCCCGGGCAAAATCCATATCCTGTATAAAGGATGCACTTTCAATAAATTCTTGCTCCGTTTCTCCAGGGAACCCGGTGATGATATCAGTGGTAATAGATACACCTGGAATGACATTTCGGGCCTGCTTCAGCAAACCTGCATAGGAATGCGGGGTGATCTTACGCCCCATTCTTTTCAATGTAACCTCACATCCTGATTGCAAGGGCAGGTGTAATTGACGACATAAACGTGGAGACTGCCATAATTCAAAGAAAGAGGGCGAAATATCCCAGGGCTCAAGTGAGGATAATCTTAATCTAGGTGTATCCGTATCTTTTAGGATGGCTTTTACGAGCTCCTCAAGGTGTGAGGGTTTTTCAAAATCATATCCCCATGAACCCAGGTGAACCCCAGTCAGGACGATCTCCTGGGTGCCACCATCCAGGGCAGATTGAATGTCTTGAAGCACATCCTGGATCCTTCGACTCCTGCCTGACCCGCGGGCAATGGTGGTGATGCAATAGGTGCAATGGTTATCACAGCCATCCTGGACTTTGATAAAAGCCCGCGTCCGTAGGCGGGAGCCGGGGATCGGTTCCCGTTGAATAGAAAGGTGGTCAAATTGCTGGATCGGCAGGCCGAGTACGATAGGAACGAGAATGTCTTTCTCCTGGTTGCCAACCAGGTGGCTGACTCCTGGAAGGTCAACGATCTCAGGTTTGTTTAGTGTTGCCCAGCAGCCAGTGACAACGATCTGACTGGCGCCAGCATGGGAAGCATGGCGAATTTTTTGGCGCGAGTCTGATGCAGCAGCTGCAGTCACCGTGCAGGTGTTAATCACAACCAGGTCAGCTGTTTCAACTTCAGAAGTGAGGGTATGGCCAGCTAACCGGAATTGACGCGCATAGCTCTCAAGCTCGCTCTGGTTCAGGCGGCAGCCGACCATATCCAAATAAACCTTCATACTCCGTAGCTAGGTCCTTTCAAAGACAAGAATGCTCACTACTGGGCGTTGCGTGCATCATGGTCAGATATCCTGGCTTGTAACACCCTTTAGTGCGCGGGAAGATCCACTAGATCATATTATGGCTTGTAAACATAGAAATTGTCAAAAAGGATGTCTACACCACCTGTGGCAAATGTACCGCTGATTAAACCAACGTTGCCCGTGGTGTAGTCAGGATCGGTTTGTTGAGCCAGCTGATTGCCATTGACATACAGAGTGAGGATGGAGCCAACACAGTCAAAGCGAATCCGGTTTGTGCCTGTGCCCTGGATAATTTTGTCGTTTTCGAGCAAGGTGTCCTGTCCGATGGGATTTCCGCCATTGGATGTCATTTTCATGATACCGTAATATCCATCACTGCTGACCACGCCATAGTAAAACTGATTTTCATCAATGTAGCGACAGATAACACCAAAGTCATTATCATCAGGTCCACCATTCTTGGTGGCATCCACCTCAATGTGAACATCGGTGAAATTCTCCTTGCCGGGGTTAGCCCATGCGTCACTATAGGTATCGTTGACGGTGATGCGGTATGCGTTGTTGTAATAATCGGTGGTTCTGGCGGGGTCAGTTGCCTGGTCCCATTTATTGTCCGTTGTGGAGAAATCATCTGAGAAGAGGACATCACTGGGTGTGCTTTGTGTCCCCACGCTAAAACAAGCCAGACTGGATAAGGCTAACAAGAGGCCAATCAAAATAAGACGCGGTGATTTCATATAGCTACTCCTGACGATTTGATATGAATTGGATTTTACCATTTACATAATCTGCATGTTGAATATTGATAAGAAGCAATTTATTCACAGATAGTAATAAATTCCATCGGATTTGTATCTTGCATCATGTATAGAGGTTTTATACTCAGGATTTATTGCTATGGAAAGTAATATTCCAACATCCGTTCAGCCTGAGAAGCCTCCCATGAATTTGGATTGATCGATGAAACCTGGTTAAGCCATTGTTTCGCAAGCTCAGTCTCTCCGAGAAAGATGTATGCCATACCCAGGTGAAGATATGCTTGAGTGTACCCGGGGTCAGCTTGTAAGGCGTTAAGAGCAAAGCGTTCGGCTGAGTAATAATCCTGCAACATTAACATCACCTGGGCCATCACATCCAGAGAGTTGGCATCTCCAGCATCGAGCGTGACAGCCTGCCTGGCTGCTGGTAAAGCAATCTCACGGATCTGGATATGATTTTGCATGGCAAATTCAGCCAGTAGTCGATAGAAGCGAGGATCTTCCGGGGCATGCTGGATGGCAACCTCATAGGCAGCCTGTGCATCTGGCAGGTTACCAGCTTTAGCCAGGATATTTCCAAGGGCGGAATACATATAGGGGTCATTGGGATTTGCTGCGATGGCATGCTCCAGATAAATCTGTGCCTGGGAATACTCCTGTTTACGCTCCCAAAAAAGACCCATCAGGCTGTTGGCAAGTATAGAATTGGGATCCAATTGTAATGCATGTGCTAACTCAGGATACCCTTCATCAGGATCCGCACCACTTTCTTTGGTTGATATTTCTTGGAGAGACTGTCCCAATAATGCCCAGGCTTCAGCGTAACCGGGTTTAAGCACCGTTGCCTGGCGGAAGGCTTCAGCAGCCAGCTCCCAATTACCAGAATTTGCTAGCTGCCGTCCAGAGATAAGAAAAGTATAGGCAGGCTCGTCAAAGAGATTGGCTGTTTTAATTTTATCGTGCAGCTCTTTTGCCTGGGTAGCATTCGTCGGGTCTACCTCAGCTGACTGAATCAAAAAGGGTAAAGCCTTGAGAGGGTCGGTGGCGGCGTAAAGGCTGCCGATCTGATTATACAGGCTAATATCTGATGGATTAAGGAACACAAGTTTTAATAGATAATCAATTGCAGATTTATAATCCTTACGGAGTAGATAAAGGTTCGCCAGGCGTTCGTTAACCGGGCTCGAATCATCCATTTCTGCGACCCGCTTCCAGATCGCTTCAGCCATTAAATCGTCACCGCGTTGGTTATAGGCGTCTCCCAACAAGATCGTTTCGTCAGTGGTGAGATGGGAGATCGTGCCTGGCCGTTCCAGAAATTGGATTGCTGATTGGGGGTCTCCGGCCTTAAAAGCCAGCTTTCCTGCATTCAGATTTAAATCATATCTCCAGGGGAAGAATTCTCCAGCCTCAGCGAGGCTCTGCGAAGCAACCAGAAGATCTCCTGAGATGATAGACTGGTACGCACTTACCAGGAGCTTCCCGGCTGTATATGAGTGCGGTCCGAGTCCTAAAAAAGCAATAAAAAGGCTGACAAGAAGGATACGAATATAATTGAGAGCGGATTCTTTGTTCACCTGTGCTGATTATATTGCAAAAGGATACGAAATAATGACCAATATCACTGGCAAAGCAAGTTTGATAAAGGTAATATATCTATCAACCAAGAAAATTGAAAATATCCAGGATGCTTGATTTATAATGTAGAAAATATACTCAGCGGAGGTTTTATTATGGATTTTGCATTGACAGATGAACACCGAATGGTTCAACAGATGGTGCGAGATTTTGCTGAAACGGAAGTTGCTCCGATCATCAAAGATTCCGACCGGGCTCAAGAGATGGCTCCATTTATCCTGCCCCGCATGGGGAAATTGGGCATCCTGGGTATCTGCCTGCCTGTACGTTACGGTGGCCAGGGGATGGATTACATCTCGCTTGGCTTAGCCTGTGAGGAGCTGGAAGTAGTGGACAGCACTTTGAGGGTCGTATTATCGGTGCATGTTGGCCTCAACAGCATGGGATTACTACAATGGGGAACTGAGGAACAAAAGGAGCGATTTTTGGTACCCCAGGCAAAGGGTGAAAAAATCGCCTGTTTTGGATTAACCGAGCCCGGTGCAGGCTCGGACGTGGCCGCGATGGTGAGCACGGCGCGGCGTGAAGGTAATGAGTATATTTTGAATGGCGAAAAAATGTGGATCTCCCTGGCGACCAAGGCGCACAATTGTTTATGGGTGGGCAGGACCAACCCCAAGGCTGGTGATCCCCACGAAGGCTTATCGGCCTTCATTGTTGAACTAGATCAACCCGGGGTAACAACAGGTGACTTACATGGCAAATTAGGTATGCGTGCTGGTTCTACCGGTTGGATAAATTTCCAGGATGTGCGCATACCTGCTGACCAGCGGATTGGGGAAGAAGGAGAAGGGTTTAAAATTGCCATGTCGTGCCTGGATAATGGTCGTTATACGGTCGCATCAGGCGCAACAGGTCTTATCCGCGCCAGCCTGGAAGCCAGCATTAAGTACTCCAAAGACCGGAAAGCCTTCGGGCGAGAGATAGCCAAGTTCCAGCTCGTTCAACAGAAGATTGCAAAAATGGTGCAATCCTATGAGATGGCACGTTTGTTATACCTGAGAGCTGGATGGATGAAAAATCAGGGTCTGCGCAACACACGGGAGACATCGTTAGCGAAATGGTTTGCCACAGATGAATCGTTCAATGCTGCCTCGGAAGCAATTCAAATTCATGGGGCTTATGGGTACAGTGATGAGTATGATGTCGAGCGGTTCTTGCGGAATTCGCGTGGAGCGATTATTTATGAAGGAACCAGCGAAATACACCAGCTGATGCAGGCAGGCTATGCATTAGGGTTCAGGGAGGATACATCTTTACGTTGCGAGCTGCCCGCCTATGATGCGGAGGCCTGGCAGTAAATTCGTCTCGGAGACAGACTACACAAATACTTTATTTTTGATCAACCACCGCCTTGACCAGCTTGACCGCGATCGAGCCTCCGGGGACGAGCATGCCGACTGCATCCGCGGTGACGTCGAAGATCAGGTCTCGGGTGACAATCCCCTTGAACTGATCCTGTAGCTTCGAGCCCCCGCTGTTGATCTCGCCCGTCAGGGCGTTGAACTCGATCACAGTCCGCTTACTTTTGCTGATCCTTTCATATTCGAAGGCATACACCGGCAGGAAATTCAGGTCCAGGGTTTCCACGTCCACCCGTTCTTCGTGGATGGTGTGGGCGTTTTGCACCGGGCGGAGTACCTCCCCGATCACCTGGCGGGCGACCGCTGTCGCTCGCAATTGCGGTAGCACCACAAGAACACCTTCGGGTGCGAAAGTGTTCAAGTCTGGGATGAGGGTCTTGGCGAATGGGTTGTATTTCTCTGGGTCAGTCGGTGCACCTTGCATGCCCAGGAAGGCGCGGCTGATGCGCATGCTCTGCTGGCAGTGCTCGATCGCATCCATTGAAAATGAGCTGAGTTTGTCTTTAATATCCACCGGCAATTCTTGTCCCAATACACTGACTGAGTTCACTTCCACCCCGCTCACCGGGACGGTGTATCTGCGTGCGCGGTCGTACACGGTCCGGCTGGAGATCGTCACCAACCAGCAGGGCTCCAACCGGTTCTCCATCCCAATGAACTTGACATCCTCCGGCTTGATCTGCCCAAATAATGAGCCCATCGTGCCTGCCATGAGCTGCACCTTTTTCTGCTCCACACGGTCGCGGGCAACGTCTGGTGTGAATTGAGCGTTGTAAGTATAGGCACGTTCGTCAGTAAGGGATATTTCCATGGATAGGCCTCCTGGATTTGATTAGCTTAATTATACTGTTTTCCTCCTCTTGCTCAACCCTGGCTTAGGAATAGATGAATAGCTGGGGGAATATCAAATCTAGTGTAATCAATTGATCAACCAATTGTATAAACAAATTATAAAATTAATGAGAGGAGGAGAATATGAGATCACTAGTTTGCCTGGTTCTCTTATCGATTTTACTTGCATCCTGTTCATCCACGCCATCTGTTGATGCGGTGTAGACCATTGTAATTGAAATACGGTTTGCATAACCAATAAATACCGGTTGATAATTCTCAACTAAAATGGATCCAATCTTTATTCAGTTCAGGTAGTTGTGGAAAGGACAAAGAAATGAAAAAGCACGTATTAATTATGACTTTATCAATCCTGTTACTACTAGCAATCAATAGCGAAGTGACTGCTAAAGATAATCAAACTGACACAGATGTAGGTGGCATTATCTCGACTGATACCACATGGACAGTGGCAAACTCACCCTATAATTTGATTTCTGATGTTCAGATTGACACACCAGCCACCCTGACAATCGAACCGGATGTGGTTGTTTACGGTACTGGGCTCGCCATAGAAACGTAGGGGACGCTTCATGCGGTTGGTACACCAGAGCACTATATTCAATTCGTTCAAACTCATATCAAGCCAGGTGAAGGTGGTTCCTCTTACACACCTTTCGTAATAGAAATTCGCTATGCAGAGGTTCATTGTGGAAGTATCTACGAACCAGTAGCCAGTTACGGCAGTCTTGCTCTTACAAATTCACATCTCTGGACTCCGCAAGATTATATGTATATATGGTATCCATTGTCAGCTTATATCGAATGCAATACTTTCTATTTAGACAATAATATAAGCAATCATTTTATTTCTATTGGAATCCATGATGGTGCGAATGCAAATATTCGAAACAATGTATTCTTTGCCCTTGATTCGCCTGTTGCAACTGAAGGACTTATCAAAAACTGGAATTTAACTGACGCCTCCGAAATGATTGTCGAGAGCAACAGCTTTTTGAATACTAATAGAGTGGCAGTATCATTAGAACTCGGACATGACACAGCAAAGATGACCGCCATCAATAATTATTGGTCAACAACAGATATAAATGTGATAGACGATATGATACTCGACCGTAATGATGACCTGAATAGAGCGGGTTATATCGAATATGTACCATTCCTGACCGAACCCCATCCCGATACACCTATTTTTATCCTTCCAAGCCCAACGGATATTTTGCTCACTAATGACAGCGTGAAAGAGAATATGCCGGTTGACACGGAGATAGGTATTTTTAGCTCAGTAGATTTTGATATGTGCGGTTCATTCAACACTTTCAACTATACGTTAGTACCAGGGATTGGAGACCCAGATAATTGCTCATTTACAATTGTTGGTGATAAATTACTGACATCAGGGGTGTTTAATTATGAGGCCAAGTCGAGTTACTCTATCCGTGTACGTAGTACATATTATGTAGGTGGTTATTTTGAGAAGGTCTTTGTTATCACAGTCATCAATACGCCTGAATTCTATTTGCCGTTGACCATGAAGTGATGATTGCCTACTCCCACTCCCACAGTATAGCGACTAAATATTTCTTATACATCTGATCAGAAAATGATTTTTGCACCCGATCATGCAGTAAGGTATGCGAAGTTTGTAAATATTTAACGCACAACTAACGGCAAATAGATACTGGCAGGCAATTCATAAACCACGGTGGTATATGCTATTCCCATATTATTATCTGGTCTTGGATCATAGGCGTAACCAGTTGCATATGCCGTATTAGTGATTTTTCCAGCGTAGTCAGGAGTAATTACAACAAAGCTAAACAATTCACTCTGATGTGAGACGAGACCATCTGAATTACAAATCACCTTGAAATCAGGTGAACCAAAGTAATCACAATTAGATCCACTATAAAACACAACACCAGGCGGCATAGTATCATATACAAGAATATCTGGAACATATCCAGGACCGTTGTTATATACGGTAATTGAATAAGATAAAAAGTTACCAGTAAGCACTGGATCTGGAATATCAGTTATGGATAAATCTTAGATCACCAGTGGTATCTACTACGGAAGAATATTCTTGGTCAATATTATTATCGAGTATGGGATCGAAACCATCAAATTGTATCGTAGCTAGGTTCATGATCGTTCCAATTTCACTTGGAACTGTGATCAAGACAATGTATGAGTTTACTTCTCCCGTCGCTAAATTACCAACATTACAGGTCACAATGCCATTTAATCAATACATCCTACACTTGCTGCGACAAAGGATGAGCCACTTGGAAGGGTATCCATTATAAATACACCAGTGGCATCATCCGGACCAGCATTATCAATATAAAGCGTGTAAGTCAAAACGTCACCAGCAAGCACTGGATCAGGGAAATCAGTGGCACTTATTCCCAAATTTGAATTGCTGATTACCATAGTCTGTGCTGTGGTGGTGTTATCATCAGGATTAGGATCTAACTCATTTCCCTTTACTGTGGCTGTGTTGGTGATCATTCCGGTAAAATCAGGTGCAGTCACTAACCATGTAAAATCATCATAAGCTCCAGGAATCACATCTCCCATCCCACAAGTCACTATCCCGTTATTCTCTGTACAACGTGGATCCCCAATTACATAAGTAACCCCAGTGGGAAGGGTATCAGTAATCACCACATTATGTGCATCAAACGGTCCGAGATTTGTCACCCGTAGTGTATAATACAAATCACTCCTAGTGACTACTGGATCAGGATTATCCCATTTAATAATATTCAAATCAGTTGATGGTTGGGGAGTAAGTACTGTAGTCGCCTCACTAAAAGTATTGTTGTATGGGTTCGGATCAAATTCAGACCCAAACACTTCAACAGTATTGGTTATTATTCCACCTAGACCTGTAAGTACCGTAATTGTTGTGTCAACGAAATCATCATATACCAAAGTACCTACATTACAAATCACTTCTGTATCCACTGGATAACACCAGTAAGGATAAGCACTGAGTACAACAGAATTAGGTAGATAATCAAGAAAATATATATTTGTAGCATTATCGGGACCATTATTAGTCACCCTTATTGTATAGGTCAATACCTCGCCAAAATTGATCGGGTCTGGAAAGTCAGACTTTGTTACCGATAGATCAGCCTCTTGCAATCTTTGAAAAGTCGGAATTGTCTTAACAATCTTGTAGCTATTGTGTATATGAGAGTTTGTTTGGGAAAAATCTTTCGGAATTTTTGCTATCATCTGAGCGAATGCATCAGAGGTTGTAAACAAGATAATCGTTATTAGAAACATTACACAAAACACAACAATTTTTTTCATCTCGCCCTCCTTTAGCTTGATTTATCGGTCTCTCAATAATGCAGATATTATATTTAATCCATTATTAATTTGATTATATATTAGTTTTCTTCCACAGAAGTCGAAAAATTGTATATCCTACCATCATAGATAGGTGCCAGACTTTAATGGACAACCTACACCCCACTCTTACACAGAACGGGTCGTATGTTCGAGTCCTGCTTCGCCCACAATTATTTTTAATATAACAAGAGGGTATTGCATGACTTGTCGTATCTATATTCCGAGCTTAATGTATAATAATTGCATGAATGAAGTCGCATTATTAGTCCCACCAATAAATGTACGGGAAAGAATCCCTTTCTCTGCAATAGAAGATGTTGTGAAGCAAATTGTAACGCTTTTTCATCCAAGCCGTATTGTTTTATTCGGTTCTTATGGATATGGAAATCCAAAACCAGAAAGTGATGTAGATCTGTTGGTGGTTATGGAAACTAAATTAAATGAAACACGTCAGGCAGTAGAAATACTCAAAGCGATAACGTATCGCTTTGGGCTGGATTTACTCGTATATTCACCTTACCGCCTGGCTCAAAGACTACAATTGGGTGATCCCTTCGTGAATGAAATCATCAACCATGGTAGAGTCCTTTATGAAGCCCCTAACTGCTGAGTGGGTGGAAAAAGCAGAAGGAGATTTTGTGACTGCCAGGCGGGAGAGGTACGCTCGAAATTCCACGAATTACAATGCAGTTTGTTTTCATGCGCAACAAATGGCTGAGAAGTATATATAGGCATTTTTACAAGAACACGAAGAGGCTATACCTCGCACACATGACCTGGTCGACTTATTAAATATTGCCTACCTTTCGAGCCCAAGTTTATTGATCTTGAAACAGATATTAAAGCTTGAATGGGTATGCGATAGGAGTTCGCTACCCAGGACAAACAATTTACAAAGATGAAGCTGTAGAAGCGTTGCATCACGCGATTATTGTGCGTAAGTTTTACCGGGAGAAATTTTAATCTGACGACTGATTAAAGATTTAAAGCCAGGTCGGCAGTACTGAAAACATTTGGCTTATTTTTCTAAAAACGATACTCAAGGTGGATGGATCATACCAATTTCGGTCTTCGACACAAGGGATAGCGTAGTTGGTTTGTTGCGTTGAGCATGCCAAATTCATTCCAAATCTTATTCCGCCCATACAAGAACCCCAGAGCTGGGTCTTGTGATCACATTAGTCTGCCAGGTTACCTGCTCTCGCTCCCCATATGTCTGGGGGGATCCATATTATTGTACAAATTCATCCCCCCAATTTTCTTAAACCCCTTGTGGAATTAGAACATATGTGCTATAATAGGCTCGGAGGATCACGCCTATATGATCATCCGGTCTTGCCCCATCTATTTATGGACTCATTTCCTGTATCAATAACTCGCCTTTTCAATGAATTGAATGCTTTTGAATTTATGGTTCAATTATTTTCGTCAAACCATCGATCGATACTCCTGAGCCCCCCATATTAAAACATATTCGTTTTTATTCGTTCAAGGAGCGATCTTTGCGACGTAGTATCGCGAGCGATCTATGCGAGCGATATCAAGGAACAACGTAGGCTCTCATCAGGTCTCAGCTCGCGATATCTGTAAAACGGTTGCTGGTCTTGCTGCATCGACAAGAATTATTGCCAGAAGGACTATTGGATGGTCTTATCCTGCTTTATTAATAGTATAATAATTTTCACCCAGATCATCTGTGACTGGGATGCTAGCACGATAAATAGAAGCAATATTTTATCTGGCCCCTACCATAATGACGAAAGGAGGGTACCATGTCAACAATTCATACTCCACCAGTAACCCCATCCGAAGATCGAAAGAAGGTCACCGTTCACCTCATCCAGGCGATGAAAACGCGCCATGAGGTGATTTCGATGCTGACTGCCTATGACTACCCAACCGCCCTGGTGATGGACCAGGTGGGTTTGGATATCATCCTTGTGGGTGATTCTCTGGGGATGGTGGTTTTGGGATATGAAAGCACCCTGCCGGTGACCATGGATGAGATGATCCATCATTGTAAGGCAGTGGCACGCGGGGCGAAATATGCCCTGCTGGTCGGTGACATGCCGTTTATGTCCTATCAGGTTTCCACGGTGGAGGCGGTAAGGAATGCAGGGCGTTTCTTGCAGGAAGGTGGGATGAACGCCATCAAACTGGAAGGTGGCAGGGATAGGGCAGAAACGATACAGGCAATCGTGAACGCAGGGATCCCGGTGATGGGTCACCTGGGTTTAACACCCCAGAGCGTGCACCAATTAGGTGGTTTTCGACCCCAAGGTCGTAGTGCAGAGACTGCATATAAATTAATCGAAGATGCTCAAATCCTACAAGAGGCAGGTTGTTTCAGCCTGGTGCTTGAGTCGATTCCAGCCAGGCTTGCCGAATTGGTTTCAAAATGCCTGGATATCCCAACCATTGGGATCGGTGCTGGTGCTGGTTGCGATGGGCAGGTGCTGGTGACCCATGACCTTCTGGGGATATTTGAACGCTTTACACCCAGGTTTGTCAAGAAGTATGCTGACCTTGCAGGTGAGATGAGGAGGGCATTTACCGAATTTAAAACTGATATCAAAGCAAATACCTTCCCGGATGCGGAACACAGCGTAGAAATGAGTGATATCGAATGGCACTCCCTGGAAGAAAGGCTCAAGGTATCCAGCCCAAGTTTACTCATTCGTGAACGGGTGGATAGCTAGGGGGTGGCATTTGCTAATTGCAGGGACTGGCGCATTAGCCTGCTTGTTTGCAGCCCGGCTTGCCAGCTCAGGTACTGAAGTGGTCATGTTGGGCAACTGGCCAGATGGACTGGCTGCCCTTCGGAAGCACGGAGTACGCCTGCTGGACCTGGATGGCAGCACCCAGAGCTTTCCTGTGGAGGTGATGGAAGGTGACACCTGCGTGGGAGAGTTTAAACAATCCCTGGTACTGGTGAAATCCTGGCAAACCGAGCGAACAGCTCAGCAGCTTGAAGACTGCATTTCGGAAGACGGGATCGTCCTGACCTTACAAAATGGATTGGGTAATTATGAAATCCTGGCTCGAATCACTTGGCAAGGAGAGGGTTCAATGGGGGTTACCACAGTTGGCGCTCGAATGTTGGAACCTGGGTTTGTCCAATTCACCGGAACAGGCGTGGTGTCAATCGAAGCCCATCCTAATCTTGGGGGTATTGGCGAGATATTAGAAAACGCTGGATTCCAAGTGGACGAGGTATCTGATCCAACAGCGCTATTGTGGGGCAAGTTGGTGATCAATGCAGCCATCAACCCATTGACAGCAATATTGAGGGTGCCAAATGGTGAGCTACTGGAGCGACCTTCAGCAAGGGAGCTCTTGGCTGAAGCTGCACTTGAAGCTGCAATGGTGGCTGAGAAGCTGGGTATCAATCTTCCCTACACCGATCCGGTGATGGCAGTGGAGGATGTTGCTCGAAAAACCGCCTCCAATCTCTCCTCGATGCTGCAGGATGTACTGGGCGGCAGACTCACTGAAATTGAGGCAATTAATGGAGCGATTGTTCAATATGGTGAAAAATCAGGCATTGCTACACCGGTTAACCGGATGCTATGGCAGCTTGTACGTAGTATGGATAATCATGAGTGAGGATGATCGATGAAAATCGTTGTAACCCTGGATGAGATGCGGCAGAGGCGGAGTGAATTAAAAGAACCAGTTGGTCTTGTACCGACCATGGGCTACTTACATGAAGGGCATCTATCAATGGTCAGGCAGGCACGCATGGAATGCGCCAGTGTAGTTGTCAGTATCTTTGTCAACCCGACACAATTTGCGCCGCGGGAGGACCTGAGTAAATATCCACGCGATTTACAACGAGACCTGGATATGCTCGGACCAGCAGGGACCGATCTGGTTTGGACTCCAACCAATGAGGTAATGTATCCTAAGGGCTACCAAACCTGGGTTACTGTGGATGAAGTCACAAAACCATTGGAAGGTGCGATGAGGCCGGGGCATTTTCGAGGGGTGACAACGGTTGTGGCAAAGCTTTTCAATGCAGCTCTTCCACAAAGGGCATATTTTGGGCAGAAGGATGCCCAACAAGCGGTAGTCATTCGGCGGATGACACAGGACATGAATTTTCCGATCGAAATCGTTGTCTGCCCCACGGTGCGCGAACCCGATGGTCTGGCAATGTCCAGCCGAAATGTCTATCTTTCTCCAGGTGAGAGACAGGCGGCAGTTGGTCCTCTCCCGATCGCTATTTACACGCCAAGGATGCATATCGAAAATGGTGAGCGGGAAGCAAAAGTGCTACGCAATCTGGTGCTGGATACTTTAGCAAGTGAACCGATGGTGAAAGTGGAATATGTATCTTGTGCGCATCCAGATACCCTTCAGGAATTAGATGGGAAGGTGGAGCGAGTTTTGATTTCGTTGGCGGTGCTGATTGGAAAAACGCGGCTGATTGATAATATCATCCTTTGAGAAGTTATCTTAAAATATTCCAGAGTGCTAAATAATCATGAAATGAGGCTACCATGTTGCTAACCATTGATATCGGGAACACGAATATTACCCTGGGGTTGTACCAGGGGAAAGACCTGGGTTCGCGCTGGCGCCTGGCCACAGCGTATGACCACATGCCAGATGAATATGGTTTACAGCTGATCGGCTTGTTGGAACATGCAGGCTTTACCCCTGAGGAAGTCACCGGAATCTGCATGGCATCTGTGGTGCCACCGATTACTGGAAAAATCATCGAGGCCTGCAGACAATACCTTAATAAAGATCCACTGGTGGTGGATGCGGGGGTGAAAACCGGTGTGCGTGTGCGATATGAAGAACCCCGAGCAGTTGGAGCAGATCGCATTGTAGACGCTGTGGCAGTCTTAAACCTTTATGGAACCCCTGCTTGCGTGGTTGACTTTGGTACCGCGACGACCTTTGATGCCATTGCAGAAAATGGAGATTATCTTGGGGGGGCGATTGCACCAGGAATTGGTATTGCAGCAGATGCATTATTCCAACGCACGGCAAAACTTCCACGGGTCGACCTGCAAAAACCCCCTTCAGTGATCGGACGAAATACGGTACATTCGATGCAATCCGGGTTATTGTATGGTTATGTTGGATTGGTGGAAGGAATGGTGGCACGGTTCAGGCAGGAGCTGGGTCCGAAAATGAAGGTGATTGCCACAGGCGGCCTGGCAGACGTGCTGGCGAACGAAACGAAAGTCCTCCAGATCATTGCGCCCTGGTTGACCCTGGATGGACTGCAGATGATCTGGGAAATGAACCATACCAGTGATTAAGGCTATGCTTCCCAAAGATGCGGATTATTTTTTAGAATTACAAACTCAAACTGGCTGGGGTAAGACTTTACACGATTTTGCTGGATGGTGTGATCCCCAACCTGGCTGGTTGACCCTGGATGTGGGCTGTGGTCCTGGTATTCTACCAGCCATATTTTCACGCCTTGGCTGCAGGGCAGTAGGTGTGGATATCGACCCGCAAATGTTTCGACCATCACCGCTCCATCCAGCCATTGCCGTGGCGGATGGATTTTGGTTGCCATTTAATTTCCAAACATTTGATCTAATCACAGCGACAAATTTGCTGTTTTTGGTACCCCAACCCAGCCTTGTTTTGATTGAAATGAAGCGACTCCTGCGACCTGGTGGAAAACTGGCAATGCTTAATCCATCACAGAAACTAAATGAGCAAGCGGCAATTGCTTTTGCGCAAGAAAGAGGTCTCGAGGGGATGGCAAGGGATACTTTGATCAATTGGGCTAGGCGGGCTGAGACGAACCACCGTTGGACGGAGGCAGAGACCCAGGAATTATACGCGTATGCTGAGATGAGATATACAGCAGGTGTATTGAAGATAGGTCCTGGATTTGGATTGTTCTCCAGTGGAATCGCGTGATTATGCAAACTTGACCTGCAAGGGTATAATCCAGGTAGTTCTTCGTATGAAAACCGAGTTACTGAAAGCAGAGCATCCCAGCGCAATTAATCATGCTGCTGATGTATTACAGCATGGTGGTTTGGTTGCCTTTCCAACTGATACAGTTTATGGTTTGGCAGCCCTACCATTCAAGGAAGAGTATGTAGAGGGGTTATTCTCAGCAAAAGGGCGGAATAATACCCGAGCCATTGCTATCTTAATTGCTGAATATGCTGACCTAAAAAGGGTGGTTGCGCAATTCAATGAGGTAGCTGAGCGACTCGCACATCACTTTTGGCCAGGTCCACTAACACTGGTCGTACCAAAACTACCTACCTTACCAGATGCACTTTCACCGGATGGGTCAATTGGTGTGCGTATGCCGGATCATCCCATTGCGCTGACACTGCTGCGGAAAATTGGCCCCTTGGCGGTTACATCCGCCAATATATCCGGGCAGGATAATGCCACTACTGCTAATGAAGTGTTCAGGCAATTAAATGGACGGGTGCATCTGATCCTGGACGGTGGAACAACCAATGGTGGCGTTCCTTCTACCGTGGTGGATTGTTTTTTATCTTCATTGTCGATATTACGCCAGGGGCCGATCACTCTGGAGGATCTGAAAGCAGCGCTACTCGACTGATGGCAATCTTCTCACGATATTTTTAATCTATCTTCATGCCATTTTTAGCTGCGTGTATATAATGATAGTTGCATTCTCCTCACTCAAACTCGCCCAATGAGATTGGAGCCATCTCAGAGGGCGATTTGAGTTTAAAAGGCAGCCTTCCTAATTTTTTACCGAAAATTGAAATAAGTTTAGATTGGAGCTGGTACTTCAGATAGTGGCCAGTTGGGGAGCACATCCATATCAAGCTGGTCGCGCTGGCCTTGTATAAACCTGTAGTAGGCAGCACCAGCGATCATGGCAGCATTATCTGTACATAGCCAGGTTGGGGGGATATGCAACGGGCAAGTAGCTCGAATTTGAATCGAGTGGCGCAAAGCTCGGTTGGCTGATACACCACCCGCCACAATGATATTTTTTGCTGAATATTCTTTAGCCGCCTTGATGGTTTTTGTAACCAGCACATCGACCACTGCTCCCTGGAAGCTGGCAGCCAGGTCTGCGACCGGCAAAGTTTTATTGGTTCCATCTATCTGGCGAACTTCACGCATCACAGCAGTTTTTAAGCCGCTGAATGAAAAATCCCAACTATCTTCCAACCAGGCACGGGGAAAATTAAATGCCAGTGGATTTCCGTCAATCGAAGCATTCTGGATTGAAGGTCCCCCGGGATATTCCAATCCCAGCAGGCGGGCTACTTTATCAAAAGCCTCCCCAGCCGCATCGTCAAGGGTCGCACCAAGATGCTGATATTGCAGATGACCATTCATCAGGACGAGCTCAGTGTGCCCGCCTGACACGATCAGGGCGATAAGTGGAAATTCTGGTTGCTCCGGTGGATTGGTATCAGGTTTATAGAGCCAGGCAGAGTAAAGGTGCCCCTCCAGGTGACTGACACCAATCATGGGAAGACCACTACCCAAAGACAGTCCTTTGGCAGCGTTCATGCCAACCACTAATGAGCCTGGTAAACCCGGGCCACGTGTAACTGCGATCGCGTCCAGGTCACTAATGGTCAGGTGTGCTTGCTGTAAAGCCTGATCGATGACGGGATAGATGGTCTTGATATGCTGCCTGGAAGCCACTTCAGGGAAAATTCCTCCAAATTGAGCGTGTAATTCTACCTGAGAAGCGACCACACTCGAATGGATCAGCCGGCCATCCTCAACAACAGCCGCAGCAGTTTCATCACACGAAGTTTCAATGCCAAGTATGCGGGTGGGCGATTTATCCGTATCGTCATTCCTGCTGGTGGAGGTTTTAGACATGTTCGTCTCCCTCAAAGAGATATTTCTTATTCAAATGTTTTCATCCATTTTTTACCGGCAGAATCAAATCCATGGGGTAATCTGCCAAAACTTCCATGGCTCCATCCGGCCTAGCCCAGAGAGTATTTTCCAGCCGTACACCCATACCTTTGTCCGGATAATATAGCCCAGGCTCAAGGGTGAAAACAGACCCAGGAACCAGGCAATCTTTTTCATCACTGCTGATCCCACTCCATGGGCGTTCATGGATATTCAATCCAACGCCATGACCCAGGGAATGAACATAACCTTGTTGAGTTGTTGGGTTTTCTTTGACAGTTTGGTGACCCTTTGCTGAAAACAGGTCGCAAGTCATTTCCTGGTATTGCTTGAAAGGTTTTCCTATTTGGAGCTGCTGGGCGACATGGTTATATGCAGATAATACCAGCTCGTATAATTCCAGGACATCATCCGAGGCATATCCAAGGCACCAGGTACGGGTGAAATCGTAAAAGTATCCGCCACCGGCTTCACATGGATAGATATCAAAGACAATGGTCTGCCCAAGCCTGAGCGGATCATTTGGATTACCCGAAGAGTGAGGCACACCTGCGTCATGACCGATGGCAAAAATAGTATCCTCCGGATTCTCTGCTCCACGCTCAGCCAACCATAGGTTGATCCGCGATTTTACTTCTCCAATGGTTAAAGGTGATCCATTGGAATTTATCAGGACTCCATCCTTGGAAGCGTGTGAAGAAATAAAATCAGCCACATTCCCAACAACCTGTGTGGTGATCCCACCCATTCTGCGGATGCGTTCGATTTCTGTAAGGTCTTTCGTCATCCTGGCAAGCATCAATACTGAGTTGTTTGTTTCCCCAATTAGATCTATCCCAGGCATCTCCTGTTGTAGTGTTGAGAAAATAGCATAATTCGTACCGATCTCCGACCTACCATAAAGTGCAACCCGACCGGAAGATATCCCAAGGTCGGTGAGCATACACTGGTAGCGTTTTGCTGTGGCTTTTAGATAATCACCACCGGATTGATTAAGCAAACTGGTGAAATCGTAGTCTGCCAGGTTTTTTGTCTGAAGGCCCGACTTGGAGGCTTCATCCCTTTCCATGGGGTTGTAAAATAACACAGCCTGCTCTCCACGCTTTTTTATCAAGTCGGCATTTGTCAGATGACCACCCCCAGTCATATATACCATAGAGGGATTATGCTGGGCAGGTCCGGTAATCAACAGGGCATCCAGATCATTTGATTGCATCAATGCGTCGAGATCAGTTTTCATAGCGTGGAGTATCCTTTTAGTTACGATTTTCCAATGTCCAATGGATTGCAGACAATAGGTCTTTTTCCTGTTCTCTCAACACCGTGCGCGGGTCAAAAATAACTCTATCCGATTCCAGACGGGCGATCACAGGGGGATTACAGGTGCGTAATTGCTCCAAAAAACGGTTTGGTGAATTTACTTCCAGGGCAAGGACAAAGGTAGGAAGGGTTTCATCTGGAAGCGAGCCACCACCAATGGTGGACTGGCTTGATACCACTTCACCCATGCCCACGGTTTTCACCCAATCCTCTGCACGCTGGCGTACGGTCTCTAGTGGTAAAGAGATCATTCGCCAGATCGGGATTTCTGAGAGAGCTTCATCCTTGACGTAATGGAGCAGCGTGGCGGAAAGAGCTGCCAGACAGAGTTTATCTGCTCGGATCGCCCGTGCCAGGGGGTGCTTCTTGAGCCGGGAAACCAAATCGGCTTTCCCAATGATGATGCCTGCCTGTGGACCACCGAGGAGCTTATCTCCTGAAAAGCACACCAAGTCAGCTCCAGCCTCCAATGATTCTTTTACCGTAGGTTCATGACCCAGGCCGAATTGAGCTGTGTCCAATAAAGCACCTGAACCGAGATCATCCACCAGGAGAACCCCTGCCTGGTGGGCGATGTCAGCGATCTCAGAGAGGGTTGGTTCGCTGGTGAACCCGGTGATGCGAAAATTAGAGCGATGAGCATGCATGATCAAAGCAGGGGAAGCATCCTGTATTGCAGCCTGGTAATCGTCTGGATGGACACGATTGGTTGTACCAACTTCGTAAAGGCGAGCACCGGATTGTTTCATCACATCGGGGATGCGAAAACCACCCCCAATTTCCACCAATTGGGAACGTGCAATTACCACTGCCCGCCGTTTGGCGAAGGTCGATAAAATCAGAAGAACGGCTGCTGCGTTGTTGTTGACCACTAATCCAGCTTCAGCCTGGGTCAATCTATTTAATAAAAGTTCGGCATGAACCAGGCGGGAGCCGCGTTGACCGCTGGATAGGTCATACTCAAGGTTTGTATATCCGGATGAGGCTTCATGGAGAGCATGTATTGCCGACGAGCTCAAAGGGGCACGTCCCAGGTTGGTGTGCAGAATAACCCCGGTAGCGTTCACCACTGGGCGTAGGGATGGTGAAGCCCAATCCTGGAGTAAGAACCGAGCACGCTCCAGCAATTTTCCTTGATTTGGCACTGTACTCGATCTTTTGTAGTTCACCCGGGCTTCATCCACAGACTGGCGTAATGCCTCCAGCGTAAGTGGTCGACCATAGGTGTCAATCCACTGCTCAACAACGCCGTTTTGTAATAATTGATCAATGGAAGGCAGATGACGCAAGCTGCTCATGGAGAAGGAACCACATGGTGATCGGAATAAACAGTGGCCGTGATTATGGCTTCCACTGGCTTTTCTCGCTCAGACGCAACAGGAATTCAATCAGAACCAGGCCAATTGCAAGAAGGATGGCTAATGCTGGGTTGAGAACCCTGCCCATCTGGAGCCAGATCAATATAGCGCCATAAACTGCGAACCAGAGTGCCTGCCGGACAATAACCCTGCCTGTGGGTGGAGGTGTGCTAGGAAAACGACGATTCAGAAAAGCCGTTACTGGCAACATGGTTCCGGTGATCGCCAAAACAAACAAGAAATAGAATAACCAGCGTGGTCCCACGGTTGGAAGTGTCGAGGCGACCAAAGCTATCAATCCACCCCAGCCGATTAAAAAAAGGATGATTGCTGCTGGCAGGAAATTGGCAACACGGGGAGAAGTTTCAGATTTCATATTGGGATAATTCTATCACAGCCGATAAATTAAATAAAAACAGGCGGTGATGGTTCCACTCGCCTGTTTTGCTCAATTTATCAAGCTTACATCTCTCGAAATTCGCCTTCGAGAACTTCACCTTCATCTTCAGGATTTTGGGGTTTATGGCCATTTCCACTTGATGATGGGCTGGGAGAATCACCGTTACCAGGCTGACTAGAACCCTGCGCAGCGTAAAGCTGTTGGCTGAGGGCATAAAATGCATTTTGTAAATCACTGGTAAGGTTATTGATCCGGTTGATGTCGTTCTCTTTTATCGCTTCGCGTAGCTGGCTCAATTTTGATTCAATATTTTGACGGTCGGAGGCAGGGACTTTATCCTGCAACTCCCGCAGAGTTTTTTCAGTTTGGTAAATTAAACTATCAGCGGTGTTGCGGGCTTGGATAAGCTCACGCTGGCGCCTGTCATCAGCTTCATGTTCACGCGCCTCTCGCACTTTTCGATCTATCTCATCCTTACTCAAATTGGTTGATGCCGTAATAGTTACTTTTTGTTCCCGAGCAGTCGCTTTGTCATGTGCAGTCACGTTCAAGATACCGTTTGCATCAATATCGAAGGTGACTTCAATTTGTGCAGTACCGCGGATGGTAGGTGGGATCCCTTCCAGGCGGAAGCGACCCAGGCTCATATTGTCAATTGCCATCGGGCGCTCACCTTGCAGGATATGGATATCTACTGCGGTCTGGTTGTCTTCAGCAGTTGAGAAAATTTCTGACTTTTTAACCGGGATGGTGGTATTGCGCTCGATGAGAACGGTCATTACACCGCCCAATGTTTCAACTCCCAATGATAGAGGAGTAACATCGAGCAATAATACATCCTTTACCTCACCACCCAGAACTCCTCCCTGGATGGCTGCCCCTACAGCAACTACCTCATCTGGATTTACTCCTTTATGGGGCTCTTTTTTTGTCAGTGAACGGACAAGATCCTGGACCATGGGCATACGTGTGGCACCACCAACAAGGACGACCTCATCAATTTTTGAGGCATCCAGGTTTGCATCTTTTAAAGCATTCTGGAATGGTTGGCGCAAACGTGATACCAGGTCTTCAGTTATCTGTTCAAAGGTGGAACGGGTAAGCCGGGTCTGCAGGTGCTTAGGTCCGTTGACATCCGCAGTGATATAAGGCAGGTTGATCTCTGTTTCAAATACACTGGATAGCTCAATCTTGGCTTTTTCTGCTGCTTCGCGCAGACGTTGTAACGCCTGCCGATCCTTGCGTAAATCGATCCCTGTATCCGCTTTATATTGATCAGCAACCCAATTAACGATGCACTCATCCCAATCATCACCACCAAGATGAGTATCACCATTGGTTGCACGTACTTCGATCAACCCTCCGCCAACCTCAAGGATGCTTACATCAAAAGTGCCGCCACCCAGGTCAAATACCAGGATCGTCTCATTTTCTTTTTTATCCAACCCATACGCTAATGCAGCGGCAGTAGGTTCATTGATAATACGGAGGACATCCAACCCGGCAATTTTTCCAGCATCCCTGGTTGCCTGGCGTTGACTATCATTAAAATATGCTGGGACGGTAATCACAGCCTGCCGAATTGGTTCACCCAGGTAGGCTTCAGCATCCGCTTTAAGCTTAGCCAGGATCATGGCAGATATATCCTGGGGGGAATAATCCTGCTTCATAACAGGCACTCTTACCTGTGCATCGTTGGATGGTCCCTGAATGACTTGAAAGGATACCATCTTGCGTTCAGATTCCACCTCATCAAACCTTCTACCCATGAAGCGCTTGATCGAGTACACCGTGTTTTCGGGATTAATAACCGCTTGACGTTTAGCAGTCTGGCCGACCAGACGCTCACCATTCTTATTAAATCCAACCACCGAAGGCAACAGGCGTGAACCTTCAGCAGTAGGGATAACAGTCGGGTCGCCACCCTCCATAATTGCCACCACACTATTTGTGGTTCCGAGGTCAATACCTATAATCTTAGACATTTCTTTCTCTCCTAGGCACAGGTTCATCATTTATGTTTAAAATTACCCGTGCAGAACTATTTATAGAATTCATGTTACAAATTTACTGCGCTTATGCAAGAATCACATTAACATGCTGTAGGAAAGATATATAAGTATTTTGTCGAGGTTGATTACCCCAGGCAGGCAAAACCTGTATATAAATGCCTGTTCATGATTTGTAGTGAGCAAGGGGGTCTATAGAACATGAGCTTATTAAGGAATGTGTTTGTAGAAACAACCAAATAATATGCCAAATTTGGTGAATAATTCGTGATTGTGATTAATTTTTCGAACGGGTAATTCGCTTGATGGATGTCCCATATATGGTCTTTTATCCGAATATATCAATAATGATGCCATATATAGGGCTAAGAACATGTGTTCCCCAATCTTCAGTATGCTGAACTATTTTTGCCTTTATTAGAAGATGAAATAGTATTCGAGTTTTATCGGGAATGTTTTAACATTCCGAACCTTAAATAATTGGGAATTTTAAAGTAATCGTAGGGTAAAGGTATTGTATCAAGGCCTGATTATCTGCTAGAATGATTACGGAATCATAACGAATAGTTTGTTGCTGTTATGGTTAGCCAGCCCCAATATGGAACATCTCGGCTGGCTTTTCCGTAAAAAAATTGCAGGAAAATACAGGGTAAATTCCCCCGCTGAGTCGATGGTGGGGGTTATCTATCCCTCGCAACTTTCAACCTGGATAGAGGAGGAAGGGTTGATTATGAAACCTGAGCAAGCATGGCAGGCTGTAACAGGCCAGCTGCAAATGGACATGCCCAAGGCATCATTCGACACATGGATACGTAACACGGAAGTAATCAGTTACGAAGATAATGTATTTGTTATTGGCGTGCCAAATGCTTATGCTCGCGATTGGCTGGAGAGCAGGCTGTCCAGCAAGATTAAACGATTGTTATGCGGGATCATGAATCGAACGGTAAGCATACGTTTCATCGTCTGGCAAGCAGGAACTGTTGATACTGTACTTGATATTACGCCTCCAGATGAAGATGTGGAAATTCCTAGGACACAAGATAAAACCAGTGCATTAATTAACCGGTATACATTTGAGAATTTCATTGTCGGGTCATCCAACCGCCTGGCGCATGCTGCTTCCCTGGCAGTGGCAGAACGACCTGCCCAGGCTTATAACCCGCTTTTCCTTTATGGGGGTGTTGGGTTGGGCAAAACCCACTTGCTGCATGCCATTGGAAATCATTGCTTGAAGAACAAGCAGAGTGTGCTTTACGTCACATCAGAAGAATTCACCAACGATTTGATCAATGCCATCCGTTCACATACCACACAATCCTTCAGAGAGAAATATCGGCGGATCGATGTTTTACTGATCGATGATATTCAGTTCATCGCAGGTAAGGAATCCAC
This sequence comes from uncultured Chloroflexia bacterium, assembly GCA_963822175.1. Lineage (GTDB taxonomy): Bacteria > Chloroflexota > Anaerolineae > Anaerolineales > UBA4823 > FEB-25. The sequence goes on along the minus strand of CAWGGJ010000003.1, from coordinate 332,335 downwards.
GCAGGAAGAGTTTTTCCATACCTTTAACTCACTTCATAATCAGGACAAACAGATCATCATTACATCAGATCGCCCTCCCAAAGCGCTAGTGACATTGGAAGAACGATTACGCTCACGTTTTGAGTCAGGGTTAGCTGCAGATATACAGCCACCGGATTTTGAAACACGGGTGGCAGTCCTGCGCTCAAAATCGGAGCGAATGGGTCGCGCCATACCATCAGAAATTATTGAAGCCATCGCTCGGCGAGTGCAATCCAATATTCGTGAGCTGGAAGGTAGCCTGACGCGTGTTCTCGCCCTGGCAGACCTGGGTAACTTACCTTTGAATGTTAAGCTCGTTGAGACTGCATTGTCAGATCTATTACCCAAAAGATCCACGATAGAACCGGAAGACGTTGTGAGTCAGGTAGCTGGAGCATTCGGCGTGACGGTTCAAAATCTGATTGGACCCGACCGCAGACAGGAAGTGGCATTACCCAGGCAAATTGCGATGTATCTATTACGAGTGGAAGCAAATTGCTCTTTACCAAAGATCGGAGAGACTTTGGGCGGAAGAGACCACACAACTGTGATGTATGCCTGCCAGAAGGTAACCGATCTGCTTGAACGTGATGACAAACTACGCAGGCGAGTGATCGAAATTCGAGATCAAATCTACGGGTAATCAAAGTTTTCAGTTTACTTTTGGGTTATTTCCCCCCTAAAATCTAATCAAGATCCTGGTTCGAGAAGGTGATCCTTCCACGCTTTTTGCATTTATTGATCGGCACTCTTTTTCCTTGAATTCCACCAGGTAATCGCTTTATTTACCATTTCATTCAACTTTGGGAACCCCGATGGTTCTGGAATCAACACGATATCAGACCATGGGTTACGGTCAAACATCTTGCTGAATGTGTACCGACCAATCAAATTCATACTCGCCAATACAGGGGCTGCCAAAAGTAATCCAATCAAGCCGATCAGGTTTGCTGCAATGATCGCCATCACCAGGACTGCTGCCGGGTGAACTCCCAGGCTACGACCCATAATACGCGGGGATACCAGGTTATCATATATCTGATCCACGACAATAGACAGCCCTATCACAAGGATGGTGTAGTAAACGGGTTGCATGTTGAAGTGATTTCCACCCTGGAATAAAGTGACCAGTCCCATCACGATATAGGTAACCAGGGGACCTATATAAGGGACGAAGCGTGCAAGACCGGCTAATAAGGCAAGGGCAAGCGAATAACGCACACCGAGGGCGGTCAAAAGGATCGAGTAGGTGATAATGACCATGATAACGATCGCCAGGTGCCCTCTAAGGAAGGAATTCCAAATCCGTCCGAAGGCGGTGCTCATCCTTTGGATGTCATAAGAGTAACCGGGAATGTTTAAGAAATCGTGGGGCTTGGGTACTTTACCAATATCCACCAGGACGAAATATGAAATGACGAGAACAAACAGACCCCACCCAACGATGCTGGCGGTAGCGGATGCAAGCGTACCTACCACAGCGCCAGCTCTCCCGATAACCAGCTGGAGTGTGCTGATCACCTGGTCGCCAAGTTGACCCAGGTCGGTGAATTGAGAAAAATCAAAAGTATAGGGTCCAATTATGATCACCTGCTGGGAGATGGCATCGATCTGGTTGGGCAGGTCATTCACAAAACGTTCGATCACGACGATCAAACTTTGAATCTGTTGAATGGCTGCCAGGCTTGTCAGGGTGGAGGTAATGATCAGGATGATCAACAGGACGATATAGATTATATTGGTTGACGCCCGCCAGGAAAGCCTGGTGCGGGTGTTCAGGAAGGAAGCCAATGGATGCAGGAGATAAACGAGAATGAAGGCAATGAGCAAAGGACCAATGATGGACCTGAAGTTTATCAATAGCGCCAGCAGAAGACCGACGACTGAAAGCCCAATGACAATTTTAATCGTTGAGGTCCACTTTGGAGAACTCGGATTTGTTTTATCAACGCTCATAAGACTTACCCCTTGGTGTGATTACGTTGCCACCAATATGACTTAGGTGGAGGCAGCGGTTGTGTGGCACTGATCGGCGTCCATTCGATATCGAATAAATTTGCAGAGATATATCGCCCAATGATGCGAGCTGAGGCAATCGTCGGTGCTGCCAAAGGTATGGCCAAAACTCCTGCCAATAAGGCAGCTGAAACAATTCCCAGAATAACCACCAATGGGGGCAGGTGCACACTCCGTCCAATTATCCGTGGGATAAGGTAATTGAGATCAAATTGTTCAAAGAATAAGTGGAGGCCTATCACGATCAGCATAAATGCCCAATTTGGGATGGGGATCCAGGTTGAGCCTAGAAAAAACGCGAGGAGGGAAGCGATGAAAAGCCAAATAGCATGCCCTATGCTGGGAAGAAACTCAAGAATGCCAGCCAGGATGCCCATTGGCAAAGCAAAGGGAAGCCCGATGATTGACCCAACGATGATAAAAATAATCGCCACGATGGTGCCTAATAAAAGCTGACCGCGGAAAAAGGACCCCCAGATTTGATTGATCTCATCACGCATCCATTTGTAATCCGGTTGGAATACAGCCGGTATATGTGATGAGAACCAATTATCAAGGCTGGCTCCATCTTTAATCAAATAAAAGGAGACCAGAATAATAAAAATAATCCAAATGATGGAAGTAATTATACTCATCACAATCGTTACCGTCTGGCCAATCACTGGTTGGATAAAACCCTGCAGGGTACTGATCACCTGCTTCAGCAATGCAGCAGGGTGGATCGTGAAACCGAAAACCTGATATTGTTGGGCAATGGCAGACTCCAGATTTTTGATGAGCTGTTGGGTATTAATCTCCGCTGAAGTGATATCACCAGATAAAAGGGGTATGATCAACACAGGGATCAAGATAATGATCGCCAGGACAATAATATAAGTGAGCAGGATAATCAATGACCTGGGTAAGCGGATCCGTCTCTGGAAGTAATTTACAATTGGGTTCAGAATATAGGCAATGATGATTGCTATAATGACGGGGGCGATAATTTCATTAAAGCGTGATAATAGGTAAACAAAAAGTGCCAGCAGAAGTAAGCTAATGGTCAGCTTAGTTGCATATGGCCAGCGTGGTCGTTCCACTTTCCCACCGGTAATGAGAGTTTCATCAAGGTATGCGGAGTTAACTGCAGGAGGATTAATGTAGATAAATCGCCAGCGCTACCAAAACGATAACGAAAGATCCAGCCAATATCCCAACTCGGCGGAGATCTTTGATGACATAATGATAATCGGGGTTGAAACCCGATGGGCGACTGCTTACCAATAGATCAGCAGGTTTATCTGCTTCGGGACTTGCTTCTCTACGAACCTGACGTCTTGTTTTTTTTGCCATCATATATCTCCACGAACCAAAGCATTGAATGGACGCATTCTTCCATTCAATCCCATTATTAATGACGCATATTATATATCTTAATCATTATCTATTTGTAAACTGGCTTGAACTATGATGCGCTTATTATCAATCATATATGGATAGCAGGAGATTAGAGTTACCGTTGGATCGGGAGTGGATGCCATCACTTCGACATCGTACGGTCCGACAACCTGGATGTTATTAATCATATAGTTATAGGCGCGTTGAGGGGTATATACAACGATCATATCTCCCTGTTCCAATTGATCCAGATTACGGAAGATCTCACCAAAGACATCATTATGGGCTGATAGGACCATGTTTCCAGATTGACCAGGATTGGCTGTACCGATTGTTTGGGCTACGCCCTTCTTCAATTGCTCCCATCCATCTCCTTGAACAACGGGTGCATCGACACCAATAGCTGGGATTTGTATCTGAATGGCTTGTTCTGGACCCGGGGTTGGGATGGGGATTTGAGCCAGGGACTGGTATAGTGGGCGCAAATGTGCTGGAATTTCAGCCTCGTTGGGTTGAGCACCGCCCAGCGAAGTTGGTGGGGTATGCCCGGATGGTAATATTACCGGCATAATCAGCGGTGTTGGTGTAAGGGTGGCAGGAGTCAGTGACTCAGCAAATTGAACGTTTAAGTCTCTGAGCATCTGGAGGCCATTGAATATGATGATGAAGAGACCCACGACTGCCAGGATCTCAATGGCAAGGAGGAGACGATCCAATACCCTTTTTGTCTTATGCTGTTGCTCTTGCTGTACACCTGGCTCGTATTCTGCCTGGGCATCAGAATGCAGGTGCTCAAGGGGGACACTTTCGAGATCAGACGCCAGGGTGACCACCCTACCGGTGTTCCGAAAACGTTCCAGATGTTCCATGCGGACTTTTCGACGTTTCTCCACCAATAATTGGCGGAGTTCATCAGTGGATAAATCTTCGGGAGACTTTACTTTACGCACGTGGCGATTATACCCCGATTATTCTGATGGATTTTCATTAAGCGTGGAGCTTATCGCAACTGTGGAAGAGCCTTTTTTGGGGCGTTCCTGGCGGAAAAAAAGCAGGAATCCAATGAAACGTATGACTGTACTAAACAAAAGTGCGGCACTGATACCAATGTGCACTGATAAATAGGTGCCGACCAACGGAGCCAGGATGGCTGCCAGATACGTGATGCTTTGAGCAAGCGAGACAAATGTAGGGCTATAGCGTGGAGGGATGGTCTTCATCAGCTCATCGAAAAAAACCAGGTCGATGCCTGCCTGGAAGATACCCGCTAAAGCTGCCAAAATTAAGATCAATGTTTGGTTATTGGTAAGCGCAACTAAACCTGGATATAAGGCTATACTAAAGGTGGTGGCTAATAACACAAAACGAGTGCCTCGTTTGCGCGATAAACGAGTCCAGAAGAAATATCCAACCACGAGGACAGCTGTTTGCGCTGTGTATAAAAAACCTATCCAGGCATCGGTGGCATTCAGCTCGCGGACAAAGTACAGCGGGAACAACGGGGTTGCCAGTGTGATCCCAAACAGGTAGACAAAGCGTTTCAGGGTAAAAGAAATGAAGGCTGGCTCCTGGCTGATCAGGCGGTAATATCCACGCAAACTAGATTTAATGGAACCCGTTGAAGAACCTGGGATGGGTTCAACATCTGGGATCTTGATCCGGCTGGAAAAATAGTAACTTATCAAGCCACCCAGGGATAAACCAATGAAGACGACCTGGTAGTTAAGGTGGAAACCGATGCGATCTAAAACCTGCCCGGCAATTGCCACTGCGATTGCAGTCGTCATCCCCAATATTGACCAACGACGGCTCATCAGCTCATAGCGTCCTTCTGGTCCTGATACCGCATTCATCACCACCGAAAAGCCCACTGCGACCATCGTTTGAGGTAAAGTTGCGAGTGCCCAGATGACCAGGATGACATAGATCAGGATATTATCCGGCACAAAGAATGGGACGATCCCAGTGAGCGCATATGCTGAGATTACCATCAGGCGGGCTAGACTGAACCAGGGGACAACATTCCGCTGCCGTTGCAGGAAACGTCCCACCCATAATGCCAAAATCAGCCCGGTAACACCGGGCATCGAGGTTAATAATCCGATCTGAACCGCGGTTGCGCCAAGCCTGGTGAGAAATACAGGGAGAAATGGCGCAGCAGCACCTGCTGTTCCTACGCCGATGGCATCGATTTGAACGTAGCGTTTGTTGCGTTCCTGGGTTGCCACCGGCTGGGTATTTGTATCCGCAGCTGGGTCAATAACGTCGGTCATGACACCAATCCAAGCATAATATCTAAAAATTTTGCTGCCAGATCCACACGGTTAAAATGGATTTCAGCATATAAGCGTCCTTGCATACCCATACGCCTGGCTGATTCGGGATCATCCGCCAGGTGGATGATCGCGTTCGCAAGCGCCTGCGGGTCACCAGGGGGCACAGGAATACCTGCACCGGCATTTTCGATCACCTGGCGAATGACCCCATCTATGGCGAGCACGACTGGTTTCCCTGCAGCCATGTAATCAAAAACCTTGTTAGGATAGGTGGTTTTATACAGCTCAACCGGTTTGAGAATGGCGATGCAGGCATCAGCTGCTGATAAGGCAGATGGCATCTCATTTTTTGGGATAGGCGGCAGGAAGACGATATTATTAATCTCCTGGTGGGTGGATTGGGTTTGCAGGGCAGGTTTGTCTTTACCATCTCCGAGTAATACGATTTTGATATCTGTGCGTGATTTTAGAATTTTGGCTGCCTCGAGCAGCACTCCCAGGTCATTTGAGAGGCCGTGAGCACCAGCATAGAGAGCAATGAAATATCCATCAATTTCATGCATCTGGCGAAACATAGTGCCATCAACTTGCGGGTTGAACATGTTGATATCGGTGCCATTGGGCACCAGCTCCACTTTGGACGCCCCATGCTTTTTGACATGCTGGACATACCCAGGTGAATTGACCACGACCAGGTTTGCATGATGGTAAAGAAAGGTTTCAAGGCCTTCTGATAGCTGGATCAGTGTTTTGTTCCTTAACACACCAACGGCAACGGCAAATGCTGGCCATAAATCGCGCACCTCGAACAGGAAAGGAACACGTTTAATGCGGGCTAATGCCCATGCTGTAATCCCCTGGAAAATTGGTGGTGATGTTCCCCAGATTAAATTGATATCTTTAACCCCCAGGCCAATCAGGAAGGAAGATACCATGAAACTAAAAAAACTGATCAGGCGGTGGACAAAGCTGCGGTGTAGAGATGGATAGGTATACGCTCGCAATATGGTAATCAGATCTCCATCCATCTGTTTTTCCACCCAGGGAATTTTTGAGTGTTGCGATTTCCCTGTCAGGTAGCTGATGGGGCTGGCAATGATTGTCACCCGATGACCCTGCTCAGCAAAATAACGGGCAAGCTCATGATGGCGGGTTCCGCCGGGTTCATCTAGGGCAACAAATGCCTGGTGGATCAATAAAATATGCAAGGAGAAATCTATCCTGGTAGTCGATCTGTATTGATAACTGCTTGATTATATACTCATCTCATCAGGTGGTTGGTTGGTGATTACAAGCGGTTTATCAGGCCAGCCTTCACGATTGGATTTCCACACATGATGAGACATTGTTTTTGGTAACACCGGCTCATAGATAAGCCTGTTGGTTTCAAGCCATACTGGGAGGTAAGAGCCTTTTGGGGATTCCTTGGAGCAGCTCATCTCGGCTCCAATTCCAAGGCCAAAGTCACCTCCCCTGCTCTCAGCTAAAAAGTAGTATTGTGGTGTCCCCTGGTACCAGATTTCCGCAACCATCACACCGATCTTCAGCACCAGATTGAGTTCCTCCCATGCTTCACGGGATGCGGCTTCCATAAGGGATTCGCCTGTTTTTACCTTGCCTCCAGGAAAAGTAAAATATTGTTTTCCCGACCGGTTACGCTCGATAAGGGCAATTTTATCATTCTGGATGAGGACCACAGCAGCTCTAGCTTTCACTTGGAAGGATCCATTCGCTCTTCAATTCGATGGGTAATGCACTGGTGACCTCAAGGATAAAGGCGAGGGCGGGAATTTTTTCCCCATAGGTGGGCGATGACCAGCCAGTGATGGGAGAGACGTTTCCTATGCCTGAAAGGAGCTTTGCAGCACGAGCAAGCTGAAATTGATTGGATTGCGCAGTCGGCAATCTCTCTTGATGTTGAGATATTCCGATAATTAACGTCACCCAGCCGTAAGGAGATTTAAAGCGGAGTTGGTAGGAAATTGGGTTGGTATTGGCAGTTGGTTCCTGGAGCTCATATTCCCAATCTGGCAGCAGCCAATGCAGGCGGGCAGTATGTACCTTTTTGGAAGATCCGACCAAACGATCTTTGATCTCCCAATGACCATCCGGATGGGCAGTCACCTTGCGTGAATGAGTTACTCCGATCTTTCGATACCCATTGTGCTGGGCGGTGAGACTTTCAAAATCCCCGTTGTTTGAGCGAAAAGCTGTAAGCAGCCTTGCTTGAGCCCAATCAAGATATAAAAAGCGACCGGCGCGTAACATGAATTCTTGATCATCCACCACTACTGTATTGTGAACGAAAGCACTGGTCAGACTGTTTTCCCAGGGAGGAGCAGCATTGTAGAGGTAGGTACCCGGATCCTGGGCAAGATTACAACCATGCCACCATAGGTCCACATGGAGCTGGTCGGCATGGGCGGGACGCGCACGATAATTCGCGATGCGGAAAGTCGCCCATGAGCCGTTTTTTGGATTTTTTATGATATGAGGCGATCGTAGGTCCATCTCTTCCGGGTTGGTAGGCAGTTCCCAGCGATTCACTTTTAGCGGATGATTGGGCTCAGGCAATAAACAACTCATCCACATGCTCATATCCTCCCACGGGCCGCCTGGTTTCGGACTGACACCTAGAAATGCTTGTGATGCGGCATGGATGACAGGACGATAGTCGTGGTATGGATTAACGGTAAAGGGTAGAATATATGCGCCATCATTATGCCCCAAGTTGGGAACCCGACCGGATTCCGGGTCAACCAATTTCCCCAGCCACTGGGTGGCCACTTTCAATCGGGTTAAAATCTCGGAAGGTATTTCTTCAGCGGGAAAAGAGTGATCATGTACGGAAGATACCCAACATGCAGCTTGCAACATCAGGCGGTGATAGTTGGTACTGTGCTGGGTATATGTGCCATCGGCAGAAATTTGATCTTGGAAAGCATCCTCCAGCCACTTCCATCCCAGCTTATGCCACCTGGGAGCGTGGGGGTGTTCCGGTAGCAATGCAGAAGCAGTATATAGGCCCATCGCTTCAGTGATCAGGTGATTATTATTTTGCGAACGGGCGTAAACCAATGTCGGCGGAATGCGCTCGGCATGAATTGTGATGGCTTTTGAAATGGACTCCAGCCGTTCAGAGGTGGTATGTTTGGACTGGGAGAATGCCTGAAGGGCGAATGCAATGGCGACCAAACGAATGGCTACTTCCTGGGCAGAGCACCAATGAGGACCGCGATAAGGTGGATTACTGTTCAGGAATCGTTCAGTGTATAGCCAGAAAGCATTGGGATAGCGTTCATCCGCTGATAGATGATATGCCATGGCCAGTTTACATGCCCATCCAAACCTGCCAGGCTCCCAGATGAACTTGACATCCTGGCCATGAAAAAGGTTATTGCTTGTTTCATACCGGGTCCAGTTTTCAAGTGGTTTGGGAAATGTTAATTCAAGCGGAGATGGTTGACCACCAAACAGGCGCAATGTCCCATCGACAATTTCATCTGCCTCACGATAGAGCTGATCAACCTTATCGCCGACCAGCTCGAGCATAAAATTCCTATCGGGTAAGACGGGCAGGCATGGTCGGATATCAAGTGCATGACCGTGATTAAGCTCATCCAGTTTTACAAGGGCTTCAGAGAGCACCCGCTGGTAGTGACCAGTCCGCAGACCAAGCCGGTAAAGTGCATACAACCCCGTTTGCCTGGAGCCCAATTGGTAAAATGCTTTAAATGCCAGCTTAATTCGTTGAAAGTGACTCATCAGCTTTGTGTCACTTTTCCACTAAGGAAGGAGCGGTTCTATGCCAACTGACTGCCCGCTGCGTAAAGCATCCATCGTCGCAAAAGATGCTTCAGTGACGCCGAATAAATGTTCATAGGGTATGGGAGCTGGTCCACCCGAGGTGATGGCAGACGAAAAAGCATCCCATTCTGCGCGATGGCCCTTATCCTGCCGCATGCGTGAGCGGATGGTTTGCCGCTTACCCTGGTATACCATCTCTAGGCTGCGAAAGTCGTCCAATACAGCCACCCTTCCCCCTGCAAAGACTTCGATGCGTTCCTTGGGAAATGCCTTGTCACCATTCGCCAGGTAGATTATGGTACCCAATGAACCATCTGCAAATGTAAACATCATGATGACATTATCTTCCCTATACCGACCATCATCTGGAAGGGCATGGGCATGAACTGCGATAGGTGTGTCGCCAACCAGAAAGGAAAGAAAATCAATAAAATGGCATCCTTCGCCGATGATACGTCCACCTCCCTGGTCGGGAGAATGTACCCAATGGGTGAGGGGGATAATCCCTGCATTGATGCGGTAAGTTACCACCAAGGGTTCCTGGTGTGGTTTGATAAATTCATGCATCCTTAGTGCCAATGGGGCGAAACGACGGTTGAAACCAACCATCAAGAGCGGTGATTTTTCCTGGGAAAGGATCTGGCCTCGGATTTTTTCTAACTGCTCCCGGGTGATTGCCAATGGTTTCTCACAGAAGACATGCTTGCCAGCCTGCAATGCCCGAATAACCATTTCAGCATGCAGGTGATGACGGGTGAGTATGGCAACTGTGTTTACCTGAGGATCCTGGAGAATTTCATCCTCATTTGAAGCTGCATTTTTAAAACCATATTTCCTATATGCATGCTGGGCATGGAACCCGGAACCGGAAGCAATTGAAATCAACTCAATTGAGGGTATTTTTTTAATCGCTGGCAGCATGACTGCATTGGCAAAATTACCTGCTCCGAGCACACCCAGCCGAACTATATTTTCCTTTATTCCCGTATTGGATGGCTTGATTATTGGTTCAACTGAATACCGTTTTCCGGTTATTGCTATTTCAGAATTGGGATAGGTCAACAATACGCCCAGGAAAGGCTGATTTGTCTTGCCAGTAATGAGTTCATATGCAGATGGTGCATTCGTAATTGGGAAGCGATGGGTGATGAGAGGTTTTACATCCACGCTTTGCGTTGACAGGAGCTCAACAAATGCTTGCAGGTTGCGTCCTTCTGACCAGCGAACATATCCAATTGGGTAATCCTGCCCAGCTTCTTCATAGGTTGGATCATATCGGCCTGGACCGTAGGAGCGTGAATTGATAAAAGAGAGCTCCTTTTGGTAGTAAACCCGGCGTGGGATGGTGAGACCGACTGCGCCGATGGCAACGACGTGACCACGATCCCGGGCGATTTCACCTGCCAGCTCAACTGGATCTGAGGAGGGAGTATCTGCACAAATAAGGATGTGATCAAGACCCTGTCCATGGGTGAACGATAGGGCTGCTTCCACAGCTTGTGGGCGTAAAACAGCAGTTGCACCCATCTGATTTGCCAGAGCAACCCGTGATTCATCGAGATCCACACCAAAAACCCGGCATCCGGCAGCCCTGGCGATCCCAGCCGCCAGGAGTCCCAACAATCCAAGACCGATCACCCCAATTGATTCACCGAGCTGAGCCTGAGAAAGTCGAAAGCCATGCAGGGTGATCGCACCGAGGGTAGTGAAGGCTGCGGACTCGAAATCGACATTCTCTGGGAGTGATGCCAACAAATTGTTTGGAACGAGGGCATATTCCGCATGGACTGCATACCCTCCTCCCGCACAGGCTACCCGGTCTCCTACCTTGAAGCCCTGCATGTCATCACCAAGCGACTCGATCACTCCCGCCGAGGAATAACCCAAAGGCATGGGCTCATCCAACCGGTTAAACGCAGCTTCAACGGTGGAGATCAACCCCTCACGGCGTGCCTTATCCAATAGCTGTCTGACCAGATCGGGTCTGGAGATTGCTTTACCCAATAGAGATTTTTCAGCGAATTCAACCAACATGCGTTCTGTGCCTGCAGAAACAAGCGAAGCACAGGTGCGGACCAGTGCCGTCCCTTCCCGAAGCTGCGGGATGGGCACATCAACAACCACAGTTTCACCACTTTGTATGTTTTGTAAAAGCTGTTTCATTCATTTCCCTGCATGGGTTACACGAATTATAGGATGTTTAGCAGGATTATAGCGCGGATTTTACCGGCATGTTATAATTTTTAATAGATTTATTGTCAGACAACTTAAACGATAAGGAACAGCAATGACTGACCATCCATACAACAAACTAGCACGGATTTTGGTTGACCATTCAACAAAAGTGAAGCCAGGTGAGCGGGTTGCCATTGAAACGACAACAAATGCTGAGGCTTTGGTTAGGGAAATCTATGAGCTGGTCTTGCAGCGTGGAGGTCATCCGCATGTATTGCTCAATCTTCCTGAGCAGGAAAAATTGTTGTTTAAATATGCAAATAATGATCAACTCTCCTTTACCCCCACCTTTCAGAAGATTGTTACTGAACAATTCGAAGTGTACATAAGGGTGCGGGCTGATATTGACCCGCGTGCACTTAGCGGAGAATCTCCTCAAAAACAATCGCTCAGGCAAAAAGGTATGGCACCGGTACGGAATATGATGCTCCAACGAGGAGCAAGCAAGGCACTGCGCTGGGTGCTAACCCAAATCCCCACTGAAGGATATGCCCACGAGGCTGGGATGAGCATGGCAGAATATTCCGATTTTGCATTTTCTGCCTGCCATGTGGATGAGAAAACACCAGACCCGGTGGCACATTGGGAGAATATCCGTAAACAGCAGATGCAAATGATCGAAAGAATCCAGGATCATGATGAAGTAAAGGTTGTGGGTCCCAATGTTGACCTGACCCTTTCGATAAAGGGTCGGAAATTCAACAACTCGTATGGGTTGCATAATATGCCGGATGGAGAAATATACACGGGTCCTGTAGAGGAATCAGTGAATGGCTGGGTGAAATTCACCTACCCGGCGATCTACCAGGGACAGGTAGTCGAGGGCGTGGAGTTACAATTTAAGAACGGACGGGTAATTGATGCAAAGGCAGCAGAGGGCGAGGTTTTCCTGCGTACCATGATTGATTCAGACGAGGGTTCTCATTACCTGGGTGAGTTTGCCATCGGTACCAATTATGAAATTAATCGTTTTACCCATAACATCCTGTTTGATGAAAAGCTGGGTGGAACCTTTCACATGGCTTTAGGGGCTGGGTACCCAGAGACTGGCAGCAAGAATACCAGCGTGATCCATTGGGATATGATCTGCGATATCAGCAAGGGGGCTGAGATACAAGTGGATGGCTCGGTGGTCTATCGGGAGGGGAAATTTATTTAGTTTGTTGGTTCAATATTGAAATTTGTTAATAAAGCTAACCCGGAAAACATCTAAGGGCGGAAATCATCCGCCCTTAGTTATATTAATTGCTAGCTGTATCACCAGCCAGAGATACATTTTTCATCACTGAACTTGAAAGACTTATGAATTAGTTAATGCTATTTATCAAGGATTGCTTTCCATGGATGTGAGCAATCCCATGGCACCGATCAGCACCCGTGCTTGCTGTTCCAGGCGGCTCATCGTGGCAGGGTTATCGCCTGATTGATCCCCGTACCAACCGAATTGGGCATGGTTACCACCTTCAATCGGTATCCAGGTTGTATCGGCGGGGAGTAATTCACGCGAGGCATCAATTTTATCCTTGGTGGCCAACCCGTCCTGGGTACCATAAATTGAGGTAACCTTTTGGTCGGAATCCGAAAGGTCATTACTGCTGGCGGGATAGGATGCCAAAAGCAGTAGACCAGCAATTTGATCGCGATGCTTGTCAGCATAGGAAGCTGCCATGGAGCCACCCAGCGAATGCCCACCTATGACCCAGTGTTCAATTTCAGGATATGCTTGGATGACTGATCCAGCCCGGCCAGATCCGAAAACTGCCAGATTGAGTGGCATGGGCACGATGACCACCAGGTACCCCTGGGAAGCAATGGCGTGAGCAAGGGGTGCGTATGCCCGCGGGTCCACTCGTCCACCTGGGTAAAAGATAAGCCCTGCGGTAGGATCTTGATCCGTGGGTTGAAAGACAATCCATGGATCAGTGGTAATAGTCACCTCAGCATCAGATTGCATCGCTCCTAAAGCTTCGGGCATTGGATCAGGGATGATCAATCCCCAGGCAATGAAACCAACCACGGCAAGCAGTACAATGCCAACAATGATCACCCACCAACGTTTTTTTAGCCAGCTCATTATACTTTCTCCAAATCTATGATGGATTTTTACGCACTCATATTAATTTACATGATTTGATTATACAGCATCCACATCTGCTGGTATAACCCTGGTTTGGTAACCAGCACATCATGGGAACCTTGTTCGATGAGCTGACCGTCTTTAATGACCAGGATCTCGTCCATCCAGTCTAATCCAGCCAGGCGCTGTGTGATGGTGATCGTGGAGCGTCCCTGAGAGTATTTACGGATCGAATTCATGACGGACTTTTCGGTAGCCGAGTCCAGGTTGGCGGTGAGTTCATCAAGAATGAGTATAGGAGCTTCCTTCAGCAAGGCCCTGGCAATTGCCAGGCGTTGGCGTTCGCCTGAGCTGAGGCGTAAGCCGTGCTCACCGATCCAGGTATCATAGCCTTGGGGTAGGGATGCGATCAGGTCATGTAGATGAGCCGCACGGGTTGCTTGGATGAGATCATCCATCGATGCACCTGGGCGAGCGATCAGCAGGTTCTCCTTTATCGTTGCGCTAAATAGATATGTACCTTGTGATACAGCAGCAATTCGTCCGCGGAAATCCTGCTGCCGATAACGGGATATCTCATTGCCATCCAACTGGATCGACCCATCATGATATTCCCAATAGCGTTGCAATAGATTGATCAGGGTCGTCTTACCGGCACCACTGGGGCCAACAATTGCGATATGCCTGCTATTCGGCAAAGAAAAGGAGATATTTTTCAAGCCAAAATCGGAATTTCCTAAGGTAGGTGTTTGACCCGCCCATAAAGGATATTGAAATGAGAGTTGGTCGACTACCAGATGATTGCCCTCTGGGAGACCCAAGGGCTCTTCCGGGTCTATAACTTCTGCTTTTGCGTCCACCAGCTCATAGAGCCTGCCTGCAGCTGCACGATTAGCATCCAAATTTTGAGCTGCCAAAGGTAACGGTTGAACAGCTTCAAAACTCATCAGTGCACTCAATGCCACGACACCCAATAATACCCCAGCCAACTGCCCATGAGACACATTCTGGATAGCGAGAATTAAAACGATGAGCATACACAGGTTTGCCAACAAGCCTCCCATGGCAGTTTGTGCAGCGGTAATGCCTGTCATGCGTGCCTGCAAATGGGTCAAGGACTTTCCTGCCTGGTCCACCTTTCGAATCTGACCATCTGGTTGGCTGAAGGTCAGCAGGTCAGGTAGCCCCTGGATGCCATCAATGACAACCTTGGCTAGGTGAGCACGTGCCTGTACCAGCTGGGGTCCCAACCGATGGGAGAGGATAGAAACCATAACGGGTAAACCAAGCCCAGTAATTGCAAGAAAAGCGATCAACGCCCAGGCTAATTCGGATCCGAAGGTAGTGAAAAACACTCCCATAAAGATTGCCACCAAGATAGCAACCAGGGGAGGGGCAAGAGCCCGAACATAAAAACTTTCCAGGGTACCAATGTCAGCGATCACGCGGCTTAATAAATCACCGCTATGATATTGCATCAGACGTGCAGGTGCCAAAGGTTCCAACGCCTGGTAGAACCATACCCTCCAGCTTGCCAGGAGGCGGAATGTCACATCATGAGAAACCAATCTCTCAAGGTAGCGGAAAATACCACGGGATAAACCAAAGAAGCGCACTCCCACGATTGCCACCTGTAATTCAGCGATTGAAGGGTGGAGAGCAGCTGCTGAGATGATATAAGCGGAGGTCGCCATCAATCCAATACCACTGGCGATTGTAGCAAATCCAAGCAGGATTGAAAGGAGAATGCGACCGGTATATGGAGAAAGAAGCTTTATCAAACGACGCAAGGTGGGTTGTGTTTTTATTCCCTTGTTTTCTGCCAGCGCGGTGTAAAAATTTGTTCGGGGCATTGCAGGGCTGGTTTGAAATGTGGTTGCATCTACAACGTTTTGCATCCCTGTCTCAACAGGCAGGGGAGGATGATCATTCTGCTGGATTTTGTCCACCTTCCCATGGCTCAATGTGATCACCTGGTCAGCCCTGGCGAGGGTTGCCTGGTGATGAGCAATAACCAGTACAGTTCGACCAATGCTCAAGCGTTTCAATGAGTCCTGCAAGAGGCTATCTGTTTCAGGATCCAGGTGTGAGGTTGCCTCGTCCAGGATCAGCAAAGGTGCATCCTTGAGAAAGGCACGTGCTAAAGCAATCCGTTGTGCCTGGCCTGCGCTTAATCTGGCACCACGCTCACCAATGGGAGTGGAATATCCTTGTGGCAGATGATCGATAAATTCATCGGCATGTGCCAAGCGGGCAGCATGGATTACTTCTGCAGCGGATGCATCGGGACGGGCAAGCTTGATATTGGCGGTAATTGTGTCGCTGAATAAATAAGGATTTTGTGGCACCCAGGCGAGAGAATCCATCCATTGCTGGGCAGGAATCCCTGAGAGGTTTTTCCCATTGACCAGTATTTGACCACTGTAGCGGTTAAGAAAGCGCAATAATAACCAGGTAAGCGTGGTTTTTCCTGCTCCACTTTCACCCACCAATGCTGTCATTTTTCCAGAGGGGATTTCAAAGGAAACCTGCTCGAGGGCAGAGCGATTATTGGCGTAGACATACCCGATATCCTTGAAGGCGATGGACGGCGGTGAAATAAATTCATTATTTGGGTAGCTCTTGTTGCTTGAGAGTGAGGCTTCATTCGATCCTGGAAGATCGAGAATTTCGAAAATGCGGTTTCCCGCCTGGACACCTGCCATGGCAGCATGAAAGCGGGTGCCCAATAATCGCAGGGGGAGATAGAACTCGGGTGCAAGGATCAGAATGAAGAATGCCTGCTCAAAAGCCATCTTCCCATAAAGAAGGCGAATCCCAACTTCTACTGCCACAACCGCAGTACTGAGCGTAGCGATGAGCTCCAGCACCAGGGCAGAGAGGAAGGTCACCTTGAGGACGCCCATGGTGGTCTGACGATATTGTTCAGAAACTTTTTTTATAACATCAACCTGGTCACGGCTGCGCCCCAGTGATTTCAAGGTCGCCAATCCTTGAAGCACATCTAAAAAGTACGCGCTCATGCGGCTTAATCCTTGCCATTGCTTGCGAGTGAGGTTTTCAGATGCACTACCGATCAGATACATAAATACCGGAAGCAATGGTGCGGTTAATAGTAATATCATCCCGGAGAGGAAATCAACTGGAAACACGATCACCAAAATACTCAGGGGAATCAATGCAGCTAGAGCAATCTGAGGCAGGTACTGGCTATAGAAGACTTCGAGTGCATCGATCCCTTCTGTGGATACATTCACCAGCTCTCCAGACCTGACTTCTGCTTCCCCTGTTTCACCCCTGAGATAGGATGGACCAAGATTGATCAGGTGTGAATGGAGACGCTGGCGAAGAGCCTGTTTTATCCGGCGTGCCGCAGCGGATGAAGATAAATCTCCACACCAGGTAATCCCTGCTCTCGACAGCATGATGAGGAAGATGATGAGCAGGATCCCAGAAATCCCATCGAAGCCTGCTCCTTCCAAGAATACCTGATTTATCAGGCCGCTCACCTCCCAGGCCTGGAAGATGCTTAATAATCCAGCCACAAAACCCAATAAGATGGACAGGAGAAGTAAAGACCTGGATTGATTGGCTTCTTTTAATAGCCGGGAGTTAGGTTTCATTTGGATAAATAATAAGCGGTCAGCATTCTTTCGTGATGGGGTTCAGGAAAAAAGCTGACCGCGGTGAGTAGTTTACAATCCTAATAGGTCAATTGCTTGGGCTCACCAGCAACGCGATTTCGGAATACCCAATAAGACCATCCCTGGTAGAGCAGAATAAGAGGTAGAAGGATCAGGGCAACAGTGGTCATCAATCTTAGTGTATACGGGGAGGAGGCTGCGTTTTGAATGGTCAGACTCCAAAGGGGATTCAGACTGGAAACCATCACCTGGGGATAGAGCATGGCAAATATCGTCAGCACAACAAAAGCAACCGTAACGCATGTGGTGATGAATACCCGTCCGAATTGACCCTTCCGCAGAAAGTATCCAGCTAATCCACTGGCAACGAGTGCAATCAAAGGAAAGATGATGGCGAAATTTATCTGCTGCCATTCACCGGTTACGATAAAGAAGGTGACCAGGAAAATGACTAATAACAGGACCACCAGCAGCCATAACCAGCGAACAAGCTCTTTCGCTTTTTGTTCGATTTCACCGGTTGTTTTGATGCTCAGGAAACTTGACCCATGCATGATGATGAGCACAATCATCGTAAGAGCCGTTAGGAGTGCAAACGGATTCAACAGGTTGAAGAAACCGCCAACATATTGCATGTTTGCATCGATGGGAATACCACGTACCAGGTTGGCAAACGCGATGGGTAGTAAGATGGCTGGTAATAAACTACCTGCAAAGATGCACCAATCCCAGAGATTACGCCAGAGTGGGTGATCATCCTTGCTGCGAAATTCGAATGCCACGCCTCTGATGATCAACCCAATGAGCACAAAGAATAATGGCAGGTAAAAGCCACTGAATAATGTTGCATACCATTGCGGGAAAGCAGCGAATGTTGCTCCACCAGCGGCGATTAACCATACCTCATTTCCATCCCAGTGAGGACCAATGGTATTGATAATTGTTCGGCGCTGCAAATCGTTTTTACCTAAAAAAGGCAGTAATATCCCGACACCGAAGTCAAACCCTTCGAGGACGAAGAATCCCGTATACAAGACCGCAATAAAAATGAACCAGAGTGTGTTTAGGGTCATATGATTATCTCCTATTGCGATTCAGGTGGATTAACCAGAGATGGTTCAAACTCGACGGGAGCTTCTGCAGCCACAACTGGTCCTGCCTTTGCGAATTTTAGCATCAGGTAAATGGTTGCAGTGATGAGAAGACCGTAGACGAGAATGAAACCGATTAAGCTGGTCAGGATTGCGCCTCCTGGCACCACCTTGGATACACCATCTTTCAACCTGACCAGCTGATAAACAACCCAAGGATATCTCCCCAGCTCTGTCATGATCCACCCTGTGGTATTGGCAATATATGGCAGCACTATAGCAAATGGAAGCAGCTTAAAGAACCACGGAAATTTTTCGTATAAATTTCTCAGGTCAATGAATAGGGCAAAAAGGCTGATCAAGATCATTAGCAAACCTGCCCCCACCATGATGCGAAAACTCCAATACATAACTACCGGGAGTGGGGTGTAGTCTCCGGGACCATATTGCTCAATATATTGTTGTTGTAGTTGATTAATTCCCACAACTTCACCGGTAAAGCGGTTGAATTCCATAAAGCTGAGCCCGCCTGGGATGCGGATGTCCAGAACCATTTCATCGGTAAACGGATTCTTGATGGTTAGGATTGATAATGAAGCAGGGTTTTCGGTATCGTAGAGTGCCTCAAACGAAGCCAATTTCATTGGCTGGTAATGTATTATCTGTTGACCCTGGGTGTGGCCGAATAAACCGACAGATAAAGATGCAACCAACCCGATGATCGCAGCGATACGGAAGGAGGTTTTAAATAAGTCTGTCTCGTTATGGCGCAACAGGTGATATGCACTGACACCCAGCATAAAGAATGCACAGGTAACGAATCCGGCGCTTAAGACGTGTGGGTAGTGACTGAAAATGGGAAAATTGGTGATGACTGCATAGAAATCAGTTAAAACTGCACGTCCGTCGACAACCTCGTAACCGACAGGACGCTGCATAAACATGTTGGCGACCAGGATCCAGTAAGCTGAGATTGCCGAACCAATGGCGACCAACCAGATGGTAGTGAGGTGCAATCCCTTGGACAGCTTATCCCAACCAAAGATCCATATGCCGATGAATGTGGATTCCAAGAAAAAAGCGAGCAAAGCTTCGATTGCCAGGGGAGCGCCAAATATGTCCCCTACAAAACGGGAATACTCCGACCATGACATACCGAATTGGAATTCCTGCACGATACCGGTGACAATACCGATGGCATAATTGATCAGGAACAGCTTGCCCCAGAACTTGGTCAGACGTTTATATTTTTCTTTCCCTGTGGCAACATATAATGTTTCGAGGAATGCCACCACCAGGGATAGACCCAATGTAAGGGGAACAAAGAAAAAATGATAGACGATGGTTATTGCAAATTGAAGCCTGGCTAAAAGCAATACATCCATACTGCAACTCCTCTCGACTAAGTAAGGACTTATGGCTTACGAAGATATCATAATCTGTTTTAGATAATAAGTGAATTACATCACATTGTTACTATATTTTTAGCATATCCGAGAGCGAGGCATTTTAACAAAGACAAGCGATATTTCATGAATCCATCTGATGAAATTATATTTAGACGCTCCTTCGTATTAATAACTCATTTCAGGGTTGTAGGTGCCTAGAACCAAAGAATAAGCTATCTTTGTTTACTGGTGTTTCCAATATTTATTTGTAACACCAAGACTGTTATTTTTCTATTGATTCAAACTAATAATATACGCAATAACATCCGCAATTTGTTGTTGTGAAAGAACTTTTGTCGCTCCCCATGCCGGCATTTGGTTAACTGGAGAATCGCCGGCAGGGATCGAGCCATTTTGAATGAAAAGATCCAGGTTGTAAGCAAAGGTTTTATAGTCCGGATTCACCAGGGTTGGGTCAATGGGGTTGAGTGAAGGTATTGTCCCATCTGTGCTTCCCGGATTCAGCACTCCCCCTTGACCTTCCTGGCCATGGCACACCTGGCAATAGGTACTAAAAACCTGCTCCCCTGCTTTTTTGTCACCGGTAAGATTGATCGCTTCTCCTGGTCCTCCAGGGTTGCTTGGGCGAGCTACTTCTCCTTCGGATGGGGCAGCCACTGGGGTGAAACTCACATCGCTGACCGGTTGTCCAGCCTGGATGGTTGGTCCATCCGGTGCCACTGCACCGGGTGGTCGACCAAATGGCATCTCCTGCTTCACAAACAACATATCGTTGAGTATTGATTGATCCCAAACCCCCCCACCGAGAATATCCTCACCTTTTGATTCTGGCGATGTGCGCTTTCCCCCTGCCAGGATGCCGGCATAACTGCTCAGGTCCATATTGGCTGAGGCAATGGTAATATCGGAATTATGACATGACGAACACGCCAAAGCCCCGTTGTACCAGAGATTGGCTTCAGCGAAAAGGGGCTGCACATCAGTAAAAGTTGCCTGGCAGGTGTTGGAATTAGCATCCTGGAATTGAAATGGCTCCGTCTCGCGATACCCAGACGAAACCCAGGCTGAGAGAAGGATGCGCGCAGTGACTGTACATTTTACCTGGCCGTTATCTGCCTGACCCATCCCGGCTGCAGGCATGGTTGCCGGGATCAGGGTGGGGATGGGGGTGTGGATGATTTGAGGCAAGCTGGCCTGGGAGCAATCAGTGCTGAAGCCACAGTTGCCCACATATAAGACAACGATAAATAGCAGCAGGAATATCGGCAGACCAAAGATGAGATAGAGCATGGTTGCTTTGAAGTCTCGTTTCATGAACACATCTCCATATCAAGCAGGCAGGCTGGTATCACTTGGCCAGGATTCGGACGAAATTAACCAGATCCCAACGTTCACGCACATTAAAATTCTCATTCAAGGGAGGCATGCGTCCCTCCTTGCCATTTGAAATTACCAGGAAGATGGCACCATCGTCGAGCGCTTGTACGGTAGGGGCAGTCAGATTTGCAGGTTTGTTGGTAAAGAATGTACCTATTACCCCATCACCCATGCCTTCCTCTCCATGGCAAATGACACAATTCAGCCTATAAAGCTCGGATCCACGCTGGATGGATACCTCGTCCGCCTCCACCGGGTTGACCGGTGAGCCTAAGCCTGGGACGTAAGCAGCTCCTTCGACTGGGATCGAGTCTGCTGGTACTGGTAACGGCTTTTCCATCGGTTTATAGGATGGTTGGATTTCCATGAAAGATATCCAATCCAACTTGATGACATCATAAGTGAACAGCATCAGGATGCCACCCGCCACCGATGCAACAATCAATAAGAAGATCAAGCGCTTGATCATAGCTGCCGTTTCTCCGCTGGAGTAATGGATTCTGCTCCGCTATTGTTCAATACAGTGTGAATCTCAGCTTCATTTTCTTCTGCAATCGTAAAAAGGATGGCAATCTTCCCATCACTGATCTGCTCGACATATTCTTTTGGCCGGTAGGATGGGAAGCTGCTATCCAGGAACACACCCAGGAAAGTGCTCACCAGCATCCCAAGCATGGTCATCTCAAACAGGATAACTACAGTCGGAGCGCCAGCGATCAAACCCTGGCGGCCGACCTGGATTGGGTAGAGGTTGGGGACAACAAATGCTAATAAGAAGCCAATCAGCATTCCCGCCACTGCGCCTCCCAGTGCCAGGCGGGGGACATTGCTCCAAACTCGCGGCCTGCCCAGCATGGCTTCGGTGAGTGGGATGCCCGAGATTACATTCATTTCATCATCGCTGACGCCATGATCACGCAATCGGTCAATGGCTTGAACTGCAGGATCGATATCGGCAAATAATGCAAGCAGGGTTTTTGTTTCGCTCATGCCGGTCTCCTTTCTACTCCAGCTCACTGACTGTCTTGACAACGGCTTTACCAACTTTACGCAGACCATGTGCCATCTGCCCTTCCTGAACTTCCCACACCGGCACCAGGGGGATCAAGCGAGATGCAATCATATAGATCAGGATGAAGAAAGCAAGGGTTCCAATGCCCAGTATGATCTCAATACCTGGTTTGTATAGCCTCCAGGTGAAGGGCATGCGGGTAATGGTCAATGAAATTGGGATGATGATATATCGCTCAAACCACATACCAAAATTAATGATCAAACCAATAGCAAATAGTAATCCCGGAGTGCGGCGGATTTTCTTGTTCCACAGGGTGAGGAACGGAATGGCTACATTGCAGATCAGCATGGCAAACCACATCCAGCCCAGGGGGCCTTTCTCATGGAATTCCAGCAGCATCTGGGTGAACTTATCACCACCATACCATTGCACCATGTAATCATTAAAGAAGAAATACGCCCAGGCCATTGAGACAATCAACATAAGCTTGCCCATGGCATCAAGGTGTTCCGGACGGATAAAGTATTTCATATTCTTCATTGTCGCCCGGATGACCACCAGGACCATGGCTACGGCGGCAATCCCTGATTGCAAAGCCCCAACCACGAAGTAAGGTCCAAAAATAGTGGATGACCATCCTGGGCGGGTGGCTGCAGCAAAGTCCCAGGATACTATAGTATGCACCGAGAACATGACCGGGATGATGGCAAAGGCGAAGATGTTCATTGCGGTGCGCAGGTGGGTCCATTCTCCCTCAGTACCGCGAAAGCCAAGAGCCAGCGTGCGGTAGAATATCTTACGCCAACCCTTAGAGCGATCCCGTGCCATGGCAAGGTCGGGGATGAGTGGCAGGAACAGGTACATGGTACTGGCAAGCAGGTAGGTGTTGATCGCCAGGAAGTCCCAAGCAAGGGGTGAGTGGAAGTTTGGCCAGAGAGTGCGTTCATTCGGGTAGGGCATCATCCAATATGAAAGCCAAACCCGTCCCATGTGCATGAAAATGCATAAACCCGCCTGGATCAAACCGAAAGTGGTCATCAACTCTGCCGCCCGGGTGAAGGGACGGCGGAACTCAGCTTTGAATACCCTTAAAAGCGCCGAAACAAATGTACCCGCATGGCTGATACCGATCCAGAAGACGGTATTTACCAGGAAAATTCCCCAATAGGAAGGCCGGTTCACACCAGCTACTCCCAGACCCTCGGCGATCAGGTATCCCCAGGCCCCAAATAAGCACACCAGGACGATAGCACCTAACAAGACCACCAGCACCCAAAATTTCCAGGAGGTGGTATGCATCGAATCCATCACCATGGCATTCATCTCGCCACGTGGTTTCGGATCGAGCATTAAATGTTCGCGGGGATCTTCTGCTTCTTCGTGATGAGCTTGCTCGAGAGGTTTAGCCGTTGCGACCATAGGATGAGCCTCCCTTCAGGTAGGTTATACTGGGCAGTGTGCCCAGGTCTTCCAGTAACTGAACTGCACGTCCATCCCGCTCCAGATGGCTGACCAGGCTTTCGGGATCATCCAGGCGACCAAAAACAATTGCTCCAGTCGGGCAAGCTTGGGAACAGGCGGTTAACACTTCTCCATCGGTCAGTTCACGAGACTCCGAGTTTGCCTTGTCTTCAGCTCTAAGTATCCTCTGAAGGCAGAAGGTGCACTTTTCCATTACACCCCTACGGCGTACGGTCACATCCGGGTGTAGCTGATTGGATAATGGTTCGGGTCGGGAGAAATCGCGCCAGTTGAACGCCCGTACCTGGTATGGGCAGTTGTTGGCGCAATAACGAGTACCCACACAGCGGTTATACACTTGCAAATTGGTTTGCTCTGCCTCACTATGGACTGAAGCATATACCGGACAAACTGGCTCACACGGAGCATGCCCACATTGCTGGCACAACACCGGTTGGAAGGGAGTAGCTTTCACATCGGGGTAGGATCCTTCCCAGAAGCGTTCAATGCGCATCCAATGCATGCTACGACCATAACCTGCATCCTTCTCACCGACAAAGGAGATATTGTTTTCCATGGCACAAGCTGTCACACATGCCTGGCAGCCAGTGCACAGGTCCTGGTCTATGACCATGCCCCACTTGTGATTGTACGTCTCGGATAATTGGTTTCCCATTACCACTCTCCTCGGGAACTAACCTGTGTACTCACTCTTTTATTCCCTCACCATATACACCAATTTTGCTTTCCATCCGGGTCAGGACTTGCTTGCGGCCAGTTTTCTCCAGGTTCAGCTTATTGGCAGCATAAGCCAGGTCATCGGCACCGTTCAGTTTCAGCCCTAAAATTTGAAATGGATTAGCTCCACGCCCCTGGGCATAGCGGCCGTGGGCGGTATGCCCCTGACCGAACGGGATGGCAATCGTATCCGGGCGGATAGCCGGATAGAGATAAATCACTGCTTCGATTTCGCCAGCTGGTGTAATGAGCTTGACTACATCGTCATTCTCCAATCCCAGCTCTTCGGCTGTCATCGGGTTTATCTCAACCCAGGTGTTCCACATGACCGTGGTGGTTGGATCGGGGGTCTCCTGAAGCCAGGGTTTGTTTGCCCCAGCACCATCCCCGAGGATAGGGGACATAAACGGAAACAGGTAGAACTCACCCTCGCCGTCATATTCTGGGGAGGCTATGCCTATAGGCTGGCTTAATGCCTTTGAGGCATCTGGAACTGATAGCCCTGACTCTGCACTCCACCAACCACCATATTGCTGGAAGAGTGCCATAAAGGTTTTTATCTCCGGGGCATTATAGATGCCATTCTGGGTGACCAGGGGTGTCAGGGATTGTTGCAGAAAATCAACCTCATCAGTGTAGGGGAGGGCTGATGCCAGGTTTCCACCAATCGCCTGGACAATTGCAAGGAGGACATCGCTGGTGGCTTTTGTGTTGTATAAAGGACTAACAACTGGCTGTGAGCCGGATACAGTAGAATAATCAGAACCAGTGAACACTTTTTGATACCCCCATGACTCAAGGGGAGTATGGTCAGGGAAGATATAATCTGCCTGGAGGCTGGTTTCATCAGGAAATGAAGCAAAGGAGATAACCAGGGGAACCTTTGCCAGGGCAGGTGCAAAGCCCAGTGCAGCCGGCAGCTCGAATAATGGATTGACCCCATGCACGAAAAGCACTTTCACCCTGCCGTCTTGCATTCTGCTGACCAGGTCGTTCAGATCGATAAGCGAATTGGGAAGCATGGGAAGTTCAGGGTAAATTGGGGCTGCAGGACTGAAGAATAATCCTCCCGGGTTGCCCAGGTTGCCCACCAGGGCGTTCAGTGCAAGTACTGCCTGTGTCGTTTCCAGCCCATTGCTTTGTCCCAGTGCTCCATTGCCGGGAATTGCCAGAGGATTGGATGCCTCAGCAAAGATGCCTGCCAGTCGCTGCAGGTCGGCTTCGCTGATCCCGCTGGCTGTTACGACCGTTGCCAGATCAATACCCAGGAAGGCGTTCGGAATGGCTCCTCCACGTTGCTGGGCAACCAGCTGCCCGATCGCCAGTGCCACAAGTCCCTCAGTGCCAGGTGTTACAGGTATCCATTCATCAGCGGTGGCTGCTGTCTGTGAGAGGCGCGGCTCAAACTGTACCAGATAACCACGGCGACCAGTTTTTCCACGCCGCATATGGGCAAATCCCCGGCTGTAAGCCATCGGGGAGAGATATGTTTCCAGAAAATTTGCCCCAAATGAAAATGTGACATCTGCATTTGCCAGATCAAAATAAGGCACGGCAGCTTTTGAGAAAAGCTGTTGGCTGGCTTTGACCAGGGTGAGGCGTGTGTCGAAAATCTCATGTGCTCCAAAGCGGATCGGTGGAGGTGCACCCAGGGCTGCACAGAGCTGATTGACCAGGTCCGATAAATGGTCCGGTACCATTCCCAATAAGAATGCGAGTTCTTCCGGCTTGTTGTTTACCATTGCGCCCTGTACCACACTCAC
Organism: uncultured Chloroflexia bacterium; assembly: GCA_963822175.1. Lineage (GTDB taxonomy): Bacteria > Chloroflexota > Anaerolineae > Anaerolineales > UBA4823 > FEB-25. The sequence goes on along the minus strand of CAWGGJ010000003.1, from coordinate 306,028 downwards.
TGCTTCATCCCAGGTCAGTGGCGTGAAATTCTGACTGCCACGACCTTCCTGCTTGGTAGGATCCTGTATCCGGTCAGGGTTATACAACCCCTGTAAAGAAGCCTGGCCTCGTGAGCAAGTCTTTCCCAGGTTGACAGGATGGTTTGGATTGCCTTCAACCTTCAGTGCCCGGCCTTGCTCTGTGCGCACTACGATCCCACAGCCTGCCGGGCATTCTCGGCAGGTACTGGCATAATAGGTGCTTTGACCGTTGTAGGTATATTCGGGCATGCGTGTATATGGTTCGCGTACAACATATCGGGAAGCCGGTCCACAGCCGGTTAAAACCGCGGTTGCTGCCACGGCAATTCCAGTTGTTTTAATAAAATCACGCCTGCTAATCGTAGGGGTCATACTTTTCTCCACATGCGCCAGTCTCTCATGAAAAATATATTCCTATCGGTGACAGGTTCCGCAATCGGTTAGTTTGGTCAATAGGACCTCATTATCTGCTGCTCTTGTTCGATGGCAATCCAGGCACCAACCCATGTTGAGCCTGGGAAGTGGTTCGGCTACCGTCTGGCGACTGATCTCACCATGGCAGGTCTCGCAATTCAGGCCGGCGGCGATGTGTGGGCGGTGATTGAAATAGACAAAATCTGGCATGATGAACACCGGCACCCACTGGATGGGCTCATTGATGGCGACTGCGTCGGCAAGTTTTTGTTGCTCTTCGTTTTTGACGGGAATTTGCTGGTGGCAACCCCAGCATTTCGTCTGGGTAGGTATACCTGCGGAAGCGGATTTCCATGCACCGGGATGACAATAGAGGCATTGCACCCCAAAACCAACATGCACATTGTGGTTAAACTGGATGGGTTGTTCGGGTGGCTGCTGTGTATACCAGACGCCATAACTGGCAGCGCACAAAAAGAGGAGCATTACTATTCCAACTACCACCAGGAATAGTGGCTTTTTCACCAGCGTAATGAGCTTTGTTGTCAGGTTGAGTGTCTTGATCTTCTCAAGCATCGTTTCGCCTCGCTAGTTGCGTTTATTACGCTTGCTTCGTCCACGCAGGATGGTAACCACAACCAATCCCACCAGGATGAATCCACCGATGAATAATAGCGCATAGATACCCATCCCCAGGAACATCCCCAGCCCAGTCAGGAGACCTGTCCAAAGATTGGAGGCTGGTCCGCCTTGCAGGGGGACAGGTGTACTGAGGGGATTTTGGGTTGGCTGGCTGATTATCTCGCCCCCGGTGGGTAAGGTTTGAGTGTACGCCAGGATATCACGACCATCTTCAGGCGTCCAACCCAGGGCTACACCAATTGGCATGTTCGTCCCGGCAGTGCCAAAACGGGTGCGATGTAGAAATCGCCAGGGATCACGGTTCGCAATGCCACCCAGGTATTCATTGATACCTTCAGTGGAGAAAATGATCTTCTTGCCATCTTCGCCATGGCATTCTGTGCAGGTAGTTCGGTAAAGGTCCGCCCCATGTTGTACATCCGCATCGAGCACACGCAATGAAACGGGGTCGATATATTGAGCGTCATCGATGACCCCATATTTCAGGAATTGCGCCACCTGAAGCAAAGATATCTCATCCAGGTATGGAGAGAAATCATGCGCTGGATCCTTGCCACCCTGGAGATGGTTGACGATATCTTCTACACTCAATTCCTCTGCCAGGGTCATCACATCGGGAAAACCTGTATAGTGAGAGCCGGAAGCATATGCCCCCTGTGTGCCGCGGTAATCCCATCCATGACATTCGCTGCAACGCCATGTGTCAGCACCTGAGCGGGTGTTGGTGGACTGGCGGCTCCAGATAGGCATATTCCCGGCAGGCGGAGTTGCACCCAGGACTGCATACCATTTATCATAAAGCTGTGCCCCACGAACGAGATCCTGTTCAGAGGGAGTCTCGTTTTGCGCCCAGGCAGCCGATGCAGTCAGTAGGGTAAATGCACTTATTAAAATAAAAAAGAGAATGCGGGTGTTCTTAAGAGATTTCATAAGTGCGCCTCATCTCCCAATATACTCGAAGCCATTAAGAAGATCGAGCAGATGGTGACATTATACATCATGAGCAAAAAAATGAGAAAAAATCCGTTTTCTCTCATGATATACTTTGACTGTTCTAATGTATGTGGACAAGTGCATGAATAAAAAGGTCTTAACCAGACACAATGACCAATGCTTCAAATGGATGCATTTTTGGTGATCATCTGACTCTATCCAAAGGAAGTACACATGAAGCATGTTGTAATCATCGTTATTTTAGTCATCGCCTGCACATTCCTGATCCATACCGGATTAACCAATATTGGCTTGCTGCCTCCAGAAGCCAGCGCACAATCAGTGGAAATTGACCAGCTTTTTGGTATCCATATCTGGTTGATATCAGCTTTGTTCTCGCTCATCATGGTAGTTCTGGTGTACAGCCTGATCGTTTTTCGGCGCAGGAAGGGTGAAACGGGTGATGGAGAATACATAACAGGGAACTCTACCCTAGAAATTCTCTGGACTGCAATTCCACTCCTTGCAGTTATCGTTTTAGCGTATGAAGGTGGAAAATCTCTGGGAATTATCCGGCGTGTGGATCCTTCTGCTATGCAGGTCAAGGTAATTTCCGGGCAATGGTTTTGGCAGTACCAGTATCCTGATTATGGGGTGACCACCTCAGAACTTTACCTACCGGTGGGGAAACAGGTTGACCTGGTGATGACCTCGAATGATGTCATCCATTCTTTTTGGGTGCCAGAATTTCGAGTCAAGCAGGATCTTGTCCCCGGGCACACCACTGAGCTACGCATCACTCCCACTGTAATTGGTGATTACAAAGTGCGGTGCGCTGAGCTTTGTGGTGCGTCTCATGCCTATATGGAAGGATTGGTCAAGGTTGTCTCACAGGCTGATTTTGACAATTGGGTTACCCAACAGCAATCTTCTGCGCCAATAGATCCGGCACTACGAGGCCAACAGCTTGCCCAGCAATATGGATGTCTTAACTGCCATTCTACTGATGGGACGGAAAAAATCGGCCCAACATGGCTGAACCTGTATCAATCTGAGGTGGAATTGACCGAAGGAAGCAACGTTGTGGCAGACGAAAATTATTTAAAGACTGCGATCGTTAATCCAAATTTACAGGTAGTTAAGGGATACCCAGCAAATGTAATGCCCAATTTTGGTGATTTATTGGATCAAACAGCAGTTGAATCATTGGTCGCATACATCGTAACTTTGAAATAATGGAGAAGCTATGAGGAAATTCTTTTCCCTCGGACTGGTGCGTGGCTTGCTCTGGCAGATCCTGGGAACTGCCATTGGCATTGCTGTCCTCACAGGAATCCGCCTGTTGTTCGGCTTGCCTATCTGGAAAGCTGAATCTGCGATTGTATTTGGAGCCTTGTTGGGAGCCATGTTCTTCCTGTATGGTGTGGGTGTACTGGCTGATTGGATTAAAGTTGCTTTGGGCAAGGAGATTCAGGAACATGAAGAGGAATCCAACCTGGGTTGGAGGCGATATTTTGGTGTTTCCCTAGACCACAAGGTCATCGGTATCCAGTATCTAACCCTGGCCCTTGTCTTGATGAGCGTGGGTGGATTATTTGCACTCATTTTTCGCTCTGAGTTAGCAAATACAGGAATGCAATTCCTGACATTGATGGAATATAACACCCTGATGTCTTTACACGGCATGGTGATGATCGTTGGCATCCTTATCGGCATCGCTGCTTTCATGAATTACCTCGTCCCAATGCTGATCGGAACCCGTGATATGGCTTTCCCCCGCCTGAATGCATTCGCTTTTTGGCTGGCAGTCCCTGCAGGTATTATCCTGCTCTCCAGCCTGATGTTGGGTGGCTTTGATACTGGCTGGACGGGTTACCCTCCCCTTTCGGCGCGAGCCCCCATCGGGATGCAGATGTTTTTCCTGGGTGTCTCCCTGGCAGGCTTCTCCACCATCCTGGGCTCGTTAAATATCATTGTCACCGCCATCCGATTACGTGCCCCAGGTATGACCCCTTTCCGCATGCCCATATTTGTCTGGGCTTCCATTGCCACTTCCATCATCAGCCTGACGGCGACCCAATTGATCGGATTGTCATTTCAAATGGTAATGTTCCAGAGATTGTTTGGGATGGGCTTTTTCGATCCAGTGAAGGGTGGAAATCCAATCCTATTCCAGCACCTGTTCTGGTTTTATTCGCATCCAGCGGTGTATGTCTTCGTGCTGCCGGGGTTGGGCTTGATCAGTGAGATGCTACCCGTCTTTGCACGAAAACCTCTGTTCGGGTACAGGTGGGTGGCGATCTCGTCAATTGCCATTGCGTTGATCGGTTTCCTGGTCTGGGGGCATCACATGTTTGCTTCTGGCATGGCAGAATATCTACGGGTGCCTTTCATGTATAGCACATTGCTGGTGGCGGTACCAACCGGGGTAAAATTCTTCTCCTGGTTGGGAACGCTCTGGAAAGGCAAGATCACCTATGAAACGCCAATGCTCTTCCTGCTGGCAGGTATAATTGTCTTCTTACTTGGGGGGCTTACCGGCCCTCCCAGTGCAACTATCTCCACCGATCTACACCTGACAGATTCCTATTTTATCGTTGGTCACTTCCACGATACCATGTTTGGTGGGTATTTTTTCCCGTTCTTTGCGGCAATTTTCTACTGGTTCCCCAAAATGACCGCCCGAAGATTGAACGAAACGCTGGGCAAGATTCAATTCTGGTTGATGGCACCTTCTTTCCTCGTACTTTCACTGGTGATGATGAAAATTGGGTTGCTTGGCATGCGGCGCCGCATTGCAGACTATGATCCGGACCTGGGATTTGTCACAGAAAATCAAATCATGACTGTAGCAGCCTTCCTCATCGGCCTGGGATTACTGGTTTTCTTTGTCAATGTGATCTGGAGCCTTCGAAAAGGTGAGGTGGCTACCGGGAATGTGTGGAATTCGCGTTCACCGGAGTGGCAGGTACCCTCCCCAATGCCAATGCATAACTACGAAGTACCATTCGAGGTGGTTGGTGAACCATATGATTATGGATTACCCGGATCGGTTTACGTGAAATTTAAGGAGAGTGAGTGACATGGAACAACAACATAAATCCTCCGCTCTCCAACTCGGTTTGCTTGTGTTCGGTGCCCTGGCGGTGCTGACTGCGGTTGAATTTGCACTGGCCCTGGTAACAAAATTATGGCAACCCCTGGTCCTGATCGCCCTGATCAAGGCCGGGTTGGTGCTTTACTATTACATGCACATCTCCCGCCTTTTCGAGGCTGATGTTGACCCAGACCATGCATCCTATACCTATAAACTAACCACCAACCGGCTGGGTCTATGGTTGTTTCTACTCTCAGATCTATTTATCTTTGGTGGTTTGCTGCTCTCACGCATTAACCTGCTTGGCCTCACCCGTCCTGAATTAAACCAGGTGGTAGGACTGTCTGTAACGGTCATCCTGCTTCTCTCATCTTTTTTTGCCAACCGTGGAGAAGTATCGATGGAATACGGAGATCGCAAACAGTTTATTCTCAGCATTGCTATCACCATTACGCTCGGAGTTCTTTTCCTTGTGGGGGTCATGGGTGTGGAGTGGGGCATGGCTCCTTTTGGCCCTGGCGAAAACATATATAGCGCAGTTTTCTATGTGATGACTGGATTTCACGCCTTTCATGTCTTCACCGGCGTTGTTTTCCTGGCGATAGTCTTGCGGAATGGATTGCGTGGCCATTATTCAGCAGAGAAACATTGGGCAGTTGAAGCATCCGTGGTTTATTGGCATTTTGTAGACCTGGTGTGGTTCTTCTTCTACCCTGCCTTATATTTAATTGGCACGATGGCGTAATAATTGTCAGTTTGTTCGTATTTATTATTCGGAGGTAATTGTGAACCGGAAATTTCTTGTTGTTGCAATGGTCATGTTGGTTGTAATTGTTGCAGCAGTCCTGGTGTATGGAGCTATCAACCCTGGCGGTGAAGAATTCCATGGGTCATTAATTTCCCCACCAAACCCTGCTGCTGATTTTGCGCTAATTGATCAATCCGGAAAAACAACAACGCTTTCAGACTTTCGGGGGAAGTATACTTTGATTTTCTTTGGATTTACCAATTGTCCGGATGAATGTCCATTAACAATGGGTTATCTCAAGCAAATGTACGACAAACTGGGAAATCAGGCTGATAAAGTACAGGTGGTTTTGATCACCACAGATCCCGCCAATGATACACCCGAGGAATTGGGGAATTACCTCAGCCATTTTGATCCATCTTTTATCGGTCTGACATCTTCCAAGGAAGTCCTTCAAACAGTGTGGTCATCCTATGGTGTTACTGTGATGGATAACGGTGAGACGCATTCTTCATTTCTCTACTTGATCGATCCAGAGGGTAACTTGATCGCCACCTATCCACTATTGGATAACGCGGATGGAATAACCACAGACCTGCAGAATTTGTTGGATCAGAATTGATGGTGCAAAAAAAACTGATCCTGCGCATGCTATTATGCCTGTTAATTGGTATTGTGCTTGCTGCAGTCGGCAGTGAAGTGGTGTTCCGTCTACAGGATGAAAATACCAGTCGTGGTGCTCAAACGATCGAGCTGGTTATCCCTGCCGGCACTGCCGCAAAGGTGGCTGAAGGTGAGAGCATCCTGCCAAAAAGCCAAACCTTCGTGGTGGGTGATACTCTGGTGGTGAATAACCAGGATTCGGTTACCCACAACCTGGGCCCATTGATCATCCCTCCAGGTGCTTCGGCAAGCATGAAACTGGACCAGGCAGGCAACCTGGACTACGTCTGCTCCTTTCAGCCTTCACAATATTATGGAATTGATATCCAGCCAGCATTATCCCTGAGCACACGCCTGGAGGCATCATTGGTCGCTGGTATTCCTTTGGGCATTTTGCTCGGTGTTTACAGTTTGGTGGTATTTCCAATAAAACCCAAGGAAGAAAGCTCCCAACCCTGATCGTTTGGATTTTATCCGTATGGATTTGGTAAGAATGATGCTGTCTCGTCGGTGGTGGTGGACCACTCTGATCGTGATTGTGGGAATTGGAGTGGCAATACGAATGGGTATCTGGCAGCTTGACCGAGATGCTGAGAAAAGGGCCAGCATCAAGCATATCCAGGCGATGCATGCGATGGCTGCGCTTGATCTGAATCAGGATGCACTCCCATCAGACTTGATCGACATGGAATACCGCAAGGTGAATGTAGTGGGGGAGTTTGATTTTGAGCACCAAGTGGCTCTGCGAAATCAAGTGTGGACCCAATCGTGGGGAGATGAACCTGGTTATGCATTATTGACTCCGCTCATACTACCGGATGGGCAAGCCGTAATGGTGGAGCGCGGATGGGTACCATATCAATACAACTCACCGGATACCTGGGGGCAACTGGATGAGCCAGGAGAGGTGAGTGTTGAAGGTATCCTGCGTTTACCGATGGAAAAAGGACAGATGGGAGGTGGAGTTCCAGACCCAACCCTTGCCCCCGGAGAGACTCAGCTGGATTTTTGGAACTTTGTTAACCTGAAACGCATGCAACAACAGTTGCCTTATCCCATCCTTGACGTATACATCCAGCAGGCACCAGGGAAAAACCCGGATGAGTTGCCTTACAGATGGCTCACGGAGCCTGACCTAGACCCTGGGGCACACATCGGGTTTGCGTTGATGTGGTTCTTCTATGCCAGCCTGCTCTTGTTCGGCTACCCCAGGTGGCTTAAGAAGCAACAAAATAAAGCTCTCCACAAAAATATGGAGGGTGGGAATGAAGCCTTACAATAAGCCATATAGCCCTGGAAATGGAACATAATTCCAGGCTATGTTCTTTTGAGAGCAGAATTACTGGGAGTCGCACCTGTGAATTAATAGATCGGTTGAGATCACGCCCTCCAGAAGCCATGGCGAACGGGGCGGACATCTTCTGCAGTAATGAACGCTTCTGGATCAATCTCATTAACGAGCTGATAAACTACTTCCACCTGCTTGCGTAAGACAGAGCAGTGAATGAAAGTGACCATTCCATCTTTTCCCCGTCCGGAGAGCTCAGTCACAGCGTAGCCATTCTCGCGCAGGTGATTGGCAATGGCTGAACCTCGCCTCGGGCTGATGATATTGATCAGGATATGCCCAATGGCGATCCTTTCCTCGATCATCATTCCAATTACGTTTCCAGTAGCAAAACCAGCTGCATAACCGATGATATTCAGCGGATTATTTAATTGGGTCAGGACTTTACCTATTGCCAGCACAAAGATAGCAGATTGAAAGAAACCCAACACCCAGGCAATCTGCTTTTTCCCACGCATGACAAACAGGACACGCAGCGTATCCAACGTCATGTCGGACACACGCAGGGCAAAGATCAACAATGCATTCAACCATGCTTGAGAAGAAATGAGTAATTCCATGATTACTCTACGGTAGAAAGATACATATCTTCCGTGTATTCTTTCAGCATCCGCTGGATGCTGAAACGCGGTGTCAGAGTTCGGATTGATTCTTTCATCATAGCGATCCAATCTCCTGGCAGATTATCCGCAGAACGATCCCGGTAGTAAAGGGGAATGATCTTGTTTTCCAGGGTATCATAAAGGCTTTCCGCATCCGCCTCATCCTGCAGCTCATTGGTTTCGCGGTCCTTGTCATCTCCAATCACCCAACCATTGGAACCGTTATATCCTTCACGCCACCAACCGTCCAGTACAGAGAAGTTCAGCACACCATTCATGGCTGCTTTTTGCCCGGAGGTGCCGGATGCCTCATTTGGACGGCGAGGGGTGTTCATCCAAATATCAACTCCCTGGACCAAATACCTGGCCAGGTTCATGTCATAGTCTTCGATGAAAACCAGGCGACCACCACTTTCAGCTTTCTTTACTGTTCGGTACACATCTTGAATAAGCAACTTCCCTGGTTCATCGGCAGGGTGGGCTTTTCCCGCAAAGATGATCTGTACAGGTCGATTAGGCTGATTTATGATCTCCAACAGGCGTTCCAGATCCCGCATGATTAAATTAGCGCGTTTATATGTGGCAAAACGTCGGGCAAAGCCAATGGTCAGGCTATATGGATCCAGTAAGGCACCTGAAGCGATGACTTGAACTGGATGTACATTTAATGACAGCCACTGTTCACGAGCACGCTGGAGGATATAAATGGTTAATTTGCGTTTTAAGTGGCGGCGAACAGCCCATAACTCCGTATCCGGGATGTTTTCAATTTTTTCCCATATTTCAGGGTCATCCACCCGCTCCTTCCAGCCATTACCAAGGTGACGTTCGTACAAATTACTCAAACGCCGTGCTAACCAGGTACCAGTGTGGACGCCATTCGTGATGTGAGTAATTGGGACTTTGTTCTCCTTAAGATCCGGCCAGTAGAAATTCCAGGCTTTACGAGCGACTTTTCCATGCAGCTCCGATACCCCGTTGCGTTTGCTGGAATAGCTCATTGCCAGGATGGGCATGCTGAATGTCTCACCCCAGGGCAAATTGTGACGTGCGAGGTTGATGAATTGGTCCCGATCCAGGTTTAATTGTGGCCAGAAATAGGAAAAATATTTATCAACCAACCAGTGAGGAAACTCATCACTACCTGCAGGGACATTCGTGTGGGTGGTAAATACTGTCCTGGAGCGAATGTCTTCTGCTGCTTTTTCGAATGAATTTCCAGCAGCAACCAATTCACGGATCCGTTCGAGCACCATGAACGCTGAATGCCCCTCGTTCATATGCCACACATTAGGGTTATAGCCCAGTAATCGCAATGCGCGAACTCCGCCAATCCCAAGGATGATCTCCTGAGAAATGCGCGAATCCAGGTCACTAATGTATAATCGCGAGGTCAGCTCCCGATCGGAGGGTGAATTACTCTCCACATCACTGTCCAATAAATATAAGGGTGTTCGCCCAATGCGGATTTCCCACAGGCGTGAATCAACGTTCCTGCCTGGTAATTCAACAGTAACCAACAGCGGATTACCATTTTCATCCTGTAAGGGTAGAACAGGAAGTTCTTCGAACTTTAACCGGGCATAACGTGCTTCCTGCCAACCATCATCAGATATATGTTGAGAGAAGTAACCCTGAGTGTACAAAAAGCCAACAGCGATGAGTGGTAAACCCAGGTCACTAGATCCTTTCAGGTGATCACCTGATAAAACACCCAATCCACCGGCATATATAGGCAAGGTCTCGTGTAGACCGAACTCGGTTGAAAAATACGCAATCGGTTGGTTCAAATGCTGGGGGTAGGTGTTGGCGAACCAGGTATTTTTTTTGCTCATGTAATCATCAAAAGACCGCATAACGCGGTCATAGTGATCCAATGTATAGCGATCATTGGTGATATTTTTTAATCGGGTTTGATCCACCAGGCGTAAAAATCGAATGACGTTGTGATTGGTTTTTTCCCACAGAATCGTGTCAATACGATCGAAAAAACGTTGAGCGTCAGGATTCCAGGTCCACCACAGGTTGTAGGCCAACTCACCCAGGCGATTAATTCGTCGGGGCAATGTAAATTGGTTTGGAATAATTGTCTTGAAATTGTACATATTATTAATTGCCTATGATCCTAATCTCGTTAGAACACAAAACGGCTTTAATCTTACCACGTCAGGAAGGTTTATTGGTAGTTTCCCCAGATTAAAACCGGATTGATTGGATTATTAACTTGTCTGTCGTTCAGAAATTTGAGTAGCGTATATCCTATGATTCAGCTACAATTAGTCCCGGAGTCGTCCATGTCAAAAATTGTTCAACTATTTGTCACCTGCATTGTTGATACACTATATCCTGAAACCGGCGAAGCAGTTGTCCGAGTGCTTGAGCGGTCGGGTGCGAAAGTATCTCTTCCGCCTGGTCAAACCTGTTGTGGACAACCGGCATTCAATGCTGGTTTATGGGCACAGGCGCGCAAGATGGCAATCCAAACTATCCAGGCTTTTGAACCATACCCCGGTCCCGTGGTGATCCCTTCCGGTTCATGCGCCGCCATGATTCGTCATTCATATTCCGAATTATTTGCCAATGACCCCAAATGGATGCATCGTGCACAGGCTCTCGCACAGCGCACTTTTGAATTTAGCGAGTTCCTGGTGGATGTGATGGGTGTAACTGAGTTGAACGCGCGATTCGATGGACGCCTGACGTATCATTCATCCTGCCACCTGTTGCGTGGTTTAGGGGTGGACAGGCAACCCCGAGCATTACTCAAGGCAGTTCATAATGCTGAGTTTGTTGAGTTGCCGTATACCTCGGAGTGTTGTGGTTTTGGTGGTGTTTTTTCGGTGGAGCACCCGGAAATCTCCACCGCCATGGTGGATCGAAAAATCCTAAATCTGGAGCAGAGCCGAGCATCCGTGGTGGTGTCTTGCGATGCAGGCTGTATTACCAATATCAATGGAAGGTTGCATCGACTTCATAAAACTCAACGTGCGATGCATATTGCCGACATTTTGGTAAGGGTATAAATGGCTAACGCTTTCCGAACACATATCAAAGCTTCGCTGGCTGATGAAAATTTACAAACCGCCCTGGATGCAAACGCTGAGCGCCGCGTCAAGGTGCGCCAGGTGGCATTTGAATCCCTAGATAATCCTGCAGAGCTGCGTGAAAAAGCTCACCGGATTCGTCAAGATGTAGTCGAGCATCTCGACAGCTACTTGGAGCAGTTTATCTCACGTGCAGGTGAAAATGGGATAATCGTTCATCGAGCAGAAAATGCCGACCAGGCGATCAAGACGGTGCTTGAGATCGCTGAACAACATGGAGCGAAGTTGATTGCCAAGTCCAAAACCATGGTCAGCGAAGAAATTGGCTTGAACCACACCCTGGAAAAGCATGGCTTGGAAGTCATTGAAACTGACCTGGGTGAGTATATCGTCCAATTGCGCGGTGAACCTCCCTCCCACATCATTACGCCTGCAGTCCACCTGCGCCGACAAGATGTAGGAAAGTTATTTGAGGAAAAGCTTGGATTAGCGTACACCGAAGATATCAGCATTATGACCAATACGGCCAGGCATATTTTACGCCAGGTTTTTTTGGATGCTGATATCGGCATCTCGGGGGTCAATTTTGGCGTGGCAGAAACGGGTACCTTGTGCGTTGTGACCAATGAAGGCAATGGACGCATGGTGACCACCCTGCCTCGTACGCATGTTGCGTTGATGGGCATAGAACGGATCGTTCCCACCATGGAAGACCTGGCCCTGATGTTATCCCTGCTGCCGCGCTCAGCCACCGGGCAAAAGCTTTCGGTCTACACCAGTTTACTAAACCGACCACGTGCTGAAAATGATCCAGATGGTCCAAGAGAACGGCATGTGATCCTGGTGGATAATGGACGAATGGCGGTGCGTGAATCTGACCTTCAGGAGATCCTGTATTGCATCCGTTGTGGGTCATGCTTGAATGCCTGCCCGGTGTTCCGGGAGATCGGCGGGCATGCGTATGTGGATCAACAAGGCAAAAGCAGCCCATACCCTGGGCCGATAGGAAGCGTGATTTCACCCGCGTTGTTTGGCCGGTGTGAATTCGGCCATCTGGCACGTGCTTCGAGCCTGTGTGGTGCTTGCAGGGAGGCTTGCCCGGTGGATATCGACTTGCCCAAGCTGTTGTTGCGTATTCGGGCGGGTGATAAGGATAATCGTCCACACAATACCAAGCCGAACGCTCCAGCAGGCTTATCGCTGGGTTTAAAAATATATACCCTGGCCGGAACCTCTCCCAAGTCGTTTTGCCTTTGCGCAAAGGCTGGCTGGCATATTTGGTTCGCTGGCGAGCAAATTCTCAAGAGATGCTACCTGGATGCGATTACCTGCGATCAGCGGATGGGGTTATTCCAAGGACTTCCCACGTCCAGCTGGCAGGACATTTCTATCCAGATATTCGGGCAGGTATCATCCCGAAGAGGATGATTCCGGTGAGCTGCACGAACAGGAAAAACATACAACCCCAGGCGGACCAAAAAGTGATATTTCCATACACAATCATGCGGATTTAGTGGAGAAGTACGCACGAGAGTTGGAAGCCCTAGGAGGAAACTTCAGTTCATGTATGGCGGATGATGTCCCGCAGAAGATCCTGGAAATATTGGGGAGGAAAGATATTAATGAAATTCTATCCTGGGATGAAGCATACCTCCCGGAGAGTGTGGTGGAAAAACTATCCCAAGCTGGAATCCAGATCACATATCCGACTGCAGAGAACCTACAATCCTCCTGCAAAATCCGTGTAGGATTAACGGGTTCATCGGTAGCAATTGCTGAAACTGGTTCGCTATTATTGCTTGGAGGTCCAGGTTGTCCCCTTACCACTTCCCTGCTGCCTGAAATACATATTGCAATCTTATGGGAAAAGGATATCTATCGCACGCTAAGCGAGGTATTGCAGATCGAGAAGATCAAGCACGCACCTGCTGCGGTGTTAATCAGTGGTCCTTCTCGCACGGCAGATATTGAAATGACCCTGACCATTGGTGTCCATGGTCCGGGTGAATTACACGTGATCTGCATCCAAGATTAATTATCGAATAGGTATGGTATTCCATTAATCGAAAAAATGGCATTTTTTGACCAGCCACTGAGGAATTTCCTGGCAAAATGGTTATGATATAATTTTCTATAGATACAGGCTTACTGCAGTTTTAGAACCGCCGCAATGAAGTGAATGGGCGGTAATTTCTTGGAGGAGAGATGGATAATAAATTGTATGTAGGAAATTTGCCTTTCAGCACGACTGAAGAAGACCTGCGAAGTATGTTTGCCCAGGCAGGGAACGTCGTCTCTGTCAGCCTGATCAAAGACCGGGATACTGGACGCTCACGTGGTTTTGCTTTTGTGGAATTTAACACTCAGGCTGAGGCAGAAAAGGCAGTTAGCCTGTTCAATAACACGCCTCTGGAGAATCGCAACCTCAAAGTAAACCTTGCCCGACCGAAGGAAGACAGTGGAAAGTACAAGCGGTCTGGTGGTAACAGGCGTTATTAATCAACTTATCGAATAACTATATATAACCACATCCTGGCAGGGATAACCCTGCCTATTTTGGATTAATCCGGCAGCAGCAGTATACGATTGATCCCGTCTTGATCCAGCTTGAGGTCGGTCACTGACAGCACCGCGTCCAGGTTGATGGGTCCATAAATGTGGGGGAATAAAGCACCATCAGCGGCTTCCCAACGAATATCTGAGGTTATTTTTGTTGGGTCAATCCACAACAAGCCCAGACCGGGAATTCCCCTGTAGAAGCGATCAGCCACTTCAAGGATCTGTCCTGGCTGGGAGCAATGAATGAAGCCTTCCTGACTGAGAGATGGGCTGATATATATCCCTTGCTCTTGAGCGGCTCGCCAATCTTCAAGACGGCAAAGGTGGACGATCCAATCAGAGTTTCTGAGCTCAACACACCGATCCCTGCCGGAGAGGTCTTTGAGGATTTCCATTTGAGCAGCCGGGAAATTAGCGCTGACCAGAGATTGCACTTCAGCTCCCTGCGATGCTTCTATCTCCAATAACAATAATCCGCCCAGAGAAAGGCAATTCCTGGATTGAACCAGCAGCCTGGAGATCAGATCGGTACCACGAATCCCACCATCCAATGCCAACAGGGGTTCCCGCTTCGAAACGGGCAATTGTTTAAGCATCTGGCTTGGGATGTATGGCAGATTGGCACAGATCAGGTCAAACTGCCTATTTATCCCTGCCAGCAAATCTGCCTGGCGAAATTCCACCCTATCGGATAGCCCATATTTTTCCACATTGCGCTGGGCTACATCCAATGCCGCCTGTGAGATATCGGTCATTAAAATCCTTATCTCAGGGTTGTTCACAGCCAGGGCAACCCCGATACACCCGGAACCAGTGCCCACATCCAGTACCCTGTTTCGATTTGTATGCTCCTGTAGCCAGGTTAAAGCATGTTCAACCATCAATTCAGTCTCTGGTCGGGGAATCAGCACATCCGGAGTCAGGTAAAAATCCAGGCCATAGAACTCCCAGTGCCCGATGACATATGGAAGCGGCTCTCCGTTTTCCAGTCGATTTACGCCTTGAATAATTTTATTATATTGGGGGTCTTCGAGTTGAGCATCTGGGTGTGCCATCACCCAGGAACGAGGCTTCTCCAGGATATTTGCCACGAGAACCTGCGCATCAAGAACAGGTGTTTCGCTAAGCTGGGAAACCCGGTTGCTTATTTGGGTAAGCGTTTCATGGATTGTAACTGGCATATTGATCAAAAGTGCATGCCATGATTAGTTTTAGAAGCATGCGCTATTTTTTTATAAGAGAGGTGCAACAAGGGATCAGCGATTGATTGGTATTCAACCACTACTCTCAGCCACAGTCTCTTCACTGATGGCGGAAAGACGATCAGCCTCATCCCTGGTGGCAAGCTCATCGATAAAATCATCCAGCAATGCACCGGTCATGAAGCCAACCAGATTGTAGGTTGACATATTAATGCGATGGTCAGTCACGCGCGATTGAGGGTAGTTATACGTGCGAATCTTTTCAGAGCGCTCACCCGTCCCTACCTGGGAGCGACGATTCTCATCGATTTCAGCATTGCGTTTTTCTTCTTCCATCTCATAAAGCCGGGCGCGCAAAATACTCATAGCTCGCAAGCGATTCTGTAACTGAGATCGTTCATCCTGGCACGCGACGACGATTCCCGTGGGGAGGTGAGTAATGCGTACTGCTGTGGCGTTCTTTTGCACATTCTGTCCACCAGCACCAGCTGAACGATAAACATCCATGCGGATATCCGCTTCAGGGATATTGATTTCAACTTCATCAACTTCCGCCAGGACGGCTACGGTGGCAGTGGAGGTATGAATTCTTCCCTGGGATTCTGTCACCGGCACACGTTGCACCCGGTGGACACCAAATTCATATTTAAGGCGTGAGTATGCCTCTTTCCCCTTGACATTTAAGATAATCTCCTTGTAGCCGCCAATGCCAATCTCATTGGTGGATAGGATCTCGATAGCCCACTTGCGAGATTCAGCATAATGAGAATAAAGGCGATAGAGGTCGGCAGCAAAAATGGCAGCTTCATCACCACCTGTTCCAGCCCGAATCTCCATGATCACATTGCGCTCATCACGAGGATCTTTGGGAAGCAGCTTGCTTTTAATTTCATTTTCCATCTTTTCGATTTGGGGTTCCAAGTCGAGGATCTCGGCTTCAGCCAACATGCGTAGTTCTACGTCGTCGCCATCGAGTAAAGTACGCGCTTCCTCCACCCGGTCAAGTGCCTGTCGGTAGTCACGCGCCAGGCTCACGATCGGTTCCAGGTCGATGCGTTCCTTGTTCAACTCTGCAGCACGCTGGTAGTCGTCGCCGACTTCCATGAAGAGGCGGGTAAGTTCTTCATAGCGCTGTTCAATTCCCGCCAGTTTATCCAATATTTCTAATGCCATATCAATTGCCAAGTCTCCCAATCAAGAAAATGATTATACCACTGGAACTTTTGAGGATTCTGTACCGTCTTATGCGCAACCAAGCATTATACACGACCAGGCATTAGTAGTATCACCTGCAATACGTATCAAGCCAGGAGGAGAAAAATGAACGCCAAATCAGTTCTACTCACCATAAGTATGCTAGTCATTCTGGTATCAAGCTTGCTGCTGCCAGGTTCAGCTTTGGCGGATGGGATAATTGTTCCTGATCCACCAGTCTGTGATCCTGGTCCCTGTCCGCCAGTGATCATCCCGATGGATCAGCTGGTGATTCGTTATCATCATGTAACCATTACGATCCAGGACCAGCTGGCTATCACCCATGTGGACCAGGTTTTTTATAATCCCAATGACTGGACCATCGAAGGAACCTACATTTTTCCCATTCCAGATGATGCTGCCGTTTCCGGGTTTACTTTATGGGTGGATGGACAGCCCGTTGAAGGGCAGGTATTGGATGCCACCCAGGCACGCCAAACCTATGAGCAAATTGTCTCCAGTATGCGTGACCCGGCATTGCTTGAGTATATTGGGCGCGGTGCAGTGCAGGCACGCATCTTTCCCATCGACCCGCAAAGCGAGCGCAGGATCGAGCTTGAATACACCCAGGCATTACCTGCTGAAGGGGGATTGGTTCGTTACAACTATCCATTAAATACCGAGAAGTTTTCTGCCATGCCAATTGAATCGGTAACGATCAGTGTAGATATCCAATCCAGCACACCTATCCGGGCGGTATATTCACCCAGTCATGAAGTAGGCGTGAGCCGGGAAAGCGACCAGCATGTTGTGGTCGGTTATGAGGCAGCCAATGTGCTCCCCAATACCGATTTTGCACTGTATTATTCACTGGGGGAAACAGAAGCATTTCACCTGCTGACCTACCGCGATGCTGCAGATAAGTTAGACCCGGATGGTTTTTTCCTGGTCCTGCTTGCTCCACGGATCAATACCACTGATCAGGTCATCCCGAAGGATTTGGTCCTGGTCCTTGACCGCTCGGGAAGCATGGATGGAGAAAAATTCCAACAAGCACAACAGGCCACCCGATATATCCTGGATAACCTCAACACGGGAGACAGGTTCAATATCATCTCATTCAGTACAGGCATACAAATGTATTCTGGTGGATTAAGACCAGCCGCGGAGGCTGCAGAAGCCCGGTCATGGTTGGATGGCTTGAGAGCAGAAGGTTCTACGGATATCAACCGTGCATTGCTTGAAGCCGCTGCGATGGTTGATCCTGAGCGGTCCACCTACGTAATTTTCCTCACCGATGGTCTGCCTACAGAGGGTGTTACGGATAGTCAGTCCATCATCACCAATTTTGAGGCTGGTGCACCGGGAAATTTACGCCTGTTTTCCTTTGGCGTCGGCTACGATGTGGATACCATCCTGCTTGATTCACTTTCGCAGGATCACCATGGGCGCAGTACCTACGTCCAGCCAGGGATGAGCCTGGATGAGATCCTTTCGTCCTTTTATTCCAGCATCAGCACACCCGTCCTCACTAATTTGGACCTCGGTTTTGGAGACATATCCACGTATGACCTATATCCTTACCCGTTGCCGGACCTATTTGCGGGTTCCCAGGTGATCCTGATGGGGCGGTATCGAGAAGGGGGTAATACAGATATCACCCTGACAGGTGAAGTGAATGGTGAACAGCAAACCTTCACATTTTCCGACCAGGAATTTGAAGAGCGATCTAAAGTGAATTCCCTGCATGGGTCCATTCCACGGTTATGGGCGACTCGCAAGATAGGTTACCTGCTCAACCAGATTCGCCTGGTAGGAGGCAGCCAGGAGATCATCGATCAAATTGTGCGACTGAGTATCCGCTACGGTATTGTCACACCTTACACATCCTACCTGGTGACAGAAGAAGCTCCATTAGGTGCAGCTGAGCAGCAACGCCTGGCAAATGAAACCTTCAGCCAGATGCTGGCGATGCCAACAGCCGCCCCTTCAGGCCAGGTGGCGGTTCAAAAGGCAGCTGATGCAGGTGCGATGCAAGGTGCAGCGAGTGCACCAGAGGTTATGGGTGGAGCTTCATCAACAGTGAGGGTGTTGGGCGCACGTACTTATGTGCTTTCAGAAGGGAAGTGGATCGATACAGCATTCGACCCTGATACGATGCAAACCACCGTCATCGAATTTCTCTCACAAGATTACTTTGACCTGGTGGCAGCTCATCCTGAGCTGGCGGATGCATTCGCCTTGGGTGAGAAGGTGATCGCACTTTCTGAAGGGGTGGCTTATGAGGTGGTGGCAGGTGATGCACCGGATCAAACGATTATAAGTACACCAACTCCTACTGTAACCTCCCCTGTCATTCCTACTCAAACACCTACCCAAATACCACCGAGCAAGTCTACAGGTTTATGTGGGGCAGGTTTGTTGCCGTTGTTTCTTATGCCATTTATGCTAATGATAGTTAAGAAAAAAATTCCGAGTTGATAAATTCTAATTGAAATAATAAGTTCCCTTAAGCAGTAACATAAAGGGAACTTGTTATTTTAATTAACCTAATCGTTATTTTTTTATTTCTTTAGTAAATTCTGTCTAAATGCAGCAATCATTGCGCCGATATATAACACGATGGAGATGATATATAAGCTCTTAATTCCCCACCAGATCGATGCATATTCAAGGACGCCACCAACTGCCGATCCAGAGAAGTTCGATGCGATCGGATGGGATGTCTCCCCATAACGTCTCATTGATTCTGAAAATATAATGCCTGCAAACAGCAAGGGTAGTGACAGGATAATTGTCCCAATTACCCCTTTTATGATTGGTGAATACCCAGTCAGACTGGCTAATTGAAAGAAGTAACCGAAAAATATACTTGCAAAGAGTAAACCATACACCCATCGAAGGTTAATACTTTTAGCATTTAATACATATAGATTAGCAATCAATGCCATTATGAGGACGCCAGAAATCGCCAGTGTGTTCACAAACCAGGTAGTACCAAATAACAATGCCAATTCAGTAATACTCTTAAATTCAATTAGGAGAAAAGCCGCGCCTAGAAACCAAAAATGTAAATCCGGTTTTAGAGCTTCAGGGAATGAGCGTTTCATCAACAACAAGCATAATATCCCAATAATTAGGAGAGTTTGCCAATATCCTGCTGGAATACGCGTTGTCCGTAGGTAAATATAAGGCCAATCGTCCGTTGCTAAAGGCAAGTAATCAAATTCTGGGTTAGGTTCCCATATCGAATATTTCTCTAAACCACTAGAAATAGTCCCCAATTCACCGGCAACAAAAGTTGTTCCACCTGTCCACCTCCGAAAATAAACATTTCCTTGTCCAAATACTTCATTAAGCATTCTGCCTAATCTTTCTTCAATCCATTCATTTACCGCAAAAGTTATTATGACGTAACCGTTCTTATTTAAGTGGTTTTTTGCTGACTGAAATGCTTCGATGGTATAAACATAAGAATCTAACCGCACACTGGACAGGCTGGATAACAACGTATGTGAGTCTAATAAACCAAACACAATCAGATCATATTTTTCGTCATTTTTATTAAAATAAGAACGTGCATCATCAATTATGGGTATCACACGGTCATCATCGTAAGGTTTTTCTGGATGGAGTTTTTGGCCTAATTTGAGAATAACTGGATCAATTTCTACTGCAACCACCTGCCCCATATTTGCTCGAAGTGCTGCAGCTACGTCATTTCCCATCCCCGAACCCACGATTAATACCTTGCTATTTTTTGGCACTATCGAATACTGGTGATTATAGCCATCCGCATAATCTTTTACTAAATCTCCAATTTCTGGGAATAAATATCTGGAATTATTAATAAATGTATCTGAAAGGTCAGCAGCTACCTGGTAGAAAATGTTCTGGACACCTAGCTTATACCCCCACAGCATTTTTTTTGATCCCTGTATGAACTCTTCTGTGGTTAAATCCAATCTATTATATGGTGACCATATTGTTTTTGGATTTATAAGACCAATGCCAATAAGAGTTATTACAAAAGCAATGCCAATGATCCATTTCAGTTTATGATAGATAATAAAATATACACCAATTCCGAACAGGGCAAAGGTAAACCAGAAAAGAGGTGGGGTATTCAGATAGGAAAACAGGGTAAATATCCAAATCCCCGCTAAACTTGCCAGGATGTTAATCACATAAGAAGGTATTGGAGAATGCTTTGCCATTTCTTCACCAGTGGCCTGTCCAAGAGGAATGAACAAGAACAGGACAAGAAAGAAGAAACATAATCACAAATGCTAGAAAAAATAATAAAGATATCCAAAATGAGAAGTTAGCTGTAAACCAGAAGTTTTCATCACCACCGCCTGGATAAATAAGATCACGGTTTTGTGATCCTTTTCCGACAGCCAAGACAATTGCCACAAATATAATCCACAGCCATGGGAAAGTACCTTTATAATCTTTCCCCTTACCCACCATAGCAAAACCTATCGCCAGACCTAAAAATGCGGCTAATAGCACTATGTTTTTGAAATAAGACAGAATACGAATCTCACCAGATATCCACCGAATTACCGCAAGTTCAATAAATAGACTTAGACAACTTATTAAAAATAAAGGTCCCCATGTGTGAATAATGTCCCGGATTTTATTTCTCATTCGCCCTCATGTGGGATGGTTGTAGTTTGGCAATGCATTAATTGGATTTGGTATTTCATATTTGATAAATGCAATATTTATTCCAATTTTATAATCCGTATTGAGCCTATGAATATACTATTAGCAAATTTAACACAAAAATCAGGAATTATATGTCGGTTTTGTCACAGGGGAGAATTGTCAATGGATGATAAATAATGGTTATAATCCAATAGTACATAGCTATACATCGCATACTAATAGGAGAATTGCATGACACTGAGACGATTGTTCTTTATAGTTACCATCTTCTCGCTAATATCAATTCTTGTGCAAGGTGGGGATGGTAAAACGAGCCGGGCATCATCACCCGTATATCTGGAAGGGGTGTTTATCACACTATGGGGTGATGGAGCAACGGGGACTGGTGTGAGCCCTATCGTTTACTTGTTGGCGACTTCCCAGAATGAGACTATCCAACTGGTCGTCGATGACGAGCTGTTGTCCACCATTGGGGGACCAGTGACCTTGAATCGCCAGGCTGTTGTCGCACAAGGCTTCTGGCTGGTTGAGGGAACCATTTTACAGGTTCAATCCATGGCATTGGTTGAGCAGAGCAGTGGAAAACCGGACGGAATCTATGGTCCCCAACCATGGGTATCGATCCTGTGTAAGTTCGCAGATATACCCGCTGAACCCGAAACCTTGAATTATTTCAAGGGGATGTACTCAGCCGAGTACCCCGGACTCGACCATTACTGGCAGCAGCAATCCTACGGGCTGGCCAATCTGGAGGGGTCCGATGCATTTGGTTGGTATGTCTTGCCTTATCCAAGATCACACTACATTCCTCCTTCGGGGAATATGGACTGGGGTGCTGCAGCTGCAGATTGCACTGCAGCAGCAGACGATTATGTCGATTTTTCACCCTATGTCGGGATTAACCTGATGTTCAATGATAATTTGGATTGTTGTGCCTGGGGCGGATCCTGGTATCTCTGCCTGGACGGAATATGCCAGAACTGGCGAATGACCTGGGAACCACCCTGGGGTTATCAGAATATTGGGGTGATCGCCCATGAAACCGGGCATGGCTTCGGCTTACCTCACTCGCTGGGAAATTGCCAACAAGGATATGATAACCGCTGGGATGTACTGAGTGATATCTGGAGCAACGGACCTGACCCCATCTATGGGACGATGGGCCAACACACCATCTCCTACCATAAAGAAATGTTGGGGTGGATAGATTCTCAGCAAATCTATACAGCCACGTTGGGATCGATCAATACGATCACCCTGGAACGGTTGGCGCTGCCTCAAACAGGTAATTTTCTTGGAGCGATCATCCCCATCAATGGGTTGGATGATTATTTCTACACCATTGAGGTGCGTCAGCCGATTAATGAATTCATAAACTATGATAAGTGGCTGCCCGGTTTTGCGGTCATCATCCATGAGGTGGCAGTCAACCGAGATGAACCTGCAATTGTGATCGACAGGGATGGAAATTGTGATACCGGGGATGCAGGGGCTATGTACACTCCAGGAGAGGTGTTCACTGATGTCTCTCATGGCATATCGGTGTCCATTGATTCGTCAACAGAAACAGGTTATGTTGTCACGATTAATAATCAGTTCACAGCCATGGACAATGTAATGATTACTGGTGCCGTAGAGGGTTATATTGATGAAAGTGTACCTTTCACCGCAACGGTTCACCCAAACAATGCGACGATACCCATTACCTACACTTGGGAAGCTACCGACCAACCATCCGTTGTGCATGTTGGTGATACCGTGGATGAAGTAGATTTTTCTTGGAATGAACCTGGTACCAAGGCCATCACGGTAACCGCATCCAATGCTGGAAGTAGTGTGGTGGACACACACCTGATCGATATCGGGCAAAAGATTCCCATCGTCAGCCTTATGGGACCAGAGACAAGCGTTGTGGGGATTCAGAATGTATTTCTGGCAAATGTAATCCCGATCGATATCCCCCAACCGATCACTTACACCTGGCAGGCGAGTGGACAGGAGACGATCACACAAACTGATGGAATCAGTGATTCAGTCAGTTTTATTTGGGAAGACCCCGGAATGCAGGTGATCACGGTCACTGCAAGTAATCGATTTGGGTCAACCAGCGACTTTTATTCGCTGCCAGTATATATGCCACCTGCCAACCTGGAGGTAATTGGACCTAATGTTGGAGATATATACTTAGACTATACTTTCACTGCAACGGTTGATCCAATCACTACCACGATACCAATTACCTACACCTGGAGCGTGGATGATCAACTGATCTATACTCATGTTGCTGGCATTAATGATACGGCAAGCTTTTCCTGGGATCATGCTGGTCTTCATAGTCTATCAGTAACTGCCACTAACGCTGCAGGCAGCGTGATTGATACCTGGTCGATCACAATTTATGTCAGGGTGTATTTACCACTTGGTCTTAAAAATTAACCAAAAACGAGCTGGTGAGAGACCAGCTCGTTTTTTATATTAGCGCCATATCAGCTCAATCCTCACCTGGAGTGAGAGGAATAGTGGTGACTTTGCCCGTACCCAAGGATTTGGAAGTAGTGATCAACACCACACCACTCAGGATGATCAGGGCTGAGATGATATCCTGCTTATCCAGCTGCTCGTTGGCAATAACACTGCCAAGGAGGAGTGCCACCACCGGGTTTACATAGGCGTAGGTGGACACAATTGGAGTGGGAGCATTGCGCAACAACCAGGTGTAGGCAACAAACCCGATGAAAGATCCGAAGATGATCAGGTAAATTAAGCCAGCCACCGATTTCATCGAGACAGCAGAGGGATTGAAAGCACCCCATTCTCCAACCAATGCGCTGAAGATAAATAAACCCACCGATCCAGCCAGCATTTCCATACCAGTCCCTAACAGGGATGAGTTGGGAAGGGACGCCTTGCGGCTATACAGCGAGCCGATTGACCAGGACAGGGCTGCGAGAACCAGAACCACCATCCCTATTGTATCCAGTGGAGGACTACCAGAATGGGACTGCCATGGATTGGCCAGCAATGCGATCCCGATGAATCCAACGATCACACCCAACCAGGTCAATCGGTTGGCATGGACGCCATTCGGACGCAGAGAATCAATCAGCACCATCCATAATGGGGTTGTGGCGATAAACAAAGAAGCGATACCTGAAGGAATACGCTGCTCTGCCCAAACCAGACCGCCATTGCCACCCAATAGCAACAGGAGACCAATAATAACAGCGGAACGCCATTCGATTTTCCGGGGAGAAGGGTCGCCCTTTAAACGGCTGAAAATATATAGGATGGCACCGGAAACCAGGAAGCGAATACCAGCAGATAAGAAGGGTGGGATGGTTTCCACCGTGAAGCGAATCGCCAGGTAGGTGGAACCCCAGACAATATATACCGCGATCAATGCAACCCAGGAACGTGAAGTCATAAATTAATAAACTCCTGGTCAGCTGCCAGGATAGGCGGTTTTTGCCATTTCCCATCCCAGCATAGCAACTTTACGTGCTTCTCCATAATGGTAGTTCCCAAATTCACCCAGGGAATGAATGACGCGATGGCAGGGGATCAGCACTGCCACAGGGTTATGCGCCAGCGCATTGCCCACAGCACGGGAGGCCTTGGAATTTCCCAGGTAGCTAGCAACATCCCGGTATGATACCACATTGCCAAAGGGGATGCGCAATAACGCTTCCCATACCTTGAGTTGGAAATTCGAACCATTCAAAAATACATGTAATGGGTAAGGAGCTTCTCTGGTTAATGGGCGAAAGATCTCATCCACCAGTGGGTGGGTTATCTCAGGGGATTCCACCAACACAGCATACGGCCAATTCATGTTAAGGACTTTAAGGGCATCAGTCCTTCCAGAGGGCATGACGAACGATAAGTGGCAGATGCCGCGATCTGTTTTTCCCAGTAGAATTTCACCAAAGGGAGTGGGGTGAAAACCATAATAAATGGTAAGACCGGAACCACGCTGCTTATACTCACCCGGCGTGACGGCCTCCCAGGTGATGAAAAGGTCATGCAATCTGCCCGGACTGGAAAGCCCAACCTGATAAGTAGTCTCCATTATATTGGTGGATTTTTCCAGCAATTTTTTCGCATTTTCCTTGGTAATAAATTGAAGGAATCGTTTTGGGCTGATTCCGACCCAGCGGGTAAATAAACGCTGCAGATGATATTCACTTAAGTGTGCACTTGCAGCGATCTCGCCAAGATCTGGTTGATGCTCAGCATTCTTTTCCAGGTAATAGATCACCTGCTCGATACGGGTATAGTCGTCGGAGAGTTGTTGATAATTGATCATGCCAACATTATAAGCAAATGAACTCAAATTTCCACCCGAATCTTGCTCATTATTTTGACCCAAAGTAAGTATGTATACATATACAGGTAAAATCGTGACCAAGCTCACCATGCGGAATAACTTGGTTTAGTTATACTTAGTGTTGGTTTGGAGGTTTCCATGCGTGAGCTGATCAATGGTGCACAAGCAATTGTCCGGGGGGCGATCCACTCCGGATGCAATTTTTTTGCAGGATACCCGATCACCCCGGCAACGGATATCCTGCTGTATATGATTCGCGAGCTACCAAAAGTAGGTGGTGTTGCCATCCAGGCAGAAGACGAGATTGCCTCGATGGGTTTTTGCATCGGTGCAGCGATGACCGGCAAGCGGGTGATGACTGCTACCAGCGGTCCTGGAATCAGTTTATATAGTGAAAATATTGGCCTGGCAATCATGGGAGAAGTGCCCATGGTCATCGTGGATGTTCAGCGCATGGGGCCAGCCACGGGAGGGGCGACCACCGTTGGACAAGGAGACATCCAATTTCTGCGTTGGGGTACGTCAGGCGGTTACCCGGTGATTGTTCTCTCCCCAACCAGTGTACCAGAATGCTACAGCCTGACTTGCAAAGCCTTCGACCTGGCAGAGCGATTCAGAGTGCCGGTTTTCCTGGCAACAGACAAGGAAACCGTGCTGACGCTGACCACGGTGAATGCAGATGAATTTGAGCCAGTTCCTGTCCGTGAACGTAAAAATTTTTCCGCAGAAGGAGCATTTATTCCCTACCTGGTAAAGTCCCCGGACGAAGTGCCGAAAATGGCACCTTATGGAGGGGCACATTTCCTGCGCTTTACTACCTCGACACATGATGAGCATGGGCAGCTGACGAAAACCCCTGAGAAGGTGCGGAAGCTCAATGAGCGCTTGAGCGCAAAGGTGGAAATGCATTTAGATGAGACATCAATGGTCAATGCAGATTTGCAGCCAGGAGCTGAAACCTTGATCGTGAGTTACGGCGTGACCAGCCGGGCAGTGATGGAAGCGGTTGATAATGCACGAGAAATGGGACAAACGATATCATCGCTTATGATCCAATCATTGTGGCCAGTGCCAGAAAAGGAAATCAAACAGGCACTCAAGGGAATTCGCAAGGTGATCGTGCCTGAGCTTAATCTTGGGCAGTATCGCCGTGAAGTAGAGCGCTTAGCCCGGGAAGAAGTCGAGGTGGTTGGGATAAATCGTGTAGACGGAGAGTTGATCTCACCAGAGGAAATTCTCGTCCAGGGAGAGCTGCGATGAGCGATGCTGGACAAACCACCTATCTTGATGAAAGTCTATTACCATATTTTTTTTGCCCGGGATGTGGGCATGGCATGATCACGGACCACCTGAACGCCGCACTGGTCAAATTACAAATCGATCCACACAAGGTGGTGATCGTGACCGATATAGGCTGCAGTGGTCTGGCAGATAAGTACTTTGCCACGAATGCCTTCCATGGTTTGCATGGGCGTTCAGTGACCTATGCCACCGGGATCAAGCTGGCGAATCCGGAGCTCAAGGTCATTGTGTTGATGGGGGATGGAGGCTGTGGGATTGGTGGACATCACCTGATCAACGCTGCCCGGCGGAATATAGGTGTGACAGTGGTGGTTTTCAACAATTTCAACTACGGGATGACCGGTGGCGAGCATTCGGTCACCACACCTGTGGGTGGTATGACCACCTCGACACCTTTTGGACAGCTGGAGCACCCGATGGATATCTGCCAAACTGTGGCAGTCAACGGAGCCAGTTTTGTCGCCCGTACCACTTCATTCGATAAAGGGTTGCCCGAATTATTAGCCACTGCCATCCAGAACGAAGGCTTTTCACTGGTAGACGTCTGGGAGCTGTGTACGGCGTACTATGTACCCAACAACCGCTTCAGCAAAAGCATGCTGGAAAACACCCTAACAACCTTGAATTTTGCCAGGGGTGTGATACAGCGTAGGGATGCGCCTGAATACAGCAGGGCATATCGGCAGTCGGTGGCGGAGGAAACCGGAAAGAATCCCATGGCTTCTCGCCCGATCCCAACAAAATATAAAAGCGAGCTTGATCGTCGCATAGGAATCGTGATTGCAGGAGCAGCGGGGAAGAAAATCAACTCAGCTGCGACAATGCTGTGCCGTGGGGCAGTTCTCTCGGGCTTGTGGGCTACCCAGCGAAATGATTACCCGGTGACGGTGAAATCGGGACACTCGGTATCGGAAGTAATTCTGTCACCAAAGGAGATTGGCTACACAGGGATCATGAAGCCAGAGATCATGCTGGTGCTGTTCAAGGAAGGGTTGACTTCGGTTCAAAGCCAATTGGAGGCGATGAATGAAGGAGATACTTTATTCATCAATCGTGACCTGCTGCCGATCCAGTGCAGGGCCAGGGTCTATCCTATCGATTTCAAGGAAACCGGACGATGGGCAAACAAAAAAGAGTATTGGGCAATCATTGCGCTGGCCCGCGCGCTGGTGGAATTGAACATTTATCCGCTGGAAGCTTTCAAGGAAGCGGTGTCCATGCGTTCGGAGTTCGCCGAAGAGAACTTAGCTGCCATTGAGGCTGGAGAAAAACTAAATCTTAGTTAATTTTACCCGGGAAGGTATTTTCGACTTAGGCTGCCAAAGGCGACTGATTTTTATTTTTATCGTTGAGGAGGTAATTGCCTTCCGTGGTTGATTGGACTACAAATGGCACCCTCCTACTTCCCCTATTTTGAAAATCGAAAATGCTGGTGGTGAGAATCAACCAATAATATTTGAATATCCAGATTCTGAAGTGTCGATATAATCAATTAAACTGGACAGGCTAGTATAAGAATGATTGTGAGGTAAAATGGTTGCGACATTACCCAACGCAGCCTGGTAATGTGATCATTTGATGCGGAGTAAGAGGTTGAAAAAGTATTTTTGGGACTATTTCTTCTTAGTGTCGATTGCCTCAGTCATTGTAGTCATTGACCAATGGACAAAACACATGGTGCGCACGCTGATCCCATTTGGAGCGAGCTGGTCACCATGGATATGGCTCGAACCATATGTCAGGATCGTGCATTGGCAGAATACGGGTGCAGCCTTTGGTATGTTTCAACGATATGGCCTGGTGTTCACAATCCTGGCATTTGTTGTATCCATTGGAATCCTGTATTATTACCCTCAAGTGCCTCGTAAAGAATTAATGATACGTGTGGCAATGGCAATGATGTTGGGGGGGGCATTGGGGAACCTGGTCGACCGATTAACCCGCGGCACTGTGACCGATTTTGTTTCGGTTGGTACTTTTGCAGTTTTTAATGTAGCTGATGCATGTATTTCGGTGGGAACAGCACTCCTGATCCTGGCTGTATGGATCAGCGAACGAAAACAAAAGGCTCAAATGAATACTGGTGAAGGACCAATAGTCACCCCGGTTGAAACACCCAATTCAGAGGACCGCCCGCTTGAATGATCAACTGCGGAGCTTTCAATTCGAGGGAACTGAATCCTCACGCCTGGATAAATTCCTGGTGAGCTGTCTTCCTGAATTCTCGAGGACGCGGCTGCAGGCTTTGATTGAAAATGGCTCGATCCTGGTGAATGGAAGCGTTGCTCATAAAAGCGGTCTGACGATCAACCAGGGCGACCAGATACAAGTGCATATTCCACCTCCACAACCGACCCAGCTCGTGCCTGAGGCAATTCCACTGGATATCATCTTTGAAAATGAGGATTTAATGGTGGTGAACAAACCTGCCGGGATGGTCGTGCACCCTGCAGCAGGGCATAGCAGTGGAACCCTGGTGCATGCAGCCTTAGCCCATGCTCCGGAAATGGTTGGAATTGGCGGTGAGAAACGTCCCGGGGTGGTGCATCGACTGGATAAAGACACTTCGGGGTTGATCCTGCTGGCTAAAAACGACCAGGCTCATCGCTGGTTGCAGGACCAATTCAGGCTGCGCAAGACAATAAAAACCTACATTGCTCTGGTGGATGGAAAGCCAGCCACACCTTCCGGGCGGATCGAAGCACCCATCGGTCGTGATAGTATTCACCGCAAACAGATGACTGTAACAAGTCTTACCAAAGGACGCGAGGCTGTCAGCGAGTACCGGACACTGGAGATCTTCAAGAATCATACTTTACTTGAGGTTCACCCACTAACAGGGAGGACACACCAGATAAGGCTACATCTCAAGTTCATCGGCTGCCCTGTAGCTGGAGATTGTGTGTATGGTCATAAACATTCTACGCTTCCAATACAAAGGCATTTTTTGCATGCTTCACGCCTGACCATCTTAATACCTGGTGAGATCGAGCCAAGGACTTTTGATGCGCAATTACCCAGTGAATTAACCCTGGTGTTGGAACAACTGCGAAAAGAAGAATAAATTCTTTGAATTTCATCATGCTGGCCAAAGAGGAGAAAATATGGATTGGATAGACCTGCGTTCAGATACAGTAACACTTCCAACTGATAGCATGCGCCAGGCAATGGCAAATGCAGCCGTTGGGGACGATGTGTTTGGAGAAGACCCAACCGTCAACAAACTGCAGGATCTGGCGGCTGAAAAAATGGGCAAGGAGGCTGGACTGTTCTTACCCTCCGGCACAATGGGCAATTTAGCTGCCATCCTGGCTCATTGCGGGCGGGGTGATGAAGTGATATTGGGAAATAAAGCCCACACATTCTTATATGAAGCGGGAGGAATATCTGCCCTGGGTGGAGTACACTCCTGCCAGCTCCCCAACCAGGAAGATGGAACACTTCTCCTGGAAGACATTCAAGCTGCCATCCGATCAAAGGATGCTCACCAACCCATCTCACGCCTGGTGTGCCTGGAAAATACGCATAACCGCTGTGGTGCAGTAGCCTTGACACCTGAGTATACGAAAGCAGTAGGGAATCTGGCTCATAAGAATGGACTATCCCTGCACCTGGATGGGGCACGTATATTCAATGCTTCGGTTGCTCAGGGTGTGGCGGCAAAGGTACTGGCTGAGCCAGCTGATTCGGTTACATTCTGTCTCAGTAAAGGACTATCTGCACCGGTCGGCTCGGTATTGTGTGGAAGCAGAGAATTTATTACACGCGCGCATCGCATCCGTAAGCAATTGGGGGGCGGTATGCGCCAGGCAGGTATTCTCGCCGCGGCAGGGATCGTTGCCCTGGAAAGCATGGTGGATCGACTGGCTGAAGATCATCAGCGGGCAAAAAACCTCGCCCAAGGTTTATCTCTATTGAATTGGCTCAGGTTGGATCCTGGAACTCCCCAGACAAATATGATCTTCATGGCGTTGGAGGATTCATTTCCTGTAGATGCGAAGGAAGTGGCAGGTGAGTTAGCCCAAATGGGAGTCAGAGTGGGAGTAGTGGGCAGGCGACGCTTCCGATTGGTCACCCATTATTGGATCGATGATCCATCCGTTGAAAAAGCAATCCATGCAATTACACAGGCTGGGTTGAAATACCAACCAGTTTGAGGCGAACTATACAAATGATTTAGTTCCCCATGTTATAATATTTTTGTTACTGGGGTGGTACGGGAAAAGATTAACGTTGTTTTAAGGAGAGGCAGTCTTACCATGAGTGAATTTTACCCGTTGGAGCAGATTGACCGAATTGCAGAATTTATCAGGTCCAAAACAAGTTATCATCCACAGGTGGGGATTATTCTCGGTTCAGGATTAGGCGCTTTAGCTGCCAGTGTAGAATTTTCAACGATAATTCCATATAGTGAAATCCCCGAATGGCCAATTTCCACTGTTTTTGGACATCAAGGACACCTGGTCATTGGAAAATTAGAGAATCAGGAAGTCATGGTGATGCAGGGACGGGTGCATTACTATGAGGGATACAGCATCGCCCAGGTGGCACTACCGGTCAGGGTGATGCAGCGATTGGGTATAGAGATATTAATTGTCACCAATGCTGCAGGTGCAGTAAACTCCAATTTCACACCAGGTGACCTGATGCTGATCACTGATCACATCAACATGATCGGGATGGCAGGATTGAACCCCTTGCGAGGCCCCAATTTGGATGAAATTGGTACCCGTTTCCCTGATATGAGCCGGGCATATGACCGAGTCCTCCTGGATTTATCTCGCAAAGTAGCGGCGGATGAACACCTGGAATTACAGGAAGGGGTATACATCAGTCTTGCGGGTCCTTCTTTTGAAACCCCGGCAGACTTGCGTTTCTTGCGTTTCATTGGTGCTGATGCCGTTGGAATGTCTACTGTTCCTGAAGTGATCACAGCTCGTCATGGTGGCACACGCGTGTTGGGAATCTCAGGGATTAGCAATAAGGCAAACCTGGATGGTGAGACCATAACCACCCACAAGGAAGTATTGGAAGCGGGTGAGATACTAGCCCCCAAACTGACGACGCTCATCAGGGGGGTGTTGCGCCGTCTGTAATCTCATTGATACCTAACACGCATCCGATGTGTTTAATGACGGAGATATCGGTCGCCGCATGGAACAAGCACTTCAATTTTTCCGAGATTACGAAATATGGATCTATGTCATCTTGGGTATCCTGGCACTGTGGCAAATTCGGAAATTTGCCCTGGCATGGGAGGAATTGCGGGGGGCTTTTTTTGGAATGGAACGGGATGCTGCTCAATCACGAGTCAATACTGCAGCATCGCTGATCGTTCTTTTTATAATTATGGCTGTGGTTGAATTTACCCTGGTCACATTTGTTGTTCCAACTGTCCCTGGTGCCAATCCCCTTCCTACAACTACACTGGATCTGCTGGCAACACCGACTACTACATTACCTGCACCGACACAAACTCCAGGTGGAACACAGGAAGCCACTCCAACACCAGTGGAGGTGCTTGCAGCAGAAGGGTGTGTGGCGGGGCAGATCAATCTCACTTCGCCGACCAATGGAACCAAGGTAAGTGGGAGTGTAACCATTAGTGGCTCTGCGGATATCCCCAATTTTGGGTTTTATACGCTTCAAATTGCCCGTCCAGGGGATGTCATATGGCTACCAATCCTGGTTGGGCAGCAGCCAATTAAAAGTGATATTTTAGGCACATGGGATACTTCATCGTTGGTACCGGGTGAATATATGTTCAAGCTGGTAGTTACAGATAATGTTGGGAATGAACTGGATCCCTGTGCCATCCAGGTACTCGTGGAACCAGTGCAATAATCAAGTCTAGGAGGAGTTATGCCCGAAATCGAAATTCGCCCACCAACATCTTCCGATATTCCAAAATTGATCGAGATTGATCATGATTATGTCAGTGATCATGTCTGGCAGATGGAGGTAAGGCAAGAAACTGAGCAAAAACCCACAGACTTGCGCATGGAGATAATCTTTCGGCAGCTAAAGTTACCCCGGTCTGTTCGCGTTGCTTATCCCCGCCCAGTTTCTGACCTGGTGAATAATTGGATGGACCGTTCCTGCCTGTTAGTGGCAGCTTTGCGGGGTGAGGTTGTTGGGTACGCCAGCCTGATGCTGACCATAGCACCCAACACTGGCTGGATGACTGACCTGGTAGTCATGCGAAGAATTCGCCGGCAAGGGATTGGCAGTGCTTTAGTCTTAGCCGGGCAGGATTGGAGCTGGCACAAGCGGTGTAACCGAATGGTCTTGGAAATGCAACCAAAGAACTACCCTGCTATATGCATGGCCCAAAAATTAGGTTATAACCTTTGCGGATACAATGATTATTATTTTCCCAACCATGATATAGCACTTTTCTTTTCAAAGGTACTGAGGTAAGAAAAGCAAGAAGATAATAGTTTATCGATAGTAAAGATTGAAGAATTGAGTTGTACGTGAAATAGACTTGATGGTTTGATATGTCGGTTGCAATGATTTCCGGTTTAAAGTTTATTAACCAGCTGCTTACAGCTGGGATAGCAATTACAGCTTTCTCGTTATTGCTGTATGCATTGACGTTCAACCTGCGGGATCGAGTAGCACGCTCATTTGCACTCATCCTGATCTGCGTGGTCATCGTTTTCGTGGGGGATGCCATCAGCAGCGTGGTAAGCTCGTATCAGCAATTGCAGTTATGGCTTCAATTCGAATGGGTGGGGATCACATTTTTACCAGCCTGTTATTACCAGTTTTCAGAAGCTCTCCTGGCTACAACCGGTCAACCTATTCACCGAGGTCAACGTTGGATTATCCTGGCACTATATCTGATAAGTTTTGGCTTCCTGATCAGTATGCCATTCATGCTTCTTGTTGGGCCACTCGTCACCCAAGCGAGCCCTGCACCCCATCTTGAACGGACTTGGTTAACCTGGATTTTTGCTGCTTACTTTGTCGCCATAATGGTTTGGTCTTGGTTTAACTTCAGGCGGGCATATCAACGCACCGTCACACCAACAAGCCGGCGCAGAATGAGATATTTAATTATCGGTGCACTGGCACCTGTGCTTGGTTCGTATCCATTCCTACTATTTGGGTCCAGTCTTGCGACCAATCATCCCCTTTTGTTCTGGTTGTTGGCTGTGCTGATCAACTTTGTGGTGCTAATCCTCCTGGTTGTGATGGCGTACTCGGTGGCATTTTTTGGAGTCTCCTGGCCAGACCGGGTGGTGAAACGCAGACTATTTAAGTGGCTGATGCGAGGCCCGGTAACCGCTTCAATTGTCCTGGGGATGACCACACTTGTTCGCCGGGCAGGCGAGTACTACGGATTTGAATACACTGCTGCCGTCCCAATATTCATGGTGGGGACGATATTGTTGCTTGAATATGCGATTACCCTAGCGGCACCGCTTTGGGAGCGCTGGATCTTACAGGGTGGTGATAAAACAAATTTAATGCTTGTGCAGACTTTGAATGAGCGGTTATTAACCACGGGGGATGTGCGTCAATTTCTTGAATCAGTGCTGGCAGCAATCTGCGATCGGATCCAAGCACCCAGAGCATTCATTATGGCGCTGAACGCAGGTGATCTTGAACTCATGGTGAGTATTGGTGATACTCCGACCATGGATGAAGTATCGGATGGATTAAACCACGTGGTAGCAAAAAACGGTAATGGAAATGGATTATTCACCTGGAATAACTTTTGGTTAGTACCTTTACATAGTCAAAGATTGCAGGAAGGTGAGTACCTTGGGATACTTGGCATTACCCGGAAGCCTGAGGTTGTCCTGGGAGAGGATCAAAAAGAAGCAGTATTATTCCTGGCTGAACGGGCAGCTACTGCATTGGAGGATCACGTCAAACAACAAGAGATCATTAATTCTATTGAGACATTGAGCCCACAAATCGATATGATCCAGAGGTTAAGGGCTGCATCACGTTATGATGGCACAAATGTTCTGTCGGCAGCAGATGTTCCTTTAGAATCACCCGATTTGGCCCGATGGGTTAAAGACGCATTAAGCCATTTTTGGGGTGGTCCGGGTTTAACTGATAGTCCATTGATGGGATTAAAGGTTGTGCAAAGAACGCTTGAAGAGCACCAAGAGAATCCAGCGAATGCACTGAGAGCTATTCTACGCCAGGCAGTTGAGCAGGTGAGGCCAGAAGGAGAGCGACGCTTCACCGGTGAGTGGATTTTATACAACATATTAGAGTTAAAGTTCATGGAGGGGAAAAAAGTCCGGGAAGTAGCCACACGTTTAGCAATGTCTGAGGCAGATTTATATCGTAAGCAGCGAGTGGCAGTGGATGCCGTAGCAAATGCTATCCTTGAAATGGAACAAAAAGCCAGAACAGATAAGATAATCGAATGAAAAGTAAAAATAGCCCATATATGTATTTATAAGGAGGGTTTAATGGTAACCAAGCAAATGAATAATTCTATGCCCCCTGAAATTGATGAATCCTGGTGGAATGCATTATTGGCAGAAGAAGATAAAATCGACCAGGTTGGAACAAGAGGTCAGGGGAAAACCCGTGAATCGGGGGATTTTGATGCTAATTACTCAAGAAAGGGCGGAAAAACCGGTGAGATAGATTGGCTAAAGGTCAATGAAATATATACAAAGGACCAAGTAATCACCCTTGAAATCACCGGTTTTAATCGTGGTGGTCTTTTAGTGGGTGGGAGTGGATTGCATGGTTTTGTACCCATTTCTCACTTGCTCGAGATCAACTGTCTAACAGATGAGACAGAAAAAGAATTCCTTCTCTCCAGTTATGTGGGACGGACAATAGGGTTTAAAGTAATCGAATGCGATCCTGAGCGTGGAAGGGTTGTCTTTTCGGAGAGGGCGGCATTAGCAGAGTCGGGGAGGCGCAATCTTCTATTCAGTGAGATCTTCCCGGGGAAACGTGTCTGTGGGATCGTAACCAATATCACCGAGTTTGGTGTGTTTGTTGATCTGGGTGGAGTAGAAGGTTTGATCCACGTTTCTGAGCTTTCATGGGGCAGGGTGCGGCACCCATCAGAAGTGACAAAAGTGGGTGAAAACGTTCAAGCTTATGTCATCCAGGTTGACCAGGATCGATCACGGATTGCCCTCTCCCTGAAGAGATTGATACCTAATCCTTGGGAAAAGGCAGAGGAACGGTATCATCCTGGACAGGTGGTGAATGCAGTGATCACCAGTATTGTCCCATTTGGGGCATTTGCCCGACTGGAAGAAGGATTGGATGGATTGATCCATTCTTCAGAGATAAGTGAAGAGGATGCCGACGCTGACACAATGGAGGAATTGGTTGAGGGGCAAGTCGTCCAGGTAAGGATCATTAATGTAAACGCAGCCCGTCAACGGCTTGGGTTGAGCTTGAATTTATCCGAATAAGTTTCATAAATTGTGATCGTAGGCTGAGACATTGAATGAATAAGTGGTGGGTGGCAGGTTTTATCATTGTAGGCGTTCTATTAGGGGCAGGGATTTTAATGTTAGTCACACAGCCACCCAGAGGTGAGCCGGTGAAATTAATACCAGCTCCAACCCAGGCTCCGATCATGGTGTATGTGAGCGGGGAAGTAAATAAGCCAGGATTATACACACTTCCTCCTGGCAGTCGGATCGATAAAGCGATCCAGGCAGCTGGTGGTTTCACCGATCTTGCAGATGTTAGCGTCGTAAATCTGGCAAAATTTGTGGAAGATGGTGAGCAGATCGATGTACCCGGGTTGATTATTCCTGATGCGATTGTCAGGGCACCTGATTTTGAACAGCCTGTATCAGGCCGGGTGGATATAAATCTCGCGACCCTTGAGCAGCTGGATGGACTGCCTGAGATTGGACCCATAACGGCACAAAATATAATCGATTACCGAAACACAAATGGTCCTTTTAACAGAATTGAGGACATTCTGGATGTTCCGGGTATTGGTCCAAAAACATTCGATCAACTCAAGGATCTGATCACTGTTGGAACGTCCCCATAATCCGTTTACGGGCATTGGTGATATGCTCCATCATCACAGTCTGAGCTTCAACTTCATCATGATGATGGAAGGCATTGATAATCCTTTCGTGTTCTTCGATGGAAAATTTAGCATTTGAATCGCGCTTCCAGGAAGCCAGGTTGAAACGTGTTGCCACCTGATGGAGGTGGAGCAGGTGGCGGCTGAGATAACGGTTTCCAGTAGCAACTGCCAGTATTTGATGGAATTCGAAATCCTGCTCAGCAACTGTGATGTAGTCAGCGTTTGCTGAAGCATTCCTGCTTCGATCAAGTGATTGATCAAGCTGGTCCAGCTCTGCATCGGTGAGACGCTTGCAGGCTAGAGAAGCCGCAGGACCGATGACCATTGACATGGCTTCCATTACCTCAATAAAGTCGAATACGCTCAAAGGCGTAACAACAATTCCATGGCGTGGGATGATTTGCAACAATGATTGTTCTGATAGGCGTTGGAACGCTTCCCGCAATGGTGTTCGCCCCCATCCGTAACGCTTGATGAGATTAGCTTCACTGATCGCCAGACCGGGCTCGATTTCAAGAGAAAGTATCTTTTTACGAAGCTCTATTTCAATTCGGTCACTATCCCGTATCTGTGTATGCTCAGCAGGATTCATGGATTCCCTTTCTATAAACATGTAAACTTATATTAAAACGCAATAGCTATATTATATATTCAATCTGTATACAATATGGATATTTCTATTGACGATTTATGGTGAAAAGATTATATTTGTTGTGAATAACATGCCAACCGGAATGATTTTTGACATTAAAAGATACGCCATAAACGATGGTCCGGGTATTCGTACCGCAGTATTTTTAAAAGGCTGTCCTCTCGAATGCTGGTGGTGCCACAACCCGGAAGGTCAGAGCAGTCAGCCCCAGTTGATGTTCCGATCCAATCGCTGTAAGGCTTCAAAAGCTTGCATTGCAGTTTGCCCTCAAAAGGCAATCAGCTGGGTCGATGGGTCGATAACCAATTGGAAAGCCTGTGATGATTGCGGCAAGTGTGCAGAAGTCTGCTTTGCTGGAGCACGTGAGATGGTCGGGCGTGTTATATCTGTTGATCAATTAATGGTGGAGATCATGCGCGACCTGCCTTTCTATGACCAATCTCGAGGGGGGGTAACATTTACGGGTGGGGAGCCAATGTTCCAAAGAGAATTCCTTTACGGATCATTATTAGCTTGTAAAAATCAGGAAATCCACACCACCATTGATACCAGCGGTCATACGTCCTGGGAGGGATTTGAAGCCATTAACCCCCTTGTCGATCTTTACCTGTATGATTTAAAGTTGATGGATGATGCCAGGCACAGACAATTTACCTCGGTAACCAACCAGATGATCCTGGAAAACCTTCAAAGACTTTCGAGGTTAAAGGCACATATTTGTGTGCGAATACCCCTGATCCCTGGGATCAATGATGACAGAGCAAACATAGAAGAGTCCGCAGCATTCCTGGCAAGTCTGCCATACCTGGATGCTGTCGAATTGATGCCGTATCACGATATTGGTGTGTCAAAATTTGAGGCATTGGGAATGGAGTATAGGTTAAAAGAAATACACCTAGCTTCAAAGGATCATATTGAAGAGATCGAAAGCATCTTGATCGACCGTAAACTACCGGTTATAAAACATAACCCGGGGAGGTATATATGAGCATGTCAGAGCGTGTAAAAATCCTGCGTAGTCAAAGTTTAGAAGCCAAGGAGACTCTCTCTCCCGAGAGGGCAATATT
Source organism: uncultured Chloroflexia bacterium (assembly GCA_963822175.1). Lineage (GTDB taxonomy): Bacteria > Chloroflexota > Anaerolineae > Anaerolineales > UBA4823 > FEB-25. The sequence goes on along the minus strand of CAWGGJ010000003.1, from coordinate 267,488 downwards.
ACTGACCGAATTTTATCGCCAGGATGCTGGATTGGTTTCAATCCCTGTGCTAAGAGCGATGGCTTTCAAATACCTGCTGGAGAATAAAGCGATCTCCATTAGTGAAGGTGAATTGATCGTCGGTGAGAAAGGACCGGATCTCAAGAATGCTCCAACTTTTCCCGAACTATGCTGTCATGATTTGTCAGACCTGGATGTACTGGACAGCCGAGAGAAGACATCATTCAAAGTTAGTAACGAAACGAAGTCATACTATAAAGATTCGATCATCCCATTTTGGAAAGGAAGATCGATGCGCGAGCTGATCTTCAAAGAAATGACCGAAGAATGGAAACAAGCATATCAGGCGGGTGTTTTCACTGAATTCATGGAGCAGCGCGCTCCAGGTCATACAGTCCTGGACGATAAGATCTATAAAAAGGGGATGTTGGATTTCCAATCCGATATTGATAAAAAACTGGCTATGTTGGATTATCTGCATGACCCACAAGCCTATGAAAAACAGGAAGAATTACGTGCCATGCGCATCGCCACCGGAGCAATCATGGATTATGCCAGGCGACATGCTGAAAAAGCCCAAGAGCTGGCGCTTGGCGAAACGAATGATCGGCGAAAAAGTGAACTCCTGCAGATAGCTGAGGTCTGCCGGAACGTCCCTGCGACCAAACCTAAAAATTTCTGGGAGGCACTTCAGTATTACTGGTTCATTCACCTGGGTGTGACGATTGAGCTAAATACTTGGGATGCATTTTCACCAGGACACCTCGACCAGCATTTGTTGCCCTTTTACCAACAAGGTTTGAAGGACGGCAGTTTATCCCGTGAGAGTGCCGAAGAATTATTACAATGTTTCTGGATCAAGTTCAACAACCAACCTGCTCCACCAAAAGTGGGAGTAACTGCCGAGGAAAGTGGGACATACACCGATTTTGCCCAAATCAACCTGGGAGGGGTTACTGCGGATGGTTCCGACGGGGTGAATGATGTAACCTACCTGTTACTGGATGTGATCGAAGAGATGCGTTTGCTTCAACCCTCCACATCCATCCAGGTGAGTAAGAAAAACCCTGACCGCTTCATTAAACGTGCCACCAGGATCATCCGGACCGGGTTTGGACAACCATCGGTTTTCAATGCCGACTTGATCGGACAGGAATTGATCCGTATGGGAAAGACTGTAGTGGATGCCCGCAGTGGTGGCTCAAGCGGCTGCGTGGAGGTGGGGGCATTTGGTAAGGAAAATTACAACCTGACAGGATACTTTAACCTTCCCAAAGTGTTGGAGATCACTTTGCATAATGGGCTAGATATCCGCACGGGAAAACAAATTGGTATCAAAACTGGCGACCCTCGATCATTTAAAAGCATGGAGGATGTATATGATGCTTTTGAGAAGCAGGTGAATTACTTTGTGGATGTTAAGGTGCGAGGCAATAACGTTATAGAACGATTATATGCCCGCTACATGCCATGTCCATTTCTTTCCGTGTTGATCGACGACTGTATCCGTAATGGGAAGGATTACCATGATGGTGGTGCGCGCTATAACACAACCTATATTCAAGGGGTGGGTTTGGGCACCATGGCTGATGCCCTGACATCCATCAAGTATCACATTTATGACCATGGGACACTTTCAATGGGGGAATTAATCGAGGAGTTGGATGCTGACTTCGCCGGACATGAGCCGCTGAGGCAACAAATCCTTAATCGCACCCCCAAGTATGGCAATGACGATGAGCTCGCTGATGGAGTGATGCGACGTGTATTTGAAATCTATTTCATGGCTGTTGATGGCAGACATAACACCAAGGGTGGTGATTACCATATTAATTTACTGCCAACGACGGCGCATATCTATTTTGGATCGGTAACAGGAGCGACTCCCGATGGGCGAAAAGCATGGACTCCATTATCGGAAGGTGTATCACCGGTTCAAGGAGCTGACCGTAAGGGACCAACGGCAGTCTTAAGGTCAGTTGCAAAAATGGACCATCTGCGGACAGGGGGAACCCTGCTAAACCAGAAATTCACCCCGCAGGTACTTGAGACCGAAGAAGGATTGGACAAGCTGGTTCAGCTAATTCGAACATACTTCCGTTTGGATGGGCACCATATCCAATTCAACGTAGTGGATGCTGGTACACTGCGCCTGGCTCAGAAGCATCCTGAGCAATATCGCAGTTTGATCGTACGAGTTGCAGGATATAGTGATTACTTTTGCGATCTGAGTAAAACCCTTCAGGATGAGATCATTGCCAGAACTGAGCATGAGGCATTTTAAAGCTTTGGCAGGATGATGGATTGCTGCGCCTGATATTTACCTTTCTTATCGGCATAAGATATCTCGCATACTTCATCAGCCTCAAAAAATAATACCTGAGCGATGCCCTCATTGGCATATATCCTGGCAGGTAATGGCGCTGTATTGGATATCTCCAATGTGACGTACCCTTCCCATTCCGGCTCAAAAGGGGTCACATTGACGATAATGCCACAGCGGGCATACGTGGACTTTCCAAGGCAAATTGTTAACACTCCCCGCGGGATACGGAAATATTCGACTGTACGACCCAATGCGAACGAGTTGGGGGGAATGATGCACATATCTCCTTTGTAATCGACCATTGATCGTGGATCAAAATGCTTTGGATCAACAGTTGTTGAATAGGCATTCGAAAAGATTTTGAACTCATCAGCAACGCGGATATCATATCCATAGGAAGACAATCCATAGGATATGACACCTTCGCGCACCTGGCTATCAGCAAACGGCTCAATCATGTGGTATTCCAGCGCCATTTTCCGAATCCAATGATCAGGTTTCATGCCCATGTTTTACTCCTCAATATGCAAAGAATGATCATCCAGGACATATTCAGGTTTCATGAGAAATCTGACGTCATCAATTCTCGACCAGTATTTACCATCCGCTAGCCTTGAAAATGGTATCCAGGAAGTGAGCCCGTTCCTCGGGTGTCATCAGGCGAGGACGGGCTGTATCAACAAAGCGGATGGTGATCAACTCAGTGCTGATATGTTGTCCGCCGTAAAATACATGCCGGTCAATGAATGCATCATCACAGGCGAAATCCGCGCAGAAGTGGTATTGGTCAAAGAATAAGTTTCCCAACCCATAGTGGATATATGAATCTTCCGTCAAAGAAAAACCATGGGGTTGGTGAGCCTGGCTGCCACTGACGATGGCTGCGCCATAGGAAGCAATTTGACCAAAGTCATTGGCAAGGATCGGTTCAGTGGTATAGGTGTAGTACTCCCGATGTTGGAAAGTAAAAATGACCTGGTAGCCCTGCTCGCTTAACGCCGGTATTTCAGTGCTAAGCCAATCAAAATCGCATTGAGCTGCACCAGGATGGCTGTCGGTAGCAATTGCGTCACATGGGATTTCATTCTTTACCTCGCAGCCAACGTTGCATCCTATAAATGCAAGCTTGTTCCCGTTATTTTCCAACAGTACCGGTTGGCGGGCTTCAGCTGCGTTTGCGCCACCGCCAAAATATGGCCAGCCCTGTTCGTCATACATATTTAGTGTATAGAGGGTGGCTTCTGCATCATAATCCATAAAATGATCGCCAGTTAACTCAATAATATCGGTACCAACTTCTTTAATAATTCAATGTAACTGGGGCTGGAACAAAAAACCAGGGTGTCCATGGTAAAGCTGGGAAGGGGGCAATCCGGTGAAAAAGGGATCTCGTTGCTAATATGGGTGATATCAGCATCCGCTAGAATTGGGCCGATGTCCTCAGCTGGGTAGGTGACACCATTAACCTCCATTTTATAAGCAGTAGCACGGACCATCGCAGTCACTCCGGTCATAGCTACAGTTGTGAGTTTGGATGAATCACGGTTGGTGGAGGGTATGCCTAATTCGTTTGGCAAAACATTGATATCACTTAACAGTGAAAAAGGGACCGTGAGTGGATACTCGGAAGGATCGAAATCCTTATGGATTGGGGATTGACCATCGATGGTCAGTGTCTTCCACCGGGGATTTAGTTTTTCGAATGGAACGATTGCCCAGGAAGGTCTATTTTCCCAGGCATAATCAATCAGTTGGTCGTCAGGTAGCACCTTGACTGCCTTTGAGCCAGGCTCTCCCCAAAAGGCTGTGAGAACTTCCAAAGTACTTGCATCCATAAGAAGGGGAGAGCCATTGAAGGAGGGATTTGGTTCCCCAATCCAGGCATTGTGTAGCTCGTCGGAGGTAATCCCGTCGGTGATCGTTGGAAAAGGAGCAACAAGCGCATAAACCCATTGGCTGGCAGGATCCCCTGTCCCTTCACCGATCTCTAGTACAACGTCACCATCCGGTGCTGCTGCCAAATCATATCCAGTGGGGAGAGCAATGGCAGAACGCATATTTTCTGGAAAATAATCAGGAATCCAAACCGAGATGGGCGATTGGGTCGGAGTGGGTGAAGGTTGTTGAGTATCTGTCGGGGATACGGTGCTTATTGCAGGCTCTGGAGATTGTGGGATGGATGTCAGTTGTGGGTTTGTATTATCCGTAGTTGTGGTGACTGCCTGATTGCACCCCACGAGCAATAAAAACATCATGGAAATAAATATGCTTGTTTTGAAGGCTCTTCTCAACGCAGAGGAAGAGCCTTGTAAAACCACTTCAACTTGGTATGGCATCCGTTACTGCCCTCGCTTAGCAATAGTTTTTTGTATGCGGAATTCTATTTCAGCTGAATGTTTTTCGAGTACCTCGAGTTCGGCTAAAAATGGATCTGCGAGGGAGGGTGGTAAGTCTTTTGCATTAATGCGGATGTTATAGGCTGCCCCAATCAAAGCTGCCTTGGCAAGTGCTGCTCCAGTGGCACCATCACTTAATGCAGAAATATTTCCTCGGCGGATAACTTTCTCTGCCAGGCAAAGTACACGTAAAGATTTATGAGCAACACCCATCGGAGCCTGGGTAGCTAATATTGTTGCCTGTTCGATGGCTTTTTGACGAACTTCCTGTTGTTCGGGAGTATCCTTGGTCATTTTATAAGCTACCATGACATTATCAAATGCTGATGCATCCAGTTGGATAGCGAGAGTGAGCTCGTTTCTTAATGTCTCAACCTGGGAAAGGATCGTTTGCATCTCTGCTTCAACATCCGCGTATTTTTTCTTACCGATCGTCAACCGGGCTACCATGGCGACCAGGCTTGCTGCTGCTGCACCGGAATATGCTGCCGCAGACCCTCCTCCCGGGGTTGCATTTCCGGATGCTATAGCATCGAGAAATTCGGTGCCATATTGGAATGGTTCAGAGGATGCTGTTTGATTTAGTTGTTGGGTGGTGTATAGTTTTTGTTCCAGGATTTGTTCAGCTTTGAATTGATCGAGCTGCAAGTACCACACTGCTGCATCCACCAATGCCGACTGGGGGATCAGTCCGACTAGCTCAGCGTGATGGATATTGACGCCATAACGAGATGCTTCGCGCCGGATCGTTTCGACTACTAGGGGTAGGGAGGTCTTATGGTAATTCGTCAGGTTCATTGATATCTGAGCCTGGCCCTCCACCAGCATCCCCAAGGCTTTTACAAATCGCAATCCACCGGAAGAAAACCTGATGGTTTTTGCAATTTTCTCTGCAATAGTTACATCGTCAGTGGTCAGGTAGACATTATAGGCAATCAGGGGTTGGCGCGCTCCAATCACTGTTGCCCCTGCAGTTCCAACTTTATTTGGACCAAAGTCAGGATCACGATCCGGGTTCACCCCCATCTCTTTTTTTAGGGTTTCGTATTGCCCACGGCGCAGGTTTTCCAGGTTTGTCCGCTCAGGGCGAGTGGCTGCCTCTTCATAGAGGTAAACCGGGATGTTCAGCTCTTCCCCCACCCGCTTCCCAAGACGACGGGCAATTTGGATGCAATCTTGCATCGTAATCCCGGAAATGGGCACAAAAGGGACCACATCGGTTGCCCCGATCCTGGGATGTTCACCTGTATGCTGGTCAAGGTCGATCAACTCACCGGCTTTGGCAATTGATCGAAAAGCTGCCTCCTCCACGGCATCGGGTGGACCGACGAATGTGAGAACGGTGCGATTATGGTCGAGATCTGAATGACGGTCCAGCAAGGAAACACCATCAACAGATGTAATTGCGTTCATAATTGCCTCAACAATGTCGGGACGGCGCGCTTCAGAATAATTTGGGATACATTCAACGATGGCTTCTGTCATATCTCACCTCGACCAGTTGGAGTAACTCAATTATACCCTCGCAGTTTACTGAAGGGTTTTAAGTCATATTATTCGACTTAATTGATAAACCGACGATAATTGACTTGAACAGTTGTTCACGGTAGAATGCACAAGGAATTAATCATGACTGGTAGAAGATTAATATTGTTTACCTTTGTCTTATTGGTATTAGGCATTACTTTGGCGTGCCAGCAAACAATCCAACCCATCGAGATTCCAGCCCTTAATTACCAATTGGCTACCGCAAGCCTGACTCCACCTCCCGGGCTTGCCTCGACAAGTGTGACATTCCTGCCACAAATTAGGAATCCCGGTGATATAACTATTTTGACTCCAACTCCTGACGCTCCACGTGAATTGCCAGGGATTCGCACTCAGGAGGAACAATATATTGTCCAAAGGGGAGATAACCTGGGTATTATTGCCAATCGATATAAAATCACCGTACAGATGTTGTTGTCAGCCAACCAAATAACCAATCCAAATTTACTCGAAGTCGGTCAAGTATTGATCATCCCAGCGCCTACCCCAGGTGAGCCAAGCACTGGATTTAAGATCATACCGGATTCTGAGCTGGTTTACGGACCTATGGCGCAAAGCTTTGACTTGATGGAATTTGTCGGTCGTTATGATAGCTATTTAAACCGATACCAGGAAGAAGTGGAAGGAAGAATGCTCACAGGTCCTGAAATCGTGAAGAAAGTGGCAATGGATTATTCCATCAACCCAAGGTTATTACTGGCGGTCCTTGAATATCAAAGTGGTTGGGTTACGCAAGCAAATCCAGATGAGAACAGTCGGGATTTCCCGATCGGAAATACAGATAGCTGGCGCAAAGGCTTATACCTGCAGCTCGCCTGGGCTGCCAATAACCTTAATCGTGGATACTATTTATGGCGTGTGAATGGCATCGGTGGATGGCTATTGAACAATGGGATTATCATACCCATCGATCAATCTATTAATGCTGGGACAGCTGGAGTGCACCTGTTATTTTCCCAATTATATGGTCGCCAGGCCTGGGATAATGCAGTCTCAGCAGATGGGTTATTCAGCACATTTAGCAACTTGTTTGGACATCCATTTGATTATACTTTTGAGCCAGTGATACCTTCAATTCTTGAACAACCAGAAATGCAATTGCCATTTGAACCAGATGTTGATTGGGCTTTCACTGGAGGCCCTCATGCGGGTTGGGGGGATGGATCAGCTTGGGCAGGCATTGATTTTGCACCTGGGAATGAAGGTCGTGGATGTGTCCAAAGTGACTTGTGGGTAGTGGCAGTTGCAGATGGCCTGATCATACGTGCAGACCAGGGAAGGGTGATCCAAGACCTGGATGGTGATGGGAACGAGGGGACAGGATGGAGCGTTCTGTATTTGCACATCGAGGAGCGTGATCGGGTTGAACCCGGTGTGTATTTGAAGGCTGGAGAACCTATAGGGCATCCATCTTGTGAGGGGGGTATTTCCACGGGCACCCATTTTCATCTTGCACGGCGGTATAATGGTGAGTGGATTCCAGCTGATCAACCAGGAACAACCAGCAGTCCACCGTTCAATTTAGATGGCTGGATTTCTAGCGGAACAGGTATAGAGTACGATGGCTATTTAGAGCGTGATGGAGAATCGATTGAAGCTTGGGAAGCTTTCTACCCCGAAAATACAATCCACAGGTGATCATAACCGGTCATTCAACCTCTTTCGAATATTAATTAGTGGATTGACTGTAGCATTCATCAGCCTCTCCTGTGCAATTGGGGTGCTGGATCAGAATGACCCATTATTTAATGCACCGAATGGCATCGAGCTCAGGACGCCTACCCCATCCTTGGATTTTCCGACAGACCAGCCCGAGCAAACTGAGATCACAGATCTGCCCCCCCAAGGAATCCTCCTGTTATCGACTGAAATACCTACACCTGAATCAGTCCCTGTGGATACTGCTCCGCTGCTTTATTACACCCAGGCTGGGGATACACTGCCTGTGGTTGCAACACGTTTCGGGGTTGAACCCGATGAGATCATCGCTCCATCTGCCTCCATTCCTTCAACAGGATTATTAACTCCCGATACATTATTGATCATCCCACATGTGTTAGTCAATACCACCAACTCTGCAAAGATCCTCCCTGATAGTGAGCTAGTATATTCGCCATCAGCTGTTGACTTCGATGTAGAAGACTTCGTCAACCAAGCAGGAGGATACTTAAGTACTTATAGAGCATGGCTGGGTACCGGCGAATGGACTTCAGGGGCGGGAATAATCAGTCGAATAGCGCTGGAAAACTCGATCAACCCTCGAGTATTACTGGCTTTGTTGGAATTGCAGAGTGGGTGGGTATACGGGCAACCCGCCAATCCCTTGCAAGAGGATTATCCAATGGGCAAGGTGGATTTACCAATGAAAGGCTTATATCGTCAACTTGCATGGGCTGTCAATCAATTATCCACCGGGTATTATGGCTGGCGTGAGGGATGGATGACAGACATCCAATTTTCAGACGGGATTTCTGCCCGACTCGCACCAGATCTAAACAGTGGGACCGTTGCGCTCCAATATTATTTAGCCCAACTTAATAATACCCCGGGCTGGTTGGCAGCTCTGGACACGAATAGTGGTTTTCCAGCCCTTTATGAAAAAATGTATGGTAATCCCTGGTTCCGAGCCATGGAAGTTGAGCCTCTTTACCCACCGAATTTAACTCAGCCAGATCTCATCCTCCCGTTCCTGATCGGGCAAGTATGGAGTTATACTGGTGGACCCCATGGTGCCTGGGAAAGAGAAGGTTCGCGCGCGGCTGTCGATTTCGCACCGGGAAGCACCGAGTCGGGTTGTGTTGAATCCTTTGCGTGGATCGCTGCAGCTGCGCCTGGATTGATTGTTCGTGCGGATAATGCCACAGTTGTCCAGGACCTGGATGGTGATGGCAATGAGCAAACTGGATGGAATATCCTCTACCTTCATGTTGATAAGATGCAGGTAGCTGTAGGCGACTGGGTTGAAACCGGCGATTATTTAGGCCACCCATCCTGTGAAGGAGGGATTGCTACGGGAACCCATGTCCACATCGCTCGAAAATATAATGGTGAGTGGATTTCTGCGGATGGACCTTTGCCTTTTGTTTTGAGTGGATGGACGGTCCATGCTGGAAGCGTTCCCTATGACGGAACAATGACTAAAGGAGAAGAAATAGTTTCCTCCAGTGTTGTTGGATCATATGAATCACGAATAGTGCGGACTCGAGGGACACCATAGTGATTTATCGCCTTTTGCATTGAGAGAATGGTATCCCAGAAATATATCTCTAGAATGAGTAAATCGAACAAATACGTCCTCCTTGTGATGGTATTGTCAATTTTGATAAGCGGATGCAGTGGTATAGAAAATCAGAATTTAGCTGTGGTTAATACGGTTGCCCCCGCACAGACCCCGACCCAGAATTTAATTCTCAGCCAACCAAACGTTACAACAACACCTTTACCAGCCCGTCCTTCATACACACCGGGTGAGCTGGTGGACTACGTTGCACAAACCGGAGATACTCTTCCCGGTATTGCCAGCCATTTTAATACCTCGGTAGATGAAATTCTCAATGCCAACAGTTTTATCCCTGCTGATGCCACGACCATGCCCCCTGGTATGCCAATGAAAATCCCAATCTATTACCAACCTTTCTGGGGGTCGCAGTTTCAAATCATCCCAGATAGTTTATTCATAAATGGTCCAGCTCAAATTGGCTTTGATACTTCTGCATTTGTCTCCGGTCAGCCTGGATGGTTAAATGGATATATTGAGTATGCCTTTGATGACAACAGGACGGGAGCGGAGATCATTGACTTAGTAGCACTGAATTACAGCGTCAGCCCACGCTTACTTTTATCCTTGTTGGAATATCAAGCTGGAGCCTTAACTAAACCTGTATATCCAGATGAATTAGGCCAATATCCGCTTGGGTACCAGGATTGGCAACATAAAGGTGTGTATCGGCAATTGGTTTGGGCAGCTAATTTGCTTAACAATGGATACTATAGTTGGAGAAATGGCAGCTTGATCGCATTTGATCATAAGGATGGGACTCAAGAACGACCTGATCCATGGCAGAATGCAGCCTCAGTGGCTTTGCAGTACTATTTCTCTAGATTAATCGATGGTGACCAATATGCACGGTCGGTGGCACCTGACGGATTGGCTCAAACTTATGCCAGTTTGTTTGGGGATCCGTGGGGTGTAGACACCCCGCATCTTCCCGGGAGCCTTTCCCAGCCAGAGTTCTCATTACCATTTTTACCTGGTCTGACCTGGGCATACACTGGGGGTCCGCATACAGGATATGGAGAGGGAGAGCCACTGGCAGCGATTGATTTTGCCCCAGGGGCAGAGACCAGCGGATGTGTCCCTACTGATGCGTGGGCTACTGCTGTTGCACCGGGTGTAGTGGTACGATCGGATAATGCGGCTGTGTTGCTGGATCTTGATGGTGACGGAGATGAACGCACAGGTTGGGTGGTTTTTTACTTTCACATTGAGGCAAAAGGTAGGGCACCTGTTGGAAAGGTAATGAAGACAGGTGATCTCATCGGACATCCATCCTGTGAAGGGGGTCGGACAACGGGTACCCATGTACACATTGCCCGAAAATACAGTGGGGAGTGGATGCTAGCTGATAGTGTCATTCCATTTAATATGGAAGGATGGGTAGTCCATAATGGGCAGGTAGAATATCAAGGTACTCTCACCAAGGCGGGGAACACAATTTATGCCTGTACCTGTTCTGATGCAGCGAGCCAGATAAATGCGACCAAATAAACCTCTTAATGATAGTAAGATTCTTTCTCTATTATTCATGAAAATTATTGGGGATTGATTATCGGAAAAACCATGCCAGAGACTTCAGTGAGATACGTCATTGCAGGACAACTACGACGCGATTTTGCACTCATCCCAGGTGGAAGGGCTTTTGTGGATGTACCAGGTGGAAACCTGATCTATGCCGCGGCAGGCTTTGGTGTGTGGGAGCCTGTGGAACACCTTGGTTTGGTAGCCAGGGTTGGTGAGGATTATCCTCGAGATTGGCTGGCTGAGCTTGCCAAGCGGGGTTTCGATACCCAGGGTATTCGAGTATTACCTGAAGCCATTGACTTGCGCTCTTTTTATGTGTATACGGATATGTACACCCGTCTGACCGAGGACCCGGCTGCACATTTTACGCGGTTGGAGCAACAGTTTCCCAAGGCGTTGCTAAATTACGCACAACGAAGGAATTCATATGACAGTCGTACACAGCTGACTGCCACGTCTTTACGCCAATCCGACATTTCACCAGATTACCTGGATGCATCTGCAGCACATCTTTGTCCCATTGATTTTCTAACTCACTCTTTATTGCCAGCTGTATTACGCCAAGGTGGCTTTACAATTGTGACCCTCGACCCGTCGGCTGGTACAATGACACCAACATTTTGGGACGATATACCAGCCTTAGTCAGTGGTTTGACTGCTTTTCTTCCCAACGAAGAAGAGGTGCGAATGTTATTCCATGGCAGAAAGACCGATTTATGGGAAATGATAGAAGCAATAAGTGATTGTGGGTGCGAAATCGTGGTGGTAAAAAGAGGTGAGCGTGGTCAGCTGCTCTACGATCGTGCGACAAATTCCCGGTGGGAAATCTCAGCCTACCCGGCAAGGGTAGTAGATCCGACTGGAGCAGGAGATTCATTTTGTGGAGGTTTTCTTGCGGGATATCGAAGAACCTATGATCCACTCCAGGCTGTATTATACGGAAGTATTTCCGCATCTCTTACGATTGAAGGTAGCGGGGCTATGTATGCTATGGAAGCGCTGCCTGGATTAGCACAAGCAAGATTGGAAGCCTTGAAAGAAGGCGTTCGAAAGGTTTAATCCTGATTATGGATCAATCCATTGTTGAACGGGTCATAAACCTGGCGGTAGAGTTACAGCAAATACCTTCTCCGACATTTTATGAATCCCGACGGGCTGAGTTTGTTGGGGAAAAATTTTATAATTTAGGATTGCAAGATAGCTTTAAAGATGAAAGTGGCAATGTATATGCATGTCTGAAAGGTCGAGGAGAAATACCACCTGTTGTGGTAACCGCTCATTTGGACACGGTCTTCCCTGAGGGTACAGATTTATCTGGGATGAGTACCATTGAGAAGATCACCGGGCCTGGGATTGGAGATAATTCGCTGGGTCTGGCAGGTTTATTTGGACTATATTGGGCGTTGCGTGGAACCCGTTCAGGACAGCGTGAAGATAGACTATTGCCGGGTGACGTTTGGCTGGTGGCAAATGTTGGTGAAGAGGGGTTAGGTGACTTGAAGGGGATGAAATCCGTGGTTAACCGGTTTAAGGGGGATGTCCTGGCATATATCATTCTTGAGGGCATGTCACTCGGTCAGATATACCATAGGGGACTGGGTGTACGCAGGTATGAGATCAGCGTGGACACCAAAGGAGGGCATTCCTGGATAGATTATGGCAATCCATCAGCCATCCATGAAATTGCAGAACTAGTGGTAAAAATCAAGAATCTTGCCTTGCCCATTGAACCAAGAACCACGTTGAATGTAGGCGTTATTTCAGGTGGAACATCCGTGAATACCATTGCTGGTAAAGCCAGCATGCAGCTGGATTTACGTTCTGTGAGTCCCCTTAAGTTGGGTGCATTAACCAGGCAGGTGGAATTGTTGGTGGACCAAGCCAACCTGAAAGGTGCGGATACCATCCAGGTGAAAGCAAAAATCATCGGGGATCGACCAGCGGGTGAAATCCAGGCAGATCACCAACTGGTCGCCCTGGCAAAAGAATGCCATATAACAAATGGCATCAGCCCCAGGTTAAATATTGGTTCCACAGATGCCAATGAACCGCTCAGCAGAGGGTTCCCAGCGGTATGCATAGGATTGACTACCGGCGGAGGCTCACATACCACCAGTGAATTTATCGATATAAAACCAGTTGGACAAGGTTTACAAATACTTGTAGATTTGGTGCAGGCTTTAATGCAGCGAATTAAATAAATCGATCAGTCTTCAAAAGCTCCCGCTAATTTTATTCGTACATCTAATGCGGCTGTACCTTGTGAGGCCGAGAATACGCGCAATGGGTTTATATCGATCTCAGTGAATTGTGGAAAGTCTGCCGCCAGCTGACCCAATCGCAAGATAGCATCAATAACTGCTTGCCTATCTGCGGGAGGCAGATTGCGGAAACCTCGTAATCTGCGACCAGCCCATGTGTTTTCCAACATCCATTCTGCATCCAGGAGAGTTAACGGTGCAAGGGCAAAGGCAACATCTTTCAATCCCTCAACCTCAACGCCTCCGGAACCAAACATCACCATCGGACCAAATTGGGCGTCCTGGATAGCCCCCAGGATGACCTCCTGCCCGGCAGGAATCATCCGTTGGACATACACTCCATCAATATGTGCCTGGGGGTTAGCCGAGCATGTGTTTGAGATTATTTGAGAGTAGCCAAGCAATACAGCTTCGGAATCTACCAGGTTGAGCATCACTCCACCGATATCTGATTTGTGGGAGATATCTGGGGATGCAATCTTGAGTACGACAGGAAAACCCAGCTCTTGGGCATATTTTACTGCTTCATCCGATGTGGATGCCAGGCGTAATGGCACGTCAGGCAGGTTGTAGGCCTGAAGGATAGGCGAAGTCTCCAGTGAACTCAGAAAACCCGAAAACTGACGGTGATCGGATAAAAATTTAGTGACCGCATCTTTATCAACATCCAATCGAATTGAATTCGAATATCGCTCCTGCTGTAAATATTCAGCTCGTTGAGCCAGAACAGCCATGGCAGAAGCTGCCCGTTCTGGGAAACGATATTCCGGAACCCTGGCTGCACGGAAATGCTCAACTGCTTCCTGGATCAATCGCTCGCCCATCAACGCGATGGTGACTGGTTTTTCTGAATTGTGAATGACCGGGATCATGGTCTTTGCCACCGCACCGGTGGTATGCATGGGGGGAGGAGGTGTGACCACCATGACACCGTTGACACCTGGATCATCAAGCAAGACCTGCAGACATGCTGCAAATTGCTCGGGAGTAGCTGAGGCCAGCATGTCCACGGGATTATTTAGGCTTGCTGCTGGTGGCAGTATTTTTCCCAGTTTCATCTGCGTTTCAGGAGATAATATTGCCAATGCCATGCCGTTCATCTCCAGTGCGTCCGCAGCTGTAACCCCAGGGCCACCTGCACTGGTTAATATTGCTATGGCACGACCTTTTGGAAGGGGACACCATGCCAGTGCCCGTGCCCAATCGAAAAGCTCTTCACTGGTATCTGCCCTGATCACACCTGACCTGCGGAAAGCAGCATTAAAGGCATTTTCCTGCCCAGCCAGAGCACCTGTGTGGGAAGCGGCTGCCCGCTGTCCACTTGGGTAGCGTCCAACTTTTAATGCAACGATCGGTTTTTGGCGGGTGATTTTTCGTGCTTCTTGAACAAAGCGCAGTCCATCACTCACACCTTCCAAATACAGGGTAAGTACCCGGGTGAAATGATCTTCAGCGACAGGAGCCAATACATCAGTCTCATTAACATCAACCTGGTTCCCCAGGCTAATCAGGCGGGAAAGGCCAAAACCTTGACCACGCGCCCAATCGATCACCGCAGCGCATATGGCTCCAGAATGAGAGATAAATGCAACATCCCCCGGAGGAGGACCTGGGGGCGGCAGGAAGGTAGCGTCTAAAGGTAAGTGAGTATCAAGCAAGCCGATGCAGTTGGGACCAATGATACGTATTCCATGATGCCTGGCTATGTCAAGAAGCTCAGCTTCCATTTTAGCTCCTTGAACGCCAGTCTCTCGAAAACCTCCAGCTGCAACGATTACTGCCCGTATACCTCGAGAAGCGCAATCCTCAAGGACTTTGGCGACACCTGAGGCAGGAATTAAAATGATTGCCATATCGACCGGGTCTGGGAGATCCTTTACCGATGGGTACATTGGTCGACCAAGCAAGCTGCCGCCTTTTGGATTAACAAAATGAATGACCCCCTGGTAGTTACACTGTACCAGGTTGCGGGCTAAACCATACCCGAGCTTAGATGGATCAGCTGATGCACCGACAACAGCAATACCACGGGGTGAAAAGAATGGGGCGAGAGGAGAAGATGGTGTTATTGGATCTTGATTATTGCTCATAGGTTAGATTCAGGTTTTGAATTATGGATATAAATATTCGAACATGGTCTGGGTGCACCATATTTAAGGTCGATCCATTAATCTCAACGCCTAAGATACTGGGAACATCCCAGGTATCTCCGCGGACTTCCAAATGTTTCTTGGACTGAATGAGTTGGGTAATTGTACCTGTAAATATTATGATTGTGGGCGATTAATATGCCGACAGGTAAGTGATTAATTAATAGAATAATGATATATATTCGGTATACTTCATATCGAGGATATAAATGGGTTATACTCTAATGCCTCGAGTATATGAGCGGGTGAAATTGGGATTTGTACACATGCAAATATGCGACGATATCAGACAAGGTGCATCTAAATGAGTGTTGAATACGAGAATAAGGTTTTAGCCGAAGGATTTTCGCTAGAGAAGCTGCAGGCCGGTGACCCAGAAGAGTTTTCTCACCTGGTGGATGCATATTCGAGCAAAATATATCGCCTGGCGACGAAAATGCTGAACCATGAGCAAGATGCTGAGGATGTTTTACAGGAGACTTTTTTAAAGGCATACCGAGGTCTAAAATCTTTTGATGGCCGCTCAAAGCTATCCACGTGGTTATTCAGGATCGCTACGAATGAAGCATTAATGGTTTTACGTCGAAAACATCTAAATGTTATCTCCATCGATGAACCTGTGGAAACTGAGGAAGGCGAACAGGAACCGGTGCAGATCGTAGATTGGTGTTGTTTGCCAGAAAGTGAGTTATTGTCTGAAGAATTGAGAGAAAGATTGGATAAAGCAGTTCAAAGGTTGCCAGAAAGCTTAAGGGTTGTTTTTTTACTGCGGGACATTAATGACATGTCGACACATGAAACCGGTGAGATTTTAGGATTAAGCGATACAGCAGTAAAAACACGGCTATCACGAGCGCGGTTACGCCTAAGGGAAGATCTATCTTCTTATTTTGGAGATAGAGCGAAACTCATGCGTGGAACAAATCTTGATGCATCAAATGATATCTCTAAAAATGACCAGGAGAACATGCTTCTCCATTCCAAAGGAGAAGAAATAGAATGAACGGAACAACAAAAAAACATGAGCACAAGGATTGCCGAAAATTGCTCGGTTCATTATCGGAATATGTAGATGGGGAGTTAAACGAGGAATTGTGTAGTGTCTTGGAACAACACATGGAAGAATGTGAAAACTGCCGTATCGTGGTTGATACGCTTAGAAAAACCGTTTATCTGTATCACGAGGCTGCTGAAACCGAGGATATCCCTAGCGATATGCGCGAGCGTTTATACAAAACTTTAAATATCAATGAGTACCTGGAATAATACCACCACGTGGAAATAACTAATCAATAGATGTATTTATTTTAAACGGCGCAGGTCACCTTCACGAACAGTAATTCCTTTCGCATCGAGGTGCTCCAATAATGCAAGCACATACCGCCGGCTGGTATTGAAATGGTCACGTACCTCCCCGGCTGTGATCGTTCCCCTGGATTTCAACAGGCGAATTATTTCAGACAGCATCATGTCATAGTCCTCCTTGCGGAAGACCACATCAGGGGGAATGGGAATCAATAATCCAAGCTCCACCATAGCAGAGTAAATATTCTCTCCCACATCTGTTGAACATTCTTTTATTGTTGGAGGAGAGAATGGGGAGGAGGCAAAGCGGGCCAGTAAACCGTTGATCATCCTTTGTTGCTGTGAGGTAAATTGGATTGTGTACCCGGCACGATGGACCAGTGAACCAGCTTCTACCAATTCTCCAGAAGAAACCATTCTTCTCAGGACAGCATTGTTGAGACGGGAGGAAAATTTTAGGCGCGATTTTAACTCTTCGCGTGACATCCCCCGCCGCAATGGGAAGTTTTTATGGTATCCATCCACCTCTAGTAAAACCTGGTGTTGGAGCTGTTCCCAATATGCATTCGATGTTACCAATGCAAGTGGTGAGATTGACGCTTGATCGCCGTTCTCCAAAACAATAATTTGTCCGGTTGAAACCAATTCTTTCGCAATATCTTCGCCTGATTTTACGTCAAGATTTGATCGAACAATCACGTCTTGTATTGTTGCCACTCTCAGGGTCATTAGTGCCTGTAATAGGATCTCTGCAGGTGTACCACGCTCAAGTGTTTCTAAATTATTGAGCACCTCGGCTGAAAAACGTTTGTGTCGACGCTTGGGTTGTGGATCAACTACAATTCCACCACCAAGAGTCTCTCCAGGTGAGGGTCTACGTAGAATGTAGCGATCTCCCCGTATGGCCACGATAGGTTGATCAAGCTCAAGCTGCAACCAACCTTCTTCACCAGGGAGGAGTTCATCACTTCCCAATAAACGCACTCTTGATAAGATCTCCGCTGCACCAAGGAATAATTTTACCGGGGTGCTATGCTTCAATGGGTGAACGACATCACCAAGAAGACGAAAACGAACATCGATGCGCTGACTGGATTGATAACTGCCAGGATAAGCAATTACATCACCCCGTTTCACCTGATCTACATTTACACCAGAAATATTGACAGCCGTTCGGCTGCCTGGGATGGCTATGTCTTCTTTTCGGCGATGCGTTTGCAAACCACGAATACGGGTACGCAACCTGGATGGTAGAATTTCCACGTCGTCCCCTGTGTGAAAGCTCCCGTCAGATAGGGTACCGGTGACTACAGTACCAAACCCCGACATGGTAAATACACGATCAATGGGAAGTCGCGGGCGACCTAGATCAAGCCTTGGCGGACGATCAGCCAGGCAATCGCTTAAGGATTTTAACAATTCAGGGATACCCTGACCTGTGCGCGAAGAGAGGCGAATGATGGGTCTGTTTTCCAGGATCGTACCGATTAATGCACTGCGAATATCTTCTTCAATCAACTCGAGCCAATCAGGATCATCGATGAGATCAATTTTTGTAAGAGCAATGACGCCACCCTGCACTTGCAGAATATCCAAAATGGCCAGATGTTCTTTTGTTTGAGGCATGATGCCTTCATCGGCTGCGATGACAAATAATACAGCATCTATCCCTCCGATACCGGCAAGCATATTTTCGATGAAATCACGATGCCCAGGAACGTCAACAATACCGACCTCCTCTCCAGAAGGGAGAGTCAACCAGGCAAAACCCAAGTCAATCGTCATCTCCCTCTCACGCTCTTCTTTTAAGCGATCTGGATGGGTACCCGTTAATGCCTGGACGAGGGTGGATTTTCCGTGATCAACGTGCCCGGCAGTGCCGATAACATGCATAAGCCTTAGCGTGTCCGCCTCACGGTACGTTCATATGTAGTAACCCAGTCATGTGCCATGGCCAGGATGGCTTGAAGACGTTTTTCAACCAATTCGTTTGCTTGTTGGAGCAGATCTTTCACTTCTTGCAGCTCATCTTCATAGTGTGTGGCTTGTTCAGTCAGTTTATCGTATTGGCGAGTTGCCTCATTGCGCTGCTCTTCCTGTGAAAGAGTGTAATTTGTCCAACGCTTCTGGTCATCTCCTTTGAATGTAACCCATTCCTGCCTGAACCGGTCTTCTGAGAGACGCTGAATTTCGGTGATTTCTGTGATCCGCCGTTCAATCTTTTGGGTCAATTCCTCTAAAGTTGTTTGAGTACGTTTCACATCCCGGTGAGTGGTGTCTAGGACGACAAGCTGAGCCTCGATATCCACTGCTTGTTTTTCAATCGTATCAAAGCGAGCCTGCCATTCCTTCCAGGTTCGCTCGCGTTCAACCTGGGTAACTGCCTGCTTATTAAGGAAATTAGTCATCACATCTTTGCGTTCATCTTCAACCGTAATCAGCTCATTTAAGCGGGTTTCCAATTTTCTCAAGTTCGTGTTGAATAATTCTGTCTGGCCTCTCTGATCATCCACTCGCTTTCTTAGAGCATTTTCTTCACCTTGCAAATCCACTATCCGCTTTGCATCCTGACGACGTCCATCTTCAAGCAGGCGTACTGTTCGGGTGTACTCTTCTTCTTCGATCCGAACCGCATCGATTTTACTGCGCAGCTCATCCACGGATCGTCGAATTGCAATTTCAATTTCAACGCGTGACTGTATATTTTTATCCAATTTTGGGATAATTTCGAGCTGTTTTTGTAAATCGAGAATCTTGATATCAATGGATTGGATTTCAGCTCGACGAACTTTTTCAAATTCATCAAAGCGAAGCTTAACCGTCTTATCAAGGTCGTCGATGGTTTGCTTGGTCTCGACCCGTGCTCTGGCTAAAGCCTGGTCGTATTGATCCATGCGGACAATGATTGCGGAAAGGCGTGTGATTTCACCACTTAAATCCTTACCTTGTTGCAAAACTTTTGTAAGGTTGCCCTCCAAGGTTGTCAACTTATTCTCAAGCAGGGCGATCGCATCTTTTTCTTTTCGGCGGTCCTCTTCAATCCATTGAATCCGCTTCTGTAGCTGTTCAATATCCATGAGGGCTCCTAAGATTAATAAAATTCATATTCTTCACTCCCATGTGGATGGGTAGTTCGATATGGCGATTATAGCATGAGGTAGTTTATGGTACTTGCCAGGAAATCAGGTGAGAAAATACCTGTGCTGCATTGGTCATGTGTGGAAGGAACCATTGCGGGAGAATTCCCACAAGAAATATCAGGATCAACCCAAGTGAAAGGAATATCAGGCTACCTCGGGTTTCGTGAAGGCTCCATTTTTCATCCGTACCCCCCATGGTCATCACAGCCAGGCTTCGGAGACCACTGGCAAACAAGCCAAAGCATCCGAACATGGTGAAAACAGTAATGACGGGTGCGTTAATGGCCAAACCCTTCCATAATGATAAATTTACTGGAAAACCAGCCAGCAAGGGCATACCGGCCATAGAAAAGCAACCTAATATCACACCGAGGGACGCAACTGGCATTCGCCGTGCTATGCCCTTTACGGAATGAAATCGCAATGCCTCACTTCCAAATTGCAATTGCGTATTATAGATTGATGATAATCCCAATGCCCAAAGGCCGATAGCCAAACTGTGGGGTAGGAGCAAGGAAAAAAACAATGACATACCTGACCTGACAGTAATAGCCAGTAAGGAGATACCTATCCCGGTCATACATGCATAGCCTAGCATCCGTCCCAAATGACGTTGAAAAGCTGACCAGATACCACCAACGAACACCATCATCGCTCCACAGAGTTGCATCAACTGAATGGCAGATGAAGAATCTCGCAACCAGGTGTATCGGTCAAAAAAACCGAGCCCGAAGAGGGTCACCATCCATGGAAGGATGACCAGGATGAAACCAACAGCATATGGATGGATTTCTTCACCCAGCATGGGTATCCAGGTGTGAAAAGGAAAGATGGCTAATAAAAACACAAAACCAAATGCCAGCGACAGGGATGCACGTGTCACCAGGGTTAGTTCTTCTGGGCTTGCTTCTACTCCGGCAAGTATCCAGCCTGAAAATAATATGAACGGCATACCAAACGACATGAATGTTAAAAAGCGTAATACACCCTTTCCTGTTTTGCTACCCGGCAGGATAAGGATGGGCACACAGATCAGGACAGATAATTCCAACAATAACGCTGCATAAAGGAATGGTTCGACTGCCAGTGCAGCAGTCAGCAAAGCAACGAGAACCATCCCAAGTGGAGTGAACATTCTACCTGAGTTAGCGACATATACTGCTGCAAACCAAAAACTGGCGAGAAGGAATATCACTACCAGTAAGGGGCGATCCGTGTTATCCAAAATAAATCGCCTTCCTAAGACCAGCAAAGTATCATTGATTTCAAAAGACCATTGACCAATTTGGATTGCATCTTTAATTGGCAGTTTCCAAGCCATTCCAGCCAATAAAATCATCACCCCAGTACTGATTGCCACAGTTAACCGGTAAAAGTGCCGGAAAAAAAATAAAACAACTCCCAATAAAAATGGTACAAAGATCCAGATCACTGGTGCGCTCACCGATATGCCTCCATGGATGGAGCAATTAACAGATAAGCACACACGAGGGCAAGACCTATATTTACCCCAGCCAATAAACCGGATACAAGTGTCGAAGTTTCAACTGCAGCATAGATAATTTCAAAACCTGATAATGCGGTGAGCAAACCAATAACCACCCTCATTGGATGTGAGGTGAGGCTTAGCTGTAATAATCCAATCCCGACCAGAAAGAAGCTTCCCCACCTGATGGGTAAATTGATCATTGCCAACCAATTACTTGAATTTAATACTAAAGAAGTGATTGTCAGGATAAAGATCGAAGCAGCTAAAATCCTGAATACCGAGCCGTATTTTTGAGATCGGCTAAATTCAGACCAATTGTCAGGAATGCTTACCATCGCAACTACCAAGATCGCAGCAACCATCCAACCAGTCACCATTTTTACAACAGCCAGCTCAATTGGCCAAAATGCATCCACCAACAGGAAGACACCGATATATTGGATGGTCAAAGCTGCAATGCAATAGCGCCAATCTCGACTGATCAATATATATATTGATGTCAGACTAACTAATACGACTGCGCCAATCACAAGAAAATCAGTGATCATAAACCCGATTCATCTCTGCAGAAAAACAAAGATCAATGCAAACAATACCAATGCCCAGAGGATCCCTGCCTCGCCCTCTAAAATCGTTGATATGAGGGCAAAAAATCGAGCCAGTAAACGAAATAACCTCCCAACAAGTTGGTACAACCAATCCAATGAGATTAATTTATTATATGCTGAGGCTTTAATGGATTGATCTCTTCCTGAAAAAGCATGAAGGAAACGCCATGAGAGATACCAAATCAGCACTGCGATCATTGTTGCAACCACACCCATGATCCATCCAGAGAACGGAATCTCGTTCAAGACAGGCAGTAACCAAAAACCAATATAAATATGAGTAACGATGATGAACAATAGCCCTAAGGGGTACAGAAACCATACCCAACGCTCTATATGCTCTTTGAAGGGTTCGAGAGCAGGTAAAATCCCTCCGATGGAATGACGGATTAAACCAGCAAGTAAAATTGCCTCAATTAATAAAAACAAGAATGATAAGAAGAAAAATATAGATGGACTTAATATCGATCTGATTGGCTCGGAATATTGGTAGATACCCGTTCCAAGCCAGGCAGGGGTAAATGGAATAGCTGAGAAATTTAGAAAACCAAGGAAGATAATCGGAATGAGATTCTTGTGGCGGATGGACATGGAAAACACAAGCCCCCCGGAAAGTATACTGGCAATGCTCCAGGCTATGCATGCCTCGGGAAGTTTGAGAATAGCCGATGCGACTACGAGAGAAGCAGTGCCTATCAACCAAAATGGTCGGCCGTTTAGCTCATCTCTGGCTATTAACCAGTTACGAGCGGCCGATAAACCTGCCAGTGCAGTTAAGCCTAGTAAAAGACCAGTTGCAGATCCGAGGACGCCGATGTTTGCTACCCGCACCAATAAAATAAAACTCGCGGCGGCAGGTATTAGGCGTAATGCAGTTCCCAACCCGCGCCTGAGATGAACTTCTTGTATCAAGGGTAAGTGGAGTGGCAAAACACCCAATCGCAAGCCAGCTGCCACAAGTAGATAAATGCTCGTCGATTGCGAAATGATATCAAAAGACAATGAAAGACCCTGAGACCAGGTGATAACACCTGCCAATAAAACGATCCCGATACCAGCCATGCGCGCAGAAAACGCGAGGATGACTCGTTCGCGTGAGTGACTGTCTGTGTACTGACCCAACAAAATAACCAGCTCAATTACATCTAAAGCAGCCCATGCAAGCAGCAATGTAAGCATATTCCCAGCAGTTACTGCTACCAACCCCAGGCTGGTGAGGATTAAAATTCCTGCCCATGATCGCCAATTCGTGGAAACACTAACTTCTCCCTGAACCATCGGTTTTCTTGATTCGGTCTCTTCCTCTAATGGTCCCTTTTCCTCAATAACATCGATATTTTTAGTCAATGCGGGCTGATCAGGTTTATGGCTCTGACCCAGTTGGGCAATGGACATAATCATTAATGCCAAAGATAGAGACATGACTGCCAAGGCAAAATACCAGGATACCTCATCGATAAGTAATGATGGGGAGACTGAAGAAATATAAATCGTCTCCCAGGAGATGAGCGTAATGACCTGGGGTATGCTTGACCTTGCCAGCAATACCATGATCCATCCTGCTAGTACCGTGAGAACAGCCAATAATCCTTGAAAACTTGATTTTGGGCGCGCCAGGTATAGGATTAACATTACACATGGAATAAATATGAGGAGAAATATGGTCAGTAGTATGAGCATATATTCTGACTAAGTGGCTTAGATGATCGATCCGGGGTTTCGAGGTAAGAATTGACCCATTCCGGCTTTACCCAGCCACTGATCCCCATCGACAATCAAAGATCCGCGCAGGAATACTTTTTCTGGGAAGCCAACCAACTCCCAATTTTCATATAAATTGTAATCTGTACGATGATGCGAAGAGGCCAATCCATACCTGATATGCTTATCTGGATCCCAGATCACAATATCTGCATCTGAACCGGGAAGCAAGGTACCCTTGCGAGGGTACAGACCAAAGATTTTTGCTGGATTGGTGCTGGTGAGGGCGACAAACTGGTTGGGAGATAATTTCCCTGACCGAACCGCATAGCTCCACAGTATTGGAAGACGATCAGCCACTCCAGGAAGTCCATTGGGTATTTTTGTGAAATCATCCTTGCCCAGCTCTTTGCCTGGGATCGCTACTGGTTGCCCTTCATAAATAATTGGCTGACTTCCATCAAAAAAGAATGGACAATGGTCTGTGCCAATGGTTTGTATCGTGCCATCCGCCAAACCCTGCCATAAACGAAAATTATCCTGGGGGGTTCTCAATGGCGGTGAGCACACCCATTTTGCCCCATCTTCATGCAAGAGTTTTTCTTGAGAAAAGAACAGGTACTGCGGGCAGGTTTCACCCATCACCCGAAGCCCATGGTCACGGGCGTAACGCAGCTGATCGACTTCTCCAGCCACATTCATGTGGACGATATATAGGGGTGCCTCTGCCTGCGCTGAGAGGGAGGCCGCACGCAGGACTGCTTCCACGGCACCCCACGCAGGCCGGGTTTTGGCGTGCCATTCGGGTGTGGTGTGCCCGTTCGCCAGCGCATCAGAGACGAGGGCTTCGATCACGTCACCATTTTCAGCGTGTACCATGGTGAGTAGATTGTGTTTTTTTGCCAACCGTAATACCTGGAAGATCTCAGCATCCTGTAACCGTAAACGGTCATTATACGCAGTAAATACCTTCACGGAGCTGATTCCCAGTGGGATCAGCCCGGGTATTTCCTCAGCCACCTGCTGGTTGAAGTGGGTGATATTCATGTGAAAGCCGAAGTCAATGGCTGCTATGGGATCAGCGCGTTTATGCCATGCATCAATACAGGCAGGTAATGACTTTTCTTCCATGGGTACGAAATCCAACACCGTGGTCGTACCACCGAAGGCGGCTGCTTTGTGTCCAGTGTAGTGGTCATCCGATGATACGGTCCCAAACATGGGCAGGTTGAAGTGGGTGTGTGGGTCAACCCCACCTGGCATCACAAGTTTATCCGAGGCATCAAAGATCTCTGCACCTTCAAACTCAATATTTTGTGCAATTGAGGCTATCTTTTCGCCAACGATCAATAGATCAGCATTGTAAATCTCTGAGGCAGTGATAATCGTGCCGGATTTAATAATGGAAGGCATGTCTCAACTCCAGGTCAGGAAAAAGAGGAATGGATTAAATTAACACTGCTGGTGTCTATGGAAGAAATAAGCTGTTGAATCGTCTTACCAATACCAGGGTGGGTAAGGTCAGGGGCAATTTCAGCCAGCGGAACGAGCACAAATGCACGCTCAATTATCCGTGGATGTGGGATGGTTAGTTCTGGTGTACTCAAAGTCAACGAATTGAAGAATAATAAGTCAATGTCGATCAAACGGGGACCATATCGGAATGTCTCCTCTCGGCCCAGGGATCGCTCCAAGCTCTTTAGGTATGCCAGTACATCAGAAGGTTCGAGATGGGTCTTTGCTTTAATCACCTGATTATAGAAATCAGGCTGGCTGAAGTATCCCCATGGACTGGTTTCATAGACAGATGATTGAAGCAAAGGTCGTATTTTTGGCGGCAGAGCAGAAATCGCATTGTGGAGATTGGCAAGGCGATCTCCCAAATTACTACCTAAAGAAAGGAAGATGGTGTGGTGCATGGATTTAGGAATGATTGCCTCCGGCTAAATTCGCTCGATGATCGATGCGGTTGCCATACCATGCCCAATACACATGGTTTGTAAGCCATATCTTCCGTTGGTACGGTGTAATTCGTGTACCAGCTTAGTCATCAGAATAGCACCCGTCCCACCCAATGGGTGACCAAGGGCAATTGCACCGCCATTCGGATTGACCTTTGACATATCGGGATTGATTTCCTTTGCCCAGGCCAGTACGACGGATGCAAAGGCTTCATTTATTTCGATGATATCTATTTGCTCCATGGTTAATCCTGCCCGCTTTAAGACTTGACGAGTGGCAGGAATCGGCCCATCGAGCATCAGAACCGGGTCGGAACCCGTTACATATCGGGTGGTAATACATGCCAGGGGCGCCAGGTTATAAGCACCAACTGCTTTGGCAGACGCGAGGACCAACGCAGCAGAGCCATCACTGATCTGGCTGGCGTTCGCAGCTGTGATGACTCCATCCGGCTTGAAGACTGGTTGGAGCGATGCCATTTTCTCGCGGTTGGGGGGCATGCGCACCCCTTCGTCAATTGTTATGACCCTTCCATCTGGTAAAGGAATGGGTAGGATCTGATCTTCGAAATACCCATTCTGGATCGCATGCATGGCGCGCAGGTGAGATTCGTAGGCATAATCATCCAGCTCCTGGCGGGAGAGACCATATTTTTCAGCCAGCATCTCTGCACTGATGCCTTGATGTACCAGTTTATATGGGATTCCTTCAGGCCATTCTTTTGGATAATCAGCTCCCAATGGCTGGTGAGACATCATTTCGGTGCCACCAGCGATCACAAAGTCCATATCACCAGCCAGGATGGCCTGGGCAGCGAAGTGAATCGCCTGTTGGCTCGAGCCACACATCCTGCTCAGGGTGACAGCAGGAACATGCATAGGAAAACCCGCTTTTAGCACGCTCAAGCGTGCCAGGTTGGCACCCTGGTCACCGATCGGGGTAACGCAGCCCCAAACCACATCTTCCACTTGACGTGGTTCGATACCTGCTCTCTTCACAGCTTCCTGAAGTACCAGTGCGGTCAAATCTACGGGAGATAATGGCGCGAGTGCCCCCGTAGGTCTACCTGAACCAACAGGGGTTCGTACCGCGGAAATGATAAAGGCTTCTGACATAGCGGCACCTCCTTAGCTTGTATGATAAGCATACCATAATTATAGAATGAATAAAATTACAGGAGAATATTACCCTTTGCCAATAAGCCAGCAAACAGCTAAAATTAGTACTGCTTGACGCACTGAAATACAAGGAGCATGCATGGTACAGGCAACATTCCATTTTCCACGAGGTTTTTTATGGGGGACAGCAACCGCAGCCTATCAGGTTGAGGGGAACAATCAAAATAGCAATTGGTATGCCTGGGAGCAACAGTCAGGACGGGTCACCAATGGAGATCGCGCTGGGCTGGCGTGCGACTGGTGGAATGGGCGATGGCGGGAGGACTTTCACCGGGCAGCAGAAGGAAATCAGAACGCCCATCGCATGTCCGTTGAGTGGAGTAGAATTCAACCGGCTCCGGATCGGTGGGATGAGGATGCCTTAAACCGATATATTGAGATGGTTCGAGGCCTGGTGGAGCTAAATATGACCCCTCTGATCACCCTACATCATTATTCGGACCCCCAATGGTTTGTTGATCAGGGTGGTTGGGAAAAGGACACTGCTGCTGGTCTGTTTGAGAAATATGTACGCAAGGTCGTCACCGCTTTAAAAGATTACGTCAGCCTTTGGTGCACATTTAATGAGCCGAGTGGATATGCTGCCTACGGTTTTTTATTCGGATATTTTCCCCCAGGCAAAAAGGATTTTAACCTGGCGTTCAAAGTGGTGGTCAATATCGCCCGGGCTCATGCCACCGCTTACCAGGTGATCCATCAGATCCAACCCCAAGCCAGGGTAGGGATGGCTCATTATTATCGAAGCCTGGTGCCAGCCAAATCCTGGTCTCCATTAGATCGCCTCGTTGCACGCATCCAGGCAGGCTCAAATAATATCTTTCCGTCAGTTGCCACAGATGGAGTGGTGCATTTCCTTACCAAACGCGAACGGATCCGAGGGGCGAAAGGTACCCAGGACTTCCTGGGCATCGATTACTATACCCGTGATTATGTCAGTTTTAACCTGACAAAAGGGAGTGAATTCTTCGGCCGGCGTTTTTTTCGAGAAGATGCAGAACTCAGTACGACCGGTTTTTTAGCTAACGAACCACTGGGGATGTTCGAAGCGCTTAAGTGGGGGTTAAAGTACAAACTCCCGATCATCGTGACCGAAAACGGTTTCGATGATTCAGAGGACCGGGTTCGTCCCCGATATATCGTTGAGCACATTCACCAGGTATGGCGGGCGGTAAATTTTAATTGGCCGGTAAAAGGTTATTTTCATTGGACGCTGGTGGATAACTTCGAATGGGAACGGGGCTGGACGCAGCGATTTGGCTTGTGGGAGCTGGATATTGCGACACAGGCACGGCATAAACGACCAAGCGCGGAGCTTTATGCTGAGATCTGTCGCGAAAACGGAATATCCAGCGACATGGTGAGTAAATATGCCCCCGTTGCTTTTCCAGAAATGTTCCCCGAATAGTTATGGATTTGTTGATATGCTTCCCTTATTAGATTTGGATGTGACCGTCTGCAGACCAGCCCTGCAAAAAGATACCGATGAGGTGATGGAGCTATGCTCACACATCTGGGATGGTGGGGATTACATCCCCAGCGTGTGGGAGGAATGGCTGGCGGACCCGGATGGTTTGTTGGGTGTGGCTGAAATAGGTGGGCATGTGGTGGGTGTATTTAAGCTTACCAAATTCTCCCAGCAGGAATGGTACATGGAAGGTTTGCGTGTTCATCCTGATGTGCAAGGGAAGGGCATTGCAGCACACATCCATGATTACGTGGTGGAGACCTGGCGTTGCATGGGGAGTGGGATCATCCGCCTAGTGACCGGGTCGTATAACATCAAAATCCACCATATGTGTGAAAAATCCGGCTTCAGGCGGGTAGCAGAATTCATCCCATATCGAGCTCCCTGCTTGATCGAAGCGATGGGGAGGTTCACCAGGCTGGAACAGCAGGAAGCTGAACGTGCCCTGGATTTTGTTGGCAGAAGCCCCGCACACGCATTATCGAATGACTTGATCAATTTAGGTTGGGTGTATGCCAATCTGCAGCTAAAGCATATCCAGGAGGCGATCAAGGATGGACATGCCTGGTGGTGGAAGGATGGGGCAGGTTTCCTGTCAATCTGGGAAGATGAGGAGAGCGAACCACGGGAGCCGGGTATCCAATTGCTGGCATGTTCGACGGATGACCTGTTGGAGATGCTGATGGATTATCGCAACCTGATGGGTGAGATGGGGTATCCATCCGCTGGATGGGTGGCACCCAACCAGCCCATCGTCCTTTCCGCTTTGGAAAAAGCCGGTTTTCAACGAAGCTGGGATCGGTCAATATATATTTATGAGCTGCGGGTATGAACTTGATGTTATCAACCATGAAGGCGATATTTGCCAGGGATGCAGGGCAAAGTATCCTTTATGGTATAATGCGCTTCGCTGTGGGGAGTAAACCGCAGTAGTTTTTTCTCGGAGAGATCGCGTAGTCTGGCCTAGCGCGCACGCCTGGAGAGCGTGTTTCCCGCAAGGGAACGAGGGTTCAAATCCCTCTCTCTCCGCCAGGAGATGCCCATTCACCAGAGTGGGCTTTCTTCATATACCTATTATACCCACCCCGAAACACCCCACACATATAAGGTAACCGTGGAATTACCTTTGATAAAAATTTAAAAGAGCGTGTGACCTAATTTAGAGTAATTGTGCGTCATGTAATTCTTTAACAATCAGCAAGATTATTTTAACATTCGAAGTATACAGACGTCAAGAGCAAAGAAATTACTAGCAAATCTTCAACATCTGAGCATCGAAATTTATTTAACGATATAATTTTATTAATACACCCTGTATTTAACGATTAATCTTTATATAATTAATCATTTCTTGATTATTGTCTTTTCATTATCTAATATAGTCTTGATTCAGGAGGAAATATATGGCAATCTTTCAATATATCGATGCTCGTATGCATGAACTTGATTGGCGGTTGCTACAGAATGGTCCGATTACTCTTTATAATCGCAGAGAAATTCTTGAGGATGACTTATCCTGGCTTCGTGACCATGATTACCAAATTGACCCGATAGATTGCAAAGATTGGCTGAATGATGATGATTTTTACGATGCTATCTCCACACAGCTTGCATTTCCTGCTTATTTTGGACGAAATTTGGATGCTTTGAGCGATTGTCTTTACGATCTTGAGATTCCAGAAAATAGCGGCCGTGTTCTTGTCTTTTATCAATATGATCGATTTGTTCCAATGACAGTTAATGACGCAGAAATAGTGCTAGACATCCTTGCCTTTCAAGCACGATATCATCTACTCTTTGGACGACGCTTGATGGTCCTTGTGCAATCCAATAATCCTGAGCTTTCCTTCAATAGAGTTGGTGGATGTCCGGTCAGTTGGAATAACCGTGAGTGGTTGAACAAAGATCGTGGATTGTAGCCAACGATTGGGGGAAATCAAAAAAGAGAATTTCCATATTTATAATTCACCAAAAGGCAACTTGGGCAAATACTTTCGAGTAAAAAAAATTCTACACCGTGTAGCAATGCATTAACCCACGGCTGGAAAGCGTGTTTCCCGCAAGGGAACGAGGGTTCAAATCCCTCTCTCTCCGCCAGGAAACGTCTGCAGATATGCAGGCGTTTTTTTTCATTGGCAATGGAGTTGATTTTACAAGACCGCGATTTTTCTTCTACGTAGTACCAATTCTGATCGGCAAAAATCCTCAGAATATTCTCATGTAATAATGATACAATAAAGGTCTAATTTAGGTGGAAAGACATTATCAGCTGATAAAATACGTATTGAAAGAGGAATAAAGATTATGGCGTTGATCAAAACAATTTCATTGGATGAAGCAAATGGATTGGTCCTGGACCAATACAAGGATGACCAGGAAAAAAGGGGTTATATTGCGAATTTTACCCAGGCCTTCAGCCTGAACCCGGAAATATACCAGGGCTGGCTAAAACTGATCGGGGCAGTACGCTCAAAGATGAGGCTTCGCCGTTACGAGCTGATCACCTTTGCAGCTGCGATGGCACTAGACTGCACCTATTGAATGCTTGCCCACGGAGCGTTGCTTCGTAAAAATTTCTTCAATGTGGAGCAAATCCAGGCGATTATCAAAGATTTTCATAATGCGGGTCTCTCTGCAGAGGAAGTGGCATTAATGGCCTTCGCCCAAAAAGTTATCAATCATCCCGGAAGGGTTGAGCAGGAAGACATGGATGAATTGCGTGGTCATGGCCTTACTGATGAAGATATCCTCAATGTCCTCACCGCAGTAACTGCACGCAGTTTCTTCAGTAAGACCCTGGATGCGCTGGACGTTCAACCTGACGAGATCTATCGAGAGCTCGAGCCTGAGCTACTACAGGTGCTTAGTATCGGACGCCCATTTCCATAATCGATGGAAAACCCTTCCCATAACCAGGTAAAATCCACCCGCTGTAATTTTCGGTGGGTTTTTTCTTTATTTGCCGGCTGTGATGTGATAAACTAATCGAAAGAAACAATTTCTCGAGGATTTGAGATAGCTCGATGAAAAATAAGCAAATACTCTGGGTGATGGTCTTGATGGCAGGCGTGATGGTTATGGCCAGTTTCACGCAGGTTGCACATGCGATGAATAATCTAGGGCTCAGCGATGAAAGGGAATTTGGTAAATACCAGCTGGCAACCCAGTCACCGATTCAATCTGCTACCCCAACTCAACAATTAACAGAGACACCGGAACCCCGGGAGCTGCCACCTGTCGGGAACAATGCCCTGCTGGTTTTTGGGGGGAGCATATTGGTATTGATCATCATCGGGGGCGTATTGATCAGCCCGAGGTGGAAATCAAAACATTGACACAGGGGAATTGATGAGGTATGCTTGCTGCGCTCCGGGTGGGTCCGGCGCGGCGGAACCCTTTGAACCCTGTCAGGTCTGAGAAGAAGCAGCAGTAAGGAGGATATTCCGGGTGCCGCCGGGTAGCTTGCCCGGAGCGTGCTAAAAATAAAAACGGGCGGTATCATTGAAGTGCACCCTATAATGTAGACAAAAAAAGAAAGCGGCCTCTATCTCAACTGGACAGACACCTTACTTCGTAGGGTGTCTGTTTTGTTTTCAATTGTAACCGTTCATAATTGAAAAAGTTAATATATTCGTCAACTACATTCTTGGCCTCCTCAAAAGAGGTGATATTAATATGACGGAGCGCTTCTTCTTTGAGATGACTAAAGAAGTTCTCCATAGGCGCATTATCCCAACAGTTACCCCTTCGTGACATGGAAGGGATGATGTTATACTGTTGAGTCAGGACGTGATACGCGTGTGAGGTGTATTGATGTCCTTGGTCACTGTGGAGGATCAATCCATCAGTGGCCATTTCTTTCTGAAAGGCCTGCTGGAGGGTATGGGTCACCAGGGCAACTGAATTGTCCTGGCTGAGCTTGTGGGCAACAATGAAACCGTCAAACAGGTCCTTGATCACCGCCAGATATGCGAATCCCTGTCCTGTGGCCACATAGGTAATGTCGGTGACCCACTTTTGGTTCGGTCGGCTGGCGTTGAAATTGCGAAGCAATACATTTTCGTAGCGGTGATAGATGGGTAATCGGCTCATTTTCTGGAATGGTTTGCGCTGACGGGCAACCGAATGAATGCCTAGGCGGTTCATGAGCCGCAGCACTGCCTTATGGTTGATAATTACTGACCGTTTCTTCCGCAACCACAAGCTGATACGTCGATAACCATACCTCTTTCGGGATGCCTGATATGCTTCTAAGACATAGTGCTTGCGTTCACGGTCTGGATCGGGCCGGTTGATACGCTGACACCAAGCATAGTAGGCAGCTCGCGAGATCCCAAAGAAGTTACACATCCCATTCACGGGGTATACTCCTCGGTAGTGTTCAATAACCCGATATCGCGCCTCGCGAGCATAGCTTTGCGCAACTCGGTGTGGTATTTTTTTAGCAGAGCATTTTCCATTTCTAGTCGAGCAATATAGGCTTGCTGAGACTGTGGGGATTTTCGCGGTCTGCCAATCGGCTTACAGAAGCCGATTTCCCCTTCGTGACGATAACGATGTACCCATTGCTCAACCAGCTCTTTCCGCGGTAAACCCAACTCTTGTGCTATTTGTGCCTGACTCTTTCCTAGTTCGAGGTACATCTGCACAGCGAGTAGTTTGGTTTCCTTGCTGTAATGTCGCATTCCGTGTTTCCCAGCCATATAAAAAGCACCTCCTGCTTTTATTTTCGCACGAGGTGCTTTCTTTTTCTGTCTTGTTTTAGGGGTTCAGTTCACATTTACCGCCCGGCGTTTATTGGGTGATTTGAATCTTATTTTGCCAGCTCGATCGAGGTGGGGGTATTATATACATCATCCGGATTATAAACGAGATACAGGTCAGCAGTACCTCCCACGAGCACATTCCAACCGACCACCTGCCCGACATAGGAATTGCCACCCGTGCCGTTCAGCTCGATTTCAGAGCGTGGAGCAAGGATCAAACCCGTGAATACAGAATCCGATGTTCCATTGATTTGCACGGGTCTTGGATTAGAAGGAGGCAGGTAGAGCAGAACCCCTGGAATGGCAGGGTCAGGATGAGAGTCAGAAGGGGGAGCAGTGATGGTCAGTTTTGCGGTACCATTGATACTTACACTCCCATTGGGTACGAAAATCGTGATCCCATCCATCGTACTTGAATACACCTCATTGGCATTGATCTTTAAGTCTCCATTGAGGCAATACAGCCCGTTTAACAAGGTCGGCATCTCATCCAGTTCATCAACCCAATGACCGGCGCAGTTCGGGAGAGGCACAGCATAGGTTGCATCGGGAATTTGAAAATCAACTGGTTCTGGGGGTGGATTCCAATCAATATTACCGGGGTCCAGTTCATTCCCCAAAGGCAGCCCATCATAGATATCAACATCTCCATTTCCGTTACCCCGCAGGCAACCATTGGAAAATACACCGCCACCATGGAGTTCGATATCCTCGTTACCGTACATAATCCCACCGTTCTGGTGCCCCAAGCAACTTTCCGGGTTCAATGCCACGATGGCATTTCCGAAGGCAATCGGCTGGCGAGGTCGAACACGGGTGACGGCATCCACCTCGTTATGCAATACTCCAGGGTAAAGGATATGCAAGAAATTACTGGGCGTGGTCGCTGAGATATCCACAGTCACATCGATATAGACATCCCCTTTATCGCCCCACCAGGGGTAATAGGTGACACCGCAATCAGCAACCACTCCATTGTGATCGTCAGGATTGCCGTCAATTGGAAAGTTGTTAGCTCCAGCCCGGCTGATCGCGGTGTTCTCGGCATTTGCCAGGGCCTGATAATTAGGATTACAATTCCAGTTTTTATAGTCTATTCCCCATTGCTCCAGGGTCAGGGCAGCTTCCGCGCCGCCTGCTAAAGAAGCAGCATCAGCAGCATTCTGTGAGTGACGACGATCAGCGAGGGCCATGCCACCATCGACTGCCAGAGCAACAAAACCGAGAAAGACAACAAACCCGATGACCAGATAAATAATCGCCTGACCTTTTTCAGAGTTATTCTTAATAACCATAATAGCCTCCTTAATAAACCATTGCTATGGACAAGAAATTGGCTTCAGGATTGAGTCATTCACACTGGCGTGAATGTTGAGGGTTTGTGAGCCAAGTATCGTACCCAGAAAGGGCATGGTGAGAGGAAAATTTGGGTAGTCTACGCTAACCAAAATTGTATTCCCAAGACATGGATGGTCGATATATCCGACCGTAACATTAACATCAGTTTTTGGATCTGGAACGACCTGCTCCAGGTTATCCCATACCCGTAATCTGATTAAATTTGTGTAGGAAGGATAGATGGAACCGAAGGAAGCACCTTCCTGAGCAGCATCACGCAGTGCCAGCCAGGTGAAGAAAGCTCGACCCATATCGATTGTGCCAGCCAAGAGGACCATTAGGATGGTGATTGTCAGGGCCAGCTCGACCATGCTTTGACCGCGCTCTTTGTCTTCTAATTTTTTATCATGAACCATAATACGCTCCGTTATGGCTTATATTCCGAAAATGATACGCTGCAAGTTTGCCCGGTCGTCACATTCACGTAGGTCAATGTACCAGCATAATCTCCGGTCGGTAAATAGTCCGAGAATGAGAATGTGAGGGTATGCGAGCCACCTGGACTAAGCTCTCTCCGGGATTGATCACCAGTCCAGCTGCCCGTAGACCAGGAGGTGGGTGGCTGGTTCCCTTGCCAGACAGCATTTACACCGATATCGACCTGAATAAGATTATCCGATGGAACGGGGGTAGGGGTGATGGTTGGTGTCACTGAGGCAGTCGACGTTGGTGCGGCAGTTGGGGTAATTGTGGAAGTTGGAGTCGGTGTGTCAGTTTTCGCTAAAATATTTCCGCCACCAGGTGCAGGTGAGATAGCCAATGGATTCAATTGATAGCCAGGCCAGGTGATGCCGGCAACCTGCAAACGAACCAACGCCGTACTTCGGCTGGTTAATGTCCATTCGAAGAAGTCATAACCAATGGTCATGCCATCGTTGTTGATGATACATGCCGGTGTGGGAGTGATGGTGGGTGTTTGGGTCGGATCCCAGGTCTGGGTAACAGTTGGGGTATGGGTCGGTGTGCCGGATTGAGTCGATGTCGGAGATATTGTGGGAGTATAGTTAGGGGTTCTGGTAGGGGAAGGTCCGGGTGTGCGGGTGAGGGTGTTGGTGGGCATGGGAGGCATGGGTGTGCCAACCACATCCACATTGACCAGGATGGTGCGGGCATTTTCCGAGTTAATGTCAAAACCATCCACGCCGAGAATTGGGATGATCGGTGAGAAGTGGGCAACAACATGTACCCCGATGCGGTCCCCGATGTTTATCAAATCCTTGCCATTCGCATCTTCTGGGGGACAGGTATTTTTAATATGATTCGTATCGGGACCATGGTCGTACCAGATCGTCACATCATTGGAATTGATCGGGGTAAGGATGGCACCCCGCTGCACTGCGTTCAATATTCCAGTACAGTCCATGTAATAACGGGTAAGGTTATTACCCAGATCTCCTGCAGCTGCTCCATACCTGGCACCTTCACGAGCGGCACCAGTCACCGCGGTATAGATAAAGACCATCCGCCCAAACTCGATGATCCCATAAGTAATTAATAATATAAATGGGAAAACCAGGGCAAACTCAACCATGGTCTGGGCATGTTCCTTATTCTTCCGACTGAAGATGTTCTTTAATTTACTCATAAACGCTTTCTCCAGGATGGTGCAATGCAGACAATTTTAATTTACATATTATATCAGTCATGCAATTAATAGTTCGTATTATTTACTAATCTGATTAACGGATATGAAAGCCCGTTGTTACATCGATTCCTTATAATCATACAACCTATACCATTAAAAATAACTATCAATTGTGATAGGCGAACCATAACCTAACAAAAAAAATCATCTTAGTGCTAATTCACCTGCCTGAGCCACCTGGATCGCCAGGTCAATCCCTGGGTAGGCATAGCTTGGAGAGGTTTCTTTTAGCAGAATTAACATGGAAATTTCATTGGATAAAACATCCCGCAAATTCACGGTCAGTGCCGCCCCGGCCGATGCATCATCGGTTGGGATATTATTCAAGGCATGCAAGGAACCAATGATCTCGGCTTCCATGCGGTATGCCGCGGAGGGTAGGTAATCATATTCTCCTTCCATAACCAGTTCGATAAATTCGAGAGCCCGTTCACGCGAAAACTGAGCGTGCAGATTGGCTTTCTCAACTGGATCACGCGTAAATGCTAACTGAAGATCCTCAATGACCAGCTTTGTAGAAAATAAAGGATCGCCAGGGATGGATAATCGGGCAGTCAAGATCGAACTATTGATCACCAGAGAAAGGAGAAGCACCACAATTATTGCAGAAGCAAAGTTAAAGACCCAGCGCTGGGGCGAATAGAGCCTCGAAAGGCGGTGCCAAAAACCGATCGGTTGCAGGGACTTTATTGTTGCTTCCAGAACCTTTCGTGAATCGTGGATATATCCTGGCCTGGTAGCCATGGCAAACCTGGACCCTTGCAACCAGATGGCAGCTTCAAGCCTGGGTTGAAGCTCCGCTGCGATCTGAGGATGCCTGGCAACCACCGATTCAAGGGTTTCATTTCCACTTGTGATGGCGGGCAGGGCATCCTGGATGATCTGGTCAATCTGTCGTTCAATCTTCATAATTAACTTTGCTTTTCCATTTCTTCCCGTAATGCTGCCAATGCACGGTGTTGTAAAACCCGAACAGCGCCAACTGAGCGATTCATCACCCGACCAATTTCCTCAGGTGAGAGCTCACTGATGAACCGCAGGGTAAGGACGGATTGGTAGTCGGGGCGCAACTTATCCAACACATTTACGATCCTCTGGTGTTCCATTTGACTTCCAACCAAATCAACCGGTTCAGCGAAGTTTTCTGCTTTATATCCATCCATCTCATCCGGATCTTTTGACTCCAGCCGGTTATTTTGACGGAAGTGATCAACAAGAACATTGCGAGCAATCCGGAAAAGGAACGCCAGGAAGGGCACACCGCGCTCGATATATCTTGGTAAGGATTGCCAGGCCTTTAAAAAAACCTCACCCGTTAAATCTTCAGCATCCATCCGGCTATCCAGGTGGGAATAAAGATAACGGAAAACAACCGGTGCATGGCTTTCGTATAGATCACCAAAGGCATCGATATCACCTCGTTGGGCTTTTTTAATCAGCTCATGATCTTCGTCAAGCCTGCCTGGCATGCATTCACCTTAATGAACGAGAATCCCAACATTTTGTTACATAGGTTGCAATAATGAAACCAGAATAAGATCCCACTTCCAGTTAAATTATGGCTCAGGTGAAGCAACCGCTATGTTTTGATGAAGAAATGCCCAGTGTTGGGGGGGTAAGTAGATCACCTCGGCTCGTCCAATGATATTTTCATATGGAACGAAACCCCAGGTGCGGGAGTCGGAAGAGTTATTGCGATTATCACCCATGACAAACAATTGACCTGGAGGCACACTCCAATCGCCTCCACGGTTTGTTGTCACAGTAAGGTAGGATTCAAGCAATAATTGACCATTGATATATATTTTGCCATCAGCGATGTGGATCTGATCCCCAGGAAGTCCGATGATACGCTTAATGTAAGGGATGGCTTCCGGGTTAGGTGGATAGCGAAAAACAATCACATCGCCGCGGCTGGGATTTTTATCGAAGCGATAAGCCAACTTGTTTACGATGACATAATCACCCGGATACAGGGTTGGCTGCATGCTGATTGATTCAACCCGAATACGTTCTGAGATCGCATTGATAGCCAAAAACAGAACCAGGGATAATAAGATTGTCTCGAGGGTATCCAGGAGCGTACGCCGCCAGCTTGCTTTTTGTTCTTCGGGCAGCTCGTCGGGAACCAAGTCAGCATGCCAAAAATCCACTCATACCTCCAAAAGTTTATCGTTGTCTTTGTGGCTGAAATTATACCCCAATCAAATCTGGTGATGCCCGGCCTCAGCGGAGGGGTCTTCGTTGAGCAACTGAACCGCATGTGGCAGAACCGGCAACACCACAGCGAGATTTTCCAGTGCTCCCTTGGGGCTACCGGGAAGATTAAGGATCAGAGTCTTAGAACGGATTCCAGCAAT
Organism: uncultured Chloroflexia bacterium; assembly: GCA_963822175.1. Taxonomy (GTDB): domain Bacteria; phylum Chloroflexota; class Anaerolineae; order Anaerolineales; family UBA4823; genus FEB-25. Next base: position 228,989 of record CAWGGJ010000003.1, on the reverse strand, counting down.
GGCACGCGAAAGCATGGCGTGTGGGGTGATGCGCAAACTGGCAAGGCGCATGGCTTCAGCCATGCCTGGAGCGGAACGCTGAATCACTGCTTGTGTGGCTTCAGGGGTAATGTCGCGCGGGCTAAATCCAGTGCCACCGGTGGTAAGGATAACATCCATTTCACCCCCATCTGACCACTCAATCAGCGTGGAGATAAGTTGTGCTACATCATCGGGTAGTATCGTTGTCCGGATAACTAACCAGCCTTGCTGTATGATGGCGTTTTCTAAGGTTGGTCCCGATTCATCCAAACGCTCTCCGCGAGCTGAACGGTCAGATACGGTGATAATTCCTATGCGTATAGTCATGGTCTATTGATTACTGTTCATGATTCCAGATTCTTGGCATAGATAAAGAGGTCCATCTGTTCCCATCCATGTGTTTCGTAGAATCGAGCCGCCTCGGTATTCTCGTGGGTGACCAAGAGGTAGGTGCGGATGCATCCTTTTTGCTTCATCCGTTTTTCGAGCTCGGTCATTAGGGCTGCGCCAATCCCTTGATTACGATAGGAGTTTTCTACCGCGAGGTGATACACCAGACCACGACGACCGTCGTAACCTCCCAATACTGATCCGATGATACGCCCTCCGGTTTCGGCTACCAGGAACAAGTCAGGATCACGCTGCAGCTTTTTAGCGATCTCTTCCTTCTCATCGGATCGGCGGAGTTGAATGCCCGGACCGGCATTTTCCCAAAGGTTGATCACCTCGATATAATCTTTAGGGAATTCAAAATCGCGGAGAATCAGGCCATCTGGAAGCGATGGATCATTCCTCATCGCCACCAACCAGTGATTTCCAGCGACCATGTACCCCGTCCTCTGTCACACCAAAATACAGGCGATAACCCTTGGAAGTACGCTGAACGAGATTGTAACGGACATTTTTACCTTGCCGTTGAGTTGCGAGAAGGCCAACATTACCCTGCCATTGGATTTTTACTTTTGAAAGATCTGCAGGCAGCTGGTCGAATTCTGTGATGGCATAATGCCAGAGGCGTCGGGCAGAAACGCGGGTGACATTTTTTACCTCGTTCCCGTTGCGTAGGTCTCGCATGGTGTAATAGGATACACCTTCACGCTCATCCACCTTGACAACTTCAACCCCGGTACGTGGAGGGGATTCACCATCTCTCTCAACAGTAACTTCTATTTGGGGCAACTCTGCTTCAACCGAAGGTTTTTCCCTGGTCAATTTTGGCGTTGATGTGCTCTGGGTCGTACTGGAACGAAGAACAAGGCTGACGATTTCGTCGCGCACAGCCAGACCTGTTTCCGCTTCGTCGCGGACATAAACTTTATTATCATCCACAGCGTACGGAGGATCATCCCCGCGAGGGATGAGCACCCGAAGGATCTTTTTACCGTTGGTTTCATGAACATCGATCGAACACTGCAACGGAGGAGTGATACGCGTGCTGATCTCCTTATCCAGCTGGGTGATGGATTGCTCGGGGTTAGGCACCCCAATCACGGGCTTTTTTGGATCAACGTTCAATCCAATATAAAGGGTGCCACCATTTGCGTTGGCAAAGGCACACACGTCAGCAATGATGGCGAATAATTTTCCACCCCGAACAGTCATACTCTCATGGAAGTCTTGAATGATATTAGCCCCTTCTTCTCTTGCAGTTTGGATGAAATCAAATGCAGGCTGGGCAATATGATGGCGCGGGCGGGTGCGGGCAAAATCATTACTTAAGAATAAGTCCCGGAGCTCTTCAAAGGTGACTTCCGGTAACAGCACTTCGGTGACTCGATCACCGATCCCTGGGTTCTTCTTGCGCACCGGGTCAGTGGTCAACCTGTGGGCATCGGAGCCTTGAATGCAATGCATACGGCGAGGGTATTCTGGTTTTGTACCACTGAAGAAAGTGGCGGTGGTCCGAGCACCTCGCTGGTCGAGGTCGGTAACTTCGAGAGCATGTAAATGCGGATCCTGGGTGTAGGCAATTTTGGTTTGACCGCCGATGGGAAAGCCTCTCATGGCAACACCATTGTTTGAGTTGGCATGTGCAGCGATCACCAAACCCCCGGCCTCATCGATCAAACGATAGGCATTCAAGACATCGGAGGTTGCGCCCACAAGGGCTGAACCGAGATCGAGCTGGTCTGTGGGAATATTCAGATCGATCAAAAGATATTCGATCTCACGGATAGGGGTTTCTGGTGGGAAAAGACCGATGATGTGAAACCCAAATGTGGCGGTAAACTCAAATCCTGGCAGGATCAGTAGTTTTTCAAAGAGACGCCTGTATTCACGCAAGCGATTTTGCTCTTCTGGTAGGATACGATTGAGGCGCTCCAATAATTCGAGCTGGTGAATCTCGTCCTGCATTTTTTTATAGCCAGCAACTGTATTATGGTCGGTAAATGCGATGATATCCAAACCACGTGCCTCGGCGCGTTGAAGTACCTCAAGGTATTTCACATCGGGTTGTTGGAAATCACTTGATGCTGGTGTGTGTAAATGTATATCCATTGAGTGCCACTGCATTTGGGCACGAATTTTTTTCTTATTCACTTTTTTTCTTCTTTACTCTTTTTCTTTGTAATTTTTTATTGTTTAATTGTTGTACGGATCAGTTTTATCAACTCTTCTGGCATGAAGGGTTTAAGGATAAAATCATCCGCCCCAGCTTGAATACATTCTGTTTGTAAATCTAACCCTGAAGACATAAGGATGCGAGTTTGTTGAATCCCTGGCTCACGCCGGATCTCACGAACCAAATCTAACCCGCTACCTGAGTTTAAATTAACATCCACAAACGCAACCTCTGGATGCTCTTTTCGCACATCATTGAGTACACCATCGATATGATGATTTTCCGGTGTGGAAACTGAAAAACCCTCCAATTTAAGCAGGGTAGTCAGCAAGGACACCATGGTCTGATCATCTTCAATCAGCATTACTTTTGGCATTAGATTCCTTTGATTTGATCTTCTGTTCCAGACCAGCCTTCGATTTTGCTTGTTTTTTATTCCGATTTGCTTTTTCAAGGGCTGCGTTCAAAACTTCGTCCACCGTTTCGACAAAAATAAATTTCATCGACTTCCGCACCTCATCAGGAAGCTCTTCGAGATCGCTCTCATTCCGTTTTGGCAATATAACTGTTTTCAAGCCTGCACGGTGGGCAGCAAGGACTTTTTCTTTGATCCCTCCAACGGGTAAAACCTGACCTCGCAAGGTAATCTCACCGGTCATCCCAACCTCGGCGCATACTGGTCGTCCGGAGATGAGGGATACCAGGGCAGTTGCCATGGTTACTCCTGCCGACGGGCCGTCCTTGGGTTGGGCACCAGCAGGGATATGCAAATGGATATCCGATTTCTCAAAAAAGCTTTGATCAAGATTAAGCTGTTCTGCGCGGGATCTGACGTAGGAAAGAGCTGCATGGGCTGATTCCTGCATCACATTTCCCACTGATCCGGTAATTTGAAAACCTTTGCTGCCCGACATACGGGTAGCTTCTATGAAAAGGACATCGCCTCCCATCTGGGTGTATGCCAGACCGGTTGCCACTCCTGGGATGGAAGTCCGGATGGCTATCTCTTCATTTCCGAAGAAATGAGGCCGTCCTAGAAATTCATGGATTTTATCAGGTGTGATTACAACCATATCCGTCTTTTTCTCGGCGATGATGGTTACAACCTTCCGGCAGACCGATCCGATCTCACGCTCGAGATTCCTTACACCAGCTTCACGAGTGTAGGAGCGAATGACCGCCAATAAGGCTTCATCAGAGAATTGGATTTCATCGGGATGAAGGCCATTTTCACGAATTTGACGTGGGATGAGGTATTGTTTGGCAATGGCACTCTTCTCGTTCTCCGTGTATCCAGAGAGGGTAATAATTTCCATCCGATCGCGCAAGGGATCCGGGATGGGTTCCAGCAGGTTGCCGGTGGTGATGAACATCACCTGTGAAAGATCAAATGCCACTTCAAGGTAATGGTCACGGAATTCTGAATTTTGCTCCGGATCCAGCACTTCCAATAAAGCAGAGGCAGGATCACCGTGGAAGTCCATGACCAGCTTGTCAATTTCATCCAACATGAACACAGGGTTATGTGATTCGATGCGACGAATGGCTTGTAAAATTCGTCCAGGCATGGCTCCAATATACGTTCGCCGATGCCCGCGTATTTCAGCCTCGTCGCGCATTCCCCCAAGCGATATGCGGATAAATTTTCTTCCCATCGCATGGGCAATAGAGCGTCCCAGGGAGGTCTTGCCGACACCAGGAGGACCAATAAAGCATAGAATGACACCTTCACGCAGGCGACGTATCTCATCCTTACTTTCTGGAGGGGTCTCATCCTTGCGTTCATAGCGCAATTTGCGCACAGCCAGGTATTCCAGGATGCGTTCTTTGATATCCTCCAGCCCGTAATGGTCCTGGTCGAGTACCTCACGTGCATGAGAAATATCGAGATTGTCGTCAGTGTTGGTCGCCCATGGTAGGGAGACCATCCAATCCAGATAGGTGCGGATGACACCGTATTCTGCTGCAGCAGTTGGCAGATGAGACAATCGATCCAGCTCCCGGCGGGCTTGTTTATCTGCCTCCTCCGGCATCTTGGCTGCATCGATCTTTTGGCGTAATTCATCCACCTCAGCTGCCTGTTCGTCTCCTTCGCCAAGCTCTCTTTGGATAGCTTTTAATTGCTCGCGCAGGAAATAATCACGCTGCATTTTTTCAATCTCTGAACGAGCTTCATTCTGGATTTTTTGACCAATTTCCAAAACTTCAATCTCACGCGTCAGGATGGTAACCAGCTTGTGTAACTTTTCTTTTACTGAATCCAGCTCGAGCAGAGATTGGGCAGCAGCAAGGTCCATGCGTTGAAAATTCGCAATGGTATAAACTGTTTGCAACGGGTCTTCGATTGCCTGTACGGAGGCCACCAACTCACGTGGAATAGATGTGATCAGCTCGCCAATATGAGCAAATTGATCTCGGGCATTACGTGCAAGCGCTTCAACCTCAACGCCTTCTTCCTCTGCTTCTGGAATTAGGTCAATGTTTGCTTTTAAGTATGGTTCGTGTTGTAAAAACTCACCCAACCGAAAGCGTGCCGTACCTTGTACCAATAATCGAATGGTACCATCTGGAGCCCGGAAAAGCCGGTGGATCATGGCAACGGTGCCAATTTCAAACAGGTCTTTTGGTTCGGGGATCTCCAGCTCAGGATCGCGAGAAGCAACCAACCCGATCAACCGGTCTTCACCTGCCACCACATCATCAACCAAGCGAATCGACCGAGGTTGTCCAATCGTCAGTGGGACTGCGGTCTCAGGGTAGACAACAAGACCACGTAACGGCAGGATCGGCAGGCTGGATGGGATTTTAGGTTGAGGTTGACCGTCTTCTACCACCTGCGCTGAATTTGATGTTTGATCCATGACCAAGGATGATTGTCCGGGAACGTCGGAATCGAGGATCATTTCTTTTAACTCCAGATCTTCATCAGGCCAGCCATGTTCTTCCAACCAGCGCATTAAGTTTAACGTGTTCCAACGCGTTGCAGACATAAAATCGTTTACTCACCCTCAACTTTTATGTGTTTTGGCTGCGCTATTGGCAGACTGATGCGTAAAAACCCATCACGGTAGATCGCCTCAACTTTATCGGGGATGATCATGTACGGTAACTCAATTTCAGTGCTAAATTCACCGAAAGGTATCTCCATCTGGTGATAAGCACGCCGTTCTGGTGTATCCTGACGAATGCCGTGAATGATCAGGCTACGTTCGACGAGTGAGATGGTAAAGTCGGACTCACGCATACCCGCGACTTCGACCCTGATGATGATGGCGTCCTCTGTTTCATAGACATCAGTGGGAGGACGCCAAACATGCAGGCGGGAGACACTTCGCCAGCGTGAAGTTTCTGCAAGTGTATTCTGATAATTCTCTGTGATGTGCCAGATGCGCCGCATGGAATCTGATGATACAGATATATCTTCCATATTATTTCGCTCCTTTGTACAGAGACTCGTCTTCATCAGTCCTTTAATGCACTCCTGGCTGCATTAAGTACCTCAGGGTAATCAGGCTCCACCCCAATAGCTGGCATATAGGCTGAATATACTAGCATGTCGTTCTGGTCAATAACAAATATAGCCCTACGCAGGAAACGATGTTCTTTTACAAGGACGCCGTATTTTTGACCAAACTCGTTTGTTTTTTGATCGGACAAGGTGATCACCCGGTCAATTCCAGCAGCAGCGCACCAGTTTTTAAGGGTAAAGGGTAGGTCCATGCTGACAGTCAGGATAACAATCCGCTCGTCCAGGCTGCTAGCTTCCTGGTTGAAAAGCCTCGTTTCACGGTCGCAGACCGAGGTGCTAAGAGAAGGAAGGGAGGCAATAATCCGTACCTTCCCACTAGTATCTCGCAACCCGTTGAACAATGACCAATCCTGGGCTTGAGCAGTAAATTCTGGTGCTTTTTGGCCTGCAATCAAGTCAGGACCAATCACGGTAACATCATTTCCCGCAAATTTTAGAATTCCAAATCTTTCAGTCATCATATAAAACTCCGGTATTCTTTGTATCCATACAAATGATCCAACCGAAAAAACTCATCGGAAAAATTCTTGTATGGTCATCTGGCGCCCCTGGCGGGATTCGAACCCACAACCAACAGCTTAGAAGGCTGCTGCTCTATCCTTTGAGCTACAGGGGCATTCAAACTCACCCCTCTAAAGTCGGGCGAAGTCCGCGATAAATGCGTTCACCAGTCAATACACGCAAGATAATATCTGCTGGACGCCCGAGTTGTTGTGCCAATTCGTTGGGGGTCATTGGTGTATTCCCACTTGCCAGGAAGACGCGGAAGATAGCGTCCACAAGGGTCGTACGGGGAGAAATAAATCCCTCCGTCTTAGCACAATGGCTAATTAATGCATGTTGCAATCCATCCAGCTGGTGTACTTCAGCAGTTTCTGGATCGACAAAATCCACCAGGTGGTCGTCCGATAGTTCTGCAAAGGCTTGTTGATGTTCAGAACAAAGCAGGCTTTGCAAGAAGACCCGCCAATCGCGATCCCGCTCCTGCCACCAGTTAAAATCAATGTGGAAATGTGTATGGATGGTTGGCCTTACCCTGCTGGCGTGTTTCACATCTGGCAACGGAACCATTTAACTTTTCTCCGATTCATCGAAACGATAATGCAAGTCACCAACATGGACAAACCAAGGCCTGGATGCCAATAAGGCAAGGATCGGCCCTGGAGGACATCGACGTATGATATTTACAGCAGTATATAGCTCACTGATATGTACATGACTTTGGGGATTTAATTTTGCCAAGTCACGTACTGTATTGACCACAATACGTTCGAATGGAATCCGTTCTTTTTGGATTTGTTTCCAGGCAGCATCCAATCCTTCTGGATCTGGTATTGCTATTGCCATTCGTTCATCATAAGCAGCTGTAATGATTTGCTTGAGCATTGCAAAAACTATTCCACCATCTGAACCCACCAGGACCGTGCGAACCCATTCACGCGTCCCACGTTGTGAGTCACATTGAACAATTACCTCACCTGGGTTTTTACCACGCTTTACGTGGATCAAGCTTCCAGGCATCAAACCGTGGGATTTATACCAATCCCCAAGACCGTAGACATAATGGTTTGAACGAACAACCCATCCCGGGAATTTCTGACCGGTCTCACCATCAACAAGCAGGAAACGTATCCGGGGAGCTTCATAGGCTGTTGGGAAGAGATGATTGATCCTCTGGGTTAATGGCAGGCTACCAGCACGCCAATGAGGAAATGTCAGGGTTAATAGAACATCGTTGACGATCGGATATTTTCCAGTGATCGGTGTTAGCTCATCATCTAGTTTTCGTTCGAGATCAAGCATCTCAGGAGTTAGTAATGAAGGGTCGTAATCCAACTCTTGATAACGCAGATATGGCGGAACCTGCAAAACACCCTCTGGTTCCAGGCGATGGAGAAACCAAAGAACTTCGCCTGTAGGACCAACTTCGTCGAAACGAGGATCTTCCTGTAGAGCATGGTCTAGGGAGAATTCAACCAATTTGGAATTCGTGGTTGTAGCTAATCCGACCTGTTCCAATAACGGTTGGGTTGAGGATGGACCACCACCAGCCATATCCAGGATCGCTTCTGCTAAATTCAAATGACCAGCATTAATATCGATGAGTAATGCACGCGGGAACCATTTACCAGCAATACGAACAAATTCCTCGTTTTTAGTTAAATCGGAATTGATGATCTCAAGTAAATTTTCACCATGATCCATGATCACGACCTCTACATCCAATGAAGTATCCACAATGGATGTCTCCTGAGGTCGATTGAGAATGTGATCCTGGATGTTTGAGGCAAATTCACGTATTTCGTCGTCGTCAAATTTAACCTGGATCACATCGAAATTTCCCAGGTCGGGATTTTGGCCTGGTCGTACACCAATTACCCGGGCATGCTGCCAGCCGAAGGCAGGAACAACAAGATCCTGGTTGGTTGTGTAGCTATTTACTGGTAGGTAAATATCTCCACCAGAGGTGCGTTGTTTTTCCAAAGCTATTGTTTCCAGGCGGATGCGCTCGGTAACTAATGCAGTTAATAATTCCGGTGATGTTAATGGAGTTTCAATTTCCAGGAGATAGTTATATATGAATTCACGATCCTGATCCGTAAGTTCAAAGTTCTCCCAGTAGCCTTCACGTAATGATATTATTGCCGTACTCTTCATTGTCGTTGTAACCTTATTGCGTCAATATCGGTTGTAAGCGCTGTAATATAAGAACCCCTATGAACCTGGGTCGTACTTAATTCTGGCGCGTCAAACTTGCGTGATCGACGCTTGTAACTCAATATTTAATGCCTGAGTATTATACTCGATGATTAAATATTTCAGATAAATTTGATTAATCAATCAAGGGAACCCGTAATCATTATAAAGGACTATAATTAGAAATATATGTTACGTTTGTGCTTACTATGCGAGCTTTTTATCTCATGTTGATAATTATCTAAAATACTGGAGTAGGGATATGACAGATGATGAGTGGGTTCTTATAGATAAGATCCAAGGCCAATTTCAGGCAGAGATCATCAAAGGATTATTGGAAGCCCAGGGAATCCAGGTATGGCTCAATTCGCAAGGTGCTGCACGAGCGTATGCGGTTACAGTTGGTACTTTAGGAGCAGTGGAATTATTAGTGCCATCCAGCCAGGCGGACCAAGCCCGAGAAATTATGGAAGAATATAATCGTGGGGATTTTGAAAATATGAAGTTGGATGATTTAGAGCCTCCGGAGGGATCTGAAGAATAATTTAATATTAAGGCTCATCTGACGGAAAACTCTGAGTTAACCACGCAAATGGGTCAACTTGAACAGTACCCACTAAAACTTCAAAATGTAAATGGGGACCTTCTACACGGCCGGTGTTCCCAACCTTTCCAATCAGCTGGCCTTGTTCCACACGATCACCAACATTGACCAGGATTTCCGATTGGTGCATATAAGCTGTGTAAACACCCCTACCATGGTCAATCATGGTGGCGTTCCCCCGCACGGTTAGTGGTCCGGTAAATACAACCACACCTGGGGCTGCAGCATATATTGAATTACCAACCGCACCGCAATAATCCAGGCCGGTGTGGAAATAAATGTATTCACTACCGTTATATGAACGCCGGCTTCCAAATATTGAAGAATAGCAATCCGCAAAGACTGGATCCACTGGTACAGAGAAAGGACCATCCCATAAAATATCAGGAGTTACAACAGAAGATGTGCTGTACCAAAGATCATTTTCAGTTCGGTTTGTCTCGGGGTCCAAGGTAGCAGGATCAACCGGAAGCGGTCTGTCATACAGGAAATCGCCTGGGTTAACCTTCACCATCTGTGAGAAATCAAATTTCGCACCACCTGGTGTGCTGCCTTGCAGGGTTAACGGGTACAGGCCAGGCTCTGCCATGGCATGCACACCTTGAAAGGCAATGTAGCGCTTATCGCTATATGGGAAGAAATTTAAAGGATGATCCATTAAGGAACCATCGATGGTGAGCTCTTCATCGCCAGTCAACTGGATCTCTGCAGTTTGACCCTGGATCAAGTCTGATATTATGGCTGAAGTTATCTCGGGAGGTAAGGATCCGGGGCCAGGATCTTCCTCGCCGGGCGAACGCAAGACTTCACCAGGGAGAGCAAGGGAGCTATATTCAAGGTCGTTATCTACCATGAGCTTCCAAGGATCGGTCTCATTAAGGACAGCCAACTCCAGCAAAGATTGGCCAGGATTCACAATGATCCTTTTACCCGATGAAGCAGGGTTTTCGTCAAGTGGAATCACCAGAGAATATCCAGCATACAACTCGGTGGGACTAGTGATATGGTTTAACCGTTTAAGGATTTGGGGTGGTATTTGGTATCGCAGGCTTAAACTGCGCAACGTCTCACCAAACGGAACCACCTGTGTAGTCAGGATGCCAGAAATCCCTTCCAACCCGGGAATGGTAAGCGATTGCCCGATGGTGATCTGATTGATATTCACTATCCCATTGGCATTGGCCAGGGCTTCCGGAGTTACGTGAAAACGATAGGCAATGTCCGAGAGATTGTCGCCTTCCTGAACGATGTAAACTGGACCAGTGGAGGTCGTAATTTGGGCTTTTGCCCCTTCCAATGGAATCAGCGAGAGAAAAGCAAGGATTAAGAAGATCCTATAAATGATTTTTCGCATACATATCCTGAGCTAAAAATTCGAATTCCACTTCGTCGCCAATCTTATAATCTGCCAAGTGAGATTCACTGGTTTCCAGCACATACCTGGCTGCAGCTCTGGGTATATAAGCCAGTTTCCACCGGCGTGCCAGTACCAGGTCAACGACCACATTTTCATTATTAATCCAAATTACTGCCAGGTCCATCCACATAAACATCATGTGAATGGATGCATTCATCTTGCTGTCAGTTTTTTGAACCAACAACAAGCCATGATTATCCGGTAAACTCTTCCTGAACATTAAACCGCGCAATTGACAAAAAAAAGACTGGCAGTACTCTGCCAGTATGGGCTTTGATTCCTGGCTTGCCTGATTGATGATATTAACGTATTTCTTGGTTTTCATTCACCCCCCAAATTAAAAAATATTCAGGGAGATAATTAACGTGTAGATCGGGTGGGGTCTTGTACCCAACCAGGTTAGCTATCATGGATGCTAGATTTCGATTGCTTTGAGAAAACAATGTCAATCCTATCTAGCAATTCCTGCGGGCTGAAAGGTTTGGCGATGTAATCTTCTACTTTTGCAACGCGCAGCCCAAGGACTTTATCAATATTTTGGGCTTTGGCAGTAATTACAATAACCGGGATATCACGGGTTAATTCATCCGATTTAATTTGATGGTAAACGTCCCATCCATCCATATCAGGCATCATAAGATCCAATAAAACCAGGTCGGGCAGTTCCTTACGCACAAGCTCGAGACCCTCGCGACCGCCATTTGCACCTAGAACTGTATAGCCACGACGTCCAAGGATTATGCGGACTAAATCAATCATTTCTGATTCGTCCTCGATGTATGCCAACCTTTTGGATTCTTTACTCAAAAAAGCCTCCAGCACCTTCTAAAATTTAATAAAGTTTACCACAAAATGAAAGCCCACCAAAATTTATGGCTAATAGCTATTTTTTAAATGAAATACCGACCTTGTCAGAGGAGAAAGCGTACACTATAATCCGCATGTTAAATATATCAAGACGAAAGAGGCAATTTTATGATCGACGTAAATGATTTACGTAAAGGGGTTACTTTTGAGTTTGATGGGAAATTATTTAAGGTATTAGACTATCATCATAATAAACCAGGACGAGGTAATGCCACAATTAAAATAAAAGCTGTGGATCTTCGCAGCGGTACCATTATTGAGAAAAACTTCCAGAGTGGTGAACGCGTGCAGGAAGCCCGCCTTGATTTCCATACTGTTCAATATCTCTATAATGATGGTGAGTTATATCATTTTATGGACCTGGACACCTATGAGCAACCAGCATTAGCAAAGAGCGTGCTTGGTGAGAGCGCAGAGTACCTGACTGAAAATATGGAAATTAAACTCACCTTTTTCCAGGGAGAGCCCATCGATGTTGAGCTCCCAATCACCGTCGATATGGATGTGGTTGAGGCAGAGGTAGCAGTGCGTGGAGATACTGCGACGGGAGTCAATAAAAAAGTTAAAACAGATACAGGATTGGAAGTGCAGGTGCCTGCTTTTGTTAATGTCGGTGATCGCATTCGAATCGATACTAGAACTGGATCGTACGTAACCAGGGTTTAGGTCTCTTCTCACAATCCAAGATGCGTACACCAGCAGGGAAAGAATGCAGCTATTTTTACGGAAATTATTTCCGCGGTCGTAATCAAGAAGAATGCAGATTATTAGAATCTGCTTCACCCCCGCTTGCATGGAAACGAGAGCTGTGTAATAGTTGCCCTGTTCCGAATATCCAACTGGCAAATACTTGCCCTTACATGGTCTTAATTCCAAAATTGGTGCGCAAGATTCCTTTTGGAAAACAGGAAGTGCGGGTACGGACATATTGTCGGAAAACAGAACGGTCGGGCTTCGACCCTCATATTGGTTGTGGGGAATGTCATAAGCTACCCATAGAATTTGAAGAAGGACCCATTGACACTGATTCTGTTTGATCTGGATGACACTCTGCTCGGAAACGAGATGAATAACTTCATCCCAGCCTATCTGCAGAGTTTAGCCAAACGAATGGCTGCGGTAGCTGATCCGACAGAATTAATCAAGACTTTACTGATGGCGACCCGGCAGATGGTTGATAACCTCGACCCGAGCCTGACCTTGGAAGATCGGTTCGATACAGCTTTTTACCCAACATTGGGATTGGACCGCCAGGATGTTCAATGCATCATTGATTCTTTCTATGAAATAGATTTTCCCAGGCTTAAGGACTTGACCCAGGTCCGACCTGATTCAGTCAAAGTAGTAGAGCAGATCATAGCTCGTGGTGACCAGGCAGCGATAGCGACAAATCCGCTCTTTCCAAGCACAGCAATATTACAACGTCTTAGCTGGGCAGGATTTCCTAATGCACAAGCAATTTTTCGGTTAATCCCATCCTACGATACATTCCACTTTGCCAAACCCAATCCTGCTTATTTTGCGGAATTCCTGGCACAGCTTGGCTGGCCAAACATACCGGTTGTGATGGTAGGGAATGATATTGACATGGATATAAGAGCTGCATGCCAATTGGACATGCCTGTTTTTTGGATCTCCAATGGAGAAGCAGCCAAATGGTGTGGAGAGGGCGATATTCCCCCGCATGGTGAAATCACTGATTTAATCCCCTGGTTGGAGACAATATCTCCCAAACCAATTCAAAGAAGTTTAACTACACCTTGTGCACTACTGGCAGTGTTACGATCGACACCAGCTGCATTAGATACGATATATCGCCAAAATTACGCTAAGTATGCCAAAAGTCCAAATCAACAAGGTGGGCGTTTGGATGTGCCTATATATCAACTGAGAGATTTGGATAGAGAGAAAAATCTCCCAAACCTGCAAAAAATCATTGGTGAACAAGGGCTTACCCAATTGAATTCAGCAGTACGAAGTATCAACAAATATTGATGATTATCCCCAAGGTGATGGATTTCAGGCACTGGAAGATTTTACAAAAACAAGAATTGAAATCCTTGAGCTCTTGAAAGATATTCCAGCGGACCGGTGGGAGTGTAGTGTTCAGGGCACATACTCGGACTCAATTCCGCTGCAAGATATAGTTAAGGAAATTGCCGAGCATGATATATTACAGATCCAACAGGTTCATAAATTCATCGCATCCATCGAGTAAACCCAAACCTGTTATACTTTTCCTATCGCCTCTGAACCAGCGAGGCGGTGTTTTATAAACCAAAGGTCGAACAACGATGCATTAGTTTATACGAGTTACTGAAGGAGGCATCAATGCGAAAACGTGTCGTAATCACTGGTCTAGGGTGTATCTCCCCATTAGGGAATGATGTTGATACATTATGGGGAAATATCATTTCGGGTGTTTCGGGCGTAAAAAAGATCACACATTATGATACCAGCCAATTCAAAGTCAAAATTGGAGCTGAGGTCAAGGATTTTGATGCTACCGCATTATTTGGCCCACGCGATGCCCGTCGTATGGATCGATTTACCCAATTCGGTTTAGCTGCTGCTCTCCAGGCAGTGGAAGCTTCAGGGTTAGTTGTTACAAATACCAATCGAGACAGGATTGGAGTAGTGGTAGGCACTGGTATCGGTGGAATGAGCACCTTATTTGAGCAGGCGAAAGTGTTTTTTGACCGGGGACCTGACCGGGTAAGCCCATTTTTAGTGCCGATGATGCTACCAGACACAGCACCGGGTATGATTGCCCTCAACCTGGGTATTCGCGGGCCAAATTTTACTGTTGTATCGGCCTGTGCAAGCGGCTCCAATGCGTTGGGTGAGGCTACTGAAGTCATCCGGCGGGGGAGTGCAGATGTTGTTCTTGCCGGCGGTGCTGAAGCAGTGATTGTCCCCATTGCAATGGCGGGTTTAACCGTGATGACTGCATTAACCACAAACAACGAGTTTCCTGAAAAGGCATCGCGTCCATTCGATCTGAACCGGGATGGTTTTGTTATGGGAGAAGGTGCTGCGATCTTGGTGCTTGAAACCCTTGAGCATGCACTCGAGCGTAATGCACGAATCTTGGGGGAAATTAGCGGATATGGTGCATCCAATGATGCCTTTCATATCTCAGCACCAGCAGAAAACGGAGCTGGTGCAGTAATATGTATGCAGAGTGCATTAAATAACGCTGGATTGACGGTGAATGATATCGACTATATCAATGCTCATGGTACAAGCACACAACTTAATGATAAAAGCGAAAGTGCAGCAATTAAGACCGTATTCGGTGAGCGAGCCTATAACATACCTGTATCATCAACAAAATCAATGACCGGTCACCTTTTGGGTGCAGCAGGGGCATTGGAAGCATTGATCTGTGTAAAAATACTACAGGATTCCATCCTGCCACCGACGATCAACTACGAAACACCGGATCCTGAATGTGACCTGGATTATGTTCCAAACCAGTCCAGGCGAAAAACAGTCAATCATATCCTATCCAACTCTTTTGGCTTCGGTGGACATAATGCCAGTATTATCATAAGTCGTTATAACGGATCATAATCATGAGTCCTTACGCCCATATCACTGGATGGGGGATGGCTGTTCCAGCCAGGGTATTGACGAATGCAGACCTGGAAAAAATGGTTGACACGAACGATGAGTGGATCGTCTCTCGTACCGGAATTCGACAACGGCACATTGCAAACGAGGAAGAATCAACCGCCACGCTGGCAAAAGATGCTGCCCTCAATGCCTTGAGGGTGGCAAATCTCAATCCTGTTAATGTAGAGCTGATCATAGTCTCTACATCGTCTCCTGAATATTTTTTCCCAGCCACTGCATGTTTGGTCCAGGATCAGATCGGTGCCACCCATGCGGGTGCATTTGATCTCTCTGCTGCTTGTTCTGGATTCATTTATGCTTTGAACATGGCTACACAAGCCATTCGCAGTGGTTCTGTTCAAAATGCTTTGGTAATCGGTGCAGAGACACTCTCCAGATTTGTTAATTGGGAGGATCGAAATACCTGTGTTCTGTTTGGGGATGGCGCTGGGGCGTTCGTATTACAAGCTGGTGATGAAATTGGGGGATTGGTTTCTGCCGTTATGCGTTCTGATGGATCTGGTGGTGATCTACTCTCGGTTCCCGCAGGAGGTAGCCACCTACCAACCAGCCCAAGCACAATATTAAATAATGAACACACGATTCATATGAACGGTAGAGAGGTTTTCCGTTTTGCTACCCGGGTCATTGTCCAGGCCACCAAGGAAGCGATTGCTTCTGCTCAGCTAAAAATTGAAGATGTTAAACTGATCATCCCTCACCAGGCTAACTTGCGGATCATTGAAGCTGCGATGCGTGGGCTGGAAATACCTCCAGATCAATACTTTGTCAATATTGAGCGGTATGGTAACACTTCCACAGCTTCTATCCCCATTGCTACCTGTGAAGCGATTCAACAGGGACGTTTACGGGCGGGAGATAATACCGTTTTTGTAGGGTTTGGAGCTGGACTTACCTGGGGGGCTGCACTTGTTCGTTGGTCAGGACCGTTCCTGCCTCACCGCCATATTTATCCAGCATCCTACCGTTGGTGGGTTGCGATCCGGTCGAAGCTTCTCAGGTTGGTGCGCCGTATCGAAGGCTGGATCTGGGGACGCAACGAATAATGATCAACCTCCCGCTGGTTAAGGTCAGCGGGAGGTAATGAACTAACAAGATTAGGGGTATATTATCCTTTAGGTAGGGCTTAACTTGCACGAATCAAGGGGGATTTGTTAGAGCGATGTTAGAGAAATCAGTTTATGTCGTCATAATCCTACCTATCAGGCTAAGACTTGGTATAATCGCAATCGCCCTAAAGTGAATCCCGCTTTTAGGTTTATTTAAGTATTTGCTATGTATTTTATTTTGGAGGCTTGAGTGAATCCTAGTCGTAATCGTTCAACGATTATTTACGTTTTATTATTTGCAGCCATCATATTCCTGGTTTTTTATAGCTTTAATCAAAATTCCACTGCGCAGGAAGTACTATCTATTAACCAGGTTGCTGCAGATATTCAAAGTGGGAAGGTGTCGCGAATCATCGAAGAGCAAGATCGGCTGACAGTAATCTACGGCAACAACACAAGTGCAATCGAGCGAACAGCTCATAAAGAGACTGAGACAACACTGGTACAACAATTAAAGGACCTGGGAGTTTCTTCTGAACAATTATCTCCAGACCATATCAGCATCGAAGTGAAACCACCAAACCCATGGCTGGGGCTTGCTTCTGCTATGGGTTATATCCTTCCATTTATTATCCTCGGGGGCGTGTTCTGGTTTGTTTTCCGCCAGGCGCAAGGGAGCAATAATGCTGCCATGTCGTTTGGGAAATCTCGTGCAAGAATGTTCACTGGTGACCAACCTTCGGTTACCTTTGGGGATGTTGCTGGGGTTGAGGAAGCCAAAGAAGAGCTTCAGGAAGTGGTGGAATTTTTACGTGAACCTGAAAAATTTATCTCGTTAGGTGCGCGTATCCCGAAAGGTGTATTGCTGGTGGGACCTCCAGGAACTGGTAAAACGTTACTGGCAAAAGCTGTATCAGGTGAAGCTGGTGTGCCTTTCTTTTCAATCTCTGGTTCCGAGTTTGTGGAAATGTTCGTGGGTGTAGGTGCAAGCCGTGTACGTGACCTGTTTGACCAGGCAAAACGTCATTCGCCTTGTATTGTTTTTGTAGACGAAATCGATGCAGTCGGACGCCAACGTGGAGCAGGTTTGGGTGGAAGTCATGACGAACGCGAGCAAACCTTGAACCAGATGTTGGTTGAGATGGATGGCTTTGATACTGATACCAATGTGATTATCATGGCAGCTACCAACCGTCCCGATATCCTTGACCCAGCGCTTCTCCGACCCGGGCGGTTTGACCGGCGGGTTGTCCTTGATCGTCCTGATATGAGAGGCAGGGAGGCTATTTTAAAGGTGCATGTGAAAGGCAAACCGCTGTCCCCAAATACAGACCTGGGTGTCCTAGCTCGCTCGACGCCGGGGTTTGTTGGGGCTGACCTTGAGAACCTTGTCAATGAGGGAGCTATCCTGGCGGCACGTAGAAATCGAAAGGCAATTGAACAGGAAGATCTCGAGGAAGCGATCGAACGCGTCATTGCTGGACCTGAGCGGAAGAGCCGGTTGATCAGTGAGGAAGAAAAAAGGATCGTGGCATATCATGAAGCAGGTCATGCGGTTGTGATGAATGCTGTACCCGAGGCTGATCCGGTGCACAAGGTTTCGATTACCGCCAGAGGAATGGCTGGTGGATATACATTAGCCTTGCCTGTGGAAGATCGCACATTAATGGGCAGAAATAAGCTCGTAGCAGATATGATTGGATTAATGGGTGGGCGTGCGGCAGAGGAAATTGTTTTTAGCGACGTCACCTCAGGCGCATCGAATGACCTGGAGCGGGTAACCAAGATGGCACGGGCAATGGTTACCAGACTGGGTATGAGCAGTGATTTGGGACCCATGGTCTATGGTCAAAAAGAAGAGCTTATTTTCCTGGGTCGTGAGATCTCTGAGCAACGGGATTATTCTGAAGCTGTGGCTGAACAGATAGACAAAGAAGTGCGGATTTTAGTTAATGAAGCTTATGAAAAGGCTAAGAAAATCCTTACTCAATATCGGGATGTGTTAGATACAGTTGCCCGCAAATTATTAGAGGTTGAAACTTTATCCAGGGAAGATTTTGAAGCGCTTTTTCCACCTCCTGTACTGAAAAACGGTGGCACTCCTCTACCTAGATCGGTATAATACAGGTAATTTAAAAATTAATATTTTTCGGGGTTTCTGGTATATGGTTTACTGCCAGAAACCCCATTTTTTCTCTAATGATTAGAAAAATATTTTAACTTTTTTTCTCACGATGGTATAATCTACGTTTGCGTGAAATTCGGTTATGTGGAGAGTTCGCTATGGATACCAATACAACTACAGGTGCTCCAAGCAATATTAAAGAAATAAAAAATAAAATGTATTTTAAAGGCAAGGTGCTAAAGACAACTTTAGCTGGGGCTTTGGTTGATATTGGATTGGAAACCCCAGGGATGGTCCATATATCCCAACTTCAGAAGGTGCCGGTAAAACGAGTTGAAGATGTGATCCACGAAGGAGAAGAAATCGATGTGTGGGTCCGTCGGGTTTCTCCGAAAAAAGGTCGCATTGAGCTCACCATGATCGAACCCTTGGGATTAGAATGGGGTGAGATTAAAAAAGATATGGTCGTTTCAGGCAAGGTCATCCGCCTTGAGAAATTTGGTGCATTCGTTGATATTGGTGCTGAACGACCGGGGCTTGTACATATCAGCGAGATGACGCATGATTTTATCCGCACCCCTGGAGACGTGGTCAAAGAAGGCGATGTTGTTGAGGTAAAGGTTCTGGATGTAATTAAAGCCAAGAAACAGATCAAACTTAGCATGAAGGCATTACAGGAAAAGCCTGATGATGTTGTCAAGGCTGCTTTAGATCGGACGGATAAAAAAGAACAGCACAACAAAGAAAAAGAAAAAGAGAAAGAGAAAGAGCCTGAGCAGGTTGTCGAAGAGAAGGAAACCCCCGTGCCCACAGCAATGGAAATGGCACTACGGGAAGCCATGGAGCGAAAAGGCGTGGATAATGTCAACGTGCTGGCGGATAAGAAAAAGAAGCGAAAAGGTCCTGAGACCAACCCTGAGCTTGAGACAATTTTTTCGCGAACTTTAAAGACTCGCTCACCCAAATAGATATTCATTATCATAACTAAATTCCCTGCCGAGAAATTTGTGCAGGGAATTTTTGTTTTACTGCCTAAGGTTTACCCAGTGATGAATTATTTGCAGGCTGATGGTGCCCTATTTATATCATGGGTCACCTGGGATGGTTGGAACGTTTCCAGAGGAGAGCAATCAACGCAGTGCATAACAGGATTATTATTACGATCAGGCTGGATTGGCGAACCATTTTTTTTCGATGTAAAGGAATGCGTAATCTTTGATTGTATTTTGCTTCCACCAGCTTTTCCTTCCAATCGGGGATGGTTTCAACAAGGGGAAGGCTATAACTGTTTTCCCATGTAGTATGATATGCTATTAATTCCTCCTGCCATTGATTTTCACTCCAATGCAATTCAGATAGGCAGATATTTTTAACCACCGGCATGATCGCTTCTGCTGCGAGAGGTAAGATAAGCCCAAGCCTGGTACGTCGGAGGAGAAGGTCGTCCAAATGGCAAATACCTTCAGCATGTGCAGCCCAACGTATCTCCGCCCAGAGATAATTAGTCCCAGGAATAGGTTCCATTTCACCGGGCTGTGCCGCTTTCACCATCAATTGGGCATCAGCACCTAAACGACCTAATAACCTTTTTCTACAAGTATCGGTAACATCATTACAACCATTTATCTGGTGATTTACCTGGTTCAACACAGGCATATGATGATCCGGTTCGGGCATCTGCGGGATTTTGTGACGCACTGCTGCAAGCACATCCAATGCAATCAAACGAAAGGTTGTGAGTTTTCCACCAGTTACAGTGATTAATCCTCTTTCTTCCCAAATGACATGGTCCCGTGATTCCTCAGAAGGATCGGTTTTTCCACAACCGATCACTGGCCTGACCCCAGAATATGTTGATATAACATCCTCCAGCCCAATTGCCTGGGATGGGAATTGATAATCCACTGCTGCCATCAGGTAAGACACCTCAACAGGGCTGATTTTTGGTTCAACATCAAGCGGATCACCATGATCCACATCTGTTGTCCCTACCAGGGTCACGCCTTCCCAGGGAAAGATAAAAACAGGACGATGGTCAAATGGATGCAAAAAACTTACTGCCTGGGCAACTGGCAATCGCCAGCTGGGAAAGATGAGATGGCTGCCTCGTAATGGGCGGATGTGTGGGGTACCTCCGGTTTGTTCTCGTAGATGGTCAGCCCAGGCACCCGTGGCATTTATCACTACCCTGGCATATGCTTCAGTCTTCTGACCGGTTAAGATATCGTTGAGTTCTACACCATTGACAAGATCACCTTCGAAGAGTAATTTATCTGCTTTGACGTAATTGATGGCAGTTGCGCCATCTGCAACTGCTTCAAGGATCACTCGCAAGGTCAAACGGGCATCATCCGTTTGGGCGTCTCCATAACGAAATCCACCCAGCAGATCATCCTGACTGATGTGAGGCGCCAGCAGGCGGAAATCTTCCGGTGAATAGTAGTCATGGTCCCACCGCAGTGCAAGCAGGTCGTACACGGTAAGACCCATTGCATATGCCCACCTGCCCGGAAAATCACCTTTGTACACGGTCAACAGAAAACCCAGGGGATCGATCAATCCTGGACCTTCTTGAAGCAGCTGCTTCCTCTCGTGTACAGAATTACGGGTAAGCATTATCTTACCTTCTTTTAGGTATCGTAATCCCCCGTGAACTAACTTTGAGGAGCGGCTGGAAGTCCCCCAGGCGAAATCACGCTGATCAACCAGTAGAGCATGCAGTCCTAGGCGGGTGGCTTCGCGCAGGATCCCAGCACCTGTGATACCGCCGCCGATGATCAGAATATCCCAGGGGCCATCAATAGATTGCCAGATTTTTGTTCGCCATCCGTAATCCCACATTTCTATTTCTCCATCTATAATATCTCACCGTGAACAAAAAAGTATTTATGCCACCAACTTACCCGGGTTCATGATGCCTTTTGGGTCAAATTGGCGGCACATTGATCCTATCGCTGCCAAACCCAGGGGGCCTTTCTCAACGCCAAGATAGGGCAAGTGGTCCAGCCCTACACCATGCTGGTGACTGATCGTCCCACCATTGGTGATGATTGCCTGACAGGTTGCGGTTTTCATTGCCTGCCAATGGGCAAGCATTTCATCCGGATCATCTGCAAGCCTGAAAAGGATGGTTGTATAAACAGATGATCCGGTTGGATAAACATGCGATAAATGAGTAAAAATATGAACTCGTTCTCCCAAACCAGACATGGTTTCACGCACAGTGGTCTCAATCTGGTCGACCATGAGGGGTGTAGTCTCCCAATCGGTGGCAGTCTCAAGGGTATCCACGCCATATCCCATTTCCCAAAGCGAATTACGCAAGTAAGGTGTGCGAAAACGATTTTTATGCCACTGCTCACCGAAGGTTTTTCCAATATGAACCCCTTTGTGCCTGGCAGTTATGCTCAATGCTTCATTACGGTTTATTCGAACCAATGAAGATTTTCCGCAAAAACCAATCAGGAGCATACACCTTTCTTCCCCCATACCACGAATGGTAAGTAATCTTTCCAGAGCCCCGATGAGGTTCTCGTGTCCGGCAAGTGAAAGCGTTGTGGTTGTCTCATTAGGTGTACTCAGGCGCAGCATAGACAAGGATAATCCTGAGGCAAGGATCTGGCGTACTGCTTCCAGCCCGTGCTGAAAATCGGGAAAGAAGACGGCGTGGAAATCTTCACGTTCGGGGATAGGAGATATCCGCACGAGTGCCTGGCTAATAATTCCTAGCCTTCCTTCTGACCCCAGAACCATCTCCTTGATATCAGGGCCAGCTGCTGAAGCGGGAAAAGCAGGCATTTCCAGCTCACCAAGGGGGGATATCAATCTGCCACCAGCAAACAATTTTTCAATCCGCCCATATTTTAAAGATTGCTGTCCACTTGAGCGGGTGGCTATCCAGCCACCGAGTGTTGAGTATTCAAATGATTGAGGAAAATGCCCAAGGGTGAAACCATGGGCGCGTAACTGGGCTTCAAGGTCAGGCCCGGTCACGCCTGCGCCGAAGGTTGCCAGAAGGCTATCGGAATGGATATCGATCAAACGATTCATCCGGCTCATATCAACAGTTAAAATTGGATTCTTACTATTTATTGGATCAATGTGTCCCACCACACTTGTGCCCCCACCGTATGGAATCAGGTGTGTGCCTGTTTTCTGGGCAAACTTTATCAATGATATTACATCCTCATTTGATTGCGGAAAAGCGACACCATCTGGATAGGAGCTCAATTGTCCACTATGTAGATCAAGCCAATCCGGGAAGCTTTGACCGCGGGCATGGAGAAATCGCACCAATGGATCAGTTGAAATCAGGAGATGCTTCGCAATCCGGGATTTTGGCACCCGGGAGAGAGACTGTTCCAAACTTGCATCGAGCGGTCGATGACCCTCCCCAACCAGACGAGATAAGAATATCTTTGCTGAAGCGGGGACGGTATATGTTACCGCGTCGTCACCCCAGCCATTCCATCGTTTCATCATTCCCCTCCTGCAATAGATTCCCAAATCTTGATACTCTCCGACATCATCGATCGGGTGATAATTTCGACCCCATGAGTATCATTTTGTTTGATGGATTCAGCAAGAAAATGGTAAAAATCTCTTGAGCTTTGACGGGCTATCGATTGCGAAAAGTAAATCGTAGCCATTTGTTCGTAGAATCCAGCAAAGCCATTTAAAATCAAGGTAAAGATTGGATTTCCACTAGCGATTGTCATCGTATGGTGCAAGCGCCAATCGAAAGATGCAAACTCCTCGGGAATATCATTCAAGGCATCTGAATCCTGTAGACATTCTGTTACTTGAGTTGGAGATTGTTCCACTGCCAGCCTGGCATAGTATGGGGCCAGTACCAGGCGTACTTGGAGCAAGTTTGGAACAAAAGAGGCTGGTAATCGATCTGAGTATTGGACCAAGGCATTCAATACATTCAAACCACCTTCCCGCCAGTAATCATTTACCCGGGTGGGCTTCCCTTGTTGAATGGTTAACCATCCATCACGGCTTAAACGTTGAAGTGCTTCCCGTAATGTAGAGCGAGTAACACCAAGCTTTATTGCTAACTCCCGTTCTGCGGGAAGAACAGAGCCTGGGGGATAATCGTCATTTAGGATGGCTAATATCAGGGATTTTTCGGCATAAACTGCCGGGCGTTTTGGTGGAGACCAATCCATCACATTCACCTCGAGATTGATGAACCTATATCTAGTAAGTGGTCTGACCAGTTGATCTTATTCTAGCATTTTTGGAACGAAAAGTCAATCGAGTTTATTTATTTTCCGATAGTAATCAGATAGAAACAAGATAGCGTATAATTTGATTATGAACGACCTGATGCATGACAGGCTTTATTATCCACCTATAGGTACGTCGAAAGACCGAATACCTACTCCTGCCTTGCTCATCAACCTTCATGCGTTGGAATTCAACCTGAATTTGATGAGTAATTATTTCAATCCCCGTTCGACTAAACTTCGTCCCCATTTTAAGACCCATAAATGTCCCAGGATCGCCCAAAAACAGATGGATTATGGGGCAATAGGAATTACCTGCGCGAAATTAAGCGAAGCGGAAGTACTGGTGAATTCCGGAATTAAAAGCATATTGATCGCCAACCAGGTGGTGGATCCAGCAAAAATCACGCGCTTGACAGAGCTTTCCAGGGTATCTCAGATCATTGTAGCGGTGGATAATGTGGATAACCTGAGGCAAATTGCCACGGCATCTAAAAATGCTGCGACCATGGTCAATGTTGTGATTGAAGTTGATGTCGGTTTACACCGCGCGGGAGTTCAACCGGGTGTGCCTGCCTTGAGGTTAGCAAAGGAAGCATCTGGACTTGCTGGGATTACTTTTTCAGGCTTACTGGGATATGAAGGATTTACCATGTTTGAAACGGATCGGGATGTGCGCCGTAGTAATACTCAGCTCGCAATGGAGGCATTGGTAAGCACAGGTGAATTAATTCGCCAGGAAGGTATACCGGTTGAGATTATCAGCGCAGGCGGGACTGGAACATACGACCTGACTGGTGATTTTCCTGGAGTAACCGAAGTTGAAGCCGGATCATATGTCTTTATGGATAGCAAATATAACCAGCTGGGATTGGATTTTAAACAATCCCTGACATTATTGGCAACGGTCACCAGTGTTCATGATTCCGAACGATGCATCATAGATGCTGGGATTAAAGTCCTCACGACTGACAATGGAATTCCTGAAATAATAACTCCCAAAGGTTTTGAGTTACATAAGCTTAATGAAGAACACGGCATCGTGTGGGTGGATCCTGATATAAAAATGCCTGTGGTGGGGTCGTGTATTGAGATCATTCCCAGCCATGTCTGCACAACGGTCAACCTGCATGACAGGTATTATGTCATCCAGGACGGTCAATTACTGGACATCTGGGAAATCAGTGGTCGAGGAAAATCACAATAGGTTCTGATTGGACTACTCGAGTTCTATTACGCGAATCCTGGTGGGAATGGGTCCTGAAGTGCAGCGTCGAAAGCTTTCTTAATCTCTTGATCTACCTCTGCCTCAATGGAGCTTTTTTCCAAGGGATTCAACCGATTACCATGGATTTGAATTGGATCATGATGGATACGGAGCTGGTTTACAAAGTCAGGATCGCGCGTATCATCACCTTTCGAGTGTGGACCGAAGCGATGGGTGTTTAAAATCAGGGCAAAGGGTGAAGATTCTTGGCGGACTTTCTCAAGTAAATCGGTGGCGACGGGCAGAATATCAAGGATATCTGAGGTGTTAAGCTCCTGAGATGGTATTCCAAATGCATTGAACCGTGCTTTTATGTTCCCAGCTACAGCTACCTCTATGTTTGTGGTTTGGGCAATCCTGTTATTTTCAAGAACAAAGAGTATGGGTGCTTTCCACAGAGACGCCATATTAAATGCCTCATAAATCACACCTTCCCCCAATGTACCATCCCCAAGAAATGCAATGGTTGCTGTTTTTAATCGTTTATATTTTTCTGCCAATGCCATTCCAGTCGCGATGGGGATGATTCCACCTTGAATACCGTTCGAGTAAAAATTTTTCCAGTGCAGGTGCTGTGATCCTCCCCGGCCACCGCATACACCAGTCGCACGTCCCATTAACTCGGCAAATAATGCCCGTGGTTCACCACCATATGCCAGGAAATGCCCATGGCAGCGATGATTGCTAAATACGATATCATTATTCTGGATGTTGGTTAGAACACCAACAGCATCCGCTTCCTGACCCAGGTAGGTGTGAGTTGTGCCGAAAAAAATGCCTCGTGAAAAGTTATCCAGCACAGTCTCCTCAAACCTGCGGATACGATAGAGTGAGCGATATAGATCTTGATTTGATTCCATAATTCAATAATTATATGCCTATAACAAAATGAGTAGTGAAACACCTGTAATAGCTATCACAGTTCCCACGATCGCCTGCCATGTAATTTTTTCCTTGAATATGAAATGGCTGATTGGAAGTAAAAAGATTGGTGGTAGGGCGATAATTGTGCTGGCGATCCCAATATTTGTTTTTTGAATTGCGAACAAAGATAGTGAAACGCCGATCAGTGGTCCAATAAAAGCACCCATGAGAATATATACCAAACCTGATCTATCATTTCCTGCCTGCTGGATCGTTGATGACGCCTGGCCCTGGATAATTGTTATAACCCATATCCCTATGAATGCAACTGTCATGCGGATTACATTTCCAGATAGAGGAGGGAAGTCAAGGTTTAATCCTTTCTTTGCCAATACCATTCCCAATGCTTGTCCGGTCGCAGCAATCAGACCGGCAATTAATCCCTTGATATAGACTTCTCTTGATAGGGTGGATGGAAGATCATTTGAGGTTTTCAAATCAGGTTTACTTTCCAATACCACCCACGCAATTCCGATCAGGGTTAATAAAATCGCAAAGATACTTCCTGCATTGATCGTTTCCCCTAACAAGATCCATGCAAGCATGGTGGCTATCACTGGGGATAGACTCAGGAAAAGCAAACCCAGCCTCGGTCCGATCGAAACATATGCTGTAAACAGAAAAAAGTCACCAATGACTAGCCCAATGATGCCTGAACAACCCAACCAAAACCATTGTTGAAACTCAGCGTTCAAAGGGATGGGTGATCCAAAGATTATCCAATGGGATATCCAGAGCAGGAGGACGGCAATCAGTAGCCTGAGGCGATTGGTAACCAGTGGACCAAATTTCTTCCCTGCCATGGTGAAAAATACAGAGGAAGCGGAGAAGCACATCGCAGTCAGGAGGGCTGCAATTTCTCCCACATTAGGAGTCATTTGAACCCATGAACTCCTCAGCTGTTACCTGCCCTGCTTGGTTGATTCCTTCCCTGCGCAAGACTTTCCCTACGGTTATCAGGAGTATTTTTAAATCCAGCTTGATCGACCAATGGTCTACATACCAGACATCCAGTTTAAATTTCTCTTCCCATGTAAGGGCATTCCTCCCATTAACTTGCGCCCAGCCTGTAATCCCAGGTAAAACCTCATGCCTGCGGGCTTGCTCTGGGGAATATCTTTCCAGATACTTCATTAGCAAGGGACGTGGACCCACCCAGCTCATCTCGCCTCGAAGGACGTTGAACAGCTCAGGCAATTCATCGAGACTATAGGAACGTAAAAAAAGACCCAGGCGTGTGATCCGCTGGTCATCTGGTAGAAGATTATTCTCATTGTCGACTACATTAGTCATCGTGCGAAACTTATAAATCCAAAATGGCTTTCCCTGGTATCCAGGACGCTTCTGGCGAAATAAAACCGGAGAGCCAAAATTCATCCTCACAAGGATAGCTATAATGACAAGGACTGGGGATAAGACCAGGAGTCCTGGTATGGTTATTAACAGATCCAAAGCTCTCTTTGAAATGGGTACCAATCTTTGTATTTCTGTACCTGGCATAGTGGAATTCTACCAGATGTCACTGAAGAACAGATGCCAAGAGTATGTGCAAATTGCCGTTGATTTATTTATTTGGAAGATTTAATCGTACGCTGAATGTATAAAAAAAAAGCTGAAACCTGATTAACGGCTTCAGCTATCGATAAAAGGTTATTTGGTTTTACAGCAGCGACATTTCACACGGGCGTATAATCATGACGATTTTTCCCTGGATATCAACGGTGGATGGATCATCAATAAATATAGGCTTCATCGTAGGGTTAGCAGGTTGTAATCGTACTTTACCGTTCTCCAGGAAGAAATACTTTAGTGTCGTTTCATCTTTATCACGTAGCCAGATGGCAACCAGGTCTCCATTGTGAACATCTTTGGCAGGTTTCATGATAACAATATCACCATCATTGACCATTGCATCAATCATTGAATCCCCATTTACTTCGAGGGCGAATAATTCTTCAACTTTCTCGCGGGCAGGTAGCATACTGCGGGCAACATTAACTACCGATTCTGCATCCAGGTAGGCAAAGTCGGAAGGTGGAACAGGTACGGGTTCACTGGCAAAGATACGTCCCATAACAGGGATACGCAGGACTTGCTGTACTGATTTACGAACGTTTTGGAGTGATCGAGAAGCTGTTTGGGGTAATTCCGAAAATGGACGCATCAACCGAATGCCCCGTGAGACATGCCCAGATCGTTTGATATGCCCCATTGTTTCAAGCTGTTCAAGGTAATAATTTACCACTGAGGTCGAGGAGAAATTGCCCATATCCTGGATATCTCGGATCGATGGGGGAAAACCATTCGAATTTTGGTAATCTTCGATTACTTTTAAAACCTTGATTTGTGGATCAGTTAATGTAGTACTTCGACGTCTGGGTGTCATCATTCACCTCCGGAATTGTATATCAGTACAGTTGTTCTATGTATTGATAATACCAGAACATGCGTTCGATGTCAAGTGCATATATGAGGAAATAGACATAGATCATTTTTCGGATAACGAGTAGAGTAAAACCAAAACAATTTGTGGGATAATTACAGCCTATACAAAAAAAACATCAATCAAAATCAACAGATTTATGATCTCAATGATGGAGTAGTTATGATATTTACGAAGGTATGTGTTATTGGCCTCGGTTATATTGGTCTGCCAACAGCAAGCACATTGGCCAGCCACGGGTTAATGGTTGTAGGTGTAGATTCCAATAGCAAGGTAATTTCCACCCTGCGCAATGGGGGGATTCATATCAGCGAACCTGGCTTACGGATGTTAGTCGATGTTGCGATAAACTCCGGGAAACTCACTCTTAGTGAAACACCTGAAGCAGCAGATGCCTACATCATCGCAGTACCTACTCCATTCTATAAAAATGAGAGGGGAAGCTATAATGGCCAGGAATATCGCCTGGCAGATATGCGTGCAGTGATTTCTGCTACAGAATCCATTGTACCCCACTTACATCCAGGAAACCTGGTAGTCCTGGAATCTACCTCTCCGCCACGGACTACAACCGATTTGGTGCGACCTATTTTGGAAAAATCTGGACTAAAATCAGGAACCGATTTTCACCTGGCATACTCTCCAGAACGAGTCCTTCCTGGGCAGATCATCCGTGAGCTGACGGAAAATGCCCGGGTCATTGGTGGCATCGATATACCCTCTGCTGAAGCTGGAAGAGACTTATACGCCCATTTCGTAAAAGGCGAGATCATTCTCACTGATGCAACCACTGCTGAGATGGTAAAACTAATGGAAAATACCTACCGAGATGTGAATATTGCCATAGCCAATGAATTCTCGCGCCTGGCTGACCGGTTTGGAGTCGATATTTGGGAGGCGATCAAGATAGCCAACCACCATCCTCGGGTGAAGATATTAACTCCTGGACCAGGTGTTGGCGGACATTGCATCAGCGTGGATCCCTGGTTCTTTGTTGAAGCGGCACCGGAGTTATCGGAGCTAATATCCACTGCCCGGCATGTAAATGATAACCAGCCTCATTTTGCTGTGGATCTGATCAAGAGGTCACTTGGCACTGACCTGGTTGGAAAAAAAATTGCAATGTTAGGGTTAGCGTATAAACCAGATGTAGATGACTTACGGGAAAGCCCTGCCATTGAAGTGGCAAAATTGGTGGCTCAGGAGGGTGCAATTGTCAGATGCTACGAGCCAAATAAGCTCGAGGTGGAAATACCTGGGATACAGTCTTCACCAACGCTCAATGAAGCCATTAGGGATGCAGAATTACTGGTGCTATTGGTTGGTCACAAGGAATTCAAGCAAATAAATCCGTTTAGCCTGAAAGAGCTAACCCCCGCACGCCTGGTGGTGGATACTGTGGGAGGATTAGAGCATCAGGTTTGGTCCGATGCAGGGTTTACGGTCATCCGCTTGGGTGTTGGTCATCTTCAATAAGCGAGAATGATCCTCCATCCCTTTGATCGCGGTACAATTCCGGGAAGAATCCTATGAAGCGAGACATATACTCCAGGCTGGTGTATGGGCGGAAAAACCCGATCTATGGAAGATTGGCATACTATACTCTCAAATTATTAGGCGTTGAGATTCCCCGACCTGTCAACATCGGGGTCGATTTTGAGTTAGTTCATGGTGGCTTCGGGGTGGTGATCCACCCAAGCTCTACGATCGGTAATCATGTAAAAATCTATCCTGGGGTGACTTTGGGTCGAGCAGATATTTTCCGTCCAGCGGCAAAATCAAAATTCACGGGTATAGAAATTCAGGACGAGGCCATTTTATGCCCGGGTGCAAAGATTCTGTGCAAGGAAGGTGTGCTGATAGTTGGGAGAGGCAGTGTGATCGGGGCAAATGCAGTTTTGCTAGAATCGACAGGCGTGAACGAGATTTGGGCGGGAGTGCCAGCCAGGGTGGTAGGGATGCGGGATGCAGATGGTTAATCAAAACACCAGGGTGTGTTTGATCCCTCATGTCTCAGGAGTGGGGGGCATGGTCACTTTTCATGGGAAATTGGTGAAAGGATTGGCAAAACGGGGGATTGGGGTTTCCTTTGATCTGGCTGACGAGCCCTATGCCGCCATCCTTGTGATTGGAGGTACACGCAACCTGCCTGGATTATGGCGGGCAAGGCGAAGAGGGGTACCTATCATCCAGCGGCTGAATGGGATGAATTGGATCCACCGCAAAAGACGAACGGGATGGCGGCATTATCTACGAGCGGAGTACGGCAATCTTATCCTATCAACCATTCGATCCAAACTTGCCACCCGAATCGTCTACCAGAGTAAATTCTCGCAACAATGGTGGGAACGGGTTTATGGGGAGGATCATGTACCCTGGCAGGTGGTTTATAACGGGGTGGACCTGGAAAGCTATACACCAATTGGGGATGGAAAACCTCCAGGAGACCACATACGGATTTTACTGGTGGAAGGCGCCATCGGTGGCGGATATGAATGGGGACTGGAAACAGGAATTAAGATGGCTGAAAGGGTTAAATCCATATTCGGTAGAGACACCAGGCTCATGGTTGCTGGTCGTGTGGATGATAGCGTAAAGGTAGGATTGACTGGCAAGACCCATATTCAGGTAGATTTCCTTGGAAATGTACCGGTTGAGAAAATCCCTGAATTGGATCGATCCGCCCATATGCTCTATGCTGCAGATATTAACGCTGCCTGTCCAAATTCAGTTATTGAGGCACTGGCATGTGGTTTACCTGTAGCGGCTTTTGACACAGGTGCATTGCCAGAATTGATCACCCAGGATTCCGGTCAACTTGTGCCCTATGGCGGAGACCCATGGAAGTTGGATCCACCGGATATTGAGGGACTGGCTCAAGCCGCAATTAATATTATGAAAAATAAACCTATCTTCAATGCTGCTGCCAGAAAAAGAGCTGAAGAGTTGTTTGGTTTGGACCAAATGGTGGATGGTTACCTGGAAGCTTTAAATTTATAATGGATGAGATTTTCCGCGGCCGGGTTGGTCTTCAACAAAGAGTGATCCCCTCCTACCGGGCAGAATTTTTGGATGCTTTGGCAAAGGCTTGCGAAGGTGGATTGAATGTTTTCGCGGGGAAACCACTAACAAATGAAGGAATTGATCCGGTTGATCGTCTCCACGTCGCACAGTTAGTACCGGCAGAAAATCGAAATTTCCTTGCTCCCAGCTCTTCGTTCTATATGTGTTGGCAAAACAGGTTCATCGAGTGGCTTGATCAATGGCAGCCTGATACGTTAATTGTTGAGGCAAACCCAAGGTATCCCGTCACACGCAAGGCAATCTCATGGATGCATGCCAGAAGGCGTAAAGTGATTGGGTGGGGGCTAGGCGCACCACAGATCAGTGGACCACTA
Organism: uncultured Chloroflexia bacterium; assembly: GCA_963822175.1. Classification (GTDB taxonomy): domain Bacteria; phylum Chloroflexota; class Anaerolineae; order Anaerolineales; family UBA4823; genus FEB-25. The sequence continues at coordinate 197,212 of CAWGGJ010000003.1, read as the reverse complement.
GTTAAGTTGCGTCGGCGAGAACGGCATATATTTTTGAATTCTCTAGATGCCCTCATCGCATACAGCCAGCTTGGTGCTGAACAATACAAGCAGCTCGGGATACCCCAGGAGAAGGTTTATGTAGCTTTCAATGCTGTGAATCCAGCTCCTCGGTTTCCACCACCCAACAGACCAGTAAAACCTGATAATACAGCGGTGGTTTTATTTGTGGGAAGGTTGCAAGCCCGTAAAAGGGTCGATTTACTCATTCAGGCTTGTGCTGGATTACCCCTAGAATTACAACCCCACCTGGTAATCGTTGGCGATGGCCCAGAGCGTCAGGAGGTGCAAAGTCTTGCCAGGCATATCTATCCCAATTGTGAATTTATCGGAGCAAAGTATGGTACACAGCTTGAACCATATTTGGCGAATGCTGATTTATTCGTATTGCCTGGGACAGGTGGATTAGCCATCCAACAAGCGATGGCACATGCCTTGCCGGTCATCGTAGCACATGGGGACGGCACACAGGATGACCTTGTGCGGAACGAAAATGGCTGGCAGGTTCCCCCAGATGACCTGCCAGCATTAATAACAGCACTTGGTCAAGCTTTATCTGATCCAGCCAAGCTACGGAAAATGGGAGAGGTTTCGTATCGCATCGTAGCTGAGGAAATCAATGTTGAATTGATGGTTGGGGTGTTCGTTCGAGTTTTAAACAACCTAAAATAAGGACAGGACCAAACTAGCGTTGGGTTAGTGGCAGATACAGCTGGTACTTAACCAGGCATGGGCTATTTGGATCCAGTGGATCGATTGATCCTCCCATGATTGCACGTTTTACCCAATCCAGTTGAGTACGTACATTTGTAGGAACGGACGCCTCCGTCTCATGGAAGGGAGCTAATCCCACCCCATCCGTCACCAGATCATAGGTGATTGTTCCAGAGACGAATGTTCCTGAGACTACATCGGAGATTGTATAGAATACACCATTATCAACGAACTTCATCGCGCTGGTCAGCAGGTGATCAGATCCTTCCACAGTGCCACTCATATAAAGTGTATAGTATTGATCGAAATCAACGCCAATACCCCATACGTCCGACTGGGTGGCCGTTAGGATCGCACCATTGCCAGTACTACCTCCAACGCCAAAAACTACATCTGCTCCCATGGCAATTTGACTTTGGGCTAATTGTGCCCCCAACTCGGGGTCAACGAAGGTATTTGTATAGCTGATGATCGTAGTGAGGTCAGGCTTGGCACAAAGTGCCCCGTTTTGATAACTTTCAGTAAATGCAGTCACAGGAGGGATTTCCATGCCACACACCGCACCGATGGTATCGCTTTGGCTCATCAAGCCTGCTAATGTGCCTGCCAGGTACCCAACTTCCGGCGAGGCAAACAGAACTCCGCGAAGGTTGGGAGGATAACTTTCATAACTCACATCAATCGTTGCAAATTTGGTGTTGGTGAAAACCATGGCTGAATTCAAGATTGCATCACCGGTATAAAAACCTACACCGATACACAGGTCATTATCATCCAATGCGCATTGCTGGATGTTGGGTTCAATTTCTGATGGATCGGTGGAAGTATAGACTGTCCCGACGACTCCAAGCTCCGTTTCTGCGCGAATTAATCCTTGATAACTGGACCAATTGAAACTCATATCATTGATATCACCAAAGGTGATCAATCCTATTTTGGTCGTAGAAGCCTGGGCTGAAATTGCTTTGAATCCAGCTAGAAGTGCCACGACGGCAAGAAGAGCAACAACAATTACTGTGCTCATGTATAATGCCCGAAAAGATTTCTTCATGTGTCCTCCAATTTGCAAGGCAGATATCTTCTCCATAATTTCCTCTGTAAAAGCATTACGCAGGAAAGGATGGAGAGGTGGTTGATAGTCCTAACCCCCGCGACAAATCTATTTTAATCCAAGAGTAAGCTGTGTCAATCTGTATTCTTGAAGTGGGTGAATAAGGATATTGGACCAGCCTCTTGTACCTTTGGACGATGAAAATCCCTTATTTCCAAAGTTATGTTCTTCCGATCAGAGCTGTGATATCCCAAAAAATGATTTTTACAAATCGGTCACTGTTCTCAACATATACTCTAGTATATTAACTCCTAGCCCCTTTGCTTTGCATCCAGCCTTTACGAGTTTTGCGGGAATGAAATAATGTCCGGGTAAAAAAATCAATTGGTCTCACCTGAAAATCAAAGGCAACGCCAGGATCAAAAATAATACACCAGACCAGATAAGCAGTGGTTGCTTTACTAAATACAATTTGCAAGCGCACATGCCATCCGGAAAGGCTTTTACGTGGCTGGGTAAGCACCAGGGCAAACAGGATAACAATATTGATGATGTTCCAGCCGATAATGGCCAATCGGTTGAGAGTTAGATATCCAATTACTGTTCGATACACTACAGCAGACATAGCATACAGACTGATCACCAATGCTAGAATTGCCACTGCAATGATCCCACGGCGTAACCAGGTTTGAAACTTCATTGAAAGGTCATCCACTTTGAGTGGTGTAGCCCCGATCAAGAGACCAATGATAGCAAATTGCATCACGTTGAACACGATAAGCAAATTACGATTCTCAAATGGGGCGATAAAGTTAAAGGGAATCATTAAAATATAAATTCCCAATACCAGCAAGGTAAGGGGTAATAATAACCTTACCAGTGTGAAGACAAACTTGCTCAATCCCTGGTTGAAATCCTGCTCTTCCGGCGGGACCTGAGGGTCATATACCGTTGCAATAGCCAGAACCGAGATCAATCCTACACCACAGGCAGCTGCAAAGCGTATCAGGCTGTCGGGAAGGGTGATGTTCAATGCTGCAAACAAACCAACGGTGATCGCCCCAAATGCCATTCCGAAGATCAGGTAGACACCCGCAGTGATCATTACTTCGATCGATTTGATCATGAATGCAAAGCGGTTGGTATAGTTGGATCGAAAACCCATCACTGCCACACCGATAGCGATCCAGCTTAAAAGTGGAAGCATGATCAACATTAGAATAAGGTAATACTCACCAGATGTCTCAGACAGACCAGGTGAAATCAGCAAAATATATGTACCTGCCACGATCAATGCGATGCAGGATATTGCAGCGTATAGATAATTCTTCCTGGCTACGATGGTCAGGTATAAGATCGCTGGAATGGTGGCAATGGGTGCCCACAAGAGGAAAAAGTATGGGACTATATCGAGGAATTGTATCTCAACGTCGGATATGGTCCACAATATGAGTCCGCTGATCACACCGAACACCAATGCAAGAACCCAATGTGTGGTTCGTTTGGGTTTTAACATTGGAAGGTTGGCAAAACGAAAACGCCAGGCGGCTAAGAGCTTGTTGTCAGGCGTGTTATCTGCCACTTCAATGATATCAGCCCGGAATTCGGCCTCCTCATTGGATATCCTGGAAAGCTGGTACAGTTTTTCAAGCCCTTCAGGATCGTTAATAGCAGTTTTTATTTCGGTCAGGTATTTCATTTTTTGCATCCGTTTCTTTGGGTTTATTAGAGCTGCACTATATCAATAACGTTCCTTCCCGATAAAAATGACAACCAAAAAATTTTCGTGAGCTATATACATGATCTCTCAACAAGCTATTGCAATTCTGGCAGTTGTGTTGTACCCTATAGCGGATGAGATTATTATACATCGCTGACGGGCGCTCACCCATTGCCAGTAACTGGATCATCTACTTTATCCGCAACGGAAATGAAGTTCATTTGGCGTCTACATTTCCATGCCAAATGATCACTGGATTAGCATCTCTGGCGATAATTCCGGTTGCATTGAGTGGATATTATGGTGCTTCAGAGATGAGATCTGGTGGCGGTGGAAAAATACTAAGGCAGATCGTCCCAGTTGGATTGAGGACAAAAATTCGTCAACTGGCTGCACCGATAACATTTTCACGCGCATCGAATTCATTGAGGCAGGTGATTGAGAGAACCGAACCGGACCTCATCCATGCAATGCGAATTCCCTATGAAGGAATAATCGCATCCATGGCGATGATGCAGCATAAACAGGCAGGCGGTAATAATTCCAAGATCCCATTGCTGATCTCAGTATGGGGCAATGATTTTACACTACACGCAAAATCTACGCCTGCCATGGACCGCTATACTCGTCAAACCCTGCTCCATTGTGATGGTCTGCATACTGACTGTATGCGTGATCTAAATCTGGCGATCGGGTATGGTTTTCCATCGGAGAAACCGAAGATTGTTTTACCCGGTGGGGGTGGGGTTAAGTTGGATATCTTTTATCCAGCGGAAATAGAAAATGGTGGTAATAATTTGGAGGCAAAACCACTCATAACGATCATTAACCCTCGCGGTTTTCGAGCTTACGTCAGAAATGATACTTTCTTCCATGCCATCCCATTGGTGATCAATAAGTATCCGCATGTTCGTTTTATTTGTCCGGGAATGGCAAATGAAATCCAGGCGAAGAAATGGATCGCGGAATTAAGGATTGGCGACAAGGTTGAATTGCTTACTCATCAAACTCAACTTGAAATGGCAGAATTGTTCAGAAAGTCGGAGATCAGCCTCTCCATCACCACCCATGATGGTACTCCTAACACGCTCTTGGAAGCAATGGCATGTGCTTGCTTTCCCATCGCTGGAGATATTGAGTCAATTCGGGAATGGATTACTCCAGGAAAAAATGGCCTGCTGATAGACCCAAATGATCCAAAAGCGCTTGCAGAGGCAATCCTGTTAGCAATATTAAATCCCGATCTAAGGCAACAAGCAAATGTTCTAAATCGTAAACTGGTATCAGAACGGGCTGAATATGAAAATGTTATGCATTCAGTGAAAGATTTTTATGACAGGATGCTTGGTTAATTCTCATATGGGAAAACCTTGATGTAGTTGGTTACCGGATTGTTATTCGTAGTTTCTGATAAATATTAATTGCTGAGCTAAACGAAGTAATAAAATAAAAAGGAGCTGGATATAAGTTTCATTATCCAGCTCGAACGCGCATAGATCATGTAAAATCCTATATCAAAGGTAATGCCTCATCCATCGATCTACCAGGCACATATTCCCATTCCTGATCCAGCTGTTGGCGAATATGGGCAAAAACTGTCGAGATGGGAAGATGGTTTGGGCAGGCTTGTTCGCACATCCCACAACCCGCACATGAAACCAGCCAGCGCATCACCGTGGAACGATCATAATGACCATCCGAGGCGCGTACAGGCCGGTCCACAGAACAGATGGGGCAAACATTCATACAACTTTGGCATTCACCACAATTTTCAAGCTGACCAATCACAGCTTCCACGTCTGCTGGAAGCAATTCACCCAGGCCGTCCTTGATTCTTTCCATGGTTCGGAGATGACGTTCACTCATCCTAGTTACTACCCGATCATGTTGGAGAATTAATGCTTGATTGGCATTTCCATCAACAAGGGTTTCTATGTGTAAACTCAGCTCCACAGCTGGATCACTAAATAATACCAATATCTGTTGGCGGACAGGCAGTCCTAAGATTTGGATATTTATATCCGCATGTTCTGCTGCCGGAGAGGTACATACCTGGCAGGCAGAACGATACCTGTAGGGCACAATGCCGCCCTGGCGGGCAAATTTCAACGCCTCATTGGACAAGTCGTCAGCTGATTCGATGTCACCCGATCCTTGCCCTGGAAGGTTTTTCTTCATTCGCTCAAGGCGCCATTGGTATTCATCGGCTGGTAAGGTTCCCAGGCAATCCACACTAATGGTGAGCAAATTATCGACCTTGAAGGATGAATGTTTTTTCATTTCAATCAAAGCCCGGAGCTCACAGGGTCTCAATACTGTACCAATTTTTGAATCGGGATGATCTGCGATTAACCCAGGAATCAGCCTGGCAGCATTGATTTCCATGAGAGGCTTGAAGGGATTGATTTGATCAACTGTGGAAACATCGGTGATAAATTGTGGACTCGCATCAATTTCATCCGCACCACTCATTGTGACCAACATTCCATCCAGATTTGTTGCAAGCCAAATCTTCCGGATGAAGTCATGCACTGTCCCGAGTGGATCACCATGGGTGGCAAGAGACCAATAATTATTCATTCTGTATCTCCAAAATAACCCATACCAATATTAGATCAAGCAGATAGCTGTTTTTCTATAATTTCTGCGATATCAAGCACCTGAATCTGTTCACCCACCCCTTTTGAACGAATAGCATCATCCAACATGATCATACAATAAGGGCAGGCTGTGGCAACAACATCTGCTTTGGCTTCAAGTGCCTCAGCAAGCCGGCGATGATTGATGCGGGTGTTCGGATCGGTCTCCAGCCACATTTGTCCTCCGCCCCCACCACAACAAAAACTATCCTCTCCGTGACGAGGCAATTCCATTGGTTTGAGCTTCGCTTCCTGGAGTAGCTGGCGGGGTGCCTGATAGATTTCATTGTACCGTCCAAGATAGCATAAATCGTGATAGGCGAGGCGACCTTTTAAGCCATTGCCGTTGGGAGATATGTTTTTTGTTAGGGAGAATTCAGTTAGAAATTCGGTATAGTGCTGGACTTTATAACTACTTCCGAATTGAGGATATTCGTTTTTAAGCGTATTAAAGCAGTGGGGACATTGGGTAACAATGCGATTAAATTTTATCTTACTCATCGCTTCTAGATTTTGTTCTGCAAATACCTGGAAAAGATACTCATTACCCATGCGTCGAGCCGTTTCACCACAGCAGGTTTCATCAAATCCCAACACGCCATAATCCACACCTGCTTTATTCAATAGATTAACAAAAGACCGGGCAACTTTCTTATTGCGGTCATCAAAAGCAGATGCACATCCAACAAAATACAGGATGTCTGTCTCATCTCCAGGAGCCAGCTCGCGTAAATTCAAACCCTCGGACCAGTTTAGACGATCCTGGGCAGGTATTCCCCATGGGTTACCCTGTCGCTCAATATTGCGCAATAAATCAGCGACCGATTTGGGTACTTTACCAGTGGTGAGGGCCTGATAGCGGCGCATATCAACAACCTCATCCACGGGATTGATAAATGCGGGGCAAAGCAATGTGCATGCGCCACAGGTGGTACATTGCCAGGTATAAAAATCTGTAAATGCACCAGCATAGAGCTCCTGGGAGGATTTCTCCTTGGGCGTTTGCAGGGATTCGACCATCGTTTTACGCAAAGTTTGGACGAGCCAACGGGGCGAATAGTCCATCCCGCTGATATTGGATGGACAGGCAGCTTCGCAGCGGCCACAATTCAAGCAGGCATCAAAGGATAATAACTGTTCAGATCTAAATTCTGATACTTTTCCTACCCCAAGAATCTCAGCCTGATCGATATTCTCAATTTTCTCCACTGCACCCATCTTGCGTAATGGACGGACGATGATATGTAGTGGTGCACTGATCAGATGGCGCATCTTGGTGAAAGGAATACTGGCGATCAAGATCAAGGCAACCGCAGCATGGGTCCAGAACAGGATGTCATGCAGATGCAATGCAGTCAGGGGAGTCATTCCCAAGCCACTAAAGATATTGGCGGTCAGGCTGCCGATGGGAGAAAAAGCCCGCCAGGGAGGATTGGTTGAAAGGATTCGTGTTCCTTCGACGGTGAAACCAATTAACGGGATTAAAGTTATTAGTATCAGGGCAAAATAATCATCCCAACGGCTTTCCAGGTATTTAGGGCGGAGGATGAGGCGCCTGAAGAATGCCATGCTGACACCCAGGAGAATGGCGATCCCTGCAAGATCCATAATCGTCTCATAGCCAAGATAGACGTTCCCTCGGGGAAAGGTGATCACCCAGGGTAAAAATAGCGCCATATTCAGGATATTAATGATGGTACCCACAACCTGGATCAATACACCCCAGAAAATGAGGACATGCATGATCCCAGGATAAGCCTTATTAAGGATACGCACTTGAGCCAGTACATGGACCACAAAGTCCCGGATGCGTGGTTTAGCGTTTTCAAACGCTTGGCGGAATGATCCTGAGCCTGTTTTTTTGGTATCGGCTGGAGTGGTTGCCTGGGCGGTCATGCTGCACCTCCGATATAGATCTCGTCGTTGACCACATTCACCGAAATAGCTGTCAGAGGTAATGGGGGAGGCCCAGATATTACATGCCCATCCAATGAGTCGAAGTAGCCATCGTGGCAGGGGCAATAAATCTGGCTTTTTTCCGTATCCCACTTGACAATGCAGGCAAAGTGAGTGCAGACGGCAGAGAACGCCCGTAACCCATCGGGCGTATTAATGATGATCGCTGGGTAACGTCCATAATTAATGGTTTTACTTTCCCCAACGGGCAGCTCATCGACTTTACACACCAGGACAGGCTCAGAAGGGGTCTCTTGCAGATCCGTGGGGTAAAAATAGGCAACAATTGGTCCTGCAATGACAACCGCTCCGGTTACGATCGCCCCTCCTTTTACCAAATTCATGAAATCACGCCTTGTAATCGGACTCATAGCTAACTCACCTCTCCCCAGATGGTCAGGGCAATAAGGGTAACAACTGCAACAATTACAAATACCAGGCGGATGGTGTATATTTTCCTGGATTTGTCAGGCTTAGAGTCAAGGAAAGGCCATAAAAAGATCAAGACAACCAATACAATCGGGAGGACAACCCCCAGGACTTTCCCCTGAATTCCCAGGACCATCGGGGGAATTTTCTTGAGGATCTGGTATAAAGCCAGGAAATACCATTCCGGCTTGACATGGAGAGGCGTATCCAGCGGATCAGCCGGCTCTCCTGTCCCAACAGGATTGACCATTCCAATAAGACCAATGATCAGGACAATAGCCAGGATCCCTAAGACAACATAAAACTCAGTTTTAATATGGTCAGGGTAGAAGGGTATAGTGTCTTCACTTTTATGTTCAATCTCAGACATTAGAATTCTCCTCTATGATTATAGGGGCTTGGCGATGCCCTGACGGCGGATCATCATGAAGTGGGCAAACATGAAGGCAACGGTCGCCAATGGCACAACGATCACATGCAGACCATAGAAACGGCTTAGTGTTTCTCCAGTCACGTTCCATCCCACTCGTAAAAAGACCAGGGCAAGGTTTCCGATCGCCGGGATTGCACCGGCGATTTCAGAACCAACTGTCGTAGCCCAAAATGCTCGCTGATCCCAGGGGAGCAAGTATCCGGTGAATCCGAAAACCAGCGTCAGAATGAGTAAAAGAACACCGGAGATCCAATTCAACTCCCTAGGCCTTTTATATGCCCCCATGATAAAAACCCTTGCCATGTGGGCAGTGCAGACCACGATCATGGCGTTGGCACACCAGTGGTGAATCGCACGTATCGCAGCTCCAAAATACACCTGTGTTTCGATATATTGAATGCTGGCATAAGCAGCTTCGGGAGTGGGTTTATAGTAAAAGGCTAATAAAATCCCTGTAATTCCCTGGACAACAAAAAGAAATGCAGTGATCCCACCCAGACAATAAAACCATCGCAGGGCATATTTGGGTACCGGCTTTTTAAGGACTTTAGTAAGCGGTTCAGAAACCTGGTAGCGTTCATCAACCCAGTCTACAGCCCGGTTGGTGAGAGGTTTCCAGGGTGATCTTGTTACCCAGGTGCTGGCACTTCGATAGATCCCGAAAACAAAAGCCAGTCCTAAACCACCAAAGAGGATCCACCGTCCTAGAGGCGTCCACAGGCCTTTGTTCTCTCCTAGGATATGACAGCTTAAACAAGTATCTTCCAGGGGTGGAGGGGGAGTGACGACAAGCTTTGGTGATGAAAGCTCAGATCCAGCTAAAGACCAGTTGGGTGATGTGGCGAGATTTGATGTAGTGCCGGGGGAGAGGGAATTTGCCTTTGCATGTGTATTGATGAATATGAATAAACCAAGAGCAACCACAAGCATGGCAAGCAAGGCAAAACGCTTCGGAGAAAAGAATCGCATAGAGCCACCTCTTATTCTGCTTGCATTCGATTATTGCAGGGACAAAATCCCCACGAATTGTGACAACTGTCACTTATAAAGTATACACGAATTTCTTCAGGCTGTAATCAATATTCGGCCTTATTTAAGCTAGGTTGTACACCTTATTTTTACTTATAGATCGATAATCTTGCGTTGGATTGCGTATTTGATCAGATCCGCACGGTCGTGTAACCCTAATTTGGACATCAGGTTCATGCGGTGCGCCTGAACGGTTTTGATGGATATGCAGAGGATCTCTGCAATCTGCTTGTTTGAGTAACCTTCCGCAATGAGCTGAAGGACTTCACGTTCACGAGGGCTCAACCCGTCAGCATTGTTATCTTTTTTTAAATCTCCCCATCGTAGATAATTTTCCACAACCAGGCGAGTGACAGCAGGGGAGAGAATAGTTTCTCCTCTATTAACCGCCCGAATGGCATCTATTAGTTCATCTGCAGATGCATCTTTGAGGATATAACCCATTGCTCCATGGGCAAGGGAATTACGGATATATTCCTCGTTGTCATACATACTGAGAACCAATACCTTTACTTTTGGGTAATCGTGGATGATCTGCCGGGTAGCCTCCAGGCCGTTCATCAACGGCATGGCGATATCCATCAACACTACATCAGGGATTAATTGACGGGTCAGGTTTACTGCTGAGCGACCATCTTCAGCCTCACCAATCACAACCAAATCTGGCTCCCCTTCCAGTAAGGCTCGGATTCCATCCCGCAGGATGGTATGGTCGTCGACAAGGATGATGCGGATTTTTTCCATCGGAGAAAGCTTTAGAAAAAAAGTATATCATAAACAAAACAGGGTTGCCTTGGGAGGCAACCCTGCCTGTTTTCATAGGTCAGTTAGATATGAATTGCGTGTCCTTCAGCAGCATGAGCAGCTTCCATCAGGGTTTCGCTAAGGGTGGGGTGAGCGTGGATATTCCGGGCAATCTCCGCAGGGGTTAGTTCCATCATCTGGGAAATGGTCAATTCCGGTAAAAGCTCAGTTACTTCGGGACCAATCATGTGGCCACCCAAAATCTCACCATATTTTGCATCAGTAATAATTTTTACCCATCCAGCGTAATCACCCAAACCTAGCGCTTTTCCATTTGCCTGGAATGGGAATCTTCCAACTTTAATATTCAGGCCGCGTTCTTTTGCTTGAGCCTCGGTTATTCCAAATGAAGCCACCTGAGGCTGGCAGTAAGTAGCCCGGGGCATCATTTCATAATTTAGCTGAACGGTTTCAGCACCTGCAATATTCTCAGCGCAGACAATGCCTTGGGCAGAACCGACATGGGCTAGCATAAGCTTGGCAGTAACATCACCTATCGCCCATATCCCTGGCACGTTGGTTGCCATGTGTTCATCAATCTCAATGGCTCCTTTATCATTTAGTTTAATACCTTGTCCTTCCAATCCTAAATCTCGTGAATTAGGACGAAAGCCAATTGCAACCAGAGCCTGTTCAGCCTGCAAGGATACTTCACCGTTTTCACCTTTTGCCCTAAGCGAGACACCATCCGTGGTCGCTTCCAACGCTACCACCTGGTGACCGACCAGGATGTTGATCTTGCGCTTTACAAAAGCTTTAGCCAGCTCAGTGCTGATTTCTTCATCCTCCAATGGAACCAGGCGAGGCAGCATCTCAACAATGGACACTGGAACCCCGTATGAGCTCCATATCGTGGCAAACTCCACCCCAATGGCACCTGCCCCGATGATGATCGCAGATTTTGGTAATGTTGGTTGAAGGATGGCTTCCAGGTAAGTGAGGATCTTTACACCATCCACTTTCCAGACGGGAGGCACCATGGTGGTTGCACCTGTTGCAATGACGATATTTCTTGCCTTTAGTTGTATTGATTTCCCTTCTGAATCGATTACCGTTACGGTATCTCGGGATGATAATTTTGCCAGCCCCATATATACTGCAATATCGTTTTTCTTCATCAGAAATCCCACGCCTTTGGTCAGGCGGTCTGATACTTGACGGCTGCGCTTGACTGCAACACTGTAATCAAAGCTGAGATTATCAAATGAAAAGCCAAACTCTTTACTTCGTTCGCGGAGAATATGGGCTACTTCAGCATTCCTGAGCAGGGCCTTGGATGGTATACAGCCTACATTCAGACAGACACCCCCCAACCATTGTTTATCAATAATGGCAGTTTTTAATCCCAACTGGGCAGAACGGATGGCACAAACATACCCTGCAGGCCCTGCACCGATGACGACAACATCATAATTATCCATGAGGACTCCTTAGCTGATTGATTATCAGTAATTTATATCATTAAAAATAGCCATATACCGTAAGTGGCTTCAAAAATTTTATGCCCAATTTTGTAAACTATCCACAAATTTAGCCAGGAACAGATCAGCAATTGCTCCGTCGATGATTCGATGATCAAAAGTGAGCGACAGATACATCATGGGACGGATTGCCAGTACATCGCCCAGGGATGGGTCCGAAATGACAATGGGACGTTTTTGGATCACCCCAACTCCGAGAATAGCGCACTGTGGCTGGTTGATGATGGGTGTTGCAAACAAGGAGCCTGTAACCCCATGGTTGGTAATGGTGAATGTTCCACCCTTCACTTCATCTGGCAGCAGCTTGTGCATCCGAGCCCGATTCGAGAGATCATTAACCGTACGGGCAATACCTACAAGCGAGAGATTATCTGCGTTCCTGATCACCGGTACGATCAGCCCCTCTTCGCCCAAAGCGGTTGCCATACCAATGTTGATGGAGTTATAAACGCGCACACCATCTTCAGACCAGGATGAATTAACCAGTGGATAGGCTTTTAATGCGGACACAGAAGCGGAGACAAAGTAGGCAGTGAAAGTCAGGTTGACACCTTCGCCAGCAAATATCTCTTTATTGCTATTACGATGAGCTACAACCCTGGTCATATCCACTTCCATAATTGTGGAAACATGGGGTGCAGTATGTTCACTCAGAAGCATATGTTCGGCAATTGCTTTGCGCATCGGAGTCTGCGGTCGCAGTATATATTCAATGCCTGGAAGAGGAACAACTGGATGAGCAACCGGGCCTGTTGGGGGAGCTGAGGGTGTGCTTTGAGGGACTTGTTTCTTATTATCAAGGTAGGATTCGACGTCCCTTTTGGTGATCCTCCCACCCAGGCCAGTGCCTGCGACTAAAGACAGATCTATTTTTTGCTCTGCCGCAATCTTTGCCACCACGGGTGATATGAAGCCAAGCTCACGATCAGCAGTAGTTCTTTGAATGGGTATAGTGGTTGGGGGAGTTGCCTGCTCTACGTCCGGTATGTTTGTTGCCTGGATAGAAGTCGCTTCACCAGGAATACTCTCACCGGGTTGCCCGATCCAACCCAACAGCGCTCCAACCTTCACCACTTCGCCTTCTTTCACAAGGGTGGCAAGTATTCTTCCTGTGGTCGGGCTTGGGATCTCGGTGTCAACTTTATCCGTGTTCACTTCAAGAAGGGGCTCATATTCCTCTACCTTGTCACCCGCTGACTTCAGCCACCTGGTCACAGTCGCTTCTGTGACTGATTCACCTAATAATGGCATTAACAATTTGGTGGGCATGGCTACTCCTTTTTTTCATTACTTCAAATAACATATTAGTAATACGTTGGATAATCATTCGGTGATACTTCGTGCATCAGCTTGTAAATTTCATCAAAGATGGTATCAGTATTTGGCTTGGACCAATAGTCACCATCGGAACCATAGGCAGGCCGGTGTTCTGCACCAGGCAGGGTACGAGGGATTGAATCGAGCCAATAATAGCCACCCTGCTTTTCAATAACCTCTTGCAGCATATATGCTGTAGTACCGCCCGGAACATCTTCATCCACAAATATTATGTGACCGGTTTTTTTAAGCGATTCCAGGATGATGCCATGGATATCAAATGGAAGCAGGGTCTGGACATCAATGACCTCAGTACTGATCCCCACTGAGCTAAGTTTTTCTGCAGCATCAAGCGCTATCCGGCAACAAGCACCATAAGTCACCAGGGTAACGTCTGACCCCGGACGAAGAATTTCAGGCACGCCGAGGGGAACAGTCATCTCACCAATATTATCAGGTAGACGTTCCTTTAGCCGATATCCATTGAGCACTTCCACCAGCAATGCAGGTTCGTCTGAATGCAGCATGGTGTTATATAAGCCTGCTGCCTGGGTGAAGTTGCGTGGTACCAAAACATACATACCCCGTAGAAGATGGATGATGCCAGCCATGGGCGATCCGGAATGCCATACTCCTTCAAGGCGATGACCACGTGTTCTGACAATTACCGGGGCTTTTTGCCCACCCCTGGTACGCCATAGCTGAGTTGCCAGGTCGTCCGACATGAGCTGCAGTGAAAAGAGTAAATAATCCAGATATTGAATCTCAGCAATGGGGTGCAGTCCCCGGGATGCCATTCCGATCGCCTGGCCAAGGATCGTGGCTTCGCGAATACCTGTGTCACTGACGCGTAATTCACCATACTTTTCCTGCATCCCTTTCATACCCTGATTTACATCACCCATTCGGCCGACATCTTCACCAAAAGCAATCAGGCGGGGCTCGCGTGCCAGGGCGGAATCAAAAAAAGCGTTGATCACCTCATAACCATACAATAACGGAGAGTTTTCTGAATAAACAGGTTTTACTTCGGGCACATTCAAAGCTGATTCAATGGAATGGCTGTGGAGGTGGGATGCATAACGATCCTGGCTAATCTGTTCCTGTTTCTTTTTCCATTCGATTAATGCATCCTTTGCAGGTGATTCTTCGTCCCGTAATTTGATCAATACCTCCATCACTGCTGACATCACGTCTCTTCGGACAGGCACAGCGACATTGGTAAGCTTGCCCTTGATTTCTCCGAGTTCATCCAGATGTTTCGAAGACTGGGTCAGCCTGTCGATGAGTTCTATAACCTGTGAGTGTTCGCTTAGAATTGGGTTGATATAGTCTTCCCAGGCACGTTTCCGGTCAGCTTCGACAGTTCGTTGATCCTCTTTCTCAAATCGATCCATTTCCTCAGAGGTTAATAATTTTTGACCGATGATCCATTCACGAAATTTCTTGATGCAATCAAATTCGTGCTCCCAAGCCAATCGTTCCTTGGATTTATAACGCTCATGGCTGCCGGAAGTGGAATGACCGAAAGGTTGGGTCAGCTCAGTCACATGCACGATAGAAGGCATATGTTCTTCCCTGGCAACCCGGATGGCTTTTTGATAGGTCTCAATGAGCGCGAGGTAATCCCAACCCTTGACGGTATATATGTCAAAACCATCGCAGCATTCTCCTGGAGGGCGGCGAAATCCCATGAGCAGCTCTGAGATATTTTCCTTGGCCACTTGCGATTTATTAGCTACTGAGATACCATAACCATCATCGTAGATGGTAATAATCACAGGGCAGCGTAAGACACCGATTGCATTCACCGATTCCCAGAATAAACCTTCAGCACAAGATGCATTCCCGATGGTAGCAAAGGCGACTTCATTCCCGTTGTTCGAGAACTCAGTGTATTGATGCAATGAAGGTAGCTGGCGGTAGAGTTTGGATGCATATGCCAATCCCACCACCCTGGGCATCTGTGATCCAGTCGGAGAGATATCACCCGTGGAGTTTGGCTGGGCAGTGAGGTTTTTCCAGCTGCCATCAGGATTCAGACTGCGGGTGGCAAAATGGGCATTCATCATTCGTCCACCGCTGGAAGGTTCAGCTTCCAGGTCAGGATTAGCATAAAGCTGGGCGAATAGCTCCTGAATCGTGGCCATACCAGTGGCAAACATAAACGTTTGATCCCGATAATAGCCTGAGCGAAAATCACCATTCTTGAACACATGAGCCATGGCAAGCTGGGACAATTCCTTACCATCCCCAAATATGCCGAACTTGGCTTTTCCACTCAGGACCTCACGCCTGCCGATTTGACTTGCCTGTCGACTACGATAGGCAAGACGATAATCTATTATTATCTCTTCGACAGCAGGCAAGTTATCTATATGACCCATTTTATTGCTCCAATCTGGATGCAACTAACTCAGCGATATCGACCACTTCCATATCGTTGGGAACAGCCTTCTTGGCATCAGAAAGCATAATCATGCAGAAAGGACAGCTGACAGCCAGTACACTTCCTCCGGTAGATAAAGCTTCTTTGAAGCGATTGGCATTAACTCGTTCTGATCCATGCTCCTCCTCTTTCCACATTTGCGAGCCACCTGCTCCACAACAGAAGGATTTCATACCATGGCGGGGCAGCTCGGTGAGATCAAGGCCGATATTACTAATATCATGGCGCGGTTCGGTAATGATGTGGTTGTGCCGACCTAAATAGCATGGATCATGGTAAGTGATCGTCCCTGGATGATTATTTTTCAGCATGCTTGATTCTAGCTTTAATGTGCCTTTTATTAATAGCTCTTCGATAAATTGTGTGTGGTGGATAACAATATAAGTACCGCCAAATGCTGGGTACTCATTTTTAAGGGTATGCAAACAATGAGGACAGGTGGTAACTATCCGTTTAGGTGCAACAGTATTCAATATATCGACATTGGCACTTGCCAGCTCATTGAATAGATATTCATTACCTGCCCGCCTGGCTGAATCACCTGTACATTGCTCATGTTTACCCAGAACGGCATAATTGACCGCCTGCTTTTTCTAAAATGCTGGCAAATGCACGGGCTACTTTTTGCGCTCGTTCGTCTGTGGCAGGGGCACAACCCACCCACCATAAAATCTCGGGAGTGGGATTTTCTTCGATAGTGGGCACTTTGAGTCCGTCAGCCCATTTTAGCCTTTCAGTCGGGGGGATATTCCAAGGATTGACATTTCTTTCCATGCCACGGAAAGCAGCCTGCAGCTGTTGCGGGAAAGCATTTTCGTTAAGCACCAGTGACCGGCGGATATCCAGGATATCACGCATCGGTTCATTATTCACCGGGCAAATATCGATACACGCTCCACAGGCAGTACAGGCCCAGATCGCTTCAGGGGGGATGGCAAAATCAACAAGTGCTTGTGGGCTTGCCTCTCCTTTGGCAATATTGGCACCATAATAATTGAGAAAGTACCGCTTATTGATCTCCAGAGCTGCTGGAGAGAGGACCTTACCAGTGTTATAAGCCGGGCATACTTGCTGGCAGCGATAACACATGATACAGGCATATGCATCCATCAGCTGTTCCCAACCCAGGTCTTCCAGTCGGGATACTCCAAACGAATCAACACTCTCATCATCGAAATCCAGTTTACTCAATTCACCGATGGACTTACGAGGTGGTTTTAGTAAAAAATTCAAGGGTGCAAAAAAAAGATGGATATGCTTGGAGTACAAGAAGTAAGGGAAAAAGGCGAGTATTAATCCGATGGATATCCAAAAGCATACATGCTCGCCTATAACCAAGGTAAACGTGCTCCAGTTTTGCCAGCACTTGGAAACAAATGAAGCAAATGGTTGCCATGGATCCGGTCCCTCTTGAGCTAGTTTAAAAGATTCTCCAATGAACCTAGAGCCCACATGCAAGAGGACAAATGCACCAACAATGGCAGAATCTCGCAAGATGCCAAACCGCGCCTTTGGATGAAGCAATACATCAGGTCGTGTGGAGAGGGTGCCTGGTTTAATGATAAACCGCCGTATGATCAGAGCAACCATCCCGGTAATCACGGCAACACTTGAGATGTCTGCACCTAAACGGTATAAATTGCCGATTATTTGAGTGCCGAGAAATTGAAAATGTGGGATAAATGCGTGCAATAAATCCCCAAAATTAACCAAAATGAAGAAAAGAAAACCCCAACCCACTAAAGCATGAAAAATGCTGGGAACAAGCCTGAAACGGAATATTGGTTGAAAGCTAACGACTTTAAGGGGAACAGAAAATAGGCGTTGTCTGATGATGTTCCAATCAGGACTTCCATGCCCACGTGTGATTATCTTTATGATTCGTTTAATTGCCTTGAAGGTTGCAGTAAGAGAGAGGAGAACCGCAATTGAAAATATGATTCTCTCCGGCAATGTGAGCATGGTTCATGGTCTCCAGGGTTAATTTCTTATCTCTCAGATAAGTATTCTATCGCCGCTGCTACAACGGGGTCACTGTTTAAAGAGAATTCATCGAAATCCCCCGATATCGTTAAGTCGGGAATGATTCCAGTCTTTTCCCATTCTTGCTCAGGATGGTTCAACGGTCGGAAATTTTCGTTTGCCAGCCATAACTTTGAGCCATCCTCCAGATCATACCCCCATAAAATCTCAACATTGCCATCGGTTGTCGTTCCAATCAGGTAAGCACGACCAACATCTTGAAGGACACCAGCGAATATTTCCCCAAAACTTGCTGTACCATCACCAATTAATATTGCTAAAGGTACCTGGGAGGAGCCATTGATATTGTTCAACCTGATCTGTAATGGATGCTCTTGGTGACGGCTGAAGAATGTACCCAGATCTCCACCCGCAAAAAATCCAAGCATCGGTTCAAGCACCGTGCTTGAACCACCGCCATTCATCCTGTTATCCAGGATCAATCCATCCAGAGGTGCATCTACAGTCATTAGGCTTAGTGCTAGGGCTGCTTGCTCATCGACTGTGCTGTCTTCAAATGTTACTAACAAAATATAACCAATCCGTTTTCCTTCCGGTGTGGTGATAACTTCATAGACAACCGGAACCTCACCACTGATACGATGACGTGTAATATTAACCACATAGCGGGTCTTTGCCTGGTGGTTGCACCGATAAGTCGATGGTGGTTCCTTCGGGGCCGCGGACAATATCACGTAAAAATCCAAATTCATCTAATATCGGTGTTCCATCCACAGAGAGGATGCTATCCCTGGGATGCAATCCTGCTGCTTCTGCTGGGCTTCCTGGAAAAACCGATAATATCACCGCTCGATCTCTTTCTGGTACTGCGCTAACCAGCACTCCAATTCCCACATAGTCATATTCCCCTTGATATTCTGCTTCCTGTTCTGCAACCAGCTGCGGATCCAGGAAAAATGAATGATCATCCCCGAGGCTGGTGATTAAATCGGTCATTGCCAGATAAAACTGGTCATTTGTCATTCCAGCTGATATTTTCTGTTCATACTCTTTATAGATAGCATTCCAATCCAATCCGTTAAAATCTGGATAGATGTATGTATCATTGACAATAGTCCACAGATCATCAAATATGCTGAGCTGGGTATTTAATGGAATATCAGTTGGTTTTACTGTAGGAGTGGGAACCTGCGTAGGTGTTGAGCTTGGTGGTAAAGATGTGGGTGTGAAGGTGGCTGTTGGTGAAGGGGTGGTGGTTGGGAGGGGAGTCGAGGATGCCTTTCCAGTGAAGTTTTTTTGTACCAGGGGATGGGCTGGTTTTCGTTGGAGGATTGGAATGTAAGTAGAGCACGCCAGAAGTGCTAGAAGGACAGGAAACCAGGCCAATACACTGAACTTAGAGGTCATAGAGAATGATTATGCCATGATTTTTCGAGGTGATAATCCATCCCTTTATACTGAACCGTATTAATTTTCTCAGGCTCCACCTTCGCCATAAAAATCTGGATCCGTTGGAGTTTTTCCAGATGGATCCCATACATACACCCAATCTCCAACGTTTGACCAATCATACAACCAGTGTGCATCACTGGGAGCCAGGTTCACACATCCGTGGGATTGGGGAAATCCAAAGGCAGTGCGCCAGTAGGAACCATGCAGTGCGCGGGCATTATCGTAGTACATTGTCCAGGGAACATCCTGTAGATAATAGTAATCCGAGTGATCCGCGGTAAAACTCCCTGACATGGTTGTTGAATCCAGTTTCTTTTGAATCTGGAATGTGCCAGGTCTGGTAAAAAATGGGTCCAGACCAGTTGCAATCAGGGTGGCAAATACAAGTTGATTTTGGTCATATATGGCAAGGGTTTGTTCTTCCAGGTTTACTTCGATCCACCTTCCATTTGTCACTCCATCAGGAGGAGTAGTGTTGGGGATCACTCGACCAACAAAACGACCTTCAATCCATTCATCGGGAGCAACCAGATACCATTCAGTATCATCAATTATTTTGGATGAAAATACCTGCACAATCTGGTATGTGTTCAGGATCCGACCGGTGTAATCTTTTTCAGCATACCCTGGCGTGCGCTTAGTCTCCTGAGTGGGTCCAATGGGAAGAATCCACCCAAAGGAGGTATTGGGTGTTCGAGTTATTTCAATTCCACCAGGATAACTTTTGGGAACTGAGACGCGACTTGAGACACGCACCCATGTACTATCATGAAGTTTGAAGAATCGTCCATTTTCAGTATCCGAAAAGTCAACATAAGACACATAGAGTAATCCACCCCCTTCAATGGAACGAATAGCATTATTCCCAGAAATTGCATCGTCCAGTGACGCATAGACCTCTGATGAACCTTCAGCGAGAGTCGCATAGAAATACGGTAATTCTCCCAACTGTTCATCGATCGGACGGGAAGGTAATGAGGTAATGGGAAAACTTATCCCGACAGAAGCCATCTGGGTGAGATAGCTTGAGGGACCAAGGGGCACACAATCCAGAGGGTCCGTCATGTATATGCCAGGTTGGCATAAGATGGCACTTGCGGTGGACTGACCCATTGAGGCATCTGCCACCGGGATCGGTGGAAGGACAAATGAAAAACCTTGTAGTATGATGAAGAGTGAGATTATTATTCGTTTCTTATTCATAATATGAAAAGATTATACCAGTGGAAAAAGGACTGATTTGGATGATTTATAATAATCTGATTAGCCTTTTCCATCTATGATTAAAGACTTATACTGTATTTATGGAATCAAAGAGCGTGGTTGTTTCAATTGGATGTCAGGTGGAAATCAACCTTTTGGATCGGGATGGAAAACGTGAACGATTGAGCTTCACCATCGTTGCTGATGAATCTGCTGATTTCGCCAATGGTTTCCTGGGTGAGAGCACACCTCTTGCCCAAATCATCCTGGATGAAAAGCCGGGAATTGTTATACCATATCTGAAAGACGATATTTTGGCCATCGAAATTCTAAGTGTGACACCTTCAATAATCAAACCTCCTGATGATATTGCTGTAAAACGTCAGGCACTGATGGAAAAAACCAAACGGGAGGTGGAACATACCAATGCTGTGGTATTTGCCTCCTCCTTCAGCGGAAAATGGGGAGATTATGACCCTGATAGCTTACCTGAAGTGAATAAACAGAATGAAGAGAAACCTGAAGGTTCATAGATGGTAAAATCGGCTACCATTTACTCCAAGGTACCTGATTAATAGATCTGGTACTATTATTGCATCTGACACATGGCAGCAGCACATTTATTTCGGTGGAAGGCTGATATATTTCTTAGCAACTTTAGACCTTATATAACCAAGGAACCAGGCGAGTACCAGGTGCCCAGGGAGTGATACTTTGACAAAATCTCGTTCCCAACTCATTGTTGATCATTTACGCGATATGCAGGCGTCATCACCGGATATTGAAGCATCAGCGGTGGTCAGTGTTGATGGTCTTACGATTGCCTCAGCTTTGCCTCAGGGAGTGGAGGAAGATCGCGTGGCAGCGATGTCGGCAGCAATGCTTTCGCTGGGGGAGAGAATTGCAACAGAATTAGGGCGCGGCTCGCTTGAACAAGTGTATATCAAGGGATCGAATGGTTATGTTATGTTGATGTCGGTAGGTGAAGATGCAGTGCTCACTGCACTAGCGCGTGAGAATGCAAAGTTAGGATTAATGCTATTGGATATGCGCCGGGTGGTTGAAGCGCTCTCCAAGCTCATCTAAATTATCAAGAATGAAAGCCATCACAAAAAGTGGTTATCATTATCCAAACAGGTTGGCTCTTGCAACCTTTAATGCGCTCATTGAGTTAATGGGGAAGAATGGTTTGTATGCCATCCTCAACCTGACTCAATTAAGGGATTTTATTGACAACCTCCCACCAGACAACATGGAAAAGGATTTTGACTTTGCGGATTTCAGTGCCCTGCAGATAGGGCTGGAAGATATGTATGGTGAACAAGGGGGGCGGATGTTTCTGAAACGGGCAGGCAGATCTGTATTTGCACAATCCCTAAAAAAATTTGGGGCAATTGCAGGCGTGAGCGATCCTGCATTCCGTTCTCTTCCTCTTCAAGCCCAGGTGCAAATTGGTTTGATAGCCCTGGCACGAATATTTACACAAATCAGTGACCAACACACGACCGTTGAAGAGGGTGAAATCCAATACCGATATATCGTCCACAGGTGTCCTCAATGTTGGGAACGTAAAGGAATAAACAATAGTATTTGTTCATATGGGATAGGGTTACTTGAAGAAGGATTGAAATGGATCTCAGGAGGTTTTGAGTATAGGATTTGTGAAACCAAGTGTATGGCTAAGGGGGATGAGGTGTGCGAATATTCAATAGATAAGAATCCCCAGGATGATTAATGCCTATTAAGAAAAACTGAACTTCTGTAGATGAGCTGATCATTAAGGATCCCAGAAAGCATCAATTTTCTTTTATAGGTGTAAAGTAGCCTGGGTGGTGATAGTATAATGACCATGGAGATAGATTAAATACAGCGGAGAGCCCGATTGGGCTGGTCTCCGCTTTTTTCTGGATATGACCACCGAAATTCAACACAAGCCCGATGTGATATTACGCTGGAACCTGCGCCAGTTATACTGGGATGTTTTCTGGTTTGGGATCCTTGCTGGAAGCACACTTGCTTTCCTGGCTGTTTACGCGGCACGGCTCGGTGCATCAAGCTTTCAGATAGGTTTGCTGACTGCTGGACCAGCGATCATTAATTTGCTCTTTACATTGCCTTCTGGTAGATGGATGGAAGGAAAATCACTGATCAAAATTTCCTATCGCTCCGCATTATGGCAGCGTTTAGGATATGTCTTTATGGTAGCTATACCATGGGCGTTCCCTTCTTCCACAGCCCAGATTTGGGGATTAATATGGACTACGCTGGTCATGTCGGTTGCTGGGACAATATTGGCAATTGGGTTCAATGCATTGTTTGCAGACGTTGTTCCACCTGAGTGGAGGGCGCATGCAGTTGGCCGAAGAAATATTTTGTTGGCGGTCAGTATTATGCTAGCCACAATCGTGAGTGGACAAATCCTTGACCGGGTCCAATTTCCAGCAAATTACCAGATCGTATTCCTGATTGGGGCGATCGGAGCCGTATTGAGCAGCTACCACATCGGGAGATTACGAAAATCTGAGCAGATAGCTCTTCCAGTTCCTGTATTGAATGGTGAACCCGGTGAAACGAAAAGGCTGGAGGGGCGTAGATCACTGGTGAGGATGGATTTGTTAAAGGGTCCATTTGGTATTTTCATGCTGGCGTACCTGGCTTTTTATGCATTCCAATACTTTCCCATCCCACTATTTCCGATCGCTTATATTGACCTATTGCAGCTGACCGATGGAATGATCGGTATTGGAAATGCATTATTCTATGGCTCAATGATGCTTGCTTCGATCAGACTAAACTATATCAGCACCAAATTTGGGCATCGCAAAGTGTTGGTAGCCAGCGCTGCCATATTTCCAATTTTTCCACTATTGTTAGCTATGGCTAAAGGTCCTGAGCTATATTACCTTGCATGTTTACTGGGGGGCGGTGTATTCGCCTTACTTAGTGCTGCACTCATCAATCGCCTGATGGAGCGAGTGCCCGCCAATGACCGTCCGGCACATATGGCAATCCATAATCTGTCATTAAACATTGGGATATTAGCCGGCTCTTTATTGGGACCACTTACCGCCGATATTATCGGTTTGCAGGAATCACTCTTCCTTGGCGCCGTACTTCGCTTGCTGGCGGCAGGGTTTCTCTGGCTTTGGGGATAATTCAATCGGGCTTAGGATGAAATTGGGCGATGTAATTACTGGTGAGCTGGCTCCACTCAGTGATATCCAGAGTTTCAGCGCGCTGCATTGGGCTGATATTGGAAGCAAGTAATAATGACTCGGTAGCAGGTGGGGATATCCTCAGCCCAGCTGAAAGCGAATTGCGTAATGTTTTGCGTTTTTGACTGAATCCTGCCTTTATGAGCTGGAAAAATACATCCAGTTCAGCGGGTGGGATCTTTGGAGATGAGAACAGGTCAATACGAAGGACTGTGGAATTAACATTGGGTGGGGGATAGAAAGCATTTGCTGGAATGTGGGTAACGATCTCCGGATGACCATAAACTTGTACACTTAAAGCCAGCAAGCTCATATCGCCAGGAGCGGCACAGATGCGCATGGCGACCTCTCGTTGAATTGTCAGGATCAATCGAAGAGGAGGGAGTGTGGCTTCCAGCAGATGACGGATGAGCGCAGAAGTTATGTAGTAGGGTATGTTGGCGACTACCACATATTCTTGCTGTGAAACAAGCTCTACCGGGTCAAGAGCCAGGATATCTCCTTGCACCACATGGACATTGGGATAATGTCCGATAATCTGTTTTAATGGAGGAATCAGCTTGCTGTCAAGCTCTACAGCCACAACAGACCGTGAGTTTTCAGCCAGGTGCCGGGTAAGGCTGCCCACTCCCGCGCCTATTTCAAGCACAACTTCATCCGGTGATATTTGGGCTGCTTTCACAACCTGGCGAAGAGCATTTTCATCGAGCAGGAAATTCTGCCCCAGGGATTTCTCGGGATGCAAGCCATATTGGCGTAGTAACCTGGGGACATCCAGGTTGGGGAGGTTCAAGGTACAACCCACATAATGTTATCTGGCGGAGGCCACAGGAGATAAACCGTGACCCACTGGTGCCATGGCACGTAATCCTCATCAGAATAGCCAAGATCGATCATACGACCATGAACACCACCACCAATATCTGCAGCAAGAGCCTCACCATAGCCAGGGACGTACATTTTTGTATAAAAGGGGATAATACTGGTATCCACGGCCGCGACACCTTTTTGGAGGGGTAAACCAGATGCCGTGGTGTTCCCAGTGTTAGACGGATGGTAGGAGGTGGCATACATATTCAAGGCGCGCCAATAATTAATGGTAGTTCCATCCACAATAGCAGAGTGCATGACGAGCATCGTACCATAGCCAATAATCCGTGGTACTGGCTGACGGGCTACCCACTCACTTTCCACCTGGCGGGAGACTTCCACGCCATCCTCGTAGCGCACCCGCAAGCGTTGAGCAGTCAGTCCATATTCTCCAGTCTGAACGATGGTTTGTTGGTCAATTTCCAAATCCGACACAGCCTGGTATTGGGTTTCAAACGGTAATGGCGATTGTTCAACTAAAACCTGCTCGGTCACATGAACCAGGCGCACTTCATTAGTCGGGGGAATGAGCTCTTCTGGAGCGGGAAGGCTGTAATCCAAACCCTGAACAGGCAAAGCTGCCTCTTCCAAGGCTTCTCCGACCGTTGCGGAAGCAGTGCGCACGATAATATCTGTATCTTGAAAATGAATGGTAACTTCATTTGAGCGGTTTACTATTGCTGCTAACCCCGGGATCAGTATCGTATCAACGGGAGGTGTCAGCTGATCGGCAGCAAAAAGGGAATATCCAGCTGACCATAATGCAGAGCCGAGGGTCGGGATGGTCGTGGTAAAGATTTGAGTATTGCCTTCCTCAGTGAGAGAATAGCTTACAGCACGAATAACTTGGAGGGAGATGGATTGTTGATCATCCGGTAATGGGAGGTTCGGATCCAACAGCTTACCATTTGACATGACCTGGTCGGCAGGAAGGAGGATTATACCGGCCTGCCTGAGGAGGCTAGAGGGAATCCGATCAGCGCTGACTAATGAAGTGATATTACCATCCGCGAGAATTTGCACCGGTATGGCATGCAAGAGGGTTATCTGGTCATTCTCTTTTAACCAGGCATCCATTGGTGGAGATAGATCATCCTGTGTGGCCAAGGGAATATTTAAGGTATTGAGCAAACTACCCACTTTCAATGAATAGGTGGTGAGAACTTGCGAGTCACCGTTCACCGTCAGTGTGACCTGTTTGTGGAGAAACAAAACAAGGGCAATACTTACCAGGATGAGGACTGCCACCAGGATCAGGGCAATGCCTTTAGGTTTGGAAATTGTCATACTAGAATCAGATCTGCAATGTTAGCTTATCCACATGATCAGGCAAGTAGTTTCCGTGCGATGACCATCCGCTGGACTTCACTGGTGCCTTCCCCGATGGTCATTAATCGTGCATCGCGGTAAGTCAACTCGACAGGATACTCACGGCTATAGCCATAACCACCGTGAACCTGGATGGCATTCCGGCAGACGCGTTCTGCCATCTCAGTGGCAAACAGCTTACCCATGGAAGCCTCCTTGGTGAATGGACGCTTTTGATCCTTCAACCAGGCGGCATAGTATATCATCAAACGGGCAGCCTGGATCTCGGTAGCAGCATCAGCAAGCATCCATTGGATCGCCTGGTGTTCCGCGATAGGTTTACCGAATGTCTGGCGATCCTTAGCATAGCGAATGGCATCTTCCATGGCGGATTGAGCAAGTCCGACAGACAGAGCGCCGATACTGATTCTTCCACCATCCAGGGTGGTGAGGGTCTGCTGCAATCCATGACCAAGTGTGCCCAGCAGTGAACTGAATGGGAGGCGAACATCTTCATAGGTGACCGCGTGGGTCGGAGAGCCTTTTAATCCCATCTTCTTTTCAGCAGGACCGATGTGCAGACCTGGTGTGTCAACGGGGACGATGATCATGCTTAGTGAGTGGGGCCCACCGGAAGGATCCGTGCGAACAAGGGTAATGATATAGTCGGCGATACTGGCGTTGGTGCACCAGGCTTTAGAGCCATTGATGACCCATTCATTACCTACTTGCTCAGCATGCGTGCGTACACCTCCCTGGATGTCGGAACCGGCTCCGGGTTCAGTGAGTGCCAGGGCTCCGAGCCTGCCCTTTCCAGAAGCAACTTTCGGTAGATACTGTTTCTTTTGTTCTTCGGTCCCAAAGAGCACGATGGGGGAGGTACCTAGACCATTGTGTGCAGCAATCGCCAGGGCAGTGCTACCACAGCCCCAGCCCAGCTCTTCTATGGCAATCGCAGCACTGATGGCATCCACACCTGAACCACCGTATTCCTCGGGGATGTTCAAACCGAGCAAGCCCAAAGGGCCCATTTTACGCACGGCAGGCCAATTGAATTCTGCAGACTCATCAACTTCATGCGCTTTTGGTTTAACTTCACGGGCAACAAAATCGTGGACGGCATCACGCCACATGCGTTGTTCATCGGTAAGGTCAAAGTTCATGGTCACAATCTCCTTTGTTGGTCGATCATCTTTTTATAACAGCCAGATAATCAAGAAGACAACACCGATAATAATAAGCAAAGGCACCAGCACATATCCTAGAATGGTAAGTGTAAGCAAGACAATATCCCGACAGGTATACTCATCCTTTGACTTTGATGGCATACGCTTACCACATACGGGGCATTTTTCAAGCCCGGGTGGCAGTTGAGCATGGCATTTTGGACAATATTCGACCAGCATGATGACCCTTGCAACATTAATGTATAGACTTACTTATTGTACCCCGATATACTTACCCATCAATATGCAACACAATTAAACCACCTGTTACACCCTCCCAATTACTATCGTGCACCAAAATAGTATGCTGGCAGGATCAGGACGACATAACTGGCAAGGTTGGCAAGAAATGCGAACAAGATGTTCTGTTGAAAGGAATCGCGCTTGAAATAAGTCATAATAAACACTTCAATTATGATTGCCAGAACAAATGAGATGGGCAGCCATGTAAAAGGAGATCGCTGGAGTAGTACTAAAATGACCCCGTTGACAATGCCTGAGAAAATGTTCATGATAAATGAGACCATCATGGAAACTTTAAATGGATTCCAAGCCATGAGCGTGAGAATCACACCTTCAACCAGCGCAATCAGCAAATTGACCACAAGCAGGGCAAGGATACCAAAGATCAATAGCAGGTAGGGAGCAGAAGGCCCGGTGATATCAGTGAGAAAATGGGTGAAGGCAGGCATTTAGTTTATGTCGATGGAACGTTACATATTTAAACGCTTGAGAGATGTTCACAGAGTGATCGGTTGAACTGGTTACCAGAGGAGTATACCGCAATCAGGGAGTAATTCACATCAATGGGTGGAAAGGAATTTGATCTAAATTTATTTACTCAAACTAGCGTCGGAAGGAAATAGACACTGATGGAGAATGATGAATGTAAGTATAGTATTAAGGTCAAGATCTATCGTGTTTTGTTTGCCGGTGTAAGAGGAGTGGACCCAGGCGGTCGATGAGCCAACCAAAGGTGCTTTCAACGAGTGGGGTTATTGACAACCAGGAAGGCACATATACGACACGGCGAGGGCGTTCCAGTAAATTCCAAACTTGATCGGCAACCCTTTCAGCAGTCACACCGAAACTCTCTGTCGGGAGATGCAACCCACGTTCGAGGTTGGCGGCATTAGCACTGAATTCAGTCAGGACCGGACCAGCACGGACCACACTGACGTGTAGTTGGGTGCCGGTGAGCTCACGGTAGAGGGCAGTGGTGAAATTATCCAGGAAGGATTTTGAAGCGCCATAGACAGCTATCCCCTGGCTGGGCAGGCTGCCGGAGATGGAACCGATGTTAATGATGTGCCCTGTGCCGATCGAACGCATCTTCTGCAGGAAAAGCAGGGTGAAATGGACGGCAGCAGCTACATTCACCTGCAGGATCTCAGAAGCGGTTGTCCAGGGCATGTCGGTGCCAAAACCATACCAGCCCAAACCGGCGTTGTTGACCAGGACATCAGCATGGCCATAGCCAGCCTCCACCTGGTCATAAACACTCTGGCGTTCGGATTTATTGGATAAGTCGGCCTGGATAATCTCGGCTTTATTTCCCGAGATCTTAATATCGGTAGCAAGCTGCTCAAGGCGTTCTCTACGGCGCGCAACCAGGATAACTTGCATACCCTGCCCAGCTAGCTTGCGGGCAGTTGCTGCTCCAATGCCACTGGATGCCCCTGTGACAACAGCGATTTTATTGAGCCATTTAGACTCATGCTTTTTTGTCATGGTAAATAACTCGCATATTTTATGTGGTTACCCAGGTGGTACTTTACTCAGTGTTTTATTCTTTATAAACCACTTCACGGTATCACTTAGCGATTCATGCAATGGCCGGGGATGATAGCCTAATTCCAGCAGCGCCTTTGCATGGCTGATAACCGAGTTTGAGGCAATGGTCGCCAATGAATAGGTGGTGAAACGCGGTTTTGCGTGAGTCAGGCGGTAATAGATAGGGGTGATCCTGGCAGTCAGGTTGGCCAGCGAGATGGGGATTTTCAGGCTGAACAGGCGCTTCCCCAGGATCTCCTGTACGGTCTTGATGATGTCCGGGACCTCTATGCGCTCGCCGGAAAGAATGTAGCTCTCTCCACAACGTCCCTTTTCGCTGGCAAGGATAAGCCCCTCAGCGACATCACGTACATCGACAAAATCATAGGCACCATCAACATAGAGCATGGGCTTTTGCTCAACGCAATCCAGGATGAGCTGACCCATCTCGGAGCGGCGGAAATCATATGGACCGATCACTCCGGTGGGGCAGACAATCACGGCATCCAATCCATGCTGAACAGCGTCAAGAACATCCAATGAAGCGCTGGCTTTAGAAGAATCATAACTGCTGATGGCATGCTCAGGATCAAAGGGAACAGTCTCGTCAATGAGAATGCCATGGGGGACACGTTTCAGGGCGTGAATTGAGCTGGTGTAGACCAAACGGCGGACACGTGTGTCATGCGCAGCCTTGAGAACATTGCGTGTTCCGAGCACATTTACTGCCTCCACCAGGGGTTGCCTGCCTGGAAGGATGGAAATCATGCCGGCGAGATGATAGACAACATCCATGTGGTCGAAGGCTTTGAGTAGGGACTGGTAATCGAGTACATCTGCTTCGACGATCTCAACATCCAGGTTTTTAAGTGGGGTTGGGTCTTCACCAGGCATGATCATGGCACGAACCTCTTCGCCTCGTTCCAGAAGCGTGCGGACGAGCACGTTACCAATATGCCCGGTGGCACCAGTAATCAAATTCATTCTTTTCTCCTTGCCATACCGTTCATCAGTAATTCCAGGCTTTGCCTGGCTTCAATCTGCCAATTTGTGACCTGGGGGTTTAGAAGCGATTCCATTAGCAAACCAACTGATAAAGAAACCAAAACCCTGGCAGCCTGGTGAGGGTCGATTGGATGCAGTGAACCCTCATTGATACCTTCCTGGATCATTTCAGCAAAATAAGACTGGAAGCGCTGAAAGGGAGCTACGGTTAACGCCCATACCTTTGGGTCGTGATTGGCCTGGGTCCAAAATTCCAGGAATATGGGTAAATGGATATCGGTCGCCTGGAATAGTGCACCGACCATTTCGGCCATCTGCAGGATCGCTTGGGGAACATCGCGAACTTCCTGGCGCATCAGGTTGAAACCTGTTTCAATGCTGTTCATGTAGGAATTCAGCAGCTCCATGAAGACGGCCTGCTTGGAGGGGAAGTGGTGGTAAAAAGCGCCTTTACTTACCCCGGCTGCCTGGCAGATCTCTGCCACGCCGGTAGCATCATAGCCAGATTTAGAAAAAAGCTCTGTAGCCGCGGATAGTATGCGATTATGTGTTTCTTCACTGCGTTGCTGCATGGGAATTCCTGTTTTATTTCAAAAAAAAACCGACCGGTCGGTATGATTTTAGTGGAAAATAATGAATATGTCAATGGAGGGAAAAGACTATCTATTATCCCTCAAATGGTTTTTATCGTCCTGACTTGGTTAAGGAAAAAATAGGAGTTGTCTTGTGCCAGGTAACCCTGATCATTTTCAGACGATCATTACTGGTTCATTTGGGACAGGGAGGTTTGTGAATACTGGTAGATGATTATCAAGCTCCTGATGTTGATATATTCATCATCTTTGCCATAGGCAATCATTGCCAAGCCATTCGGTTTGACAGCCAAGGAAACATAATTTGCTTCATCCGTATATTCGCCCACATTATCCAAGGTGTCACACTGCCAATATTGAAACATTTAATCTGGAGTAAGCTCGCCACAGTTTCCGATTTTGCCTTCATCATATACTTCAGCAGGTCGAGCAATGCGTGATGCTGCTGTTGACATGTCTGAAGCAACTTGTTGATAGGCGATGAATAGATAACCTTCTTTATCCATACCCATGGAAATACCCATATCATTGGGGCTTGTCCCCATGTAATCCATGACGACCTCCCAATTTAACGGTGCAGTGGCATAAAACTTCATATTTCCATGGTAAATCATCATATGATCTAATCTCAAGGGAAAGATAAGATCCAACCCGCAGGGGAGGATCAACCTGGGGTTGAATATTATAGATCTGCCGTGGATATCTAGCAGTTGATGAGATCAAAACTGGGGCAACATTGGTTTCTCTTACTTGTTAGGCCAAAGTCAGTGAAACTCCAATGAGCAGACCAAGGATCAGAAAAACCATAGTGAGAGCAAGCTGAATTGAGGTTTTCATTGATATCTTCTCCGTGAATATTAGATTGTTGGAACAATTGAAAAATCGGTAGAAAAGAATAATCAAAAGCAATGCTGATGATCGATCTGTATAGTCAGTGTTATCGCTGATATGAAGATGAAAGTCAATAATAAGGGAGGAGAAATCGACCTGATTATCAATTAGAAGTTCATCGCCTTTTTATACGGATATTTTTTTTCATGAGATAGATAGGCAGAAATGTAGTAAAGTGATGGCGAGATTCGGTGAAATTAACCTGGCATTAATATAAAATAGGCATATAATATTCTCAATATTTGTGACAAAATTGTGACTATTGGATAATTATACGTAATGGTAATAAAATCAGTAATTCCCGAGGCCAGTGCGGGAGGGGACCTGCTGGTCTGGATCGCATCTCTGCCTCTCCTATAACAGGGCGGCTTTATGGGAGAGGCAGGGATAGGGGTTTATGACAGGTTAAAAAAAACAATGAGTGGTAACTCAATGCCACTCACTGTTTGTTGTTAGTGTTCGTGATTAACTTTCTTTTGGTGCTTCATCTTGTAGGGTTCGAATACCATTGCGCACTTGATTTAGAGCGCGTTCCATTTCCATTTCAAGGCTGCGTAACGTTTCGAGAACATATTCATCAGCTTCCCTTCGGATTGCCTCCCCATCAGCATGTGCTTGTGCTTTAATTTGCTCTGCCTGTGTATAGGCTGCCTGAACAACTTGATCGCGTTCGACAAGCTCATTACTTCTATCACGGGCAAGATTTACAGTACGATTGGCTTCTTCCTGAGCCTGGGCAATCACCCTGTCTCTCTGTGCCATTAATTGCTGAGCTTTTTTTACTTCCTCGGGGATTGAGACGCGCATCTGGTCGATCAGGTCCAGCATGCGATCCTCATCCACAATGACATTATGCGTGAAGGGAAGGGGGCGGCTTTCATTTAACAATTCTTCAAGCCGATCAATCATTTGTAAGATATCCATATATTCCCTCCAATAAACCAATTATTAATATTTATGTCTTGAATAAAAAGGTACTTGTGAAGAATAATGCAGATTTATGGATGCAAGTTCTATGCACAAGATTACATCGAAATCTAAAAAACGTCAACAGCTTCAGACAATATTAGACCCATCAATATCAATCGCGCATAGAGGTGGAAGGCACGATCTGGCCACTTTCACCCAATTCTTGCAAGCGATACTTGAGAGCTTTTTCTACATGAGGCGGAACCATACTGCTGATATCGCCATTTAAAATAGCAATTTCCCGGACAGTGGAGGAAGATAGAAAGGTGTGCTCTTCATTGGTGATTAAAGAAATAACCTCGATATCTGGTGCCAGACGATGATTGGCCAATGCCATACGGAACTCATATTCGAAATCCGAAAATACACGCAGGCCACGCACGATCACTTGGGCACCAATCTTATGGCAGAAATCTACGGTTAATCCGCTATAACCGACAACCGATATCTTTGGGTCGTCCAATATGGACAGGCGAGCTAAATTGATCCGTTCTTCGGGAGGGAAGATCAGTGATTTCATCGGGCGGTCGTAAACAGCAATTACTAATTCATCGAAGAGCCGAGCTGCACGCCGTGCAATATCCAAGTGACCATAATGGATAGGGTCGAATGTTCCAGGAAAGAGGGCTTTAACTGTCATCTGGCTTATTCACTCTCCTTATAGGATAGTATTTTCCACTTAAATTAACTGATATCACCCTGACCAAAACTCCAAAACCGCTTGAGTGATTGGGCGAGTAATTGGTGTTCAGTGGATGTCATGTCAGGGTCGAGATTGAAAATTAATTGGGCGTGGTGCCTGGCTTTTTCAATCAGGTGGACATCGGTAAGGTTTGCCATACGAAGCCCAGAGTAACCTGATTGGCGTGTACCAAGGAATTCGCCAGGACCGCGCTGTTCGAGGTCACGCTGCGCAAGCACAAAACCGTCATTGGTTTCAACCATGGCTGCCAGGCGTTCATTTTCTACAGCATCAGGTGTATCGGGGATGAGAATGCAATAAGATTGGTATTGGCTTCGACCTACACGTCCACGGAATTGGTGGAGCTGAGATAGACCGAAGCGATTGGCTCCTTCAATAAGCATAACAGTCGCATTCGGAACATCTACACCTACCTCAACCACCGAAGTGGATACTAAAATCTGGTAATCACCCTGGTAGAAACCAGACATGACCGCATCTTTTTCATCAGGCTTCATCCTGCCGTGAAGCAGCCCGACCTTATAATTTGGAAACACATCTTTCTGAAGGCGAGCCTGCTCCTCGACAGCAGCAAGTGCCTCGGTATTTTCACTCTCCTCAACCAGAGGATAAATGATAAAACACTGACGACCCTGGTCTATTTGCCCACGAATGAATACATAAGCACGTTCACGCTCACGTGGGTAAAACACCTGTGTCTGGATGGCAAGACGTCCTGGTGGCATTTCATCCATAACAGATAGATCCAGGTCACCATAAACGGTTAAGGCCAAAGAACGAGGGATAGGTGTGGCAGTCATAATGAGTAAGTGGGGATTATCTCCCTTTGAACGGAGAATAGCCCGCTGGTCAACCCCAAAGCGGTGTTGCTCATCAATCACTGCCAATTGTAAGTCATTAAAGTTTACCGGTTCTTCAAGAAGAGCGTGAGTTCCCACAACAAGCTTGATCGACGAATTGGCAAGCCCTTCACGGATCTCTAGTTTTTCCGATTCAGGGGTCGCTCCAATCAACAAGCGGATCTGTTCTGGTTTCAGTGGGCTCTGGATTCCATTGCCTGTTTTATTAGAATCATTACCGTCCCATGCCAGCAGGCTAAGCATATTTCGGTAATGCTGCTCTGCAAGTATCGAAGTGGGAGCAAGTAGCGCGGACTGGGCACCATGTTGGGCAAGTATGGCTATTGCGAGAGCTGCTATCACCGTTTTACCTGATCCAACATCACCCTGGAGCAGACGATTCATCGGTTGCCCAGAAGCAAGGTCGGCCTTGACATCATTCAAAGCGTTTTGTTGGGCAATCGTTAGTGCAAAGGGCAGATGGGCAACCTGTGATTCTAGCCACTCGTCTGATGTTTCGTACTTGCGCGCAGTCCGATTTTGCCAGTTCCGTTTCTGGCTGAGAACTCCCAGCTGAAGCAACAAAATTTCATCAAAAGCCAATCGATGACGGGCCGCTTCTAATTGGTCTGCAGAAGAGGGGAAATGCGCTTGCAGTAGGGCAGTTGGTAGATCCATCAATGATGCAGACTGGCGGATCGATTCAGGCAGTGGTTCAGCTATCCTGGGAGACCAATAAGTGACTACGTCATACATAAAACGGCGCAACCAGCGTTGGGTGATATTTGAGGTGAGAGAATAGACAGGTACGATACGATTTGTATGAAGGTTTTGCGATTCAAGCGGTTCCCATTCAGGGCCATTCATGATCAGTCGACCCAAATACTGGTCGATTTTCCCAGAAAGTACGATCTGCGTACCTTCCAACAAACGCTTACCAATCCAGGCTTGATTAACCAGGTGACGCGTAAGGCTCCAGTCCCATCGGTGATTATTGCCTCGGTGATTTGAAGGCGACCTCCGCGGATTGTGCGGGTGTTTATCGATTCAACCATTCCAATAACGGTTACTTCCTCTCCATACATTAAGCGCTGAATCGGCTTTAGCTGGGTGTAATCATCATATCGGCGTGGGAAGTTATAAAGCATGTCTCCAAGGGTATGTAGTCCCAACCGGGCAAGGGTTTGGGCATGTTTTGGCCCCACTCCCGGCAGGACTGTAGTTGAGGCCGATAAAGCAGCGGGTTGGGAGGTTGGCCTATCCGTACCTTGTTTCTGCTCTGGCTTAGAAACTGCACCCGGAGGACTAGAATTTTTTTGTGCAGGAGAGGGGGATTCGGACTTTCCAACGTTTTCTATTGATTTTGGGGGCAGATCCACCGGAAGTGGAAGTGGTGATAATAACTCTTTGGTTTCTCGTTGCAGGCGGTTCCACAGGCCGGTTAAGGTGTCGTAACGAGATTTCGGAGATAAGCTGCCATAATCACGCAAACGGCTCAGTACTGACTGGATCAAATCGGGAGCAAGCCCGTCAGCTTGTGCTTCTGCGAGCCATGGATCTACCATGCGCTCAAATCCACCGATGACTGCTCGATTATCATAGTTATGTTGCGATTCCAAAAGGATGAACTTTTTTAGTTTCTGAAGGGACGGTTTCATTGATGGTTATTTTACCATCAGGATGATTGGGATGGGCATTCTGGTCCTTTATGAATTGTGAAATTCAGCTTTTCACAGTCATACTATTCAATTAAAGCAACAAAACCCAGGCCATTTGGGCCAACATGGACACCAATAACAGAAGTGACATTGATGATCATTGGATTGCAATTTACCAATTCCTTGAAATGCTCGGCAAACTGGATAGCATCCTGTTCTGCATTGGTGTGTAATACTGCCAACTGATCCAGCAGACCCAGCTCAGTTAGCATGTGATGAAGCCGAAGAATACCTTTTTGGCGGGTACGTGTTTCACCCATTCGGATCACGTTTCCATCTTCGATGCCAAGAAATGGCTTAATTTGAAGCAAATTGCCAAGATTAGAACGAGCCCATGAGACACGACCACTGCGGCGAACATATTCTAATGTATCTAACATGGCAACTAAATGGACGCGTTTACGGGTATCCTCAATGATATTTCTAATTTCTTTGATCGCTTGCCCCGCTCTGGCTGCTTTTGCAGCAGCGAGCACTTGAAAACCCATTCCAAGAGTTAAATGCCGCGAATCGATAACGTGAATACGATTACCGAACGATTTTGCTGCGATTACTGCAGAGTTGTAAATTCCACTCAGGTTGCTGGCAACTTGGATGGATAATATATGTTCCACACCTTCCATAAAAAGGGTTTCATAAACCTCTTGAAATGCTCCCGTGGATGGTGCTGCAGTTGTTGGAAGCGTTTTCATTTGTGGTAGTTGACGGTACAACTCTTCCCTGGTGATCCCATTGCCATCCTCAAGGCTTTGCCCATCAATTACCAATATTGCAGGCACTACCCGAATATCATATTGACTCGCCAATTCGGAGGAAATATCTGCTGTGCTGTCTGTAACTATACCAATTTTCACTTCAACCTTCCTTGGGGGAATTCTCCATAGCAACCAGACCAATACAATGGGGGCCAAGAATGGTGGCTAAAGCGAGACTTAGACCATGCTCACATAAGGGGGTTGTGCGAATATTCTGGCTAATGCGATCGCGCAAGTTTCTGCTCTCCTGATCAAAAGTAGTTATCCCTTGAATTAATGCAAGATACTTAAGATTTTCAAATTCAGCGATAAATTCGTACATAATGTCCACCAAATGACGTGGACTACGGATCTTTTGCGTATGAACCAATCTACCATTTTCCAAGGTAAAAAATGGGATAACACCAAGCATTTCTCCCACAATTGCCTGGGCAGGATCAAGCAATCCCGCCCGATATAAGTGGGACAGATCAGGTAAACAGAAAACTGAATATATATGATTGACCATACCACGTACAAGGCGATTAATTTCAATCCCTGGGTACCCACGTTGGGCTAATTCTGCTGCAACCTGAACTAATAAACCCAATCCTACTGATGTATTACGAGAATCGATGATAAAAATGTTTGCTGGTGTACTACAGGATTGGAGGGCTAATTGTGCGTTAGGGAGCGCCTGGCTCAGATGGGAGGAGACTAAGATAACCACGATTTCCTTGTATTTTATCCCCAAAGTGGCAAAGGCATTCCTAAATGAGTCAATAGAAGGAGGGAGAGTCAGTGGATTTGGAGGGTCTTTTGTTATATTGTTATAGATGGTGAGATCCTTGCTATCCGGCAGTATCTTGCCATTATACTGAACAGAATGCGAAAGAATGGTGACATGATCCTGCCCCGAAAATACTGATTTAGTGAAGTAGGCGGTGCTATCCGTTAATATGCAGGTTCTCGGCATAAAATGGAAGGGCTTTCGATCTTACTCGATAGAGATGATAAATTGATAATGAGGTTGCCCCCCATCC
Source organism: uncultured Chloroflexia bacterium (assembly GCA_963822175.1). Taxonomy (GTDB): domain Bacteria; phylum Chloroflexota; class Anaerolineae; order Anaerolineales; family UBA4823; genus FEB-25. The sequence continues at coordinate 159,626 of CAWGGJ010000003.1, read as the reverse complement.
TGTACTTCAATTTCCTGTCCAGGAAATTTTTGCCGGATGGCATCAGCAATATCATCCACTTCCATCCGTGATACATCCACCCCGTAAAACAAAGTGATCAGCTCGAAATGATCTGCATGGGCTTTTTTCAATAAACCCAGGGTGGCGGATTTGAGATCATTCGCCGCGAGCACCAACCTTCCATTTAGGAGGCTGATCATCTGACCTTCCTTGACATTTACACCATCAATTTCCACCGTACGGGTGGCAGTGGTTATTTCACCAGTCTCCACATCATTAAGAACAGAATTCATATCTGCGGCAACATCCTCCGGGTCACCCGTGGCAATCAGACGCATCATGGCTGCCATTCCTTGCGGAACCGTGCGAGTTGGAATCACGGTGACATGCTTGACGGTTAATTCTGCAGCTGCTTTAGCAGCAAGGATAATATTTTTATTGTTGGGTAGAATAAATACTTGGTCAGTGGGCAAATTCTCAAAAGCATTCAGGATTTCTTGTGTGCTGGGATTCATTGTTTGTCCACCTTCGACGATTGCTGATACACCCAGGCTGGCAAATACCCTGGCGATACCTGGGCCGGGAGCAACCGCGATGGTGGCAATATTTCCAGGCTCTACCGGTTGGCATTGGATGGTGCCACCACTTTCATACTCAATTTTATCCATCTGTGCCCGAAGATTCTCTATCGCCGCCTTGGTCACAATGCCCAAGGACTTGGTGTATTCAATTGGTTCATATAGTTTTTCTGCAGAAACATGAATATGCATGCGATACATCCCATCACCTTCACCCAGTTGGATGGATGTACCAATATGTTGCAGCTCTTCATAGAATTGAGCGATATCTAACTCAGCCTTGGGGTGGAAGTCAACAACAACTTCGAAATCCTGTCCAGGTTCAATATTATCTATCGTATTTTCGATTTTCATCGCAGAAAGTGGTTGAACAATGACTGAAGATACATCCAGTGGGAGCCCATTTACATACCGCATCATGCCTTCAAGGATGAAGAATAAACCTTTACCACCTGCATCAACCACACCAGCATCTTTCAGCACTGCCAAAAGCTCGGGGGTTCTCTCTACAGACCTGTCAGCCGCAGCAACTATACGTTCAAGAATATCATAGGGGTCTTGCGTATCTGGTAAAGCATTTTCACCTTCAGCAGCTACATCCTTGGCAACGGTGAGAATGGTTCCCTCCACCGGCCGGACAACACCTTTATAAGCAGTGTTTCGCCCCTGGTGGAGTGCATGTACTAATAACTGTCCATCTAATGTTTCAAAATTATCTAGTGCACGGGCGAAACCACGCCAAAGCTGCGATAGAATAACACCGGAATTCCCACGGGCACCCATCAAAGCACCATGGGCTACCAAATGAGATATCTTGCCAATATTGTGTTCTGCGGAATTGGCGATCTCATCACAGGCAGCTTGCATGGTTAATACCATATTTGTCCCTGTGTCGCCATCAGGTACAGGAAAAACATTTAACACATTTACGGCTTGTTGATTGGTTCGCAACCATGTAAGGCTGGATTCGACCAGTGTTTTGAAAACCTGCCCATCTATGGGGTATTTTCTCATGGGGCATGGCTGGTCGGATAGGGTTTGATTTTGTTTTTCTGGATCCATTGACAACTCCCGGGAATGATACCAATAATATAAAAGTTAAAGTTTAATCCACATCACTGACGCGAAGTCCACGGACATGGACGTTGACTTGTGTTACAGGCATTCCCAGGGCTTTCTCAACATTAAATTTGACCGTATTACGGACGCTTGATGCGACAGATTTAATCCTTGTGCCATATTCGATGATGACATAAATATCAATACATATTTCTTGGTCCGAGTATTTAACCTCGATCCCATGGGTAGGGTCTTTTACGATAACCTGGGTAATTCCCTCCATAAGGTTTTTTGACGTCAGACCAACAACACCATAGGACTGTCGGACTGCCTGATAAGCAATTGTGGCAATGGCACGAGGAGAAATTGTCACGCGCCCAAGTTGGGAATTTTCATTATCCATAAAGGACCTCACTCAAAGGGTAAAGGTAATAAACCAATTTTCCGACTTGTAATCAAAACCAATATGTGGTAATATTGGCGGGCTTAATCGGATGGACCTCAAGCAATATTGAAGGGTAATTATAGCCTGATTTTAGTCAAATTGGTCGGATGTTTTTTCTGTTTGTAGATATACCAGTTGTGTAGTTAGGAACGTCAGGAAAGGATATAAAAATGGCTAGGTGTGCAAATTGTGGTAAAACAACAAGTTTTGGACGCAATCGTCCTTGGTCGAATAAAAGTACGCGACGGACTTTCCGCCCAAACCTGCAGGCTGTAACTGTTTATGAGGACGGGAAAAAAATACGGAAAGTTCTTTGTGCCAAGTGCCTACGCACGATGGTAAAAACCTCATAACAGGTTAATAAAATTCTAAACCTATGGTCACGGTGTAAGCCGTGACTTTTAATTTAAGGATGTAATTTCAACTGTAATTGCTCTATCCCTGCGGTAATCCCCTGCGGATGATTAAAGATAGCGTTGGCAGCAACAAAGACGTCTGCACCGGCTTTCAAAGCCAGCGGTAGCGTGCTCGGGTTGATGCCCCCATCAATCTCAAGCCAGGTGTGGTGTGGTTGATGATCCAAATCGTGTCTTAGTGAAGATACCTTTGGCAACACTTCAGGCATGAATACCTGCCCTGAATACCCAGGATTGACGCTCATCACAAGGATCAGGTCGACAACAGGTAGGAAAGGGAGGACAGAATCCACTGGTGTGGCCGGGTTGAGTACTATGCCTGCTTTGCAACCAAGGTCATGGATAATTTGTATGGTCTTATAAGGATCCAGGCAGGTTTCGACGTGAACACTGAGAATGCTCGATCCGGCAAGGGCAAAAGATTCGAGAAGGGTTTCGGGTGATTCAACCATCAAGTGAACATCCAAAGGTAGTTGTGTCACTCTCCGGCAGGCTTCAACGATAAGCGGTCCCACTGTCAGGTTGGGTACAAAATGACCATCCATTACATCAACATGGATCCAATCAGCACCAGCCTTCTCAGCCTCGATGATTTGCTCTCCCAATCGGGAGAAGTCTGCAGATAGGACGGAAGCAGAAATCAGATGTCTTGGGGGCATTTGATCACCCTCCTGGCGGATTATAAAGCAGATAAATCCACACCCATAAAGGTATCAGCCCACCTAAAGTGATGACGGTTAAAAGCACCAATCCCCAGGTCAGCCAATCAATATCCAAAGTATTTTGGTTGCTAGTGACCTTATTTGTGACCAGAGTGGCAGATTTTGAAACCGTGGTCGAATGCATAACCGGAGGTTGGTGTATGGCTTGAGAAGCCGGAGGTGGCTGTGTCTGAGGCTGGGTTGGTAAACCCTGACCGGTGGGGCGGGAAACCTGACTGGAGATGGATTTAATCGATGGAGAGGTGTCCGCAGAAGGAGTATTTAACGATTTACTCAATGAAATTAAAACCCGACCGAATTGATCTGCAGTACGGTATCGCGAAGACGGTTCCTTGGAAAGTACTTTTAAGCACGCCTGCTCAACTTCAGGTGGAATCAAAGGATTAAACTGCGTTGGTGGTGCAGGCATAACCGACCGATGCATTTGAGACAGCTCAGCTGCAGAATTTGCAATAAACGGCAAACGACCAGTGAGCATTTCATACAAGATGACTCCTAAACCATATACATCTGCGGCAGGTGTAGGAGGTAGACCGGCAGCCTGTTCTGGCGAGAAATATTGGGGAGATCCCCAAACGACACGATTAACTTCGCTGGGATGAATATTTGCCAGCGCACGCGCGATCCCAAAATCAGTGACTTTTAATCGCTGGTCGGGCGTCACGATCATATTATGGGGTTTGACATCACAGTGGATCAAACCTACCCGATGGGCATAGCCAACGCCAGCACAAGCTTGAATAATAAGTCGCAGTGTCTCTTCAACACTCAAGATTCCCCGTCTCTCCAGGATTGTCTTCAGGTCAGTACCAGGGACATATTCCATCACAATGAATATTTGCTGCTCATCAAACCCAAAATCATAGATAGTGACAATATTTGGATGGGATAGATTTGCAGCAGCTTTTGCTTCCTGCCTGAAGCGCTCACGGAAATCTTGATCGACTGAAAAATCTTCACGAAGAAGCTTGATTGCAACAGTACGTTCAAGCATTAGATCACGAGCACGATAGACTTCTGCCATCCCACCCGAACCAATGCGCCCTTCCACCTGATAGCGGTTATTTAACAGATCTGGACTGTTCATCATTTTGATATATTCTAGCACGATTGTGGTAGGTGTGGAATTTTCGAGTAAAATCATGTGATGTATAACGCTGATATGGTTTATAACCCAAATGCCGGAAGGTTTCCATCACAAATCCTGGCAGAAAGAGCCGCTAACGTATTACGTTCAAGTGGATGGGACATCCGCATCATAAAGACGGATAATGGAAATCATGTTACCCAAGCAGCTCGCAAAGCTGCCGAGCAAGGGAAAGATGTTTTATTCGTTGTTGGGGGAGACGGTACGGTAAACCTGGCAGTGCGTGGGTTGGCGGGTAGTAATACAGCTTTGGGTGTGCTTCCCGGTGGGACTGCAAACGTATTGGCACAAGAGCTTGGATTACCGGGTTTGAGGTGGACACGATGGACGGCGCTGGAGGAAAGTGCCAGGAGACTTGCTGGAGCAGCAATTCGTGAAGTTGATATTGGAGTGTGTGGTGATACACCATTTCTCATGTGGGCGGGAGTGGGATTGGATGCTTTTGCAATCCACCACATTGAGCCGCGACCCAGAGGTGAGAAGTTCTTTGCAAATATGACTTATGTTGCTTCAACTGCATGGCATGCGAGTTTTTGGCATGGTATCAATCTGAAGATCAATGTGGATCATTTACATCTAAGCGGGCATTATTTATTAGCATTAATGAGTAATATTCATCTATACGCCGGAGGGATTGCGAATATTTCTCCATCTGCACGCTTAGATGATGGAATTATCGATTTATGGCTTTTTGAAGGTGATACCCTGGCAGATACTTTACAGATTGCCTGGGGTGTTTATACTGGCAAACACGTAGATATGGATAAAGTACATTGCATGCCTTTCCGTCACCTGGAATTGGAATCAGATACACCCCTTTATGTGCAGGTGGATGCGGAACCGATACCATATAAAGAACATACGATTGAGATTAATGTAATCCCAAAGGGATTAAGATTGCTAGTTCCGAAAGAAATTCCGAGGGAATTGTTCAATCAGGAGAATAATATTAATAAGGGATAATATTGATGAAGAAAATTAGCTCATTGATCCATAATTACCCGATTAGTGTTCTTTTTCTATTTTTCCCACTTGCCATATTAGGAGAAATTTTACATTGGTCACCAGTAGCGATCTTCCTTTTGGCTGCTATTGCCATCATACCTTTTGCGGGCTTCATTGGTGTTGCGACAGAAGTGCTTGCGGCCCATACTAATCCCAAGGTCGGGGCTTTGATGAATGCGACTTTAGGGAATGCAGCTGAGCTTATCATCACGATTGTCGCCCTGAGAGCAGGATTAATTGAGCTGGTTAAAGCATCCATCACTGGATCTATTTTGGGAAATTTATTGCTGGTATTAGGAATGTCCATGCTATTAGGTGGATTACGGAATGGGGTTCAAAAATTCGATCGAAGACAAGCCAGCAATAATGCAATTTTGCTTGTTTTATCTGTGATCATCCTGATGATCCCATCCTTATTAAGCCATTTTATTGGGGATATTGAAGCACCTGCACCTGGGGTCGAAACCCTCAGCCTTGGCGTGGCAATTATCATGATCATTCTATATATCTTAAGCCTGATCTTCAGCTATAAAGTGATCGGTGGACCGGTTGTTTCCGATGCAGCGGAAAGTGAAATGCAATCAACCCATCACGGTTGGTCCTTACAGCTTGGGATTGTAGTGCTGGTGCTCTCAACGGTAGGAGTGGCTTATCTCTCTGAGGTATTGGTAGGTGCGGTCGAACCTGTTGTGGAAACTTTCGGGATATCCGAGTTTTTCATTGGTCTAATTTTTATCCCCATCATTGGCAATGTTGCTGAGCATATGGTGGCGGTGCAGATGGCATTAAAGAATAAGATGACATTGAGCGTTGAGATAGCGATTGCATCCAGTTTACAAATTGCTCTATTTGTCGCACCTTTACTTGTTTTTATTAGCTTAATTATCGGTAATCCACTTACCCTGGTATTCAACCAGCTTGAGCTGATTGCATTAATCGCAGGGGTATTGATTGCTGCCTTGGCGTCTGCAGATGGAGAATCCAACTGGCTCGAAGGTGCTGAGCTACTTGCGATTTATATCATTCTTGCCCTGGCGTTCTTCCTGATTCCCTCATAAGGATATTATGTTCAGATCTATACGTGGCTGGGTGAGCTTAAAGGTAGTACTTGGGGGAATCATATTTGCCGTATGCGTGTTTGTTATACTGCTGGGAATATTATGGTCTTTGAGGGCACAAAATACGAGGACGGCGCCATCCACGGCTTTGTTAAGTGTAATCGAAGTACCCACGATAACTCCGCCCATACCGGTCTCCACTCCGACACCGACTCAATCACCAACTTCTGAGCAACAAGAACCGATACCGATGGGTGAAATAAAAATAGGTGATTATGTTCAAGTGACTGGGACTGGTGGAGATGGATTGAGATTACATGAAACAGCTGGTGTTGCAAGTAAGGTGAATTATATTGCCATCGACTCTGAGGTATTTATCGTAAAAGATGGACCTGTCGATGCAGATGGTTATGTTTGGTGGGAGTTACAAGATCCTTATACGGACGATATGGTCGGGTGGGGAGTAGCGAATTACCTGGCTGTTGTTCAAAACCCATAATTTCGTGAAATTAATTCACTCTGAAAAGCTTGACTGATTTGCATATTTAAGCCTTTCGATATATAGTTTTAAGAGGGTATATGCCAGGATGAACAATCTTTCACCGTTTGAGATTATTGCAAATAAGAAGACAAAAGAGCTGACATTAACCTGGAGTGACGGACACCTGAGTATTTATCCGTTCTCATTAATACGTTATGCCTGTCCATGTGTAGAATGCCGGGGCGGGCATGACAAAATGAGTGACGAGCCTGCCCAAGAAGTTTTTTTTATGCCTATTGAAGATAGCTCAACCACGCGACTGGTCAAAGTTGAGAAGGTTGGTACATATGGCATCACGGTTGAATGGGAAGATGGACACCATTTTGGAATATATAACTGGCATTATTTAAGAGCCATGTGCCCTTGCTCGATTTGTCGAGAGATGATGATCTATGGGCAATAAACCTCCCTCATCGATTTATTCGATCGTGGAAAAGGCATATTTTCGCCTTCAGGCTGGAGATGTTATCACGCATTGTTTGGAGGATGGTTCGACAGATCCCTTGCATCAAATGATCCAGGAAATGGTTTTAGCTGGACCTCAAAACCTGGATGCCTTGCGTGAAATTCTTGGTGAAGCAATGAAACGCAAGGCACAAGTGTATGATGATCTTAACCAGGTGAATAACCAGTTGTCGATTATCTTGAAAGGATACGGAATAAATCTGGATAACCTGCAAGGCAACCAGGATCTTCAGGCTTTAAGCGAACGACAACTACGTGATATTCTGGATGAGCAGGGAATTATGGATGACGAAGCACGAACCAGCTCCATGCAAGTGTTGATGGATAGCCAGGAACTTATCGCAACACTTAGTCAAAAAATCCAGTTGTTGGAAAACATCGAAACTTATTTGCAGGATTGGCTGTGGGGATTAACCTATCAATTCATCCGACATGGTGACGAGGAAGGTAATGAAGAGAACACCAAGGGTGACCTGCAATAATCATACAACCTTCATTCACCATCCCGATATAGCAATTTTATTAAGTTGAATTCATTTATTGCGGAAATTCTTTTAAGTAGATTGATCCGTATATTTTACAATGGCTTACGATGGAATCTCGATTTTTGTGTGGATGGATCTTATACCAAGATTATGATCGCATTATCCATGCACCATAGAGTGCAGCAATGCCGAATCCAAAGATGAGCATCCCCGAGATTCGATTTACCCAAATCAGTCCGGTGGGTGTGAATCTGCCTCGAATGGCATTAACTCCCATACTCAAGAATGCCCACCAACAACAAGAGCCAAGAAAAACCCCAAAGACTGTAATGACCGCTGAAGAATAGCTGCCTTCTGCATTTGCAAGCCCGAGACCCGCAAAAATGGCTGCAAAGGATAAGATGGTCAATGGATTGGTCAGGGTGAGGAAAAATGTGGATCCATAGGCTTTCACCAATCCCAGGTTGTTCGATTGCTCTGGCAAATTGGTGGGTTCTGATAAAAAGGTTTTTACCCCAAGAACGCATAAAAATAAACCTCCCACCAGGCGCAACCAAATTTGTTGATCAATGAGCAAGCTTGATATGTAAGTCAGTCCAAAGGCTGCAATACTGCCATAGAATGCATCCGCTGAAGCAGCCCCCAATCCTGAAACCAGCCCATATAACAAGCCTGAGCTAAGAGTGCGCTTGATGCAAAGGATACCAATTGGACCGACTGGAGCCGCGATTGAAAACCCAATAACCAGTCCTCGGAAAAAATAGGTGATATCCATAAATAATTAGAGGATTTGATTAACCAAATTCAGATGATTGGCGATTTTAATCAATGCCAATGAATAAGTATAGATCCAAATATGATAATCGTAATGAGAGAGTTATTTTAATCATTAATCCTTCATTGCTATCTCATGGTACACTTTTTATATGGAGAAAATGACGAATCAACAGCTCGCAAAGACGTTCCAATTGATCGCTGATTTACTGGAGATCAAGGGAGAAAATATCTACAAAATCCTGGCATATCGGAAGGCTTCAGAAAGCTTGAGTAACCTGAGCCAGGATGTGAATGAGGTATGGAAGCAGGGCAGGTTGATGGAGATCGACGGGGTGGGAAAAGCCATCGCAGAAAAGATCGATGAGCTGCTTTCCACCGGGCATCTGGATTTCCTGGATAAATTGGAAAAGGAGGTGCCACCAAGCCTAGCAGAGATGCTCCAGGTGCCTGACCTTGGTCCCAAGAAAATTGCCTTGTTTTGGAAACAAGTGGGAATAACCAACCTGAGTGAGTTGGAGAGTGCTGCGCGAAATAGAAGGTTGAGGAATCTTCCAGGAATGGGGGAGAAATCTGAAGCGAAAATCATCGCCGGGATAGAGGCGCTTGGACGGCGATCAACCAGGCTGCCACTGGGGCGAGTGTGGCCATTTGCCCAGGATCTGGTTGAGAGCCTGAGGAAAGTTCCCGGCGTGTCAGCAGTCGAAGTCGGAGGCAGTCTACGGCGGATGCGCTCGACCGTTGGCGATATTGACATCATGGCCGCAGCCAAGGATTCGAGTGCAGTGATGGAAGCCTTGGTCAGTCGAAAAGATATCGCGCGCGTGTTGGGGAAAGGTGATACGAAAGCAAGTGTCGAATTTACTCACGGTTTGCAAGCCCAATTATGGGTTCATCCACCTGAACATTGGGGTACTGCCCTGGTTTATGCGACCGGCTCAAAAGATCATAATGTTCGTCTACGTGAATACGCTGTAAAGAAGGGCTTTTCTCTATCAGAGCATTCACTGGCGAGAAAGGATGGGACCGAGATCTTCTGTTCTCAGGAAGAGGAAGTTTATCAAACCCTGGGACTACAGTGGATCCCTCCTGAATTGCGTGAAGACCGAGGGGAGGTACAGGCAGCCATCCAGGGAAAATTACCGAAGCTGATCGAGCTTTCTGACATCAAATCGGATATGCAATCACATTCTACCTGGAGCGATGGTAAGTTAACCATCCGTGAAATGGCACTTGCAGCTAAAGCTCACGGCTATAAGCTGTTGGCGGTCACCGACCATACCAGCAGCCTGGGGGTAGTGCAAGGAATGAATGAGGCGGACGTAATAAGGCAGGGATTGGAAATTGAAGAAGTACAGAAGGAATTTGGCTCTGACTTTCATATCCTGCGAGGAGCGGAAGTGGAGATCAAAACTGACGGAAGCCTGGATTATCCAGATGAAGTGCTGGCTTCGTTGGATATTGTGCTGGCGTCCATTCATTCAAGTTTACGGCAACCGCGAGAAAAAATCACCGAAAGGTTGACTAAAGCCATGCATAACCCCCATGTGGATATCATTGGGCATCCAACTGGCAGGTTATTCCCCGATCGCGAGGGAGCCGACCTGGATATGGAAGCGGTTTTTAAAACAGCAGCTGAAACTGGTGTGGCATTGGAAATTAATGCCAATCCAGCTCGACTGGACCTTGACGACATCTATGCAAGAAGAGCAATAGACATGGGAATAAAGCTGAGTATCAATACAGACGCCCACGATGAAACCGATATGGATTTTATGCATTTTGGGGTATCGACAGCGCGTCGAGCGTGGGTAGAAGCGGAGGATGTAATCAATACCTGGAGTGTTGAGAAGTTATTGACCTGGCTGAAAAGCAGGGGATAATGCCATCATCACGCCAGGTCCAGGAGAAAAAATAAACAATGAGCCGCCTTCGTGCAGATACTATTTTGCTACTGGTGGCATTGATCTGGGGAAGTGCGTTTGCAGTCCAACGGGTAGCTGCACAATATTTCGATCCATTCACATTTAATGGTTTAAGATTCCTTCTGGGTGGGTTGGTTTTATTCCCATTTAGTAAACTAAACCCTTTCCGTAATTCGAATCAATCACCAAGTGACCAGGATAAATTATCAACCAAATCGATAGACTCTCCAAAATTGGATAGAAAATCGATCAGCTTTATGGTTCTATCCGGCCTATTAATCTTCGGAGCCGCAGGACTACAGCAAGCAGGTTTGGAAACCACAACTGCCGGGAATGCAGGGTTCATCACCACGCTTTACGTTGTTTTTGTTCCCGTCATCCTGCTGTTATTTTTCAAGGAAAAGATACCCAGGGTAGCCTGGTTGAGCGCAGGGATCGCCATTATTGGCAGCCTGTTATTAAGCACAGGTGGAACATTTCGACTGGCACCTGGGGATGCATTGGAGATGGCAGGAGCAATTTTCTGGGCTCTGCAGATGATCCTGGTTAGCCGGGCAGTAAGACATATGGATGTAGTCACCTTCTCTGTTGGGCAATATCTTGTTGCTGGATCATTGAATCTGCTCCTGAGCTTCTGGTTATACATGCCCTATAATGAAATCGCGGGGGGATGGTGGACGATCCTCTATGTTGGATTGCTTTCCACTGCTGGCGGTTACACATTGCAAGTATTGGGTCAGAAGTACGCACCTCCCACTGATGCGACCATATTGCTTAGCATGGAAGCTGTATTTGCTGCCCTGACGGGGTTTATTTTCCTGGGAGAAACCATGCAGGTCGTACAGCTCGTTGGATGTGGCTTGATCCTTATGGCTGTGATCGTGACCCAGCTAAATGCGAGCAAAGCCATTGGATCAGCAGTGTAGAATATGGATACAAGTGTAGGTTATGCTTTGAAATGAGGAACAACCATGGAGACAGATGTAAATTGGAAAATGGTGGTGGATGAAACGATAGAAAACCTGGTCAGGTTGATCCAAGCACAAACAGTCAACCCACCTGGGAACGAGCTTCCAGCGATTCTCATCGTAAAGGACATCCTCGAGAAAGCAGGATTTCCTCAAGATGCAATTACCATCGTAGAATCAGCACCGAATCGGGTAAACCTGGTAGCCAGAATAAAAGGAGATGGCTCTGAGCGGCCGTTTTTAATGAGCGGGCATGTGGACGTGGTACCCGTTGAAGCCCAGCATTGGAGCCACGATCCGTTTGGTGGCGAAATCATTGACCATACCGTCTGGGGTCGGGGAACGTTGGATATGAAAGGCTTCCTGGTGATGTACCTGGAGATTTTCCTAAATTTATTCCGTCAGCGGACACCTCTTAAGCGAGACATTATCCTGGCAGCGATTGCCGATGAGGAAGCGGGGTTTACCCATGGCTCGAAATTCCTGGTGGAACAACATCGCCAGCTTATAGAGGCGGAATATGGGATCACTGAAGGAGGAGCTTTAACTATTTATTTTGGCAAAATGAAGGCATATCCGATTCAGGTAGCAGAGAAAGGTGTTTGCTGGCTGCAGGCAAGGGCACATGGAAAGCCCGGACACGGATCAGTTCCTCATTCAGATAATGCCGTATTCATCCTCGCCCAGGCGCTTGAAAAGCTTCGCCTTGCAAGCCATTTACCTGTACATCTCACACCAACGTTTCTCAAGATGGTAGATGCTGCGGGTTCCCAAATTCAGTCTCCGCTTCACTCACTCACCGGATTACTTCATTCACCTACAATGGTGAACCTGCTGCTGGATCGATTGAAAGGAGATAATCGAAATTTCCTTAGGGCTTTGGTGACAAATACCGTTTCACCAACCATGTTACAGGCTGGAAGCAAGGTGAATGTCATCCCTTCAGTTGCCCAGGCTGATATTGATTGTCGAATTTTGCCGGGGCAATGTGCGGAATCGGTGATAAAGGAAATTCATTCCATCGTCGGTGCTGAAATCGAACTGGAGGCGGTTTATACCACCAGCGGTGCAGAATTCTCAACAGAAACACCGTTCTACCGGTTGCTTGAGCAGAAGACTCGCCAGATGGATCCAAGTGGTCTGATCATCCCCATGATGATGCCAGGCGCGACAGATGCCTGCCAGTATAAAAATGCCGGGATTAAAATGTATGGCTTCACACCAGGTATACTACCCCCAGGGTATCCGATCATGCAGCTGGCACATGGTCACGATGAACGCGTACCCATTTCCTATTTTGAGACTGGTCTACCCGTTTTATGGGATGTGGTGAATGAGCTATGCACCGTGCGTGGGTGAAATTCGCCGGGAAAGACTTATCCCCCGCCAATTACAGCAAGGAGCTTGACAACGTCCTTTTCCTGCAAGATGTAATCCTTGGTCTGTAGTTCACCATTGACAATAACACCGGCCACCAGGTCGGGATCGATCCCAAGTATCGTCAACGTCTCTCGGACCGTTTTACCGGTGTCGACGGTGATCTCTTTGAGATCTCCAGTATATGATTTCAACATCCCAAGGGGCTTTACGATGGCACTCATCTTCATTCATTAACCTTGAAAAAGGTAAGATGTAGAGGCGCAGCTTATTATTGTTCTTGCTACTTGTGCATCAATAAGAGCTGCGCCTCAACCAAAGATCAATAGTTTTTCAATCAATATCTTTCGTGCAAATGGTTGCTATGCAACCAGGGCAGTCAGGTTTAGGGTTTCCAGGGTTGCTGGAGTAGGCAAACCATTGTTATCCCAGCCGCGCTGTTCGTAATACATATCCAACAAGCGTTGAACATCCTCAAATTTAGTTATCTGACCAGTGGTTGCGCCGGTTTTAGGTGGTTCAGTGTAGAAGCGTTGGGATGGAAGGTCCCAATCGCGACCGAAGCCCTCGTTTTCGCGCACCCAATACATACGGGTGAGAGTCCAGATGCGATTGCCGACTGCTTCCAAATCTTCCCAGGTGCGCCTGACCCCAGTGATCGCTTCCAGGAGTGGAACATATAAATCACGGTCTATACCCAGCTCCACCCATTGCAAACGACAGGAACCCATGACGTCAAACATGGGTCGGAAGTTCTGCAACCAGATGACGCGAGAAACTTTTTCAGGAACAACCTTATCACGGCCCACCTGGAGATCATAGGTGATCGCCCATGAACGGTTGTGATGAGCACCGACATCACAGGTCATATATGCCAATAACATGGCAGTGGCATTATGGGTGGCATACGCAGATTGCTCCATACCCTTGACATGGATCGCAAATGTCTCGCTGCCTTTCCCGACCTGCTGTGAAGCACGCTTGATGCCCTGAGCAAGCAGTTCACCCATTTTCCCTTCACGATGGGCGATCTTTTTGATCATGGCAAAGACAGCTTCGACATTGCCAAATTTCAGATCTAAACCATCGGTATCCGCTTTGGTCAGGATGCCCTTCTCATAACACTCCATCGCCCAGGCGATGCAACTGCCGGCACTGATCGAATCAATTCCGAGATCGTCAGCGAGACGGTTGGCTTCTGCCACGGCCTGGATATCTGCTATGCCCAGGTTGGAGCCCATTAGACCTATGGTCTCATATTCCGGTCCTTCGACCTGGGTGTTGTAGCGCTTCATATTTGAATATTTTCCACACGGGCAGGGGCAACCGAAACAGCCTTTATCGGTGATGACGATTTCCTTGCGCATTGTCTGTCCGTTGATCTGCTCAATCCCCTCAAACGAGCCGGCGCTGAAGTTACGTGTGGGAAGTGCGCCGACCTCATTGCACCAGCTGGTAACTATTGTGGTGCCATAGCGTGACCATTCGGCCAGACCTTCGGCATCCTTACAGGCTTTGTAGAGTGCCATACCAGCTTTACGGTAGTTCTCAGGGTCAGCCACGGTGACGGACTTGGTGCCATGCAGGACGATAGCTTTTACTTTCTTGCTACCCATGACAGCACCGACACCACCCCGACCAGCCTGGCGGCCAAAATCATGATTAATGCAGGCATACAACACCTGATTCTCACCACCTGGTCCAATGGCAGCAACCTGATATTCTTCGCCATACTTGTGTTTAAACTCAACTTCCACATCGATGGCACCTTTTCCCCAATATGAGGTGGCGTCCAGAAGCTGGATTTTGTCATTATCAATGAACAAATAGACAGGCTTGGGGCTGATCCCTTCGAGGATGATGGTATCCAGGCCAGCGTACTTCATCTCTGCAGTAAAATGGCCACCCATTGAGGCATCCGCATAACCACCGGTTAGAGGAGACTTGGTGGTCCAATCACACTTGCCTCCACCGGGCACGAGCATACCTGAAAGCGGTCCTGTGGAAATGATGAGCTTATTTTCCGGTCCAAGCGGGTCAGCATGTTTGGGGACTTCCTTAAAGAGAAAATATACGCCAAAGCCACGCCCACCAATAAAGTCATGCGCCAGCTTGGCAGGTGTGGGTTCCCTGGTTATTTTTCCTTCTGTGAGATTGACTCTTAGAATTGTTCCACCGTATCCATTCATGGTTGCCTCCTAATTCGCAATCCACAATGCGCTGGTACCACACACACTGACACAATCACCGCACAGGTCACACTTCCAGGCGGCATTCGCCAACTCGGCGCGCACGAACATTACATCTTCAGGACATTCAGGAACACAGGCTTCGCACAGGTTGCATTCTGCAAAATCGACATAATATGCATTGCGCTCATTCAATTTGATCGCCTCGGTGGGGCATACCGCAGCACAGTCCCCACACTGCGTGCATACTTTCATTTCATATACACCAGGATTGGGGAAATGAGCGATAAGATTAAGTGCTGCTTTCTTGGGATTACTCTCCTGAAAGAGATTGAGCGAGCAAGCCACTAAACAAGCTCGACATCCAGAACACTTGGCACTATCGGCGTATAGCCGCATAGCAGACCTCCTTTGAAAGTGCTAACTTTAGAATTATTTTTGACCGTATAATTATTAACAGCAGAATTTACTGATACGGATTCTGAATTGTTTATAGATTATATCAGGATGCAAATTGTGGCTAGAGACAGATGTCCTCCGTGTCACAGGATAGGTATCATTATTTTCTTTCATTATCCGGGCAATGCGCATTTTTTGCTTGATATATCTGACGAAAATCACTTGCTGCAATTTTGTATATCCGGTATAACAGGTCTTGATTGAAAGAATAATATTAGAGGAGAACCCTATGACCATTGCCATCGATGGATCAGGATTAACCCCTGAAAAGCTAATGAAGATTGCGCGCCAAGGGGAGAAGGTTGAATTGCATCCAGCTGCTCTGGAACGGATCAAAGTGTGTCGTACAATGCTTGAGTCAAAAATTGCCGCTCACGAGATCATGTACGGGGTGAACACCGGTATCGGTGAGTTTTCAGAGCGGGTGCTTAATGATGACCAGGTGCAACAATTCCAGAAATATCTCATTTATAACCATGCTGCTGGAATTGGAGAACCCTGTCCGATCGAGCAGGTACGAGGGGCGATGGTGGGGAGAATCAATGTCCATGCCCATGGCAACTCGGGATGCCGCCCTGAGATCACTTTGACCCTGGTGGAGATGCTCAACAAAGGTGTGACCCCGGTAGTATGCCAGAAAGGCTCGGTTGGGGCGTGCGGTGACCTGGCACCGATGTCACAGATCGCCTTATTATTGATGGGCGAGGGAGAGGCATATTACCAGGGTGAGCGCCTGCCCGGACGCTTGGCAATGCAAAAAGCGGGAATACCAATCCCGGGATTGCAGGCACGTGATGGTCTGGCTACAATCAATGGCTCAAACTTGTTGACCGCGATGAGTGCACTGCATATATATGATATGGATCGTTGGCTGAAACAAGCTGAGATTGCCTGTGCGATGAGCCTGGAAGCGCTCCTGGCAAATTTAAAACCTTATGATTTGCGACTTCACCAGGTGCGTGGGTTTAAGGGTGCTGTTCGAGCAGCGAGGGCGATCATGAAATGCATTGCTGGGAGTGACCTGGCGACAGGGAAGATGAAGACCAAAGTCCAGGATGCGTATTCTATGCGATCATCACCCCAGGTGATTGGGGCCGCGCACGATGCAATCGATTATGCTCAAAGCCAGGTGGTAATTGAATTGAACGGCGTGGGTGATAACCCGATATTCCTGCCTGAATTTCAACTGACACTTACTGGCGCGAATTTCCAGGGTTCACCCGTCAGCTTGCCGATGGATATGGCTGGTACTGCGATCACCATGGTGTGTGTGCTATCGGAAAGACGGTTAAATCGTCTAACAAACCCTGCATTGAGCGTGGGCTTGCCCGAATTCCTGACCAAAGGTGCTGGCATGTTCTCAGGAATGATGCTCAGTCAATATACAGCAGATATGATGATCGTTGAACAGCGTATTCTATCCATGCCAGCCAGTATCCAATCGATCCCTGCGGCAGCTGACCAGGAGGACTTTGTATCCATGGGCATGAACACCGCACTCAAGAACGGACAAATCCTGGATAATGCCTATGGTATCCTGGGTATCGAATTTATGGCTGCTGCCCAGGCGTTGGATTTTCGTGATTTTACACCAGGAGCAGGGGTACAGGCAGCTCATAAGGTTATCAGAAAGTATGTATCTCATTTAGATGAGGACAGACCTCTTTACTCTGATCATAATAAGATGAAGGATCTTGTTAAATCCGGCGAAATCCTTGATGAGGTGGAAAGAGCTGTTGGCGATCTAGATTAATATCTCAAACTAATGCCAATCGCTGGAAGACACAAAATATACAATTTCGGTGTATTTTGTGTCTTTTTGGTTTACAATAGAAAAAAGTGACAATCGAGACTTGGGAAGGTGATGCAATGGATAGTACCGTGGAAATACCTGTACCAGACAGCTGGCATCTCTATGCAGAAATGTATCGATGCAGGTTGTTTGAAAATGAAGTTAAGCGCCTGTGGTTGGAGGGAATCATCCCGGGAGAAATGCATTTGGGAACAGGGGAAGAAGCCATCAATGTTGGTATCGTTGACCAGATGACGGATGGAGATGCAATGGCCCTCGACCATCGCGGTACTGCCCCAATGCTGGTGAGAGGTGTGGACCCGGTTTTATTGTTAAGGGAATTTCTCGGAAGACCTGATGGTTTAGGTGGGGGATTGGGTGGACACATGCACCTGTTTTCACCTGAATTTCTTGCAGCATCGTCGGGAATTGTGGGGTCATCCGGTCCAGCCGCGGTTGGATTTGCCCTTGCCAACCACCGCCTGAGGCCAGGGAAAATCTCTGTGGCTTTCTTTGGCGAAGGGGCAGCAAACGAAGGCGCAATGATGGAAGCATTCAACCTGGCCTCGGTGTGGAAGTTGCCAGTCATGTTTGTGTGTAAGGACAATGGGTTATCGATCATGACGCAGACCTCAAAGGTCACTGGTGGAGATTTGATCGAAAGAGCTGCGGGATTTGGTTTACGCACAACTGAGATTGATGGAAGCGATGTTGAAGAAGTTTGGAAAGTAGCTTATCAAGAAATCAGGCGTTTACGGAATGGAGATGGGCCAGTATTTGTGTACGCGCCCTGTGTACATTTGGAAGGCCATTTTCTTGGTGACCCACTACTGCGTTATACACGTCCTTCAATTGGTGAAACGTTGAAAATGGCAATTCCCCTGGTGAAAGCTCACACGCAAACCAAAGGAGCCTCCTTACGTGAGCGAACAGCAGGCTTGAAGGAAATGCTCGAACTCATCAGGGAAAATGCCAGTAAACACCGCTCGAATGAGGGTGACCCGATTATGGTTTTACAGAATAAACTTGCCGGAATGGATGTTGAGAAATTGGAAGGTATAGAAAAAGATATCCAAAAAGAAATTGAGTCGGTCTTCCAGCAAATTGCCATTCCAGCAGAGCAGACGGGAGGCCAATAATATGAGGACGATGAGTTTTGACGACGCCATCGAAGATGCACTGATGCAGGCAATGGCAACTAATGAGAAGATCATTATTTTGGGTGAAGATGTCCACGGTCTGCGATTAAACCTTCGCGTTCGGTTTGGTCGCGATCGGGTGTTACCGACTCCAATCAGCGAAGCCGGTTTTGTTGGAGCAGCGGTTACAGCGGCGATGGGTGGTCTGCACCCGGTAGTAGAAATTTATATGGTTGATTTTATTAGCGTTGCCATGGATACCATCCTTAATCATGCCGCGAAAATCGAGCGATTTTCTGGAGGTAATTGGAAGGTTCCCCTAGTGATTCGGGCTCCATGTGGTGGGGGCTATGGGGACGGAGGCCAACATGAACAAAGCCTTTGGGGGTGGCTGGCACATATCCCAGGACTGGTTGTGCTTGTCCCATCCACGCCATACGATGCTGGCGGATTAATGACCTCTGCTTTAGCACATGATGGACCGGTGATTTACCTTGAGCATAAACTGCTCTCTTATAATCTACTAGATTTCCTCGGAGGGGGGAGTCGTAAAAATATACAGTTTGATGTGCCAGCAGAAGGAGCACGCGGAGCAGTGCCAAAAATATGGGAACCGATTCCAATTGGACAGGGCGTCATCCGGAGAGATGGGGAAGACCTGACAATTGTCTCGGTTGGTGTTTCAGTTCATCGAGCCCTGGATGCTGCTGGCAGGCTTGAAAAAAAAGGAATATCTGCCCAGGTGATCGACTTGCGCTCGGTAGCGCCACTGGATAAGAAACTGGTCATCGGAAGTGTTGCAAAGACAGGGAGAATGTTGGTGGTCGATGAAGACTACCAGGGGTTTGGTTTATCAGGAGAGCTGGCAGCTGTCGTCCTTCAAGCCGGTGTGAGTATGAAATATTCCAGGGTTTGTACTGAAGATACGATCCCATTTTCACCCGAGCTGGAATACCAAACTCTACCAAATGTTGAGAGGATCGTCGAGGCGGCAATTAACCTGGTGAACAGCTGAAAGGAAAAATCGAGGTGTTAAGATGAACGTGATCGTTGATTTCTGTCTGGTTCCACTCGGGGTGGGAGTGTCAGTTTCCAAGTATATCGCTGAGTGCGAGATAATCCTGAAGGATGCGGGGCTTAAGACCCAGCTGCATGCCTACGGGACGAATATCGAGGGTGAATGGGATGATGTTTTCGGGGCAGTCAAGCGCTGCCATGAACGGGTGCACGAGATGGGTGCGCCGCGCATAACAACCACCATCAAGGTGGGGACGCGCATCGACCGGGTGCAAACAATGGATGATAAAGTAAAAAGCGTGCAGGAAAAGCTATTGGGTGTGTAGGTAGCAGGGTTGATTGATGTTCCCCTGAAATAAGGTGGATTTTTTTGATCATAACAGGAACGATATCCCGACTGATTTGCAATTGGATGTAAAAACTCCCCTGGATTACCCAGGGGAGTTTGTTTTACTCAGTTATGGGTAAATAAAGGTCGAGGACAAAACCAAGCTGGTTCGACTCGCCACGCGATAGGTGTTCCTCCAGCCACTGGTGGGTGCCGTGTATGTAATGGCTGGTTTCAAACCATTTGACCAGCTTCTCCCATGTTCTGGGGATGATCTCCCCGGGATCACCATATACATCGCAGCGCAATACAGCGTACATGCCCCCGGAGAATTCTATTACCTTCAACTCACCATCCGGTAGCACCTGTGGACCGACAGAAACCCAGATCTCATACCCATAATTCGGGCTGCCTGCAGACGGGTCAGGGTTATTAAATCCGAAGATTCGGGTGGCAGGAGCCTCCTGCCAGCAATCATGGGCTTTTGCCCAGGCATATGCTTTTTTCCAGACGTCGAGCTCTGGTGAGGAGCTGAAAGCATGAAATGATGCCACTCGAATGGGTGGCAGGGATACGATGCGGACTTCCTGATTATTCATTTTATCTCCTATAAATCAATTGTCTGATGTTTTTAACCGCGGTCTATGATCTATAATACCTGAAATATATGACATCTTATGTCATGAATTATTGGTAAAATGGAAATGAGTTCTAGGATCCATTTCGCCAGGAGGTAAATGATGAGAGCCGACCGGTTGATATCGATGGTGATGCTGCTGCAATCGCATGAAATGATGACAGCAGAAGAATTATCGGTCGAGTTAGAAGTTTCACCCCGGACGATTTATCGGGATGTTGAGGCATTAAATATGGCAGGTGTGCCGATTTACACCGACCGGGGACCAAGGGGAGGCATCGCCCTGATTGACAGTTACAGGACCACCCTGACCGGCATGAATGAAGATGAGGCCAGGGCATTGTTCATGATGAGCATACCCCAATCCCTGGTCGATCTGGGTGTGGGTCAAAACCTAAAATCTGCGCTGTATAAACTCGCTGCAGCCCTGCCCAGAGATCAGGTGGTCCAAGCATCACAGACGAAACAGCGAATCTACCTGGATTCCAGCCCATGGAAGACGACCACTGAGCCGGTCATACATCTTGAAACCCTACAGCAAGCACTATGGAGGGATAAGATTTTACGGGTTGTGTTCAGAGACTATTTTGATTCTCAGATCGAATTTGAGGTAGCACCGCTCGGCCTGGTGGCAAAAATGAATACCTGGTATTTAATGGGGAAGATGGATGGCTATATAAAAGTAATCAAGGTAAAAGATATCCTCGAGGTGGGTATCACCGAAAAAACCTTTTACCGCGATGAAAATTTCAACCTGGAGCTGGCGTGGAAAGCGTGGTGCAAAACATACCAGGATCATCGACCGAGATACCCGGTAAGGGCAAAAATTATGCCGGAGCTGACCGATAAAATCTCACGATACCTGGGAGAGGAGGTAAAATATGAAATCATCAAGAAGGGAATCGAACCAACAGGAGAATGGGCAGTGGTGAACCTGACCTTCGAAAATTTCTTCACTGCCCGGGAAATCCTATTAAGCCTTGGGAGGGCGATAGAAGTGCTGGAACCGCAAGCATTGAGATGCAGTGTGATCGATTACGCCAGCCAGATCATTGCTTTTTATCGGGAAAAATCCTATATATAAAATATCAGAACACCTTTATGGACAGCTGTTCTGATTAAAAACAAAACTGCAATCCTGGCTAACCTTTTAGAGCCCCTGCCATTAATCCACGCATAAAGAAGCGGCCTAAAAAGATATAAACAAGCAAGGTCGGTAAGGCAGCGAGTAATGTAGCCGCCATTAATACATTCCATTGAACAAGCTGGGAACCAGCCAGATTATTCAGGGCAACGGTCACCGGCCAGTTGGATTGGTTGGTGAGAATGACTGCGAAAAGGAATTCGTTCCAGGCCTGGGTGAATTGCCAGATGATCACCACCGCGAAGCTCGGAGCGGATAGGGGGAGCATAATGTAACGATATATTCCCATCAGGCTTGCCCCGTCAATACGACCGGCTTCGAGAACTTCATTGCCAATGGTGGCGTAATAGTTGCGGAAAATTAGGGTCGTGATGGGGATACCGTAAATAACGTGAACAAGGATCAGCCCAGGAATATCACCGTATAAGCCCAGGAACTGCATGAACTTCACCAGAGGGATCAGGATGCTCTGGTAGGGGATGAACATGCCGAACAAGATCAGAGTAAAAACCAAATCAGAGCCGCGGAATCTCCACTTGGAAAGCAGGTAGCCATTCAGTGAACCAAGCAGAGAGGAAAGGAGTGCCTCTGGAATAACCATTACCAGGCTGTTTTTGAGATTAGGAGCAAGCTGTTTGAACCCAGCAACGAAGTTTTCGAGATGGATACCGCCGATAGGTAGTGTCCACATGGTTTTTAGATCAACCTGATTGAAAGCCTTGAATCCCGTCAAGACCATCAGGTAGATAGGGAGCAGGTAGAAGAGTGATAGAGAAACCAGAATGAAGTAGAAAAATATTTTCGTCCAGGTTCGGTGGGTCATATCTGGGTCTCCGAGCGCATGCTTTGAACCAGATATGGTACCACCAGGATCGCCACCGATATGAGCATAAGAATCCCAATTGCAGCCCCTTGAGCATAGTTCGTGCCATCAAAAGTTGTTACCCACATGTAGATACCTGGCACATCCAAGCGGATATCCTTGTTACCCAGGGCGACGATCAGGTCAAATATCTTAAGTGACATATGACCCAGGATGATCACTGCGCTTAAAGTTACAGGTTTAAGCATTGGTAAGATAATGTGCCGATAAATTTCCAATTCACTGGCTCCATCAACGCGGGCAGCTTCACGTAGGTCATCCGAAATGCTACGTATCCCCCCCAGATATAGGGCCATGGTAAAGCCTGATAGCTGCCATACTGCTGGAATTATGGTAAACGCCATCCCCCAGGGCTGAGGGGTCGAATGCCAAAGGCTGATGAGCGAGTCAAGACCCAATGTTTTGAAGATCAAATTGATCCCAGTGATACGGCTGCCTGTAGCGGGGTTCATCAGCCATCCCCACACAACACCGGAGGCAATAAATGATATCGCCATAGGAAAGATAAAAATGCCGCGAAAGATTGCCTCTCCCTTGAGGCGCTGATCGAGCAGGATCGCCAGTCCCAATCCAAGGATCAAACACCCAAGGATGAATCCAACAGTGAACAAGGCGGTATTACGAACATCTATCATGAAACGCTGGTCGTTATTAAATAAATTAATATATTGTTGCAAGCCAACCCAGGTAAAATCCGGGGTCAATCCCTTCCATTTGCTCAGCGAAACCCTGGTTGACCAGGCAATAAAACCATAGACAAAGATGGCGACAGCAATAATTGAAGGCATGAGCAATCCAATGGCAAGAATTGTTTCATTCTCAAACATTGCCAGAATTACCAGTATGCCTGAATAAAATATTAAGCCACTGAGGATGATTCCAATCGAGGTTAAGTTTTTCCCACCTATGATAAGATCGGTCTTTGATAATATGACGATAAATGCTACACCCAGGAGCATTAAGATGATTGCTAAGATAAGACGTGGAACGTTAAGAGCGAACTTTCGAAACATTGACCACCTCATTTTGGATGTAGATCGTTGTCCCGCTTATGGCTATTTTCAATCATCAGAATCGGAGAATTTGATATTAAATATAAGAATGAAACTACATCCAATATTTTAATATATATATCGACATTTCCAAATGGGCGGCTCATCGAGCCGCCCATTTTTTAACCTAAGTGGAGTAATTTACTTGCAGGTTCCGTCTGTTTTACAGGCATTAACTAGTGCAGTCTGGAAATCAGCTGTCTTGGTCGTATCAGCCTGGAAAAGACCAACAGCAGTGCTGATTGATGTCGACCAGGCTGGTGCTGCAACAACACCGTGCATGAGGCTACCAACCACTGTATTGCTGACCCAATCTTTGGCAGCATCCTGCGAATACTCGCTGAATAAGGATTGATCGCAGTCGGTGCGGGCACAGATCGAACCCTTGAGCGGGTTGAAGGCTTCCTGGCCGGCTTTTGATGCCGCAACGGTCAGCCAATCCACCGTGGCATCTGGGTGCTTAGCTCCTACTGGCAGGACAAAGCTGTCAGACAGGAAGTTGAACACACCGTAAGTGCCGGGTGAGGTAGCCCAGTCAAAGTCTGTGTGGGGGGTCAGTGAAAGACCATTTGGATCCGGATTTGCAAAGTATCCGTACGCCCAATCACCCATGATATTGAAAGCAGCATCACCATCCGCCATCATCTTTGAGGGGGTTTGCCAATCGGACAATGTCGATGCATCCGGGTTGGTATATGAAAGCGCCTTGGCAAAGTTCTCAAGACCGGCAGTAACATCAGCACCACCCCAATCGGTGGTGGGTGGGCTGGTCCAGAGACCATTCCACTTTTCGGCACCCATGGTGCCGATCATGATATTTTCGAACAGGTGAACTGCGGTCCAGGGAGCACCGAGAGAGAGGCAAATCTTACCAGCAGCTTGAACCTGATCGCAAGCCGCAAAGAATTTATCCAAGGTGTCGAAATCAGTCTTGGGATTGGCGGTCACACCAGCTTCGGCAAGAACTTTGGGGTTGTACCAGAGCACATTCGAGCGGTGAATATTAACCGGCACGCTGTATGGATGCCCATCCTGGGAAATCAAAGGTAACAAGGTGGCAGGTAATACCTTTGAAAAACCAGTTTCCTGGAAGAGATCATCCAATGGGAGGATCTGACCAGCGGATAAGTAGTTGGCGATGGTTTCCATTCCGGCATGTGCCTGCCAGGAATCAGGTGGATCACCAGCCGCAAGACGGGTCTGTAGTACAGCCTTGGCGTTTGTACCGGCTCCACCAGCAACAGCGGCGTTAACAAACTCGATGCCTGGATATTGCTCGTTGAAAACCTTTACCATTGCGGCCAGACCATCTGCTTCACCTGGGCCAACCCACCAGGAGAACACTTCAACTTCAGTGCTCGCAGCGGGAGGTGCTTCAGTCACGACGGGTGCTTCAGTCGCAGGCGCTGCTGTCTCTGTGGCTGCAGTGGTGCATGCAGACAGTATCATTACCACTGCAATCAAAACAGATATATATTTAAATAAATTTTTCATTTCCTTCTCCTATAAATATCGTAAGTTTGGTTTCTGTTATATAAAAAATCCTTTTGAGCATCACTTTTCCGTGATTTCCACCTCCTCTCCAAAATGGCAGTGATTAATTGGTTATATCTTGTTGTGGAACGATACTAGATTGGGAATATTTTCTTCCTGCTCATTAGAAGGATGGATATCCCTTTCATTATTTTGCTTTGTTATTCGATATTCACTCCATCATAAATATACTTATCAGATTTACCCATTCGCTAAAAATGCATAATTTCTCCATCAGGTTATATGCCAAAGGGTAATTTCCTGTCACAACAAAAACGAATCCAACCAATAAGCCTTTTATTCCAAAAGATAACGACTTCCGAAGCTCACGCGATGCTTATTAAATGATCTACAGAAATGAATGTGCTTATTAATGTTGAATCTTCTTAAATGTAAGGGAGAGGATTTCACCTCCTGGCATTTCTATGGCAGACGAATGTATAGGTTATGCTCTTTTTTACCTCCCAGCAAGGTTGATTTTGATAAAACACGCTTCCATTGCTGAGATGATAATATTAATCTCTACCCGATCAATACTAGAAATTAATTATACTCCTGATGTAATACTATGATTGAGAATAATGCTCATTATTTAGTGTCAATAGGTTGAATGCAGAAATATTGCCAACCGACAACACATTTGCTGCAAGGATTACCATACCTGCACCCTGCTACCTGGTGTGGGAAACGAATTCTTCCAATCAAAGGACGAGCTTTGTTCGTAATGGTTTGCCAGGCGATAATGAGAGCAATGCATTCAGCGTTTTCATGATTACCCATACTGTGGTTTTTAAACCAGATGCGCTGCCTATTTCACCTTAAATGAGTTCCAATGATTTTTGTTCAGTCAACATCTTGGCCAATAAAACAAGAACTCATTTGCCCACCATGATAACTTTGCCTTCCCTGGCACTCTCATAAGCAGCTTCGATCACCTTCATGTTAATCCACCCCTCCTGACCGCCGGGAACCGGTGTTTGATGTTGGCGAATACATTGAATGAAATATTTCATCTGATCATCATAAAGGCTTTGTGGACAGTGTTCTATACGCGGGAAGGAAAATCCGGGGTCAACCTTCTTCGAGTGTTCTTCGATAAAGGTTGGAAATAACTGCCCATAAGCTTTCGTCCCATAGAGCTGTGTTGCGGCTTCCGGACCATCTGTGTGGGGTTGCCACCAACCAGACTCTATATAGGATGAAGTACCCCCTTCCCAATTCACGAGAAGAATGCCTGTATCATCCACATCGTAATTAGTATAGTAGGTTCCAAGGCGAGCATAAACCGAATCAGGTTGGGGATCACCAAGAAGGAAACGGGCTGTATCCAATGCATGAATACCCATATCAGCTAAAGCTCCTCCGCCAGCATATTTCTTCTCAGTAAACCATCCTGAGGGTCCCCAGAGGGTATGCACGCCGTACCCCTTGGTGCGAATGATCTTTCCAAGGCGACCAGATCTGGCTTGTTCCAGTAACCAGAGCACTTCTGGGTCAAAACGCCAGCAATGCGCAACCATTAATAAAGCACCAGACTTTCTGCTGAGTTCTAGCATTTGATGTGCTTCATCAGAATTCATTGCCATCGGCTTTTCAACCATCACATGCACACCAGCTTTGAGGGCAGCAATTGTTTGGGGAGCATGCAGGTAATTCGGAGTACCGATAACCAATGCATCCACTTCATTTGCTTCAAGCAACTGTTCAACTGATTCATAGCGATGCTTGATCTTAAATTTCCTTGCCAGGGCATCGGCATTATCTGGATATCTATCCACGACTGCAACCAGCTCTACATCCGGCTGATTTCTCGCTGCCTGGGCGTGTATGTTGGTGATATAGCCCGCCCCTGTAAAAGCAATTTTCATCCTACCTCCAGCATTGCTCTATTATGAGGAAATCTATTTCTGCTTTACTCATGTTTCAGGTATGATGCTTTTTTATGTGTGGGCATGGTTGGTTTTCAAAACAACCGCATGGTTTACCTGCTTGGAACCAAAGCCAAGACAATTGTGGTCTTATTTTACCTGGTGTCTTCGTTGATCTGTATTTGAGGGGGTGATGATTGCCTGTTAGATAAGTCACGGCGATAAATCATAGCGATCGAAACTACCACTCCCGTAATGACCCAAAAATAGGGCATGGCGAATGAGTCGATGCTGAAACCTTCACCTATAAAAGCCAGCAAGGCAAGCTGACCAGCCAGTGCAAAGGTCTTGATCGATGCATCCGGGTTGTGGTGGGTGAACCTTGTTGATTGAAACAGAACATATAACCAGGAAATAAATACTGAAAATCCTACCAGCCCGGTTTCGCTTAAAAGCCGGAACCAAAAGCTTTTTACATTGGGTAATTGGGATAGGTAAAAAAGTACATTTCGTATTTCTATTGTCTCCCACCCAACTGCAGGAGCATACTTTGGGAAGAAAAATCCAGCATTACCTAACCCGACACCCAGCCAGGGATATTGATTAAATATATTCCAGCCATTTAACCAGTAAATCATTCTTTCCATGAAAACAAGGCGGTGACTGATATTCAGAAGTGTGTCCTGGTCAAGTGTGAGCACACCGATGATTTCCTTGACCGATGGCGGCTCGCTCACCAGAATGGACATTCTCCAATCACGCTGACTGACGAAGAAAACAACCCCAGCGATGAGCATGAGGTAGACAATAATGATAAAAAAACTGGTGACCCCCCGAAGGAAGGTCTGACTATAAATTGCAGATTTCCTTCGAGTGTAGAAATCCTGGTTGGATATTATTCTTACCATCTTTTGATAGATGACCAAATTTAATCTGAAAAACATGTAGATAAACATTAATAATAATGAAATCAGGCCTATGCGTGGTGAGCTTAGGAAGAAGGAGATCAATCCAAATGCAAGCAGGATGTTCTCGATGGATATTCGGAATATACGAAATTTAAATGCGGAGGTCCTATAGTACGATGCAGCGATCCAGATGGGCAGGTAGATGAGGACCATCTGGTGAGCAAACCAGGAGGCTTCATAGGTTAAACCATTGATCCGCCCATACCTGGGGGAAAATGAAGGAGAGATGACAACAAACCAGGATTGAAGCTGATCCAACCAGGGTGGATATTGGTCTGCCTGTTTGAGGATATAAAACACCTGTGGAATTATCCAAAGCAGTGAAAGGATGCCACCAAAAGTAATATATTTCCAGGTATTCTTAAATCTATGTGTGTCCTTAACCCAGGTGGTAGTGACCAGGTAAAAGACAAGCCCAACGGTAAGCGTGAAAAGAGCTCTCAATTCCTGACCCAGGATAGTCTTGCCTTTAAAGCCCGGGAGGTAATAAAAAAAGGCAGCTGCACAAGAAATAATTACCACCAGGGTAAATACCACCAGAGGAACACTCTCTTTAGGAATACTCCCCTTGCGGAAAAGGAGTGGCAAACTCCAGAGTAGGAGCAGGATAAAAAATGGCAGGATGGAAAGGGGAGCTACCAGGGCACCGGTGATGGAAGAAAAAAAAGGAAAAGTGGTGACCGGTAGGCAGATTAATGCCACAGCCCAAAGTACCTCACACAAACTTTCGATAAATGTCCTGCGGTCGTCAGAGGCTGTCATCTACATACTTCACTTAATGAAGGAATGATCATCGATTGCAAACAAAGATTGTTACTCAAGAATCTTGGCTTGAATATTTGGTGAACGACTTATCAGACTGGTAACGATGATTCCTACAATAAAACCAATCAATGCACCTGCAAGGACGACTTTATTCCGGTCGTGTACTACTGGTTCCTGAGAAAGCAACCCCGGGGCAGGAGGTTGAAAGATCACGTAATCAGGTATTTTCCCTGTTTCCTGCCAGGATAACATGGTCTGGTAGCCTATCTTCGCCCAGCTGCTGACAACCTCCTGAGCCACCAGTGAATCTGGGTTGCGGTAGCGAAGTTCCCAGACTTCCTGCTTACGCTCAATGGTGCTGTTTTTTTGGAGCTCAAGCGGTGTTAGCAATATGCCTAGGTTTTGCATCTGTGCGATCAATTTGTCGCGAACCTCCGCAGAAAGCAGAACATCCTCGGTTGAGTTCAATGCCAAATCCTCGTTATATTGAAGAAATTCGTCTTTCACACCCTGGAGGGGAAAACGGCTTAAATCGATGGTAACGATATAGGTAGAAGTGGCTTCATAAAGTGGTGGATTTAACTTGGAGAATAAATACCCAAACGTTCCTCCCAGGATGGTGGCAAGCGCAACAAGCCACCATAAACTTATCACACGGTCGAAATACTCGTAGGGGGCAAATTCATTAGAGCTCATAGGTGAGTAGGTTTACTCCAAGCATGGTCAGTGAAGTAAAAGGGTTAATTCAACAGATTCTAACACAAGCCATTCGACAAAAAAACCGGATGCTTGTGGCATCCGGTCTTCTCTTACCTGTAAGGGCTGATATTATGGACGGGTCAGTCCAGTGACATCTCCGCCAACATCCTTCAAGCTATCATACAACACCTGTAGGATGTACTTGCCATTATGTGCAAATGCTCCTGGATCCTTTTGGACCCACTGGTAGTTGTAAGCAGCCTCGAGTAGGCGAGGTGTCCAGGTGGCGTAGCCATTATCTCGATTAGCTTCTTCAGGATCGACGACACCATTGGCATTCCCATCGATGAAGAAGTATGGGTAACTAGCAGCATCGTAGGCGACAGGTGTACCGATCTTGTCAGCTGCATATGTTTGGATCGCAGGAAGGAGCAGCTCGGTGAATGTGGCAACTTCACCCGACATACCTTCATCGGTATTGCCGTCACCATCGTAGTCAGTTTCGCCCATGCGGATATCTTCTGGTGCCTTGTCTCCATGGCAGGTGGTGCAGAACTCGGTGTTCACGCCTAATTCATGAGCATTGTGGCAGGAGACACAGGTTGCACTGAAGTCTGTCACGTGTTTGTGTACACCGAGATATGTTTGCCCGGTATACTCATAAGCACCCTGCGCTTCAGTACCAAATAAAGTGGCACCGGCAGCAAAGTAGTGCGGGTTCTTGAATGTCAACCCTTCAACCACGGTATCAGGTGTAGCATCTCCGACAGATTTATTGATACCGGGTGTTGACTGTCGACCCTGGTGGCAGGTGATGCACAAGTTGGCAGGTGCACCTTCACCGAAAGTCAGGACAGCGCCACTGGGGAATTTTGCTCCAGCTACAGCATAAGTGGCGGGGAATTGGGTAACATCATGGCAGGTTGCGCATTCGAATCCCTGGGAGACTGGCTGGGCGATGGTTACGCCGGTCACGCCATCACTGGATGCAGCGGCTTCTTTGACGAAGAGCGGCAGGCCAAGGGCAGAGTGGCATTTAGAGCATGTGGCTGGTACTTCGCCCTCGGCATCCCAATCACGGAAGGCCATTTCAGAACCAGCAAAGTGACCCGCGTCGATGCGGTGTAATGCGCTCATGTCAACCGGTGTAGAGAGCTGGGTATTCAGGTCGGCTATAAAATCATAGAGTAGCTCAATGATGTACTTGGCATTATGAGCAAAGGCACCTGGATCCTTGACCGATAACTGGTAGTTATAGGCAGCTTTCAACAGGCGACCAGTCCAGGAGGCATAAGCAGCCGTTTCTGAAGCAAACTCATCAGGATCAACCACACCGTTATCATTGGCATCGTTGAAGAAGTATGGATATGCAGCCGGGTCATAGGCGATCGGTGCTCCAGCAACCTGCTTGGCATATGCCTGGATACCAGTCAGCAGGAAACCCTGCAGGCCGGAAATCTCAGACGCAATACCTTCGGTAGTGTCACCATTGCCATTGTAGTCTTCAAGGGAGCCATTCATGCGGACGTTAGCAAGATCTTCTACAGAGGCGACTTCGGTATGGCATTCCTGGCATTTCTCAATCCTGATTTCCAGGGTATGCTGGTTGTGGCAGCTAACGCAGGTATTAAGTCCATCAGCATGCACGAATTTTCCATCATAACTTTGCCCTTCGTATTGGTAACCACCGGCAACTTCGCTACCATATAGGGTAGCTGCTGCGGCAAAGTAGTGAATGTTGGTGAAGCGCAGCTCAGTGCTAACCGTATCGAGGGTATCTGTCAGGACATTTGTGGCAATCGCATTATCAATTGATGAGCCTGAGGCACGTCCCTGGTGGCAGACCATGCAGCGGGCTTCTGGGCCAAGGCCCGTTACAACCACACCGGAGGGGAAGGTAACCTCAGAGAGAGCCACTGCAGCATCGTTGTGGCAGGCTTCGCAGACAATACCTTGTTCGGTTGGTGGCTGGGCAACATCCACGACCCCGGCTGCCGAACCATCGGCACCCAGGTAATCCATATACCCGGTGGGGGTGTGGCATTGGGCACAACTGGTGGGAACTTCTTTCGGATCGTCCTCATCCCAATGGCGGAAAGCTTCTGCAGTTTCATCAGCGTGAGCAGAACCAGCCCACTCAGCTTCAATTGTGGGTAAGATTACTTCGGGTTCAGGGCAGGTTGGTGCTTCAGGACAAGTTGGGCATTCGGGTGCAGCCGGGCATTCCGGTGCAGCCGGACAATCCGGGCATGGAGTTGCCGAACTGGAGCAGGCTGCTAGCGCTAGAGCCAGTCCAATCAAAAGCAGTCCTAAAAATAGATATTTCTTGTAATTCATAAATTTCTCCTCATGAGGGTATAGATACATCTGGTGCAATAATGGGTCATATTCTATTTATTTTCGATATTGCTCCTCCTTTATTTAATTTCTTTGGCGATTTCTGTTGGGGTAGGAAAAATAGATCATCCTCCAAAAGCTGAAAACACCATTAATCATAGGACAAATACCCTATATAATTCTACCACAAAATTAGGGTGAGATGAGTAGTTTGTATTAAAAAATACAATACATAATTTGGTATTTATTGGATAAACATCATGGGAGAACCATAAAAAAAACCTTGCACCATGGGTGAGTAATACCCACCAGGTGCAAGGTAAACAGGTTCTTCGAAAAGAATTGTCTACTTTATATTCTTTGTTTCCTCTGCCTTATTGGCATTTTGGGTAAAAAGATAGATCGTCAGAATCACAATCATGCCGATTACCATCCCGGCAACTTCCGGCCAGCGGGCGGAGAATTCCAAAATCAAACCACGCCCACCGACAGAAATCTGGCGGCTAAGGTTATAGAAGTAGTTGATGATCTGCGTCAGATGTTCGGTGAGGTAGGCTACCCCGATGAGTGCCAGGATGGTGAACGGGATAGCGATTATAATTGTCCAAAAGCTAGCAGTAAATTGTACCTTGCGCATATTGACCTCCAATTGACGTTACAATAAATTCAATCTTACATTACTATAATAAGGATATTCACCCCGTGCGTCAATAGGAGTGCTATGGGATTTATCACTAGGGAAACAACACTACGATCAGGCTGCTATTAATCCCTTACGTATGGCGTATTTTACCAATTCACTGCGCGAATGGAGTTCCAGTTTACGCATTAGATTTTCGCGATGGCGTGCAACCGTATGCTTGCTGATATTCAATGTCGCCCCAATTTCATCATTGCTCAAGCCCTCAGCCAGTAAACTTAGGACCTCCTGTTCACGGGTGGTTAGCCCATCCAGGGAGGCTTTCTCATTTTCTTGGGTCGATCGGCCAAGGAAATCAGCGACAAGAGCTTTTGCCAATGATGGATAAATATAAATTTCGCCTGCAAATGCAGCCCGAATGGATGTGATCAGATCTTCGGGGGCAGCTCGCTTCGGAACATAACCAGATGCTCCTGCTTGAAGCATTTCAAAAAAGTACTGCTCATCTTCATGAATGGTTAGGGCAACCACAGCAATATCCGGCAGCTCTTCTTTAAGTAGTTTTGTTGCCTCAATACCAGAGATATCAGGTAGAGTAATATCCATGACGATAACATCTGGTAAGAGCTCCCTGGCTTTTTCCAATGCTTGCAGACCACTTTCTGCTTCACCTATAATTTTCATATCCGGCTGTCCCTCCAGTAGCATGCGCAGCCCGGTTCGAACCACCTGGTGATCATCAACAAGTAATAGATTTATATCAGTCATTTTTTAATTCTCCGATAATGGGTACTGTCACTTCTATGAGGGTGCCTTTTCCTGGATGTGAAAATATATTACATGTGCCACCAACAAGCGATGCACGTTCAACCATTCCCAATAATCCCCAAGCAGTTGGTTTGCCAGGTTTTTTTTCCAACACTATGTTTGTGTTAAAACCCTGTCCATTATCCTCAACCCGTAGATATATATTGTCCTGTAAATAATCGAGCTGAACATCGATTTTACTGGCGTTTGAATGACGTACAACATTGGTTATTGCTTCCTGGGCGATGCGAAAAACCACTGCCCTGACATCGGAGGATAAGGTAGGCTTGGTGCCATGATTAATGATATTTATTGTTATCCCAGAATGACTGCTGATATCGTTCGCATACCAGCGAAGGGCAGCAAGTAACCCTAAATCATCCAATTGGGGCGGATGTAAACCAGTCACCATACGTTGAAGCTCGATCACTCCATCCGTGGCAACCTTCTCAAGCTGGTTTGCCTGTTCAATTGCCCTGGTACGATTATTAGTAATCATTTCAGACATACCACGTAAACCCATCCCCAGAGCAGTTAATGTCTGGCCTGTTCCATCATGTAGCTCACGGGCAATACGTTGTCGCTCAGATTCCTGTGCAATGACAGTACGGTGGAGCAATTCAGCCCGCAATGCATCCAGGCGGTGTTGTTCAGCAATCTGAGCCTCACGTAATTCATTAATGCGTTGATTACTTTCAACCTCAAACGCGCGCAAAGAACGGATGATGAATATTGCCGCCATTGTCGCAGTTGCAGCGCGTAACACCTGGATGGGGAATCCAAACCAGTTCAGAAATACTTCAGAATTTAAATAATCTGAAGGAAAAATGATGCTCCGACCGACAAATAATTGTCCAATTCCACCGTACAAGCCAAATGCAATGGCAGCACATAGAACATCACGGCCGATACCTGGCATACCGAGTTTGATAAATCTACTGCGTTGAAGGATTAAACCCCAGACTGTAAGGATAACTCCAGGAATAGCCAATGCATAACGGGTATATACATCTGCAGCAATTGCTCGCACCTGGCTATTCGATTGATTAACCAGAACACCGATCAATCCGATCAACCAGATGGCAGTGATGGTGGATAACATGCCCAGGTATAGCTTGCGTTTTTCAACCCCGGTAATGAGGCGAGCACCAAAGGCAATTAAAAACAGGAAGGAGACCGCCAGGGCAATAATTCGAACAGGGAAAATCCACGCTGCATCAGTTGGTCCGTAGATGCGGTCATGAATGATCAGGAACATTTCAAACCACTCGTGACAGCCGTGGATTATCCCAAAACCAATTAAGGGACGAAGAGCGCGTGAAAAATCAAGCTTCGAGGCGTGTCCAACCTCGAGCAAGATGGCCAGACCCATAACAAAAAAGGATAGGCCATATAAAAAATATACGAGGATGATATTGCGGGTAAAAAACTCAGCCATACAATGTTATTTCTCAGGCGCACCTGCTTTAATCCAATCCAGGAAAATCTGGATAATTGCATCGGGTGATTATTTTCAGGATAGCATAATAATGCCAGGTAAGGAGGTATTAGATTACCATCTATTCATCAGATGGCAATTGGTAATATTTTTCGCCTGCTGAGTTCATCTGCTTCACCCATAGAACACCTCCTTTGGCTAAAGTAGTGTGTTTAATTATTTTTCGGGTGCGCCAGCATTTATCCAATCAATTACCAGTGCTAATTCTTCTGTTGAAAGCTGACCGAAATGAGGCTGCTCGCCAGACTGCTTCTGAACCAGCAAGCTGCCGTCCGCATCATTAGGAATTATCACTGCACCATTCGTCCCACCCAGCATCGCAGTTTGGTATGTGGTTAGGTTCAAGCCTTGGATTCCGTTTTCACCATGACAGGATCCGCAACGAGACACGAATAGGGGGCCAATTGTGGCATCATATGTCAATGCGCCAGTTAAGTTTAAAGCAGAAGGTGTTGGAGTAGGGGGAAGGGTATCAATAATGGTCTCACGCAGCGCAGGAGCATCGAACCCTGCATACTCCCAGGCAATGCCATGGCAGGCACTGTTTGAACAAAATGAGCTGTTATCTGTACCACCGGGATTGCCGGTCGTATGGCAATCACTGCAAGTTTCGTTGAACACCTGATTGTGCATGGCTATCCAATTGGCATCCTGGTGAGATTCTGGTTCAGGACCTCGGGGAATCTCAACATTGGCAACAAAATTGGATGGCCCTGCTACTTCTGGAATGGTATGGCATAAATTACATTCCAACCGGATCGCTTGTTGATCGGCATCCATGTGTTTTCCATCGTGGCAACGAAAACAACCTGGGAAGTAATAATGACCGACATTATTTGGGTGCGCATTCCAATCTGATTTTTGATCCATATTTACTGACGATGTGAACATCGCTTGAATATTTGTGATAGCAGTTTGGATACTGTCATAGTTTGCAGCGTAGAAATCTGGATAATATGCCTGATAGTAATTATCCAATCCTGCGATGCCATTCAATCCTTCCTCCTGTGAGGTGTAAGGAGCTCCTAAAACTTCTATACCTTTTTCACGGATGTCCGGGATATTTTTATCAATCAAGTCGCGTGCAATACCTGCATCAATTTGGTCTTCTGGCATGGGTACTAAGTGAGTGATACGATTATGGCAGGTGACACAATCCATTTCTTTCAGATCGGATTCGGCGATGTTTTCAGGATTGAAATCTGATGCGATGTCGGTATATTCAGTATAAGTACCGTCGCTGTTATAGACCCGGACATAAGGGATATTTTGCTGTAAATCATCCGTTGCATAATACTTCACTGGATTTTCTACATGCCAATGGATACCTTTGCCAAGACCCTGACGTGAAGTACCACCGCCTGTCTTTAGGCTAAGGAAAATACTATACGGTGTATTTTCCTGGTCACTCTCAAAGCGTGTATCTTCGCGCAGGCTGTCATCGGAGAATTTATCGGGATTGTGGCATTTTTCGCAGGTTTCGCGAGCTGGACGCATGTTTTTAGCGTAAATAGGATATTCATAGTTATGAAATATTGTTGCAGTCACATGGCGAAGATCCCCTGCCTTCCGGGTAATCTGGTTAGCAATGAAACCACGCCCAATATGACATTCAACACAGTCCACGCGAGCATGCGGTGATGCCTGGTAGGAAGAATATTGAGGAGGCATGGTGTGACAGGTGGTGCCACAGAATTCAGGGCTGTTGGTGTACTGCCATCCGTAGGCAGCACCGATCAGCACTATGATGGTCAAAAGACCCAAAATTGCATAAGGTAACACACGAACCCACATTTTTGAGTCGGCTGGAGGGAAGAAGAAATTGTGTAAAGCTTTACCGATTTTTCGGAAGAAGTTTTTCATTTATTAATCTCCATCATTTCTCGGGGGCACCCGCGTTAATCCATGCGATAACTTGATCCAATTCATCGATAGTAAGCTGCCCAGGGTGATTTCCTGATGATTGTTTTAACACCAAGACACTATTGTCGGGGTCATTCGGAATAATAGCTGGACCAGAATTGCCACCTTTAAGCGCGTCCTGATATGTTGCCAGGCTTAATCCACCAACGCTGGTCATACCATGACAACTGCTGCAACGGTTCCTGAATAGACCAGAAAAATATCCATCCCAGGTCATTGCGTTTACTTCAGTACCCGGAGCCAGGGTTGGGGGCGGTGTGGGTGATGGTCTCGGAGTGGGAGTGACAGGTACATATACCTGTGCTGTTTCTCCCTGGGGGATGGTAGTGATGGCTGTAGTTTCAAAATTTGCAAATTTAACTATTCCAAAACCAAATGCGAGTGAAAATATTACTGCAACCGGGAAAAATACCTGCTGTCGGCGTTTTAAAACCTTGGCTGGCGGTTTTCTGTACGCATTGCCTTCTTCTATCTGGTCAAGCTCAGCGGGATGCTCATGCAGCATCTCGGTCCGGGTTAGCTTGCCAGTAAACATACTCTTATTTAAATGTTTTATATGTACATGATAGAAATGCCAGATGATGATCGCAGCGACTGCCAGGATGGCTTCTGCACCGTGCGCTGCCTTGGCAGCAGGAATGGCAGCACCAGGTAACAATTTAGTGGTTGAGAGTGGATTCCACATCATAAAACCGGTAAGACCCATGATCACAGTTCCCCAAACCACGGCCAGGTATTCCATTTTTTCTGCGTAGTTATACCGACCATAAAACGCCCGGTGTTTACGAAATCCGAGGTAGTATAAAACATCCGTGATGAGATGCTGCAGGTCTTCGATCACCGGCATCATTGTCCATTTAACCCGCAAGACATATATTTTATAACCAAGGACCAAGACATGATATCCACTCACGATCATCATTATGATCGCGCTATAGTGGTGGATGAGGCGTACCCTTTCAATCCCACCCAGAATATAGATAAAATAATCGCAGAGAGGATATGCAGCGAATTTCTGGATCAATCCAGTGAAACCCAGGATGGTGAAGGAGACCAGGAAAACGATATGCTCAATGCGCTGTGAAATATCAAAACGCGTGTATGTAATCTTATCATCCGAGTGAGTGACTTTCTTGTGCGTCCGCATAGTTGTCTCAGTCATGAGGATTCTCCTCGCTTTTCTGCTCAGGTTGAGGCTGAACGGGAGTATCAGAAAGCGTGGGAGATGGTGTTTCTCCGGTCGTTGGTTGAGAAAGCTGTCTTCTGTGACGTGCTTTTACATAGACACTATGTCCGAAATCAAGACCAACCAGAGCAAGCATTCCACCTAATACCAAAGGGATGAAGATTTTGTAAAATAAATTTACATAATAAACTAAGGCATATGTCTTGGTAGAAGGGATGTAATGTGACATCCAGGCGCTGGGAAAGTTAGCAGATGCATCTGGATGGCATTCCTGGCAGCGCACAAGCAGGTTTTCCTGCATCTTTATTCCAGTCTTAGGATCATCCACACGGGAGATATCATGGACACCATGGCAGTCATAACAAACCGGCTTGTTCGTTGGTGCATCGGGTGATTGCTGCTCAAATAGTGCTACGGTTGTGCCATGGAAATCTGAGACGTAAGTGTTAAGGACTTCAGTCGATATGCCATATTTATTCATTATTTCTTTATCTGTATGGCAACTTGCACATAACTCAGGAGAGTTTATCCGAAAGGCTGCTGTTGTAGGATTACCAATGTTATGAACTCCGTGACAGTCGATACATGTCGGGACATCGGTGTTTGATTCTTCAGTCAGTGCTGCGCCATGTACACTGCTCTCGTATTTTTGATATATATCGAAATGACATTTTGAGCAAGTGGTTGGAATTTCTAGTTTTGCCTCCGGAAGAAGGGTATTGGTCTCAGGATCTGTCCATTGGCGCACATTATGTGCACCATGGCAATCGGTGCATACCGCAGCTGTTTTAATTCCTTTAGCCTGCTTATCGTAATGAACACTATCCATTGTTAAGGTGAATTCACCTGAATGACAGCGATCACAGGCTTTGGTTAATTCCAGCGTAGCGTCTCGAAGATCATAGGCTGTAAAGAGTGGATGAGGATATTCTCCCAAATTTGTGTGACATTGCACGCAGGCATATCCATCTTGTCCATGAATTGAGGCAGCATATTCGTCCGGGTTGACATAGAGATCCAGGACGTCCCCATTGAGCAGGGTCATTGTCAGACCTGGCTTTCCATGGCACTCCAGGCAGACATCATTACTCACAATAGGTGTTGAATAACTAGCTTCGGATGAAATCTGATATTTAGTACTGTCCTGGACCTCGGGCGAAGATGCTGCAGCATGGACATATGGGGTGACAGTTAAATAGAGCAGACAACCAATGAATGCCATAAAAAGCAAAACTATCGATATATGTTTCCTATCAGGGCTCATCACTTGATATCTCCAGTGTCCTGATCGACGTTCGGTTTACGAACAAGCTGGTTATACTCAAGGGTATGGTATTTACGCATATCTTCTTCATTGAGCCATCCTGAAAATATGCTCAGGTTGAGCCTTTCAAGATGTACGTGGTAAAAGTGCCATAAAACAATGAAAATGGTGGTGACGATAGCCTCAGTACTGTGAGCCATCATGGCTGCAGGAATCACAGTGCCAGGAAGGATGCGCGTGACTGCTTCAGGAAACCACATAACATAACCAGAAAGTACCATGATGCCAATGGCGAAAAACAGGAACCAATAGGTCACTTTTTGCTCAAAGTTATATTTTCCAAAGGCTGGTTTTTGTTTCTTGATATATATAAGATATAGGAACATATTCCAGGCATCTTTGATATCTTGGATGGTTGGAAGGATATCTCCAGGCAGTTTTCTCCGAGCGATAAGGTAAAGGGCTTTTCCGAGGTGATAGATTACCAGGGCAGTGAGAAGCAGTGCAGCGAAATGATGGATCAGCTGAATGGTTGCCAATCTCTCAGGTGTAGATATGATCACCTGGCTCCAGGTTGCTGTATGATATTTTTGTGGAAGACCGGTCAACAATAAGATGGCAATGCTTAGCAGTAATATTGCATGCTCCCAGCGCTGGCTCACACCGAAACGCGGAAAAGTTCGAACCAGTTTGACCCGGTCATTCGATGAGGAAGAAGTGGGTTTTTGCTGACCGGTCATAAGCTCCTCCTCGCTCGATCCACAATGAACCTTATCAATTGAAGCGCAACGTATATTCCACACATCCACAGGATCAGGGGTGTGAAGAATGAATAAAACGTCTCCACATAAAATAAGAATGGTGTTCGCTCCAGGCTTATCTTGTAGTGACCGGTCCAGGCTCCCGTCCAGTTCGGTCCAACTCCTGGGTGGCATTTTTGACAGGTTACTAGAAGATTATTTGGGTTAACGGATGAATTTGGATCCTCAGGACTTAAAATGTCATGAATACCATGGCAATCGGAGCAAATTGCAGATGTATGTTGGACATTCGGCCAGCGCGCCTCATATACAGAGACATCGACCCCATGCCATGAAAGATTATATAAGCTATATACGTCTGCTGAGAGACCATATTTGCTCATCATCTCTTCGTTTGCATGACAACTGGCACAAAGATCTGGCTCATCTATACGGAATTGTTGTGTGCGTGGATCCTGGATGTTATGCACGCCATGACAGGTTGTGCAGACCGGAACATCGGGATTGGATTCCTGCTCCAAAGCATTTCCGTGGATACTTGATTGGTAAATAGAATATTCCTGGGTATGACAGTTCCCACAGGTCGAAGGAATAAGTGTCCGTGGTTCATCTGGTGGACGAATATAGTGTGATCCGTGGCAATCTGTACATACTGGAGCTTCCAGGTTACCTGCTTCAGCCACCTGTTCATGCATGCTATCGAGGGTCTTGGTGTAATTATCAGGGTGACATTTTTGACAGGCAGAGTAGTAGGAGCGGGATAACTCACGAACATTCTGATATTCAATGGATGGATGTGGATAGGTTGTGATATTCGTATGGCAGGCTTCACATTCAATCCCGTTTGGACTGTGGACACTGGTTTTTAATTCGTTTGAGTCGATATAAAGGGGAAGTACTTCTCCGCTTGGGAGTGTCATCTTCAAATCAGGATTCGAATGGCAGCTGAGGCAATACTCTTCAGTCTGTTGTTGCGATTCATTTGCCTGGGTGGGGCTAAACCATAACAAACTGAGAATGAGGATGAAACCTGCAACCAGGAACAACCCCGGCAGTTTGTTGGTATGGGAATACTTTATCATTTGCCGGTCCTCCTTAATACCCATTATCTTCGGTGTTTTGGTATTCATCAGGGGGAGGAGCAGGTTTAGCAATTACCCCTAAGCGCCGAAGCAAATAGGAAATTCCAAATAATAATAACAGTGGAACCAGGCAACGCAAAATACATAGAAAAGCAACAAAAACTGGATTCGCAGAAGCGTCACCCATCTTGAAATCCTCCACCAACGCAACAAATCCTTGCATATCCAACCAGGCAGGCCTGGGTAAACCTATGCAGGGGGAGCGAAATTATATAAAGGAAATTTTTCACTATTAAGTATAACCTATCAGACTTCTTTTACATCAAGAATGTTCATCTTTAGGAAATAGAGGTAGATATTTAAGTCCCAACGTAAGCAAGGCAAGGCAATATCCAATTATCCCAATCAGAATGCCCCATTCAGGCAAACCCGGGAAATATTTACCTGGTTCAAGCTTATAGAGCGTACCCGGAGAGTAGCTGAGCGGGACGAATAACCCACCAACGGTAACATTCCATCGGTTTATGATAATTCCGCTTACTGCGAAGAGTGCGCCAATTACCAAATATCCTGGGTTACGGTTGAAGCGAGGCATCAGGAAAAGAATTGCAGGTACAACAACACCTAAAAAGATCTCAAATACCCAAAACGAAAAATTATAAGGGGTTTGTTGTCTGAGTAGATTAAATGCCTCACTAACTCCAGGTGTCCGTCCATAATATGTAACAGCTGCAAGATCCCAGAAACGGATGTACCCATAAACCAGAAGAGCAAAACCGCTGAAACGAGCTATAGAACGGAGAACATCATAAGGAACATTTTTCTTTTTGGTAATCCATTCAGCAATAATTGCTAAAGCCATCGTCAGGGCAGGGCCAACCGCAATTGCTGAGAGGATGAACATGATGGGCATACTTGGTTTGAACCAAATCGGGCGGGATTTTACGATGCCGTAGGTTGCTCCTAGAGAACTTTGGTGTAACAAAGAAATGGCAAGGCCCAGCAGGGCAAGTAGAGGCGCCAGATAATGAAGGTAATTAGCGCCTTTTCTAATCCAAGGGAAGCGGTCGAAAAACTTTGCTTCAGCAATGACAGGAGCAAACTCGACCAACATGATGGCAAGATAAATCGTAATGCACCAGGTGATCTCCCATAATACCGAATGGATATTCCAATAGACCCACGGATGCCAAAAACGATCCGGACGACCAATATCCATTACCAAAGTTAACAATGCGGTAGTGTAACCAATGAACCCAACAAAAACAGCAAACCTCACGATGGATTGAAATCGTTTTAATTTAAAGAGGTAGACAACTGCGGAGAGTGTAAAAGCACCTGCACCGAGTGCAATTGCCGAGAGGTCAATGGTGATCCACAAACCCCAAGGTACAGAATCGGACATGTTTGTTATAAATAGACCGTTCCAAAACACTGCACCAGCTGAAACAAGGCCGATGAGAATGCAAAGCCCGATAAACCCGATCCAGGCTAGCGTTGCTGGATTGATCGTAAAACGCTTAGGTTCCTGTATTGTTGAGGTAGCCATGTTTACAAACCTTCCTTGGGTATTACATAGTAAACCCCTGGTTCAGTGCCAAGCTCTTCCCTTAATCGAATGGTGGCTTCAGTTGCCACAGCCTGAGAAACCCTGCTTTCCGGATTATTTAAGTCCCCGAAAATTCGGGCACCCACCGGACAAATATTCACACAGGCGGGAGTGGCTTCCATATCTTCACCGGGCATAAAACCAGCTTTCAATCCTGAATTGATGCGGTGTATGCAAAAAGTGCATTTTTCCACGACACCACGCGGTCTTCGCTCGACTTCTGCTATACCCCAGGTTGGAATGTAGGGATTTACATCTGTGCGTTCCTGCCAGTTAAATTTACGGGCATCATATGGACATGCAATCTCGCAATAACGACAACCGATGCACCGATCATAGTCCATGATTACCAGGCCATCATCCCGGTGAAACGTCGCTTTAACTGGGCAGACTTCCACGCAAGGTGCATCCCCACAATGAAGACAAGGGCGGCTGAAAAAGAACGGAGTTCCTGTGGAGGTTTCTTCAGATACAACAATATTCCAGGGTTTCTCTGGACGAATGTGTTCAGGGTCGTTGTTTTCGCTTGGAATATCAACCCATACATCGTTCGTGGCAGAGCATGCTCTCAGGCAGTATTCACAGCCGATACATTTATCCAGATTGATCACCATCCCCCAACGATATCCGGAGACATCGGCAGTAGCTTCTTCCACTCCTTCGACCTGCTCCTGTTTAAAACTGGCAAAAGGGGAGAGTGGTCCGGTTGTCAGTAGCTGGGCGGCAACAACCGAACCTGCTGCGGTCCCACCAATAATTAAAAAATCTCTCCTGGTTAGCTCGAGCTTAACCTTAGTCTTTTTTTTGCTCATCTTCTTCAACCTCCACGACCTTAATACCACGGCTTACTACCCAGGCGGTCGCACCACCGATCAATAAACCTACAATCGCACCCTGTGCAAGACCGATATAGAGTCGATTTGTGCTCTGGGCACGCAGGTCGACGATCTCTTGCTCCTGAGACTGCACGGTTTGCTCAAGGGTGACAGAATCAACAGATTCAAGCGCAGCTACTTCACCGGTCAATTTAACGATCTCATCCCGTGTATGAACAGTATCCTGGTGACATGCGATACAGGCATCAGATCCAACGGCAAAAGTGTGACCCGTCGGAACCAGGCCCATAATTGGGTCATTTGTGCGTGGACTGGTATACATGTGGCAATTGCTACACTCCAGGCCTGCGTTTGCGTGTGTGCTGTGGGTGAATGATCCACCGCGTTCTTGGTGGCACGTGACGCACAATTCAGTTACCGAATTAGCCATAGGAGTCTGAGTGTGGGGGTTATGGCAGGACTGACATTGAATGCCTTCTTGTCCATGAGTTGAAGCACGCCATTCGTCAGTGGTCGTTTTATGACAACTGCCACACAAATCAGCATTGGGTGTGATGGGCATAGGGGCTTCAGGGTGATTAGGCTGGAAAGGTCCGTGGCAGGCTTCGCAGGTCAC
Source organism: uncultured Chloroflexia bacterium (assembly GCA_963822175.1). Lineage (GTDB taxonomy): Bacteria > Chloroflexota > Anaerolineae > Anaerolineales > UBA4823 > FEB-25. Next base: position 115,629 of record CAWGGJ010000003.1, on the reverse strand, counting down.
ACCCTCCTCGGCGTAATTTCCAGTTTCAGTCTCGTAACCTGTGGTGTGACATTCCAGACAAGTAACCTGACTACCAGTTTCCGTCCAATCGCGTTGGAATATTGGAGCAGAAAACGCCTGTGCATGGCGTGTAGATTGCCATTCAGTATGAATATTTTCATGACATTGAGCGCAGGATTCGGAGCCAGCATAACCTTGGACCTGAAAAGAAGGCGCTGCTGATACTGCTGTTGCTGGTTGGGTGACTGCCAATGATAATCCGACCAGCGAACAGATGCTAAAGACTAAACCAAATACTACCAAGCCACGGTGTTTCCTGATCGCCTTTGTAATTTTCATTTCACGCTTCTCCATATAGGTTATTTACCCTATTAATATCAGATGAGAATTTGGCTATTTTACCCTATTATCATCATAAATGAAACTAGTGAAATTTGTAGTTAAGAATGTCATTTTTAATGCTTGTCAAATGTAATTGTGGCTGGAGGCACAAAATAAAAAAATTGCGGGTATTCTATCCGCAATTTTTTGAGTATATCGAGGTTATGACGATATGCTTTTATGGCACTTGTTGAGGAGCAGGAATATCGTGATACCCACTGGCTCCTGTCAGTAGTTCCGTATCTGTCTTAGTGGATCCATGACAGCGACGGCAAGCATAATCAAGGCTGATCTGACCGGTCGCCAGGCTACCATCCTCATTGAACTGGTTCATTGCACGTGGATCAATGGCTACGACATGGGTGCGCATATCTCCAGTGTAACTTTGGGGATTCGCAGATCCAACCTGGATCAGGCGAGGCATATGACATTCAATACAAGCCACGTTACGGCTGACATGGCTGGGATTATTCTGATACTGAGCCTCTTTAAAGTGGCAGTCCTGACATACCAGGCGGGTCGTTTGTTGACCTTCTTGTCGTAATTGCACAACCCCTGAATGCGGATCATGACAGGTTAGGCAATCTAGGATTTGGTGCTTGCTTTGAGATAAGTCTCCAAATTGATCAGTATGCTGGATAAAGCCATTGTCAACCTCGAGAGATGTTGGTGGAACATAAGCATGGCATTCACGGCATAATCCAGAACCATTCTCAACAACCATGCGGACTCCCTTGGGATCATTAGCGTGCAGGCTCCCGGGACCATGACATCTTTCACAGCGAACACCGGATTCTGTCCATGTTCCAACCAAACCAGGCAGGTTGTCTTGATTGCCGCCATTGTCATAGCCAGTGGTATGGCATGTTCCACATGTAAAAGGTAAATCAGCCTCCCCTGAATGGAAAGAAGTCCAACTTGAGCTCAATCCGAGCGAAGTGCTGCCGAAGTTATATTGGTTCAGGTATGTGGGATCATCAGAGGAGCCCGGTGCACCGGTAATGATATATCCCTGCAAATTGATGAAGATCGCCTTCCAATTGTATCCACCAATAATATAGCTAATATCTTTCAGAGAATACCCATTGGGAAAAGTAGAGATTTGAGTATAGGGATAAGCTGGAGTTTTCCCATCGGCGAGGGAAGAAAGACTCCATGGATGACCTGATTTCATATAGGTTTGAGCCAGTTCATAGTGGCAGCCTGTGCATAATGTGTCACCAACATATTCAGATCCAGCTGGTCCTGGCTCACCAGCAGGGCCAACTTCACCAACCGGTCCGGCTGGACCTTCTGGACCAGCGGGTCCGGCAGGACCGACAGGACCCACCTCTCCTTGTGGGCCTGCACAAGCTGCCAGGAGAAGAGTCAGGATCAATAACCCACCAGCTATTACAACCCATTTCCTCAACATAAACATACTCCTCACTAACGTCATATTAATCTTCGGGTGTTATTTTACACTACTTTTCCTACCATGCTAACCTATTCTCGTGTATAATGCTCGAAATCTATTGGTAATGAGTAGATATGATTACCTGGGTACTCGGCAAGCTCAATAATGATGCTAATCCGAACTTGCGTCTGGCGAGAGGCTTCAGGCTGTATCTAAGCTGAGCAATGTATTCGAAACCGATCGCCCGACGCCAAGCGCAGAGGGCGATTTATTTTGTCAGCAGGTATGATTGAGGGTTGTTTAGGAGGTATAGAATGTATAAAACACACAGGTGTGGTGAGCTTCGTGCCAGTCATGCAGGTATGGAGGTTACCCTGGCAGGTTGGGTTAATCGCCGGAGGGTGCATGGTGGAATAAATTTCGTCGACTTGAGAGACCGGTATGGATTGGTACAGGTGGTTTCTGACCCAGTGAGCTACCCGGAAATACACCAAGCGCTCGAGCAAGTCCGCCCGGAATGGGTGATCCAGGTTGAGGGAATGGTGCGATTACGCCCGGAGGGATTGGCCAATCCAAATATGCCTACCGGTGAAGTGGAAGTGTTAGCCAAAAAGGTCAATGTTCTTAACCAGGCAAAGACAACCCCCATCACGATCAGTAAAGAAGAAGATGAGAATGAGGAAATCCGATTACGCTATCGCTACCTGGATCTACGCCGGGAGAGGATGCGGGGAAATCTTATCCTACGACACAAGGTGGTTAAATTCATTCGTGATTACCTCGATGATAAGGGTTTCCTTGAAATTGAGACACCGATCTTATTCAAGACCACGCCGGAAGGAGCCCGCGACTATCTGGTTCCTTCTCGTGTGTATCCGGGCGAATTTTATGCCTTGCCTCAATCGCCCCAGCAATTAAAACAATTGCTCATGGTGGCAGGTATGGAACGTTATTTCCAGATCGCCCGTTGTTTCCGCGATGAAGACCAACGCGGAGATCGCCAGCCGGAATTCACCCAGCTTGACCTCGAAATGTCATTTGTCGAACGTGAAGATGTAATGCAACTTGTCGAAGAGATGTTCACCAGGCTTGTAGCCCAAGTGGTACCAGAGAAGCAGCTTTTTGCCAGCCCCTGGCCAAGATTCACCTATCGCGAGGTGATGGACCGCTTTGGCAAAGATAATCCTGACATCCGATTTGGCTTGGAATTACAGGATATTTCCTCACTTGCCAGCAAATCGGGCTTTCAGGTTTTTGAAAGCACAGTGGAAGCAGGTGGGCATGTACGCGGTATCAATGCGAGGGGTCTCGGAGACTACAGCAGGAAACAGCTGGATGAATTGACAGAAGTTGCGAAGAAAATTGGCGCTAAAGGATTAGCGTATGTTGCAATTACAGCCAATGGAGAGCAACGATCATCGTTTGCAAAATTCATTAAACCAGAAATAATGGAATCAGTCCTTCATGCCATGGATGCCAAACCTGGTGATCTGCTTTTATTTGTTGCTGATAAACCAACAGTGGTATTTGAGGTATTGGGAAGGTTAAGGGTGCTCCTGGCTGAAAGATTGGGGATAGTCGATAAAAATATCCTGGCATTTTGCTGGGTGATCGATTTTCCCTTTGTGGTATGGAATGAGGAAGAAAAACGCTGGGATCCAAGCCACCATCTGTTCACCTCACCCGTGGTGGAGGACATTCCATTTCTGGACATTGATCCAGGAAAGGCCCGAGGTCAACAATATGACCTGGTGTTGAACAATTATGAAGTCGGCGGGGGATCCATCCGAATACATCAGCGGAATTTGCAGGAGAAAGTATTTAAGTTGATCGGCCTAAATCCTGAGATTGCACAGGAACGATTTGGACACATGCTGGAAGCATTCGAGTATGGAACCCCACCCCACGGTGGGATTGCCCCAGGTATTGACCGCATTTGCATGATCCTGGCAGATGAGCCAAATATTCGCGAAGTCATTGCATTCCCCAAGAGCCAAACTGCACGCGATCTAATGGCTGATGCACCGTCACCAGCAGAACCCGGGCAGCTCAAAGAGCTGCATATCAAGCTGGATATTTAATTTGGCAAGGAGGTAGCAATATGGCACTTATCATACGCGCAGATCAGATATCTGATCATGTTGGCAAGGAAGTCACTCTGCAAGGCTGGGTCTATAACCGCACGGATAAAGGCAAGCTGGTTTTTTTATTAGTTCGAGATGGGTATGGATTCGTCCAATGCGTAGCCTTCAAAGGAGACCTTGATCCAGAAGTATTCGATCGCCTGGTGCGCCTGCCGCAGGAATCATCGGTGATCATCTCTGGTGTTGTCCGGGCTGATACGCGCGCCCCGGGTATCCCTGGTGGATATGAGCTGGGTGTGAAAAACGTAGAGATCCTTCAGGAAGCTGGTGAGAATTATCCTATGGCACTCAAAGAGCAAGGAGTGGATTTTGCCCTGGATAACCGCCATTTATGGCTGCGGATGCCCAGTCAGTGGGCAATCCTGAGGGTTAGAGCGGCGGTGATTCGAGCCATCCGCGAGTGGTTGGACACAAATGGATTTATCGGGATGGATACACCCATCCTTACTCCAGCTGCTTGTGAAGGGACAACCACGTTATTTGAGACACCTTATTTTGATGAAGGTGTTGCCTATTTGGCGCAGAGTGGCCAGCTATATAATGAGGCAGATATTTTTGCATTCAAAAAGGTATATTGCTTTGGACCTACCTTCAGAGCAGAAAAATCCAAAACCCGTCGACATTTGACTGAATTTTGGATGGTTGAACCGGAGTTAGCATTCTGCGATCTTGACCAGCTGATGGAGGTTGAAGAGCAATTTGTTTCCCATATTGTCAAACGCGTGCTCGAACAGTGCACACCAGAATTAATATCCTTGAAGAGGGATAGATCAAAGCTTGAAAAAATAACGCCTCCATTTCCACGCATCTCCTATGATGATGCTGTAACAACCATTGAAAAATTACGGAATGAGACGGATGATGCAGAGAAGAAGGAGTTATTAACAATCAATTGGGGGATGGATTTTGGCTCACCCCATGAGACGGTATTGACCAACCTGTATGAAAAACCAGTCTTCGTTTATGGCTATCCAACCGAGGTCAAGGCATTTTATATGGAACCATGGCCTGGGCGACCTGAAGTATGTAAGAGTGTCGACCTGCTGGCACCGGAGGGTTACGGTGAGATCATCGGGGGAAGTGAGCGTATCTCTGACCACGATTTGTTACTCGAACGGCTAAGACAACATAAACTCCCTGAAGAGGCATTCAAGTGGTATCTTGAATTGAGAAGGTATGGCAGCGTCCCGCACTCCGGTTTCGGCATGGGTGTGGAACGAACCGTAGCCTGGATATGCGGAATTGAGCATATTCGTGAAGCCATTCCATTCCCACGGACAATTAAAAGGGTATACCCTTAGCAACCTGTAATTATGAGCACGTAAAACCTATAATTTCTGTAAACTGCTCTAATCTTGTATCATCTACTCATGTGACTTTATTTGTGGTATAAGATAGTTACCCTACTGTGAACGTGTTGTTGCTCCTGCGTTCTGAGCCAACACTGATTTACGGGGGTCCAATCTCATGATGGTGACGCGATAGGCTAGAGCCAAGGCGGATCCGGATGGCAGGACCCCAACCTGCGAAGGCAGGTTCAGAACTTTGCAGCACACGGCACGGTGGGGTTCGTTTAACGAGATCGGAACAATTTTGGCAGGTTTATACCCTGCCAAAATTGCATTAATGGATCATTTGACCCAGGTGACCAGGAGAATTCCAGCAAGTAAGGCCAAAGTAGCGCCAAACACAAATGGAGCAGATGGACCGATCACCTGGAACAAGATACCAGCAATCAGCGAGGCGGGTAATGCTGCCAGTCCAATAGCTGCATTAAATAATCCATAGGCTGTCCCGCGCTGTTCCTGTTGGGGAACGATATCTGCCACAAAGGCTTTTGCCACGCCCTCAGTGAGAGCGTAATATAACCCATAGATGCCGTATAAAACCCAAACCTGAACCCCGGTATGAGAGAGGGCGAAACCCAGATAGACTAACCCATAGGTTATCCAACCGACAAGCATCAGCTTACGCCTGCCTATTCGGTCGGATAAGGAACCCATCGGCCCAGCCAGGAGTGCATAGACTGCATTGAAAGTCATTAGCATGCCCATGATCTGCAGGACTGTTAATCCACGATTTTGACCAAGCAGAACTATGAATGAGTCGGATGAATTTCCCAGTGTAAAGATGACGATTACGACAAGAAATGTGCGGAAGTGTTTGTCCAATGCTTTCCAGCTAAGCGAGGGAAGTTTGGCATCCGCTTTCCTGGCAACGGCAATCTCTTTTACTCCCAGTGCCAGAACCAGTACTGCCAGTACCGATGGGATTATGCTGACCAGGACGATGACCTGAAACGTATGTTGTTCCAGCTCAGCTGCACCTGCCTGGGTTAACCAGATGATGATTGCCGCCAGAGCCAATCCGATGAATGCACCTGCAGTATCGCCTGCCCGATGCAATCCGAAAGACAACCCACGCTGGTCAGATTTGGCACTATCTGCCAGCAAGGCATCGCGAGGGGCAGTGCGGATGCCCTTCCCGAATCGATCTGCAAAGCGAACACCCAACACCCATTCCCAGGTAGTGGCAAAATATAAAAAAGGCTTGGAAATGGTCGAAATCGCGTAACCTAAAACCGTGAGAAATTTTCGTTTGCCCAACCGGTCAGAAAGGACACCCGAATATATCTTGACCAGGCTGGCAGTTGCCTCTGCGATCCCATCAATAAGACCTATGATGCTGGGTGGAACGCCGAGCACATTGTTTAAAAACAATGGAATTAGATTGGTCAGCATCTCCGACGATATGTCTGTCAGAAATGACCCAATGGTAAGGAACCATATATTGGGATGTAAACGCCGGGTTGGAGAAGATGATATCTGCTGTGTCAAGTTATGTGTAATTTATTGAACAAAGACCTAATGATTGCTTCTAGGACCTGTACTCAAGCGGCTGTATAAATAATTCAATTCCTTGATTTTCTCCTGAAGCTGTTGAGTCAGGGCATCTTTTGGCATTCGCCAGGTCCAATTGCCACTGGGATTTCCCGGGTAATTCATTCGGGCATCGTTGCCTAGATTGAGAAAATCCTGCAGGGGAGCGAGACCGAAAACTGCCACAGATGACCACACTCCCCTGATCATATCCCAGGCTACATCGTTACCATCCCGTCCCATGTACCGGCGATAGAATGACTTTTCATGCTCGGGAACGCGATTGTACCAACCAAGGACGGTATCATTATCATGAGTGCCAGTATAGACAACACAATTCTCCACATAATTATGGGGAAGGAAAGTATCCTCAGGCGTGCTATCAAAACCGAATTGAAATATCCTCATCCCTGGCAAGTCAAACGCATCGCGCATTTCTACGACATCTGGGGTGATCACACCCAGGTCTTCAGCAATAATTGGTAAATCACCCAGTGATTGGAGAATGTGATGGAAGAAATCCTTCCCAGGACCAGGAATCCAGTTTCCAACTTCAGCAGTTTTTGCCTTTCCAGATACCTCCCAGTACCCTGCAAATCCACGAAAATGATCGATACGAATAATATCCACCAGTTCTAAGGTTGCCTTGATTCGCTCCAACCACCAAGCATAGCCATCCCTTGCATGGACATCCCAGCGATAAAGGGGATTGCCCCATAATTGACCAGTGGGGGAGAAATAATCGGGTGGAACACCAGCAACTACGGTTGGCTTTCCGGTTTCATCCAGGAAGAATAAATGTGGATTTGCCCACACATCAGCACTATCATGCGCAACAAAGATGGGTATATCCCCGATAATTTTTATATGATTCTCATGTGCACGAGCTCTCAGTTTTAACCATTGATGGAAGAAAATAAATTGGCGATATATCTGCCGTTGGATCGCGACATCATATTGTTTGCGTGCCTCAGAGATCGCACCAGGTTCCCTCGTTCTAAGTGGTTTTTCCCAGGTAGGCCAAGGTGCCCCACCGTGTGCCTCCTTGAGCGCCATGAACAGGGCGAAATCTTCCAACCAGGAGGATTGTCTTGCCCTGAATTCTTCCATCTCGTCCTTGAGCCAGGCGATATGTGAATGTTGATAACGTATGAACGAACGATCGAGGACACCAAGCTTCCATGGTATGACATCACCGTAGTTCACATGGTCTTCAGGTAAGGAAGGGCGGTCATATAAGTCATCCGGGTGAAGCAGATCATCCTTCAGGAGGGCTTCCGGACTGATGAGGTATGGATTGCCTGCAAAAGAGGAAAAACACTGATAAGGCGAATCTCCATAGCCTGTGGGGCCAATGGGCAGGACCTGCCAAAGGCCACAGCCTGCACCTGAAAGGAAATCGATCCAGCGATGTGCGCCAGGACCGATATCACCAATTCCATATGTCCCAGGCAAGCTGCTTGGATGTAATAAGATGCCGGATGAACGTTTATACTTCATGAGCTAACCTCTTCGTAAGAATATAGTCATCCCCCCTAACAATCCTGGCCGAATAATCGGATTCAATGACATCCGTGCCAATAACTGCGCCAGGCTCAACCGTGTACCCTTTTGGTACTTCGCTGTTTTTTCCGATCATGGTTAAAACAGGTTCATCCGCTTCAATCAACCCACCGATCCTGGCATTTGATCGAATTCGAACTTTCTTGTCGATGATAGCCCGCTCAATAATGGCATCAGAGTCGATCGTTGTATCAGTCAGGATGATCGATTCTCTGATCACTGCTCCAGACCTGACCAATACACCAGGTGATAGCACACTGCGAATCACTTTAGCATTTGATGATATTTCGCAACCATCACAGATCATACTGTTCTCAACCGAGGCACTACGAGCGATCCAGACCGGGGGGCGCTCTTCTGTACGGGTATGAATGATCCATGAGCGGTCATTTAAATCGAATGGAGGCTTGTCTTCCAATTGGTCCATATGGGCTTGCCAATAAGAGGAAGCAGTACCCACATCCTTCCAGTATCCATCATAGGGGTACGCAAAAACCCTTGCTCCGTCAGTGACCATCTTTGGAAGAATATCTTTGCCAAAATCATGGGATGAGTTAACCAGGTTATGATCTTCCAATAAATATTGGTCCAGTTTTTCTGTGGAAAAGAGATACACCCCCATATTCGCAAGGTTCGATGGAGGTTCGGCAGGTTTTTCCAAAAAAGAAGTCACACGGTTATCTGCAGCCACTCCTACTATGCCGAAGCGTGAAGCCTCATTTATTGGAACGGTGATGGTTGCCAGTGTCAGGTCAGCCTGGTTGGAGATGTGTGCATCTATCATAAGAGCATAATTCATCTCATAGATATGGTCACCGGATAAGATAAGCACATAAGCAGGGGAAGAATTTTTGATAAAACGGAAATTTTGCTGGACCGCATCAGCTGTTCCCAGGAACCAGTCGGAGGCACCGCGAGCTTTATAAGGCGTGTAGATACGCACACCACCGGTAAAATCCCGGTTCAGGTCCCAAGGACCACCGGCACCAATATGCTCAATTAACGAATGTGGCCTGTATTGGGCAATAATCATCACATCAAAGATACCTGAATTTACACAATTGGATAAAGTGAAATCAATGATGCGGTATTTTCCCGCAAAAGGCACTGCTGGTTTGGTACGCTTTGCAGTCAGGGTGCCCAACCTTGAACCTTCTCCACCGGCAAGGATGACAGCTCGGGTTTTCATATCTACCTCCTCTTTTGAACTTCGACATTATACATATATTTAATGCTCCATCTTTTGTTCATGAAGCCGCTTGTATTCTTCATAATATTGAATTGCTGACCGGTCCCAGGAAAAATCCTGCTTCATCCCACGGATTTGCATGGATCGCCAACGATCTGGATCCCGCGTAAAGAGATTTACGGCGCGGAGGATGGCATCAGCCAAAGCCTCTGGTGAGGCGGGCTTAAATAAAAAACCTGTATTTTCATCAGTATCAGATGTGTCCTGAATCGTATTGGATAAACCTCCCGTTGAGCGAGCAATGGGAATGCATCCATAACGCATGGCAATCATTTGAGAAAGGCCACAGGGTTCATAGCGGGAGGGCATTAGCAGTCCATCTGCTCCAGCATAAATGTGCCGGCTTAACTTTTCGGAATACAAAATTTTGGCACGAATTAAATCGGGGTAATCCCCCTCAAGATGGTGTGCAGCTTGTTCAAGAGTCGGGTTGCCAGTGCCCAGGAAAACTGCCTGAAATGGGACTATATCCACAGAAGCTGATTGGAGCAGCATTCTGATTGCATCAATGGCAAGGTCCACACCTTTTTGGGGATCCATGCGGGTCACCATGGCAAACAAAGGTAGGTTCGGATTAATCTCCAATCCAAGCTCTTTTTGAAGGGAAGACTTGTTGATGTGACGATTTTGAATATTATCTGAGGAGAAATTGGCTGGTAAATCATGATCAACTGATGGATCCCACCTGGCAGTATCCAATCCATTCAGAATGCCGGATATTTTTTGGGATTGGGTTCTCAGAAAAGTTTGCAATCCCGAGCCGAACTCCTCGGTCAGGATTTCCTTGGAATAACCTGGTGATACAGCGACAATGGCATCAGCAGTCAACAGGCCTAATGGCAAAGCCATATCTACTGCCCAGGCAGGAAGGCTCGTGTTATGAGCAGGAGCTAGCTCAAATGCATCAAGTGCTGAACCAGTCATAGCCCCCATGTATGGCAGATTATGAACGGTCAAGATGGAAGCCGTGTATTTAAAAAATGGATCTATCGGGCGATCCAATGCCAGGGAATAAACTGCGGCAGCGGTATGCCAGTCATTGGCGTGAAGGATATCCAGCTTCCAATCCAATCTCCGTGCCAGCTCGAGCGACGCAATGGAAAAGTAGACATATTTATAGGCATCTGTTTCTAAATTTGCGGAATATACACCGCTTTCATGCGCTATCGGTGGTCCATCTATCATATATACTGGTAAACCATCCAGCTCAATCCCATAAACCTTTGTTGGAATCAGTCCATACTTGCCTGGAATATTATATTCAGCCAGCAGGCTGGCAGGATATAAAGTACGACTGATCATTGGATGATAGGGGATCACCAGCCGGATGTCCAACATCGATGATCCAGCGCTCGATAAGGGAGCTATCCTTCTCAAGGCTTGCGGGAGGGAACCAGCCACATCGCCTAATCCACCTACTTTAATGAGTGGATCAGCCTCTGAAGCCATGAACAGGACATTCATTTTCGAAGGAATGGACATAGGGTCATCTGACTTAGTATTATTTTACACGATTTAACAGATCAGGATTTTTATCTAGGGATCGATTTCATTAACATTAATGATGATCATTCTCCCTTGCTAAAAATGCGAACTTGGATTACAAATCAGGTATATGGATAGATGCGTCATCGCTGCCTGCATGGGGGAATTAAAAATATAGTGTCATTACATGCACTAACAATTCATGGTCATTTCTACCAACCTCCTCGTGAGGATCCTGTCTCTGGACTGATTCCTAGGGAGCAAGGAGCAACTCCTTACCGCAATTGGAATGAACGCATTCATGCGGAGTGCTACCTGCCAAATGCACAGCTGGGGAATTTTGAGAAGATCAGCTTTAATATCGGACCGACACTATTCTCGTGGATGAAAAGTTATGATCCTTCAATTAGCCGTCTCATCGTGGCACAGGATATAGCTAATATTCAGCAAAATGGGGTCGGGAATGCCATGGCGCAGGCTTATCATCACACGATCCTGCCGCTCGCCTCGAGAGAAGATAAAGTCACACAGATAACATGGGGAATTGCAGATTTTGAATACCAATTTGGGCATAAACCACTGGGTATGTGGCTTCCTGAGACTGCGGTCGATATGGAAACATTAAATGTGCTTGCTGAACATGGGATTGAATATACGATCCTGGCACCCTGGCAGGCAGAATGCGCACATCTCGATGTGACAGAACCTTACCGCGTAGCTCTATCTGCTGGGAAAAACATCACAGTATTTTTCTACCACCAGGGATTGAGCACTGGAGTGAGTTTTAACCCCCATTTAACTGTTAATGCAGATGAATTTGTGAAAAACATGGTTGTTCCCACATACCTATCAGAAAAGGAACAACGGGGAGAACCTCAATTACTGATGATCGCCTCGGATGGAGAGTTATACGGACATCACCAACAATTCAGAGACCGATTTTTAGCACATCTGGTAAATGGTGCCAGCTCAAGCGTTGGTCTGGAAAAGACATATCCAGCATTATGGCTCAAAAAGTATCCGGCACAAAAATGGACCAGCATTCGTGAAGGTACATCCTGGTCATGTCTTCATGGAGTGGAAAGATGGCGAGGCAATTGTGACTGCACCCCGGGTGATGGGCGTTGGAAGGGATATCTGAGGCAGGCATTAAATCGGCTGGCATATCACGTCGATAAGGTTTACTCAGATACGCTAATGATTTATAAAATTGACCCATGGAAGCTGAGAAATTCATATATCCATGCAATCTTGGGTCAAATTACGGTTACAGAGCTGGTGAATCAATGCTGCGGGCGAAAATTGGAGAAGGAAACAATCGAACAGGTACATCTTCTGCTTGAAGCCCAGCGTGAACGCCAACGGATCTTCACTTCATGCGGCTGGTATTTTCATGATTTTTCTCGGATTGAGCCAAGGAATAATATTGCTTATGCTGCACAGGCTGTCCGCCTGACATATATGGCGACTGGCGTGGATTTATCACAACAACTCAAGGCTGACTTACGCTATGTAGTCAGCCAGGAGACGAACCTTCGGGGGGATAAAGTCTTCCAGAAAGAGATGGAAAAAACCTTACCAGTACATCTATTTCGCTAAATCCAATAGCTTTTCCAACTTATATCCCGACGCTTCAGAATTAGAAATTAAATTTGATATCCCATTGTAGCACTGCAGGAGTACCCTGCCGACGTTCTCAGTTTGGTCTGCCTGTTGGTATTGGCAAGATACTTCCAATGCCGCAATGATATATAACCACCACAAAAGGTCCTCAAAGGATTCCTTATTGAACCACAGAATGTCTTGATAACGGTTAACACCCAGGTAAAGCTGGATATCGCTGTCTGAGAGAAGGTTGGTCAGGATTTTGTATTCAAAGTTTTCCTTCGGTTTCGCCGCTGGGATATCAAATACCTTCCACCAGGCATGATGCGAGGTGAGAAGCTTGATTAATGTGACTGCCCGCCAGTTTGACCGCTCATCCAGGCCAAGGCTGTCGAATGTGTTAACTAATATCTTGTTCAACATCCATTCATCAATCCAGCTTCGGCTGGTTTCTTCATATTCATGGTTTCCAGCCATCATACCCAGCAGAGAAGTCATCATCCAACCCAGGACAACACTCCAGGTGTATGTATCACCGCCGATCCAGGGAGATGTTTTCGGGTTACCTGCATGCAGATACTTCATCGCCTGCTGATACTTCCTGGAGTGGGGTAGCGGATATTTATCCTGGTAGATTGGCAGATATAAGCAGGCATGCAGGCATTGTTTAATCAAGTCTGCTGATGAGGCGACATCTCCTTCACCTTGGATGATATGCTTAACCTCATTAAATAACCGTATCGATTTATTTTCTACTTCGCTAAGTACATCATTGATATTTTCGGGAAGTTGTGAATGACTATCTAGGGTTGATCTAGCACTTAACCGATTGGTAATTACCCAGCGGAAGTATCCTGGATTAACCAGCTCCCGGTATGCCTGATGGATTGGTTGCAGGAATAATTCCTTCATGGCATCATCGATGCTTGGAACCCCGCGACCCATCAGATATGCAGAGAGATTGCCATATTGGTGCCATTCATTATCCTGGACTTCGTGGAATGACATGAACACCTGGCATTTATAAGCTTCCAGCTCAATATATAACCCCTTGTCATGCAGCTCCTTATTGTTGCGGATATACTCAAGGTTATTTATTGGATCACGGAAAATGCAATACATGTTTTCATCTTCGGTTAAACCGAGACCTTCACCCAGTCTTTTTTGGATGAGCATATGTTCTCCGCTACCGGTTTTTATCGAATACGCTGCTGAGGTGCGGATCCATCCCTTGGCGGTGGCAAATTTATTATGGTAAACCACCAGGCCCCGTTCACTGCCGGATTTATTCGAATAAGCATATACATCTTCATTGACATTTCCATCGAGTGTATAGAAGTCATATAACAGGAAATCCTGAACCTGCGAAAATAGATAACGCTTTTTAATCAGGGGAAAGATTTGCCGTTTATGGCGCTCAACTAAATTCTCATCCGGTTTTTCATCCCAGTATGCGCGCCGATACTCCATCCCATATTTCTCTGTCAGTCCTTCGACCTGTCCATGCCCAAACATGGGCAACCCCGGTAGAGTGGCCATCATGGTACAGATACCAAAATACTTGTCTTCCTTTCCAAACTGGTCGACTGCAGTGCGTTCATCAGGATTATTCATGAAATTAACATAACGTTTAAGGATCTCTGGGTCAAACTCTAATGTATTTTTCATTACCAAACGATATTCAGCATTTTTCTCGTCCCTAAGCATGTTCATGAAAGCACTGTTATATACCCTATGCATACCGAGGGTACGCACAAAATATCCTTCCATCAACCAGAAAGCCTCAGCTAGTAATAAGGTGTCAGGCACTTCCTGGGCCACCCGGTCAACAACTTCTCGCCAGAACTCTACAGGTATGGCTGCATCAAACTGCTCCCTGGTCAGAGCGTGTTCCGCCCGGGAAGGGATTGCCCCGCCTGTACCAGGTTCAGGGAACCATAAACGTTGAAAATGCTTCTTTGCCAATGTCATGGCTGCATCAAAGCGAATGATTGGAAATTTGCGTGCCACATGCAGGATGGTCTGAATCACTGCCTCCCTGACCTCCGGCATGAGGTAGTTTAATTGAGCAGTATCATTCCATGGCATCGAAGTACCGTCATTCCCATGGTAAATATATTTTTCTTGCCCAGACCAGAAATCGACGCGTTTGAACACGACAGCTGCATCGGTGTTGTTAAAATAATGGTCTTCCACATAGATGCCCACGCGTTCATCCCAGGAAAGGTTGACCCCATTGAAGGTGTAGGATGGAAAAGGACTGTATTCCTGTGAGATGAACCAATCGGGATGTTCAATCACCCAACGCGAGTCGATACCCATGTGGTTGGGAACCATATCTGATGCCAGTCGGATACCCCTCCGCCAGGCACGCGTACGAAGATTTTGATATGATTCATCACCACCGAGGTCTGAAGCGATCTGATAATCAAATAATGAATAAGCAGAAGCCACCGCATCTGGATTGCCACGTAGTTGTTTTATTCGTTGGGAAGCAGTACTGCGTTCCCACAAGCCGATCAACCACAACCCGGTAAATCCCCACTGGGATATCTTATCCAACTCTTCATCGGGTATTTGGTCCAGATGTTGGATAGGACGCTGGTATATTTTTGATAATTGATCAATCCACACATAGGCATTTTTTGCCAAAAGTACCAAGCTGGGCATCCAGTCCTTATCCATGCTGAAGCGTTCTGGCTCCACCTCCATACCGGTGAAATCATAAACACGGGCAGGACCTGGACCAAAAAAGACTGCTTTTTCCTCTTCCTTGATCAAATCCAGGCTGCCAAGCAGGCGATATAAATATTTTCCTAAGAGCATTCCCCATCGCTGGCGAATGAACTCCAGTTGAGCATTAAGCGAATGAGGAGCATTGATCGCCGGGCTGCGCAGCATGTCCACCAGATTTTGGTTATCCGGCCCAAATGGCGGCTGAGTTTCAAAAAAAGCATGCATCAAGGGAATCAATTTTCCATAAGCAGTTTCTTTCAGCAAGCGACTATCATCGAATAATTCCTGGTAAGGAGCGAATGCAGGATTTGCATTAGCCAGCCACAACATCAGCAATTCTTCAAGTGCAATCTGCCGATTGGAAACACCGGCACTATCTGAATCCAGGTATTCCTGCGCGCTCAAGGCTCTTTGGTATACAGGCAGAGGAGGAAATTCCTGGACGAATAGGAGCAGAACATTATCAACTTCATCTTTACTTAGCATACCCATCAGCCAATCCAGGGCATGTTGCATGACAGAGGGATTGATTTGTTGGCGGTATAACTGGACCACCATATGCAGGATTTCGTCGATCAAACCCATCGCATTGATTTGCCCAGACCGCACCATACGCTCCGGGAAATTGATCACATCACGCTGCTGGTTCATCCTGGCAGCAAAGACACGCGCAGAATGGAAATTGGCGAAGATTACATTTCCGGATAACCCGAAAATCAGCTGGTCGAAGTTATAGCGATCTCGAGCCTGGCGTGAGATATGAAATTCAAATATTGGGGTGTGATTGGGTGACATGATTCTCCTGACTAAGTTTATTAATCTTGTTTCATGGACATCATGGTATATCCTGATGAGGTCCGAAACATTTATTAAATGTTTTCCGATACAGAATTCTGGTTGTTGATCATTTGGACTTTCCGGATAAAAGCAAATTAATGACCTGTCCAGGTGTGATTCATTGACCAGCTAATTGTAATACGATATAAATAAAAAACGATGAAAATCAACCAGTAAAAGAGGAAAAGAATGGGATTTACCACCATAATCTCTGTTAAAGAACTAACTAATCATATGAATGACCCTGATTGGGTAATAGTAGACTGCCGTTTTAAGCTTGCTGATCCAAATCGAGGAAGAAGAGATTACGAAACTGCACACATCCCGGGAGCAGTCTATGCTCACCTGGATGACGATCTTTCGGATCCGGTCATAAAAGGTGTAACCGGCAGGCATCCACTACCAACGGTGGGAAAAATATCCGAAGTTTTTTCAAAACTTGGGATCGACTCGAATGTGCAGGTGGTGGCGTATGATGACCTGGGTGGTGCCTTGGCAGCTGGCAGGGTATGGTGGTTGTTGCGCTGGTTGGGCCATGAGGCAGTAGCAGTCCTGGATGGTGGATGGCAGCAATGGGTGAAATTGGGCAGTGGGCTTGCAAGTGCTTCTGAATCACGACCATGGCGCTCGTTTATTGCTCATCCCAGAAATGAGCTGGTTGCCACTGTGGATGAAGTAGAGGCTAAACGGCTTGACCCTGATTACCGGGTCTTGGATGCGCGGTCAGCCGATCGTTTCAGAGGAGAGAATGAGACCATAGACCCGATCCCAGGCCATATTCCGGGTGCTATCTCCGCGGCTTATGCAGGCAATTTGAATCCGGATGGTACTTTCCGATCCCGCCACAGCCTGTTGAGCAGATATAATGAGCTCATCAATGGAGTACCAACAACGAATGTCATTTGTTACTGTGGGTCAGGCGTCACTGCAACCCATAACATACTGGCGATGATCATTGCCGGATTGGGGGAAGCGCACTTATATGCTGGCTCATACAGCGAGTGGATCACAGACCCAAATAGACCGGTCGAAAAATAATACCTCCCCGGGAAAAATTACCGGGGAGGTTTGGATTTTATGTATCCTGGAAGCGTGAATCATCCAATTGTTTCTTTAGTTTATCAGCCTCCGTCTCGCCTTCAATGGGATTCTCCTGTTGAGCATCAGCAAGTTCAGCTACTTCTGCTGCACGCAATTCAGATGCGGACTTGGGGCGGACGTAGGACCATTTTCCGCAATACGGGCAACGGTCAATTTTACCGGCACCAAGGTTGATCCACCATAACCGGAGAGGGAAAGGTCGGTTGCATTTTGGGCAGATAGCACCACCCCCAATCCCATATTTCCGCGGTGTTCCAGGTGGTGTGGATGCGAGTTTTCCTTTACTTAGGATGATAGGCAGGAAGACTGCCACCAGATGCCATAATCACCATGAATACCACAATTGGCACGATTATTTTAACCACCGATCCCATACCTGTACCAGCGGGGACAAATTCAACCCGGATAATATTTGAATTCAATTCGTTGCCATCTGTGGTGTACCCAACAGCACTCAGTGAGTGCAATCCTAATGGATAGGAATCGGTATTGAATTGAAGATTGTAAGGGGCTTCAGTGTCTTCACCCATCGAGGTTGAATCAATGAAAAATACCACCTTACCCAGGTCTGCTGGTGGATCCTTAATTTTCAGTGAAAAAAGTCCCCTGGATGTCATTATTAAATCCAGCATAACCAAAATCGCGGCTCATCCCCAACGATTAACTCCTCTGTTGATTGAGCCCGTGCATAACCAATCATTGTCAGGGTTAGCAGACATAAGATCAGCAGAATTGCATGCTTTCTTTTTCATATGTATGTATCCTTTGAATCACAAAAAATTCAATGATTTTATCTCCACCGAGTGAGGATGGTTTCTCTCTGGAAGAGACGAATTGCCAGATAGATCATCAATATATCCACCAGGAGCAAGACCAGGCATAGAATTAATATCAGTGCGCTATTCAGAATGAATAATCCAGCAATCTGACCAAAAAATATCGCTAATACTGGCAGAATGACTACCGCTGAAAGCTGTTCTGCCACCCGAGGATCATTGACACGGGAAGAGACCATGATGCTGAAATTTACCGATAGGACTGCCATCAGGGGCCCTGCCAGAAAAATAGCGATCAACCACATGGGATCCAGCAAAGCAGCTGCCAGTGCACCACCCCCGGTAATGATCAAGGATCCAATCGCAAATATACCGAAACCAACCCAGGTGGCGATTATGGCAGGTATGACTGAAGCTAGGTTTTTACCGGTCAGGAGCTCACCAGTTGAGATTGGGGTTGCCAATAACGGCTCCAGGCTGTGGGTTGTTTTTTCTCCCACGATGGAGTAAGCAGCGATATTTACGGGGATGAACAATGGGATGATCATGAACATGATCATGAACTCACTAACAATGTAGTACTGCATACATTGACCTGCGTTCATATCCGTTTTACAGAGCTGCTGAAACTGAGCTGGTAGTTCCGCGTTAGCACTATTTGCTGAAGTTCCACCCATCGAATATAAAATGATCAGCGGTAGGATACTTAAGAACAGTGGCATGAAGATCACGGTAAAAAGTATCATGCGCTTCTTGAAAACTTCTGCCCATTCTTTTCGTACAATGGTTTTTATCTTAATCATAGTTTTTCTCGTTAGTTATTTTGAAGGATCAAGCGTCTTTTACCAGCTGCAGATAGACATCTTCCAATGAGTGGCGCAGCTCTCCAACAAATTGGATATCTGCACCTGCACCGACTAAAACCCGGATGATCTCGGGGTTGTGAGTTTCAGGATCATCCAGATTTACCACCAGCTTATTCTCAATGACTTTTGCTTCATGTACATAAGGAAGAGATTTGGACGGTTGCAGCGATCGTTTCATCACTTTTTGCCAGGTGGAATACTACTTTTCGCCCAAATAACTGCGAGCGCAAGTTGGCTGGGCTATCCACGACCAGTAGATGTGTCTTAAATACACCAACTCGGTCACACAAGCGATCCGCTTCATCAAGATTATGCGTGCACAGAAAAATAGTACGGCCTTCCTTGCGTAAATCGGTGATGAAATCGTGAACAAGCTTGGACGCTTCAGGATCAAGCGCTGCGGTAGGCTCATCCAGGAATAGAATACGCGGTTCGTGTAAAAGAGCCCGGGCGATGGCAAGTTTCTGCTTCATCCCCTTGGAAAATGTCCCTGCCTCGTCCTGACGCCGATCCCACAAGCCGAGCATACGCAGGTATTTTTCAACCTGGCCTTTAGGATCTTTGACTTCGTAGAGATTGGCGTATATCTCAAGGTTGAATTCTGCGCTCAGGTTATCATACATCCCTGGGGCTTCGGTGAGGATGCCGACATGTGCGGCGAATATCAGTATCTTGTTTGCCTATCTGGTATCCACTGACAATGGCTGTGCCTGAGGTAGGTCCGATAAGGCTGGTCAGCATGCGGACTGTGGTTGTTTTTCCTGCCCCGTTTGGACCGAGAAAGCCAAAGACTTCTCCTTCGTCCACTTGAATGGTCAAATTGTCCACTGCAAGGGTTGTATTGAACTTCTTGGTTAAGTTTTCTGTTTTGATCATAGTGGTTTCGTCATGTAATTTTGGTATGTTGGTGGCATTAAATATTCTAATTTTATAGCTATTGGTAGCGTGTATTCTCCAGATTATCTGAGGTTTCTTCGATATTTGTTTGGAGTAAAGGCAGGAGGTTCGTTTATATTCTGGTCTGTGACGTGTTCTAATGGCTCAGGTTCAGGTTGCCGTAAAGCGAAAATAATAATGATATCCAAAATTGCCATGATACCCAGGATCGCTTCAGCCACATAACCACCCCATTTCCCAACAGCGATAACTGCAGATGCATCCATGGTGGCATGATAAATGATCGCCAGGAAAAGCCACCCAAGCTGTCGTTGACCGGGTTTCCGTGTAAATACTTGCAGAACCAGGATTGAGGCTGCAATATGGAAGGGGATGGTAAAAATGCGCTCAACAGCGCCAAGCAAGCTGTCGTACCAAGGCAAGCTCCAATACATTTGGATCTGTTGCCGTGCAATATCAAGCTTATCCTGGGTAAGATTAAGGCTGCTCAGATCCATATTCCGGTAAGCCATCATATTGAAGAAACCCAGCAATACAAGGACACCCAGAATGATGGATTCAACACCTCCATGGCCTGCACCTGTCAGGATACCTCGCCACCAGGAGAGCGGAGGTTTAAGCCACCACCGATACATTCCGTAACGTGCGCACTCTTCAAATACACCCGCGCTCAGGCCAAGCAGACCCGCAATAAGCAAAGTACTGCTCGCTGCAGGCAGGATTGTTTGAATCTGCTCAAATATCGGATTTAATATATAACTATTGAACGGTATATGGAATACTTGAGAGATAATAAAGGTGGCAGCTCCAATTACCCAATATTTACCACTTAAATGTGATTTATAAATCAGGTATATACCCAAAAGGATGGGCAGGGCAATCATTAAAGCTGCATTGAGAAAATGGGTGACAGCGGAAAAATCCATGCACGAAGATTATACATCATCGTATTTATGTAAGTAACCAGATAGAGGTATGAAAAGTATCACATCTTGTTTTCGATATTCAAGCATATAGCCGCTAATGTTGGTATAATTTTCACTTGGTCAACATGTGAATTGGATAACAATTCCGTCCAAAAGTCAGCCTGGAGATGATAAACATGGATAAAAATGAATACCTGGAGATATTTCACCAAATGGTTTTGATCCGGCTGGTTGAAGAACAAGCATCAGTTTTATATCAACAAGGTAAAATCGGTGGTTTTCTTCACCTTTATATTGGCCAGGAGGCTGTCAGTACTGGACTAATATCAGCCCGTAAGGTACAGGACCGTGTCATCACTGCTTACCGAGACCATGGTGTGGCAATAAATTGTGGTATTCCACCGAATATTGTATTGGCTGAGCTGCTTGGAAAGGCTACCGGCTGCTCAGGAGGTCGAGGTGGCTCCATGCATATGGCAGATGTTGGAAAGAACTTCTGGGGTGGCCACGCAATTGTGGGAGCACATTTGCCGATCGCAACCGGCCTGGCACTGGGGGATCGATATCAGGGAAATGATGCGGTGACCATTTGCATGTTTGGTGATGGAGCCACTAATATTGGATATTTCCACGAAGCAGTAAATTTATCCAAGGTATGGAATTTATCAGTCCTATGGGTGTGTGAGAACAACCTGTATGGCATGGGTACAGCGGTCGAGCGTGCTTCAGCGGTCTCTGAAATTCGACAGAAAGCTGAAGGTTATGATGATTCCAAACAGCCGGGTGGATGGAATGGATGTGCTGAAAGTACGCGAAGCAGCCCAAAAAGCGATCGAAACTGTGCGAGCGAATAAAACCCCTTATTTTCTTGAAATCGAGACGTACCGGTTCCGTGGGCATTCCATGGGCGATCCAGAACGATATCGAACTACGGACGAAGTAAAGTGTTGGCAAAACGAGGAAGATCCCATCGGTCTGTACCATAAATACCTGGTGGAGAATAAAATTGCCAGCGCCGAAGAATTGGATGAAATGGGAAAATCAGCTGAACAAGAAATCCAAATTGCAGTGCAATTTGCAGAAAGCAGCCCTGAACCATTGGCTGAGAATCTCTTTGAGCATATTTATGTAGAATCTTAGGATATTGAGGAACATATGGCAAGAATCACGATACGCGAAGCAATATCACAGGCTCTTTGGGAAGAGATGGAACGCGACCAGAGTGTTTTTATCCTGGGAGAAGAAGTTGGAGTGTGGGGAGGAAGCTATGCTGTCACCAAAGGATTTTACGACCATTTTGGTCCTGAGCGTGTCAGGGACACTCCTATTGCTGAATCGGCAATAATCGGTGCTGCAATCGGGGCAGCCCTTACCGGTCTTCGGCCTGTGGCAGAGATCATGACAATCAACTTTGCGTTCTCAGCATTTGACCATATTGTTAACCAGGCTGCCAAAATTCATCATATGTTCGATGGGCAGATGAAGGTGCCAATGGTGATCCGTACCGTAAGTGGAGGAGGTCGACAGCTAGCTGCCACTCACTCTCAGACACCCGATGCCATATTTGCACATTTTCCGGGATTAAAAGTGGTTGCCCCTGGTACTCCGGAAGATGCCAAAGGTTTACTCAAGTCGGCGATTCGCGTGGATGATCCGGTCCTATTCATCGAATCAGCCACACTTTACCAATTACGAGGAGAAGTCTCGGAGGGTGATAACCTGATACCCATCGGAAAATCCAAGGTTCAACGCCCGGGTAAGGATGTCACCATTGTCACTTATAGTAAAATGTTGGAAGCTTCCATGAAAGCTGCAGACTTCCTTTCGAAGGATGGAATCGAAGCAGAAATTATCGATCTACGCACGTTACGCCCACTGGATATGGACCCTGTTCTTGAATCATTCAAAAAGACAAACCGGGCAGTTATTGTCGAGGAAGGTTGGAAGTCTTTTGGTGTTGGAGCTGAAGTTGCAGCCAGGATCTACGAAGAAGCCTTTGATTATGTAGATGCACCCATCCAACGTGTTGCTCAGAAAGAAGTGCCATTGCCCTATAACCGGACATTGGAACAGCTGGCTCTTCCACAGGTGGAAGATGTGGTAAAGGCAGTCAGGGAGGTGCTCTAATGGCCCAAATTGTCAACATGCCAAAACTTGGTTTCGACATGGCAGAAGGTACCCTGGTCCGTTGGGTGGTTGCTGAAGGTGAGGGTGTCACCAAAGGGTCGGTACTTGCGGAGATCGAAACAGATAAAGCTACCGTCGAGGTGGAATCTGCCTATAGCGGTGTTTTGCTTCGACAGTTGGTTCCGCAGGGAACCGTTGTTCCGATCAATGACCCAATTGCCGTGATTGGTGAGACTGGTGAGGAAGTGAACCTGGATGCTCTTGCCGGAAAACCAGCGCAGTCTGAAAAGGTTATTGAGGCTGGAGCTGTGGATGAGAAACCCTCTCAAACCTCTAAAGTACAACCGGAAGAGATTGCTCAAATCCAGGAGATTCCTGTTGCAGAACGGTCTATACATGCATCTCCACTGGCGCGTACGATAGCCAATGAGATGGGTATCGACTTGCGCCTGGTGAATGGGACAGGTCCAGGTGGACGCATCACCAAGAAGGATATTGAAGCCTACAGGGTAAAGGCACCCGAAATTATGATCGATAAAAAAATAAGCTTGCCATCACTCTCAGCTGCAGCAGCACCAGTGGGCTTTGTTCGTGAAACACGCAGCGTACCGATTCCGAGGTTGAGAGCTGCCATTGGGCGGCGAATGACAGAATCCATCCAACAGGTGCCTCACTTTTATGTAACGCATGAATACGATGTCGGTGCATTACTTGACCGGCGCAGGGAGATCAACGCCCTGCTGGCGGAGGATGACAAACTCTCGGTGAACGATTTTATCGTCAAAGCCGTGGCTTTCACTTTATTGGAATTCCCCAACTTGAATGCCTCGATTGACCTTAAAAACTCCGTGGTGATCTACCATGGAGATATCAATGTTGGGGTGGCTGTGGCAGTGGAAAACGGTTTACTCACCGTGGTGAGCCGGAATACTGATCAGAAAACTGTGCACCAAATTTCATCGGAGCTAAAGGCCATTGTTAAAAGGGCACGAGATGGGAAAGTGCGACCGGATGATATTGAAGGTTCAACATTTACGGTCAGTAATTTGGGCATGTATGATGTAGATCAGTTTACTGCCATCATTAATCCCCCGGAAGCAGCCATACTGGCAGTTGGTTCTGCAAAGCAAGTGCCGGTCGTCGTAAACGGGGAGATCAAGATCGGTACCCGGATGAAAGCAACGCTTTCTGTTGATCATCGCATCAGCGACGGAGCTGAAGGTGCCAGGTTCCTGCAAGCAATGGTTAAATATATCGAAGAACCCTTGCGTTTATTGTTCTAACCCATACGCAGATATTTCCAGGAGATAAAGGTATATTTTTCCTCTACTTAGCAAATATTATTGTGGCTCGAAAATACCTGCCTAAATAACTTCGAGTCAGGCGGATAAATCATCAAATATGAATTCTTATGAGTATGACCTGGGCTATATTCAAGCAGGATTAGAAGTCCTGGAGAAGTATTTGCTCTCAGATGAGGTGTTTTGGCCACTGGCTGCAAACCCACCTGAAGGTAAAGCCGAATATCCACGATTGACCCTGGATGGTTTGCTGTTGGCGCGGGCAAGGTTATTCGCTTACCAGGTGACTTCTCAGCAGCAGGAACGAGTGGAGAGGATCAATCAGGAACTGGAGCTTGTCCGATCGAAGTGGAGATCAGCATGGCAAAAGAAAGCGGCGGAGTGTTATCGGGTTCGGTTGCGTTTGTGGCAGGATTTTCTTGAAGAATATCAAGATAACCCGGTCGATAATACCAACCGGTATAGTTATGCGGTAGGTTATCGGGTGATGCTGGATTTAATTCAAGGCGACCTAAGACAACAAAATACGGCTGAGGAGGTAATATTAGCCAGCTTAGACGAATATCTAAAATCCGTGATCGTTCCTGAAGAATTTATCTGGGAGGGAGCAATTCAAGCAGGTTTTCCACCTGAGAGGTATTGGTATCTATATGGCAAATTACCCGTGAATGGGATTCGTAATCCTGCCACCCAATAAGGCAATCTGATCATTTCGCCCTGCAAACACTGCGCATAGTCAACGTGTAGGTAGTAAAATAATCAGGATGGATGAAGACGTCTTATTGGGAAATAGTTTAACAAATAAAACCCATTATGGGGTGAGATTCTGTACACAAACCAAAAGCTCACGCATCAAGCCCTCTGGCTCGTTCTGGGTAAGGGCAATGACTGGCTGAAGTAAATCCTCTTCAAGTGTCTGGTCCAACTGGATCGTTTTTATTTTACTGACCAGCTCTGGGTCACCCGATGACAAGACCGAAACTGGCAGATAACCAATTGCATTTGGATCTCCAGCAACTGCCTCCAACATGGCTACAGAGTCAGTTGCAAGCATTGCATCCGTTGTTAATGGATTAGATTGCAAGGCTGCAAGGTCAATGACTGCACGAACTGGATCACCATCCGGGAGCACCCAAACCACAATTGGCTGCCCTGAACCGTTTTCCCAAAAAGATAATTGACCGGAATATATAGATTGGAGCATATTGATCGATAATTGTGATAAATTGTTTTCCTGGTTAACAACAACAGCAATTTGCTCCAATCCGATTTGTGAAACAAATGGAGATTGGTCAAATTCAGGTGGTTTCCCTAATTCCAACAAAATTTCATCACTGGTTATCTGAGTAGATGGAATTGTTGATTTAATAAAATATACACCGACCAGGGGTTCCTTGGTTGCACAAGCTGTGAACTTATCCGTCCAGCGGGTGAGGGAGGGAGGGTAAATTAAGTGAATCGCTTGAGGTGTTGGGGCGGGGGTACGCACCTCAGGCTCTCCACAGGCGACAAGCTGGAGCATCAACGAAAACAATAAAAAATGCTTGATATTCAGGATCTTATGAGCCATACAATAACTATTATTAAAGAAACTACAGCACAATATATGGCAAATGGATACAGCTTTCGATTAACCAGGTAGGCCAATAACCAACGAATTGAAAGATATCCAACAACGGCAGCGGTTATGAAGCCAATTATCAGGGTGGGTAATTGATTTGAAAAATTGGGTAACCTGATCAGGTCGATAACAGCCAGGGTACCAGCACCAATCATCACAGGGACCGACATTAAAAAAGAAAACCGTGCTGCAGATGGTCGTTCCAGGTTCCGAATCATTCCTCCAGTAATCGTCGATCCTGAACGAGAAATTCCTGGTAGCAGGGATATTACCTGGAATAGTCCGATGATGAGCGCATCCATCCAGGAAGTGTTCTCGATCTGTCGATTTTTTTTCCCGACCAATTCTGCAATCACCAACAAGGCAGCAGTACCAAATAATAATAATCCCGTTACCAATGGGCTGCCAAATGCACGTTCAACCGGATCTTTGAAAAGGACTCCAGCAACTATTGCGGGGATGGTTGCCAGCACCAATAGCCATCCCATTCGGGCGGCAGGCTCCGAAAATGGATGCTTGTGAATCAGTCCATCTATTACTCCGAGAATGATCTTATATAGATCCTTCCTGAAGTATACGATCACTGCCAATAGCGTTCCAAGTTGGACTAAAACGTCGAATATAAAGGCTTCCTGGGCAGGGATCTCCCAGCCCAATAAATACGGCACGATCACCAGATGAGCTGAGCTTGAAATAGGTAGAAATTCTGTCAGGCCTTGAATGACACCTAGTATGATGGATTGCAGGATGGTCATACAGTTCTTTCCCAGTGCTCCAAGAAATCAGTAGCAAACTGTCTAAATCGGTTTTCAATGATCGCCAGGCGAATATCAGCCATTATTGATACTAACGTGTATAGATTATGAATTGTCAGCAATGTCGCTCCTAGTATTTCCTTGGATAACACTAAATGACGAAGATAGGCTCGGGAAAAATTTCGGCAAGCATAACAGGAACAATTTTCATCGATTGGGAGCTCATCTGAGATATATTTAGCGTTGGCGATATTCAATCGGGTGGTATGAGTGATGGCGACATGATGCCTGGCGAGGCGGGTTGGTAACACGCAGTCAAATAGATCGACGCCACGCAACACGCCATTGACTAAATCTTCAGGGGAGCCAACGCCCATTAAATAGCGTGGCTTGTTTTCCGGGAGATACGCATCCACCAGCTCAAGGATGGAATGAGTCTCAGCTTTTGTTTCACCAACCGATAACCCACCGATGGCATAGCCAGGGAAATCCAAAGATGTTAGATACATAGCAGACTGCTTGCGCAGCTCTGGAAAAATCCCTCCCTGTACAATACCAAATAATGCCTGGTCTGAGCGAGTTTTTGCCTGTAAACAACGTTCTGCCCAGGCATGCGTGCGTTGGAGAGCAACCTCATTATTGTCAAGGTCATAGGGAGAGGTGCATTCATCAAAAGCCATGATGATGTCAGCACCCAGGTTCTCCTGGATGGAAATGGATTTTTCAGGTGTGATGCGGTGTGTGGAGCCGTCAATATGGCTCTTAAAGGTCACTCCGTCTGCATCAATTTTGCGATTATCAGCCAATGAAAACACTTGAAAACCGCCAGAATCAGTCAATATCGGGTGGTCCCAGTGCATGAAATCATGTAATCCACCCAACCGGGCAATCAATTCATCACCGGGCCTCAAGTAGAGGTGATACGTATTGGCTAGTACCAGGCTGGCATTAAGCTCTTCCAGTTGAGCAGGTGTAACCGATTTAACAGTGGCTTGTGTTCCAACAGGCGCAAAGAGAGGCGTGAGAAGGTCACCATGGGGGGTATGAATGATACCAGCCCGAGCGCGACCTTCGCGTGATTTTATATCAAAACTAAAGCTATTGCTCACCACGAGGCATGATTATAACCCATACGGGTAGTGTTATAATTTTGGCATCAGGCAATCCAGGAACACCATACCAACCTGTAACCATTGAACCGCTGGTGCCTATCCAGTGGCAAGATAATTGCTTGTTCATTAAGGGGTTTACAGGAACAAAAAAGGAGAAAATATATGCAAATCTACGATCTACCAGGTCCGAAGGCAAAAGCTATTATCGAACGTGATTCAGCAGTAATTTCACCTTCTTATCCGCGCGCCTATCCTTTTGTAATGGATCATGGCAGGGGGACAGATGTGTGGGATGTGGATGGGCATCATTTCCTGGACTTTGCTGCAGGGATTGCGGTCACCGCCACAGGCCACAGCCATCCAACGGTTGTCCAGGCAATTAAAGATCAATCCGATAAATTCCTACATATTTCGGCAGATTTTTATCATGAAGCCTGGGTGACCCTGGGTGAGCGGTTGGATCAAATTGCGCCATTCAAGGAAGATGCGGTCTCTTTCATGACCAATTCAGGCACCGAAAGTGTTGAAGCAGCCATCAAACTTGCGCGTTATCACACTGGAGCAAGCCAGTTTATTGGCTTCCTGGGTGCTTTCCATGGCCGAACCTTGGGCTCGCTGAGCTTCACTGCCAGTAAACCTGTCTACCATGAAGGTTTTTATCCCTTAATGAATGGAGTTGTCCACGTTCCCTACCCAGACCCGTATCGACCGATGTTCACCCAACGCCCTGGGGAGGATTATGGGGAGACTGTTGTGAGATACATCGAAGACCAAGTTTTAGGAAAATTATTACCTGCTGAAGATGTAGCAGGTCTGTTAGTGGAATCTATTCAAGGTGAGGGAGGATACATCATCCCCACACCTGGTTTTTATCCTGCCTTACGGGATTTATGTGATCGACATGACATTCTGCTCATTGTTGATGAAGTCCAGTCTGGAATGGGACGGACCGGCAAATGGTGGGCGATTGAAAACTTTGGAATTGAGCCGGATATTGTTTGTATTGGGAAGGGTGTTGCCTCAGGCATCCCACTCGGGGCAATCATTGCACGGAAAAGCATTGTCACATGGCCAATGGGATCACATGGGAATACCTATGGAGGCAATCCAATTGCCTGTGCAGCTGCGATTGCCACGATGGACTTGATCCGCGATGAATATTTACAGAATGCCCAGGATGTAGGTAACTATGCTTTGGACGCCTTGAATGAGATCGCAGCAAGGCACCCATCCATTGGACAGGTACGCGGGATCGGTTTGATGATTGGGGTTGAGTTTGTCAAAAACCAACAAAGCAAGGAACCTGCGCATGACCTGAGTGAACGCATCGTCTTGCGGTCATTTGAGCGCGGGTTACTTACTTTGGGTTGTGGAAAAAGCACGATCAGAATTTCTCCACCGCTCAGTATCACCAAGAGTGAGATGGATGCCGGCCTGGAAATCTTTGAGGAATCGATCAATTTAGCAGAGAAGGAATTCCAAATCACTCATGTTGCCTGATTTTCGCGTTCGCCAACGCGATTATTTATTAGAAATCAGCCGTGCCTTGACCCAGGAGCTTGATTTAGATAAGCTCCTGGGGCGTATTCTCTATATCTCAGCTGAAATGTTGGCAGGGCAAGCGGGTTTGATTGCTTTACGAGCTGAAAAAGGGGGCTGGAAAGTGGCAACCAGCCTTGGAATACCAGCCAGCCTGGCCCGTTACCTGGAGCTATTACTGGCTGAAATTCCTGATAACGAAGATCCTGCCCGATTCGAGTTACCTGAGGTAAATCGCTTGCTGCAGAATTTAGCCAGGACGGCTGGCCTGGGATTATTCACTGGGGTAGGTCTGCCCTTGATCACACGTGAGAGAGTGATTGGGGTGATCTATGTATTTCGAAATTATGCAGGAAGATTTTCATCAAATGACAGGGCACTTTTGCAAAGCTTTGCAAACCAGGCGGCAATTGCGGTTGATAATGCCCAGCTTTACCAGCAGGTTAGCCAGGAAAAGCAGCGCATGGATGCGCTGTTGGACTCAGCGGCAGATGGAATATTGATCATATCTCCTGGGCATATCATCACCAGGTCGAACCCGGCATTTGGACGAATGCTTGAAGAACCCATTGCAAATATCACTGGAAAGTTGCACGAAGATATCATCATGCTTTCCTGCAAGGAGGATATGCCCACCCTTGAACAGGCAGAAGCTGGTGGTTGGCCTCTTACTCCGAATGCCACTCTTTATGTGGAAGGTGATTTACGGAGAGTGTCTGGAGTGCCTCTTCCGGTTGGAATTACTTATGCACCACTTATCTCCCCCGAAGGGAACCTGTTAAGTATCATTGCCACTGTAAGGGATATTACAAGATTTCGTGAAGCAGAAGAGCTTAAAAGTACTTTTATCTCTGTAATCAGTCATGAGCTAAAGACGCCTGTTGCCCTGATCAAAGGCTACGTTGGTACGTTGAGGCGTGAGGACGCAAATTGGGATCGGGAAATCGTGAAAGATAGCCTTGAAGTCATTGAGGAGGAGGCAGATCGCCTGACAGGATTGATCGAGAACCTGCTGGATGCATCCCGATTACAAGCAGGCGGATTATCCATCAGCCCATCTGACGTGGCTTTGAACCTGCTTACAGAGAGGGTAGCAACGCGGTTCCAAACACAATCATCGATCCATAAGATCAATGTAGATTTTCCGGAAAATTTTCCCGTGGTGACCGGGGATGAGATGCGCCTGGAACAGGTTCTCTCTAACCTGGTATCCAATGCGATAAAATACTCTCCCCAGGGAGGAGAGATCCAAATTACAGGCCAGGTCCGTCCTGCACAGGTGATCCTATGTGTCAGTGATCAGGGACCCGGAGTAGCGCCGGAAGACATTCCGCATATATTTGACCGTTTCTACCGCTCATCAATTGCCAAACGAACAACGAAAGGGGCGGGATTGGGTTTATACTTGGCACGTGCTGTTATTGAAGCTCACGGTGGCCGAATATGGGTTGACCCGCGACCTGGAAATGGCGCTCGGATTTGTTTTTCAATTCCAAGAAACTGAACGCCTGATATTTACTACTCATGATATTGATCCTCTGCCCCAACCAGATTTAGTAGGGCTAAACGACTAGGAGTTTGTAATGCCAAAAACGCACATCAATTGCCCAAATTGCCGACAGCCAATAATGGCAGATATTGACCAGTTATTTGATGCTGGGCAAGATCCGACAGTTAAGCAAAAAATATTATCAGGTTCATTCAATCTTGCTGCTTGCCCAAATTGTGGATACCAAGGCATGATTGCCACGCCTTTGGTTTACCATGATCCGAGCAAAGAATTATTGTTGACCTATTTTCCACCTGAGCTTGGATTGCCGATCAATGAACAAGAAAGAATCATCGGTCCATTGATTACCCGAGTGACGAACAGCCTGCCCCAGGAAAAAAGAAAAGCTTATCTTCTTCAGCCACAAGCCATGTTAACTATGCAAACCATGCTGGAACGCATCCTTGCGGCTGATGGCATTACAAAGGAGATGATCCAGGCGCAGCAGGAAAGAATGAATTTGTTACAAAGGCTTCTAACTGCATCTGATGAGAGTATTGATCAAATCTCCAAGGAGAATGATGCATTAATTGATAATGATTTCTTTAATCTACTCAACCGGTTGATTGAAGCAGCATCAGTAAATGGTGACCAGGAAGCAGCCAAACGACTAAGCGATTTGCAGAAAAAGCTACTAACACAAACAACTTTTGGTCACCAAATTCAGGAACAATCCAAAGACGTTGAAACAGCAATCCAAGCACTTCAATCTGCAGGTAAATCTCTTACCCGCGAAAAACTTTTAGAACTTGTCATTAATGCTCCCAATGAAACCCAATTAAGCGTTTTGGCAAGTCTGGGCAGACCTGGGATGGACTATGAATTTTTCAGGCTATTAAGTGAGAGGATTGAGCGGAGTCGCCCAGATGAAAAGGAACACCTCATCAAACTTCGCGAGACATTGCTTGAAATGACGCGCGCAATCGATAAGCAAATGGAAGAGAGGTTGATTCAGGCAAAGCAGAATTTAACTTCAATTATGCGAGCTAAAGATATTAAAGAAGCAACGGTTCAGAATTTGGCTGTGGTTGATGAATTCTTTGTACAGGCTTTCAATGAGGAGATGGAACAAGCGCGTAAGGCAGGTGATCTTGAAAAAATAAGCAAATTAAAGCAAGTTGAAGAAGTGGTTGATAAAGCCAGTGCACCCCCACCGGAGGTTGCGTTAATTCAAGAGCTTCTAGAAGCAGCAGGAACAGAACAAGAACTTTTTACAAAACTGGAACAGCATAGAGCAGAGATTACACCGGAGTTTATGGATATCCTATCCAACCTATTGGCCAGAACAGAAACAGGTGAAGATGCTGAGCTGAAAGAAAGGTTAAATAAGGTATTTAGCGCAGCATTGCGCATCACAATGTCGGCAAACTTGTAGTAAAAGCTAATTCGGGGTTGTTTTCCGGCCCCACAGGTTAATTGATTATTTGTAAATTGGATTATCTAATCTCAATCCATGACCACGTACAGTGATCAGGAATTGATGTGTTTTATTAATCGCTGCCAGTCGATCGCGCAACCTACGCACCAGAGCATCCAAGGCTTGCTCAGAAATGCCAATTACATCTTCTTTTCCCCATACTGCTTGAACTAATTCGGCGCGGGAAACCACACGCCCTGTATTGTCATATAAGATTTCCAATAATTGATATTGGGAAACAGACAAAGGTGGAAGTAGCTCATCATTTCCAATCCACACCCGCCGTGAGCGTTTATCCAAACGAAGTAACCTGGGGACGGAAAGATTATCACCAGGTTCTGCTGGAGGCAACTCCAACGGAAGAGTGGAATCGGAACTCAAATAAATAAATTGCTGGGCTAACGCAATCTGAATTACATCTCCATCCTGAAGTATTACTGGCTCAAGAACATCTTGACCATTGATATGAGTGCCGTTCTTACTCCCCAGGTCCTCTAACTGAACCCCTTGTGGCAGACTAACCAACCTTGCATGATAGCGTGAAACCTGGCGATTTTGGATAATGACCTGGCATGAAGTCATCTCTTCCAACTAATATTTCGCCAGTTAAAATCCAGCGCTGACCATTTAGTGGTCCCACCTGTGCAATCAATGAAGGATATTCTTCACCTTCAAGAACCATGACCATTATCCTCAATTCATATTGTAGGATTCAACGAGTGAGGTTTTACTTAATAAATATACCACAGCTTTATTGAGATTGAAAAATCGGCTGATCACGATTGGTTAAGTTTACCACTTTAGCCTTGCTTGCTTTTATTAAATTGTCAGGTGTAATCAATATCTCATCACCCCAAACCCCTGCCCCCACAGCAAGGATGGATTGATGGGTCAGTTCAAGATCCAGAAAAGTTCGAAATCCCTGGGGTTGCCAGGAAAATGGAGGGATGGAGCCGATCTGATAACCTGTAGTTTCTTTCACTGTCTCGGGACTGGCAAGCTGAATATTTCTTGAGCCAACGAACTTTCTTTAGATGCCCAGAGATTACATTCACATCTCCACCGACCATAATGAGCGTTATTTCTCCTGAATCCGTTTCAAAAATCAGTGTTTTGACAGTTCGTTGTACAGATAATCCTAAAACCTGAGCAACGCTTGCTGCTCCTTTGGGTGTTGTTGGAGCAAATGTAGCGGTAGTAAAGGGTATATGAAGTTGGTCAAGATATTCATGGGATGGGAACATATCAACAATTATACCGGTTTAAAAATACAACGAATTATGCAAGAAATTACATCATTTGCTAAACCAAAGGTATAATAACTTCAACCGTAACGCCAACGGTCAATAAGAATATGCCGACGCCCTTAAAGACTGGAGAAGTCCTGAGAAGTCGCTATAAAGTTCGCCGGATTATCGGCCACGGGGGCATGGGCAGTATATACCTCGCCGACGACCTGCGCCTGGAAGGCCGGCAATGTGCGGTAAAAGAAGTTGAACATGACCGCACATTACCGCAGGAAGTCATAAATCAAGCCCGTGACCAATTCCTCCGCGAAGCGACTGTTTTAGCGCGCCTGGATCATCCCAATCTACCTAAAGTATCTGATTTCTTTACCATCGGCCCGCGGGATTACCTGGCAATGGATTATGTACCTGGGAAAGATTTACGGACCTTGATGGTGGAAGCCCGCCAGAAAGGGCAATTTTTGCCAGAGGTTGAAGTGCTCTCATGGGCAAGTCAAATTGCTGATGCATTGAGCTACCTACACAGCCAAACACCCCCAATCCTACATCGGGATATAAAGCCAAGTAACTTAAAAGTCACTCCCAGCGGCTTGATAAAATTAGTGGATTTTGGATTGGTCAAGCTCCTTGCATCAGAAGAAATGACAATTACCATACTACAAGGACGGGGAACTGCCCTGTACACACCCTTGGAGCAGTACGGTGGGGATACTGGTCACACTGATCGCAGAAGTGATATATATGCTTTTGGGGCCACCCTGTACCATTTACTTACCAACCAAGCTCCACTGGAAGCAAGAGAGCGGTTCTTACATCCCGAAAATTTAGTTGTTCCACGACAGATAAACCCCGAGGTCAGTGTACGGACAGAGAAAGCAATTTTATGGGCGATGAATTTACACCCCGACGAACGCCCCCAGGATATCGAATCTTTCCGCCAGGCTTTGATAGGGAATTGGATCCCACCTATTCGCCCAGTTGGAAACACACATCCCCCGTCATTACGAAAAATCATGTCTGCCACCCAGGAGCAGGTCTTATTTTGGCTAGCAGCAGCACTATTAGTTGTTAGCCTGATCGTTACCTTGGTTAGATGAGCTAAATCGTTTTTACTTTTCTCAATTCCAAAAGCTGCCAGAAAACCACACCAGCCACCCCAATAAATGCTCCCAAAATAGTGAATAACAATACTCCCCATGTTCCAAGCTTTTGAGAGATGACTTCACTTCCAGACATACTAATAGCAAGGAATGTATACATGAACATTCCACCTATCAATGGAAGTAATGCCGCTCTAACACCCCAACGCAAACCACGTTTTATATTGATAATCCAATAGCTCGCTCCACTGATGATTCCAGTCATAATAAGTGCTGCCAACCAATCTCCAAAATCTATGCTACCCTGGGCAGATGGAATTTCGGGAGTAGGTGTGGATACGGGGGTAGCTGTGGCTGTATTGGTTGGGGTCAAGGTAGGTGTGGGAGAAGGTGTCGGTGTTTGAGTTGGGGGTTGTGGGGTTGTAGTGACTAATTCGGGGGGAATCTCAAAAGATAACACGTTAGATGTCACCGCTTGACCGCTTTCAGCACGGATGTTAATTTCACCGGATTGGTCTATCATCAAACTGCCTTTTGCTACACCCTGGGATGTCGGTGATTCGACAATTTGAGCTGGGACACTCTCTCCGTCGTGATAAAGCATAAATCGCACAATGGTTCTATCCGGAACCTGATTTCCATTATGATCAAAAATAATTCCAGTGATGATTGACAATGTATCACCAATGCGGTACGTGACAGCCGTTGGTGTGGGTCCAGGCGCTTGTGGGGTTTCTGTTGGAGTTTGCGAAGTAGTTTCCAGGTAAATAGGAATCACTTGATTTGGATCTGGTGATGTCACTTCAAGAATTTCATATCCAATCCCTGGTACAGAGACAGGTAGATGGCCGATCGGTTGAATTTCATGAAACAAAATTCTTGCAGCTATCTCTATAAAAGAAGATGAGCGACTATATAATGCATAATATGCTGATAGTTTAGATATATCCGTTGCATCCAGCGCATAGGGCTCGCTCATAGCAAAGACGATTAGATACTTTCCTTGGATCAGATCTGGACGCATGTCGAGGAATTGACGTAAAGCTTGTGAGGTTGGATTGGCGCTTGATACAGTATCCATCGCAAACACCATCCAATCTGCTTGACGTAAATCATTTTCTATCTGTAGAACGCCGGTCCCTGCGTTAAGCATATCTGATAAATCTTTAAAGGTATATGACTCCAGGTTAGATGGAATTACCTGGTTGCTGCCGCTATATAATCGGATGACTGAATTTTCGAGTGCATCTGTTTCAACAGTAGTTTGCTGTCTGCATGTGCTACATTGTTGAAATACCTTTGTATCGGTGATAAATACGATATGGTCATCTTTAGCTGGTGGTGCAGGGATGGCTATATTCAGCTCATCAGGTGAAGGACTTATGAGTGTGGCTGCTTGTTGGGCGATGGTAAACGTCACTCGGGAAGATAGACCAATAGTATTTAAGTTATCCGAGGCGGGTAATGTCGTATTGATCGAGAAGGTATTCCCGTATATCCGGTATTTAAGGCTCAAAACTCTTAATACTGATTGGTCGACACGTTGTGCGAAGGCTGGATCTTCACGATATTTTTGTGCAAAGAAGACCAAGGTTCGGATATAACTTGTGTAGATATCAGGATCACCGCTTGAAAGGAAGTTGTCCAAATAAAGCAGGTCATTCCCAGCCAGAAAAGCATCTCTGGCAACAAGTGGCCCATTAAATGTTTGACCACTTGGATCATAGAAACGACGCACGGCGCGACTTCCAAGATTATCGCTTATCATAACCCCGCCGTTTTGTCTCCAGGTACCAAACTCCGGCAGGGAGATCAATTGAGAGAATGCTTGTGGATCAAAGCTTACTGGGCGGGTGGTCGCACGTATATTGCCTTGAAATCCTTGATAGCGGATATGAGAAACAAGCAATGCATCGGTTGTGGAAGATGAATCTGGTGAATTACCAGTCACGTCAAAAAAAGGTGCCAGGTCTATTTGTTTCAACTGTTCCAGGGATGACCGGACTGTTGCAACTTCTTCTTCAGGCAATCGATCAGAACCACCAAATCCAGGAAAGTGCTTGGCAGCAACAACGATCTTCCCATTACTTCCCTGGTGTACACCTGATATATAGGCTTGTCCCATTGCCCCTACCCAGAATGGATCACCTCCAAATGTCCTAATTCCTAGATCACCACCAGTTTCAGAAGTTGGTACTTCCAATACATCCAATGAGGGTCCAAGTAATAGATTAAATCCTAATAATGAAAGCTCTGACCCGAGGACACCTCCCAACTGATAGCTTAGTTCAGTTTTCCAGGTAGCTCCAAGAGCCATCTGACTCGCTAATGGTGTCATCCCATTCAGGATTTGATCATATGGATATCCATCACCCTC
Source organism: uncultured Chloroflexia bacterium (assembly GCA_963822175.1). Taxonomy (GTDB): domain Bacteria; phylum Chloroflexota; class Anaerolineae; order Anaerolineales; family UBA4823; genus FEB-25. Next base: position 78,643 of record CAWGGJ010000003.1, on the reverse strand, counting down.
CTGGGATATTCCAATTAATAATGGAATATAAGCAGGCGTATAGGATTCGCTCGATTTCAGGATTGACCTGTTGGGTTTGAGAAGCGAGATATTCATCTCGTTGAAGCTGATCGGTCAGACTTCGGGCAATCTCAAGTGTCCGGTCAGCACCGACAAAGTTATCATTTTGTGATGTCAAAACTACACCACCGACATGATAGTTGACAATCAGGTTGTAAATTTCTTTACCGGTGGCTGAACCCACACCTGCTTCAGGTCCGAGGAATGTGACTAAAAAGAGCTGACCGACTCTCTCTTCAGGAGTCAATTGATCTAATAAGGCTTGAGCTTTTTCATTGCTTGTCGATATCTCTTGCGCGGCTGGAGCAGCCCGTCCAATGGATATTGGACAAAGGATGGCAATGATCACTGACCAAATAAAGAGTTTTCGGATGATTGCTAACATTTACTGCCTGTAAAGAAACTCATTCGTCCACCGATGCATTGCACTTTTCTGCTTCAATGATCTTGTGTAACAATTCTCGCCGAGCTGAGCCGCCAAGCATCTCAAGGCGGCGTATGTTCATTGGGTCAATCTTGGTCCGAAGAAGATTGATTTCAGTTTGTGTTGGTAGTACTGTCTCCATGACCGTAGGTGATATATCGAACGGGAAACCCGTATGAGCCTGGATTTGTTCAATGGCTACACCAGGATGATAGGAGGTTAGTCTCATCTGGCCAGAGAAAAAATCGAATTGACCCAGGTCAGTGATCAGATAACGCGGCCCATTTCCATGCTTGCGCGCGGAATTATGCCCGAGTCCAGCACAAAAGTCAAGCCGGGGAACAAATGTAGCCCTCGAGTGCCTGGGGACATAAAACATCACATCATCCAGGTAAGTGGTTACATCGGGAATGCCGCCTGTTCCTGGTAATCTTAACCTTGGGTGACGGTAATCTTTTCCGAAAGCGATATTGTTAATATTTCCATGGGGATCAATTTGAGCCGGGCGAAAAAATTCCATCGGGCGCAAGGATGGTAAGACGTCACAAACTGCCCGGACAAATCCTATATTTACCAAGGAACGATCTAGCCACAAACGTTCGATCTGGCTGAGGCTTAATGGAGCAGGATACCGGCAAATTCCCTGACCGATCGCCGACGAAAAATATATATTTGGTGCATGGGTGTGACGAGCAAGGAGATAGCCAGCAGCAACCAACGGAGTGGCAATACCCTGGGCAACCATCACTCCGTTGTGAATCTGGTGCGCAATACAAACTACCATGATTTCATCAGAGGTAAAATCCATTGCCTCATCATTCCTAGAAGGATTCTAGACTATTATCCTTCACAATTTGCTCGTGGTCGATTGGATCGATGTTACCACCGGTCAGGACAACTATTATTGGTCTTGCAGTAACACTGCCAGACAAAACAGCCGCCAAGGAGACTGCAGCTGAACCTTCAATACACTCGTGATACTTAATCCAGGCATATTTTATTGCCTTTCGAATATCATTTTCAGAGACCAGGATAAAGTCATCAACGTAGCTCATCATCATCGGGATGGTCACCGAGCCAGATTCAACCGGACCCGCTAAACCATCAGCAAGGCTGGGACGCTCGACTACGCCTTCCTGGGTGGCATGATGATAAATCGAGTGAAGAAAGGATGATGCCTCCGATTGGACAGCCACCAATTTTGGGCGAGGATTAAGCGCCGATAATGCACTTCCAATTCCAGCTACCAGGCCTCCACCTCCAGCTGGAATAAGCCACGTGGTGGATGATGGATCTGGTAGATCGGTTAGTAGCTCTACCCCGATGGTACCCTGTCCAGCGATTACCAATCCATCGTTATACGGTGAGATCCAGGTGGCACCAGATGACTTGGCGTAGCTAATTCCAGCGGATTCTGCTTCTGCATAACCCCCCGGGACGAAAATTATTTCTGCACCCAGGTCGCGCATAGATTGAATTTTATTGGGTTGCGCGTGTTCAGAAACGTAAACTTTGACAGAGGTTTGCTTGATCCGTCCAGCCAAGGCTACTCCCTGTCCATGATTTCCAGCAGATGCAGTTACTAAGCCTTTATCAAGCTCCCATTCTTGTAAGGAAAGTATTTTGTTGATGGCCCCCCGAGCTTTGAATGAACCTGTGATCTGATGATTTTCCCATTTCAGGTACAGGTCGTTTTGAGGGTCATATGTGAGTGGGGTTCTCTGGATAAACGGAGCTATGCGATCACGAGCCTGGTCAAGCCATTCGTATGGGATCATATAGTTGCCTTTTATTCACTCATCATCAGCATGGAATCTTATGATCTCAACCTCCTCCAATCACTGCTCGAATAAGTTTATAGCCTTCCTTATCGAACGCGGATGCAACCGTATCCTGGAGTTTTTTCCCTGGAGTTAAGGCCACCATATAGCCTCCCCTGCCCCCACCGGTGACTTTCGCTCCCCAAGCCCCTTTTTCGAGAGCAATCTTGCACAAATAGTCCAAGATCTCGTGGGAAAATTGCATATCGACCAGGATTTTGTGGTTCATTACCATGATCTTACCCACGGTTTCCAAATCACCAGCTTCAAGCGCTTGTTTCATTTCATATGCCTGGGTTGTAATTGCCCCCATACGGGATGAAAATAGTGCTAGATCATCTTTCTTTTGCTTCTCGGTGACCTCATCCAATAATGCGGTGTTCGCTGTAATACCACTGTTGGCTAATACGATCTCAAATGACTGCGGAGTTTTAATCTTTTCGAAATGTTGCTGACCGTTTATTAGTTGGAAGAGGAGTAGCCCACCATAAGTCGAGGCGGTATTATCAACTCCGCTTGCAACCCCATGATAAGGAAACTCACCCTGCCAGGCGACCCGGTTTATCTCTTCAATCGAATAGCCTAGATTGAATTCTGCGTTTAATGCCCGTGCAAGGGATACACAACTGGCAGCGCTGGCACCAACCCCACTTCCAGCCAATAATGATCCTCCATAGGTGATCTTTATGGGATATTTTTTAACGTCAATGCTCATGACTTCGAGAATTCTGTCAATTGACCGCCGTTGTTGTTCCTTTTTCTTTTCCTTATAACCTGGTACTTCGTTCCGGTTGTCCTCAAGGATCCACCCATCGCCAGAGATCCTTTCCACCGTTGCTTCTGTTTCAAAGGAAATTGCTGAGACAATTGCCGGTACTTCTTCCAGGACAAATTGATCACCGATCAAGATCGTTTTTCCAAAACCTGTTCCTTTAGCCATTTGATTCCCTTTCGATAATTCGTTCCATTTCATCTATCAGTTTTTCTTCTTTGCCTATAGCCACTGTGGTGGCAGCTGTCAGGCTGTGACACGCATCGGAAAATCCACCCAGTTTATTCGTCGCTTCGGGAAGCATTATATTTAACCCCAATGCTCTTGCCGCCCTGATTTCACCCTCCATATATGGAGAAACCCTCATCGATACTTTAACTTCATTGAACTTTATCGATCCAAACCCCGGGATCTCATCGGGGATGATCTGAAATCCGGCGAGATATTTCCTGGAATCAATGAGGTCCTTGTCCTTGATGGCATCACAGAATCCTCCGATCATTTTTACCCCCATAGGGAAAAAGCGCTTTTCGACATGAAACCACTGGATATGTGGTGCTTGTTTTAATTCACCTGATCGAAGCCTGGTGATCTGATCGGTGAATAACTTGTCCCTGGTTACCTTCAATTCTTCGACCATCCGATCCGCTTCATATGAAAACCCATCCAGGCATACTTTAACCCCCATATCCGGTCCATTTTGGTAGTATCCTACTCCACCCAATAGATCAAGATAGTCGCCCACTTCAATACAATTGATTTGACCTTTTGAACTATTCAAAAAGTATTTCTCCCCATTTGCGTATTTCTTGATCTCAATTTTTCCCTGGTGAACTGCTTCAAGGGTCGCTTCGCGGTTCTGGCTAACCAGCTGGCCGTCGACAAAAAAACCATCTCCCACTGCTCCAATGGCTGCGATGGTAGCCAGGTCAGAATTAGCTGGATCAAGAGCCAATGCAAATAGATAACATGTGGTCGAACCGGAAATATCCCGGTCGCCTTTTAATCCATGCAGATCGGGGTCAAGATTGTGTACCCTTGGGTCCGATGAAGGTTCAGCAACGTGGTGATCAAGGATGAGGGTTAGGTTTCTTCCCTTGTTCAAATCGGAAATGAGTGGTGCGATTCTGCCGGCAAAATCAGCAAATACGATAATGCCTCCCTCTTGTTGGTAAACTTTTCGGAGCACTGCAGGGTAAGGCTTTTCTAAACTAAAACGCTGAACTTTATAGCCTTGCCTTTCAAATGCACGCGTGAGAATTGCCCCTGAGCTAAGACCATCGGAATCATTATGATGAAAGAGCTGAACTTTTTTTTCAGGCCATCGCTTTAATTCCTGAATCGCTTGTCCCATTGCGTCTATGAAGGTATTCAGCATAGGTCTCCTTTACTGGTATTATGACCAAAGAATGATAACACAACGGCAATAAAAATCAAGACGACGGAATGCATGATGAACCTGTTCGTATTCTCAGGACGAATAAGGGAAAAGATGAGGAAGTGGTAAAATCTCTGCTAGCATGTCAACTCCTTTCATTACTAATCATCTCGGTGAATTCTGTACAACCAGCCAATCAAGGACAATAAAATTAAAATTAAATACTCCGGATACTCATCATGGATGGCATTGATAAATTAAGCACTGCGCGAGGCTTTCTATTGGATATGGATGGTACTTTTTACCTGGGTGATCGGCTGCTTGAAGGTGCAAAACGCTTTATTAACCTTTTGCGCGAGCAGAAGAAGGAGTTTCTTTTCCTGACAAACAATTCTTCCAAAGATCGGGGTCAGTATGCGGAGAAAATCCGGCGCTTGGGCGTTCCCCTGACGGATGAATTGGTGCTGACGTCTGGAGAAGCTACCGTGCTATATTTGAGTGAAAAACATGCTGGAGCTAAACTTTATTTGGTTGGCACGCCTTCTCTCGAAGATGAATTCCGCCAACATGGTTTTCAACTAGTCCAGCAGGAACCACAGTTCCTGGTGCTCGGTTTCGATACTACCTTAACTTATCAAAAGCTATGGACGCTATGTGATTTTGTGCGGGCGGGTGTTCCCTATATTGCTACTCACCCGGATTTTAACTGCCCAACCGAAACAGGATTTATGCCAGACGTTGGTGCAATGATCGCCTTTGTTAACGCTGCAACAGGAAGGCAACCTGATCTGGTGGTAGGCAAGCCTAATCGTCTCATCGTGGATGCAGCAGCATTAAAGATGAAATTGCAAGTAAGCCAGCTAGCCATGGTTGGTGACCGGTTGTATACGGATATTGCGCTTGGTCAAACAAGCGGTATCACCACTGTCCTGGTACTGAGCGGTGAAACGAAGCTCGAAGATTTGAAAGACTCCCCCTTTCAACCGGATTATACATTCCAGAATCTGGCTGGTGTGGCAGATTGGCTGGAAAGGAACAGATAGCCAATTACGTCACGGCAATATTACAGTAAGGTGAAGATAAACACAGCCGACTATCGCGCTTTAATCTCTGCCAATACTTTTTGGGCTAAAGGGGGGTTATCAGTAAAAATGCCATCCACGCCCAGCTCGAATAATCGCTGCATCATATCAGGCTGATTTACAGTATAGGCATTAATTCGGGCTCTCACCTTGTGAGTGGCAAGGACCAATTCTGGCGAGACATCTCCGCACGCGGGATGTAAGGCAAGCAGTGGACCGAATCGTACCAATCTCGAACGAAGGGTCACGTTGGCTAATCCTGTAACGGTCAAAAGCCCCATGGGAACCTTGGGAAGGAGAAAACGGGCTCGGATTAATGCAATAGGATTAAATGATGAGAGAATGACACTTCCCTCCAAACCATGTTTCTTAATAAGTGAAACGACTTTATCTGGAAGATCATCGATCGGTGAAGAGAAGTTTTTCAATTCAACATTAATTAATATTTGATTCCCGATAGCCTCAAATACTTCAGCCAGGGTTGGTATTTTTTCTGAATGATATGCAGGGCTGAATTTACTTCCAGCATCCAGTCGCTTCAACTTGGCTAATGTCAATGTGTTGATCCAACCAGTACCATCCGTTGTCCGATCAACCGTCTCATCATGCATCACCACAACTTGACCGTCTGCGGAGAGCTTTGCATCCAGCTCAATAACATTGGATTGTTGTTGAACCGCAAGCGTGAACGCTGCTAGTGTGTTTTCAGGCGCATATACACTTGAGCCGCGATGTGCAAAAATCACTGGACTTTTCAAGTCAGCATAAGTTATGACGTTCTTCTTTGAGGGCATATTCTTGAGCTAAATCTCAACGAAGTAAGCGCTGGCAGCCCGATCGAGTAAGTCATGAGTCATCGCTGGCTCGACAGATAGATACCGAGCAATATCGAGGACCTGGTCACATAAATCGCGAGGATGTGAAGAACGAAGCTTTCGAGCTCGCTTGATATACCATTCCTGGAGCAGATATGCCAGACCTTCATCGTTATACTGAACCCCTTTTGCTGATGCGACCCTTTTGAAGATTTCACGATAGGCGTCAAAGGTTGGATCACCAAGCTCAATCTTGTGTCTTAATCGACGTAAGAATGCTTCATCCACCAGATCGCGTGGGGGGAGGTTGGTGGAAAAAATAACCAGAACATCAAAGGGGATTTCAATCTTGCGGCCTGTATGCAGGGTTAAAAAATCAATTCGATTTTCAAGTGGAACGATCCAGCGGTTTAATAAATCTCGAGGGCGAACAAGCTGCCTGCCGAAATCATCAATAAGGAGAATTCCCCCATTCGCCTTCACCTGGAAGGGAGCTTCATAAAATTTATGGACATCATCAAATACCAGGTCAAGTCCAGTTAAGGTTAACTCACCACCAGTCACAATGAAGGGTCGCCTTATGCGCACCCAACGCAGATCCCGCCTGGGTGTGCTTCGTCCCGTTGTACCTGATGCCGTCTGCTCTTCAGTGGAGAGCTGGTGATTGACCGAGTCATACATTTTAATCACCTGACCATCGATAAAGATGGCATAGGGGATATACATGCTCTCATGCAGGATCATATTACCGACAGCTCGGGCAACGCTTGTTTTTCCATTTCCAGGGGGACCGTACATAAAAATCGATGTACCTGAATTAACCGCAGGACCGATGCGTTCATATGTCGACTCGTCAAGAACCAGGTGAGCTAGACCCTGGTGGATAGAACGATTTGTTACCATAGGTCGACCTTGTGCTTGCCTGAGCACGGATTCGTTGTAAACCTGAATTGGAACCGGTGTTGGACCAGCATACTGGCTGCGTTCCAGTGCTTCTCGAGCCCGTTCACCACCTGCACCGGTTATCGCATATACATATGCGCCTTCACCAAGACCCATTTGCGAGGATTTTACTTCCACAAATTTATCATGTTTCAATGATTCAAGGAGTTGATCGACAATCCCTGTGAATGGCAAGGCCATTTCTTCGGCTACTTTAAACCCAGTTAGATAGCCCTGGAAGTAAAGTATTTTTAATGCCAGGTCCTGAAGCCAAAGAGGGGATAATCCGGTGTCTTCGACCTTATGCAGTACAGGAGGTGTAAAAACACCACTTCCTATCCCAATTATCGGTTTAGCACGTGTAGATGCATCCATCGCTCAACCTCCTGAAGTCTTAATTCAAATGGCGAATTACCAAAATGATTATAGCATGTCACGCGGTAATAATTGATTTCATGTAATACAATTATAGGATAAAATCTGATCAAGGATTGACAAAGATTATGAAATTATCTGTAATTATTCCTGTCTACAATGAGATGAAAACTATAAATGAGATCCTCCGCCGTGTAGAGTCTACTGGGGTGGTTGATGAAATCCTTGTGGTTGATGATGGCTCAAAGGATGGTAGCAGAGAATTACTAGCTGGAATTAATAACCAAGGGATTATCAGGGTAATATTCCATGATCACAACCAGGGAAAAGGGATGGCAGTCCGTACGGGGATTGAGAATGTGAGCGGTGAGCTGATATTAATTCAAGATGCAGATCTGGAATATGATCCGCGTGAATATCCAATTTTATTGCGACCGATCCAGGAGGGAATAGCCGATGTTGTGTATGGTTCCCGGTTTTTGGGAGCAGGCCGCAGGCCGGTATTGTTTTGGAATATGGTTGCGAATAAGATATTTAACCCTGGTCACCAACATTCTCTATAATAATATCCTTACCGATATGGAAACCGGCTATAAACTTTTTCGACGCGAAGTAGTTGCGAATATGACACTGCATGCACGTGGTTTTGAATTTGAGCCAGAATTTACCGCCAAAATACTAAAGCGAAAAGTGCGCATATATGAAGTCCCTATAACATTCAATCCACGCGATTACTCAGAGGGGAAGAAAATAAAGATGAAGGACGCGTTTGTTGCCCTGTGGACTTTATTTAAATATCGTTTTGTAGATTAATCCAGGATAGGAATTAACTGACCGACGCTCTTATATCCTTTACGTTCAATTGAAGTGATACCTGTCCATTGAATTCATTAAGCTCGAAGCTATACATGATATCAACCAGCGGAGGCAGTTGAGCAATCCAGTATCCTTGACGGAAGGCAATTGCGTCATACGTGATTTTCCCATCTGTCACCGCCAATTTCAAATGTGATCCGTCAGCACCGATTGCCTTTTGACGGGTTACTTTTAATCTAGAAGACATGAAGATAGGCGCAGGATTACCCATTCCGGTCGGTTGCAACCAATCCAAATACTTTAGCAGATCAGGTTTCAGATCAGAAAGAGGGATTTCAGCTTCAGCAAAGATTTTTGGTTGGAGATACAATGTCTCGAGCTGATCTCTGGCAATATGCTGCATTTTTTCAATTAGATTTGGCAGAAGATCATTACGAACAGTAAACCCTGCTGCAGCAGCATGACCCCCATGATGATCGAGCAAATCCTTGCATTGGTCCAAGGCCTGAGTGATATGAAACTCAGGAATGCTCCTGCAGGATCCACGGGTAAATTCTTCACCAATATTGGCGATGATCGAGGGGCGATAATATTTTTCTGTAAGTCTTGAAGCAGCTAAACCAACCACACCTGGGTTGTAGTCTGGGTCGGCAGCGAATAAGATAAATGGAATCGTCTCATCAACGATGATCTTATTTTCTGCCTTTGCCTGAATGTCGCGGGTGATCTTTTGGCGCTCCCGGTTTTGTATTTCCAGCCATTGAGCAAGCTGACCAACCTCCCCAATATCCTGAGAAGTCAGAAGTTGTAATGAAGCTAAGGCTGAGTCCAACCTGCCTGAGGCGTTCAATCTTGGAGCGAGGGCGAAGCTGATATCAGTGGTTGTGATCCTTTCTGCCGATAATCCTGAAACGCCAATCAGGGCCATCACACCCTGGCGAACGGGATGGCGGATATACTCCATTCCAGCCCTGACCAGTGACCGATTTTCTCCGGTTAATGGCACCAGGTCAGCAACTGTTCCGAGTGCGACCAGGTCAAGGAAATCTCGAGAGTCCAAATTACTCTTCATAGATGTAAATAATGCATCGACCAATTTAAAGGCCAGGGCTACACCTGCCAGATTCTTATCTGGATAGTTATCACCGGGTTGTTTTGGATTAATAACCGCAAAGGCGGTTGGAAGCTCATCCAGCGGATAATGATGGTCGGTGATAATCAAATCCATGCCAACTGAGCGGGAATAGGCTGCTTCTTCCCAGGAGCGAATTCCACAGTCAACAGTGATGACTAAATTGGTGCCTTCTTCATGTAGTGTGCGTAAAGCATCAATATTTAAGCCATAACCTTCTTCAAATCGGTTGGGGATATATCCCCTGACCTCAGCACCAAGTGATCTCAAAGCTGAGCATAACAATGCTGTTGCAGTGACGCCATCAGCATCGTAATCTCCATAGATAACGATCTTTTCTTGATGTTGGATCGCAAATCGGATTCGATTGACAGCTTTTGTCAGGCCTAACAAATTTTCAGGTTGTGTTCCCGGTGGGGGTTGGGCCTCTAAAAACAAACGTGCCTGTTCATGAGTACGATAACCGCGGTTATACAGGATTTGCCGGAGAATTGACGGATAGCCACTTAATTCTTGATTGGCTCCAGGAGGAAGCGGTGTTGCTACCTCCCATCTTTTTGTGTTCACTGGCATGGTTCGGTTGATACCAGTTTTTGTGCAAGTGCCAGAGCGCCCATCAAACCTACCTCATCCCCTAACAAGGCTTTGGTAAGGATTAAGTCATCCAAATACTTATTGGAAAGAACATGCTCGCACATGGCTGTTCGCAATGGTGCGAAAAATAATTCGCCACTTTGTGAGACTCCTCCTCCAATAATAACTATGCTCGGGTTAAAAATATGCAGATAATCTGCAATGGCTATTCCGAGAAAGGTGGCACTGCGCGCCAGAGCAGCCTGGGCAAGTTTGTCTCCTGCACGTGCAGCGTGGGAGACATCCTTAGCAGTCAGTGAATTGCTGCCCGACAACGAAGAAGGAATACCCAGATTTAATTCCTGCTCTACCCAACGGGCGATAGCTGGACCCGATGTCACCGCTTCCAGATGACCTCTTTGACCACAACCACACAGTGGACCGTCGGGAATCACGGTGATATGTCCGAACTCAGCAGCTAAACCACGAACACCGAGCAGTAACTGATTATCAACAATAACACCCCCACCGATCCCCGTACTGACAGTGATATAAACCAAGTGACGATGTCCAATCCCGGCACCGTAACGCCATTCACCAAGTGCTGCCAGGTTGGCATCATTGCCAATAGCAACTGGCACATTAAATCGATCCTGGATGATTCTTTTTAAGGGAAGATCATTCCATCCAGGTATATTTGGGGCTTCAAAGACGATTCCATCGTATGGATCGGTCGGTCCAGGTGCAGCTACGGCAATCGCGGCAATCTCTTCATCCCCGGGGATAGTCGAAGCAATCAAGTTGATTAGGCGTTCATGAGGAGTTTCCACTCCCTTGGTGAAGATTTTTTTTACGCATCTTGGTGTCTGGCTATCTATTGAAAAACATGCAGTCCGTATATGAGTTCCCCCAACATCGGCGACAACGAAATTTTTACCCATGCTGCACAGTATAGCATAATTTATTGTTGACGAGATACCTAAAGACTGCTATCATCAAGGGTTGGAATGCAAAAGAACAAACGCAGCAGCTCAACTAAATTTTCGAAACGTATAACCAGTCAACTTCGTTGGCTTGTTCCAGGGTTGGGTGTAAAACGTTGGATCCTTTTAATCCTTCTCGGCACAACATTATTGGGTGTAGGATTAGCAATCCTGGTGCTGGACGTGTACCGAACAGCACCATCAACTTGGTGGCTACCGATCCTCTCATTTGTTTCATTGCGCATCTTAAGTCGACCGTTGCGGGTCCTGATCTTTGGTGGAATTGGTGCTGGACTTATATTAACCGGTATATGGGGAATCAATCGCTCTTTATTAGCGCCTTACCGTCATTCAGGGAAGGCAGTGATCGATGAACTTGCTGAGCACCGGAAACGGGAACGTGGTCCGCGCATTGTCACCATTGGGGGTGGACACGGATTATCTACATTGCTGAGAGGAATAAAATCATATAGTTATAACATAACCGCAGTTGTTACTGTAGCAGATGATGGTGGGTCATCAGGTCGGTTACGCCGACTTCAAGGAATACCACCTCCAGGGGATATCAGGAATTGTCTGGCTGCATTGTCCAATGATGAAGCATTAATGACTCAGCTCTTCCAATATCGGTTTTCAGACGGAAACACCGAGTTAGATGGCCATCCATTCGGGAATTTATTCATCAGTGCATTATCTGAGATTACCGGCAGTTTTGAAGAAGCCATCGTTGAATCAGGAAGAGTGCTGGCAGTTCATGGGCAGGTGCTCCCAGCAACATTACATGACGTCCGGCTGGTCGCAGACATGCAGCTGCCCCACAGCACCGGTGAAGTTCGGATTGAAGGAGAGAGCACGATTCCACAATTCCCCGGCGATGTTCGAAGGGTATGGCTTGAACCGAATAATCCTGCGGCCTACCCCCAGGTAATCCAAGCCATATTAGCTTCTGAATTAATTATCATCGGTCCGGGCAGCTTATTTACCAGCATCCTACCAAATTTGCTCGTTCCCGATATAACTGCTGCCATTCAAGCAAGTAGGGCATTAAAAATCTATGTGTGCAATATAGCAACAGAACGAGGAGAAACCGAAGGATACACTTGTACTGACCATTTAAAGGTTCTAAATGACCATGTTGGAGGTGGAATATATGATATTGTTGTTGCTAATAACCAATACGAGAGGCAGTTACCCCCAGATACTGGTTGGGTGAGATCTATTCCAGAGACAGAAGCTGAATACCCGATTTACCGGGCAAACCTGGTGGATGAAGAGCGTCCTTGGCGACATGATTCATCAAAATTAGCTCAAACAATCATGGATTTGTATCAAGAACGAACCGGACCTTTGGTAGAATAATAAACTATCAAGGAATTTTTACTTAAATTCACAGCGGTATATCCAATAAATCGAGCTGCTGAAAATTAACCTGTACGGAGGAAAAAATGACAACAAAAGTAGGTATCAATGGATTTGGACGGATCGGTCGACAGGTGCTAAAAGCCATGCGGGATTATTATCCTGATAATTTGGAAGTTGTGGCATTTAATGATATTGGTGACTTACCAACCATGGCACATCTGCTTAAATATGACAGCAATTACGGTCGTTTTGACGGAACCGTCGAGATCAAGGATGGTAGTCTATTTGTGGATGGAAAACCGGTCAAGGTTTTCAAAGAGACTGACCCATCAAATATCCCCTGGGGCTCGCTTGGCGTCGAGATAGTCATCGAGAGCACTGGATTATTTACCATTAAGAGTGATGGTGTTAATAAAAAAGGCAAAACTGTAAAAGGTGCAGAGAATCACATCACCAAAGGCGGTGCAAAGAAAGTAATTATTTCGTCACCAGCTGAAGGTGAGGATTTAACGATCGTCCTGGGAGTAAATGAGTCTATGTATGATCCCAAGATCCACCATGTTATCTCAAATGCTTCTTGCACAACGAATGGTCTTGCCCCAGCGGTAAAAGTTGTCCACGACAATTATAAAATCGTGCGCGGTTTCATGACCACTATTCATGCATATACCAATGATCAGAAGATATTAGACCTCCCGCATAGTGATCTACGACGAGCTCGCGCAGCGGCACTCAGCATTATCCCCACAACCACAGGCGCAGCAAAGGCGATCAGCCTGGTAATACCTGACCTCAAAGGCAAGATGGATGGATATGCATTACGGGTTCCAACCCCTACGGTGTCAGTGATCGATCTGACAGTGGAGTTAGAAATCAGTACAACCACTGAGGAATTACGCCAATTATTCCGTGATGCTGCAGCTGGTCCTCTTAAAGGCATCCTTCAAGCTATCGATGAGCCCCTGGTCAGCATTGATTTCAAAGGAGATCCACATAGTTCTTCGGTGGATTTACCATTCACAATGGTGTTGGGTAAAGAGAAGAATAATTTTGCCAAGATCGTCGCCTGGTACGATAATGAATGGGGTTACTCCGTGCGAACTGCAGATTTGGCAGCATTGCTGGCCAAATCTCTCTAATCTAAAAAAATAATGCGGATGGAATTCAATTCCATCCGCATTATTAAAATCCTTGGAGGATTTATGTTCAATAAGAAATCCATTACAGACATTAATGTCAAAGGTAAACGGGTACTGGTACGCGTCGATTATAACGTTCCCATTAAAGAAGATAGAGTTACAGATGATACCCGTATCGTTGCGGCTATGCCCACCGTAAATTACTTGTTGGAAAATGGTGCCGCAGTTATCCTGTTTTCTCACCTTGGTCGACCCAAGGGTGGACCGGATCCAAAATTTTCTTTACGTCCCGTGGCTGCCCACCTGAGTGAGTTATTAGGAAAACCAGTTGCATTTGCAACCGATTGTGTCGGACCTACGGCTGAATCTGCAGCCAGAGTACTTAAACCAGGAGAGGTACTTGTTTTAGAAAATACACGATTCCATCCTGAGGAAGAGAAGAATGACCTTGAGCTTGCCAGGAAGATGGCTTCACTGGCGGATATCTATGTAAATGATGCCTTTGGTTCTGCTCATAGAGCACATTCCTCCACGGAAGGTGTGGCACATTTCCTTCCAGCAGTCGCTGGTTTTTTAATGGAAAAGGAAATCCAGTATCTCGGGCAGGCAATCGCCAATCCAAAACGTCCTTTCATCGCCATTCTGGGTGGAGCAAAGATTAGTGACAAGATCGGGGTGATCAAGAATTTACTAACCAAAGCTGATCAGATCCTGATCGGTGGTGGGATGGCTAACACCTTTTTTAAAGCCCAGGGTTATCCCATGGGAGACTCTCTGTGTGAAGATGAGGCTTTGGATACTGCTCGCCAGTTATTACAATCGGGAAGCACGCATTTGCATCTCCCGGTGGATGTGGTGATCGGTGACCGCTTTGATGCCGAAGCAGAAAAAAAGGTGATACCCATGGGTCCAATTCCAGATGGGTGGCGTATTTTGGATATCGGTCCAGCATCTGTAGCAAACTTTGCGAAAACACTCGAAAATGCTGGAACTATTGTGTGGAATGGTCCCATGGGAGTGTTTGAATTTCCCCGATTTGCTGAAGGTACGGTCGGGGTAGCAAAAGCAGTGGCTGCCAGTGGGGCAGTTTCTATTATTGGTGGTGGTGATTCAGTGGCAGCGATTAATCAGGCTGGCCTGGCCGATCAAATCACCCATATATCGACTGGTGGTGGCGCATCACTAGAAATGCTGGAAGGTATCGATCTGCCTGGATTAGTGGCATTACAGGATAAATAAAAGAAATGGATGCATCTCCTCGGCCTATATATGGGATCGAGGAGATGCATTTTTATAATAATTTTAACCAGCCTAACCATGATGTCCAATCAGATCAGTCAGGGTGTCTGTATATTTGAAGATTTACCACGGTAATCCACTCGGCATGACTGGATGGAATGGCGATAGAATAATGTGATATATGTTATGAAGGTAATCTTGATTTTCCAAAAAGCTGTAAAACTATTTTCATTGAGGTGAATATGCGTCGTCCGTTTGTTGCTGGAAACTGGAAAATGTTCAATACTACTGCGCAAGCTCGCGTTTTAATATCGGAATTATTGCCTGGTTTATCTGCGATCCAAGGGGTTGAAATCGTGATTTGTCCACCATTCACATCAATTTTACCTGTGGCTGCAATGTTGGCTGGCACCGACATCGGTGTAGGCGCTCAGAATATGCACTGGGAAGAATCAGGGGCGTATACAGGTGAAATTTCTGCGCCAATGCTGGCAGAGTATTGTAAGTATGTTATCATCGGTCATTCTGAACGACGTGCCTATTTTGGTGAAACTGACGAAAGTGTGAATCGAAAAGTGAAATCTGCGATTAGCCATGGAATAGTGCCTATCATGTGTGTTGGCGAAACCCTTGATGAGAATGAGTCAGGAAACACATGGGATGTTGTCTCCAGACAGCTGAAGGAAGGATTGGATGGAATTGATCCTCATACAGCTGAATCCATGGTGATTGCTTATGAACCTGTGTGGGCGATCGGGACTGGTCGGGCTGCGACTGCACAGGGGGCTAATCAGGTGATTGCAGACATTATCAGGTCTGGATTGGGGCAATTGTTTGGTGATCAGCTAGCCCAGGAGATACGCATTTTATATGGGGGTTCTGTTAAGGCCAGTAACGCTGGTGAATTTTTCAAGCATGCCGATATTGATGGCGCTTTGGTCGGTGGAGCAAGCCTTAAAGCATCTGAATTTATACCAATTGTAGCAGCTGCTGCCGATTAATGGATAAGGATGGTTTAGCAGGTTTAATCTACCTTTTGCTTTTATCGATTCCTCTCCTCTACCTGCCAAGATTCCTGCAACATGAAATTCAAGCTATTTTCTTATTGATCACCCACCAACCTGAAATTTCAATGGTATTATTTTCATTACTGTTTTTTCCAGGTGTGCTGCTCCATGAAACCAGCCATTTTCTCATGGCACGCTTATTGGGTGTCAGGACTGGTAGATTTTCACTGATACCTAGAAAAGTGGGTACTGGACGGCTTCAACTTGGTTATGTTGAAACGGAGTCCACCGATTTTATCCGAGATGCTTTGATTGGAGCAGCCCCTCTTTTCACTGGATGTGTGTTTATTGCCCTGGCAGGCGTTTACCGTTTGGAGATTAATGTTCTATGGGTAAACCTAGCTGAAGAGCAGCTAAGTTCAATTGGTAAAATATTAAAAATGCTAACGGATCAACCGGATTTCTGGCTTTGGTTCTACCTGATATTTACTGTCAGCAGCACGATGATGCCTTCGGCTTCTGATCGACGCGCATGGTTACCACTCCTTATAGTCATTCTGATTTTCACATCAATGATCCTTTTTTTTGGAGCAGGACCTTGGTTATTATCTCACTTTGGATTATTTATTCAATCGGCAGTAAATTCGATTATGGTTGTTTTTAGCATTACGGTAATCATACATGTGATACTGCTTCCACCTACCTGGATTATCCGGAAGATAATCTCACGAGTATCAGGTTATCAGGTGGTATGATGAATATTGGGATGATTGTAATACTAAATGCATATAACAATCATGATTACTAGGTGATTATAATTATCTGTATTTGTACGTCAGTACAGACTAGAGTTTCATAGAGATTGGAAAATTATGGCATTGCATTGGTATGCAATAAGAAGCAAGGCACGAAAAGAAGATGTTGTGTGGAAGCAAGTCCGGGATCGTGGATTCGAAGTATTTTATCCACGATTGCGGGTGAATCCAGTCAACCCTCGCGCACGAAAGTATAAGCCATATTTTCCCGGTTATTTATTTGTTAGGGCAGATATCGATGAAGTAGGATTATCCGCATTCCAATGGTTGCCTCACTCAACCGGATTGGTGAGTTTTGGTGGTGAACCTTCCCATGTCCCAGATAATCTGATCTATGCTGTTCAACAACGAGTTGAGGAGATAGCAAAGGCCGGAGGTGAAGTTTTCGATACATTGCATAAAGGGGATATTGTTAAGTTAAATTACGGTCCGTTTGAAGGATACGAAGCAATATTTGATACTCGCCTCCCTGGTACTGAGAGAGTGCGAGTTCTATTACAATTTCTAAGCAACCGGTACGTTCCAATTGAGCTCGATGCCAGCCATCTGCAACCAAAAAAACCTTCTTGAATTATCCTACATAAAAATAACGAGGAGTCCATTTCGTTTATTTGGTTGTGTATTACCAAGATCTGCTAAAAATCATGAATTACGGGATTAGAATACATTGTTGTTTATCTTGATATATGGAATTTATCAAGCACCTATATTGTTTTTCAATAATCTGCCTTTATAATTGAGGATTATGCCATCTATCCTGATTGTATGCACTGCCAATATATGCCGCTCACCAATGGGAGAGGGGATATTAAAAAGTTTGGTTGAGTTTAGACCGGACAAAGATCAATGGCATATAAATTCAGCAGGTGTTTGGGCTAACTACGGAAATCCTCCCGCCCCGTTTTCTCAACTGGTGATGCAAATGATGGGAATTGATATTAGTGCACATCGGTCTCAGCCGGTCAAGAATGGATTTGTGAAGAAATTTGACCTAATCCTTACCATGGAAAGCATTCATAAAGAAATATTGCAGGAACAATATATACGAATTGCGGAACGAATTTTCATGTTAAGTGAGATGGTCGGAATCATAAAAGACATAGATGATCCGATCGGCGGAGAAATTGAAGATTATCAGACAACTGCTGATGAACTGCGACTAATTCTTTCTGATGGTCTTGAGAGAATATTGCATACTGCTATACTAAATCAAGGGTGAGTTTTGGTTGATTTCAAAATGCTAATCCTGGATACATTGACGATAGTGAAGGCAGTAACCCAATGGTTATGATCTTAACTGGGACCATCTCGCCAATATGCGTAAGTCCCAAACCCAGAAATTACTTGAGGATGGAGATGGAAACCCATCCATGTGCAAGTCCACATTAGGCATGATCTACTCAAAGCAACTAATTTCGATGGTCGGGGTTCTTTTTAAAAGAACTCCCACCGGTGAAGAGTGATTGGTTTGTCAGATATCAGCGAAGATAAGACCGTAAACCGGGCAATTCAGGGAGATCATGAAGCATTCGGCATGCTTTATGAGCAATATGTCGAACGGATCTTTAACTATGTTTTTTACCGTACTGGTAACCAGCACGATGCTGAAGATCTAACAGCCCGGGTTTTCTTTCGTGCAATGAGGAGAATTCCCCAATACCAGGAACGAGGATTGCCTGTATCTGCCTGGTTATATCGAATTGCCCATAATCTGGTAGCCAATTGGCATCGTGATCGTGGACGACGACCTGAAATCTCACTGGATGAGGGGTTTGCTTCCATACCACATTCCGAGCATCCGGAGGTAACTTTGCTGTATCTGGAGGAGCGGGATCGTTTATTACAGATGATCCGAGAATTGCCCCCAGAAAGACAACAGTTGATCATCCTAAAGTTTGTGGAGCATTTATCGAATGCTGAAATTGGTCAAATAATGGGCAAAACTGAAGGAGCAGTCAAGAGCTTATATCACCGGACACTACTATCCCTACGGGGTGACATGGAAAATATTTCCAATGATCAGGATATTGGGTACCAAGGACTACAATAATGTTAAAAATTGTTATTGATGGGGCAGGGGATATACCTAAGCAATGGCAATCGGAATATGATGTTCAAGTTATTCCGATTAATATACATTTTGGCAATAAGATGTATTTGCAAGGAGTTGATTTGAGTGATGAGGATTTTTACCGCATTGCAGATGCATCACGCACGATTCCCAAGACATCACAACCGACACCTCAACAATTCGTAGAATTTTACAAACATATTTCCCATGCAGGTGATACGATCTTGTCATTGCATGTGACCAGTAAATTATCAGGCACATTTAATTCAGCGGTATTAGCCTCTCACGAGTTAAGAAGCGAGTTAAACATAATACCTATTGACTCCGGCGCAGGTTCTGCAGCAATGGGTTTTATGTGTAAGGAAGTACGTCAGCTTGAGAAAGCCGGAGCTTCCTTACAAACGATATTCGCGCGTTTGGAAGCTATCCGCCAGAATGTAAATATCGTATTGACTTTGGACACACTTGAGTATGCCCGGAAAAGTGGCAGGGTTAAGGCTTTCCAGGCTGCTATCGCCACATTGGTGAAGATAAAGCCAGTGATTATTTTAAAGGATGGGGCTTTGGATATGCGGGAAAGGGTACGCACACGCCAACGAGCACTTGACCGTATATTGGAGATCATTTATGAAAGGGTCGATGACCAGCTAGTAAACATTGCAATAGTACATTCACAATCTCTTGAGGTTGCTAAATTGTTGATGCAAAAAGTAAGGGAGACCTTTCAAGTAAATGAGGTGATCCTTACCGATTTATCGATTGGAGTGGCAGCAAATCTTGGTCCTGGCACGATAGGAATTGTCGCTTACATGGTGGGCTAAATCACGGAGATAAAATGTTCAAATTTACTGGATTTAAGCGAAAACGATATCAGAAAGATTTGCTTGATATTGAAACGATACTACAATCAAGTCTCAAGCCAGTCTCACCCAGACCAGAATTCATAAAGAGTTTACAAAAGGGTTTAATGGAGTATTCATTTCCACAGGTAGATTCGTCTGATATTGACCTCAAGGAAGTGATATTATTCTTAATGGTGGGGCTCACCGGAATGCTGTTTGTACTTTCGATATGGATCCGATTAATCGTAGTAATTATCAGTGCGCTGGGAATGATCCAATCATCGAAGAAAAGAAACTAGCTCCTTGTTAGATTAGCTATCGTCATCGATAATCCAGAAAATAAGAGCCATATCGATCCAAATATGGTTCTACTTTTATATGTTCTTATTCTTCACTACGGGTTCCCGGAGACAGATATTGAATGTGTTTATACGGTTTAACCCGTTCACCAATATCATCCTTCATTATATTACCAGAAATATGCAATAAAGTATCGCCAAAGTCAACATCGATACCCATGCTTGCCAGGCAAGGATAATGGTGATGGGCCATACCGGTTTCAAATTCTGCTTCGTCGACTGACATGCCGATTAATTTTTGAGCTACATAACGCGCACAACCACACACAGCATCCCGTTTTACTTCTACCGAAGTAATTGTATGTCCCAGAGGATCAACCTGGATTGAGAATTCTGGTTTACCAAAATACCGGGCAAACTCCGCTATGAGGGGGCTGTTATGTAGTAATTTTTGACGCCTGGTGATCCAATAATCCGTTTCGGTAAGAGAACAAAGAGGTTTTGGTGTTGCACAGGCAACATCCATCTTTTCCAACCAACCCCGTAATTGCCGGGCTAATCCACGGGGCAGGCAATTTTCATTATCCACAGCAGCAATAACTGCTTTTGCTCCAGTCATCCTGGCAATATCAGGGAGGAGCTCAGCCACACTTTTATGTTCTGCGAACGAAAGGATGAGATCAGTGGACGGCAGTTCAGCAGGTAGAAAATCTTCTGGATAGTCAATTACCATGGGGAAAAATACTGGAGCTCTCCACTGGTGAATGATCCACTCAGCGGGGGCATATTTTGTAATGTTGGCTAAATGCCTTGAGCCATAATCACTATTTATAATGGTTAGTATGCGCATAGTCGTTATTTATTGTCAGGGAAATAATGATGAGCTAACCATTGTGCTTCAACCAGCAGGTCTACACCAGATGGTAGATTATGGTCATTATCCACCTTTAAAAGAAAATGATAGCACATCGTTTTTACCTGTTCATCCACTTCGGGCAGGGAGGTAAATCTTGATAACCGATCGTAGGCGCTTGCACTTTGATTCCCATAACCATGGCGATAAAAATATTCACCAATAAGTATACCCACAGCACGTCGAGCGCATACTCTCGCCATGCCTTCATTTCCCTTGTCACGTGCTAAAATCGCCTGGTTGATCTCATGATCAAATCCATCTTTCCATTTCGCCACACCAGTCATAAGGGGATTTTACCATTCCTTGACCAGTATCCATTCACTGGATACAATAGTTTTGATGAATATTACATTAGCATTGGGTGGTAGTGGGGTAAAAGGATGAACTTTTACCACCGCTTATCAAAACAGATATGAGCCGTGATTTGCGTCAATATGCAAAACAGACCAACATCCGTTTGATCACCGGTTTTATCCTGTTGTTATTTCTCATCGGTGATGGATTGATCCTCTATTTTTATGGTAAAGGGGCTGCGATCATGGGTATCATATGCATCATTGCTGCATTGTTACCCGTTGTATTGATCATACTCGCCTTGTGGATGATCGATTGGATTGCCCGGCGGAATGACCCAGGATAGCGGAATGTGTCATGGCAGGAATTATTGAGACGATTACAATCCATAACTGGGTAATGCGAATTCAACGACCGGATAGTCCAGGTCCTATCCCGGTTGTATTGATGTTGCATGGGTGGACAGGCGATGAGAATTCGATGTGGATATTTGCTTCACGATTACCAAAAAAGGCAATCATCATAGCTCCGAGAGGTTTATTTCCTGCCAGAGGGACCGGCTACAGCTGGCATGCAGAAATACCAACTGCATGGCCGTGGATCAATGATTTCATCCCCGCAGTGGAGTCATTGTACAAAGAGATGTCCGTCAAGAATATTGCTGATGGGAATTTCAATGAACTAAATCTCCTGGGCTTTAGCCAGGGGGCTGCGCTTGCCTATTCCGTAGCCATCATGCACCCAGAGTGGGTGACATCTCTGGCGGCACTATCAGGTTTCCTCCCCGATGGTGCTTCCAGTTGGCTTGGTCCTGATCGGATAAATGGTCTGCCTGTGTTCATTGCCCATGGTACCCAAGATATCCTGGTTCCAGTTGAGCGTGCCAGGGAGAGTGTCGGGTCATTACAAGGTGCCGGGGCGGTAGTCACCTATTGTGAGGATGATGTAGGTCACAAATTAAGCGCAAAATGCTTCCATGGTTTGGAAGCATTTTTTAAGAAAGTCAATTGCTGATCTTGGCTTGAGCGGGTTATAAAATTTTGTCCATCATTTCTGCCACAGATTGATAAACAGGGGATTCATTTCCCAACTCAACCAGTGGTCTTCCGCTGAATTCAAAATCGCTTAACTCAGCATCGGCTGAGACGGTTCCCAGGAGAGGGATTCCCAACTTATCAATTTCCGCTAGTAGTGACGGTGATAATGGGTTTATTAATCGATTAATGATCAGGTAAGCCCGCTCAATACGGATGTCCAACTCATCGCGAAAAGAAGCAATTCGCTCAGCAGCCACAATTCCACGCAGGGTGGGGTCACTAACAATCAATAAATGCTGCACATCACGGGTTGTGCGCCGGCTTAGGTGCTCCATCCCAGCTTCATTATCAATGACGATATACCTGTAATTCTTACTGATCGAATCAATCACTTCGCGCAGGTTGTGGTTGACAGCACAGTAACACCCCGTGCCCTCTGAACGTCCCATGGCAATCAAATCGAATGCCTCACCTTCTGCGAGCGAGGACCTGATTTTATGATCAAGGTAATCATGTTTGGAAATTCCACCTGGAAGCGAACCCATGGCAGCACCACCGGTAACCAATGAGCTTTTTACCTGTACCAGCATATCTTCTCGAATATCACCCACTGTCCAATCAAGATCCAAACCCAGAACCATATTTAAATTACTGCTTGGATCTGCATCTATGGCGAGAACTGGTCCTGGTTTGTTTTGAACAAGATATTTAATAATCATTGCAGCGGTGGTTGTTTTTCCTACACCTCCCTTACCTGCAAGGGCAATTGTAATTGTCATTCTCTGAGGCCTTTCATTAATTCGTCATTCAACTTACGTGCCATTTCTTCTGCAGCCATGCGCAGGGCAGGAACATGGTCATACACAGGGATACCAAGGCGGTCAGCTTCCTGAACGCCTAGATCTGCTGGCATGCAACCAAGAACAGGTAAGCCGGGACTTTCATTTTCAAGAAAGGTCCTTTCATCCTCATTGAGCACTTTATTACCCACCAACCAGCACCGGGTAAGTCCGATGTCATTTGCCAACTGCTTGATCTGCGAGGCTGTCCCAAGGCTGCGACGGGTTGGTTCGACAACAATAAGCATGGCATCAACAAAATCGACTGTTGCCCGCCCGAGATGTTCAACCCCGGCATACATATCCAAAATTAACACATCATCTTTTCGAAAGAGCAGGTGAGTAAATAGGGTTTTCAGCATTGCAGCCTCAGGGCAGATACACCCAGAGCCTCCCATATCCACAGAACCCATTTCCAATAACCTGACGCCTTTATAGATCACACTGAATCGTTCAGGGATGTCATCCACCCGAGGGTTTAAAGTAAAAAATCCACCGATCGTTCCAGGTTTTGCACCTGTACGTTCTTCAATCAGTGCATCCATTTCTGCAATGGGATGAAGCTGGGAACGTAATTCCATGGGAAATCCTAATGCTCCTGCCAGGCATGGGGATGGATCAGCGTCAGCAGCTAGAACCTGATGCCCAGCATCAGCATATACCTGTGCCAACAAAGCAGCCATTGTCGTCTTTCCCACACCACCTTTACCGCTAATTGCTAGTTTCATAAAATCACCTTAATTCAATAAATTGTAGGGCATTATAACCCATCACATACAGCTATCGGGTTATCTTAAACCTCGCCTGACAGCCTCTTCTCTTAATACTAACAATATTTTTTCCATGTCAAGCTCACGGACACAGGCTTCATGAGCACAATGTAACACTTCATCTGACCAAAGTGTCCTGGATGTTAATACCTCTTCGTCATTCATAATGACAAGCTGAATCAGGCTATCAAGGGGAATATCCTGCTCTTGGCTGTATTCCTGGTTGCATAGTTGACAGCCGCGGCATCGAGAGACGTCTTGCCCCGTTTTAAGTAAAATCAACCTACGCAATGTCATTCGAACAAATACCAATAATTTAAAATCGTATCAATTACCTGCTATTGTTTTTGAGGTACTTGCACTGGTGGTTTGAAATCGGGAGGCAGGATTCCAGCTTCTGTGATGATGCGTGGCACGATTTCTTCCCAACCCACAGCCATCAAGTGAATACCATTGACGCCTTTCTTATTCTTTACTGCTTCGATCAATTCAAGAGCTATTTGTACACCTTCTTCATCAGCTTTATCTCCAGCGGCTTCCATTCGCTTGACCAGCTTCTCAGGAATGGTAACTCCAGGTACTTCTTCATTCATATAATTGGCGACTTTCAAGCTTTTCAGTGGAGTAATGCCGATCAAGATAAACACCTTATCCAGGATACCGCGCTTCTCCAGTGCTTCCAACCAGTCATCTAAACGATCGGGATCATATACCAGGTTGGTCTGAAAGAATTGTGCGCCTGCATTCACCTTTTTGTGTTCACGAATCGCCTGGATACGAGGATCAGAGGCATAGGGAGAGCCAGCTGCGCCCAAGAAGTATTTGGGTGGGAATTTAATTGAACGTCCATCCATATAAATGGCTTCGTCCCGCATCCGGCGAAGAATCCAAAGCATATGGATAGAGTCCATATCGAGGATATCCATTTTCCCCTTCGGTATGCTGGACATGTTCATGCTATCCCCGGATAGGCACAATATATTCCTTACACCCAACGCATTTGAACCCAGCACCTCTGCTTGCAGGCCAATCCGTGTGCGATCCCGGGCAGCAATCTGCATCACAGGCTCAGCACCCGCCTGAACTGTGAGTGTACTGCAAGCCCAGGAAGACATGCGTGGAGAGGCAGAAGGACAATCCGTGAAATTGATCGCAGCTGCATATGGTTTGACCAGCTCAATGTTTTTTAGGAGCTTGTTGGTAGCTACTGTCGCAGGTGGGGCTACTTCTGCAGTTACAACAAACTCACCAGCTTTCAATCGCCTCTCAAGGTCGGAAACCGGCTCAGTATAGGCTGGTGCATGATAATCAGCATCACCGTTCCACCACTCTGGCTGACGGACCGGACGAAATACTGCATCCCAGGCAACTTTGCGTTTCTCGCCACCCGCTATAACCCCTCCGATGAAATATTTAGCACCTACTTTTTTGATTTGATGATAAACATCAGCCCAGGTCTCACCACCGGTTTTGTCCCAATCCAAAGGTGGCAGTACTTCCATCAACATCTCCTGGCGACCCATCCTAAAGGCGCGATCATATATTTTGTACCAGACACAGGGGCGGGTTTTGTCCACGTAGCAGTATTCTGTGGTTGATCCACCGCAAGGACCATTTCTCTCACCTTTGGGGCATTCCATCGGGCATATGAAGGCAGTTTCCTGCAATAAACAATTCCCACACATGCGACATCCGAACATGGGTCCCTTGATGATTCTTTCAACGGACTCCAACACACGAGTTCCATAAGGTTCTCTTTTAAATGGATGATAGGGTGGCTGCCATCTTCTGGCAGGAGTGAATCCGGGCATAGTAATCCTCCGTCAATACAAAAGAATTCGCATGGGGAGTGGAAAATTCACCACTCCCCATATGCAATCATTATTACTTTAATGAAAGTATATACTCATATGCGCTTAGCGTGGCTTTGGCTCCCTCACCGACAGCAACCAACACTTGCTCTGCATAAGTATTGGTCACATCCCCAGCAGCAAAAATGCCAGGTATGTTGGTATGGTTACTTTGGTCAATGATGATGCGCTTTTGCTCATCCAGGGCGACAAAATCAGCAACGATCTGGGAGTTAGGCACGAGTGCCATTTCAACAAAGGTTCCATCAGCCTGAATCTCGCTGGTGTTACCCTCTTTATCTTTAATGATCAGGCTTTTGGCATAATCATCACCCTTGACTTCAACAACATGGTGATTTTCCAGGATGGTAACATTCTTGGCAACTTTCAGGTTTTCATTCACATTGGTCACCTTGAGCTTTTCAGCCGGGCAGATCAGTGTGACATGCTTGGCAACGGTGGCAAGCTCTGCGGTTGACCTTTGTGCCAGGTCACCGTCTCCGATGACAACGGTCGATTTATCAATGAATAATGGTGCATAGCTCAAAGCAGAGTAACACAGCCCCCGCATAATAAACTCTTTTTCGCCTGGCACGTTCAATAACTGCTGGCGGGTGCCGGTTGCGATGATCACGGCCTTGGTTTCCAGGTCACCACCGCCACGCGTTTTCACAATGAAACCTTTTTCCTTGCGAATGATTTTATCCGCAGGTTCCATATGCCTGGCAAATTCGAGGTACTCAAGCTCACTCTTAAATTTATTGACAATTTCCAGGCCTTTGATCACCTGGTAATCTTCCACCCAGGGTAATGCAAGGCGGAAATTGGTCTTCCCACCCAAGTCCTTGGTGATAAGCAAGACATTTAAGCGTTTACGGATGCCATATATCGTTGCTGTCAAGCCTGCTGGTCCACCGCCGACGACAATTAGATCATACATAATTCACCTCGTTGATATCCTCTCTAAGTTATACTGGTGGTTTGCCAATGAAGCCGTCTTTCATCATCATTTGGGTCAGATTACGTGAGCGGCTGATGATTTCAGTTGCGTTCTTGAATTCTTCATCGTAGGTCATTTGGATGCGTGCAAGCCCTTGTTCTTGAGCTTTCACTGCCACAGCCGCGGCTTCACGCGGGAATACTTCCCAATCGTCCATGTTGGGTAAAATGTGGTCGGTGGATAAATTTGACCCGACATGATCAGCCAGTGCAGTCGCTGCAGCAAAGCACATATCATCCGTAATGGTTCGTGCGCGCACATCCAGGGTGCCGCGGAAGATTCCTGGAAAACCGAGTGAGTTATTAACCTGGTTGTCAAAGTCAGAGCGACCCGTTGCGACCACAACAGCACCTGCAGCCTTTGCCTCCCAAGGCCATATCTCTGGGACAGGATTTGCGCAAGCAAACACAACCGCATCTTTTGCCATGGTTTCAATCCACTCAGGTAGGATCACGCCTGGTCCGGAACGGGAGAGGGCAACTACAACATCAGCACCCTTGATTGCATCAGGGATATCGCCTTCACGATCTTCAATATTCGTAATTTGGCATAATTTCCATTTATCCACATATTCAGCTTTACGCATCTCGAGATCTTTACGATGCTTACCCAGGATACCTTTGCTGTCCACCATCAAGCAATTCTCAGGTTTTACTCCCCAGTTAAAGATTAAGCGCGAGATGGCTACATTGGAGGCACCAACACCAATGAATGTAACCTTCACTTTTTCCTTATCTTTGTCAACCACCTTGAGGGCATTGATCAATCCGGCGAGAGTGACCGTGGCTGTTCCTTGTTGGTCATCGTGCCAGATGGGGATCTCTGCTTTTTCACGCAATGTGTCTAAAATGTAAAAGCATTTCGGGTTGGAAATATCCTCCAGGTTTACCCCACCAAACCCGGGCTGGAGCATCAGGGTCGTATTGATAATTGCATCCGGATCTTTGGTATCGAGCATGATGGCCACGCCATCGACACCGCCAAGATACTTGTAAAGCAGTGCTTTCCCTTCCATAACGGGCAAGCCAGCTTTTGGGCCGATATCACCCAAACCCAGTACACGGGTGCCATCACTGACGACGATCACGGTGTTCCATTTATTCGTGTATTCATAAACTTTCTCAGGATCAGCTTCAATTGCCCGACAAGGTGCTGCCACACCAGGGGTGTACCAGATGGCAAAATCATTGAAGTCGCGTACGCAGCATTTTAGTGCTGTTTCCACTTTCCCTTTATAGAAGGGATGCAAGATCATGGCATCTGCAGAAGGTTTTTTTGCTTTTGCCAGAAGCTGATCAATATTTACTTCTTTTTGAATCGTCATAATTCTTCTCCTATTGTTGCAAATAGCCATCCGCATAGATGACTTTATTGAGCAGGATTTGTGTAGTTTTCCAGATAGCAGCTTGCTCTGGGTCAGACATATCCACGTCTTCTGGTTGCGGTTCTTCCATGGCCGCGATGCGATCGGCAATTTTCAGGTATAGCCGTCCCACTGGTGTGCTAGCATCACGTTGCTCAACGATACGAATGACCTCGTTTTGCTCAGCATCAAGTGGGTCAGCGATCATCATATTCATGCCAACTCCCATCAACATCGCGCAGTAAACACGGTTGATCAACGGTCTTCCCTCGCGTGGTACCGCATTGGACACGTTTGATAACCCTACAGAGATCGTTGGTGGTGGATCCCAGGCGAATTGAAGCGTGCGGATTGCCTCAATGAGGTGAGGGCAATATTGCTGGCAACCTGAGACAGTCAAGACCAGGGGATCTATGATGAGATTTTCCATCGGGTAATCAATTTCCATCATACGCGGGATGAGTTTCTCAAGTGCAATATTTACCCGCTCATCCGCTGTTACTGGAACTCCGCTAGTCGACATAGTCAGGGCAATCAGGCGAGCGTTATACTGTTTCGCCAACAAGGGTACTTTTTCCAATCGTTCTGGCTCATCAGAAACGGAGTTGATGATGGGTTGTGCTTTGGTAACAGCCTTTAGAGCAGCTTCGACCCCCAGGATGTTGATCGTGTCAATGGAAAGTGGTACATCCACAACCGCTTCCACAGTTTTAACGATCCAGGGGAACATATCCATCCAATCAACTTTGCGGGGTCCCAAATTTAGATCCAATGCCTGGGCACCTGCTTCTACTTGTTTGACTGCCAGCTCTTGAAAAAATTTTTCATCCTTTGTTTTTACAGCTTCTTTCACTTTATCAGAAAGAATATGGATGTTTTCACCGATGATATACATTTTGCCTCCTTAGACTTTAGTTGTTAGGTTATGGTTTTATTCTCAACTGCAGCTGCTACGCTTGGAAAACTGGCTAAATCTGTATGGGGCAGGAACATTGCCGACATAAAGGCATCGTAGAATGTATTGTCAGCTGATAGCTCTATATAAGTCATTTGTGAAGCAATATCTCTAACACGATCACGATTGCGCCAATCCAATAATGCCAGATAAGCACCTTGCACGGAGGTGTTACCCAGGAATTTAAATCTGTCCCAAGGCATATCGGGGAGCAAACCAATTTGGACCGCTTTCTCGACATTGATATACTTACCAAAGGAGCCACCGATCAGGATCTGTTCCACCATTTCCAGAGGCACTCCCACACTCTGTGCCAACACAGTAAAACCTGCATATATGGCGGCTTTGGCACGTTTTAAATTATCGATATCGACATTGTTGATGGCGATATCCTTTCCGTTTTCCGTTTCTATCCCCCAGGCAACGACATATTCTGGCCCATGCTCGCCTTCCCTTAATTCTATTATTTATTTGTGCCAAGGATAGGTTGATCATCCCTCCTTTATCCACCAAGCCGGTAAGGAACATCTCAGCCAGTAACGAGATCAACCCACTCCCACAAATTCCGCGTGGTTTTCCACTTCCAATCACCCGGTATGTTGGTTCATAAGGATGAGGAGAACTCTCTCCGGAAATCCAACACTCTTCGATCGCACCTTTGGTCGCCCGCATTCCGGATAGAACACCAGCACCTTCAAAGGCTGGTCCGGCAGAGCAGGCACAAGTAACCAACCATTCTCGGCTCCCGAGAACGGTTTCACCATTGGTACCGACATCCAGGAACAATGTAAGTTTATCGGTCACATCCATCTTACACGCCAGGACTCCAGCGCTAATATCAGCTCCGACATAACTGGCTACGCCGGGGAGACAATCAACGCTGGCTTCAGGATTGATTGTCAAACCAACTGTGCTTGCAGTGATACTGGGTGGTTGATTAACAGCCGTGATAAAAGGTGATAACCGAATGCTGGAGGCTGGAATACCTAAAAAAAGGTGGGTCATGGTGCTGTTTCCAGCAACCGTCGCTTTATAGATATTTTGTGGTTTCGTGTTTGCTCGTTTTGATACCTGACCAACAAGCTGGTTAATCGTATCCAATACACGATTTTGTAACTCTTCTCGTCCACCATTTTTACCAGAGAAGATGATGCGAGAGATAACGTCTTCTCCTCGGCTGATCTGGCCATTATATTCTGAAGCCTGGGCTTCCACTTTTCCAGTGATCAGGTCCACCAACCAGACGGTCACCGTGGTCGTTCCAATATCAATGGCGATACCATACATCGGGTCATCTTCTGGAATAATATCAGCGATCAACGCTACAAGACGTTCATTGATCCTGTGACCATCAATCTCTATTTGAGCATCAGTTATCGCTGTAACCTGCCAATTATTGTCACGTAAAATACCGCCTATTTTTTGCAGCAGATTAAGCGATATTTGGGTGTCTTCGATGCCCGCTCTTTGGCGCAAGGCTGTTTTGAGGCGACTCCAATCGTCGGTCTGGTCATCCATGCGAGGTGGAGAAAGGGTCAGGCTGATACGGCGCAGTGTCTGAGAATATAAGGGATCATAATCCTGTGGGATTGAAACTTCGATCGCAGTCCTGTCAGTCGTCAGGCGACGCTCAATTTTTTCCTGAGGCGGGACAATAACTGAGATATCTGCTTCAACTACAGACTGGCAGGCTAATGCAAAGCCAGCTGATACATCTTCTTGACTTAATCGCAAAGAACTACGACGACGTACATCACCTTTTACTATCTGGACTGCACATCGACCACAGCGGCCTTGTCCACCACATGGCTGCCCGATATCGACACCAGCCATTTGCGCTGCCTCACTAAGTAAAGTTCCTGTGGGGACGCGCACTGGCTGTTTACTGGTGTCAAAGGTTACCGTGTGTTCAGTCATTAATATTAGGCAGTGTTTATCTTGATAACCTTATTATGCAGACGCTCATCGACTACATCCGAAGGGTATGTTATAACGCTTGCTTCATGAAGGCAGGAAGATCAACAGCTTCACGTGGACCTACCCTTATTTCCCAATCTGGTAATTCAGCCTCCAATTCACCGGAAAGTACAGCAACATGGCCGGGCAATACGACCCGTTTCCGTGAAACCTTATCAGCAACATTAAAGCCTTTTACAGCTTTGGCGATTCTCTCGGCATCGAATTTACCCGCTGCCCAGGCGGTAAGAACACTCATTCCTTCAGCATCACATACCAACAACCAGGCAGGTAAGCCTGAACCTTCAACTTCATTCGCCACACTAAAATAGGTGATGCTGAAATTGGTGGTAACCAAAACGGGAGATTCAGGTTTAGGAGCATTGATTTCATATATACCTGGTTGCACCTGGATGGGTTTTTGCGGGTCGGTGTAGACATTCTGTCGCAAAACGAGTAAGGGATATATCGTTGCTGGGCTGAAATGATCCAGGACAATAAAACCCGCATACTTGGTAATTGCCTGCGCTGCATGAACAGATTCCATGCCCGGTTCACTGACATCACCAGGGAAGGTTATAACCGGGAAACCGAGTGCACGGAAGTTTTTCTTGATTGCCAGGCGGCGAACAGTTGTTCCAATCGCCAATCCAGTGCCTAAATCACGTCCACCGGGATCAATCACCAGGTCTTCTACTCCCTTAGTTTTGATCTTTTCGGTTAGATCAGCCATTTCAGTTAATGATCCAGCGATAACACCTAAGGCAACCTTGTTTTCTTTTGCCAGATCCGTAAAGGATTCCCAGTTTTTAGAATCAGCACCATAGATCAGTGGGGTTTCACCTTTTAAGACATCTAAACCGGATTTTATGACATTTGCTTCCCGACTTAACAAGATAACAGGCCGCTTGCTGGATGCACGAACAGCTTGAACTGCCGCGGCAAATGCAGCCGGATCTCCCGAAGTTGAAGCCACAGCAAAACCATCCACGGTCAGTTCCATTCCGACGTAATTGACTGTGTATGCATTTGCTTCAGCAACCATCGCTTTTATCGCCTCTATAGGTTGATTATCATAAACACGGATGAAAAGTCCCGGTTTGTTGTAAAAGGTTTTCTCATGCCTGAAAAGGACTACTTCATTACCGGCCTTTGCTTCATATCCGTCTGACTTAATTGCCACCAGACGGATAGGCGGTGCAGCCGATTCCGCTAATTGCGTCTTTGCTTCAGGGGTCACATACGGGCAGGCAGATAATTCAACTTGCTTGGCAGCCAACTTCATGGCAAACGCTAAACAGGTTGGATATCCGCACTCCTTGCAATTGGTTTGAGGTAGTAGTTTATATATTTGAATGCCAGTCAGAGCCATAATCCATCTCCGTTTTTATTGTATGATTCTGCGTCCATATGAATCAGGCTAGTGTATATGCAGCAGCCATTAGGTCTGCAAGCGCTAATTTCACACGCCTGACGCTTTCAGCATGTCGTAGAACCACGACATCTGCACCCGCTTCAATGAGAGTCATCGCAGTCAAAGTTTCCCAGTTAATTGACCGCTCCGCCCAGTCACCCCAGGATGAAGGCACTCCAACTTCAACCTTGGCTTCCTTGGTTTTCCAGGCTTCAAAACCAGGAGTAACGAGCATGGGTAGCTGGGTCATGGCATCACCTTGCAAGGCAGCCTGACGCAATCTTTCCATGGCTGAGAATCCATACTCGATCCCATACCCAAGAGCACCGGTAGTTGGGTCCATCAGAACACGATCAAGGGGCATTCCCATATCGCTGATCAATATATTCAGCTGCTTGGCCAGGTTGACGTCCATGGGTGAGCGCGCATTCACCAGGTGACCATTCGCCATGGCAGTAGCAATGATGGTGCGGTAATTCTTATCTTCTGCAATGCCTAAAACCAGGCGCTCGCCTTTTGTAGCTTCAGCAATAGGGACTAATAGATTATTATCAGCCTCTGCCTGGCCAGGTCCAAAAACCATGAGAGGTAGACCGGTTGCACTAAGTACGTCTTTTACGACTTTCACAGCTAACTCTGGTGTAGTGGGGTTGCCATTTTGATCAGTCAGGCTGAGTGAAAGCTGGATCAGATCAGCCCCCGAAGCTTCAGCAGCTTTTGCCCATTTCACAGGATCATTTGCATTCTCTCCCCATGCATCCAGCAGCAATTGTGACCAATCATCCGGACGACGGTCTTTGATCTCAATAGCTACCGCAGGGCAGTACGGCGCTTTTGTTTCGAAGTGGAGGAAGGGGAGGTTCTTTTCGCCGCCCACCGTAACGGTGGATGTGCGTGTACCACCATCAGCAACCGTTGCACCGATGGTCACTGTACGAACAGTACCAGGCCAGTTATCTTTGGGTATTTCGATTGGCATATGTCTCACTCCTTTACATGTTTGACTTTAGAACATTGGTTCCATGGTCATGGCTGGATGGTCATGTTCTGCCAGCCATGTCACGAGCTCATCGACTGTAGTTACATTACGCTCATCTGCGATCTTGCCTAGCAAGTCAGGATCGCCTTCACGTGCAGCCACAACTTTGAATTCCTCTGCCATCATTTCCTTCAATACGCTGCTCATCCAGACGATACGCTTGAATCCGCCATCTGCGGAGATGAACTTCGGACTGGTCAGGTAGTACTTGCCGACCCCCATAACACCCGGGGTTTGAAGACCGCCGCCTGCGATCCCGGCCAGCGTACTGAAAGTCATCCCTGCTGGCGTCATACTGGGATCTTCACGACTTACAACCATGATCCCATTCGCCTCCGGGATGAGCATACAAATACATTCAAAGCATCCGCAGGCAGTCATCGGGTTTTCCATGATCGAATACATGGTTACTTCATTGACCACTCCGTGTGAACCAATTACTGCGTATTCGTTCGTTCCAGACCAATAACCTTTTTTGGAATCAAGCAACCTGCCAAGCTTGATCGGCTGGTTGGGTCCCGTTGGATTGATGCTGAATGAAGCCTTGCAATCCAGCCAGTTGTATGCACCACATAATCCCAACCGTTCAGGACTAACCACACAAACGTGGTTCGGAGCAAAGGATTGGCATAGCGTGCAGGAGTAGAATTCTTCGACCTTATCATCGGTAAGATCTGCCAGGCGCTTATTGCGGTAATCGTAAGCAGCACGGGCTTTTCCAAGCCATTCCTCAACTTTGGCAGGATCGGTATATATCGTCACCTGCACTTTGTCCACGATGGCACCAAAATCAGCATGGAAGCGAGCATGCAGGATCTTACCAAAATGCTCAAGGTTAAATCCTTTTTCAGCAGCGGCATTGGAGATTCGGATCCATGCGATATCACGCTGACCGATATGCTGGATCCCTGAAGCACCATTAACGAAGTAATGGAATTGGCGCTCGAGCACCGGTTCAAAATCCTTCTGCATCTGTCTACCTGCCACCTGGGCGACAATGCCCATATCCATATATCCTTGAGGGGGGATATTCGAAAAGTCTGGTCCGACAATCTCCACTTTGCCATCAACAATACTCTCAAGGTCCGCCATTTCAAGGTATTCAAAACAGCGCGCATTCTTCCCGCCAAACTCGACGCGCATATCATTCCGGCGTACTACCTCACCTTCAAAGGCTGAACCATAAGGAACAGGTACAGGAACTTCGGTTAATTTTAGTTTGACTCCGCGTACCTCAATGCATTTTTGCACCAGGCGTTCGGCTTTTTCAAGGTCATCCTTGCCGTCGATTTCCTCGAATGGCATACTGACCACGTGTTCGAATGTCGTCACACCTGTGGGTAGGATCTCAGGGATGACTGTATCAGCGATGACCGGGAATCCATAGTTTATTGCTCCGGCTGCAGCAGCATATTTGAGATCGTCCACTTCACCCAATGCCAGGACGAAAGCGAATACACGCGCCCGGTTATAGAGTAGGATTTCGCGTGCCTGTCCCATTTTTAGGCCGCCAAATGTTAAGGCTGAGCGGGTGGCAAATCCAAGTGCGTAGATAGCACTGATCGTATCTGTGCCAAAGGGTACTGTATAGGTGTCGTACCCAAGCTCAACCCCTTCTTCCATCAGCTGGTTGATGATGCTCCTCCCATTGACATTCCCAGAAAGGAAGCACAGAATATTGCGACGTTGAAGCTCGCGAATGATCTTGACCGCAACCTCGTTGGATTTCGCTGCACCGACGATCGCAGCAAAACCCGGCATGCGTCCATCGACCAACTGGATACCCCATGCCCGTAGGCGGATATCATCAATCGGTCCGTTGAGATGCCCCGATCCATTTTGATCACCATATTGGGTTGCCCCTGCCAGGGTGAGCCCAGGCATCGGTTCAGGCTGTAAGCCATAAATGAACCTGATCACCTCGATCGTTTCAGCGGCTAAAAGCGTAGCCATACCACTATCGAGAGTCTCTCCAAGGTAAGGTGTCCATTTTGAGTCAGATGGAGATGGATGTAGTAAACCACGGGCATGATTAATTACCTGCTCAAGCTGACCTAGTTTTTCAATTTGTAAACCCGTCATTCCACCGATAACTGGGATGTAATAAGCAGTGTTCGGGAAAGAGACAGGGGTCTCCGGTCCTTTCTCCTTCAAAGCCTTACTCAACATTAATTCTGCTTCAGTAACCAGGGCGTTGGCACCCCGGATAGCTCTTGTTGCAATGTATCGTGACATAAGTCCTCCGGATCGTCTCTTACCGCTTAGTCGGCAGCGGTGCCGTAGATTTTCTGCCTGCGCTCTGAAATTGGCAGTTTTTCAAATTCGAGCATACGGGTATCTCCACTGCGGCCAAAGCGTGCAGGGTCATAGACCGGCAATCCAAGTGCAGCGCGTTTTTTGTCAATATGCTCCAAGGATCTTCGGATCATCTCATCAGGATCAGCGACGAATTCTAGCTTACCCCCGTAGAGCTTTTCCCATCCCCCTGTGCCGATGTAATTCAGAACGACATCGCTGTCGGATACCCGATCAGGCATACCACTGACTGGGCTGGCCCCTCCGAAGATGACGTATGCACCTGAGGCGACACAGTAGGTGGCAATTGCCAATGCTTTTTCGCTCATCCACTCTGGAGCTAATCCGACGGCAGGAATTTGGTCAATATCATCACCTAAACCACCTTCAGCAACCATTTGGGTAAGAACGGTGAGAATCCGGGTATTATCGACACAAGACCCCATATGCAGGACAGGCGGAATCCCTACGGTTTCACAGATCTCACGTAAACCGGGACCAACCTTTTCCAGGCCTGCCTCACCAAGTAATAACCCCAATTTGGCAGCAGCAATTGCTCCACAACCTGTCTCCACAATGAGAACATCCTGCTTGAGTAATTCCTGTGTGACATATGTATGCAGGTAATCCTGCTTACTGCGTGGATTATTGCATCCGACTATGGCAGCAACACCACGGATGCGACCTGCCATGATGGCGTCGTTCAAAGGTCGGAAGGAAGCCCGGTAGCTGCCGCCTAACATGTAGTTGATATATTCATGCGAAAAACCGGGGATAAGATCCTCCCGCACCTGTGGAATATGGATCTTGCCGCGGTTCTTATAATTATCGATCGAGGCACGGAGGATTTGTTTGGCAATGGTGAGCGCTTTATGCTCATCGAATTCGATGTGCGTCGCTCCCTTGATCTTCACTTTGGGTGATGTTGTTATGATCATGGTGTGAAAATTACCCGCCAGTTCCACCAATGCTTGCATAACACACTGGACATCAACAACCATGGCTTCCACTGCACCGGTCAGAATTGCCAGCTCCTGGTGTAAAAAGTTACCAGCAGCGGGGATTCCCTGGCGCATGAGGATTTCATTCGCAGTACAGCAAATCCCTGATAGGTTGATACCTTTGGCACCAGCTTGTTTGGCATATTCGATGATTTCCGGATCTTGCGAAGCAGCAACGATCATATTGCTCAGCGTTGGCTCATGACCATGCACAACAACGTTGACCATATCGTCTTTTAACACACCCAGGTTTGCTTGTCCGAGGAGGGGTGCTGGTGTGCCAAAGAGAATATCGGAGATGTCCGTTGCCATCATGCTGCCACCCCAACCGTCAGCCAGTCCAGTCCGGACGGCATGGTTTAGAATGTGAACTGCATCCTGGTCGTCACCGATATGGGTGCGGTGCAAGGCTTCAACCACTTCCCGGTCCACTCCACGGGGCACCACACCTAGCTCACGCCATAGCTTCTGACGTTTGGCAGGTGCCCGTTTGATACAAACTATCTCACCTTTTTGCTGCCCATACTGGGAAATATATAGATCAGCCAGTTCGTTGGCAATTTCATTCGGGGAACGGCCTTCAATTTTGATATTGTATATTGAGGCGACATTCCTCAGCTTGGCTACATCACGGATGATATATCCTTCAGTCTCACCGTTAGCAACTGCCTTGAGGGTGAAAGCCATATCACGTCCATGATCGGAATGTGCAGCCGATCCAGCTGCAATGGCACGCACCAAATTGCGAGCTTGAATAGTATCAATGGTGGCTCCACATACCCCGACCTGACCTTCCTTAGTCAGGCGGCATGGACCCATACCACATTGTTTGCAACACATTCCGGCTCCACCAATATTACACGGAACCATATCTTCAGCCCGGCTGAAGGCAGTTCCAATACCCAGCTCATCGGCGCGGATGAGCATCTCCTGGGCTGCGGGATCTGATGTTCTTTCCTCTTGAGTACGTTTACCTTTAAGTACCATTACTAATCCTCCATTGGCTTAGATATAACACCCATTCCTGGGCAAGACCAGAGTGGTCGTCCCAGGTAGGATACATTTTGAGCAAAGCTAACTGTCAAACGGGTTTGTTCGTATGCAGCAGTGTGGCGAAAATATGGTTTCAAACCCGCTTCAGCATGATAAGCAGTGGCTCCAGCCTCAATAGGTGCAGTCCATTCCCCCAAATAACCAGCTGCATCTAATTTAACAGCTATCTCTAAATCATTAATCTTATCTCGATCATAGCTAACTTCAACAATCTGAAAAGCGCTACTGGCATATACATCAACAACACCTGGTAGCTCTAACAGGATGCGTCGAATTTCGGTTACATGGTGATCCCCGTAAAGTGCGGGTGTCTCATACGTTACTTTTTGCATAGATTCCTCCAAAGGCAGTAATAAAATATTTATCTATCAAATCGTTACCGATAATAATATTTTTCTCTTAAACGCATCCTCCTGAAATCTGTATCACTCACCAATAAATACTTGGTTAAAATTGATCGTCCGATGCTCTTAAACGCAATATTAGATGAGTGACATCACGCAGGTCACCGTCCGGAAGCATGAAGTAATCATCAAATTGTGTTTTTGGCTCAAATCCAAGGTTTTGGAATGAACGGATAATAGGTGTCTGATCACTTGGGATTTGAGCCTCAATTAAGTAGAGATTATGCCGTTTTGCTAATTCGATCAGACCTTGCAGCAACCTGCTTCCCACACCACGGTGTCGGAAATCTTTGGGTAGAAATACACGAACCTCAGCTCGGTGGCGTGAGGGTCCTTGATTGAGATGGAGGGTTGCCAGGCCGACGATCCGATTTCCAAATACCGCCACCAGGGGAAATACCTTTGTATAATCCAGGTCATCAATCCACTTGTTGATGATTTGGGCATCTTTTACATTATGGCGCATGTAACGTAAATCTTCCGAAGATGCTGGCCCGAATAGATCGATCAATGCTTGACGAT
The DNA here is from genome assembly GCA_963822175.1 of uncultured Chloroflexia bacterium. Classification (GTDB taxonomy): domain Bacteria; phylum Chloroflexota; class Anaerolineae; order Anaerolineales; family UBA4823; genus FEB-25. Next base: position 39,989 of record CAWGGJ010000003.1, on the reverse strand, counting down.
CATCCTGGGTTAGTGGACGAAGCAGGATCCTTGCCCCATCCTTTAGAGTAAATACCTGCCGGTATATTAGATCTTCTTTGGTAACCATACCATGCGCTCCTCGTAAACCTAAATCATTATTTCGCCCAGGCAGCTGCTAATTGCACGCGGGCAAAAGCTAGCCGTTCCATCGCTGCTTTAGCGATTTCGCGCATCAAGGTGCAATACAAGCGTGGGTCTTTCTCGATCAATCTATTTATCTCGGCCGAATCAAACTTGACAACCCGGCTTTTTTGCTCAGTCTTTACCGTGGCAGTGTATTTAAATGGTTCCACCAGAACACTGATTGCAAATACTTCACCCGGATTGATCTCACCAACTAAGAAGTCTTTGCGAGATTTCGGGTAGAATTCTTCTTCCGATTTGTAAAATAAACTGACTCCGCCTTCAAGGAGAAGAAAAAAAGCCTTGGCCGGTTGACCTTCCTCGCAAATCACAGTATCTTTTTCAAATGTCAATTCTTCACCTATCATTGCCATCGACTTGATTTGCGCATCTGATAGAGTACCAAAGAAAGGATAGCGTCGTAAAATTTCTGGTGAAACCATAGGATTTCCTCCTTAGTTTGATTTTTCTGTTGATATAGATGGTCCGGTTGGGTAAGATTCTAACAGCAATTGCGTAATTATATTCATTGCTTTGGGTATAGCAGCTGCAACAGGTGCTGTCAGGGTTTCTGAAAATTCATACACCTTCTGAGCTTCTACGGTCACTACCATTATCTCATCGGGCAGATGGGCGCCGAGGGAACGTCCCATCAAAAGAGCATCCTGCAAGGAGGTATCATGTGCAGAGCTCATATGTCCTGACGTGTGATTAGGTAGATCTTGGAGTTTAGATTTATTAACTGTACCCACCGGTACCTGGTGAGTGACAATTGAATCAATAATGATTGCCTGATCATAGCCGATCAATGCTTCCATCAAGCTTATGCCACCTATTGACATGCATTCGATGGTAACATCAGATGGAATCTTTTCTTTCAGCTGCAATTCCGTAGCAATTTTCCAACCTACTCCATCATCTCCTAATATTGGATTTCCCATACCAACGATCAATGTTTTCACGAATTTTATTTTCTACCAATACTGAGTGAAGGCTCCAGGTAGAACCCCAGAGCCTTCACATTATTTTGCCTAGCAATTTTGCTTCAATACATCAACTGTATTACCACTTGCATCGTGTATGGTAATTTCAAGGGGCATCTGCCCCGGCAAGGAGTGGGTAGCACAACCAAAGCATGGATCATAAGCGCGAAACGCCATCTCCACCATGTTCAGTAGTCCCTCAGAGATCACACCCCCTTTTTTGATCAGGCTTTGGGCTGCCTTCTTGGTTGACATTTGGATGGGTGCATAATTATTGGTCGTGCCAACGATCAGGTTAACCTTCGTCGTTATACCACGTTCATCCGTCGTGTAGTGATGAGTGAGTGTACCACGTGGGGCTTCAACAATTCCCACACCCTCGGTTGGTGTTTCGGTGGGTATGGTGCGGTAATTATCACTGGTAATTTCAGGATCCGTGGCGAGCTCCACCCATCGCTCAGCAGCATACAGTAATTCAATCAGGCGTGCCCAATGAATTGCCAACCGCTGGTGGACGGGCTTGCCTCCCAGGGTACTATAGAATTTCTCGTATTCAGCCTGGGCTAATGGTGTTGCCATCCCATCCGAGGCATTCAGGCGGGATAGGGGAGTCGCCATATAAACACCAGAATCCTTACCATCCACGAAACCTTTCCAGCCAACTTTTTTCAGGTATGGAAACTTCAAATATGTCCAGGGTTCGACATGCTCGGCAATCCAATCGGTATATTCATTGGCAGCATACTTTCCAAGTCGTTTACCGTCCGGATCAACCACACTGACTTTACCATCGTAAAAGTTGACTTTGTTATTCTCATCAACCGTACCAATGTAATAAGTGTGGTGTGTATAGATATCTCCAAGGATCAAATCGAGATATTCCTTGTTTCCGAGGACAATGTCGTTGAAGGCTTGTAGAGTGAACTGGGCAAATTCAATCGCCCAGCGGCCCATTTTCTCAATTTCATCACGCTGTTCCTTGGTGATACCCTTGGTTAAGCCACCAGGAATGGAAGTGCAGGGATGAACTTTGCGACCGCCGATCATTTCAACAACGGTATGGCCATACTTGCGCATTTGGATAACCTTGCCACCAATCTCCAACCCGACTTTATGGATCACACCCAGGATGTTGCGCTCAGCAACAGGTGCTGTGGGTCCCATGATAAAGTCAGGACCTGCCAGGGCATAAAAGTGGGTGGTATGGTCGGTGCAGTAAAAAGCACTGTAAAGCAATTCGCGCAGCATCTTGCCTGTGCGTGGTGGCTCTACATGGTAAACCGCGTCAACAGCTTTAGCACCTGCCATATGGTGGGCTTCAGGGCAAACGCCACAGATACGATTGGTTAGAATTGGGACTTCCTCAACCTGTCTGCCAACGCAGAAACGCTCGAATCCGCGCAATTCAGGGATTTGGAAGTAGGAATTGGCGAAATTGCCCTCATCGTCGAGGAAAATTTCGATCTTTCCATGGCCTTCCAGCCGGGTGATGGGGTCTATCGATATTCTTTGCATATTTTCTCCTCCGGTTTAGCCTTTCCACGCGGATTTGCTGAAACGCAACAATGAGCCTGCCAGGTTGAAGCGATAAAATTGTCCGACTGGATCAGGGATGCCTTCAAAGATGCGTTCAATTTCAGCTGGATCATTGCTATCTACAACGGATGCAACTGCGGTCATCAAGCGGGAGCCATAGTCCTCGGCACCTTCTGCAGGTCCGTAACAACCTATGCACGGTGAACCTGCTTTTGGGCAGAGAGCATCACAACCACTGCGGGTTGCTGGTCCACTGCAGAGCACACCTTGTTCCAGGATACACAGTTCCGGGTCGATCATAATGTGCTGGATGCGCTCAAATTTCTTGATCTTCTTTTCATTACGCTTACGTGGGCATTCATCACATACCGTCGAGCCAGTTGCCCCAATCACAGACCCGCAGGAGGAAGCTCAGCTTTACCTTGCAGAACCTGAATCACCAGATCGATCACAGCAGCGATTTGGGGAGATTCGGGTGGGCAGCCGGGCATATAGTAATCAACAGGGACTACCTGATCGAGTGTTCGGACAGCTGGATATAGGGTAGGAATGTATAGCTCACCCTCAGGAACGGTGAAGGTTGTATTTGGGCGGATGTTTTGTGGGTTATCAGTTGTTGGGGTTGAGAAGGCTGTATCCACCATATCCTTCACGCTGCTCAGGTTTGCCAGGGCAGGCATACAACCTTCATTGGCGCAGGATCCGAACGCGACCAGTATTTTTGATTTTTGGCGGAGCAATTTGGCAATGTGCTCATTTTCATCGTTGCGGATAGCACCGTTGAAGAGGGTTAGTAGGATTGAACCATCTTCCATGGCCTCAACATCTTTATATTTTGCATCCATTGCCACAGGCCAAAAAACCACTTCAAAATTGGCATCCACATCCAGGATTTTCTCATGAATGTTGAGTACAGCAATCTCACATCCACCACAAGATGCAGCCCAGTACATGGCGAATTTTGGTTTTCCATTCGTGCTCATACCGTCACCTCACTAATAAGCATATGTTCTGGTACGGCAAACATCCTTTCCATACCGCCCCCGCTGGTAGGCCATTCCAAAGGTCCAAGTTCTCTGACTTGTTCGACAAATTTATTAACTTCGTCGGTAAAGATTGCGCCTTCAGCAGCACTTGCCCATAGCAGTTTTATCCTACCGGGTTCAATACCAAATTGCTGGAGTGTTTTCTTTAAGATAATGAAGCGACGTAACGCCTTGTAGTTTTGTTCTACATAATGGCAGTCACCTGGATGGCAGCCAGTGATCATGACGCCGTCTGCACCCCCGGCGAATGCCTTGAACACAAAGGTGGGGTCAAGGCGCCCTGAGCACATCAGACGGATAAGACGGATATTGGGTGAATACTTCATCCTGGCTGTGCCTGCCATATCTGCCGCCCGGTAGCTACACCAGTTACAGGTGAAACCAATAATCACAGGTTCGAATTGATCATTCATTTGCATTCTCCTTTATACCGGCACAGTCTCTGGCTCGAGTCGTTTTAAATTAAGTAGTAGGAGGCCCTCAAGCTGAGCCAGGATTTGATGATCACTAAAGCCTGTTCCAGCGATAGCACCAGCAGGGCAGGCAGCGACACACGTGCCACATCCCTGGCATAAGGCTGGATTGACCTCCGAGACCATTTTGTCTTCGTGGAATAGAATGGCGCTGAAGGGGCACAGGGTATTGCAGATCCGGCAACCAGAGCATTTATTTTCATCAATTGTGGCTCGGATAGGCTCCATTGCCACTTCTTTTTGCTGGATCTTGCCAAGTGCACGGGCTGCAGCAGCCGCACCTTGGACCACGCTGGCTGGAATGTCCTTCGGTCCTTGAACCACACCGGCAATATAAACACCTTCAGTCATTGTCGCAACAGGATCCAGTTTCGGGTGGCGTTCGATATACCAGCCATCCGCGCTGCAAGAAAGACCAAACATCCGTGCCGTTGCTTTAGCATCAAAACGTGGTTCCAGGCCTGCAGATAATACAACCATATCTACTGGTATGCGGCGTTGTTTTCCGATCAGGGTATCTTCTGCCTGGATAATCAGCTTGCCTTCTTCACCAGGGTTGCGGGCAGCATCGGTGATTTCTGCAACCCGGCCTCGAACAAAATGCGTGCCTTCTTCCATGATGCGCTGATAGAACTCATCATAGGCTTTGGCAGGTGTGCGGATGTCAATGTAGAAGTTATAGACTTCAGCACCGGTCTTTTCATGCGCCAGGTGGGCAAATTTTAAACTCTGCATGCAGCAGATGCTTGAGCAGTAATTGTTGTAGTTCTTATCTCGGCTGCCAACACAATGTACGATACCGATGGTTTTTGGAACGGTGACCCCGTCACGCAAGAAGACTTTACCACCGGTTGGTCCTGCAGCATTGGTTAATCGCTCAAATTCCAGGCTGGAGAACACATTTGCCAGGCGACCATAACCGTATTGCGGGATGCGTCTTGCATCAAATAGGTCATATCCCGTGGCAAGGATGATCTGACCCACATCGATTTGTATGTTGGTTTCTTGTTGGTTGAAATCAATGGCATTCGTTGGGCAGAATTTCTCGCATGCCTTACAGGTTCCCTTTTGGAAGAAAGTGCAGTTTTCACGATCAATCACCGGGTACTTTGGAACTGCCTGGGGAAATGGTACGTAGACCGCTTTTCGATAACCAAGCCCGGCTTCAAACACCTCATCAACCACTTTCTTGGGGCATTTTTCCTGGCAGATCCCACAACCAGTGCACAGGGCGGTATCAACGTAACGTGGTTTCTGGCGAATGTTGACCTGGAAATTTCCCACATAACCATCGACTTTGGTGACTTCTGCCCAGGTGAGAAGGGTGATATTAGGATGGTTTCCAACATCCACCATTTTTGGGGTGAGAATACATGCAGAACAGTCCAGAGTGGGGAACGTCTTATCGAATTGAGCCATATGCCCACCGATGGAAGGTTCACGCTCGACCATAACAACATGGTAACCTGCATCGGCTATTTCAAGAGCAGCCTGGATTCCAGCAATGCCACCACCAACGACCAACGTATCCGGATGAATGGGTACTTTTAATGGGGTAAGTGGCTCATGCCAGATGATACGTTCAACACCTCCTGCAACGATTGCTTTGGACTTTTCCGTAGCCGCAACTTTATCTGAGTGGACCCAGGAGACTTGTTCTCGGATTGAGACTAATTCACACAGGTATGGATTAAGACCGGCATTTTTACATGCATTGCGGAATGTCTTTTCATGGAGGTGGGGAGAACATGCTGCCACAACCACGCGGGTTAATCCAAGCTCCTTGATGTCCTTCTCGATCAATTCCTGACCAAGACTGGAACACATGAACTTGTAATCACGGGCAATCACTACCCCGCGATGCTGTAGTTTCTCAGCTGCCCATTTGGCAACATCGGCAACATCAACAGTACCTGCGATGTTGCTCCCACAATGACATACATATACACCAATTTTTTCTGTCATGGTTTAACCCTCCTCCGGCATGCGAGGCATTGGAAGCTCTTCTTTTGTTGGCTTCTTCTTTTTAGCGGGTTCAGGTTCAGGTACCTCAACACCAATTTTCGAGAGAGCAAGTCGAGCATCTACCAATTCTTTCCCGATACCCAACTCTCCTGCTGATAATCCAAAAGCCAGCCCCATCATCTGGGTAAAATAGAGGACGGGTATGTGGTATTTAGTCTTGAAAAATCGATTGACATCTCCCTGGTAGGCATCCAGATTCAGCTGACACATGGGACAGAGGGTAACAATGATATCTGCCTCATATTCTGCAGCGTTTTGTAGCAGCTGGCGAATTAATTCGAGCGCTACTTCCTGACTGATCTGAGTCATGTGTCCACCACAACAATGGGCTTTCATTGGGTAGTCGACAACGGTTGCACCCAGACCTTTCAAGAGGCGATCAAGAGAGGTTGGATACTCATAGTCGTCGAATTTCGACAGGTAACCAGGTCTGGTAATTAAGCAGCCATAATAGGGTGCGACTTTTAACCCACTGAGAGGTTTAGTCACTTTGGCGGAGATTGCTTCAACACCGACATCCTCGATCATGATTTCAAGCAGGTGCCTGGCTTGTATTGATCCTGGTGTATAGTGCAGCTTACCCGCATCTAGAGCAAGGTTGACTTTTTGAGCCAGATCAGCGTCTTCAACAAGGGTATGATCTGCCTTGGTCATGTTCAGAAAACACATGCTGCATGGGGCAGCAACTTGTTTCCCATCAGTAAGCTGCTTTTCTGCCAATGCCAGATTGCGTGTGATGAGGGCATAAGCAGCCATACGATTTAATGTCATGTATTCGGTTGCGCCACAGCAATTCCAATCATCCAACTCCTGGAATTCAATTCCCAATGGCTTAGCTACAGCCAATGTGGAAGTATTATAAGAGGAGGCATTTTTCTCAAGCGAGCAACCGGGATAATATCCGTATTTCATATTTCACCCTCCAGCTCCTTGGCTTTTGCCAATATAGCTTTCAACCCATCAATACCCTTTATCTTTTTCGGGGTGATGTCGATCCGGCCCTTGCGGAGCAAACCCAGAGCCATGGGCATTATTTTGGGCATATCCAGGGGATGATACGTGAGATGGTACCAGGTAGCCAGCCCCAATTCGAAACTGCGACCGTAATCTTCTACATAGTGAATAAATGTTTTAGAAAATGGCGGTGCATCTGCTGATGATGATTTTCTAAAATATTCTTCTTGGATCGAGAACCTTTTGAGGGTATACATTAGATCTGTCACATGGACTTCCTGTGGACAGCGGACAGTGCAGTAGTAACAGGATACACAATACCAGGGTGTATTACTACTCAAAACCTGGTTTACCATGCCTGCTTTGATCATCGCAAACAAGGCACGGGGAGTGTGATCCATATCGGCGCCTGACGGGCAAGAACCACCGCATGTTCCACATTGGATGCACATTTCCAAGTTAGGATTGCCTGGTGTTGCTGATACTACACGGTCAAAAAAGGTTGGAGCTCGTGCTTGTGTTATGACTTCTGCCATGGAAACCTCCTCTTCAATTGATTCAACCGGGATTGCCGGTGTTGAGAAAAAAAACAAGTGATCAACAATTAATTTCTCTTGGGTTCACTTTATCCTTAAGGAGATGTAACAAATAACCCATAAAAACATCCAATAATTGATGATACTATTATTGTCGAAGCAGATTAACCTTACCAGTGGATAATAACATACATCACTAGTGATAATTGTCACGGGAATTAGTATAAAAAAAGAACATCCGAAGGCTTCTGGGGTAAAATAAACCATCCTTAAGTACAGGAGGAACTTGTGAAAACATCCAAAGAGCTGGAACAAAAGGCAATTAATGCCATCCGTTTTTTGGCTGCCGATGCAGTTCAAAAGGCAAATTCAGGACACCCCGGATTACCAATGGGGGCAGCAGCCATCGCTTATACACTTTGGACACGACACTTGAGATTCAATCCTCACAATCCCAAATGGCCGGGGCGGGATCGTTTTATTCTTTCAGGTGGACATGGCTCCGCCCTCCTGTATGCACTACTTTATTTGACAGGGTATGACTTGCCGATTGAGCAAGTGATGAATTTTCGACAATGGGGAAGCCTGACTCCTGGGCATCCTGAGTATGGACTTACACCAGGAGTCGAAGTGACCACCGGACCGCTTGGCCAGGGGTTTGCCAATGGGGTGGGAATGGCGATCGCAGAAGCCCACCTAGCTGCTGAATTTAATCAGCCTGGATATGAAGTGGTCAATCACTACATCTATGGCATCGTCACTGACGGGGACTTGATGGAAGGAGTCTCATCAGAGGCGGCTTCCCTGGCGGGTCACCTCAGCCTGGGAAAAATCATCTATTTATATGACGATAATCATATATCCATTGATGGTAGCACAGACCTGGCGTTCACCGAAGATCGTGTGATGCGGTTTAAATCTTATGGGTGGCATGTACAGATTGTTTCGGACGGTAATGATGTGGATGCAGTGGATAAGGCAATTCTCAAGGCCAAGAAGGATCCTCGACCTTCATTAATAGCATGCCGGACGCACATTGGTTTTGGTTTGCCAACCCGGCAGGATACAGCCAAAGCTCACGGAGAACCACCTGGTCAGGAGGAGCTGGATGGAGCGAGGAAAAATCTTGGTTGGCCGCTTGAGCCAAAGTTCTATGTGCCAGATGATGTTCTGGTGTTTTTCAGAAAGGCAGTCAAACGGGGAGAACGAGCTGAATTATTATGGCATAAGCAATTAAAAACTTACCTGGCTGAGTACACACAGCTAGATACTGAGCTTGAAAGACGACTGATGGGTAGATTGCCAGAAAAATGGGATGCAGACTTGCCTGTCTTCCCCCCGGATTCGAAAGGGATGGCAACTCGATCTGCATCTGGCAAGGTTATCAATGCGCTTGCCATAAAACTACCAGAATTATTGGGTGGATCGGCTGATCTGGCTCCGTCCAATAATACATGGATCAATGACATAGCTGATTTTCAAAGGACAACGCCAGAGGGACGAAATTTTCATTTCGGAGTACGTGAACATGGTATGGGGTCGATTGTTAACGGGATGGCAGTTCACGGTGGAGTGATCCCTTATTGTGCGACATTCCTTGTATTCTCGGATTATATGCGACCGGCAATCAGGATTTCCGCTCTCTCGCATTATCCAAGCATCTGGATATACACACACGACAGTATCGGCTTAGGTGAGGATGGACCGACTCATCAACCGGTGGAACACCTGGCCGCGCTCCGGGCAATTCCAAACCTTGTAGTCATTCGCCCAGCGGATGCCAATGAAGTGACCGAGGCCTGGAAGCTGGCAATTTCACGTCGGAATGGTCCTACTGCGTTGATTTTAACTCGCCAGGCAATCCCTGTGCTTGACCGATCGATATATGCACCCGCTGACGGGCTACATAAAGGCGCTTATGTTCTGGCTGATATAGGTGACTATGAACCAGAGATCGTCCTGATGGCTTCTGGGTCTGAAGTTTGCTTGATCACTGAGGCTGGTATCCGGTTAGCCAGTGAAGGTGTGAATGTTCGACTGGTGTCTTTCCCAAGCTGGGAGTTATTTGAATCTCAGGATAAGGCTTACCAAAACCAGGTACTTCCGGCGAGAATAAAATCACGCCTATCTGTTGAAGCGGGGGTCTCCCAGGGCTGGGAAAGATGGGTGGGTGATGAAGGAGAACACATCTCGATTGAGCGTTTTGGAGCTTCTGCACCGTATAAAGTCATTTTTGAACATTATGGTTTAACCGTTGAGAATGTAACCCAGCGTGCCCGACAACTACTGACCAGGAATAAAGAATAACGGCAGGATTATTTTGTTCTCAATATGAAAACGGAGAATATTATGCAAATTGCAGTTGCTTCTGACCATGGCGGTTATGTATTAAAAGGTATTATTAAAGAGTATATTGAGAATTTAGGACATTCAGTGATTGACCTTGGAACCGATAATACTGCCAGTGTGGATTACCCTGACTTTGCAGAGAAAATTGGCCAGGCAATAGAGAATGATCAGGCAGAACGAGGGATTTTGATATGTGGCTCTGGTGTGGGTGCAAGCATTGCAGCTAATAAGATCAAAGGAGTTTATGCCGCAGTGTGCCATGATACATATTCTGCCCACCAGGGGGTTGAGCATGATAATATGAATGTTCTCTGCCTTGGTGCACGCGTCATAGGTGCTGAATTGGCAAAAGAGCTGGTCAATGTGTTTCTGTGCGCCCGATTTTTATCAGAAGAAGAACGTCATGTCAGGCGGGTAAATAAGATTTATAAATTAGAAAAAGGAAATATATAAACAACTGGAGGTAATATGGCTTCGAAAATTTCTCGGTTGACTGACCTGGGTCAGTCACTTTGGTATGATTATATGGAAAGACGGATCTTGGAGAATGGTGAATTAGCTGAACTAATAAACCATGGTGATATCAGGGGATTAACATCAAATCCCAGTATATTTAATCAAGCAATTGCTAAAACCAAGGATTACGACTCTGCCTTAGTGCCCATGGCATGGGCGGGATACGATGACAAGGTGATCCTGGAACAATTAATGATCGAAGATATCATAAAAGTCGCAGACTTACTCAGGCCGTTGTTTGACCAGACCCATGGAGGAGATGGATTTGTTAGCCTGGAAGTGAGACCAGACCTGGCTTATGACACGAAGGGAACCTACGTTGAAGCGCAGCGGTTATGGGGTATCGTAAATCGGCCGAATGTGATGATCAAGATCCCTGCGACAGAACCAGGTTTAGCTGCTATAAAGCAATCCATCGCAGCTGGAATCAATATCAATATAACCTTGATTTTTTCAATCGATCGTTATAAAGAAGTGATGGAGGCGTACTTAGCCGGTTTAGAGGAGAGAGCTGAAAAAGGAAAACCGATCGACCAGATTTATTCTGTGGCTTCTTTCTTTGTATCCCGAATCGATTCAAAAGTGGATAAATATCTTGAACCAATCGTACAGACATCTGGCGGTAATGGGCAAAAGGCAAAATCACTATTAGGGAAAATCGCCATAGCAAATGCGCGGTTAGCATACCAGGAATTTCGAAAAGTGTTTGAAAGCGAACGATTTACCAGATTGCAGGTATCCGGGGCTAATCTACAGCGACCACTTTGGGCATCCACCAGTACAAAGAACCCGGCATACCCTGAAATAATGTACGTCGATGAGTTAATTGGGAAGCATACCGTCAATACCGTCCCACCCCAAACTTTGGTGGCGTTCAGAGAACATGGGAAGGCTGTATTAACCATCGAAAAAGACCTGGATCAAGCTCGACAGGATTTTGCAAACCTTGAAGAAATTGGTATCTCTATGAAAAAAGTGACTCAGGAGTTGGAAGAGGAAGGAGTGCATGCCTTTTCAGTCTCCTACGATTCCCTCCTAGAGACGGTGAAACAACGAAAGGAAAATGCGCTTTTAATGTTGGGGACTTTGGGAAAACCAGTTGCAGATAGAATCACCCAATTACAGGCGGAAAATTTTGGAAAGCGCTTTTATGCTAAAGATGCCAGCCTTTGGACAACCGATCCAAAAGGGCAGGAAGAAGTGCGAATCCGGATGGGCTGGCTTAAAGTGCCTGAAACACTCACTGAACTATTTCCTGAGCTGGATAAATTTGTCTCCAAACTAAAAAAACAAGGATACACGCATGCACTCCTAATGGGGATGGGGGGGTCTTCGCTGGCGCCCGAAGTGATGAGCTTGATCTTCGGAAATTCCGTGTCGGGGTTAAAACTGACCATCCTTGATTCTACAAACCCGACCCAGGTACTTCGAGCTGCACAGAAGAATCCCATTAAGGAGACGCTTTTCATCCTTTCCAGTAAGTCAGGTGGAACGGCTGAAGTCAATGCCTTGTTTAATTATTTCTGGAATCGTGCCCAACGCGCGGTAGGAGAAAAAGCCAACGAGCATTTTATCGCCATTACTGATCCGGGAACGTCCCTGGAAAAATTGGCACATGATAAAGGTTTTCGAAATGTCTTCCTATCCGATATGAATGTTGGTGGTCGATATTCGGCTTTAACCGCTTTTGGTTTAATTCCAGCTGCATTGATAGGTATCGATTTGAATGGATTGTTGCGCTATGCCACCTGGATGGCATCCGAATGCAGCCCTGTGAGACCTGTGGGACGCAATCCTGGTTTCGTTCTTGGGGCTATCCTGGCTGAGGCATTCAACCAAGGAAGAGATAAATTAACGCTGATAGCTGACCCTGATCTTGTACCCTTCGGAGCCTGGTTGGAACAACTTGTTGCCGAAAGCAGTGGCAAGCAAGGGAAGGGGATCGTACCAATCGATGGCGAGATTCCGGCAAAACCTGAAAAATATGGATCAGACCGATTGTTTATATATCTACGTAAGAATGGTAAATATGATAGAAAAGTGAACCAGCTTCGAAAAGCTGGCCAGATTGTGCTTACTCAGGATATCCAGGAAAACCTTGCCATTGGTGCTGAGTTTTATAAATGGGAGATTGCTACTGCATGTGCTTGTTCAATTCTTGGTGTAAATGCCTTTGACCAACCGGACGTCCAGGACAGCAAGAATAGAACCGTCGAAAAAATCTCTTATTACCAGAAACACAAATCATTTGATGAACCCAAACCTATATTTGAAGAGAGTGGAATATCTTTATATGGGGATATTTCACCGAATGGGAAACCACTTAATGAGATAGTGGGAAGGTTTATCTTGTCAGGCAATCGGGGGGATTACATTGCTATCAATGCCTACATTCGCCGGGATAAGAAGAATAATGCGATTTTACAACAGCTGCGAACCTGGCTCAGAGATAAAACTGGTTTGGCGACAACAGTTGGTTTTGGACCACGATTCCTTCACTCCACTGGTCAGCTTCATAAAGGTGGAGCGAACAATGGTATATTCCTGGTGATTACCGTAGATTCAAAACTGGATGTAGAAATTCCTGGGCAGGGTCTTAGCTTTGGAACCCTTGAGCATGGACAAGCACTGGGTGACCTGGAAGCCCTGGATTCTCGTGGAAGACGGGTGTTGCACATCCACCTGGAGAACCCAACTCTGCTTTCGACTCTAGTTACAAAGATCATTACATAATAAGGGATATAAAATTAAAATCCGTCGGAGAGCACGTATACATTCTCCGACGGATTTATTTAATTGACCAAGATTCACTTATTTGCTGCGATTTTTTCCATGTGCTCTCTCACCAATTCACGTCGCAACACCTTTCCGACCGTGGTCTTGGGGAGTTCTGTTCGGAATTCGACCTCAGTGGGAACTTTAAAAGGCGCCATATTATTTTTACAATAATCACGAATCTCTGCTTCTGTTGCAGTCTCACCTGGTTTCAATACTACCCAGGCCTTGACGGTTTCTCCACGGTAGGCGTCCACCACACCTGCCACACCGACCTCCAATACCTTTGGATAAGAGGAAATGACCTCTTCAACTTCTCGTGGCCAAACCTGGTAACCACCCGGTTTGATTAATTCCTTTTTACGATCAACAATGTAAAAATACCCATCTTCATCCATTTTAGCAATATCACCTGTATACAGCCATCCATCCCGCAATGTATTGGCTGTCTCTGTGGGCATATTGTGGTAACCTTTCATCACCTGAGGCCCTTGTAAACAGAGCTCACCGATCTCTCCGGGTTTAAGCGGCGTGATGCCATCATCCAGGCTGATAATACGGCAATCTACATCCGGAAGAGGTAAACCAATAGACCCGGATCGAATATCTCCAAATAAAGGATTACAGTGACTCGCTGTAGGAGCTTCAGAAAGTCCGTATCCTTCAACAAGTTTTCCACCGGTTAGTGCTTCGAACTTATCCTTGGTTTCACGCATCAGGGGGGCTGATCCTGAGATACATGCTTTAATTGAGCTCAGGTTGTATTTTCCCGCGAGGACATCCGGATGATTGTTGATCGCATTATAAAGGGTTGGTACACCAGGAAATATTGAGGCTTTATATTTTTGGATGCTGGTGAGTACATCATGCAGATCGCGAGCATTTGGAATCATCACCATCCCCGCTCCGGTACGGATGGCGAATAACATTCCAGCTACCATACCATAGACATGGAAGAGGGGAATAGCCATCAAGCACTACCTCCTTCCCATCTTCTGCACTAGGCATCCAGCTGCGGATTTGAAGGGAATTGGCTACCAGGTTGCGGTGCAGGGCGATCGCTGCTTTGGAAATACCCGTAGTTCCGCCACTATATTGGAAAATTGCCACATCTTCAGGTCCGATATCAATCTTAGGTCGATCTTCGGGTTTGTACTTGGCAAGTAGATCTTTAAACCACATATCTCCAGAAGCTAACTCCACCCTGAATCCACCTTTTTTCTCTTTTGTTAGGCCAAATAGGAATGCAAGTATCGGAGGGAGATATTCTTTTATATTGGTAACTACAACTTTCTTGATTTTTGTGTTGGGTTGAGCCTGTTTAATCAGCTTATAAAAGTTGCTCATGACAAACATGATTTCAATCCCAGCATCATTTACCTGATGAATGATTTCCCTTGCGCTATAGAGGGGGTTAATTGCTACTACAACCCCGCCAGCTTTAAGAATGGCGAAAAAAGTAAGGATGAATTGAGGTGAATTGGGCATAAATATTCCCACCCGGTCGCCCTTTTTTATACCCAATGATGCAATTCCTGCTGCCAATTGATCAGTGAGCTTATTCATCTCAGGATAAGAAATTACAGCCCCCTTGAAATTTGTGCATGGACTGTTTGGATATTTTCGGGCTGACTCTTCCAGCAAGCCGAACAAAGGTATTGGTGGGTAATCAATGTGCTGAGGTACACCTTTATCATAGAGCTTGAACCATGGACGATCTTCCATTTTTTCCTCCTTAGGGCGAATGGTAGATTGATTCGATAATAATAGTATAGAATTTTCTTACATGGATGTCAATCAGAATTTTGACGAATTTACCTAGATTGAAATTGTCTTAGGGGTACCGGTTTATAAATTGACTGTTGTGAGCCAGTCGCTGATCAAATCCCCCGTTGCATCTTCTGTTTCATTACCAATCGTAAACCAATGGATCTGTGGATCACTTTCTTTAAACCAATTTGCTTGGCGTCGGACAAAATCTCTCGTCCTTCGTTTCATCAAAGTAATCGCATCATCTAAACTGATCCTGCCTTGGATATAGGCAACAATCTCTCTATAGCCAATCGCAGACATTGTGGGTAGTTCATCTGAATAACCCTGGTCCAATAAATGTTGAACTTCTTCCACAAAACCAGCCTCTATCATCGAAGCAATTCGCTGATCTATGCGTTGATATAAATCTGCTCGCGGGCAGGTCAATCCTAAAATTAAAGAATTGTATTGAACATCACCACTCTTCTTTTGTTCGGTGAAACGAATCCCTGTTGAAAAAATCACTTCCATCGCGCGAATCGTACGGCGTACATTTGTGGGTTCAATAGTTTTCGCTGCTTGAGGATCTAATATGGTTAATTTACTATGCAGCTGGTTTGGTCCAATCTTTTTTGACCACAGTGTTAGAGCTTCTCGTAAACGGGTATTAGGCGCTACTTCAGGTACACTCCAGCCTTCAATGATCGATCGAATAAATTGCCCGGTTCCACCAACAAGAAAGGGTAGGTGTTGTTTTAAATGAATTTCCCGTATGGATTTGCCTGCTTCGGTTTGGAATAATGCCAGGCTCCAAATCTCATCTGGGTTTGCAACATCAATTAAGTGGTGAGGTACCCGCATACGATCAATTACGCTAGGCTTGGCGGTACCGATATCCATACCGCGGTAAAACAGCCTCGAATCAGCAGAGATAATCTCGCCGGTGAAACGTTCAGCAAGTTTTATGGAAATCTCGGTTTTCCCAACTGCGGTTGGCCCAATGATGACAACCAGAGGTATTAATGAATTGTGATTTCTCCTATCAGATTGTTCACTTGGAAGTTCAATTAATGACATTTTCAAAATGCTCGATAGATGGTGGAGTTCCATCAGGATTTATTTGCACTGCTATCACATCGATACGCCAATCTATTTGTGTTTCGGAAAGTTGTTGGATATAAAATTCAGCAGCGCACCGCATATGTTCTGCTTTCCGCGGGGTGATCGAAATTTCTGGAGGTCCAAGAGTTCTACTCGAACGTGTTTTGACTTCAACAAAAACGATCACATCATTTTGCCTGGTAATTAAGTCAATTTCTCCGTATGGAGTTCGGTAGTTCGTCTCGAGAATTGAATACCCAAGATGCTCCAAAAAGGATGCAGATAAAACTTCGCCTTTTTGGCCCAATGCTTGGCGGTGGTCAGATTTCATCGAAACCTGTCAATAATGCGGGTTAACTTGGTTGCCGGACCTTTTTTTCGATGTTTGGCTGCCTCAACAAGCCGCTGGTAGTGTTGCAATAATACACCAGTAGTTACTTGAATATCATATTTTTTTGAGGCTAGAAGTGCTTGCTTTCCCATCCTTTTTCGTAGCCCTACGTCAGTGCAGAGAAGGATCAGTTTTGCGGTAAAGACAGCTACATCATCAGAAGTAATTAAACCCGTAATACCATCTTCGACAATATCTCGGGTACCAATTTCATCTATTCCTAATACCGGTAAACCAGCCGCCATGGCTTCTACTGTCGATAAACCGAATGTCTCAGCGGTTGATGGGGTAACAAATATATCGCAAGCAGCCAGGTAAGCAGGGATTTCTGAATAATCAATTAATCCGGTGAAAAAGACTTTACTGGCTATATTCATATATTTAACCTGGGCTTCCAGGTTTTCGCGATCGGCACCTTCTCCGACTAATACTAAACGTACATTGTCATAGGTCATCGCGGCACCATAAAATGCCCTGATCAGCAATGATAGATTCTTCTCCGGGGATAACCGACCAACATAGATGGAAATAACATCGCTATCTGAAAAACCAAAGATAGAACGGTCCAGCGGATGATTATTTACCCGGTATGGGGTGAGGTCAACCCCATTAGGGATTACAGTGATCGGTGAGATAGGTCCATATTGATCTTCAAAGATCTTTTGCATACTTGGTGATGGAACAATTACCAGGTCGCATGCACGGAAGAATGGTGATAAATAGGCTTTAAATGCTGCCTCGCTGATGGTTTCAGGTAACATGGGTATATATGCTTGAGTAATTAAATCGTAACGGCTATGATTGGTAAATACCACCGGAATGTTCCTCGGTACACAATAGCGCATCGCCAGCGAACCACTAACGAATGGGTGATGAACATGGGCGATGTCCATGCTATACAGCAATTGCCTTGCCCTCCGATTGTAGCGCAAGTTAAAATAAAATCCTGTGTCTACCACTTGCAGGCCGGAGGTCAGGATGACATTCTTATCTGTTTCAGTAGTGCTATCATCACCAAACGTGAAGATAAAGACATCATGGCCTTCATTCTGTAACCATTTTTTTGTCAAGGTCAATGAGTTGGTTACCCCACTAACATGGGTTTTATAGATGTCAGCCATCATTCCAATTCTCATCGGTAACTCCTTTAGGTAATCCTAAGCGATTGGTGGTAAAACGTCAAGGAAAACACCTTGCTTGGCGTTTCTTCAGCAGAAGAGTACAATTAAACCGTGGAAAGTTCAGTCAACCGACAAAATTTACCCAATATTGATAGCCTGAGCATCCTGGCAGCTACCATCATATTAGCATACACGCTTGAGAGGTTTATCGATATACCAGCATGGGAAATATCAAGACAACTTCCTGGTTTATATATTGAGATAAATATTAGCATAAATACAATAAACTCCCTTCTGGTAGCCCTAATGACTGCAGCAGGCGCAAACTGGCTGATGCTTAATCATCCGGCTTTTCATGGGAAGACAGCTCTGCAACACGCAATATTGCCTGCCCTGACAGCATTGGTTATTGGCATCCCACTGAGCAGGATCCCGGTAGGAATCGGGTGGTGGCTGGGGCTTATTGGCGGCACATTTATCCTATGCCTAGTAATCATCGCGGAATATATTTCTGTTGATCCAGATGATATTCGATTGCCATTCGCAAATGCAGCTCTCTCTGCTGTATCTTTTGCATTATTCCTCGTATTAGCCGGGACATTACGGGCAACGGGTACCCGTTTGTTGTTTAACACCCCTGCATTAATCTTCGCTGCCTGGTTGGTCAGCTTGAGGGTGACAAATTTAAGGTTGCATGGTGAATGGACAATTTATGAATCTGCGATCATTGCCTTTTTAGTGGGCCAAATAGCGGCTGCATTCAACTATTGGCCACTTACTCCAATTACTTTTGCTCTCCTCTTGCTGGGTCCTTCTTATGCATTGGTAAGCTTATTTTGTAATCTTATTGAAGAAAAACCATTTCGCCAACTGATTTTTGAGCCTGCCGTGAGCATAATTATCGCCTGGGGAGCAGCCTTCGTAATTCGATGAACGATCTAGCATCGGGATTATTCATAAAGGCTGAGCATTGGTCTCAGATGGAGGCAGAAGTCGATGTCCATGCACCCGAAGAGGTGTGTGGAATCGTTGCTGGTCGTGGGAATCATTCTGAGCTCGTCATCCCAGTCACCAATATTCTGCATAGCGTCACATCATTCCGCATGGAACCAAAAGAACAATTAAATGCATTTCTTCTGGTGGACGAAAGGAGATTAGACATATTGGCAATTTATCATTCCCATCCTGAAGGGATCGATAAACCCTCATTTACTGATTATAAAGAACTCACATTTCCAGGAATTATTTATTTGATTTGGTTCAAGGCGGCTGATCGATGGAATTGCAGGGGTTACTTGATGAGAAATCTGATGGAGGCGAGTGAGGTGAGGGTGATCGTTAAGTGAAGCAGAATTATTCGCAATGTATGTGGGTTATAATGCTTGCCGAAGTTTATTGAAGAGGAACTACAACGTATGCTGGTACTTGCTCGTATTGCAGTCTTATTTTTAGCATATTTAATCGGATCTATACCATTCGGTTTGATCATTGTTCGGTTATCAACTGGCAAAG
The DNA here is from genome assembly GCA_963822175.1 of uncultured Chloroflexia bacterium. GTDB lineage: Bacteria > Chloroflexota > Anaerolineae > Anaerolineales > UBA4823 > FEB-25. The sequence goes on along the minus strand of CAWGGJ010000003.1, from coordinate 20,775 downwards.
ACATTCGCTCTATCGAGAGTGGACGCACTGGTGGCACAAATGCAATGCGGGCTGCAGGTTTTTGGGCGGGTTTGGGAACCGGAATTCTTGACGTTGTAAAAGGGTATGTAGCGGTTTATATAAGCCATTTATTAATTCCAGGAAATCATGTATGGATGGAAGTATTGGCACCATTCTGTGCCATTATTGGCCACAATTATTCGATTTTTTTGCTTGAAAGAAATGAAAACGGTTGGTTGCGCTTTCGAGGAGGAGCAGGTGGTGCTACCTGCCTGGGTGGATCAGTCGGGTTGTGGTTTCCAAGTTTATTTATCGTTCTCCCAATTGCTGGTTTGATCTATTATTTCGTTGGATATGCATCCGTAACCACATTAAGTATTGCGTTACTATCCACGTTAATTTTTACAATTCGAGCCTGGTTGGGACTCAATCCGTGGCAATATGCAGTTTACGGAATATTGGCTTTTATTGCCCTCGCCTGGGCGCTGCGACCAAATATTCAACGCCTTATCAGTGGAAATGAACGGATCGTAGGTTTACGAGCCAAAAAGCGAAAAGATTGATTAAAACCTACTCGACTTCTTCATCATCAACATAATCAAGTTCATCATCAATTGGACTGATTTTTGGTACCTCACCGTACATTTGATAATACAGTGCACGCAGATTTCGCCGATGGAGCTCTTCAGCCAAACCACCTATCAGGACACGGCTTTTTCCACAATCCTCGACCCCGATCTCCGATAAGACCTCTTGGGGATACTTTCGTCGAGACGCTTTGCGAACAGCTTTACGAAGAGCTGATAAGTAGGCAAGATTTTCTTTTACCACACCTTCGATCTCACCCCTGAGAACGATATCTCCATGACCAGGGACGACATTTTCCAGTCCCATTTTACTGATCTTCTTCAATGAGGCAATCGTATCGTCAATATTTCCGTCTACAATGTAGGGTAAACCCATAAAAGCATCGCCAGCAAACAAGACTCGATCTTCTTCGACTAAAACACCGATATTATCTGAACAAGGACCTGGGAGTGGGAACATGGACAACGTCTTTTTGCCGATCCGAAGGATCAGGTAGCTCTCCTCAAATGTCAGTTGAGGAAGAACAATTTTTACCCTTCGAAAGCTGGGATTTTGTTTGCGGGCTTCTATGAGTGATTGCTGACCTTTAGTCGCCAGCTGTTTCCTGCTGAGTGAGTGGGCAATGATTGTGGCACCAGGAAAAAAGCAATTTCCCCAAGCATGGTCAGCATGGTAGTGGGTATCGACAACATATCTTACCGGAAGGTTTAATTCCTGCTCGATAAAATCCCGTATCTGGATGGTCTCTTCTGGGATTGCCAAGGTATCTATCACAACAGCCCAGTTTGGACCAATTACAGCACCTGCTGTCACCTGGGCATATACATCACTCTGAAAATAATATACATTATCAGCAACACGCTCTCGCTGCATTTTTACCTATCCTGATTAATTGAAATATTTTGAACGATTTTTCATGAATAACCCGTTTATAATGTGCTGTAGGATAGCACAAATTAAACCTAAAAGTCAAGTCCATTTATCACCAATTCTACGAAATATTTTAAAGATGCAGATTGACTGGCGTTCGATATATAGGTATAATCGGTCAAATTAATAAAAAGAAGTATGACCAGGAGGAGTAAGTGGTTTATGCGCTGACAGAGAAGGTGAGGTCACAGGCTGGAAACCTCCCTCGGCAAATTCCACTGAATGTCGCCCGGTTTTCTGTCGAAGAAAGTGCCACACAGGCTCGAGTAGACCGACACGGGTAAGCCCGTTATAGCGAAACCCTGATGAACGTCAGGAGTGAGAGTACCAGGATATCCTGGTGAAATGAGGTGGTACCGCGAAAGTAATCCCTTTCGTCCTCATGAGGATGAAAGGATTTTTGTTTAATATATATATATATATATAAATACTAGTTGGAGGTCGATATGACAGCGATTGATTTACCGAAAGCATTTGATTTTAAATCCACAGAAGAAAGAATATATCAATGGTGGGAACAACAGGGTTACTTTCAGCCGGTTAATGATCCCAATCAACCAGGTTTTGATCCTGACCGAAAACCATATGTTATCTCGATACCGCCTCCTAATATCACCGGAGAGCTGCATTTAGGCTCTGCTCTTTTCGTTTCATTGGAAGACCTGATGATCCGCTACCACCGGATGAAAGGATTGCCAACCCTGTGGGTACCAGGATCTGATCATGCAAGTATTGCCACTCATTTACAGATTGAGAAAAGTCTCCGAAAACGAAGGATCCAGTCGGAAGCAGATTGGGCGTGATGAATTCATGAAGCGCGCCTGGGAATGGAAGGAAAAATATGGGGGAATCATAACCAGTCAGATAAGGCGGTTAGGTGCCTCGTGCGATTGGAATCGTGAGCGCTTCACCATGGATGCCGGGCTATCAAGGGCAGTGCGCGAAGCCTTTGTCAGGTTGTACGAAAAAGGCCTGATCTATCGCGGTCCGCGCCTGATCAACTGGTCACCTGGGCTCAAAACCGCTGTCTCCGACCTGGAGGTAGAATATTCGCAAGAGCAAGGAAAGTTATATTACTTCAAATACATGCTGGAAGGCTCTATAGACACATACATCCCTGTCGCTACTACCCGTCCGGAGACAATCCTGGGTGATACTGCCGTAGCGGTCCATCCTGACGATAAACGTTATCAGAAATATATCGGTCTAAATGTAATTGTGCCTATTCTGGGACGTGTGATTCCAATCATTGCAGATGCATACGTGGACCGTGAGTTTGGCACAGGTGCATTAAAGATCACCCCCGGGCACGACCCGAACGACTATCAGATCGGGCAAAAACATGGATTGCAAATCATCTCAGTCCTGGATACAGACGCACGTGTAAATGAAAATGGTGGTCCATACCAGGGGCAGGACCGCTTTGAATGTCGGAAGAACATCTGGGAAGATATGTTGAATGCCGGATTGGTGATCAAAGAGGAAGATCATTTGTTAAATATTCCCCGCTCTCAACGCGGCGGTGAGGTAGTCGAGCCGATGATCTCCAACCAATGGTTCCTACGCATGGAGTCGTTGGCAGCGCCAGCCCTCGAAGCGGTAAGATCAGAGAAAATCAAAATCGTGCCAGAGCACTTCACAAAAGTGTATTATAACTGGCTTGAGAATATCCAGGATTGGTGTATCTCCCGCCAGCTCTGGTGGGGTCACCGCATACCAGTATGGTATTGTCAAGATTGCAAGGAGGTGACGGTAAGTCGAACCGATCCCACAGAATGTGCTCATTGCAGTAGCAACAATATTGAACAAGACCAGGATATCCTAGATACCTGGTTTTCCTCTGCTTTATGGCCGTTCTCAACCCTGGGATGGCCGGATGAAACCCCCGATTATAAATATTTCTATCCCACTACGATGATGGAAACCGGTTACGACATCCTTTTCTTCTGGGTAGCCAGGATGATCATGTTTGGTATGGAATTCACCGGAAAGATCCCATTCAGTCAGATCTATCTCCACGGTTTGGTCCGTGATGAGCATGGACGCAAGATGGGAAAAGCTAATGATAATGTCATAGATCCGTTGATCTGGATGGATGAGATGGGTACGGATGCTGTGCGGTTCTCCCTGTTGGTAGGTTCAACCCCTGGTAAGGACACGAATGTCAGTACACGTCAGTTTGAGCCAAGTCGAAATTTTATCAATAAGATTTGGAATGCCAGTCGCTTCATCATCACCAACCTGGGAAAAATTGACAACCCTGCGAAAGGCGATGCCCAATGGACATTAGCAGATTTATGGATTTGGGCGCGAGTACAAGAGCTTGTTAACGATGTCGAGAGGTTATTCCAATCGCACCAATACAGTGAAGCGGGTCGGCAGATATACGATTTCTTTTGGAGCGAGTTCGCTGATTGGTACCTGGAAGTGGCAAAACTCCAGATTCAGGAAGGAGGCGATCGAGCATACTTTACTGGTTCCACTTTAATTCGCGTATTGGATCTCTGCCTGCGGTTACTGCATCCTTACACTCCATATATAACTGAAGAAATATGGGGTAATTTACGTAATGCTGTGCTAGGTTCCCCTTTATCAAAGTTAGTTGCAGAATGGCCGGAAGCATTAATGATTGCACCGTGGCCTGAGTCCCGAAAGGCTGAAGGCTGGGAGAAGGATTGCATTGCTAATTTTGGCCTGATTCAAGAGACCATTCGATCAATCAGGAATGTACGCTCGGAGAAAGATGTCAAGCCTGGGAAGCGCATTCCAGCAATCATGTCTGCAGGAGAGAAAACGGAAGTATTCCAACAGCAAAGAAATATCATTGCAGCATTGGCTCAGCTTGACGTGAATAAATTTGTAATTCTCACCGACCTGCCTCCAAAACAGGAAAACCAGGTGGCAATTGCCATCGGACCTGTGGAAATATATCTACCACTGGAAGGATTAGTCGATACAAGTGAAGAGCAAGAGAGGCTCAATAAAGCGCTGGCTGAGGCTAAAAGTCAGGTAAACCGCCTGGAAAAGCTCCTGGCCAGCTCATTTGCTGAGAGAGCCCCAGCAGATATTGTCTTAAAAGAGAAAGAAAAGCTGCTCAGTTACAAGGCAACCGTGGAGAATTTAGAGAAACAACTAAAAACTTTAGAGTGAGATTGTGTTCACACAAGAGGGCTGTCTAGAAATCACGGACAGCCCTTTTTATTATCAGGTAGCCATTTTCCTTTGAATACGCTGCAACCTGTGTTGAAATTCAGTTTTCAATAGGTTTTTCTCTTGATTTTGGTCTTTGAGAGTATCAATTTGCTCCAATCCCTTGTTTGTCCACAATAACGCATTTTCTAGGTTGCGGGTATGGTGCTCGTAATATTTTGCCAGCTCTTCGAACGCATATATCTGGTGATGTAAGGTAGCCTGCTCCCACAATGGTACTGCGTCTGAGTAATTGTTATTGTGCTTATGAAGGAATGATAGGCGATAGAGGGTGTCATTGAATAAACCTCGGGAGAGGTCAGCCTTTAGGCATGCCTCATAAAGCTGGACGGCTCTTTCGGTGTGACCAAGTTCCTCAAGCAATCTTGCAACAGCGGCAAGCTCAATATATTCATTGGATGGCTGTGCAAAAGGGTCTTCAAGCAACGAGGTCGTATGATTCAGCAATGCTGCCAGTGAGACCACGTCCATTGAATTGTGATAAAACACCCGTTTAAGCGGGCGTGCATCACTCTCCCGTAAGTAATCAAAATAAAGTTGAGGGATCATCCACCCTGGTATCTCTTCGTCGGTGCGGGTGGCATGTAAAATTTGGACTTCAATATTTGCCAATGTACGGCTGGGTAGCCTGTCACGCCAGAGGCGACGTGCCAGATGAAGAAGGTCGATGTGCGCAAGGTTTTTAAGCGGTGATTTCCACCCCTGTAGGGTAAAACGGGTATTTAATAATGGTACATCAAAGGATTTCCCATTAAAACTCACAATGATCTGGCAATTTGCGAGGAATTCTTCAAATGCAAGTAGCAAAGCCGGTTCTTCGAGCGGATCGCGCATGAAGAATTGGGCCAAGTGAAATCCATCTTTTGTGTATCGTCCTGCACCAATCAGGAAAGCAAAAGTCCCGGTTCCACCTGCTAATCCAGAAGTCTCTGTATCAAGGAAAACGATCGTCTCAGGATCTCGTTTAGCAATTTCTACGTCACCCGCCCATTCAGCAATTGTCTTTGATGGGGTCTGAAATCGCAAACCTATCTCTCCATGGATGTAACTACTGGGAAAATCTTCTTCAATTACGAAGGTTGCGCCATTTTTTGTGTCAAGTAAACGACCAGGGACGATTTCTTCCACAGGAAAGGATTTACGCACTTGGGGATGTGGTAAATCTGTTGCACCAACTTTAACCCCCAACGCTTTAAGACGATCTGACAAAGTAGGCATATTAATTATTCGATAATACTTGTATCAATGAGTTGCCGATAATGATAACCTGAAATTCATTTATAAGTAATCAATCTTGGTAATATTAACGTAATAGCAGTTATAATCGGTTTTTCGTTAATGATATGGATAAGAAATTGCGATGGTTGTTCACCATAATTGTATAATAACGTTTTACTGGTGTACGGGTTAATTAGATCATGAAAATAAAAGCTCATCTTGAACCAGGAAAAATTGCAATCGTTACAGGGGGATCGAGTGGAATTGGAAAGGCCATTGCTTGTAGTATATTCAATCGTGGTCTGGATGTTTGGCTGGTAGCACAGCGGGAGGAATTGTTAGAATCCGCCCGTAAAGAAGTCGAACTCCATCGGCAAAATCAGAATCAGATGGTCAAGGTCATTTCTGCTGATGTGTCTGAGCTAGATCAGGTACAAAGGGTGGTCAAAATTGTGACTGATAAATCTGGATCTCCTGATTTACTGGTTAACTCTGCTGGGGTTGCTCATCCTGGATATGTTCAAGATTTGGATATCAATATATACAGTTGGATGATGGAAGTTAATTATTTCGGCACAGTCTATATGACGAAAGAGGTACTTCCATATATGTTAAAGAATGGTTCAGGCTATATTATTAATATCTCTTCCATAGCGGGGATCATATCGGTGATTGGGTATACTGCCTATGCGGCATCTAAATTTGCGATTAAAGGATTTACAGATGCATTGCGGCAAGAAATGAAGCTTCATGGGATTGGCGTATCATTAATACTGCCATCTGATACCGACACTCCCCAGCTGGAATATGAAAATAAAATCAAACCACCTGAAACAAAAGCTCTCGGCAGTATGACTGGTTCGATGTCGCCAGAAGAGGTGGCGAAAGTCACCTTATCAGGGATAGAGCATGGTAAGTATTTAATCATCCCAGGTCTTGAAGGCAAGATCTTGTATCACTTGAATGGATTACTACGCGGCGGGGTAAATCCCATCATTGATATGCTCATTGCTGATGCTGTTAAAAAGAAGAATTCATCTACCAAAAGAGAGGCCTAGATCATGGATATCTTTGAAAAATGCTATTGTTACACCAAAGCCAAGGAATTCATTAAATCTGGTTATTATCCCTACTTCATTGCCATGGAAGGAAATGAAGGCAGCGAAGCTATATTCCAAGGACGCCGATTGATCATGTGTGGATCAAATAACTACCTTGGTCTGACTATCCATCCCCGGGTTCGGCAGGCAGCTATCGATGCAATCGAGCGCTATGGGACAAGTTGCACGGGCTCACGTTTTCTGAATGGGACACTGGAGCTACACGAGCAGCTGGAGCGAGAGCTGGCTGAATGGGTGGGAAAGGAAGCTGCCTTGGTATTTTCAACCGGGATGCAGGTCAACCTGGGGACGATCAGCTCCTTGGTGGGGAGGAGTGATACAGTCATCCTGGATAAAGACGATCATGCCAGTATCGTGGATGGTGCCAGGCTTGGATGGGGAAAGGTCAGGCGTTTCCAGCATAACAACCTGGTTGATCTTGAACGTGTGCTGGAAGGTGTGCCTCAAAAAGAAGGTAAGCTGGTTGTGGTAGACGGATTATTTAGCATGGAAGGTGATATTGCGCCATTGCCAGAGATAGCCAGGCTATGCAAACAATATGGTGCCCGTTTAATGGTGGATGATGCACATTCTCTTGGAGTCTTGGGTGGGGGCCGGGGAACTGCTGCGCATTTCGGATTGACTAGCGAGATCGATCTCATAATGGGAACATTCAGTAAATCTCTGGCTTCGATCGGAGGTTTTATCGCCGGTGATGAAGATATTATCCATTATATAAAGCACCATGCGCGTTCACTAATTTTTAGTGCAAGCATCCCACCTGCCAATGCTGCAACGGCTTTGGCGGCTCTACAGGTGATGCGCGAGGAACCTGAGAGGGTGAAGCGGATCAATGAAATCGGTGACTTTATGCGTAAGAGCTATCACGAGTTGGGATTTAATACAGGAAATTCAGCAACGCCGGTGATACCTATATTTATCGGTGATGATCTCCGCGTAGCGATCATATGGAAAGCACTTTTTGAAGCCGGTGTTTACGTAAATATGGTGGTAGCTCCTGCTGTGCCCGAGGGAAAGCAGTTGTTACGGACAAGTTATATGGCAATCCACACAGATGAACAATTAGCAAAGGTTTTGGAAACGTTCAGCACGGTTGGAAAACAGGTTGGAATTATTTAGATTATTCGTTAAGACTCAAGATTGCTGGAGTTATATCGGTAAGGTCGAGTTTTCCATCGAGGCCACTTTCCTGATACAATTTATTGATAAATCTATCTCGATTTTCTTGAGAACCGATAATTAATAAAGGCACATCATTGCGGCTATGCCGGCGAGTGCTAAGGTCCTCAAGGTTTCCGTGATCAGAAGTGATCAGGATCAGACCTTCTCCATCATCCCATGAATTCGCCAGGTGACCCAAAACACGATCAAATAATTCCAGTAAATCAATAGCTGCTTTCATATCCTGATGGTGACCAGCAATATCTGTAAGCCAATATTCGAAAAATGCCAGATCACAAGAGTTAGACAATGAATGTAATCGTTCTCCGGCCTGACGAGGATTGAGCAATGGGGTATCCATGATCCCCAAATGATCGTGCCAACCCTGCCCAGTGAAGTCGGTAGAAATGGCATCACCCATGAATAAATCATGCTGGGTTTTTAGGGGAATTCCAGCAAACTTAGCTGCTAAGGCGATTGCACCCGGAAGCCTGTAACCATTTTCGATCGATAAAAAATAACGAGGTGGATACGCATTCACCAATGATGCCTTTCTATTTTGTTTTCTCATCTGGCTGAATAAAGTCGGGCCTTGAAGTATCTCAATAATCTCTGGGTTTGGTTTGGGTCCATCATGGTAACCAAGGATTTGAGATACATTCTTGCCGGTTAACAGGGATGCCTGTCCGGATGCGGATTGTGGTAGTCCATCTATCCCCATGCATGCATCCAGGGAAAGTAATGAGGCACGGTCCGTCTGTATCAAGGAATTCCCATCAGCAGAATCCGGAAGGTGACCATTGGCAATAATTTTGTTTCCTCCGAGGAGGGTATCCAGGTAGGGTGTTGATGCCCGAACGAATGGATTGACAAGAGGATTATCACTGCCTAAACCTACACCATCGATAAAAATGAATAAGAATTTCATTGATAATTAACTCACCAGTAAAGATTCACTTAATTTTTTTAAAGGTTAACCATGCTGATGGACGGATTCCACGTTCGGTGCTATTTGTTCGATCAATTAATAATAAGGATTGTGCCAGTATGGATATATCTTCCTCAGTTACTCCTGGTCCATGATCATCAACATGGTTCTTAAAAAACACGTATAGGAGAAAAGTTCCACCAGGGCCAAGAAATCGCTCAACATTTGTAATATATTTCGAACGGATAGTAGTGGGTAACCCATGAAAACAACCCATATCCAAGATAAGATCAAAGCTTCCTGATATTTCATCTACCTGAGTCACATCTTTTAATATAAATTCGATCTTAACCCCATTATTATCAGCCTTCTTTCTTGCCAACTGGATTGCTCGACGGGAAAAATCTACCCCAACCACCGTCCAGCCCGATTTTGCCAGGGTGATTGCATTGGTTCCGGTTCCACAACCAAAATCCAATGCTCTGCCGGGGGGATGATTCGCGATAAAACCTGTCAGTTCCTGGGGAGAGATACCTGTATCCCAAACCGGTTTTTTAAGGTACGCAAAATCGAACCACAACTTTTTTAGCATGTTGACTATTTTACTCCAATTTATATAAAGAAATCGAAAAGCAATGCTTTGACAACTTTGCAGGTATCCTTTACAATCAAGGTTCGTCTGAATCCAGCTAATTTAAGGAAGGTATTGTAATGAAAGAGTATACGACTGAATCTATTCGAAACATCGCGCTTGTTTCACACAGCAGTGCAGGAAAGACAATGCTTGGGGAAGCATTTTTACATTTTACCGGCGCTACAACACGTCTGGGAAGGATTGAAGATGGAACAACTGCATCAGATTTTGAGGAGGAGGAAATCCGGCGCGGGATTTCTTTATCGACATCTGTTCTTCCGGTGGAGTACAAGGGATGCAAGATAAACGTCCTGGATACACCCGGTTACACCGATTTTATTGGAGAGGTAATCTCTGCTCTCCGGGTCGTCGATAGCGCTGCTGTACTGATCGATTCAGTCTCTGGTGCAGAGGTTGGAACCGAAATCGCCTTATCATACTGCGACACATTCAAACTTCCACATGTCATCATTATCAACAAGATGAATCGTGATAATGCTAACTTCCGCAAAGCGCTTGAATCTGTCCAGCAAATTTCAGATAAACGGCTGATTCCGGTTCAGCTCCCATGGGGGGAGAAAGCTGATTTTAAAGGGGTTTTAGATTTATTAACATTAACAGCATACCCTGGTGTTGGTGAAAGCTCTCAGCAAATTCCAGCAGAATATAAAGATGAAGTAGATGCTGCCCGGATGGCGTTGATCGAAGCAGCAGCCGAAGGTGAAGATGCATTACTGGAAAAATATCTCGAAGGTGTTCAACTTTCTCCAGAAGAAGTCCTGCGGGGCTTTAAAAAAGCCGTACTTTATGGGGATTGGGTACCCGTTTTTGTCGCAGCTGGTTCCGCAGAAATTGGTATTGCTCCATTATTGGACGCCATCGTAAATTTATTACCTTCTCCTGTTGAAGCAGCACAGGCCATCGCCAGTGGTAAAGATGGCGAAGAAAAATTAAAACCTGCGGATAATGAACCACTTGCAGCATACGTGTGGAAAACAACAGCTGACCCTTATGTAGGACGGATCACATATTTCCGGATTTACTCAGGCACCGTAACATCTGACTCTCGTGTATGGAACCAAACGAAGGGCGTTGAAGAACGATTTGGAACTGTCCACTTATTGCGCGGTAAGGATCAAATCCCAATGAAGGTTGTTCACGCGGGAGATATAGCTTCAGTGCCAAAACTAAGTGCAACATCCACAGGAAATACATTCTGCGATAAGGGACATCCACTTACCCTACCCATGCCAGTATATCCAAATGCGTTATACAGTGTTGCCGTATTCCCAAAGACTCAAGCTGATTCTGCCAAGATCAGCCCAACCCTCACACGACTATGTGAAGAAGACATGACGCTTTCCTGGCGGCAAGAGCCGAGCACCAATCAAACCATCCTTCAAGGCATGGGTGACCAGCACATTGATGTCGCCATCCGGAAAGCTGAAGGTAAGTTCCAGACCGGTTTATCGACAGTACTCCCCAAGGTTCCGTATCAGGAAACAATTACCAAACAAGCTGCTTCTCAATATCGCCATAAGAAGCAAACTGGTGGGGCTGGTCAATTTGCTGAAGTATTTATGCGAGTTGAGCCCTATATAGAAGATGAATTTTCGTTCACTAACGATGTCTTTGGTGGCGCGATTTCAAACAGCTTCATGCCAGCGATTGAAAAAGGTGTACGCAGCGTAATGAAAGAAGGAGTCATTGCCGGTTATCCGGTGTTAAATGTCCATGTATCGGTCTATGATGGGAAAGAACACCCGGTTGACTCTAAGCCGATCGCGTTTGAGACGGCGGGGCGCGAGGCATTCAAACTAGCATTCAAAGATGCCAATCCAGTTCTACGCGAACCGATCATGAACGTTAAGATCGTCGTTCCCGAAGCCAATATGGGTGATATTCTTGGTGATCTGAATACCCGCCGTGCCCGGGTGCAGGGAATGGATACCGAAAAAGGTCGTTCTGTGGTCACTGCACAGGTGCCGTTGGCGGAAATGCAACGATATACCACAGACCTGCGCTCCATGACAGGCGGGAGAGGCATTTTCACCCTCGAGTTTGATCATTATGAGGTCGTTCCAGCTCATATTGCCGAGGGCGTTATTGCAGCTCGCTTGAAGGATCTCCAGGCAGCTAAAGAAGAATAAAATTACTTTTAATATTTCTAAAACAGACTGGTGGAAAAGACAACCAGTCTGTTTTTTATATTGAGCTTATTATTTTGCGCGTCGAGCAATTTTAATTTTGATAAAGAGCCAGGGAGCGAAACCGGACATCCAGAAACCAATCAAGGCATACCTGATGTAACGAAGTGTATACGAAATAAATGTCTCGGAATCAGTGAAAAGTGAGCCCAAACCTATGTATAAAATCAGTACTCCCAATACACCTAGAAAGTAGCGAAGAACTAACTTCCATGCCTCATCCTTGGTGGTAAATCCGCCTTGTTTTGTTATCCATATCCATCCTGCAGCCAGGCCAAAGAAAGCCCCGGTGCTTGATAGAAAATTGTGAAAAGAGAGCGGAGTGATGCTCGGCTCTTCAGGAAATGCAGCTTGGGCATTATTTACCCACTCTACAGGAAGGACCCATCCGCCCATACTTAACTGAGCGATGATGACTAACAGGATTAACACCAAAGAAAACAAGAATATGAACAATAGCTGAGTCCCAGTATTGTATTTATTTAACCATTTAATAACAGGTTTTTCAAGCTTAAGTAGTAACCATAATAAAATTGCGCCAACGATCCACCCTAAAAGCACATCATGCGGGAAATGTAATGCCAGATAGATGCGTGACAGACCAATCATGAACATGATAATAATGGCAACCGCCCAAAACCATCGCTTTTTAATTCGATCAGCTAATGTTCCCCAAACGACCACCGAATTTTGAGCATGACCTGAAGGGGCCCCGAAAGAATTCTCTGCACTACCCAGTGGTGTTACCTTGGAGGAATACCAATAGGGGCGTGGATTATGGATTACGACTTTGAGGGCAGTATTTACCATTCCACTGATCATTAGAAATAATCCCAATCGCATCCCGAGGGTCGAATCGATACACCACAGGATGGCTGGAGCGACAAGCAGGTAAAACTGCTCGTTGCCTAAAAAAGTGAAAAACTTCATCACTGGTGTTAACCAGCTTCCCAGGCTCTGTATCCAGAGGATGAGCTGGATTCCTGAATTCAATATATTGTCCATTATATTTCCTCCTTATTAGTGAATGAAGTTATGAAAAAATATTGTTGATTGATTGTAGATTGAATTGAAGAATCAGACAACTACCTCTGGGCGAGGTATAAAAATTGCGCTGACGAAAATTGATATGATGATCAAGCAAAATCCAACGATATACATCATAGAAGGATCAATCTGGTAGAGGTATCCTGCAAAAGGGGAGGCAAGGATGACGGCCGCTGCTCCAACGGTTTCAGTTATCCCATATGCCAATCCCATCCTGGATTGGTGGATTAAACTTCGGGTTTGGGCAGTAGCAAGGGATCGGCTTATCCGATAACCACCAATCAGGAAATAAGCAATGCAAAACCAAGAATAACTTGTGCTTTGCCAAAGAATCAGGGCAAAAATACCCACACATACCTGCCCAAGGATATATCCGATATGTGCCTTGAGATTACCTAATGTAAGGTTAAGAATGACAATACCAATACTTGAGATTGAACCCAGGATCCCGATCGCGCCTAATGAAAGATCGTGTTGATTTTGGAGGTAATTTGAGGAAAGTGGTTGTGCCAGATACATGGCAAAACCTGCAAAGAAAATTACCACTTGATAGGTGATAAACCTTCTATCGATAAAATTCCTTTGGATAGTAGTCTCCGGATCGTGAATATCGATGGGTTGTGCCTTGATAAACAAAAGGACGACAGTGGAGATGATAAATGTGCATCCGGCAATCAGGTAAATTGTTCGTAATCCATAGTGTTGGCCAATTTGACCACCCAGCCATGGTCCGAGTATCGCCCCGGTATTATACAAGGCGGATACCATCGTGATAGCTCTTCCTACGCTTAACCTGCCACGTGCTGCTGTGATATAACTATTCATTGGAGAGCTAACGAAGGCCGTCAGGTTATATATCATCATGCCAAGGACGAAAAGGGGTAAGGATGGTGCCAAAGCCATCACCCATGTTGCCAGCATCGCTGTGAGCCATGCTGCCACTAGTAGGGGTTTTCGGCCAATTCGATCTGCCAGATGACCAGCTGGAATATGAGCAACTGCCATGGCAATTCCAGCGACTCCCAGAATTGTTCCTATAGCGACGGGGTTTGCTCCAAGCTGTTGCAGGTATAGAGGTTGAAAGATGAAGAACATTCCCTCACCGACACCCCATGTCATGAGAGAGATGCCAAGCAGGATCAGATCATGGCTCATTTGATTGGAGCTGAATTTTGTACTCGCTTGATAAATTCGCTTGTAGTTTTAAAGACCAGGTTTCTATCCGGTTCACGGGGGATATCATGCCCACTATTTTCCACAAAGAAAATTTGTTTATCCCTGCTGCTAACAGCCGAGTAGATTTTCTCAACATTTTCGGGGGCAACACTTTTATCCTGTTTAGAGTGGATCAATAATACCGGAACACTGACCTTCGGCAAGGATACACGCATCTCGGATAATAAATCTCGAAGCTGGATGATCGCCTTGGTGGGAATATATGGATATTCAACATGGCTTTTTGATGCCTCAAAGTCATGGCGGTCTGAAGGACTTTTTTTCATCTTCGGCATGAAAACTGTAAATATCTTGACAAAACGGAGCCTTGGATCAGCTGGCAGAACATAAGGAGTTGACATAGCAACAACACCGTCCACAGGAAATCGTGAAGCAAATACGAGTGATAGGATTCCGCCCATGGAAAGACCGATGAGAAAAATATGGTCGACTTGATCTTTCAATAAATAATAGCCATCCTCAACAGATGCCAGCCAATCCTGCCAGTGCATCCGCATCATGTCCTCAGGTTGGGTCGCGTGACCAGCAAGCCTGATTCCCAAAACAGTAAAACCTTCATTAAAAAGATATTCACCCATCCAGCGCATTTCCTTGGGAGAACCTGTAAATCCATGGACTAATAAACAACCTGTTTTATTTCCAGGAAAATAGAATGGCTCAGCTGTGGAAATGATCATAAGATTACCTCCTAGATCCTAATCCATGAACACCTTGGGTATGAACTTACACCACCCGGATGAGTTCCCTTGGCAGGTTGGTAAGGCATTCAACACCGGAATCAGTTATTACCACATCATCTTCAATTCGAACCCCGTTTCGATCAGGTAGATAAATCCCCGGCTCAATGGTAAAGGTCATTCCTGGTTCAAGCAAAGCAGTGTTTCCCGGACGGATGTACGGTTCTTCATGTCCTTCTACTCCTAAACCATGTCCAGTCCGGTGGGTAAAGTATTTTCCATAGCCTGCGGATTCGATCACTGAACGGGCAGCTCGATCAATATTCTCGATCGGTAAGCCTGGTCTGGCGATATTTCTTGCTGCTGTGTTAGCTTCCAGCACAATTTTAGCGATTTGAGCATATTCAGGGTCAATGTTTCCGATTGCGAATGTACGGGTAATATCTGAAAAATATCCCTCAAAGCTTGCACCCCAATCGATGACCAACAAATCACCCACTGTAAGCATTCGATCAGATGGTGTGGCATGCGGATTAGCTGAATTAACTCCTGCAGAGACAATTGGTGAAAACGGCACTTGTGGATCACAACCTGCCATGAATAGCTGCATGGTTAACTCGGATGCCAGCTCCCTTTCGGATAGACCAACTTTGATCAATGGCAAGGTGGCAATCAGGGCTTGCTCAGCAATTTTAGCTGCTCTATGCATACAAGCAAGCTCACTTTCATCTTTTGTAATCCTCAACCTGGAAATAGTCTCATCTGCGGGGACAAAATCACGAATTGATGCAGCATTAAGTAACAGATTTAATTCCAATAATCTCAGCTGCCTTGGCTCCACACCATTTCGCTTTCCTACCAGATTTGCTTTTTGACCTGCTTGCAGGAATACATCATTCCACTGTTGTGGATCCTCTCCATACAGGAACAATTCAATCTCGAAGGGTAAATTTCTAATTTTTTCCTTCTCTAATTCTGGTAACACTATCATCGGTGTTCTATCCAGAGTAAAAAATACCAAAACTGGTCGCTCAGATAAATGAAAATGAAGTCCCGTCAAGAAGGTGAGGCTGGGTCCAGCGTTTAATATTAAACTGTCTAATCCATGGGTATGAAGAATCGTATTTAATTTAATCTGGCGGTTTACTTGGGGCACATTTGATGGTTGGTTCAAATTTGATTTCATTGTATCTCCCTGAGTGGAATTAATGAATTATAGCCTGATTGGTAACAGAGCAGGAGTTTAATTTAGAAATATTTTTAATATAATTATCACCGTCATAGGCTTATGCTATGTTCTTGACAGTGCAGTTCCCCTAAGATACAATTTTGCTACTTTTAACCAGGGCCTGTAGCGCAGTTGGGAGCGCGCTTCAATCGCACTGAAGAGGCCGCGGGTTCGAATCCCGCCAGGTCCACTAAATTACCCCCACAGGTGGGGGTAATTGTTATTTATTGCCTACATATGGGGGTATGGGTTTTGTTTTTGGAAAATCTGTTCTAATTATTTGCAACCGTTTGCAACCGTTTGCAATCGAGCTGATAGATTTACTTTACTAAAACTGGATCATCTATCATTACCGCGGTCGGTGTTATCAAGTCATCGATCAACTGAGCTGCCTCATCCTGCATGTTAGGTATAAGGTGACCATATACATCACTCGTTATAGATGCTCTCGCATGCCCAAGCCGGCCTGATACTACGATGAGAGGAATGTTGTAATTCAACAACAGGCTAGCTGCCGTATGCCGAAGAGCATGAAACCGGAAATGAGGTAACCCAGCTTCTTGGAGAAGTAACGTGAAGCTCCGCATAAGATCACGTTGGTGGATGGGTGTGCCGACACGAGTTGAAAAGATCAGGTCGTATTCTTTCCAGGCATCACCAGCAGTGATCCGCTCCATTTGTTGGTGGTCGTAATGATTTCGAAGCACTTCGATCGATTTGCTGCCAAGTTTTATCGATCGTCTACCTTTTTTTGTCTTCGGCGGGGTAAAATGGATTCCATCTCCATGAGGTCGTTCAAGCTGTCGTTCAACCTTCACTATTTGTTTGATCCAATCGAGATCCTTCCATTGCAAGCCAAGTAATTCCGACTCACGCATCCCGGTGCTAATTGCCAAATGGAAGAGGGCTTCCAACCTGTGATTTTTAGCTGCTACCAAGAGCTGGCTTATCTGGATTTCCGAAAGGATCACCATTTCTTTCTCAGGTTTTTCAGGAGGATCTACTTTCTTGACTGGATTCCCCATAATCACATCCTTCTTGACAGCCTGATTTAGAGCGGAATTCATAACAGCATGGATTTTACGAACTGTTGGTATCCCGATGCCAGATTTCAGAAGGTTAGTATATAGTTCTTGGATATGGATTGCCCGAAGGTCCTTCAGCTTGATATTCCCGAGTACCGGAATGATGTATCCGCGAGCTAACCAATCGTAATGAACCCAGGTCGCGTATCGCCTCTTAGCTTTTTTAACTGTAAGCCAGCCATCCAGATATTCACCAAGAGTAACCTGGGTGCTGGCATAACTCATTCCATCTCCGATCTGGTTTCGGCTCTGCCTTACCCAATCGATGCATTCTCGCTGAGTGATGAATGATTTGCTCTGTCGGTGCCCTTCATGTGAAACTTGTCCACACCATCGACCGCTAGATAATCTAAAAACTGAGCCTTCGTTATTTCCTCGCTTTTTAGGCATTTCCTTTGCTCCTAATTGAAAAAGAGTATAAGGAAATGCAGACCCATAAACCCTGTCCTGTAGGTTGTTAAGGTGCAAAAGTACCTACCTATTTTAACTCTGCATCGGAAACCCTGGACAGAGCGTACGAGGAAGTAATAGCTCTATTCATAAAAACCACAACTTGAATAGCTAGTTATTATTCGAAGAAAATCTATTGCGTGAAATATAATCTTGAAGATCTTGAAGTTGAACCCTCCGGCTTTTCCCAAGCCTAATAGTTGGAATAAACCCTCGCTGCATCAAAAAATAGCAATGGCTGCGGGAGATATGTAATATGTGTGCAACCTCCCTTACATCCAGCAAAGGTTGAGGAAGATTTTCTGACTGACCAAACTGTTGATTGTTTTCCATTTTTAGCACCTCTTTCTTATTACTTAATATGGTCTTATATATTCTTATCAAAAGGCTCTGATGTTTACGATGTGGAAATTATTCTTAGCCAGTCAATCCCTGCTCATTCGCCAGAGAGCCATACCCAAATCTGGAAATTGATTGGTGAAGAGCAAGATCTGGTTGGGCACAATTGGCATGCAATCTATAGCTAATTCGTATCAATTGATGCAGAGAATTATTCTCAAAATTCGGTCTACCGCATCTTCTCTTTCCAAGCAGTCATGTATTGCATCAACGATTATCATAAAATGCCTCCTAAATCCTAAAAAACCAAAATCTTCAAAAAACGAAAAAATTTCGTGCGAATCACCCCGCCCGCTTGGTCGATCCCCGATCGAAAACTTTATTGCCCCATACCCCTTTCATTCGTAATTCCCATACAGGACTGCCAATGCATCCTGCTCGTTATAAACAACTGCGACCTGGCCAGCCCACCCATTGATCCATTTAGTCTGTGCTTCAGTCAATCGATTACCGCGGCCTGTCAAATTTTTGATTTCAAAAAAATAGTTATAGCCATGCCAGCCGGCGATGATATCCGGGCAGCCGGAGCCAACCTCAGATAAAACTGTGACTGTCGCTCCTGCTGATCGTAAAGCTGCTATGATTCTTGATTGATTTGCATCAGTCCTGCTGTTCATTTTGTTCATATTTGGCTCGAAATGGCACCGGATAGAAGAAAATAATGCTTGAATGCACCAAGGTGTATTACACCAACTTGGCCTAGCCAATCTCTGATCCACTGTTGCTCACATGGAGTAAACTGAGGTACTATTTCAGCTGCGTTTTTAATTTCAAGCAAGAAATTTTTTCCTCTAAATCCACAGATAATATCGGGCGTGCCTTTACCTACCTGGCTCAAATCCTGAACGCTGCAACCTATCGCCCGCAATGCATTGATGATCTCTCGCTGGTTGGAATCAGTTCTTCTAACCACAAAGTCTCCTCTCTAGCACACGGTATAGCTTGGCGGGCGGGTAAATGTTTAATATCCCTCCAGCAAAAGGAAAAAAGTTATCGTTAAAAGTTCTATCCGCAGGGGTATATATCCCCCCTGCGGGACTACAACTATAAACATGTAGTGACGATATTAAAACTTCAAGTTGACTACAACTTTTCGTCATTGCTGGATCCTTGCCTTTCTGATCATCTTTCTCGACGCTAAGGGTGGGATTGCAATTGCATTCGCCCCCTTTTTAGAAAATTGCACCAGTCATCATGATAGATGTGAAGAATATACACTCCTGGAGTGGAAGGCAGCATATTCTTTTCAACCAGTTCTTGGATCTTCTTTTTATAATTATGTTTCCTGGTCATTGGTTTGCCTCTACCCACTTCTGACCTTTTTCTGTCAGCTTGAACGCGGCCTTTGTCCCTTGGCATCCATCGTCGGATCGAAATACAAACCCCTGTTCTACCAGGTTATAAGTGGCATCCCTTGCTCCAACCGGCGAGCAGGTATCGGCATGATCTTTAATATCGCAGAGAAGCGCTTCTCCGTTATGAGTAGAGAGATAGCGCAGGACATATCGGTGCGGCTTTCCGAGTGCAGTTTGTCCTGGTTTATCGTCGAAATCAGTTATTGATAAAATAAAATTGGTCTTCCGTCCAATGCGCTTCAGCTGTGAAGTAAAATGGTGAGCCATCTCTGACCTTTATGCTCTTGAATTTTATGAAATTACTATTATCCGCTAATTCGACTAGGACCATGTTATCTGTACCCGGGGATGGCAGTCGACCCTCTATAATCACCCATTTTATTGACATGGTGGATCACCAGGATTGCTGCGCCGGTCTCCTCTGCGATCTTACGGAGCTGCATGAAAACTGGCTGGGTATCTTTTACGCTATTTTCATCCCCTCCAGCCATGACGTCAGCCAGCGCATCAATAATGACTAGCTTTGCATCCACATCACGGATAGCCCTAATCATCTCAGGTCCGTTCACCCGGTTCTTTGAATAAGTTGAATTGGGCTAAACTTATGTAATAAATTGGGATTAAATCATCTGCCAATTCCCCCCGGATCGCCATCGCCAACCGTCGTGATAACCGTTCATTGCCGGATTCCTCATCGATTATCAACACATTTCCTTGTTTTGACTGGATGACCCAACCATGCTTTTTACAGAGCCACGCAGGCCCCGGCACTGATGGCTGACCACGTTTTCTTGGAACCAAATTTCCCGACCAGCACATTTACACTACCCCTTGTGAGGATCCCCTCGATCATTGATTCTATCGGTGGACGAGGTGTAAGGATGTATTTTGCATCCCTGATAATATATCTTGGCGGCTTTTCAGATTTGCCGGCGATGTCAATCAGCAACTCTGACGGCATGGTATATGCTCCAGCTGGTCAAGCAACCACTGTAGAATATCACCACCAGCTTGGTAATATTCTGTCAAGTCCTTACCCGTTGGAACATGATCAGCTAGCCTGATATGCGAAGATTGGGTGCATAGCTTTGCAGCTGCATCATCACCTTCAGTATCATTCTTCCGGTGCTACCAGGATATCTTCCACTATTAAATCTGCAAACCTAACCCCAGCTTCAGGATCCCACCTTCCCGGAATAGATGCGTAGCCAACCTTCAACCCGGTTTGCCAGGCAAGCATCACATCCAGCTCACTTTCAAAAATATAGCCCATGAGATTATCCCTGAAGGTATCAGCTCCG
>CAWGGJ010000002.1:0-60499 GCA_963822175.1 uncultured Chloroflexia bacterium | reverse complement strand
CGAACTCATGTTTCGACCTTGAGAGGGCCGGGGATAAAAAAACCCGCCTGAGATGGCGGGTGAAGTGCCCCCAACGAGGTTCGAACTCGTGTTTCGGCCTCGGGTCCCCTCCACGGGGATGAGAGGGCCGGGGATAAAAAAACCCGCCTGAGATGGCGGGTGAAGTGCCCCCAACGAGGTTCGAACTCGTGTTTCGGCCTCGGGTCCCCTCCACGGGGATGAGAGGGCCGGGGAAATAAAAACCCGCCTGAGATGGCGGGTGAAGTGCCCCCAACGAGGTTCGAACTCGTGTTTCGGCCTCGGGTCCCCTCCACGGGGATGAGAGGGCCGGGGAAATAAAAACCCGCCTGAGATGGCGGGTGAAGTGCCCCCAACGAGGTTCGAACTCGTGTTTCGGCCTCGGGTCCCCTCCACGGGGATGAGAGGGCCGGGGAAATAAAAACCCGCCTGAGATGGCGGGTGAAGTGCCCCCAACGAGGTTCGAACTCGTGTTTCGGCCTCGGGTCCCCTCCACGGGGATGAGAGGGCCGGGGATAAAAAAACCCGCCTGAGATGGCGGGTGAAGTGCCCCCAACGAGGTTCGAACTCGTGTTTCGGCCTCGGGTCCCCTCCACGGGGATGAGAGGGCCGGGGAAAAAAAAACCCGCCTGAGATGGCGGGTGAAGTGCCCCCAACGAGGTTCGAACTCGTGTTTCGGCCTTGAGAGGGCCGCGTCCTGGGCCACTAGACAATGGGGGCGGAGAGCGACGGAATTTTACCATCACCCTGAGGCTTCGTCAATTATTTGTCGGTAATAACGGAAATCAGGATCAGTCGTCTGGATTTGCTGAATCCCAACCCTTTATTTATCTGTTCTATTCCATTGCTCTTAACGCGGGTTGGCGCCAGAGTGCCAGTAAAGCAAATGCCAACAGGATTGTGGCGCAGATGATCACTGTGAGAGGCTCTCCGATGATATCAGCTGTCCAACCGGAGATCAGTGCACCAATTGGCATGGCTCCAAAAAAGAATAATGTATATACCCCCATCACGCGCCCGCGCATTTCATCTGAGATTCGGGTCTGTACCATCGCGTTGGAAAGGTTGACGATCATCATAAAAGTAAAACCCATCCCAGCCATGGCCAATAGTGATGGGACCAGCTGGTGAAAAAGGGCAAACAAGATCATTGTAATTGGCAGAATCAGGCTATTAATTGTCCAAATCTTCCCGTGAAATCGAATTCGTCCTAAAGAGGCAATCAGCAGGGCACCGATCAAGGATCCTAATCCGCGGGCAGCCATTAAAAAGCCGTTTGTAGCTGCGCCTCCACCTAAAACCTCCACTGCCCAGGCGGGAATTAGTGCGGCAATACCCAGGCCAAACACGGTGATGATCGACAGGTTGGTAATTAACATTCTTGCAGAAGGGTGGTTGACCACGTATTTCAACCCCTCTTTGACGTCTGCAAGGGTGCTGCGATCGGTTTTGACAGGGACGAAAGGCTTTAATTTCATCAACAATAAGGAAATGATCACTGCAAGAAACGATATGGCATTGATGGTAAAACACCAGCCGGGTCCAAGCCAGGCATAGATCAATCCACCGAAGGCGGGTCCCAATACAACGGCCATGTTGAACATGGTCGAATTTAGAGCAATGGCATTGGTTAAATCTTTCCGGTCAACCATTTCCAGGACGAAAGCCTGCCGGGCAGGTGCATCAAAGGCATTACACACTCCCAGCAGAAATGACAGGATAAGGATATGCCACCATTGAACCAGGTTGGTGAAGGTTAAAATTGCCAGGATGAAAGCCAGCACCATCATGGCACTCTGGGTGATAACCATGAGCGTTCGTCGTGGGACCCGGTCTGCTATCGCACCGGCGTATAAGGTGAAGATCCAGGTCGGAACACCATTGGCAAAACTAACATACCCCAGGTACGCCGGGGATTTGGTTAATTGGTAAATTAGATATCCCTGAGCCGCCGATTGTGTCCAGGTACCCACCAGGGATACAAGCTGCCCAATGAACCACAGGCGATAGTTGGGATATTTTAAAGAGGTAAAAGTGTCACGCAGGCTGAACTGGCGTGACAAGCTGGCTTCGCCCAAAGGATTATTCCTCCTCGTCGGTAATAGCCAGCCATTGTGTGATGTAGGGTAGGGTGATCAGCATCAGCGCGGTGATGATCACAGCCGAGGATATACACCAGATGCAGACTGCATGGATGACGAACAATTCCAGGTATGTCAGGTAAACGGAAAATAGCGTTCCGAATAAAGCCATGCCGAACATGACAGGACCAGCGATCCTGGAGAGAGAGTCATTACGAAAACGGCGCCATGCCCAGGTGGCAAGAATAGCAGTGTATCCAATAGCTCCCAACACTCCGATCGGCAACACCCCAAATAATTTTGCATATGGGCTGCTTTGGACGGCATTGCAGTCGCCTACCGGCCCACACAGCGCCCGTGATGAGGTGATTTCAACATAAGTAAGATATATGGATGCCCCCAGGCCGAGGATCGAGAGGATCGGGATGGCGTAATCCAGCAGCCCCTTTGGGGTGGATAAAGGTTTACCATTAAAAGCGCGTACGATCATCACTATAGCTACTAGCAAGGCTACGCCCATGAGGATCATCACTCCCCAGGCGAGAGACATGCCATTATTGTTTGCGGGTGCGGCAGTCTCTGCGGTTATGTTTATGTCTGCTTGGAGTGCCTTAAATGTGATCTCATTTGACCAGATTGGAACATGTGGCCCAGCAAATCGTTCAATTTGGATCTGTGCAGCCTGTACGCTGGTCGGTATAGTGGCAACCAGGATCAACACGAATAAAAGGATCAGGTTTTTCCGCATTTTGTTATCCAGTTTCGCAAACATTACCCCTCGGGCACATCGCATTTCGTACCGAGGGGTTGATGAATAAAATTATAATGCTTTTATTAGCCAGATGAATGATAAAACTATTAATTTTTCTAATTTCTTTCCTAGGGTGTGCCAGAATCAACCAGTACCTGGAGGTAAATGGGATCTCCAAAAGGTTGTCCTTGAGGGTCGAAAGCCTGCCAGGCACTCTGATATTTACCAACCTCGGGTGGGGCGGTGAATAAAATACGGATGGTGACTTTTGATCCACTGCGTGCTGGGTAGAGCGACTGGTCGATAGGAGCGCCTAATTCTACCCCAGAAATGAATTTAAGCCGGTAACGCTCATCCCAATTGCAGCTACCACTATTCTCAACCAGCCAGCGTTTATCCATACTCTCTCCAGGCTTTACCACTGTTCCATCCGGCATAGTAAGGTCCTCCAGGAATGTCAGGTTGTCAGTGCATGTGGGGGTCGATAGGGGCAAGGGTGTATCCATTGGCTGTGGAGAAGCGGTCGGCGAAGCGGTCGCCTGGGCCGGACGGGTTGCCTGGACGGCAATTGTAGGCGGCCGGTAGGGTGTTGGTTGTTCCGAGCATCCCATCAATCCAACGGATAGAAGGAGAGGTAATATAAAGATGGCCAGGACCTTATAAAATATGCGATACGCAATACTGGATTCGTATTGCGTATCGATGAGAAGGTATATGAATAAAACTCTAAAAAGGCGGTTACTGCTCACAAATCTTCGTCATCTGAACCGGATTCACCTGTCATGCCTCCAAATCCGATGGCGGCCTCACCGCTGGCAGCCCGTTCGCGCACGGCCATTTCGATCTCTGAAGCCAGCTCGTTATGGGCGCGCAAATAATCCTTGGCATTTTCGCGGCCTTGCCCAAGGCGGAGCTCACCATAGTTGAAGAAAGATCCCCGCTTTGAGATGATTTCCATGGCAGCTGCCAGGTCGAGTAGGTCTCCGGCTTTGGAGATGCCCTCGTTATACATGATATCAAATTCAGCGGTTCGGAACGGTGGTGCGACCTTGTTTTTCACCACCCTCACCCGGGTACGGTTACCAATGATCTCAGCACCAAGCTTGATGGATTGGATCCGGCGTACATCGAGGCGGACAGAGGCGTAGAATTTTAATGCCATCCCCCCGCTGGTAGTCTCTGGATTGCCGAACATAACACCGATTTTCTGCCGCAGCTGGTTGGTAAAGATCACCGAAGTATTGGTTTGCTTGATCGCTCCAGACAGCTTACGCAAAGCCTGTGACATCAAGCGTGCCTGCATGCCCATGGTAGCATCTCCCATGTCTCCCTCGATTTCTGCCCGTGGGACTAATGCAGCCACTGAATCGATAACAATAACATCTATAGCTCCTGAGCGAACCAGAGTTTCGGTGATTTCCAGGGCTTGTTCACCCATATCTGGCTGTGAAATGAGCAGGTTTTCCACATCCACACCGCAACGGGCCGCATAATGGGGATCCAAAGCATGTTCCATATCGATATATGCTGCAGTTCCCCCCAATTTCTGAGCTTCAGCTACGATATGCTGGCAAATGGTTGTCTTTCCCGATGATTCTGGTCCATATATCTCAGTGATGCGGCCGCGTGGTATTCCACCAACGCCTAAGGCGATATCCAGTGATAACGCGCCGGTTGGAATGGCTTCAACAAGCAGTTGATGAGCTTCTCCAAGGCGCATAATGGAGCCATCGCCATAACGCTTGGTGATATCTCCCAGGGCTTTATCCAGCGCAGCCTGGCGGGCGTCATCCATTTCGAGTCCTTGCGGGATTGACTTTTTAGCCATAAGGGCACTCCTGTGTAAATCTGATATTAATTATAGTTTAGCACATATGTTCGACATGTCAAGGGGCTGGAATTTCTATCGGTGAAGGGGTGAAATCAGCGCCGGGTGTTGGTGGCTCTTCAATAATAATTCCGTCGTAACCATGAAAGGTAAAATAATTCACTATTCCCGCTTTAACCTCGATTTGAGCAGTGAAGTTGACACCCCCATAAGCAATTCGAAGTAAATAGGTTCCGGCCGGCATGTCTCCTATGACTAAATTCTCTTGATAATATGGATCGCTATTAACCGAGGTTTTACCGTAAGACCAGGCAAAGTAATTCTGCTCGATCTTGGGGTCTGTAATAATGACCCTTTGATCGTTGATCAATCGCTCGTTTCTATCCATTACTCTACCAGCGATTATCCCCCATCCAATGGGAGGCACCAACCATAATTCTGGGTTACGCGTGGTGAAGAAGCTGTTTTCTCCCAGGCGTACCTCGAAGTGAAGGTGAGGTCCGGTGACCTTGCCGGTTTCCCCCACCAACCCCAGGCGCTCACCTGTGTCCACGTGTTGACCTTCAACCACATCGATTTCATCCAGGTGGCCATAGATGCTATACAGCATTTGGTTCTGGTAACCAAAATCATGTTGGATGGTTACTGCTAATCCATAAGGGTCTGTCTCATCATAACCTCCCCGGTACACTCCATATCCTGCCCAGATAACAGTACCGGATCCTGCAGCCAGGACAGGTGTGCCTTTTGAGGCCGGAATATCCACGCCAGTGTGTACCACACCCTCAAAGAACATCCCCCCATATCGGTAATCTGCTACTGGTGTATTTGTCTCATTCGCCGCAATAGGACTGGCAAAGAAAAAATGGTCGTAGGGTGTTGGTGCCCATGGATTATCATATAGTGGTGGTCTCCAGGTCGAGACGGTATCTGTTCCTTGAGCCTGAACGGTCAATTGCAAGGAATCCGTTGCCATTGTTTTAATAATTGTTGGTGATAATTCTGGTGAAGGCGAAAACCGTGGGACCAGGGTTGATTGCGAAGCGGGAGTGATGGGCATGGCTGGGTCAGCAGACACCTGGGGGGTAATTTTGATGGAAGGATTGTATTGGGGCGGGGCCGTGGTCGACTTTGAAGGTTGGCAGGCAACCATTACGATCACCAGGATTGCTGTGACAAGAGAATACATTGATCGTTTCAACCAGCCAGAATGCCCCTGGTGAAATGATCCTGATGATGGCATAGAAGGTCGAGAATACCGTTGCTTGCCCAGATCAACCTCCAGGAGCAGGAAAGATGGCAGGAGTTGCCTGGCTGGGTGTGAAGGTTGGGCGTGGTGTGGGTGTGGCAGTCGGTGTGGGAGATACATACCACCGTGGGGTTGGTGTTAGGGTGCGTGTGGGCGGCACGACCGGGGAGGGCGTGATCATGGCTTCTGGAGGATAGAGCTCGAGCATTGCGGTTTCCCAATCCATTCCATTGATAAAGGCAAATTCGTTGAAGCGTGCTGCTGTATAGGATGCTCTCCAGGTGGTTAAGGCAGGCAGGCGTTCCCAGCCATAGGAAAGAACGCGCTCAGTGAAGTCGATCCAATAACCCGGAGGAGTGGATGCCTCTTCTTCACCTCCCTGCTCGTAAGCAGTGGTATCTCCACTATAGCGGGAATCAAAATTCCAGGGCAGGTTGTGCAACGGAATTCCCACCGAGCCATCCTGATAAAGCGGGCGGACATATAGCCGCCAGTAAGTCTCTGAACCGAAATCCTCCCGTACCACAACTAACCAGCCCGAGTCCATTGGCAGGGTGTTAATGGAAAAAGCACGCCCGGTATAAAGCCAGTCATTGCCCATACCAGGTTCAAGGGGTGAGGTGAGCGGTACATAAGCATTCTCAAGGCTGGATAAGAAATCCCAACCGATCTCTGTAGCAATCCGCTGGCGCAAAGACTGGAAGCTTTCATTGGTCATGTCATGGAGATATGGATGCGGTGCATCAATCCCAGGCAGTTGAACTAGCTGGTATCGTCCGCCGTTGTCTTCAGGAGGTGATGAGAGGGTTGCTAAAAACAATGGTGTTGGTGTAAGCTGAATTGCCGATTGGTATATCGTCAGTATCGCCGGTGTCAACGGAATCCTACCCCAGCTTAATCCGTTTACTGGAAAGGGCAGCTCAAGCGCTGGGAAAGCCAAACCCGGGTAGCGGGCGTGATAGGCAGTCAAATAGGTCCGGTTGGGTGCTTCTAAAATTGTCAGGATAGTATCACCATCCGGGCTCCATACTGGCCAATCGCCACTTCCCAGGTTTTTTGGAACCAGTGGAATTGGAGTGGCAGTTGCATCCCCAGGTGCTTCCAGCTCCTGCAGGAATAAGTAACGTAATCCATCCTGCTCACCAACCCACACAAGGGATTTGCCGTCTGGCGACCATGCAGGATGGGTGTCAGCACTCTCTGGGTTTTGGCTTATATTTCGGAAGCGCTGATCCTCAACTTTATCCAGGTCAGCCAGCCATATTTCATCCTCACCATCGTGATTAGAGACAAAAACGATTTTTCTACCATCAGGTGACCAGGCTGGGCTGAAGTTTGCTGCCGGATCATTTGTCAGCAGGATGGAACCCTCATTGGCACTGACAGACTGGATCTTGATCTCCAGGTTGTCATTGGTATATGCCTCGTAAACCAGCCATTGATTATCCGGTGACCAGGAAGGTGCTCCTTCGTATTCCAGTGTATCAGTCAGGCGGGTGATCCCACTGCTGTTCAAATCGAGCAGGTAGATATCCCAATAACCACTGCGGTTGGAGGCAAAAGCCACAGTTTTGCCGTCGGGGCTGATGGCAGGATTGATATCATCCCAGGGCCCATTGGTTATCCTGGTCAGTGGCAAGGGCTGTGCTTCTCCATTATCTGCCGGTTGGTAAGCAAAGAGATGTGTATTTCCACCTTCATCCATCGCCATGATGATCAGGCCCTGGTTAAAGGTCAGGGTGCTTATGGGTTGAGGGCTGGTAGTTGCTGGTTCGGGTGTGGATGTATCCGTTGATTGCAAAGTGGGAGAGGCGGTTGGTTGGCTGGTGGAGGTTACCGTTGTAGCAATGCTGCTGGGGGTAACTTCCGGGGGAGTTTCAGAAGAGATGGTTGAGATCAGCTGGCCAGGAAAGTTGGACCAGGTCATCAGGCGCATTATTCCATATGCCAATCCCCCAAGAACAACCAGGTTGATGATCACCAGGAGCAATACACCTGCAGGGCTGATGCGTATCGTCCATCCTGTCTTTCGGCGTCGTGAGCGCGCCGACGAGGATGATTTAGAGGGGTCAAATTGGGCAGTCATAATTTCTTGAATTCTATTTTACCCGATGCAAGAATTATGTACAGCCAAAACCCAACACTCCCCCACGCAAAACACAAATAAACACTGGTGAAATATGACCATACTATTTGGTTGGATATTTGGCACACTCAGGTTTGTGATTGTGGAATCATGAAAAATTTGCTATGCTGGTCCACGATCATGGGATCCGGGAGTGGCAGATCCATTTGGGTATCGCTCGGTTCAGGCAGCTTTTGGTAATAAACGAGCGCCTCTAGTTTATTCTCGCTTCCTGGCTCAGATTCGCGCAGATGCATGATAAATTCCAGTTTTCGCAGCATGATCTCCAGGATGCTGCTGTGTGCCAGGATCTTTCCAGACGAGTTGGTAATGGTAATTTCTATATTCGGTCTTTTCATGAAAGGGGTTAGCTCAAGGAAGATCTTTACTCGCCTACCTTCCAGTAATGGTGTAATGCGACACTCAAGGATGCGCACTTGCTCGGGAGGAAGTCGAACTTCGTCTGGGTCTTGGAAGAAGATATCCATTAATGGACAGGTCAGCCTAGATTATTTCCCGGCATTCCATGTAAAAGCGTTTCTCATATGCTTCGCCCATGGAAAATGTCTTGCGAGGCAAGGCACCATCAAGAATAACCGTCTTAAATAGATCGCTTTTATTCATCCCAGGCAGGAAGAAGGCAATATTCCCGGGTTTCTGTCCAAGATCATAGACAATTTCTTTTCCATGCACGTAATCGATCCTTTCAGCTCCATCACTCTTCAGGAAGTCATCAAGGATGGGTTGCAGCGAGCCTACTGCCAGGTTGGAAGAGGGGTTGGCGATTTCCATCACTCCGAAACCTTGTGAGGAGACCACACCAATGATTTGTGTTGTACCAGTTGACTGACATACCCATTTGGCCATCTCGGCTTGGTCACTACACGGACTGTAAGCAAACCCGGATTGATAGTAAGCCTTCATTGCGCCGAAAATATCCTTTTTGAGGCCAAAAATAACTCGGTGGATGGGGGCAAACTCCAATCCTTTATCATGAACGTTTTCTATTTCAACCAGCGCATAGCGGGAGGGATGGTCCATCCCTACCTGGGCTTTTTTCTTTTCCCAGATTGCCTTGGCAGTCGCAAGGGAGTGGTTTCCATCCCCCATGGCAAATAGCAGCACAGGTTGATCCAATCCAACATTGTATTTGCTGGCAAAAGCCTGTGGTTTTGCCAGTTGTTCCAGGGCATGCACGATGCCTGACTCGATAGCCGGGTCATTCACCAGGTACCCCTTCAAGTGACCAGAACCGGCCATCAATTCAAAATCATATAATTTCTTCAAATTTTTCTTGGATTTCCCAACCGGCTCGATGACGGTCCCCTTTGGGTCATCGATCAGGACCAGGATGTGTGGCAGCTCCAACCTGGCGCCTTCGCGGATGCGCATACGTGGGGGCAGGCGTTCAATGATCGTACCTTCAGTTGCACGGATGAGCGACCGGGATCCTTTGGTGTAATCATAATGCTCAAGATCCAATGCCAAGACCAGACCTCTGCGCACTTTTCCCCCCACCTGCCGTTCGACATATACCATCCCATCGTGGGGCACAAGTAATCCCTCAGCTAAGTAATCCTGCATGGTCTTTTGGATTTGCTGGATGCGCTGGTCCGATCCGGATCTATCAAGATATACCTCAGGAAAGATCAGGTTGAGCGAGGAAGGTTCTTTCCCAACGATGTCCTCCACTTTATGCCAGTATTCCGGTTGTGAAGTGAATTGATCGCAGGCGATCACTGCCCATTTTTCAAGGTCAATATCTGGGCGGGGCAAATATATACGTGGGCTCTGTATGGCAATGTGGTTATAATTCTTCATGGTACCTCCTTGCTTCGCGTGGTGTTGGGTAATTGTACCAGTAGCTACAACAGGTTTGTTTTTATTTACCTTATACAGGCACCCCGATAATACCGATAATTTCCCCAGGCTGCAATCATTAAACAAAAGGATCGCCGCAAAATTCTGCAGCGATCCACGATTGGCTAAGTAAGTTTACATCCCAGCCATATAAACCAGCCCGACCACCCCTGGACCAATATTTGCTCCAATTGCAGGGCTGACGTCAGAAGAGTAAGTTTCAACCGGATTAAATTTTTTAATTGCTTCTTCAAGCACGAGCTTTGCATCTTCTGGGGCATTGGCGTGAAGAGCAGCCAGGCGAATGGGTGTGCGGCTGCCGATCTGCTCACTTACCAATTCGATGATGCGGGTGAGGGACTTACTGCGCGTGCGTACACGCTCTGATGCCTCAACTCTACCATCGCGCAGCTCCAGGATGGGTTTTATATTCAAGGCTGTTCCGAGAAAACGGTTGGCTCCCCCAATACGACCTCCCCGATGTAGAAACTCGAGGGTATCTACAGCAAAGAAGATGCCGGTATTTTTACTTGCTTTTTGCGCCAGCTCAATGCACTCCGGCATTGTGGCTCCTTGTTTGATGGCGCGTGCAACAGTCAACAGGTGAAAGCCCAATGCCATAGCAGTCGAGTTAGAATCAATGATTTCAATAGGCGCGTCAACCGGCAGCATCGCTTTAGCCTGCACCGCCGAGTTGACCGTACCAGACAGCTTGGATGAAATCAAAATATTCAGGATTTGGTATTCCTGGTCGAGCAGGCGTTGATAAATCTCAACGAATTTAGGTACCGACACCTGCGATGTGGAAGGCATGACAGAAGATTTTGACAGACGGTCATAAAACGCATGCGGTGTGATGTCAACGCCATCTTCAAGAGCTTCTTTTCCCCAAATTATTATCTGTGGGGCTACATTGATTTCATATTTTTCGATCAATTCCTTGGGCATGGAAGAAGTGCTATCAGTAACAAGTGCTATTTTTGACATGTAACGATCTCCTTGGCGAGGATATAATTTTGGTTGAATTTATTTCATAGTACGAGATAGGCACATAATGCCTATCTATTCAACATACAACCCTACGAATGATTAATAGTTGCGTTCATGAGCAACCGCCGCGTGCCTCGATAGCTAACAAAGCCTGCATGGGCTGTACTCTCTTCATTATCTACTCTTGACCATTCCACGCTTACACGCTAAAATGCATTCCTGTGTTTGAGAACCTGACTGAACGCCTGAATAATGTCTTCACGCAACTACGCCGCCGGGGAAAACTCTCGGCGGCTGATGTTGATACTGCTATGCGCGAAGTGCGTCTGGCATTGTTGGAAGCGGATGTCAACTATGGTGTAGTGAAGGATTTTATCGCTCGTGTGCGCGAGCGTTCGGTCGGAGCCGAGGTATCCAAGGCCCTTAACCCGGCACAGCAAGTGATCAAGATCGTCAACGAGGAATTGATCAAGACTCTCGGCGAGCCTGAACGGCTCAACCTGAGTGGTCCACGTCCGGTTGCAGTTATGTTGGTTGGGCTACAGGGTTCTGGTAAGACGACTGCAGCTGGAAAGCTGGCACGCCAGTTGCGCTCGCATGGAGAGCGCGTGATGATGGTTGCTGCAGATCCTTATCGACCGGCGGCTGTCAAACAACTGGAAACGCTGGGCGAAAAGTTGGGCGTCCCTGTGTATTCAGAGCCTGGTGTTAAACCGCCTGACCTGGCAGTAAATGCCATGGATAAAGCCCAAAAAGGCGGGATCACGGTGTTAATTCTGGATACAGCGGGGCGTTCACAGCTAGATGATGCTTTGATGAATGAGCTGACTGCCATTGAAAAAAGAGTCCACCCGGTTGAAACCCTGCTTGTGGTAGACTCCATGATCGGTCAGGAAGCTGTTAATATTGCCAAAGGGTTCCGCGAAGCCATTCCTCTGACTGGTCTGATCTTGACCAAGATGGATGGTGATTCCCGCGGTGGTGCGGCGATTTCGATTCGTGCGGTTACTGGTGTACCAATCAAGTTCATTGGTACCGGCGAAGCCCTGGACGCACTTGAAGTTTACGATCCTGGTCGACTGGCCTCCCGTATCCTGGGTATGGGTGATATGCTTGGTTTGATCGAAAAGGCTGAAGCTGCCTTTGATCAACAGCAAGCCCAAAAAGATGCCGAAAGGCTGTTTAAAGGTGAATTCTCCCTGGAGGATTTTGCCAACCAGCTCCGGCAGGTGCGTAAAATGGGCCCAATTGCCCAGGTGTTAGAGATGTTACCCGGTGGGATGGGTCAGATGGCTCGCCAGATAGACCCGAAGGATGCTGAAAAGCAGCTCAGGATGACAGAAGCCATCATCAACTCGATGACACCGCATGAACGTCGTCGTCCTGATGTTTTAAATGCCAGCCGTCGTCGTCGCATCGCCACTGGTTCTGGGACTCAAGTCCAGGATGTCAATCGCCTGATCAAGCAGTACCATGAGGCGCAGCGCCTGTTTAAAAATATTAAGAAATCTGGCACGCGTGGCTTACCGCGCTTGTTTGGATAACGGGATGGGGCATTCCCATTTCGACTGGGAAATTATACCGGTGGTGCGCGTCCCTTCCGCGCTCCCCTCCTATTCACCGGGATTGTGACCCAGAAAGACTGATTAAAGACATATTTTTTA
This sequence comes from uncultured Chloroflexia bacterium, assembly GCA_963822175.1. Lineage (GTDB taxonomy): Bacteria > Chloroflexota > Anaerolineae > Anaerolineales > UBA4823 > FEB-25. The sequence goes on along the minus strand of CAWGGJ010000002.1, from coordinate 47,933 downwards.
AAGAAGGAGATTGGTTTAAAAATGGTACGTATTCGTTTACGCCGTGTAGGTGCAAAAAAGCAGCCCAGTTATCGAATTGTGGCCGCAGATATCGAACATCCCCGGGATGGGCGTTTTCTTGAAATCCTGGGTTTCTACAATCCCCGCACCCAGCCCGGAACAATCGAGCTGCATGAAGACCGCATTTATGATTGGATTAGCAAAGGTGCTCAACCCAGCGAGTCGGTGACAAAACTGTTCAAGACCAGCGGATTATTGGATCGTTATGAACGCTATAAAGCTGGCGAGCCGCTCGAGACTTTGTTGGCTGAAGCAAAAACAGCACAGGAATCGCGCACGATAAGCCACCAAACCAGCCAGCGCAAGTAGAGCGATCTGTAAAAATACCGGGTGTGTCTTTGAGTGGTTGAGCATCCTGGGTAAATACAGGTAACTCCTGTAAAAGGATGGGATTGCTCATTTCTGCCAGGATCAAGGAGTATGGTATGAAAGAACTCATTGAGTTCATTGCTACTTCGTTAGTGGATGACCCGACTCAGGTCAGGGTTACCCAAGAACAACATAGTGGAAAAACCTATATTAAGCTGAAGGTTGCCAGGGAAGATATGGGGCGTGTGATTGGTCGGCAGGGAAGGGTCGCCAACGCTATGCGCATGCTCTTAAATGTATCTGCTTCCCGCCATGGCAAGCAGGCTTACCTGGACGTTGAAGACCCGCAATGAGTCGGGCAGGTGTATATCCAATGCAAACGAACGCTGCAGGCTCGCCACTGCCCGGCGAGCCTGTATATTTAGCTGTTGGAAAACTTCGCCATGCACACGGTGTGCACGGTGAGATGCTTGTGCAAATATTAACCGATTTTCCTGAACGCCTTCAACCGGGAACAATTTTTTACTTGGAAGCGGAAGGTGAGCAGTTGCACCTGGTGAAATGCCGCCCGCACCGGGAAGGAATGCTAATGACCTTCGAGGGATATTCCTCCCCCGAGGAAGTTGGTAAATTCCGCAATCAGACTATTTTTGTGAAGTCTGAGGACCGCCCGTCCCTGGCGAATGGCGAATATTATCATCACCAGCTGATCGGCTTGCATGTAATTACCCATGAAGGTACTCCCCTTGGAATAGTTACCGAGATATTGGAAACCGGTGCCAGTGATGTGTTGGTGGTCCGCTCAGATACGGGTGTTGAGACCCTGATTCCAATGGTGGAAGTATTTATCCAGGGAATAGATCTTGGCAAGCATGAAATTACCGTCCATTTGATCCCTGGGATGTTGTCCGAGGAGGCTTAACCGTGGTTGACTCCAGGATGTATTGGGTGGGTCTCAACATGGTGAAAGGGATTGGTTCAGTCCGCTTTAAGGCCTTAATAGATGTATTTGGTGATGCGGAGTCTGCCTGGAACGCTACACCTGAGGCATGGAGCGATGCTGGGCTAAGCCCAAAAATCGTTGAGTCTTTCCAACGCTTACGCATGGGAGTATCGTTGGATCAGGTTTGGGACCGGATCCAATCGCTGGGGGTGGATGTACTCACCTGGAACAATGAGGGTTACCCACGTCGTTTGAAAGAGATTGATCAGCCTCCACCCGTATTGTATGTTCGTGGTTCTCTGGTTCCAGAGGACGAATGGGCGGTTGCCATTGTGGGTACCCGGCGCGTAACCTCGTACGGGCGGCAGGTGGCTGATGAAGTCGCCACTACCCTGGCGCAGAATGGTGTGACCATCGTCAGTGGTTTAGCGCGCGGGGTAGACTCGATTGCCCACCAGGCTGCAATTCACGCCGGTGGTCGAACCATGGCGGTATTGGGCAATGGCGTTGACCTGGTTTACCCACCCGAGAACAGGAATCTGGCAGCCCAGATCATGGAACAAGGTGCCCTGATCAGTGATTATGCATTGGGCACCAAACCAGATGGGGTGAACTTTCCTCCCCGCAATCGCATCATCTCGGGGCTTTCCATGGCGGTTATCATTGTGGAGGCCGGCGAGACCAGCGGTGCGCTGATAACGGCCACATTTGCTGCAGAACAAGGCCGCGACGTGTTTGCTGTGCCAGGCAACATCAATGCCCCTCAGAGCAAGGGCACCAACCGTCTCATACGAGATGGTGCCCAGCCACTCTTGAACCCACAAGATGTATTGGAGGTATTGAATCTCACCATGGTCACTGAACATCGGGCGGTTCGCGTAGCATTACCTGCAGACCCAATTGAGGCACACCTTTTCAAGATTCTTTCCCAGGAACCAAAGCACGTGGATGAGATACGCGCCCAGGCTAATATGCCCATTGAAACCGTCTCTGCCACTCTGGTTATGATGGAGCTGAAAGGAATGGTGCGGCAGGTGGGAGGGATGAATTACGTCGCCGTGAGAGAACGCCCAGAAGCCTATAACTCATAAATTGGCATTTATACAGGCTCAAATTTGAAGCAAGGTTAATTATATTTGCTGTAGAAAGCTAGGAGGTTCACTTTGGAAGCATATTGTGTTAAATGTCGTACAAAACGCGAAATAACTGACCCACAGCCGGTATTTACGAGCAATGGCACGCCGGCTACACGAGGCACTTGCCTGGTCTGTAGCACCACCCTCTTTCGTATGGGCAAAACTCCTTTCCACGAAGGGATGATTGCTCCAAAGAAAGGGGACAATCGAAAAGGAAAGTTGGTCATCGTAGAATCACCTGCGAAAGCCCGCACGGTGGGTCGCTTCTTGGGCAAGGGTTTCACGGTTAAAGCATCTGTTGGGCATGTGCGCGACCTGTTGCATTCCCAGCTTTCGGTGGATGTGGAGCATGATTTTGCTCCCAAGTATCGCGTGCCCAACGAAAAGCGCCCAGTGGTCAAGGAAATCCAGGCCTTGGCAAAGACGCATGAGGAGATATTCCTTGCCACCGACCCCGATCGCGAAGGTGAGGCAATTGCCTGGCACCTGCTTGAATCAGCCAAGATCGAACCCAAACGCACTCGCAGGGTGGTTTTTCATGAGATCACCGAGCCAGCCATTAATGAGGCTTTCTCCCATCCACGTGGGATCGATATGGACCTGGTGGATGCCCAGCAAGCCCGCCGTATCCTGGATCGTTTGGTAGGCTACAACCTCAGCCCGCTGTTATGGCGCAAAGTACGCAGCCGCTTGTCAGCAGGGCGTGTCCAATCAGTGGCCTTGCGCCTGGTGGTTGAGCGCGAGCGCGAGATCGACGCCTTCAACCCGGTCGAGTACTGGTCGATTGCTGCTGAGCTGCGTCCGGAGAAACTCAAGGAAACTTTCATCGCTAAGCTAGCCAGGGTGGACGATGCTGATCCTGTTTTGGGCAACCAGGTCGAAGTCCAGCCAATTTTGGAAGATATGGAAGGCTCAGCCTACGCCATCTCAAAGATTAAGCGCGGCGAGCGCCGGCGTAAGCCTTCAGCCCCCTTCACCACCAGCACCATGCAGCAGGAAGCTTCCCGCCGCCTGGGCTACACTGCCCGTCGCACCATGGCACTGGCGCAGCAGCTTTATGAAGGCATTGACCTGGGCGAAGGTGCGGTGGGTCTGATCACTTACATGCGTACCGACTCAACCAACGTGGCCGAGACCGCCCAGGCTGAAGCCCGTGAGTTCATTGGTGCCCGTTATGGCGAGAAGTTCCTGCCCCCCGAGCCCCCCAAGTACCTGGCCAAAGCCAAGGGTGCCCAGGAAGCTCACGAAGCAGTCCGCCCCACTTCCGTCATGCGCCAACCCGAGGCCATCAAGGAATTCCTCAACCGCGACCAGTTCCGCCTCTACCAGTTGGTCTGGCAGCGCTTTGTTGCTTCCCAGATGGAATCAGCTGTATTCGATACCCTTTCGGTGGAAGTGACGGGAAAATCACCCGGGCACGAATACTTGCTGCGTGCCTCTGGCTCCACCGTCAAGTTCATTGGCTTCCTGGTGGTATACGAAGAAGCCAAGGATGAAGACCAGGTTACCGAAGAGGAGGAGGAAAATGCCCGCATCCCAGCTGGCATTCTAGAAGGGCAAGCCCAGAAGTTGGTGCGTTTGCTCCCTGAGCAGCACTTCACCCAGCCCCCTCCCCGCTACACAGAGGCTACCCTGGTGCGCGCCCTGGAGGAATTCGGCATCGGCCGTCCATCTACCTATGCGCCGATCCTGAGCACCATCCAGCAGCGTGGTTATGTGGTGAGGGACCAGAAACGCCTGACCCCGACCGAAACCGGCATCCTGGTCAACGACCTGATCACCGAACACTTCCCTGAGGTGGTGGATGTCGGCTTTACTGCTAAAATGGAGGAAGACCTGGACCTGATCGCCGAGGGCAAGCGTGAGTGGGTTGACTCTATCCGTGAATTCTGGGGACCATTCGCTGAGCAGGTAGCCAAGGCTGAGAAGGATATGCCCGAGATGAACATGGGGCCTGAGCCGATCGGCCGCATGTGCCCTGAGTGTGGAAAAGAGTTGGTCATCCGCTACGGGCGTTATGGCAAGTTCATCAGCTGCAGCGGTTTCCCTGATTGCCGTCATACCGAGGCCTGGCTGGAAAAGGTCGGCGTTAACTGTCCCAAGGATGGTGGTGACATTGTGTCACGCAAGACCCGTAAGGGACGAACCTTCTATGGATGCGCCAACTACCCCAACTGTGACTTCACCTCCTGGAAACTGCCCCTCGCCCGCCCCTGTCCCGAATGTGGTGGCATGCTGGTGGTAGCCAACAAGAACCAGGCCCAGTGCCTTGCATGTGAGACCCAGTTCCCGCTTGACCTGGTGACAGTCGAAGAAATGGCTGATGCAGGCAAATAATCCCAATGAGCCTGCTCTTTTGCAGGCTCTTTTTGTGGTTTTGATTGGCATAACTCTTGCATCTTTTATAATTAGTGCCAAAGATGGTTGCATGTTTTATCAGTATGGTCTAAAATTGGAAGAAGCATAAAATATGTATATCCATATCTTTTCGTGTTTGCCTGTTTTCCATCAATAGAATCTTAGGCTCGGAGTTAAATATGAACCAAATCCGTGAATATTCGAATCGACCGCTAATCGTTGGAATTGTTGCTTTTGTGGTGGGGTTGATCCTCGGCCTGGTATTACTCGGCTGGTTGTTGTTCCCTGTCCAATGGTATGATGCTTCACCCGCAGAGCTTCATTCTGGTTATCAGGATTGGTGGATGCGAATGGCGATTATCTCATATGGCGCCACCAGTGATGCAGCTAACGCCAAATTGGTATATGATTCCCTGGGCGAATACAGTGATGATGCTTTGGCTGGGGTAAAAGCCAATCCAGGGAATATTAGCTCCACGTTGATCTCACAATTTGAAGCAGCAGTAGTACCGACTTCCACGTTACCGCCTGGCACGGTCGCTCCAGGGGTCACTCCCACTACTGCCGCTGCATCAACCGGCCGGTCAAACCTGTATACTTTATTGATCGTATTGTGCGTGGTAACGTTCTTGCTGGGAGCAGCATTAGTGGCTTATTTTGTTCTCCAGAGTCGCAAAAGAGCTGGTGGGACTGAGCCAACGGCACAAATCCCAAGCGCTGATGCTGAAACCCCGGTTGAGTGGACGAATTATCCAACCCCGAGTGAACAGGCTCCCATGGCCCAATTTATGGCCTCCTATAAGGCTGGCGATGACTTGTTTGATGATTCATTCAGCATCGACTCGCCTTCCGGTGAATTCCTGGGTGAGTGTGGGGTTGGGATCTCCGAAACCATTGGCGTTGGAGTACCCAAAAAGGTGACTGCCTTCGAAGTATGGCTGTTCGATAAGAACGATATTCAAACAGTGACCAAGGTGTTGATGAGCACACATGCGATCACCGATGATGCCATCAGGCAGAAGCTGGAAGCCAAGGGAGAACCATTTGAAGCCAACTCAGGTGGTCAAACTGTGCTCGAAACCGCCACCTTACGCCTGGTAGCCCGCGTGGTGGATATGGCCTACGGGCAAGGGGCTTTACCCGAGAACAGCTACTTTGACTCGCTGGTGCTTGAGCTGGCTATCTGGCAGAAGTAATAAACTGTTTATCATAAAAGCAAAGAGTGGCCTGGAACTTAACAGGCCACTCTTTTTGTTTACTATTTACTCGATTTTGAGGATTTTTAATTTTATCTCCCCACCTGGCGTCCTGGCAGTCACCACGTCACCAACTCGGCGGCCTAGTAAAGCGCTTCCAATTGGGGATTCATTCGATATTTTCCCATTACGAGGGTCAGCTTCTTTGGCACCCACCAGGAAATAGGTCTCTGCCGGGTCATCATTTTCCTGGACGGTCACGCGTGAGCCCACCTGGATGGTATCAGTCTGTAATCCCGTTACTTCGATGATCGTGACATTATTTAAGAGATACTCCAGTTCCTGGATCCTCCCTTCCATGAAGGACTGATCCTCCTTGGCTTTATGGTAATCTGCATTCTCTGAGAGGTCGCCCATTTGAATGGCAGAGCGCAAACGTTTTGCCATTTCGTCCCGCTTTGGGCCTTTCAACTCTTCCAACTCGGCTTTTAATTTCGCCGCTCCTTCCGGGGTTAAGTAAGTTTCATGCTCCATAGGCTTACCTCTAGGGTTTCATGACCGGGTCAAATAGTTTTTGGTATTCTTCCACCGCGAACCGGTCAGTCATGCCGGCGATATAGTCACAGATGGTCCGTTCTAGGCCTCGTTCTTTCGTCCAATCCCGGATATGATCGGGGAGGATGGCTGGTTCCTGCAGATATGCCCGAAAAAGGTCATTAATGATTCGCTCAGCTTTGACTGCCATGCGGACGACGCGATGGTGGCGATATAAGTTGTTATACAGGAAATCTTTTAATTGGCGATTGCGCCGGTGCATTTCTTCGCTGAAATTTACCACGTTATATGCCAGGCTCTGTAGCTCAAGGACCGAGCGTACCCCACTCTCCCGCAAGTTTTGATCTGTGGCATGGATCAGGTCGCTGACTTCCATGTCGATCAGGTTGCGTACCATCCGGTGGCGTGAGAGATCATCTAACACCTGCCCGCGCCAGCCAACGCTCTCCACCAGGATTTCCCAGAGAGATAACCCTTCCAACATGGAAGAGCTGATCATCCCTGAACGCAAACCATCATCCAGGTCATGGGCTGTATAGGAAAGCTCATCGGCAGCATTTGTGATTTGTGCTTCCAAATGACCACGCAAGTCGGCGTCATATTCGCGTGCATCAGCAATATCATATTCTGATTCATGTTTTACGATTCCCTCGCGCACCTCCCAGGACAGGTTGAGTCCGGGGAAATCCTGATAACGCTGCTCGAGTTCGGCAACGATGCGCAGGGATTGGTGATTGTGGTCAAACCCGCCATGATCCTTCATCAGCCGCGCAAGGGTGGTCTCACCGTTATGACCAAAAGGTGGGTGTCCCAGATCATGGGCAAGGCATATGGCTTCAGTGAGATCGGGATTTGCACCCAAAGCCCTCGCAATCGATCGCCCGATTTGTGATACCTCGAGGGTATGGGTAAGGCGCGTCCGATAATAATCCCCTTCATAATTAATGAAAACCTGGGTTTTATATTCCAGGCGTCGGAAAGCTGTGGTGTGCAGGATGCGATCACGGTCGCGTTGGAAGGCAGTGCGGTACTCAGGCTCCTCCTCCGGGTAACAGCGCCCCTTCGAGTTTTTACTGCGCACACCATAGGGTGCTAGATTTTGGTCTTCTATAACTTCGAGTTCTTTGCGGGCGTAAAACATGGCTCTCTTCACCGATTATCGAAATTGGTTTAATTTATTGTGCGGTATTATAATCCTTCTCTTCGGGCACCCATCCCATTCTAGCCATGGATCTCTGTTCCCAGCGTTTCACCAAGCAGAACCCGGCGAACATTACCGGGAATCTCCCCGGAAAAGATGGAAGCATTCAGCCCAGGATACATTTCGATTAAAGCCATTGCCTGTCTTACCTTGTCAGCCATGCCACCGGTTACATCTGTGGCAGCCGAGCCTCTCAATCCATTTTCAATTTGGGCTAGGCTTTGAGGGGTGATCACAGGTACTAGGCTTGTATTGGCCGGAAAATCCTCCCAAACCCCGGGCTCGATCCCGGCAAGCAGCAGCCTTGTGGGCTGGATGTACCGCACCAGATGGGCAAATATATCTTCAGTGGATAAAATAGTGCCTCCTAGCTTTAGATCAAAGACCACATCTCCGTGGACAACTGGTAGTAAACCTTTCTCTAATGAAAACCGCAGTGGATCCAGATTCCACTTGGCAACTTTTCCCTGATCGGTGATCACCATTGCTGATGGAGAAAATGCCATTGCAGGCAAGTCAGCATTTTCCAGAGCCTGCATAACCAGTCGGTTTAACCCGGCTGCCCGGCGCCAGACTTCAGCAAAGCCAATCCATTCTTCTACAGACTTCACGCCCAGGCGGGTTTTATATTTACTTGCCGGAACATGCCCGAACGAGCCGGAACCATGGCCCAGTATGATCTGCAGCCCCCTGTCTTGTACCCGTGCCTGTGCAATCTCCTGTGCCAGGCGTTCCAATACATCCAACCTTGGAGTGTACGGCTGATTTTTAACTGTGATCAACGAGCCACCCAGCTTCAGGAAAACAATGTTTCCGCTCATGTTTCACGGACCTCTGTCGTAATTGTGTGCGTGGCTCCTGCCTGCTCAAGAGCTTTGCTCACCGCTCCAGAGCTTTCCGGAGATACCAGGGCGATCATATTTCCACCGCGCCCGGCACCTGAGAGCTTTGCTCCCAGTGCACCAGCCGAACGCGCAACATCCACCAACATATCAAGCTCAGACGAAGACACCCCCATCTTGCGCAGCAGGTCATGATTCTCGTCCATCATGGGACCAAGGGTTTCGATTGAGCCTGACTCAATGGATTTCCTGCCAGAAGCAGCGATCTCTCCAACCTTATCAAATAACCCTTCAAAATGATCGCTTGCCTTTTCCCATGCATGGCGCACATCATCCACTACATTCGAAGTGGAGCTTTGCATCCCTGTATCTCCAATCACCAGCGAAAAGGCGCGTTTAACCTGCAAGGTTTCTATTGGCTTTCCTTTGACAAAATACACCGGTCTGGCATAGGTGATGACCGAATTATCAATTCCGGAGGGCGTTCCATGATGGATCACCTCCACTTCATAAGCCAATTGTGAAACCTGTTCATCAGTCAATAAGTGTCCCAACGAGGCCGAGAAGGCGCGCAGGATTGCTACCGAAACAGCAGCACCCGAGCCCATTCCACCGGCGATGGGAATATTGGATCTGACCTGGATGGTACAGGCAGGGATGTGGCTTAAATTCATTGCAGAAGCTGCCTTCCAGAGAACAGCTGCAAGGGGATGAGTTTCTGGCAGCTCAGAAAGCGTAGCCTCCAATCCGATATCAGGAGCCAGGAGTTTCACTACGCCCGAAGTGCTTCTCGGTTCAAATGTGACAATGGCTTTTGCCCTCACCTGTAGGACGGGCAAGGCAATTGCCGCGCGCCCATAAACAACGGCATGTTCGCCGAACAGGATGATTTTGCCTGGAGCAGATGCTGAGAATGCTGGCATGGGTGATTTACCAAATCACTGCAGGACTTAACCTGAGGCCAGGTAGAAAATGATCATGATGGAAAGTCCCCATAAGATAATGGTCGCCTGCAGTGGTCGATCTGTCAATAGCACCTCTTCTGGTTCACCACCACACTGCTGTACCTGGAGTAGATAGAGGTAGCGGAAGATGCCATAGATCACGAAGGGAATGGTGAGCATCATCGTGTGGTTTAACGGCAGGTTGGGCGCTGAAAATGTATACAGGCTGTAGGTGATGATCGCACTGCTGGAAACGATCAGGATGAGCTGGTCAAGCAATGGCACCGTATAGCCTTGCAGTGCTTTGCGATGCGAATTTGCCTCCCCTGCCAGGAGATTTAACTCTGCACGTCTCTTGCCGATCCCAAGGAATAGTGCCAGGAAGGTGGTGAAGACGTAAAGCCAGGGGGAAAAGCGATTTACTTCGATGAGTGATACCCCTGCTCCCACGCGCAGGACGTAGAAGCTGGCAAGGATCATGACGTCCAGGATGGGGGTATGCTTAAACCAGGCTGAATATGCCAGGTTGAGTAACAAGTAAGCCAATCCGATCAAGGTGAATTCGAGCGAGAGCCATAATGCCGGTATAAAGAAGACCAATCCAAGAACCACCCCCGCAATCCGTGCGGTTGAGATTTTAAGCTGCCCTGATGCGATCGGCCTCAGACGTTTTTGTGGGTGATTCTGGTCGGCTTTAAAATCCATCAGGTCGTTGATAATATACACCAGGCTTGATAATAAACAGAACAACACGAATCCAAGCACAACGCGACCCAAGGCTGGCCAGTTGGTTAGCTGCTGGTCAAAAATTAATGGGATGAATAGCAGCCCGTTTTTTATCCAGTGGCGCGGGCGCATGGTTTTAACCAATGGTTGCAACCAGGTGATATGCATATTCATATAATAGTAGTTTATCCGAGAATCGTCAATTCGAAAAACAAGAATTTGAGTAATAATCTATTGCTGAAACCAGATTTTGGATTAAGATATGGGTATATGAAGAAGATCCGTTTGGATTTGTTGCTGGTGGAGCGCGGCTTGGTTGAGAGTCGTTCCCTGGCTCAACGCCTGGTGATGGCTGGCCAGGTACGGGTAAATGGTGAGACCGTGCTTCGCTCAGCGGCAAATGTCGCCCCTGATGTCCGGCTAGAAGTGGAGCGTGGGCCGCGCTTTGTCTCTCGCGGTGGAGAAAAGCTAGAAGCCGCTTTACAGGCATTCGCAGTGAACGTCAGCGGTTGTATCTGCGCTGATGTCGGGTCATCCACCGGAGGCTTTACGGATTGCCTTTTACAGTATGGTGCCACGAAAGTATTTGCGATTGATGTCGGACATGGCATTTTGGATTGGAAGTTACGCCAGGACAGCCGGGTTATCGTCATGGAAGGCACCAATGCCCGCTTTGTTGAACGGTTACCGGAAACCGTGCAATTGATCACCGTCGATGCCTCCTTTATCTCATTAACGGTCTTATTACCGGTGATAAAGGACTGGTTTATCAGCGAGTCAAACAACACCTCTGCCTCAAAAGGGACGGTTATCGCATTGATCAAACCTCAATTTGAAGCAGGTCGCCAGCAGGTGGGGCGTGGCAAGGGCGTCATCCGCGATCGGGTAATCCACCACCAGGTGCTAACGGACGTGTTGGAGCATGCCTGCCAGCAAAACTATGCCGTTTGTGGCCTGATCTGCTCCCCACTCACTGGGCCGAAAGGCAATGTGGAATTCCTTGCCTGGCTCGAATATCCTGGTAAGCTAACAACATCGATGGAAGAAATGATTGATCGGGTGCTGCCTGAACCTGGCTGAGCCTACCTTCCACAGCCACCCTGCATCTCATAGGTAAAAATCGGTTATACTAAGCCGCGTTATGAACTTGGAACACATTCGCAACTTTTGTATTATTGCACATATCGATCACGGCAAGTCTACCCTGGCAGATCGGTTGCTTCATCTCACCGGTACGGTTCCGGATCGCGATACCACGGAGCAGATATTGGACAGCATGGACCTGGAACGGGAGAAAGGCGTCACCATCAAGGCATCCGCTGTACGCATGAGTTATACCGCCAGTGATGGTGAACAATACGAGCTAAACCTGATCGACACCCCTGGGCACGTGGATTTTGGTTATGAAGTCAGCCGTGCATTGCAGGCCTGCGAGGGTGCTTTGCTTGTGGTGGATGCCAGCCAGGGAATTGAAGCCCAAACTCTTGCCAACCTTTACAGTGCCCTCGAAGCTGACCTGGAAATTATCCCCATCATCAATAAGATCGATTTACCCTCAGCCCGACCTGATGAGGTGGCGCAGGACATCAGCAGCCTGCTTGGCACGCCTCCCGAACAGGTGATCCGCATTTCCGCCAAGGATGGGATCAACATCGTTTCCGTACTGGAAGTGATCGTTAAAGAAATCCCTGCTCCAACGGGTGACGAAGATGCCCCCCTAAGTGCGCTTATCTTCGACTCGCATTATGACTCCTATAAGGGCGTGGTCGCATATGTTCGTTTGATGGATGGAAGAATTAACCAGACCGATTCGCTGCACCTGATGGCGACCGGATTTGACGTCAAGCCGGTTGAGATCGGTATTTTTGCTCCAGATTTACGCCCGGTCACCAACCTGGTTGCGGGTGAGGTTGGTTATATTGCCACAGGGCTTAAAACTGTCCATGAATGTCGCGTGGGCGATACGTTCACCAGTGCCACCAACCCTGCCCCAGCCCCGCTGCCTGGTTACCGTAAGGTCAAGCCGATGGTTTTTGCAGGAATTTATCCCGTGGAGGGTGAGGACTACGCAAACCTGAAGGATGCACTTGAAAAATTACAGCTAAATGATGCCTCCCTGATTTATGAGCCTGAGACCTCCCAGGCGCTCAACTTTGGTTTTCGCTGCGGTTTCCTGGGCATGTTCCACATGGAGATCATCCAGGAACGCCTTGAACGCGAGTACAACCTGGATATCATCGTCACCTCACCATCCGTTGAGTATGAGGTTGTGCTTCATACCGGTGAGACGATCCTGATCGATTCTCCTGCAGATTTGCCCGACGAAATGCTCATTGAGCAGATTCGTGAACCCTGGATGAATATAGAGATTTTCAGCCCCACGGAGTTCTATGGGACGATCATGGAACTCACCAAGAAAAAACGCGGTACATTTGTCTCCCAGGATTATCCCGCGCCAAACCGTGTACAGCTGAATTTCCACATCCCACTTTCCGAGCTGATCGTGGATTTCTTTGACTTGCTCAAATCACGCACGCGCGGCTATGCCTCGCTGGATTATCAATTTGCTGAATATCGCCCCGATGACCTGGTCAAACTGGAGATCCTGGTTAATGAAGAACCAGTGGATGCCCTGGCAACCATTGTTCATCGTAATGATGCCTACCATAAAGGGCAGGCAGTCATCACCAAGCTAAAAGAGTTGATCCCACGCCAGTTGTTTCTGGTTCCCATCCAGGCTTATGCGGCCGGGCGGGTCATATCGCGGGCTAATATCAAACCCATGCGTAAGGATGTGCTTGCCAAGTGTTATGGGGGTGATATCTCGCGCAAGAAGAAGCTATTGGAGAAGCAAAAGCGTGGCAAGCGGCGCATGAAAATGGTTGGAAATGTGGAAATTCCCCAGGAGGCATTTCTGGCAGTATTACGCATCGGGGAGGAGTAAGATCGCTAGCCCTTCAATCAAAAATAATTGGATGCGCCTCCTACCTGGCCTGCTGGTAAGTGTGGTGGCTTTGGTTGTGGTTTTTTCCTTGCTGGATCTGCCTAAGTTTTATCAGGCATTGCGCCAGGCAGATTTGATATTCTTATTGGTAGGAATACTCTTTTCACTGCTTTGGCTGATCCTCCGGGGTTTTTTCTGGCGCACGTTGTTGCAAAATAAAGCTTCCTATCGTGATTCCTTTATCACGATCAACGAAGGCTATCTGCTGAATAATATTCTGCCATTCCGACTGGGTGAAATTGCCCGTGCCTATTTGATCGGTCGCAAGGCTAACCTGGATTTTTGGCAGGTCATCCCCTCTATTCTAATTGAACGCGCCTTGGACCTTGCGATTGCTGCCGGATTATTTTTGTGTACCCTGCCTTTCGTTATTGGAGTTTCGTGGGCTGTTCAGGCCGCCATTGCTACTGGTGTTGTAGTTGTGGCAGGTCTGGGTACGATTTACTTCCTGGCACTCAACCGTCAACGGGTATTAGGCTGGATCGATAACCTGGGTCAGCACTACCCGGTGGTGAAAAAGCTGGCAGGCAGGCGCCTCATTGCCTTCTTTGATGGGTTAATGATCCTGACCGATGCCAGCCTCTTCCTGAAAGCCTTGGGTTGGGAAGGCCTCAATTGGTTGGTCGGGATCCTGCAGTATTATTTCTTTCTTAGGGCATTTTTCCCTAATCCCAGCTTGCTTTGGGCATGTTTTGCTGTTGGAGTGGGGGCTCTTGGCATCGCTGCCCCCTCGTCACCTGGTGCCATCGGGGTATATGAAGCAGCTTTGGTTGGAGCATTGGTCGTTTTTGGGATCGATGCGACATCTGCCATTGCATTTGCCCTATCCATGCATATAATCAGTTATTTACTCACCGGGTTGATCGGTGGGTATGGCCTCTACAAGGATGGCGAATCTCTGTTCGGCCTGTATTCACGGCTTGGCAAGATGAAATCAGAAGGCGAATCGTAGGGCTGGGCTGAGTGAAACTTTAGACAGGTGTTGTGCGTCATAGTTATTGCAATGCGTATCCTAACCACCCTGACCTATTACCGACCGCATTATTCCGGCTTGACCATCTATGCCGAAAGATTGGCGCGCGCTTTGGTGGACCGTGGGCATCAGTTAACCGTATTGACTTCACGCTATGATCTCAGCCTGCCTGCACGCGAAGATCGGGATGGGGTCAAGGTTATACGACCCCATGTACTGATGCATGTCAGTAAGGGTGTTCTCATGCCAACCATGTTCTATTGGGCATGGGTGAACATACGCCATGCCGATGTGGTTCATTTACACCTGCCTCAGCTGGATGCTGCCTATATTGCCCTGATCAGCCGAATGTTGAACAAACCCGTGGTGCTTACCTACCACTGTGACTTGCTCCTGCCGTCGGGGTTTATTCATTCCATTGCAAATCAGATATCTCACCTGGCCAATAAAATCTCGCTGGGTCTCGCCGATCAAATTGTGGTGAATACCATGGATTACGCAGGAGAATCGCCATTTCTTCGTACCTATCTCAAGAAGATCCGTGCCATCCCCACCCCGGTCGAGCTGGTACACCCCACCCAGGCAGATGTGGAGGCAATGAGAGACAAAGCTAAATTGCAGCCAGGGGAGCGTATCATTGGGATGGTGGCACGCCTGGCAGCTGAGAAGGGGGTGGAATTTCTGATGGAAGCCATGTCGGATATCTTGAAAAAACACCCAACCGCGCGTGTATTACATGTTGGTCAATACCAGGACGTCATGGGTGAAGAGGAATACACGACCAAGCTGCAACCGTTGATCAAGGCTTTGGGTGACCGTTGGACCTTCCTTGGCATTTTATCTCCTCCGGAGCTGGCTGCATTTTATCGCTTATGTGAAGTGACTGTCTTACCCAGTACGAACAGCACCGAGTCGTTTGGCATCGTCCAGGTGGAATCGATGTCATGCGGTACGCCAGTTGTTGCCTCTGATATTCCCGGTGTACGCATTCCGATAAAAATGACCGGCATGGGTCAGCTGGCACCCCCGGCAAATGCACAAGCCCTGGCAGAGAGTATCTGTGAAGTCCTCGGGCATCCAGAATGCTACCAGGGTGACCCGGATGAAGTAATGAAGCGGTTTTCGCCTGTTCATATTGCAGAAGAATATGAAGCTGTTTTTCAGGAAGTAGTTCGAAGCAGCAAAGCTACCCAATAATTGGCTGGAGATATTTTTCATATACTATTGCGCCACTGACAACATGAACGATAAAGACTACCTGTGGTTAAACCTGCGTGATCTACCTTACTTCCGGGCTATGCTGCGTGCGGTGGAAGCACAGTTCTATCAGGAATACGAGCTTCCAGCCCCAACCCTGGACCTGGGTTGTGGGGATGGTCATTTTGCTACCATCACCTTCGATCGAAAGCTGGATGTAGGGTTGGACCCCTGGACGGGACCGATCCATTTGGCGGCAAAAGGAGGAGGGTATCATTCTCTTGTGCAAGGGGATGGTAGCCGGATGCCCTTTCCAGATGGGCACTTTGCCAGTGCGCTTAGTAATTCTGTGCTGGAGCACATCACTCAGGTTCAGCCTGTGCTGGCAGAATTAAGGCGTGTGCTGAAACCAGGAGCACCATTTCTCTTCTGTGTTCCAAACCCTGGATATCTGACCGAGCTTTCCGTACCACGAATCCTTGGCAGCATCGGTCTTGCCGGGGCTGGTCGGGCATACACTGGTTGGTTCAAACACATGTCGCGCGTCGAACACGCGGTTTGGCCTGATGACTGGCAAAAATGGCTTGAAGCCGCAGGTTTTAAGCTGGAGAAATGGTGGCACTATTTTTCACCCCAGGCCATGCGCACATTGGAATGGGGTCATTATTTTGGCGCACCCAACCTTATTACCGCATGTCATCAGCAAACATTGGATCATCGCTCCCTGGCGGTGGAATTTGTTCCTGACCGAACGCTTTGTTCGCAAGCACGCCGTTGCTCAGCCGCATCCCCAGGGAACATTCACCTTTTATGTCGCCAGAAGTGTCTGACTCTCCATGAGCCAACCTGATTCCAGTGGTCATCCCTTTAATGAGGAATACTTCTCTACCGGGCCCTATGCCGAGGTGGATTTTGCTCGTTATAGCCAATACTGGTGGTCAAATCGCTATTATGCCAAATTGGCTTTGCGTCATGGCCCCCGCACAGGCGGGTTATTGGAACTGGGTTGTGGGATGGGGCATTTACTGGCATGGCTGACTGGACGATATCAGGTTTTTGGATGTGACATCAACCCCTGGGCATTGTCCCAGGCTCAACGAAATGTACCCCAGGGAAAGTTTATGCTACTGTCGGGGGATGAACCATATCCCTTCCCGGATGGGGTTTTTAACCTTGTGATTGCCAAGCATGTTGTGGAACACCTGAATAATCCTGACCAGGCGATTGCGGAGATGAGCCGGGTATTAAGTGTCGGTGGATTGCTGATCCTGGTCACTCCTAATCTCAGCTCATCTATGCGCAAACGAAAAAAGGAAAACTGGATCGGCTACAAGGATCCTACCCACGTCAGCCTGAAACCTCCGCAAGAGTGGCTGGCATCCCTGCGTGCACATGGTTTACTGCCCAGGCGGGTATTCTCTGATGGTTTTTGGGATGCCCCCTATATTCCACTCGTTCCCACATCCCTGCAAAAGCTGCTCTTTGGCGCACCCGGGGGCTTGCAAGCTATTCTTGGATGGAGTATTATTCCTCTCCATATGGGTGAAAGCCTGATCGTACTGGCGGAGAAAGCATGAATCGAGAGCCAACGGTTCTGGACTATTATTAAATCCCTCTTTCGGGGGAAGCCGTTAGCGATTCCATCTCCTGATGAGACCCCTCAGGAAACTCAACCGTTGGAGGAACAATTTCCGCAACAACCTGTTGCGATGGAAGAACAGGCTTCTCCCGCCCCTGGACATCGTCAGCCTGGGCTTACCCTTCCATGGCGGTCGCTGCTAGCACTGGGGATTGCCTTCGTCGCCCAGATTTCCCTTCAACCACGCCCCGAGCGGGCATGGATTCCAGGAGTCATTCTGTATTTATTTGCCGCCGGTTGGCTGGTTTGGGCTGCCTGGAAAGGTGAATGGTCTCCAGCTGACCTGCCTGATGCACAGGAAAGCACCGAGGATTACCAGGTGCGGGCAAGGTGGCTGTATGTCAGCTTGCCGCTGGCTCTGGCCGCTTTTCTCACCATGGGGGGCAATCAATTCAATACTCTCAATGTCACCCTGTGGCTTTTGGCTATCATTTTTGCTTCAATGGCTTTTTGGCGGGGAGAATCCCTGCTCTCGAAATGGTGGGGTTGGTTAAAGGCGCACCTCCGCCTTCCCTGGAAGCTTTCCATCACTGCCTGGACACTGCTGGTCGTGGCAGTTGTCGCCTTGGCGGTATTCTTTCGAGTTTATCGGATCGAGCAGGTACCGCCGGAAATGGTCAGCGATCATGCTGAAAAGCTGCTGGATGTATGGGATGTATTGCATGGACAGGCGAGCATCTTCTTTCCCCGCAACACTGGGCGTGAAGGGCTGCAGATGTACCTGACAGCGGGCATTATCAAGCTATTCCAGACCGGTTATACCTTCCTAAGCTTGAAAATTGGCACCATCCTGGCGGGTTTGGTGACCCTGCCATTTCTCTATCTGCTGGGTAAGGAGATGGGTAACAGACGGATTGGGCTATTCGCCATGTTATTTGCAGGCATGGCCTACTGGCCAAATGTGATCTCTCGTGTGGGATTGCGTTTCCCGTTATATCCCTTGTTTGTTGCACCCACTCTGTACTATCTGATCCGCGGGTTGCGTACCTCAAACCGCAACGACTTTATTTTTGCAGGCCTGTTTTTGGGGATCGGTTTACATGGCTATACTCCCATCCGCATACTGCCGGTGGTTGTGGTCGCCGTCATTGGATTGTACCTGTTGCACCATCAAGCCAGGGGCAAGCGCTTGCAGGCAATTTCAGGTTTATTAGTGCTGGTTTTAATATCCCTGATCGTTTTCTTGCCATTATTACGCTTCGCGATAGAATATCCTTCTTTGTTCGACCTGCGGGCATTTTCGCGCCTGGGGACCATTGAACGCCCATTGCCCGGTCCTGCTCTGGTGATCTTCATCAAGAACCTGTGGAACGCGTTAACGATGTATTTCTGGTCAGACGGGCAAATATGGGTCCATTCAGTCACGAACCGCCCTGCCCTGGACGTCATTTCAGCTGCTCTGTTGTTTCTTGGTGTGATACTGCTCACCGTACGTTATGTCAGGCAACGCACATGGCAGGATTTGGTACTGTTAATATCGCTGCCTTTGTTGATGATGCCTTCCATCCTCTCACTGGCATTCCCGGATGAGAACCCGGCATTGAATCGTGCCTCCGGTGCCATCGTACCGGTCTTTTTGATCATCGCCATAGCCCTGGATGGCTTGATGTCGGCCATCGAGCGAAAGAACCCATCCAAGGCTGGATCCACTGTATCCTGGGGATTGGCCGCTGTCCTGATTTTTATTTCTGCCCTGGGTAATTATGAGCTGGTCTTCAATCAATACCAGCGCGCTTATGAGCTGTCTTCATGGAATACATCTGAGATGGGCAAGATTATTCGAGAGTTTGGCGATATGTACGGGAGCACCGATACTGCCTATGTGGTGCCGTATCCCTATTGGGTGGATACTCGCCTGGTTGGTATGAATGCCAATGATCCTACCCGCGATTATGCTATCCCACCCGATCAAATTTCAGCTACGCTGAGTGATCTCCGCCCGAAGCTGTTCCTTGTTAACCTTGAAGACCAGGCAGATCTGGATCTTTTACGCCAGCTGTTCCCACAAGGCAATCTTTCAACCCATGAATCGAGCAGTGGAAAGGATTTTTATATTTATATGGTACCCCCGCCAGCAACAATCCCTGGTGGAACCTCCGCACCATAAATCCCATCACAGGTTAAAGTCTCTTTCCTGGAGATATCAACCTTAGGTGAACCAATAGATTTATATGAATGACCCCACGCCATATTCCATACCGCAGCCCACCTCCAAAAAACGGTGGTCAGTAAGCCCATTGATTTACGACATCCTGTTGCTGTATATCCTGGTCCTGGGGGCATTTTTTCGCTTTGTAGGTATCCAATGGGGCGATTATCAATATCTCCATCCTGATGAACGTTTCCTGGTGTGGGTCGGGTCAGACATCCAGCCGATTAATACGCCTCCAGAAGCACTGGGAACACCGCCAAATTTGGATAATAACCCATGGAGAGCAGGCTCGGATTTTACCTACCCGGACTGCCAGAGCTGGGGTGGGTATTTTGATGCTTCCTGTTCTCCGCTCAACCCGAATAACAGGGGCCACCCATTTTATGTCTATGGCACGTTGCCCATGTTTGTCACCCGTTACCTCGTGGAGTGGATTTACGGCCATTCTGGTTTCAACGAGATGACATTAGTTGGACGGCTGTTATCAGCCCTGGTCGATTTATTTTCGGTTATCCTGGTCTATGCGATCGGATCTCGCGTATTTAACAAGCGCATTGGATTGTTGGCTGCGGCATTTTCAGCTTTTACTGTGCTGAATATTCAGCAGTCTCATTTCTTTACCATGGATACATTTTCCAATTTCTTTACCTTGCTGGCTATTTATTTCGCTGTCAGGGTCAGTCTGCTGGAAAATAAATCCAAAAACGTTCTGTTGGGTGAACCTGAAAACGCTGGCGGTATCTCTCCAGATATGGAAGCTCAGCTAAGCCCTCAATCTCTGGGAAACCGCTTTGGAAGCTTGATCAAGAGCCCCTATTTGGGTCTCTCGATTGCATTTGGGTTCGCCTTGGGATGTGCGGTCGCCTCCAAGCTCAATTCTGCCCCGGTTGCCTTCGTGCTACCCATCGCCTTCGGCCTGGTCATTTGGAAGAAACCTGCGCATGAACGCTCGCAATGGCTGGTGAATGCGGTGTTCTTCCTGGGCATTGCTGCTTTTGTAAGTATCCTGGTGTTCCGTATTTTTCAGCCCTATGCTTTTTATGGCCCAGGTTTTTTTGGCGTGCGGCCAAATCCGCAATGGGTTTCAAATATTAAAGAGCAACGCAATCAGGCAGCAGGGGATATCGACTATCCGCCATCCTTGCAATGGGCACGTCGCCCAATCTGGTTCTCAGGGCAAAATATGGTCGAATGGGGGCTGGGGCTGCCTTTGGGCATCCTGGCAGGCCTGGGGTTCCTGTGGGCAGGTTGGCGCATGCTCAAGGGCGAATGGCATAAACATCTCTTGTTGTGGCTTTGGGGTGGGTTCTACTTTGTCTGGCAATCCATGCAATTCAACCCGACCATGCGCTACCAGATGCCCACTTATCCGATGGTAGTGATCTTTGCCGCCTGGGCAGTTGTCACGCTGTGGGACTTGAGAAGGCATAAAAAAGAAGAAAGTGCTCAGCCAGGTGAATCGCAAGCCTCTGCGCATCGCTGGGCAGGGCTGGTGTCATTGCTGGTGGGTGGTATTGTGCTTGCCACCACCCTCGCCTGGGCGCTGGCATTCAGCCTGATCTATTCCCGACCCATCACCCGCGTGGCAGCTTCAGAATGGATTTACCAGAATATCCCTGGACCGATTAACCTGCATATTAATAACCAGGATGGGATGTACAACCAGCCTATTGCTATTCCATATGGCAGCACGATCCAACCGGGTTTTCCTTATCAAATGACATTCACCGCGAATGCCAGTGGTACCCTCAATGAAGTCTACCTGGCACATGTTTCCGATGCTCAGGGATTTCAACCGATCACCCTGAATGCATCCCTGGTAGATCCAACGATCAGCGAACAACCGCTGATGGCGTCCACCATAACGGTCGTTCCCAGCACGGCTGATGCCCAAACATCCGATGGGTACATGATGAAATTTGATTCTCCAATTTATGTGGAAGCGGGTCAGCTGTATACCTTAAACCTGGCTCTTGCTGGAGGCGAGCAGGTCCTGGATGTTTGCGGACAGGTGGATCTAACCCTGCAAACCCCCACAGAGCTGATCACTGAATCACTGGCTGGACCTGATCAGTGTGTCATCACCCCTGGAGCACCCTATAGTTTAGCCATCACACCACAAGAAAGCGGGTTGCTTGTGTCGGTTGCCCTGAGTCAACTCGCTGACCGGACTCCGAACTCTGGGCTGCAAACCCTGGTTCTCACCATTGGGCCAACTGGTGATGAGCAGGTGGTGGCAACTGCCAGTCTCACTGCTGATCTTGCACCTGGACCAAACGGGATGGGTGAAGCGTATACCATGATCCTCGATCGTCCGGTCACGCTGCAGGAAGGGAATAATTACAGCCTGTCCCTTGGGGTGGAACCCGGAGGTGGTGGGGTTATGGTTCAAGGTTCAGCGGTCGCCAACGAGGGGGAATGGGATGATGGCCTGCCATTGCGCGTGGATGGCTATGATGCATTCGGAGGCATCTATACCCCTGGATTGAATTTCAATATGTATACCGACGATAGCCCTGATAAGCTGGAGCGTTTTGTCAATATTTATGACCAGACAGAATACATTTTTATCAGCTCCAACCGCCAGTGGGGTTCATTGCCGCGCTTACCCGAACGTTTTCCCATGACCACCCTTCACTACCGCCATTTATTGGGTTGTCCGCCTGACCAGACCCTCGAATGGTGTTACAGTGTTGCTGAGCCAGGGATGTTCCACGGCGACCTGGGTTTTGAGCTGGTAGAAATATTCCAATCCGATCCATCCCTTGGCCCCTTGAAGGTCAACGACCAGTTTGCCGAGGAAGCTTTCACCGTCTATGACCATCCGAAGGTGCTCATCTTCCGCAAGACCGACGACTATAATTCTCAACAGGCGCGCCAGATCTTGAGTCAGACCAATTTCACTGAGATCGTGCGTATCACTCCCAAGAAGGCTGCCTTTCACCCTGCCAATTTAATCATGACCGATATCCGCCGCTATATCCAGTCCATGGGTGGCACCTGGGCGGAGCTTTTTGACCCTGCGTCATGGCAGAATCGTTACCAACCCGTGGGAGTTATCGTCTGGTATTTGAGTGTGGGCTTGTTGGGTCTCCTCGTCTACCCCCTGCTAAGGATTACCCTGCCGGGTTTGCCCGATCACGGCTATCCCCTCGCCCGTACAGCCGGGATGCTTATCCTGGCTTACCTGACCTGGCTGGCAGGTTCGGTTAATATACCCTTCACCCGCCTTACCATCAGCGTGGTGATTTTAATCATCGCCCTGGGAGGAGGTTTCCTGGCTTATCGGCAGCGGGAAGAACTGCGTGCAGAATGGAAATCCCGGAGAAGATATTTTCTAACCATCGAAGGGCTGGTGCTGGTATTCTTCCTCATCTTCCTTTTAATCCGCCTGGGTAATCCAGATTTGTGGCACCCTTGGAAGGGCGGCGAAAAGCCGATGGACTTTTCCTACTTCAATGCCATTCTAAAAAGCACCACCTTCCCGCCCTATGATCCCTGGTACGCAGGCGGTTACCTGAACTATTATTACTGGGGATTTGTCTTTGTGGGTGTGCTGGTCAAATGGCTTGGCATTGTGCCATCCTTTGCCTACAACCTCATTATTCCAACCCTGTTTAGCATGGTTACCATGGGGGCATTCTCCATTGGCTACAACCTGAGCCACTCCCGCAACAAGGATGATGAGCCTCCAGCCTCTGAATCAGAAACACCACCTGCTACAGTTCATCCAGCCAGGCCTTATTTCATTGGATTGGCCTCTGCAGTAGGGCTGACGCTTCTCGGCAATCTGGGCACGCTGCGCATGATGGTAAAAGGCTGGGAGCAGTTGGGTGTACCCGGTGGTTTGACCACTTCCACCGGATTGTTTACCCGCCTGATGGGCATCCCGTCTGGGCTTTATCAGGTTTTGTTTCAAGGTGCCAAAATGCCTTACAGCCTGGGTGACTGGTACTGGATTCCCAGCCGTGCCATTCCAGCTCCGGGCGATGTGGAACCCATTACTGAGTTTCCCATGTTCACTTTTCTCTATGCAGACCTGCACGCCCATATGATCGCCCTGGCGATCGCCATGCTTGCCCTTGGATGGGTGGTGGCTGTGGTAATGGGGAAAGCACGCTGGCGAAGCATTGGTGCCGGGATACTGGGGTTGCTGTTGGGAGGGTTGGCCATTGGGGCGTTATACCCCACCAACCTGTCTGATATATACACCTATCTGCCCATTGGGATGGTGGCACTGGGGTATGCCATCTTCCGCTATGCAAATGTTGAGCGCATCCCCTGGCTGCCCGGTCTCAAGCCATCGATCAAACGCCTGGTCCTGGCTGGTCTGGGAATGCTTGCCTTGGCTGTGATCTCCTATGGATTGTTCCTTCCCTATCGCTTATGGTATGACCAGGCATACAGCACGATCATTCCCTGGTTCGGGACGCACACACCACTGTGGTCTTACCTGACTCACTGGGGTCTGTTCCTGTTTGTCATTATCTCCTGGATGGTCTGGGAAACACGCGAGTGGATGGCAAATACCCCGCTTTCATCCGTACGCAAGCTTGAAAAATACAGCAGCCTGATCATCCTGGTGGCGGTGATCTTATTCCTGGCTTGCCTGTTCTTAAGTGTCAAGATCCCGGGTGTTGAGGCGATCGGCTTGCTCAGTAAATTGCCAGTTGGGCGTGGAGCAGCCCTGGCCTGGTTCATTCTACCCCTGGCTGTCTGGGCAGGCGTCTTGATCCTGCGCCCCGGGATGCCTGATACCAGGCGACTGGTTCTGTTCTGGGTGGGGACAGGGCTCCTGATCACCTTGATGGTGGAAGTGGTGGTGGTCCGCGGCGACATTGGGCGAATGAATACTGTTTTTAAATTCTATTTGCACGCCTGGGTGTTGTTCGCCCTTAGTGCAGCAGCTGCATTGGGTTGGTTGCTTGAGCCAGTGCGCCGCTGGTTGCCAGGCTGGCGTATCACCTGGCGTGTGGCGTTCTCGTTTTTGGTATTATCGGCAGCCTTGTTCACCCTCTATGGCAGCATGGCGAAAATTAAAGATCGTTGGATTCCTGCAGCGCCTCATAGCTTGGATGGTCTGGTGTATATGCCAAATGCCACCTATGATGAAAATTACCCTAATGTGAGTGACAGTAAACCGGCTGCACAGGGCGTTGTCACCATGGATTTAAGCCAGGACTACCGGGCAATACGCTGGATGCAGGAAAACATCCAGGGCTCGCCGGTCATCGTGGAGGCAAACTCGCGCAATTTGTATCGCTGGTTCTCACGGTTTACCATCAATACGGGTTTGCCTGGGGTGGTGGGCTGGGAATGGCATGAGCAACAGCAACGCGCAGCCAATTCTCCCGAATGGGTGACCAAGCGCGTGATGGATATAGACCAGTTCTATACCACGGTGGATACAGAATTCACCAGGCAATTCTTAAACCTCTATGGAGTGAGATATATTGTCCTGGGTCAGCTTGAACAGGTCGCTTATCCCGGACCAGGACTGGATAAATTCCAGGCATTCAATGGCATTTTATGGAATGAAGTATACAGGGACGGGAGCACGGTTATTTATGAGGTGATCCAATGATTATGATACTGGTCTGGTGGCTGATCATGCAGGCATTGGGATGGCTGGCTTTTCCTACTGCCATGCGTGTTTTTCGTTGGTTGCCTGATCATGGTTATACATTTTCCAAATCCCTTGGTCTATTGTTGGTCAGCTTTGTTTTGTGGTTCGGGGCGAGTACCGGGGTGTTGAGTAATGACCTGGGTGGCATACTCTTCTCCATCCTGCTCCTGGCGGGTTTATCCACCTGGTTCTACTTGCGCTGCAAAGGCACTCTGGTGCCGGATCTTCGCACCTTCTTGCGTGAGAAGTGGAAGCTGGTGCTGACGGTGGAAGTGCTTTTCGCCCTTGCTCTGGTTGGGTGGGCATTGCTGCGAGCGTATGCTCCATATAAGATCGAGCCGACGGGTGGCGAAAAGTTCATGGAAATTGCTTTTCAGAATGCCATCCTGCGCAGCGAGCACTTTCCGCCTCTTGATCCATGGCTGTCAGATTTTGCGATTTCCTACTATTACTTTGGTTATGTAATGATGGCATTGCTGACCGGGCTGTCAGGAGCGGTTTCAGGTGTGGGGTTTGACCTGTACGATGCCTTGCTTTTTGCCCTTACGCTCCTGGGCTCGTTTGGTGTGGTTTACAACCTGGTGGCATTCACATTGAACGCCCGCCATAAAAAAGATGGAACAGTTGTCCCCGCTGGTCCCCCTTTGGCAGCGGGGGTATTGGGTGGCTTGCTTGTGGCGGTGATGGGCAACCTGGAAGGTGTACTGGAGGTTCTGCACGCCAGGGGAGTGTTGCCGGATAGCTTCTGGAATTGGATTGATATTCCTGGATTGGCGCAGTCACCAGTGATTAACTCGTGGTATCCCGGCGATGTGTTCATGTGGTGGTGGCGTGCCTCACGTGTCCTGGCAGACAAAAACTTCTTTGGTCAGAATATGGGAGTCCAGCCTATTGATGAATTTCCCTTCTTTAGCTTTCTGCTCGGCGACAATCATCCGCATGTCCTGGCACTACCGTTTGTCCTTCTGGCGATTGGGTTAGCCTTCAACCTGCTGCTTCGCCAGATACATAAAGAACCCGTCCCTGCACCCGGTTCAACCGATCCAGGAACCCCATTAAAGCAAAAATGGTGGAACCCGGTCGCCTTTGCGCTCGATAACGATTGGCTGTTGTTTATCTTTTCCGCCATCATCCTTGGCTCGTTGGGATTCCTGAACACCTGGGATTTGCCCATCTATCTGGGATTGGTAGTCCTGGCGTATGGGCTGGGGTTAGCGATGAATGAAGGCCGGGTGAATCGGGTAACCATCCTGAAATCGATCATCCTTGGCTTGGGCCTGGGGATTCTTTCAGGTTTGTTATATGTGTTTTTCTATATGAGTTTTAGCTCTCAGGCGTCAGGAGTTTTACCATATGTCTTTCCACCAACTCGCCTGCCCCAATACCTGGTCATGTTTGGTACTTTCGTCTTCCTGTTGACTTGCTTTCTATTGGTTTACCTGGCCAGGCAAGGTCAGGACCAGCGCGGTTGGTTTAGATCAGCCCTCACCTGGTGGTGGCGTATCCTCTTGATTTGCATGGGGCTGTATGTGGTGATCATGTTGCTGGTTGCTGTCGTCATCTATTTGCAGCAGCTACTACCAGGAAGCACTTTAGGGGAAACCATACAATCTGTTTTGGGTGGAATGACCATCGGTCAGGCATTTGCTGGCAGTGTGAGTGCCCGCCTGCGCGATCCGTGGTTATTACTCCTGGTTTCTGCCCTCCTGGCGCTTGTCATGGCGAATGTGAGTAAATTGCTTTACCAAAGATCGATAATCTCAGATTCGCCAGTGGAAAACTCTTCACCTTTCAACCCCATTAGCTCCGATTCTTTTGTTCATTTACTAATATTTACTGGCTTGGCGCTCACGCTGATCGTGGAGTTTATCTATCTTCGGGATAGTTTTGGTGTCCGCATGAACACTGTTTTCAAGTTTTATTACCAGGCCTGGGTCATGCTGGGTTGTGCCAGTGCCTATGGCACCTGGTGGGTGCTGGACCGGCTTGAAAGGCCTGCCAGCCGGGTTCTATTCTCGCTTGGTGCGCTATTATTTATTGGCCTGGGGTTGGTCTATCCTGTCATGGCAATTCCCAGCCGTGCAGCTGATTTTAAAGGGCCGGCAAACCTGGATGGCTCCTCCTCGGTGGCTCAAGCCAACCCGGATGATTGGGCTGCGATTGAGTGGCTGGACGCAAATGCTCAAGCAGGTTTTCCTGCTGGAAGCGTACCGGTGATCCTGGAAGCACCCAGTGTACCGCCCACCGGTGGGTCGTACACTTATGAGGGACGGATCAGTGCTTTCACCGGCTTTCCGGCTGTATTGGGTTGGGCAGTGCATGAAAGCCAGTGGCGCGGAAATTATGACGAACAGGGCATGCGTGAGCCTGATATTGCTACCATCTATACCACCTCAGATGGGCAAACCGCCCTGGATTTGCTGCATAAGTGGAATGTGAGCTACCTTATACTTGGTACGCCGGAATTGAATTATATTCAGCGCTTGTGCAGCCAACCCGAACGTGGCTGTACCATGAATACAGCCTTGCGCAAGTTCGAGCGGGTGCTGCAGCCCGTGTTCACCCAGGGACAGGTGACCATCTATAAAGTCCCGTGATTTGTGCTGCCAGGTTGCGGATATATACCTGTTCTATGGTCTTTCAAGCTCTATTTTGAAGTCAGGCGCAATTTTAATTGGTTCCCCAGCATTTTTCTTGTATTCCCTGAAGGCGGTATAATACGGACCAATAATCCATGAACTCACCTAAGATCAAGACCGAGTATATATTTTATTGCCTGGCTTTCCTGATAGCTTTGGGTTTACGCTTCTATCAATTGGGAGCTGCTCCCCTGAGCAATGCAGAAGCTGGATGGGCGCTCCAGGCTTTGGGTGTGTCTCATGGCGAAACTGCCGGATTGGGTGCGCAGCCGGCTTATATCATCATTACCAGTGTGTTATTCTCTATCTTTGGCGACGGCAATTCAATTGCTCGCTTTATTCCCGCCCTTGCAGGCAGCTTGCTTGTCTGGTTGCCATTCTTCTTTAGAGACTGGATGAGCGATTCACGCTGGTTGCACCGGGCAGGCCTGGTGATGGCTTTTGGGTTGGCAATTGACCCAGGGTTGGTGTCGCTTTCCCGGCATGTTGGCAGTCCCATACCTGCTCTGGCGTTTCTCCTGCTGGCACTTGCTTTCCTGCACAATCGACATATGGTTTGGGTGGGTATCTTTGCCGGGCTGGCAGTGTTATCTGGTCCAGCATTTCTACAGGGTGTGCTCATCCTTGGATTAAGCTGGGGTTTGTTTCGCCTGGTGAACCATCGAGCCTCAAAGGATCAACCAGGGGAAGGTCAGGACCAGCAGGATGTGGAACCGGTACCATCCAGGTCTATTGGTATTGCTCTATTTGCCTTTATTGGGACCATCCTCATTACAGGGACATTATTCTTACGCCTGCCACAGGGTTTAGCCGCCCTGGCAAACACGATCCCTGCTTATTTGCATACCTGGAGTATTTCTTCAGGAATACCCCTCCTTCGCTTACCCGCTAGCTTATTAATTTACCAATTGCTTGTGGTACTCTTTGCACTTGTTGGGGTAGGTCGCCTTTGGTTTGGCTCCTGGGATGGCCAGCATACCCGACAAGTGGTAGTGGGTTTGAGTATTTGGGCTGGGGTTGCTTTTCTGCTGCCATTGCTTTATGCCGGTAAACAGGTGAGTGATATGGCATGGGTGCTGATCCCTCTCTGGGCGCTGGCAGCAATTGAGATCAGCCGCTCGTTCCTCTTTGAGGAGGACACGGTCACACATATTGTGGCGGCGGGATTAGGATTATTGCTGTTCGTGTTGGCGGTCGTGGGTTGGATCAATTTACTCTCCATTGGGCGTTACCAGGTGAGTGTCGTGGTTTATTGGGCGATCATCATTGGTGCATTGCTGTTGGGTGTTATCGCCATATTGCTGGTTGCAACCACCTGGTCGACAGTAGCCGCCAGGCTGGGTTTGGTGTGGGCCATGTGCACCGTGCTAGGATTGTTGTTGTTCTCTTTTACATGGGGAATGGCATTCCTGCATCCCAACAGTGCTCAGGCATTATGGGTCGATCCATCTTCTACGGGCCAGGCGGAACAGCTTGGTGTGACATTGGCTGATCTTTCCAGCCGGAATACGGGCTTGAGAGATCAGCTGGAAATTGTGGCGCTTATTGACCCTCCCTCACAACAGTGGGAGGCGCTTAAATGGGAGCTGCGGCACTATCCAAACGCTCGTTTTGTCACTTCTCTTTCTTCCGTCGAATCACCTCCAGCCGTTATCACTTATAAAGGGGCCGAGGTACCTTCCCTGGCAGAAAAATACCGTGGGCAGGATTTTAACTGGTGGATTAATCCAGGCTGGCAGGGGGTGTTACCACCCAACTTTATTAATTGGCTGGCATTTCGCCAGGCACCTTCGATGCAGGATCAAATTATCTTATGGGCCAGGGCAGATACCTTCCCTGGTGGCGCATCTGGCACATCCGGGAGCACTGCTCCATAAAAACAACCGAAATGTTTGGGAATGAGTATGGGAATTGCTAAAATCATCGCCATCGATGGCCCAGCTGCGTCAGGAAAATCGACATTGGGGCACAAGCTTGCCCAGGCTCTGGGATACCTGTACTTTGATACAGGTGTGATGTACCGGGCTATCACCTGGCTGGCATTGAAACAAGGGTTGGCGATCGGTGATGAAGCTGCCATCACAAGGCTCGCTAAAACCACCCCTATTGACGTCCGTCCACCATCTGTAAAAGACGGGCGTGCTTATGATGTCAGTGTGGATGGGCAGGATATCACCTGGGAAATTCGAAGTCCGGAAGTGGACAGGAATGTATCTCCAGTATCGGCGTATGCCGGTGTGCGTAAGGCATTGACTTCTCAGCAACGCCGGATAGGCATGCGCGGGGATGTGGTCATGGTCGGCCGGGATATTGGCACGGTTGTGTTACCCAATGCTGACCTTAAAATTTACCTGGATGCCTCCGCTGAGGAACGAGCCCAGCGTCGATACAGGGAGCTGCTCCAGCGAGGAGAACCTGCAGAATATGACGAAATTCTCCGGGTCGTGCGTGAGCGCGATCAGATTGATTCCAGCCGCAAAGTTGCTCCTCTACGGCGTGCAGTCGATGCCCACATCATTTGCTCTGATGGTCTTGATGCAGAGCAGGTCCTTGAGCTGGCAAAAGAGCTGGTTTTTGGAAAATGAAGCCTTATTCAGTTCCCCTGTTCAATCGAATATGCCGGAGTATCTTCCGTCCATTATTCAGGTTGCTTTTCCATGCCTTAAGTAGCGTAAAGATCATTGGCAAAGAGAATATCCCTGAGGGGAAACCTTACATCATAAACATGAACCATGTTTCCTTATATGATCCCCCTCTCTTGATGGCATTTTGGCCAACCCCACCTGAAGGTGCAGCAGCCATTGATGTTTGGAGGAAACCAGGCCAGGGACTTGTTGCCCGGATCTATGCCAGCATTCCTGTGCATCGTGGCGAGTATGACCGGAAGGCAACAGAAACCATGATCGCTGCCCTTAATTCCGGCAGACCTCTGCTTTTAGCCCCCGAAGGTCGCCGCTCACATGGCCAGGGGATGCAGCGCGCCATGCCAGGCGTGGCTTATCTCGTTGACAAAACAAAGGTGCCGGTGGTACCGGTCGGGATTGTTGGCACAACTGATGATTTTTTCGACCGGGCGATTCACCTCCACCGGCCCAAAGTTGAGATCCATATTGGAAAACCCATTATCCTGCCAGCCGTGGAAGGAAAGGGAGCTGTACGCCGTGAAGCATTGCAGGCAAATGCAGATCGGATCATGCGGGAAATTGGAGCCTTGCTGCCAGCTGAATACCGTGGTGTCTACCAGGTCACTGAGGAATCCGAATGACCCCGACCACCAACGACTCATCCATCTGGTCTTCCAAGGGCTACGACCATGGGCGCTATGAAACTCGCCGCCGTTTCTTGCGCTTTTTGTTGCGCGCCATTGGCTTTACCATCTTCGCTAAGATAGATCATGTGGAAGGACTCGAGAAAGTACCGGAAAAGGGTCCTGCGATCCTGATGATCAACCACATCAATTTTGTCGATCCTTTTGTTGTCCTGAATTTATTACCGCGTAATATTGTTCCAATGGCAAAGATTGAAGTGTATAGCTATCCGATCGTGGGTATATTTCCACGCCTTTATGGGGTCATCCCGGTGCAGAGAGAGGATATTGACCGGCGGGCGATCCATGGTGCTTTGGATGTATTGAGAGCCGGTGAAATTATTTTGGTGGCACCTGAAGCGCATCGTGGTCCGCAGCTCCGTAGAGGTAAAGAAGGCATTGCCTATCTTGCAACCCGGGCACATGTCCCCATTGTACCTGTGGCGATCGATGGCACGATTGGTTTCCCATCCTTTCCACTATCTCATCGATGGAAGGAACCTGGTGCCGATGTGCGCTTTGGAGATCCATTTCGCTTCAAGGACTTCGGTCAACGGGCAGGTAGGGAGGCGCTGCGTAAGATGACGGATGAAGCCATGTATATCCTGGCAGCTATGCTGCCAGGATATCGGCGGGGTTTTTATGAAGACCTTTCGCTTGCTACGCGAGAAACAATAGAACAGGTTTAACCTTACAGATTGGAAAACCGATAAAAGAAGTCCTGCCATATCGATATTAGGCAGTCTACATACATGCTATAATCATTTTAATCAAACCTTCTATGTCGATCCACAGATATGGTTATTGAGTTCACGCTGCTTGGCACTCCCATGTATATCGAGCAACCACAAGAGTTAGTCGGGTGGGCTGGTTGGTTCCTTT
Organism: uncultured Chloroflexia bacterium; assembly: GCA_963822175.1. Classification (GTDB taxonomy): domain Bacteria; phylum Chloroflexota; class Anaerolineae; order Anaerolineales; family UBA4823; genus FEB-25. The sequence goes on along the minus strand of CAWGGJ010000002.1, from coordinate 16,244 downwards.
TATTAAGCAGTGTGATCTTTTTATTGTTCCAGTGGAGACATCTAAATAAGCGCCGGACTCGGATTACCTGGGGGATATTTATTGGCTTATTGGTTCTTTTAGTTCTAACTAATTTATTGGTTATCCTGGGTTTCCCGGCTGGGGTGACGCTCCCCATCCAGGGTTTGCCAGCCGGTGTAGAGGTGTCAGTTCTAATCCTTTTCGCGGCACTGCCATGGGTATTGGCTGCAGGATTGTTGGGTGTTTTACCTGCCGCTATCCTGGGCATGCTATCCGGATTGATGATATCTCTTCTCAATACCCACAGTTTATTCACCGCTCTCGAATATACCTTGATGGCGGTCTTGCTTGGTGCTGCTTTCCATCAACGTTATCGCACCTGGGTTTTTCGCCTCTTGCGCCACCCGGTATTCTCGACAATCCTGATGGCATTGATCTATCCGCTGTTATTTATCGTGGATACTACCCTGATAGCTTCAGGAACCCTCGCAGACCGCCTGGAATATGCCCTTTCACAGCTCCAAATTTCTACCATCATCGTTGGAGCTCAGCTGATCATCGCTGGTATGCTTTCGGAGGTTGTGGCGCTTATTTTTTCACGCTTGTGGGGTTTTTCCAGCCCACTGGAGCCTTCTCCTGTTGAGCGCCGGCTCCAGAGCAGATTTCTATCCAGCCTGGCACCTTTGGCTGTCTTGCTGGTGATTGCATTAATGGCTGGAGATTGGATTGTGGCCAGAAATTCAGCCAGCTATATGCTGAACGATAGCCTGGCAAGTACTTCCGAGATGTCTGCCAATAGCGTCCCTACTTTATTGGATACAGGGATAAGCTTGATCCAGGTCCTCGCCAAGAACCCCACGTGGACGGAAGGCACCCTGTCTGAAAAGAATATGCTCATGGTCGGATAGTATGCAATCCATCCCATATTTCAGCGAATTTTACTTGTTGGATGCCACGGGCAAGCCAGTAGCTGGTAACCCGATAGACCGATTTTTACGCAGCATCTCCTACTCCAGAAGAATACATGGGTATCACCCTGGCCTTAAATGGAACGCCGATCCAAATGTATACCCTTCCACCCAACCCGGGCGGGTTGGCTGCGCGCCTGTCATTCCTCGCCCCCGTGTATGACAAAGCAGGAGCGACTGCCGGGGTCCTGGTAGGTCGTACCGATCTGGCAACCAATCCTTTCGCTGAGCCGATCATCATTTCTCTGAACAGCTTATCCACCAACAATGGTGATGGGATACTGTTGGATGATGATGGAACCATTATATATAGCTCCTCCAGCGAGTGGTTAATGGGACAATATTCCGGAGAGACCTCTCTTGAGGGTATGCCGTTCGACGGTACCACCCCTGATGGCACGCGCAGCATGATGTATTATCAACCCGTGTGGGGGCGCCCATGGGCTGTGGTTATGTCTGTGCCGGTGCAGGAAGCCCAGCAGCTGGCACTACAAATAGCCGCACCGCTGTTGATCATGATCATCATCCTCTTCATGATTGCGGCTCTCGTCCTACGCTTCTCTTTACGAACAGTCACCGCATCCCTGCAGAACCTGGCTTTGGAGACCAACCGCATCTCCAGCGGTCAACTGGATCGCCCTTTAGCGACCGATGGTAATGATGAGGTTGGGCAGTTGCGCCATGCCTTTGAAAATATGCGCTCAAGTCTCAAGGCGCGCCTGGATGAATTGAACCGCCTGTTGGAGGTTAGCAGAGGCGTTGCTTCCAGCCTGGAGTTTGAAGAATCCGTAAAGCCAGTCATGCAAGCAGCCCTGAGCACTGGCGCAAGTGCAGTGCGGGTAGTACTGTCGCCTGAAGCATTACCAGAAATGAAAGGTGGCTCAACCCCGCTCACTCGTTTCGGATATGGCCAGGGCAATGAGCAGTTCGCCTATCTGGACGACCAAATCCTGCCGATGACCCGTCAAAAGGAGCGCGTGGCATTGAATAATCTCGGCCGGGTGAGGCTGCTCACTTTCCCGCCCAATGCTCCCCGCCCAGAGGCACTTTTGGCTTTGCCGCTCCATCATGAAAATATGTTTTACGGTGCCCTTTGGCTGGCTTATGATACCCCCCACCAATTCAGCGAGGATGAGATACGCTTCCTGACCACCATTGCCGGGCAGGCAGCCCTGGCTTCTGCAAATTCCCAGCTTTTTGCCAATGCTGAAATTGGTCGCCAGCGCCTGGCTGCCATTCTCAATTCAACCCCCGATCCTGTCCTGGTGACAGATTCCCAGGGACGGCTGTTATTGACCAACCCCGCCGCATGGCAGGTTTTAGGGTTACCGGGTGAAACAGTCAACGGAAAATCGATCGATACGATCATTCAACAGCCCTCCTTGCTGCAGCTATTACAGGTCGTCTCGCAGGAAAAGCAATCCGCAGAGGTGGAGCTGCTGGATGGCAAGATATACCTTGCCACTGCCTCTTCCGTCATCGTTGAAGGCCAACCGGTTGGTCGGATCTGCATCTTGCGCGATGTTACCCGTTTCAAAGAGTTGGACACACTCAAATCCGAGTTTGTTGCCACCGTCAGTCATGACCTGCGCTATCCATTAACCACCATGCGAGGTTACGCCACTATGCTCGAGATGGTAGGAGAGATGAACGAGCAGCAGGCCGGATATGTTCGCAAGATCCTCACCAGTGTCGATGGCATGACCCAGCTGGTGACGAGCCTGCTGGATCTGGGCAGGATTGATGCCGGGATCGATTTGCAACCCGAGATGGTTCCGGTTCAGGATGTGGTGGAGCGCGTCATCGGTGCCTTACAGCTTCAGGCGTCTCAAAAGCAGGTGGTAATCTCCAGTGATATCTCACCGCAAGCTATTCCACTTGTTGAAGCTGATTATGCTTTGCTGCAGCAAGCCCTGCACAACCTGGTGGAAAATGCAGTCATCTATACCGAACCCAGGGGCAAGGTGACCGTGCGTGTGGAGCCAGATAAGGACGAGATGGTCTTTTCGGTGATCGATACTGGTATTGGGATTGCTCCGGTTGACATCCCGCGCATATTTGAAAAGTTTTACCGTGGTGGTCAAAAAGAAGCTAAAAAACGTCAGGGGACAGGCTTAGGACTGGCAATTGTAAAGTCTATCGCTGAGCGCCATAAAGGCAGGGTGTGGGTGGAAAGTCAGCTTGGAAAAGGCAGCGCTTTTCATTTGGCAATTCCTTTTCGCCAGCATAAAGGGGAAAACAAGAACTCCGGTTAAGAAACCTTAATCTTCCTTTTATTTATACCTCTTGACCAATGTCTACCATATTAGGTATAATCTAAAGTCGCATGAATCTAAGGTATGACCTTTTACCGCCTGGCGCTTGAGAAGAAGAATCTCAAGCGCGGGCTTTTGTTGTCTATTTTCCAGGAGGCATTGAGTGGAAACAAAAGGACTGACTGCACTTCGTATCAGCCTGGCATCCCCAGAAACAATCCGTAGCTGGTCTTACGGTGAAGTACTAAAGCCTGAGACCATTAATTACCGGCGCTTACGTCCGGAAAAAGACGGTTTATTCTGTGAAGCCATTTTTGGACCGACCCGTGATTGGCAATGTTATTGCGGAAAGTATAAGAACATCCGTTACAAGGGGATCATTTGCGATAAATGCGGCGTGGAAGTAACACGCTCGTCGGTGCGCCGTGAGCGCATGGGGCATATTGAGCTCTCAGCCCCTGTGGCTCATGTTTGGTACACCCGTCGAATCCCCTCCTACCTGGGTCTGCTGCTGGATATTTCCCGCCGCAACCTGGACCGTGTACTGTATTTTGCCCAGTATGTTGTCACGTATGTAGATGAGGACGCACGCCAGAAAGCACTCAAGCGCCTGGATGATAACATCATCGCCGCAGAGCGTGAGTATGCTGCCCAGATCAACTCGAAGATTGCCGAAACCAAGGCGGGACGCGACCGTTCTCTTGCAGAGCAGGAGCAGAATCGCCAGCAGATCAACAAGCACTACGATGAATTTGCCGAGTTAGACCCGATCATTCAAGAAGGCCAGCGACTTGAGACCCTGATCACCGATAAGCAGGGTAAAGTAACCAAGACTGCCGTCACATTCCAGACCGATACCATTGTGGTTGAAGCCGGGGAGCAGATAGGCAACCAACACCTGGTTAAACTCCAACAGGTGGTCAAGGAAAAATTGGAAGACCTTGAACACCAGCTGAAGGATCAGAAACAGCGCGAGCTTGAACACCTGCGTATGGATATTGAGCGCATTCGAGCCGAAGCTGATATGTCTATGGAAGGATTGCGGAACCAATTGGAGGAGCAATCAGGCTCGGTGCGCGACGAGAACGACACCCTGCGCGATGAGCTGATTGACCTACGCCCGCTTACCTTCATGGGTGAGACTCGCTACCGTGAATTGAAAGCCCGTTGGGGGCAGGTGTTTCGCGCCGACATGGGTGCTGAGGCATTTTATGATATCTTGCGCCGGCTGGACCTGAATAAACTGGCGGAAGAATTATGGAAAGAGGTCCGCACATCCAAGAGCAAGCAAAAACGCAAGAAAGCCACCAAGCGCTTGAAGGTAGTCGAGGCGTTCCGTCGCAGTGGTAACCGCCCGGAGTGGATGGTTCTCACTGTGCTGCCGGTGATCCCACCGGATTTGCGTCCCATGGTCCAGCTGGATGGTGGGCGTTTTGCCACCTCCGACCTGAATGACCTGTACCGGCGTGTCATCAATCGTAACAACCGTCTCAAGCGTCTGCTCGAGCTTGGTGCACCGGATGTCATCGTGCGCAACGAAAAACGCATGCTCCAGGAGGCAGTCGACTCTCTGATCGACAATTCGCAGCGTGGAAAAGCACTTTCCCGCCGTGGACGTCGCGAGCTCAAGTCACTCAGTGACATGCTCAAAGGGAAGAAAGGCCGTTTCCGCCGTAACCTGCTGGGCAAGCGCGTGGATTACTCAGGTCGCTCGGTGATCGTCGTTGGCCCCCAGCTCAAACTATATCAATGTGGCTTGCCGAAGGGCATGGCCCTGGAATTGTATCGACCTTTTGTCATCTCCCGCCTGGTATCGCATAATTACGCCGCCAATGTTAAAGGTGCCAAGCGTTTTATTGAACGCAATCGACCCGAGGTATGGGAAGTGCTCGAAGAGGTCATCAAGGATCGCCCTGTCATGCTTAACCGTGCACCTACCCTGCACCGCCTGGGCATCCAGGCATTTGAGCCCATCCTTATCGAAGGTTCAGCCATTCAACTTCACCCGCTTGTAACCACCGCCTTCAACGCCGACTTTGACGGTGACCAGATGGCTGTCCATGTACCCCTGTCGCAAAAAGCGGTCCAGGAAGCACGCGACCTGATGCTTGCCTCCCGGAACTTGCTCAAACCTGCCGATGGCGAGCCGATCATCAGCCCCTCCAAGGATATGGTTCTGGGCGTATATTACCTCACAACCTCGGATGACTCCCGCACTCACCGTGGAGCTGGTCGCAACTTCGCCGATATGGACGAGGTCGAGTTGGCTTACAACCTTGGTCAGGTGGAAGTGCACTCGGATATCCAGGTGATTGTGAATACCTGGTATGACGATAATGGTGACCGTCTTCCTAAGCAGGAAGAACGCTTGCTCAAGACCACCGTTGGGCGGGTCATCTTCAACCGCATCCTGCCTACGGAAATTCAATTCATTAACCGCAAGCTGGATAAAGGCGAGCTGAAAGACCTGATCGCGGAGCTGTATGAAGTGGGTGGTGAATCCCAGACTCCTGAGGTTGCCGATCGCATCAAGGAGATCGGTTTCACCTATGCCACCCGCTCAGGATATAGCATTGCAGTCTCCGATATCGCCGTGCCTGCTGAGAAGCAGGAAATTATTAACCAGTCGCTTCAAGAGGTTGAGCTGGTCCAGCGTGACTTCCGCCGTGGCCTGCTTACCGAGCAGGAACAGAACGAGAAGGTCATCAATATCTGGCAACGCACTACCAATGATGTTGCCGATGCTGTCAAGCGTAACATGGACCCGCACGGCAACCTGGCCACCATGGCCAGCTCCGGCGCCACCAAGGGTGGTTTTGGCCCCATCTCACAGCTGGCTGGCATGCGTGGATTGATGGCAGATCCTTCTGGGCGCATTATTTCCCACCCCATTCGCTCGAACTTCCGCGAGGGTTTGAATGCCCTGGAATACTTCATTTCCACCCATGGTGCCAGAAAAGGTCTGGCTGATACCGCTCTGCGTACTGCAGATGCAGGTTACCTGACTCGCCGCCTGGTGGACGTTGCCCAGGATGTGATCATCAACGAGCTGGACTGCAACACCCAGGATGGTATTCCCATCCGCAAGAGCGACGATATTGCCGGGCAAGCATTGGGCACGCGCCTGTTTGGGCGTGTGGTCGCCCAGAATGTGATCGATGACAAGACGGGTGAAGTGTTGGCTGAGCGTGGTGCAGTGTTGGACCATGACCTGGTCCGCCGCCTCACCTCCCTTGACGTCTCTGAGGTTATCGTCCGCTCGCCACTAACCTGTGAGCTGGACCACGGCATCTGCGCCCAATGTTATGGCATGGACCTGGGTCGTGGTAAGATGGTCGAGATGGGTTCTGCGGTGGGTATCGTTGCTGCACAGTCCATCGGTGAGCCTGGCACCCAGCTGACTCTCCGTACCTTCCATACAGGTGGCGTGGCTGCCGGTGGAGATATCACCACGGGTTTACCTCGTGTGGAGGAGCTATTTGAAGCCCGCCGTATGCCAAAAGGTGAAGCCAAGGTGGCTGAGATCGCTGGTGTTGCTCATATCATGCAATCCGATCGCTACTCCGAGCTGCGCCTGGTTCGCATCGAGCATTCCGAGATGGTGAGCGATGAGTACACCATCCCCGAAAGCTGGACCGTGGCGGTTAAAGATGCCTCAGAAGTAGCCCAGGGTGATGTGATCGCCTCTCTTGATACCGCCACCATTGTTGCCCAACATACCGGGCGTGCCCGGCTTGAACAGAGTGATCAGGGCATCAAGGTGATCGTTTCTTATGAAGTTCACCAGGAAACCGAGCACGAGATTCCCACCAATGCCCGTCTGCTGGTCAAAGACGGCGACCATGTGGAGCCTGGTCAACCGATCACCGAGGGTTCATTGAATCCGCACCGCATCCTGCGCATCCAGGGACGTTATGTCGCCCAGATGTACCTGCTGATTGAAGTACAGAAAGTGTACCGCTCGCAGGGGCAGAACATCAATGACAAGCATTTTGAGGTGATCATCCGCAAGATGACCTCCAAGATCCAGGTAACCCGCCCCGGCGATACCAATTATCTGCCAGGGGACCTGGTGGACCTGCTGGAGATCAAGCGGGTCAATGAGGACCTGCTGTCACAGGGCAAGCGCCCGGCGCGCTTCCTGGAGACCCTGCTGGGCATCACCAAGGCATCGCTCTCCACCGATTCGTTCCTCTCGGCTTCATCCTTCCAGCATACCATCAAGGTGCTGGCTGGGGCAGCCATCGCTGCTTCGGAAGACCCTCTGTATGGCCTGAAGGAGAACGTCATCATCGGCAAGCTCATCCCGGCAGGCACCGGCTTTGTCCACGGTCGCTTTGTGCTGAAGGATACCGAGGAAGCTATCTCGCATGACCGCACCGAAGGTGAGTTCGAAGACGATTACACCACGGATGATTTCGCCCTGGCCGATGACATCGCCGAGGACGACAACTTCTCGGTGGATTAATTGGAACACCGCTAAGCTTTATAATCAATAAAATAATGCGGGGCTGGGATAACAACCAGCCCCGTTTCTATTATTTGTCTTTACCAGCGGTAGGTTGGGTTGAGGAACATCGCGAAATGGTTTTCGAGCGATGCAACCTCGCCAGCTTTTTTCCGGGCGAGGCCCGCCATGGCGAAACCCAACATATAATAATCCTCACTCCCGGTGGTAGGTTGGGTTGAGGAACATCGCGAAATGGTTTTCGAGCGATGCAACCTCGCCAGCTTTTTTCCGAGCGAGGCCCGCCAGGGCGAAACCCAACACATAATAATCCTCACGAAATAAATCACTCCCCGCAAGCAGTTATAATCGTGTTAATTGATCATACGGAGGTCTTATGGCTGTCAATTGGGACGCTGTACAAAAAGAATTGCTTCCGATCAAGGATTACGAAGATTTATCCGGGCGTTTGAAAGTGTCGTTCGGGTATCCCTTTGTAATCCATGTATTTAACTACACCATGCCGGAGCTGTTCGATTACACCCACAGGATATTGGGAGGTGATTCACGCGGGCGTTACACGGAGTACTCATCAAAATTGATCGCTGTATTTTCTGAGCTGCACCATGCCGGGGTTGAAACAATGCTGGATCTTAAGGCACGTGTGGAAGATCGACCAGGTTTTGAAAGTTTTATCCAACACAGGGGCATCGATGCGCTTTCTGTGATCATGGTATTAAAATACCTGGTCTACTGGTTCATCCCTGCAGAAAAATATCTTAGCGGTTTGGTGCGGGATGATCCTGGTGCCGTTGAAGCGATCAAGCTGTTAAATGGCTTGGGGATTCGCACCAACCTGCAGCTGTTGCAGCAGGGGATCAGTGTGTCAGGACGCAGGTCCCTGGCTGAGGCAAGCGGTTTGTCAGGTAAAACCGTCTCAGAGTTGGTGAACCGTGCCGATTTCTCACGCCTGCCCTGGGCGAGTAAGGCCACCATTTCCAATATCATCGGCGCAGGCTACGCAAGCATGAGCCAACTGGCTAATGCCAACCCGGAGCAGCTATACGCAGACTTTTTCGCTTATGGCAAACGCATTGGGAAAAACCTGAAAATGGGCAACGAGATCGAGAACAGCTACCGCATCGCCAGGATCGTGCCCCAATTGGTGGAAGAAGATCAGTAAAAATCACCATCTCCATTGTTTACGAGGATATAAACCATGAGCCCACAAAACCAAAACCCTGCCTTCGGAGCCCATCTTGAACCGTTTCAAGGTATCACATCATTTATGCGCTTGCCGGTCAGCCGCGATCTGGCTGAGGTTGATGTGGCCATTGTCGGTGTTCCATATGACGGTGGCACAAGTTTTCGCAGCGGAACACGCTTTGGACCGCGCAGCATCCGTGAAATGTCGCTGCTGTTGTGGGGGTATAACAATGTCATCGGAGTCGCTCCTGCAGAAATCCTGAAGATCGTCGATTACGGTGACATCGAGATCAATCCAGTCGAGATCATTAAAACCATGCAGAATATCGTTGGGGAATCCGGCAAGATCCTCAAGCAGGGCGTGGCGATGATCGCCCTGGGCGGTGACCACTCGATCAGCCTGCCTTTATTGCGCGCCCACCATGCCCAGTTTGGGCCACTGGCGGTTGTGCATCTCGATTCGCATCCAGACACCTGGGATACGGAATACCCCGGCGAGCCATTCAGCCACGGCACCCCCTTCCGCAGGGCAATTGAGGAAGGATTGATTGACAGGAATGCATACATCCAGGTGGGGATCCGCGGCCCGGTGAGCGATGCAGCTGACCTGGAGAATGCGCGTGAAATGGGAGCGCGTATATTCGCCATCGACCAGGTATTCAAGGCAGGCATTCCGTCCATTATTGAAGAGATCCATGCTATCATCGGTGCTCGAAAGCTTTACGTCTCATTGGATATTGATTGTGTCGATCCGGCCTTTGCCCCCGGTACAGGCACCCCGGAGGTGGGTGGACTATCCAGCTACCAGATCCTGCAGCTCGTGCGTGGCCTGCAGGGATTGAACTTTGTGGGCTTCGATCTGGTGGAGGTGAGCCCACCCTACGACCATTCAGACATCACCGCCATCCTGGCAGCCAACCTGGTATTTGAGTTCATCTCACTGCTTGCGCTCAGCAGGCGCGGCCCTCAGCAGGCAGGGGAGAAAACTGGAAATTGAGGCTGTGAAGCCTGGCAACGAGGTCGAGAACTCCTACCACATCGCCAAGATCGTGCCGAGGTTGGTGGAGGGGGAATAAGAAGAGACATCCCGGCGCTGTTCTATTTCGTTGTTAAAGAGCAGAATACATCCAGCGAGTCGTTTTGGAAAAAACGACGAGGAACGAGTATTATTAATATCGCTCGTCAAGGCACTCGCGATACTTCGTCGCAAAGTACGCTCCTTGAACGACGAGGAACGAAGATCATTAATATCGCTCGTCAAGGCACTCGCGATACTTCGTCGCAAAGTACGCTCCTTGTTCGCTCCCAAAGAACGTCGCGACACTTCGTCGCAAAGAACGCTCCTTGAACGAATATATTTATATCGCTCCATTCATGGTTCACTTGGGAGAGCTTCCCTCAGCATCAAATTCGCTGACGAGGCGTCGGGAAGATAGGTTGGCGCTTTGTCGATGCCCAGCTTAATCCGAACCCGGCGGATGGCTTCCTCGACTTCCTCGCAAAAACCAGTGGAGTCTTTACCAAGGAAAGCCTGGGCTTTGATGATACGGGTGATGGTGGCGGAAGCCAGGCAGATGGTGCGCAGGACACCAGCCAGTTCGTAGAGGTCAGCGGAGGGATCGGCGGATTCGACCAGGCGGCGAGTGAAGATGCGGATGAGGGCGATCTCTTCAGCAAGACCCTTGATGTTGGTGTCTTCAACACCGGAGAGGTCACGTTTCTTGATGCGACGGGTGTAGAAGCCGTGCTTGAGGGCGTTCATATTGCCGATTTGGGCACCGGGACGGCGGGTTGGGATGGACATAGTGGTTAGCCTTTAGCGGTTAGGGGTTAGCAGTTAGCCATTAAAAAAAACAGGCACGGATGATGGTTTACACCATTTCCCGTGCCAGGATCGAATATAGTATAGCACATATGTTCTGATTCTACAAGGGGTTAAAGGGAAATTCACAATATTTTAAGGTTGAACCGCTCAAAATTGCCTCCCTTCCATGTATAAAAAGGTGGTGTTGCATCTGAATATAAAATGAGTATAGTAAAGGGCGAGTGTAGCACAAGTGAGGTGAGTTAGTGCGCCGGATTTCCGAAGAGGATACAAGAAAATTACTACTTCATCCAGCCCTGGAGCGTGCAGGGTGGTATCTTCGAGACCATACTCGTGTGCGCACTGAAATACCAGTAGCTGGGTATGACGCAACACCATTTATCAGCAAGTAGATACATAACTATAGAAACCGATGAGGGTATTAAATGAGAACCTAACATCACAGTCGCTCGATTAATAACATTAGAAAAAACAATGTTGAATGAAATAAATGAATTAGGCGAATTACTAAAATGAGATTGTTGCCTATTCGTGATCTCGTTCTGAGGACTTAAGCAAATAGATCCCCAAAAAACAGGGCGTGATTTCTTTACCTACATAGATATTTCATCTATTTAACAAAGATCAAAAATTATTAATAATCCACAATACCTTTCAGTTATAGATACACCTAGTCGTGCTCAGAAAAGAAATCCGAGCAGGTGATGTGTTGGTGGCAATTTTAGACCGAATTTAAACAGTGTTGCCTTGATTACCGAAAAATTTGATAATGAAATTGCATCAACTGGTTTTTGTGTATTACGTGCTGAAAAATCTTTATTAAATCCAACCTATCTTTTTTATTTTACACAGTCTCAAGAATTTATTTCTAGATTAACAAAATTATCGATCGGAGCTGGTTATCCAGCTGTATCTGATGATAATATCCTTGACACAGTTATTCCACTACCAGACTTGGTTGAACAACAAAGAATATCCAATTTATTGAAGTACGCGCCGACCGCCTGCGCCGGATGCGCCGATATGCACAGCAATTGGGGGAGACATTTTTGCAGTCGGTGTTTGTGGAGATGTTTGGGGAAATTAGTTCCAATTATAAACGCTGGGATGTTACTACTATTGGAGATGTTATATTATCTTCTCAATATGGTACTTCACATAAATCAAACAACGAAAATAAAGGCTATCCAATATTAGGAATGGCCAATATCACTTACGAAGGACGGATCGAATTTGACCCTTTATCTTATGTGGAATTATCCGAAAAAGAATTAAAGAATTACGTTCTTAAGAATTGGTGATATCATTTTCAATCGAACAAATTCAACCGAATTGGTTGGTAAAACTGCATATTGGAACTATGATTTTGATGCTGTACTTGCTTCATATTTAGTCAAGCTTAAACTAAGAAAATATGTGCTTTCTGAATTCTTTGTTGCATTGTTAAGTTTGAGGTCTTATAAACAATTATTTCATGAACGGTGTAAAAAAGCTGTTGGCCAATACAATATTAGTCAAACCTTATTAAGAATTTCCTATTATCCTTCCCCCTATAGCAAAGCAAGAATACTTTATACAGGTAGCTCAGAAATACGAAATTATTAGAAAACAACAACAAGAAGCAGAGCAACAGGCAGACGGATTATTTCAAGCACTTTTAGTGAGGTCGTTTGATGATGGAATATAATCTTGCCTGATCGCATCTTCACCTTCACGGAATACAGCTCAAAATCCCTTCAGGACATGGGCTGGGGCATCAGCAACCCGCACCTGGACTTGCTGGAGCGGTTGAACGTCGCTAGCAGGGATACTCTATTTACCATAGGTCGCCGCGAGGTCAAGGCATCCCAATACGTTGGCATGGTGCGCCTTGGCGACACTACGCTGCAGGTCTTGCCCAAGATCTCCTACAGCGGCGATTTTAACAAACCGGAAGGCTCGCCCGAGTACCTGGCGGCTTGCAGAGTTCCATGCGCAACCTGCTGGTCATGCTAAGCGTCGCCTGCGACCTGCCCCTGCGGGCTCAGGATACAGCCTACCTGCACACCGAGAGCGGCAGCTGGCTGGAGATCCTCACCCGCCTGTTCGCCCTCGAGCTGCACCGCCAGTATAAAACCGGTGTGCCTCATGAATACATCCACATTGAAGACCGTTTACCCGTGATCCGTGGACGCTGGCTGGTGAGTGAGCAGGTTTCCAGGCATTCCCATGATCATTCTCGTTTTGACGTCTCGTACGATGAGTTCTCACCTGATACACTGCTCAACCAGACCTTTGCCCTCACGGTCGGTATTCTTCAACGCATTACACAGGATGCCACCAACCGCCGCCTTCTCCTGGATTTACACGATTGGCTGTCTGAATGTACTCCCCGTCTCGAGATGGTTCCTAACTACCTTTCGAGGATACACTTTTCACGGCTTAATGAGCGCTTCCAACCTGCTTATAACTTAGCCAGGTTATTTTGGCAACAACAGCTAGTGCAGCTCTCCAAGGGTGATTATTCAGTTTTTGCGTTTGTATTCGATATGAACATCCTGTTCCAGGATTTTGTCAGTAAGGTTATGCAGCGTTATGAGAAGCGAATTCTACCTGACTGTGGCGGGATGGCCAGATCGTAATGCAGGCAGAAGGTCTCAGGGAACACCTGGCGGAGAGGATCGATCTTGGTCAGCCTGGTCAGAAAATTTTCCCCTTATACCCGGACATTATGGTGAAATCGCCTTCGGTTTTGCCATACCTGATCGCTGACACGAAATATAAACGCCTGTCACCTGATAAGAAAGATGGTGGCGTATCGGAAGCTGATACCTATCAAATGCTGGCATATGCCAGGCATTGGAAATGTTCAAGGCTTTTATTGATATACCCAAGTTGTAATCCATATAGGGGTCGTTTCCACTTTCAGGTTGGCCGGGTAAATGGTATAAAAATCTGGTGTGTGGAATTGAACATGCAGCAGTCATTTGAAAAACTGGACGGATTGATCGAAGAAATTCAACAGGTTTTGATAGATATAACAATGGAGGTAAATTAATGGCACGCATCGAGGATAATGAATATTTGTATCAAACATTTCACCACTTTGCACAAGCGTGTTTTATAGAAGATCGGTCTTACCTTTGGCCCGATCGATCGCTTTGGACACTAGATAATATCTGGGCTCTGAAACATCGGATTATTGATACTCCGGATGCAGGAGAAAAGCATTTCATCGAAAGAATTGCGGGTCAAATGGTGGGTCAACCAGTCAATCTCTGGGGTCTTCTTGCAGATACCTATTACCTGTTTTGCTTAATACTAAATTCACGGATAATGAAACCTGCCACTAAACGCCTAGGAGTTATTGGGTTTGCTCAAAATAGCAGATTTCCCATTCCCGAAGAAACATCGGAGTTCTGGAGAGGATTGGAGTATGGATTTTGCAATCCTGGAAGGCGATATATGCAAAAATATCGCCAGTTCTGGTATGTCCTGATGGTTGCAGAACACATCAAACAGAGACCAAATCGCATGTCGATTTTGAACGATCGCAAGGCATTTCAAGACCTGCTGGACGATTGTCTTCAGAAAATAGCCAGCCGCCCATCGCGCCTATGATATGCGCCATGCAATGCTATACCTTGCCTTTCCAGATTTCTATGAGCCGATTGTCGCTACATTAGACAGAAAGAAAATTGTTGATGCATTTAAAGATCAACTAGACGGACCCGTACCATCAGATGTTGACCAGGCTCTTTATGATATACACCAGGTTTTAGGTAAAAAAATGGAAATCAAAGAGCCATTCCATTACTACAACTCGCAAATCAAACCATTGTGGGATACTGTTATCGTCTCTCCTCCGCCTCCACCACCTCCGCCACCTCCACCAGAGCTACAATTAGAACCTGTAGTAGATTTAATCAGCCTATTTCAATTCACAAAAAATGTCATTATCTATGGCCCACCCGGCACTGGAAAAACATATATCGCTAACCTGGCAGCGAATGAGCTAATCAAGGAACAGCTTAAAGCACCAGTACCTGAAGCCGTGCTCATCCAAGGCATTGCTGAGGCTAATACATTCTATGATTTGTTGGCACTTGGGATGTATACGACTGATAAAGATAAGCATTACACCGTCAAAGAGATTTTAGGATTAACTTTGATACAATCACGCTTTACAATTCGTCCGGTCAAGAATGAAAAAGAAAACATTTGGGGATACTTACAAAACCACACCGGACCCGAGAGTAAAACAGTAAAAGTTGCGTATAAATCAGAACCCTATTTGTTTGACAAAGATAAGGATAGTTGTTGGTACTTGACATCAATTGGCCAAGAATACGTTGAGCAAACACTCAACGACACGCTTACAAGCTTGAAACAACCCCTAAAAGAAGCAGCTAAGTCAGAGGATTTCATCACACGAGTGGCCTTTCACCAGTCCTATTCTTATGAAGATTTTGTGGAAGGTTTCAGGCCCGTTGGATCGAACGAGATCGAGATTGTGCCAGGAAAATTTCATGAAGTGTGCACTCGGGCTGCTGCTCGGAAAGAGAAATTTGTTCTTATTATTGACGAGATCAATCGCGGTAATATTTCAAAGATCTTCGGCGAGCTGATCACCCTGCTCGAAGATGACAAGCGGGAAGGGAAATTGGCCTCATTCCCAATTGAATTGGCATATAGCCATATAAAGTTTACTAGTGCCGGACAACCTGTATATCATTGGCACCATGAACACCGCCGATCGCAGCATTGCGCTGCTGGATGTGCCCTCCGCCGCCGCTTTGCTTTTTACGAGCTTCTTCCTGATCCCAGCTTGTTAAATGGCAAAATTATCGTAGACGAGGAAGGTGATCAAGTGGACCTGGAGATGTTGCTGGAAGCTTTGAACGAGCGGATATGCAAAGAGCTGGATCCGGATCATCAAATTGGTCACAGCTACCTTATGAAAGTAAAAACGCTAAATGAGCTCGAATTCTCCTGGAACAACCAGATCCTGCCTTTGTTGCGTGAATATTTCTACAGTCAGCCTGATCGATTAAATAAAATTTTAGAAAATTACCTAAAGGATCAAGAAATCGATGGCGATTTATCAATGTACGGCAGTGACCTGGTTGTTGCATTAGGTCAGACTGGCGAAATAACGAAACATTTTGATTTGGATAACTACCAATTCGTGATTTAAAGTTGGTATTTGGTTATCTATTGACCCATCCCCCTTTATCACCAAGGGACGGCCTCGCGACTATCCTTAAAAAAAAGACGCTCCAGGGTAGGGGCCTCTTTACTTGAAAAAACATGTTGGGTTTCAGGAATGAGATATTTTCCCCTCGCTCGTAAAAAACCCTCGCGATACTTCGACAGACAAGGAACGTCTGCCCTTGGTCGCAAATTACGCTCCTCGTTCAACCCAACCTACGAAAATATTTGAAGACAGTAAATTTAAAAACCTTTGTGTCCATTGTGTACTTTGTGTTTTTCTTTTCTTTTGTATAAATCGAAAAGGGACGGCCTCGCGACCGTCCCTGCTATCGTTCTTATCAACCTTCGAC
>CAWGGJ010000001.1:0-10933 GCA_963822175.1 uncultured Chloroflexia bacterium | reverse complement strand
TCGATAAAAAGCAAAATCCATCGCTTCCAGTATATCAATAATTGCTGGTTAGAAGTTAATGCAAGAAAGATAGATGGATTACGTAAATACTTGTAATTCAATGTAGTTATCTCATTTTCTCGCATGCAAGAAACCTCTACTCAATAGACACTTCACAATGTTCGGCTGCAATTTTGGAATAAATCAGTTTTGTCTACCTGATCATTTTTATTGTTGACCCAATATTGGTTTCCTGGTAATATTTACCCGATTAACGGTATTCCATAGAGAAATTATAGGAGACGACCATGCTCTGGGGACTTTGTTGCATGTCAGCCTTTTTAACTGGTGTGTTTTTTTTGAAATTCCTCACCACGCACCCACTGCGTATGAGCTTATACCTAAATTTAACCTGGGCATGCTTTTTGGGCAGCCTGATTCTCTTTACTCAACCGATAATACTTGATCTAGCCCGGTGGGCAGTGCTGGCATGGACAATTTTTTTTCTAGCAGGTTATGCAATACAAACCAAAAATTTCCTTTCTCGAGAAGACCCTCGGCAGATGCCTCACCTGATACGGCAAAAGGGTGACCCCGGTGATGGCCATACTGCGGTCATCTACTTCACTCATGGTGAACCAGAGACGTATGATCCGATCGGCTGGCTCAACCAGTTCCGCGAGTTCGATGAGCAAAGGATCCCTTTCGTCCCGTTTTTAGCCAAGCCATTTTTTATATACCAATTACGGAAAAAATACCTCCAGGTTGGCTCCAGCAACCACCGAAAAGTTCATCAGCAGATGATGAGCAACCTGGAACGTGAATTTCGCCTGCAAGGTGATGAAACTACCCGGTTCTATCTCAGCTTTCTAGATGATAATCCCCGCCCGGATGCGGCGGTGATCCAGGCTCTTAACGAAGGGGCAAGCCAGCTGGTCGTTGCAGAGGTATTTGTCTCGGTATCAAACCATACCCTGGAAGGAAAAAACCTGATCAATGAGCTCGGGTTGGGAGACTACGGCATCCCCATCAGCTACACTGGACCAATGTGGGATTCGCCAACCTTGCACCGGATGTTCCTGGAACGCGCCAGGCAGCACCTGGGTGATACTGATAAAAGGGGCGTTGGAGTGTTATTGGTTGGGCATGGACAGCCGGATGAATGGGACCATGAATTTGCCACAGAAACTGAACATGAGCTTCAGTTCCGCTATCATATCCTGGATTTATTTAAAAAGGACGGCTTCCAACGAGATCATTTAAGCCTGGCATGGATGGAATTTAAAAACCCCAAGCCTGCAGAAGTGATCGAGCGCTTTGTAAAAAATGGGGTTGAGAAGGTTCTGTATTTCTCAGCTGCCATCAGCGCCAATTCAATCCACAGCCAATACGATATCCCTGAACTGGTAAAAAAAGCGCGGGTGCCAAAAGGATTCCCACTGGTAAACCTGGGGGCATGGAATGATGATCCAGTGGTAATTCAGGCGATCAAGGAAAAAATTGAAGCCGCATCCATGACTTGCTTAGAAGCCGAAAATAAAGTACTGCAGCCCATGGAAGAATTTTCCCTGTAAGCAATGATACTGCATAAAACCAGACAATATGTCTTTCGGATCGATGGCAGGCGCCCACCAGCCTCGGTGGGAAACAAGGCATTTAATATTCACCGATTGATCCAAATGGGGGGGCGTGTCCCAAAGACCTATGCGATCAGTTGGGAAGCATACGACAGATATGTCCAGGACCATGTTTCAATCCTTGAAGAATTGAGGCAGCAACTGACGTATGTGTTGGATCCTACCGGAACTTATGCGGTGCGCTCTTCTGCCAACATCGAGGATGCACTGGAAGGCTCATTTGCCGGGCAGTTTAAAACAATACTCGGAGTTCAGGGCGAACAAGCAATCATGACAGCGATCCAATCGATCTGGTCCAGCGTAAATTCTCCTGGTGTGAAAGCTTATCTAGAGAAATTACCAATTCAACAGCGTGAATTACACATGGGGATCCTTGTGCAGGAGATGGTGAAACCGGTTGTCTCAGGGGTGGCTTTCTCGCGTAATCCCATCACTGGAGAGGATGAGATCATCGTGGAAGCTGTGCTGGGAACCGGCACAACCCTGGTGCAGGAAGGTGTCACGCCGTTGCATTGGGTGAATCGATCAGGATTGTGGAAAACGTTCCCGCATAAATCACCCATTGAAACCGGTTTAATAGCAATGGTTTGCAACGATACGCGTCAGATCACCGCGTCCTTCAAAGTGGCGATAGACCTTGAGTGGGTCTATGATGGCCAGGAGCTGTTCTGGGTACAAATGCGTGAGATTTCTTCATTAATACATCTGACAACTTATTCAAATCGAATTGCCAAAGAAGTACTACCAGGGATGGTCAAACCACTGATATGGTCGATCAATGTCCCCCTGATCAATTCTGTTTGGGTTGAACTATTGACAGAGCTGGTAGGAAAGAACGAGCTCAGGTTTGATGACCTGGCGAAGAGTTTTTATTACCGCACGTATTTTAATATTAGTGCCTTGGGTCGAATATGGGATGTGTTTGGTATGCCGCGTGAGAGCCTGGAGATCATGATGGGTATCCTGCCCCGCGCTGAAGGGCAGCGTATATTTAAGCCAACCTGGTGGATGATGCGGTTGATGCCACGCCTGTTATCATTCACCTGGAAGAAATGGAACCTTGGAACACGCTTTGAAATAGATTATCCCCGCCTGAGACTGATACCTGATGATTATAGCTGGGATAATGCAGATAAGCGAAGTGAAAGTGAGTTACTGGCTGAAATCGACCGGCTCTATCAGGATTTGCATCCCCTGGTTTATTACAACATAAACATCCCGCTCCTGATGGCGATCTACAACGCACTTTTCAATAATTACCTAAAAAAAGCCGGGGTTGACCCAGCTCAATTTGACCTGATGGCAGGCATGACTGAGCAATTGGAATATGCTCCAGAGTTCTACCTGAGAAATTTACAATATGAATTTTCCCGACTGGACCCTGCCACCCAGGAGAAAATCAAAAAATCTTCCTATGACGAATTTCAACTTGTTCCGGGCATCAGGGATTTTCAGGGGAAGGTTGCTGATTTCATGGTGCGCTTCGGACATCTTTCAGACAGCGGTAATGATTTCTCTTCTGTCCCCTGGCGAGAGAAACCAGATATGGTGATTAAGCTCCTATCTCAGGAACCAGTAGCTGAATTGCGTGCAGCCAAGGTGAGCTTTAATGATCTAAAGCTACCCAGGCTGACCTTCTCCTGGGTAAAGTTGCTGTATGAAAAGGCAAGGAAATTTCGCTTCTACCGTGAACAAATTAGCTCCCTGTATACCCATGCTTATGGGTGTTTCCGACCATATTTCCTTGCACTTGGTCGTCATTTCACTGCCCTCGGTGTGCTTTCTGAACCAGAGGATATCTTTTATCTGGACCGGGTGGAGATAGAGGAAATCGTTTCATCCACGCTGGATATGCAAAACCCCATAGCCACCCGACAATCCAACCAAGATTATGGCTCCCTTGCCAGGAGGCGCAAGGCTGAAATGATCAGCTGCCGGGATGTGCAACTGCCAACCTTGATCTTTGGCAATGTGCCACCAGTGGCGGATACAAGCGATGAGGAAAAATTAACCGGTGTTCCCACCTCCAGAGGTTATTATTCCGGTCCGACCAGGGTTGTGCATGGGCTGGAAGATTTTAATAAAGTACTGCCAGGTGATGTATTGGTCATCCCATTCTCAGATGTGAGTTGGTCGATACTCTTCAGCCGGGCAAAAGCGATCATCGCTGAATCCGGGGGGATGTTGTCACACAGCTCGATCCTGGCACGTGAATACCAGATTCCAGCGGTGGTATCGGTGCCAGGGGCGATGCAACTGCAAGACGAAATGCTGGTTACGGTGGATGGCTACCGGGGAGAGGTCATCTTGCATACAAAAGCTGGGATCCAGCAAAATGAGGTGCTAAACTGACCAAAAGGTAACCAACACCGGGATTGCCTTATGGATAATATGGATAAATTGTCGAGGTAAAAATGGAATTATGGGTTGCAATCCTTGCTGGACTCATCGGATACTTATGCGGCTCACTTTCATCCGCTCGTCTGGTAACTAAACGGGTAGCTCCAGATACAGATTTATCGCTGATCAGGCAGCCGATCCCAAATACAGATATTGTCTTCGAGTCTGATTCGATCAGCGCCTCCATGGTGCGAATCCAGGTGGGTACGCGGTATGGATGTCTGACAGCCATTCTGGATATTCTCAAGGTGCTGGTTCCGACATTGGCATTCAAACTGTGGCAGCCCGAAACGCCATATTTCCTGATCGCAGCCATATTCGGGTTGGTCGGGCATGATTGGCCACTTTATCACCATTTCAAGGGTGGTCGGGGAGAGTCAGCGATCATCGGAGGCATGCTGGTGATCGATCCCCTTGGGTTGGTGCTAACCAACCTGGCTGGAGGCTTGATCGGCTGGCTGGTTGGGGACGTGCTGGTCCTGCGCTGGTCTTTCTTAATCCTGCTCATCCCATGGTTTTGGCTCAGCACCCATGAGCCTGCTTATTTGATCTATGCCGTCGCTGCCAACCTGATATACTGGGGAAAGATGACCCCTGAGTTAAAACAATTCATACACATTTTAAAACAGGGCGGCTTGAGCACACAGGAAGAGGTAGCAGGTGATATGGCAATGGGTCAGAAGCTGGGACGTTTCCTGGATCGATACGGCGCACCCAGCCTGGTACGCAGGACACTACAGGCGAATAAAAAATGATATTGCATCTAAATTGCTCTTGGGTCATGAGATGGATAGAATTTCTTTCGATTTAGGAATCATGGTATGGCAAAGATCGTTTTAGCAGCAAAAGGGTTGCGAAAAAAATACCAGATGGGCGAAGTTGCGGTAGAGGCACTCTCCGGTTTGGATTTTCAGGTGCACAAAGGCGAATTCATCGCCATCATGGGTCCATCAGGCAGTGGAAAATCAACCCTATTGCATCTATTGGGTGGGTTGGACTCGCCTTCGGATGGAGAAGTCACCCTGGCAGGACAGAGGCTTTCTATTTTAGGTGATAAGCAGGTCACCCTGGTTCGCAGGCATAACATTGGCTTTGTTTTTCAATTTTTTAACCTGCTGCCTACTTTAACCGCAGAGGAGAATATTGCCCTGCCTCTCCTTATTGATGGTAAAAACATCCGCCAATACCAGGCACACATCGACCGCCTATTGGAGCTGGTTGGATTGACTGACAGGCGCCAACATAAACCTGACCAACTATCAGGCGGCGAGCAACAACGCGTGGCATTAGCGCGCGCATTGGTCACTGAACCAGCCATCATCTTGGCGGATGAACCAACCGGCAACCTGGATTCAAAGACCGGGACCGTGATCATGAACCTGTTAAAACGTTCCTGTGCAGAGCTGGACCAAGCCCTGGTTGCCGTGACACATGACGCCCGTGCGGCGACTTATGCCAACCGGGTCGTCTTTCTTCACGATGGCAAGATCGTCAATCAGATCCATTTTACTGAAGGTCAAGAGATGTCTGACCGGTTGAACATGGTGATCAAAGTATTCGAAGAGCTGGAGGCAAGTACATAATGCTTCTCACCCGTTGGGTGACAATACGCTCCATGCGCTCGCGTAAATTGCGTACACTCCTTAGCATGTTTGGGATCATCCTGGGTGTGGCTGGTCTGCTGGCCATCCGCATCACCAATCTGACTGCCCTGGAGTCACTATCTGCACTTTTTGAAGGCACTGCTGGGAAAACAGACCTGATCATGACTTACACCGGGACGGATGGAGATGGTTTACCGGAACGCATCTTGCGCCGGATCATGGAAAACGAGGCCATCCAAACAGCTGTTCCAAGCCTGCAATTCCAAACAGCCCTGGCAGTTGGTGTGCCTGAAATCAGCCATGCCTCTAAGCCTATTGGGATTTGATATGGGTGGCTTCTCAATTTATGGGATCGACCCACAAAAAGATCCAGAAGTAAGAAACTACACAATAACCCAGGGGGAGTTCCTCTCTCAAGATGAAAACGGCCGGGAGATCGTGCTGGTTGAGAATTATGCAAGTGAGAATGATCTGGAAGTTGGCGGGACTGTTGATGTATTAACTGAGGATGGTCCCAAAGAATTCACAATCGAGGGGTTGATTGCTAAAAAGGGGGCGGGGCAAAATAACAATGGCGTGTTTGGTGTGATCCCATTGAGAACCGCCCAAGAGCTTTTTCACCGCACCGGGGAACTAGATCAGGTCGATATTGTCCTTAAGCCGGAATTTGTTTCAGCTGATCAACTGGCTGCCGTAAAAGCCCAGCTTCAATCACAGCTGGGGGATGATTACGCTGTCACCTCCACCGCTTCAGGGGGCAACCGGGTGAACCAGATGTTAAGCGGTTTTTCCATTGGATTGAATTTTATGGGTGGTATGGCACTCTTCGTGGGGGGGTATCTGATCTATAACACATTTTCCATGACGGTGGTTGAGCGCACACGTGAATTTGGCTTGTTGCGCACATTGGGTCTTACCCATCAACAGGTGACAATTCAGGTGCTGGTAGAAGCCGCAATTCTGGGATTGTTGGGTTCTTTTGTCGGTGCCATATTGGGAATCGGGCTTGCCCAGGGTGCCACGTACCTGCTTGCTTATTTGTTGGATCTGGAATCGGTCCAATTAAAAATCAGCGCTGAGGTCATCATCTCCAGCCTGTTGATTGGTGTGGTAATAACAGTGGTAGCAGCTCTCATCCCGGCCTGGCAGGCAGGGCGCATCTCTCCTCTTGAAGCCCTACGGGTGCGCGGGATTCAAAAGGAAGGTTGGTTACTCCGCCAGGGATGGAAATTAGGCGTCCTATTCCTGATGATCTCGTTTATCATCCTGGTTGCCAATCCATTCCCTTACGATGTTCAGTTTAGGCTGGGCAGCCTCACCGTGGTTTTCCTATTCTTTGGTGGGACGCTGCTCATCCCAGGTAGCGTGGGTATCTGGCAACGCATTACACGCCCAGTCGTTCACTGGTTATATGGGGCGGCTGGACAATTGGGCAGCAGGAACATTCAACGATCAAAATTACGCACCACACTGACCGTGGCAGCATTAATGATCGGTGTTTCAATGATCATCATCACACGCGGGATGACCGATTCCTTCCGGGGCGACCTGGAAACATGGATCAATGCTTATGTGGGAGGTGATCTTCTGGTCACATCCTCTTCACCCATGCGCAGCCAGGTGATGCGCCGGCTGGAAGCTATACCTGGGGTTGAAGCAGTAACTCCACTACGCACTCTGGAGGTAACCTGGCAGACTCCAGATGGGAAGAGCGAAGACCTGGTCTTCATGGGAGTTGATACAGATACGTACAACCAAGTCACCTCTTTTGTTTTCAGCGATAGTAAAGCCGATGGCGAGGCAGCATATAAAAAACTGAGTGAGGGAAATGCACTTTTTATTTCCAGCGTTCTGGCAGAGAAATATGGATTAAATGCAGGAGATACCCTGCGCTTGCAAACGCGTAATGGTGAGCATGATTTCACAATCGCAGCGGTGGTGTTAAATTTCTACAACCAGGGTCTGGCAATCCAGGGAAATTGGCAGGATATGCGCCGTTATTTTAAAACCTCCGAGGCTGGAGCTTACCTGGTGAAGCTTGCGGATGGATATGGGGCGACTGAAGTCCAGCAACGTATTCAAGAAACCTATGCCGATCGACAGCACCTCTCCATTTCATCGAACCAATCCCTGATCAATCAGGTGCTGACGCTGCTTAACCAGGCCTACAGCATGTTTGACGTGATGGCAATCATCGCCTTACTTGTCGGAGCCCTGGGAGTAGTCAATACCCTAACGATGAATGTCGTGGAAAGAGCGCAGGAGATCGGTATGCTGCGCAGCATCGGCCTGACACGTGGTCAGACGTTGGTAATGGTGCTGGCAGAGTCTCTCTTGATGGGCTTAATTGGTGGAGTGCTTGGCTTGGGTTTCGGCATCTTGCTGACGCGTATCTTCCTATGGTCGATGACTGCCATGTCGGGCTATAAGATCAACTTTGTCATGCCTGTAGGGGCTGTCATCGCTGGCTTATTGATTGCGCTGGTGGTTTCACAGCTGGCCGCTATATTTCCAGCCAGGCGGGCATCCCGGATGCATATATTGGACGCAATCCATTACGAGTAGGAGCTTTTATGAAATTCACGATCATCCAAATTTCAAGTGCTTTATTGATCAGCCTGTTCATTCTGGCAGGCTGCCAGACGAATACACCCGAAGTTGTATTACCAGGCAACCAGGTGAACGAGCCTGATTCGTCAATGGACAATGGTGAAATGATCATCGAAGGACATTTGGTACCCAAGGCTTCTGCCACCCTCTCCTTTGCTGCTACTGGTGAGGTGGTTGAAGTGTTGATGCAGGAAGGTGAACTGGTATCAGCAGGTCAGGTAATTGCCCGTCTGGGAGGTAGGCAACCAGCAGAAGCATCCCTAAAAACCGCTGAATTGGAATTGCTGTCAACCCAGCATGTCTTGCAGGACCTTTATGATACCCAGGAAATAGTCGAAAACCAGGCTTTTCTTGACCTCCAGGCAGCTCGCCAGGCTGAGAGTGATGCACAGCGCTACCTGGATTCGATCACCGGTGATCACCTTCAGAATGAAATTGCCGGTGCGAAAGCCCAGCTGGTACTTGCTGAGAATCAGTTGGAAAGTGCCATTGATAATTATGATGAATATGATGACGAACCAGAGGACAATACGACTCGCGCATTTTACCAGGTACAGCTGACCGAAGCCCAGCGTGCATATGATGAAGCTGTGAAACAGCTGGATGATTTGCAAGGCGAAGGTTACACATTTATTTTGCAGCAAGCACAGGACTCATTGAAGGCTGCAAAAACTCAGCGTGAATTGGCTGAAGAACATTATTCAGATGTATCACAGGGACCGGATGTAGGAAAGCTGGATGTGGCAAATGCGAGGATTTCTGCTGCAGAAACTAATCTGGCGGCTGCCCAGGCAATGCTCGAGCAGTATGATTTACGAGCGCCAGCAAATGGGACGCTAGTCGAATTGAATCTGAATGTGGGTGAGCTGGTCACACTGGGACAACCCGTTGCTACGTGGGCAGATTTGTCTGAATGGTATGTGGAAACGAACGACCTGACTGAGATCGATGTAGTTAATATCGAGGTGGGTCAGACAGTGGAGGTGGCAGCAGATGCACTGCCGGATGAGAGGATGACTGGAACAGTGACAGCGATACGGGATACCTTTCAGGAGGTCCGTGGGGATATCACTTATGTTACCCGCGTAAAATTGGAAGATGCCATTCCCGGGCTAAGATGGGGGATGACGGTCCTGGTGAGCTTCCTCCCGCTGAAATAAGGATATGAACCTGCTGAGCAGCTCTGACTTGTTAATAGTCCCTAGCGCTTTGGCTCAATTAGCTAACGGAAACGGTTGAAAATTAATCAACTATCAAGATGAGATGATTAGACATTTCTAAAGAAAAACCATCCTTAACTTGCTTGGTTATGTTATTAATGAAGACTGATCATTAAAACAAAACTCCCCCATTTTCAGCAATCGATGCGAACGGGGGAGTTTGGGTTATATATTGAAGTAAATTATCTGGCGATGTAGGGTAGGAATACTCGGGTGTAGGTCAGTTTGAAGCCGGTGATACTGGTGACCTGGAGGTCCCAGTCATTGGCGCCGCCGATGGCGAAGACATCCACGATGTCACCAGCTACCAGGCGCAAGGAGGGCAGGTCGAGGGCGACGGTGCCGCAGCTTGTTCCAGCCACTGCAATGAGCAGGTCATAATCACCAGCGGGCAGGGACAGGTATGGGTCGGTGAGACCTTTGTAAGGTACATTGGTAAGGACTGCTGTGCCGTCATCGGTGCAGACATCGACCTTGGTGTCATCCAGGGCTGAGGCGAAGGGTGCCAGGTGGACGATGCGTACTTTGGCATTGAGGGGATCGGGGGTGATGTCATCGACCAGGGGGAAGAGCTCAAGGCCCCAGCTGTTGGCGCCGCCGATGGCAGCCAGGGTGTACTGCATGCCGGGTTCGAGGGTAACGGTGCCGGTGATGGCAGGATCCATGGCTCCGGTGGGGATGATCTCGATCAGGTGCTCGCCTTCAGGGAGAGAGACGCCAGCCGCGATATCGCTGAACTGGAAGTCAGTCAGGGCATCTGCGCCATCCACACGCACGGTCACCGAAGTGCCGATCGGGGTGTTGGCGAAGGGAGCGAAGTGGGCGACGTTGACGACGGGATCAGGGGTGAGTTCAAAACCAGTGATGCTGGTGACTTGCAGGTCCCAGTCATTGGCGCCGCCGATGGCGAAGACATCCACGATGTCACCAGCTGCCAGGCGCAAGGAGGGCAGGTCGAGGGCGACGGTGCCGCAGCTTGTTCCAGCCACTGCAATGAGCAGGTCATAATCACCAGCGGGCAGGGACAGGTATGGGTCGGTGAGACCTTTGTAAGGTACATTGGTAAGGACTGCTGCGCCGTCATCGGTGCAGACATCGACCTTGGTGTCATCCAGGGCTGAGGCGAAGGGTGCCAGGTGGACGATGCGTACTTTGGCATTGAGGGGGTCGGGGGTGATGTCATCGACCAGGGGGAAGAGCTCAAGGCCCCAGCTGTTGGCTCCGCCGATGGCAGCCAGGGTGTACTGCATGCCGGGTTCGAGGGTAACGGTGCCGGTGATGGCAGGATCCATGGCTCCGGTGGGGATGATCTCGATCAGGTGCTCGCCTTCAGGGAGAGAGACGCCAGCTGCGATATCGCTGAACTGGAAGTCAGTCAGGGCATCTGCGCCATCCACACGCACGGTCACCGAAGTGCCGATCGGGGTGTTGGCGAAGGGAGCGAAGTGGGCTACGTTGACGACGGGATCAGGGGTGAGTTCAA